>NZ_OMPU01000004.1 GCF_900313065.1 Kiloniella sp. EL199
GCTATAGATCGTAGGCTTGGTAGGCCATTACCCCACCAACTACCTAATCTAACGCGGGCTCATCATAGAGCAATAAATCTTTCCCCCTCAGGGCGTATGCGGTATTAGCAGTCGTTTCCAACTGTTATCCCCCACTCCATGGTAGATTCCCACGCGTTACTCACCCGTGCGCCACTGTCCAGTTCCCGAAAGAACCTTCTCGTTCGACTTGCATGTGTTAAGCCTGCCGCCAGCGTTCGTTCTGAGCCAGGATCAAACTCTCAAGTTGACCTGACTTCTGTCTTAAAACAGAACTCAAATTCTATTACTGACTAGGTTTTGTGTAACTTATTTCGAATAAGATACATGAAACTAGCTAGCTCATCGCCATAAACAACAAACCGCCGTCCACGCATCCCTTCCAATTCATATCAACAATGTCAAACAACTATTCACTAAACCAGAACCAAAAAAACCCGGCCCCGAAAAGCTAGACGATATATATAGTCTTTTTCCCTACCGTCAAGGAACATCTGAAACATTTTTGTAAAAACTTTTTCAAGGAACAAATCCTATCCAAATCCTCAAGCCAGCTTCTGTAAAACTTCCGCTAACTGTCTGTTTTTACTCCACCTTTCCGATGTACCGCCAAAGCACCTGCCCCGTCGGTGAGCGACCTTATAGGCCTACACCAACATACTGTCAAAGACCTTTTTAAATTTTATTTACTTTTTTCCATCATCTTGCCTCTTGTTTGCGACAGGTATGCCGCAAACCCCGCAGAAAAAGGGGATTTTTTTGAAAAACAGAATCGAGTAAGCATTGACAGGAATCCATAAATACATCACCTTGTCCAAGCAGAGTATTGAAATTCTATATAACAACAACATCGAATACGGCCGTATGTCGTCACGGATTCCGGAGCACTACGTGTGAAGAACAGATTCCACACACCTGTTTTTATGGTTAATGCAGCACTCGGAGGCAGTCTGTCGATTCTCGCCCTTGGCGGAATCTATTTCTGGCTTTCCAGTAGCACCCCTATAGAAGAACAGATCACAAACGAGGTAAAAACGGCCTCTGTTAGCGAAAGCGAAGATTCATCCATCGTCGCCAATGCCAGTACACAGGAAATTACCATTGCATCACCAGAAGTTGTCGCGACGCTTAAGACCGACCTGCTGACCAGCGAATATATAGCCGTCGGGGCTGTTCCTACGGAAACGGCCGCTGATATTCTTGAACCTGGTGATATCGAAAAAATGGTGACCGTCTCTCACGGTGACACTCTTATGAGCTTGCTTGTTTCCGCAGGCGTAACCAGATCAGAAGCCCACGGTGTGATTAAAGCTCTGACTGATGTCTATTCACCACGAAAGATCAAACCCGGACTGGACATTGCCCTTACCTTTGCACCTCCGTCAGATCCGAACGCCGAGAAGATCGTCCCACAGAAAAAAGAACGCGATGTTGGCCCTCTAAGAGCCATGCAGTTTCAGCCCAGTGTTGAACGCATTGTTAAGGTAAGCACCACGGAAGGCGAAAACACCAAGTATATCGCGGAAGAAATCCAGCGCCCGCTGACCATGAAAATGACGCGTAGCGCAAATGAAATTACAAGTAGCCTCTATCTTGCCGCAACGAACGTTGATGTGCCCAACGATATTATGATCAAGATGATCAGGGCCTATAGCTTTGATGTTGATTTCCAGCGCGAGATTCAAAAAGGTGACAGCTTTGAAGTCGTTTACGAAGCCTATTACGATGAAGATGGTAATCTCGCGCGCACAGGTGACATGCTTTACGGTAAACTGAATCTCTCTGGTGACGATCTACAGTTATACCGCTTCACACCGTCCAGCGGTTTTACCGACTACTTTAATGAAAAGGGACAGTCTGCAAAAAAAGCATTGATGAGAACACCTGTTGATGGCGCACGTCTTTCCAGCCGTTTTGGCAAACGCAAACATCCGGTTCTTGGCTATACCAAGATGCACAAAGGCGTTGATTTTGCAGCACCGCGCGGGACACCAATTTATGCAGCTGGTGACGGTGTGATTCTACGGGCGAACCGCTTCAGCAGTTTTGGTAATTATGTAAGGATTCGTCACCACAGTGGTTATGAAACAGCTTACGCTCATATGAAGGGATTCGCGAAAGGGATTCGTAAATCCAAGCGCGTGCGTCAGGGGCAGGTAATCGGCTATGTTGGCACAACAGGGCGATCTACTGGTCCACACCTCCACTACGAAGTGCTCTTCAATGGTCGTCAGGTTAATCCGTTGAGCGTCAAACTACCCGCAGGCGAGAAGCTCAAGAAGACAGACCTGAAAAAATTCAAGGCTGTAAAAGCCAAAATCGACAAGATGATTGAAGATCTGAAACAACCGGCTGCTATCGCCAAGCTGGAAGCAAACTGATTTCGAAATGATCATCACAATACCAAGTCCGAAAAGGACTACGGCTGTTCCTTTGGCAGGATTATGAAAAAGGCTGTCAAAGGTGTCGCGTTTACGGGACCTTTATGATTCAACAGGATATGTCTAAAGAAACAGACATCAACACGAAAGAGCAAAAACAATCAGCCGCAAGAAAAATCCTGCTTAAAATATACGCGACTTGTCGGTAATCCGTGATCTCTATAGAGACCATCAACGTTCTTACCGTATATATCCAGAGACATATTGAGCTTACCAAGTTAAAAACAAACAAAAGCGGCGCATCCAGAGATAATTTTATAAGCCAGTTAAATTTATCGCCCCAACAAAGGTAACCGCCATTTTGCCCCTTTACCTCGTCCATAGCTTGCAGTAATGTCCGCCCTATTGGCCCTCTGCTTAAGCACCCGTAGCTCAGCTGGATAGAGTGTCGCCCTCCGAAGGCGAAGGTCACAGGTTCGAATCCTGTCGGGTGCGCCATCTCTGTTAATTAATACAATCCCCTTTCATACAGTATTTCTACCTCTACTTATTATTAAACAAGACAAGAGATACAGCGACAATAATCAAAGAAGCTTATGTTCACTTGCTGGATGAAGGAGTTGAGGTTCGCAGACCCTGCAGAGTTTATATGATCAACACCATTATAGTCATAGTTCTATCTGACTACTATGACTTCGAAGACCCACATGAGGTTTGGGATGTGTATCCCAGAAATTTTGTAAAACTTGTTCAAGATTCAAAAGGAAGCTTGATTGTACATGGTTTATCTTCCCCATCATTAGTAAATGACTTGGTAACCTAGGCCCAGTTGTTATGGTTTTTCTTAAAATTGCTACAAAAAGCAGTCTAGGATTTAAAACAATTGTCTCGATGCCATCCTAAAAACTTTGGATGCGGGCGTAATGAGGGGTTTTCGGGTGCATACGCTCTCCCGCTGGAATTCACCAGTCGTTTAATTTGGGTTGGGTCATTTACTTGTCGTGAGATCAAAATATCCAGATCATCGCTTAATGAAATCAGGCCACGATCAAACATCCAATGCACTGTACCAGACAATGCTATCCCATTTCTGACCGTATCAGGACCATGTTGGGCCACAGGTTTAATATGGGCTGCCTCTACTTCTGCTCTACCGCCACCGTTGATAAGCTGTAATCCAGTAATAGCACAGCGTCTGTCATAGGCATCAAGAACGTGTTTTCGAAACACACGATCCCGCGGGATACGTGAGATGGTTTGTTCAACTCGAAGACGTTCACTTTCGTGGGTAAAGCCTGATGCGTCTTCCGATAAACCGTCCCATGCAGGTAAATCTTTGTTTCGCCCCACATCATCAGCCCGTGGCAACATATCTGTTTCTTCGGGAAACCCTTGCAAAACAATCTGATTAAAATCAGCATCGGAAATAGGTCGTATCGCCCACTGGATCAAACCCACATTTAAAGAGCCATCCTCTTTTCTGAGATCTGATTCCATAAAACCGTTGTCTTTTCGAAAGGAGACAAATTCTTCAAAAGACAAAAAGGTTCCCGGCATAATACGGGCAATATACATACCTTCGTTAGAAGCATCCGGCTCAATCGTCTCAACTTTGGCTATCGCGTTGTACCCGAGCCTGCCTCCACCGCCACGAGGTTCGTAATAAAGGACCCAATCATTTTCAAAGCACTTTGCACGCTTCAAATAACGTTTCGGAAACTGGTATTGTTCTTCCGGAAAATCGTTGTATTTTGAATCTGCCCGGTGGACAAACACACCTTTTGCCATGACCAACACTTATTAATTGAATAAAATACCAAGTATCACCCTAGGTTGATCAAATCTTTCCTGCAATTAATTTCCCTGGACCACACCATGCCTTTTGAATTCTATATTCTCTTATCTGCCTGTTTGTTGGCGTTGATACACCTTGCAAGTGCTTCTTTTGCCTTTAAAGCACAGGTAGGGCACGCATATACAATCGGGGCGCGGGATGAGAATTTAAAACCAGAGGGAATAGCTGGTCGATTAAAGCGTGCGCAGATAAACTTTCAGGAAACCTTTCCAATCTTTATCGCGTTGGTTTTCATATTAAATCATATACAAGGCTTTGATCTGATCAGCCAATGGGGAGCAGCCCTTTACCTCGTAGGCCGTATCGTCTTTCTCCCTCTCTATGCCTTTGGTGTCGTTCTCTATCGAACGCTCGCATGGAAGCTTGCCACAACAGGCTTGGCCTTACTTGGTCTTTCTGTTTTTGTCTGACAAAAATCTCAAAAATCAAATCTGCTTTGCCCCAAAATTCAAGATCTCCACCCCTCGTTTTACGGCAGCTATAAGTGCGATTATTCCCAGCAACAGGGCTGTCCCTTGATAGGTTATGGTATAGCCAAAGGAGGTAATCGACGGGATGCTCAGGAAAGGGGAACAGAACTGACCAAGGAAAACGGCGGTTGTCAGAATACCGCCTGCCATACCACGGCGGCTTGAGGGGGCAATCTGCAGAGCGATCCCCACAAAGTTTGGAACGGCAAGCGCAAAGCCAATGCCCACTGCCACAGACCCGATAAAGATCGCCATGGCATCAGTGCCAAGGGGAAGAATGGCAAAACCCAGTGCCATAAAACCATAACCCAGCGCGTAGGTTCCGGCGTAGTTTAGCATTCGCTTGATCCGGCTATAGAACAGCGCGGCACAACCTCCAGACAGAGACAAAGCTCCAAGTGCCGCCCCCGTCATAACGGCACTGTCATATCCCATGCTATCGAGGAAAAAGGGCAGTTGCGTTGGCATCAGGAAAAAGATCATATTGGTCATTAGCTGCAACACTGCCAAGGCGGCGATCCACCCCTTCCATGATTGATGACCATCAGCCTCCGTGGCTTCAGGTTTTGCAGAGGATTCAGGCGCTCTATTTTTTACAGGATCTTTGGTGTTTTTTTCAACGGGCACGCCAGATGTCTCTTGGATAACCAGCCACATAAAGGGAAGATAAAATACAGCCAAACCGTAGATAACAAAGGGCAGACGCGGAGAGCTAACCGCAAACCAACCCGCGAGCGTTAAAAAGACAAAGCCCCCAAAGTTTCGGGCAGAAATCTGTAGCCCCGTCAAAGCACTGCGTTTTTCGCCTGTAAAATAATCACCGATCAAGGCGGTCTGTGACGTCATAATCATCGCCACCGCAATGCCCAGGGCCAATCGGCTGGCAAAGATCATTTCAAGATCGGGCAGATAAAAGCCTGCACTACCGGTAATGACAAACAGCACAACACCGGATAGTAGCATTGCCCGTCTGCCATAACGGTCCACAAAGTACCCGGCAAGCGGCGCAAAGATAACAACTGTTAGCGAAGGCGCTGGAACCAACAGTCTGATCAAAAGTTCTGCGTTGGGCTGCCCCATAAAAACGCGTTCTAACTCAGCCAAGGCCGGACTGATGGTTGCGTTTGCCATGACCATAAGGGTGGCCGCCATCATCAGGGCAATGGCTCTGCCATCCTGCCAAACCGGACTTTCTTTGCTTACCAGCGACTGTGTCATTGGCTTTTCCTCTTGTATGAATTGTGTATTTTGGGCATGATACAAATTCAAGTTAACTTGAGGTCAAGCTAGAAAATATAGCACTAAATGATCTGGGAAATTATCTGGTAATCGACTTGAAAGTTCGCGCCAGAATTTGCCTCTCAATCAACAGAGAAAAACATGCGCGTTTTAGATATTTCAGAAGTGGTTGATCAAACCGGGTTACGCCCTTCGACCCTGAGATATTACGAGGAAATAGGCCTGATTAAATCCATCGGCAGACACGGACTTCGGCGACAGTTTTCCCCGCAGACTTTAATGCAGTTGTCCTTGATCGTGCTGGGAAAATCTGCAGGCTTTTCGCTGGATGAAATCACCGGAATGTTTAGCGAGGACGGACAACCAAACCTGCCCCGAGATGATTTGAAGGCTCGTGCCGATGATCTGGATAAACAAATCCATGACCTTACTGTTCTCAGCAAAGCCCTGCGCCATGTGGCTGATTGCCCTGCGCCATCCCACATGGAATGCCCCAAGTTCCAAAAGCTATTGCGCATTGCCAGACGTAAAAAACCAAATAAAGTTATCGGGGCAAAAAAGAGCCCTTTTTAATTCAACTCAAAAAACAGCCCCTTATCCATCGGGGTATCTAGGTTTAAAACAAAGACATGAAAATATGATCAGGTCCGATTCTGTCCAGCTTTTGTAAAAAGAGAAAGCTATAGCTTGGGAAGAAACACAACGATCTCTATGTTTTCAATATCATGTTTTCACAGGAGTCCTTTCCATGCCTTCGCTTCAAGAAAAAGCCTCAACCTTTCACAATCTACACAAAAAAGGCGATCCGCTGGTTCTCTATAATATCTGGGATCCGGGAACAGCCAAAGTCGCAGCTGGCGCGGGTGCTCCAGCCATTGCAACAGGTAGCTGGTCAGTTGCAGAGGCCTTTGGCTTTCCCGATGGCGAAAAACTCCCGCGTGATCTTGCCATGGAAAACATCAACCGCATTTGCAATAGCGTTGACGTGCCTGTTTCTCTGGATCTTGAATCAGGTTACGGCACAACACCTGAAGAGGTTGCTCAATCTGTGACACTTGCAGGGCAAAACGGTGCGATCGGCATTAACTTTGAAGACCAGATCATTGATGGCCAAGGGCTCTATAGCATCGAAGATCAGGCGGCACGGATTGCCGCAGCCAAAAAGGCATCAGATGCTCTGGATGTATCAATTTTCATTAATGCACGGACAGATATCTTTCTGAAGGCAACCGCTTCAGATGATAAAAAGAAACTGTTGGAAAAGGTTATCGCCCGCGGCCAAGCCTATGCCGATTCTGGCGCAGACGGCTTTTTTGTCCCTGCCTTGACAGATGCGGATCTGATCAAGGAACTCTGCGAAAAATGCCTCTTACCCGTAAACATTATGATGATGCAAGGCTGTCCATCCATCAGTGAACTGGCCGACCTTGGTGTTGCCCGCATCAGCCACGGCCCCGGCCCTTTCCGTGCCGCAATGGCAATGATTGAAAAGGACTGCTCAGCACTTTATGGCGGTTAAATTCTGAATTGTGTGATTTAAGTAAAGGACAAGTTTGAGGTCTTGCCCTTTACTTTCTCATCAGAATTTTGTGACCACAGGCTTTTCCCTTGTTTCTTCGGGCTTCTTTCCCTCTATTATGGCGCGCATAATTACCGCGCAAAGAACGTGGTTACAGGTAACGTCGGTTAGGGAAATAGAATGTCCGTTGATAAGGAACTGTACGAGTTCCATTTTGGCTCACTCAAGGGATGGGAAAACTTTGATGAAAAGTTGGATCGCCCCATAGAAAATTGTTGTGTTATGGCAATGGATTTCTGTTCCTACAGTGCCTTTGTGCGTGAAACGAGTAATATTTCCCTCGCCCATAGAATGTTAAGTGCCTTTTGTGATGGTGCCCGGGACATCCTGATCGAAAGTGGTGCCTTGGTAGATCGCGTACAGGGTGATGGATTACTGGCGGTTTGGGGCGTCCATGAAAAAGTTGATGCCGCCAATGTACTCAGTGTCGCAGCAAAAATTCACAAACTGGCCAAGGAGACCGCCAAGATTTGGCAAGACTCGATTGATCGTGTCATTGAAACCCAAGGCGCACGCATCGGCCTGTCTTACGGTCCTGTTACCTTGCTCTCGCTTCCTTCAGCCTATCCCGGATTTAGCCTTTTGAGCGAGATTGTCAATCTGGCGGCCCGACTTGAAGCCCGTGCCGATCCAGGGACGGTTTTCATGACAAACCGTTTTGAAAACCTGCTCCCCTTTGCCCTACAGAAAAACTGTACCAGCTTGTCAGATGAAGATGGGCTAAGAGGATTAAAGCTTAAAAACGTTGGCCGAGTTCAAGCCTTCAAATGGTCACCGGAAGAAGAGTTGGAAGACAAAAAAGAAGTTTAATCCAAAAATTCAAGGGCTTGATGGTTATATAGCTCTAAAAGAAACTCCAGATAGGCAGGCTCTGAAAAGAGATCCGGGTAACTTGTCGAATTCACAATCTCTTCTTTCATAAAGAGTTGAACAAGCGGGAACATGCGTTCATCCAATGTGAAACTCTGGCTGTCAAAACCAAGACAGAACCCTCCGGTTGGTGATGCTGTAATCGCAAACTTCACGTATTCCGGCTTAATCAGGCTCGCACCTTCCTGTAATTCATTTTCGAATTCATCATCGTAAAGCATTTCTTCACGCTCACTGTAGATGCCAAAATCTTCATGTGAGGATTCTGTGAAGAATTCGACAAGCCACTGCGTAAAGTTTGCAGAGGACAACTGCTGTTCGAAACAGTTTTTGATATCAGCAACAGCCTTTTCACCCAGATTAAAATCAGAGGAAATTTCCGACAGATTTTGACCAACGTAACGTTGATCCAGCTCTTCAAATTCGGAAATGTACTGGGCATAACCACTGAAAAGCTCTGATATTTTTGGACCAAGGAAACCGACAGAGTACGTCAATGCAGGCTCAAGCGTTGTACCTTCATGACCAAAGCGTGGGGGAACATAAAGAACATCGCCACTTGTGACCTCGACTTCATCACCTTCAAAACCACATTCGAGAACCTTGAGGTCAATGCCTTCGATATAAACTTCTTCCTCAATGGCTTCGCGTCCGATTGTCCAGCGCCGTTTTCCTTCGCCCTGCACCAAAAAGACATGATAACTGTCAATGTGCGGCCCAACAGATCCACCCACAGCAGAAAAACTGACCATGACATCATCCATCAACCAACGCGGTGCAAAGTTGAAGATAGGTAACAGATTAGCAGTATCCGGATGGAACTGTTCAACATTCTGAATCAGAAGGCTCCATTCCTTGTCACCAGCCGTATCGAAAGTTTGTTCATCAAAAGGCCCGAAAGCACAGGTCCAGTTTCTTTCTTCACCCGCCGTCTTGACCATTCGGGATCTCGCCGTCTCTTCCATTGATAATCCGGCCAGTTCATCAGGTTTGATCAAAAGATCCAAAGTATCTCTTGGAATTGCGTTGCGAACCAGAAATGGTTTCTGATTCCAGTACTCACCATAAAACTCATAAGCACTCGGCATTTGATCAAGGATAATAAGCGATCTTGTCATAGCGACATCCTGAAGACGTAAAGGAGAAACAGACTTTATAACGTCCTTATTACACCCTTCACTTGAGGATAAAAGTATTTCATTTTTAAACGCAGAAAATTATGAATTCTTAAATCATGCACTCTTAGTGCAATGTTACTTCATCTTCTGGAATTGCCCGCGGTAGAGCGACTTTAATTTCTGTGCCTTCCCCATCATTACTTTTAACTTGAATCGCCCCACCTTGCTTTTCAACAAAATCCCGGCAAATCAAAAGTCCCAGACCAGTACCTTTTTCGCCGGCAGTTCCTCTTGTTGACTGATGAGCTTCTTCCTTAAAGAGTTTTGCAAGAATATCCTCTTTTATCCCGACACCATTGTCTCTTATATAAATATCCAAAAAGCCTTCGGCCTTCTCACTGGTCAGTTCAATTTTACCACCCGGATTACTGAACTTGATGGCATTACCAATAAGGTTCCGTAAAACTGTGCCTGTCATATTGCGGTCACCAATTAGCATATGAGGCTCAGATTCAATTTTTACCTTCAGGTCTTTTTCATCAATAAGGGTTGCAAGCTCTTTGAGAACTTGCGTTGTCATATCTGTGAATTCAAAAGTCTGTGGATCATACTCTATCTGGTTCATTTGTACTCGTGACCATTCCAAAAGGTTCTCGAGCAAATCATAGGCTTGCTGCGCAGCTTGATGAATCGTATCCGCATATTCCAATACCTGCTCACCAGACATCTTTGACGCATTCATTTTGAAATAATCGGAATAGCCAAGTAAGGCATTAAAAGGATTACGCAAATCATGGGCAATGATAGAGAAAAATTTGTTCTTCTGTTGATTGAGCAAATGCAGGTCATCTCTCTGTCGTAAAATCTCCTGCTGCTGCAATCTATCCTGTGTCACATCGATATAAACAATGACAAACCCACCATCCGGTGTTTGTTTTGAAAAAGCTTCACAGATTTCCCCTTCGTTAAAAGTAATCTCACTTCGAGTTTCCGCACTACTTCGAAAAAAATCCAGTCGGGCTTGAGCCAGTGCTTTGGGATCACCTTGGCCATAAGCACCTTTTTTTGCGAAGTGTTCAGCCAAATCAATGAATTTTGTGCCTTTTACTATTAGACTTCCATCCAGATTTGTCTTTTCCATATATTGTTTATTCCAAACCAAAAGCTGCCCATTTTGATCAAAAAGCGCAATCCCGTGCGCAATGTTTTCCAAAACCACCTGCAATAGCATGGTCTGTTCGATCAACTGTTGATCCGACTTTGCGCGCTCAATCGCTGTCTGCCGAAAAACAAGCCATGCCTTTTCCATTCTCCCAATTTCGTCTTTGCGGCCAGAAAACAAAACTTCCGAATCGAGATCACCTTCGGTTAAACGAGACATCGCCTCTGTCATTTTCACAAGAGGGCTGGCTAAATTTCTCGAAACCTTGAAGCCAACTATTGTTACGATTATGGCGATAAAAACAAAGCCGATAACCATTGCCTGCTTCATACGCTGAATTGGAACCAAAATTTCACTTTGTTCAATTTCGGCAATCAACGCCCAACGGACGCTTTGGAATTCGATAAAGTCAAATGCTGCAACAACACCTTCTCCAGCAGCGTTCTTATAACTCTTTACGCCTCTCTTCCCCTCTAAAGCCAAGCGCGCGACTTCCGTCTCAATTTTTTGCTTCAAAATTAAATTTTCATCCGAAAAACGAGAATCGCTTCGACGAAGAAGATCCCTGCCAACAATAATTGTTTCACCTGTCTTCCCCATGCCAGCCGTGTCCTGCATAGCAAAATTCAGACGGTCAATCGGTAATTGGAAAGCCAAAACACCCTTAAATTCACCTTTGGCTCCATACAAAGCACTTGCAACAAAGCTGGCTGGTTTATCTTGGCTGGGTTCATAAAACTCAAAATCAAAGAAAAATTGTTCTTCTCTGTTATCACTGTTGTGAGAGTTTTTAATAAGACGAAAAGCACGCCCCAAGCTCGTATCCCGCCACATACCTTTTTCAAAGTTAGTAGCAAAATCATTCTCTTTAACGACGGTATAAACGAGGTCTCCATCAGCATCGAAAAGGAAGATATCGTAATAACCGCGTTCATTCCGCAAAGATCTGAAAACAGGATGATGCTTTAAATGGTAATGACTATAGAGAGAATCATCATCAGCAACATCAAGCAATTCTCTCTCGCCAACTGGGAAAGGATTTTCTGTAATATAATGCTTTTGAAAATAGCCTTTTGCGTCTTCAGACTGACGATGCCAACTGAAAGAAAAAGTATCCAGAGCCTCTAGGACCAGAGGATTTTTTGACTGTATGCGCAAATCTTCTGAGATTATCTCAAAATAATTTTCAAGGGCACTTTTACGCGCAGCCAATATCACTGTTAAGTTTTCACTGGAAGAACGGTGAAGTTCTGCCGATGTCGTTGAATAGGCAAGTATTCCGGTCAACATGCTGGCCAGAAGAGCTAACGTAACAATAACAACAGGATATTTCGTTGTTATCTTGAGGTCTTGAAAAATCAAATCAGCTTAGCTCCGATAAATTCCTTTCCCCTCAAGTGGTTATAATTCAAATTCGGCAAGCAATTTGATAATATAAGAATAAAGTAGCAATTACTGGTTAACGGGAAATGAATTTAATCCGAGCCTTTTACAAGAAGAACAAAATATTAGAGATCTTTTTTTACAAAAAGCAATTTTAATCAAGATCATTATCCAGCCTGTGTCTATTCTCCGTAAAGCAGGAGTTATTATGCCGATAAATAAAGCAATTTCCTTTATAGAACAAAATCTTGGACATCCGATTACTCTTGGAGAAATCGCAGAACGGTCAGGCCTGTCACCTTACTACTTCGCTCGCTTATTCCGCTCTGCTACCGGCAAAACAGTAATGGGATATCTTAGGCATCGCCGATTGACTGAAGCCGCTAAAATTCTTGAATCCGGGCAAAATGCTTCATTAATTCATCTTGCTTTGGATTACGGCTTTGATAGTCAGGAAGCATTCACACGTGCTTTTAAAAAATGTTTTGGTTTCCCACCCGGACAATATCGGGCCAATGGATGTTCTATGGGTCATAAATATCAGCTTCCTCTCCGGCACCCTATAATCCCAGATCCAGGAGTCCTACCCATGGAACCAAATATTGTAAAAAAAGAAGCCTTTAACGTCATTGGCATGAGTGACGACTTTGGACAGGACAACAACAAAAGCGTCGTTGACCTATGGAAAGCCGTTGGCTGTCGTTACCCGGAAATCGATCATAGCAACAATGGTCGGGCCTATGGACTTTGCCTTAAAGGCTCTCCTGAGAGCTTTACATACATGGCCTCGTTCGAAGTTGATAATCTTTCTACCATCCCTTCTGGCATGGAAGGATTAGCCGTCGATGCAGCAGAGTATGCTGTGTTCACCTTTACTGTTAACGACAAGTCACCCATTGGCGATCAATTTTCAAAGGTCTATCAAGGTATTTGGGGAAATTGGCTCCCCAATTCAGATTATGAGTACGCTGATACACCCGACTTTGAGCTTTATGATGATCGTTTTGACGGAAGCAGCGCAACAGGCGAAGTTGATATATGGATACCCGTAACTAAAAAAGCGTTATCCACTTAACATCACTTCGCTAGAGGTCTGTTGGTTTAAAGATATCAAAAGATCTTCTTTAAACTGCAGAAACTCTTTTATGCGAGGAGAATTTCCGCGCCAGGCCAAACCTACCTGTCTTTTGACAGATCTCGACGCAATTGGCCTGGCGCAAACTTCCTGATCTTTTGTGATCTCAGACCGTGCATAGAGACTGGGGAAAAACGATATTCCCATTCCCATACCCACCATCTGCCTTAGTGTATCCAGACTTGTGCCTTCATAATCATTCTGGAGAGCAGCCCCAAATTCCCGACAAAGCTCTTGTGCTTGCTCGTATAACCGATGCCCCGCTCCCAAAGAAAGTACCGCTTCGCCCTTTAAATCCTGTGGAACGACCTTGTCAGCCACGGCCAAACGGTGATCTTTGGGAAGGCCAACCATGAGCGGCTCACTGAAAAGCGCTTCAGTCCGCAAGCTTTCATCTTCTAGCGGTAGTGCCGTTAAAATAAGATCGTGCGATCCAGCCCTAAGGGCCTGCTCTAGAGATAACGATCTGTCTTCTCGAATATAGAGCTTCAAATCAGGATAGGCCCGGTGTAAATCAGGTAAAACGTAAGGTAGTAAATAGGGGCCAACAGTTGGTGCCACGCCTAAACGTAATGTGCCACCCAACATTGATTTCGCTTTTTTCGCATGATCACAGAGGTCATTGAGATCGAGCAACAGTAACTTTGTTCGATCAAGAATTTCTCGCCCTACAGGCGTCAATTCAACACTATGGCGGGTTCGGTCCAAAAGAACGATACCAAGCCGATATTCCAGCTCTTTTATCTGGTCACTTAACGTCGGCTGTGAAACATGAAGCTGTTCCGCTGCCTTGCGAAAATGCAGCGTTTCCGCAACCACACTAAAATATTCCAGCTGTCTGATAGTTGGTTTCATCATATTGAAAAGATATTAATAGTTTTTTTCTATTACCAATCGATCATAAAACGATTACACTTATCAGGCAATAGCCCCCATTTATTCCACGGGTAAATATATAATCGGCAACCTGGAGATCCCTGCAATGCCATCAAGAATGATCAAAAATTTCCTGCAGCTGGAATCATCCGGGGGTATTATTCTTATGTTCGCGGCCCTTTTGGCTTTGGTCGCATCAAATTCCCCACTGGCATCGCTTTATACAAATGCATTGGATGTCCCTTTCACCATAGCTCTGGGCGAGTTCTCTATTTCCAAGGCCATCCTGCTTTGGATTAACGATGGTATGATGGCCATTTTCTTCCTGTTGATTGGCTTGGAACTAAAAAGAGAGATTCTGGAAGGGCAGCTTTCCTCTGCCGATCAAATTGTTTTGCCGGCAATTGCTGCTGTCGGCGGTATGCTCATTCCAGCCTTGGTCTTTTCCGGTATTAACTGGGGTGTCGGGTCAAACATGAATGGTTGGGCAATTCCGACAGCAACCGATATTGCCTTTGCCCTTGGCATTATGGCTCTTTTGGGCAATAGAGTTCCCTTGGCGCTTAAAGTCCTTCTGACTGCTATTGCCATTTTTGATGACCTCGGTGCGATTATTATCATCGCCCTTTTCTACACAGCTGAATTATCATTAATCTCACTGGCTCTGGCTGCGGTTGCTCTACTCGGTCTCCTGATCCTCAACCGATCCGGCGTTACCGCAAAAACACCCTACATCCTTGTTGGTATCGTGCTTTGGGTCTGTGTCCTGAAATCCGGCGTTCATGCCACACTTGCGGGTGTTGCTCTTGGATTTGCCATTCCCTTGCAAGGAAAAACAAAAGACAGCGCCAGCCCGCTTAAAAACCTGGAACACAATCTCCACCCATGGGTTGCCTATATGATTTTACCTGTCTTTGCCTTTGCCAATGCTGGTGTTTCACTCCTGGGCATAACTATGGAAACTGTCCTTGCGCCTTTGACCCTTGGTATCGCAGGCGGCTTGTTTATTGGTAAACAAATTGGCGTTTTTGGCTTCATTTGGGTTGCCGTTAAATCAAAACTCTGTCGCCTCCCGGAAGGTATTAACTGGCGACAGATTTACGCCCTTGCTCTTTTGACAGGTATTGGCTTTACGATGAGTTTGTTTATTGGCGGCTTGGCCTTTGATGATCCAGAAATCGCTAGTCAGGTGCGAATTGGTGTTCTTAGCGGGTCAATCCTGTCGGCTATTATGGGCTATCTATTATTGAAGTTCTCACCTGAACCTAAAGAAAAATTAGCAAAAGAAAAAAGTTAATCTCTCAAGAAATAGCACAAAGAAGAGTCAGGAAATCCGGGCTCTTCTTGCGAAGTATACAAATCTGCCATGGATTAACTTGCCGCTAACTTCCGAACAGTCTAAGGTCACAAGCGGTCTCAACGGGGTGCCCTTTAAGGGCTGAGAATTTTCAGTAATGGAATAGACCCGTGGAACCTGAACCGGTTAATACCGGCGGAGGGAATTGAAGACTGGATGCTGTTTGTGATTTAAAAGTTCCCGACTTGCTACGTATGCGTCTTTGAATCAGAAACACATGGCTATTTCCAGATTTTTCAGGTCCTTGCCCGCCCCACTCTTTTATGGAGCGTCGCATGATCCTGCGTACAACGATAGCTGCCGTAGCAGCAACACTCGCCCTTGGCTTGAGCGCGCAAGCTCAAGAACAAGACAAAAAAACGCTGACCGTATACACCTATGACTCCTTCGCAGCTGATTGGGGTGCAGGGCCAAAGGTGGAAAAAGCTTTTGAAGCCAATTGTAATTGCGACCTGAAATTTGTCGCGCTTGATTCTTCTGTCGGTATTCTCAGTCGCCTGAAGCTGGAGGGAAAAGATAGTACAGCAGACGTAGTATTGGGCCTTGATACCAACTTGACCGCTGAGGCTTCTGCTACAGACCTTTTTGCAAAAAGCAATGTCGATTTATCCAACATAAATTTGCCTGTTAATTGGAAAGACGAACAGTTCATTCCTTTTGACTACGGTTATTTTGCTTTTGTATATGACAGTGAAAAACTGACCAATCCACCGTCCAGCCTTGATAGTCTCATTAACGGTAATCCAGATTTGAAAATCATCATTCAAGACCCGCGCAGTTCAACACCGGGACTTGGTCTGATGATGTGGATTCAAAATGTATACGGCGACAAATCAGCCGATGTTTGGGAAAAGCTTTCTCCGAAAATTGTCACCGTGACCAAGGGGTGGAGCGAAGCTTACGGCCTTTTCCTTGATGGTGAAGCCGATATGGTATTGAGTTATACAACATCCCCTGCCTATCACATTATTGCAGAAGAAAAAAAGCAGTATAAAGCTGCTATTTTCTCTGAAGGTCACTACATGCAGGTCGAAGTTGCTGCTCAACTCAAAACCGCAAAAGAGCCTGAATTGGCTCAGGAATTTCTAAATTTCATCGCAACATCCGGCTTCCAGAGTGAAATTCCCACTGGCAACTGGATGTATCCGATTATAGATCTGGGTAAAGATCTTCCGGGAACATTTGCTGACTTACCTCGCCCGGATAGATCGCTTCTTTTTGCCCCTGAAGAAGCAAAAAATAATCGACAGGCATGGATTGATAGCTGGTTAAACTCCATCAATCAGTAAGTCGAATAGTAATCGGTAATGTTAAATCCCCGATATCAAGGCGCCATATAATGCAAAGGCCATTACAATCTGTGCAAAAATGGCTGATGTATTTGTGGCCTGGCTTTTTGAGCCTGGGCTTTATCGCCTTGATATTGGGGTTTGCCTTTAGCGGTCTTGTCTCTGAGATCAAGAACATAGATCTCACCCGTATATTTCAAAACAACTATCTGTTTCGGGTTATCGGCTTCACATTCTTTCAAGCTGGCCTAAGCACACTTCTGGCAACCCTCGTCGCTATCCCTGTTGCTCGTGCCCTTGCCAGACGACCAGCGTTACCCGGACGAAAAATTTTCCTGCAACTCGCCTCACTCTCGCTTATTATCCCCACAATTGTTGGTGTATTTGGCATTGTCGCCATCCATGGCCGTAATGGATGGTTAAATCAGTTTCTTTCCCTGTTTGACCTTAGTGCGGGAAACTATCTCTACGGCCTTACAGGAATTCTGATCGCCCACGTCTTCTTTAATGCACCGCTTCTCTCGCGAATTTTTTTACAAAGCCTCGAAGCTTTACCACCGGAATATTGGCGAACAACTGCACAACTTGGCATGACAGGAAAAGATATTTTTCGGCTCATTGAATGGCCTCTTTTACGACGTACCATTCCAGCATCTTGTGGGCTTGTCTTTCTGCTTTGCTTTACTTCTTTTGCTGTTGTCCTCGCTCTTGGAGGCGGCCCTTCAACCAACACACTGGAAGTCGCGATCTATCAGGCAATTCGCTTTGATTTTGATATTCCCAAAGCTGTCATTCTGTCTCTTGCCCAGTTGAGTCTTTGTTTTATCCTGCTCATCATTGGCAGCAAGTTTGCCCGTCACGTTATGCTTCAAAAAACAGAAGAACGATCAGTCCAGCGGTTTGATGCACGGCATACCCGTGCCCAAATAACGGATAGTTTAGCACTTCTGGTGATGGTGCTTTTAGTTGTCCCGCCTTTGCTTGCAACGATCTGGAAAGCCCTCTCTCCTCGCTTGATAGCAGTGATAACAGATGAGAAATTATGGACCGCTTCGTTCAACAGTCTGCTCATCTCATTAACAGCAGGCTGCATCGCACTCATACTAGCCATAGGTATTTCGTTAATGCTTCGAAGCCTACAATCGCCTTACAGATTGGGTAGGCACCACTTTGCTTCATCTTTTGCGACAATGACGGATTTATCAGGAAGCATCATTCTTCTCCTCCCGCCTTTTGTACTGGCTACAGGATTATTTATAACCTTCAGAACCGCTGCCAGCTTGACAATATTGGCACCTTTTCTGGTGATCATTGTTAACGCCCTGATGACATTACCTTTTATTCTGAGAATTCTTGTTCCCGCTTTCGAAACCTCTGCGCAGAAAAGCGATCATCTTTGTGATAACCTGGGCATCAAAGGACTTAATCGCATATGTATTGTTGATTGGCCACAAAACAGGAAAGCTCTGGGGTTGGCTTTGGGATTATCCGTCGCGCTATCAACAGGAGATTTAAGTGTCATCGCCCTCTTCGGAACACAGGATTTTACGACTTTGCCACTTTTAATGTTTCAAAAAATGGGCAGTTATCGCTTGGATGACGCAGCAATCACAGCACTATTTCTCTGCCTTCAGAGCTTGATCCTTTTTATTCTAATAGAGCGTACGATAGCCGGAAAACGTTTCTCTTTCTCGACCATAGAAGCCAACAAGAAAGTTTCAACCCGTGCCTGACGATCAAAAAGCACCAGACCAGAAAGCACAATTCTCCAAAGCACTGGCCCCTAAAACAAATGATCAAGCATCATTCCAAGGCCTGAGTATTGAGAAACTGTCCTATCAGCATCACGGCAGTGAAGAGGTTCTGGATTTTGATTTGAGGCTAGAACCGAATGAACTCGTTGCTATCCTCGGGCCGTCAGGTGTTGGGAAATCAACACTTTTGAGCTTAATTGCCGGGTTTGAAAATCCTGCTTCGGGTACCATCAAATTTAAAGGTAAAGACCTTAACAACCAGTCACCCTCAGAACGTCCCATCACAAGTCTCTTTCAGGAGCATAATCTTTTCGCCCACTTGACGGCAGAAGAAAACATTGGTCTGGGTATTCACCCCGGCTTACGCCTGACAAAACAAGACAAGGATCAAATAACACAAGCGCTTAATGATGTTGGCCTCAAAGGACTGGAAAAACGTCTTCCCGCCGAGCTATCAGGTGGTCAACGACAACGCGTTGCACTTGCCAGATGTTTGGTTCGGCGACGCCCTATCTTGTTACTAGATGAGCCTTTTAGCGCTCTTGATCAGGATTTGCGTAAAGAAATGTTGAAACTTGTGAAAGATCTACACAAGAATCATAGCCTGTTAACATTAATGGTAACACATCTGAAAGAAGATGCCGATGCCATCGCAGATCGGATTGTCCACCTTACCTGACGCAAATAGACAACTGCCTCAAACAAACGCTCTGTTCACAAAACTTTGAAGCGCGCCGGTCTCCCTCTTTAGCCTTTGAACTGGTGCAAAATATTCAACTGTTCTACACTTACACCCGAGCCCATCTTTGAAATAGCCGTAAAACCGGAATTCTCATGCTTAAAATTCAGACACTACTCGCCACAGTTACACTTTTAACTGTTGGATTTTTCACATCTGCGCACGCCGCGGATGAATCACGCCTGAACGAGATTCTCAGCTCTGGAGAATTAAGGGTTGGTACCACTGGGGACTGGAATCCCATGACCGTCAAAAACACGGCAACAGGTAACTATGAAGGCTTTGACATAGACGTAGTAACCGAACTCGCCAAAGACATGGGTGTAAAACTGACCTTTGTTCCAACAGACTGGAAAACACTGATCAACGGTGTTGTTGCCAATAAATACGATATGACAACATCCGCCTCCCTAAATCCAAAACGCATGGCCGTAGCTGGTTACACCAAAAGTTATTACAACGTCGGAACCGTACCGCTAACACTGAAAAAGCATCTTGATAAATTCAATTCCTGGGATGATATCAACAAGACTGATGTATCCGTGGCAACAACTCTTGGAACTGTGCAAGAACAACAAGCCAAAGAATACTTCCCCCTGGCTCAGTTAAAATCTGTTGAAGCCCCGGCAAGAGACTTTCAGGAAGTCCTGTCTGGCCGTGCTATGGTGCACATTACATCTAATGTAGAAGCGGCAACTCTTGTTCAAAAATACGAACAAATGGCAATTATCCCTGTTAAAGAAGCGCGCTCACCAACGCCTCTCGCCATGTTAATCGCACAAGACGATCAAGTGTGGATTAACTATCTCAATCATTGGATCGAGTTGAAAAAAACTCAGGGCTTTTTTGTAAAACTCGCAATCAAATGGAAACTGGCTGATTAAGCTTACCACGAGATGTTAAAAGAATAGCGGACTGTATGCGGCCCGCTATTCTTTTATCTGTATCAAGAAATAAACCAGATATGATTTTTTACGCTGTTCCAGTCAGCAATTTCTGCGCAAAAGTTGAAATTGTACTCGCCCTGAAAAACCTTTCCGCCGATGTTCGTTTACCACCATCCGGTTATGGGTCGACTGAATATAAATCCATTGTTCCAGCAGGCACTGTTCCAGCTTTGGTAGATGGCAATCTCGTTTTGAGTGAATCAGACAGTATCATTGAATATCTGGAAGAAAAATATCCCCATCCAAAGTTGCTACCCCAAACAATCGAAGACCGTGCCAAAGTGCGCATGCTGGCCCGATTACACGATCTAAAGGTCGAGCCGCTGATCAGATCTCTTTTTAAACATATGGCACCAACACAAAGAGACATAGAATTCATTGAGGCAACAAAAACATCCCTTTCTCAGCAGTTACATCTTTTGATCCAACTCGGTAACTTCAATCCCTTTATAGCCGGAGAGGACATAACTTTGGCTGATTGTGGATATGCGCCCAGTTTGCTACTGGCGCAAAAAATGTTCCATGAAAGCAATGTCAATTTCTCTTTACCAGACCGTTTTTGTATTTGGCAGGAAAAGTTGAACCAACATGACAAAACTGGTCCTGTTTTAAAGCAATACGGTCACGCTGTAGATAACTGGATCACACAAAAAAGAACACAATAAGTCGTTGTTATAGCAATAAAGCTATTTATAAAACTCGATCCAGCAAAATAAAAGGCAGAGCTGATTTTTCAACTCTGCCTTCTGTTCCAGGTGCGTCTGATTTGGAGATCGAACGATTTAACCTAGGCTTTGACTCTACTATGAACTCGGAGTCCCCTGCAAATAAGCAAGATTACTAATGCTTTTCCAAAGGAATTTTTCGGGCAAACTCCGGATCTAAAAATTAGTTAACTGAATCTTAAATCAGGAAAACGAATCGAGCAACCTCATTACACTCAATTCAGTCATGCAAAAAGCACAAGCCTTTAAAATTTAGCGTTTTTTATGCAACGATCCGATACAAGAAAGGAGCTAAAAAGCTCCTCCTTTTTAACTTAGAACATAGCTTCAACAACACGATCCGGTGGTGTGTGCCCATCAACAAAAGTTTTAATGTTGATAATGACCTTTTCCCCCATATCATGGCGGCCTTCAATCGTTGCCGACCCCATATGCGGCAATAGAACAACGTTCTCACTAGCCTGTAATTTTGGATTAACCGCGGGCTCTTGCTCAAATACATCCAATCCAGCCCCAGCGATCTCACCGGATTTGATTAAACGCGCCAAGGCATTTTCGTCGATCACTTCGCCACGACTGGTGTTCACAATAATTGCCCGGTCATTTAAAAGCTTAAGACGTCGACTGGACAACAGGTGGAATGTCGCTGGTGTATGAGGGCAATTCACGGAAATAACATCCATGCGCGAAAGCATCTGATCCAGACTTTCCCAGTACGTTGCTTCCAGTTCGTTCTCAATATCCGGGTGTACTTTACGTCTATTGTGGTAATGGATCGAAAGGCCAAACCCCTTGGCGCGTCGGGCAACAGCCTGACCAATACGCCCCATGCCGATAATACCAAGGCGCTTGCCCCACATGCGGTGTCCAAGCATCCCGGTCGGACTCCATCCACTCCATTCACCAGACTTGATTAACTTGACGCCTTCAGTGATACGTCGGGAAACAGCCAAAATAAGCGCCATCGTCATATCGGCAGTATCTTCGGTCAAAACACCCGGCGTATTGGTAACGGTAATGCCTCGCTGGCGACAGGTCTTGAGATCAATGTGATCCACACCGGTTCCAAACGAAGCAATAAGTCGCAGATTCGATCCCGCCTGAGCAAGAACTCCTGCATCAACCCGATCTGTAACAGTCGGCACCAGAACATCAGCTTCTTTAACAGCTGCAATCAATTCCTTTTGAGAGAAAGGTTTATCGTCAAGATTCAGACGACAATCAAACAGTTCCATCATCCGGGTTTCAATCGCGTCCGGAAGTCTCCGCGTAACAATTACTAGGGGTTTTTTCTGTGTCATGTGCCTCTGGGGTCCCCGTCGCTGGTCTTTTACCACAAGCCGCTATTTTTGTTTAACGGTCCTGTTTTATGTACCCTAGTCTATGCTGTGAACAAGGTCTTTGCCAAGAGAGAGAAACGGTTGTTTCGATAAATTCTAGCCAGCACAGAATTGGGAAGGTAGTCTCTCAGACAATTCGCAACTAATTTGAATATTTTTTGAAAATTCGGCATGGAAAAAAGTTTGCTGCGTCTGCCTTTTTCGGGGGACAAAAAAATGACGCTCTGGCTTATACAGTCTCTCTTTAAGAAAAGTATCGTTAACACATTGGGCCTTTTGGGAATAATATGCTGCTTCCTGCTCATTGCCCCGAATGTCAAAGCGCAAGGTGTCGGTACCCCCACAGGCGATCAGGTACAAAGAAAAATAGGACCAAGCGGATTGCCTCTTCCGCGTTTTGTAAGTTTTCGATCGGGTAAGGTAAATATGCGGGCTGGCCCTGGTTCCCGATACCCGATCCAGTGGATCTACCAGCGCCGTCGGTTGCCCGTTGAAATAATTGATGAATTTGATACCTGGCGACAAATACGTGATTGGCAAGGAACAACGGGCTGGGTACACCAATCCATGCTCAAAGGTCAACGGAGCATGATGATCACTGGCACTGTGAGGACAGTCTATGATGACCCCGAAATCAATAGCCGTCCCGTTGTCCAAGCCGAAGCAGGTGTGATTGGTGAACTGGAATCCTGTAATATTGACGACTGGTGTCAGGTAGAAATCAACGATATCTCAGGCTGGATTCAGCGAACATCTCTGTACGGTTCTTATCAAGGGGAAGTCTTCGACTAACCCTAATCAATGATATGTATATGTTGCAACTGAGTTCAGCACAAACATTGCAGCACCATCAAGCCTTAGTGCCTGTGAATTAAGATATGAATTTAAAATCTGAAAGCTTGATGCGAAAACATGAGTAACTATCCGTTAAACAGACTTGCTCTTCTCATCAAGATCAACCACATGAACAACAACCTCGACCCTTGAAATAGCCTTACCCTCTGGCAGCTTGGGTAGATTTTTGAACTGAACAGTCTCTTTATCAATATCGATCAATTCACCAGTTTCTTCATAGAAGATATGATGATGATCGCTGATATTGGTATCAAAGTAGGACCTACCTGCTTCCACCAAAACTTCGCGGAGAAGTCCGGCATCATGAAATTGATGAAGCGTATTATAAACAGTCGCCAGAGAAACGGACACCTTGGCATCCATCGCTTCTACATGAAGCTGTTCAGCAGAAATATGACGATCGCCCCGAGAGTACAGTAGCTTGGCCAAAGCCAACCGTTGCCGCGTCGGACGCAGGCCTGCACTTTTGAGCGTATCAATCAATTCTGTATAAGGTCGTATCTTTTCCATGTTTATCAATATAAGGCAGTTTCCGCGCTATTAAAGCAAAAAATCCATATAATGCCCTGTTTTCGAAACTTAAGGCTATCTCGAAACAGAATTATTTTCTTAATATTTGCTCCTTACTTTTGATTTCGGGATCAATGAAAATAAAAAAATTTTAGTGATTTCGGCCAAATATCTCAAATTGTTTCAATTTTTGATTGATCTTTTCCCTTAGAAACCGCACATGTCAGGGCAATTGATTACTTCTCGTGACAAGGAATATAAAATTCCTTAATAAACGAGCTGTTACAACTTGAAGAACATTGCCAGGACATGGTGTGCCTGTGCTATAGTCACGCCGGATTCGGCCGATTAGAGCTGATGTTCGGATAATAACATAAATACGGTGGATAAACCTTTGAGCGAACGCCAGAACAGCTATTCCTACAAAGAGATTCTATCTTGTGGGCGCGGTGAACTTTTTGGTCATGGAAATGCCCAGTTACCTTTGCCTCCAATGCTGATGTTTGATCGCATCACCAGCATTACTGAAGACGGTGGTGAACACGGTAAAGGCCAGATTATTGCCGAGTTCGATATCAACCCCGACCTTTGGTTCTACAAATGTCACTTCGAAGGTGATCCTGTGATGCCTGGTTGCCTGGGCCTTGATGCTCTTTGGCAAATGACAGGTTTTTTCCTAGGTTGGAGCGGTCTTCTCGGTCGCGGACGTGCCCTAGGTGTTGGTGAAGTTAAGCTTAAAAGCATGATTACACCTGACATCAAGAAGGTTACCTATAAAGTAGATATGAAGCGCGTTATTAATCGCAAATTAATCATGGGGGTTTCTGATGGAATCATCATGGCTGATGATGCCATTGCTTTTGAAATTAAAGACATGAAGGTTGGCTTGTTCCAATCTGATTCTTAATCTGAACCACTTGGTATACTGCAGCAGTTTTGAACGGACTGTTGCACAACTAAAAAAGGACACTGCAGATGCGTCGCGTAGTCGTCACCGGACTTGGAATTGTTTCCAGCATCGGGAATAACAAGGAAGAAGTGATCGATTCCCTAAAGGAAGGTCGCTCTGGTATCGAGTATTGTGAAACCTATGCCGAACTAGGGTTTCGCTGCCACATTCATGGCTCCATCAATATTGACCTGGATTCACTTGTAGATCGTAAACTTCGCCGTTTTATGGGTGATGGATCTGCTTATAACTATGTCGCCATGAAAGAAGCCATCGAAGACGCAGGTCTTGGCGATGATCTCGTGTCCAATATTAGAACTGGTTTGGTCATGGGTTCAGGTGGTTCCTCAACCTCCAACCAAGTCGCCGCTGCTGACATTACCCGGGAAAAGAACCCAAAGCGCGTTGGTCCTTATATGGTTCCGCGCTGCATGGGTTCAACCAACTCAGCAAACATGGGTACTGCCTTTAAGATTAAGGGCCACAGCTACTCCATTACGTCTGCTTGCTCGACTTCAGCACATTGTGTTGGTAATGGTGCCGAGTTGATCCAGATGGGCAAACAGGACATTGTCTTTGCAGGTGGTGGTGAAGAACTTCACTGGACACTGACAGTTCTCTTTGACGCTATGGGTGCTCTTTCCAGTAAGTACAACGATGATCCTACCAAGGCTTCACGTGCATACGATACCGACCGTGATGGTTTTGTGATCTCCGGCGGTGCGGGTGTTGTTGTTCTGGAAGAATACGAACACGCTAAAGCACGTGGCGCAAAGATCTATGGTGAACTCGTAGGTTACGGTGCAACGTGCGATGGTGCAGATATGGTTGCACCATCTGGCGAAGGCGCTATCCGCTGCATGCAACTCGCGCTTGCCGAAGCGGGGAATACAAAGGTCAACTATATTAACGCTCATGGTACCTCCACACCCGTTGGTGACGGTACAGAGCTTAATGCTATCAAGGAAGCCTTTGAGGGACAGGACATTCCTTGGATTTCGTCAACCAAGTCCCTAACCGGTCACTCACAAGGTGCAACCGGGGTACAGGAAATCATTTATTCGCTGCTTATGATGGACAACAACTTCTTGTGTGCATCGGCAAACATCGAAAACCTCGATCCAGAAGCTCAGGATATGCCAATTCTCCTTGAAAGAAGAGATTATGAGCAGATCGATTGTGTGATGTCCAACAGCTTTGGCTTTGGCGGAACTAACGCCTCAGTAGTTTTCAAACGCCTCGTCGATTAAGACAACCCGGCACAGAAACAAAGCTTCGAATAGCAGTATTAAACGAAAGGTAGAAACGTGACGATGACAACGGCATTGATGGACGGGAAGCGCGGCTTAATCATGGGCGTCGCGAATAACCATTCCATCGCCTGGGGGATTGCTCAAGCGTTACATAACCAAGGGGCAGAACTCGCTTTCACCTATCAGGGTGACGCCTTTAAAAAGCGCGTTGAACCCCTGGCTGAATCATTGGGGTCAGATCTGGTTCTTCCTTGTGATGTTGAAGATGGCGATGCATTGGAAAATGTTTTTGCAACCCTCAAGGAACAATGGGGAAGTTTAGACTTTGTCGTCCATGCGATCGCTTACTCTGACAAAGAAGAGCTAAAGGGACGCTATGTAGATACAACGCGGGAAAACTTCCGCAATACCATGTCTATATCCTGCTACTCCTTTACCGCCGTGGCACAAAAGGCTGCACCGTTCCTGAGCGAGAACAGTAGTTTGATTACGCTCACCTATCTGGGATCAGAGCGTGTAACGCCAAACTACAATGTTATGGGCGTTGCCAAAGCTGCCTTGGAAGCCTCTGTACGCTACCTAGCAACAGATCTCGGACCAACGGGAACACGTGTCAATGCAATCTCGGCAGGACCGATGCGCACCCTTGCAGGTTCTGCCATTGCAGATGCCAAATACACCTACGGCTTTACGCGTGATAACTCACCGCTAAAACGAAACGTACTGTTGGAAGAGGTTGGCAACGCAGGCCTTTATCTTGCCTCGGACCTTTCGGCTGGTGTCACTGGTGAAGTTCACTTTGTTGATGCAGGCTTTAACGCCATCGCAATACCAAGTCCGAAAAAAGACTAAGGTTATTCCTTTGGCAGGATTGTGAAAAAGGCTGACAAAAGTGTCGCGTTTACGGGATCTTTGTGATTCGCTAAAGAAACAGACATCAACACAAAAGAGCAAAAACAATCATTTGAAAGAAAAATTCCGCTACAAATACGCCGTTTGTCAGTAATTTGAGGCCACTTGCTTTGTCAAGTGGCCCTTTTTTATATACCTCAATCAAATACTTGGTATCAGTAAAATGCCATGATCCACTAGGAAGCGGTGAGCTTTCTTCCGTTAATTGTCAGAACATCGCCTTCAGCAGACACATTCAACTGTTCCCCATCATGGATCGCGCCCTCAAGCAGCAATGAAGCCAGCGGATTTTGTAATTCCCGTTGGATCACACGTTTAAGCGGGCGCGCACCATAGACAGGATCATAGCCTTTATCTGCGAGCCATTCCGTAGCTTCATTATCAAGCTTTGCCCTGATATCCCGATCAGCCAGAAGTTTTTGCAATCGACCAAACTGGATATCAACAATTGAACTCATATGTCGCCGCTCTAAACGATGGAACAGAAGTACCTCGTCCAAGCGGTTCAAGAATTCAGGCCTGAATGAAGCACGAACCACCTCCATAACCTGTTCTCGAACAACAGAACTGTCTTCACCATCCGGCTGATTCGCCAGGACTTCAGACCCAAGATTAGATGTCATGATGATCAAGGTGTTGCTAAAATCAACAGTGCGTCCCTGACCATCGGTCAAACGCCCGTCATCAAGAACCTGTAACAGCACATTGAATACATCCGGATGTGCCTTCTCAACTTCATCAAAAAGGACCACTTGATAAGGACGCCTGCGCACCGCTTCGGTTAAGGCCCCACCTTCTTCATAACCAACATATCCCGGTGGCGCACCAATCATACGTGAGACAGTGTGCTTTTCCATGTATTCTGACATATCCAGACGTACCATCGCCGTTTCGTCATCGAACAGGAATGACGCCAAGGTTTTTGTTAGCTCTGTCTTCCCAACGCCTGTCGGCCCCAAGAAGAGGAATGAGCCAATAGGGCGACTAGGATCCTGAAGGCCAGATCTCGAGCGCCGAACAGCATTAGAAATAGCAACAATAGCTTCATCCTGCCCAATCACACGCTTCCTGAGAAGATCTTCCATCTGAAGGAGTTTTTCTCTTTCACCTTCCAGCATCTTATCAACCGGAATTCCTGTCCAGCGGGAAACCACCCCGGCAATTGCATCTTCACGCACTTCTTCGTTAAGCATGTGACTATCGCCAGCTTCTTCGGCCTGAACCAAAGCCCTTTCCAACTCAGGGAGGCGACCGTATTTCAGCTCGCCCGCTTTCTCCAAGCGGCCATCTCTCTCCGCCTGTTCGAGTTCGATACGTGCCTGCTCAAGCTCTTCTTTGATCTTCTGCGCACCAGCAAGTTTGTCTTTTTCCGATTTCCACTGGCTGGTAAGGGCATTACTCTTATCTTCCAGCTCTGCAATTTCAAACTTCAGCTTGTCGAGGCGGTCTTTGGCCCCCTTGTCACTCTCTCTCTGGAGGGCAGATTGCTCAATCTTCAACTGAATCAACTTACGATCCATCTCGTCGATTTCTTCGGGCTTGGAATCCACCTCCATCCGAAGGCGGCTCGCAGCTTCGTCAACAAGATCAATTGCCTTATCCGGTAAGAAACGATCAGTTATGTAGCGATTAGAAAGAGATGCCGCCGCAACGAGGGCCGAATCTGTAATCCGGACACCATGGTGCAATTCGTATTTTTCTTTCAATCCACGCAGGATAGAAACGGTATCTTCAACATTCGGCTCTTCAACAACAACAGACTGGAAACGCCGTGCCAGAGCCGCATCCTTTTCGATATACTTACGATATTCATCAAGAGTCGTAGCACCAACACAATGTAGATCTCCCCGTGCCAAGGCGGGCTTCAACATATTGGATGCATCCATTGCGCCATCTGTTTTCCCTGCTCCAACCAAAGTATGAAGCTCATCAATAAAAACGATGATTTCTCCGCTGGCTTCGGTAACCTCCTGTAAAACCGCTTTCAAGCGCTCTTCAAACTCGCCGCGGTATTTTGCCCCGGCAACCATTGAGCCGAGATCAAGCGACATCAATTGCTTGTTTCTGAGGCTTTCAGGGACATCTCCGTTCACAATCCGAAGTGCAAGCCCTTCAATGATTGCAGTTTTCCCAACACCTGGCTCACCAATCAGAACTGGATTATTCTTGGTCCGTCTTGAAAGTACCTGAATGGTACGGCGAATCTCTTCCTCTCGGCCAATGACAGGATCAAGCTTTCCTTCCCGCGCCATGCTGGTGAGGTCCTGAGCATATTTTTTCAACGCCTCGTAGCTATCTTCTGCTGATGCAGATTGAGCCGTTCGACCTTTACGCAAGTTATTTACAGCTGCATTGAGATTTTGTGCGGTCAGACCTGCGCTTTTAAGGATTTTACCAGATTCAGCTTCTTTCGATAGTGCGAGTGCAATCAAAAGGCGTTCGACAGTGACATAGTTATCACCCGCTTTTTTTGCAATCTGCTCGGCCTGCTCAAACACGCGGGCTGTCTCAGGAGCAAGATATACCTGCCCCACATCCTGGCCACTTACTTTTGGTAACTTTGCCAACGCACGGTCAACGTCTTCCCGTGCTTTTGACTGATTCCCGCCTGCTGCAGTAATTAAATTTGCGGCAAGTCCTTCGGAATCATCCAACATCACCTTCAGTATATGTTCAGGCGTCAGCCGTTGATGATCACTACGATGCGCAAGTCCTTGCGCGGCCTGAATAAACCCCTGGGTTCTTTCAGTGTAACTATTCAAATTCATATTCTTAAAGCCCTCTCCGTCATGCCTGCATCTGCAGCACACAATCGTTGATGCCAATACTACCCATCACCCACAATAGTAGCATGATAGAACTCTGACGTTGATCAATATCACCCGTCACTCAATATATGTGCATCAGATTAATCAGATACAAGCCTGTATTTCCCGGATTTTTAGAAGATAGCTGTCTGAAACAGAAAGGTTTTCACCTCCAACATCTAACGGATAGCTCCGTTTAATTGTAGTGAATAAATTTGGTGTAATTCAGGTAAAAAAAACCCTGCCCGAAGGCAGGGTTGGGAAATCCCATAGTTACGTCAGGAGAGATGAGTACATACCCAGAAGGAGCACAAACCACAAAGTGTTGGCGATATTCGCCGAAGAGCCTGTGTTGTCTTCCTCGGTAGGAACTACAAGAAGGAAGCTAACCTAAGAAAAAATTTTATGCAACTGAAAATCATTCTCATTTTAAAATTTTTTTATTTATTTTCAGATAGTAAATTCCAGCCCCTACAGTCTGCTGTAATTAAAACGAGGATTACTTGGCTTAAAAGCGGGGAGTTCACTGATAAAATTATTAAAGGCTTGAAAAATAATTCGCAGCCAACACAATAGAAAAAAATCGGGGAAAAAGATGTCTGCGTTCGTAAAATTAATTTATCGCTATCCTGTTAAAGGCCTCAGTGCAGAAAAACTGGATCAAGTTAACGTCAGGAAGGATACTCTTTTTTCCTATGACAGGCGATTCGCCATCGCCCATGGCACCACAGAATTCCCTGATGGCCCAAGATGGCTTTCAAAAAAGCATTTTGTGATGTTGGCGAAAAATCCAAAACTTGCCCAATTGACATCAGAGTTTGATGAAAATGCAGAAACTCTCACGCTATTGCGTAAGGGCAAAAGGGTCTCCAGAGGAAAACTAACAGACCAAACTGGTCGTATGCTTTTGGAACAGTTTCTGGCAAGTTTTCTGGAAGCTGATGTTCGGGGCGCCCCCAAGATAGTGGAAAACAACTCCACAGCATTTACAGATATTCCAGATTTACAAATTTCTCTTATTAACATCGAAAGCGTAAAAGACCTTGAACGTGTAGTAAGAAGTTCAGTCGATCCCATGCGTTTCAGAGGAAATCTCTACATCGAAGGGCTGAAAGCCTGGGAGGAAAATGACTGGATCGGAAAAGAGATCAAAATCGGTGACATCACTCTGGAAGTTCAATCCCCCATCGGACGTTGCTCGGCTACGAATGTAAATCTGGATACTGCGGATGTAGATCTGAATATTCCCAAAAGTCTGCAAGCGGGTTTCGGCCACAGAAACATGGGGGTTTACGCCAGTGTGAAAACAAATGGGACAATTAAAGAAAATGCACCAGTTAGGACTGATTAAATACAATCACATCAACTGGTGCATATAACACTTAAACGAATTACAAAACAGCAAAAACGCTAAGCTGTTTCCGTTGTATCCTTTACAATCGGATTCTTGCGTGGACGCCCCCTTGGACGAGGTGTCTTTACTTCACCTGTGGCCGTGTCAGAAGTTTTTCGCGTACGCATTTTCCGCTTTGGCTTTTCTGCTGGCGCTTCTTCTGTCCCCAGTGGCAACTCAACAACTGCAGGCGCATCATCTGTTTTAATTTCTAGCGTGGCCTTTTCTGAAGGCTTTGCCTCATCAGAAGCCTCATACTTGGGACGACGTGTCCGTACCCGGCCTCTTGGTGCCGGCTTCCGACTTTCATCATCCACAGCAGGGCTTTCGTCATTTAGCACGATTGCCGGAGAAGCATCAGCCTCGGTATCAGCAGCAACATTTCCATCGGCAGGTTTCGCATCGCTGTCAGACGTGTTCCGAGGACTTCTGTTGCGGTAATTGTTATCAGATTGATTATTCCGACCAGAATTTGGATCGGTTGAATCATTAATGACACGGAAATAATGCTCTGCAAACTGATAAAAAGATTCGGCGGCAACACGATCTCCTCCAACAGCAGCATCACGTGCCATCTGTAGATATTTTTCCTTTAATTGTGAGGCATTCCCGCGGATACGCCCCCCAGGTCCGTTACTATCGAAGACACCATTACGTGATTGCTGTGGCTTCCGATTATTATTATTTGACCGGCCACGCGGGCGACGGTTTGAATTGTTTGAATTTTGCTGTCTCATCATTCGCAAGCTAAATTAAATGCTAAATAGTGGGTATCGACAAACGTCACGAGCTTCAAACTCTGACGACATATTTATTAAATTGTCGGCAAATACCCCCGGGGCACCCCACGCCCCTCCTTATTATTACACCGTAAAGCTATATCCCGAGCTTTCCAAGCCCTAAATGTTAATTTTATATTATTTATTAAACGCTTTTACGTCCAATGCAGGCTCTGGGGATACCACCAAGGTCTTTTTTCGGCGAAGAAACAACAAGTCCTGCATCGGACATTAGCGTGTTTATCCCCTCTGCTTGCCCTTGTCCGGCCTCAATGACAAGCAGACCATTTTTGTTTAGAATTGCCGCGGCCGAAGGGATAAGTCTTTGATAATCTTTCATTCCGTTGTCTTCGGCAAAAAGGGCCAAGTCTGGATCGTAGTTTAAAACTTCGGGTGACAAAGTCCTTTTTTCATCCAGTCCGATATAGGGAGGGTTCGATATAATGATATCCCAGCCATGCTCCAAACCTTCACACCAATTACCAGTTTGAAAAACCGAGCGATTGGATAACTCTAGAGAAACTGCATTTTCCTGAGCGACAGCAAGAGCTTTGTCGCTGATATCAATACCAAGGCCTTGAGCGGCCTGAAACTCACTCAAAAGAGCAAGCAAAAGACACCCCGTTCCTGTGCCGAGATCAAGAATTTTAATAGCTTGCGTCGTATCCGATACGTTTTCGAGAACAGCTTCGACAAGAGTCTCACTATCAGGACGAGGATCCAACGTATCATGCGAAACCTTGAAGTTCAGACTCCAAAACTCCTTGTGCCCAATAATTTTTGACACGGGCTCACGTTTCAACCTCCTATTGAGCATCATCTGGAAATGCCCCAACTCTTCGTTACTCAGAATTTTCTCCGGATAACCAAAAAGATAAGAAGTTTCCTTGGAAATAGCCTCTGCAAGCAATAAACGAACATCTAGGCGAGGATTATCAATCCCGGCAGCCATCAACTGCTCGTTCGCTATGAGCAAGCAATCGGCAATCGTCTTGGGATTTTGCCCGTTAGCAACCATCTTATAATCGATCAATCTCTCAAAATGGATTTAGATCACTGTATTTCAGCAAGACGTTCTGCCTGATCCTCGGCGATAAGCGCATTAATCACCTCATCAAGCGCTTCACCCGCAATTACCTTATCCAATTTATAAAGCGTCAGGTTGATCCGATGGTCCGTCACCCGCCCTTGCGGGAAATTGTAGGTTCGGATTCTTTCAGAACGATCACCGCTTCCAACCTGAGACTTACGGTTTGCTGCTTGCTCTTGTTCCTGTTCCAGACGCTGATTGTCATAGATCTGGGTCAGCAACATTTTCATCGCCTGTTCTTTATTCTTATGCTGAGAACGGCCATCCTGACATTGCACAACAACACCCGTTGGAACGTGTGTAATACGTACAGCAGAATCCGTCGTATTGACATGCTGTCCACCAGCACCCTGCGCACGATAGGTATCAATACGCAAATCTGCCGGATTGATTTCAACATCAACTTCTTGTGCTTCAGGCATCACTGCAACCGTCGCAGCAGAGGTATGAATACGTCCACCAGATTCAGTTACAGGCACACGCTGAACACGATGTACACCGGATTCAAATTTCAGATTAGAAAACACGCCTGTCCCGGTAATCAAGGCTGTTGCTTCCTTAACCCCGCCAATCCCATTTTCAGAATAATCCAGTGCCTCAAAACGCCATCCAGATGTTTCCGCATAACGCTGATACATTCTGAATAGCTCAGCAGCAAAAAGACCGGCTTCATCACCACCAGTTCCAGCACGTACTTCAAGAATCGCATTACGTTCACCGTCCACATCTTTGGGCAGCAACATAATTTGCACCTGATGCTCCATTTCCGGCAATTTTTGTTTTAATTCCAGAAATTCTTCCTGTGCCAGATCCCGCATTTCAGAATCAGCATCGGGATCATTCAGCATCTCGGCAAGATCAGCCATCTCGGTTTGCAGTGCACGTAATTCCTGGACGGTCTCAACGACAGAGGTTAGTTCAGATAATTCCCGCAGTAACTTGGTATATTCATTAGACCCCGGGTCCTGATGGGTGGAAATGACCGCATTCAGTTCGTCATAACGGGCAACAACAGCATCTAGCTTTTCATCGAACTTCACGTTCAGTCCTCTTTTCCATCATCGTCTTTATCATTATCAAGCAGAACAGTTTCAATACCAAAAAAACGATAAAGCAATTGTTCCAGCTGCACATGGCCTGTGGGGTCTTCTCTGGCGATCTCTTTTAAAACCACCTGAGGATTATGCAATAGCCTGTTAATCAACAACCGGGTTGTAACATCCGCATCTTCCTTCGTTTCCTCCAAAACCTGCGACCGCAGTGTTTCAAAATGCTTACGAATCACAGCGATAGCGGGGGCTGCTTGTCTCTCTGCCTTTGCACGGATAAAAGCCTGCATTTCATCGCCAAGGACCTTCCACGCTGCCATCATCGCTGCTTCGCGGTGGACTTTACCCTGTTTTGCGACATTTTCAAGATCGCCCAGATTATAGGAATAAGCGCCATCCAGACCATTCACATCTGGGGCAACATCCCGCGCGGCAGTTGTATCAATGAAGAAAACGGGTTTACGCTTCCTTTTACGCAGCGCAATACCAACGTTTACTGTTGTTAATATAGGATCACCACCACCATAGGCTGACAAAACAATATCGCTTCTGGAAATCAGATCGTCCAGTTGATCCCAAGGGCAAACCTCTCCCCCCAGACGAAAACTTGCTGTTTGACTGCGCCCAATTTTGGGATGTGTAATGGAAAGATGCCCAATACCAGCACTCTTAAATTCCTGACAGAGAAGCTCTCCTATTTCACCACTACCGATTAAGGCAACCGCACACCGTGCCAGATCACCATGAATACCATGTGCCACCTGTAACGCTGACGATGCAAGTGAAACAGGCTGTTGCGCGATTGTGGTTTCTGTTCGAACACGCTTCGCAGAAACAAGACTGGCATCAAACACACTATCAAGAAAACTATCTGTTAATCCCAAGCTCTTTGAGAAACGATGGCACTCTTTTACTTGCCCTAAAATTTGTGGTTCACCTACAATGAGACTATCCAATGATGCAGCGACAGCAAAGAGGTGGCGTAAAGCATCAAACCCAGTGTGTTGATAACTTTGCTTTTGAAGCGTATCCAGATCAACACTCGCTTCTTGCGCAATTATATTCTGATAAAAATCAATGTCGTCGTTCTCGACTTGCCCTAAAACAAAATCAAACCTTTCGCAGGTTGCGATTAAAACAACGCTTCGCTTGCTATCATTTTTAAGCTTGCTAAGGATCGATGAATAGTCTGGTTCTTCGACAAAAAGAGTGTCGCGTGTACGTCGCCCCGCCGTGCGGGCACTAACACCAATAATTGCAAGATGATCAAACTGATCAGAGCGTTCGATCAAAGGGTGCTCAGGTATAAAAGGTGGAACTGAATTCATACGATATCACGATTGTAAGCAAGAGAGGCCATTTTAGGCCTCTTTTGTCGGATCTGTACAGTTCAGCGGTAAACAGTCAGCTTGTCAGCCAAAGCGTCCAGCTTAACAAGTTCTTGATCACCACTGGAAAGATCACGAAGCGTCGCAGAATTTTCAGCCAACTCATCATCCCCCATAATAATGGCAGCATAGGCATTTTGCTTATTGGCCCGGTTCAATCGTTTTTTAAGATTACCACTAAAGCCAACTTCGACACGATATGCCGCATATCTTAACTCATCAGCCAGAATTTGTGCCCGTGCTTCGGCAGCTTCACCCATTGGAATAATAACAACTGGCTGAGGTTCCACGACTTGCCGTGTCATCAGCATGGCCAAACGCTCAATGCCAGAAGCCCAACCGACACCTGGCGTTGCAGGGCCACCCATGGTTTTGATCAAACCATCATAACGACCACCAGCCAAAACAGTTCCCTGCGCACCCAGTACTGTTGTCGTAAACTCAAATGCTGTGTGGCAATAATAATCTAAACCGCGCACAAGGCGTGGATTTATTTCATAGGAAATACCCAAAGCATCCAGGCCACCTTTGACTTGTGCAAAAAAATCTTTGCTCAAATCATTGAGATAGTCAGAGAAAACAGGCGCATCAGCAACAAGCTTTCTATCCCCTTCATCCTTTGAGTCCAGAATACGCAATGGATTTTTCTCAAGGCGACTCAAGCTATCTTCAGAAAGCTGGTCTTTGAACGCAGAGAAGTATTCGATCAATGCAGTACGATAGGCCTGTCGGCTTTCAACATCCCCAAGTGTATTGAGTTCCAGCGTCGTATTTTCGTAAACACCAAGCTCTTTGAGGAAATGCACGCCCAAAGAAATAATCTCAACATCCCCTTGTGGTTTATCAACGCCGAGAAGTTCCACACCAGCTTGATGGAATTGTCTCTGCCGACCTTTTTGCGGGCGCTCATGGCGAAACATTGGGCCACCATAAAAGAACTTCACCGGTAGTTGCTGGCTCAAGCCGTTAGACATAAAAGCACGGGCAACACCTGCGGTATTTTCCGGACGCAGCGTTATCTCGTCCCCACCCTTGGTAGAGAAGGTGTACATTTCTTTTGTCACGACATCAGAAGTATCACCAAGTGTCCGCCTGAAAACTTCTGTTTTCTCAAAAACAGGCGTGATTATTTCATCATAACCGAAACGATTGGCAACTTCTCGCCCAATGTTCAACACTTCGCGATGTCGACGCATGTCATCTCCAAAAAGGTCATGCGTGCCGCGTACTGGTTGAAGAGAAGACATCGTTAGGGTTCTCCTGAAATAAACAAATAAAGGTATAAAGTAAAAAATAACCGGAATGGTTATAGGGAATAGCCTTTTAAAAGTACATAGCCACAATAGCGTGCCACATACTTTTATAAAAGCTCCACAGCTAGTGCCCCATCTGTTGTGGCGTTTCACCCCGGGCTACAGCGTCTTCGATTTCAGCTGCCTTGGTTTCGATCATGCCCACCAGATGATCCACAATACTTCGATCTTTGAGACGATGATCCGGCATACCGGCAACATAAACCTGATGAGTCCCCTTACCACCGCCAGTCAAACCAATATCGGTCATAGTCGCCTCACCAGGGCCATTTACCACACACCCGATAACAGAAACAGTCATCGGTGTAGTAATGTGACTCAATCTTTCTTCCAATACAGAAACGGTATTAATCACATCGAACTGTTGACGGGCACAAGATGGACAGGAAATGACATTCACCCCCCTGTGTCTCAACCCCAAAGACTTCAGAATATCAAATCCAACTTTGATCTCTTCAACAGGATCAGCAGATAGAGATACACGCAGCGTATCACCAATACCTGACCACAAAAGACTTCCCAAACCGATAGATGATTTAATCGTTCCTGTACGCAAACCACCAGCTTCTGTAACACCGATATGAAGGGGGTAATCACAAACCTCGCCCAACTGCATATAGGCAGCCACAGCCATGAAAACGTCCGATGCCTTACAGGAAATTTTAAACTCCCTGAAATCAAGATCTTCCAGAATACGGATATGACCGAGAGCAGATTCCACCATTGCATCGGGGCATGGTTCCCCGAAACGTTCCAGAAGATGTTTTTCCAAAGATCCGGCATTCACACCGATACGCATGGAACAGCCATGATCCTTTGCGGCACTGACAACTTCAAGCACCTTCTCGCGCTTACCAATGTTTCCCGGATTAATCCGTAAACAGGCCGCACCGGATTCAGCGGCTTCAATGGCACGCTTGTAATGGAAGTGAATGTCCGCAACGATCGGCACAGAGACTTCTTTGACGATTTCTTTCAAGGCCCTGGAAGATTCTTCATCCGGGCAAGACACACGAACGATATCAGCACCGGCTTCTTCCATCGCATGGATCTGTTCAACAGTCGCCTTTACGTCAGTCGTTAAGGTGTTCGTCATTGATTGAACAGTAATAGGCGCGTCCCCACCAACGGGAACATTACCAACCATTACCTGTCGTGATTTCCGGCGAACAATATCTCGCCAAGGACGTATGCTCATCAAACTCTCTCTGTGCCCTAAAAAGCAAAGGAAACATGCGCTTTCTTGAACAATAATTCAAGTTGAAACCTTAATGTGATAGAAGCTATTCAAGCCTGCAATAGTGACAGAAAAAAGAAAAGGCGCAGCTTTATGACTACGCCTTTTCTTTTTTAGCGATTAACTTTTTGAAATATAATATCTATTCTGCCGTAATTGACTCTAGAAGCCCTTCTTCAGAAAGTATTATATCTCTTCGTACAGCACCCAGAGCTCCAAGTTTGGGCAAATTATTACCATTTAATTTAATTGTAATACCACCGGCATTGCCCGTAGCCATAACCAGATCATCTTGATCAGGGACATTATAAACAGACCCTGCTCTGAGAACCCGGCTAAAAATCGCTTCTCCCGACCCATTCACGATATGCATCCATGTATCTCTTTCGGCATGGATAGAGATCGGAGAATCTCCGACTTCATCGCCAAAAATTTCTGGCTCAGGTGGTGGCGGAGGTGTTACTGCAGCCACAGATGTTTCCGTCGAAGCAGGATCATCTTCCGATGTACTCTGACTCGCAATATCTTCAGCAGTTACATCTTCGCTCGTTATTTCAGAAACTGCAGCATCTCCCTGCTCGGCATTCCCCGTCAGGGAAACTTCCGGAATGTCGGGAACCGCCTGTGATTGTGTCTCAACAGTTACAGCCTCTGAAACTGTATCAGTCGATGTTGTTTCAGTCGCTTCTTGTCCATTTTGGCTCTGGGCTTCTGGAGCCCGGTTCGCAATCGACTCTTCTGCACTTGAGTTTTCTGCTTGAGTATCATCACTTGATGGAGCATCAACAGCCGTTACACTACTTCCAACCGTCGTATCAGCCTGAGAAATACTCTCAACAGGCGTCGAGGCAACATCAACTGAACCTGCCGCTGATGCCTCTTCTTCAGCTGTAGTATCTGCTTTCTTTTCAGACAGAAAAGGAACCCATTCAGAGATATCAACATCGAAACGGGATATCGCTGTCCATCCGCCATAGGCAACGCCTAACAGAACAATTGAAGTCAACAGAATAGCCAACCCGGGCGTCTTACTTTCAGGGACTGGTGTTGGAAAAACCAACTGCTTCCGGTCGCCATAATTTTGAACCTCTTGTTTGAACTGCCGAACAATTTCATCTTTGTCGAGATTCAAATAGCCCGCATAGGTTCGCACAAAACCATATGCATAAGTGTCCCCCGGCAAGCTGGCAAAATCACCACGTTCAATTGCTTCCAGAAAAACATATCTGATACGAAGAATACTCGCGACAGAACGTAAATCCTGTCCGCGTTTTTCCCGACCGGTACGAAGGATTTCCGCAACAGTTATTGTCGGCTCGTTATTTTCCGAGGTATTTTCCCCGGATGTGTTTTCACGTGATTCCGGCATCGCTTCCACAATCCCCTCCCTGCAAGCTGCGACCATCACTTAGTATTAAGCACTGGTCACCTGTGGCGCGTATGGGAAAGTTGTAACAAATTCAGTAACAAACAACAAATAAATCTATTTTAAATCACAACGTTTGCTGTTTTGACATAGTTCTCTAATTCACTACGTACACTGTGATCAGGTTTCTCCAACAGGCCTGTTACAAACTGTTTAATACTATCCACATCCAGCGAGCGTACCATTTTCTTTGCCCCGGGAACCTGTTGCGCAGGCATGGACAGAGATTTAAAGCCACATCCAATCAATGCCATGGCTTCTATTGGTTGCCCCGCCATATCACCACACAAAGAAAGGTCCACGCCAGCCCGATGTGTTGTTTCCGAAATATTTTGCATCATCTTTAAGACACCGGGGTTCAAAGCATCATACCGCCGTGCCAATCGGGTATTGCCCCGGTCCGTTGCAAAAACAAACTGCAACAGATCGTTACTACCGACGGACAGAAAATCCACCTCTTGGCATAAGGGAACCAACTGCCAAATCAACGCCGGAACTTCTAACATAGCGCCGACTCTTATTTTTTCCGGCAAGACACCGCCAATAGTTTTTTCGCGTTCCAGTTCACGATCCAGTAAAGCGCGTGCAGCTCTGAATTCTGCTGTTTCCGATATCATCGGGAACATTACCTCAAGCTGACGTCCCGCGCAGGCACGAATGAGGGCACGCAACTGCTGACGCAATAAAGCCGGTCGATCCAGGCCGATACGAATAGCGCGCCACCCCATAGCCGGATTTTCTTCTGCGACGCTCGACCAATAAGGCAATACCTTGTCGCCACCGACATCCAGTGTTCGGAAGACAACAGATTTACCCTCGGCCCGATCCATCGCCTTACGATACAATTCCGCTTGCTCGGCTACATCAGGAAGGGATTTACGGACCATAAAGGGAACTTCAGTTCGGTATAAGCCAACACCATCGGCCCCTGCTGCGTGCATGTGCGGCAGATCCATCAACAGCCCGACATTAACATTCAGAGATATTCGCTGACCATCCAGACTAACGGGGGCAAGTTCCCGGGTGGCTGAAACCTCTGCCCATCTAAGTTTTTTATCTTTTACGCTAGTCCGTAATGTCCGGAGGACATCATCTTTCGGACGAACAAAAACCTGATCATGCGATGCATCCAGAACAACCATGTCCCCTTCGCGAATACGAGTCAGCACATCCCGGCAACGCCCGATAATGGGAAGTTCAAGGGCCTGTGCAACCAAAGCAACATGAGCGGTCGGAGACCCTTCTTCCAGAACAACTCCTTTCAGGCGATCCCAGTCATAATCAAGGAGTTCAGCCGGGCCAAGCGTACGCGCAAGCAGAATAAACTCATCCGGTAATTCAGGCTTATCTTCGTCCAAATCAAGTAAATGATGCAAAAGTCGATTGGCAAGATCATCCAAGTCAGCAAGACGCTCCCTCAGATAAGGATCGCTGATCTTGCTCATCCGTGAACGGGTTTCATTTTGAATCTTTTGAACTGCAGCTTCTGCAGTCATCCCGCCAACACGAATTGCCTCGGTAATTTTACCGACCCATCCCCGGTCTTCAGCAAACATTCGATAGGTTTCAAGCACTTCGCGCTGCTCTCCCATCGCAGCAATATCAGTTCTCGTCAGCATCTCATCTATTGATGAGCGCATTTCCCTGACGGTTTTTTCCAGACGCTCGATTTCTTCGTCAATATCATCTGCAATAATGCGATTAATAATAATACCGCGATTATGGAAAACGGCTTGCCCGATACCCATACCCTCGTTGAGACAAAGGCCTTTTATCCGGTCGGGCTTTTCGAGTTCCTCTTTGGAACTCTCTGCTTCCAAGGCCGAAACCGAAAGTGCTCCCCCTGCAATAAGTTCAGCCAAAACCATGGCAATCGTTTCTAGGGCTTCGACTTCTTCTTCGTCATAATGACGATGGGTAACATTCTGAACGGCGATAACCCCTAGAACACGACCGCTTCGTAGGATTGGCACCCCCAGCATGGATTGGTAAGGTTCCTCACCTGTCTCAGGACGATAAGCAAAATTAGGATGACGGGGAGCATCAGAAACAGCCATGGGCAAAGCCAGAGCAGCACACTGCCCCACAATACCTTCACCTTTGTGCAATCGTGTTTGGTAAACGGCTTCAGGTTTCAGCCCCATAGTCGCCGCAAGCTCGAGATATTCACCTCGGCGCATAACATAGATTGAGCACACTTCTGCACTCATATCCCGCGCGATCAGGTTGACTGTTTGCGCCAAGCGTTCCTGATTGGTGGATTTGCCCTTCATCTGATCGCGCAAGAGTTTTAACAAACGACGAGATCCACCCCAAGCCGATGTTTTGTCATTCTTGCCTGTCATCAGATTCAGCACCCTCACAACCAGTAAAAAGCAGGTTCTTATAAATATTGGGTTATCAGCCCAGAGCCAATAGCCCGGGGCCAATAACCCAACAAAACAAATCCCATGTCGGTTTTAATTACTGCTTATTTACGAAAACCGATTACAGAATTAATACTATAATATTAATCTTCTGAATCAAGGCCGTATGCAGTATGCAGACTACGCAAAGCCAGCTCTGTATATTCTTCGGCAACAAGTACAGAAATTTTAATTTCTGAGGTAGAGATCACTTCGATGTTGATCCCCTTCTCGGCCAAGGCAGAGAACATTTTCTGGGCAACACCTGCGTGAGAACGCATACCAACGCCAATAACAGAGATTTTTGCAACAGCAGGATCTGAATCCAGACTGTCATATTTCAAACCGTTACTGCTGTCTTCCAGAACGTTAATTGCTCTGTCCAGTTCAGCCTTGGCAACCGTGAAGGTCATATCTGTGGTTTTTTTATCAGCAGAGATATTTTGAACAATCATATCCACATTGATTGCATTATCTGTCAAGGGACCAAAGATGCTTGCTGCAACACCCGGTGTATCTCTCACACTACGGAGTGTAATTTTTGCTTCATCACGATTATAGGCGATGCCACTTACGATTGCCTGTTCCACGATTTCTTCCTCGTCTACAACTAAAGTTCCAGGCTTGTCTTCGAAGCTGGAAAGAACTTGAACGCGCACCCCGTGCTTCATAGCCATTTCGACCGAGCGGGTTTGCAAAACCTTTGCCCCTTGAGAAGCAAGTTCTAACATTTCCTCATAAGTGATCTTTTCCATCTTGCGAGCTTTGGTCACGATACGGGGATCAGTTGTATAAATGCCATCAACGTCCGTATAGATATCACAACGATCAGCTTTTAAGGCCGCAGCAATCGCCACGGCAGAAGTATCAGATCCACCCCGGCCCAATGTCGAAATGCGACCATCAGGTCCAACACCTTGGAAACCAGCAAAAACAGCAACCTGACCTTCACCAAAGCGGCGAATAATATCGTCGACTTCAATGCGTTCAATTCGGGCACTTCCATGTGCAGCGTTTGTCACAATCGGGCTCTGCCAACCAAGCCAGGACCGGGCATTGATTCCCATATCCTGCAACACGATAGAAAGTAAGCCTGATGTCACCTGCTCGCCTGATGATACAACCGTATCATACTCGCGCAGATCATAGAGCGAACCAGCATCTTGAACATAACTGACTAACTGGTTGGTCACACCAGCCATTGCGGATACAACTACCGCAACCTCGTTTCCCGCCTCAACCTCTCGCTTAACACGCTTTGCAGCATTACGGATTCGGTCAAGATCTGCAACCGAGGTGCCACCGAATTTCATAACGACTCGGGCCATCGGAACTCATCCTGTGAGGAAAATATATATTTAATAACACTGCCCCGAATACTACCGTCATAAACCACTTTCAAACGGTTGCTCTCTGGGCTCGACATATCCATACTCTGCACGGCACAGTGACGCAAGAAAATGCGTGCGAAAAACGAATGCAATTACACATGTAAAATGTAAAATAGTGACAATGTGAAGACGAATTTCTCGTCCCCTTACTTAGGTGACGATGACGAAGAAGGTGGCAAGAAATCAAGATGAACGCAGCTCAGACACCCGAAAAAGATGAAGCATCAGGTATTACCGTTGATCCACAAGAAATATCAAAGTTCGCTGCAATGGCAGATGAATGGTGGGATCCTTTGGGCAAGTTCAAGCCACTTCATCAAATAAATCCTGTCCGCATTAGCTATATTCGCGATCACCTTGCTAAAAAACATAATCGCGACATCACTGGTCTCACACCACTCAAGGACCTTACGATTCTTGATATTGGATGCGGAGGTGGCTTGCTATCGGAACCTCTGACACGGCTTGGCGCAAAAGTCACGAGTATCGATGCATCACATCGAAACATCGAAATCGCACAGATTCATGCTGAAGAAAGCGGCCTTGAAATGGACTATCGGCATATGACGGCCGAAGAACTCGTTGAACAAGGCGCGCAATTTGATGCGGTTATCAATATGGAAGTTATCGAGCATGTCGCAGATGTAGAAGCCTATAGCCGAGATTGTGCTGCTCTGGTAAAACCCGGCGGTACAATGTTTGGATCCACCCTAAATCGCACAAAGAAATCCTATCTTCTCGCAATTGTTGGTGCTGAATACCTGCTGCGTTGGGTCCCGCCTGGGACTCACGAATGGGACAAATTCTTGCGTCCGTCAGAATTTGTGGATCTTCTGCGTCGCAATGGACTTGGAACTGAGGATCTAATGGGAATTGTCTATAATCCACTACAAGACAAATGGTATCAGGATGCCAAAGATCTGGATGTAAACTACATGCTGATTGCCGAAAAACCGCAGTAGAAATCCGCGAGAAACTCAGCAGCGCATGAACTATCATAGACTAAGGCCACTACACTATTGCAATATGCGAAAAATGATAAACGCTAACAGCGCACGCTGTTAAGCATCAGCTTTTTGTTTCCATGGAATCGATGAAAAAGCCACGCCTTCTTCCTTCAGGCTTTTCGCATCTGTTTCACTGGCCTCGCCATAAATGTTTTTCTTGTCTGATTCGCCATAGTGAATTTTGCGAGCTTCCTTGGCAAAATCTTTGCCGACGTAATCAAAATTACGCTCAATGGCTTTTTGCGTTTCAGATAAAAATTTCTGTGCTTTGGCAAGCTCGCTTGTTGAAACCTGCTTCTTCTCACTATTGGCGAGACTGACATTTGGCGCCATCAAAGCCTTTTTGACTTCTTTAGAAGAGCAATTAGGGCACAAAACAATCCCCTTTTCGGATTGATCCCTAAAAGTCGCATTATCTTTAAACCAAGCTTCAAAAACGTGATCGTTTTCGCATTTTAAATCGAAAAGAATCATTCTAATCCTGCTTCATCCATACTGTCAGTCGTGCACGGGATATGGTTATGACTGATGAGATCTGCAATGGTCAAGCCTCTGGCACCAGAAGTTGTTGCCATAAAAAGCCTCAGACAGTACTCAATATAACATGACACTCTTTAACAGATTGTTTCACGGCATTGAATCCAGAGGATAAAAGTTATGAACGAACCATCTGCATGGGTGCTTAAACACGCGGGATATATTCCAGAAGGTAGCGATATATTGGATCTTGCCTGTGGTGCAGGCCGACACGCACGCCTGTTTTTAATGTCAGGACACTACGTAATCGCAATCGATAAAAATATCGACGCCCTTGCTGATCTTGAAAACTATCCCGGGGCCGAGATTATTCAAGCAAATCTGGAAGACGGCGGCCCTTTTCCTTTATCAGAAAAGAAATTTGGCGGAGTCATTGTTACCAACTATCTCTATCGCCCTCTGTTGCCTTTACTCGCCAAACTACTGATACCTGGTGGTACTTTGATCTACGAAACATTTATGATCGGAAACGAAAAATTCGGGCGCCCTAAAAATCCAGACTTTCTGTTAAAGCCTCAAGAGCTTTTAGACCATTATCACCCTCAGCTAAGAGTTCTGAGTTATGAAGAAACAACAATCACAGAGCCCAATCCTGCCGTTGTTCAGCGTATTTGCGCTGTGAACCTGGTATAACCAGACACGATTAATTCAGAGTAAAGTCCCGATCATGATGTATTGACGGAACCATGTCCCGAGCTTGCCTTACACGATCAAGATCAATATCTGCAACGATTACACCCGGTTGATCTCCCCCATCAGCAAGTATTTCACCCCAGGGTGCAATAATAACGGAATGCCCATATGTTTCCCGGCCTTCGGCATGAACGCCACATTGTCCGGCAGCAATGACAAAACAGCCGTTTTCAATTGCTCGTGCTTTCAGAAGTGTATGCCAGTGTGCTTCACCCGTGAACTGAGTAAATGCAGCCGGAGCGGTAAGAATCACTGCACCTTTTTTAGCCTGAGCCCGAAATAGATAGGGAAAACGAACATCATAACAAATCCCCATGCCCAATTCACCCCAAGGTAACTTGGCAACGACAGCTTCTTCACCAGGCTTAAAGGTTGCTGATTCCCGATACGATTGACCATCGGGGATGACCACATCAAACATATGAATTTTGTCATATCGAGCCGCAATTTCACCTTGCGGAGAAAAAAGGAACGCACGATTTGCTGCGCGGGATTCTTCTGTACCAACAATCAAAGAGCCAATATGCAGCCAAATCCCAAGTTCAGCAGCCAGTGCAGAAAAAGCCTTAACCGACGGATGTTCACTTTCAGGCAGTGCTTTTTCAAGCGTAAGCTTTTTATTGGGTTCCATCATTGTCGTACATTCAGGTGTTTGAATATACTCGGCCCCCAAGCCATGCGCCTGACGAATAAGATCACAGGCTGGCCCCAACGTAACTTCGTCGTCCCGATCAGCCGTTAGCTGCACACAAGCTGCTTTGAATTTATTCAAGAGGCAATCCTGTTTTCAAGTTTTGTATCCAGATTTCCCGCACTTTCCAGTGCCATCAGTTCATCACAGCCACCAATATGTTCACCATTAATGAAAATTTGCGGCACAGACGTACGCCCACCTGCTTTCTCAACCATTTCTGGTTTGCGGCGAGGTTCCATCATTACGTCAATCTCGTCAAAGGTAACGCCTTTGTTTTTCAGTAGCTTCTTTGCGCGTACGCAGTAAGGACAAAGCATACTGGAATAAACAATAACTTCAGCCATAAAGAACGATCCTAATTTCGCTGTGTTTACATAAGCAGGCGCCTCACGACAAAACCTGCGAGTAATTTTATTTAAGGCACTTACTAACAAATTACAGTATCTGGCAATAAAATTTTACACCTCTGATGCCATCAATCTTTTGTTACTCGCGCTAAAACAATAGCGCTGACAGTGCTAGCACCACTGTTCTTAAGCACCCGGGCACAAGCATCCAGCGTAGCACCTGTGGTATAAACGTCATCAATCAAAACGACGTGTTTTCCCTCAACTATTGCCTTAAACCTATTATTTAAAACAAAAGCGTTGCGCACGTTTCGCCAGCGCCCTGTCATAGAGAACTGCCCTTGAGAAGATGTGTTTTTTGTTCGAAGAAGCAAGTTCGGGATATATCTTTTATGATGAAGACGCGCCACAGAATGAGCCAATAAAGCCGATTGATTGTATCGACGTCTCAACAAACGCCTACGATGGAGCGGGACGGGAATGATAACATCTGCCCTATCCAAAATCCCTTGACCACAGGATGACAGCCATCTTGTAAAGAGCGCAGACAAATACGTTTTATCAGCGTGTTTAAAACTAATAATCATACCTTTGCTATGTACATCATAAACCAATGCCGCACGACACTGATCAAAGGCCTTAGGCGAATGAAGGCACTCACCACAAAGCATCTCATCCCCATGAGAGAGTTCAAAAGGATAACCACATGAGTTACAGCAAGCTGTGGAAATAAAAGTGAGATCCTTCCAACAACTCGCACAGATCCCCGTATTGTCCCATATTGCCTCATCACAATTTCCACAAACAGGTGGAAACAGATAATTTACACCTTTAGTTAAAAGGTTTGGCAGCAATTCCTTCATCATACGCATAGGACTATGCTAATTGATCTGGTCATAAAGAAGCAATCTGCTATAACCGGAAAAATATCTCTCTGCTTAATTATCTGCGTGCTTAATTATCTCTGGGCTTATTGGGTTCAACCATGACTGATATCTATATTTTTGACCGTAAATCCGTTAATCAGCACCATCACCGCGCCCAAAATCACATAGAAGATCATGATTTCCTCTTCAGAGAAGTTGCAGATCGGCTGGGAGACCGGCTTATGGATATCGCTCGCGATTTCCCGAAAACACTTGATCTCGGGTCTAACCACAGCATCCTGGAAGAAACACTGGGGATCAGAGGTAGAATACAAGAGTTTGTAACAGCTAAATTCCAATCAGAAGAAGATTCGCAAAAAGATTTTGTATCCTCAAAAGATATAGAAATTATTTCAGAGATCATACCTTCTGCCACACAGGTTTATGATCTCATTATCAGTAATCTTTGCCTTCATTGGGTCAACGATTTACCGGGCATTCTCTTGCAAGCCCATCAAAGCCTGAAAGCCGATGGATTGTTTTTAGCTTCTATGATTGGCGGGGAAAGCCTTAAAGAACTGCGCGCATGCCTTATGGAAGCAGAAATGGATATCGAAGGCGGTGTCAGCCCCAGAGTATCGCCGCTCATTGATGTCAAGGATGCTGGCGCTCTACTCCAGCGAGCAGGCTTTGCGTTGCCTGTTTCAGATTTTGATCGTATTGAAGTCAGCTATGCCAACGCATTTGATTTAATGAAAGAACTACGAGGTATGGGTGAAACCAATGCCATTCATAACAGAAAAAAATCTTTCACCCGCAGAGAAACACTTTTAAAGGCTGCCCAACTTTATCAGGAAAAATTTTCTGATTCAGAAGGCAGAATTAATGCAACATTTGACATTGTTTATCTCGCGGGCTGGGCGCCACACACATCACAACAAAAACCGCTCAGACCCGGTAGTGCCGCGGAACGACTTTCAGATTTCCTCAATACTCAAGAGACCAAGCTGACTTGAAACTAATGTTTCAAGAATTAGATCGCCTCGCCAAGAAATGTTTCAACATCCCCTGATTGGCCTGATACTGCTGCGTTTCTAAAATAAATAAGAATATAAACTCGAATCGCTGCCGTCAGAGAAGAGTCTTCTTTTGCCTCGTCAATCTGTGTACAAAGTTCGCCAATCGGACAATTCTCACGCACACAAATTTCAAAAAGCGCTTCCCACATATCCGGTTCCAGACGTAAAGAGGTTCTTCGCCCCTTAAGCGTGATGTTACGGTTTACTAGTGTTGACATTAACCCCAATTGCGTCAGTGTTTTGCACCCGGACGCACCCCTCAAAAAGATGCCTGGTATTCCCCTCGCAATCCAATAAACCAGACTTATTAATCAGCAAGCAAGACTCGTCATTGGAATTACTACCTCAAAGTCTATAGCAAATCCCGTAGCAATGCCACCAAAGGCTCATCTGCTGGCGGCATTGGATAGTCGCGCAACCGCACAGGGCGAACCCAGGCAAACTCCTGCCCCTCAAGTGCGGTGATCTTGCCTTCCCAAATACGGCATACAAATAACGGCATCAATAAATGAAAGTCATCATAACTATGTGATGCAAAGGCAATAGGCGCGAGACAGGAAGATCGTGTGTCAATACCAAGCTCTTCTTTCAATTCACGAACCAAGGCTTGTTCCGGTGTTTCACCCGGGTCAACCTTGCCCCCCGGGAATTCCCATAACCCGGCCATAGATTTACCCACAGGGCGCTGTGCCAGCAGAACACGTCCGTCACTGTCAACCAAAGCTGCAGCAGCAACCAGCACAATCGGTTTAGCCGCATCGTGCCTTTTTTCAGCGGCCCAGCACCCCAATTCTTCTTCAGAAGAGTCCATTAAATATATCCTGAAATTTTATCTGACCGTCAAATCCCGAATTAGAATCGTGATTAGCTGCGATAATCCGCATTGATTTCGATATAACCATGCGTCAAATCACAGGTCCACACCGTCGCCTGTCCATCAGCAATCCCGATATCAACAGCAATCGAAATCTCTTGCCCTCGCATATGTTGTGCAACAGGTCCCTCATCAAAATCATCAACCCGCTGACCATCTTTTGCTATCGTAACACCACCCATGGCAATGGAAAGTTTATCACGATCTGCCCGCTCACCAGATTTACCAACAGCCATAACCACCCGGCCCCAATTGGCATCTTCACCGGCAATGGCGGTTTTTACCAAAGGGGAATTTGCAATGGCTAATCCTACACGACGTGCGGCCTGGTCTGTTTCCGCCCCGGTTACGGCAATAGAAATAAACTTACTTGCACCTTCACCATCCCGAACAACCTGGTGAGCCAAATCCTTCAGGATTGTATTCAATGCCAGGACAAAGTCTGCGAGTTCTGGCGCATTGATATCATTGTAGAGCGTGTTTCCTGCTTTCCCTGTAGCACAGAGAAGCACCGTATCACTTGTTGAAGTGTCACTATCAACCGTAATTGAATTGAAAGACAAATCTGCGCCATTTGAGATGAAATTTTGAACCATTGCCGGAGACAGAGCTGCATCTGTTGCAACAAAACTCAGCATTGTTGCCATATCGGGCGCGATCATTCCTGATCCTTTGGCAATGCCATTAATCGTTACAGCTTTCCCATCAATCCAGGTTTTGATTGTTGCCCCTTTGGCAAAGGTATCTGTTGTCATAATAGCTTCGGCAGCATCCTGCCAACTATCAGATCTTAGGTCAGTTTTCAAATCTCCCAGGGCTGATGTTATTCTTTCATCAGGTAATGGCTCACCAATAACCCCGGTTGAAGCAACAAAAACTGTATTTTCAGCACAATTCAGTTCCCGGGCAGTAGCCTCAACGGTCCGGGCAACAGATGCTTCTCCCAATTTACCGGTAAAAGCATTGGCGTTTCCTGAGTTTACAACAATTGCTCTGGCTTCCCCGGACTTTAAATGATCACGGCAACACTCAACAGGCGCTGAACAGGTAAGGGAACGAGTCAAAACTCCGCCAACTGCCGTGCCTTCATCAAAACTCATCAAAAGAACATCCCTACGCCCCTGATACTTTACACCGCAAGCTTTCGTTGAAAGCTTTACACCATTTATTTCAGGCATCTCCGGAAAACTCACCGGTGCGAGCGGAGATCTTTGAAGTTCCATTGCCAAATCCTACCTATTCACAGCCACAAACAGAAACCACCAAAAAGCCCGGCCAAACCGTTGTAGATCAAGCCGGACTTTTCATATTATTCACTGGCAGGCTTTTCTTCGTTTTCTGCCTCTTCATTTTCTGTTTCTACCGGCGCGGCCTCGTCAGTCTCAGCACCAATTATCTCAATCTGTACCCCATCTTTGAGATTATCGACAATACCTTCATATGCACTTCTTGAAAGTTCCGAGCGGAGTTGACCGTCGAGTTGTTCCTTTGTTGGCTGTTCAGAATCACGTTCGTCATCAACTTTAATAACGTGCCATCCAAATCTGGTTTGAACAGGAGCTGTAGAATGTTCACCAACTTTCATGCCAAAAGCAGCATCTGAAAAAGGCTTAACCATCTGTTCAGCCTTAAAGAATCCCAAGTCTCCACCACCTGGCCCGCTTGGACCAGTAGAATGTTCTTTGGCTAAAGTCGCAAAATCAGCGCCTTCGTCCAGTTGCTTGATCAGATCTTTCCCAGTTTCTTCTTTTTCCACAAGAATATGTCTGGCAGAAACTTCACGGACTGCCGGGTTTTCAGTCAAATAATCCTGATAAGCTTTCTCAACGGCTTCGTCCGTGACTTCTTTTTCAAGAGCTCTATTCAAGAAAATTTCAACTAGAATTCTTTCTTTAACTTCACCTACCCGTTTTTGAACTTCTGGATCATTTTCCAAACCACTTGTCGTGGCTTCTTTCGTGATTAACTTCAAATCCACAACCTGCCCTACAAGTTCAGGCAGAATAAGATCAATCTGTTCTTGTGGAATATTTGGAATACTTTCGGCAAACTTCACAACTTCAGAGCGGCGAATTTCGATGTCACCAACCTTGGCCATTACCGGATCATCACCGACAGGAGCATCTGATACTATCTCAGAAGCCTGATCACCGCCAAGGAAAGGCAGTGTTCCCCCTTTTACTCCATAGGAATAACCAGCATACGCCGCACCAGCAAGGGCAACGATACCGACAAGAGGCAAGATAATCTGTTTTGCAGACATGTAGAGATAACTCCTTATTAATTACATTTGGAAAGCAGTCTTTTGGCTGCCATTTCCGTTAATCGATCAGCACCAAACTCCATGACTGTGTCAGGAGAAAGGCGATATTTACTTTTTATTTAATTCACCAGTTAATCAGTTAGCCGGAAAAACAGATATATCAGCCTCTTTTCTTAAATCACGAACCATAAGCGCAACCAACTCGCGACTGATTTGCTCCTTGATTTCAGCACGCATAGATTCGAAAGTTGGTTGTTTTACATCCCGCTTGTCTTCCAGTTTAATAACGTGCCATCCAAAATCAGTAGCAACTGGTGCTTTTGTATAAGTCCCCGGGGCCAAGGAAAAAGCTGCCGACGCAAACTCGGGATCCATATCCTTTCGTTTGAACCAACCCAAGTCACCTCCCTTTTCAGCAGAAGGGCCCTTGGAAAATTTCTTCGCCAGCAAATGGAATTCAGCACCATTATCCAAAGCAATAACCAATGCCAAAGCTTCATTTCGGGTTTCAACCAGAATATGGCGGGCACGAATTTCCGCATTTACCACATTCTCTCTAAGCAGAGCGAAGTACCTGTCTTTTAGCATACTTTCAGAGATCATTTCTTCGAGTTGCTGTTCAAGATAAGAATCACGGATAATCTTCTCTTCGGCCAGGGCCAGCTTTCTTTTTACTTCAGCCTTTTCGTCCACATCAGCATCAGCACCGGCATGCGCCAGAAGTTTCAAATCGATTGCACGATCAAGAAGGATCGGAAACATTGTCTCAAGCTGTCCCTGATATTGCTCAGGTAATTTTTTTGCTGCCTGTGTTATATCCTGCCAATAGATTTCATCTCCCTCAACAACGGCAACAACCGGGTTCTCGCGCGCCAGACGATCCAATTCATCTTCGGTTTTGGTCAAGGATAATTTATTTTGTTCGTCAGAAGCTACAGGGATATTTCCTTGAGTTTCTAAACTCCCTGGTAACGCATTTTGAAAAGTCGGTTCTGTTGATAAATCTTCAACAACAATATTGTCTTCAGACTTTCTTGGAGTGTCTTCAGTAAACCCGGGAGGCGGAGCAAGTCCGTCCCTTTCCTGCCCCGGAACAATTTCTACCACAGGAACGTCTTCAGGGGCCTCTGTAACAGGTTCTGCTGGTGCTGCCTGAATTACATCATCATTGGCCGTCGACGTGTTTTCATCAGGTGAAGGAGCAACAACATCATCATTCGTAATTTTGGGTGTTTCTTCTTCCTCGTCATCTCCAAAAAGAAACTTCAAAAGCTTTCCACCACTTTCACGCTGTTCTTTTTTCCAGTCTTCTTCTGCGTTTTGCTGCGCACTGCTTTCCTGCACAAAACTTGTCGCGATCAAAAAGATGCAAAGAATAATAACTTTACGGAAATTCATTTAAATTCTGGCTCCGGCTCAGAAGAAATAAAAAAGTTTCTCCTTACTACAACAAAGTCGCTACAACCTAAAGCCAGTATCAATGAAATACTCATATTCGATGACTACAAACTATAAAAGCAATGCTTCTGCGTTATTTTCCAGCGATTGAATCCAGCTTCACATTGACATAAGCCAGCCTGCGCCCTATGTCTCACATTGACTTTTTATAACCAAATCTTGAACTGCGTTTTCACGCAAGGGGTACTCAATGCTCGGTGCGCTTGTGAAGCGGATGTTTGGCTCTGCCAATGACCGTTACCTAAAAGGCCTTAACTCTATTGTCCTGTCTATCAACAGCTTTGAAGCAGAGTTGGAAAAACTCTCTGACGACGATATCAAAGGACAAACAGAAAAGTTACGCGATCGCCTGAAGCAAGGAGAAACTCTCGACGATATTCTGCCAGAAGCTTTTGCAACTGTCCGTGAAGCATCTCGAAGAACTCTTGGCTTGAGGCACTTTGACGTTCAGATGATGGGCGGCATCGTCCTCCACCGAGGCATGATCAGTGAAATGGCAACAGGTGAAGGTAAAACACTCGTAGCTACATTACCTGTTTATCTGAATGCAATTGAAGGCAAAGGTGTTCACGTCGTCACTGTTAACGATTACCTCGCCAAACGTGACGCAGAGTGGATGGGACAGATCTATCGCTTTCTGGGGATGACAGTTGGATGTGTCTTCCCGGGTCAGGGAGAAGAAGAACGCGCCTTTGCTTACAGCTGTGACATTACCTATGCCACTAACAATGAACTCGGGTTTGATTATCTTCGTGACAATATGAAGTTTGAAATCGACCAAATGGTTCAAAGAGAGTTTAACTACGCAATTGTCGATGAAGTGGATTCCATTCTCATCGATGAAGCCAGAACCCCGCTTATTATTTCTGGCCCTGCAGAAGATTCATCCGAAAGCTATATCACCATCAACAAGTATGTACCTTCGTTAACAGAAGAACATTATGAACTAGATGAAAAAACACGCTCAGTAACTCTGACAGATGAAGGCGTCGATTTTATAGAGCAAAAACTCATAAACGACGGCGTGATGCAAGGTTCTCTCTACGAGATTGAGAACGTCAGTACACTCCATCATATCAATCAGGCACTGAAAGCGCATAAATTATTCCAGCGTGATAAAGATTACATTGTCAAAGACAATAAAGTTGTCATCATTGACGAGTTCACTGGCCGTATGATGGAAGGGCGCCGTTTCTCGGAAGGTCTGCATCAAGCCCTTGAAGCGAAAGAAAATGCTGATATCCAGCAGGAAAATCAAACTTTAGCGTCGATCACTTTCCAGAATTACTTCCGACTCTACCCCAAGTTGGCTGGCATGACAGGTACTGCGATGACCGAAGCTGAAGAGTTTTCGGCTATCTATGCATTAGATGTTATTTCCATGACAACCAATTTACCATGTATCCGTATTGATCATGACGACGAAGTCTATCGTACAGGTCAGGAACGTGATACAGCGATTGTCAAGCAGATCAAAGAATGCCATGAACGTCAGCAACCTGTCCTTGTAGGTACGGTAACGATTGAAAAATCAGAATACCTTTCTGCCTTACTCAAGAAAGAAAAGATTGAGCACAAGGTTCTCAACGCGCGCTATCATGAACAGGAAGCCATGATTGTTGCACAGGCGGGTTCACCCGGGGCCGTAACAATCGCAACGAACATGGCCGGTCGTGGTACAGATATTAAACTGGGCGGCAATGAAGAAATGCGCATCGAGCAAGAAACGCTCGGCATAACTGAAGAAGCACGGAAGCAAGCCAAAGCAGCTGAAATATCCACTGAAGTTGCTGCAAACAAAGAGATTGTAAACAAGGCTGGCGGCCTGTTTATGATCGGTAGCGAACGCCATGAAAGTCGTCGTATCGACAATCAGCTTCGCGGTCGTTCCGGCCGTCAGTCTGACCCCGGCGCATCCAAATTCTTCCTTAGTCTCGAAGATGATCTGATGCGTATTTTTGGATCCGAACGCATGGATTCAATGCTTCAGAAACTTGGCCTTGAAGACGGCGAAGCCATTATTCATCCATGGGTGAATAAAGCGCTGGAAAAAGCACAGAAAAAAGTCGAAGCCAGAAACTTTGAAATTCGTAAGAACATCCTCAAGTTTGATGATGTGATGAATGACCAGCGTAAAGTGATTTACGAACAGCGCAAAGAAGTTATGTCCGCAGAGGAAGTTAAGGACACTGTCGCTTCCATGCGTCATGAAGTTCTAGAAGATCTCGTAACACGCACCATTCCGGCCAATGCCTATGCGGAACAGTGGGAATTGGACAGCCTGCACGAAGAATGCTTGCGCCTTCTAAGCATGAATCTTCCTGTTAAGGACTGGGCTGACGAAGAAGGCATTGCCGATCAGGAAATTCTGGATCGCATTCTTCAAGCCAGTAATGAGAAAATGGCTGCAAAGACAGCCAACTATGGCCCGGAAGTTATGCGCTCTCTGGAAAAACAACTACTCCTGATGGTGCTCGACAAGCAGTGGAAAGAACACCTGTTGTCCCTTGATCATCTAAAGCAAGCTGTTGGCCTGCGTGCTTACGGACAAAAAAACCCACTCGACGAATATAAACGTGAAGCATTCGAAATGTTTGAAAGCATGCTTGATTCAGTACGTGATGAATTGACAATGCTGATGCATCGTTTTGAACTGCAAACTCCGGAAAATGCAACGGTTCCACGCCAGCAGCAAGAGATGCACGAGTCCAGACAGGATCCTGCGCAAGTAACTGGCACGACAACAGTACAAGCAAAAGAATTTGACCAAAACGATCCGTCGACATGGGGTAAAACCAGCCGTAATGCGGCATGCCCTTGTGGATCAGGCAAAAAGTACAAACATTGCCACGGAAAACTAAGTTAAAACTTACCTAAACCTATATAGTTGGGTTTAGAAACCAGCTTATAACAAAGGCGGCTCTTTGGCCGCCTTTGTTATGTCTGCTAAAATTCCTCTGGAATACTTGGTATATCCCGGAATTAAAACTTCCCGTCATAGGATTCACGCTTTATATGAGCTGCGATCAAGGTAAATTTCTCGCCCTCAAATGCTGTGCTCAGAGCTTTTTGTAACTCATCGCGACTTCGGGCATTGATACCAATCCCCCCCATGGCATCAGCCAAGGCCGCAAAATCAGTACCCCCGAAGTCAACAGCAAGGTTTTCCCTGCCACTTCCGCGCTGCTTCAATTCAATCAAAGCAAGTGATGCATCAACAAAGACAACAACGACAACCGGTAACTTCAAATCTCTGAGTGTAGATAATTCACCAAGAATCATCTCTAGCCCTGCGTCTCCGGTAAAGGCAACTACAGGCAAATCAGGTGAGGCAACTTTAGCTCCCATCGCTAATGGTAAAGCACACCCCATCGTGCACAAACCACTGGATTGAATAAGGGTGTGAGGTTCCCGACAGACCCATTGTTGACTTTGCAAAATTCTATGCGCCCCGGAATCAACAGATGCAAGACCATGATCGGGCAGCGCCTTGCGCACCTCATCAACTATTGCTGACGGTCCCCATTCTTCATCACGAGGAAACGCAGCCGTGATATTTTGCTTTGCCTTGGCAAAAGCGCCATCCCCCCAAACAGAACCCAGCTCTAGCCCCTGATCCAGCATCGCTAATGCAGGAGCTAAAGAGCCAACAAAGGTAAAGCTGGCCCTATGCATACCATGCAAATTCGACTCAAGCGTAAATTCGGCAACAAACTGCCTTTCAGGTTCCCAAACATCCTGCCAGCCATGGCGCATTTCAATAGGGTCGTAGCCTATCAACAGAATACAATCACTTTTCTCGATTAAAGGCAGTATGGTTTTATCGGCTTTTGGAGAAAGCCCCGCCCCGCCAAGAGAAAGAGGGTGATCATCAGCAACAACACCTTTTGCTTTATAGGTAGCAACAGATGGAATCCCATGCTTTAGAAGAAAGTCTTTTACTTCTGCTTCAGCTCCCTCACTGAGTATCTCCAGTCCCAAAACAGCCAAAGGCCTTTCAGCTTTGGACAATCGGTTCCTCAATTCAGAAAAGCTTGGATCATCCACAGGGGCTGTGGGCAAATAATTCGGTTGCCATTCTTTTGGCGCCCAGTCCTGAACCTTTGCAGCCAAAGAAATCGGTACATCAATGTGCACAGGTCCAGGGCGACCTGATTGTGCTAAGGACAAAGCTTTATCAACAATGCGATCAACCGCGCCATCCACAAGGGTAAAACTACCCTTCACGACTGGCTCCAGTGCCTTGCAATGATCAAACACCTGATGTGTATAGCTTGCCATGTCATAGTCATCGACCCGGCCCGTCAGAAAAATCAACGGCACTCGATCCTGATGTGCATTGGCTATGACGTTAAAAGCATTGGCCATACCCGGTCCCAGCGTCGCGAAAAGAACGCCCGGAGCACCCGTGCGATGATAGGTGCCTTCGGCCATAAAACCCGCGCCGTTTTCATGCTTGGTTAGCACAATTTCAAGCCCTGCCCGATCAAGCGCATGCATCACACTCAGAACTTCACCACCCGGAATACCGAATGCATGGCGGCATCCTGCATCAAAAAGGCGTTGGGCAAGAATATCGGCGGTCGTCAAGCTCATTTCGGCTTCTCTCAAGTTAATCATTTATACACAACACTAGACACTCGCTCTCAACAGCGAGTTACTTAAAATCAGATGTTTAGCAGTATTTTATTGCTCTGTATTTAACAGTTAGAGCTATGCTGAACAACTGACCGTAAATCGTCCATAGAAGATTTATCAGATGAACGAGCCAGATAGCCATCTCTTGTCTGTGGAAACTTGCGGTTTAGCAAATCAGAAGCGATCACATTTCTGAGAACCTGTGCTGTCCCACCACCAATGGTAAACATCCGTGCATCACGAACCATACGTTCAACCGGATTACGTCTGGAATAACCAGCTGCGCCATGCATCTGTAATGCGTTATTTGTCACGGACACAGCCATCTCAGACGTAAAGAGCTTTGCTTGCGCAGCCTTTGTTTTATCTGGGAATCCTTCCCCGGAAACAGCTTCATTTATCAAAGCCCTTGCCGCACTGATCTGAACGGACATATCGGCAAGCATCCATTGAAGTCCCTGAAATTCGCAGATTGGCCGCCCGAACTGCTCTCGTTTTTGGATAAAGCTTTCAGCCTGTTCATAGGCTCCGACCGCAATACCAAGTGCAACGGCAGCAGCCCCCACACGTTGCCCATTATAGGCCATCATAAGATCACCAAAGCCTTTTCTAAGACCAGATGGCGGCTGTAACATCATGTCAGATGGTACATGCAAATCTTTCAAATGAACCTCAGTTTCAGGAATTCCCCGTAACCCCATCGTTGGCTCACGTCGCCCAATGGATAGTCCTTCGGCACCTGGCTCTCCTCGGATAACAAGAAAACCTGCAATTCCTTGAGGCTCATCATTTTCATAAACCCGCGCGAAGATAAGATGTAGTCGCGACACGCCACCACCGGTAATCCAGTGTTTTGTACCGTTCAAGACATAGCCATTACCGACTTTATCAGCACGCGTAGTCATTTCAGTGGCGGCAGAGCCACTTTCAGGCTCCGTTATACATATGGCCGGTTTATCACCATCCAGAACCAACTCAGCAGCGAGTTTTTTTTGCTTTTCCGTGCCATAGGCCATGATAGCCCCAATGGCACCCATATTGGCTTCAACAGCAATACGACTGGTAACGCCACAGGCTTTTGCCACTTCTTCAACCAACACAACAGCTTCTCGATACCCGGCCCCCGCGCCCCCATAAGCCTTTGGTATTGTCATGCCCATAAAGCCAGCATCCCGTAAAACAAAGCAGTTTTCCCAAGGATACATCTCTGCAGAATCAATCGATGCAGCCCGAGGTGCAAAGACATCCTGTGCCAGACTTCGGGCGCGTTGCCGAATGTCTTCAATCCCAAACAGACGTGATTTCTCTGTTTTATCAGAAGCTTCCGAGGCATCTAAACGATCAAGATCTGCAAGCATTTGGTTTCTCCATCCGGTTTCCCCGGGCAACAGGGCATAGGTATTCACTCCCTTTATTATCTCGCCCTTGATTTCTTCAAATCAAACGAATTAAAATGACTTTTTCCTTCAATTATTTTGATGTTATTTCATGGGTATTCGCCAACTCCGCACTTTAATAGAAATTGCTGAAACCGGCAGTTTTCAGGCTGCAGCAGAAAAGTTGGGATTAACTCATTCCGCAATCAGCATGCAGATCAAGTCATTAGAGGACGAGTTACAGACAGCACTGTTTGATCGAACTCGGCGTCCACCAGACCTTAATCCTGCGGGCATTCGGTTGTTGGGGAAAGCACAAGAAATCATCAAGCTTTACGATTCCCTATCGGAAGCGGGATCGAAAACCGGGGATCTGTCCGGCCTATTGAGACTGGGGGCCATCCCAAGTGCAACATCTTCCTTTTTACCCGAAGTCCTTGCCCAACTGGGACAAGAACACCCACGTTTGCATGTCCGGCTCGAAAGTGGGTTGAGCACCGAACTAACCCGTGAACTGATACAGGGAAAACTGGATTGTATTATCATCACAGAAGCCCAGCGTCTGGACGCAGCACTGAAATCAACAAAACTCAGAGAAGAACGTCTTGTCGTCATTGCCCAGAAAAACATTGAGAATGAAAAAATCGCCAAGACCAAAGATGGGGATATTGCCCTCTTAAGCCAACTGCCTTTTGTCCGTTTCAACCATCTAACGGGGGTTGGACGTGTTATAGAACAAAGCCTTAAAAACAGAGGCGCAAACCTCAGAGAAGCCATGGAACTTGATTCTCTCGAAGCCATCCAGCGTATGGTTGCCAAGGGTTTGGGTGCAGCAATTGTTCCCGAAAGCAGCCTCGAAGACAAATCAAATCTGTTGGTTCGTCCCTTTGGCAAGCCAAGCACAACACGGACAGTTTCACTGGTCGAGAAACATCGCGGACAACGCCCGGATCTGACAGGAATTCTAGCGACAACACTAAAAGAAATCCTGAATAGCTAATTCAGAAAAAGCGGCACCAAGCCAATCTAATAAATGGACCTACTAGAACAAAGAATTGGCCCTATCCTGCGATGTGTAATCACGAGTCCAAAAAGATTACATCAGGAAAGATGAGATGAAGCGCAATTTCGCGTATGGAGCCGAAGAAATGTCCCTGGATACCGCGTCCGCTGCAACAAACTTGCACAGTAAACCCAGTGTTTGCCCCCTCGATTGCCCCGACACCTGTAGTCTGTCCGTCGTAACGGACGGAAAACACATCATTCAGGTCCGCGGGTCTGATGCCAATCCTTACACTGCTGGCGCTATATGCAAAAAGGTATCCGACTATTATCCAGACTTCATTCATGGAGAACGCCGTTTAACGCAACCTCTATTGCGAACCGGTCCCAGAGGATCATTGGAATATAAAGCTATTAGCTGGGATGAGGCCTTTGATCATATATACAACGGCTTAAATTCTGCTATTGAAAAGTATGGTCCTCAGTCCGTGCTACCATTCAACTATGCAGGACCACATGGACAGCTCGCTGGTGGTTCAATGGATTTTCGATTTTTCCATAAACTAGGCGCGACCCAACTCGACAGAGGCCCTCTATGTGGAGCTGTGCGCGGAACAGCCTACACCAGTCTGTTTGGGAACGCCCCCGGTATGGAGCCAGAACAAGCGGTTAAATCTGATCTGATTGTTGTGGCGAGTAATAACGTCACGGTCTCGAATTTGCATTTAGCGCGGATTATTAAAACAGCCAAAAAGAATGGCGCAAAGCTAATTGTTATTGACCCCAAGAAAGTAAAAATAGCGGAACAGGCTGATCTTTTTATTCAAATCAAGCCCGGGACAGATATCGTTCTCTTTCTGGCACTGGCTGCTGAGCTGGAAAAGCGTTCTGCACTAGACACCGATTTTATTAATCGTTGGGTCTATGGAATAGACGAATATCTGAAGGCCGCAAAAAAATACTCCTTGGACGACGCTGCAAAAATTTGCCAAATTCCCATAGAGCAGATTCAAGAGTTTTTGAATATCTATACCACTGCAAAAAATGTTTCCATGTCAGTTGGGAATGGCGCAGAACGCGGCCATTCTGGTGGCTCCTCTATCCGAGCCGCAATGGCCCTTCAGGTTATAACAGGTAACATGGGGCGGGCCGGTGCTGGTGTCATTGCCAAACAAGGTCTCGCGTTCCCTGCAACAACAAACAAACTCAGACGCCCGGATCTGGCACCGGAAGGAACCAGAATGCTCAACATCGTTGATGTTGCCAAACACATACTCGACGATAGTCTGGCTCCACCGATCAAAGCTGTCTTTATCTATAATCACAACCCGGTTTGTACCCACCCGGATCAAAACAGAATGCGTCGGGCGCTCAGCCGGGAAGATGTTTTTATCGTGGGGTGTGATGTCGAGATGAACGACAGCATGACCTATGCTGATGTTATTCTGCCAGCATCAAGCCATTTCGAATTCCCTGATATCTATGCCGCTTATGGTCAAGCCCATCTGCAAAGGGCAGAACCTGTTATTCCCACTGTGGGAAGTTCCCTACCCAATACCGAAATCTTCCGTAGACTGGCCGCACGCTTCGAATTTAACGATGATACATTTAAAGCAGATGATTACCAACTGATGGATGAAGCCTATGATCCCGATGCACCACAGATGAAGGGCCTTCGCCCCAGCGAAGTACCTATTGATAGATCTTTGCCCATGCTGGCTGAAAACGATCAGGAACTCATCATGTGCCAAACAGTTTTCCCAGCAACAAAATCAGGGAAAATAGAACTCTACTCTGAAGATTTGGAACAACAGTTTGGATATGGCCTTCCCCGTTATGAAGAAGTCGAACAGGATCTTCCGTTTGCCTTGATCTCCCCTTCGTCCAGTAAACGGACAAACGCAACCTTTGGCGGGCACAAAGACTCAATTGCCATAGAGCAACTAGAAATTCATCCAGAAGATGCTCAGACAAAGGGTATTACGGACAACTCAAGGGTCAAAATATGGAATGCGCTGGGGGAAGTTATTTTACTGGCTAAAGTGACCGACAAGGTGAAACCCGGTGTTTTTTATTCACCAAAGGGTACATGGCTAAAATCAAGTGCTTCCGGTCAAACGGTTAATGCCTTGATCAATTCAGAAACCAGAACAGATATCATGTCCGGTGCTTGTTATAATGACACCTTTGTTGATATAGCTCCGGCTTGAGAACACTCAACTTACATGTTTGCTGTGCATAAAAAAGGCCGCTGAAAAGCGGCCTTTCACATAATCTAGTTGGCAAAAAATCAGAGACCTTTTTGCCCCATCTCCAAGAATTTATCACGACGCTTTTGACGAAGCTCTGCACCACCAAACTGAGAAAGTTCTTGTAAATGCTTTTCGATGCTATCGCCCAAAGCAGCAATACATACATCTTTAGCACGATGCGCACCGCCCATTGGTTCTGCGATAACCTCATCAATTACCCCAAGAATTTCCAGATCTTGAGCCGTCAATTTAAGAGCTTCAGCAGCTTCTTTAGCCTGATCACCAGAGCGCCAGAGAATAGAGGCACAGCCCTCGGGAGAAATCACGGAATAGATTGAATGTTCAAGCATCAAGACAGTATTCGCAGCGGCCAGAGCAATCGCACCACCTGAACCACCTTCGCCGATAACAGCCGAGACAAGTGGAACTTTGATCGCAAGGCACTTTTCGATACTACGTGCAATCGCTTCGGATTGACCGCGCTCTTCTGCCCCAACACCAGGATAGGCACCAGCCGTATCAACCAAGGTGATAACAGGTAACTCAAAGCGTTCTGCCATATCCATCAAACGCTGTGCTTTACGGTAACCTTCCGGGCGTGCCATACCGAAGTTGTGCTTCACACGGCTGTGCATGTCAGCGCCTTTTTCCTGACCAATCACAACAACGGATTGACCACGAAAACGCCCCAAGCCACCCAAAATGGCAAAATCTTCGGCAAACGCCCGATCCCCGGCCAACGGTGTGTAGTCTTCGATCAGCGCCTCAATATAGTCCTTGCAATGAGGACGATCAGGATGGCGCGCAACAAGTGTTTTTTGCCAAGGGCTCAACTTTGCGTATGTTTGGCGCAACAGCTTGTCAGCCTTTGCTTCCAGCTTGGAAACTTCGTCGGCAATGTTCACATCACTGCTGCTGTCAGACAGATGCCGCAGGCCTTCAATCTTACCAGCAAGCTCAGCAATCGGTTTTTCGAAATCTAGGAAATTTTGCATAAGGCGTTGTCTATCACATCGTGAAAATCAGTCAACAAATATAGTCGTCGCATAGTATCTTTCAAACGCGCAATTTCAAGTTTTTGCTTAATTCTGGTTACGCAAGTTATTCCCCGATCAACATAACAAAAGGCCACACATAACAAAGACCGGCCCTTTCAGGGGCCGGCCAACGTCATAACTCAAATCCTGTTATGCAGTCTTAACCTTCGGATGCTGCATCAACTGAGGCAATTTCTTTCGCCTTTTCAACCATCACACTTGCCTGTCGAATAGAGGCAATATCAATAAGCCTCCCATCCAGAGAAACAGCTCCTTTACCTTCACGCTGGGCCTGTTCCATCGCGTCTAGAATGCGGTTCGCTTTGTTTACTTCGGCTTCTGACGGGCTGTTAACCTCATTTGCAATTCCAATCTGGTTCGGATGGATCGCCCACTTCCCTTCACAGCCCAGAATTGTCGCTCTGTTTGCTTGGGCACGATATCCTTCCGGGTCAGAAAAGTCACCAAAGGGGCCATCAATAGCACGAAGGCCGTTCGCACGTGCAGCAACAACCATGCGCGCAATAGCATAATGCCACATATCTCCCCAGTGAAAATCTCTTGGTGTGTCACCATCAATATCTGTTAAAACACCATACATCGGATTGGGGCCGCCGATGCCTGTCGTTCGGGCCTTCGTCGATGCTGCATAGTCCGCGACACCAAAATGCAGGCTTTCATTTCGTTTCGATACAGCCGCAATTTCATTGATATTCTGCATACCCAAGGCCGTTTCAATAATCATTTCAAAGCCAACAGCTTTCTGGCGACCTTTGGCTGCTTCAACCTGTGTGCACAACATATCCAATGCATAGATATCTGCCGCAGTACCTACCTTGGGGATCATAAACAAATCCAGTCTATCCCCAGCCTGTTCGAGCACATCAATCACATCCCGATACATATAGGAAGTATCCAGACCGTTAATACGAACCGACAGGGTTTTGTTCCCCCAATCGATATCGTTTATTGCCTCTATGACATTTTTACGCGCCTGCTCTTTATCGTCTGGTGCAACCGCATCTTCCAAATCCAGAAAAATTACATCTGCTTTGGATGCCGCCGCTTTTTCAAACAATACGGGATTACTTCCCGGGACAGCCAGTTCACTACGATTGAGACGTGAAGTGGTTTCTTCTGGAATTGTAAAGCTCATGTCTTACTCCCTTGGGTTCCGGTTCGCTTTCGATTTCAGCCAACTCTTATTGTGCACCGCAACATAAACTGTGACCTGACAAATGAATTCTGTCAAGCTCGTGGAAATTCTGTGAAAGAAAAATTGCGCGCGTTGCCACAAAAACTGGCGCGAAAATACCCGATCAAGACCAGAGGATAGTTCTGAAGTTATGACAATATTCGCTATATAAAAGTGATCAGGATAAAAGAGATCAGGATTTTGAAGACAAGGGATGCTTTTCAAATACCAGTTTCTGCAAACGCTCCTGCAAAACATGGGTATAAATCTGGGTTGTCGAGATATCAGAATGTCCCAGCATTTTCTGTACAGATCTCAAATCAGCACCATTTTCCAACAGATGGGTCGCAAAAGCATGACGCAAAACATGCGGAGATACCTTGGATGGCATGACGCCACTTTTTATAGCTAGCTCTTTTAGAAGCTGACCGACGCGATGACGTGTCAGGTAACCACTCTTCCCACGAGAAGGGAAAACCCATCCCGCATCTTTGACTTTATCCTGCCCGAGATTTATAAAAAAATTATCACGTATTAGAAGATACCGGTCCAGTGCCTCACGCGCCTGAGGACTAAGAGGAACAAGCCGCTCTTTATTTCCTTTTCCCATTACAGTTAAAATACGGGAGTCACGCTGCGTTTGGGATATCTTCAAAGATACGAGTTCACTCACCCGCATCCCAGTAGCATATAACAGCTCGATTAGCGCACAAAGGCGCAAACCTTCGTCTGTCTGATCGTCTTGTGCAGCTTTCAAAAGAGCATCGGTATCTTCCACAGAAAGAAATTTTGGCAACGCTTGCGCCATACGCGGCGTGCCTATTTCCGCGACAGGATTATCTTGTCGCACACCTTCTTCCATAAGAAATAAATAAAACTGTTTTAAGGAAGACAAGTGGCGTGCCTGCGTTCGGGCACTTAGCGCCTCTACGGTTAGATCAGCCAAATAAGCCTTAATATCCGATGCTTCAACAGCCACTATATCTTTTCGGCGGCAAGACAAAAAATCATCAAACCGCATCAGATCACGTTCGTATGCTTCCAGAGTATTTTGGCTGGCCCCGCGTTCAGCAGACATCATCTCCAAAAAAGTGGAGATTCTGGATGCAGAAAACATCAAGAACCAGCCATCAATTAGATGCCACTAAGAACAGTTGCTTCAATTGCCAGCGACCGCGCTTCATTTTGTAGTCCAACGGAATAAAGAGCTTCCACGACACCTCCCAAGGCAAGACTGTGCGTATCACCAGGACCTTCTTCGCCCAGAATAATCAGACTAAGAAGAACTACCTCTGCCAAACGTCCGCCGTTTTGTGCATCCTTCAGGGCATAGAGCAAAGCTGCCGATGGCGCCAAACCGGGTGATGTTATTTCCAACGAAGCAAGCTCGCCCCAGCTCAGACGGGTATTTTCACCAAGCGCCTGCATACACGAGCGTAACATAACTAACTGTTGATTTAGAACTTCAGGCCCGACATCACTTTGCGCGGACGCCCAGCCCTTCAAGGTGCCATAGCGTTCACCACCTTCCATGCCGGAAAGTCGGGCATAGGGCCAAAGCGCCGTCAAATTGGCAGCTGCGGTTTCCTCGCTCAACATATACTGACGCGCCAAAAGCAGCCACGCATCCGCCCGTTCACGCTGTCCTGCCAAATAAAGCGTACGCCCAGCAGGTAGAGCAAACCACGTTAAATCCGCCGAATGAGGAATTTCAGCCACCAGATCTGCAATGACTCGTGACATCAGGAACGCTGTTCCATCAACCTCTGCCTGATCAAGAGCTGCTTTAACAATCTCGGCCCGTGCTGCAGGCACAGCCTGCAACTGCGCTGCTTGCAGGAACAGTGCTCGTAATGCAGAGCCATCGCGTTTGATTTCACCGCCGACAACAGCATCAATCTCTTCCGGTTCAAAAGCATAACCGCTATAAAGATTAACGAGTATATCTGGCGCTAACGCCCCGCTTTTTACAGCCGCCTCAGCCGCATAAACACGCCGTTCCAAAGAGTATTCTTCTGCCTTGACCAAAGCATCTCGAACACCGGGGTTCAGAAAATTGTCCAGCTCTTCAGGTAGTTGAGAGCTTGAAAGAGCTGCCAGTGCCCAATGTATGGGTTCAACACGTCCGGCACTTTTACCGGACAGTTTGATATTTGCCCCTGAAGCAGCAAGAGCAAGTTCTTCAAAAAGGGGGTCCGCTTCTTCGCCTGTTTCCCTCAAAAGATCCAAGCCTAGAAGTGCCTGATCAACCTGTTTTTGCAAAAAGTGGCAATAGACCATGCCACGTATCCAGTAACTGTCTTTACCTGTTGCAGACTTTCCCTGAATAACCTGACAGGCATCGCCATTTTTTCCAGTCATCAAAAGACTGTCACTTCGGTAACGTGCCTGTTGCTCGCTATCAGAACGTGTTGGAATTCTCTGAAACAGATTATCAAGATCCGAATAAGCGCCTAACTCAGCTAATTTTTCCAATCGAAGAGAAAGAAGGCTTTGCTCACTCTGCAATGGTTTGTCATCCAACGGCCGTCCGGCACTGGATAACAGCATTCTCTTTGCCAGATTGTTGCCTATCGCGGAATTGTAGCTCACAGGCATCTGCTTAATCAGAGCAAAAACATCCTGCAACGAACTTTGTCGCCACATGTCATAACCAAGCCCGCCTTGCCCGGGACTAAGTGTGCCTATGCTGTCCAGATCAAGACCACCAAGACTATCGACTTGTATCCCGCCAGAGCTAACAGGTGTACTTTCAATACCAGGCGTAGCAGGAGTCTCTGATAAAGGCTGACCAGTTATCGATTGATCAGATGTCGGTTGCTGCGGGATTAATTGAGTCTGCGCATAAGAGGACGCGCCTATACCAACAGAAAATGCCCCAATGGAAAGCCTTAAAGCAGTCCCCACGAGGATCGACTTGGACAAATTGGCAGATTTAGACAATTTGGCAGAATCAAGTAATTTGAACGACATCTTATTTGGTAAGGCGATCATTGGGAATGACCTTTTCCACATTTGCAGAAGGCGCGGGAATATCCCACGTCAAAAGGAAAACACCCCCTGCAAGCAAAGCACCGATCAGGATAACAAAGACAAAAAGGCCGAATTTCTTCATGGAGCGTAAGCTTCACTCTATCTGTTTGGGTCAATAAGCTATTCATAACACCATATATCTATCACTAGAGTATGGCGAGATTGGGACAGTCTAAAACCCGGTTTTGTATCTGTAAACAACCTGTTGGGGTACAGCTCTTTTTATTTGGACTTCAGTTGAGGGACAATCCTTCTGTATGCCCATCCACTGTCAAAACCTGACCTGAAATTTTGCTTCCCTGTGGTGAAGAGGCAAAGAGAATCATATTCGCGATATCTTCCGGTGAGACGAAAGTTCTCATTGATGTCTGTTTTTCGAATTGTTCACGCACCACATCAGGCGAAACATTTTGCGCTTGGGCAGATGCTTCAATGACCCGATCCATCCGTGGTCCTGACACAGAACCTGGCGCAACCGCATTTACCCGAATACCATAAGGCCCAAGTTCCATGGCCATTGTTTTGCTTATACCAACAACAGCCCACTTAGCCGCGGCATAAGGTGTCCGATAGGGAAATCCGAACAATCCCCCAGTAGAAGAAAGATTGAAAATTGCACCACTTCTTTGCATTTTCATCAAAGGGATGGCTTCGCGAGAAAAAAGAAACTGAGAATCAATATTCACAGAAATGCATTTTTGCCATGCATCATAATCCAGAGTTTCCAGTTCACCTGTGGGACCAGCAATACCCGCGTTATTAACCAAAACATCCAAGCCAGAAAAGCTTGCTTTCAAATCAGCGAATAACGTCTTAACTCCCGCCTCATCTGTCACATCAAGCAAGCTTTTCGTTAACTGGCCTTCCTTTTTAGGATCGCTTTCAAAAGAAAAATCATCCAACGCTTTGGGATCAATATCACAAACATGTACATTAGCCCCTTCGCGAAGAAAGGCCTCTGCTGTGGCCCTCCCCAACCCTGCGGCTCCTGCTGTAATAAGAACGCGATATCCCTGAAGATTTAAATCCATCCATCAAGTCCTTCCAAGCTCAGTTTTCCATGAATAACCCTAGAGAGTCAAAAGAAGTACACCATACAGATTTTCTGAATTTTGAAACAAAATGCGTCATACAAGTTGATATCATTCAAAATCAAATTCTGAACAACACCAAGAGCACATCTACCCCATACTCTCTTTTTTCTCTTTAACAATGAACCGGGCCATTGCCCGCGCAGAACAAGCACGACTGGAATAGGCGGCGACATAGGTACTTAGATCAGGATGAGAGCGAAGTTCATAGTCACTTCGAAGCGCACACACCACCATCTTACCCTTGGTCATCTGAACAAGTTGTTCCAGCCGCTCTGCCTGAAAATCAACATCATAGTCCATACCCGGCAATGGATAGTCTTCGGTAACACCAATCACAATATCCTCGTCACCAAAACAGCGTTCACCAGCAAGATAATCTTGCAACTCGGCCTCTGATAAAATCTCTATATCCGTCCCAGCGTCTGCCGACATTTTTTTAAGTTCTTCGCAAAGCACATCAAAAGCGGCACTGGGATCATTTGGTCCAATACCACGTGTATTAACGACCATCTGATGAGCCTCGGCAGCACTAAGACCAAGTAGTTTTACTTTGCCAACAAGGGGAAGAAGATTGTCTCTGTCCTTGACAATACGAATGGCTTTTTCTGCAGCAAGATCAGCAAGACCACGATGTTTTTCAGTTGAAATATCCTGAAGATTTGCGTTGCAAAGGTCCATATTCGTTGCCAATTGAATCCGCAGGCAGAAAATTCTTTCCAAAGCATCTTCAACCACATCCAAAGCAAGATCACCTGCTGCAACAGCCTCGACGACACCATCAATAGTTGCCCTTTGCTTGGCGATATAATTTGTTGCATCATGCTCGTAATGCTCTTCAGATAACATGACAATGTCGCAACCAGCTTTCAGCGCAAGAATAGCAGATTCAGCAGGATCATAGTTCTTCCGCATCCCCCACATGTTCATGCTGTCAGTCACAATCACCCTCTGAAAGCCCATTCTGTCGCGTAATAAATCACGCATAATCTTGGGGGAAAGAGTTGCAGGAAAATCAGGATCAATTTGTGGAAAATTAATGTGTGAAGTCATGATCATTGGCAATCCGGCATCAATGGCCGTCTGAAAAGGAATCAGATCCTGATCCAGTAAATAAGACAGACTTCTATCGACAGTTGGCAACAAGCGATGACTATCTTCACTGGTATCACCGTGTCCCGGAAAGTGTTTTCCGCAGCACACAATGTGATTATCCAAAGCCCCTTCAACAGCAGCCCTCACATGCCTGGCAACTTTATCGCGATCTTCCCCGAACGAGCGTGTTCCAATAATTGGATTATCCGGATTGCTGTTGATATCGGAACAAGGGGACAAGATAACATTGTAACCACATGCCATCATTTCTCGTGCATAGATACCATAAACCTCATGCGTTAAAGATGTATCATCCGCAGATCCCAAAGCAAGATTTCCAGGGCCTGTCGTGGTTTCAGAAACGGCGACACCCCATGCTCCTTCCTGATCCACGCCAAAAATCAGCGGCAGATCAAGCATTGTCAAGCTTGCCGCAGCTTGCAAAGTTTGCGTCAGATTTCGAGCTTCGGATACTGTCTCGGCGTTATCCTGGGAAATGTAGAACCCGGATATATAACGTTCCTGAACAAGTTCTCTGGCATAGGTGAGATCTTTGCCACCAAAGGCCAACATAAAGAGCTGCCCCACCTTTTGTTCCAACGTAAGCTTCGCTATTAACTCACGCGCATCCGCACGTGCATTTTCCAACACACCCATTGTTCTTTCCTTCAAATTTTGTTGCCTGAAGTAAGCTAAACCCTGCCTAAAGACATACAGAACGTCTTAAGATAAACGCCTGATCAAGCAGCCCGTTTTGCACCGGTGATAAGCCCTACAAGATCATCTGGCGTAATATCCTCAATCAGTACATTCGCCGCAGCACGTCCGTGACGTAAAACCACCGCACGGTGACAAACTTCCATAACGTGTTGAATATTATGGCTAATCAAAAGTACTGAGATACCCTGTGAGCTAATCAGTTTAATCAGGTTATTCACCTGAGCAGCCTGCTCGACCCCTAACGCCGCTGTTGGCTCATCCATAATAACAATGTCTGCACCCCAATTTACAGCACGGGCAATAGACACAGCTTGACGCTGTCCGCCCGACAGATTTTTGATTTCTTCCTTGAAAGATGGAATACGGGAATTCAGGCGTTTCAGGGCAATTTCACTCTGGCGACTCATTTCCTTGTGATCCAACCACCCAAAGAATTTCAAAACAGGGTTCGATGAAAGAATCTCGCGATTCAAAAACAGGTTCTTGGAAACATCAAAATTCGGGATAACAGCCAAGTCCTGAAAAACAGTTTCAACGCCTTGATCCCGTGCATCTTGTGGAGATTTAATATCGACTTTCTGTCCATTGATCAGAATTTCGCCGCTATCTTGAGGATGCACCCCAGAGATACAGCGAACCAACGTCGATTTACCGGCACCGTTATCCCCGAGAAGTCCAACAACTTCGCCTTTCAAGATTGAGAAACTGACGCCCTTCAACGCTTGTACACCGCCAAAGGACTTGTGAATTTCTTTCACTTCCAAGGCATTATCCGGCACATGATATTCAGCAGTCATCTTCTGTCCTCCTTAACACCAATGGCAACGGCAACGATAAGAATAAGACCTCTTGCGATGATTTGCTCATTTGTGGAAAACCCCCACAAAATAAGGCCATTGTTGATAACGCCCATCAGCCAGGAACCAACAACAGCCCCTGCAACGGACGCCCGCCCGCCAAAAAGGCTTGTGCCACCAATTGCCACCGCCGCTATAACAGTCAGCAAGTCAGCTTCACCAAGGCTATATCTCGCCCCATGCAAACGTCCGGCATACAGCATTCCCGCCATTGCAGCCGCTCCACCAGCAATCACCATTGCTGTGATTTTTACCTTCACCACATTAATGCCGAGGGCACGGGATGCCGTGGGGTTACCGCCAACGGCCAACAGATGACTGCCAAATCTGGTTTTCGAGAGAAAAACCCACCCTAAAACCAATGCGAACAGGGTCCAGATAAACATAACCGACACGGGGCCAAAGCTTCCTGAGCCAAAAATATAGGTGAAGCTATCGTTCGTGATCGGAATAGATTCAAGATTAGTAATGACCCGGGCAATTCCAGAAATCACCCCCATTGATCCAAGAGTGATAAGTAACGAGGACACTTTGAGCCATTCAGTCAAAACACCGTTTATTAACCCAACAAGCATACCTGCACTCAAGCCTGCAAACACAGCCACAGGCCAAGGGACAATATCAACCAGCAAACCACAGACAAGCGCAGACAAAGCAACAACAGAGCCAACAGAAAGGTCAATATGCCCCACAGCCAGAGCAAATGTCATACCCACGGCCATGACTGTAATCGGCGTGGTCTGTCGAATAATGTTCATAAAGTTCGGAGTTGATAAAAACGCCGTTTCAGAAAGCACGACAGCAAAAAAGGCAATTACGAGTATCAACGCGTAATAAACAAAATACTCTCGGTTAAGAATTTTATGAAACACCGGAGAATGTGTTTCAGACAGGAAAGTCATATCAATACCTTAGTTAAGGCCTCATCAATCAAAATAACAAAGATACCCACAAAAACTGCAATGCTTTGCAATTCAATCCTTATCAATCAGGGAATTATATCGAAAAGACCCGAAAGATAAAAAGAGAGGAATGGATAACGATACCATCACCCATTCCCCAGAGGATAAGTGATCTTTGTAAGGTGAAAAGCTCTACAACTATTGCAGCGCATCACTCAGTTTTTTCGGGATTGGGCGACGTAAAGACTTCTCCCAGGTGACAGCCAGATTATCCCTGGTCACCTTATCATAGCCAACGACAGAAAAGGCCGGAGATTCTTTATCCAAAAGTCCATAGACACCAAGCATTGCCATAGCTTGACCGATTTCATAGGGTCTGTCCGCAACCGTACCGTACATGTTACCTTGTTTGATCATATCCAGCGCATTATTTTGCCCCAGATCATGCGTGATAACCTTCACATCACTCCGCCCCTGTGCTCGTAATGCTTCAATCACACCTTCAGCCGCGACATCCCAGGCAACATAAATTCCCTTGAGATCCGGGTTCTGTAGAACCATTGCAGAAGCAAGCTCAAAAGTCTGCCCCTCTTCAGTGAAGCCTTTTCCCGAGACAATTTCTACATCTGCATGTTTTTCCTGAATGGCAGTACGAAAAGCGTTGTCACGATTATTGGTGATGAAATAACTGGCATCATGATAAATGAAACCGATTTTACCTGTCCCGCCAATTGCATCGCTCATCATTTCTGCCGCAGCAACGCCCATACCGTACATATCATCAGTTACAATACCTGTGTATTCGCTATTGGGTTTATATCCTGCAATTGGATTAGACAGCAGAACAAGTTCAGTTCCCTTATCTACAGCAGGTTTGAAAGCTGCTCCACCACTGACTGGATCAATAACCAATGTCAGAATAATATCAGGATTCAGAGCCAAAACATTTTCGACATCACTCGCCTGTCGCGCAGAGTCAAATTGCGCATCTGTTGTCGCAACAACTTCAATGCCCAATTCCTCAAATTTTGTCTTGGCTCCTTCTGTAACTGCATTAACCCAGTCACCAGAAGCATGCCAAACCAATGCCGCTTTGTAGTTTTTGTTTTTGATCGCAGCTGCTTCATCAGAGTTAATAGCAATATTACCTGCAGGTTGTGCCGCATTTCCATTTGGACCTTCTGGCGACTTGCTTAAATCAATCCTTTCAAGCGGTCCCGCCTGGGTCGCTGAAATGCCAACGGCAATTCCGGCCATCAACAAAGAAACCCAGGATAATGTTTTAATTTTTTTCACACCAAGCACGTCAGTCTCCCGTTTGTTATTTATTTGTTCATTTAATGGTATTAAAAATTTCATATTTGTCAAATATTTTGACAAATCATTATTATTAAAATAAATTCAATATGTTATATATTTAAATTTGCTATTTTCGTTTTACCCGGTAGATTAAAACGCACAAATTACAAATCCGAATTACAAACAAGGCCTTTAGCTTCATGCCCCCAAAAGGGACCAATTTAGAACAGACGAAAGCCCACAATCTGCGCCTGGTTTTAAGTGAAATACTTTCCGGCGATGAAATCTCACGTGCAGATATTGCCAAACGTACAGGTTTGACTCGCCAGACAATTTCTAACTTGGTCGAGAAACTCCTTGAAGCAAACTTTGTTACCGAGGGTAATTACAAAAAGGGTGGTGCAGGAAAACCCTCACGGATACTCCAGATATCATCGACAGCTGCCTTTAGTATCGGTATTCGGATTGAAATCAACAAAATTGCCATTAGTCTGGTTGATCTATCTGGAAACCTGATGCATTCAGAACAGGTTGATGCAACCTATTCCACTGATGAAGATGTTATTCGCCTGATCGAACCACTTTGTCTTGATGTCCTAAGAGATACCAAGACCGACATCAGGCGCGTGCTAGGCATCGGAATCATCATGGCAGAAAATGACGATCGAAATCACCGTCACGCCACCAGCGATCTGATAACAGATCCGAAAAACATTGCTGAACTTCTATACAAAGAACTGAAGATACCCACCTTTCTTGAAACCGCTGCCGCTGCTGCTGCTTTAGCAGAGTTTCTACAAGGAAGTGCTCGAAATTTCAGAAATTTCATCTACCTCTTTATAGGACCTGACTTGTCCGCAGGCCTGATGGTTGATGGTAAAATCTATGGCGGCAGATCAGCGCGCGCAGGATCTATCGGGCACCTTGTTGTGAATATAAACGGCCCTATTTGCACCTGTGGCAATCCGGGATGCCTAAATGGGTATATATCTTTGGAATCATTGACTACCTACTTGCAAAAACAAGACAAAATACAGCGTGATCCCTATGATTCTTTCGCAGACATCCCCCCGAATGATCCAAGGGTGATATCCTGGCTTGAACAACAAGCTGAATATTTCAGGGTTGGTATAAATTCACTCGAAAATCTTTACGATCCTGAAACAATCATATTAGGAGGTGATTGTCCTGATTGGTTTCTTGAAGCTGTTATCCGTTTATCCAGACCATTTATGCGATCGATCAGCGAAAGAGGAGAAAGAGACCTTCCACGTGTAATCAAATCGCCGCACGCAGATCAAATGGTACAGAAGGGAGCGGCAACCCTGCCAATACATGCTGCCTTAGGGGAAGAAAATGCAGCTTATAAATCCCAAGCACAGTTTGGCGTTTCTTACCAAAGACTTTCAGAGTTGTTGGGCCATTACATCAATGAGAAGTGATCTCCCCGACCAAATTATATTCCAGAAGCGAACAAAGACCGGAATTCGCACTTAAATCTGCCTCTCGACATTCTTTTCCTTTTGTTTCAGAGAAATCCTTTCTATAGGCTAGGCTTAAGTGATTAATGTGAATCGGTAAAAGGTACGATGTCATCAAACGGGAACTTTACTCCCCCAAAAACTGTTGTTCTCGTTGGTTTAATGGGTGCAGGGAAAACATGTATAGGCAAAAAGCTGGCACAGGCTTTGAAATTGCCTTTTGTAGATGCTGATGTCGAAATAGAAAAAGCTGCGGGCTGCACAATTTCCGAAATCTTTGAAGAGCACGGCGAAGCCTATTTTCGCGACAGAGAACGATTGGTTATTCAACGTCTGCTGGAAGGGCCCGTTCAAATTCTGTCAACAGGGGGCGGTGCCTTCATGGACGAACTCACCCGAAATACCATAGCCGAAAAAGGTATCTCGCTCTGGCTCAGAGCAGATCTGGATATTCTTGTTGAACGGACATCTCGTCGTAATCATCGGCCTCTTCTTCGAAACAGTAACCATCGCGAGATATTATCCCGATTAATCGAAGAACGTTACCCCATTTATGAACAAGCAGATATCATTACTGAGTCAGAAGAAGGTTCCGCAGACCTGACAACAGGTAATGCCCTGGAAGGACTTCAACGCTTTTGCCACAAATCGTTGTAAATAAAAGCGGAACAAGTCAGTAACGAAGCCACCTACGAAGATAGAATAGAATGCGCACAGAAACCTATGAACGGCTAACACTTGATTTAGATGACCGCAGCTACGACATCCTTGTCGGCGAAGGTTTAGTCGCCAATGCTGGCTCACTTGTTCGTCCCTTCATAAAACAGGATCGAACTTTCATCATTACAGATGAAAACGTCGCCAAACACCACCTGCCGACTCTGGAAACTGCTCTTAAATCAAAAGATATAAAAAGTCACACACTGATTTTACCTTCTGGCGAGCAAACCAAAAGCTTTCGCCAACTGGATCACGTAATCGACTTTCTGCTTGAGCACAATATCGATAGAAAATCGACACTCATAGCCTTTGGTGGCGGCGTCATTGGCGATTTGGCTGGCTTTGCAGCAGCCGTTGTAATGCGAGGCATTGATTTTATTCAGATCCCGACAACTCTGTTATCTCAGGTAGATAGTTCAGTTGGCGGAAAAACAGGCATTAACACAGCACGAGGTAAAAATCTGGTTGGCAGTTTTCATCAACCAAAACTTGTTCTTGCTGATACAGGCTTACTTGAAACCTTGCCTAGAAGAGAGCTCCTCGCCGGCTACGCAGAAGTTGTGAAATACGGGTTGATTAACGATCCTCAGTTTTTTGAATGGCTGGAAGACAAGGCAGGAAAAGTTATTTCCGGCGACATATCTGCCCGAACACATGCCGTGCTTGTTTCCTGTGCAGCAAAGGCCAAAATCGTTGCCCAGGACGAAAAAGAGTCTGGTGCACGGGGACTGCTTAATCTGGGACATACCTTTGGGCATGCTCTAGAGGCAGAAACAGGATATAATGGATCTTTGCTTCATGGCGAAGCCATCTCTATTGGTATGGTTATGGCACATGATTTATCAGCCGAGCTTGGTTTGTGTTCGGAGCAGGACGCCAAAATCGTTCGCGCACACTTTGAGAATATCGGCCTGCCGATATCAACAGATTATGTATCTTCTAATGCTTTGGGTGGAAAAAAACTTGAAGTTTCCCGCCTGATGGATCACATGAGCAGAGATAAAAAAGTAAGTAACGGACGCCTGACCTTTGTTATGACAAAAGGCATTGGTCAGGCTTATCTGGATAACGCGGTAGACATGGCGGTGGTTTCTGATTTTATGAAACGCTTTATTGCCTGAATGCTCGTTCCGCCTTATCCACAACCCCTGAAAGGGCCATGGAAACAGAGTTAATTCTCTCAATCGGTGCCATTGTGGTACTGCTCGCAATCTCCGCCTTTTTTTCTGGCGCAGAAACCTCAATGACAGCGTCTTCAAAGCCACGCATGCATACGCTTGAGCAAAGCGGGGACAAGAAAGCCAGAATTGTTAACAAGCTTTGGAGTGCAAAGGAAAGGCTTATCGGGTCAATCCTGCTGGGAAATAACCTCGTCAACATTTTAGCATCCGCTCTAGCGACCTCGGTCTTGATCCGCCTGTTTGGTGAGGCTGGTGTTATATATGCGACCCTCGCGATGACCGCTCTGGTACTTATATTTGCCGAAGTTCTCCCCAAAACTTATGCTTTGAGACACTCTGACAAAGCAGCTCTTACCTCTGCGCCAATCTTGCGACCAATCGTATTCATTTTTGGACCGATTGCACTCGCGGTTGAAATCATCGTTCACGTCATCCTGACGATATTCACCAGTACAAAAGCAGATTTGGAAAACAGCGAAGTTGCTGAAGAAGAATTACGTGGTGCGATTGACCTTCACGAAGGTGAAGGAAAAGAGGTCCGCCACGAGCGTGAAATGCTCAGATCTATTCTTGATCTAGATGATGTTGAAGTCGATGAAATCATGACCCATCGACAGGATGTCAATTCAAGCGACATTGACCAGGCACCAGCACAAGTTATCGAAGATGTTTTATCCAGCGCCTATACCAGGATCCCGCTTTGGCAAGATAAGCCCGACAATATCGTTGGCGTTTTACATGCCAAAGCCTTGTTACGTGCAATTCGTGCTCATGAAGGCGAGTTGGATAAAAACACGCTGATCGAAATTGCCAGCAAGCCTTGGTTTATCCCGGAATCGACAAGCCTTCTTGCCCAGCTCCATGCCTTCCGGGATCGACATGCCCACTTTGCCATCGTTGTCGATGAATATGGCGAAATGCAGGGTATCGTTACACTTGAAGATATTTTGGAAGAAATTGTCGGTGACATATCAGATGAACATGACATTGACATCGAAGGTGTTCAGACCGTTACAGAGAATGAATTCATCATCAACGGTACTGTAACCATCAGGGATTTGAACCGACAATTTGAATGGAGACTTCCCGATGACGAAGCGGCAACATTGGCCGGGCTTATTTTACATGAAGCACGCCAAATCCCTAAAGTAGGACAAACCTTTGTTTTCCACCGCATGAGGTTCGAAATTCTGGAACGTAAACGTCATCAGATAACGTCAATACGTGTATCTCCTGTCCCGGAATAACCTAAAACGGAAACTCTATAATAACAGAGGTCACCACATATGCCCCTACCCCCGGCAAAGAAGCGAAAACATCTTCATCAACGACGTTATGACTTTCAGGGATATGAGCGTGAAGATAATCTATGGGATATTGAAGGACGCATTACAGATGTTAAATCCTACCCCTTTGACAACCAGTTCAGGGGCACAATCGAACCTGGCGAAGCCCTTCATGATATGTGGATCCGCTTGACAGTTGATATTAACTTTATCGTTCAGGATGTAGAAGCCTGTATTGATGACAGTCCCTATTCAATTTGCCCTTCAATCACACCAAACTTCAAAAGAATCATTGGATTGAAAATTGGTCCGGGATGGCGTAATGCCATTCGACAAACTGTTGGCGGCACTGAAGGATGCACACATCTTGTTGAAATGCTGGGGACAATGGCAACAGTTACATTTCAAACCCTTTATCCGGCGATGATAAGAAATCAGGCAAAAACCAGAAATGAAAAGAAGCCTTTGAGGCGCCCGGGTATTATTGGCACCTGTCACGCGTATAGTTCTGATGGAGAGATTGTCAAGCACGAATGGCCGGATTTCTATACCGGCAGCTCCTAGAGTACCGATAAGAAACCGCAGTTATTTATTTCTTAGATATTGTTGGATATTGCGACACAGGAATCGGCTTCCAGCCTCTTTTTTCCTGAGCTGCTGTTCTGAAATACGATAACGTAAAAACCCGGATTGCAGCAGTTAAACTTGATTGAACCCGCCTTCCTTCAACAAGATTACAAATCTCGTTCAAGGCAAGGCCTTCACGTTCGCAAATCTCGCCTAGCCCTCGCCACATCATAGGCTCTAAACGCAATGATGTACGCCGCCCGCGAATCGTTACATTCTTCAGAACCAGGTCATTTTCTCCAGCCAGTCGCTTCATCTCCTTTTGGAGATCTCGTCGACTTTGCGAAAGAAATGACATCTTATCATTTTCTTTCGCCATTCAGGAAACACCTTTACCTGTAGAATCTATCTCTGCAGGAGTGTTTGCCTTAATCTGCAAAGCGTGAATTGTTGATGCAAGCTCTTCTTTTAACAACTCATGAACCATTCGTTGTCTGTTAATCCGATTAACACCCGCAAACTTTTCAGAAACAACTTCTATCGAAAAATGGCTTTCCCCGCCTTCACGATATCCAGCATGGCCAATATGATGATGCGAATCATCCGTTACCACAAGGTAAGAAGGCAATAATCCTTCCCGCAATCGCGCGTCAATTGTTTCTGTCATTCCCATGGTACTGCACCTATTACCCATAGATATCAACTTGATAATGCCAGTATAGTACCTATCAATACACCACATTTTCAATGTAATTTAAAAAATTACCCTTAAAATGACGTTAATTCACGTTAATTTCACGCAGTTATTGTTCGGGATGACCGATAAAACAAGACCCACTACTGATCATTCACCTGCTCACAAAATGTAAGCATACAAAACCTTTGGTCTTAATTATTCCATAAGGCTGGTACTTGTATCAGAACCTAAGAATCACCATAATTCGACTATGAAAAAATCTATGCATGACGCTTCGTTACAAACACCTTGGGACCCGGCAGAAGCTAAAAACTGCTGCGAGGCCAAAGGCTGTGAAAATGCCGGCGAGTATCGTGCACCAAAATCCAGATTTAAATTAAATAGCTACTATTGGTTTTGTCTCGACCACGTCCGTGAATACAACACTGCCTGGAATTACTGCAAGGATATGGACGTTGCCGACGTAGATAAATTGCGCCGACAAGATGCCGTTTGGGGAAAACCAACCTGGCCACTGAATGGAGCAGGAAAAGAAAACTACGCAAAAAAACTGGATGATTTGGATAAAGCCTGGCGTTCTTTTGCCGGATATGACAACAACCAGTCAGAACAAGCACAAAAATTTATACCCGAGGAAGAACGAAAAGCTCTTCGTGTATTGGGACTCGAAACAATAGAATCCTTAAAAGAGATCAAAAAACGCTACCTGACACTGGTTAAAGAACTGCACCCGGATACAAATGGTGGCGCAAAAGGAGCAGAAGATCGGCTCAAAAAGGTCAATCAGGCCTATAGCCTTTTAAAAAACAGCATTTTTGTAAAAGAAATACTTCAAGAAACCGACCTGACGTCCTAGTGTAACGTCCGAGAAACAATAACACCCTAACAGCAAGTATGGATGCGACGATGTCCTCTAAAGTAATTGGCCATGGCGAAATGATCATGGGCGGCCCGGATACAACAGTTTCAGCTCGTGAAGCTTTTGGTATAGACAGTGATATGCAGGTACCTGCATTCAGTACACGTAACGAATACGTTCCAGAAGAAGATCCAACGTATCAGTTTGATCATGACACAACATTGGCGTTGCTCGCGGGCTTTGCCTTTAATCGTCGCGTGATGATTCAAGGATATCATGGAACAGGTAAATCAACCCACATTGAACAGGTGGCATCTCGCCTGAACTGGCCTTGTATTCGTGTCAATCTGGATAGTCACATCAGCCGTATTGACCTTGTTGGTAAAGACGCCATCGTCCTGAAAGAAGGCAAACAAGTCACTGAATTCCGCGAAGGTTTGATGCCTTGGGCGCTACAACGTCCTGTTGCTCTGGTTTTTGATGAATATGATGCCGGCCGTCCTGATGTAATGTTTGTTATTCAACGCATTCTAGAGGTCGAAGGTCGGTTGACTCTGCTTGACCAGAACCGTGTGATTACGCCACATTCATCTTTCCGATTGTTTTCAACAGCAAACACTGTTGGGTTGGGCGACACCACGGGACTTTACCATGGGACTCAACAACTCAATCAAGGTCAGATGGATAGATGGAACATCGTTTCCACACTGAACTATCTTCCGCACAAGGATGAGATGAATATCGTACTGGCCAAACATCCAGAATACGATACGGAAGAGGATCGTGATCTCATTGCAAACATGGTTTCCTTAGCTGATCTAACACGGAGCGGCTTCATTAATGGTGATATTTCTACCCTTATGAGTCCGCGTACTGTTCTGTCATGGGCCGAAAATGCAAAAATCTTTGATAACATTGATTTTGCCTTCCGCCTCACTTTCCTGAACAAGTGTGATGAAATGGAACGACCACTCGTGGCAGAGTATTTCCAAAGATGCTTTGGACGCGAACTCGCAGATGGCAGTGAAAAATCTTCGTCATAATCGACGAGGATCAAGACGGTAAGTGCAGGTATGAGTAAAGCTGAAACGCCCTTAGAACAGTTTAAACGCGCGACATCATCCACAGTCAAAGCTATGGCAAAGAAAAGCGAGCTCAGTGTCGTTTTTTCCGCGAATGGCCGTGGCTTGAACGGTGATGAACTCAGGCTCCCCATGCCTGCCAAAGATTTACCCGAAGAGGATGTGCAGCGTATTCGCGGACGGGCAGATTCAGCATCTCTCCGCCTGCGGTACCACAATACAAAAACACATCAAAAGCTGAAACCGACTGATAGCCAGGCCGCTGCTATATTTGATTCGGTTGAACAAGCCAGGTGCGAAGCCCTGGGCATGTCCCGTATGGAAGGAGTAGCCCAAAACCTTGAAGCCCTGCATGAGGATACGCTTGATCAATTGGGGTATGGCAATGCTGTTACCTCAGATGATGTTCCCCTGAACGAAGCTATGGCTGTTTTGGCCCGGGAAGCCCTGACAGGAAGACGCCTGGAAAAAACATCTGCCAAAATTGCTGAAATCTGGCGCCCCAATCTCAGTCAGGAGATTTTCGAAACTCTTGATGGCCTGGGGGAACACGTAGCAGATCAGGCACAGTTTGCCCGTGCTTTACAGGATCTGCTCGGCCAACTTGATTTTGATCTTGAGGACAGCGAAGAATCAGAGGCTGAAGAACAGGATGATCAGGATCAGCTCGACGATACGTCCGAAGATCAGGATCAACAACAAACGTCAGAACAATCAGCCCCTATGGAAGCTGAAAGCAGTGATCAGGGTGACGCCGAAGGTGCACCCGATGACGGCGGGGAAAGTGACGGACAGCAGATGGATGGCCAGGGTCAGGAATCTGCAGGGTCACCAGATCAGCAGCAACCAGAGTTTGATTCTGATCACAACTTTTCTGCGGCTCATGGCTATTCCTCGTTCACGACACAGTTCGACGAAATTATCGAAGCACAGGATCTGTGCGAAGATGAAGAGTTATCCCGCTTAAGAGAACTGCTGGATAAACAGCTCTCTCACCTGCAAGGTGTCATCTCCAAACTGGCGAACCGTCTGCAACGACGTTTGATGGCACAACAAACCCGGAACTGGGAATTTAATCTGGAAGAAGGTTTACTTGATACAGCGCGCTTGACCCGCGTTGTAACAAACCCCTTGCACTCACTCAGCTTCAAACAGGAAAGCGATACTGAGTTCAAAGATACGGTTGTAACACTCTTGATTGATAATTCCGGTTCTATGCGCGGACGCCCGATTACCATCGCGGCAATGAGCGCAGATATTCTTGCCAGAACACTGGAACGATGCGGTGTTAAAGTCGAAATCCTGGGCTTTACCACAAAAATGTGGAAAGGCGGACAATCACGGGAACGCTGGATTGAGCAAGGTAAACCCGGAAATCCGGGCCGCCTGAACGATCTTCGACACATCATCTATAAAAAAGCTGATGCCCCGATGCGCCGATCCAGAAAAAACCTCGGTTTGATGCTGCGCGAAGGTATTCTCAAAGAAAACATTGATGGGGAAGCTTTGTTGTGGGCGCACAACCGTTTGCTCGCCAGAACAGAACACAGACGTATTCTCATGGTTATTTCTGATGGTGCCCCTGTTGATGATTCGACCTTGTCTGTAAATAGCGGTAGTTATCTGGAAGATCATTTACGCGAAGCCATTGATCTCATCGAAAAACGCTCACCTGTCGAGCTTCTTGCAATTGGGATTGGGCATGATGTTACCCGCTATTATAAACGCGCCGTCACAATCAGTGACGCTGAACAACTTGGCGGTATAATGATGGAGAAACTCGCAGAGCTGTTTGCGGAAAGCCCAAGAAGCACCGATAGTTCTTTGGAAAGTATCAAGCGTTAACCTTACCTGAAGTTCTGACTAACTTTTTGATCCCACAGCTTACATCAAGCTTGTGGGGTTATTTCTAATAATGATTCGCAAATATACTTGACACTTATCAATCACAGAACTATTAGTTGCGAATGATTTTCAATATCGGCTTTTATAATGGTGCCTGACAACTTAAAGAACACACAAAGTCCCATAGATGCCCCCGTGGATAATATGGGCAATCGCTCTGGCCAAATGCCACGAGTTTCTGCAGAAACTTTGATGCAAAATAACAGAGAAATCGTCATTGAATACCAAGGTAGTGATTACCGTCTTCGCATAACCTCTAATAACAAGCTGATACTTACGAAATAACCTCGTCTCTCGGGTGCAAAGAGAGATCGCCAGCCAGCTCGCCACCTTGTCAATCTGACAAAAAGCCAGCCAGCCAGCAATGTTACATCAACATTCTCCGGTTTGGTTTTTTTGATAAGGTGCATGATCCGTGCAATATATTTCTTACAAAGGGCTCTTGCTTGCAAGCGCGGCTCTGGCTCTCCTATCCACGCCTCTAAAGGCACAGGACAACACTTCTGTAGACAGTGAAGATACAGAAACAGTCGCCTCGGACCAACAGCCTGTCTTTACCTTTGATACTATCTCTGTAACCGCTTCGCGTGACGAAAAGCTTGCGATTGATAGCCCTGCCTCAATCTCAATCGTAACCGAAGAAGAGATTGATCGTCGTCAAGCTGAAACAGTGCACGATCTCCTAAAAGATTTACCGAGTGTTGAGTTAGAAGGTGGGACAAGAAATACAGTTATAAAACCATCCATACGCGGCTTGGGTGGACAACGGGTTGTCACACGAATTGATGGCGCCCGGCAAAACTTCAATTCTGGGCACAAGGGCGGTTTGTTTATTGATCCAGCTTTGTTAAAGCAAGTTGAAGTTCTTCGTGGGCCTGCCTCAACAATTCACGGCACAGGGGCCTTGGGTGGCGTGGTTGCTTTTGAAACAAAAAGTGCTGACGACTTTCTGGAAGCTGATGAGAAATATGGCGCTCAAATTTCGACTGGCTTCAGCACAGTCGATAATGGCGTTCATGGTAATTTAACAGGTTACGCCCGTCCCATAGAAAACATTGATCTCATGGCAAGTGTAACACGACGCAAAACAGATGATTACGATGCTGGTGACGGAAAGAAGAGAGCCTATACTGATGATGATTTGGTTTCAGGCCTTATCAAAGGTGGCATTGACATTGCCGATTTCCATCGATTAGGTCTTTCATACAGACTATATCGTGACGATCATAATCTACCTGCCACACCAGATGGATTGAGTACCTCTTCAATCGTTGAACGCGAAAGTAAAGAAGACAGCTTTGTTTTAGATTATAACTACGACAACCCCGATAATCAGTGGTTTGATAGTGCTTTTAAAGCTTACTATAACGTAACAGATATTGATGAAGTCAGAATTTCAGACGGACGCCACCAAGAACGAACCTTGGAAACATTGGGCCTGGAAGGCTTCAACACATCTCATCTGAGCTTACATGATAACGCTCAGTTGGCTGTAACCATTGGCGGTGAGATCTTCCAAGATACCCAAGAAGGTGAAAGTAACGGCGCCGATATTGGCGGATATCCCGATGCCGAGCGTAATATTTACGGTGTTTATCTAGACAATACTTTGACTCTTTTTGAAGACCTCGAACTAACCGCCGGTCTTAGATATGACTCCTATTCTCTCGAAGCAGACGGAGAACAGGATTCAGAAGAGACATCGACATCCCCTCGCTTTGCCGTCAGCTATCAAGTACTGCCGTTCCTACAGCCATACGTAAGTTATGCGGAAGCTTTCAGAGCCCCGTCATTAGGAGAAACTTACGCTTCAGGATTACACTTCCCAGGCGGAGGACCAGTACCAAACAACTTCTTTGTTGCGAACCCGAATTTAAAACCGGAAACAGCAAAAACATGGGAAGTTGGGGCAAATATCAAGCACGACAACCTTTTCCTCAATGACGATGCACTACGGGCCAAAGTTTCTTACTTTAGGAATAACGTTGATGATTTCATCGAACTAAATGTCGATGTTGCTGGCGGAACCACAACAAGCAGCAACGTAACAAAAGCAAGAATACAAGGTTTTGAAGCCGAAATTCATTACGACACACCTACCGTTTATGGATCACTTAGTGGTTCGAGAATTCGTGGTAAAAATTCGGACACTTCAGAACCCCTATCAGGCATTGCCGGTGACAAAGCAGCTTTGATGTTAGGATATCATTTCCAGGATATCGGTCTTGATCTCGGTGGTCGTGTTCTTGCTGTTCGTGATCAGGAACGCGTCCCTAATGGAAATGATGAAATCGACGGTTACGCCACCTTTGATGTCTTTAGCACTTGGGATGCCCGCGACTATGTTCCTGGCCTAAAAATCAATGCCGGTATCGATAACATTCTCGATAAAAACTATCGACGCGGAGCCGCCGTTCTGGATGAGCCCGGACGTAACTTCAAAGTTACAGCCAGTCTGAAATTCTAGGGGGTGTCATGCAGGGGGTCACAGTGATTAGATGGATCATCAGTTGCACAGTTGCATTTGCCCTTCATCTGGGCATACTGCTCTGGTCTGGAAAAATCCTGCCCCCTGCTTCGACAATATCATCAGAAAGTGCTTCTCTTGAATCAGGGAATCAACGTTCGGTTTCTTTGGCCACGGCTAACTTAAAAGACACGTCACCAGCCCCAGTAGAAAAAAATACGCCTTCAAAAAAACCAAGTGTACCAGATACAAAACCAGAACTGGCACTAGTAACTTATCCTGACAAACAACAATCTGTTATCAAGACAGTTCAAAAGACAGACACAATCCCGGCAGAAAGCCGCGCTCTAACTGAACTTCTACCAAAAGCAGAAACACCAACAAAAGAAAAAGTTACTGAGAACAAAGTTCCGACAGTTCCACAAGTCGTTCAAGAAAAAGCTGTTATTCCCCCAAAACCAAAACCCAAGCCCAAAGCGCCTTTGAAAGTTGCGGCACTGGAAACATCTACAAAGGTTAAAGAGAAACAGCATTACGACTTAGAAAAAAACGCCAAGCCTGAAAACCCAAAGAAACAAAACGTTTCCCCCGAAGCAACCAAAGTGCTTTCACCAACGACTTCGGAAAACATAAAGCCCGAAAAACAGCAGGAAACGGCACAACAGGCGAATATAACGACTGTTCAAAGCCCACAAAACAAAGCATCAAATCAATCCGGTTTCCTGAAGCAAGCAGGTCAGAGCACAAAAGGCTTAAACCAAAAGGGATCGTCCAACAATCAAATCGCTTCACTGACATACAACGATTTGCCACTGCTCACTCAGCCATCTTTTTCGCGCCCACCGCGTCCACCAGAATATCCACAACGGGCGAAACGCAAGAAACTGCAAGGCAACGTAGTTCTCAGAGCCAAAATAGATCGAAGCGGCATTGTACAGGAAATCCGTGTCTGGCGTTCATCAGGGCATCGCTTGCTCGACAAAGCAGCAGAAAAAGCCATGCGTCAATGGCGTTTCACCCCAGCACGTCAAGGCGGTATCACAACCGCCTCGTGGGTAGAGTTTCCCATTAATTTTTCGATCAGATAACAAGATTGCAAATTCAGGAGCATCGTCATGCATACCGCCCCCTCAATTGAATACAAAACACCACTAGAAGCATGGACAGATCTAAGCGCAGGAACAGCAAAGGGATATGCCCGCGACATTGCCCGCGCGATGAATATTACAGAGGGGCAACTTGTTGCGGCTGGCGTAGGTGACAATGTCATTCGCCTTGAAGCCGAATGGGGGCAACTCATTCAGGAGCTTGGTTCACTTGGCGATGTAAAAATTATTACCCGTAATGAGCATGCTGTTCATGAGAAGGTAGGACTCTTTGATAAAATCAGTGCAAAAGGCCCCATGGGCATCGTCCTTAATCGTGAGATCGACCTGAGACTATTCCTAACCAAATGGGCATTCGGCTTTGCAGTCACAACCGAAACCAGCAGCGGAAAGAGAAAAAGCCTTCAGTTCTTTGATCACGAAGGTACTGCTATTCACAAGATTTTTCTGACTGCAAACTCTCATGAAGATGCTTATCAAACACTTGTTGATCGCTATAAAGCAGTGGAACAATCTTCTGAACTTCAACTGGAAAGTTACGATCCTGCCAACGCCCCGGCTACAGATAACACCATTGATCTTGAATCTCTAAAAAACGGGTGGGCGGCTCTAAAGGATGTGCATCAGTTTCACGGACTTTTGAGAAAACACAACTGCGACCGCCACCAAAGCTTCAGACTGATTGGCAAAGAGTTCGCCGAGAAACTAACACCAACTGCCTTAAAAAGTGTGTTGGAGCAATCCGTAACGGACAACATTTCCATTATGGTTTTTGTAGGCAACAAAGGATGCATTCAAATACACACAGGCCATATTGAAAAAGTTAAAGAAATGGGACCTTGGATCAACATTCTTGATTCCGGTTTCAATCTGCATCTCAGACAAGATCACATTGCAGAAATCTGGCTGGTTAGAAAGCCGACCAAAGACGGCGTTATCACAACCCTCGAAGTTTTCAACGACAAACAGGAAAGTTTTGCTCTGTTATGCGGAGAACGTGAAATGGGCCAACCGGAAAACATTCACTGGCAAAACATGCTCGAGAATCTGGAGCGTCATGCAACAGTTTCAGCTGCTGCAGAATAGTTGGTGGGAAAATAGTAAAATGTATAGAGATACCCCCATGTTTTTTAGCCCTGGTTATATACCAAAGCGTTATAAAACAATCATAGTGTTTTTGGTTTGTCTTTTGACTACAATAATTGGCAGCCAGGCAAGCGCAGATGCAAACCGGATCATAACGCTCGGAGGCCCTGTTACAGAACTTGTCTATGCTCTTGAAGCAGGAGACAAAATTGTTGCTACAGATACAACCAGTGAATACCCGGCAGAAGTCCTTGACCTACCCAAAGTGGGCTATATCCGGCAACTCTCTGCGGAAGGTCTTTTAAGCCTGAAGCCTGACCTGATTATTGCTTTGGAAGGCTCTGGCCCTACGCATGTTTTGGAAACTATTCAGGCCGCAGGCATCAAGGTGGTCGAAATACCCAAACTGGTCAACATGGCATCCGTTGCCACAGGGATTGAGTTGATTGCGGCCCAAACCAATCAACAGGCATTGGGAAAATCACTCAGCACAACGATATCAGCACAACTTAAAAAGCAATATACCGCAGTTAAAGATCTGCCTGAAAAACCTTCTGTTCTTTTCCTCCTGAACACAGGCCATGGCGGTCCCATGACTGCAGGCGGGGATACTGCCATTGATACAATCATCACCTACGCTGGTGCAAAAAACATCGCGGCTGATTTACAAAGTTTCAAACCTTTGGCCAGCGAGTATATCCTTGGCAACAACCCTGATTATATCCTGATGTCAAAAAAATCTCTCGAGATAAGTGGTGGCGTTGAAGCCCTTGTGAAAGACCCGCTTTTGGGAAAATTGTCCGCGATACAGAATGGTCGCATCGTCACACTTGATGGTACGCTTCTTTTTGGCTTGGGGCCAAGAACCATAGATGCTGTGGAAACCCTGTCTTCCCAGATCAACAAACAGAAACTCTGAACGAACAATGGCCCAGGCCCTGGCAGCAACCCCAAAACGTCGCAAACTAAAAAACAATAAAAAGCCTTATTATACTTTAGGAGGGTTGTTTTTTATTCTTATCATATCTTCAATCATATCACTTGGTATTGGGGGGGTAGCAATTTCGCCCCTGTCAAACATTGAACATTTTGCAGCTTATATCGGTTTGGGCGAAAGCAAACTTGAATTACACCAAGTGCTCGTCATAGAATCGATTCGCCTCCCCCGGATTGTTCTGGGACTTGTCATCGGTGCCTCTTTGGGACTTTCCGGTGCCGTGTTGCAAAGCCTGTTCCGTAACCCCTTGGCTGACCCAGGTTTAATTGGTGTTTCCTCCGGTGCTGCATTGGCTGTTGTTTCCATCATCGTACTGGGCGACACATTCTTTGCTGCATTTTTAGAGTTGACCCGTAATTTTGCACTCCCTGTTGCCGCCTTTACCGGAAGCTTGCTTACCACAGCATTAATTTATCACCTGTCCAGACGTGACGGCCTGACAGATGTAGCCATGATGGTGTTGATGGGCATTGCCGTGAATGCAATTGTTGGATCACTTATCGGGTTACTCACCTATCTGGCCGATGATGCAGAACTAAGATCTCTGACCTTTTGGTCCATGGGGAGTCTTGCTGGCGCGGGGCAAGCAGCGTGGCCCTCTGTTTCAATTATGATTATTGCTTCACTCTTTTTGCTGAAACTTTCAAGCCCTCTCAACCTTTTCCTTCTGGGCGAAGCCGAGGCCCACCACTTAGGCATTCCAACAGAACGAATCAAACAACAGGCCGCTATTGCGGCTGCTTGTGCGACGGGTGCTGCAGTGGCTGCGGCAGGCATGATTGGCTTCATAGGCTTGATTGCCCCCCACCTCTCTCGCTTGATTGGCGGGGTGGATAACCGCTTTGTTTTACCGGCTGCTGCCTTGATTGGGGCAAACCTCATTGTTATTGCCGATACGATCGCCCGCATTATTGTGTTACCAGCCGAGCTTCCTATCGGACTGGTCACAAGCTTTATTGGCGGCCCTTTCTTCTTCGCTCTTCTGTTCCGTGAATTCAAAAAGAGGCGCATGTGACTCTCAGAGCAATCGCAATTGATATAGAGATCAATTCAACGAAGCTACTAAAAGGTATATCGCTGGAACTCACTCCGGGGAAACTCTTGGGTGTCTTGGGGCCTAATGGTGCCGGAAAATCAACTTTGTTAAAGGCACTATCCGGTGATCTTTCCCCGACACACGGAACAATTACCCTTGATGATATCCCTCTTCAGAAATGGCAAAGTATAAACCTCGCCAAACGACGTGCCGTCATGCCACAAGCATCACAGTTGGTTTTCCCTTTCTCTGCACATGATGTGGTTGCCATGGGGCGATGGCCTTACGAGAAGCTATGTTCACCTTTTATCAACAGGCTCGCGGTAGAAAAAGCCATGATCCTTGCGGGCATAAAGCATCTCGCGGATCGTCCTTACCCCGTCTTGTCGGGGGGTGAAAAACAGCGCGTGCAACTCGCCAGAACCTTAACCCAGAGCATCGGCCTGACAGGCGATACAGAAACAAAATTTCTGTTACTGGATGAGCCAACTGCAGGTTTGGACATTGCACATCAGCACGCTGTTCTAGCCGCAGCCAAGAAACAGTGTAAAGAGCGAGGTACGGCAGGTCTTGCTATTCTCCACGACCTCAATCAAGCCGCTCAATACTGTGATTCAATTGCAATCATTTCAAACGGCACATTAATATCCAACGGTCCAACTCCTGAAGTGATGGAACCTGAGCTTTTGTCTGATATTTTTAGCTGCAATATATCAAGATCTATAGATAGTACATCTTCGACCCCTGTTTTTCTTTCTTCAATCTGAGCCGAGAAATATCTTTTAGTTCATATTCTTATGCCCTTCGGGGCTTCTTTCTTAGCAAACCAAAATACTTTGCCTTACAAAAGTCACAGCCTCTTCACCCTAAATTCATAAAGAATGCCAATAATCGTTTATGATACTTAGAACAAGTGGGACAGAGGCAGGCAGGAATGATCACCAGAGTCCTATGTATTATAGCTAGCATAGCCATCTGCTTGATGGGCTATACAGCCTATCTGGACAGAAGTTTGGAGGTCATCGAAGTCGCTAAAATTCCCCTCACGATCAAAGCCGTTCCTGTTCCGAACCAACAGCCAATCGCCCGAACAACAGAGTTTAAAAAAGCTCCTTCTCTTCATTGGCGCGGCGGTATTAAGATCAGTTCACCTCATAAACGCTTCGGCGGTTTGTCAGGGCTGGAAGTTTCAGCGGATGGGCGTTCTCTTTTAGCTATTGGAGACAAAGGACTCTGGTTTACCGGACGTTTGAATTACGACTTGAACGGTAACCTTTTATCTCTCACAAACGGTTTGCTCTCAACGATGAGGGGAACACAAGGTCAAAACTTGATTCGCAAAAAGGATCGGGATAGTGAATCAATTGCTCTGGCAGATAATGGGGCAATTTATGTTAGTTTTGAACGCGATCATCGCATTCTTGAATATTCAGCACCTCTAGCAACAACAACAGGTTCTATCCGTTTACCACGTGAATTCACAGATATCGCCTCAAACAACCGCGGTATCGAGGCTCTGACCTGGCTCACTGGTGATTGTCTTTTGGCCATCCCGGAACGAACAACAACAGCAACATCAAAACAAGGGAGCGTCATAGAAGCCTATCTATGGCACCAGCAGAGTTGGGACAAACTTTATCTTGAACCCAATAATAACTTCCTTCCAACCGGGTTAAGCAGCACTCCCGAAGGTGATTTGTTACTTCTTGAGCGAGAGTTTTCTTTTTTGGAAGGTTTCAAAACCAGCTTGAGGTTCTTTCCCGCATCAGAAATTCAAACTGCTTTATCCATGCCAGATTATGTAATGCGAGGAGATGTACTTGCGACATTTGAAGGTGCACAATCCATTGATAATATGGAAGGCATCAGTAGTCGGATCGGTGCAAAGGGCGAGATCCTGATCTATCTCTTGTCAGATGACAATCTTAGCTTCGCACAGGATACACTATTATTGATGTTCGAATTACAAAAACAAAGAAAGCCCGCTGGCAAAAGCACAGCGGGCTGTTCTAAGAATAAGACTGCTTATTCAGCTGCTTTGGAAACCAAAGCTTTCTGAACGCGCTTTTTCATTTCCCGAGCTTTTTTGCCCAGTTTTTCAGATGGTGTTGACAGCAAGAATGCGTCAAGACCACCGCGCTTTTCGATGGTGCGGATAGCTGCAGTGCTCAGACGGAACTGAACAGTCTGACCTAGAGCATCGCTCAACATCGAAGTCTTTTGAAGATTTGGCAGGAAGCGACGCCGTGTTCTATTCTTAGCGTGGCTCACATTGTTGCCAGTCTGTACCTCTTTGCCGGTAAAGTCACAACGGCGTGCCATGGTTTTAATCCCGTAAACTCGATGAAAATAAAAATCTAATGCCAATACGTCGGCTCGGCGCGAGTTTTAAGACACAGTCGTCCGAGGGTCAAGATAAAAGCACGATTCATTCAAAGATTCGTAACGAATCTGTAAAAACGCCAAGTTTACAGCGTTTTATTATCATACATCAGGCCTTGAGAAAGATATTCAGCAGCTTTCTCGCCGCCGTAGCAGGCGCAATTCTACCAGAAACTACATCGGATTCCACCTTTTCAAGAGCCTTATCAATCTCTGGCTTGTCCTTAAAAGCAAGCAGAAGAGATTCTTTAATCTCACTCCACATCCAGGAAACAGCCTGCTTCACCCTCTTATCAGGTATCTCATTACTTTCCCAAAGCTTAGTTCTGAATTCTTCTATCGCTGACCAGATTTCATCAATACCTTCATTATGCAGTGCAGAGCATTTCTTAACCCTGGGCTTCCAGTTCGAACTGGAAGGGCGCATCAAGCCCAAAGCCGCATGGTATTCTGCTGCGGCCCGATTTGCTGCCGGCGCAAGATCACCATCCGCTTTGTTGACGACAACCATATCCGCCAGCTCCATAATCCCCTTTTTAATGCCCTGTAACTCATCACCACCGCTCGGCAGTAATAGAAGCAGGAACATATCAACCATCTCAGCAACAGCTGTTTCTGACTGACCAACACCTACGGTCTCAACCAAGATGACATCAAAGCCCGATGCTTCGCACAACAACATAGCTTCGCGAGTTCGTCGCGCAACCCCGCCAAGCGTTGCCCCAGCCGGAGAGGGGCGTATAAAGGCTGCCTCTTGCCGGGACAGAATCTCCATACGGGTCTTGTCCCCAAGGATAGAACCACCCGTTCGCTGCGACGACGGATCGATGGCCAAAACGGCGACACGAAAGCCTTTACCGATTAAATGCATCCCGAAAGATTCAATGAAGGTTGATTTACCGACCCCTGGAACACCGGAAATACCAATCCGGATAGACTTCCCGCTCATCGGTAAGATTTGTTCCAGCAAAAGGTCTGCATCTTCCCGGTGATCTACCCGAGTTGACTCAATAAGGGTAATTGCCTGTGCCAATGCACGCCGTTGCCCATCAGCAATACCCTTAATCAGCGTCCCGATCTTGTCATTATCTTTCGTCATAATGTCGCTTAACCTACTACACTATCTCACCAACCGGATCATCTTGCCCAGCTGCCTTCTCAACTTCAGCAACCTTCTGTGCAACTTCTAACTGACGACGCCACATTTCAGCATAGTGCCCTTCTTTTTCAAGCAACTCACGATGCGTACCACGTTCTTCAATCCTGCCTTGTTCAAGGACGATGATCTCATCCGCATCAACAACAGTAGAAAGACGGTGGGCAATAACCAACGTCGTTCTGTCTTTGGATACATCATTGAGGCTGGCCTGAATTTCCTGCTCTGTTCGACTATCCAATGCAGACGTTGCCTCGTCAAACAACATGATTGATGGATTTTTAAGAACTGTTCTGGCAATGGCAACACGCTGTTTTTCTCCGCCAGAGAGTTTCAACCCACGTTCTCCCACGACGGAATCATATCCATCCGGTAATGACAGAACAAAGTCATGAATCTTGGCAAGCTTTGCAGCAGATTCGACCTCTTCACGCGAAGCATCCGGTCGTCCATAAGCGATGTTGTAGAGAATTGTGTCGTTAAATAACACGGTGTCTTGAGGCACGATACCAATCGCCTGACGAAGAGATCCCTGTTTCACCTTAGCAATATTCTGCCCGTCAATTAGAACTTCACCAGCATCCAAATTATAAAAACGGAAAAGCAGACGACTGATTGTGGACTTACCAGCACCACTAGAGCCCACAATGGCCAGCTTTTTACCTGCAGGAACTGTAAAGCTAACACCTTTCAGGATAGGCCGGCGCTCATCGTATCCAAATTGGCAATCTTTAAACTGAATTTCAGCACCGCTAACGGTCAACTCATTTGCATCCGGCTCATCTTTGATCTCAAGATCTTTGTGGAGCAACTCGAACATGGTATGCATGTCTATAAGTGCCTGACGAATTTCCCGATAGACAAACCCCAGAAAATTCAACGGCATTGCAAGCTGCAACAGATAAGCATTGACCATGACAAAATCACCCACGGTCATTGCACCATCTACAACACCATAGGCAGACATGATCATCATCAGACTGGCCCCGAGCGAAATAACGCCGGACTGGACAATGTTTAGGCTGGAAAGGCTTGTTCGGCTGCGAATAGCCGCGTGTTCATAAGCAGCAAGACCGCGATCATAACGTTTGGTTTCATGCTCTTCATTGCCAAAATACTTAACTGTTTCAAAGTTTAATAAACTATCCACAGCTTTGGTATTGGCATCGTTATCAGCCGCATTCATATCTCGGCGTAGCGTTATCCGCCATTCAGTAATACGGAGAGTCAGGAAAATATAAGCAAGGATTGTCACAAGTGGAACGACCGCAAAACGCCAGTCAAACAAGAACCAAAGCAGGATACAGACAACCGTTATTTCAATAAGCGTCGGAATGACATTGAACATCAAGAAGGTGAGCATAAACTCAATCCCCTTGGTTCCCCGATCAATCGCTCGGGTTACGCCCCCAGTTCTGCGTTCGATATGGAAGCGTAAGGAAAGTGAATGCAAATGCCGAAAGGTAACTAGAGCCACACTTCGGATGGCATTCTGCACAACCTTTGCAAACAGGCCTTCACGAATATTATCAAAAGCAATAGCACCAACTCTGGCAGTACCATAGGCTATCAAAAGGCCAAGCGGGACAACAAGCAGCGTTGGGTCATCTATACTCAACGCATCAACCGCACCTCTTAGAATATAAGGCACGGACACATTTGTGAGCTTTGCAAAAATCAAAAGCGCAAAACAAAAGATAATCCGAGCCTTAAGATCAAAGCGACCTTCCGGCCAGAAATAGGGCAGCAGTGTTTTTAGAGTATCCAACTGGCTGTTATCGCCCTCTGACTTAGGAACATCTTCACGCATCCGGCGCATATATCATCACTCCATACGGCCAATAGAACGTGCCAGCAAGACATAGAGCTTTCCAACATCTGCAGTCATAAATGTTGCAGATAGAACGTCCTCGCTATCGCATTCACGGGCCTGAGACATCAGGTTATCAAATTGATCCAGATAGCGATTCACCTGATTTCTGAAGGTCTGATTTGTCTCAAAATAACGTTTAACTTCACGTGTATCGTAAAGATCTTTTTTCTTTAAAATGGACCGTGCAAAAATCGAACGGTCCCCCTTGTGATATCGTTTCCAATATTCTTCAGGCAAGTCCTCGTCCAAAATTTTATTCAAATCAATGGCCGAAGAATTGAGATCATCAATAAGAATTGTCGCGCCACGCAAGAAGGCATCGCGTTTATTCGCCGAGCGATCTTCCCTTAATTTCAGGGCCTGACGTGTCGCTTCTTCTGAGGCATGCGCCAGATCCCGGGCCTGTTGCCCAAAAGCATCTGCAAGCGACGAAACCTTACCATGTAGTTCCGTGACTTTGTTACTATCTTTCGAGAACGTCTCACTCAGTTTTTCCGCGCTTTTAAGAGCACCATCCGCTGAACCTTTCAAACTGGAGGCAGCCTTTTCAGCACGGACACCAATATCCTCAACCTGTTTCAGGGATTCTTCCGCCAAGGCGGCAAGCTTCTCTCTTTGCTGATCAACATGATCTTTCAAGGTATCTGCTGTTTGGCGCGATTCATCGGATGCCTTGCTCAATGCTTCGGTACGGGCGTCCAGCGAAGTACGAACATCTTCCAAAAGGGTACTGAAATCATCCGAAAGCGTTTTGAAGGCATCCAGTTCGTCATGAACTCCGTGACGAAGATCCTGCACGGCCTGATTAGCTGCACTTGATCCATCGGCAAGCGCCAGTGTCTGAAGTTGAAACACTTTGGCGACTTCCGTGGTATGACGCACGGCCTTATCAGCGGCAAGCTCCATAAGCCTTGTCTGATCCTTAAGTGCCTTGGATGCCTCTTCAACATTCTCCTGCGCACTTTTACTAACCTGTCCGATTTCACGGGTATGCTCGCTCAAGCCACCCATAACAACATCGGCGAGATCGCTGAGCCGTTCGGATGATTCTTCCAGACTCACAATTCCCGGGCGGATTTTTTCCGCTGCTGCCACCAAAGTATCCTGCGCTTGGGCTGTTGCCTCCGTCAATCGAGACGCTTCTTCTCGACCGGCCAGAGAAACGGCTTCGCCTAAATCCTTGGTTACGAGCGTCAGGTTATCAGCAACTTCCTTGCCGCTTTTATCAAGTTCTCCCGCCTGCACTCTGAAACGTTCGTTCATTTCTCCCGCACGTAAAGCCACGTCCGCAAAAAGCTCTCGGACTTCTTCTGCATCTTTACGCATTGCATCAGAAAGGGAGACCGCTTTGTAACCAATTTCAGCAGCAAGCTGTTCCATGGCCTGATTCTCGCCAGACAATCTTTCGCCAAGTTCCGAAACTTTAGCGCCTGCCCCTTCAAGTAGCTGCTCAACGTCTCCGATACGGTCTTTGATCAAGCCTTTGAATTTTTCACCCTCGGCATCAATTGTGTCCTGAACAAGCTTCAAGGTTTCAAGGTCTTGTTTGAGGCTCTCGCGCATGGTTTCACTGCAAACTTCTGCGGTCGTACCAGCTGCGGCCATATCCTCAGCCTGTTGCTTTAACATTTCACTGGCATCTTCAGTCCGCCCGATCGTGCGCTCAACCGCTTCGTCCAGAACATCGACAGAATCACGCAATGTCTTGCTAATCGTCTCGGCCATAACCTCACTGCGCACTCCGGAACTTTCAAGGGCCGTAACCTGCTCCTTAACCGCTTCACGTGCATTTTCAAGGCTGGAATGAATTGAATTATGGACGTCTTCGAGCGAACTTTGCTGTGTCGTCAGCGTTTCCTGAATCTGCTCTGTTTGCGAAGATGCCCGAATAGCAGCACCAGTAAGTTGCTTTGTTTGTTCTTTAAATGCGTTAATCAAACCTGTCAGGCGCTTTTCTACTTCCCCCGAAGCGCTATTCAGGCTTTCGGCCTGTTCCTGTAGCTGACGCGTGATATCTTTGACCCGAGTATTTTCTTCGTCATCGGGATAGGTGAGCTTATCCAGTTTCACAAGAAGCTTACGTGTTTCACTTGAAAGCGCCGCACCTCTGAGAATAAAAAGCAATATGGACCATAAAAGAACAAGCGGCAGTGTAATTCCAGCAAGCACTTGCCCCTGTTCCTGAGGCACCATGCTTTCTATCACATCCAAACCAACCTGATTTTTAAAATACTGGTAACAAATCCACAGCCACGCCCCTGATGCTGCCACCCCGAACAGCGCCAAAGTTCTTGTGATCCAGGTATGCCCTGACATCCCCTCACTCCCTGTTTAATCACGATTTACGATCGCCTGAGAGAGATAATAAGGCAGGAAAGTCCTATAGTCCAAGAAAGACCATTAAGATCAGAGCCTTCTTAAGCATTTTTTTTGAGACATTTTTATCAATCAGCTTCTTTTGTTCAATAAACCGATTATTTCCTGTGCAGCCAAAGGAATATTACTACCCGGCCCATACACAGCAGAAACGCCAGCTTGTTTCAGGGCATCATAATCTTGTGCAGGGATTACACCACCACAAATAACAAGAATATCATCTGCTTTCTGGCGCTTGAGTTCATCAATCAACTGTGGAACCAGCGTCTTGTGACCAGCAGCCTGTGTCGAGATGCCAATAACATGAACATCATTTTCGATAGCCTGCTGCGCTCCCTCTTCCGGAGTTTGGAAAAGAGGACCGACATCGACATCAAAACCAATATCCGCAAAGGCCGTCGCAATCACTTTTGCGCCACGGTCGTGACCATCTTGTCCCAATTTCACGACAAGCATTCTGGGACGACGACCTTCCTGCGCAGCAAAAGCTTCGACTTCCCCCTGAATTCGAGCGAAATCATCATCGCCATCGTATGCAGATCCATACACGCCGGAAATACTCCTGTTTACAGCACGGTGGCGACCATACACCTTTTCCAAAGCATCTGAAATTTCGCCAACAGTGGCTCTTAATCGTGTTGCCTGAACAGCTAAATCAAGCAAGTTGCCTGACCCATCTTCTGCGGCTTTGGTTAAGGCAGCAAGTGCTTCTTCACAGGCCTTGTTATCACGTGTCTTGCGAATTTCACTCAGACGCTCAATCTGTTGCTCTCGAACGGCCGTATTATCAATATCAAGAATCTCGATATTATCTTCTTTTTCAAGGCGATATTTATTCACACCGACTACAGTCTCTTCGCCACGGTCAATACGTGCCTGCTTCTTCGCTGCAGACTCTTCAATCCTAAGTTTTGGCATGCCGGATTCAACAGCCTTGGTCATGCCACCCATTTCTTCGACTTCGTCAATAATTTTACGAGCTTCTTCAATAAGGCTTGCGGTCAGACTTTCCACATAATAGCTGCCAGCAAGAGGATCAACGACCTTTGTTATGCCCGTTTCTTCCTGCAAAATCAGCTGCGTGTTCCGGGCTATTCGAGCGGAAAAATCTGTTGGTAATGCTACTGCTTCATCCAATGCATTGGTATGAAGAGACTGCGTTCCTCCCAAAGCAGCAGCCATAGCTTCAACGGTAGTCCGAATGACATTGTTATAAGGATCCTGCTCGGTCAAAGAGACACCCGATGTCTGGCAATGAGTCCGAAGCATTAAAGATTTTGTATCTTTGGGATCAAACATCTTTTCCATATAATGTGACCACAGAAAACGTGCGGCACGAAGCTTTGATGCCTCCATAAAAAAGTTCATGCCAATCGCAAAGAAAAAACTAAGTCGTGGCGCAAACGCATCTACATCCAGCCCCTTTGAAATCGCAGTGCGTACATATTCCAAACCATCGGCAATGGTAAAGGCAAGCTCTTGCACACAAGTAGAACCTGCTTCCTGCATATGGTAGCCGGAAATAGAGATTGAATTGAAGCGCGGCATATTCTTGGCTGTGTAGCCGATAATATCGGACACAATACGCATCGAAGGCGTCGGCGGGAAAATATAGGTGTTCCGCACCATGAACTCTTTGAGCACATCATTCTGGATTGTTCCAGACAACTGATCCGGCTTAACACCCTGTTCTTCGGCGGCAACAATATACCCCGCCAGCACTGGCAACACAGCCCCGTTCATTGTCATGGAAACAGACATTTGATCCAGCGGAATGCCGTCAAAAAGGATTTTCATATCCTCAACAGAATCAATCGCGACACCTGCTTTACCAACATCACCAACCACACGCGGATGATCAGAGTCATAGCCTCTGTGCGTCGCCAAATCGAAAGCAACAGAAAGCCCCTTTTGCCCCGCAGCAAGATTCCGGCGGTAAAAAGCATTGGACTCTTCAGCCGTGGAAAAACCTGCGTACTGCCGCACAGTCCAGGGGCGTGCGGCATACATGCTGCCCCGCGGGCCACGCAAGAACGGTGCGAACCCTGGCAAAGTCCCCATAGTACCCAGATCTTCGAGATCTTCTTCCGTATAGATAGGCTTGACCACAATACCTTCGGGAGTTTCCCAATTCAGGCTATCGCTTTTCTTGCCACGAAGTTCTTTTTCAACAAGCCCTTCCCAGTCCGCGATTGTTTTTTTGGGAAAATCAGACATTCAACGTCCCTCCTAGCTTTCAGGATCTCGCCCCGGCTTTTATTCTTATCATTGTTCTTGCCTTAGAACATCTATCCTGCTGACAGATAATCCTAAAACAGAATTTTATTGCAGCGCAATATAACCAGCTTTTTCACCACAAGTCTATGCCCTGTGAAAAGCCCAATAAAGCAAAGCCAATCCAGCAAAATTGCAGATGTGAAGTTTTTTACAAAAAATCTGCGACAGAAATCACGCGTTGTAACGTTATACTTCTACTTAATGACAGCTGCGGGGCGTGCCCCCAAGGAATGAAGAAAATGCAAAATGATCCCAATTCCCTAAATAACTCCAATCCCGAGGGATTTGATTCACATAGACTGGAGCGCCATCGTTTCATGACCATGATGGGTGTTCTACCCGCAGCGGGGTTTATAGGTATAAGCACACAAAACGTTTGGGCTGTTCATAATCAGGTCAAAATTAGTACAAGAGGTCAATACCGCTACATTTCAGCAAATGGCATCCCTGATCATCGCACAGGGAATTTTCCAAATCGTAGAAATCCCAATGCCATCCAAGCACAAAGCCATAAATTCCGGGTCCCCTTGCTGCCCAAGAAAGCTTTGCGCATAACAGATGTGGAATTCAGCAGTTTTGGTGTCGCAATAAACGGTGTTCCGTTCGATCCAGCTGCAAATGAATTTTGGCGCCGAGATCGGCATTCTGGATGGCGTTACGAAGCAATGTCCGGGAAAATCGATCTGGGACTGGATAAAAACAATGCACATGTTCAACCAAATGGCGCCTATCACTATCACGGCTTACCAACTGGCTTGATACGAAATTGGTCAGACAATCAGCATTCATCCCTTATCGGCTATGCCGCTGATGGTTTTCCCATATACGTTCTGTACGGCCATAAAGATCCGACACAACCACAGAGTATCATTATCCCGTTAGCATCCAGCTATAAACTAAAAACGGGTACTCGTAATGGAGGGCCCGGAGGTCAGCATGATGGCAGTTTTGTTCAGGATTACGAGTACCAACCCGGCCTTGGGGATCTGGACGAATGCAATGGACGTTTTTGTGTGACACCAGAATATCCTGAAGGCATCTATGCCTACTTCTTAACCAGTGAATACCCTTTCATCCCGCGCAAGTTTAAAGGCACTCCAGATAAAAGCTTTAAAAAAAGAAGAGCCGGTCCCGGAAACCAACGCCCCAGAAATCATTTAGGGTCAAAATCGGGCAAAAAACCACCCAGACCCTGAACAAGAATTAATTCGTCATCTTACCATTTAAAAATAGGCATTGCAGCAACCGGGTATTGACCATAACGATTGCATAAACCGACAAGCTTCAACATATCAGTTGGCGAGTTCAAGCCATTGAGATCTTCAGCATGAATACCACCTGCAATGAACAAGCCGTGAATACTTGCAGCATTGGCCCCTGCAATATCAGTGCGCAAAGAATCCCCCACAGCAAGAACACGTGACCCGTCCTCAATGCCAACGAGCTTCATGCATTCCTTGTAGATATCCTGATAGGGCTTACCGTGGTACTGTACTTCTCCGCCCATATCTTCGTAATGATGAGCCACAGCACCGGCACAAAGTTCGCGCTTGCCCCCCCGGATTACTTCCAGATCAGGATTGGCGCAAACCATCGGCAAGTTACGTTCAAGCGCAGGCTCTAGCAGATAGTCGTACCGCTCGACTTTATCCTCTGGATCCCAAATCCCGGTCAGCATAATGAAATCGGCATGATTGATGTCATCAACAAAAGTAAAATCCAGACCTTCTTTCATGCCAAGATCTCTCTCGGGGCCAATCAGGAAAGCATTTTGTCCCAGCCTCTGGTAAAAAGGCAGTATCCGTTCTTTTAGATTTCGCCAGGTAACTTCACCTGATGAAAGAACAGCATCGGCAAGATTCCGGGCAACCCCCAGCTCTTCATTTCGAACGGTCACAGATTCAGCACGTCTGGGCGCATTGGACAAAATAACGATCCTTTTTCCAGCTTCTCTTATTTTCTGCAGTGCATTCACAGCCTCGGGAAAAGCTTCGAGACCATCATGCATCACCCCCCACAAATCGATAACAAACCCATCATAATTATCAATGATTTCGGAAACCCCTGATAACAGCGGGATCGTACGAGGTGTGGTTGACATAAAAACTTCCTACAAGATATCTGATCTAAAGATTAGTGAAGATCCTTGTGCCACAAGCGTCATGGCTTGCAAAGCTTTAGTCGCCACTTCAGCAAGATGACTTTAGTTTGTACCTAAATGTTTTGGAGAAAACTTAGCTTACGGCTTGGCGGGTCTGGGTTCTCCAAAAAGATACCCCTGGCCATAGGCAACATCCTGATCAAGAACCTGCACAAGGGCATCTTCGGTTTCGATTTTTTCGACAACCAGTTCTATCGGCAAACTTCTTAAATCATTCAGGAATTTTTGGGTTTTGCCTCTGTCCTCAGAAAAGAGCCAACCCTCGAACTTGAGGAAACGAACCCGCCCCGCGGCCAGAGCTTTTAAATCCATATCCAGTGTTCCCACTCGATCAAGTGAAAGCCGACAGCCATGCCCCATCAGCCGCTCTAAACTTAATAACTCACTAGCTTTTAAGTTCAAAAACTCATCTTGTGCGACTTCGATGATCAAATGCGGGGCAATTTCAATATTTCCGCGCACAAAATCGACAAAATCATCGAAAAAATCCTGATCCTTTAAGGTGTGAGATGATAAATTAACAAAGAAAGAAACATCTTCTCCAGAACGAAGAATTTTTCGAATGATCTGCACACAGCGAAATAGAAGCATATTATCAATCGCTGTAATCAACCCCGCGCGCGTAGCAATAGAAACATACTGCCCCGGCTCAATGACCTGACCATTCGAAGTTCTCAGACGGGAAAAACACTCATAGAATTTTCTTTTGCGCTGAGGCAACGCAACAACCGGCTGCAAAAACATATCAATTCGATCATCACGTAAGGAGCGCCTTACAATTGATAATACTTCCGTTTCACTCAGATCACTTAAAACAGAAACTTCTTCTTTTGCTGTTTCTGTTTTTTGTCTCGCACTCATAGATCGCTCATTTCTGAAGTCATCCAGAAAGTCGCTTTTTACAACCTGTTGCTTTTGTCGAGTGTTTTCCTTTTTTTCGGGCTCTTGAAACTGAGAACTTTCTTCATCATCAAACAACCCGAGAAAAGGATCCGTTAATCTCGGCATGAGGGTTTTGAGAAGATTAACCTCGGACAGGGCATCATTAATAATATTTTGCTCTTCACTTAGTTTACTGGATTGACCTGCGGCCTCAAAAGCTTCGGCCATTCCTTTTATCTCTCTGCGGGTCCAGGAAATGCGATCTCTTAAAACAGCTTGGTTGTGGTGAAGCGTTTCAAGCTTTGCCGTTGTGTCCTCATCATTCCCCCGACGCGTAATAATTTCATGAAGCACGACGCCAGCCAGAAAAATCCACAAACCCAGCAACATGGCCCCACCTGTTTGCAGGTCAGGAATATAATTAGGCCCAAAAAGAACAGCGATAAGCGCGAGGCCACAATATATTGTGATAAAGAACAAGTGGTGTAGTAGAGGCATAAATTTTATTTCGATTAGATATAACGAATAAGATAATCAATGACACAAGGTTCTTGAGAGACACTTAACAAAGCACTCATAATCTGACAGATTTCAAATATCTTTTCCAACTATATAGATGGTCTACCTGACATGATGGTTAAAATCCTTCACAATTCCCGTTGCAGCAAATCTCGTGAAACTCTGAAAATTATTGAAGAACAAGGACACGAAGTGGCAGTTGTTGAATATCTTAAAGGCGCGGTCACTGAAAACCAGCTGACAGATATTTTAAAACAGCTTGAGATGAACCCACGTGACCTCATGAGAAAAGGTGAAAAAATTTATAAAGAACTTAATCTTTCGGATACCACTTTAAACAACGAAGATCTTGTAAAAGCCATGATAAAGCATCCGATCCTTATTGAACGCCCGATTGTCGTCAGCTCTAGGGGTGTCAGAATTGGCAGACCGCCTGAATCTGTATTGGAAATCCTGTGAGACAAGAAAAATTTATCTGTGGTCTGCGCCGACGGCTTCGGGCACAGAACCAAAACCATCTTGCTGCAACAAGACAATCAACTCGTTAAGGATCTGGGGGATAAGAGGCGGTCCGGCATAAACCAAGGCAGAGTACAGTTGTACCAATGAAGCTCCTGCCCTTATTTTTGCATAGGCTTGTCTACCACTGGCGACACCACCAACACCGATTAAAGGAATTTTGCCCTTTGTTAATCGGTACATATCCCCCAAAACTTCTGTAGAGGCTTCAAAAAGCGGCGCGCCACTCAAGCCACCAATCTCGGTACGATGTTCACTTCTGAGGCTTTCAGGACGCTCAATTGTTGTATTTGTAATCGTCAGACCATCCAGAGAAAGATCCAGTGCAACCGATGCAATGTCCTGTTTATCTTCTACAGTTAGATCAGGTGCAATTTTCAAGACAAGTGGCGGAGCCTTATCACCAAGTGTCTCAGCCAACACCTCTTGCACTCCGGCAATCAAAACTTCAAGTTCCTCTCGCCCCTGAAGAGCTCTCAATCCCGGTGTATTAGGTGAAGAGACATTAATCACCATATAATCAGCATAAGGTGCTAATTTACGGGCACCCTTTTGATAGTCATCAAGAGCAACTTCAGTCGCTTTGTTTTTCCCGAGGTTAACCCCGAGCAATCCGGAAAGTTTCTTCTGGCGAAGCTGCGCTAGCTTTTCTTCAGCAGCCTCCATTCCCCCGTTATTGAATCCCATACGATTAATAACGGCTTGATCTTCAGACAAGCGAAATACGCGCGGTTTCGGATTACCCGGTTGGGCCAGAGGAGTAATAGAACCAACTTCGGTAAATCCCAGCCCCTGATCAAGCATCGGTTCGACTGCGTCAACGTTTTTATCAAAGCCTGCAGCCAGCCCCAAAGGATTAGAAAACTCAAGACCCCATAGGCTGGTTTTAAGAATTGGATCAGCAATAGCTTTTTGCGATGGGGCAAGCCCATACTTAAGACACCACAAAGTAAAGTTATGCGCTCTCTCAGGCGACAAGAGGCGGACACAAGGACCAATGATATCAAAGCTGTTCACAAAATACTCCTGCGATCATATTTAACCTGCAACGCAGAGGGAAGTACCATAGCTATCTCTTCGCCGCCACCCTTTGATACAATCACAGTCCTGAAACATCAGCCTCGACAATATATCCAACATTAATGCAAATTATTTCCGCAACCAGTCGGGAAAAGCATGTGTCCCATCATCTGTAAGAGTTAATGCAGCTGTTCTTGTAACGGCAGTTAACGGCAAATCACTATATAAATGAGGGAAAAGCGCTCCTCCTCTGGAAGGTTCCCATTTCAACGCCTCGCCGAGTAAGGCCGTATCAACCTCCAGCAAAACAAGTTCATCCTGACCTGCACGATGTTTCGCAACTGAGCCGTGAACCTGGCCGCGTCCAGAAAAATGAATAAAACCATCCGCTTTATCTTGTGAAGAGCCTGAATAGGTTCCCGCGTCTTGCGCCGCGGACCATTCTTCAAATTTGCAGACGTGATATATATATCTTTCAGTCATGACATTATCTTCTTTTTCGAATCATACAATCGCAAAAAGCATTGCATTTTGCAAAAAACAATGCATCTCATTTACTGCAAAATGCAACACTCGTACCATTATAACAACTTATAATTTCATTCGACTCAAGCTAAAACCCGCAGTTTATAAAGGATTTTAGTCAATCTTAAGTCGTGAAAACAAACAGAAACACCACCTGATACCTTTACATTCCGCAGAAACCCTCATTTTTTGCAAAATATCTTCAGTAGCACCTCGAAACCAAACAACCTCTTTTGATTTTTATTCCATTTAAAATCAATATTTTAGCAACAAAAAATATTTAAAATTACAAAAATAAAACAAACTGGCACGCTCTCTGCAATACTCCCTGTCAGGAAGTCTATTGCGAGCTAGACATCCTAGTATAAAGGAGAAAACCCATGGCATACCAAAACATGACAGCGAGCACTATCGGCAGCAGAGCATTGGCAACTGCTCTAGACGCCGTATCAGCCATGGGACAGTCTGATCGTTCAATGATTTCGGCTTCTCCAAACACAGCGATTTACAATGTAGGATCGCAACAAAACGACCTGGGCGAAGAAAATATTCGGCAACTCTTCGTTTCTATGGTTGAGGCAGAACAGTAACCCCCTCACGTTCTCAATCATCCAGGTCGCTAAAGGACTGTCTTTAGCCTGTGAAAGACAGCCTAATGGCGGGAAGGTAACTTCCCGCCATTTCTTTTTCCCAACATACAAATATTCCTATAAGAAAAACAATCTAACGTTCACAAAAAACTCGACACACATTATTATAAAATGTCCTTAGCAGAGACAATCTTCCATTCACCGGGTTGCATGTTTCCAAGCTTTAGTTTGCCAATCGATTCACGAACCAACCGCAATGTCGGGAAACCGACCGCAGCCGTCATTCTCTTTACCTGACGGTTTTTACCTTCGGTTAAAGAAATTCGTATCCAGGCTGTTGGTATGTTCTTTCGTTCCCGGATAGGTGGCGTTCTGGGTGGTAACTTCGGCTTAAACTTCAGCAGTTCAACCTGACAAGGCTTTGTTTTATATCCCTTGATAACCACTCCGCTTTTTAGCTGCGACAATGCTTCTTCATTCGGAATATTTTCCACCTGTACAAGATAACTACGCTGGTGACCATTTCTGGGATGAATAAGACGATCAATAAAGGGACCATCGTTACTTAAGAGCAATAAACCTTCACTGTCTTTATCCAAACGTCCTGCAGCATACACCCCACGTGGCAAATCAATTTCACGAAGAGTCCGTTGCCCTACCTCGCCCGTAAACTGACTCAAAACATTATAAGGTTTATACAAAGCAACATACGTGAAAGCAGATTGAAGATCGCTATCTTTTCTGACACCGGAAGCCTCTCTCCTTATTTTCCTCATGGAAAATTTAGACGAGGCATTCTTGCCAGAATACATACTTTCTTTTTTTTGAACCATGACAATTATCTAACGCATCAAAAGTTTTCAGTCACGCTCCATTTAAACGTTGCCTCAGATTCTACACTTGCAATTACACACTTCCGGGTATCAGAAAGACCAAAAGTGTCAAATATAAGTTTTTGATCCTATTTTCTGTAAAATCGAGGTATAATTCCCATAGAGTACTGGTGCCACGTTATATAACAACAATTAAACAGGTGACCGTACAATGCTTAAACATGCAGACATATGGCGTGCAATTGACAGTTTAGCCGTACAGAACTCGTTATCACCATCGGGCCTAGCACGGAAAGCAGGCTTGGATCCAACAACTTTCAATAAAAGTAAACGGGTCACCCCCAAAGACAAACAGCGGTGGCCCAGCACAGAATCTATCGCCAAAATTCTTGACGCAACAAATTCAACTTTGGCTGAGTTTGTTAATCTGGTCGGGGAAGAAAGCGCTGGCCTCTTAGCCAAGAAAATCCCTGTTCAGGATTTAATTCAGGCATCTTCAATGGGACAATTTGATCATAATGGCCATCCCGTCGGAGAAACATGGGACGAAGCCCTCTTTGCCCGTGTAGATGACACAAACGCATTTGGTTTGGAAATTACAGGCAATAGCTATCATCCAGTGTACAATGATGGCGATTTATTAATCATTTCACCAAATGCTGATCTGAGACGGGGTGACAGAATTGCCTTAATGACAATGAACCATGAAATCCTGCTCAAAGAACTCGTCAGGAACAGCCCGCTCAGAGCTGAATTGAAAGGTTTTGCAACATCACACCAGGATATAACGATCATGACACAGGATATTATCTGGATTGCACGCATTATCTGGGCCAGCCAGTAAAGGACTTTCCCAAACAGGCTACCCTCGGATTTAACCAAGTGTAAGTCATGATTTTTACCTTTTTTAAAGGCTTTAGCGTCATATTAATGTAACAAGCGATGCCTTTATTTGTCGCTTAAAGCGTATAGTTAACACAATTTAGAGGCACGCAGTATGGCTAAACTGGACATGGATGGTCCCCACAAGCTGGAAGAGAAGGTTATTCTCAAAGAGATAACCCAACCAATGCCCGGTTCCTTTGCACTTGGACACCTCGGTGCCGATAGAAGCTTTGAAGTCCTGTATGTAGGCTATGCAGAAAAAACCGTCCAGGAAACACTGCTTCACTGTCTGAAAAAACGCATTGGACAAAGTGGTCTAATGGGAAAGCTGACTGGCAAAAACCAGATTAATGCCTTTAAATACAGTTACGCAAACTCACTGGAAGCTTGCTTCCAGAAGACCTGCAAAAATTTCCATGACTTTGGCGGCTCTAAAAAATTGAACAATAAAAGCCATCCAAAACCTCCCAAAGGGTTTGATTGGGTTTGCAACAGATGCACAGAAGAACTGACCGCCAACTTTAAAGTCAAGGCTGGATAACCCTCTAATTTTACTTGTAAAAAGTTACTAAAGACAAACGCTCTTGAACAAAAAAACGTGATCACTGTTTATGCTGTATATTCTACACTTCTGCTGACAAATCTTCTCCGGCTAAAGCTCGTTCAATCAGCTTTATACTCTCATCAAGGCCATAAAGCGCAAAGAAAGTACCCATTCGTGGGCCCTGAGATTGGCCAAGCAAGACTTCATATAGGCATTTGAACCAATCACGCAGGTTATCAAACTCGTGCTCTTTACCAATAGTGTAAACTTCCGTTTGAATATCCTCTGCACGTGTACCAACAGGAAGCCCTTTCAAAACCAACAGAAGATCGTTCAAAGCTTTGACTTCTTTACCTTCTGGTGCGCGATATTGAAGCTTTGGCTTCACAAAATCCTGATAATAACGGACAGCAAAACCAACCAGTTTATCCAGGAAGGGTGTACTTTCCGGCGAAGCTTCGGGTGCATACTGTTTAATAAATCCCCAAAGGCGATCCGCATCATTCGCGTTACAAACACTTGCTAGGTTCAGTAAGATCCCAAATGAAAGCGATGTCTGTTCAGACGGCACATTCCCTGTGTGAATATGCCAGGCCGGGTTCTCAAAAAGCTTGCTTTCGTCCTGCTCATCGACTTTCCCCTTGAAAGTCAGATAGTCATCAACAGTACGCGGGATAATATCGAAATAGAGCTTCTTTGCCGTCCTTGGTTTGTTATACATGAACAAGGCCAGGCTTTCCTGTGGCGCATATGTCAGCCACTCTTCCATTGAAAGGCCGTTACCTTTGGATTTGGAAATTTTTTGCCCCTGCTCGTCCAGGAAAAGCTCGTAGGTAAAAGTCTCAGGTCCCTTGCATCCCAAAACTTTTTGAATCTTTTTACCCAACTTGACTGAATCAATCAGGTCTTTGCCTGACATTTCATAATCTACATCCAGTGCATATTGACGCATTGCCCAGTCAGGCTTCCATTGAAGCTTGCAATTTCCACCGATAATCGGAACTTCAATCAGATCGCCACCTTCGTCGCGGAAAGAAATTGTTCCTGCATCCACATTGGTTTCCTCAACTGGTACCTGAAGGACTTTTCCAGTCTTGGGACAAATGGGCATAAAGGGACTGTAAGTCGCCTGACGCTCTTTGCCCAAAGTCGGTAGCATCACATCCATGATCTTGTCGTAGTTAATCAGAATTTCCAATAGTGCCTTATCAAATTGGCCTGACTGATAAACTTCTGTGGCAGATAGAAAATCATACTGGAAGCCGAAACTGTCCAGGAATTGTCTAAGACGGGCATTATTATGATGCCCCAGGCTTTCATACTCGCCAAAAGGATCTGGCACTTTTGAAAGAGGCTGCCCGATGTTCGCTGCCAGCATGTCTTTGTTAGGCAGATTATCTGGTACTTTACGGAAGCCATCCAAATCATCAGAAAAACAGAAAAGTTTGGTCGGGATATCGCTCAACTGTTCAAAAGCATTCCGCACCATCGTTGTGCGGGCTACCTCGCCAAAAGTTCCAATATGAGGCAATCCCGAGGGGCCATAGCCTGTCTGGAAAAGTACATAACCCTTCTCTGGTATCTTCCCACCGATACGAGCCAATACTTTGCGCGCTTCTTCAAACGGCCATGCTTTCGCCTGCATAGCAAGTTCCCGGTGGTTAGACATCGTTTTAATCCCTCAAGGGTGTATATGTTAATTTAATGAAAGTCGCTCTGACGCCATTTAGTGACATGTCAGTGACGGGGAAATTAGGCGCAGGAAAGCCCCGCGTCAACTATAGTCGTTTAACTTAATTTTTATTCACTGCGTGAAGAGAGAAGTGTAGATAGCCTACACGAATAATAAAACAATCAACGGGATCTCGGTGAATAAGAGCTAAGTTGAACGATTATAAAAGCTGTAGCAAAGGATGATACTTCATGAATTCCAACAAATGTTCGCCGCTTGTTCTTTTTCAATAGCCATTATCGACACCCCCTTTTATAAGAAGATTAAGAAAGCCGTCTTCAGCCGTTAAGGTGGCTCGAACAAATTTAGCTAGAGCATAAATCTTACGAAATACTAAAGCGAGATAAAACACCAAAAAATGACACCCAAGATATGACATCGGAACCCCCAGCAGCAAAACAGACCACGACTAGCCAAGCCGAGGCAATCATGATGCCGAAAGCTCCTTTGCTGTTGTCCGGATTGCGATTTTCTGTCTGGATCAGCCCAGATGGCGAAGTCGAAAGACTACCTAACACAGAGGCTGCTCGTCGTGTCACTCTTGAACCGCCAATGGTTTGCCACGCCAAATCCACAGCACAAAGACTGGGAATAGATCCTTTTCAATCCTATGATGTTCTTGAGCTAATCGCTTTTGTACGCCCCGCAGCGGCCTGCACACCAACTCCTCGGGGGCTCGCAGCCTTTATAGGCGCACCGGAACCCTCATCAATCGAAGCGGCAGCAATACTTCTTCATCAAACATCCGAACTTCTTTTACGTGAACAGGCATCCAAGGGCAGGCAATATGATCCTTACGCTGCGGACATTGCCAGAACAATGATGATGGCAGGATGGCTTTGGGGGCCAGCGATTCTATCTGCTATGCAGGAAGAAAATCTGCATTCGCCAGCCTTAAAACCCGGTCGTGGTTTACGTGTATGGGAACGCCTTGAAGAATGGAGCGATCACGCCCCCGAAGATCCACCGAGACACCAATCTGTTAAGCCAGAAGAAGCAAGGCGCCGCCTCTCTGAACTACTTGGCGATGATGCAGAAATTCGCCCGCAACAGGTTGATTATTCTGCCGCCGTTTCCAGTGCCTTTGCCCCCAGAGATGTTTCAGGAGAACCCAATATTGTCTTGGCAGAAGCAGGAACTGGCATCGGCAAAACCTTGGGTTACATTGCACCTGCAAGTGTCTGGTCCGAAAAAAATGGTACACCGATCTGGATATCTACCTTTACACGAAACTTGCAAACTCAGATCGACAGCGAGTTAAACAGGCTTTTTCCGGAACGACGCGAGAAATCAAAACGCGTAGTTATACGCAAAGGTCGCGAAAATTACCTTTGCCTTCTGAATCTCGAAGAAGCCACTCAGGCTCTCATGACCAAACCACACGATGCCATTGCCATTGGCCTGATGGCCAGATGGGCTTCACGCAGTAGAAATGGAGACATGGTCGGGGGAGATTTCCCCGGTTGGCTCGCAGATTTGGTTGGAAAAAACAAGTCTCTCGGCCTGACTGACAGGCGCGGCGAATGTATCTATTCCGGTTGTCCACACTACAGCCGCTGCTATATCGAACGTAATATTCGCAAAGCCAAACGGGCAAATATCGTTGTTGCTAACCATGCACTGGTCATGATTCAAGCTGCCCTGGGCGGGGGACGTGATGAAGGATCTCTTCCCAGTCATTACGTTTTCGACGAGGGTCATCATCTCTTTGACGCTGCCGATAGTGCCTTTTCGGCTCACCTCACAGCTCAGGAAAGCCAAGAATTACGCAGATGGATTACTGGTGTAGAAACGGGTTCATCCCGCTCTGCCAGTCGGGCTCGTGGACTGAAAAAGCGACTGGAAGATTTGATTGCTTCGGATGACAGGACTCGCGATCTTGTAAACGAAACGGTACAGGCAGCAAGGCATCTTACAGGGGACGGGTGGGTCAATCGCATGGAAGATAACCTTCCCTCTGGCCCGATGGAAACGTTTCTTTGTCATCTAAGAGAGCAAGTTTATGCGCGCACTGACCATGAAAACTCTCCCTATAGTCTCGAAACTGAAACCAAACCGGCCATTCCCGGCCTCATAGAATCAGCGGTTGAATTACGCTCTGCACTCGAAGAGCTTCTGGAACCAATTAAGAATCTGTGCCGACGCCTGGAACAACGTCTTGATAATGAAGCAGACGAGTTAGACAGCGACACCCGCCGACGGATTGAGGCCGCTTGTAAAAGCCTTGAACAACGTGGCAGTAATCAGGTTCAGGCATGGATTGCGATGCTCAGTGCGCTGGAAGAAGAGATCCCAGAGGATTTCACGGATTGGCTTTCCGTTGAACGCGCTGGCGGTAAAGATCTGGATGTTGGCTTGCACAGACACTGGATTGACCCCACAAAACCGCTGGCGAATACTTTGTTGTCTCAGGCTCATGGCACGGTCATAACATCAGCAACCCTTACAGAAGGGAGTGGTAATGAAGAAGGGGACTGGATCGGCGCTGAACGCCGAAGTGGTGCGTCTTTCGTTCCCGGCATACCCACACGAGCTCGCTTCAAATCGCCTTATGATTACGTAAACCAAACCCGCGTCTTTATCGTCAACGATGTTCGCAAAGACGACATGGATCAGGTTGCAGCCGCCTATCGAGAACTTTTCCTCGCCTCCCAAGGTGGAGCTTTGGGCCTGTTCACTGCCATATCCCGTCTCAGATCTGTTCATCAAAAAATGGGGCCAGAACTCGACAGAGCTGGTTTGACTCTCTACAGCCAACATGTCGACAATCTGGACACCTCAACACTCATTGATATTTTCAGGGCAGAAAGAAACTCGTCCCTATTAGGAACCGATGCAGTTCGTGATGGCGTAGATGTACCTGGCGATTCGCTGCGCCTGATTGTCTTTGACCGTGTTCCTTGGCCACGGCCAACAATTCAACACCGTGCTCGTAAAGAGCATTTTGGTGGTAATCGCTATAATGACAGCCAGACAAGACTTAAGCTTAAGCAGGCATATGGGCGCTTGATCAGGCGCGAAAACGACCGTGGTATATTCGTCCTTCTGGATCCCATGATGCCAACAAGACTCCAAAATGCTTTCCCTGAAGGTGTGTCGATACAAAAAACAGGATTAGCAGACACCATTTCCCAAATTCGAACGTTCTTCAATACATCCTCTAGATAACCAGAAAACATACCATCTTGGCCTGCAAAAACTGAGACCAGGTCCTTCATTTCATCCCAACGTGGAAATTTCTGTTTTTTTTGCTTGCAAAAGCAAAATAGGAAGAATAAACCTCACTCCGGATCGGGGAGTAGCGCAGCCTGGTAGCGCATCTGGTTTGGGACCAGAGGGTCGGAGGTTCGAATCCTCTCTCCCCGACCAGTTATTCCAAAAGGAATGATTGACCACAAAGACCGCCTTCGAGCGGTCTTTTGTCATTTTTGATCATCCATTTCCACAAAATAAGATCCAAGTATTTATAAGATCCAAGTATTTTGCCTGATAAATCCTTACAGCATTCTCTCCCAAGCTCATTGTAACATTACAATGTCGAGCATTTAATTCTTTCACTATACGCCACGCACTATCCTGATTAGGCTCTTGATCTGTTGATTACTTCCATTTTGGAGCCTGATAATGTCGCTAGATCTATTACTACTGTTTATTCCCGCGGCCTTTGCAATCAATGTTTTGCCTGGCCCTAACAATATGCTCGCCATGACAAATGGCCTGCGCTACGGGTTGTTTGATGCAATGAAAGGCGGGCTAGGTCGCCTGGTTGCTTTTGTCATCCTTATTGTCCTCACCACCACAGGCTTAGGGGCCATTCTCGCGGCGTCAACGACAGCCTTTTACGTTCTGAAAATCGGCGGCGCCATCTATCTTGTTTATCTTGGCATTCGTTTGTGGCGTTCTAAAACAGAAGATATTGGAAACATTGATGAACTTCAGAGATTTAAAATCTCTACCTATGCCATTATTCGACAGGAATTCCTGGTTGCAATCAGCAACCCCAAGGCGATTTTAGTCTTCACCGCGTTCTTCCCTCAGTTCATTGACCCCGTCCTTCCGATGTTGCCACAGTTTGCAACAATGGGGGTAACCTTTGTTGTTCTCGAGATTATTGCTCTGTTCCTCTATGCCATTTCCGGTAAACAACTTGCTTTCCTAACCAGAACTCAAAAAGGTCAACGAATGATGAACCGGACTAGCGGATCATTCCTCATTGCAGCTGGCGGCCTTCTTGCCACATCCAGTAAATAAAATTCCCTCTGCGTACCTTAGAAAATGCCAGAATAATCCGGCATTTTCTAATTTGGGACAATTTATTTTCACATTCAGGGAATAAAATCAGCGCTGAAGTGTCTTCTATCTACACCAATATTCTTAAATTTTTGAAATAAGGAAATAAAGACAATGAAGACAGCGTTAAAAATAATCCTCGCGACAACTACTCTTATAATGGCTTCTCCTCTTGCCGTATCTGCAGAAGATCTGGAAGGTGTCGTCACCATCAGCGAAACATCTCTAGGTAAAATCCTCGTCAACACTTCAGGAATGACACTTTATTCCTTTGATAAGGATTCAGAGGGAAAGTCAGCCTGTAATGGTGGTTGCGCAAAGGCTTGGCCCCCGCTTTTGGCTTCCTCCTCTACCGCGGAAAAAGGAAATTACACAAAAATCACACGTGATGATGGCGCGCAACAATGGGCATATAAAGGGATGCCACTTTATGGCTGGGTCAAAGACAAAAAGCCCGGCGATGTGACCGGAGATAAATTCAAGGGCGTCTGGCACATTGTAAAACCTTAATGCCACTACGACAGACCAAAGGCCAAAGCCATTATGGACGAGTTTCTTGATCAACTGACAAAGTCTATCCCTGTTCTCAGGCGATATGCTTATGCATTGGTCAAAGACTCGTCCAAGGCTGATGATCTGGTTCAGGACTGTCTAGAAAGAAGTTTGACAAAGCGGCATCAGTGGAAAGGCCAAGGGAGCTTAAAGCCTTGGCTATACAGGATTTTAAGTAATATTCATCTAAATCATTATCGACAAAGCAAAACCAATCCTATCCATTTACCAGCTGAATTGAATGAGAGAACATCAATGGGCCTGGGCACAGATACAACGTCACAACAACTGGATCATCTGTATTTACGAGATCTAGATCAAGCAATAACCCAACTGCCTGATGATCAGAAACAGGTTCTTTTACTTGTTGCCTTAGAAGGCCTAAGCTATTCGGAAGTCGCAGCAATTACACAAGTACCTCTTGGCACCGTAATGTCACGCCTTTCCCGGGCAAGAGAAGCTTTGCGAAAATCGACAACAACACAGTCCCCAACGAAAGAACCACTTGTCAGGACAGATGATAAATCCGTAAGAAAACCCGCGATCAGGAGAATAAAATGAGCAAGAACAGATTTGAGGGCTCAGAACTTCTCCACGCTTATGTTGACGGAGAACTGAGTTTAGAAGAAAAACTACGCGTCGAACAATGGCTCGAAACGCATCCTGATGACGCCCGAATGGTTGCTGAGTGGCAAAAACAAAACCAGGGCCTGAATGATCTTTTTGCCACCAAAATCAATGAGCCAGCCCCGGAAACTCTCTCGGTCGGCACCGATTCTCATCAGCCACTTTCCCAAAACAGCACCCTGCCTTCGCTCTTGCCTCAAATTGCAGCATCCTTCCTGATACTCGCCCTTGGCGTTGCTGGTGGCTGGTTTGGACGAGATTATCTCAACAACTTAACAGCCGAACAAACCATCAACCTGGCCACGCATCAAAGCTTTGCCCAACCAGCTATGGAAGCTCATTGGATATACACCCCCGAAGTTCGCCACCCTGTTGAAGTCGCACAAAACGAAGAAGATCATCTTGCCAAGTGGCTTTCTTACAGACTTGAAACACCGCTCACCATCCCGGACCTCACAGCACAAGGCTTTGATCTGATGGGTGGTCGCCTCTTACCTTCAGGAACCGGGCCCGCTGCGCAGTTTATGTATGAAAGCAAAGAAGGCAGCCGTATTACCATCTATCTCAGCAAGTCGTTTAGCAACACCCCGGCGGAGGCTGCATTTCATTTCAACCAAGCCGGATCAACACGCGCATTTTATTGGTATAGCGGTAATCTGGGCTACGCTGTTATCGGGGATATTGAACGGAATAAACTGTTTACAATTGTAAATGATGTCTATCAGCAACTTTGAATGAAAAAATAACGCCCCTTTTCAAGAGTTTCTAGGGACTTATTCATCAAGACTGTTATAGTAATGGAAAAGCTATTGAAATTTACCGCGCTTCTTCTCAAGTAAGATGTTCAGTATTTCAGATATTAAATATAATGTTTATACACGTTCATAAGGAAGTGTCTCAATGACCGATTATCGTTCTGCCTTGGTCTATGTAATGGTTCTTACATCTGCAGCTGACAGCGACATGACTGATTCAGAGCTATCAACGATTGGTGAAATCGTAAAATTCCTGCCTGTCTTCAAGGGTTACAATCCAGAAGATCTTCCGATGGATTCTCGTGAGTGTGCGAATCTTCTCGAAGGCGAAGATGGCATTGACCGTGTCCTTGATAAAGTTGTCGCAGCTCTGCCGGAACACCTCAGAGAGACAGCTTACGCACTAGCGCTGGAAGTGGTTGCCGCAGATGGCATTGCCAGTCAGGAAGAGTTACGTCTTTTGGAAATTCTACGTCATACACTTGATATCGAACGCCTTGCTGCCGCGGCAATTGAACGTGGCGCCCGCGCCCGCTATATGCACGCCTAAGTTTTTCATTACCTGAATTGATAAAAAGGGAGGCCCTTCGCCTCTCTTTTTTCTTCCCCAAAAAACGCTTTTGTCCATGCTTGAGATTGATCATCTTTTTGTCTTCGTAGAACCTCCCAAAGAGGGAGACACACCTGCCGAGGGCTTTCTTCTCGAAAAAGCTGGTTTAGTGGAAAGTTATCGACGCAATCATCCCGGACAAGGCACGACAAACATCTGCTATTGCTTTAACAATGCCTATATCGAACTACTATGGGTGAACGACGTCATAGACATCACAAGTTCCCTGATCAAAGGCACAAAGCTATTTGAACGTTCACAGTGGCAAGAAACAGCAGCCTCACCATTTGGTATTGCCCTTCGTCCGGAAATACCTTGTGACACATGGGATTATCGCCCTCCCTATTTGCCATCAGATATGTCAATTCCTGTGGCAACAACAAGTCTTGATGCTCGCCAACCCTTTATTTTCCAGTCTCCCGGTGGCAAACAACCTGATCATTGGCGCGACCAAAAACCCCTGCAACAAAACGCCCCCATTGGTTCACACACCATCTCATCTATATCTTTGGATATTCCTGAAAACTATCCAGCAAACATCAACTTGGACATGCTGGAGAGACAAGAGCTAATTCAAGTAAATCGTGGCAGACATTCGCACAAGATGGCCCTGTCACTTACAGACAAGAATGGCCAAGTAACTCATTATCTGGATCTCCCGAGTTGCCGTGTCACGAAAGTTCTTTAACAGACAATCTGTACCCCCGTGATTTCTACTATTGATACCCACCGAAATCCTTATATAAGACCTATATAGAACTACCCTTTTCGGCAGACACAGCATGATATCTGACACACGACAACAAGATCGCCCCATTGCCTTCTGGCTTTTGCTTTGCTGCGGAATGATTCTGGCGATGGCCGTGATCGGGGCCATCACCCGCTTAACCGAATCAGGTCTGTCAATTATGGTGTGGGAACCTTTCAAAGGCATTCTACCGCCAATGAATCAAGCTGAATGGGAACGTATGTTTGATATCTACAAACAAATTCCCGAATACCAGCAAGAAAACCTGGGCATGAGTCTGGAAGAGTTTAAAAGCATTTTCTGGTGGGAATTCATCCATCGTCTATGGGGCCGTGCTATTGGTGTTGTTTTCCTATTGCCTTTCCTATGGTTCCTGATCAGAGGAAAAATCCGAAAACCGCTTATTCCCCATTTGATTCTAATGTTTATTCTTGGCGGACTGCAGGGTGGTTTGGGATGGTATATGGTGGCCAGCGGCTTTGCAGACAGGACTGATGTCAGCCAGTACCGATTAACCGCACACCTGTTAATGGCCTTTGCCATTTACGCCTACATCTTCTGGATAGCTATCGGCTTATTACTTCCGCTTCCAAGCAGGAACTCTGCCCTATCAAGCGCAAAGCTACACATAGCGCTTTGTCTTATTCCTATACTCGTCACCATAACAATTGCTTCCGGTGGTCTTGTTGCCGGCCTCAATGCAGGCATGATTTACAACGATAGTTTTCCGTTTATGGGCGAAGGCCTGATGCCTGAAGCTTATAACTTTCTATCTCCTTGGTATTTAAATTTTTTTGAAAATGTAGAAGCAGTTCAATTCAATCACCGAGTATTAGCAGTATCAACATTCTCAATTACTTTGATTGTTTGGGCTTGGTCAATAATACTAAAGCGATCTTCAGCATTGGCTTATGCCCTTAATCTTTTAGTTCTAGCCTCATTCTTACAAATAGGACTAGGTATCGGTACACTTGTCATGGAAGTACCCATCTCATTGGCAGCCATGCATCAGGCCGGTGGCCTCTTGTATCTTACCGCCAGCCTCTATGCTCTCTATGTTGTGCGCCGGGATAAAAACCCCGCACTCTTTTAAAATTTATTGGCTTTTAAGGTTTACTGGATATGTCAGATTATAAATTTCAGGTTCACGATATGGACATCCCCGATGAACCGCTTGCCATCTCTGTTCTGACAGGTTTTCTCGGAAGCGGTAAAACCACTCTGTTGAAAGAACTATTACAACACCCTGATATGGACGAGACAGCCGTTATTGTGAACGAATTCGGTGAAATCGGATTAGATCATCTATTGGTGGAAAACTCTACGGAAGACATCGTCCTGATGAACAGCGGTTGTCTTTGCTGCACGGTACGCGGAGACTTGGTCGAAACAATCAGAAAGCTTTATAAACAACGCTTGATACAGGAAGTGCCAGCCTTCAAACGCATTGTGATTGAAACAACTGGCCTCGCAGATCCTGCACCAATACTCCAGACTTTAATGTCGGACCCTTTTTTAAGTGATCGTTTCCGATTGGATGGTGTTATTGTAACCGTTGATGCCATCAATGGGACAGAAACATTAAACAACCATCAGGAATCGATCAAACAAGCTGCCGTTGCGGATCGTCTTCTCCTGACCAAAACAGATCTTTCCAAAGACGGTGATTTTGGCGCTATTCTCGCCCGCCTCAAAGAACTGAATCCAACAGCCAGTGTCTTTAAAACATCAAAGGGTCAAATTGATCCTGCACAGCTTTTCAACGCTGGCCTCTATAATCCGGAAACGAAATCACTGGATGTACAGAACTGGCTCAAAGCAGAAGCCTTTGAGGACAGTCATCATCACTCTCACGAACACACACATGACCACCACCATCATGATCATAGTCATGATGTCAACAGACACGATGACAAGGTCCATGCTTTCTGCCTGACACATGACAAACCACTCGACTGGGATCAGCTTAATTCTTGGGTGGATATGCTCATCACGCTATACGGCAGTAATTTGCTTCGTATAAAAGGCATACTTAATATTGAAGGCGATCAGAACCCCATCGTCATCCATGGAGTTCAGCATATTTTCCACCCACCAGTAATGTTAGAAAGCTGGCCGGATGATGATCACCGATCAAAAATTGTCTTCATCGTTAGAGATTTGAAACAGGAAATGTTCGAAGATACCTTCAAAGCCTTCATAGAACAGAATCAAGATCTAATCTAAAGAATACAGGTTTAGCTTGCCATATTTTTAAACCGATCTGTTCCCTCTGCAGTACACCATCTGAGGAAGTCTTCGGCAGGCATTGGCTTGGCAAAGAAATATCCCTGTGCTTCTTCACAACCACGTTCCTTGAGAAACAGCATGTGGGATTTTTCTTCCACACCCTCAGCAAGAACTTTGGTTCCCATCGCGTGTGCCATGGATATAATCGCGGCTGTAATCGCAGCATCATCCTGATTTTGATCCAGTTTCAGCACAAACGATTTGTCAATTTTCAACTTATCAACCGGGAATCGCTTCAGATAAGAAAGCGAAGAATACCCCGTACCGAAATCATCAATGGCCAAATGCACTCCAAGTTCAGCAAGACTATTCAGGATACGATCAGCTTCTCTAAAATCAGCCATAATTGCTGTTTCGGTAATTTCCAGTTCCAAACATCCAGGGCTAACCTGTGTAAACTCCAGAACTTCAGCCACCTTATGAACAAAATCGGCCTGCCTGAACGAAATGGCAGACAAGTTAATCGCAACACGAATACCGGGCAAAAGGCTTTGCCACTCTCTGGCCTGTGTACAGGCCGTTGTCATTACCCAATCCGTTATAGGATCAATCAAACCAGTTTTTTCCGCAATGGGAATAAAGCGATCCGGGCTGACCATACCTTCACTGCTATGCCAGCGGATCAGGGCCTCAGCTCCTATCAAGCGACCGGTCTGAAGTTCAATTTGGGGTTGGTAGTAAAGCTCAAATTCATCCTTGTCCAACGCAGCACGAAGCAAGTGTTCTATCCGGCTACTTTCTTCCAGATTCTTTTTTAAACTACTATCAAAGAACGTGTAGGTTGACCGCCCTTTGTGCTTTGCCTGATAGAGCGCCATCTCTGCATGCCCTAGAAGCTCTGTCGCCGTTGATCCATGTTCAGGAGCAATGGCAATGCCAACACTACATCCGGAATAAACCTCTTTGTCACTCAGAAAGAAGGCCTTACCCATCCGCATAAGGAGCCGTTGTGCACAGTATTCTGCATCAACCTTTTCTTCAATTGGCAACATAAGGGCAAACTCGTCTCCACCCAAGCGAGCTAAATGAGCACCCGGTACCAACTCTTCTTTGAGCAACCCTGCAATCTGGCGCAAAAGCTGATCACCGGTTTCGTGCCCAAAGATGTCATTAAGATCTTTAAAATGATCCAGGTCCATCACAAGAACAGCGCAATGTTTTTGCGAACCGCACGATTCGTTATTATTTTGCAGAACAGGGGCTTGATCAACGCAATGTACAAATTGCATACGATTACCAAGTCCGGTTAAAGCATCATGATATGTCATGTGCTCAACTGTTTCCTGCGCTTCAATACGAGCTTTGATCTCCTGGGTCAGTTCTTGCGTACGCTCTGCTACCTTTCGCTTCAACCCCCCTTGGATACGAAGAAGTTCTTCTTGTCGCAACAACAAATCATTAATATCTTTGGCTTCGATTAAATACCCGCCACGTCCACCATGACGAAACCTTGAAACAAACATCTCTACCCGGAGTTCACTTCCTTTCAGGCCGATGAGTTTCAATGGGAAAGCCTGTGTTTCTTCGGAGAGAACGCTGAAATCTTGATTAAAAACAGACTTATAATCCGGGTGAACAAATTCTGAAAAAACCTTGCCAAGAACTTCTTCATCACTTTCACCTTCAAGTAACTTCAACCCGGCAGGGTTCATGTAACTGATACCTTTGTCATCGCAAATACATAGGAATGAAAGAGCAGCATCCTTTAAAATGCGTTGAGACATCTCACTTTCAACTAAAGCGGCGGCATTTTTTTTGGCAAGAGAAAAATCCTTGCCATAAAGGATAATAGTATCCTGTTCAGCTTCAATGACGGAATCTGCGTAAAACATGATTTCATGCTGGCTATTGTTCAACCCGACCAGTTTCAATGGAAAATCAGTCTTGCCGCTTTCAATCAATCCATGCCAAATTTCATCAAAAACATCATGGTAGTCGGCATCAACAATATCAATAACTGCTAGAACAGATTTGTGATCAGCGTCATCATAACCAAGCAGACGACACCCGAAAGTGTTGCAAAAAACAACTTTCTGATCCCGTACTAAAAGGGCTAAATCAGGTAATGCATTAAGGATTTGCCGAATATCTGTATTCAAATCTTGTTTAATGGCGATCACAGAAGAAGCCATCCATCCCATCATAATTTCTGCCATCTTTTATGGCAGACGTCAAAAACTAGAAAAAACTCTATTCAATCTTCTTTCCTAGGCTACCAAAATGACTCTTACTGGAATGTAAACATCAGCACTATTTACTGATTTTTTTGATAATAAAAATTACTTTTCGTTATTCAATATGATTATTCGGTCCACGATCTCTGAAATATTTAATCAGGAAATTAATCGCGACGATAGGTAAGACCAGACCGGCGCCTAAAAGAATATAGTGTCCGCCCCAATCGACAAGCTCGGCAGCTGAATCAACAACCTTTTGAAAATTATCAACTATCCAATTCAAGAGCCCCAATGCATCTGTGTTGAAGGCAGCCAGAACAACACCAACAACAAAACAGAGAAGTACGATCTGAATAATGCGGCCAACCATGTTATTCCCCATACAATCCTTGATCCCGTCAAGAATTTCGTATTGTAAGCAAATTCGATAAATCAGCTATTTTCTAGAATCTGAAAACTCACAGAGCAAGGACAATCAACAAGATCATTATCCGTTTCGATAAAAACAGGCTGTTGTGATTTAAACTACTGAATTGAAAAGAGCGTCATTCTCACGAAGAAAACAACGCTCTTGAACTCTATTCCAAAACGGTAAAATCGATTACTTTCGATTCCCCAGCAATTTCCATGTCGTTGGCAGCAAAAGAGAAGCTAGGGCCAACTTAACGGCATCACCAATCAAGAAAGGGAACATCCCCCATTCCAACACTGGCTTATCCCAACCAACAATAGAACCAAGCCATAAAATACCGAAAGTATAAACCACAGCATTGCCAAGAATCATTGCAACAGCTGTTGAAATATAATTACGATCCCATCCCTTTTCAGCTAACCAGCCAAGTAAGACAGCAGCAAAGAAGAAGCCGAGCAGATAGCCCCCTGTTGTTCCCATCATATAGACAAGACCCAATCCTTTTTCTGGCGTTCCAGAAAAGACAGGAAGCCCCATTGCTCCCTCAAAGAGGTAAAGCATGATCGTCAGGCCGCCAAGGCGCCATCCATAAGCCATACCAATCATAAAGACCACAGTGGTCTGCATAGTCATTGGTACGGGATAAAAGGGGATTTGAATTTTAGCTGACGCCCAAAGAGCAAGGGATCCAACAAGTACCATCAACACCTTTGTTAAAAGACTGGAATAAGAACCAACAAGGTGCTGACCCAGTGTCAGGTGAGCGTTCTGTACCGAGAGCATCAACATGCCTCCTGCAAAATAATCATCTATTTATCGAGTAACACAAACAAAAGAATCGATAATCTCGTTTGGACTCTAACAAGCTCTATACATATAAGAAAGGCGCAATTCTGCAGGTATGAATTGGTAAAGATGCCTCAGAGGTACTCTAGATTCCCCCCATTTCATACCCGTATAACAAAATATTGTATTATTCTTTTACTTAGGGGAATTGTAGATTGGGATAATCGGTAATAATACCATCCACCCCCATTTTCACTAACAGTGCAAAATCTTCGCGATTATTGACCGTCCAGGGAATGACTTTCAGGCCTTGTTCATGAGCTTCATTCAACAGCTCAGATGTAAGTTCCCGATAGAAAGGTGACCAGACACTTCCCCCGGCAGACTTAACCATCTTGGGAACACTGCCCTCATAGTCATCAATGTCAAAATCTGCTGTCCAGCCACTGGTCCCGTCTTGCCCCATGGCAATGTTATCCAGCCATTTTTGTTGAGCAGTCAAATAAACAGTCGGAATATCAGACGCCTCTTTCTGCACAATCTGGAGTGTTCGCCAATCAAATGATTGAATAGAAACGCGATCTTGCATGTTGTATTGTTCAATAACCGTAAGAAGAGCCTTCGCAAAATCATCCGGTCCTACTGTAGCTCTCGGTAATTCGGGATTAATTTTGGTTTCAATATTAAAGCGAACGGTTTCATTGTCCGATTTTTTAACCAACTCAAAGAGATCAGCCAGCTTGGGAATAACCTGAAATTCTTCAGATTGTTGACGAGAAAATCGTTCGGCGTATTTGGTTCCCGGCCTTAATTTACCCACATTAAATTGTGCGATTTGATCGTAATTCATTGTCATTAAAACAAGGAATTTGTCCTCAACCCATTTACCACCTGAATCTCGGGTTATATTAGGGTTTAGATAGGCATCATGATGAATAACAACAACCCCATCTTTGGTAACACCAGTATCAAGTTCAAGCGTTGTCACCCCAAACTCCAGCGCCTTGGAAAAACCAGCCAGGGTATTTTCCGGTGCCAAACCACGGGCGCCACGATGCCCTTGCAGATCAAAATTTTCTTTAGCCCCGAGATCAAGGAGATTGAGCGAGACAGTTTCAGCACCTGCAACCTGCCCAAAACCAGACATAAAACATAAAACAACAGCCCCAAGAGTGATCTTTTTCCAAAACATCAGTTCACTCTGACAGGTTGTTCGACTGGCTGTCCGATTGATTTGTTCTCATCAAAATTCAGAACAAGTACCTGACGAGTTAAAGGAGCAACTTTCATGGACCCCAGATTTCGCGGATCAATCCAGATCGCCTGTTCAATTTCTGCCTGCGGCCCGACAGAAGTATCGCTTTTGATATAAAAAACGTCTGCTTCAACAGCTGCGTGTTCTTCATTTGCTGCCGGAGCTGTAAATTTCCCCAGAAAACGACATTCAGCGCGGTCAAACGTAAAGCCAAGTTCTTCACTGAGTTTACGCTCCAGCGCGACCAACGGTTTTTCACCCGCTTCAATTTTCCCGCCAGCTTGCATGAAAAAAGACATCCCCCGCTTTCGAACCAGAAGCATCTTTCCATGACGATTACCGATCACAGCAGCTGCAATCCTGATTACTTCCGACGTTTCATTATTATTTTCCCGGGAACTCATCAAGGAACTTTCTTCTGAATTAAATAGTTATGCTAACGAATGGTAACTTCGTTAGTCTGAAAGCAAAAAATAACTGTGGAGCGAGTGAAGGGAGTCAAACCTGCGTCATGTTAATATTGAACTACACCTGTAATTATGTTGTACATATTGAACTTATAGTCTTACCTCTCGCCGAGGTGTATGACAAATTATCATCATTTCAAGTTGTTCATCCGACATAAAACCCTCGTGATCAGAGATACTTGAGGCTGACAAAGCAACTTTTGATCTATACCTTTGCGATAATTTAACAAAACAAGAAGCAATCAGCTTGCTGCCGATTTCATAAATGAGGTTATCTATGGGGATCAAAAAGACTTTCACTTCCGCCGTTCTTTTAGCAGGATTTATTTTCAGCTCATCAACAGCACAAAGTGTTCTTGCTCAGGATAGCGATCTGCCTAATCAGGACTGGTCAAAAATTGAAGCCAAAGCCGCGGGACAAACCGTTTATTGGAATGCCTGGGGTGGCAGTGAACTTATTAATGAGTACATTGCCTGGGTTGGCAAACGGGTTTGGGAAGATAATAAAATCACCCTTAAACACGTCAAAGTTACGGACACCGCAGATGTTGTCAGCCGGGTTCTTGCCGAAAAAACCGCCGGTAAAAACACCGAGGGCTCTGTAGATCTCGTCTGGATTAACGGTGAAAACTTTGCCTCGATGAAAAAGAACGAGCTTCTATTTGGTCCCTTCACAGAAAATCTTCCGAGCTATCATCTTGTGGATATCGAAAACAAAGCCACCACAACAACGGACTTCACAATTCCGGTTGATGGTCTGGAAGCGCCATGGGGAATGGCGAAGTTTAACTTCATCTATGACAGCGCCCGTGTAAAGAATACACCAAACTCTGCAACAGAACTCTTAACGTGGGCCCAGAACAATCCCGGACGTTTTACATATCCATCACCACCAGACTACTTGGGGTCTACCTTTCTAAAACAGGTTCTTGTTGAATCTGTTCAAGATCCAGAAATCCTTCGAGAAGAAGTAACCGACGAGGCCGAGTTCAAAAAAACTACCTCAGCTTTATGGAGCTATCTTGATCGGATGCACCCGGCTCTCTGGCGTGATGGCAAACAGTTTCCGGCAAGCAGTTCGGCACAACAGCAACTGCTGGATGACGGCGAAGTCGATATTCACCTCTCTTTCAATCCAGGATCAGCATCTTCCCTTATCAAATCAGGTGAACTGGCACCAAGCGTGAGAACCTTTGTTTTCGGCAAGGGAACAATTGGGAATACCCACTTTGTTGCCATTCCTTATAATTCATCCAGTAAAGAAGCCGCGATGATTGTTGCCAATTTTCTGATGAGCCCGGAAGCACAGGCCCGTAAACAAGATCCGCAGTACTGGGGTGATGATACTGTTCTTTCTATCGCAAAACTGTCACCTGAAGATAAAAAGACATTTTCTGAAATTGAATTGGGTGCTGCGACACTGTCTCCGCAAGATTTAGGGCCAACCCTGCTGGAACCACACCCAAGCTGGATGGAACGCATCGAAAAAGAATGGCTGACGCGATACGGACAATAAACTGTATTATCCGTAAGCGAATACGATACTATCAAGCCATGACAAAACCTTTCAATTCAGCTCTCGGCGTTCTTTTTAGCTTGCGTACTGTGCCTGTGCTGACACTTATGGTTTTTCTACTACCCGTTCTCGCTGGCTTTCTCAGTACCGTTCTACCAGCCTTTGGATACTTGCCCGTCATCGGGCAGGTATCTTTCAATATAACTGCATGGATACAACTTTTTGACCATCCAGCGTTACACAGTGCCCTTCTCACATCTGTAAGCAGCGGGATAATAGCAACACTTCTTTCCTTGATATTATCGTTGTCTTTTGTCGCAGCGTGGCAAGGAACAAACAGCTTTGAAAAAGCACGTCAGCTTCTGGCCCCAATTCTTGCTATTCCACATTCAGCACTCGCCATTGGTCTTGCGTTCTTCATCGCCCCAAGTGGCTGGATCGCAAGAGCGTTTTCTCCCTGGGCAACAGGATGGGACCGCCCTCCAGATGTTGCGATTATCCATGATGAATGGGGGTTATCCCTCATTCTTGGTTTGATGATCAAAGAAACACCCTACCTGTTGCTGATGATATTGGCCGCACTGGATCAATCACAAGCAAAGCAACGCCTCAAGCTGGCTAAAACTTTGGGATACCACCCCGTTTCAGCATGGGTAAAAGGTGTCTTGCCTATCATCTACAAGCAAATTCGTCTTCCCATTTACGCCGTGCTTGCTTTCTCCCTTTCCGTTGTTGACATTGCCCTTATCCTTGGCCCCACAACACCGCCAACATTATCAATACTAGTTCTTCGATGGTTCAACGATCCTGATTTGAGCTATCGAACAATCGCCGCTGCCGGGGCATTGCTTCAGCTTCTTGTTGTTGTCAGCACAATTTTCCTGTGGTGGACCGCAGAGAAAACAATATCCCGGTTGAGCAGACGTTGGTTAACAAATGGTAAAAGACCTCTGGCTGAAAGATCTGTTCGGATACTCTCCAAAGTATCATTAAATAGTATTTTTATTTTGTTTTTTGGCAGCCTACTTGTCATAGTTCTCTGGTCCTTCACCCGTAGATGGAGATATCCGGATTTTGTACCATCGGTCTGGAGTACACAAAATTGGAACCGCAATATACATGACCTGTTGTGCAGCAGTTCCTCGACCCTGATTATCGGCTTGATTAGTTCTTTTATTGCAGTTGTTCTCGTCGTTGCGTGCCTTGAAAATGAGAAACGTCGGGGAAAGTCAGCGGGGTCAGGAGCTCTATGGTTGGTATATTTACCGCTTATGATACCACAGGTTTCTTTTCTTTTTGGCGTACAGGTTTTGACAATAAAGACGGCAATTAACGCCAGTTGGCTTGCAATAATCTGGAGCCACCTTCTCTTTGTTCTTCCCTATGTTTTTTTATCCCTTACAGATCCTTATCGACAACACGATGATCGCTATATCAAAGTAGCCCTTTCCATGGGGATAAGTCCTGCACGTGCTTTTTGGCGTATAAGATTGCCAATGTTACTCAGACCATTGCTTTTTGCGCTCACAATCGGTTTTGCTGTTTCAGTTGCTCAATATCTACCCACTCTCTTTGTCGGCGGCGGGAGATTCTCTACTTTGACAACCGAAGCCGTTAATCTCTCGGCAAGTGGAAACAGACGCATTATTGCTGTTTATGCGTTGCTTCAGGCCTTGTTACCCTTGTTATGTTTTGCGGTTGCATTGGCTTTACCAAATATTGTCTTTCGTAATCGTCGTGCCCTGAAAGGACATTAAGTTACACAATGAAACAGAAAACCTTTCAACAGGCTTCAATTTCTGCAACGTCGGCCCCTTCTCTCCATATAAAAGAGCTTACGCTTTCGTTGGGAGGAGAGCGGCTCTTTTCAAAAATATCTCTGAGTATTTTTCCGGGGGAAATTGTAACTATAATGGGGCCAAGCGGTTGTGGAAAATCAAGCCTGCTTGCTGCAATCAGCGGAACGCTAGAAAGGGATTTCTCTCTCGAAGGTCAAGTTCTTCTGGATGAACTCAATCTCATAAACTTGCCACCGGAAGAACGTCACATAGGTATGCTTTTCCAAGAAGACCTCCTTTTCCCTCACATGTCCATCAACGAGAATCTGGGTTTTGGGATTCCCGCTCATGTGAAAGGAAAAAGAGAGAGAAATACTTTAATCATTCAGGCTCTTAACGATGCCGGATTGTCGAAGTTCGGAAACCGTGACCCGGCAACTTTATCTGGCGGACAGCGTGCACGAATTGCCGTTCTGAGAACGCTACTCTCTCAACCACGCGCACTCTTGCTTGATGAACCTTTCTCCAAACTTGATGCTGAATTACGCGCCCGTTTCCGTAATTTTGTCTTTCGTCACGCCCGCGCCAACAACCTGCCAGCACTTTTGGTGACTCATGATCCTGATGATGCCAAATCAACAGGTGGAAGAATCATTCAAATATCCGATTTTTAGAACCAATTTTCCGAATACTTTTCATCATTATTTGTACAAACAATACAAAGAAGGGATTGCTTTCTGGTGATATATTTATATTAACAGTCATCTCACAAAGTGATATTAGATTTTTTTAATAACAGAATACCATCTTGATTTTTGCTCTCGCGACAGAAACGAGATAAAAGCTTCCACGTTTTAGGATAGCTTAGGAGCCCGTGTTCATGTATAGCCAGACAACCCGGTCTATAACGGTAACAGTAACACCGACTTTTCTTGAAGATCAGTCGTCACCTACTGATGACCATTATGTCTGGGCGTATCAGGTTCAGATAGAGAATACAGGTAATGAAGCCGTCACCCTTAAAAATCGCTATTGGCGGATTACTGATTCAATGGGACGTATCCAGGAAGTCAGAGGTGCAGGTGTGGTTGGTGAACAACCTCTCTTGAAACCCGGTGAAAGTTTCGAATACACAAGCGGGACGCCCCTTTCTACTGCCTCAGGGATCATGTGTGGTAGTTATGAGATGGAAGACCCAAGCGGGGAACTGTATGACGTACTGGTTCCTCCCTTTTCACTGGACAGCCCTTACGAGATCGCGCGTCCAAATTAAAACAACCCTTCTTGCGGAATATGCCCGGAAGAAGCTTTAAGGATTACAGTCCGTGAGTGACAAAGATAGCAAAGTCATCCGCCCTTCACGCGATGAAGCACTGGCCGCTGTTGAAACCCTTCTTCGCTGGGCCGGCGACGATCCGACCCGCGAAGGTCTGCTGGGCACGCCAGATCGCGTGGTACGTAGTTATGAAGAGTTTTTTGCTGGCTATAATGTAGAGCCAAGAGAACTTCTGGAACGCACTTTTGAAGAAGTCGAGGGATACGACGAGATTGTACTGCTCAGAGACATCCGTTTTGAATCTCACTGCGAACACCATATGGCACCGATTATCGGTAAAGCACATGTAGCCTATCTGCCCAATAATCGTGTGGTTGGCATCAGTAAGCTTGCCCGCGTTATTGAAGCCTATGCAAAACGATTGCAGATTCAGGAAAAGATGACGGCACAAGTGGCAAACGCGATTAACGAAGTACTTCAACCCAAAGGCGTCGCGGTTGTTATTGAAGCCGCGCACCAGTGTATGACCACACGCGGTGTCCACAAGTCAGGTGTCACAATGGTAACCAGCCGCATGCTCGGCCTGTTCCGGACCAACCCGTCAACGAGACGAGAGTTCCTGTCTCTGATTGGAAACCCTTCTTCTTCAGCATCTTAAGACAGACAAAAACACAAAGCCCCCATTAATCCGCAATGCGGATAGGGGGCTTTTGCATACCAATAAGCTTAAATTTCTGGTACTCTCCCCGAGATTTCACCCTTGGCTTTGCCCATCACCTTGAACAAAGCCAAGATCTCTTAGGCGCCATTCAGGCAACCCGATGGACGACCCCGGGAACATTTCCGACGGTATTTCATTGGTCAAAATAAACGCTATTCGACCAAAAGGTTTGAAGATGATCAAGTTCCGCCCCGTCGTCTTCGTTACAGGAATACTGCTCTCAATCATGGCCATTGCCATGATCATACCTGCCATCGTCGATGCCGCAGCAGGACACCCTGACTGGCGCGTTTTCGCGACGTCTTCTGCCCTCAGCCTTTCTGTTGGCATATCCATGGTTTTGGCAACCAACGCGACCTGGACTGCCTTTAGTCTGCGCGAAGCCTTTATTATAACAAATCTGGCCTGGCTAACCATTGCCATTGCGGGGGCCGTCCCACTCGCATTTTCGGAACTTGAGTTAAGTATCACCGACGCCTTTTTTGAGTCCATGTCGGGGATCACAACAACAGGATCCACCATTATTGTCGGGTTGGATGAAACACCTCCGGGTATTCTTCTCTGGCGTGGCATTCTGCAATGGCTTGGCGGTATCGGTATTATTGTGATGGCCGTTGCCATTCTTCCGATATTGCAAGTTGGTGGTATGCAGATGTTCCGGGTTGAAGCTTTTGAAGCTGACAAAGTTCTTCCAAAAGCAGCCCAAATTGCCGCCGCTATCGCGATCTTTTACGTCTTTATCACAATTGGTGCTGCTATCGTTTTATCTCTGTTGGGTATGAGCGGTTTTGATGCTGTCGTACACGCAATGACATCAATTGCAACAGGCGGCTTCTCTACCTACGATGCATCAATAGGACATTTTCAGGATCCGAAAATTCACTGGGCTATCAGTGCCTTTATGGTGTTGGGGTCGATACCCTTTATTCTTTACCTGCGTGTTATTCGGGGTGATTTCAAATCGTTGATACAGGATAGCCAGGTAAAAACATTTCTGATCATTCTCGGACTTTCAATTGCTCTGATCACTTACTGGCTCATCGCTGATAATGGCTATTCTTTCGCCACCGCCTTACGGCTTTCAGCTTTTAACGTCATCTCTCTGATGACCGGTAGTGGCTTTACGACTGCCGACTATGGAATGTGGGGTGGCTTTGCCCTTGCTCTGCTATTTATTCTGATGTTTGTGGGCGGCTGTGCAGGATCCACAACCTGCGGGATCAAGATATTCCGCCTGCAAGTACTCTACTCCACAGCAGAGGCACAGCTTAACCGCTTGATCCAACCGAACGGCATTTTCTTTCCAACCTATAACGGTAACCCGATCCCGGAAAATGTATCAAACTCAGTAATGAGTTTCTTCTTCCTCTTTGCCGTCAGCTTTGTCTTGCTCGCAGTTGGTTTGGGTTTCTCCGGTCTGGATTTCATTACTGCCGTTTCAGGTGCAGCAACAGCGATTGCAAATGTCGGTCCTGGTCTTGGGGAAACGATCGGCCCTGCCGGAAACTTCCAGCCTTTACCGGATAGTGCCAAGTGGCTCATGTCCGCAGGAATGCTTCTTGGACGACTGGAACTCTTCACCATTATGGTAATGATTCTCCCACGTTTCTGGCGTGGCTAAAACTATATTTCAGGAAATCATTACTTTAGCTTGAAAGCAATCCATTCTCGAGCGCGTATCGTGTAAGACCAGCTGTGGAACTGATATCCAACTTTCTTTTGATATTCTTGCGATGCGTTTCAACTGTTCGTACACTTATGTCCAATTCCAAGGCAACATGCTTGTTACTTTTTCCTTCTGCCAACAACAACAAGATTGTCTGTTCACGCGTTGTTAACGGCCCCTCCACATCATGATCCTGATATGACATCAGGATTTTAGACACGCCAGAACTAAAATAAGTTCCGCCAAGATGAACTGCTTCAATCGCGGCAACAACTTCCTGAGATGGGACATCCTTCAGCACATACCCCCTAGCTCCATAACGCAAGGCACTTGATATATACTCACGATTATTGTGCATACTAAGGATCAAGAGCTTGATCTCAGGATATTTTTCCGCAAACATCTCAGTTGCATCCAGCCCATTCAGTTCCGGCATGTTAATATCCATTAAAACAACGTCAGGTCTCAGCTCTTCGGCTTTTGCCAAAGCTTCAGTTCCTGTGGTTGCTTCTCCGATCACTTCAATGTTGTCATAAAGCTCCAGACAGGACCTTAGGCCATCCCGAACCAAAGGATGATCATCACATAGCAACACAGATATTACTGTTTGTTCATTTGTCATGATTTAATCTCGGCTTCCGTACGCAGAATACCTTTTGGAAGTGTCGCAACAATTTTTGTCCCTGATAAGGAAGATGTAATCTCCAGCTCCCCACCATGATGTTCCATACGCTCCTGCATATTTCGCAACCCAATTCCGGCGAGAGGATCTTTTTTTGTATGAAGCCCCTGAATATCAAACCCCGAGCCATTATCAGAAATTTCCAATGTCACGATTCCCTGATGCGCAGTCAACGCAATATTTACATAGTCAGCATTTGCATGACGTTCAATATTCGTCAACGCTTCCTGTGCCACTCTAAAGAGAGTTGTCTTTGCATCTTTCGGTAACAAATTTCTAAAGGTTACCGTACTGATTTTAATTTTGATATCCGTACGTTCTGAAAACTCATGCCCCAGGCTTTCCAAAGCTGGGGATAGCCCTAAATCATCAAGCAAACTTGGTCTGAGATCCCTGGAAATACGCCGAACTTCACTAATCGCAATGTTTAAAGCATTTGCCCCTTTTTCAATGGCACCGGCAACACCTTCGGTATCTTCTGTTATCCGCTGGGCTTTTTTCAATGCAATTTCATGTGCATATTTTATGGAAACCAAAATCTGGCTGATACCATCATGAAGTTCGCGTGCCACTCGCCCCCGCTCTTCTTCTTGCGTTTCAATAATACGCTGTGTCAGGTCTTTTAGCTTTCCGTCGGCCACCCGGCGTTCATGCAGATTAATGGCAATTCCTGTAATAAAAACACCGCCGACTGCCGTAAAGGTGATCACTAAAATAATTAAAGACGTTTGCTTGATACGCTCTTCAACTTCCAGCTCAAACTCAGCCACCTGCGCAATGACATCGTCAATATAGAGCCCGGTTCCCAGCATCCAGCCCCATTTATCAAGTGCAATAGCATAACTGATTTTATCTCTAATCTCTCCGCTGGAAGGCTTCGCCCAGAGATAACGATGAAAACCACCCCCCTCTTGCGCTCGGAAGATCAAATTCTGAATAACTAAATTACCTGTGGTATCTTCAAGATTCCACCAGTTCTTCCCAATCAATTCGGACTGCTTGGGATGGACCAGATTTGTTCCTTCGAAATCATAGACGAAGAAATAACCATCTTCACCGTAAGTTAGCGTCTTCAGGATTTCTTTTACTTGCGCCTTGGCTTCTTGATCACCTGCAGCTGCCGGTTCATAGATATGTCTTATGGATGTCTGTGCCAAACTAAGGTAATTGAGCAACTCCAATTTCTTGGCATTAAGCATATTTCGTTCAAATGCCGCTATCTCGTCATTAGACAGACTCTGTGTTTGATAGGTCACCAAAATGGATATGGCCGATATTGCCAATATCAAGGGAACGGTTGCAAGCAAGAGTACTTTCTGCTTTAAATTCATAAAGTTACTTTCCGTTCACCTTTTAATACATATGGGATATTTGCGACAAAATCAGACTATAGCATGCAACTTTTTGCTTTTCTCTCAGTATTAGTTGGTATTTCCGTCCCCCCACTAAACGTGATTAACTACCAACTGCTGCGAATTTAAATCCCGGACTGTTGCTGATAAACAGTCTCCAAGATTCTAGGCATAGAACCAAGCCGTCATAGAAACGGTGTCATAATAAAAATGAGAGATCTTAAAAAACTTTGAGATTATTCTTTCCAACTGGAGGCAATTTTAATGAATCGTAGAAAGTTTCTAACGGGTGCAGCTACGGGTGTAGCAGCAGGTGCTGCAGCGGCCACACTGAGCGCACCAGCGATTGCACAGGGCAAACGCGACCTGAAAATGGTAACCACCTGGCCAAAGAACTTCCCCGGTCTGGGAACCGGTGCCCAGCGTGTTGCCGATCGTATCACGGCTGCTTCCGGCGGCAAGTTGAACGTAAAACTATATGCTGCGGGTGAGCTGGTGCCACCTTTTGAATCCTTTGATGCCGTTTCCAACGGTACAGCGGATATGTATCACGCAGCCGAGTACTACTGGCAGGGTAAACACAAAGCCTTTAACTTCTTCACAGCTGTTCCTTTCGGCTTYACAGCCAACGAACTCGACGCCTGGGTACACTATGGCGGCGGTCAGGAACTRTGGGACAAGCTGTCTGCACAGTATAACCTRAAATCCTTCATGGCYGGTAACACTGGTGTGCAGATGGGTGGTTGGTACAACAAAGAAATCAATACACTCGAAGATTTCAAAGGCCTCAAGATCCGTATGCCAGGTCTTGGTGGTGAAGTTCTACGCCGTATTGGTGCAGCGGCTGTAACCCTRCCGGGTGGCGAAATCTTCCCATCMCTCGAATCAGGTGCGATTGATGCGACTGAGTGGGTTGGTCCCTGGAACGATCTGGCCTTTGGTTTCTACAAAGTCACCAARTACTACTACCAGCCAGGTTTCCACGAGCCAGGTTCCGGCCTTGCTTGCGGTATGAATAAAGATGTTTGGGAAAGCTTCTCTCCGGATGAGCAGGCCCTGATCCAGTCTGCCTGTGCTGCCGAGAACAACATGATGCTTTCAGAGTACAACGCCAAAAACGGTGACTCTTTGGATGTATTGCTCAACAAGCATAATGTTGAGCTTCGGACTTTCTCTCAGGACATCATGGAYGCTCTTGGCGCCAAGTCCGAAGAAGTTGTGAAAGAAGTCGGGCAAACGGACGATATCTCCAAAGAGATCTACGATAGCTATGTTGAATTCCGTCGCAAGGTTTCCCGCTGGACCAAACTGTCCGAGTCAGACTACACAGCTGCACGTGGCGCTGCACTGAAGATCTAACCATTGTCGGATCAGTGAAAACCAACATGAAAGAGGCCAGCCCCTGCTGGCCTCTTTTTGGATAAATAATAAGAGTAGTCATTTTACTTCACTCTTTCTCAGCGTTGCAGCATCCTTCGTGTAAGACAATCTACACGTCACTCTTCGCGCCTTGAGTAAAAGTAAATTAAAAAGACTATGATAATAGATTGATAGGGAGACTACTGTGGCAGGGTTTCTTTCCCTCGCAAAGGCCATYGATGCTTTGAACGAACGCGTCGGCCGGACTGTTTCCTGGCTGGCACTTTTTATGGTGCTCGTTCAGTTCRCTGTGGTTCTGTTGCGATATGTTTTCGGGATTGGTTCCATCTTCATGCAGGAATCAATTATCTATATGCATGGCTTTCTCTTTATGCTCGGTGCGGGTTATACCCTGTTGCACGGTGGGCATGTCCGGGTAGATATCTTCTATGGGGCAGCCAGTGAACGTAAACAGGCCTTTGTSGAYTTCTTCGGGGTGATCTTTTTCCTGCTCCCKGTTYTGGCACTGATCCTGATCTATGGGTGGCCCTATGTSGCAGATTCCTGGTCCATTTTCGAATCTTCCAAAGAGACCAGCGGTATCCCCGCAGTCTATATTCTCAAAAGCTCGATCATTGCCTTTTGTGCCCTGATGGCTTTGCAAGGTATTTCCATGGCCATTCACGCGCTCGCCATTATCAAAGGCGCTGAACATAAGGCCGCAGAAGACGGCCCGGGAGTAATATAGTATGGCTGAAACTCTTGATCTCCTGATGTTTGCCGCGGCCTGCTTCTTTCTTATGGCAGGTTTCCCTGTGGCCTTTACCCTTGCGGGCGTTGCCATAGCCTTTGCCCTGATTGGCTATGCCACAGGTGTTTTTGATCTCTCTTTCTTCGGGGCTTTGCCATCACGTATTTATGGTAATGCCATGACCAATGAGATCCTCATTGCCGTCCCGCTCTTTGTCTTTATGGGTGTGATGCTCGAAAAGTCCAAGGTTGCCGAGGAACTGCTCGATACCATGGGGCAGCTCTTTGGCTCTGTCCGCGGTGGCCTGGGGATTTCCGTGACCATCGTCGGGGCCTTGCTTGCGGCCTCAACCGGGATTGTCGGCGCCACGGTTGTTACTATGGGACTGCTGTCCCTGCCGACCATGTTGCGCCGAGGCTATGACCCTTCCCTYGCTTGTGGATCTATCTGTGCGGCGGGAACCCTCGGTCAAATCATTCCACCCTCAATCGTTCTGGTTATCCTTGGGGATCAAATTTCCAATGCCTATTCCGATGCCCAGCGGGCAATCGGTAACTGGTCTCCTGATCCTGTGTCGGTTGGGGATCTCTTTGCGGGTGCTTTGATCCCCGGCTTGATGCTGGTGGGCATGTACATCGCCTATCAGATGATCGTGGCCATTATCCGCCCGGACAGCTCTCCGCCAATTCCACGGGATGAAAACCATATTGAGCCCGGGGCTTTCCTGAACAAGATCCTTCATGCATTGGTGCCACCGGTGGCGTTGATCGTCTCGGTTCTGGGATCAATCCTCAGCGGGATTGCAACTCCTACGGAAGCAGCGGCTGTGGGTGCCATTGGTTCCCTCTTGCTGGCGGGGATGCGAACACAGGAACTCGGGCTATTAGAACATGCTGACCGGACCTCTCCATTTGACTTTATGGACTTTGGCAGTCGTCGCCCAACCATTATTGCAACCCTCTGTCTGCTCTTTATGCTGGTGCTGATTTCTTTCTTTGACCTGCGGGTTTCCAGAAATGAAATCCCGACAACAGATATGATTGCCATTATTGCTGCGGGTATTGCTTCTATCGGTCTCTTTTGGGGGATTTTGGTATCTCTTGGTCGGGTTTGGCGTACCAACATTCTGCGTCCGATCATGCGCTCGACCATGGAAATTTCTTCGATGGTCTTTGTGATCCTGATCGGGGCCTCCGTTTTCTCTCTGGTCTTCCGTGGGTTGGGGGGGGATGACATGGTGCATGAGTTCCTCAGCCACATGCCGGGGGGAACCTATGGCGCGCTTGTGATTGTCATGCTGGTGATGTTTGTCCTCGGTTTCTTTCTCGACTTTATCGAGATCACCTTTGTRGTGGTTCCCATTGTTGCCCCGATCCTGCTGATGAGTGATATCAGCCCGGTGTGGCTTGGCGTGATGATGGCCATGAACCTGCAGACCTCCTTCCTGACACCACCTTTTGGCTTTGCCCTCTTTTATCTCAGAGGTGTGGCACCAAAGGAAGTCACGACCATGCAGATCTACAAGGGCGTTATTCCCTTTGTGATCATTCAGATTATTGCCCTGCTTATTCTGGCTCTCTTTCCAGAACTGGCAACATGGTTACCGAAAGTCATCTTTGGCTAACACAACAGCCTAAAGACAAAACAAAAAAAGCCGCTGAGGGTTAATTTCAGCGGCTTTTTTTAATTACTGTTCCGAAGAATATTCAAACCTAAAATCATTTTTACCGTCAAGGCTTGATAAGTTTTAGATTTTTATATAACTATGATAATTAAAGTTATCTATAATATACAAATAAAATGCTATGTTACGTGATTTATCATTACAAAGTACATTTATGGGGCTGCTAGTCGCCTTTGTGGGGTTTGTCAGCTCTTTTGCTGTTGTTCTTCAAGGTATCAGAGCTGTTGGTGCTTCGGAAGAAGAGGCTGCGACAGCTTTAATGATTTTATCCATTGCAATGGGATTATGTGCCATTGTTCTCAGTCTGCATAGCAAACTTCCTGTTAGTGTTGCCTGGTCAACGCCTGGGGCGGCACTTTTAGCCAGTACGAGCACTATTCCCGGTGGTTTTTCTGTTGCGGTTGGTTCATTTGTTCTTTGTGCGGTTTTATTTGTTATTGCAGGCCTTTGGAAATCACTGGGACGAGCGGTTAATAAGATCCCCTCGGCTCTTGCCAATGCAATGCTTGCCGGGATTTTGCTTGGTTTATGTCTGGCACCGATTAAAGCAATTGCAGAAAAGCCATTGTTTGGACTTTGCATTCTTTTGGCCTGGATCATAGCGGGGCGTATAAATAAATTGCTTGCCGTTCCAGCAGCTCTGATTGCTTTAATTCTTATCATGATTTTTGGTATCGACTTTACGACAGCCAACAAAACTGAACTATTTAGTAATATTGTGCCTTCTTTTACAACGGTTTCCCCTGAATTCAGCCTAGCGGGGTTAATTGGAATTACCATTCCTCTTTTCATTGTGACGATGGCTTCGCAAAATGTACCTGGTATTGCGGTTTTAAAACTCCATAACTATGAGCCAAACTCCGGGTCACTGATTGCGATTACGGGATTCTTTTCCGGTGTCAGTGCACTTTTTGGTGGGCATGCCGTTAATCTGGCTGCGATTACAGCAGCAATGTGTGCCAGCGAGGATGCTCATCCTGACCCGACAAAACGCTATTGGTCTGCGGTTATAAGTGGCCTTGGTTATATTGTATTTGGCTTACTTTCCGGGCTTGTGACAACATTTGCTGTTATTGCTCCCGGTATATTGATTGCCGCAGTTGCCGGTCTTGCTTTGATTGGTGCTTTTTCCAATGCTGCTCTTGCTGCATTTAGTGACTCTGATAAAAGAGAGGCATCGGCTGTCACCTTTCTTACAACAGCTTCTGGTGTTACTTTTTTTGGAATTTCCGGCGCTTTTTGGGGACTATTGGCAGGCGGTTTAATTCTTTATATAACGCATCTATTTTCTCTAAAGAAGAAGCAAGTAGCTTTAAGCGAAGAATAGAATGATAACGTAAAAGACGATATCATATATTGATATCGCCTTATGATTTAACTGAACTTGTTGGTTCTTGGGAAACCAGTCGGCGGAAGGCGTCCAGCGCTTGCTCTGCGGCCATGCCAATCAATGATTTCATTACGGGTCCATGTACGTCCTGACGTATCACACCAGGTTAGCCCCTCACCTTTTTCCATACCGTTTTTAAATGTTTTAATATCTGACAGACCACCATCTCGATATTTTTGGAGAATAACGCCACGTCCTCTGGCCATTTCAGGTAACTCTTCAAGTTTGAGGACCAGTAACTTTCTGTTCTCACCAATAACGGCGACCATGTCATCGTGTTCGCCAATCTGATAACAGATGAAAGCGCTGGCTCCATCAGCAACATTTAAAACTTGTTTACCCGTGCGTGTCTGGGCAATGACATCATTTTCATTAATCTGGAAGCCTCTGCCATCAGTTGATGCCAATAGCAATTGCTGACCAGGACGATAAACAAGAATATCAACGATTTCCTGATCATTAGGTAAATCCAGAATAAGGCTTAAGGGTTCACCAAAACCACGCCCTCCCGGTAACTTATCAGCACCTAATGTATAGAAGCGTCCATTGCTCGCAAAAACCAAAAGTTTATCAGTTGTTTGTGCAAGAATAGAGAAACGTCCGGTATCGCCCTCTTTGTACTTGGCGTCACTTGTATCTTCCTGATGACCTTTTAGCGCACGTATCCAACCCTTCTCTGAACAAAGAATTGTCAAAGGTTCTTTTTCAATCACAGCTTCAAGCGGCACAACAACATCAGTTGGTGCATCTGCTACTTCTGTGCGGCGTTTGCCAAGTTCTGTTTTTTGTCCGTAGGTTTTGCGCAGATCTTTGATTTGATTGCCAACAATTTCCCATCGGCGCTCTTCTCGCGCCAGAATGTCTTCAAGATCTGCTTTTTCTGCTGTTAGATCTGCGTGCTCACCTTTGATGGCAATCTCTTCAAGTTTTCTCAAAGCGCGTAAGCGCATATTGAGAATGGCTTCCGCCTGAATTTCGGAAAGTGAAAAGCGCTTCATCAGAGCCTGTTTCGGCTTATCTTCTTCCCGGATAATCTTGATAACCTCATCCAGATTAAGATAGGCAATCAAATAACCTTCGAGAATTTCAAGGCGGGTTGCAATCTTATTCAGGCGGAAGTTACTGGCCCGGACAAGAATTACATGACGGTGATCCAGGAATGCCTGTAAAACTTCACGCAGATTCATAACGCGCGGAACCTGATCAGCATCCAGGACGTTCATATTCAAGCTTGCCCGACTTTCCAGTTCGGTCAATTTAAATAATGATTCCATCAAGACGACAGGGTCAACATTACGGCTTTTGGGCTCAAGAACAACACGAATATCTTCAGCAGATTCATCACGGACATCATTAAGAAGGAAGAGCTTTTTATTGTTAATAAGCTCTGCAATTTTCTCAATCAATTTGGATTTTTGAACCTGAAACGGAATTTCGGTAATAATAATCTGATATTGCCCGGCCTTGAGGTCTTCTGTTTCCCATTTGGCCCGAACCCGGAAAGATCCTCGGCCAGTGCTATAGGCTTGTAGAACGGCATCACGCCCTTCGACCATGACACCCCCTGTCGGGAAATCCGGTCCGGGAATAAAATCAACAAGCTTATCAAACCCAACATTCGGGGTTTTGATCATATAAAGAAGTGCATCACATATTTCGCCAACATTATGTGGCGGTATTGATGTTGCCATCCCCACGGCAATTCCCTGGGCCCCATTTGCGAGGAGATTGGGAAAGGCAGACGGCAGAATACAGGGTTCATCAGATTCACCATCGTAAGTCGGACGCATATCAACGGTGTTTTGATCTATATCTCTAAGAAGTTCCCCGGCAATTGCCGTTAGACGGGCTTCTGTGTACCGCATTGCAGCAGCATTATCCCCGTCAATATTTCCGAAATTACCCTGACCATCGATCAAAGGAAACCTAAGGGAAAATTCCTGCGCCAACCTGACAAGGGCGTCGTAGATTGATTGATCGCCATGAGGGTGGAATTTACCCATGACATCACCGACAACACGAGCAGACTTTTTAAAGCCTGATCCAGGATCAAGTTTTAATTGTCGCATCGCATAAAGAAGACGTCTATGGACAGGCTTCAAACCATCGCGAACATCCGGCAAAGATCTGGACATAATAGTTGATAATGCATAACTGAGATACCGATCAGAAAGTGCATCAACGAAACGAATATCCTGGATTTCCCGGGACGAAACTCTATCTGAAGAACTGCTCATAAACCCCTCACAAACTCTTGTTTCATTTTACTCAACAGTTCCGTTGAAGCAACTTGTTTGAATGAATAATGAGACGAATAAAGGACTGTTAAGAAAAAGAAATCATCATTTTGCAATCAAAGGTGATGACGTAATTAGCTTTTCCCATAAACCTTCATTTTTCATTTCACCGAGGGTTTCGTCAAAATCGGATATAAAAGCCTGACCAAAAGGTGATTTTTTAGACACCAGAAGAGGGAACTCTGGGCTGGACTCCATTACGATGGGTAAAATCTTTACCTGTGTGCCCAGTTGTAATTCTTTAATAAAATCCGCTGCTACAGGTTCAGCATGGATAATAATATCTGTCTGCCCTTGTACCAGGTGTTTTAAACAAACATCAAGTGTTGGCACGATCAGGTATTTCAAATTTTTTTTACGATAAAATTCCTTTGCCCAACCATTTCCCAAAACGTCACAATATCGCTTTGATTTGAGAGTGGTTGTTATATCTATTTCAGATTTAAATCTTGACTCTTCTTCTGAGTTGACCCGAACAACTGGCTGAAAGCGTAAGGGAAAAACAACATTTTTTGATGCGCGAGAAAATTCTAATCTTTCATTTGTCGGCGTAGTAATAAAAGCATCTACTTCACCGGATTTAACAGCCTGTTGCGCACGAGCCCATGGAAACCCATGATGTTCAACAGGAATACCCATTCGTTCCTGAATAACGCTTTCCATAAGCTCTGGAAGCATGCCTGTCACAGTCCTGGCCGAGCCAATAGAAATCGGCGCCCAGGATTCTGCGTATGCAATTTTGAATGGCTGTGTCTTCTTCTCATCTGCATGTAGTGAAGAAGAAAAAACGAAAAGACACCACACAGAAATGGCAAGCACAGTATTACGTGCCAAAATCACCTCCGAATCATATATAATTTTATACATACTATAGTATGTTATTATTTTTAACAAATAATAAGTTATATGAAATTTTCTACAAGGCGATCCCTTACAGATGGTAACGTTTTATCATGGGGATGAAATAAGTGACGTTCCAGGAAATATCCAGAAATTTTAAGCCCTTGATAAACCTCTACCGCCCCTCCTCCCTCTCGTCCGAGCAAAAACAGAGGAAGGGGGAAGAGTTTGTCTTTGTAGGGCTCACCGATTGCCAATGATACCGCACGACCTGATTTGGGACTGATGTAAGCCAGTTGATCGTTACTTCCACCGCCTGCGCAAGCACTCAAGTCGATACCAAAACCGAGGGCAGATAGTTGAGCCAATTCCCAGCGGACATAAATCTCTCCCCAGAAATCACTCTCCAGATGTTCCAGAAGAACTAAAAAACCTTCGTAAAAGGATGAATTCTCTTCGCGCTCTGGTACTGACTGTTCACAAATTGCTGCAGCTGATAATAATGCGGCAAGACGTCCTGGCTCATCAAAAAGGCGGCCCGAAATATTATCCAGCACCTCGGCGTCGTAATGTCCCAGGTGTTCTGCTAAACGTCCGCCCCATCTCACATGGAGATGGTTTCCCGGTTCGTAGGTCGAGCGTTTTTTAATGCTTTGCCCACCTCTGACCAAGCCGGCATGGCGTCCGTGTTCACGGGTTAATACCTGTACAATAATGTCATTTTCACCAAATGGCCGCGCAGAAAGGAGTACCCCCTCGTCTTCCCAATGTATCATCACCCAACCCAAAAAGAACAACAGGTGAACATATTAGTCATTTCCAGACCAAAGATCTAGAAAAGAATACCCTAAAATATTTCCCAGATATGGCCGAAAGCATGTCTAGGCTTAACTGTTAAAATCCAATCCCATTTCACGATATCTTTCGGGATCGTCTGCCCATTTTGCACGTACCTTGACGTGAAGGAAAAGGTGAACTTTACGTTCGACGGTTTCTTGCAAATCGTGCTGGGATTTAGAGCGGATCAACTTGATTGTTCTTCCACCTTTGCCAAGACACATTGCTTTGTGCTGTTCACGCTGGACATAAATGGTCTGTGATATCTTAACGCTTCCATCGTCAAAATCTTCCCAGCTATCCGTTTCTACTGTCAAGTTATAAGGAAGTTCGTCATGAAGATTAAGGAAAAGCTTCTCACGAGTGATTTCAGCTGCGATGGACCTCATGGGATGATCTGATAATTGATCTTCCGGATATAGCCACATGCCTTCGGGCACAGTGCTTGCCAAATGATCCAGCAAGTCATTTACACCGTCGCCTTCTTGAGCAGAAATCATGAAAATTTCAGAGAAAACACCCATTGTCATAAATTCTTGTGCCAAGGCCAAGAGCTTTTCCGGCTTTATGGAATCAATCTTGTTCAGCGCCAAGATTGCTTTGCGATCTTGTGTTTCCAATCCAGCGATAATAGCACGGATATCTTCGCCAATTTTCTTTCTGGAGGCATCGTGCAAAACAACAACAATTTCCGCATCCCCCGCGCCTTGCCAGGCGGAAGAAACCATGGCACGTTCCAGGCGCTTTTTCGGCGCAAAAATACCCGGTGTATCAACAAATATCAGTTGGGCATTTTTGTGCATCGCGATACCGCGAATTTGCGACCGGGTGGTTTGTACCTTATGGGTAACAATTGAAACCTTCCCCCCGACCATCCGGTTCATCAGCGTTGATTTTCCGGCATTTGGTGCGCCGATTAACGCGATAAATCCGCATCTCATATCTACGGGTAATTCAGTGCCAAGTTCGTCTTCTATTTTTGAGGGAGTTTCTTCTTTATTGCTCATGGTTACACACCACTTTCGCTAATAAATCGTAAGAGTTCTTTTGCCGCTTCCTGTTCACCCTTGCGTTTTGAATTTCCTTGCTTAATAACCGGGTCAAGGCCTTTAACAAAAACTTGGATGTCAAAAAGAGGAGCATGTGGTGGACCGGAACGTGATACTTCTTTGTAGGTTGGTAACGGTAACCCTCTTCCCTGCGCCCATTCCTGCAGGGTTGATTTGGCATCTTGTGGAGGCGATAAATCCTGATTTAGAAGCGGCTTCCAATTTTTTTGAATAAATCTTTGAACAGCTTCATACCCAGCATCCAGATAAAGCGCCCCGATCAATGCCTCGCAAACATCCGCTTGAAGGGCCGGGTTTTCGCGTTCACCACTTTCTTCTTCGCCTTTGGCGAGGACAATCAGCTTATCAAAGCCGAGTTTTTGCGCCACAATAGCAAGAGCTTCTCGGCGGACCAAGGCTGTAAAGCGCTTCGCAAGAGAACCTTCACTCTCTTTGGGGAAAGTCTGTAGAAGCATATCGGCGATAACAAGCCCGAGGACACGATCACCAAGGAATTCAAGTCTTTCATAGCTATCAGATACAATCTGATTCCGGCCACAGGCACTGGGATGCGTCAGCGCCTGCTTGACTAACTGAGGTCGATCAAACTTGTGTTCGAGAGTTACTGTAGCCACGTCGAGGTTACGGGCGTGGAATTCATCAATCGATGGCATTAAAAATACGCCCAAACCTGATCATTGATGGCCATTTCCAAACTTCCCACCAGTCACCATAATCTTCACCATTATCGTCTCCACGGTGCGAGAAGAACAACATATCAGCCCGACCGATGAAGTTTTCATAAGGTACTGGGCCGACAGAACTGAAACGACTATCCTGGCTGTTATCTCTGTTATCACCCATAAAGAAATAAAAACCTTCAGGAACAACATAAGCAGGGGTATTGTCTGAAAGAGGTTGATTGTCACTACGCTCCCATATCAAATGCTTAACACCATTGGGGAGCGTTTCTTCATATTCTTTTTCACCAAGATTCAAGCCATCACTGCCATCACCGATTCTGACCAGTGTACGAGGAACAACCTGATTGTTTATGTAGAGTTGCCCCTGCTTTACTTGTACTGTGTCACCAGGCAGACCAATCAGGCGCTTAATATAATCAATGTTAGGATCGGTAGGTTTTCTGAAAACGATGACATCGCCTCGCTCTGGCTCGCTACCAAGAATGCGGCCTTCAAAACTATCACCAAAGATTTTCGCACCAAAAGGGAAAGAGTATTTACTGACACCGTAGGAGAATTTAGAAACAAAAAGATAGTCACCGATCAAGAGTGTCGGCTTCATCGAGCTTGAAGGAATATTAAAGGGTTCAAACAGAAAAGTTCGTACCGTTAAGGCGATCAACAGCGCGTAAACAACTGTTTTGACAACACCTTCGTCTTCTTTTGTTTTTTCCACGTTTTCTGACCCAGTCGTCATTTTATTGATTCCATCATTATATCAATCAGATAAAAATTTTATCTAATATTTTAACTATGTTCCGGAACGGCAGAAATAATAACAAAGGCCTGCGCGTGCGGATAATCGTCAGATATAGTCACATGTAGCTGAGCTGTCATCCCCTGAGGGATAATATTATTTAAATGTTCCCGTGCCGCTCCGGTGAGTTTCAGCACAGGTTGACCATTTGAACTGTTCGTAACACCTATATCGGTAAAGAGAACTCCCTGTCGCCACAACCCCGTACCAAGGGCTTTGGCGCAGGCTTCTTTTACCGCAAAGCGTTTGGCATAGGTTGCCACCGGATCAGGGCGAGATGTTGCTCTCTTCTTTTCTTCCTCGGTGAAAACTCGATCAGTAAATCGGTCCCCGTATTTTGTCAGAGATTTCTCAATACGTCGGATATCGACGAGATCATTTCCAATCCCCAATATCATTGAAAACTCTCAATTTGAGTATTATGAAATGATAAAAGGACGATCAATTTCTGGCTCGTTCAACAGAGTTAACAACAGACATAGCCCGAAGTGCAGCGGTAATATCAGCCAGATGCTTTACATCTGTAACCTCAACATCAATCCTCATTTCAAAAAAATCCATTGAACGATGTACAATCTTCAAATTACTGATATTTCCCTGATTTTTACCAATAACAACCGACAGGCTACCAAGGCAACCGGGTTCATTGGCCACAATCAGCTTGAGACGACCCGTATGTTGCGGGCTTTCGACTTCCATGGAATCCCAGGAAACATCAATCCATCGTTCTGGCGTATCCTGATAGTTTACCAGATTATCACAATCTATCGTATGAATTGTAACCCCTTTACCCGTGGTAACAATCCCAACGATACGATCCCCAGGCAATGGGTGGCAGCAACGGGCATAGTGCACGGCCATTCCCGGAATAAGACCTTTAATGGGAAGCGCATTGTCTTTTGTACCTGATGCTTTTTGTTTCTTACGTTGTGTGCCTGGGCTTGGGGATTTCGGTAGAACTCGTGCGCCGGGATAAACCGCGACAAGTACTTCACGGGCCGTATGATGCCCTTGCCCAACGCTGACATAAAGATCTTCGGATTGATCCATATGAAACTTGCCGAGAATGCCTTCAATACCTTTTTCCGTAAACTCGTAGCCTTCCTGGCGAAAAATTTTCTGAACCATCTGATGACCAAGAGAGCTGTATTGATCACGCTCCTGAAGCCTTATATAGCGACGGATACAGGCTTTGGCTTTACCGGAAACAACAAATTTTTCCCAATCGGGTGAAGGGCTTTGGTTCTTTGATGTTAAAATTTGAACCTGATCACCATTATGCAGAATGGATCTAAAGGGAACCATGCGTCCGTTGACTTTTGCACCGACGCAGGTGTTTCCAACCTCGGTATGGACGGCATAGGCAAAATCAATCGGGGTTGAGCCGTTGGGCAGGGAAAGTAATGCTCCTTTAGGGGTAAAGCAGAAAACCTGATCCTGAAACATTTCCATCTTGGTATGTTCCAGAAACTCTTCCGGGTTTGAAGCATGATCCAGAATATCTAGGAGTTCGCGAAGCCAACGGTATTGACGCCCTTCCATATGCTCACCGCCTTGCTTGTAAGACCAGTGAGCAGCAACACCCATTTCCGCAATATCATGCATTTCTGCCGTGCGGATTTGTATTTCAATCTTGTGTTTTTCCGGGCCAATCACACAGGTATGGATTGATTTATAACCATTGGGCTTTGGTGTGGATATATAATCTTTGAAGCGACCGGGAACCACGGGGTAACTACCGTGTATTACCCCCAATGCCTGATAGCAGTTGGCCATATCTTTAACGATAAGCCGGAATGCCATAATATCTGAAAGCTGTTCAAAGGTGACAGCTTTGCGCTGCATTTTTTTCCAGATTGAATATGGCGCTTTCAGGCGCCCAAAAACTTCCCCTTCAATCCCCTGGGTTTTTATCACCCTGTTAAGTTCATCAATAATCTTTTTGGCAAGATTATCTTCATCTTCACCTTTGAGGAATTCCAGACGCTTAACAATAGATTCCCGTGCTTCAGGATTAAGTTCGGCAAAGGAAAGATCTTCCAGTTGATCTTTGAATCTATGCATACCGATACGTTCGGCCAAGGGGGCATAGATGTCCATTGTTTCTCGGGCAATCCGGCGACGTTTCTCTTCTTTTTTAATATACTTAAGCGTTTGCATGTTGTGCAAACGGTCCGCCAGTTTTACCAATAATACCCTGATGTCATCAGACATGGCGAGTACAAGTTTCCGGAAGTTTTCGGCGTATTTACTTTCTTCTGATTGAAGTTCGAGGCGTGTAAGTTTTGTTACGCCATCAACAAGTCTGGCAATGTGAGTGCCGAATGCTTTTTCAACTGTTTCCAGGCTGGCTTCTGTGTCTTCAACGACATCATGCAACAAGGCTGTGATAATGGAATTATGATCCAGCTTGAGATCAGTAAGAATACCTGCGACTTCAACAGGATGTGAGAAATAAGGATCGCCAGATGCTCGTTTCTGTGATCCATGATATTTGGTCGCAAAAACGTATGCTCTGTTTATAGCATCTTCATCTGCGTCATGATCATACGATTTAACGCGCTCAACCAACTCAAACTGACGGATCATTGTGGATCAAACAGCCCTTATGCAAAAATATAGCCTTCCAGAAAATGATACGCCGGGAAAAGGCGTAGGCCAAGCTCTGGAAGGCTATATTCTTAGAATTATTTGCTAAACTGGGTTTATTTACTCAGAATCTTTAGCAAGTTCGGTTGGCGTATCTTCAACAGACATACCATCTGCGTTTGCATACTGTTCGCCAGCATCAGCAGAGATAAGCGCTTCTGGGCCAATTGCATCAAACTCTGGCTCATCTTCGTCAACTTCAGAAAACGCGGCCTGTTTTTGGAGACCTTGCACCAATGAAGACTTCACAGCATCAAGGCTAATTGTTTCTTCTGCGATTTCGCGAAGAGAAACGACCGCATTTTTATCGTTATCCCGCTCTACAGTAAGAGGAGCGCCAGATACGATTTCCCTTGCGCGTTGGGCTGAAAGCATAACAAGTTCAAAGCGATTAGGAACTTTTTCTACACAATCTTCGACTGTGACGCGTGCCATAGATGATAACTCCAGTAGTCGTAGTTCACCCTTCAACAGGGTATTGAATCGATGCAATATATGAAGCGGTTCATAAGAACGCAAGGATAATCAACATTATCCAGTTAAAAAACTTTATAAGAACAAATTGCTTAATTTTCCATAGAACTGTCCGAATATTCAGTTGTTTCCTGATCGACAGGTATGGACAGGGAGAGCTCTTTTGCTGTTTTGCCTATAACAGGATGAAGCCAGTCTTCATCAATATCCATTAAAGGCAAAAGAACGAAAGCCCGTTCATGCATGCGTGGATGAGGAACAACAAGATGATCCCCCGGAGAGCTTATAAAATCATTATAGGCAATTATATCCAAATCAAGTATGCGTGGCGCGTTAATAAAAGGCCTGACACGTCCAAACTCGTTTTCGATACTATGCAGTAACTTCAAGAGTTCATCAGGCTTTAAATCCGTTTTAATTTGCGCAACAGCATTCACATACCAAGGAGCATCTGAAACAGGTACTGGCGCTGTTTTTAACCATCTTGATTGCTTTACTATTTCAACCCCAAGCTCTTCTAGTCTGGAAAGAGCTTTCTGGCATGTTTGCAAAGGCAGACCGTATTTAGGACTTTCGAGATTGGCCCCGATTGCAATAATAATCACTTTGATTCCTAGCTTAAAATGGTGTTCAGTATTCACAGTCTGAAAAGTTAATTATCATACCTTGGCAAAACTTAAAGTCGAATGATTGAGAAACAATTTAAGGATACAGTGACTTCCTATAGGCAGAAGGGCTCATCCCCATACTTGCTTTGAAATCTCGGCTAAAATGGGCGCTGTCAGAAAAACCCAGGCAAAATGCGATTGAGGTTAGAGAGTTTTTTTTCTGAGAAAGCATTTTACATGCAAACTGAATTCGAATGAGTCTGATTAATTTCGAAAAGCTTAGATCGGACATGGTTAAAAGGCGTTGTAGAGAGCGAATGGAATACCCCATTTCCCATGCGACATCTTCAATTTTCCACACTCTACTAATATCATTGGCAACATGTTGAGTTATCTTTTTCACCTTATCCTGATTTTGCAACAAGGTGATCGGCGGGAGTTCAAAATCAAATTCTTTTTGAATATTATCATTATCAATTTTCCGAGGCATAATTTTGTGCCAGGAAATCAACCAACGACTTGTATCGAGATTGTATATAGAAACAGGATTATCTGTGTGTAAAGTGAACTGATGCTTCTCTCTGACCTTATGCCATTCCCCATTTTTATCCGGCATATAACATTCTAAACTTTGACAACCTATTGCTTCAAGCAAGGCAATCATCACGCCACAAATTAGCAAATTTTCTGGTATACTTGGTTGATATCCCTCAATGCCATAACGTGTAAAGCTCGCCGAGCAATCAGACTGTTTTTCTATTCTTACCCTGTTCGTTGAATGCGCATATCTCTCAAATCGGTTCCACTTATCAAACAGAACCTTAGGTGTTCGAGACCTTAGGGCATAATACCAAACAGGATCATACTCGATTGTATCAATTGCTTGCCCAAGAGACAGCAAAGCAATGGCGCCTGCTTTTTCCAACAGTGTTTTTAGAAGCTCTCTTTTCATATCTGCGGAAACATAAGCATTACGAACAGGGTCTGGTGTTGGCTCTGCTGCAGCTAATAATTCAGGGTAGTCAGATTTTATTTGCCCTTGAATAAGCGCACTCAAACTGGCTTTTGCAAAATTCTTAATATTCCCCTCCCCTTCAAATCTAAAATTTGTCTTTTCAGAACAAATCATCATATGTAATTGGCAAATCCCGAATTCGTACACTTGTCGCATTAAAAACAGCATTAGCAATGGCGGCTGCCACAGGCCCCAAAGCGGCTTCACCGGCACCTGTGGCCGGTTTATCGGATTTCACTAATTCAATGTTTATTTCTGGGCATTCGTCATGTCGTAAAATCTGATAACCATCAAAGTTGTTTTCAACAACGTGCCCCTCATCAAACGTTACCCTTTCTTTTATCGCCATACTGCATCCCCAAACAAGATTTCCCATTATCTGGTTTTTAACCTGTTGCGGATTGATAATTGCCCCGCAATCTTGGACACAGTTAATTTTACGGATGAAAATATTTCCTTCAGAATGATCTATATCGACCTGAACAGCAACGGCAACAGGCGTTTGATTTTTATAGACAGCGCAAGCTATGCCATACCCATAATCCCGCTCTATAGAGTTTACAGATTGCTGTGAGCGCTCTTGAAGGCCAGATTTCATTTTTTCCAAGGTTATCAGGGTGTTTTTTAAACGCTCATGATTTGGTGATAGATTGTAAAGGCGAAAATCTAATGGATCAATTCCAGCTTCATATGCAAGCTCATCCATCATACTTTCGATTGCAAAACAATTAGGAGCAGAACCCAGCCCGCGCCAAGCGCCAATTGGTACCTCAGTTCTTATATCAGAATATCGGATACGTTGATTAACTATGCCATAGGGATGAAGGCTCCCTCTGGCAGTTCCTTCATCTGCTTTAAAGCTATCAACAACCCATGCTATCGAGTTTGGGATGGGACCTGTTATAATCGGGGCAGATGCAAAATCATGCTGCCAATAAGCTATACTACCGTTTGCAGTAACTCCGGCTTCGATGGAATGAGAATAAGGCGGTTGGAAATAGTTGTTTTGAAACTCGTCTTCTCTTGACCACTCCACCTTCACGGGCTTGCCGACAAGCCTGGATAATAGAGCGGCTTCCTCGGCAGGTTGACACAAAACGCGTCCACCAAATCCCCCGCCAACGCGCAATGAGTGAACAATGACATCATTAAGATCACTGCCAAGTAGTTTTGCAACTCTGCTTTTTACAAAAAAGGGATCCTGGCTCCCACACCAGATTTCAACTTTATCCTGCTGGACCCACGCTGTGGCAGCACGAACCTCCATTGATGCATGTGCCATACAGGGGGTTGAATAATTTGATTTTATGATCTTTGCGTTTGGGGGTAATGTTTCACTATCACCTTTTTCAACAAGAATGTGCTCTAAGTCTTTATTATTTTTTATTTTCGCTACATTTATCTTACTGAGTAATTCAGTCGTATTAATGCTAGATGATCGCCAAATTACATCTATTTCTTCAACGGCCAAACGCAGCGAAATGGGATCTGTCGCGACAACGGCAACCAGATTTTCCTCTATTTGTTTCTTAACTCTAATAACACCATTTATATCCTGCACATTATTCAGGTGAGCACTTTCGATTTTCACTCCTAATGCAGGGGGTCGAAAAAAATGCCCAAACACTGTATCCGGTATTTTAAAATCACGGGCATAGATCTCTGTCCCTGTAACAATGTTTTTCATTGTTGTAGAAACTCTATCATGTCCAATATGAAGTTTGCTTCTGGAACTTTGCAGGGAATATAGTTTTACGTTTTTAACTTCTATCGGATCCGGAACATTGAGAAGAATAGGTTCATCAGAAACCAAATCATGATAAAGAATTATACGATCATCCTCTATCTTGAAGCCATTATAAGCATCACTTATTTTGTCAACTTCAATTCCGGCAAGACTAGCGGCTCTCCCTCTCAATGCTTCGCGCATATGCGCTGCGCCATAGGCGACAGGTTGCCAAAATTTGGCAATCCCCTCTGATCCGACAGTCATTTTAAAAGGGGGCACTTGCTCTGTGGAAGCGGTCAAACATTCTATGTCTGCAAAATCAACATTCAACTCTTCGGCAACAACTTGGCTGAGACCTGTTGTTGTGCCCTGCCCCATCTCTATTCTGGGACAGAAAAATTTTACCTTGCCTGATGGCAAGAGTTGGAACCAATAAAAAGCATCCTCAGAAACAGGATCAGATGTTGAAGGTAAAGCAGGTAAAATTGAGCTACAGGAACTCAGAAGGGTCATGCCAACCGCTGACCATCCTGTCGCCTTTAAAAGTTGTCGTCTAGACAGAGAAATATCTTTAATCGAATTAACCATTATTTAGCCCCCGCGAACAACTTCATTAATTGCAGCTTCAATTTTAGGGTAAGTGCCACAACGACACAGGTTCCCTGACATAGCGTTTCTAATTTCAGCTGTAGATGGCTGGCTGTTTTCTTTTAACAATGCTGAAGCTGACATAAGTTGACCTGCCTGACAGTAACCGCATTGTGGAACAGCATTTTTAATCCATATTTTTTGCAAAGGATGTAAACCGTTTACGGAAAGCCCTTCTATGGTTGTCACGGCTTGTCCATCAATTTCTTCTATTGAAGTTTGGCAGGCACGAACTGCCTGTCCATCAAGATGTACCGTACAGGCACCACAAAGCCCCTGCCCACATCCATACTTGGTTCCCGTCAAACCCAACACATCCCGCAAATAATTTAATAGAGATAAACTCTTGTGCTGTTCGGGGATCGTTAAATCGATTTTATTCACTGTGATCTTCATTCCTGACCTCCTGTTTCAAGTAGGTTAGGTGAAGTAGACGAGAGTTAATTTGATAATCACGCCAATATTTTGGAAACTGTATGCCAATCTTCCACAGGTAAAAAGTGTAGATTCAGAGATAATTCCTGTTACGTTAGAACGTCGTATTTATAACTCTCAAAAATCGCTAAATTTATAATTTAAATTACCTTTTATGTGTTTTTGCTTTAATTTGATTGTTGATAGGTGGTCAAAAAAGAGTAAGCTTAGGGCACGAAGGAAAGAATATAATTTCGCGGGATCCGTTATTTTTAAGAATATCTCGGTATAATCATCGTTAATTTATGTTCTGAATGTTATTTAAATATATTTTTTAAGGGTTTAAGAATGAAATTTTATCCTCAGGAACGCGTTGCCCTTTTTATTGACGGATCTAACTTATATGCGACGGCGCGCGCGCTGGGATTTGATATTGATTACAAAAGGCTTTTATCGTTATTTGCGGAACAGTGCAGTCTTGTCCGTGCTTTTTATTACACAGCACTAATCGAAGATCAGGAATATTCTCCAATACGTCCACTCGTTGATTGGCTGGATTATAACGGTTACACAATGGTAACCAAGCCAGCCAAAGAGTTTACCGATGCGGCTGGACGCAAGAAAATCAAAGGTAATATGGATATTGAATTGGCAATTGATGTCATGGAAATGTCCGAACATATCGAACATATTGTTTTATTCTCTGGCGATGGTGATTTCCGTCGCCTTATAGAAGCTGTTCAACGCAAAGGTGTTAAGGTAACGGTTGTCTCAACAGTCCGCAGCCAACCTTCTATGATTGCCGATGAACTTAGGCGTCAGGCAGATATCTTTCTGGATTTGATTGAACTCAAAGACGAAGTTGGTCGTAAGGTATCAGATAATCGTCCTGTTACTCCTAACCCTATTCAGGCCCTTGATGACCAGCCTGTTGATGAAGACTACGATGATGAATACTATGATGACGAAGACGATTACGATGAAGAACAGGATTAATATCTTCGGTGTATTCAATCTGGAAATTAAAGGCTATCTGGTATAAATTAGATAGCCTTGTTTCTTGGTATTGCCGACTGAAGCCTGCAAAACTTATCCACGATCTCGTAAAATTCGAGATTGCTGGCGTTTCCAATCTCTTTCTTTTTCCGTATGGCGCTTATCAACAGCCTTTTTACCACGAGCAAAGCCCAGGTTGATTTTGGCAATACCTCTGTCATTGAAATAGAGAGACATGGGAACAATCGTGTACCCATCCCTGCGGCAGAGACTAATCATCTTTGCGAGTTCTTTACGGTGAACAAGTAATTTTCTATGACGTTTCGGTTCGTGATTAAAGCGATTTGCAGCTTCGTAAACGGGTATATTAGCATTAATCAAAAAGAATTCACCCTCTTCTTCACTGGCATAGGCTTCTTGTATCGAAGCCTTGCCGGTGCGAAGAGATTTGACCTCTGTCCCTGTTAGAACAAGGCCAGCTTCCAGCGTATCTTCAATATTATAGTCGTATCGGGCGCGGCGGTTAACCGCGACCGTATTTCCTTTGCCAGAAGAAGTACTTTTCTTTTTTGACTTAGCCATAAACTTAACCGTCGATCAGGCCTGCATGTGCCATGGCTGCACGAACGCGATTTTCGGTTTCCTCGCTAACGGGAAGCAAAGGCAAGCGAAGTGTGTTTGTCCCCCACCCCAGAAGGTGCATACCGTATTTCACAGGTCCTGGGCTTGATTCAATAAAGAGAGCCTCATGTAAAGGTGTCAACAGATCATTAATCTTGCTCACCTTTTCAAAATCATTCGCCCACCAGGCTTCATGCAATTCAGAGCAAAGTTTAGGTGCTACATTTGCTGTCACCGAAATACATCCGTGTCCGCCCAGAGACAGGAACGGAACGATGGTCGCATCTTCGCCACTTAAAAGCGTGAAGTCATCACCACATGCCAATCTGGTTCGTACTGGCAAAGCCAGATCAGCCGTTGCGTCTTTTACGCCCTGTATTCTCGGTAAATCTGACAAACGTTTTAGTGTGTCAACATCGACATTAACAATACTGCGGCCAGGCACGTCATACACAATAACAGGAATATCTGAATTATCGTGGATTGCTTTAAAGTGCTGATACAAGCCTTCTTGTGAAGGTTTGTTGTAGTATGGCGTAACAACCAATGCAGCGTCTGCACCAACTTGCTGTGCGTGTTGTGTAAAATCAATTGCTTCGCGTGTAGAGTTTGAACCGGCACCAGCAATAACGGGTACCTTGCCCTTTGCAACTTCAAGACAGAGTTCTGTTACACGTTTATGTTCGTCGTGACCTAGGGTTGGCGATTCCCCCGTAGTTCCGACGGGGCATACCGCGTGGCTCCCTTGATCGATCTGCCACTGTACGAAGTCTTGAAACCGTTTCTCGTCAACATCACCACTTTCAAGCATGGGCGTTGCGAGAGCAGGAAAAGAGCCTCTAAAAAGCGGGCCGGTCATAGCGATACCTCAAAATATCATCGTTTCGTTGTCAAAAGGGCCGAATGCCTTAATGAAAGGCGGAGAATAGCGGCAGATTTGCATTGCGAAAAGGCTAAATAAAGAGTTCGGTGTTATTTCTTTAATAGTTAAGGGATATCCTTGGTAAATATGTGCGGATTTAACGCCAGATTTGCTGATAGAATCGCTCCTGTTTATTTTGTGATCATCCTTTATGTGGTCAGGACTGCGAACGACTGTTAAGGTTCGAATATGTTTGAAATTATGCGCCGGCTTCGGAAAACCAATTCATTAAAAGCAATCGGGATCATCGGGATTCTCGGAAGTATTGATTTTACCCATACTTCCCCCTCTACGCAGCTTGTATCCTCATTAATAAGACAAGCAGAAGCTAATACAACGACAGAAACAAAGGATTTTATGACCGATAAGGCCAATTTTAAATCTGTTTCTCAGCATGTATCCCAAAAGCAATATACCCGTGCCCTTGCTCAAGCAAAAAAGATCCAAGCACCTCTTATGCAAGATGTTGCGCTTTGGATGATTTATTCTAATGATGGGTCGACAAGTGACTTTGAGGCACTTTCCAAGTTTACAAATGATCCATTAAACTGGCCGAGACAATCAAAGCTCACCAGAAACGCAGAAAAAGCTCTTCCCGGCGCTCTGTCTAACCAACAAATTCTGGAATGGTTTCAAGATAAACCCCCCAGAAGCTACAGTGGTTTGGTTAGGTATGTTGTTGCTCTGAATGCCACAGGCCAACAAGAAAAGTCAGAAACCACAGTTAAAAAATTTTGGATCGAACAGTATTTGGGAAAAACTGACGAGAAAAAATTTACGACTAAATATAAATCAATTATCACATCACAAGATCATATTGATCGCCTTGATAATCTGATCTGGAACAAGCACTTTGTTGCTGCACAACGACAATTAACAAGAGTATCCAAAGACTATCAGAATTTAGGCAAAGCAAGGATTGCGTTGCTTACAGATAAAGGAAATGTGGACGGTTTAATTAATAAAGTTTCTGCCGAGTTAAAAAAAGACCCGGCCTTAATCTATGCACGTGCGCGATGGAGATTGCGGGCAAATAAAAACAAAGAAACTATTGAACTTCTTGATCCTCCCATACCTACGGCAAGGCAAGCCGATAAATGGTGGGCTATTCGCCATTGGGCAGCCAGAAAAGTTCTTGTACAAAAGGACTATGAAAAGGCCTACCGCATAGCATCGGGACATGGCCTGACCCAAGGCGTCGGCTTTGCCGAAGGGGAGTTTCTGGCTGGTTGGATAGCGCTTAGAAAGTTATCTATGCCTCGGCGGGCCTATACACATTTCCACCAGCTTTATAATGGTGTCAAATCCCCGATTAGCAAAGCAAGGGCATCTTATTGGGCCGGACGAGCAGCCAAAGATATTGGTCACAATGATTGGGCGACCCGCTGGTATAATCTTGCGGCTACACATCAAACGACTTTTTATGGGCAGCAGGCAAGTTATGAGCTTGGGCAAGAGCCGACGATAGACATCGCACATAAGGAAATTGATACAGCTCAGAAAGTGGTATTTAATAACAAAAAAATTGTCCGCACCATAAAGCTTCTGGATCAACTGGACGAAGACAAGCTGGTGATAACCTTTTTGACGCGACTTAGGCTTGATGCTCAAACTGATGAAGATCATATTTTAGCTGCAGAACTTGCCAATGAAGTTTCTCATCCAAATATTGCCTTGAGAACTGCGAAATCAGCTCGCCAAAAAGGAATTCTATTACCGGACCTTCTTTATCCTGAAATGCAGATAGACGCGATAAAAGATTCCAATGCAGAACCTGCTCTTGTACTTGCTCTTATCAGACAAGAAAGTGAGTTTAATCACAAAGCCATAAGCCATGCTGGTGCACGTGGTTTGATGCAATTGATGCCCGCGACGGCCAAGTCAGTCGCAAAAAAAGAAAAATTGTCATACAAAAAACGCCAACTAATAGACGATCCCACGTATAATATACAACTTGGCACGGCTTACCTATCTGATTTAATAGGTTATTTTAATGGATCATACGTTATGGCTCTAGCGGGTTACAATGCTGGCCCTCACCGTGTTCGGAAGTGGGTTAAAGATTACGGCGACCCCAGACATTCCGATGTTAATATTATCGACTGGATGGAACAAATTCCCTTTAACGAAACCAGAAACTACGTCCAGCGTATATTAGAAAGTCATGTCATATATCGCAGTAAAATAAAACAGACTAAAACAGAGATTACAGGTAATCTTCCCTTTTCATTATGGGGACATACAAATGCAGGAGGATGATCACTTTAGCTTTGTTCTCCAACTCTGAATTGTGACTGTAAGTAATATTTGAGTTAGCCTTTCAAGCATGTTCCTGTGCTAAAGTTTTTTTGGTATTAACATGACACAACGTGATATCAGAGCATTTGTATTTGATGCTTATGGCACCCTGTTGGATGTCTATTCAGCTACTCGTTCGCTATCCGAAGAACTTGGACCCAACGCACAGAGTATTTCGGATCTTTGGCGTACAAAACAATTGGAATATTCCTGGTTACGCAGCCTGATGGAAGCGCACAGTGATTTTTGGAATGTCACCTCAGATGCTCTTACTTATGCGTTGAAATATCATGATATAAAAGATCAGGATCTACACGCCAGATTAATGTCTTTGTATCTTGAACTAACAGCTTATGAAGATGCTATAAGCACCTTGAAAAAAATAAAAAAACACAAACACACTACTCTGGTTTTGAGTAATGGTTCTCAGGAGATGCTTGATAAATCTTTAGAAAGCTCAGGTCTCCAACAATTTCTTGATAAAACTATTTCAATTGATGATGTCGGTGTCTACAAACCGAGCCCGCAAGTCTATAAACTGGCAACTGATTACGTCAGGTGCCACCCTGAAGAAATTCTGTTTGTTTCTGCTAATGCCTGGGATGTCGCCGGAGCAAATCATTTTGGTTTCAGAGTAGCGTGGATTAATCGTTTCAAACGACCACCTGAAATTTTGCCCGGCGGACCCGAACTCATTATTGATAGCCTCTCAGAGCTTAATCAACTGTATAAATTCAGCAGCAATTAATTATTTGGAATTATCGACAATGTCACCCATGGCACCCCCGACTTATGAAGATATTTGTAAAGCCCGAGAGAACCTGTACGAAAAAGCCATCTATACACCGCTTCTCGAAAATGCAGAGTTAAACCGTATTACTGGTGGGCGGATTTTTCTTAAGGCAGAAGTTCTTCAACATACCGGTTCTTTCAAATTCAGAGGTGCATTTAGTTTTATTAGCACGCTATCCTCGCAGCAAAAAGAACAAGGCTTGCTAACATTCTCATCAGGAAATCATGCACAAGGCGTTGCTTATGCATCGAAGTTACTCAACGCCAAAGCCACAATTATAATGCCGAGCGATGCACCCGAAATCAAAATCGAAAATACACGTTCTCACGGCGCCAAGGTCATTCTCTATGATCGTTTCAATGAAGATCGGGAAGCAATCGGCGCTGACATCATAAATTCTACAGATGCATTATTAATCCCCCCTTATGATCATCCACTTATTATTGCAGGACAAGGCACATGTGGGACAGAGATTATAGAACAATTATCCGATAAAGACATTTCTCTGGATGCGGTCGTTTCCTGTTTTGGTGGTGGTGGTTTAACCTCTGGTATTGCTCTTGCGTTCAAAGAAAAATCCCGAAATACTAAAATTTATTCTGCTGAACCTTTTGGGTTTGACGATATGGCCAAATCGTTAAAAACAGGAAAACGAGTGAGTAATGATCCCTCAGCCAGATCTATTTGCGATGCTGTTTTAACACCAACCCCGGGCAAGATAACCTTTTCACTTTGCAGTGAACTGATGGAACAAGGTCTGGTTGTTACAGACGAAGAAGTCAAGACTGCAGTTAAGTTCGCCTTTAAAACACTCAAGTTGATAGTTGAACCTGGTGGTGCTGTTGCCTTAGCCGCAGTACTGCATAATAAATTACCAACAAAGAAAAGGGTCATCGCCCTTATCCTGTCTGGTGGGAACGTTGACCCTTCAACTTTTAAAATGTGTCTGGAAAGCTAGTTAGAGCTATTCCACGATGAAGAAGCACCATAGATACTGGATTTCTTTTCTTCTGGTTTTTCTTCTGATTTAACTTCGGTCAAAGGTACAGTTGATGCTGAAGAGCCTGCCGCACTACTTTCCTGTGAATCAGTTGATTGTGTAGTGGAGGAAGAAGATCCTTCTGAAGCATTCTCTACGGCATTAATTGCTCCACTATTAACTGCGGCTGGTGATGCAATCTTTGCGGTTTCAGTTTCAGGAAGCGCGCTAACTGTTGAACTAACAGGCTGTTCTGCTTTATCAGAAATACGTCTGAACTGACCTTCTACCTGAGCACCTGCTTCTATTGCTATTGATTTGTGTAAAATATCGCCTACAACCTTTGCGGTACTTGCCAAGGTAATTGTATCGGCATTTAGTTGACCACTAACCATTCCACACACGCGTACTTCATCGGCTTTTACAGAACCAGTGACAACTGCTTTTTCACCAATAGTAACCGCGTGGCAAATAATGTCACCTTGTACATTACCATCTATCTGCAAATCACCCGTAGATGTTAAATCACCAACGAGGCTTAAATCAGGACTCAAAATAGAAGGTATCCCCGAAGGAGCAATTTTTTTTGGAGTATCAGAAGGAGCAGCAACTTTTGTGTTTGTTTTACTGGACTTTGAAAACATGTCTACCTGCCAAAATAAATTTACGGGGATCAACGGGCTTATTGTTATAAAGAACTTCATAATGAACGTGAGGCCCTGTACTCCGTCCAGAATTACCAAGTAGAGCAATCTTTTCTCTGTGAGAGACTTCCTGACCTTGTTTTACGAGTAACTTTCTCAAGTGCCCGTAGCGTGTCCGAATGCCATTACCATGGTCAATTTCTACCAATCGACCATAACGACCTCTCCAACCGGCATAAACGATTTTACCTGGTGCTGGTGCATAAACGGATGATTTCATCGGTGCAGCCATATCAAGGCCATTATGCACAGACGTTTTACCTGTTACTGGGTCGCGACGTTTTCCAAATGAGCTTGTGATACGATATTGATCAATCGGTGTCGTTAGCGGTAGCTTGGCAACCACATCCTGTAGTGTTTCCCAGCGAGTCAATTGCATATCAAGCATGTTAACTGAAGCTTCAAAGTCGGCACTTTCCTGGATTTCATCAACAGGAATGTATGGCCCTCCCTGCCCCGTATCCAGATTTTCTGATCCAAGCAAAGTTTCCAGATTGAGACCAGTCATCTCTACAGTTTTTTCAATAACCCCTAAACTATATTTTGACCGTTCTGTTAAACGATCTACGAGTTCTCGCTGGATATTGGACACTTCTATTAAAGAATTCTGTAACTGATCAACTTCACTTTCAAGACCCACGTTCTTCTCACGGTACATTTCGAGGATAGAAACTTGCTCGATAAATTTATCTTTGGCTTCTTGTGAAGACTTGTCAGCGACTCTCCTTGCTTCCATCAGAGAAGCCATTTGCGCTTGCTGCTCTTCGAAAAGTTCGTCTTTTTCAGATATCTGCCCTTTAAGACTTACAATTTTTGCTTCCAGAGCATCAACATTTGCAAGAATGGTAACCTTGTTAGTTTCCAACTCTTCTTTTGCCAGAGTGACGGCTTCCAATTCTTTTTGAAGTTTTAAAAGCTTGCTTCCAAGCATTTTCCCTGCTTCGGCAGATTTAAACCTTTCCTCTTCTGATGTTGCCAAGACCCGCCGTAACTGTTTTGCTTGGGTTTCAAGTGCTTCGCTCTGTCCAGCTATTGTTTCCAGATCATCTTCAAATTGGTCAAGTCTGTCTTCGAGAACCTGTCGTGCCAAAGCGACACGTGCGCGCTCATTTTCAGAATTCTTTAGATTAACAACCTTAGTACTTTCATCTGTATCAACTTCATTACCATCCAACAGGCTGATAAGCTGGTCCTGATTTTCCTGAAGGTCTTTTGTAATTTTAGAGAATTGAGTGTGATATTCTCCAACCTGTTGTAACAGATCAAAATAGTTGAGCTTCTGTTCTTCTATAATCGTATCTTTTTGGGCAAGCCTTTGTTCCGTATAAAACAAAGATCCCGAAGAAAAGGCAATCCAACTTGTTAAAGCCAGAACACTTGTTGTTATGATTTTCTGAAATCGCGGTGTCAGGCGGATAAACTTTACCTGATCATGAGAACGAATATGGATTTCACGCTGTGCAAATACTTGGTCAATTTTAAGCTTTGCGTTTCGCGCGAACTCATGCACGTCCATTCTTCCCCCCCTCTTACCTTTTGTCTGTATCTTTACAAAATGACCCATGTTGGAAATTTTGTATGTAGGATGGCAAATAATTCTGGGCGAATTTATACATCATGATTTCACTTCTTTCAAAGAGAAACCGCGAGCAAATTGCATTTGTTTGTACAACAGGAAGCATTCCAACGTTCCTTAAGGCTATAAAGGTGGCAAAGCTCCTAACCAAATATGTCAAAAAATATTATGATATTAAAAGGTTAATAGAAAAATAACACTAATGTTTAACCTAAAATAGAGATTTAGATTTTAGCAGAATAAATTTCGTCTAAAAATGCAAGAAAGTAATATGTATAAAACATAAAAACCATATCTTTTACCCAATACCATACGAGATAAAGTCGAGATTGAATAAAAGTACTTTTATTTACCATATCGCAACACTTGTATGAACAAATTTGCAAAAGAAAAAAATTTAAACAATAGTGTAACAATAAATTAGGAACAAAAATCATGTTTGGGTCGGGGGACCATAAAAAGTCCACTATATGGACTTTGCGTAAGATACTTTTTTTGATTGGCCTATTGGCCTCTATTGCGATTGTTGCTGCGCAGTTCTGGTCGTTTGAGAAATATAAAAATTTCTCACTTGATACATTGCAAAAAGAAAGCACTACTCAATTTCAGCTAATGGTGCTCGAGCGGGTTATTCAGGCTTACGAACCCAAGCTCAACACTCTTGGTTCTGATTGGGCCAGATATACCCATCTTGTCAAAGCTATGAAAACCAATGATCCAGAAGAAATCGTTGCTTTTGATAAATGGTACCGTGATAATAAAGAAATTCAAACCGGTGAAATTTCCCTTATATCCACGCACTTTTATAATCCAGATATGGACTTGATTACCTCTTCACAGGATGGACGCATCACCGATAATGCAACCATACTGGAAGAACTCAAAGCCAGAGACAAAAAAGAAAAACGTAAACCTGTATCTTATATTTGGTCTGATCCTAATGGACGCCCCGTACATTCAACAATCTTCCCCATCGGGGGGTTTAAAGTGGCTGGTTTTGTCGAACTTGTCACTGATCCCATGCAATACCTAGCCGGCATTAGTGAAACATTAGGGGCCGATGTAACAATCTATGATCCATCAAGCGAAACCGGGTATGCTTTTCAAGAAAACAGTCACAAAGAAACCGAGACAACAGAAGAAACAGCCGAACAGGTAATCGAAGCAGAAACGTCTTCTGCTGAGAGCGAAGAAGTAAAAGAGCCAGAAGTTACAGAAGATGTAAAAATAGATAGCAGAGCCCTAGAAGATGGTCTCAAGCTTGACGGATCAACAGCCTATATCACAGCAACAATTATGGGAACGCATGATACTGTCTGGGCAAAAGCTACCTTGGTGCGTGATGTAAGTGATTTTGCCGAAGGCTCTCAACAATTGACCGAGGACGCAATCAAGGTTCTGGCGGGTGTATTCCTGACAACGTGGCTTGTTGCCTTCCTCATGCTTCGTTTTGCTGTTTTTGGCAAATTAAAAGCCTTTGCCAAAGCAATGACCTCCATTAGCGAAGGCGAAGTTGACATTACGCCCCCAACAGTGGGACCCGATGAATTCAAAACCATGGCAACCGCTTTGGATCAACTCAGCAACAGCGTTGCCCAGGTTTTCCAACTGCAAAACATGGTTGAAACAAGCCCTATGTCTACGGTTATGATTGACTTGGATGGTGCTCTCTCTTTTGCGAATCTAAGAGCGAGAAACTTTATTAGTCCAGAAAACGCAGATACTGATTTAACAGGGACAACAGGTAACTTCTTTCAACTTGAAGAAACTGAATTCAATGAGTTAACTTCACCGGAAAACCTGCCGTCGAAACGTACGGTTACCTTCCAAGGCCGACAACTGGAAGTATCTGCATCTTCTGTGATAGATAATGCCGGTGAATTCAAGGCCTGTATGCTTACCTGGCTTGATGTGACAGATCGCGAAAGCAATAAACAGGCGGCAAGTGAATTAATTAGTAGTGTTCAACGTGTTGCCGATCGTGTGAGTGCTTTGTCTAAAAGTGTTGAAGAAACTTCTACATCTTTGAACACGCAGTCACAAACAGTTACTGAACAAGCAGAGAATACACAACAATTAGCACAAAGCGGTTATGATTCTGCACAAGGTGTTACACAGACAACAGAAACCATGTCTTTTGATATCAGAACAATTAATACTGAATCGGATCATGCAAGAAACACATCAACAGAAGCCTTAAGTCATCTGACACAAGCATCTGAAACGGTTACTCAACTTCGTAGTTCCAGTGACAAAATCAACCAGATTAACGAGTTGATCACGACGATTACCAACCAAACCAAAATCTTGGCTATGAACGCGACAATTGAAGCAGCAAGAGCTGGAGAAGCCGGACGCGGGTTTGGTGTGGTGGCATCAGAGGTAAAAGCACTTGCAGAACAAACCGCCTCTGCGACAGATCAGGTTGCCGCAATGATCAGAGAATTACAGGTACACGCCCAGGCCACGACAGATAAAATGGATTCAATAGATACAGTTATGCAGCAAGTGGGGGAAACCCAGAACAAGATATCTGATTCCATTAATGAGCAGGATCGGGCGGCAGGCGAAATTGCCCAGAACATTGAAAGTATGGCACAGGGATCAAGACAAATTGTCGATCTGGTAAATGACGTGCACCAACAGTCAATTAACACGGGAAGTTCGGCACAGAGTCTTCTTGGAACATCAAAAGAACTCGCCGAAGAAGCTGAAAAATTAAGCGAACGTCTATCCGAATATCAAAGACATTTGGATCAGGCAGGATAATAAAAATTACAGATCTTATTTGCTAAAAAGAAGGCGGTGGTTCATTGGATCATCGCCTTTCTTAATTTACCGATTAAATTCTGCTATACTCGCGTTCTAAAACCCCATCAGGTGTCAGCTGAATATGACTCATGCGACGCGCAACATAATTTTGACGCCAGCTAAGCATTTTCTGAGTATAAGATAACACGGTAGACGTATAATCAGAGTGTTCAGCAAGATTGACAGATTCTTCATGGTCGTTTTTAAGATCAAATAATAAAGGTGGAAGAGTTGTAAAGTGAACATATTTAAAATCATCATCTCGAATGATTGTCATGACACACTGATCGCTTGTTAGACCAAACTTTTCTTCTGCGCTGAATTTCTTCAAGTCTCTAAAATCGACTTCCCAGTGGACTTCATCTCTCCATTTATCGGGTACCTCACCTTCAATAAAAGATCGAAGAGAATGCCCGTCACATTGCATCGGTGGTTTTGTTCCAATCAAATCAAGAATGGTCGGCATAATGTCGACAGCTTCTGTAAAGTAGCCCTCAACGACCTTCCCGCGTGACCTATTAGCGTCTTCTCTGGGGTCCCTGATAATCAGGGGAATATGACAACTCTCGTCAAAGTAACCTAGTTTTCCCCAAAGCCAGTGATCTCCAAGTTGCTCGGCATGATCAGAGGTAAACACTATAAGCGTCTTATCGTACTGATCAGAATCTTTCAGTGCTTGGATAACACGCCCTATTTGATCATCAACCTCGGAAATCAAACCATAATAGGCGGCTCTCATTTGTTTGATTTCATGGTCAGGAAGGTCGCGAACATTTTCCTCATGTCCCATATACGCACTAACTTTGGCCATGTTATCCAATGCAAATTCCAAATAAGGATGTTGAGTTTTCTCTGCCTCGACATTCCTTGCACGATGCGGCATTTCAATATCGTCAGGATTATACATTGTATTGTAAGGCTCTGGGGCAAACAAAGGAGGATGAGGCCTCAAAAAAACACCATGAAGGAACCAGGGATCTTTGTGAATCTTTATATAATTGATAAGTTTGTCAGCAATAAAAGCTGTATCGCTACTGTCCTTGTCATAGGCAGGAGGTGCGAAGCTCAATCCCCTCTCCTCTACGCCAGGATAATCATCTTTGCCAATTGTTATATCAAACTGATTTCCCGGTAACTTATATCCTTTGGTTTCCAGTTCTCCGAACCAGTCAACGGCCATTTCTTCGCTAACCAAAGAACCTACTTTAAATCCAGGCATAATCCCGCAGTAAGTCTTTAAATCAGGATCATTTTGATCTCGCCCTCTGGGGTCGACGGGTGTATCTGTATAACCATAGAGTGTCGGTTCATAGCCTTTTTTACGAACTTCCAACGCAATATTTGTAAAATTTGCATCCAATGGCGTTCCATTAGACACATGTCGATGGTTCATCGCATACATTGATGTTAAGAGCGATGTTCTCGAAGGGCCACAAGGAACGCACTGTGTATAGTGCTTTCTAAACGCGATGCCATCCGCAGCCAATTTATCAAGATTTGGTGTTTGTACCATATGTCCTGCGGCAGAAAGACATTCCCCGCGCCATTGATCGACGGAAATAAGCAGGATGTTTCTAATTTGTTTGTCTGTCATCTTTACACCGAAGCTAAGCAGATTGGCGATTGGTATTGTTTTTCTTATTTAAATGCTTGTTCTGAAGACAAGTATAGATCCACTTTGCCTTTATTGACCAAGCCACAACAATGAAATTTTTACAACAGATATAATTGGTCGTTGCAGTCATAAAAAAGCCCCGCATAAGCAGGGCTTTTTTATCAGGGTTTACCACCTATTGGATCGAGTATACAGCCTAGCCTTGCCAACTCTTTTTTGTCGCCTTTTTGATAAGCATCATGACAGCTAAGAATTTCAGATACTGATTTGGCATAAATGACATTCCATTGTGCTTCAGAATGGAAGTTGCCGACAGGCATAAAATGCGATGCAGGATAGGTTTGTGCCCAAGTATTGGCGTTTGGAATATCTACCATTCCGACAGCCTCTTCTGTTGCTTGACCACTGGTGAAGTCAACACCAAGACGGTGGCAACCAACACAAGGGTTATCGCGAGTGCTCAAAGAAATTGGTTTCCATTTTTGGAAATCTCGCCCCAGATGTTTATACCACCCTTCGGGATCAGTAGGTACTTTGTCCCAGACTTGCCCAATAAATGGACTGAACATAAAGGGGTCATTATCATGACAATCTCCGCAACCGTCGTTTGAGACTTCTTTCGGCGTATTCCAGAATTGTTTGGCTTCTTCATACTCGTTAAAGGGAGCCTTCTTCATTGGCGAGGGTACCAAGGATCCATCAATTGGAAGTCCGTTTGAACCAGTTGCCTGAAACCAGCAAGTACTGCCATCTTTTGCAGAATGAGCCACAACATCAATTTCATCGTAATAGATACTGCTTGCTGTTCTGATTTTCTTTTGCCTACACAGAACTGCTACCTGATCATCACCTTCTGACAAATCAAGTACGCGCGAATAAGGAACGCATTGACCATCAGCATCTTTGCCAAGCGGCAATAGCGAAGGACGATCACAATCCATATTCGGATAATATTTATCCGGGGTCTCTCCGCCATTAATTGTGATTGGTATTATGGTTCCAGCCTGACAATTAAAGGCGGGTAAATCTCTTATGGCTTCCGCGCACATATTTCCATAGGAAGCAAGATCCTGCCCCTCTTCATGCTGTTTCGGCTGTTCACCAGGTGTGCAACTGACTAGAAAAACAAGAGATGCACAGGAAACACTTTTTAGAAAATTTTTCATCATGCCACCATCCCCGGCTGTTTGAGAATAGCAGCCTTAACTGCCTCATAGTACCTTATATATCCGGTGCAACGACAGATGTGATCCTTCAATGCATCATCAATAACTTTATCCAACGAAGCTTTTGGAATGGGGTTATCTGTTAATCGATCCCAAAGGGTCATCGCTGCCATAAGAAAGCCAGGCGTGCAATATCCACACTGAAAAGAAAAATGATCCAAAAACTCTTGCTGTAGCGGGTGTAACTTACCGCCATCAGCAACGCTTTCTACCGTATAAACCTCGACACCAGACAGGGATGATAAAGGCGTAGAGCAAGCAATCATCGGTTCGGATGGTGCTCCGGGTTGACGCCGGACAGATACGGTACAGGCACGACAAACACCAATACCACAACAGAATTTAGTGCCGGTTAGATTTAAATCTTCTTGTAGAAAATCAATGAGCGGCAAATCTGCTTCTTCCTGAGAAGCATGAACAGTTTTACCGTTTACTGAGAAAGAGATATCAGCCATTTTTATCCATCCCCTTGCGAATTTTTTCTGCTGTTATGGGAAGGTCACGAAACCTTACGCCGGTTGCGTCATAGAGGGCATTGGATATTGCCGGAGCCACTGAACACATAACTGCTTCAGCGATACCTTTACCGGTCTTGTCATGCTTGAGAGGTTCCAACGTAATCAACTCCTGTCCCTTGAGTGCGACATCACCTGAACGAGGAACGAAATATCTATTAAGGTTCCAGTCTCCATCCGCAGGACCACCTAACCCTGGCGGCATATCTTCGAGCAAACTATATCCAATGGCCATGGCAACACCACCCTGACTTTGCCCGGACACTAGCCCTTCTGTGATAATCTTTCCTGCATTAAGGACAGATAAAGATTTGCGAACAACAGTTTCTCCGGAAACAGGATCAACTGTTAAACCGATGATATTCCCACAAGGTGCAAATGTGGTTCTGGAATAACGAGACGACGCAGGTGATGGGTAAATCCCCGTATTAACTTCCCGTCGAATAATTTCAGGTTTGTTCTGTCCTGCCGAATAAACCGCCAGGCCATCAATCTCCCAGTTATGGGTGATACCTTGGACATCAAAATCTGCTTTTACCCAAATTTCCTGAAAATAAGCGTGCACAAGTGCACCTTTGATACGACCTGTACGATGAATAACATCCGCAATAAGATCCATTGGAATTGGGGGAAGGTCCCTGTCTTTTGCGTATAGTCGCTCATTATCCCAGATTAGATCATGAGCCGGAATATCAGGTAACCCGAATATTTCCCGTGCAACAGGGGCAATTGCGGTATCAAACAGGACTTTTGAAGCCTGGTTAATAGCATGTACTTGATGAAATGCGGTAAGACAGGCACTTGATGACCCAACCCCGTTAGCCGTCCAATCAGGTTCTTTCCATGATCCTTTGTTGTCAGAGTTCATTTTTAGAACTGGATAGAGATCAGGGTTCCCCATATCAATGGACGATGCATTGCGGCCAAGATGATGAGCAGTTGAAACAGCGAGGGTTGTTGCAGATCCATTCCCCATGTCAACTGCGTTTGTTTTCACAACCAGTTGACCTTTGGGATCAAGCTCAACATAACCGATTAATCCATCACCAGAGGTGCCAAAAGCCTGCATGGACATTGCAAAACCAACGCCATATAACAAGCCCTCCTTGCGCCATCTCTCTTTTTCTATTTTCTGACTTTTCCAGATATCATGATTTTCTGATTTATCGAGAATTTCATGTAAACGAAGTTTCTCTGTTATAGGTCCCCCAACAACCGTATTTTCACCTTCATCAAGGGTGTTTTTTCGTCTGAATTCAATAGGGTCCCAACGGTTGTCTTTGGCAATATCGTCAAGAAGCGTTTCAATGGCAAAAAACGCCTGAGGGCCGCCAAAACCGCGTTGAGATCCGCCAGAAATATTTTTTGAATACATGGCGTTAGAATTAATAGCGGCACGGGGAATGCTATAAGATCCGCCTGCGCACAATCCTGCGAGTTGAGCAACCCACGGGCTGAGGTTTTCACGCCCGCCGCCATCAAAGGACATCATAACATCCAATGCCTGGATTTTCCCCTGATCATCAACAGATAAGCTCTCTGTTAACTCACAGGCATGACGCTTTAATCCTGCTTGAAATTGCTCAAAACGATCATAAGCTAATCGGATAGGTTTTCCACCAGCATAGGCAGCAGCGATAGCAAGGTTCAAGGTAAAGACAGAACTGTCTCTTCCACCAAACCCACCGCCGGGATAGCAAGAAATGATATTAACCGTTCTAACCTTAACGACTGGGTTATCCCCGGTAAACATTTCCAGAACGTCTTTCATGTCACCATCTGGAGATTGCGTACCAACCAGCAAGTTTAATGTTTTATTCGCGGCATCGTACCATCCCAGACCATTTTCTGGCTCCATGAACATAGGATCCATTGCCTGCATTGAACAATCGGCACTATAGGTCTTCCACTTTCCAGAGGCCATTTGCTCTTGAATTCGAGTTCGATGTGCAAAGGCTTTTTCGGAATAGTTTTTATCGTCCCCATTTTTCGCATAGGAGAAGACATCTACCCCTTTTTGTTCAGATGCCACACGGACATAATTTGTCAGAGGGTTAAATGGAAAGACAGGTTTGTTACTCGGTCTTTTGTCATAAAGCACAAAGTCAGCGTTAAATTGTATTGCTTTTTTTGCTGCTCTATAATCTTTACGGTTTTCAAAAATCAAAAAAGCTACTGGCTGACCATAAAAGCTTGCCCGTTTACCCTTGGAAACAATAAAAGGCCAAGTTAACGCACTTGGTCGTTTGATTTCTACATCTTGTATAAGAGGCTTGTTCTCTTGCTTATCTTCGTCCTGTAACTTATTAGGACGAAGAACTTCTTTTATGATTTTTTCGCCATAGAGTATCTCTACAGGTTGTGCGTTCTTTGGGATTAAAGAAAGATCCAGCCCTGTAAATGGATTATTAACATCGGTTGCCCGAATGATCATTACAGGGCGTTCTTCTTTGGGCCACCCGGGAAGGTTCCACGCGTGATAGTCACGTGCAAAAACCTTCTGTCCTGTAACTTTCACCAAGCCATCAACACGGTACCGGGCTTTCCCGGGTGATTTTGACCAGTCGCCACTATTTAAGGATGTTATCTCGTCCGTTTCATCCGCAAGCAACTCTGTGACAGGTATCATGTTTACGGAAAACGATACCCCTGCTACGGTTTTAATGAAACTCCGACGCGTCATCGAAAACGCGGTATTTTTCATGAACTCTCCCCTGAGAAAAGATTACGGGTAATTAAAATTACCTCTCACTTTCGAATTCACAGTGAAGCATTCCAATGGTTTATTCTTGGTAAAGTTTTGTAATTATTTTTCTCCTATTAAGAGAATTGACAAAGGCGCCACCAATCATGATAGCGCCTTTAATTATTTAAAAATAATTGCGTGAGAAATTAACTGACAAATTTATTCAGCGAATTTAGCGATCGTTCCCAAAACTTCGTCTTTTGTTTCTGTATCCTTAACCTGCATTAAGATCTTGTGATTACGACAACCATCCCATTCTGTTGATGGTCCCGGATGTCCCTTTGGTTTAATCAAAGTTTGCCCAAAAGCCGGTCCTTCACAACTCACCCGTACGGCAGCATCAATTGATCCAAAAAGCTCTGGATTTACATAATACGCTGTCGCACACGGATCATGAAAATAGCATCCGTCTATTCCAAACGTCCCATTATAAAACTTGAAATACAGATCTGCAGCATCAAGCAAGAAACCACCAATTCTTGGTACTTTTTGTGCCAGTTCTTCAGCTTCTTTTCTGTGCAAAATAACTTGATGAGTTACATCAAGCCCAGCCATGACCATTGGCCAGTCAGCACCAAAAACGATATCAGCAGCATGAGGATCATTGAATATATTTGCCTCGGCAACAGCAGAAACATTTCCGTATTCTTTAGCAGCACCGCCCATAATAATGACTTCTTTAACCAACGGGGCAATATCTGGTGCCATACGAAGAGCCATTGCCAGGTTTGTTAAAGGTCCAACCGCAATAATGGTTACTTCGCCCGGTTGTTTTCGCACAGAATCAATAATGAACTGTGGGGCGTATGTTTTTTCAATACTGCCTTTAGGATCTGGCAGATTGATATCACCAAAACCATCAGCCCCATGGATAAAATCGGGGAAACCTTTGTGCTGGGCGACAAGTGGCCCTGATGCCCCCTGAAACACAGGGATATCCTGACCAGCCATCTCAACAAGAATTTTTGCATTCTTGGCAGCAGTTTCTACCGGAACATTTCCAAAAACAGTCGTTAGGCCGATCAAATTAATTTCAGGATGGTAAAGGGCATGATGTATGGCAAAAGCATCATCAATCCCCGGATCTGTATCAAAAATTACAGGGTTTTTCATTTTATAAATCACTCATATTTTCTATAAATTGCGTCACCTCGGCAGAGGCTGGAATTGCAACTGAAGCTCCTGCTTTTGTAACAGCCAGTGCCGAGGCCGCACTTGCTCTTTGCATTGCTTCTTTTAACGGTAACTTTTGAGCTATAGAGGATAATACATAGCCAACAAAGGTATCCCCGGCACCAGTAGTATCAACAGCCTCAACTTTAAATGCCGGAACCTCAATCGTCTCATTTCCAGAATAGCAGATGGCACCTTTTGTGCCTCTGGTCACAATCACAACCGGACAAAGTTCTCCAAGTTTGCCCAAATCCCCTTGGCACTTTGCTTTAGCCAGCTCTTCCGCTTCCAAATCATTTACAATCAATAAATCCACAAGATCATAATCAATTGCTTGTGCCGCGCTATCAAAGGGGGCGGGATTAACAGCAACCTTGGCACCCATTTCTTTTACCAAAGAAATCATCTGATTGAGATTTGGCATCTCATTTTGAAAAAGGACCCATCCCCCTTTTTCAAATCCAGTTAACTTATTAGATAAATTATCAACATTAAGCTCATGATTAGCGCCAGCAAAAAGCAAAATGCAGTTTTCCGCATTATCATCAACCTGAATCAAGGCATGACCGGTTGCAACAGACACAACCTCAATTGATGATGTATCAACTTTTGACGATTTCAGTTCATCAATAATCCAAGTGTGATCATCGCCGATAACACCAATGTGCTTTACGTTTTCGCCAGCTCTGGAAAGGGCAACAGACTGGTTTGCGCCCTTCCCGCCTAAAACCCGTTGATAGGATTTGCTTGGCAGGGTTTCGCCCGGCTTTACGAAATAAGGAACGCGATAGACGTGATCGACATTTATAGAACCAATGTTGATAATTGTATTGTGTTTCACAAAATTCTTTCTGGCATATAGGTCTGGAATTAGTTGATCATACACAGGTCCATAAAAGCCAGACAATAATTTTCTGAATGGTAAATTTTTTATCACATTAATCTAAGAACAACATGATAAATTTTTACGGAAATACTCTCTGAAAACTCTTTAGTTATTCTTGACTATCCAACCATTCGTAAATATAATTTCATATGAAACTAATATCTTATCCATCTTAACCAAGGGTTACACGCGATGAAAAAATATCACCGTATAAAAACAGCCCTTAGTTATGGTATTGATGCTTTTCGCTTAATGGTGCTTATACGGGTTCTTGCCCCTTATATTGTTATGACAATTGGGCAGACTCTATTCAATGAAAACAGAGGTCTATCCAGAGGTTCCCCTCGGTAACAAAGTTAGAACAACCCTAATTTTGATTACATTCTATGGATAAAAAGATGACCACAATGAACAAAATGGCAGAACGTTCCGATTTGTTTGATAACCCTATGGGCCTGAATGGCTTTGAATTTGTAGAATTCGCAGCCCCAGACCCCCAAGTGCTTATAGATCTCTTTACGACAATTGGATTTTCGCTAGTTGCGAAGCATCGCTCAAAAAATGTTGATCTCTATCGCCAAGGCAATACGAATTTTATCCTTAATAAAGAAAAAAACAGCCCGGCATATTATTTTGCGGAAGAACATGGCCCTTCCCCCTGTGGTATGGCGTTCAGAGTGGATAATGCACATCAAGCTTATAACAGGGCGTTGGAACTTGGTGCCCAACCGATGGATATTCCCTGCGGCCCGATGGAACTCAAGCTGCCTGCAATCAAAGGTATTGGCGGTGCACCGATCTATTTAATTGATCGCTATGAGGACGGGTCCAGTATTTATGATATCGATTTCGAGTACCTACCCGATATGGACAGAAATCCGATTGGTTATGGCATGGATATCATCGATCATCTCACACACAACGTCTATCGTGGTCGCATGGCCTATTGGGCTGATTTCTATGAGGAATTCTTTAACTTTAAAGAAATTCGTTTCTTTGATATCAAGGGCGAATACACTGGCCTAACGTCGAAAGCAATGACGGCACCTGACGGAAAAATTCGTATTCCCTTGAACGAAGAATCTTCAGCTGGTAAAGGCCAGATCGAAGAATATCTAATGAAGTTTAATGGCGAAGGCATTCAGCATATCGCATTAACGACACCAGATATTTATAAGACAATATCAGACATGCGCGCCAATGGCGTTGAGTTTATGGATGCTCCCCCAGCAACCTACTACGAAATGCTGGACGATCGCCTCCCCGGTCATGGTGAAAACCCGGAAGAGCTAAAAAAACTCGGTATTCTTTTAGATGGCGCAACAGAAGCAGGTGATCCACGCCTTCTGCTTCAAATCTTTACCAAGTGCGTCATCGGCCCTGCCTTTATTGAAATCATTCAGCGTAAAGGTGACGACGGCTTTGGCGAAGGTAACTTCAAAGCCTTGTTTGAATCAATCGAACGCGATCAAGTTAATCGCGGTGTGTTGAAAACAGATTAGGTTTTACGCTGAAATTTTAAAAAGAACCCTGGATTTATCAATCCAGGGTTCTTTTTACTGCCTCTTGATCAATATACAATCTAATTCCTAGTTAATTATTGATCCAGATTGTCTTGGTTTGAGTGTATTGCGCCAGCGCTTCGGTACCATTATCACGCGCCAAAGAACCAGATTGCTTATAACCGCCAAAGGGCGTTTTAATATCTCCTTCGGAGAAACCATTTACAGACACAGTTCCGCAAGGCAGCGAACGGGCCATATGAATAACCCGATCAATATCCCGGGAAAAAATTGTCGCATGTAGTCCATAATCTGTATCACAGGCTATCGCCAGAGCATCATCCACTGATTGTATTGGCATGATCCCGAGTACTGGACCAAAAATTTCCTCACGTGCTATTTTCATATCCGGGGTAACATTCTGAAAGATCGTCGGTTCTATAAAACAGCCCGGTAAATTACTGTGTCCTCCCATAATTAGCTGAGCACCTTCATCTTGGCCACTTTGAATATAATTCATGACCATTTCCTTATGATTTTTGGTAATCATAGAGCCAATATCAGTAGCTGTATCCAGCGGATCTCCAAGACGAAACTTTTTAACACGTTCACTTACTCGAGCTGTAAATTCTTCGATTAGAGGGGCGGCAATAAGCTGGCGCATATTAGCTGAACAATTTTGCCCTCCATTCCAAAAAGCGGACATAGCAGCATGTTCAATCAAATTATCATTGATCACAGCATCATCAAGCACAATAAATGGGCTTTTACCCCCCATCTCAAGACCTACACCTTTAAGGTTGCTATCTCCGGCATAACGCAAAAACATCCGGCCAACCTCAGTTGATCCAGTGAAGGAGACTGTATCTATATCATTATGTAGGCCAATAGCTTGACCTGCTGTGTGACCATAGCCTGGAAGAATATTAATAACACCAGCAGGCACACCTGCTTCTTGCATCAACTCTGCCAAACGAATAGTGGTGAGTGGTGTTTGTTCCGCTGGCTTAATCACTGCTGAACAACCAGCGGCAAGTGCGGGGGCAATTTTCCAGGCGGCCATTACAAGTGGGAAATTCCAAGGTAAAACTGCCCCGGCAATACCTGCAGGTTCTTTTATAATCAATGCTAATGCACTTGGGCCAGTAGGAGCAATTTTACCAAACGTTTTATCAGTTAATTCTGCGTACCACTGAAAAAAGTTTGGTACTTCTGTGCCTATTTCATGAAGGCAATCAGTAATTGTTTTACCAGTATCCAAACTTTCAAGAACAGCCAACTCATTTGCATGTTCTCGTACCAAACTAGCTACTTTTAAAAGAATTTCCTTGCGGTACTCTGGTTCAGTGCGAGACCATGTACCATCATTAAAAACGCGTCTTGCGGCAACAACAGCGCGATCGACATCTGCAGATTTGCAATGGGCAACACTCGTTAAAACTTGGCCAGTGGCTGGATTGATTGTTTCAAATTTATCGCCATCGTCTGCATCACAAAATGCCCCATCAATGAAAGCTTGACCATTGGGAGACAATTTCGCCGCTATAGATTGAAATTCTGTATAAGAAAGAGTCATCAAAGACCTCCATTATTTGAAGAACGTAAAGAACGTGCAAATTTACGAATATCAGCGAGGAGCATTTCCGGCTCTTCCATTGCTGCAAAATGACCACCATGTGGCATCTCTGTCCATTGCTGTATGTTGTATATCCGGTCTACATAAGAGCGTGGAGGCCAGTTCAACATCTCAGCTGGGAATACTGCACAGCCTGTGGGCACTTCAACACGGTGCCCTTCTGGTGACAGAATACGACCTCCTTCTTCTCGTCGTCCGTAATAAATCCACGAAGCCGAATTGAAGGTTTTCGTTGTAATGTAGATCATAATATTTGTAAGTAGATCATCCTTTGAATGAACTGCTTCAATGTCATTATTTTCAATATCAGACCAAGAATGGAACTTTTCCACTAACCAAGCTGCTATACCCACTGGACTATCCATCATTGCATAGCTGAGTGTCTGTGGTCGGGTAGCTTGTTGTGTACGATAGCCATTTTGCATAACTTGGTCGTGATCGAACTGTATTTCCCAAGCTTGTTCTTCAGGGGTTTGGGGGCCATCAGGGTGACGCATTGTAAGAACATTAAGGTGAATAGCAGCACAAGCAGGTGCATGTTCATAGCCTAACCAAGAACAAATTGCCCCTCCCCAGTCACCTCCTTGTGCCAGATAGCTGTCATACTCCAGAACCTGACACATCAAAGAATTGATAACGCCCGCAATTTTTCGAGGTCCATATGGACGTGGAGGTCGGCCAGAAAAAGCAAATCCAGGCAAAGATGGCGCAATGACTGTAAAGGCATCCTTTACGTCACCACCAAAACGTTCCGGATGTGCTAGTGGCTCTATCAGATTGTAAAATTCTGCGACAGATCCAGGCCAACCATGACTTATCATCAATGGTATAGGGTTATCACCACTACCTTCTTCATATATGAAATGCATGTCGATACCTTCGACAATGGCTCTGCAATTCGTGAAGCTATTTATTTTCGCTTCCTGGGCTCGCCAGTCAAAATCATTAACCCAATAAACACAAAGCTCCTTGAGGTAATTCATATTAGTTCCATAATCCCATCCCCCATCATTGGGCATTTCGTGCCAAGGGTAATTCGCAACACGTTCCTTTATTTGTTTGAGAGTTTCATCTGCTACAAAAAACTGGAATGGTGTCACTTGCGGGTTGGAAAAAATACAATCTGTCAACGGACCAAATCCTCAATCTGAAAGGGTGATGCTCTGTCATAATTGTTCAGCATCTTCCATATCAAATAACGAATATTTAGCTCTTTCGGCGAGAGACAGGTAAAGGCTTTCGAAAGGACAGTTGACGATATTAAAGATATCCCTCAACTTATTAATAGTGAATTACAATATGAATAATTATTACAAATCAAATAGATAAAAAGTATTGTTGCAAGATTAAGATTACTCATTTGATTTAATTCAAATTATAACATGGCACGAACTTCATCTGCGATCAGTTGCAATCCCGCGTCCATTTTGGATACAGGAACATACGCAAATCCAAGACGAAAACTGCGATTATCATTATTATTTAAATAATAGTCTTGGCCTCGATCCACGAGAACACCTTTTTCACTCAAACGGTTTGCTAATTCACTTGCATCAAAGTTATCAGGCCCAGTGAGCCAAAATGAAGTTCCACCCTCAGATTGAGTATGTTTGAGCATGTTGAGGTGCTTTGTCAATGCAGAGTACATAGCATGCCAACGCTTCTTGTAACGTCGCTCAATATTACGTAAGTGTGCATCGTAAAAACCTAATTGAAAAAATAAGGCTACAATTTCTTGTACGATTGTTGGTGGATGTCGCATCATAACACCACGGGCAATTCGAGCCTCGCGAATAATGTCTCGATGGGCAACAATGAAACCTAATCTAATTCCTGGAGAAATGGTTTTTGAGAGACTGCCAATATAAATAACTCGTCCATTTTTATCTAAAGAACGTATTGATGGAGACGATTGAGCCACATAATTCATTTCTGCCTCATAATCGTCCTCTACAATAAGAAAATCTTTCTTTTCAGCCATCTCGAGTAATTCTTCACGACGATGTTGATTCATAGTCACCATGGTTGGGAACTGATGACTGGGCGTCGTAAAAGCCAGCTTACAGCCAGTAGGAATAGCAGAAGGAATCAATCCTTGATCATCAATAGGTACACCAATTAACTCATTGCCAGATAATCGAAACGCATTACGAGCTCCAAAAAAACCAGGGTCTTCTAATGCGATCGGACGTCGATTTTGAGCAAAGATGGTACCTAGAATAAACAAGGCATTTTGTGCGCCAAGGGTAATAAGAATTTCATCTTCATCAGCATAAATACCACGTGTATTTAATAATCTTTGTCGTAATTGCTGCACCAGATGTGGACTGTCACTTTCAACGGAATCACTTGCCCAAACGGGCATTTTTTTACGTCCTAGGGCTTGTCGGGTACATTCGCGCCAACCATCCACAGGGAACAAATCAGGATCAATTTGATTATAAATGAAGGGATAAGGATAACTTTGCCAATCTAAAGGGTTGACCACTGGAACCAATTCATTTGATTGAAATTTAACAGGGCACGAGATGTTATTTTCCGTTGTATTTTCTGGTGTTGTCTCTTTAGGGATCACGACATCCGAGTTCACAAAATACCCTGATCTATCACGAGATACCAAAAAATCCAAATCCACAAGCCGATTATAAGCTGCAAACACAGTATTACGTGACACACCCAGTTGATTTGCCAATTTCCGACATGAAGGTAACGGGCGATCAATAGCTAATGCCCCTGAAATAATTGCTGCGCTAACGGATTCGCAGATTTGATCGCGTAAACTTAAGGTCGAATGTTCGGGTAATTTGGTAAACCTGGGCGTCGTTGAACTCAATTATTTACTCCTAATCAATACATCCCTTATTCCACAAAGGCTATGCGATTCTTCTAACGCAAGCTATGTGTTTCTGTTATACAGGCTATGCGATTTTTACTTTACTCATCAGGTATCTTCTCGTCTGTCCCTTTATTTCGCGCGATCTGTCACTTTCAATGTGCTCTGACCAGCTTAATGCTAAGCGAAGAAAAAAAATGTCAATGGGAGGTTTCGATGAAGTTAAAATTTATAGGAAAATTGCTGTGTGCAGCTTCAGTTATTACAATATTCACACAAACAGTAGCTGCAGAAACAGTCTTGAAGCTCGGCACTGTCGGGCGTTTAGGTATGCCTATTGGCGATGCCATTGACCAAGCTTTGATTCCCACCTTAACCAAAGTCTCAGGAGGACAGATGAGTGTTGAACCGCATTATCGGGGGTCACTATGCGGAGAACAAACTTGTGGGGAGCAAGCTAATCAAGGGCTTTTACAACTTTGGACAAGTTCTACTGCCAATTTTGGGAACTTTGGAACTGCTCTCTCTATTTTTGATTTACCATATATTTTTAAAAGCATCGAAGATGCGGATAGAATTTCTTCTACATGGTTGGCAAAAAAACAATGCGATATTGCTGCTGAAGAATCAGGACATGTTTGCTTAACAGTTTATTCAAGCGGTGGTTTCCGTCAATTGGGTAATGCCTCACGCCCAGTACACGTTCCTTCGGATATGGAAGGTATTAAGTGGCGTGTCACCAAAAGTCCAATTGAATATACGCTAATCAAAAATTGGGGAGCGGTTCCGGTTCCCTATGACTGGACTCAACTTTATCAAGGGCTTCAAACCGGCGTTGTTTCCGGGCAATATGTTGCAACACCGTGGCAACATATTGCCAAACTTCATGAAGTCGCAAAATATTACACTCAAATCGGAGGTTCTTGGTCAGGAAATCAACTATCAATGGACAAGCGCCAATATGACAAGTTGAGTGATCAGGAACGGGAATGGCTTCACATGGCTGCAGAAGCTTTTGGTCAACGTGTTCAAGAACTTGACCGCCAATGGGTCGCAGATGGCGAAGCTGCTATAAAATCTGAAATAAAAGAATGGTACGTACCAACAGAAGATGAGTTAGCACTCTGGCGAGCGGGCGCTATTGATGCCTGGATCAATGCCAAAGGTACTTTTGATCCAGAGACAGCCACGCGTGTTCTCGAAGAACAAGGAATGACTGATTTCATTGACCAGCTTAAAGCAGCTAACGCTCTTTAAAAGAAGATTGGCTTTAATTTCCAATCGTTGGCGCGAAGCTTTCTTCGCGCCAACTCACTTTTAGTTCTTCAAAGTTTTATTGTGTAAAAAGGGATACGTTAATGGAAAGCATCATACTTTTAGTTGTCCTTGTACTACTGATTATGCTGGGTGCTCCTGTAGGATTTACTTTAATCTTAATTCCAGTGGTTTATATTCTTATTACAGACGTAGCCCCTATGATTCTGATCCCGAGCCAAATGTTCAGTGCCATAGACGCAGTTCCTCTTACGGCTATTCCTTTCTTTATGTTGACTGGTGAGTTGATGACCAGCGCAACCATTACTGATCGGTTAGTTGAATTAAGCCAACGTTTAATTGGTCGGATGCGTGGCAGCATGGCACAAGCCAATGTACTAGTTAGCATGTTTTTTGCTGGTATGAACGGGTCTGTGGTCGCTGATACTGCCACTGTGGGATCACTATTGGTGCCCGCAATGAAACGTGCTGGTTATCCAGGCGCCTTTGCCGCAGCAATCACAGCTGTAAGCTCTACTATTGGTGGAATTATTCCACCGTCGATTATGATGATTGTTCTGGCAAATGCTGGTGGGATTTCTGTCGGCGCTCTGTTCGCTGGTGGTATCATACCTGGAATCATGATTGGTGCCCTCTTGATGGTGATCAATCATATCATCGCAAAACGTAATAATTTTGAACGTAATGAAGAACCTTTCAGCCTCAAGGCCATTGCAATTGTCAGTTATAAATCATCCTTTGCTCTACTGATACCTGCAGTATTGGTGGGGTCTGTTGTATTTGGTATAGCTGGCGTTGTTGAAGCTGGTGCATTAACTGCAAGTATCGCCCTTTTCGTTGGACTTTTTGTTTATCGCACAATTAATTGGGATAATTGCAAAAGTGCTTTTGAGCGAGCTTTCCGTAATTCAGCTATGGTATTCATCATTATTGCCGCATCTGGACCGTTCAGTTGGCTGTTAACATCGTTGGGTGCCATTAATGAGCTAGAACAATGGCTGCTTAGTTATACTTATAATCCTTTGCTTTTTGCATTGGTTCTCGTGTTGTTTATCTTTCTTTTAGGCATGGTAATGGATTCAGCAGCAAACATTATTGTTGTCGGCCCAGTCTTGGTCGATGTGATGGTTAAAGCAGGTTATGCTGATGTTCAAGCTGCACTGGTTGTCGTTGTTGGGTTTTTGATCGGCTCAGTAACTCCGCCTGTTGGTGTTGCATTCTTTACCGCAGGGGCTATTGCCAAAGTGCGGTTAGAAAAGGTTGCCTTGGCCATGTTACCTTATCTGGTTGCCTTATTCATGCTCTTGTTTTTATTAATAATTGCACCCCAAATTACAATGTTTTTACCTCAGGCTTTTGGGTTTGTGAAATGATGCGATTATTTTGTGGAGATTTGCCAAATGGCTGAAATTATCAAATTGTTTGATGTTGCGGTCAGTAAAATTCTTACAGCCCTTTGTTCTGTTTTGCTTCTTCTGATGGTAATTTTCACCGTTTATTCTATTGTTATGAGATATGTTTTTGAAAATCCACCTGTTTGGGGAGATCTTCTGACTGTACTCAGTAATATCTGGCTCGTTTTTTTCGCTTTAACCCTGACGGTTAGAAATAAAGATCATATTGCTCTGGATCTTATATATTCTCTCCTCCCCCTTAATGTTGCTTTTGCAATTCAGCAATTTTGGACTTTGGTAATTGGCGGATTGGGCGTAATAATGATTATTTATGGAATGGAAGCTGTTGAAACAATGGGGGGTAAATATTGGGAAATGTGGTATTTTACCTGGGAAAATGGGACAATAGTATTCAAAGAAAATTACATGCCCAAGAAATATGCAATTGCTATCGTACCTATTTCGGGATTTCTTATTTGTATTGCAGCATTAATTTCGGTTTTGGAAGATATTTTTCGATTAAAGGCAGGAACTTACGAAAGAGCACAGGAAGCAGATCTATAATTCAGTTTTATGAATTAACTCCTCAATTTATTTCTGCATCTATCTGATTTTCTGGTCGCGCTTTTTCAAAAGCTTCCAACTTCAGACAGTTTTCTTCTATTCTTCTTATCTCAGAAAATTTTGCGATAGAGATATCAAAGCGGTGCGCGTTATAGAGTTGGGAAACCAGACAACAATCAGCCATTCCCGGCTCTGTTCCAATACAATATGGCCCTTCTGTTTTACGCATTTTCAAACGCTGTTCAAACGCTGATAATCCCTCTAGAACCCAATGCGCGTACCATGTGGATTTTTGATCTTGAGAAAGTAACATTTCCCCCGTTAGGTACTTAAGAACTCGTAGATTGTTTATCGGGTGAATGTCACAACAGACCAGTTGAGATAGGCTTCTGACAAAGGCTTTATCGGCGGCATTATTTGGTAATAAATTATGCCCAGACAGGACCTCATCCAGATATTCAATTATTGCCATTGATTGCGTTAGAGTGCCGTGTTCTTTCGTTTCCAAGACTGGCACAAGTTTTTGTGGATTTATTTCTTTATATTTATCCCCCAGTTGCTCTCCACCATTTTTAACAAGATGCACAGGTACAATATCGTATTCAACTTTTTTGAGATTCAGAGCAATTCGAACACGGTAAGCCGCTGTTGATCTCCAATAGCTATAGAGCTTCATTGATCAAATATCCTCGACCAGTTTATCCGCCCCAAAGCATTTATCTGCATTTTTCAAAACACGAGCCATAAGCTTTTCCAGCGTTTCCTTTTCAGTTTCACTCAAACCATCAAGAATTTCCTGTTCGCGTTTCAAGACAAGTGGAATAAGCTCTTGAAGTGTATCGTTCCCCTTCTCTGTCAAAAGCAAATTCACTTTGCGCTTATCAATCTCATCCACATGGCGTTCTATAAACTCTCGCTCTAAAAGACCTTTGATCGCCCTGCTGACCTGTACCTTATCCAGACTGGAATAGTCGACCACTTCGCTAGCTGAAAGCGGTTGGCTATTCCCTAAAACAACCATCACACGCCATTGATATACGGTTAGCCCCTTGGACTTTGTATAGACTTCGGCAATCGACTGGCTTACAGAGCGGTAAAAAACACGAACTTTATAAGGAAAAAAGTCCTTTAAATCTAATATTTCGCTATCTGGCTTTATTGAATTCTCATCGGTCATTTTGTCTTATACGCCACGTTTTATGAATAGGTTGATTTACATTTTTGTCTGTTTAACAAATCGACATCATCTCAGCTAATCCATTAATAATGCCGGCAACCACATAGATAGTGCCGGGAAAAGGATTAAAAGAGCCAACCGAACAACATCTGCCATTAGAAATGCGACAACGCCTCGGCTAATCGTTTGCAATTTTAATCCAGGTGTCCCCGCCATAATGATAAACAAATTCATTCCCACAGGTGGGGTAATCAAGCCAACTTCGACAACTGAAACCATAATCACACCGAACCAGATTGGATCAAATCCCATGTTGGTAATCAAAGGATAGATAAAGGGTAACGTCAGCAAAATCATTGATAACGCATCCATGAAACACCCCAGGATAATATAGAAGACAATAAGCAGTATCAGGATGGTATATTTATTCCAGCCCAGTTCACTGACATAAGCTACCAAAGCTTGCGGAAGTCCCGTTGTTTCTACAAAATAATTGAACACCGCAGTTCCAATAAGAATCATAAAAATCATTCCGGTTGAACTCGCGGTTTCTTCCAAACATTCGATAAATGTATGGCGATCCATTTTCCTCTTGAGCAATGCAAGAACAAAGGCCCCTATAGCCCCTATCGCAGCGGCTTCTGTTGGGGAAAACCATCCAGCGTAAATTCCACCAATGACAACAGCAAATAACAGGATAACCGGCCAGACATTTAGCATGGAAATTACCCGCCCGGACCAGTCAACAGGTATATCTGCGGGGGCCAAGCCGGGATTTTTGGCCGTTTTTATTCTTACGGCCAGCATGTAAAGTATCGTCGCAAGTAAACCGGGTATGAGAGCCGCAGCAAAAAGACGACCGATCGATTGCTCTGTCAAAATGGCATAGATCACCATAATAACGCTGGGAGGGATCAAAACCCCGAGTGTTCCACCAGCAGCAATTGTTGCGCTCGCCAAGCCATCGTCGTAATTCCGACGGCGCATTTCGGGCATTGCAACACGACACATGGTCGCTGCCGTTGCCAAAGACGATCCGCAGATGGCACCAAATGCAGCGCAAGCCCCAACCGTTGCCATAGCCAATCCACCCTTGTAATGCCCGATAAAAGCGTGCGCAGCATCATAGAGTGCCCTGGATAACCCTGCTTTCGAAGAAAAGACACCCATCAAGATAAATAGTGGAATGACAGATAATGAATAAGGGAAAATTGATTCGAAGGGAACAGACCCCATAATAAAAGCAACGGAATCAAATCCGTTAATAATTAAACCGCCAACCATACCAACAATCCCCATCGCAATGGCAATGGGGACTCTGATGGCAATTAAACCAAAAAGAATAGCAAAAGCAACGAGACCAATAGTCGTCGATGTCATGACTTCGTAGCCCCCTCTTCTTCTAATGGATTTTGTCTTTTTCCAATCAGATTTAAGAAGCTGGTGATTAACAATCCAACAGAAATTATTCCTGATAATGCAGAGCCAACTAAAACAGGTATCCAATAATAAATCATCGGCAAACCAAGGGTGATCGAAATATCGCCATATTGATGCTGTTGCTCAGCCTGCTGAAAACCAAACCAGGCAATGGCGCTCATAAAGATAACGCAAAGAACCATTCCCAAGGCTTGGCACAACGCGGCCGCCTTTTCCGGCATACGTTCAGATAAAATGGATACCGCAACATGGCTTTTTTTCATAAAAGCATAGGGTATTGAGAGATATGCAGCCGACATAACCATCAGCTGCACCAAATCAATGGTGCCATAAATCCCTACGTTATCAATCTTTCTCAAAACAACATCCACCGTTGTAATGAGCATTGCGCCCAGTAAAAACAAGATCGCAACCCAAGCAACATATTTAATTAGATGATTAAAATATTTAGATATTGTTATAATCATTCTTCACACGAACAGCTCTACGATGACTTGAAAATGGTCACTTCAAGCGATGGTTAAAGCGACCATCTGAAAGGGATTACTGTTCGTATTTTGCGATAGATTTTACCGCAGCACCATAGATTTCCTGTGCATTATCCACGCCCGCCTCTTCCAAATTTTTTAGATAATTTTCTGTGGTCGGTTCTAGAGAACGACGCCATTCTTCCCTTTGATTGTCGTCAAGAACAACAATTGGGCTTCCCTTTTTCTTGATATCTTCAAGGCCCGGTTTATCCCAGTTATCCCACCATGGGCCAAACTTCGCGACCAGGGTTTCACCAGACATGTCATCTATGATCGTTCTGATTTTTTCCGGTAACGCGTTATACTTTTTCTCGTTCATGATGAAATAAAAGCTTGTTGTATAAGCTTTTGCATCAAGATGATAATCCAGAACCTCAGCGAGCTTAAAGCCATGAACCCCGTCATACGGAAATATTGTACCGTCGATCACACCCTTTTGAAGGTTTTCATAGACTTGTGTCGGAGGGAGACCAACCGGTGTTGCCCCAAGTTGCTTGAGCATCATGGATGTTGCCGCAGAAGGTGCGCGCACACGTAATCCTGCAAGGTCTTCCATGTTTTTAACCTGCTTTCCACGGGTATGAATAAGGCCGGGGTTATGAGCATGTAAGGCGAGTACCTTTAGGCCTTTATATTCTTCGGCAAGGTAGGTCGGATACAAATCCCATAATGTACGGGATGCTGCATCAGATGATTTTGTCATGAATGGCAAATCCATGATCAAGGTACGTGGCAAACGTCCACGGGGAAATCCGGTAAGGCCATGAGAAATATCAACAACACCTGCCTTTACCTGATCATACTGCTTCGCGACATGACCAAAGGCAGATCCGGCAGGAAAGATAGTTACCTTGACCTGCCCCTCGCTCCGCTCTTCGAGCTCTTTAGCCCATGGTTCAAGGAATTGCGTTTGGGTTGGATGAGACGATGGTAAAAAATGACTTAACTTTAATTCTATTTCTGCCCCGACAGCATTCGAAAAAATCGTCGTCAATGTCGTGGTTGCAACTGTTGCCAACGCAATGAGTGTACGTTTCATCCTATAACCTTCCCGCTCTTTTTTTATTTCAGTATGTGCAGATCTTAAAGTTATTTATTTGCAGGACGAGTATAGTTTCATGTGAAACTATACTGCAAGCTATTCTTGCAACTCATTGCATAGACAATGTAATTTCCTCTACATATGATCTCTGGGAATAGCTTTTTGATAGTCACGGGCAAAAATCTCTTTATCCCCTTCGTAAGCATTCATTTTACCTGAAATATCAAAATTATCTGCATTTAAAACCATTGAAACGTCAGTTTCCAGTTTGATTGACCAACCATCGCGAGACATATAACAGCACCATTGTGACGTTGCTTCCGCTCCCAAGGGCGTATCAGGATTTACAGACCATTTGGTAAAGCTGGTATGCCTGACATGTAAAGCGTGTCCCAGAATTTCAGTTGTCCCTGTATCATCCTCGGTAATGTAATGTGTCCGATTTCCAGCGAGGTCCTTTTCAACTCTGCGCTCTGTCTTAGATGGCGTAATATCTTTGTAAGCAGGTAACGGATTTGCATCTTCTGGTTCAGGCATATGAATTTCATCATTGACTATCGTCTGATTACCCGTAGCTCTTGCCGGCAATGAAAGTGCCGTGTTTTCCCCAAGGGAAATTGAAGCTGTTACATGATAGGGTGACGGCATGATTAATGGCCAATAGGCTGTGGATATTGAAACTCTAATTCGGTGCCCAGGTAAAAACCGATAACCGATATGATCTAGTATTACCGTGATATCTTCTGCCTGCCCCGGTATCATTTCCTTTGGCGTTTCGTTGTTATGGCGATGCGCCAAATTCAAAACACCAAAACATACGCGATGAGATACACCGTCAGGATGCACATCGATCAATCGTACGGCCAGATTTCCAAGCGGCGCATCAATTGCCACGTTTAAAGATAACGTTGGTTGGCCAAGGATCTCAATTGCGTCACTAAGAATATCTGTTTCAAAGACCAAAGATCCCCCATCATCAATGCGTTGATCGCCCGGTGTTTCCGTATCTGGTTTCAAGGCAAAGACCTCACCACAGGCAATACCTGTATCTTCGGGAGAACAGATAGATAATCGGCCTCCACAATCATTTCTACTTGTCTCAGTAAGACTGTGATCTGCATTCAAGTATAATTTTTGCATCGAAATATTATTGGATGGCCAGGTTTCTTCTTTAACCCATCTTCCCTCTTCATGTTCTCGCCAGCGAGAAGGTTTAACATTCTGCGAGATATAAGCACGATAGGCCGGTAAACTTTCTGCTTCATTTTGTTCATCACAAAGCCAACGATCCCACCAACGAAGCGCTTCCTGATGAAAATTTGATCTGGGATGAGGATATGCAAAATGCGGATATTTGTGAACCCAGGGGCCGTTAATGGCCTTGGTGAGGTTTGGCATATTCTTAGCTGCTTCGGGTGGTGCATTCTTATAGGCGTCAGCCCAACCGGAAATTACCAAACTTGGAATTTCCACCGCACCATAATCCTGTTCAATCGAACCATGCTTCCAAAAATCATCATACCGTTGATGAGATAACCATTCATCCAGAACAAGGTTTGCGCCCTCTAAGCGATCAAGCCACATATCCCGCCACTTATCGCCAACCAAATCAGGATCAGGGGGACGATTTGCAAAACATTGCATCACACCAGACCAGGACAGGTTTGAATTCAGGTGGCAGCCGCTTTTATAATGAATATCAGAATTATATCGATCAACCGTAGAACCAATCGATATAATTGCTTTTAATGGTTCCGGTCGCAAAGCCGCAATTTGCAAGGCATTAAAGCCCCCCCATGATATGCCCATCATGCCTAGCTTGCCGTTGCACCAGTGCTGTTCCGCTATCCAGTTAATTGCTTCTACGCCATCAGCAAGTTCGCGAGGGGAATACTCATCATCAAAAACCCCGTCAGATTCACCTGTTCCAGATATATCGACACGGATCCCTGCGTATCCTGCTTTGGCAAAGACCGGATAGGTGCTTTCATCTCTCTGTGCTGTTCCATCACGCTTACGATAAGGAAGATACTCAAAGATCGCAGGAACGGACTTAATTCCCCCCTCTTCGACTTCAACCAAATCAGGCATCCAGATACGCGCAGACAGTTGGCGACCATCCTTTAGTGGTATCCAGATGTTTTCCCAGACACAGAAACCGTCGTGTTGAGTGACATTTGATTGGGGTTGGAAGCTTGTCGCCATATTACACCTCAAGAACTATATCAGGAAAAATAAACAGCTATAAAAAAACTGGATACGAAGACCTTATCGAAAGTTTTCGCACCCAGTTACAATTAAAACAGACAAAATATAGTCAGTTTACTTCAAAAAAGGCTTTGCCTTCATCGTATCTGCAATCGATGCACCCATCCTGGAAAGAATTGTCGGAGCAAGCTGCAGTTGATCGAGTAACACATCTTCTTCCGGTCCGTCACCGCCGCCAAACCAATACAGCGCAACATCCTGTTGATCGTCTCCCCGACCACCGTGGTGTCCACGATCTGATTGTCCGTGATCAGCTGTTACGATGACTTCGTAACCATTCTTGATCCAGCGTGGCAAGAAATGTGCAAGCATCGCATCTATAGCAAAGCAGGCGTGATCCATTTCGCCGCAATCATGCCCAAACCTGTGCCCCATGGAATCAAGGGTACATGTATGAAGGATGCCGTAATCGATTTTATGACGTTCCGTCAACATGGTCAGTGTGGCAAATAAATCCGCATCTGACGGGGTCATCTGGTTTTTGTGTCCATAGCCGGTCATGGTATGAAAACGACCATAATTAATAGGGCTGTCTTCTTCGTCATATTCAATATCACGAACCATATCAAAAGGTGCACGATTAAAGAATTCAGACCAGAATGAATGCGTGACAGCACCAGTTTTTCCGCCAGCTGCCCGTACCTGACTAAAGATATCAGCCTGTTTAACACGGAAAATGGACTCATTAGACACAACATGATGCTGTTGCGGCGTTACCCCCGTATGAATCGAGGCATAACAGGATGCAGATGTTGATGGCAGTACTGCGCGCATTTTCCAGACACGTGCTTCACCGGATTGAACCCAGCCTTCCAGGTTGCCCATATAACGCCGCGCATCTCTCCAGGGTTGACCATCCAAAATGATCAACAACACTTTATTTTTAAGAGCCAAGAGATTACCTCCCCAAACAGCACTGATATTAGCCAATGTTCTATATTGGCAGTGGATATAAGTGCCGACTAATTGCCGGCACTTTCCATTTTTCGATGCGCCAAAACTTCTTCCAACCACCCCAGCTTCATTTCAGGCACAGAGGAAAGTAGTAGGTCAGTGTAATCATCGAAAGGAGGTGAAAGAACCTCGGATTTGGTTCCATATCTCACCAATTCCCCAAGATACATAACAGCAATGGAATCAGATATTGATTTTACTGTTGCAAGATCGTGGGTAATAAAGAGATAGGCGACATTCTCAATCTTTTGCAAATCAAGCAAAAGCTTCAAAATACCATCAGCAACCAGTGGATCGAGCGCAGATGTAACCTCATCACAAATAACAAGCTTGGGTTTTGCCGCCAATGAACGTGCAATACAGACACGCTGCTTCTGACCACCGGAAAGTTCTGCGGGATAACGGTCAATGAACATTTCACCCATTTCAATTTCGTCCAGCAGTTCAACAACGCGTTTGCGTTTTTCAGCGCCTTTCATGCCGAAATAAAGTTCAAGCGGGCGACCAATAATTTGCCCGACAGTCTGGCGGGGGTTCATTGCCACATCAGCCATCTGATAGATCATCTGAAGTTCGCGCAGATCATCAAGGCTTCGATCAACCAGAGCCGGAGTTAGCTCTTTACCATCAAAGACAATACGCCCCTCACTTGGGGGTAAAAGCCCTGTAATCACCCGTGCCAACGTTGATTTTCCTGAGCCAGATTCCCCAACAACAGCCAGTGTTTGACCCGCATGAATATCTACAGAGACATCTTTCAGAACTTTAATGGTGCCTTCATAAGATGCCGTAATATTCTCTACACGAAGGATAGGATTGTCTGTCGGCTTTTTTTCTTCATGGGTGATCGAATGCGCCTTTACCAGTTCCTGTGTGTATTCTTCTTTCGGGGCTTCAATAATTTGCTGAACAGTTCCATGTTCAACCATATTACCGTGTCGCAAAACAAGAATTTCATCAGAAACCTGTGCAACCACAGCCAGATCATGAGTAATGTACAATGCAGCAACGCCTGTATCTTTGATGGCTTTTTTAATCGCCGCCAAAACGTCAATCTGGGTTGTTACATCAAGCGCTGTTGTCGGTTCGTCAAAAACAATCAGATCAGGCTTCGGGCACAGTGCCATAGCCGTCATAACACGTTGTAACTGTCCGCCAGATACCTGATGCGGATAACGATTACCGATGTTTTCCGGATCGGGAAGCCCCAAAGATCTGAAGAGCTCAACAGCACGTTCTTCTGCTTGCGCTTTGCTTGAAAGCCCATGCAACAATGTGGTTTCGATAACCTGGTCCATCAAACGCATGGCCGGGTTAAAAGAAGCCGCCGCAGACTGGGAAACATAAGTAACTTCCCTGCCCCGCAATTCCCTTAAACCATGGGCCTGAATTTTCAGTATATCGCGCCCATTGACGAAAACCTCGCCACCGGTAATTTCAACACCACCCCGGCCATAGCTCATCGAAGAAAGGCCAATGGTTGATTTCCCCGCACCACTTTCGCCAATCAATCCCATAACCTGACCTTTTTTCAGGATAAGAGAGACATCATGAACAATGGTAATATCGTGCGGTTTTTCACCCGGAGGATAGACGGTTGCACCAATTTTGAGGTTCTTAATCTCAAGAAGATTATCAGACATTATCCGCGCCCTCCTTTCAGATCACTCGTTCTATTGAGGATCCAATCCGCAACAAGATTTACAGAAATTGTAAGTATTGAAATTACAAAAGCAGGAATCAACGCAGCGGGAATATGAAAAATAATACCTTCTTTATTTTCTTTGACCATACCACCAAGGTCGATATCTGGTAACTGTACGCCCAATCCCAAAAACGATAACGATGATAAGAATAATATAGCGAAGATAAATCTAAGCCCTAATTCAGCAACTAGTGGAGATAAAGCATTTGGAAGTATCTCTCTAAAAACAATCCAACTGGTACCTTCTCCTCTTAAGCGAGCCGCTTCGACATAATCCATGACATTAATATCAACAGCAACAGCCCTAGAAAGCCTATAAACACGCGTACTATCTAAAATTCCCATTACAAGTATTAGTGTAATAATATTTGCAGGTAAAACAGCAAGTACAACTAATGCAAAAATTAGTGTGGGTATAGACATTAAGAGATCTACTGCACGAGAAAGTATCATATCAAGCCAACCACCTTTAACTGCGGCAGTAAAACCTAGAATAGATCCCAAACTGAAAGAAATGAATGTTGCAGCTCCGGCTATAAAGATAGTGGTTCTTGTTGCATAGATCATTCTTGAAACAAGATCTCTACCAAGATTGTCCGTCCCTAGCGGAAGTTTATCAGAAGCCCCCTCCCATACATCACCAATACTTTGACCCAATTCATAAGGAGCTAACAAAGGAGCAAAAATGGCAACGAATAAAAAACCAAAAGATACTAACATCCCTACAATTGCGCTAAGGGGTATACGTCTTAAATTCATATTGCTCCCCTATTTTGGATGCCTTAAACGTGGATTGGCGATAATAGAAACAAGATCTGCAATAATATTTAGTGTAATATAGACACTCGCGAATATTAGAGCACATGCTTGTACAACTGGTACATCTCGTTTTGATACATGATCAACCAAATACTGGCCTAAACCAGGGTATACAAAAATACTTTCTACAATGATTACACCAACTACAAGATAAGCAAGGTTAATCATAATAACGTTTACAATTGGAGCAATTGCATTTGGGAATGCATGTTTTCGTATTACAGTAAACGGAGATAATCCTTTAAGTTCAGCTGTTTCTATATACGCAGACTGCATAACGTTTAAAATTGCAGCTCTGGTCATACGCATCATATGCGCTAAGACAACAAGAACTAAAACTGTAACGGGTAGTGCAATAGTATCTAATTTCTCCAGTAGAGACATCGATTCATTAGGTATAGAAACGGAAGGAAACCACCCCAAAATCACGGCAACATAGAACATCAACAAGTACCCGATAAAAAACTCAGGCAGTGAGATAGATGCTAATGTCACACCAGAAATCAATTTATCAGGCCAGCGATTTTTATACTGTACGGCAAAAAGTCCGAGAATTACGGCAAGTGGAACAGAAAATAATGCAGCCCAAGATGCTAGAAATATTGTGTTAGAAAATCGATAACTAACAGCTTCACCAATAGGTTTTCCATTTGACAGTGCTGTTCCAAGATCTCCTTGTAATAAGCCAGCCAACCACTTGAAATAGCGGACATAAGCCGGGTCATTCAGGCCAAGTTCTTTACGCAGATTAGCAACAGCTTCCGGTGTTGCCGACTGACCTAGAATAGATTGCGCGACATCTCCTGGCAAAATCTGGGTTCCAATAAAAATCAACCCCGATGCCAGAAAGAGAAGAAGGAGGCCCAACGCTATGCGTTGAGCCACCAGATTCAGAATGGGATGTCCCATGGATCGCTGATTACGCTAACCAGGTTTTTGCGAGGGCGAAACCGTTCATCATTTCGCCACTTGGATCGTCTTCATAACCGCCGACTTTATCGCTAACAGCACCAATAAAATCATTGAACATTGGAACAATCACACCACCTTCATCACGAACCATCACACCCATTTCACGGTAGAGAGCAATACGTTTGGCCTGATCGAGTTCACCACGTGCTTCAACCAAGAGTTTGTCAAAATCTGGACGGAAGAAACGTGTATCATTCCAGTCAGCAGATGACTGATAAGCTGTAGAATACATTTGATCCTGCACTGGACGAGATCCACTCCAGTAAGAAGCAGCAAATGGTTGTTTATTCCATACTTCAGTCCAATAGCCATCATCTGGTTCACGCTTAACATCCAACGTGATACCACATTTAGCCGCAGATTGTTGGAATAGCTGTGCCGCATCGACAGCACCAGCAAAAGCAGTCCCGGCAGTCCGAAGTAGTATAGATCCTTCGTGACCTGATTTTTTGAAATGGAATTTCGCTTTATCCGGATCAAAAGTCCGTTGTTCAATATCTTCAGAAAATAACGGATATCCACCATTAATTGGCATGTCATTACCAACAGAACCATACCCACGCAAAATTTTATCAACCATTTCTTCACGATTAATGGCATATTTCAATGCAAGACGAAGGTCATTGTTATCAAATGGTGCCGTATTACAGTGCATCAAGAATACATAGTGACCACGACCTGAAACACTTTTCACCTGAATACCCGGAACGCGTTCCAAAAGGTCAGCAACTTTTGGCTCTACACGGTTAATCATGTGAACTTGACCACCTTGAAGAGCTGCAGTTCTGGCTGTTGCATCATTTAAGACTACAATCTCAATTTGATCTGCATGACCACGACTGGAATCCCAATAATTAGGATTACGTTCTCCGCCCTGTCTAACTCCTGGTTCATTAACAGTTACCTTATAAGGCCCAGATCCAATACCTGCATCAGGAGCATCCATTCCACCATCAGGTTGGATAATAAGATGATAATCTGACATCAAATAAGGCAAATCAGCATTAGCAGTTTTCAAAGTCACTGAAAAAACATCACCGTCTGCTTTCATAGACTCAATATTACGCATAACACCCAAAGCACCTGATTTTGTATCATCGCTTGAATGGCGCTGCATTGTTTTCAGGACGTCTTGGGCTGTTACTGTTTTCCCGTTATGAAATTCGACACCTTTACGGATGGTAAAGTGCCATGTCTTCGCATCGGCAGAAGGTTCGATACTTTCAGCCAAACGATAATTAATTTCACCTATACGGGAAACCTCAACGAGTGTTTCTCCCCAACATTTACCAAAATCATGAGAAACCTGGGTCAGGAAAGTTGCCGGATCAAGACTATTCGTACTTTCACCACCGGCAAGCCCAGCTTTTAGAGTTCCACCTTTTTTGGGACCTTCGGCCATTGCAGCGCTGGATAACAGGCTGCCCGCAGCAGCGGTAGAGACACCGACAGCAGCAGCTTTGCCCAGGAACTCACGACGACCCAGTTTTCCCTGAGCGGCAAGCTTTGCCAGATAATTAATATGTTGTGTCATTCCTATTCTACTCCCTGTTTGCATTTATCTTTTTAGGCGAGAACCATATAAGCGTTTAATCGCTTTTATTTTATCATATGATTCAAATGATTATAAGTTTTAATTATTTTTCGACCCTCCACTTTACAACCTGATAGCATCAGCTAAATCATAAAGCGGCACAAAACCTCGTTCTTTTTGCATGAAGAAAAATTAACCCTATACACGCCCTCCAGTTTTGATTCTGTTTTTCAGAATCTTTAATTATGAATAGATTCTACTATTCATAATTTTGTCGCATTAAAGACAACACCACCACCTGCAGCGACTTTCCATGCAAAAAACGTCACCTTCTTATCAAAAAACCACATCTTGGCGTCGGTTTAGGATAAATTTTAATCAAGTTATTTTTACTCACCAATTGAATACAACTTATTTTCGAAAACAAAGATCAAAAACACAATCAAACTATTGAGTATTTTTACCATAAAACGGATCAAAACGTCATCGTAATTGCTTTGGTCGTTACGTAATTACGAAGCGCCTCAACCCCTTTTTCACGACCTATACCTGATGATCTATTGCCACCAAAAGGAACCTCTATGCCCCCGGCCCAATAATCGTTTACTGTTACCTGCCCGGAATCGATTGACTTGGACAGTTTAAGAGCCTGAGAAATGTTTTGAGTATAAACGCCTGCAGCAAGCGCAAAATCTGTGCAGTTAGCTGCTTTTATAGCCTCATCCACACCATCAACAATCTGAACCGTCAACACAGGACCAAAGATCTCTTCTTGAACCAACTCGTCATCCATTGGGACATCGTCCATAATTGTTGGCGCATAAAACCAGCCGTTTTCAGTTTCTTTTGTCTTTATGCGTTCTCCACCGCAAACAACTTTTATGCCCCGTGCTTTGGCGCGTTTTACAAAACCATCTATTTTCTCTAATTGCTCTAAAGAATTAATGGCCCCATAGTTTGGATTGGTCAGCGCATGCCCTGCCTTTAACTGTGAAGTTTTCTCAACAATTCTATCAACCAATTCGCGATGAATTGTTCTTTCTACGACCAACCTAGAACCAGCAGAACAGATTTGCCCGGCATTGTAAAAAATCCCCCAGAGAACTCCCTCGGCAGTTTTCTCCAAATCACAATCTGCCAATGCTATGATTGGTGATTTCCCGCCGAGTTCCAGTGTCACACTGTTTATATTCTTGGCAGCGGCCTCCATTACCAATGTTCCAGTACCGACAGAACCAGTAAAGGTAATATGCTGAACGTTTGGATGGTTGACCAGCGGGCTACCTGCTTCTGTCCCGGTTCCGGTTATTACGTTATAAACCCCACCGGGAAGGCCAGCTTCAGCAAAAACATCAGCCAACATTAAAGCAGTTAAAGGCGTTTGTTCAGCAGGTTTCACAACGGCGGTACAACCTGCTGCCAAAGCTGGGGCTACTCCCCTTATTGTTGTCGCAAGGGGATAGTTCCATGGAATAATATGCGCCGTGACGCCAACAGGCTCGACAGATGAGAAAGAAAAAACACCATCGCCCAAGGGGAATGTATCACCCTGGATTTTATCGGCACAGCCAGCATAATAACGCAATGCCCCGACAGAACTTGCGACATCACCTTTCGCTTCACCTAATGGTTTACCTGAATCAAGAGCTTCGACAACAGCAAAATAATCGGCTTTTTGCTCCAGTATTTCAGCAGCATTGGAAAGTATCAGACCACGTTTACCTGGCTTCATATCACGCCAAACATTGAGAAAAGCATCTCTCGCCGCTTGAACAGCTTTGTCTATATCCTCGGCTTGCCCGGCACTCACAGACGCAAATATCTTCCCGTTCCCCGGATCTTTACTCTTAATTGTTTCTGTCGTCGAGGCAGATATCCACTCACCATCAATAAACAATTTATTTGGCAGGCCCTGTAATGTACCTGTTTGAAAATACTCACTGATCAGTGCGTCTGTCGTTTTAGTCATAATCACACCTAAAGGTCTTATAGTATCTATCGTCATATGTTTCTATTTAGCTTCTTACGTTTTCTATTTTGAGGTTTCATTAAAAACGAGAAGCATTGTAACTAACCTGATAATCAGCATTGGCAAGCCACTGGGGATCAACTTCAATTCCCCACCCTGGTTTATCTGAAAGTATGAGATCGCCATCCACAATTTCGTATCCAGGCTTAAACAAACCTGCTTGCCATGGATAGTAATCCAGTCCCTCAATTGAAAATTCCAGATATTTACCCGGATTGTTAATTGCCGCCATAAAGTGCGCAGAAAACAGGGTCACGAGGGACAAATTTGCGCAATGTAACGTACAGGGAATTCCAGCCTCTTCGGCCAGTTTCGCAACGTCGAGACTGCGTGTAATGCCGCCCATATAACAAATGTCTGGTTGCACTATATCAACAACTCTGTTTTGAATTATCTGGTTCCAGACAACCATGTTATTGTCTTGCTCTCCACCTGACACATCAAGATCAAGGGCCTCTGTTACCTGTTTGGTCCAGTCCAGTTCCCAATAAGGACAGGGTTCTTCAAAATGACTAATGCCGTAATCCTGTAAGAGATGTCCGACTTCAATGGCTTTCTGCGGTGTATAAGAGCTATTTGCATCAACCAAGAGAGTGACATCATCACCCAGGGTTTCCCTCACCCTTTTCACAATATCTTCCGTTCTACCCGGCCACTGATCAACATCGTGACCACATTCGCGCCCTACCCTGAATTTGAATGACTTGTACCCAAATTTCTCCTTAAGGGCGACAAACCTTTCTGCTTCTTCTTCCGGGGTAATATCGCGCTGCATACTCGATGCATAAACAGGAAATTTACTTCGTGTACTTCCCAACAAGCTTGCTACGCTTTTCCCTGCTCTTTTACCGTGGATATCCCACAGAGCCGTATCTACACCGCAAAGCGCGCGATAGAGGTAACTTCCCGGAAACTTTTGTTCACGCTCCAACACAGTTTGCGTCAAAGCCTTAAGATCCGAGGCGTCTTGTCCAAGTGTGTGTGGCGCAATATGTCTGTGTACTATTTGAGACGTGATATCTGCATTATAGGTTGAGACCTGCCCCCAACCTTCATCTCCTTCGACGGTTCGTACCCGAACAAAGCCGACATATTCATTGGTAAAGGTTTCAATACTCGCTATTTTCACGCCGATCTCACTCGATAAAAATTAATTGCGTACTATTGTCCGAGCTTGAAGATAAAAGCAAACGAAGTATTATTCACCTAAGACATCATTTTATTTGAAGCTGATAATTGTATTCACATGGCCTATCAACTCCCGCCTCTTAACTGGTTACGCGCATTCGAAGCCGCCGCCCGTTATAATAACTTAACTACCGCCGCCAAAGAACTTAACCTCACCCCGGCTGCGGTTAGCCACCAGGTAAGATCGCTTGAAAAAGAGCTGGATTTCCTGTTATTCGAGAGACTTGCCCGCAGTTTGAAATTAACCGACAAAGGAAGAGCCTACCTGCCAGCAGTGCGGCGCGCATTTGAAGATATATCAGTATCAACGACTGGGCTTTTCGGTACAAAAGGCAAACAGACCATCAATATTCTTTGTACTGTTGCCTTTTCTGTTTCCTGGCTGACACCTAGGTTAAGGGATTTCCTCACGAAATATCCTGATATCAATATCAGATTGCATACCGCAATCTGGACAGAATCTCTCGACCACAACAATATTGATATCGACATTCGAAGTGGACATGGAAACTGGCCTGGATTTCATAGTCAAAAAATACACACAGAGCCTTCTGTTCTGGTGGCCACACCGGAAAATGTCAGGTTTATTAAACAATCAATTGAGACAGGTGATAAATCACTTATCAGTCACCTGAGCTGTGTCCGAATTATGGGGTGTGAAGGTCGTTGGCAAAAAATATTTGACACCCATCTTAAGGGCGCAGATCTAGAGGTAAATATTACAGTAGATACCTCACTCAATTCTGTACAACTGGCGTCTTCGGGTGCCTGTGTATCCCTTGTCCTCAAGGCTCACGCCCAACCAGATCTGGACAGCGGAAAATTAGTGAGAGTTGTCGAACAGGATTTTGATTATGATGATTCTCATTACCTGTTAACACCAATAAAAGAGGAGAAGTCAAAACCTGAAAGTTTGCTGTTTAAGAATTGGTTATTGGATCAAGTTCAGATAGAGCAGTAAATAAATTAATAGAGAGCACTATGAAAGAAGCAGCAAGCTCCCGACTATAAATGCTACATAACTGAAAATACCAAATATAAGCGATAGCCACATTGTAATACCAATCTGCTTATTGTCATATTCAATACATTTATTCAACTCAGTTATATTCTTTGTATTCTCTTTTTTATTTTCATCATTCCCATAATAAGAATCAGCCAATTCCCATGAAACCCTTATTCCTTCATTACGATAAACTGCGGACATTTTTAAAAAATTCCAGTAAGTAACAACGCAACAAAGAGCAATACAAATAAGTCCTAGAACAAACCACATTGCAGAACATTTTGCAGCTTCTAATGTTGTTAGTTTTGCTGTAACAGTAGGCAAAGCAACTAAAGCTCCACCGTTTAAAATAAAGGCCCATTTAACTGCTATTTGTGCATAGCTTATAGCGTGTCCCAAACCAACTTCGAATGAATGAAATGCAGGGTCTCTGTGAAGTTGTAAATCTTCATTAAATAATTTTCGCCTGTCTAAATCATCAATCACTATTGCCTCCAAAGCAGCATTGTATTTTTATCACTAATAGATTGTTTAATATTATAATCTAAGCACTTGATAATAAGCTATCAAATTAATGCAATTATATATCCTTCAATAAGCACTTAAGCATCATCCAAAACAAGATCAGCCCCTTTTTCGCCGACCATAATGGCGGCTGCATTGGTGTTGCCAGAGGGCACATTCGGAAAGGTTGACGCATCGATCACACGAAGAGCGTCGATACCGTGAACCCTCAGTTTATGATCAACGACAAATTTTTCTGGATCAGGCCCCATTCGACAGGTTCCTGAAGGATGAAAACAGGTCCAGGCATAACCCCGAATATCGGCGATTAACTCTTCATCTGTTTTACAGTCTTTTCCGGGGCGAAATTCCTCAATAATAATATCTTTAAAGGCTTTTGTTTCTGCCATTTTTCTCAAATATTTCACACCTTCCAATATCTCCGCGACATCTTCGTCTGTAGAAAGGTAATTAGGCTTTATCATCGGTGGCTCAAACGGGTCAGTTGATTTAATTTTAATTTCGCCCCGGGATGTTGGACGGCAGTTTGTTAAACCCAACTGAAAAGCAGAAAAAGGATCTGGATTGAGCATTGGTCGCGTTCCCGCAGGTGCGCGCGTATAACTGACGGGCGAGAAATACAGTTGTATATTCGGCTGTTCCAGATCCGGCCGGGTTTTAATAAAGCCTCCACCCTGATTGATGCTCAAACTAAGAGGACCACGGCGGAACAGGACATATTTCAGTCCCGCAACCAGCTTGCCCCACCAAGAGTGTAATTCATCATTCAGGCTCGGAACTGTGCAGGAATAAAGATAGTCCATTCCAATATGATCTTGCAGATTTTGTCCAACTGCCGGGCTATTTATAACAATGGGTATATTGTGTTCATCAAGCAGAGCTTTAGGCCCTACTCCCGATAGCTGTAACAATTGAGGGCTATTAATGGAGCCTCCGCTGAGAATAACTTCTTTTTTAGCCGTAACAGTCGAGGTTTTCCCTTTGCGAACATACTGAACACCGATAGCTTTTTTACCATCGAAAAGCACTTTTGAAACGTGGGTATGAGTTGTGAGCTTAAGCTTTTTGCGCTTTAAGGCTGGATGCAAAAAGGCCTTGGCCGCGGACTCTCGAAAACCATTACGGGTTGTCGTCTGGTAAAGCCCGATGCCCTCCTGTTCTGCACCATTAAAATTTTCATTATAGGCAAGACCAAGTTCTTGCCCTGCTCGAATAAAGTTTTGACATAAAGGGTGTAAATCTTCTGAAACATCAGAAACATGCATCGGTCCATCTGTTCCCCGATAGCCATCATCCCCCAGTTGGTTAACTTCCGACTTCTTGAAATAGGGCAGAACATCCTGATAGCTCCATCCCGGGTTTCCAAGTGCAGCCCAATCATCGTAGTCCTTTTTATGTCCACGGATATAAACCATGGCATTAATAGAACTGGACCCCCCAAGAACCTTTCCGCGTGGCCAATAGCTCTGCCTGTTTGCTGTACCTTCATCTGCTTCGGTCAGATACATCCAGTTCACAGCTTTTTGGTAGTACGTCTTGCCATATCCAATTGGGACCTGAACCCAAAAGCGTTTATCGCTTCCCCCGGCCTCGAGAAGTAAAACAGAATATTTACCGCTTTCACTCAGACGATTTGCCAAGACACAGCCCGCAGAGCCTGCACCAACAATGATATAGTCAAAAGACTGTTTCTGCTTCCCCATGGTCCAAAACCTGAAAAATTACGTACCAAAATGAATTTCTTTTTCATTTATGTGCAAAATCCCAAGCATTTCAAACAAAATTTCGCCTCATTAAACCAAGGCATCATTTCATTTGTCATTAGAGGCGTGATGATTTGTTTTAAAACACCTATGCAATTGATTTAATTCTATTACTGTCCCTTCCAGACAGGTGATCTTTTTTCAACAAAAGCACGTGATCCTTCTTTAGAGTCTTCGCTACGAAGCATCTTTTCATAATAGTGCCACTTCCCGGAACGCATATCCCTATAACAGGCTTCATCATCAAGATCGGATGTTTTTTGCAGGACTTCTTTCACAGCCATAACAGACAAAGGCGCCGCTTCTAAAATTTGATCTGCGAATGCTCTCGCGGCTACTAAAAGATCTTCGCTAGCCACTACCTTATTGACCAGCCCCCATCGTGCGGCCTCGTTTGCATCCATACGTCGTCCGGTCAAAAGTAATTCCATGGCAATTGCCCGGGGCAATCTTTTGGGAAGACGGAAAGATGCGGCATCAGCAATCAACCCTACTTTGGCTTCTGGCAGGAAAAATTGTGCATGATCAGCGGCAATAATAAAATCAGCAGCGAGAGCAAGCTCAAAGCCACCGCCGACAGCCATTCCATTTACGGCGGCAATAATTGGTTTATAACAATCATGAAGTTCTGTTATTCCTGCAAATCCTCCGGGACCATAGTCAGTATCAGGGGCCTCGCCCTCGCTACTGGCAACCAAATCCCACCCGGCAGAAAAAAACTTTTCACCGCCACCTGTTAGAATCGCAACCCGAAGGTCAGGATCATCCCGAAAATCGCAAAAAATCTTTCCCATAATCTTACTGGTATCAGCATCAATCGCATTTGCTTTTGGGCGATCCAGTGTGACTTCCAGAACAGCCCCGCGTCTCTCAACTTTTACAACATCTGACATCAATTTTTTCTTTCCTCTGAAGCCATGCGGACCATCGCATCTGCTATAACAACGCCTTTTCCTTTTGGAAGTACCATAACCGGGTTTAAATCCATTTCGGCAAGTTTCTTTTCATTATGAAGTGCAAAATCAGCCACAGATAAAATCGCATCAATCAGCGCATCAATATCACCAGCCAGTTGCCCTCGATAACCTTCCAATAATTTATAGAGCTTGAGTTTTTTTAAAGCGCTGTGGATATCATCACGGGAAACTGGCAACAGTAATGGTATTGAATCCTGCAACAACTCCACCCAAACACCACCAGAACCGACCACAAGTGAAAGCCCGAACTGAGGATCTCTTGTCACCCCAATGATAGCTTCGGCAACAACATCTGTGATCATACTTTCGACAAGAATTTTGTCAGATAAATGAGCCATTCTTTCTGCAGCACATGTTACCTCTTCTACGCTTTGCAAATTCAAAGCAACACCGCCAGCCTCTGTCTTGTGTGCAAGGTCAGTACTCACAGCCTTAACAACAACTGGAAATCCAATTTTTTCTGCTACAAAGCCCGCTTCTGAAATAGAGACTGTTTCACTTTTAGGTACAGTAAGCCCATGTTCTTTTAGAATTGATTTTGCCTGAGCTTCATCAAGTAAAACGATTTCATCTTCGACCAAAGAAAATTTCTCGACACTAGAAGATACATTGTTATTCGCAAGCTCCTTCCATCTGGCATCTATCCATGCCGCGGATGAGATTGCTTTTAACCCATCTTCGACGCCTTGTAGTGGCACCACCCCGTTTCTGATTAAAGTGGATCGTGCTTTTTCTGGAAGATTTTCTGGAAGCGTGGCAAGAACAGCCGCTTGATAACCTGAATTTTTCTGTGCCGAAATCATCGCATCCAAGGCAATATCCCACTCATACGCTTCGCTCAAATCGCTTTTTGGATAATCGAGAACCAAAAGACTGATGTCGTATCCACCTTGCATAACACACGTAAAACAGTCGATTTTTTCTTCGATATCTCCCCAGATATAAGTGTGGTAGTCAAAGGGGTTTGATATAGAGACCTTATCCCCAAGCTGTTTTTGCAACTGCGATGCCTGAACATCGGGGATAGGATTGAACTTCAATCCAAGCTGACTGCCAAAATCAGCAATCAAAGCTGCATCACCCCCGGAACAACTAAGAGATGATATATTGTTACCAGAGAGGGGCCCTGCCACATGAAGTAGTTTGAGAGTTTCAATCATCTCACTTAATGTACGAACCCGGGCAATCCCTAGTCGATGGAACAATGCGGTATAAAGCTCATCAGATCCAGCGAGAGTAGAAGTATGGCTCAAAGCAATTTCAGCACCAATATCTGACCCACCTGATTTCAAGGCAATGATTGGTATACCCTTACTTCTGGCTTTATTCACTGCATTACAAAACCCGGGAATATCATCAACACCTTCCATATGAAGGCCTATCGCCGTCACACGATCATCATCACAAAGTGCATCAATATAATCCGGCATAGATAAAACAGCCTGATTTCCGACCGATATCATATAGGCCACAGGCAATGACCTTTCCTGCATCGTCAGACTAATACCTATATTTCCACTTTGGGTTATAATCGCAATGCCTTTGTCAACATGCCGCCCGCCATGGTGATCTGGCCACAGAGCAGCACCATCCAGATAATTTAAAATACCGTAACAATTTGGACCAACCAGAGCCAAATCACCAACGCTGTTCATGAGATTTTGATGATATTCATGTCCGTCAGAGGTCTCTGAAAAGCCAGAAGCATAACAAATGACGCCACCTGCCCCCATCGTCTCCAGGTCTTTAATCACGGATATAGCTGGCTCCCGAGGTATCGCGACAAAAGCTGCATCAGGTGCGAGTGGCAGATCTTTGACAGATGCAACACACTTTATACCCTCAATCTCACTTCTTCGTGCATTAACGGCCCAAATTTCACCCTGAAAACCCGTTTTACGACTTTGTCGAATGACTTCAGCAGCCTCATCACCACCAATAACAGCTATGTTTTTAGGGCAAAGCAGACGTTTGATGTTTGTCGTTTTGGACATTACAGAACTCCCCAGATCAATCACGTGGTCAATTACGCGCCCAGAGGTCGAAGTAAACCTCGCGAAATGATATGGCGTTGGATTTCGCTGGTTCCGTCCCAAATTCGTTCAACACGGGCATCCCGCCAAAATCGTTCGATTGGAAGTTCTGTCATTAAGCCCATCCCACCAAAGATCTGAAGACTTTCATCCGTTACTTTGGCCAACATTTCTGTTGCATGAACTTTTGCCATGGCAATGTCCTGATCCGCGGGAAGATCTTTGTCCAGTTTCCAGGCTGCCCCCATGGTCAGATATTCAGCAGCCTGAATATCTGTCGCCATATCAGCTAATTTGAAAGAGACACCTTGAAACTTTCCAATAGCTTGCCCAAACTGTTTACGTTCTGCAGCCCAGTTAACAGCCAAATCAAAACAACGCTGTGCCCGCCCGACAGACATGGCTGCCACAGTCAACCTTGTGGCCCCTAACCATGTGTTAGCTTCGTCAAATCCCTTCCCCTCTTCTCCAAGTATTTGAGTTGCTGGAATACGGCAATTATCAAAATTGAGAATGGAATTATTGTACCCTCGATGCGATACACATCTATATCCTTCTCGAATTTCAAACCCGGGTGTTCCTTGATCCACGAGGAAACAGGTAATCTGTTTTTTCTTGCCCCTTGGGGTCTCTTCTTCCCCCGTTGCAATAAAAACAATGGCAAAGTCAGCTTCATCAGCGTGTGTAATAAAATGCTTGGTACCATTCAGTATCCAATCATCCCCATCTTTGACTGCTGATGCTTTCATGGACCTTACATCTGATCCTGCATCAGGTTCAGTCATGGCGATACAGTCAATCTTTTCCCCACGGATCGCAGGCATAAGATATTTTTCAATCTGCTCACCTTTACACCCGCAAAGAATATTCGAAGGACGTCCAAAGATAACACTCAGCGCCTGAGAGGCACGCCCTAACTCTCTCTCGAGCAGGGACATAGTGACATAGTCCAGTCCACCACCTCCGAACTCTTCCGGAATGTTTGCAGCATAAAACCCTAAATCCAGAACTTTTTGACGTATTTCCTTGGTTAATTCAGGGGGAACATACCCCAATTCCTCGACTGTATCCTCATGAGGGTAGAGCTCCTTTTCAACAAAGTCCCGAACGGTATCAACAACCATTTTCTGTTCTTGCGAAGGACCAAAATCCATATCACTTCTCCCGAAACCTTAACCAACCCTGGTTACTATTTTTTGTTTTTAAATCAGGGTATCAACAGGTGTTTCCATGTTGAAAATCAATACTGATTACCAACGCAGATTAAATATCATTACCTCCCGGTGTCATGACGACACAGGTATCTGGCACTTGTTTACCGGTCTGTTTTAAGAAAAACCCGGCAGCCATTATATTTATTATTTAGGTGGCGGCACCATCATTTGCCTACTCAAGCGTTCTGGCGCTGGCAGTTTTTTATGCGCATCCAGTATTCTACCTAAAATATTCTGTATCTCAGGTTTCGCCGGGCAGGCCTTCCCGGCCTTCATATCAACATGCAGGACCATTTGCTCGGCTGTGGCCAGCAAACTGTTATCTTTTGAGTTATACATTCGATGGTAAAAATGAAGGCGCTTGTCATCCAAGCCAAGTAACTGCGTTGTTACTCGTAAGGGTTCATGTACCGAAACTTCCAGAATATTGTTAATGTGGGTTTCGACCGTGTAATAGGAATTTCCATTGGCATGGTATTCTGCATTTACGCCGACATAGCGAAACAGTGCATCAGAAGCATCACCGAAAACTTGCAAATACCGAGATTCTGTCATGTGATTATTATAATCAACCCACTCAGGATGAACTTTATCACCATGAAGATCCAGCGGTTGGCTCAAATCATCCCCATCTGCCCACTCAGTTGAGCCAGAGGTTTCTTCATATTGTCGTTCATCATCTTCCTTGAGGACTTTTCCTGAAGCATAGTTAAAGTTGCGCAGGGACTGCATGATAGAAACAAGACAGTTGTCACGCAGTTGCTCAAGATCGCGGATAGAATAACCATCTGCTTGTTCTTGTGTGCCCTCTACCATGCGATCGATAAGCTGATCTGTAAGTTCCGGTGCTTTAAGCTTTGTCCACGGCAACTCAAGTGCTGGTCCGAACTGTTCCAGCATATGACGCATCCCCTGCTCCCCACCTGCAAGATGAAATGTAAGGCAGGTTCCCATAAAAGCCCACCGCAGCCCTGGTCCATATATAACCGCCTGGTCAATTTCGTCTGTCGTTGCAACACCATCCGCAACCATATGCAAAGCTTCGCGCCATAAAGCTTCCTGAAGGCGGTCAGAAATATAACCTTCAATTTCCTTGCGAACTTTAAGGGGCTTCATGCCGATAGAGCTATAGAACGCCATCGCGTCTTCTATAAATTGCGGCCCGGTTTTTTCGCCGCCCAGAACTTCGACCAATGGCAAGAGGTAAACAGGATTGAAGGGGTGGCCGATGAGAACCCGTTCTGGATGGGCACAGTCTGCCTGAATAATAGACGGGAGCAAACCGGAAGAGCTGGATGCAATAATAACATCCGGTGCGACATGTTTGCTGATTTCGGCAAGAAGATTTCTTTTTAAATCTTCCCGTTCAGGCGCATTTTCCTGAACAAAATCGGCTTTAGAGACTGCCTCAACAAGATTTGTCGTAAAAGTCAGCGTGCCCTTTTCCCTTCGAGGGGCAAGACTAAGCTGGTTCAAAGCTGGTTCAGCATTGGATACAACGTCTCTCATGCCACGTTCAGCGTCGGCTGAGACATCGGTCACGACGACATCAATGCCTCGATGAAGACATCGAGCAGCCCATCCAGCTCCGATTACGCCAGCCCCAACGACAGCAACAGTTTTGATTTCACGTGCCATTTTGTAACGCCCTGTTCTAATTTATCTATTTCGAAATTATTATTTAAGCCTGTTTGACGGCACCAAACTTCTTACGCGCTTCTTCGGCCGTAAGTGTTTTTGCCCCCATCCGTTCTATGATTTCCTTGGCTCTGCTCACTAACTGTCCATTTGTAGCAAGAACGCCTCGTTCCAGATAAAGGTTATCCTCCAGACCAACGCGAACATGACCACCAAAAATGACTGACTGTGCAGCCATCGGCATTTGCGCCGGACCAACCCCGAAAGCCCCCCAATTTGCCCCTTCAGGAAGCATATTGCGCATCGCAAGCATAGTTTCCCCATTTGCTTCAGCTGCAAAGGGAATACCCAGACAAAGCTGAAACAAAGGCGGCGCATCAATCAGACCTTCAGACATTAATTGCTTTGCCATCCAAATATGGCCAAATTCAAAAGCTTCAATTTCGGGCTTCACCCCCATCTTTTGAATGATTGCTGCCATTTCGCGCAACATATCTGGCGTAGAAACATAGGCGTAGTCACTGAAATTCAAAGATCCACAATCAAGTGTGCAAATTTCCGGACGAATGGCATCAATATGCTTGAGGCGATCAACGGGGTTGAGCATATCTGTTCCCGGCCCACCAACGTTCGGATTTGTTGCATCGGGTACAAACTCTCCCCCCATACCAGCAGTAATGTTGATGACAACATCCACGCCTTTTGTCTTCATTTTGTTGCGTAGAAGACCGACTGTTTCCTGATAGAGTTCCAGATCGTTACTGGCTTGACCAGTATCGGGATTTCTAACGTGTAAATGAGCAACTGCCGCACCAGCCAATGCAGCTTCAATAGCAGCATCGGAAATTTCTTCTGGTGTCACCGGAACATTCGTATGGCGTTCTTTTTTAATGCCTGAACCTGTGACAGGACAGGTGATAATAACTTCGCTATTCATAACAATTCCCTCTTTTTGACCAGCCTGTCTATCCCAGTAATGGCCTCTTTATTTTTCTCAGTTTAAGTCGGTTTCCTTTTCTCAATTTACATTTTGCACTAATTATGAAACATTTTGCCTAGCATCATATCTGAAAGATGAGAACGGTCAGATGTATCTATTTGGAAAAGAAGCAGTATCAAAACCTCAAAAAATTGCCTTTTTGCTTGTGCCCGGTTTTTCCATGCTTTGCTTCTCATCAGCACTGGAGCCTTTGCGCGCAGCCAATTTCAAAGTTGGCGAAAAAATATATGAATGGAAGTTATATTCCATTCAGGGCTCAACTGTACGCGCCAGTAACGGGATGGACATTAATGTTGATGCTGAAATTGCGCTGGACGACAACATTCCCGTTTTAATAGTTTGTGCCAGCTATGATGTAGAAGAGAGTAATACAAAACAGCTAGCTGCAATTCTACGACGACTTCGTTCTAAAGGTACCGAATTTGGTGGCATGGATGCGGGTAGTGAAATTCTTGCCAAGGCCGGTCTTCTCGATGGCTACAAAGCAACCGTTCACTGGGAAAACTTTGAGAGCTTTACCGAGACCTATCCTAATATACAGGCTGAATTGGATCTCTATATTGTTGACCGGAACAGATTTACATCAGGCGGCGGTACAACCAGTCTGGACATGATGTTACAGCTCATCAGGGTTCAACACGGTTTAAAGCTATCCACAGATGTTGCTGATATTTTTATTTATCAAAGATTTCGCGAAGGAAACAACCCTCAACGACTGATTTCCAACAACCCACAGATCCGGAACAATAAAGTCCTGACCAAAGCAATTGAGACAATGGAAGCAACCATCGAAACACCGTTGTTAATAACAGAACTTGCAGATCAAATCGGCTCTACGGTCAGAGAGCTTGAGCGACTTTTCAAGAAACACCTAAAGACGTCACCAGCTACGTATTACAGAAATCACAGACTGGATATAGCACAGCGACTATTGAAACAAACAGATCTGTCAATCCTCGACATCGCTATACGCTGTGGCTTTAATTCAGCAACCTCTTTTGCCCGTAGCTATCGCAACCGTTTTGGCCAAGCCCCGAAAACAAGCCGACGTATATTATCTTAATTATTTAGATAATATAATCCACAAAAACCATTGATAATATTTATAAATGTTAAATTAAATTCAATACATTTTCATTGATTTTTACTTTTAAAAACATTTCTCATTTCGTTTAAACTTGCATTAGTTTCATTTGCAACTAATATTGTATATCAAGATACAATGCAGAGAAAATGGTGGCCTATCACCTCTTCTTAAAAACAAATTACAGGATCAGTTTTCAGAACTGCCTAAAACAATGCGAGGCTTAAAATGAAAATAGAACAAATCCATCACGTCGCTTACAGATGTAAAGATGCAAAAGAAACTGTTGAATGGTACGGAAAGTACCTCAACATGGATTTTATTCTCGCAATCGCTGAAAATGAAGTGCCTTCAACCAAGGCCCCTGATCCCTATATGCATATCTTTATGGATGCAGGGAAAGGATCCATTCTGGCCTTTTTCGAAATTCCAAATTCTCCACCGATGGGCAAAGATCCCAACACCCCGGAATGGGTACAGCATTTAGCCTTGTCTATTGCCACAATGGATGAAATGTTGGCCGTAAAAAGCAAACTCGAAGCCGACGGTATTGATGTATTAGGTCCTACAGACCATACGCTTTTTCAATCTATATACTTCTTTGATCCAAGCGGCCACCGCATTGAATTAGCTGTTAACACAGCAACACCGGACATGAGCAAAAAGCTCGACGATGTAAAATGGCAAATGCTTGAAGAATGGTCCAAGACGAAAAAAGCCCCAACGCATGCTGATTGGATGCATAAAAAAGAACTTTCCTCATAAGTTACGGTTAAGAGCCTAATAACTACGGTTAATAAAATGAAACTAGCTACCTATAAAAATGGCACCAGAGATGGTGAGCTTGTTGTTGTCAGTCGTGATCTGAAAAGGTGTGTAAAAGCGACAACAATTGCCCCAACATTGCAATCAGCATTAGACGATTGGAATAATGTTTCCACCTCACTGGAAGAGCTCTATCAATCTCTCAATAATGGTGATCTACCAGATATTCTTGATTTTGAAGAACCTGCATGCTCATCGCCTCTTCCCCGTTCCTACCAGTGGGCAGACGGTTCTGCCTATGTAAATCATGTCGAACTTGTGAGAAAAGCAAGAGGTGCGGAACTACCGGATAGCTTCTGGACTGACCCTTTGATGTACCAAGGGGGCTCGGACAGCTTTATTGGCCCGAGAGACGATATTCCTTTGAGCTCTGAGAGCTGGGGCATTGATTTTGAAGCAGAGATTGCGGTGATTACAGATGATATGCCTATGGGCACCCCTGCTGAAAAAGCTACCGATCACATCAAGCTTTTGATGCTGGTTAACGATGTGTCCCTCCGTGGCTTAATCCCGGCAGAGCTGGCAAAAGGCTTTGGTTTTTTTCAATCAAAACCATCCAGTGCCTTTTCTCCTGTTGCCATAACACCGGATGAGCTGGGGCATGCATGGAAAGACGGTAAGGTTCATTTGCCTCTATTGTCGAAGCTAAACGGTGAACTCTTCGGAAAGCCTGAAGCCGGCGAAGATATGACTTTTAGTTTTCCAATAATTGTCGCACATGCAGCAAAAACGCGCCCATTAGGCGCTGGTACAATTGTCGGCTCAGGAACCGTTTCCAACAAACTGGATGGAGGCCCGGGTAAACATGTGAACGACGGTGGTGTCGGTTATTCCTGTATTGCTGAAGTCCGTATGATTGAAACAATTAACTCTGGCTCCCCTCACACCCCCTTTATGAAGTTTGGTGATACCATCTCGATAGAAATGCTGGATAAAGAAGGTCAATCAATCTTTGGAAAAATTGATCAAAGAATTGTGGAATACTCTATTTCGTAATGAATGAATTATAATGTCGTCATAAAACAGCTCTGAAATCAAACTCAGAGCTGTTCTAATAATGCCATCGCGCAAAAATACGTATCCTTTGGCACCCTTCCCCTGTGCCAAGAAGATCTCACAATCAAAATCCTATCTGTTTTCTCAAATCATATAGTAGGATTTGCCTATCAAATCCTGCTATACTCACAAGCTAAACAGCAAGTGGTCGTATTTACCACATTTTGCTGCGCTGATCGGCATACCCCTGATTTACAGGGAGTATATACAGCGCATGGAATGCAAAATTTTGAAATTTTGTGCTGCAATTGGCTGGTAATTGAACACCAAATTACTTTTTAGGCTCTGGATTATTTCGATTAAGCCTATTTTCTTACGATTGACAACAATCGACAGATCGTGTGCATTCATCACGCCCAGCAGGCCATCACTATTGAGTAACACAGGGAATTTAATATCATGGTATCGATTGATGACCTAAAGGCACAACGCGATGCGTCCTTGGCTGCTACCGCAAACGGTGCTCCAACAAGAACGTCTAACCAGTTCTTTGGCGTAGGCCCAATTACAGATATGACATCTGACGAAGTTGACGGGCGTCGGCTGCGCTTTGAGTTCGATGCATGGCTCGAAGAAAATTATGCAAAAGTCAATGATCGTGGTAATCGCATCGGTAGCTTTACAACAGCTGAAATCGGTCGCAGCATGCACCGTGGCTATCCGGCTGATAAAGTACTGCTAGATATGGCACGTGAAATTCATCGTTACTTTGAATTCCCCAAAAAGAATAAAATGGCTATTGGTCTTGGTGGTGGACACAGCGGCTTTACCGTTTCCATTCTTCACTTGATGAATGCAAACAACGCTGATCAAAAAATCTACGTCGACACACCAAAACCTGAATCTGCCGAAGGAAAAGCAGGTGGCTTCTTCCGCCAATCCTGGGGTTCCCAGATTATGGAAATGCAGCAATTTGCAGAAAATGGTGATATCGAACGCATCCACTATTCAGAAGGTGAAGGCGCAATCCCGACTGCTGCCGAACTATCTGAAAAAGGCATCAAGCTTTTTGTTGGTGTAGGCCACGAAACAACAGGCGCGACCACCTACAAAGAAAGCGAAATCAAAGAACTTCTCAAGTGGATTGATAGTAACCCATCTGAGCATCATGCAATCATCGACAGCACATCTATGCTCGGTGCTATGCCATGGGCTGAAGAAGTCGTTCTAGAAGTTCTCGACAAATGCTGTATGTTCATGCCTTTCCAGAAGGCTATCGGTGGGATCTCTGGTTACTTCATCGCTTCTTACACACCAGAAGCACTGGCTCTTATGAATGAGAACCAGAAAGACCCAGCTTGGGCGATCCCTCGCCAATTGAAAATTGCGGTTCCAACTGACCCTAAAGAGCCAATGAGCTCTGAAAAGACATGGGAACTAGGTCCTGTTTACGATCCTGCTGAGCACAAAATGCTCGGTGGTATCATCAACACTTTCTCTACATTGGCTTTTGCTGAGACAACTTTTGGTCTGCTTCGTGCAGAGAAGTCCCTCGGCTCTGTTCGCGATCTGAACAAGCGTTCTATCAAGAACCGTGAAACTGCGAACGAGTGGATTTCGAAAAACCCAACTCTGGAACTTGGTGTAACCGACGCTGACAACCGCGGTGCGGCTGTTACCCTTCTGAAAGTAACTGAGGGTGCTAACACTGATCCAGCTATCCACGCTGAAATCATCTCAAAATCTAAACAGCTTCTTGGTTACGAAGGCCTGACACACCCGAACGGTGAGCATGAAGAAGGCCTGGACGTTGCCCGTTACGTCAACGCTTTCCCTGGAACACCAGGTGATTACCGTGCATGGATCGGTGGTCTGCGTCCTGTTGAAGACGTGGTTGCTCTTCTCGAAAACCTTGAATACGCCTATCACCGCGCCAAGATCGTTGTTCTTGAAGAACTTCTTGCTAAAGAAGGTGTTACCTTCGAAACTTCTGCCTCTGGCAACAGTAGAGTTCGTCAGGACGATGCGAACAAAGCCTACAAGGTTTTGGTTGCAGACCTTATCGGCCTGAAGTTCGACGCAAATGGCAACCCGGATCACTCTGAAGTACGCGATTACGTAGAAGCCAAAGGTGGTGTATTCCACGAAGGTCCATTTGCTGACGAAGCAAATCTGGAAGCAGGTAAAATCCACTTCTCTTATCAGCCAAACCTCAGCACTGAAGAAGAACTTCTGCCAATTACAAAAGACGGTCAATTTGATGCGACTATTGCAGCAGCAACCTTCCTTCCTAAAGGCTCTGTCTTTAAGTCTGGTGGCGTTCGCATTGGTGCTGGTACAGGCAACATGGGTTCTGATTCATGGGGTGGAGGTAATGGTGATGGTGGTGAAGCCGCACTCATGAACACACCAAGCTTCAACAGCCGTGCAACAGCACAAATGGCGATGAAAGCCCTGCTCAAAGTAACCCCGGATCTGCCCGTCGAAGAAATGCACAAACTTGTCTGTGCTGGTGATTTTGATACCGGTAAAGACCTGTGCAAATTCCCGACAGAAAAACTTGAAGGCAAACGCCTTGCAGTTATTGGTTATGGTAACATTGGCCGCGAAGTTGCTAACCTTGGTAAAGCCTTTGGCATGGAAGTGTCAATCTATGCCCGCGCACGCCATAAAGCCTGGATTGAATCAGAAGGTTTTACTTACGCTGAGACACCCGAAGAAGCCGCAAAAGGTTCTGATGTAATCAGCCCTCATACTGGTCTCGGTGCCTTTAATGCAGAAACTGGTAAGTTTGCCAATGACAGCCTAGTCAACGAAACTGTTCTCAATGCATTGAATGACGGCGCTATCGTTGTGAACTATGACCGTGGTGAAGTCATCAACATCGATGCACTGGATGCTGCGCTGACAAGCGGTAAAGTAGCCTACGCCGCTATTGATGCGGATCTCTTCAAGAACGCAGAAAGTGGTGAGCTTAGCGGCCCAATGGTTCCATACCTGAGCCTGGTTGATCGTCACGCAGACAAACTTGAACTTCTGCCGCATGCTGCAGCAGATACAGAGCATGTTTCCCGTGTTCAGGGTGCAAAGCAGGCTGTCGATCAGATCTTCGATGCGATCCAGTTCAAGTCTATCATGAACCTGAAAGGTGATCTGCCCGCTGGATACACTGATGCAGGCGCAACAACAGTTAACGGCGTCGGTAAAGTTACACCAAACGCGCTGTCTTCTGTTGCGGCTGAAGACGAAACAGCAGCAGAACTTCGTAAACTAACCGAAGATATAGCTGCCATCTGGGGCGCTCTGTCTGTCACGAAAGACGCAGAACGTCGTCAAGAACTGATTGATCGTTATGGTGCTCAACTAACCCTGCAATCCAACAAGTACATTACACTTGTTGAAAAGCTCGGCCTGAAAGGCCCTTACGGATAATTTAACTACGAGTAATTACAAAAAAGTGATTACTAAAAAAGGGTGTTGTCTGGTTTAGACAACACCCTTTTTGTTTTACAAAAGAGAATTCACTCTTATCGCTTTTACCCCGAATTCAATTCATGGCGTTTGGTATAAAAAGCTGTTCACCAGATAATTGATACCCTGCTATAGCATCTTGCCCTTCCGAAGATAAAATCCAGTTCACAAAAATCTCGGCAGATTTTGCTTTTATGTGCGGAAACTTCTCAGGGTTAACAACAATAACACCGTATTGATTGAAAAGGCGCTTGTCTCCCTCAAACAATATTTCCATGTTCTGTTTGTTTTTGTAGCTGATCCAAGTCGCACGGTCGCTAAGTGTATAGCCCTGCATCGCCACAACTGTATTCAAGGTTGCCCCCATGCCGGATCCAGTTTCACGATACCATTCACCCGAAGCTGACTTGGGGGTGCTCCCATTGGCCTCCCAAAGCTCTAACTCTCTTTTATTGGTACCGCTATCATCGCCACGCGAGAGAAAAATCGCTTGCTTGGTTTTAATTTTATTTAATGCCTCAACGACTGTTGCTGTTTCTTTGACTTGCGCGGGATCACTATCCGGCCCTACAAGAACAAAATCATTGTACATCACATCAAAACGCTTCACACCATAACCATCAGAAACAAATTTCTCTTCAGAAGTTTTATGGTGCACCATTAGAACATCAGCATCCCCATTACGCGCGAGCTTAAGTGCAGCTCCTGTCCCAACGGCAACAACGTGTACCTCAACACCTGTCTGTTTTTTAACGAGCGGCAAGAGGTAATCAAACAAACCTGAATTTTGTGTTGATGTTGTAGATGCCAGTGTAATTTCACTTGTTGTTTCATCCGCATATGAGCCTGAAACATATCCGCCCACAACCAATACTGTTGCGAAACCAAGTGTACGAACAATGGATCGATTAATCATTTAAATATTTTGCTCCTAAATTTGTACATCATCTTTGTCAGGGCGGCGTTTCCACCAAATAAGCTGACCGTCTAAAAAGGCCTGTGCCAAATCGTTTTGTGGACCCGCAAAGAATTCATCGGCAGAAGACATTTCCTTGATACGTCCTCTGAACATGAAAAGAACATCCGTCGCCAAACGCTTTGCCTGCCCGAGGTCATGACAGGTCATAATAACCGTCGTTCCCTCTGCTGAAATTTCGTGAATAAGCTCTTCAATGGAATGAGTTGCAGGTGGATCCAAACTGGCCGTTGGTTCATCCATAAAAAGAACCTGTGGCTTAAGCACCCACGCCCGCGCAATTGCCAAACGTTGTTGCTCACCCAAGGAAAGAACCGTTGCGAGTTTGTTCGCAACCCTTGTTAATCCCGTACGTTGAATAACAGCGTTAATCATATCAGGACGCAGAGCTTTATCGACACCGCGAACAGAAAGTGCATAGTCAATATTTGCATAGGCCGAGCGCCGTAACATAACGGGTTGCTGGGTAACCATCGCCTGATGGTGTTTGGGATTAATATCTTTACCTGCTGACCACACAACTTTGCCAGATTTTGGTTTCAGTAAACCATGACACAATCGAAGCAGAAGTGTTTTTCCTGCGCCGTTAGGCCCCAAGAGAAGATATCTTTTTCCATTGCTGAACTCGCAGTTAATATTTTTGACGAGATGCTTTCCACCTGCCTCGTAACCAAGGTTTTCAACTTTTAAAGGCAAAATTGAAGGGTGTTTTGTCATTACTGATGCCGCCTCTTTACAGTTTCAGTAATGCTATAAGCAAAGAGGTTGATGCCAAGGGCTACCGTCAATAGCACTAAACCAAGGGCAAGGGCCATAACCAGATCTCCTTTTCTTGCCTCTAGTGCAATCGCCGTTGTCATAACACGGGTCAGGTGATCAATATTGCCCCCGACAATCATAACGGCCCCGACCTCGGAAATAGCGCGCCCAAACCCGGCTAATGCAGCCGTTGTCAGTGAGAATCTTGCATCCCAAACCAAGGCAGTTACTTTGCGATACCAAGGCACATCAAGTGATCTCAGGAGTTCGTCATATTCAAGATGAAGCTCTTCAAGAACCTGTCGCGTAATTGCCGTTACAATGGGTACAACCAGAATAACCTGGGCAATAATCATGGCTGTCGGTGTAAACAATAATCCAAATACCCCAAAGGGTCCGCTACGCGATAACAGCAGATAGACAAAAAGTCCAACGACGACGGGCGGCAAACCCATAAAAACATTAATTACAATAACCAAGATACGCCGACCCGGAAATTTCGTCAGCGCAAGAACAGCCCCCAATGGCAATGCAATAAGTAGGGCAATCCCCACTGCTGACAAACTCAATCGCAAGGACAAGAAGACGATTTCAAGCAACTTGTCATCAAAAGTAACAACAAGCGATATGGCTTTGAAAAATGCCTGCCAAAGATCGTTCATAAAATTCCAAAATATAACTGAAACGGGACGCACATAGAGTTTTACGCCATAAAACTGTTATGGCAAAATATTCAGGCACACTACGTAGTTACCTTTGCTTTGTATGTATTTATATTTGAAAATCTAGATTTGAAAAACGGATTAAACTTTATAGGCTTGTAAAAATATCTGATTAAAGCGATATCAAAATAATAATATCCTCAACCTATTAAAGGCCAAACACTCTTGCCTTCTGATCTTATCATTGAAACCCAAACAGCCATTGCTTCCTTTTCCTTAGATGGCGGCTGTATTGCGTCATATGCTATCAAGAAAGATGGCACTGCCTATCATATTCTGCGCCCCTATCAACAAGAAAGTTCAGTTTCTTTTTCACCACTGAGTGCAGCTTCCTTTCCTCTAATTCCTTATTCGAACCGGATTAAACACGGAAAATTCACCTTTGATGATCAGTCTTATCAACTAGCATTGAACTTTGCAGATCACCCCCATTCCATCCACGGAACTTCATGGCAAAAGCTTTGGCAGATTAAAGAGCAAAGTGAATCTCAAATCATTCTAGAACTAAATTACATCTCCAGAGGTAAGACATCCGGGGATTGGCCATTTAATTTTAAAGCCGTCCAAACTTTCAATTTGACTGGAAACGATTTAACCCAACAGATCTCTGTCACCAACACAGGTAACGATCAAATGCCCCTTGGTCTTGGGATGCATCCATATTTTCCCAAACGCAAAAATACCCGTTTAAAGGCCAACGCACCAAAAGTTTGGACGACAGATCAAACCTGCCTTCCTCAAGAACTGGTGGAATGTCCTGGACACTGGGACTTGAATACAAACCTTTTGGTCGAAAATCTAGAATGCGATAATCAGTTTGAGCCATGGGATGGCAAAGCACAAATCCATTGGCCTGAAGACAAGATTACAGTTGATTTAAGTGCCAGCTCAAACCTAAACCGTTTAATCGTATACGCACCCAAAAATGAAAACTTCTTTTGCGTCGAACCAACATCACACATAACAAATGCTTTGAATTCATCCTCAAAAGGCATGTCTTTGCAGGACACAGGTATTCATGTTCTAGCACCACAAAAAGCAATTGAGGGCTGGATGAAGTTCAAAGTCAATGCAGAATTCTAGACTATTTCAACGATAATAAACGGCTAAAGTTCAAGAACAATATCAGCAGGTAAGGAATTGTTGTTCACAAAATTGGCATTGGGGATATCATTGGACACTGCACGCTTTGTTGCCGCATCTTTGGTAAAACCATGATCCAGCCATCGTTTGACTAAACGTTTTTCTAGTGTTTCCATTGGCACTTTTAGAAAAACACTCAAACTCACAAAATTACTGACTTTATGCCATGGATCATCCTTTAGCTGAAGGTAATTACCTTCAAGTAAAATCAGATTATGAGTTTTGAGAATATTTTTGGCGTGTGGAATTGGGCAATCCTGTTTTCTATCAAACACTGGAATAGCAAGCTCGGCACTTTTCTCGCATGTCTGATGCAAATCATAGATAAAGCTTTCAACATCAAAGGTTTCTGGCGCTCCTTTTCTAGATAGTAACCCCTTGCGTTCAAGGATCAAATTATCAAGATGATATCCATCCATTGGCATTACGACAGCTTCATCACGACCAATCTGAGTATTGAGTAAGTCACAGAGGGCTTCGCTTATAGTAGATTTGCCTGATCCGGGTGGCCCCGCAATAGAAATAATAAGACGTTGATCCGATCTATCCAAAGAAAGAATATAAGTCGCGAGTTCATCAACGTTACGCATTATGGTACTCAAGCGACGATCTCTTTTGGTGGTTCTTTTGCTCCTGTCATAAAAGCAACAGCATCAGACATTGAATATTCTTTCGGGTTAATTACACATAATCGACGGCCAAGACGATGTATGTGAATTCTATCCGCGATTTCAAATACATGTGGCATATTATGAGAAATCAGAACAATGGGAATGTCACGTGATTTTACATCCTTAATCAATTCCAGAACGCGACGAGATTCTTTAACACCCAATGCAGCGGTTGGCTCATCCATTATAATAACTTTAGATCCAAAAGCTGCGGCACGTGCGACGGCAATCCCCTGCCGTTGACCACCGGATAAAGTCTCAACCGCTTGAGAGATATCCTGAATAGTCATAAGGCCAAGTTCGCTCAATTTCTCGCGCGCTATCCTGTTCATTTCTCGCCGATCAAGCTTTCGAAAAAGCGATCCCATGATTCCCTGTTGTCGAATTTCACGGCCTAGGAACAGATTATCAGCAATGGAAAGTGCCGGAGACAGAGCTAAATTTTGATAAACGGTTTCAATTCCTGCTTCACGCGCTGCCATAGGGGATAGAAAACGTACAGGCTCTCCATCCAAGTTAATTTGCCCTTCATCCAATTGAACTGCACCGGACATAGCTTTGATCAGAGACGATTTGCCTGCCCCGTTATCACCAATGACGGCAAGAATTTCACCGGGATATAGATCAAAATCGGCATGATCCAATGCTGTAACCCGACCATATCGCTTTACGAGGCCTTTTGCAGAAAGTATCGGTTTCATATTTTCTGTCATGACGATAATTTCCTGATCCATTGATCAATAGCGACCGCAATTATAATCAACCAGCCAATGGCGAAGACTTGCCAGAGCACATCCACACCTGAAAGGCGTAATCCGGATTGAAAAACACCAACAATCAACGCCCCGATCAAAGGTCCTATAATTGAACCTCGCCCGCCAAAGAGCGAAACCCCACCAATCACAACAGCGGTAATCGACTGCAGGTTACCTTCGAAAAAACTCTGTGGTGAAACAGACCCAACCCTGCCAATGGAGGCCCAGGCACCAACAGCACAAATCAGGCCTGCAACCATGTAAACGGATACGAGTGTCTTGTCCGTACGAATACCAGCCAACTCAGCAGCTTCTTTGTCATCTCCAACAGCATAGACATGGCGCCCCCAAGCCGTTCTGTTCAAGCAATACCAGAGCACACCAAAAACAACCATCATCAGGATTGTACCGTAGGTTAATTGAGCACCAAAAAATACGATACGCTCACCAAACCATTTTAATACGGGTGCAGTACTATCAATATCCTGCCCGCGAATTGATTGTGCGCCAGAGTACCAAAGATTCAGGGCATAAAAGATATTCCATGTTCCCAAGGTAACAATAAAAGGTGGGAGTTTTAAGAGTGTGATTAACTTTCCGTTGAGGTAACCGCAAAAAGTACCGACAGCCAAACCAAGCGGAATAGCCAAGTATACAGGAATACCATAAACAACGGCAAAACGCCCCATAACAACCGATGTCAGAACCATTATTGCCGCTACAGACAGATCAATGCCTGCGGTTAAGATAATCAAGCTCTGACCCGCAGCAAGAATACCAATAATAGATACCTGCTGCATAATAAGAGACAGGTTAAAAGGGTGAAAAAACTTGGTTCCTGCAATTAAACCAAAGACAACAATACTCAGCGCCAAAACGATGACAGGCACCATCGTCGGATTGCGATGAAAAAAATGTTGAATATGATTAAGAAATGACCTGTCTTGTTCCTCGAAAGAGGCCGGAGCATCTTTGGTATCAGGTAGAGCGTGTTCGTAATTTTTTGTCATGAAGGCAAAGTTATCGCATTCGTAATGGATTGTTAATCGGGGCCCTTACCGGTAACAGCACAAACCGTTAGCAGAAGTCGTTATCAAGTAACCTAGACGATAATGCCCTTAGAAAATGAAAAAGAACAGGACCGGTAACCAAACCAGCCCTGTACTTCGCAGGAAAACTAGCCCCAACACTTTTCAAGGCCAGCTTTGGAATCAATACTTTCAACACCTTTAACAGGCTCGTCTGTAATTAGCTGTACGCCAGTATCGTAAAAATCCAGGCCGGGTGTGTTTTCCGGTTTTTTACCAGTGTCCGCCCAAGCTTTGATAGCTTCAATACCTTTTGACGCCATTAACAACGGAAATTGCATTGATGTTGCACCAATAACGCCTTCTTTGACGTTCTGAACACCGGGACAGCCCCCATCAACAGAAACAATCAACACATCCTTTTCACGACCAACAGCCTTTAACGCTTCATACGCGCCTGCTGCGGACGGTTCGTTGATTGTATAAACCAGATTGATCTCTGGATCTTTCTGCAGAAGGTTTTCCATGGCTTTACGCCCGCCCTCTTCATTACCTTGCGTAATATCATTGCCAACAATACGAGGATCATCTTCATCCCCGATATCTTTCGGATCCTTAACATCCACGCCAAAACCTGTCAGAAAACCTTGATCACGCAAATAATCAACAGAAACTTCCGATACATTGAGATCCAACAGAGCAATTTTTGCATTTGCAGCATCGCTGCCCATTTTAGCTTTAGCCCATTCTCCGATCAAAACACCCGCTTTGAAATTATCAGTCGCAAATGTTGCATCTGCGGTATCAGCTGGCTCAAAAGGTGTATCCAAAGCAATAACAAGTAACCCGTTATCACGCGCCTGTTTAACAGCAGGTGTTAGAGCAACTGAATCAGAAGGCGTGATTAAAATACCTTTAGCGCCCGATGCAATACAGGTTTCAATCGCCGCAACCTGTGTTTCAACATCGCCATCAATCTTTCCGGCAAAGGTCTGCAGATCAATACCGTTTTTTTCTGCGCCGGAAAGTGCCCCTTCTTTCATTTTAACAAAAAAGGGATTTGTATCTGTCTTGGTAATCAAACAGGCACTTACATTATCAGCCAGTGTTGGTGACATACTCATTGCCCCTATGGCAACAGCCCCCATAAGACCGTACTTCAAAGAATTGAATTTCATGACAATTCTTCCTCCCAGTAGTGATTGAATTATTAATTTTATAGACATACTGTTGGCTTTTTTTGTTCAGCCTTAAGTAATTCCAACACCATATCAGTTCGACTGTCAATAAATAAATCACTCTTATTTATTTATTGACCACACCGAAATAATTCCCGATATTATCATCAACAAAAACGGGCGATTTAAGATCTCAAGATCTATATATTGTCAAAATAACAAAGGCTTGAAAGTTGGATCAAGAGCAGAGTAGCGGAAATATTTTTGAATTAGATCAACGATTAAAAGGATCTAATCAAAGTAATATGAGAGCTTACAATGAACGCTTGGTACTTTCGCTTGTTCGCCGACACGGGCAGTTACCCAAGATGAAAATCGCGCAAATGACGGGATTATCTGCACAAACGATATCTGTCATCATGCGATCATTGGAAGCCGATGGTTTGCTTATAAAGGGTGAGCCTGTACGCGGAAAAGTGGGTCAACCCTCGGTCCCCCTCTCTCTTAATCCTGATGGTGTGTTTTTTTTAGGGCTGAAGATTGGACGACGTAGCTCTGAACTCATACTTGTCGATTTTTTAGGCCAGGTGAAGAAAAGAACTATCCATACCTACCTCTTTCCTGAACCTGATGACATTGAAAAGTTTGCTCTTAGATCAATTAAGAAATTCGAAACTGATTTAGGAAAAACAGCATCCAAAATTTCCGGTCTCGGAATCGCAATGCCATTTGAATTATGGAACTGGGCTGAAGCTATAGGCACCTCAATTGACAAGATGGAAAGTTGGAAAACATATGACATACAGAACATATTAAGTAACAGCTGTTCCTATCCTGTTTATTTACAAAATGATGCAACAGCAGCCTGTGGTGCTGAACTGGCTTTTGGTACAAACCAAAACAAGCGCGATTTTGCATACTTCTATATCGGTACTTTTATCGGTGGTGGTCTCGTTATTAACGGTAGCCTTTTTATTGGGAAGCATGGAAACGCCGGGGCCTTAGGCTCTATGCTGATCAGCGACAAGGCTGGTTATACCAGACAGCTTATTGACGAAGCCTCAATCGTCACCTTTGAAAAACAGTTACTAGAAGATGATGTTGATCCCTCTCCACTCTGGAACAGGGAAAATGGCTGGCAAGATTTCAATGAGAAAATTGCCCCCTGGATAGAACGTGTTGCAAATTGCCTTGCTCAGGCAATTATTTCAACGACAGCACTGATCGATCAGGAAACAACAGTAATTGATGGCGCTTTTCCAAAACACGTACGCCGTCGCATTGTAGAAGCCACCCGAGAAGCCATTAAAAATTATAATCAACAAGGGATCAAACTTCCAATGGTCAGTGAAGGATCACTCGGAACAGTGGCCCGCGCCTTGGGTGGAGCAAGCCTTCCCTTGTTTGATCACTACCTTGTTGATCAAAATATATCTCTTAATCAATAGCTCTTTAAAACATGCGAGAATTAAAGAAAATGCAACGTTCAGAAATCAATGAAATCCTTGCTCAGTCAGATAGTTTCATCAAATCACATGGCTACATTCTGCCTCCCTTTGCGTACTTTACCCCCCAAGACATGCAAAACCGTAAGAAAGAGCTAACAGGCATTACAAAAGCCCGAATGGGATGGGATATTACAGATTATGGTCAGGGAAAATTTGATGAATTGGGATTATTCCTCTTTACGGTCAGAAACGGATTTGCAGAAGATCTGGAAACCGGAAAAGGCATGCTGTATGCGGAAAAAATCATGATTTCCCGCAAAGATCAGATTTCCCCTATGCATCGACATAATATCAAAGCGGAAGATATTATTAACCGGGGTGGTGGTGATCTGGTACTTGAGCTTTTTATGTCTAATCCCAATGGTGACATTGATGAAGAAGCCGAAGTTGTCGTGCCCTGTGATGGTATTAACAGAAAACTTAAAGCTGGTGGCCTTTTAAAATTGGCACCGGGCGAGAGCGTTACCCTTCTGCCCGGTGTTTGGCATGCTTTTTGGGGTGAAAGAGCAGATGTTCTCATCGGTGAAGTCTCAACAGTGAATGATGACCTTACAGATAATGTCTTTCGGGATAAAATAGGTCGTTTCTCTCAAATAGAAGAAAACGAACCTCCCAAACACCTGTTGGTTTCTGACTACGATAAATGGATGAAATAACCCATGATTATTTGTTGTGGCGAAGCTCTCATTGACATGTTGCCAATAGAAATTTCTTCGCAAAAAGAAACCGCCTATCAGCCAGTTTCAGGTGGCGCAATCTTCAATACTGCCATCGCCTTGGGGCGTTTGGGGATTAAAACAGGCTATTGTGGTGGCATTTCGACAGACCTCTTTGGAGAACAAATCTGTCAATCACTTGCGGAATCAAATGTTGATTACAGCTTTTCCTATCGACAAACGGCGCCGACAACCTTGTCATTTGTAAAGTTTAAAGATGGGCAGGCCAGTTATGCCTTTTACGATGAAAATACCGCGGGAAAACTATTCCAAAGAAACAACATAAAAGAAGTACCTGCGGATGTAGAAGCCTTCCATTTCGGAGCTATCAGCCTCATTCAAGAGCCTTGCGGAACAGTTTTTGAAGACCTTGTTACCTCAGCAAAAGAAAGCTGCGTACTGTCTTTTGACCCCAATATTCGGACAAGTTTCATAACTGATTCTGATGGATATCGTCAACGTATCCATCGATTGCTATCAATAAGCGATATTATCAAAGTCTCAGACGAAGACCTGTCATGGCTTTCACCAGAGACTAAACCAAAGGATTTTGCACGACAGCAATTGCAACGTGGCGCATCAATCGTACTTTTTACCGAAGGTTCACAAGGGGCAACTGCCTATAGTAAGAATTCAACCCTAAAACTGAGGAGTAAAAAGGTTGAGGTAAAAGACACTATTGGCGCCGGAGACAGCTTCAATGCAGGTTTCCTCTCAAGTCTAAGTGAGCAAGCCCTCCTGTCGAAATCGTGTTTGAGGGATTTGACTGAACAGCAACTATCTATCGCATTAGATAAAGCCAACCGGGTCGCCGCCTTTACGGTTACACAAAATGGTGCTGTACCTCCCTGGACCGAAGAGCTTTCCTCAATAGCATATATAAACTAAGAGAGCGGGTTTGCGCTCTCGTTATCAACAAAGAGCTGGACACGTTCGCTGGCAAAGTGAGTAATACCAAACTGTATCGCTTTGCCAGTGGCATCCACATCAACACTTTCAGTAATCAGAACAGGTTTGTTTTTAGCCTGTTGCAGTAATTCTGCTGTACGTTTGCTTGGCATCTGCGCCGTAATTCTCGTATTTTTACGGGTGTAATCATTTAATCCGAAATGTTTAAAAGCCTCTGTCAGAGATTTTGTTTCAGCAAAGACCGTCTCAATCCCCTTGAAACGGAGCGCTGGCAAGTAACTGATTGAGTGGGCGAGCGCGACACCATCTGCATGACTAACAGCTTCGAGCTTGATTATTTTTTCATCTCTGGCAACCATCAATCTTTTTGCAACATGTTTCGTTGCCTTTTCCTTTTTACTACTTAACAGTGTTTTATCTGGCAAGCGATGGCGCCCTGAGACGATTTGTGAAAAGCGGGTTCGACTTCCCAAGGTATAGTCCATCAGATTTTCCTGAACAAAGGTTCCCCGCCCTTGTTCAACACGCATTACATTATCTTCTGTAAGGGCCGCAATCGCGCTGCGTACCGTATGGCGATTTACACCAAATCTTTTTGCCAGTTCATTTTCAGTTGGCAACTTATCACCGGGCTTAAACACACCCGCTGTAATATCCTGAAGCAAAAGACGCCCAATCTGCTTCCAGATTGCTTCACCCTTTTCCCACTCCATTTTATTGTCCTTTAAAGTTCATAAAACTTTCATCAGTCGTCAATTGTCTTCGTTAACTCTACATTCTATAAACTAAAAAGGTATAGACGTCTAGACAAATATATCATTTGTCGAAAGGAGATAAAAGTGGCCGATGTTTCGAGACAGTTAGATCAGAAAGATACTAATAGCGAGAGGCAGAAATGGTTGTCTGTTCTGGCTCGTTGCTCATTGAACGATCTACAACAACGTTGGGATAAGCTGACAAAGTCAGAAGCTGACTTAAGTAACCTTCCCTATCGTTTCCTCCGTAAAGCTGAAACCGGACTAGTTATGGTTCGTGGAAGAGCCGGTGGTGACGGTCAACAATTTAACTTAGGTGAAGTATCTGTAACTCGCTGCACTGTGTGCCTTGATAGCGACCATATTGGATACGCTTATATCCGCGGCCGAGATCATAAAAAAGCTGAACTGATTGCTGTACTGGATGCCCTGCTCCAAACCAATCGCTGGTCTAAAAAAATACGAAATACTTTCGTCACACCTCTGGCTTCTCTTCAACAAAAAGTAAAGCAAGATCGTAAATCACAGATTGCAACCTCCAAGGTTGATTTCTTTACAATGGTACGAGGAGAAGACGCGTGATAAACTCCCAAACAAACTCCCTTTCTGCGCAAGATATTGGCCAAACAACTCTTCCGGGTTTTCATAACCCTGTTTTTGATGCTACGGCCGTTTTCAGAACCGTTCTGGATGCGATGTCACGCCCTGGCGCCATCATAAAAATTCCTCTTACCTGTGAAAGCCCAAATAAGCTGAATTCATCTGCAGCCTCGATACTTTTGGCTCTCGCAGATATGGACACCACTGTCTGGTTATCTCCGGAAACAGAATGCTCTGATGTCGCAGATTATTTGCGCTTTCATACCGGATGTACCCTGAAAAAAAACACGAGTCATTGTGATTTTGCCGTTATCAATGGCCTTGAAGATTCTGATCTTGTTATGAATTTGCCAATTGGTTCAACAGAATACCCAGATCGTTCCGCAACACTTATCATTACCGTTGATCATTTCAATGCAGAACAAAAAGCTGTGTTAAGTGGTCCAGGTATAAAAACGACAAGTAATCTGTCTCCATCCCCCCTCAATCCAAAATTTTGGGGATGGATGAAGGAGAATAGGAACACCTTCCCTTGCGGTGTTGATGTCATCTTTGCCTCTCCCACCCATATTTGCGCCCTTCCACGTTCTTCAGAAATGGACATTTAAAATGTATGTAGCTGTAAAAGGTGGCGAGAAAGCGATCAAAAACGCCCACCGTCTTCTCGCAGAAAAACGACGCGGCCCAAAAGAAATACCTGAGCTTTCAATTGCACAGATAAAAGAACAACTCAGCTTGTCTGTATCTCGTGTCATGGCAGAAGGATCATTGTTTGATGAAGATCTCGCTGCTTTGGCTATCAAACAGGCACGTGGAGACTTGATTGAAGCTATTTTCTTAATTCGTGCTTATAGAACAACACTACCACGCTTGGCCTATAGTCTTCCGATCAGAACGGACAGAATGACCGTCGAACGCCGAGTTTCCGCGACATATAAAGACTTGCCCGGTGGGCAAATCCTAGGCCCTACCTTTGATTACACACACAGACTTCTTGATTTTGATTTGATGGAAACGGGTGATGGTAACCTATCAGAAAAGAGTGAACCAGATACTGGGGAATCACAAGATAGCAAAGCATCCGAGACAGAAATGCCACGGGTCTTGGGCGGTCTTTTAAATAACGAAGGTCTTATTCAGGCAGAAAAACTTCCCGAAAACGAAGAAGAACATCCTGTTGGGGATTTAACCCGCGAACCACTTGAATTTCCAGTAGATCGCGACCAAAGGTTACAAAACCTTGCGCGGGGAGATGAAGGTTTCATCCTGTCACTTGGCTATTCAACGCAACGCGGATACGCCCGAAATCACGCCTTTGTCGGCGAGATTAGACTGGGGACTGTTTCAATCGAAATCCTGCCTCCTGAACTAGGATTTACGATTGATATCGGCGATCTGGAAATAACCGAATGCGAAACCGTTAACCAGTTTCAAGGATCAAAAACAGAACCACCACAATTTACACGTGGATACGGTCTGGTTTTTGGGCAAAACGAGCGAAAAGCTATTTCAATGGCGCTAGTCGATCGTGCTCTACGCGCAAAGGAAATGGGCGAAGATATTGTTGCCCCGGCACAAGATGAAGAATTCGTTATGTCCCATAGCGATAATATTCAGGCAACGGGTTTTGTCGAACATATCAAGCTCCCTCATTACGTGGATTTTCAGGCCGAGCTGGGACTGGTTCGTCGCATGCGCGAAGAACAACAGGACGCACATCAACAACAGGCACAACCACAACAGGCGGCAGAGTAAAACAATGTCTCAAAGTACAACTGCATCGTCCTATAATTACGCATATCTGGACGAACAAACTAAACGCATGATCCGCCGGGCGCTTCTGAAAGCTGTGGCTATTCCGGGTTATCAGGTTCCTTTTGCCGGACGAGAAATGCCGATGCCTTATGGTTGGGGAACAGGTGGCGTACAGGTGACAGCAACTGTCATTGGGCCGTCGGATACATTAAAAGTAATCGACCAAGGCAGTGACGATACAACAAACGCTGTAAGTATCAGACAGTTTTTTGAAAAGACTGCAAATATTGATACGACTGAAAAAACCAAGGACGCAACAGTTATCCAAACCAGACACAGAATTCCCGAAGAAACTCTGACTGACGGACAAATTCTGGTTTATCAGGTGCCAATTCCCGAACCACTGCGCTTTCTGGAGCCAAGAGAAACAGAAACCCGCAAAATGCATGCACTGGAAGAATATGGCCTGATGCATGTAAAGCTGTACGAAGACATTTCACGCCACGGACATATCGCCACAACCTATGCCTATCCAGTAAAGGTCAATGATCGCTATGTCATGGACCCTTCCCCGACACCAAAGTTTGACAACCCCAAAATGGATAACTGCGCAGCCCTGCAGCTTTTCGGTGCTGGTCGAGAAAAACGAATTTACGCCATCCCGCCTTATACCAAGGTACAAAGTCTGGATTTTGAAGATCATCCCTTTGAAATTCAATCCTGGGATGAAGACTGTGCCCTGTGCGGATCCAAAGATAGCTTCCTGGATGAGGTCATTCTGGATGACAAAGGCAACCGTATGTTTGTCTGTTCCGACAGCGATTATTGCCAGAGTAGAAGGGATGATTCTATATCCCCGCCAGTGGAACACACACTCGCCCAAGCTGCCCAGATGCAATCAGTAAATTCAGAGGCATCAAAATGACTTCCTTAAATCAAACTCTATCACCTGAACAAGCACTCTTGAGTGTTAAAGACCTAACTATGATGTATGGCAGCAGGATCGGATGTCAGGCCATATCATTTGACCTCCGTCCTGGCGAAGTTCTTGGGATTGTTGGTGAATCTGGATCAGGAAAATCTACCTTACTCAATTGTATTTCCGCACAGCTGAAACCAACTTTTGGTTCCGTTAGCTATCATACACGTCATGATGGATCACAGGATCTTTTTGAAGATATGAGCGAACCAGAACGTCGTTTTCTTATGCGAACAGACTGGGCCTTTGTTCATCAAAATCCTCGTGACGGCCTTAGAATGGGTGTCAGTGCAGGTGCAAACATTGGTGAAAGACTGATGGCTGTTGGTTGGCGTCACTATGGAAATATTCGCCATACTGCAACGGATTGGCTCGGCAAGGTCGAAATATCTACAGAACGTCTGGATGACCTGCCTTCAACTTTTTCCGGTGGTATGCAACAAAGACTGCAAATTGCCCGAAATCTTGTGACGGCACCTCGGCTGGTGTTTATGGATGAACCGACTGGCGGTCTGGATGTTTCTGTACAGGCAAAGCTTCTTGATTTGCTACGTGGTCTTGTACAGAATCTCGGGCTTTCTGTTGTTATCGTCACCCATGACCTCGCCGTTGCCCGACTATTATCCCATCGTCTTATGGTGATGAAAAGCGGACACGTCGTTGAAAGTGGTCTGACAGATCAAGTTCTTGACGACCCTCAAGACCCATACACACAGCTTCTTGTTTCATCGATATTGCAATCTTAAGGACATGAATATGTCAAAAATGATTAACGTGGAAAATGTCGCAAAACATTTTACTCTCCACAATCAGTCAAGCATGACCATCCCGGTATTCGAAGGTATTTCCTTCTTTTTAAATCAGGGAGAATGCGTTGCGTTAACGGGTGAATCAGGTTCAGGCAAGAGTACTTTTATGCGCATGCTATATGCCAACTACATATGCAACAAAGGTAGTATTCATATCCGCCACAATAATCAACTGGTTGATATAGCCACGGCAGACCCACATCAAATTCTGGATGTAAGAAAGCGTACCCTTGGTTACGTCAGCCAGTTCTTGCGCGTTATTCCAAGGGTCCCAACGATCGAAATCGTTGCCGAGCCATTGATTGCTCTGGGACAGGATAAAGAACTGGCCATTGCAAAGGCGCAAGATATTCTGACCCGTTTGAGAATACCGGAACGTTTGTGGAGTTTATCGCCCTTGACGTTTTCTGGTGGTGAGCAGCAGCGTGTCAATATTGCCCGTGGATTTATCGCAGATTATCCAATTCTGCTGCTTGATGAACCAACAGCTTCTCTTGATGCCGTGAACAGACAAACCGTCCTTGATCTTATCGAACAGGCAAAAAGTAGAGGTTGCGCTATTCTCGGCATTTTCCACGATCAGGAAGCCAGAGAAGCAGTCTGTTCCAGAACCTTTGATGTCACCCAATTCCAGAGTGTTGAGAGATGAATGAAAAAGTATTCACCAATGCAAAAATAGTTCTGGCGAACGAAGTCGTTTATGGATCATTAAAAATTGCCAATGGCAAGATTGAAGATATCTCGACAAGAAATACATCCATATCCAGTGCGCTGGATATGGATGGCGATCTCTTGCTTCCTGGACTGGTAGAACTGCACACTGATAACCTTGAAAAACACATGACCCCTCGTCCCAAGACTGAGTGGCCATCCGTTGCAGCTGTCGTCAGTCATGATAGCCAAGTTGCAAGTGCGGGGATAACAACTGTCTTTGATGCCATTGCAGTGGGCGATGTAAACGAAGGAAGTAGCCGGGTTAAACGACTGGAAGAAATGGTCGGTAGTTTAATCCACGCTAATCGCGAGAACCTGTTACGTGCTGACCATCTTATACACTTACGGTGTGAAGTCAGTTACGCCGACATGGCCCCGGCTTTGGACAAGTTGTCTCAGAATAATCTAGTACGCATGTTGTCGGTCATGGATCATACGCCCGGGCAAAGACAGTTTGTTTCCCTTGATGCCTATTATATTTATTATCAGGGAAAATATGGCCTTAGTGACGGAGAAATGGAAAAATTCATATCTGAAAGGCGACTGGACCAGGAAAAATACAGCCAAAAGAACCGTAAACACGTTGTCGGCACAGCCCATGACAAAGGTTTTGCCCTTGCCAGTCATGATGATGCCACTGAAACGCATGTGGAAGAAGCCGTATCTGATGGTATGACGGTTGCAGAATTTCCTACCACACTCGAAGCAGCCAGAAGTTCACATAATTCAGGTTTGGCGGTAATGATGGGCGGCCCCAATGTGGTTCGGGGAAAATCTCATTCAGGTAACGTTTCAGCAGGCGAACTGGCTAAAGAAGGATATCTGGATATAATCTCTAGCGATTACGTTCCTCATAGCCTGTTACACGCCGCTATGTTGCTCTATGAAGATTTTGACGCCTACGATCTTCCCAAATCCATTCAAACAGTCACCAAGACACCAGCTGAACGCGTTGGCTTAACTGATCGAGGCGAGATCGCCTTGGGAAAACGTGCAGATCTTATTCATGTCCATCACTCGCACCACCACCCTGTTGTAAGAGGGGTATGGCGCGAAGGAAACAGGGTTTCTTAAAATGGAAACAGGTTGGCTTTATCTTGTTGTAGGACCAAGCGGTGCGGGCAAGGACACTTTGCTTGATGCCGCGCGTCAACGCTTTGGTAATACTACAAGCGTCATTTTTCCAAGACGATCAATTACCCGCCCCCAAAATGCTGGTGGTGAAAATCATCTGGGTCTCTCGGTCGAAGAGTTTACTCGTAAAAAACGGGCGGGTATCTTTGCCCTTTCGTGGGATGCGCACGACTTAAAATATGGTATTCCCAGATCGATCAATGACGAATTGTCCGAAGGCAAATGCGTCGTTGTCAATGTGTCTCGAAGCGTTTTAAACGAAGCACGTAATGAATATCCAAACCTCAGAATTATCTCGATCACAGTTGATCCCGATATTCTTTCTCAGCGATTACACGCTCGTGGCCGGGAAGGTGCAGCCGATATTCAAAGAAGGCTTGACCGCGCCAAATCATATCGCGTACGAGGCGATGATGTAATTGAAATCGATAATAGCGGTGCGCTTGAAGAGGCCATTACAAACTTTGTTATGGCGATTGAAAATCCCTATTTACAGACCAATCATCCCTATCGCTATACTGAATCGCCAACACTTCAAGGTTAATTCTAGTCAGCTGATAGCTGAAAGTTTGTAACGGGAGATTTCTTCAAATTTCCCACCTTGCCCGGGGTCGCCAAAAAGGGCGATTTCATCAATGACAAAGGGTTCATTACACAAACCTTCGCAGTGCTTTTCAAGTATTGCCTGATATTTGATCAGGTCCATTCCCTCAAGCTTGTCACTCAATGTCAGATGAAAACGGAACTCTTCCATCACAAAAGGGTATCCCCACCTTAGCAGCAGCTGTTCCTGAATCGTTGTCAGGCCAGTTTGCCGCCGTCGATCAAGCTCTTGTTTGTCAGGTGCCAATCTAAAATTGTCTAAAGCTCTCATACATTGTTCTGCTAAATCCGGAACTTGACTTTCCGGGTCATCAGGGACAAGCGCAAGAAAACGACCTATGGACCTTATGGAAAGAGGTCCGCAAATAATCGGCCGAACTTTGGTAACAAAAGACTTAAGAGATTTATCTAAAGAATCTAAATTACGATTTTTCCGTAACTTAAAAGGTGATCTTAATGTTCCATGAAAAGAATATCGTCCAGATCCTTGTGTGATATTCTCAATCTCTTGAGCGTTCATCCCCTCAACATTCGGCCTTGGAATATCTTCGTGAGAAACAGGATTAAAACCAAACCAGGCATTACCAAATTGCCCCAGCTTACTATCAAATCGCGGTGCATAATAAATGGCATATCGTTCGTGGATCATCATTTATCCCTACAATTCTGGTTATAGTTCAGGATCATATTTCAAACAAAATTCATCAATCGTAAGTTTTCTGAAATCGTTTAACCGATCAGTCAAAAGAAAATGATCCCAATCCCACCATTTGATACGCAAGAGTGCTTTTTGGATAGGTAACTCAAACCGTGACCGAATTTCCATCGCCGGAACACCGGCGACAATTGAATAGGGCGCAACATCTTTGGTTACAACCGCCCCTGAACCAATTACAGAACCAGTGCCGATGTGAACGCCACCTTTGACAATTGCGCCATGACCAATCCAGACATCATGATCAATATGGACAAGAGATGAACGGCGCCAATCAAAAAAATTGACATCATCATCCCCCATATCATAGGCATCACTTCGATATTGAAAATGGTGCATGCTTGCCCGGTCCATAGGATGTTGCCCAGGATTAAGCCGGACAAAAGCGGCAATATTTACAAACTTACCTATCTGGCTGTATATAATATCGCTGTTATTCACGACATAGCTATAGTCATCCAGCCTGCTTTCAACAATCTTGGTCCCCTCCCCAACCTCAGTCCATTGCCCCAAATGGCTATCCAATACGACAGCACTATCAGAAATGGTCGGCTGTTCGGAAAGTTGTTTTTTAGTATGAGATTGGGTTTGGAAATACATCTTAGATAACCAGTTTTCTTAAGCGCTGTGACAGAATATCCAACAGGCTAACCGAGATGATAATCAGAATGATAACGGCTGCAGTTTCGGCATAATAAAAACCACGAATGTTTTCCCACAGGACCATACCAATCCCACCAGCACCAACAATACCAAGAACTGTTGCGGAACGAACATTGGATTCAAAACGATACAGTGAGTAAGAAATCCAGAGCGGGAGAACCTGGGGTATAACACCAAATATAACTTCCTGCAGACCTGTTGCACCTGTTGCTCTAATTCCTTCTACAGGACTTGGATCAATCGCTTCTACAGCTTCCGAGAACAGCTTGGCCAAAACACCTGTTGTATGAATCCACAAGGCAAGAACACCCGCAAATGGCCCTAGACCGACAGCAACAACAAACAGCATGGCAAATACCATTTCATTGATCGCACGGGCAGCATCCATAAGACGACGTACAGGCTGAAAAACCCACCATGGAACAATGTTTTCCGAACACAAAATGCCAAACGGTATTGAACAGACAATACTGAGTGCTGTTCCCCAGATAGCGATCTGAATAGTAATCCAGATTTCTTCAAGATACATTTTCCACTGCGACATATCCGGTGGGAAGAAACCAGACGCAAACTGGCTCATGTTTTCTGCATTTTCAATCAGATCCCAAGGCCGCATATCGGCCCCTTCCCATGACAGCGCAAGTAATGCAAAAAAGACAGCCCACATAATTAGGCTACCAATGGACCGCTTCAAATCATGAGCAGGAATTTCGATGGATTTTTGAGTTTCTGAAAGATTAGACATCGGAAAAAAATCTTTTATTAATGAAGGGAATAACTGTTCTTAAGGAACAGAAAAACGGTGCTCAACAAGAGCACCGTTTTTGTATTGTCGTCGCTTATTGTGCAGCAACCAGAACTTTCAGATCAGAAAGTTTGTTGTTAATTGCCAGTAGCTTTTTCTCTTTATCGTCAGCTGCCAGGCCTTCGTTTCCTTCGATCTTCAGCTTGTTTTTGAACAGAGCCAACTGACGTACAGGATATAGCTGTGTGTTGTTACTTTCCATAAACAGTCCCTGACCATCAGAGATACCACCCAGAACTTCTCTGGCGCGGGCTGTATCGCCAATACGACCATAACCCAGGAAGAATGCTTTAATACGAGACTTTAGTTCTTTGGACATATCTTTGCGATAGACCATTGGATCTGACGGGATCAACGGAGATGTCCAGATGACTTTGATTTTTGCAGCAGCATCCGGTGCTTTTTTCATAGAGCGGCCAATTTGCTCTGAATTGTTTGCGGCAACATGAACCTGCTTATTGGCAGTCGCCATCAGGTTGGTTTCGTGGTTTGCATTACGAACAGTCTTGAAACATTCTTTTGGATCCACACCATTCTGGGCAAAGACATAGTATGAAGGAACCAGAAAACCGGATGTAGAGTTTGGATCGCCGATACCAAAGTTCAATGACTGATCACATTTAAAGATATCTTCAAGACTGTTAATATCTTTGTTATCTACATGCGTAATGATGTGAGAGTAATAACCTTGGCTTCCGTCAGCTTTGGATGTCTGTACGAAAACCTCGCCACCGGAACGATCAACTGCTTCCATACCGGATTTGTTACCAAACCAGGCCAGATGAACTTTACCAAAGCGCATGGCTTCGATAACACCCGCATAGTCGGGGGCAAAGAAAGGCTTCACCTTCATACCAAGTGCAGCTTCCATGTCCTTCATCAAAGGAACCCACTGCTCTTTCAGGTTAGAAGTTGATTCTGTTGAAATAATCCCGAAGTTAAGTTCCGTAGGATCTTTTTCAAGAGGCTTGTAGTTAGTCTCAGCCTGAGCAACACCACCAACAAGTGCTGTTACTGCAACGGCAGCAGAAGCGATTAGTTTGCGAACCATTTTACCTGTTCTCCTAGTTTAAAAAGTACGTAAATGCCAGATACATGAGGACCTTCAGGTCGTAGCTTTCAAGCCACTGCCTGTTCTGGAAGTGATGTCACAACAGGCTCTTCCTGTTGCTTGGAACCTAGCAATTCCAAACTGTCATCACCGTAAAGTTGTTCGAGAAGTTTCGGCGTCAATCGTTTTGAATCGCCGTCAAAAATAATTTCACCGTTCCGCATGGCAATTGTGCGTGGGCAATAGCGAAGCGCATAGTCAACCTGATGCAAAGAAACAAGAACAGTCACTCCGTCTTCCCTGTTCACATTTTCCAATGTATCCATTACTTTGCGTGCAGATGACGGATCAAGAGAAGCAATTGGCTCATCCGCCAAGATAACCTGTGCGCCCTGTGTAATAGCACGGGCGATAGCGGCACGTTGTTGTTGTCCTCCGGACAAGGTGGATGATCGCTGTTCAGCAAGATTATCAATGCCCACTCGTGCCAAAGCCTTCATGGCAACCATTTTCTCTGCACGTGTAAACAAACCCAAGGTGCCCCGCCACCTTGGAATTTGCCCTAAAAGGCCAATAAGTACATTTGTCAGAACAGAAAGGCGGTTTACCAGATTAAACTGTTGGAAAACGACCCCTACATCAGAGCGCGCAGAACGGACACCGCGTCCTAGTTTCCCGTTCTCCTGAATGGTTTGATCAAGGACTTCGATTTTACTGTTATCACTATCGCTTTTCATCAAGCCCGAGATATGTCGGATCAGGGTAGATTTACCGGACCCAGAAGCCCCGATCAGGGCAACCATCTCACCCTTATCAATCTGTAAATCCAGTGAATTCAGAGCTTTCTTGCCCTTTGTGAAGGTCTTATTAAGACCTGATACCTTGATCGCAACCATGTAACTTGCACCATAAACGCTTGAATGTTTGTTGATGCAACTCTGCCGCCTTTCAAAGACTCTTGCGTGATGGTTGTTTTAAGATTCTGTTAACGTCCTTCTTTTTTCCTGCACAAGAAGGGGATCTTGTCTAGATGAATTTCGACTGTATCAATCACGCGTAAAGAAAGATCATATCTTCATCTGATAAAAAAATCGGGTTTTTTCAATAAAGAGTTCTATTGCTTCATTTGAAATATCCATGTGAGTAACCAAGCGTATTTCAGGAACTTGTGCACCGATTAGAATACCTTCTTCGAAGAGATAATCACACAGGGGTTGATGTTGCTCCTTACCCGGGTTCATAAAGACCATGTTTGTTTCAACTGTTGATAAATCAACTGTCACTTCTGGAATAGATTGTAATCCCCGCGCTAACTTCATAGCTTTGTTGTGATCATTTTCAAGTAAGGGAACATGATGTTCCAGAGCATAAAGACCACAGGCAGCTAGCACGCCAACCTGTCGCATCCCACCACCCAATAGCTTTCGCATTCGTTTTGCACGTTTAATTAGATACTCAGATCCGCAAAGAACAGATCCAATCGGTACTCCCAACCCTTTGGAAAGGCATATAGAGATAGAATCAACAGGTTCACACAACGTTTTCAATGACAGATTCAAGGCCGTAGCAGCATTGAATATACGTGCTCCATCAAGATGAACCGATAAGTTATTCTCGTGAGCAACCTTAGCCAGAGCAGCGATACGTTCTGGATTTTGCACACGTCCAGACACTGTATTTTCAAGACATAGTAAACGACTGATTGGACAGTGGAAATCATCTGGCTTTATCGCATCTTTAACCTGTTGAGGATCTAAACCACCCGAATTATCGGTCGGCAAGGGAAAGGGAGAAATTCCACCGAGTACGGCAGCTCCACCGGCCTCGTCAATAAAGATGTGGTATTCGTCCCCTGCTATATATTCATCACCACGCCCGCAATAACTCAAAAGAGCTGCGAGATTGCTTTGGGTTCCAGTAGGAAAAAACAGAGCATTTTCCATGCCAGCCATTTCAGCAAGTTTACGCTCAAGCTCTGCCACAGTTGGATCATCATCATAGACATCATCACCCACTTTGGCCTTCGCCATAGCCTCAAGCATTCCTTTACTCGGTCTCGTGACGGTGTCACTACGAAAGTCAGCAATCAGACCTGAATTCGAACCGATCTGATCTTTGCGATCCAGCATACTTGAGTACATACAAACACTCCTACAACATTTAAGATCAGCCAATTTTATCTATGGAATCTTGAGACACTCAAATGAGCTCTTTGAACGCTTAAGATACGGCCTTTTCGGGACAACTATCAAGATAACAACCAAGAGCCTTAAATGCTCCTGAGTCATATGCCTTAAGAAGAACGAGGGAAAACGATAAACAGAGCTATAAACTTTGTCACGGCAGGAAGTCACGATTGAGGTAATTTTTTTTGTTCTCCAACATTCAAGTGATAACCTTGAATTAAAATCCAAAAATCAAATAAACAATTAGGCAGAATCACCCAAACTGATATTAGATAGATACTCAGAACACTCCTCTTCTGTTCCTATTCAGCGGTAAAGACATAGTATGTGGCAAACAATCAGGTCAATTTCCTCACTCCTTTTTAGTTTTGCCATGCTCATGCTTGGCCAAGGTATGATCAACACATTGCTAGGTCTTCGAAGCCGAATTGAAGGTTTCTCAACCGAGACCACAGGCCTGATTATGACTGGTCAGTTTGTAGGTATGTTGATCGGTGCTGTTTTTGCCATACGCGTTATCGCCGCTGTTGGGCATATTCGTTCCTTTGCCGCCTTTGCTTCAATCCTATCTGTAGCTGTCCTTGCCCATGTTCTTTTTGCCGATCCGATTTTCTGGTTTTTCCTGCGAATTGTGACTGGCTTTTGTATGGCTGGAATGATTATGGTGGTCGAAAGCTGGGTGAATGAAAAATCCAGCAATGAAAACAGAGGAAAAATTCTCTCCCTCTATATGATAACGAACTATATAGGGTCTGGTTCAGGGCAATTTATGATGCTCTTGGGGGATCCCGCCCAATTCCAGCTCTTCGTTATTGCCTCCATGGTTTATTCTTTTGCGTTGGTTCCACTTCTCCTAACCAGAGCAACAGCCCCGACACCAAGTTCTCCAAAACGCATGGCTTTCAAAAAACTATTTCTGGTCTCACCAGTTGGTGTATTTGGAACAGTGTGTGCTGGTATGTCCAACTCTTCCCTGAACAGTATGGGGGCCGTTTTTGGCAAGGATGTTGGCCTTACTATACCTCAGATTTCAACCTTTATGGCTGCCGCGATTTTTGGCGGTATGCTGTTACAATTCCCTATAGGACGAATATCAGATCGTTTTGACAGACGAACAGTTCTCATCGTTTCATCGCTTTTAACAATCGGATCATGTTTTGCCGTTATCTGGGCCACAGGACAGAGCTTTATTATCTTAATTGCAGCCATTGCGATCTATGGGGGCATGTCCTTTACCATATACCCGATTTCTGCGTCACAGGTTAACGACATGGCAGATAGAAAAGAGTTGGTTCAAGTCTCTGCCGGACTATTGATCGCCTATGGCGTTGGCGCGAGTTTGGGGCCAACAGTCGCCGCACAGTTTATGGCTTTTACGGGCCCCGAAGGTATATTTATGTTCTTTGTTCTAAACAACAGCCTGTTGGTAATCTTTACCATTATCCGTATTTTCCAACGCCAAAGACATGTAGAGAATAAAGCACCGTTCTTACCCTTGGGCGGTAACGGCATGAGCAGTAAACAGCTTTATACCGCCGCGATCAAAGCCGAGACATCTGTGAAAAAAGAAACCAATACAGAGAATTAATCAAATTGAAATCGACCAACAACTGACAGAAACAAGATATCAATCCGGGAAACAATGGTGGCACTGTTCGCTCAAACAGCGCCACCAAAAAAATACTACCTTGACGCGATTTGTTGCGATTTTCCGACCAAGACTTCTGCTTGACGAATAGATGCGTAATCAATCAGTCTCCCATCAAGAGAAACAGCCCCTTTCCCTTGGCGTTCGGCTTCGGCCATAGCATCGAGAATACGCTTGGCACGGGTTACTTCTTCATCACTCGGGCTCATTACTTCGTTTGCCAGATCAATTTGTGACGGATGAATAGCCCATTTGCCTTCGCATCCAAGAACTGCTGCGCGTCTTGCCGCTGCCTTGAAACCTTCCGGATCTGAAAAATCCCCAAATGGCCCATCGACAGGTCGCAATCCATTGGCCCGAGCAGCGACAACCATTCTGCTAATTGCGTAGTGCCACATGTCCCCCCAATGCGTAAGACGATCCCCAGACAAATCAGGATCCGTTAAAACGGCATAATCTTTATTTACACCACCTATCATTGTAGTTCTTGCGCGTGTCGATGCAGCATAATCAGCCACTCCAAAGTGAAGAGATTCATTTCGGCGACTTGCAGAGGCAATTTCGTTCACATTCTGCATGCCGAGAGCTGTTTCAATGATATGTTCAAAACCGATGCGCTTTTGATACCCTTTTGCATCTTCGATCTGGGTAACAAGCATGTCTATTGCATAAACATCGGCCGCGGTTCCTACCTTGGGTATCATAATTAAATCAAGGTGTTGGCCAGCCTGTTCAACAACATCGACAACATCACGATACATGTAATGGGTATCAAGCCCATTAATACGAATGGACATGGATTTTCCTGTCCAGTCGAGATCATTTAAAGCTTGAATAATATTTTTCCTGGCTTGCTCTTTTTCATCAGGAGCAACAGCATCTTCCAAATCAAGAAAAATAACATCGGCATCTGATTTTGATGCTTTTTCAAAAAGTTGCGGTTGACTTCCGGGTACGGCAAGCTCACTTCTGTTTAGCCTTGCTGGGGCTTGATCTATTATTTGAAAACTCATTTTTGGGACTTCCTATTCCAATTATTACAGGTCTAGGAGCGGAATTAACCGGGCAAAATATCTTTGCTGTCAACCATGATTTTTTCCTTCACTACGTGAAGGATTTTTTTGAGAAATTCAATTTCTGGATTCTCTGGAAAATTCCAACTTTAAAAACAATTATTCCTCTTGCTCATTCTGAAGAGAAACACGCGTCGAATAATAATAGGCAATAGCCTGTGATCTATTAGTTACAGAAAGTTTGTCGAACAAGTTTCTCAAGTGGAACTTTACCGTATTCAAAGAAATATCATGATCACGGGCAAGCTCCTTGTTGGTTCGACCTTGGGCAAGAGAAACCAATAATGTTCGCTCTCGTTTTGTCAGAGATCTCATAGGGTCCTGGCGTAGATCACGCACATCGACAAAGGGGAACACCATACCTCCTTTGGCAATATCTTCAACAATATCCAATAGATATTCCGGCGGCTGAGAACGCGAGCAATATCCCGCTGCTCCTGCTGCCATAGCTTGTTTTGGAATATCCTGATGATCTCCCTGAGCATAAACGACAATACGAGGAGGTTTTTCCTGATTTCGAATAATTTCAATTAACCGTTCCCCCCCCAACATTGGCAATGACCAGTCAACAATACCAACGGTGAAAGTTGAAAGTAACGTGATCTCAAGAAAGTTCTCGGCTGATCCGACAGAAGCCACAAGACTAAAACGAGAATCACGATCAAAAAACTCTGACAAGGCAGAAAGCATCAATGGGTTACTATCCGCCAAAGCAACTTTGATCGGTTCTATATCGACTTTCCCTACATTCGGCAAAATCCTGACCTTTCATACAAAAACCACCCATAAGAATAGTATATTAAATTAGATTTTGATCAAAACCAATTATTAAGTATTGTTTTTTACCTACTCATATAGATGCTCAAAAGCAGTATTTTAGAGTGTTGTATCAATTTCAAAATCATCGTTTCATGTTTGAAACTTATCGGTTTGCTAATACCCAGCTCCCGGTTTGTAAAGATACTAGGCAAGTTGAACAGAAAATTTGAAAAGGAAAATTCATGGATATCCATGAGTATCAAGCAAAAAGTATCCTTGCGAACTTTGGCGTCACCATTCCACGTGGAGGTCTCGCCTATAGTCCCGAACAAGCAGCTTACCGCGCCCGAGAAATTGGTGGAAACAAATGGGTCGTCAAGGCCCAGGTCCACACTGGTGGTCGTGGCAAGGCTGGTGGTGTTACCTTGTGTGAAAATGAAGAACAGGTGTTTGATGCGGCAGACAAAATGTTCGGAAAACGCCTGGTAACAAATCAAACAGGTCCTGACGGAAAATTCATTTATCGTGTTTATGTAGAGGGCGGTGTCCAAATAGAACGTGAGATTTATCTCGGTTTTGTCCTAGATCGCAAATCTGAAAGAATTATGATTGTCGCCTCTGCTTCTGGCGGTATGGAAATTGAGGAAATATCTGAAAGCCATCCAGACAGTATCATTAGATCCATTGTTGAACCTGCAGTTGGCATGCTTGACTTTCAGGCTCGAGAAATAGCCTTTAAGCTAGGTGTGGATCCAGCACAAATTCCACAAATAATTGAGACGATCATCGGTTGTTATAAGGCTTTTCGTGAACTTGATGCTACAATGGTTGAAATCAATCCATTGGTTGTGACAAGTGAAGGTGCAATTATAGCTCTTGATGCTAAGATGACCTTTGATGACAATGCTCTCTTTCGCCATCCAGACATTTCAGAGTTGCGTGATAAATCCCAAGAAGATCAAAGAGAGTCAAAAGCGTCTGACAGAGGTTTGAATTATGTTGCGCTAGATGGTGAAATTGGCTGCATCGTAAACGGTGCAGGGCTTGCCATGGCAACAATGGATATTATTGAAGTATCCGGCGGTCGCCCGGCAAACTTTCTGGATATTGGTGGCGGAGCATCACCGGAACGCGTTGCCAAAGCCTTTAACCTCGTCATGGCTGATGGTAATGTCAAAGCCATTCTTGTCAATATTTTTGCTGGTATCAATCGTTGCGACTGGGTTGCAGAGGGTATTGTACAAGCCTTACAAAACACTTCGATTGATGTTCCTGTTATTGTTCGTCTGGCAGGCACCAAAGTTGAAGAAGGTCGCAAGATATTGGCCAGTAGTGGTTTACCCATCATTCGAGCAAGTACCTTAGCCGAAGCAGCAGAGCGTTCTGTGGAAGCATGGAAAAATACTGACAATGTTCAAGTTCTTAATGAGGTAGTATCATGAGCATTCTATTAAACCGTGAGACAAAAGTTCTCGTACACGGAATTAGTGGTAAGATTGCCAGATTCCATACAAAAGAGATGATAGAATACGGTACGAATGTTGTTGGTGGGGTAGTTCCAGGAAAAGGCGGAGAAAGTGTAAATGGTGTTCCTGTTTTTGATACCGTAAAGGACGCTGTCAAAGAGACAGGAGGTTCAGCTTCTATAGTATTTGTGCCCCCTCCCTTTGCAGCAGATTCTATAATGGAAGCAGCTGACGCCGGTATTGAATTCTGCGTCTCCGTGACTGACGGTATTCCTGCGCAAGATATGATGAGCGTAAAGCGTTACATGCGTCGTTATCCAAAAACAGAGCGCATGCGTTTAACTGGCCCCAATTGTGCTGGGACAATCACGCCAGGCGAAGCCTTGCTCGGCATCATGCCAGGACACATCTATATACCAGGTTCTGTTGGTATTGTTGGTCGTTCGGGAACATTAGGTTACGAAGCAGCATCACAAATGAAAGCACTGGGTATTGGAGTTTCCACAAGTGTAGGTATTGGTGGTGATCCTATCAATGGTAGCTCATTCAAGGATATTCTGGAACTGTTTGAACAGGATCCAAAAACAGAAGCTGTTGTCATGATCGGTGAAATTGGCGGACCACAAGAAGCAGAAGCTGCTGATTTCATCAGAGATCACATGACCAAACCCGTTATCGCTTATGTTGCGGGACTAAGTGCCCCCAAAGGACGGACAATGGGCCACGCAGGTGCAATCATTACGGCCTTTGGTGAAAGTGCCAATGAAAAGGTGGGTATCTTGCGCGAAGTCGGAGCTTCGATTGCCCCAGATCCATCCTTGATAGGAACTACGGTTGCTCAATCCCTATCCAAAGCTTCTTAAAGTCAATATAAGTTAAGAACAATGCTGTGCGTACCCTTTTGAGTTACGCACAGCTTTTAATTGAAAAATATAAATAAATTTAACTAATAAATAAAATGCACTACAAAAACATCACCTAATAACAATCAACTTTAATAATTAAACAAACATTCAAAAACAAAACATATAAATAATTACACATAAAATCATTATTACGAACATTTTCTTATAATTTTTAAAATAATACGTAATATAACGAAAAAATCATACACTTGTATGTAGTATTTTTAATATTAAATCTATCTAAAATTTTAAATACTGTTATTATATTCGAGTCATTTTCCTCAACCGTGGCCTGACTGATTTGCCTGAGGGGGCAGCGCCAGTACCAAGAGCCCGAGGAGGCTAGAATGTCAGATTCAAACACACCCCGTAATTCCGGTGACACTACCCCTGAAATCGAAGTGTTAGAGCAAGAACCTATTCTTGCTGTTGGCCAAGAGGCTACAGAGCTTTCGATTGATTTACCCGCGGTAGGTACTTCTCAATCTATTACGGCACAAGCAGGGCAACGTTTACAGTTAAACTTTGATGCCACCCAAGCTGCCGCCGTAGTTGATGGACAAAATCTTGTTTTGAATTTTGACCTTAATGGAGACGGTACACCGGAAAGTAGTATCGTCTTTGAAAATCTGGCCGGTGATTTTGGTGATGGAGAGGCCCCTCTTCTAGTCATTGACGGTACTGAAGTGGCCGCCAGTCAGCTAATAGGACTTGTCCTTGCTCAGGCCGGAGATCTACCACTTGAAACTGCGGCAGGAGCCGGGGCAGCTGGTGCAACTGGCGGTGGCGGTAGCGTCTATAGCGAGGACACCGGTAGTGTTATCGATTTGTTGATTGCTCAAGGTGTTATAGGACCAACTGAACTTGATTTTGGCCTACTTGGTGCCGGAGATGATATCACAGACCCTGCAGAAGGAGCTTTTGACGTAACCTTTATTACAACGATTACTGAAATTCCGGACAACGAGCTTGGCGGTATATCCGGCACTTTTGCCGGCGGATTTGAAGATTGGTTACCCAATCAGAATTTACCTTGGGGTGATTTAAATAAAGACGATAATCCCTTTGGCGGTGAAGGTGGAGAAGACTCCCTTGAAATTGCAGCAGCTCCGATGCAGGTCGTGTTTACCTTTACTCCCGCTGATAATGAAACCTTGGACTTTGTCGTTCTTGATGCCTTACCAGATGGCGCCCGCTTGTTCATTGGTGGGTCAGAATTAGGCGATGAATATACAGGCACATTCCCTGCTGTTATCTCTCCTGATGATTTAGGAGATGTTTTTATTCTGCCTCCACCAGATTCAGATGAAGATATAATTGTATCTGGCACAGCAGTTATTACCGATCCAGATTCAGGTTTATCAGCTGTGCTTCCTTATTCTGTCGAGGCCATTATTGATGCCGCAGCAGACATGCCACTACTATCGCTAGGGCGTGATGATGGCGGCGAAGGTGGTGAAGGCGGTGAACAAGACTACCCTGATATCCAGATTAGAGATCAAATCAAAGATATACCGGATGATAACGATAATGAAGTCTTCTTGGATGGCGGTAAAAATGGTGTCATTAGCGAAGAAAGTATCATCAAGCTTCCTATTAATGCAGAACTTTGTGATAAAGACGGCTCAGAAACACTAACACTAGTTCTTTCTGGTATTCCTGCCGGGTTTACAATCAACGAAGATTGCACAAAATTACCTGAAGGTTGGGAAATATTCGGACCAATTTCCACTGATGTATCCGATCCGACCAATGAAGAAGAAGACGATGAAAACCCCAATGGGACAGTTCAATACATCGTTCGTTATACAGAGGATCTTCCCGACCCGGATGATCCGGATCTTGATCCATCTGAAACAATTGACTTCACAATGTTTAGCGGTTTGGTCGCTTTCAACACCAACGACTACACAACAACAGGTGTTGATGTTGAAGGAGGTGAAGGTGGTGAAATTCCGACAATCCCAACATTGCTAACGGACGAACAATACCCTTATCCATCCCCTGACACAGAAGATGGCGGCCGTTATGTAGAAGGTCCTACGCATACAAATGGCCCTGTTGTCATTACCGTACAGGCAATTGCTGAAGAACAAGAAACTGATATTGGTACGGATGAATTAACGCTGGAAAATAATACTGCCTTTGCAGAAAGCAGCTTTATCTTTGATATCCAGGAAGATATCCCCGAAATCGATACGAAAATTGCCATTAGTATTGATGAAACAGATGGTGATCAAACCAATGCCGAAAAACGTGTAACAAATGATGTCGCCGGCGTTTCGGAAGCGCAAAGTCATCTTGCAACAATAATGAGCAACGATGGTGTCACGCCACCAGATGCAATCAGCCAAGGATTCAGACCAATTAAAGATGCCCTGAATCTATTTACTGATGGATCAAACGACGAAGTTGATGGTTCTGACGGTGCGTCCGATACAGATAGCCCTTCAAGCCCCAGTCTTTCGCCACCTGACGATCTTGAAGATATTCGCTTTATTGATTATTACGGCCAATACAGCGGTGTTAATACTACTGATGGATCACCTATTTACCTCTATTCCTCTTCCTCTGATCCATCGGTCGTCTATGGTCGGACTTCAGGTGTCAGCGGTGATCTTGCTTTTGTCGTAACCATCGGATCAGACCTGCTCAATGGTGAAAATGATATTGATATCTATATTGAGCAATATGAGTCGTTACAGCATCCCAATACAAAAGATCACGACGAAACAATCAGCTTTAATCTCAAATACTACGCTACAGACGATGAAGGAGATCAAAGTGAAATTGGACGTTTAAAAATCAAAGTGGATGACGATGGCCCGGAAATTAGCGGCCACGAATTTCTCTGCGTTGATGAAACTGACTTTGATAACGGATCAGTCATTTCCGACTTTGGACAGTTTGATACTTTTGATTTTGGTGCGGATGGCCCGGCAGTCGATGATATCCACATTGATATGTTTTCTCTTGGCACAATCAGAACAACGCAAGGGAACTATCCGGTTAGCACAAACCAGACTGACGACACCTTGATTGGTACCGCTAATGGTGAAGTAGTTTTCAAATTTACAGTCAACCCGGATGGAACCTATAACTACGAACAATACGAAGCTTTGGAACACTGGAATCCCTATAGCCATAATGAACCTCTTGGAATGTTATTTACTGTTAAGATTAAAGACGGTGATGGCGATAGAGATTATGGTAAGGTTCTGCTGAAAGTTCTGGATGACGGTCCTGATATTGGTGGTCAGGAAATGGTGATGGTTGATGAGACTGACCTGAATACCAGTGCATCAATAAAGGATGGCGGTACTTTTGATATCTTTAATTTTGGGGCAGACGGACCGCAAACAGACTATCCCTGGACACCTCATAATGATGCCATCAGAATTTACGCCAACACCAGTGGCATAACGACCTCGGAAACCGACACGCCAATTACAACATCACAAAGTGGCAATGTTCTCACCGGATGGGCTGCAGGTGATGTGGCTTTCACCTTTACGGTTAACCCTGATGGAACTTATGAATACGAGCAATTTATAGCGTTAGAACATCCGGATACAGAGGATCACAATGATCCGCTACCAATGAAATTCCACGTCAAACTTGTTGATGGCGATTGGGACTTTGATTGGGGCTCAGTAGATGTCATTGTTAAGGATGATGGCCCCTCTATATCCGTTAATCCGCCAGATGAATTTGTTCTTAATGGCAGCTTTGAGGATGGCCATACTTTAAGTGGTGCAAATTGGGATGTATTCCAAAATCTAAGCGACGGGTCTTGGAGTAATGGTGGCGATGGTCAACCAGGTTTTGAAATTCAGCATGGTGGCGTCGCAGGACCAGCCCAGCATGGAGATGCCTTGCTCGAACTCGACGCACATCAAAACTCAATTGCGCAGCAAGATATCTCGGGCATGACAACAGGCGAAGATTACGTCCTGACTTTCCACTATCGCCCACGGGTTAATAACGGCACCGATACCGATGATGTGATTATCAACTGGAATGGTGTCCCCGTTAAGGATGTTACCTCTACTGACGCCCCTGGCGGCTGGACGAAATTTACTGTTGTCGTAACGGCAGGTGCAGGCAGCAATAATCTCGCCTTTGAAGGTACAGGAAAGAATGAAAGTCTGGGTGGATATATTGATAACGTCTCAATTACCCATGCCCTTTGCGTTGATGAAACAAACCTTGATCAGGACGATAGTTTTGACTTCTCTGGACGTTTTACCAGTAGTTTCGGTGCCGATGGTCCTGGTAGCCTGACATATACTGTTTCTGCCACAAACGGAACAGATTCTGGGCTGGTAGATACTGAAACCGGCAGTCCTGTACTTCTTTATACCCAAGGCGGTAATGTTCATGGTCGTGTTGGCGGCTCAGATGGTGATGTAGTTTTCAAGGTATCCGTTGATGGTAACGGAGTTGTTTTGCTAGATCAGCAACGCGCACTTGAACACCCTGATGCTGACAATCCAAATGATGCAATAAGTTTGGCATCAGGCCTGATCAACCTGACTGGCAAGATTGCCGATAGTGATGGAGACCATGATGAAGCAGTTCTTGATCTTGGGGCATCACTTTATTTCAAGGATGATGGACCTGTCGCAATTGAAGACAAGGTTAACCTTGTGGCTCTGCCAGAGAAAACACCACCACTCAATATCGGATTTGTCATTGATGAAAGCGGATCCATCGGTCAGTCAAACTACCAGACACAAGTCAATGGCGTTCGCGGCTTTATTGACAAATTGGTAACAGAAAGCACTGCGCTGGAAACATTAGCCTTCTCGCTGGTAACTTTCGGTACAAATGCCGAAGATTATGGCACCTTTGTTTTTGATGGCTTTGCTGGTGGAACCCTTGATCTGGATGATTTCAAGCGTCTCAACAATGACGGTACTTTGTCATCAACAACGCTCGATGATCAGCTTACAGTCATTCACGGTGCTTATGACGGTTCAGGTTCAACAAACTATGATGCCGGTATGGTATCCATGTTCGGAACAAGTTCAGAATATCTGGACAATCCTGTGATGGCCTTACCATCTTTTGAAAATCATCTCTATTTCATCAGCGATGGTGCACCAAACTATACCAGCACAAGTAATATTGATGAAATCGATAGTAATATTGCAACTGCAATTGTCGACAATAACATTCAGGTTACGGGTATTGGAATTGGTCAGAACTCTTCGATTGAGGACGGTCTGGAAGATTATTTCCTCAACACAGGTGGTGGCGATGCTGTTAATCCTTCTATCCCGTCTAGTCTCTATAGCTTTGTCAGCGTTCCCGATTTCAAGGATCTGGCGAATGCTCTGGGGGGGACTCTTGGCGGTGTAAATGCCAGTGGCAATCTGCTTGCCAATGATCAACCGGGTGCAGATGGGCTTGGTGCAGTTGCCATTACCGAAGTTCTCCATAATGGTATCCCCTATACTGATGCCGGGGACGGTAGCAGCGATGGTATAATCACCATTGCCTCAACTAAAGAAGGCGGCAAGCTTGTGGTTAATACAACCACAGGCGATTACACCTATACCGCACCAGAATCTGCCAGCAGTGATTTTGAAGAAACCTTTACCTACACAATGGTTGATGGTGACGGAGACTCTTCTTCTGCTGATCTGAAAGTCTGTGTAACTCTGCCAGAACCAGTTGATGCAATTGATGATATCATTCTGACAAATATCACATCCGGCGATATCCACATCCCGGATTCAGCCTTGCTGTTTAATGATAAGACCAATTCGGATACATCCCTAATCGATGTTGATAATCCAGTAAACGGAACGGTTAGTGAAAGCGGTGAAATTGTTACCTTTGTACCGGACGGCATGGATATCTCAAGTCTAGGATTTGGATCTGGCAGTACGGTTCAAACTATTTCTGAAAGGAATTATGGATCTGATGGATATTTCTACCATGATCCTCCTGGACCATTTAATGATCACATAGATAATTATGAAAGTAATAGTGATCGGGATACATCAGGCTCTAATCGCTCAACACAGCTGAATCGTTCAAACTGGATCAGAGATGACAGTACGCCAGCCGATGAAGTAGTTCACCTGCTTAATATCAATGGACGTATTAGAGACGCCAGTGACAGAGGTTGGCGTTCAACAACAAGGCGCTATGATCGAGATAGCTATCAGATAGCTCTTTTAAGCGGGGAAACATTCTCTCTCGAGAGCTTTACCGGACATCCAAACCTTAAAGTCGTTCTCTTTAGCCCTGGTGGATCGGTTATAGATTATGATTTTAACCCAGGTGAGAGTTATACAGCTATAAGCTCTGGAGACTACTATATCCGTGTCCAATCAACAGACAGTAAAAATGGTAATTCAACCCGTACTCGAGATTATGAAGCAGAGCTTTCTATTGAAAGTACTGATCTCGTTCAAGTACAAGATGGTGCTTTTGACTACACAATATCAGATTTAATTACATCTGATACGGCAGATGTATCCGTTGAATATCAAGATGGTAATACCATTACCGGAACTGATGATGGTGAAATTCTTGTCGGTGGTGATAGCGATGATACCCTTATCGCTGGCGGCGGAAACGATACTCTGATTGGTGGAGCAGGATCAGATACACTAACAGGTGATGCCGGAGCCGATACCTTCCTCTTCTTTGGTCAGATCGTCGGTGTTGATGTTGATACAATCACAGACTACGACAAAGCCGAGGGTGACATTCTTGATATCAGTGACCTGATTATTTTTGATGACAATACAGATGTCGTTGCAAGCTTTGTTCGGGCCACAGATACCGGACCAAGTACATCACTGGAAATTTCCAGCGATGGTGTGACCTATACAGAAATTGCTGTCATGGAAAATGTTGTAGCAACTGACATCCTGACAGTCGTTCTGGATACTGACGAACATGTTATTGTCGTTGGATAAACCGCAACACTATCAAAACAAGAACCCCCGCAGTTAATGCGGGGGCTTCTGCTTTTTATGAAAGTTTATGGCCTGAAAACTTTCCAGCCATCATCTGTTTTTAACCAGAAAGCGCCCTGCCAAATTGAAGAACGTCCAGTGGCAACATCGGTTTTCTCTTCGAACTCAATGGGTCCATGACCTTTACTATTCGCAACCTGATACGCACGACCACCCAGAATTTTATTTACTTGAATATTTTTGGATGATTTGACCGTGTACTTGCCACTCAATAATTCAGCAACCATCCCCTTGATCATTTCTGGCGGTGGGCCATCCGCTAGCTTCAAGTCAGTCATCATTGGCTCAAAGAAAGCAATATAAGCTTCTGTATCTTGATCAACGGCTGCTTGATACATCACTTCAATCGCTTCAAGTAATCCATCATCAGTGGTTATTTCGCCCGTCAAATAACTGAATGCCGGTTGAGGACCGGCTTGAAAAACGGCACTTTGTTCCCCAGCCCCTTTTTGATGTAATTCAGCCAATACATTTTGATTTTTGCCCGGCTCTTCAGGAAAATCGCCCTGGCAAGCAACAAAAACTTCTGCACGTCCAGTAGCCTCTGGATCATCCGTAACCAATTCAATTTTGACATCGTTATCCCCTTCGAACAAAAAGTTAGCGGGGATGGCATTAAAGTGTGACCCCTTATGATTTATAAGGATTACATCGTTAACCCGGACAGTTAAAGTTGCTGCATCACTGCCTTGCAGTGCAACAGTTGTAATTTCTTTACAGGCGTGCGCAGGCATTGCTGTTATCCCTATTGATCCCATTGTTACCAAAGCCAAACAAACAGGTTTTATGCTTTTAAACATGATATTTCCTTCTCATTCCTGACATCAGAGCCAAACTAAATCTGATGTCAGCATTTGATGTTTTGTTCACAACTAGGTCGAAACAATAAAAGTAACGGTTCAAATAAAAATAATTTTCTTCTATCTCATTGTTTTATATTCAATAAATAATTCAAATCTTAACATGTCCCTTTCAAAAGTCCTTCACCGTATACAGGATCTTTTCCGGGATCACCGAGGTCGGTTAAGGAAAAAGACAAAGCCCGCGACAAAACTTGGCGGGAAATTTTTGGATTGTTTTTCAGAATAAGAGCCGCGACAGCCAAAGCATGGGGCGTTGCGAAGGATGTGCCTGATACATAGGCCCCTTTGTTATCAGGAATCGCAGACCAGATATCAACACCCGGCGCAGAAAAATCAATAAAGTCACCCTGATTGGCATCGCGATAGATTTTTCGCCGGGAGTCAATCGCAGTAATGGTGAAAACACCGTCCAAGGCAGCAGGATAATTTTCCGGGGCTTCCGGACCTTGATTGCCAGCACTTGAAAAGACAATTGCCCCCTTCTCAAGCGAAAGAACAAACCCTTTGTTCAGAACTCTGTTCGCTATGGCTGTACTGAGAGAAACATTAATCAATCGCACCTGATTGGAAAGCAGCCAATCCAGACCCTGTAACACAGCAACAGTACTGGCCAACTGGTCACCTGAATGTGATAGCCTCAAAACCACCGCATTATATAATGTTGTCCCAGGGATCAAACCTTGATAGCCTCGTTCCGGATCATTGCCGATAAGAATAGATCCGATTGAAGTTGCATGGCTGAGATCAATAGTTTGAGTACCCAAAAAACTGCGAGATACAATCGATTGCTCAACGAATGCAGTATGATGCTGATCAATTCCACCATCCAGCAATCCAACGGGGAAGCCAAGCTGCGTATTCTGACACCCACTTTCATGCCCCCAACCAATTGTCTTTTGCGCATATAAACGCGGTTTGGCAGAGGAAGTAAGATCATTATTAAAATCGATCTCGGCATCCGGGAAAACGGCTCTGAGTTCTTGAATAACAGTTGTCGCATTTGCCGTACGAGTCTGAATAAGAACAGACTGCAAGGCATTTAGATTGTACACATCAACAACAGGTAAACCGCGTCTTTGCAGTTCTGATCTTACCGGGTTTTCCTGTGTATTCTCCACCAGAATAATAACATCCTGCACAACAGAATTATCGGCAGAGGTAGTATTATTCGACGGGCAAATGCGAACACTCAACCCGGTTTTATCAAACATATGCCCTTTATTCTTTTGATAAAATACAAGGTCGTAAGCTGTATTGAACGCAATATTTTTCTTAGGCAGATAACCGGAAATTCTCGTCTGGTTTTTATTCAATATTTCTAGCTCAATCAACATACCAGCATTATTCAATCCAAGACGGCTGTCCTTTGGAATTTGATCCAGGTTCTTTCCCTGAATAGTAAGTATTGTTCCCGGGCGAACACAACTTGCCCTGAGCTCTGAGAAAATGATCTCGCCCGGCTGCACGTTATGTGGCAGTACAAGAGGTGAGCGATCAGCAGGATTGGCCGTACCCGTCGCCCTTGAACCCTCTAATACCGGAGTTGTTTTTCCCGCAGGATCAACCGTGGTTTGAGCAGGAAGGTCTTTTGGCAATCCGACTGAAAGCAGAAGGAAGCCAAGGAAAGTCATAGAATGGCGCAACATCACTTCCCACCGCTTTCTCCGACATCACGTTGTACGGTTTCCACCAAATTTTTATGGGCCAGAAGTTTCGAGATAACGGCTTCCGGATCTTTGGGAACAGAGAGCTTGTAAATACCAAGTGCAGAAGGTCCGTCAACAATGCGGGCATCAACAGCCAACAGCAGTTCACGGATATTTTCTTCCTGTGCCTCGGGCACAAAAGTAACCGAGAGTACAGGCCCGCGAACAGGCGCAACATTACCACCACTTGCAGCAATCAGATCATTGTTCTGTTGCCAGAGCGGTACGACATAAGCAGTTTGAACAAGCAACATAATACAGGCTGCAAATGCTGCGATCCGCCAAACACTACTTTTGACGTTATCGTTTTGTGGGATTTTTTGTGTCTGAGCGGTTTTTTCTTTCGCAAGATCCCGCTGTAAACGTTTCAGCCCAAACCCACCCGGAGATATGCCAAGATCCTGATTGTGTACTTCATCTCTCATGCTTTCGAGAAAAGTACATTCCTCACGAAGGGCCTCATCTTCAGCCAAGGCTTTTTTGACGACTTCAAGCTCTTCGCCCTCAAGGGTCCCATTGACATAGAACGGTAAGAGCTCTTCAATTTCCTTTTTCATGTTCAGCCTCCCATACGGTTGGACAGGCAGCGTTTCATCGCCTGTTTGGCATGGAACATACGGGTCTTAACGGTGTTTTCCGGGCAATCCACAATCAGTGCAATCTCTGAATAGGGAAGATCTTCGAAAAATGCCAGTTGCATCACAGCACGTTGAACTGCTTTTAGAGTATCAAGGCAAAACTTGATATGGTCACTTTTTTCAGCAGTCAAAAGACACGCCATTGCGTCAGGACTATCATCCGCAGTTTCCGGAAAGTTGTCACTATCCATTGGTATGTCTGTTCTTTTACGCATCCGATCCACCGTCTTGTAGTACGCTATTCCAAATAGCCAGGTTGATACTTTAGAACGACCCTCAAAGGTTTCGGCTTTGCGCCAAACCTCTAAAAAGGTTTCGTTTAGTATGTCGGCTGCTTCGAATGAATCGTTCAATTTTGATTTAATAAAATGATACAGGCGTTTTTCAAACAGATTATAAAAATCAGCAAAGGCGGTTTCATCGCCTTTGCTGATACCTTTTAGTAGAGAAAATGCTGTATCGTTTTCTGTCATCAAAAAAGATCTCTATGGCATATATATCAATTGACGGGGCGAAGACCCAATAACGCGTCCCTCTTTATCAAAAGCACGCAATCGCCAGTCATAACTTTCACCAGATGTCAGATTATCCAGTGAAAAAGCGGAAAGCTTAAGTTTTAAATCTTTCGCGGATACAACTTTCCCTGAAATCATTTTACTGTGGCCCGGATTAAATATTTCTACCTGATAGGCAAGAGCACCAGGAACATTTTCCCACGCAAAAACCGTATCCTGACTAACCCTTGCACCATTTCCGGGGCTTAGGGTTATCAGATTATCTTCTGGTCTGTTGGTTGTGCCTTCTAGAACAAAATACCTCAATACAGGAAGTTCAGCGATACCATCTGCATCTTCAACACTGAAGGTTAGTAAATAGAGACCGTTCTTTGCTGTTGGCAAGGCCGGACTTACTATTCTGGTCCTGCCCTGTCCTGAGCTAACAACCTGTTGGCGGACAACTTGCAGGATACGCCCACGCGCATTGCCAAGACTTGCAGTGGGATCAATTATTCGCCACTCCCCTTTCAAAAGGCCGCTGCTGCGAAAATTGATCTCTGCAATAGCCCTTCTGGTATCGCCCTTTGCGATTACGTCTGTTCTGGCGTCATTATCAAAACGCAAATCAATACGATTAATGCTGAGCGCACCGCCTTGGCCCGTACCGGCAAAAACCGAAAGCCTTGCTAAACCAGTTGTTTGAGTATCCGTAAAGGTTCTGGAAATTAAAACAGATCCTGCAGGAGCTTCAGCTATTTTTCTGGCCAAAGCCGGAGAAATAGAGAGAACTTCGCTAAAACGTAGTGTTTCACTTTGCGGAGGGCTCAGGGTTGACTGCTTAAGCAAAGTACCGCCAAGTGTGGCGACATTCGTACCGTTAATTTGCAAAACGGCATTTGCTGAGCTAACAGGAACAGTTGACGGGCCGGTGGGCTCGAACCTTGTAACATTCCAGGTCAGCGACAAAGCAGACGCGCCTTTGACATTAACATTTGCACGTTGAGGCGTCACAGTAACCGAGCTCACATTGGCTTCGGCAACCATTGGCGCAGTTAGTCCTGCCCCGGATATGACACCCGTGACCAGAACGGCCTTAATAGCGAAGCGAAAATGGTGCTTTAACACGCAAAACCATGTAGGCTTGATACTCTGTTTCATTTTGAGCACTGTCTGTGTTTCCATTGAATTCCTCCATTGATCCTCTCAAGGCCAATGCCAAACCTGGGCGATTGGTGCGAGGTTGAAGGAAGGTCCATTCTACCTCGCTATTAACGATATGACTATCAGATGAGTCGCCGCTACCGTTCGCAAGGTTCAAATTATAATCAAAATTCAAGTCAACTTTATCCGGAACAAGCTCTGCTGTTGCCCCCAGATAAAGGTTTGTACTAAAGCTGTTTTTATCTGTATCAAGATCCTCAAACACACCGAATTGCGTACCGCCATTAACATCCAGCCGATCAGAAACAATCCAACCTACGTTAAAACCTGTCAGGTTGTTAACCGTATCACTTGATACATTGGTATAATCATCAAAACGGGAATAGCTATGGGATGCGGACCAGTACCAGTCATCATAGTTAGCCCCACCGCCCAGTGTAATAGAAGAAGACAGATTATCCGTATCCCCTCCTCCGTAACCAGCTGGCGTTTTCACACGCCCCAGACTGGCAAGATAACTGTTCATAAAAATATAGGGTGTCCCCAGCCATTCCGTCGATCCAGTTTGCTGATCAAAGGAATAATTCAGACCAAAATCAATACTCTTCAAACGATCTGTTGGAACGTTGGCGAGATCATCAACATTGTTGGTTTCATGAAGCGCGTATATATTCGCCGATAAAGCCCCCCAATAAAGGTTGGTATAGGCAGAATAAGCGTCACGATCAGAAACCAGTCCCGGATTTGCCAAGCTTTCAAAGAAAGTATCAACGCGATCATACCCAAAACCGACATCAATATTCAATACGTCATCCCATATAACGGGAGCTTCTTCAAACAAGCCGTGTTCTACCAATAAAGAAACAGCATCACTACCATCTTTTGGGGCATCGCCATTATCACCGTCCAGATCAAACAGAGCGTGCGCATACTGTGCTTTTAAACGGGTTCTGTTTTGCCCAAAGCTTTTCTCCAGGCCTACCCCCCAACCAGAACCGGAAGCGACACTATCCAGATCGGAAAGGCCAATACCGCTGCCCTCGCCCTGACCATCATAATAGGTGCCGGTTAGTTTCAACGCATCCACATCTGTTGAAAAAGGCTTTACCGCCAAACTAACGCCTTTCAGACGGTTGTCTGTGTTGTTAAGGCCTGACAGATCCGCAGCACCAGAAACGGATTCAGTCCCAAAAGCAAAACCTTGTGCTTCGATCCTGCTGTCACTTGTACCAAGCCGTGCGGAAGCCCCACGACGATAAAAATCAGAAACAAGAAGTGTTTCCAACCCGGTATCATGATGGCCGAGTGAAAAACCACCGGCTAGGGTATCGCCCTGATATTCGGCGTTTATATCGTATTCGCCTAAATCAACAGCACGTTCGGTCTGGGCAAAATCAACATCACTTTGCACAAGGTAATTTGCATGACCATCAACGGTCCACTTCCCGGCAGCAAAGCCCGTGTTGATATCACCACTTCCCGATAGCGTTGAACGATTGGTGTCATGCCCAATATTTTGTTGTACAACACGCCGACTGAATTCGGTTAAGGTATCAGCGCGAAAATAAGCAGAGCGAAGCAAACGTTCTGCCATTTCAATTTCCGGGGTATTTTCATTCAGATCAGAAACATTACCAACAGGCGCCGCGCCGTTACCATTAATGCGAAAAGTCCATTGTTGCCGAACCTCTGATGTACCATCAGGGTTTAGTGTTACCAATTTCAGTGTGTGCTCGTTTCCATCAAGGGCTTGAAGAGGCCTATAGATAAAATCCACCCCATCAAGCGAAAGCAATGATGTAATATCAATACCATCCAGCTCTACACCAAGTTGGGTTAAGGTTATGACATCTAGGTCATCAGGAAGATCGATTACTATTTCTGCATCAGGCGCATCAGGCGGTGTAAAATTTGCGGTCCAATCAGCCAGACTTGGTGCAACAGATAAAAACGGCAAAACCATTGCCGCTATCAGAGTACCAAAACCGTACCGCATCTTTTTTCTCGTCTTCAAATGCACGCCCAAACATTCCCCCAAGGCAGACTTCGTACAATTTACACCAAAATACTATAGAAATCAGTATTTTGAACAATCATCCAAAGTGTATCAATTGTATCAATTAAAGATGAACTGTTTCTTTAAACAAAAAAGTATAGCAGAGCCATGTCTCAGACTCTGCCATACTCAATCCATTTACATTTATTGTGGTGTCTGAATTTTCAGACGTTTCGGTCTTTCTGTTTCTTGTGTTGCCTTACCAAGGGGCGCTCTTTGTGGTTTTTTCTGCAGAGTACCGCGTGCATCCGGCATCGTATCACCGCCCTGATTTTGATAACCGCCAAGTTTGGCGCCACTACCATTCACAGCTACCTGAGGCGTACAGCGATGCTTGAATGTTGCAGAACCAAACTCTTTCCAGGGACCGTAACTATCACTGTTCTGATTTTTGACCTGCGCTTGAATAGTCAGTGCATGTTCGTAGGTTTTATTAATCATTTTCCACCACTTGAATTGGTGATGATTATACATTTTATCAATCAGGGGATAATCGAAATCGAAGTGCCTGTTAATCTGGCTTTCAGAATCATAGCTGCCTAGATACACATTAGGAAGCACGAAGTTTCCTTCACTGTTTTTTACACCAATTTTAAAACGGACAGTTCCTTTACCTGCTCCCTTATAGTTCACACGGATTTTAGGATCAGGCGTGCCTTCGGTACATTTCCCGATGTGATGCGGCATGTTGGGTTGGAATGTTGCCTGATTCAAAAGCAAAGACTGATTATTATTGTATTGTGGGTTATTACCCATCTGTCCCACTTGTGCATTTAAAAGAGGCTTATCCGTAAGCGTGGGATCTCCCTTATACTTCACTTGTATGGTGAAGTTTTTCGTTTCAAAGCCTGCTTTATATGTGTACTGACCAAAATTCTTTAATTCTTTATTACACCACCCAGCAAGAGAGACAGGCCTTTGCAACACGACTTCCTGATCATTTTTATAAAAATCAACCTTGGACCCTCCTCCTTGTAGATGAGATTGTAATTTTTTATTGATCTCTTCCAATGGATTAACACGAATGGCCGGGTGACCATTTTTTATTTGATTTAAAGGGACAGTAAAGATTTGTTTACCACCACCAGCGCTTTCCGTAAGCCATTTCCCTAAACCAATTCTGTATTTATAACTAACTAGTATATCACTTTTATAAAGACTTGATCCTTCATTGATTTTATCAGCGGCCATACCGAGAGGGCCAAAATGAATATTTGCATTACTAAAATTGATCTTTTTATCATCGCCACACTGAACAAAGCCATCAGCTTCGATCTCAATCGATGACTCTTGAACCTGTAAATTAACGTTGTTTACAGACTTACTTCCTGAAGTATTTTTTACATTAATAACTGCTGCATACCCGGGAAAACTTAAATCAACATTCTGTACATACTCAGAATTTCCGCTGGATGCAGCAAAAGCAGCATTAGAAGCCATTGCACTCGCCCCGAGTGCAACTGCACTTGCGCCTAGAAGTATTTTTTTAAATCTATTCATTTTGATCTCCTGCTTTATCAATCTACGTTTTCGAGCAACGCAATGTTGTCGTTACAGGGTCTGACGGTATGAAAACGGGAAAGGTTCAAAATGAATTACAAAAAATTTCAGATAATGATTTTATATGTATCTGATTGTTCCCAAGACAGACGCCCTGACACTCGGGACAAATAATCCAAAGTATCAGGGCGTCATTATCATCGATAACTTTATCAATTATATTTCAGTGAAGGTATCTATTGTATCAAACAGATAGCTTTCAAGACCAATCAAGCCCCCATAGGTGTGCAGATTTCAATAAGTGTCCCGGCTGTATCACGTAAATAGGCGACTGTCTGTCCCCATGGTTTCTCATGCGGAGCTGAAATTGCGACAGCACCAGCCTTTATTGCATCATCCCATTTTTGATGAATTTGATCAGTCACAAAGACCATCGTTTGGCCAAATGGCAGATTGCTGACTGCTAGTTTCTGATAATCTCCCTTGAGGCTATCCTTGCCCATTATATGGGAAGCAACACCAAGAATGGCGCCTTCAGTTTCAAGCTCTCCATAGAGCAAAGCGTCATGCTCTTTGTATTCCATACGAACTTTCAAATCAAAAGCCTGTTGATAAAAATTCAAAATTTCCTGAACGTCATCGACATAAATCACAACAAATCCAAGTTTCATAATAATCCCCTCTGCTCAAATTGATTCACTGAATTCTTACCTGCAAGCCTCTACGTCGTTTAAACATGTTATACGGTTCAAAAAAATAAATCTCTTTTGCAAAAATATTTTTGAACTATTCAAGGTATGCCTACGACGAAACTTTTGTAACAGCAAAAACAGGAGTTCTGAGAATGTATATTCACCACCCAAAAAAAGAAGACCAAAAGAATGGTTTCGTTGATTTTTCAGACTTATTTGACGACATCGTTCCTTTCTATGAAATCAATAAAAACAAACAGCCCTATATAGAAAACAGACATCATCTTCTTGATGGAAAGACACAGCAGTATCTATCAAACAGTATAATTGATATTCACGAGTCACCAATTAAGCTGTAAACTTTCGAACAGAACGCATGAAAAAAGGCTTACCCATGTTGAAGAAAACACTTTTTGGCATTTCATTCTCAGTTTTGGGAGCATTCTTTACTCTTGCCCCCAATGTATTGGCAAACGAACAAAAACCTGCCCTAAAAGATTTCAGTAAAACATGCGAAACCAGCAGATACGTGCAACCGATTGGCGAGTTTTCCGTTGATGTTTATTGTGACGACGCTCTCGGCACAAATATCTCTGTTGTGAAGTTGAAGTTTGACGCCCCTATGGTTGGTCCTTACACCTTAACAAAAAGAACCTGGCAAGGAGGAGACTGGGCTTTCTCTATTACCAGTTTCATGTGGGGAACAGATAAAAAATCTCTTTATGTTGCAACAGAGGGATATAATGGTTCAGGCAAAGCCTATTACCTAAATGTCGAGACACAAACCAGTCATGAGATATGGTCAATGTCGCCCGGAGATTGCGGAAGCATATTAAAGGGGATGGATAAGAAAAACATTATCCTAGAGAATGTTCCTTGCTCAGGAAATAAAGCTCAAGAGATTAAACTACCCATTCCAGCGAATTAATGTATCTGTCTATCTCATTAGCAAACAAAATCACCGATAAAACCCGAATATTCGCCAAAAATTCATCCAGCTATAGATGAAACCGCCCTGGTCTAATGGCCAGGACTTGAGGCGAAGAACAAGTTTGTTTTGTTGTTCACTACCATCAGGAAACAACATCGTTGTAACAACTGAAGCTTTTGCATCTTCATCCTTGGATTGAATGATATACGCTCCCTCGCCGTAGAAATCTGCGACATATCTTTCAGATGAGATTTTATTCAAAACAAGTTTATCAGCTCCATCAGGCAAGATAGCATTAACTTCCCAATCTTTCGTATAAACAGATACGTCACTAATTGTAACCTTTTCGGGGATATCAGGCATACCATCCCCGATACTCACATGGAGCTTAAACACAAGCTTCTGTCCCGTTCCAGTAAGATCAGTGGCACCTGTTTTTTCCGATATCTCCATATCATTCACAGCAATAAAATCTATTGCCAGAGATTTGGCAAAACTAGCGTACTGTTCACCCTTATAGTGATAGCCAGGTTGCTCACTTTCTCCGCAACCAAACAGACTGGTAAAAACCAAAACAGGCACAAGTTTCTTCAAGTATGATTTTTTTGGTACGTAGCTTTTTCTATGATCCGAACACATAACCGATGCCTCTTACTGTGCGAATGATTTCAGGTTTTGTCGGGTTCGTTTCAATCTTTCGACGAAGACGAGAAATACGAAGATCAATAGATCGATCAAACGGTTCCCACCCTCTGTCATGCGCTTGTTCCAATAGCTGATCACGATTTAAAACACGTCCTGCGTTTTCAGAAAAAACACGCAAGAGGCTAAATTCCATAGCTGTTATGGCAATTTCATTATTTTCAACATCAAAAAGCTGTGCACTATCAAGATCAAGTCGGCATAAACCAAATTGCACAGATCCTTTTGTTTTTGGTGACGTTTGCTCTGCGAGCGCGCCAGGCCTTCGTCGTAAAGCTGCCTTTATTCTTGCCTCTAGCTCGCGTAAATCAACTGGCTTGGCAAGGTAATCATCCGCCCCCATTTCCAACCCAACAATTCGATCTACAACTTCTGATGCAGCAGTCAGCATAATGACGGGTACATCAGAGTTATTTCGTAGATTACGAAGAGCAGTCAAACCGTCTTCGCCGGGCATATTAATGTCCAGAATGACTAAATCAGGGGAATGCCTTTCTGACGCTTCGTGCATAGTTTTAGCACCAGCAGATTCAATAATTTCATAGCCACGATCATTTAAATATTCAGCAACCATTTCACGTAAATGTGGTTCATCATCGCAGACAATAATTTTGTAACCATTTGCACTCATGTAAAAACTATTTCCCTGTTTTTTGAATAAGTGATCGCATCATATTGACAAGCTCTTCCGGAGAGACTGGCTTCTCCAAATGTAATTGTCCCGAATTCTCAATAAAATCAGCAACTCCCGGGCTCATTGAATCACCTGTTACAAAAGCTGTTTTTGCTGACATCTCGGGAAATTCAACAGCAATACGTTGCAAGAAAGCCATACCATCCATACCAGGCATTTTAACATCACTTAAAATTGCATCGTATGAATGCACCTTTAGTTCGGAAAGAGCATCTTTGACTGAATTAACTGCTGTCACTTGATAGCCATCTTCCCTCAGAATTTCACTAATAAGATCTGCTACATCGACTTCATCATCAACGATCAAAATACTTTGTTTTAAATGCTTTTCATCATGTGGATCAGGAGCAATTTTATTCTTCCCTACCACTTCAGAAGCTTTCATTCGAACGGAAAAACAAGTGCCGCCTTTTGCAGACGATCGGAAGGATAAATTTCCATTATGGGCATCTACGATGCGATGGCAAAAAGCAAGTCCAACTCCCGTTCCGCTTCCAACATCTTTTGTTGTAAAAAAGGGTTCAAAAATTCTGGCCTGTATCTCTTTCGGAATGCCGATACCATTATCAATGACATCAACGATAACTTCGCCTAATAAATCATCAAAAGAAGATCGAATAACAAGTTTTCCCTCGTCTCCCTTTTCAGACAGGGCGTGTTCTGCATTCACAATCAAATTGGTAAAGACCTGTGCCATTTGATCATGGTCAGCAACAACAAAAGGCAAATCATTCGCCAGAGACAAAGATATCTCTGCACCAGAAACTTTCAATCCATACCCGGCAACGTCCAGAGCAACTTCAACCGCTTCGTTCAAATTACAGTTTTCAATCTGCATTGGACGTTGTCTGGCCATTGCCAAAAAAGTTTTAACAATTTTGGCACAGCGCTCTGCGGCGATAGCAATCCGGTCAACTCTTCTTTTAACTTCGGGATCATCTGTTTTATCCTGAAGCATCAAGGCATAACCCACGACAATAGAGAGCGGATTATTCAATTCATGGGCAACGCCAGCGAGTAATCCACCCAAAGCAGATATTTTTTCATTCTGGTGCGCAATTTCCCGCTGTTCTTCCAACTCTTTTTGCATTTGCAATTGTTCGGTAATATCGCGCGTTGACGAGACAATTACATCTTCGCCTTTATAATCAGTAACACGGGCAGAAGTCAGGCCTTGCATTATTGATCCATCCCTGCGGCGAAACTGAACCCTGTAGTCATCCAGTGTTCCACTCGGCAGCAAAGCCTTGAGATAATCTTCGCGATCCTGCGGTTTGATAAAGAAGCTTTTTGCCGTTTCAATATCGCCAAATCGATCACGCGAAGCAGGCGGACAATATATTATTTTTCCATCAGAAACTCGTGAAACCAAGAAGTTTGCGGGACATGCTTCAACAATTTTGTGGAGCAGCATATCCGCTTCACGACTGGCCTCTTCCATTTCTCTCTGTTTGGTAATGTCTTTTACCGTAACAAGATAACCACCAAATCCTGTTTCATGCGTTGACCCAAGAAACAAACGGCCATCCGGTCGTGGTATTTCAAGGTCTTTCGCATAGCTCGTAATACTTGAGACAATTTTCTCTATCCAGTCTTCTAATGTAAGACCAAGGGGAAGTGTAAACCCATCCGAAGAGGTTAAATCTCTGGTTATATCCCGTATATTTCGCCCGGGACGTAATGGATTATTGTCGGGCATGACCAGATCTACATATTTCTTGTTTGATAAAACAAAACATAGATCTGCATCATAAAGAGCAATACCAACATCCAGGGATTGTATGGCATCCAAGAGAACTTCAGCATTGAGATATGACTGTGTTTTCTTTTCCGTTTCCAATTGGAAAGGAGCTTTCAAATAACAGGTTCCACCTTCGGGCGTTTTATAGTGGGAGAATAAAAACTTGTTGCCGGAAACATTCTGTCTGACAAAGCCAGAATGATCAAAACGCCATTGATGAATAGTACCCTCTATTTCTGGTGTCTTCTGAAAAGAAGCCAACGCCTTCTCAAGGACAAACTTTTCGACTTTAGAGCCTATTAATGATTGTCGTGTTTCTTCGTTTAATGACAGGAAAACATCATTGATCGAAAGCAATCTCCCGGCTTTATCAAAGGTCGCAAACCCAGTCTCCATTTGAGATCCCTTTTGTAATTTTGCCTCAAAAACAGACTTCACTCTACCATTCTCTTTCATTTACGAGCCTAGATGCTGCAACTTATCAAATCACACTAGAAGATGAAGGTATCTGTAAGATGTCTGAGTATTTATTCTTTGTATCAATTGTAACATTACCTGCTAGGAGCTGGAACAAAAGCTAATTAAATTACTTTTCACTCCAGTATCAAAAGGTCACATCTCTCTCCAATAATCACGAATAAAGTAATCACTCAAACAAGACATCAGAATGATACAAACGCGCGATACACTCTACAAAACATTGGATATTTAACCACTAAACATATAATTCAAGACACTAAATTCAGGAGTATTGATATCGTGAAGTCAGAATTTCTGATCCCCATACTTATCATATCAATACATTTAATGGCTATTTATCTAGGGTGGCAAAGTAGTTGGTCAATCACAGTCCCCAAATGGCTTTTACGTATTTCTATGAGCTTTTTGACCATCTACTCTTCTTTTTGGATACTGGAAGAAATTCAATACGATATACGCCCTCATGTACTTTTTATTTTCCTAATAAATATCGTACTTTGCATTTCAGTCTGGGCTTCGTCTTCACAGATTTTAATCTGGAGCATTTTTACGATCCAATTCTTAATACTTGCTCTAGGATCAATCTGGTTCGTTTTTTTCTTCAAAATAACGCGATTATTTTGATACTGATACCTCTGGCAATTTAATAACATCAGAGCGAAACGATGGGTGTACGCCCATAACACCAGTATCACAGGAAGAACAGACAAATTCCGCTTCAGATCCATTGCGCGTTCCTATATGTTCATACCAAGAAACACAATTGGGAATGCCTAGATTTTGATAAATTTCTTTTTGATCAAATCGGCAATTTTCAAACTTTCTGCCAATGAGTTTGATTAACCTGTCGCACTTTCAACGACCAAAGTGTTTAACACTGAGTCTAAAAACAGAAGAGTGATAATCCACAATTAAATCACGAACTTCTAGCTAATGTTCACAGCAGACGTTTCGATTGCGTCAAGGAAAGAATATGTAGAAGAACGGGCTGATAACAGAAGAAAACTATCTTCTGCTTCATGTATGATCGTTGTGCCCAGATGCTCCATAACTGTTCTCGCAACGGAACCAATCGGGAAAACAGATGGATGGATATCCAGAGGGCAAATACGTTCAAGCAAAGATCTACTATTGGTTCCAGATACCCTTATCATGACAAAACTATCAGATTGATCCGTTAAATAAGCCGCATCATTTAAATGACTCCTCACGACTGAAGTTGCGGTATTTCCTGCATAGTCAAACACGAGGAAATATTGATCCTGTGCCATGCTAAAAAGAACAGCATTATCTAGCGAAGCAGCAGATAAAATTCCCGCTTTTGGCAATTCAATTTCATAAGAACTTGCCAGTGCATTGGCCAGTTTTTCTTCTCCGTCTTTGGGAACAGCAACCGACACAATAGCACGTTCATTAACTTCACAGATAGAAACGCCCACGAAATCCCGGCTAAATCCATCCAAAGGTGTATTGGCAGTAAGTGTATAATCAGGCACGGAGACGTTCTCCCTCTGGATCAATAAAGTGTGCGGAAACAATTTCGACTTCGATCTCGCCCCCGCGAAGAGGATCAGCAGCGCGTACGACTTCTCCCATACGTTCACTTCCTTGCTTGATAAAACCAAGGCCAATGGAATGTCCCAAGTTCGGAGAATAGGCAACAGAGGACATCCAACCCTCATCATTTGCCATATTTGCTGTTTTTCCTTTTGCAAGGAAATGTGTCCCAGCTTTGAGTTCATCACTTGGGTTAACAGGGCGGAAACCTACAAGGCTTAAACCATCATTTTTATTAAGACTTTCGCGCTCAGAAAGCGTATTTCCGATGCAATCTTTTTTCTTGGAAACCATGCGTCCCATACCAAGATCTTGCGCCGTTGTTTGGCCATTAAGCTCATTGCCTGCTGCATGACCTTTTTCAATCCGCATGACACCAAGAGCCTCGGTACCATAGGACGTTACATCAAACTCTTCGCCCGCCGCCATCAAAGTGCGCACTAAAGAATCTCCGTATCGGGTCGGCACAGCTATTTCATAGGCTAATTCGCCTGAGAACGATATTCTGAACAAACGAGCTGGAATATCACCGCAAACCGTGATTTCACCACAGGCCATAAAGGGAAAAGCTTCGTTAGAAATATCGTGATCGTTATCAACAACTTTCTGTAACAGCTTACGAGCATTTGGTCCTGCCACAGCAAACTGCGCATACTGTTCAGTACTTGAAATCAGATGCACATCCATTTCCGGCCACAAGCACTGTCGACAAAATTCCATATGCCTAAACACACCGACAGCATTGGCTGTGGTTGTTGTCATAACAAAGTGATTGTCAGAAAATCGTGCTGATGTTCCATCATCCATCATGATGCCGTCTTCGCGTAACATGATGCCATAACGGACCTTGCCAACAGGTAACTTGGCAAAAGCGTTCGCATAAATCTTGTTCAGGAACGCAGCAGCGTCTTTGCCCTGAATATCAATCTTTCCAAGCGTGGTAACGTCGCAAATACCAACAGATGCTCTGGTTTGTGTGACTTCACGGTCAACCGATTGCCGCCAATGGGTTTCACCTGATTTCGGGAACCACTGCGCGCGATACCACATTCCAGTTTCAACAAAGACAGCCCCCTGCTCTTCAGCCCAGGCATGACTAGGAGTTAGTCTTGAAGGACGAAAATCTTTTCCCCTTGCACGTCCAGCAAGGGCACCAATTGCCACAGGCGTATAAGGAGGACGGAAAATTGTTGTGCCTGTTTCAGGGATCGACTTTCCTGTACATTCAGCCATAACCGCCAAAGCAGGAATATTTGCCGTTTTCCCCTGATCCGTTGCCATACCAAGTGTTGTGTAGCGCTTAAGATGCTCAACAGATCGGAAACCTTCTTGATGCGATAGCTTGACGTCTTTTACCGTCACATCATTCTGTAGATCGAGCCAAGCCCGTGCTTTGCTCTCTTTCACATGCCAAAAAGCTGATATTCCAATTGTCTCTTCTTCTGATATGGCGGCATTTTCTTTTGTTAGCTTAAAGCCAAGATCACTTACAGCCATATTGCCCAGATCATGTCCGTCCTGCAGAACAGATGATAGAGAAAAATTACCAGCCGCGGCCCCAGCAACCATCATTCCCTGAGGCAATTCGCCACCAGGTACAAAAGCAGCAATGTCTTCCCGCCACGTTGGGCGACCACGCTGATGACAGGTAAGCTGTACATTCGGGCTCCACCCGCCGGAAACAGCAAGACAATCTGTCGGAATGTTTTGACCATTTGAGAGTGTAATTGATCTAATACCATGTCGCCCGTGCGTATCAACGATGCGACCACCCATAATCACAGTAGCACCGCTGGGTACATCAACAGGCGGCTGTCCATCACGACTATCAATTACAGCTGAAATCTCAACGCCCTTTTCCGCCAAGTCAATTGCGGTACGCCAACCATCGTCATTGTTAGTGAAGACAGCTACTCTTTTGCCCGGAAGCGCCCCCCAACGATTAACATAGGCACGAACAGCCCCCGCCAACATAATACCTGGTCGATCATTGTTACCAAAAGCAATTGGCCGCTCTGTAGATCCAGCACACAAAATAGTGCGTTTCGTATAAACCCGCCACAGGATCTGACGGGGTTTATTATGAGAAGATACCAAATGATCCGTGACACGCTCCAAAGCACCGATAACACCATGATCATAGGCCCCATAGGCTGTCGTACGTGTCATCAAGCGAACATTATCCATTGCAGACAATTCGACAGTCGCCTGTGTTGCCCATTCATGACCGCTCTGATCATTTACCGACAAGGTTTCCGCATTAAGGCGCCCCCCCATACGGAAATCTTCATCCATCAGGATAACACGCGCCCCTGCCCGACCAGCAGAGAGTGCCGCGGACAAACCAGAAGGCCCAGCACCGACAACCAGGACATCACAATGTAAAAAGCCTTTGTCATAAACATCTGGGTCATCTTCACCGGACAAACGACCTAGACCTGCCGCAGCCCGGATAACAGGCTCATAAATCTTTTCCCAGAAAGCTTTCGGCCACATAAAAGTTTTATAATAAAACCCAGCAGACAAAAATGATGAAAAGAGATCATTCACAGCCATAAAGTCATACTTCAACGATCCACGATGGTTCTGACTTGTTGCCTCTAACCCCTGGAACAGCTCGGTAACTGTCGCACGGGTATTCGGTTCCTGATAAGCCCCGGAACGGAGTTGTATCAATGCATTCGGTTCTTCCGATCCTGCAGAGAAAATGCCACGGGGCCTATGATACTTAAACGACCGGCCAACCATTTTATAACCATTGGCCAAAAGAGCGGAAGCCAAAGTATCCCCGGCAAAGCCTTCAAGTGTTTGACCATTGAAAGTAAAATTGAGCTTTTGTGCGCAGTCTATTAACCCGCTATCAATTCTGTTTATCTGGCTCATTTTTCACCTCGGCCTGATTGGTTTGCCTGCTTGGCAAGCGCGACATCGCGGGCCAGTTCTACATTGGTAATATCATGGGTCAGAGTATTTCGGGTTACGATCAACCAGGAACGATCCCCCTGCTCATGATACCAAAGTTCTCGGTGCTCTCCGGCGGGATTATCACGTAGATATAGATAATCATGAAACAGTTCAGCCGCATTATCAGCTTGCCAGTCAGGTCGATCGATAAGAGATACATCGCCTTTGTATACAAATTCCGAAGCATCACGAGGCCCCAGAAGAGGATGATTAATGATCATGTTCTGTGCTCCTAATGCAAGTTCGGTTGGGCACCCATGCCCTTTTCATCAATCATCGCTCCGCGTTTGAAACGATCCAGTCGATATTCCGTCGCCATAGGATGAGGCTCATCTTTTGCCAAGAGGTGCGCATAGCACCAACCACTTGCTGGCGTTGCCTTGAAACCACCGTAACACCAGCCACCATTAAAATAGAGGCCATCAATATGTGTTTTATCGATAAAGGGTGATCCATCCATGGACATATCCATCACACCACCCCACATGCGCAATAATCGGGCGCGACCAATCATTGGCATCAAGGCCATCCCCCCTTCACAGACGTCTTCAACAACTGGTAAATTCCCGCGTTGGGCATAGCTGTTGTAGCCATCAATATCACCACCAAAAACCAAACCACCTTTGTCTGATTGCGAAACATAAAAATGCCCGGCACCAAAAGTCACGACCCCGGGCAATATTGGTTTTAAACCCTCTGAGACAAAAGCCTGCAAAACGTGACTTTCAATTGGAAGCCGCATTCCGGCCATGGACATGACTCGGCTGGATGATCCGGCAACACAAACCGCAATTTTCTTGGCTTTAATTATTCCCTGATTGGTTTCAACACCGCGACAAATACCGTTTTCAATCACCATGCCTGTTACTTCACAGTTCTGGATGATATCAACACCCCGGTTATCCGCGCCACGCGCATAGCCCCAGGCAACAGCATCATGTCGAACGGTGCCACCACGCGGTTGTAGTAATCCGCCTTTGATCGGGAAGCGTGCGTTATCAAAATCAAGACAAGGATACATTTCCCGAACACCATCCTGATCAAGCAACACGGCATCAGCTCCGGCAAGAATCATAGAATTGCCACGACGTGCATAGGCATCCCGCCCTGCATCGTTATGGAAAAGATTTAAAATACCACGTTGAGACACCATGGCGTTGTAATTGAAGTCCTGTTCAAGATTTTCCCAAAGCTTCATGGAAAACTCGTAAAAAGGTTCATTCCCCGGCAAAAGATAGTTGGACCGCACAATCGTTGTATTACGTCCAACATTTCCAGAGCCAATCCACCCTTTCTCGAGAACCGCGACGTTTGTAATGCCAAATTCTTTTGCAAGATAATAGGCCGTTGCTAGGCCATGTCCACCGCCACCGACGATGACAACATCGTACTCTTCCTTAGGTTTCGGGGTTCGCCAGACAGGTTTCCAGCCTTTATGACCTGTCAGTGCTTCTTTTATAACCTTAAAGCCAGAATATTTTAACATCACAAATTCTCAAATTTATTGCCTTTTATTACTAAAACAGTGATATAAAGATTCAGATTTCAAAAAAAGGACATTTTATTACAAATAATGGACAGCCATTCATCACCTAATCAAACATATAAAATTGGTATCTTACTGATCGATGGCTTTGCCCTGATGTCCTATTCATCAGTTATCGAACCATTACGCGCCGGGAATTTGCTTGGTAAAAAAGTCCTTTATCAGGTTGATCATATTGCCGCAGGAAATGAACGCGAAATTTCAAGTTCAAGCAGTGCTGTAATCCCTACCAATGCCACCATGTCTGAAAATAAAGACTATGATCTTATTCTCGTTGTCGCCGGAGGAGATCCCTCCAGTTTTAAAGACGAACAGACATTTCAATGGTTACGCAATAAAGCACGATATGGCGCTAGACTGGGTGGTGTTTCCGCTGGTCCTGTTATCCTAGCCAATGCAGGTGTTATGAAAGGATATAGGATGACAGTACATTGGGAACATGCAGCAGCTCTGTCTGAAAACACCCCAAACCTACTGCTTGAACGAAGTCTTTACATCATGGATCGAGATCGCATTACCTGCGCAGGTGGAGTTGCCCCGTTGGATATGATGCATGCATTACAAAGTGAAATTCACGGACCGGAATTTGCCAGAAAAGTCAGTGACTGGTTCATCCATACGGATGTCAGACCGTCAGGAGACCCCCAGCGGTCTGGAATGATAGAGCGATTTGGTACTCATCATCCCTCTATTATTCAAACACTCGAAATAATGGAAAATCATATTGCTGACCCTTTGAACTTAAGGCAACTCGCCCTATTGTCCTCGATAAGCCCGCGCCAACTCAATAGGATTTTCATCGAGAAAATTGGACGGAGTACCATGTCTGTCTACCGGAATTTGCGATTGGAAAAGGCCCATAATCTTATTCAACAAACAGTGCTTTCATTAACAGAAATTGCCTTGGCAACAGGCTTTTCCAGCTCTGCACATTTTTCCAAAGCCTTTCAGGAAAAATACAGTTCGCCCCCCTCATCGTACAGACAGGATACACGATCAAAGGCACAACAACTCTAACCTGAATAACACAAAACCAAAAAATAAAGGGAATGAATTCAACCATGAAAACACTCCCTTTAAATGCAACATATTCAATAGATTACAAGATATAATCTATTGAATACTTTAACTTTAACGATCAGCCCATTCTTTGACTTTTTCAACGATCGCTGCATTTACAGCAACACCATTTTTATCCGCTTCAGTACGCGCATCAAAGCGTTCGGCACCATGCAGCCGAGCACCATCCTGATCAACAATTGCTTCGATCAAGTGGTCAACACGCTGCGAGAATGCGCCGCCAGAGGAGAGTTCCGGGTCAATAGCAATAAAGAACTGGCCTGTTTTTGGGGGGCCACCAACAGGACCGGAAAATGGGCTCGCATCAATACCAAGCGTTGCCCCTGTCATAGCAGCAGCCATTAACTCAACCATCAAAGCTGTACCAAAACCCTTATAACTGCCACTTGGGATCATTGTTCCTTTGAGGGCAACATCCGGATCTGTCGTTGGTTGACCATCTGGCCCAAGTGCCCATCCTTCAGGGATGGCCTTACCTTCACGAGCATGCTTCATGACTTCACTTTTTGCAATAACTGAAGCACTCTGATCAATCAGGATACGTGTTTCACCCGCAGCACCGGGGACAGCAACAGAGAAAGGATTAGTCCCAACGACAGCTTTTTTCCCACCAACAGGTGCGACAGAAGCAGGTGCATTGGTAAAACCGATACCGAGAAGACCCTGCGAAGCAAGGCGGTCAGTATGATACCCAAGAATACCACAGTTATAGGAATTACGTAATCCCAGTGCAGCAATTCCCTGTTCACGGGCAGCTTTGAGCAACCAATCAAATCCAAGATCGATCGCTGGATGAGCAAAACCTGTTTTAGCATCTGCAATTGCCAAGCCTGAACGAACAACATCCAATTCTGGCACGGCAGCACCATCAACCTTGCCACATTCCACATGCAAGCAATAGGTTGGGACATAGGCCAAACCGTGTGACGCAATGCCGTCTTGTTCGGTGGCCGCAACTGAACGCGCCAAAGAAGCCGCATTTGCCTCTGTTGTTCCTGCAGCAATCAAAGCCTTAAGTGCAAAGGCCTCAATCTCGGATACACTCATCGTTACAGTTTCAACCATGTGTTCTTCCTTTTATTTTTCTTGTTTAGTCATTTGTTGTTTTAAAGCTTAATCATTGTCGCTGAGGCCAGCGCCCGCCCCTTTAAGGCGAGACTCTTCCGTAGCCGGGACATACGTTCTTGCAGCAAAAGCTTGGAGATCAGCCCAGTCTTCTGAACTTAGGGGAACGCCCTGAACAACACGCTCGATAATTGTTCCTGATTTCTCTGCTCTTAAATTCGATAAATCCGACAAAATACCCGATACAGAAACTCGTTCAGCCTGTTCAGTCCCGAGATCATTGATAGTACCTTGTTCTAAATAGAGTACATCGGGTGCAATAATCACTTTCACTGCTCCCCCAGAAACTGAAAACCAGGAGACTGAGAACCCTTTACCAATAGCTTTTGCTGCACGCCCTAATATTGGAAGTATCAATGCTGGAGATATAACTGATTCCAGAATGATCTCATGACGATCCAATAGACGATCAGCTAAATCATTCAACGCGCTTCCACTGATTACAGGACACAGGGGGCCGTTTGGCGTGTTCCAGATGTCAAGATCCAAGGATTGAGGTCTCAACTCATTGTAAGCTTTACCATCATTGGTCTTTAGCAAAGAAAGCAGCAAGCAAACGTTTGGTAAGCCACGTGCAGCCAACCAACGTGTTGCTTTCCCGGCTTCTTCTGCCAAGCCCCAGGACATACCAGCTCCACGCGCGGCCTTACGTGCAGAAGCTTCGATTTCATTCAAGGAATAGCGTTCCATCACAAACTCCCCTCTTCACGAATATCCATAGGATAGGCCCAGTTATCTTCATCCATCGTTGCTAACTCGTGCGGATAGGGAGCATTTTGAAACATGGTAATACGTACCCAACGATCAGAACGTGGATCGAAGCGTGTCGCGCCAAAGAAAGACAATTTACATCGTAAGAGATCAACAGGTAGCAGATCTTCCCCGATCAGGTTGTCCTGAATTTCAGCATAGGGATAACGTTGAGTTAGCTGTACTCTGCGTGCAATCAGACGGTGTTCCGGATAATCAATCAGGAACGCACCAATCTTCTGATCTGTTTGTGCATTCAGTAAATCTTTGTATAGGCACGCAGCATCCCGGCCAATCGATAGCGGTTGTTCCAGATTATCCCCAGGTTCTTCGCCTCTGGACCCCAACCTTGGTTCCAGCTTTTCTTCCGATACATACCAGAAGAAAACAGAATTTGGGTGCGTGTCATAGTCCACGGACAAGGCCCAGCTATAGTGCTCTTCCAGTGCGACCAGAAGATCAGCAACACTTTGAGAGCCATCAATGCGAAAATTATCGTTTTCTTCTGCATACATCACAGATGCATAGGCATCGACAATCTCGGCATGGGGTTCAAGCAGCAAACTGACAAGCAGTTCCTGTCCTTCCAAAGACAGTTCAGACTCCCCCCAACGATAGAGCTTATCCCACGGAAGATCATCACCTGTGAAAGTATCCAGCGATAGAGCGCTCAATTTTTCCAGGTCACGCCGAAGAACGGTTACGCGCTCGGCTTGCCGTTCATCAACTGTAAACCAACGGTCAAGGGATAAATGAGCGCTTTCAAGATACACTTCATAGTGCTTTCTTGCCGCAGCTGTCATTGTAGGTAATGCGCGGATACGGGCTAATGCGCTTTCACGTGCATGTATCCAGCTATGTAATAAGATTGGGTGATTGACTAGAAATGGTGCCATCCCCAGGCCAGTCGAATTACCTACGCCCAAACTGCGTCGAATTTCAGGTTCTAACTTTACAGCAGTTTCTGGTGACCGATAGGTCGCCATTTGTTCAACGTAATCAGATACAAAATTTCTGATGAGCCAAACCGCCAGCATTTCAGCACGGAACGGACCCAACATTTCTGAACGGTTAGCAATTCGGTCTCGATCCGCCATACCAAGCTTGCCGTTCCCATAAACGGCGGTTGTCCGCATCAGGTAACCAACCTTATTCAATTCGGTTTGATCTGGTTGTCTGCCGGCTGCCAGTTCACGAACAACATATTCAAACAAGCGTACGCTTTTATTTGCGCGAGAGAGAACAAGTTCACTTTCCAGACATCGTCCGGCTTCCTGTTTGGGGACATTCAGTGACAAACGCTCGATATCGTCCTCCCCAATAACACCGTCATATAGCGCAAAAGTTGTATCCCACGCTTCTGCAATCACACGATCTGAACGTTTTGCCGGATCCAGATCATGGGCAAAACAAACCATGCTGTAGCTGCGTTCAGGGCCTTTTGCCAAATAAACAGCAATACCTTCGCCTTGTTCATTTATACGCCAGATCGGACATTCGAAGGTCCAGTTATCACGCTTCAAGCGACGCATTACTGCGCGCATAAAACTCAATCTCGTTTGATGGAAAGAGCCCAGACGATCCAGTTTCATGACCTGTTGTGGCGGCCGAAGTGAAATTGAATTTGTGCTATTTAGTTGCGTCGTCACACAAACCTCCAATGAACCAAGTAATTCAGGGAAGAAAGCTTTCTTCCCTGAATTCATGACAAGAACGATCTAGGCTTCTGCTGTAATCGGCACTGTATTTTCCCGATCACGTTTTTCCAGAATACCCGCAATTTGTGGCGCTGCCCACAAAGATGGCAACAACACCAGTGAAACCGGAACTGCCGTTACAACAATAAAGGATTGCAACGCACTAACGCCCCCGGATCCCAACGAGATCAAGATGATCGCCATAACGCCCATCGCAATGCCCCAAAACACACGAACAGGTGTGCTAGGTGTATCGCTATCTGACATCGCAACAGAAATACAATAGGTCATGGAATCACCTGTTGTTGCGACAAAAACAGTTGTCAGAACAAGAAACAGAACAGAGATCAGTAAACCGGCAGGAAGCTGTTTGGTAATTGCCAATAATGCAGCAGGTAAATTAAATCCTTCGAAAGCAGCAGAAACTGAGCCAGGATTAGCAAGTTCAAACGCAATTCCAGACCCGCCAACAATGGTGAACCAGAAACACGTTACGACAGGGGCTACGATTGAAAGCATGATCACAATCTGACGAATTGTGCGTCCACGCGATACACGTGCAATAAACATTGCCATCAATGGACCGTACCCCAGGAACCAGCCCCAGAAGAAGACAGTCCACCAGCCTAGCCATCCACCTTCAGCACGGAACATCGCCATCGGGATAAACTTGTCAACATACACACCGAAGCTATGTACAAAGCTATCAACGATAAAAGCAGTTGGCCCAAACAGGAACATGAATATCAACAACGCACAGGCCAAGATGACATTAAATCGGCTGAGAATTTGAATGCCTTTGTTTACACCCGTAACCGCAGAGGCCGTATAGATCCCGACCAGTACCGCAATAACAACAGCTTGAGAGGCAAAGCCATCCGAAAGGCCAAACAGATCCTGGAGACCATAGCTAACTTGCAAACCAAGAAAACCTATTGGGCCAACAGTTCCAGCAACAACAGCAATTATGCAAGATGCATCAGCAATAAGGCCAATTGGTCCTTTTAACGCACGCTCTTTAAAAACCGGGTAAAGCAACGTACGGGGAGCTAATGGCAAGCCTTTTTCGTAATGATAATACATCAGGACGACAGTGGTCAGCGCGCCAAGAATAGCCCATGCCAGAAAACCCCAATGCATAAAAGCCTGTGCCAATGCAGGATATGCAGCTTCAGCTGTTTTCGCTTCAACACCGAAGAGAGGTGGCGGGGAAAGAAAGTGTGCCATTGGCTCACCCGCGGCCCAAAAAACACCACCGCCGGCTAGCAAGGTACACATGATCATGGCACCCCATTGAAAAACGGTAAATTCAGGCTTATCCAATTTCCCAAGGACGACAGAACCACGCCCACTAAAGGCCATAAAAAGACCAATAACAAACGTTAGTAATAGCAATACCTGCCAATAGGCACCAAAGATCTGAACTGACCAGCCAAAACCCGCATTGACCAGCTCTTTTAGCAAATCAATATCAATCAGTGCCAAGCCGCAAAACGCCGCAATAAAGCCGCCGGTAACGGCAAAAAGAGGAACATTTACCCCTTTGAGAATACCGTCACCAGTTGTTGACGTATACGCCATCTAAGTTACTCCCTAAGTATCATAATCAAGCAGAGCGAACGGTTCCAATGTTGTTCCCATTGGTTATCCCCTTCTCACTGTGTTAATGGTCAAATATTAGACCTGTTGCCTTTTAAGGCTGTTGTGGGCCAAACGAGTTTTCGTAGAATGAAAACCAGTTCATACCCATAATCTGTGCTGTTTCTTCTTGCGAAAATCCAACATCCCGCAACCCTGCAGCAAGGTTGGGAAAATCTCTGTTGTCTCTGAACCAATCAGGCATTTCAGGAAAACCGGGATTTGACGCAGAGCCTTCACCGTAATCGATTGTCTTGGTCCATCGTCCAACGCGCATCCATTCAACGATTGAATCTGGTTGATCCTGACAAAGATCACTGCCAATACCGATGCTTTCAACGCCGATCATTTCAGCAGTTTTAGCGATCATTGTGCAAAACTCTTCAAGCGTGCAGTCACTCTTTCCTTTCAGATGATGAGGGTAGAGTGAAAACCCGACCATACCGCCTGATTGCGCCAAAGCTTTCAAAACGGTATCTGATTTATTACGCAATGCCGGATGCCAAAAACTTGGATTGGCATGGGTAATTGCAATCGGGCGTTCAGAGATTTCAATAGCTTCAAGCGTAGAACGTTCCGCAGAATGAGACATATCAACCACAAGGCCAACACGGTTCATTTCCTTGATCACTTGCTTCCCCATCCGGGTAATTCCCGGATCTTCGGCTTCGTAACATCCTGTCGCCAACAAAGATTGATTGTTATAGGACAACTGCATGAAACGCGCGCCAAGTGTGTGGCAAATCTCGACAAGCCCGATATCATCTTCAATCGGGGAACAGTTCTGAAAGCCAAAGAAAATAGCTGTGCGGCCACTTTCATTGGCACGGCGAATATCATCCGCCGTGCGACCGTGAATAATCAAATGATCATGTTGTTCGAAAAAACGGTTCCACTGTTCAACATTGGTTACAGTTTCGCGAAACATCTCGTGATAACAGATCGTGGCATGAACGGCATCAACACCACCTTCACGCATTTGGGCAAAAGTCTTTTCTGACCAATTACAGTATTGAAGACAGTCAATTACATATGATTTTTTGTCGCTCATGCCTATATCTCCTACTCTGGCCTAATGATTACTCTGGCGAACCAGAACTGATGTAGGATGTTTTAACCTGCGTATAGAACTCGGCTGCATAAGAACCTTGCTCACGAGGACCATAACTTGAATCACCACGGCCACCGAAAGGTACGTGATAGTCAGTGCCTGCAGTTGGCAGGTTAATCATGACACAGCCAGTACGGCTGTTACGGCGATAGTGATTAGCGCGCGCAAGAGAGTTGGTCATGATACCAGATGTCAAACCAAAACCAGTGTTATTAGAAACACTTAAAGCTTCATCATAAGATCCAACTTTAATAACACAGGCAATCGGGGCAAACATTTCTTCGCGGTTGATTTTCATGGAATTGTCACCGTTGATGAACAAAGCCGGGGACATGAAATATCCCTCAGTTGCCATATCCAGACGATCACCACCACAAACCAATTCACAGCCTTCCTCTTTTGCCAATTTCATGTAGGCAAGATTGGAATTAAGCTGTGTTTCGCTAACAACCGGACCAAGTTGAACACCGTCGGTCAAAGCATGTCCGACTTTCATCGCTTTTGTTGCCGCGCTTGCTTTTTCGACAAATGCATCGTGAATTTTTTCATGAACGATCAAGCGTGAAGAAGCCGTACATTTTTGCCCCGTTCCGCCGAAAGCACCACCAACCGCACAAGAAACAGCGAGATCAAGATCTGCATCATCCATAACCACCAATGGGTTCTTGGACCCCATCTCCATTTGAACTTTGGTCATGTTTGCCATCGCAGACGCAGCAATACCACGGCCGACATCAACAGAACCAGTAAATGAGATAGCGTCAACACCAGCACTTTCCACAAGGCGCTGACCAACGGAAGAACCGCCGCCCATTACCAGGTTGAAAAGTCCTTTTGGCAGATCATGACGAGAAAAGATCTCTGCCAATGCCCAAGCGCTTGCCGGAGTCAGGTTCGCAGGCTTCCATACGACCGCGTTTCCATATGCCAATGCCGGGGCAATTTTCCACGTCGCTGTCGCTGTTGGGAAGTTCCAAGGCGAGATAATAGCAACCACACCAACAGGTTCACGGCGAACATCAATTTCTATACCGTCGCGTACAGAATCAGCAGTGTCACCCATCTGACGAAGCACTTCAGCCGCATAGTAGGTGAAAAATTGCCCAGCACGGAAGATCTCACCCTTACCTTCAGCAAGTGGCTTACCTTCTTCACGAGAAAGCAATTCGCCCAACTCCGCAGCGCGGTTTTTCATTTCTTCGCCGATTGACATCAAAACGTTATAGCGTTTTTCCAAGCCTGTTGCGGCCCAAACTTTTTGTGCCTGCCTAGCAGCATCCAGTGCAGTATCCAGTTGCGCACTGCTTGCTTGCGCATACTGACCAATAACGTCTGACAAATCGGATGGGTTTATGTTTTTGATGTAGTCATCAGCGGCAACCCATTCACCAGCGATATAATTGGAAAAATTGGACATGATTACCTTCTCATTTCAATCAACACAGCAGGCGTTTCAAATCAATACAGTCGAAAGAGGCCCAGCAAAAAATTCTGAAAACATTTCCGCAAAATTTGCAACTTTCGTCAAATTCAAATAATTTAGGAAAATTTCAATTTTATTGAATAAAGGAAAATAACAATGGCGATCACCCTTGCCATGCTCAAAACCTTTGTTTCTGTTGCAGAAAACGGTTCCTTAATGGAAGCCGCAAAACAGTTGGGTAGAACACCATCAGCCGTTTCAATGGCCCTTAAACAGCTTGAAATCGAATTTGATGCCCAACTTTTTTCTGGTGAGCGCAAAGGTAACTTAACCCCAACCGGTATTTTTGCATTGGAACAGGCCCGTAATTTAACCGATCAATGTGACGAAGTTTTCTCCGCGATCAGAGCCTACGCGAAAAATGAAATCGGGTATATTTCGCTTGCCTGTGTTCCATCTGTTGCAGAGCATATTTTACCACAGGTGATCAAAGCGTTCCACGCCCAGTGGCCGAAAGTAGAAATTGAAATCCGGGATGCTGATTCACGTAGTGTTATCAACGCAGTTCATAGCGGACGTGTCCAATTTGGCCTAGCAAGTTTGGCAAAAAAATTACCCGGTATCGAGTTCACTCCCCTTTTCGAAGACAGCCTTGGTCTTGTGAGTAGTGCCGAGGATGCCCCACCTCTTCCGAATAAAAACATCAACTCAAAAAAACTGGGATCATTTTTAAAAAACAAAAAGTTGCTACTGAACAGTATAACGCAATCAATCACTCTTCCCGAGATATTAGAAAATCAGGAGAGTAGCCGTATTACAGTACATAACGTGACATCAGTCCTAGCCTTGGTAAAAGCTGGTGCAGGCGTCACGGTACTTCCCAGACTACTGGTTCCAGAAACAGACACTTCCCTAAACTTCATTCCCTTCACAGATGAAAAGTTACGACGCACCGTTGGCCTCTTCCAACGTAATGGTACTCTTCTATCACCCGCCGCTCTTTCTCTGATCGAAAAAGTACATACCCGCATTGCTGAGATCGAACACAACATGGGGGGAAACTTCACGAAACTGGACGTTCCATCTTGCGAATAATTTCATATCGTTCCACTAAATAACCTGGGTACAAAACCTATGTCTGAAAACATTCTATCAATCAAAGAGTTGGAAAAACTTGCGCAAGATGCCCTGATCAATTTTGGTGCAGGAAATGATGCTGCGTATTCAGTCGCAAAGGCTGCTGTTCGTGCAGAGAGCGAAGGAAATTACATTTGTGGGTTACTTTATATCCCCCTTTTATGTGAACAACTAAAAGTTGAAAAAATTAAGGGAAAAGCAAAACCAAGTATAGAAATTAAAGCCTCAGCAGCAATTACCGTTGATGCATCGGATGGACTGGCTCACCCAGCAATCGAACTTGGATTACCACATTTACAAGAAGCGGCCCTTAGCTCTGGGATTGCTGCAATGACTGTAAACAATTCAACTAACTGCTTGGCTCTGTCCCATTTTCTTTTACCATTAGCCCAAAATAGTTTGATTGGATTAGGTTTTGCTAACTGTCCAGCAGTCATGGCTCCTCCCGGTGGGAAAACGCCAATACTTGGTACAAACCCAATTTCTATGGTTGTACCAGGAAAACACGCTCCGAAAATCATCATCGATCAAAGTAGCAGTGCTGTTGCTATGACAGAACTAATTCTTCGTAGAGATTGCGGTCATCAACTCGAAGAAGGCTGGGCGCTGGATCAAGATGGAACCCCAACAGTCGATCCATCAAAAGGACTTGCTGGATCCATGGTTCCTAGTGGTGGATATAAAGGATTTGGTATTGCTTTGATCGTTGAAATACTTAGTGTTGCACTCAGTGGAGCTCAATTAAGTTCCCAGGCAAATCCCTATTTTGGGGATAAAGGTGGTCCTTCTAAAACAGGGCAATGCATTATAGCTATCAATCCAATGACATTTAATCCGAATTTTTTAACTGTTATTGATGATCTATGTTCATCAATTGAAAGTCAGGAAGGTTCGCGTTTGCCCGGGAAAATCAAATCAAAAAATTACAATCACGCAAAAAAGCATGGCCTATCAATTGAAAAAACATTTGTGGAGCAATTAAGAAGTTTGTCGACAAAGAGTAATTAATTCTAGATATAATAACATTCTATCTTGTTGAATTGTTGCTGTACTTTCACAACAAAATCGACAAATAATCGATAATTATCACCTTTGGCATCACATAATCATAATCTTGATTACATTGTATGATTGTTCTTAAAAACGGCCTATCGCATGATTTTTAAAACTCAGGACAAAAATAACAAGAAAAGCTATGTGAATATCATAACAAAATCAGGGGTGAATAATGGATATGAAAAACGTATCAGCTCCGCCAGAACAGCTATTTGGGCGGCATCGTCGAAAGATTGCACCCTATGAAATTCCAGAACATCCCGGTGAGAATGCCAATCCTCAAGAGCTGGAAGAATGGGCGCGTGCCAAAGCTTCCAGTTTAAATCAACATGTTATTGGATATGGTTCTTTGGCTGAAAGCGAATGGCAAATTGCTGAAATACCAGAACCTGATCTTGGTACAATGCGACGCTATCGATTGAACCGTATTCGTGAGCAACTTCAAGCTCGGGACCTTGCCGGTATTTATCTCTATGATCCCCTGAATGTACGCTACGCAACAGATGCCAGTAACATGCAACTCTGGACTTTGCACAATCCTGTACGGGCTTGCTTCGTTGCTATAAATGGCCCTGTTATTCTTTATGATTTTCACAACTGTGAACATCTTTCCGATCATTCTGAAGTGGTCGATGAAGTACATCCCGGTATCGCATGGTTTTATTTTGAAGCAGGTAACCGTATTGAAGAACAGGCCGCCAATTGGGCCAAGCAAACGGCTGATCTCGTGTATCAATATGGTGGTGGCAACAAACGTCTGGCTTTTGATCAAATAGACCCACACGGCATTCCCCATCTCAATCGCGAAGGTATCGAGGTCATCTATGGTGAAGACGCGATGGAAGAAGCCCGCAAAATTAAATCACCAGACGAAATACTTTGCATGCGTCGTGCTATTACGGCTTGCGAATCCGCCATGCATCAAATGGAAACCGCCCTACGTCCGGGAAAGAGCGAGAACGATTTGTGGTCAATCTTGCATGCTGAGAACATTCGTCGCGGTGGAGAGTGGATTGAAACCCGTTTGCTTTCTTCCGGCCCTCGAACCAATCCCTGGTTTCAGGAATCGTCTTCACGAATCATAGAAGATGGCGACCTTGTTGCATTTGATACTGACCTTATTGGTCCTTATGGATTTTGTTGCGATATTTCCAGAACATGGCTGGCTGGTGATGGAATACCAAGTAACGAGCAACGCGCCCTGTATCAAATGGCTCTGGAGCAAATAGATCATAATCGTGAAATGTTGGCACCCGGTATTAGCTTTAGAGAGCTTTCACTAAAGGGAAAAAGCTTGCCTGAAGAGTACCTGGCAAACAGATATTCCGTCTTGTTTCACGGTGTTGGTCTCTGTGATGAATATCCTGCTGTCCGATACCCTTCAGATTGGGATGCCGTAGGCTATGAAGGGCAACTGGAACCCGGCATGGTCGTCTGTGTGGAAAGTTACGTTGGTCGTCATGGCGGACACGAAGGCGTCAAACTTGAAGACCAAATTCTCATTACAGAAACGGGATATGAACAACTTTCAACTTACCCCCTGGATGATCGCCTAATGGGCATTATCGACTAATAGATTAAGTCATAAGCAATTCAATTAGCTAAGGGCAAAGAGTGTTGAAACACCCTTTGCCTTATACGAAGGCTATTACCCCATCATTCTCTCTGCTTTGGGGTCAAAGAGGGTTTCCATAAACATTCTGGCCTTGAGCATCACCCCAAGGACTTCGATTTCCACCTCAAGGCCATCATTGGCAATATCGGTTGGCAAAAATCCATAGGCTACTGATTTCTTGCTGTAATGGGCATAACCACCCGATGTCACAAAACCGACTACATTGCCGCCGTGCCAGATGGGTTCATCCCCCCACACATCAGCATCTATTGCTTCAACAATAAAGGTGCAGAGCTTTCGACTGGCCCCCTCTTCTTTTTCTTTCACTGCCGCAGCTTTACCTATGAAGTCAGCTTTTTTATTGTATGCAGTGAAACGATCCATCCCTGTCTCCACGGGCATATAGTCCGGACGAAACTCTCTTCCCCATGATCCAAAAGATTTTTCAAGTCTCAACGACATCATAGCGCGCATACCAAAAGGTTTTAGACCTAAATCCTTCCCTGTTTCAGAGAGAATATTATAGAGAGAAGTCTGCTCTTCGATCGGTACATAAATTTCATAACCAAGATCCCCCGTATAGGAAACTCTTTGAACCAAAGCACGACAAGTACCTATGTCTGTCTCTTTAACATCCAGAAATTTAAAGCTCTCTGCGGAAACATCTTCGAAAGCAACACGGCTCAGTAATTCGCGTGCATTTGGCCCCGCAATCTGAAAGCCAATGCGTTTAGTCGAGATATTCTCAACAGTAACAAAGCCATCAGACGGCAAATTATCTTCAAACCAGCGCATATGTGCCGCCTGCATTCCAAAAGATGCCGTCACCATAAATTCATGCTCATCCAAACAGGACACGGTGAAATCACCAATCAACTTGCCCTTGTGGCTCAACATAGGATTAAGCGCCAGCCGTCGCGGTTTTGGAATGCGACCAGCCATAATTATATCCAGCCAATCCCGTGCCCCCTTCCCCGTAACACGGTACTTTCCAAAATTATGAACCTCGTTAATCCCAACGGCCTCACGAACCGCACAACATTCAGCAGCAACCGCATCAAAAGCATTACTCCGCCTGAAGCTCGGCGTTTCTTCTAACGGTTCGCCTTCTGGTGCGAAATAGTTCACAGCCTCCATGCCATACGCCGCACCAAACACAGCGCGTTGTTCTTTCCAGATATGATAAGCCGGGGTTGTTTGATGTGGACGTGCAACAGGCAATTCTTCATTTGGATATGAAACAGAAAAGCGCCGTTGATAATTTTCTTTCACCTTCGCTCGTGTATATCCCGGTGTGATCCAATCGCCAAAACGGGCAACATCCATAGCGAAAACATCCCGTGACGGTTCGCCATCAATCATCCATTCCGCCAAGGTTAATCCCACCCCGCCACCTTGTGAAAAACCAGCCATAACCCCACAAGCAGACCAATAGTTTTGTAAACCGGGAACAGGGCCAACAAGTGGGTTTCCATCAGGCGCAAAGGTAAAAGGCCCATTGATAACTGTTTTAACGCCGACCCGTTCCAAAACAGGGAACCGCTTGAAAGCAAATTCCAATGAATCACCAATACGATCCAGATTGTTATTTAAAAGTTCATGACCAAAATCCATCGGTGTTCCGCGTTCAGCCCATGCGTCACAGGCTTGCTCGTAAAATCCGATACAAAGCCCCCTTCCTTCTTGCCGAAGATAACTTTCCCCTTCCGGATCCATGACATGGGGTAATTCACGATCCAGTTCATAAACTTCAGGCGCATCTTCGGTGACCAGATATTGATGTTCCATTGGATGAAGCGGCATATAAACGCCAGCCATTTCACCAACTTCACGCGCCCACAAACCACCTGCATTCACAATGTGTTCGGCTATAACAGTGCCTTCTTTCGTAACAACTTCCCAAAAGCCATCAGCTTGCGGGTTGAGCTCTAACACGGGATTACGCAAAACAATCTCTGCCCCGGCCATCTTCGCCGCTTTGGCATAAGCATGGGTTGTTCCCGAAGGATCAAGATGCCCGTCAAGAGGATCGTAAAGCGCCCCTATAATACCCTCAATATTGGTAATTGGTGACAATTTCTTGATTTCTTCTGGGCTGACAATCTCGGTATCCAGTCCCATATAGCGATGTTTTGCACGCTCGGCCTTGAGAAAATCCATACGTTCCGGTGTAGAAGCCAGAGTAACCCCGCCAACATGATGCAGACCACAGGACATCCCGGTGATTTCTTCAAGTTCCTTGTAAAGCCGGATCGTATAACCTTGAAGCGCGGCCATGTTCGTATCTGCGTTCAAAGTATGAAAACCGCCGGCTGCGTGCCATGTTGAACCAGATGTAAGCTCTGACCTTTCAATCAACATAACATCGCTCCACCCGAGCTTTGTCAGGTGATAGAGAACGGAACAACCAACAACACCGCCACCTATGACGGCTACACGAGTATGTGATTTCATAAGACCTATCCGATTACTGAGAAGCTGGAATTTTGATTGATTTCACGATTACGGGCAAACACACCAAGCGAAATGGTTTTGTCGATGTGCTCCAGATGGAATTGCAATGGTATAGCATCATGGTCATGGCCGTTCTCACATGCCTCTACAATTGCCATCATCATCTTCCCGGCGACAGGCGCGTTCTTGTACTGGTTTCCACTAGTACCCACAGCCATATAAAAACCGGGCAAACAGCTTTTATCGTATATCGGCATCCAGTCTTCCGTCACATCATAAAGGGCAACAACACCCTTGGTTTTAGAGGGAATGCCAAGTTCAGGGAAACGTTGCGCCATGCGCATCACAAGAACTTTCCACTGCTCGGAAAAATTTTCATCGTAATTATCGGGATCATCCACCCATTCTTTTTCATCACAGGCAGGATCTTCAGATCCAATCAGAATATTGTTTCCTGTCTCGGGGCGACAGTAGGTATGGATATCACTATCAGAATAAACCATTCCCTCTTTTTCAAAATCAAATCCTGCCGGCGACGGTACATGAGCAACCTCATGACGAAGAGCTCGCGTGCTCATTTTCATATCCCCACATACGCCCGCCATTTCATTGACTTTGGATGAATGCGGACCGGCAACATTAATCACAACAGGCGCGTTAATCTCAGTCCCATCAGCTAATTTAACGCCACTTACCCGTCCATTTTGTTTCAGGATCTCACTGACTTCTGTTTTAAACAAAAACTCTGCCCCATTGGCTTCAGCAGCGCGTTGAGCATTATGGGCCGACAATTTGGGATCATTCACATAACCGCCACGCGGGAAGAAAACAGCACCTTCGACAGCTGGTCCCGTCGGCAATCCAAATTCAGGATCTTCCGGGCGGCGAGCAGGCTCAAATTGTTGTGTATCAGCTATCGGTAAATATTTTTTAATCTCAGATGTCTGAATATCTTGATAGGGGCACCCAATTTCATCCATTGTTGCGCAGACCTTACTGAGCGAATGATTGTGAGGTGTTTTAATAACGAGGCATCCGGTTTCTTTATATTCAATCATGCCATGATCATCTTGAACGCCTATGTATTCGTCCCAATTTTTCCAGTAATGCCAGCCTTCATAAGCAAGCGCACAGGTTTCCAAAGCAGAATAGTAAGTTCGAATAATCGCGCAGGAACCTGATGTCGAGCCATATCCAGATTCAGGCAACTTATCGATGGATAGAGTTTTCCACCCTTTCTTGGCCATTTCAAAAGCTGTACAGGCCCCGATGACCCCTGCACCAATGATGATTGCGTCGTATGATTTACTCATTCTTCTCTTCGTCCCTGTTGTTTCCTGATGTCTGGGTTTTGTTCCAGATTCATGGAATCCGTTCTTGGTTATTGATTTTTTTTGCTTTTATCTGACATAATTTTTCAAACTAGAAATCCCCTGACACACCCCCCTCAGAGGTTCTGCGTGCCACAAAATCAGCTATTTCATCCTGTCTACTGATATCGAGATCTGGTTGCTGGTAGTCATTGATAATGTTTTTATAAATTGAATGCGCCCGCTCTGTTGTTGTCTTTGATCCATTTTCTTCCCAGTTTTCGAAATTATTCCAATCAGACAAAATCGGAGAATAAAACGCTGTTTCATAACGCTCGAGTGTATGTGGCGTACCAAAGAAATGCCCGCCTGGACCGACATCCTTAACAGCATCTAACCCTAAGCTACTTTCTGTTATTTCAGGTGGTTGCAGAAACTTTGTCATCATTTGCAACATCTCGGCATCGATGATTACCTTCTCGAAAGAGGCACATAACCCGCCTTCAATCCATCCTGCACCATGCATCAGCATATTGGCCTGTCCCATAACCGCAGACCATATAGACATCTGACTTTCGTAAGTTGCCTGTGCATCGACACAATTCGATGCATTGGCATTAGATGAACGATAAGGGACACCAATCCGCCGGGCCAGTTGCCCACCAATCATTGCCGCTTGTGCATTCTCAGGCGTTCCAAAAGCAGGCGATCCACTTTTCATGTCAACATTAGAAGTAAAGCCCCCATAAGCAACGGGGCATCCCGGGGCAACCAACTGTAACAATGTCATCCCGGCAAGTGCTTCAGCATGTTGTTGAGCCAAAGCCCCTGCAATGGTAATCGGTGCCATGGCACCTGAGAGGGTAAAGGGTGTAATGACACATAGCTGGTTGTGACGTGCCATTTCCATAGCACCATCAATCATCACCCCGTCCAAACGAAGGGGCGAAGATGTGTTGATAATCGTGAATAATCGGGTTTTTTCCTTGAAGTCGTCCCAGTTTTCACACTCATGCGCTATACGGGTAATTTCCAAAGCATCAGTAATACGTTCTTTCCCCAACGCGTAGGCGTGGTAAACCTTGTCCGTAAGCAAAGCCATATCCGCAATACATTCGAGGTGCCGTATGCGTGGCAGGATATCAACTGGCTCTACCGGATACCCTGCAATAAAATGTACAATATTCAACGACTGGCACAGCTTTAAAAGGTTACGATAATCTTCCTGATTTCCGGGACGTCGACCACGTTCTATGTCGCTAACATTTGGCGCCGATGCTACAGACCCAAAAGAGATGTTCCCAGGTGACAAGCTTAAATTATGTACCGGATTACGGGCGTGTAAAACCACATCCGATGGAGCATTTGACATGGCCTCTTTGATCAACCCCCGGTCCATAAAAACCCGGTCACTTCCAACCTCTATCTTTGCGCCGACTTTATGAAAAATGTCTTTTGCTTCTTTATGCAGAATATCAATACCAACTTCTTCGAGAATACGGTAAGCCGTATCACAAATAGCATCGATTTGACCTTCATCGAGTATCTCAACAGGTTGATAAGGTGTCCGAACCTTGGACCAAGGTAACTGCTGAAACGCAAATGCAGCAATATGCGGCCTTTTATTCCTTTTACGCCCAGATCTTTGCATCATGATCGCGTCTCCCAATACAGTACAAAACACCTAAAACAAAACAAACGTAATCATTCTTAAATTTCACAACTCATACCAAAGGTACGTTTCACAATATTCAATCGCGTTTCTATCACGTCATAATCACGCTCTTTTAAAGGGGAAAAACCTATAAGTAACAGGGCTTCACGTGTCTCTTCATCAAGGGAAACCATTGCATCAACAACAGCCATATGAAGTTGATCAATCTCTTTTCGAGAACGTCGTGCCGTGATAAAAGGGAGCGTTGGCGTTGGTTCGCTTGTGGCTATAACTTTTAGTTTTTGTGCCGCGGGTTCATGACGCAAAGCCAGTTCCCAACTGAGCGCATCAATCGATGCAAAGTCTGCACGGCCTGCTGCCACGGTCTGAATAGATGCCCGATGACTACCACTTTCGAAAGAAGATCGAAAATCCTTGGTATTTCCGATGTGGCTTAAAGTAAATAAAAGGGCCGCATAACCAGATTGAGATCTTTTATCATTATAGGTAAAGGTCAACCCTTTTAAGTCATCCAATGTATCTATCGACGTATCTTGATGAACAACAATGACGCTAAAATAAGAACCTGCCCCGCAGTTTATGCCATAAGCAGGTGTTCCCACTAAAGACACCTTGTCTTTCAGTACCGTTTTAAAAGGCAAACCACAGGTTTGGGATAGAAGCAAATTATCACCTAACCACTGATCCATAGTCGCAATTGTCCTATTCAGAGCTGTGGGAGCAATAAATCCTTGATCAGCAAGGCTTGTACGAAGCTCTTTAAAAAATCGATCATTATAAATTTGAACTTCTGGCCAGTCATACATGGGAAGAGAGACAATGGCTTCACTCATCTCATCAACCTTGATTTGCGTTTACTGTTTTAGAAGCTGATTTCGCTTTTCCAGCATTTGGCCTTTTTGGTGTGAAAGGATATGCCACAGGTTCTTTTTGTGAAAAGGTAAAAAGCTTAAATATTTCGGCGTAGTTTTTGAAGCTGTAACCTTTGTTCATTTCCAAAAAGCGCTGTCGATTTTTTTGAAAAATATCTGGTAATTTATACCAGGCAACAGTTGGATAAGCATGATGAACAACATGCAAGTTGTTGTTCAAAAACAGAAAGCTGAAAAAACCTTTATCTTCAACAATAACTGTTCTGGCCCGCATAGACTCATGAGCCTGGTGTTCTAAAAACGTACGAACCATCAACAGAGAATAGGCAAAATAGCCGCAGATAAGATAAGCCCAGACAGGCATATCGCTTACAACATAAATAAAGGTGATAACCAATCCAGACATCACAAAATGCATCAACCAAATTAAAATGGTCTTCTGCTCACCATTCTTATACTCGTATAAGGCGAAACCAATAACACTTAGGGTTGGCCCAATAAGCATCCGGCCAAACAATGAGTTATTAAAATTGAAAATCGTTTTTACCCACTCAGGACGCTTTTCCCAGATTTCCAATTCCTGATAGCCACTTTCGGGATCTTCGTAAGGGTCGCTTATACTAGCATTTTGATGGTGCTTGATATGGGTTTCTTTAAACCGGAGATAAGGAACCAAAAGCCCAATCGGCATTATAACGATTGCATCGTTTAACTTTTCTGACACAAAGGGATGACCATGAATACATTCATGCTGGAGAGAGGAATGCAAAGTAATCAGAGGAATAATGATAAGTATTTGTATACTTAACGGTACACCAAAAGGATTGAGAAGCATTAATCCCCAAAAAAAATAGCAACATATAATTAGTAATACTGTCCGCCACTCAGCACTGTCACGTAGCCACACTTCAAAACCTCCGTTATTTAACTTAATAACGATGCGGCAGAAAAAGACTATCGACAATAATACAATTCAACCATTATAATAATAATTAGATGATAATCGTTCATTTTGTAACTAAAAATGGATAATGATGTGAACTCACAACAATCTAATTTAAATAGTTCTGACAAACGGGATGTAGCCCATATTTTTCGTGAACGAATGGCACTACTAATTTCGCAGAGCGGCAACAATCTAAGTCAGTTCTCCAAATCAATTGGTATAGACCGTTCCGCCTTGAGCCAGTTTCTGGCGCCAGATTCAACCAGGCTTCCAAGAGCAGAGACTTTGTGTGCGATTTCAAGAGCCTGTGGGGTTTCTTTAGACTGGCTTATGGGCTTGATTGCAAATGATGGACACAGTGACGATATCGTCCCGTCCATCGAAATCATGCAAATGAATGAAGAAGAAGCAACGCGTAAGCTGGAAGAATGGCACAGGGAAGCCATTGGTTACAAAATCAGGTACGTCCCCAATACACTACCAGATACCATGAGGATCGACGAAGTCAGCAAATTTGAATTTAAGTATAATCATCTTTTTATTCGTAAGGCCCAGGATCAACAAGCAAAGCAACACCTTATTAAAACTGCGAAGCCAGACACAGATATGGAAGTCTGTATGCCTTTACAAACCCTGGAGTTATTCGCGAAAGGGGAAGGTGTGTGGAATGAACTGTCAATAGATGTGCGAAGAAAACAATTGGAACACATGTTGAAACTTGTTGGCGAATTTTACCCAACTTTCCGCTTGTTTTTCTTTGATCAACAAGCGGTTTATTCCGCCCCCTACACTCTCTTCGGGCCTTTGCGCGCGGCAGTTTATCTGGGAAATATGTATCTGCTGGTAAACTCTGTGGATCACATCAAAGCGCTGACTCAACACTTCGATAGATTAATTCGCCTAGCTACAATTGGACCCGACAAAGCGGAAGAGCAAATTAAAAAATTTATTAACGAAATAAAATAACGTTATCCCTTTATTCAAATAGCGACACTTGCTAGAGTCGCTATCAAGCAACAAAATGTCGCTCAAAGTCACGACCTTGAGTGCCATACGGTTAAGAAAAATAGTAGGGAGATAAAAGCGTTCAAAAAACAACAATCTAATGCAGCAATAACAATGAGCAGAATAACAATAAAACGCTCCATGCCTGCTTGGATGTAATTGGCGTGCATATTGTAGCTGATCATCATAAATTCGCACTATTGATGTTTATGCACAAAAACACGATGATTTATATGTTTTTTGATCGCAACGGTTTGACAAAAAAAACGATACAATAAACACTTAAGAAAATAACAACAAAAACAAACAGATAAAAATACGCAACCGGGAGGCACTATTAAATGAAATTCTTTAGACGTAATGGCAAGCCAATGCCATCTCATACAGTCAAAATGGCCGAAGAAGCAAAATCCGGCACTATGGACCGCCGAGAGTTCCTTGCTATTGCCAGCGTTTTTGGCGCAACGGCTGCTACCGCGTACGGTATGCTTGGTATGGTCGCACCATCCAAGGCAATTGCTGCTGAAGGTAAAAAAGGTGGTATCCTGAAAGTATCAACCAGTGTACGTGAGCTCAAAGACCCGCGCACATTTGACTGGTCTGAAATGGGTAACCTCGCGCGCCAATTCTTAGAACCGCTTGTCCGTTATAACCGCGACTTTACTTTCGAAGGGCGTCTTCTTGAAGGCTGGGAAATCAACGATGATGCGACTGTATATAACCTGAAAGTCCGTAAGGGTGTTAAGTGGAATAATGGTGATGATTTCAATGCCGACGATGTGATATTTAATATGACGCGCTGGTGTGACAAGGCTGTAGAAGGTAACTCTATGGCTGGTCGAATGGCGACCCTTATCGACGAAAAAACAGGCAAAGCCATCGAAGGCGCGATTGAAAAGGTAGATGACCACACCGTACGATTAAACTTGCCTAAATCCGACATCACTATCATTCCGGGAATGAGCGATTATCCGGCCCTTATCGTACACCGTGATTACGAAAAAATGGGTAGCGATCTACCATCTAATCCAATTGGTACAGGCCCGTTTGAACTGGAATCATACGAAGTTGGCACTTCTGCGTCCGTTAAACGCCGCACGAATGGCAAATGGTGGGACGGCGACGTTTATCTGGATGGTGTCGAGTTTATTGATTACGGAACGGATCCTTCTGCCGAAGTTGCTGCGTTTGAATCTGGTGAAATCCATACAAACTACCAAACAACCGCTGACTTTATCGAAATTATGGATAGCCTTGGCCTAACCAGATCAGAAGTTGTCACATCAGCAACTGTTGTTCTTAGAACCAATGCAACCCACAAACCATATGATGATCAGCGTGTTCGTAAAGCCTTGCAGATGGCTGTGGATAACGAGACGGTTCTTCAACTTGGATATGGCGGCGCAGGTACTGTTGCCGAAAACCACCATGTGGCGCCTCTTCATCCTGAATATTATGAACTTCCAAAACAAGAACGGGATATTGAAGGCGCTCAGAAGTTAATGGCAGAAGCTGGTCAGAGTGAATACGAGCACGAACTCATCTCAATTGATGATGATTACCGCAAAAATACTGCCGATGCAGTTGCGGCTCAAATTCGTGAAGCAGGATTCAAAGTAAAACGTACTGTCTTGCCGGGATCAACTTTCTGGAACGACTGGACCAAGTATCCTTTCTCTATCACCAACTGGAATATGCGCCCTCTGGGTGTACAAATTTTAGCACTTGCTTACAGATCAGGTGAAGCCTGGAATGAAACTGCGCACAGCAACCCTGATTTTGATGCAAAGATGAAACAGGCTCTTGCAATCGCAGATGCTGATAAACGTCGGGAAATCATGAAAGATCTGGAACAAATTCTACAAGATTCCGGACATATCATTCAGCCATACTGGCGTTACCTGTTTAACCATTCAACACATAACGTTCGTAATCACGGTATGCACCCGCTTTTCGAATTTCATTTCGAAAAGGTTTGGCTCGACGACGCCTAGTTGTTTTGTTGGAACAATCACAGGAGTTTCATGACCGAAACTCCTGTGATTTACCCAAAAACACTGGGATTTAGCGTCAGACCAACGGGGCCAATATGTTCACATTTTTCTTAAAACGCTTGGGCGTCATGGCTTTGACCATGTTATGCTTGACGATTGTTGTTTTTTCACTGGTCAATCTGGATCCAAACCTTCGAAAGCTTTCTATTTCGCAAACAAATATGAGAGCAACAGATGTTGAGATTGAATCCTGGCTGGTTAATAACGGTTACAGAGATCCCTTTCTTGAACGTTATGGATCTTGGCTAGGGCTCTGGCCCAGACAACCTAATATTGATCAAAAAACAGGCGAAGCCGTCTCACGTTTTAAGTATTGTGACGACCCGACAGTTCCTACCTTTTCCGGAGTTTTCCAAGGCGATTTTGGGTGCTCAACCAAATTTAAGAAAAAAGTCGCAGATAAACTGGTCCCTGCCCTGCAATCAACAGGTTGGTTAATGTTTTGGGTCATGGCTGTCATGATCCCTTCTGCTTTGCTGATAGGTATTCTTGCCGGTATGCGCGAAGGTTCGCGCACGGACCGTAGCTTGTCCATTGTGTCCATTACATCCACGGCAACACCTGAATACGTGTCAGGCATATTTTTCACTGTAATTTTTGCTTCCTGGCTTGGGTGGTTAAACGGCTCCGCCGCAACAGCAACTTCCAAAGGCATTACTTTTTACAACTTTGCCCTTCCCGTAATGACGATGGCCATTTACGGCATGGGTTATATCGCCCGCATGACACGTGCCTCTATGGTAGAGGTTATGACGGCACAGTATATCCGGACTGCTCGCCTCAAAGGTATGGGCTTTTACGCCGTCATCATCAAACACGCCCTGCGCAATGCACTTATCGCACCCTTTACCGTTATCATGCTTCAATTTCCATGGCTGCTGACTGGTGTTGTGATTGTTGAGATCATGTTCAGGTATCAGGGTTTTGGTTTTACTCTCGTTCAAGCGGCCGGTAATAACGATATCGATCTCTTGTTGGCCTGTTCACTTGTTTCTGTGGTTGTCGTGCTGGTTACCCAGCTCATATCAGATGTAGGCTACGCCTATCTCAACCCTCGAATTCGTGTGAAATAAGGGGGCTGACATGGAATTCTTATCAACATTCGACATTATTACGACAACACTCATCCAGTTATGGCCAACATGGCTTGCGCTTATCATATTGGTCGCTGCAAGTTTTGCCTTTCAAAATCAACTCGGTCTATACGGCAGGTTATTTGACAGTGGGGTTGGTATCGTCGGCGTTCTCATCGTCGCGTTTTGGATTTTCACGGCGATCTTTGCGAATATCATTGCCCCCTTTGATCCGCTTGAACAAATTGTGGTCATGAAAAACAAACTCCCCGGTGCGATAGAACCGGGAAGTGGGGAAGCCTTTCTGTTTGGCGGAGACAAGCTTGCACGAGATGTATTCAGTCGTGTTGTTTATGGCAGCCAGATTGTTTTAATTATCGCCCCTGCCGCAACAATTTTTGCTTTGATGGTTGGCATTTCCCTCGGACTACCTGCGGGATATTACGGCGGAAAGACAGATACGGTTCTGTCATTTCTTGCAAATCTGGTTCTGGCTTTCCCTGTTATATTGCTCTTCTATCTTTTGGTTACACCGGGAATTACAGAGACACCAATTCCTTACGCTATGGCAGGGTTGTTCTTTCTTTTTCCCATCGTCTTTTTTGTGGCCCTGTTCTATTCACGGTACAAAAAAAGAACCGAAGTTTTATGGATACAGTTGGCGATCACCCTGATCCTCGGTGGCTGGATCTATGCCGGACTTGTTTTTAATGCTGATCCACTTGGCATCATTTCCATTGATCCGAACGAGCTTAATATTTTTGTCGCTGTGGTCTTCGCAACCAGTCCGGCTGTATTCCGAATAGTTCGTGGTTTGGTCATGGATATCAAAACCCGAGACTATATCGCAGCGGCACAAACAAGGGGTGAAACACCATGGTATATAATGCTTTGGGAAATCCTCCCCAATGCCAGAGGGCCTTTGATTGTTGATGCCTGTTTACGTATTGGTTACACGACCATTCTCCTCGGCACCCTAGGCTATTTCGGATTGGGTATGGCGCCTGAGAGTCCCGATTGGGGCACAGCGATTAAAGAAGGCTCGCGCCTGCTTCGCCTTTATGTACACCCTGCACTCTTTCCTGCTGCGGCTCTGATGTCGTTTGTTCTTGGCTTGAACCTATTGGCTGATTCACTCCGTGAAGAGTCCCTGAAAGACTAAAGGAAGGATTAAGGGAGATGACAATGACTGAAGACACACCAATTCTTGAAATTAAGAACCTTTCTATATCCTTCTTTGTCCGTACGGGTGAAATTCCAGCGGTTATGGATTTCTCTTGCAAGGTAATGCCCGGCGAAGCCATGGGACTGGTGGGTGAATCAGGCTGTGGAAAATCTACTGTCGCCTTGGGGATCATGCGGGATCTTTCCAATATCGGTAAGATTACTGAAGGTACGATTAAATTCATGGGCAAGGACATGGGTGAAATGTCCGAGGCTGAATTGCAAGACATTCGTGGATCAAAGATCTCGATGGTTTATCAAGAGCCAATGGCCAGCCTTAACCCCGCCATGAAAATCGGAAAACAGCTTATGGAAGTTCCGATTATTCATGAAAAGGTTTCAAAGGATGCTGCCTACGCACGATCATTGGAAATGCTGGAAGCTGTCAAACTACCTGATCCGGAACGCATGATGCGCTCTTACCCGCATCAGTTATCTGGTGGGCAACAACAACGTATTGTCATTGCAATGGCCTTGCTTTCAAAACCAAAGTTACTTCTTCTTGATGAACCAACAACAGCTTTGGATGTCACCGTAGAAGCAGGTATCATTGATTTGGTTAAAGATCTGGGAAAACGGTTTGGAACCTCCATTCTCTTTATATCTCATAATCTGGGACTGATTTTGGAGACTTGTGACCGCATCACAATTATGTATTCAGGTGAGGCCGTCGAAAGCGGCACCGTAAACGATGTCTTTGATCGTATGCAGCACCCCTATACCCAAGGACTTTTCCGATCAATTCCTCTGCCTGGTGCAGATAAAAACACCCACCCTCTTGTGGCTATTCCCGGGCAATTACCACTACCGAATCAACGTCCGCACGGCTGTAATTTCGGGCCTCGCTGCCATCACTATGTCGAAGAGGTATGTAATGCGGGCCACATAAATATGATGCCCGTGGCCAATGAAGAAGGGCATACAAGCCGCTGTTTACGGTTTGAGGAAATCGACTGGAAAGCATTACCGGAAAACTCACAACAACATGAAGCGATTCAACCCGGCCGTGAAGTCCTTAAAGTTGAGAACCTGAAAAAATACTACCATGTAGCCGCAAATGCTATATTCGGTGGATCTGATACACGTACAGTCAAAGCCAACGAAACCTTGTCTTTTACAGCTAGAGAGTCCGAAACAACAGCCATCGTTGGAGAATCAGGTTGTGGTAAATCAACTCTTGCGAAAGTTCTATTAGGGCTGGAAACAGCGACAGACGGAACCGTCACGATTGATGGCCTGAATATAGAAGCAGTTGAAGTTGATAATCGTACGCCAGAAACCATTGCTTCCCTTCAAATGGTTTTCCAAAACCCGTTCGATACCCTGAACCCAAGCCATTCAATCGGATCACAAATTATCCGGACCCTTGAAAAATTTAACATCGGCGCCAATCAGAAAGAACGCGAAAGCCGTATGCTCGAGCTACTTGATCTGGTCAAGCTACCCAGAGCATTTGCGTCGCGTATGCCGCGACAACTTTCCGGCGGGCAAAAACAGCGTATCGGCGTTGCACGCTGTTTTGCCGGGCATCCCAAAATAGTTGTTGCAGATGAGCCTGTCTCTGCACTGGATGTTTCTGTTCAAGCTGCTGTTACAGAACTTCTTATGGATATCCAACGAGAAGCAAAAACAACGATGTTATTTATTTCGCATGATCTCTCTGTTGTGCGATACATAGCAGACCGTGTGATCGTTATGTATCTGGGTCATATCGTCGAACAAGGAACGACAGATCAAATCTTTGCGCCGCCTTATCATCCCTATACCGAAGCCCTTCTCTCGGCTATTCCGATTGCGGATACATCAGTTGAGAAAAAACACATCGTACTTGATGGAGACATTCCTTCGGCGATGAGGCCGCCTTCTGGCTGCCCATTCCATACCCGGTGCCCACATGTTTCCGAAGTTCCGGGCGATCTCTGCGCCAAAGAAGTGCCCGAAATCAAAAATCTGAGCGACGGACATCAAATAAAATGTCATCTCGCTAATGATATTCTCGAACGCATGGAACCAGTCATCAGTTTTGACAAAAGGGAAAAAGACCATACGGCAGCCTAACGCGTTTCAGAAAAGTGAGAGCCGTACTGAGGGCGATAGAGGATTATTACCTGACAAAGGTTCATTTGTATTCTTGTTGCTTCCAAATTATTCCTTGCTTGCCCTCAGTTCAGCCGTAGAGGTTCTGCGCGCAGCCAACAGACTATCCAGATCAGAAATATATTCATGGCAACTCGTCTCTGCTGATGGCGGGTTATATCCGTCATCAGGGGGGCTGGCCCTACCAACAAAAACACTTGATAGGCCAATAACTGATGTAACACATCTCGTGATTTGCGGTGGGGATGGCTCAGACAGCCTTAGGGATAACAAAACACTTTCTTTTGTTAGAGAGCACGCAAGGCACGCAAAGTTATCCGGCGCTATATCCGATGGCTCTTATCTCGCAGCTCGTGCCGGGTTGTTTAACGGATATAAATCAACAATCCACTGGCAGTGTTATGATGGCTATGTCGAGCAAAACCCGGATCTAGATATTACACGCCAAATTTATGAGATCGATAGAGACCGTTTTTCCTGTGCAGGTGGAAATGCAGCTTTTGATTTGTTTCTTCAACTTGTTGAACGGGACTATGGTCGCCACTTAAGTTTGGAAATTGCCGAAAATTTTGTTCATAGCGATATCCGGCCACAGGTAAGCCCTCAGCGCCTTAATCCGTCCTTCAAATTCGCAGCTTCAAGCCCGCGACTAAGTGGTGTAATCCAACATATGGAACAAAACCTTGAAGATCCCTTATCCTTACCAGAGCTTGCTAAACTTGTTGGCATTACGGCCCGACAAATGAATCGTATTTTCCAGCAATATGTGGGAGAAAGCCCCAGCAAATTTTATATAGGCCTTCGAGTAAGGCGCGCAGCTTACCTTTTACGGCAAACCACCCTTTCGATCAGTGAAATTGCAGTTGCGTGTGGATTTTCATCATCATCTCACTTGGCAAAACATTTCCAGAAAATATGGAGGATGTCTCCGCGGGAGTATCGAATATTTTAGATTTTTCTGAATTTCATTGACCAAATTGTGCTTATAAACGTCTTAAATGTTGTTTTCTGATTACCTATTCTCCCTAAACTGAGAGAGAATTTTATATAAGCGCTCTCTAACAAAGGTCTGGGATCAATGGCTTTTCCAACAAAGGCAAAATACATCATTATCGGAGCTGGCATTCATGGGTTGTCAACGGCATGGCATCTGGCCGAAAAGCTGGAAGCAAAAGGGCAAGGTAACGGGAAAGACATCCTCGTTATAGATAAAGAAGGCATTGCATCCGGCGCCAGTGGTATTGCATGTGGCGTTGTTAGGAATAATTATTTTCAGCCCGCCATGCGCGAATTGATGGCGCATTCTGTCGATGTTTGGGAAAATGATCAGGAATCTTTCAGTTATAACCCCGTCGGCTATTTACAAATAAGCCCAGATTCAATGCATGAAGATTGTGCTAATATTCATCGCCAGCAAACAGAGATCGGTTATTCATCTGATTTCATAGAAGGCAGTGATAAGTGCATGTCTTATATGAAAAATATTTTCAATGATTGGCAGGCAAAAGGCATCACAAACATCCTTCACGAAAAGCGCGGAGGATATGCAAACAATACCAAAGCGATCTATGGATTGGCTAAAAAAGCCGAAGATAACGGCGTTCGTATTTTATCAGGCGTTGAGGTCAAAGGTTTTAGCTTTGCTAATGGATCTTCCGCTGTCACAGCCGTTGAAACCAACAAAGGTAACATTGAATGTGATCATGTCATTGTAGGTGTTGGCCCTTGGGTAAAAACCATCTGGGACATGCTTGAACTTCCCAAGTCTGTCGATATAAAGGGTAGAGACGGTCAAATCCACCCCGACATTCCCATGTGGCGATACTGGGCATTAGAAGAAGGTGTTCTTGATGTAGAACCCGGTTTCTTAATGGATAACAACGGCAATATGCCCCCTGTTATTCATGTAGATACGGATGAACCTCTCTATTCCGACGTCGATGGCTCTCTGATTACCGATGAAATGTGGGGGATTTACTATAAGCCTGATTTCCATTTCAACGGCGTGCAAGGTGGCGCTATGCCCTACAAGATAGATAAAGCCGCCGACGACGTGAATATTGACCCCTATGGGCCAAAATCACCAGAGTTCATTGTCAACGATCACTTTGCTCATATGTGGACGTCTGCCCTCGCCTTTTGTCAGAAACGTTTCGAAGGACAAATCATCAAATATAGAAATGAACCTTCAGGTGGCCTCGGTTGCTTTACACCGGACAGCTTCCCCGTCTTTGATCATTTCAGAGAGAATGTGACAATTATTGCTGACTCAAATCACGGTTATAAGATGATCGGCGTCGGAGCCCTGATCGCTCAAGAAGTCTTGGGCGAGAAATCTGCACTCTTGGAACCTTTCCGCTTTAATCGTTATGCAGAAGGTAAATTGCATCCGGTAAGTAATAGCCCCTTCCCCTGGAGCTGATTCCTCTGGAGTTGATTCCTCTGGAGTTGATTATAGACAAATAAAGAGAACTCATTCTGGAGTTCTCTTTATTTTTTGAAATCTTCTTATAAGAGACCTCAGCAAAACTCTATAGCGATTACGTTCATTATAAAACTATGAGTTAATTTGCATAATTTTTGCCCGTTGGCTCCCATTTGTTCTCTTTTTGATCTTGATATGTTTGCGTGAATTAATTCGTGCCAAATACTATTTCGGTTTTTTCTCAGTGTGGATCGTTTTGCTGAGGTCTCTTTAACTTATAACGGCATCCATTTTGTGAAATTGGATGTTTTAAGAAATTCAATAAATCTGTTATTGAAGCATCATCTCGTTTCAAATCGCCAACAGATTTTACAATTCCCTCTATTGTACTTTGATGCAACGATCCTTCGCACAGACTGTGAAATTTACGGAGGATATGATCATCTGTTAACGGATTTTCCGGATCACCGTTCGGGCAAGTTGCAGGTGTCTTCAAAACCTCACCATTATTGAGTGTTATCGTAACATCGGCCCAACGCTCGCCCGGAAATTTTGCATTATATTTTTCTCCTTCATTCAAAGAGATTTTTTCACTTAAGGCCAAGATTAAAGGATCTCTCAAAGAGTTTGGCGACACCTCATTTGCCCCTAAGGTGCCACGGACAATTAATGCAGCAACTGGAAATGCAATTGCATATTGTGCTTCTTCTGTTGTTGTCGGGGCGTACCCACCAAGACAAATACCTTCATGAAATGTTCGAATTTCTATCGCTTGAATTTCATGATGATTTATTAATTGCTGTTCCATTAAATCTGACACAGCCTGTATGGCTGGTTGCGCCCATCGACAAACAGGATATGGTTTGAAATATTGCGCCAAAAACTCCCACCTTTCATAAAGATCGTCCCAATAAGAGATGACATCTTCATGTTCGAGGGTAATGGCCGGAGCACCGGTAAAACCTGACCTGGCAAGATATGCTGCACTTACCCCTGTCATTGCCCCCCATCCAGAACCATCCTTAAGCATCGTCGGATGATCAATACAACGCATCATCTGGCTTCTGGGACCATGGTATTCTGCAATTCCCAATGCATGCCGGGTTTGTTCTTTATTCAGCTTAAGCAGACGCGCGCCCATAGCGGCTGCTCCAATAGCATTCCACGCACCTGATGTATGATAATCACAAGCCGTGGAATGTAATGCTATACCAGCACGCAAACTGACTTCATACCCAATGACCAAGGTCGTTATAAACTCTTTGCCGCTTATCGTACTTTGTGCTTCTGACTGACTATAAACAAAAGCCAATAAGGCAGGTAAAATGGCTGCTCCAGCATGTCCTTTTGTTAAACGATGGCCATCGTGCGCATCAAAGGCATCAATAGTCATCCCCATGGCAAGTGCACTTCCAGCCGGACTGGCGATTTGCCCCGTAAAAGGAATGGGGGCAATCTCTTGACCAGCTCCAAAAAGAGAAACCGCATGTTCAGTAATGATCTGAGAAAGTTCCGTTTGCCTGCCAGCCACAGCAACACCCAGTAGATCAAGACAGCAGCGTTCAGCCATTTTAACGACATCAGAGGATAAATCATCAAACGTTGTGTCATGGATAAATGATAAGATTGCGCCTTGAGAAGACATGGAACTTCACCCTGTTGTTTTATTGTTTAAGGATGCGATTAAATTCACGAACAAAGTGATGTGGATTCAGATCTCGTAATGTTGGTAAAAGATATCGTGCTTTTTTCACCTGCGCATAATCCGCTTCGGCAGAGATTAAACACTCTCCCTCTTCGGCTTGAGAAATAACAAGACCTTGGGGAGAGACAATTGAACTTCCCCCCCAAAAACTCACATCATTCTGGGGCCCGATCCAGTTACTCATCAGGATATAACTGCCAAAGGTAAGTGTTGTATTCCCAATATTTTGTTTCCAGCCTTTTGGATTAGAAAAATTTCCGCCTACCGCCTCTGAAGCCGAGGCAATAGGTGCTATAAGAATATTCGAACCACGAAGCGCGGAAAGACTAAGAAGCAATGGATTCCAGTGATCTGCGCAAATCAGTGCGCCAGCACACCAGGGATCTTCTTCATCGACAGGCACAAAGCTGTTTACCTCTTCCCCTGCAGTAAAATGTTTTCCCTCTTCCAATAGTCCATAAGTTGCTAGATTAATCTTCCTGTGCACATTCAGGATTCTTCCATCCCGAACCGTCATTGCCGAGTTATAGAAAAGCGCACTATCCCCTTCTTCAACGAACCCGAAAGTGACTGTTATACCTATGGCCTTATCAGCAATTTGAGAAATAATATCATCATTAATCCGAAGAGCAATTTCCGGAATAGGCTGATTAAAAGAATACCCTGTAAGTGAGAGCTCTGGAAAGACAAGGATATCTGTACCAAGTTCTCTTGCTTGATTGATAAACTTGATATGTCGCAACAGACCATCCTGAAACGAAGTCGAGCCCGCTGTTAACTGCGCCACAGCAAGGATTAATTTGTTTGTCATCTACCCGCCTTCTTACATCATAACCTTGTACATTTTATAGAACTTATAATGTGCTGATGCCTCAAAGCGACCAAGATATGATCCCAAGCGGCCTCTTAAAATATATCTGGAATAAAGTCAGTTTTTCTTTGCTGTCGCATTTTATTACGTCACTATTACATTATTGAAGTATGATATTGTTGAATAATTATACAAACGATCAGGATCAAAGAATTCATTCCATAGGGCACGAATGACAGAGTATCATAATCAAATTCGTTTTGAAGAAGATGAAGAGCAGAAAATGACAATTGCGTTTCTTCTTGTTCCTGATTTTTCCATGATGTGTTTTTCCAGCCTGGTAGAACCCCTACGCGCCTTGAACAGACTGGTAGGACACGAATATTTCAAATGGGTATTTCTTTCACAGGATGGTGCACCGGTTTTTGCCAGTAATGGTGCGTCACTCAATGTTCATTATCCAATGGATCAGCTGACGAGTTGTGACGCTATTTGTGTCTGCACCGGGATAGATGTCGGTCACCATGTCAATGATGCAATCCTCGGTTGGTTGAGACAGGAAGCCCGTAAAGGCAGGATAATGGGGGCAATATCAACTGGCACCTATTTTCTGGCTAAAGCGGGGTTGTTGGAAGGAACAAAATGCACTCTACATTGGGAAAATCAGGATAGTTTTCGTGAACTTTTTCCAACTCTGGAAGTTACCGATCGTCTCTATGAAGTCAGTGAAAGGCATTTTAGCTGTGCTGGTGGTACCGCAGCATTTGATCTGGCTCTATCATGGATTTGCAGTAAATTTGGCAACAGTGCAAAAACGGCCGTAGCAGATCAATTCCTGCATGGAACGGGCAGATCCCCAGAAGAACCACAAAGAAACGATTGGGTTGAACGCTATGGCATCCACAACCCCAAACTGCTCGACGTTATTCGTTTGATGGAAGACAACCTTGAAGAACCAATGTCCCGTCAAGAGCTTGCAGATACAGCCAATGTATCTGTACGTCAGCTGGAAAGACTCTTTGGGAAATATTTACAGAGTTCTCCCTCCTTATTTTACCTTCAACTCCGATTGGAACGTGCGAGCTATTTTCTTAGGCAGACGGCAATGCCCGTTTCTGAAATTGCAGTCGCTTGTGGTTTTATTTCCTTTTCACACTTTTCACGCAGTTATCGAAAACAATTTGGTTGTTCGCCAAGCGAAGAAAGAGTGCCCGAGCACGAACGTACTAACGTAAAAACAATCGATACTTTATAGAAAAATACCCTTCAAAGACCTGACGCGATAAGACAAATAGATGTCGCTTCAGGCATTTTTTCTCTCATTACTTCACATAGGCTCAAGATAAATCAGCACTAACGTTGATCAACAAAGATGTGCAGGAGAGCAAGGTGGCAAGAAGACCCGGACGCCGAAACCGTGAAAATCAAAAAACGTCAGATAATAAAACATCCGTTGCACCAGCCGGAGCAATGGGAGGTCGATATAAGCCTCTCCTTGATCAAGAAGTTAATCGTATTTTTGAAGCAGCACTCGTCGTTCTGGAACGTACTGGCATTGAGGTCACAGAAAGCCCCTGTCGCGAAACGTTCCGAAAAGCAGGTTGCCGGATTGATAGTAATATCAATCGTGTATTTATTCCGCCAAAACTTGTTGAGAAAGCCATGAATTCTATGGCGCACGAAGTTTTATTGGCCGGGAGAACACCGGAACATGACTTAAATCTCGGTAGTGCTCGTGTATACATGGGAACTGGCGGACAAGCCGTGAAGATGTTGGACCTCAACGGTAACGTCCGGGAAACTATTACCAGTGATAATTACCATATTGGTCGCCTCGTGGATAAACTTGATAATATCCATTTTTATATGCGTCCTGTGGTCTGCCGTGACCTTGAAAATGAAGACATTGATGTAAACCAGTTTTATGCCTGCCTAGCCGCTACCAATAAACATGTCATGGCAAATTCCTACCTTCCCGAACGGGTTAAAGATTTACGAGCCATGGCCAACATGATTTCCGGTAGCGCCGAAGCTTTCAATAAACGGCCGATCATTTCGTTTACCGCTTGCTGGACTGTAAGCCCCCTACGCTATGCAATGGAAACGGTAGAAGTTCTTGATCAGGCTATTGAACATGATATTCCCGTTGTCATATCCTCGGCCCCTCAGGCTGGAGCAACATCCCCCGCGGCACTTGCCGGAACATTGGTTCAATTACTCGCGGAACAGCTTTCCGGTATTGTCTATGTCAACCTGATAAAACCGGGCTTCCCCTTGATTATGGGCTGTGTTCCGGCACAGGCAGATTTACGTACCGGTGCTTTTACAGGTGGCTCAGGAGAGTTTTCACTATTGAATGCCGCCTGTGCCCAGATATCGCAGCATCTGCGTATTCCTATTTATAATTCATCCGGTATCTCTGATTCAAAAATCCCGGATGCACAGGCTGGCGCTGAAAAAAGTTTGACTGGCCTCGCCGCAGCACTCGCTGGCTCTAATTATATACATCATTCTGCCGGTTTTCTCGAAAGCCTTTTGACCGTTGCTTATGAACAATACGTAATAGATAACGATATTAACGGCGCCATTATGCGTATGGTACGTGGTATCGAAGTAAATGACCAAACTCTCTCAGTAGATGTCATACATGATGTTTGTACAGAAGGCCCCAATCACTTCCTTGGGCATGAACAGACGCTTGATCTTATGAACACCGAATATCTTTACCCGCAATTGATGGACAGAGCGACGAGAGACGATTGGGAAGCATCCGGTGAGTTTGACCTACGGCAGACAGCGATCGTTCAAGCCAAGGAACTTCTGGGCAATCATTGGCCAAAAATCTTCACCGATGAGTTAGACAACGATTTACGGAAGCATTTCAATATTTTGCTATCCAAATCTGAAATGCGACCAGATGGTTTCTGGAACCGCTTTCTATCTTAATTTACGGATGGCTATTAGAACCACGTCGAAAAAAGAACCAAAAACGGGCTCTTTTCATTTTGGCCTTAATAAGCCAATGCTGCCACGAGATGGACACGGTGATGTTCGCCCCCATTTAATGCTGTGTGATACCCACGTGTATCAGTAAAATACACGGACCCATCAGCGGGTAAGTGCGTAACATGATGATTAACAATAAAAAGCGCACCCGGGTTCGTAACCAGGGGAATATGCAATCTTGGTTCCGGATCACGGTGCCATGAATTACAATTATACAGCCCCTTGGAAAGAATGCGCATTCTCCCTATGGGGAAACGGCGTGTCAGTTCCTTGTGAACATATTCGAAATAGGTACCCTTGAACTGAGGATTGAACTCTGAGAAAGCTCCTTCATCTACAAGATCTTCCCGGGACTCTTCAACATAACGATCATCTGCCCTAAGCCAATACCGCCCGGATAAATCATTTGCCGTTGCGACTTCTTCACCCGGACGGCGGTTCAAAGGAATGGCTGCAAACCCCTGATCCTGCATGTCACCTTCAAAAGAAGTAACTTTTAAAACCTCGTCCAATGCCTTGCGTAATTTTTTAAGATCAAAACAAAGAGAAAGTTTTTCAATACCATGACCGGGAACAAAATGTGCAACAGAATCTGTTATCCGATCTTCAGCCATCCAGGCTTTCATTTGTATCACATCTGGGTCATTTTCCAGTATATTTGGTGAGGTCAGAGTTTCAATAATCATGATCAATATCCCATGGGGTAAATTAACCTATAACCTCGCACGATATACAAAACCGAGTACAACGCCTTTTCTTCATTAGTTGATGCAAAAAACTGATCATTATATGATGTTTAATGAAGATGTTATGAAGAAGAATATCAACAAGCTTAGGGGCAACATTAACAATGCGCCGAACCATTCCTTCGACCATGGCACTTATATGTTTTGAAGCAGCGGCCAGACACCAAAATTTCACGCAAGCAGCACAGGATATCAATTTGACACAAAGTGCCGTAAGTCGACAAATCAACCTCTTGGAAGAACTTCTTGAACAAAGGTTATTCGAACGTGTTCGACAACGTGTAAGACTTACTTCAGCGGGACAGCACTATCTACTACAAGTTCAACCACTTTTAGAAACTCTGGAAATTGCAACAATAAGAATGCCGGAATTCCAGACCATGAGGGGAGGTATAAATATTGGTACTTACCCCACTCTAGGTTCGAGATGGTTACTTAAGCATTTAATGAATTTTTCTATTGAATTTTCAGACATTAATACAAATACCATTACCTACCTAGACAACAAGCAGTTCGATCAAAATATGATCGACATAGGTATTGTTCAAGGAAATCCTCCCTGGCCCGGATGTCGATACGATTATCTAATGCCTGAAGAACTCGCAGTTGTTATCAGCCCAAAACTGCTAGATTACCAGGATACCTCAAACAACACTCTTTTATCTCATCGATTTCTTCAACACACAACGCGCCCTCAAAGTTGGGATATCTGGTGTCAAAGTGCTAATATTAAAAGGCCAAACCCGCAAAACTCGTTGTATTTTTCGCAATTCGAAATGATCATTGAAGCAACAATCTCAGGCCATGGTATCGCAATATTACCCACTATCCTCATAGAACGTGAGCTAGAAGACAAACGGCTTGTTCTTGCTCATCCTCATATCGCAAAACCTGAAAGCGCCTATTATCTCATTTCACCAAGTACAAAAGCCAATACGAAGAAAGTGCAAGTCCTTCGTGATTGGTTATTAAATCAGTCACGACCATCTCATTGATCTTCCAGACATAAAATTACGAAGGCTTGGCTTTTCTTTGCCATTTATTACACACAAAAAGGTTCTTTTTCAAATAAGAGTGAGTAACGATAAATCTTGCAATTAATAAACAAGTTAAGTGCTTATATTCAATGACAGTTCGTTACCAGAGAAATTAAATAAAACATCCTTATGCCACATAAAGCTTTTCCATTATAATGCTGTCAGGAAACACTTTCTCCACTTTCAATGCTTAAATGAATCTGTCTTATAGAACGATTAAAAAAAAACAAAGGATTTATACATGACTACGAAATCAGAAAGAGATATAGAGAAAACTTATCCAATAGAGGATTTCATCGCAAAACTACGCCGCCTTGCTGATTCACTGGAACAAAAGAAGAGTTTTGAAATCCAAATTGCAGGTGAGCGTATCTACGTCCCGGTTCGAGCAACTTATAATATTGAACATGAACGGGGTGACAGTGAAGAAGAGATTGAATTCCAGATTAAATGGGATCTGGAAAAGTAACAAATTAATACCCCCCTGACATCTAATACTCCACCCCCCCCTCCTTGATTGTATGTAACAAAAAAACACTTCTATTCAAAATGGTATCATGTTATATATACAACAACTAATAAGCACAAATAATGTGCAAAATATCAACTGGGGGTTAAAATAAAATGCAGAACGCGAAAGCGGGTGAATCTCAAGACGAGTTTCTCCCCTTTAGTAAACCTTGCCTGCTTAAAGAAGACATTGATGCCGTTACAGAGGTTCTTCAGTCCGGGTGGATCACAACCGGTAGGAAATGCCAAGAACTAGAAGATATTTTCCGCACCACAGTCGGATGTAAACACGCTGTTGCCCTAACATCGGCAACAGCTGGAATGCATCTTGCTGTGCAAGCACTGGAAATCGGTACAGGTGATGAGGTCATAACACCTTCAATGACCTGGGTTTCTACAGCCAATATGATTGTAACATCTGGTGCAAAACCCGTATTTGTAGATGTCGATCGTGATACATTAACCACAACGGCAGAACAGATAGAGCCTCTTATTACAGAACGGACAAAGTTGATTGTACCTGTTCATTTTGCAGGAGCTTCAGTAAATCTTGACCCTATTCTGGAACTGGGTAAACACCATAATATTCCTGTCATAGAAGATGCAGCCCATGCCCTGGGAACCTATTATAAAAATAGGCATGTAGGTAAAAGAGGCACTTCAATCTTTTCACTACACCCGATCAAAAATATCACAACAGGTGAAGGTGGAATTTTCTGCACCAATGATGACAACCTCGCAGAACGAATAAGGCGTCTTAAATTTCACGGGTTAGCCGTTGATGCATTTGACCGAAAATCACAAGGACGCTCACCGCAAGCCGAAGTACAAGAACCTGGATTCAAATACAATATGCCAGACCTTAATGCTGTTTTAGGCTTGGGACAAATGCGTCGGCTATCACAAATAAACGAACAACGGGCCCGAATAGCGGCACTTTACCAGGAACACCTTCGCGACATTGATGGAATTGTACCATTGGGCGTGCCTCCTCACACAAGCCTGCATTCATGGCATTTGTTCATCGTTAGGATAATGCCTGAAATTACGGGCCTATGCCGCGATGATTTTATGGAATCCTTAAAAAACAAAGGTATTGGAACCGGGATTCATTTTAAAGCTATTCATAAACAGCGCTATTATCGAAAGGTATTTCCAGGCCTTAATCATCTTGGCAATACAGAATGGAATTCAGAACGAATATGCTCCTTACCGCTGTTTCCCGATATGTCCGATCAGGACACAGATCGAGTAATTAACGCAATCAGAGAAACTCTAAAGCAAAAGGTATCGATAGTATGAAGTCCGTAATATTCGCAGATGGGAAGCTAGGTTGTGTTGGCCTTCAAAGTCTGTTGGAAAGCAAATTTCAAGTCGAGGCTTTGTTTACCCTGGCAGGTGAAAGTGAAGACAGTAGCGGAACAAGGAAACTCCACCAAATTGCCGCTGAACATAATATTCCGGTTTATGCGCCTGATGATATAAATCATCCGCTTTGGATCGCACAAATTGCTGATATGAAACCGGATTATCTGTTTACCCTTAATTTCCCGGTCCTGCCATCAAACAAACTTGTGAAAGTCGCGCGTGATGGTTTTTTCAATCTACATGCCTCTTTATTACCTAAATACAAAGGCCTGTCACCTATTCATTGGGCAATTTTATCTGGGGAAAATGAAATTGGTGTCTCTTTGCAAAGGGTTGAATACAAACCATATTTTGGAGAAATCCTTGGTCAATGCAAGATAGAAAATCGACCTGATGATGATTTTGATGCTATTATTGAAAAGCTTACTCATGAAGTTAGAGGATTTCTGGGAGATATACTTTCACAACTTATAGAAGGGAACATTTCCCCCATCCACTCTGCCCCCGGTGCTGTAGAAGAAATTCGCCCACATATAAAGTCATTTTCCGCCGCTATTCCCTGGCAAAAAAGTGCACGTTCTGTCAATGATCACATACGTGCTCTCACATCACTTAATAATCTTCCATATACCTATTTTCGCCAAACAGAAATCCAGGTACTCAAAGCACAGGAAAGTCAATTCATCGTTCCGACAGGTATCACCCCAGGAACTGTTCTTGCCACAAACCCTTTAACAATTGCCTGCGGTAGTGGTGCTGTTGAAATTCGCTTTGCCAAAGAAAAAGATAAAATACCTGTCGGTGGGAAACAATTATCTCGCCAACTTAATCTGCGCACAGATTCTCAATTACAGACGGTTGCAGACACACCAGCAAGCCAACGCAGAAAAAAAAGGGTACTTATACTCGGTATAAACGGTTTTATCGGAAATGCATTATCCGGACGCTTGCTTGCAGATGGTAACTATGAAGTTCACGGTATGGACATTAATTCTGACGCCATTGAACGCTTTTTGGATCACCCGGACTTCTATTATCACGAGGGTGACATAGCAATTAATTCCGAATGGATCGAATACCATGTTAAAAAATGCGATATTGTTCTGCCATTAGTTGCCATTGCTACACCGATTGAATATACCCGAAACCCACTAAAAGTTTTTGAACTGGATTTTGAGGAAAACCTGAAGATCGTTCGTGCCTGTGTGAAATACAAAAAACGGGTTATCTTTCCATCTACCTCAGAAGTTTATGGAATGTGTGACGACAGCTCTTTTGATGAAGATAACTCCAACCTTGTTCTGGGACCGATAAACAAACAACGCTGGATCTATTCCTGTAGTAAACAGCTTCTGGATCGGGTTATATGGGCATACGGTATTAAGCACAATCTAGACTTCACCTTGTTCCGCCCCTTCAATTGGATGGGTCCAAGATTGGATACTCTTGATTCCGCTCGCATCGGGAATTCACGTGCAATAACCCAACTTATTCTGAATCTAGTAGAAGGCACCCCAATTCTGTTGATAGATGGTGGTGAGCAAAAACGGTGTTTCACAGATGTCAGGGATGGTGTTGAATGTCTGTTCAGAATAATTGAAAATAAAGAGCGAATTAGCAGCGGAGAAATTATCAATATTGGCAATCCTGAAAATGAATACAGTATTAAAGAATTAGCCGAGATGCTTTATGACAAGTTCGAACAACATCCTCTGCGCCGTCACTTCCCTGCATTTGCCGGTTTCAAGCTAATCGAAAGTCGTATCTATTACGGTGATGGCTATGAAGATGTCCAGCGACGACGCCCGAGTATCCAAAATGCACAAAGACTTCTTGATTGGTCCCCCACAGTATCAATGTCAGACACAATGAGTAGAACATTGGATTATTTTTTAAGAGATCACCTTTCAACAGATCAACAATTCGAAAGTAAACAGGGAGTTCTATAATGTGGTCCCGTCAGATGATGTTCTGCTACAGTTTCGGTATTCTTGCTCTTCTCTGGGGTGGTTATGCTCTTATGTATCTGCCCGCTGATAACGAAGTTAAAAGCCTTGGTGTCTTTCTGTTTAAATTAGGACCTTTTGTCTGTGCTGCATTGTCTGTCAGTTTACTTGACCCAGATATAGTAAAACGACTACGCCTTAATATTTTAGCGATATTTCTATGCTTTGGCGTATTTTTCTTTCTTTACGTCCCTCGTATGTTTTTCGACGTGTTTTACAATCAAGGGGAAGAGCTCTACTACCAAACCCTTGTGATCGTCCCCTTTCTTATCTTATCCTTTACTCTGGCATTTCGATTGGGAGGAGGCTCAACCGGAGATAGCTTACGAGTTGCATTTGGCCTGCTTATACTGATGTTATCTGGGCTGGAAGACCTGGCTTATCTTGTTATTAATCCTCATGAAGCCGGGAAATGGTCGCCAATACCTGAATATTGGGATTGGCCATCCCATATGATTGTTCGCTTAGGGCATATCCCTTCCAAATACGAAGCGTACGGCTTTATAGCGTTTCATTTAGGACTCGCCTTGTTTGTTGCAATTTACCCTTTCAAATTCTTGTCCAGATATGCTTCTTTCTTTGGAGTATCTGGCCAAAAATAGGGAAAAATACCAATTACGCTAAACAAGGTAATCACAATAAAAAAGACATTAAAAATGTCGGCACCATTGGGAACACCTTGCGTCTCAAAAAGCACAAGGAACATTAGATGGCCCACCCCCAGCCCCCCAGGTGCCAGAGAGAGAATAGTAACAATCAAACTAATGGCAAAAACACCGGAAACAGCAATAAATGAAACCGGCAAGCCTGTAACATACTGTGCAATCAACATCAGAAAGAACACATTCGCAGCCTGTAGTACAAATGAAATCAAAAGGCTATAAATCAAACTCGTCTTATTTTCACGGATGCTATTTAAATGTTGAAACAACACATCAAGAAAGTTCGTTTTTTGTCTCAGGCCAGAAATAATTTTAACTATAAAAACTGGTAACGAGATGGGAAAAATAAAGATGAACAAACCCATCAGCGACAAAAGAACAGCAAGAACGATAAGAGCATCAGCCAAGATACTGTAATCAGATTGCCCCCAGACGTCATAGTTCCAAAGAATACAAACCGCTCCCCAGACAATCAAAGCATATAAACCCATTGCCCGATCCAGAAAGACACTCAGATATGCAGGCCCTCTTCTTTCAGATGAAAGTTTTCTGAATTGACCAAACCTGTATGCCTTCCAGACATCCCCGCCAATACTACCAGGCAACCAGCTGCTCAAAAAAACACCCGCCATATGAGTATGAAGTGCAAACCTGACAGGCAAAGTCAAACCCAGTATCCGCGCAATCATTACCCATCTCAAGGCAACCAGCAGAACAAAGCTAAAAAACCAAACAATAAATAGAGTGAAAAAGATACCCGGTGTATCAAGTAAACCTAGCTGCAATGCGAGGTCAAATTTATCCTCTTGCAACAGCAGATAGATCGGGACCGTGACAATGACAATCTTGAACAAGAAAATCATATAGGTTCGATACTTTATTTTAAAATTATCCACGCTTTCCACTAAACATCATTCATTTACAAGCAAACATTATAAATCAAAGCAAATCCAGATCCCGTTCAACGCCATCAATCGAAAGGGTAATCTTCAGCAACTCATGAACATAGGTCAAACGCTCTTTCAATCCCTGTTCTGTCTCGTCACTCACAATCACATACCCCAACTTATCAGCGCCATTGTTAAACTTTTTAACAGGGGTTTCCGGCTTATAGAAAACTTCGTAGCGATCAATTAAGCGATCTTTTTCCACTTCATGAAGATTCTTAATTCCCATAAATATCCCCGCTTGTGAGCTGGCAAAAGTTAACAATCCTGCATAGCGTCTTGTACTTGCCTGTACAGGAATGGTTTCGCCAACAGCCAACGCAACACCTGACATAACGAAAGTTACACCATATGCCTGCTCCATAAGAAGACTTATGCCATTTCCACCTGCCCTGGCCCCCATTTCAATAAAATAAATATCCTCTTTTTCGTCGACAACAACATCACAGGTAATGGGACCAGCCTCAATCTTAAGGGCTCTGCATATTGTAATGACGCAGTCTCTCATTCTGTCTTGAAGATCCTTGGATACGCCAGCAGGCATCACATAATGTAAAGGCACCATTAAGGGCGATTCTGTCAGGGTCTTTTGAGATACGGCCATAAATTCCGGTTCATAATCCCGAACAAAGGTATCAAGAGAATAATGCGTTCCTATAATTAATTCCTCCCCTAGCACGGTATTGCTTGGGGAGTGGGAAATTGCATCGGCGACAGACGTTTTCAATTCATCACGAGATGTAAGGACTACAACCCCTTTACTACCAGAGCTATCATTCGGCTTAATCACAAAAGGCAATGACCAATCGCTTGTCGCTTGCTCTATGTCATTCAAGTTCGAACCAATAGCCTGTCGTGGTGTAGGTAAACCAGCCTTTCGCAAGACTTCCGCAAAATAAGCCTTATCAGAGGATGCATTAACAGATTCAATAGAAACCGTTTTTTTACATCCATATCTGCGGGTTAGATGATACTCACTCAAGCGGGCGGTATCACTGGCTTGACTATAAAATCCGTCAATCTTCCGATTTCCCAGACACGCTTCTATTGCATTATGATCGCGAATTGATATCACATGGGTTTCATCTGCCAGTGACATCGCATAAGCTGCTTCATTTGCATCAATACCAATAGAATACATCCCCATTGCACGTGCTTCCCGATAAGGAAATGCCTGATCAGTTGATGCGCCTAAAAAAACGATACTTTTTCCCGTAAGGGAAGCCGCAACATTTCCGGTTTCTTTCCGGATGGTTGACTTAGCTGTCATAGAGACGATCCTCAGCTTGAACTTCCAGATTTGATTCCCGAACCAGAAACGCACGGTGGAACATTTGTTCCCGAACCAATCGGCGAATATAGCCGGCTTGAACCCAGAAACCGGTCAGCATCAACAAAAGGATTATTGATATTGTGAAATTACCCGGTGCCCCAAATAGTAGTGGAGTAGAAATGATCAGGGAAAAGGCAAAAAATCCTAGTGGAACAGTGGAATGTCCGATAAAAAGCTTCATGGTTGCCCGTAAAGACTTACCAAAAGTAAATTTTGAAACACCGGCATGACGCGGGGCATGTTCATAGTCAATAAAACTATGTTTAAGCCCCAATCTCATACACTCAGCCAGAAAATAAGGATATGCAGTCTGGCGAGATATAACACGTTTGGCAACATCTCTTCTGACAATACGAAATGTTGAAGCACCAACGGGAAAATCTATACGAAAAACAGTTCTGGCCAAAAAGTGCTGTAACCTTGATCCCGCTTTTTTAAGGAAGCTATCTTGCCGATTCAATCGTCTAGCAAAAACAATATCGTACCCTTCATTGGCCTTGGAAATCAGTTTAGGAATTTCCTCTGGAGGGGATTGTAAATCTGCGTCCATCTGGATAATCCAGTCACTGGCACAATATTTAAATCCACAGGCAAATGCAGCATCAAGTCCAAAATTTTTGGTAAGAGATAAATAAAATACACGTTTATCTTTTTCGGCAAGTTCTTTTATAAGCTCTAAACTATTGTCAGAACTGCCATCATTGACAAACAGGATGCTGGCCTCTGATAGTTGTGCCTTCAAACGCTCAAAAAGCGGGCCTATATTCTCTGCTTCATTAAAACAGGGAATAACTACCGTATAACTTTCAACCACCCCATACCCCCTTCCCCTTAAGCAGGTTTATAATTCTTATTTCTAAGGGAAAATTTCAATATTTTTATCGAATTAGTTGTACACACTATAATAATGCATTTTTAATCCGTCGAGAATTATTATTCTTGAAAAACCTGTTAAGCTTACTCTCTGTTTTTACTCGTATTTTTAAATTAATTCCCCCCGCTAACGACATCAACAGGAATAACATCAATACTTTTTAAATTCTCACAATCAAATATGATCATGACAAACTATGATTTTTGTAATTCTCGTGCTTTGTGTAGTTTTTTATAGCTTTCTAACAGTTTCAGATGCTTCTCTAATCCTTCAAGCTTCATACTTGTCTTTGTCAATCCATAAAATTTGACATCCCCTGTTACAGACCCCACAGCATTATCCATAACTTCAGAGCCATACATTCGGGTGAGATTTGGGAGAAAGTCATCAATACTTAATTTACCATTGAGTGTGATATCCAGAACAGCATCCAGTGCCCGATAAAATAAAACCCGCTCCACAGTATTTTCAGTAAAATTAAGGAGGTCGCCAATGCCGTCTTTTGCTTCTTCGTATTCTTTCAGAGCTAAAGAAATCAGTATTTTCAGTTCACGAATATCCAACTTTCCCCAAACTGTATTTTCATCAAACTCTATGCCAATCAAACCTGAAATAACTGTATGGGGATCCAGTTCAGACTCTTCCAAACGCTCAAGCAAATTCTCTAATTCTGCATCAGCCAAAGAATGAATATTTAAAATATCTTCTCTGAAGATCAAAGCTTTATTGGTGTTGTCCCAAATCAGATCTTCTGCCGGATATACTTCTGAATAACCCGGTACCAATATCCTGCAAGCTGTTGCCCCAAAATCATCATAGGTCGCGATATAAACTTCTTTACCGAGATCATCGAGCATATTCATCAGACATTCGTTTTCTTCTTCTGTCGTGCCACTAAAATCCCATTCACAAAACTCATAATCTTGTTTAGAGCTAAAAAATTTCCACGAAATAACGCCCGTAGAATCAATAAAATGTTCGACAAAGTTACCAGGCTCTTTTACCGCATGACTGCTGAAGGTCGGAAGCGGGACATCGTTCAACCCCTCAAAACTACGCCCTTGCATAAGTTCTGTAAGGGAACGCTCCAATGCCACTTCAAAACTGGGATGCGCCCCAAAAGAAGCAAAGACTCCCCCGGTTTTCGGGTTCATCAAGGTCACACACATAACCGGAAACTTGCCACCCAGAGAGGCATCTTTAACCAGGATAGGGAAACCTTTATCTTCTAGTTCCTCAATACCAACTAAAATATGAGGGTATTTTTCAAGAACGTCTTTTGGTACATCGGGAAGAACAATTTCTTCTTCAATAATTTCGCGCTTAACTGCGCGTTCAAAGATTTCAGACAAACACTGCACCTGTGCTTCGTACAAAGTGTTGCCAGCACTCATACCGTTGCTCACAAACAAATTTTCAATCAGGTTTGATGGAAAATAGACCGTTTTCTGATCAGAACTCCGTGTGAATGGCAGGGCACAAATACCACGTTCAACAAGCCCTGAATTTGTATCAATTAAATGAGATGCTCTTAATTCATGATCAGGATTATAGAGTTGCAGGCAGTATTCATCCAGCATCCCCTCGGGCAAGGCATCATCAGGTCCGGCCTTGAACCATTTTTCATTGGGGTAATGTACAAATTCGCTATAAGCAATCTCTTCACCAAAGTAATAATCGTTATAAAAGAAATTACAGCTAATTCGCTCGATATATTCGCCTAAAGCAGAACACAGGGCACTTTCTTTAGTTGCACCTTTCCCGTTGGTATAACACATCGGAGACGCAGCTTCGCGGATATGAAGTGACCAGACGTTCGGTACAATATTACGCCAGGAAGCAGCCTCAATTTTAATACCAATATCAGATAAAATCGCCGTCATATTGGCAATTGTCTGTTCCAGGGGAAGATCTTTGCCCGGAATAACCGTATGGCCATCGCCCACATAGCATTGTAACAGTGATGAATCATTCAGATTTTCCACAGGATCAATTTTAAATTCCGGGCCTTCCTGAATAACTTTTTTCACTGTGCAACGATCAGCTGCCCTTAAAATTCCTGCCCGATCTCGTTCAGAAATACCGTCCGGTAGTTCAACCTGAATTTGAAAGGTTTGATTGTATCTGTTTTCCGGATCGATAATATTATTTTGCGAAACCCTGATATCATCTGTGGGGATGTCGCGTGAAACACAATAAAGTTTGATAAAATAAGCGGCACACAAAGCAGAAGATGCCAGGAAATAATCAAATGGACTTGGCGCAGTTCCATCACCTTTATACCGGACAGGTTGATCAGTCGTCACCGTAAAATCGTCAAATTTAGCCTCAAGCCGAAGGTTGTCCAAAAAGTTTACAATAATTTCCATTTGACGATATCTTTCTAAAACCCTTCCTTAAAGAAACGGCTATACATAAATACAAACACTACGCAAATTCTGTACTAAAAAAAATCTATTGGTTACGAGTAACTTATACTAATCTTTCAGCTTCATACAGGCCTGACAAAACAAAAACCCCCTGACATTAATGCGTGGAAAGCTTTTATAACTGTTCCTGCACTAAAGTCTTGTACTTGGCAAAGTCATTTTTCATTAATGGTAAAAGGTTTTTAAAAACAACTAATAGTGTCTTTTCTCTTCCTGTACGCCGATTTTCAAATGTCGAAAAAAAAAGAGAGAGCCAAAACTCTCTCTTATAAGGCGCGGCAGGGTTAGTTATATTTAGAATTTAAACTGTCCCCTCCAGAGATCCTTCCAGAGTTGCAAGTTCCTGACCACCAGCCATCATATCTTGTAACTCTTCTGGCGAGACTTCGCCCCGACTCGCGGTTCCATATGTTTTGCCTCTGTTAAGAACCGTAAAACGATCCCCGACTGCCATAGCATGACGAACGTTATGGGTAATAAAAACCACCGCAACACCAAGTTTTCGCACCATATTGATTGTCGCGAGAACATTTGATGTCTGACGCACGCCCAGAGCAGACGTTGGTTCATCAAGAATAAGAACCTTCGCCCCGAAATATACAGCACGGGCAATAGCAACCGTTTGGCGCTCTCCCCCCGATAAAGTACCCACGGCCTGATCCGGCCCACGGAGGTTGATGCCCATTTTGCTCATTTCAGCCATGGTAATTTCGTTGGCACGTTTATGATCGAAGAGCTTCAGAGGGCCAATATTACGGGTTGGCTCATTTCCCATAAAAAAGTTACGACTGACAGACATCAAGGGGATCATCGCCAAATCCTGGTAAACCGTTGCAATACCAGCAGAGATTGCATCCCGAGGACGTTGAAAATCCATAGGCTTCCCTTCAAAGAGGATTTCTCCCTTTGTAGGTTTGTGAACACCGGACATGGTTTTAATAAATGTAGATTTACCAGCCCCGTTATCACCCAATAGGCAATGGCATTCTCCTTGATGCACATCTACAGATACGCCGGCGAGTGCAATCACAGGACCAAAGTGCTTTTCGATATCTTTCATCTGAAGAATAGGTGATGACATCTTATCTCTCCCCCGTAATCATACGGCGGATGTAAGTATTAAGAACCACAGCCAGAAGCAGGATAATACCAAGGAAAACCCGAAACAGAGAACTCTCGACACCGGCAAAGAATAAACCTTGCTGAACAACACCAAAGATCAAAGCACCAAGTGCAGCACCCAAGACTGAGCCATATCCTCCAGTTAGAAGTGCCCCCCCAATCACCACTGAAATAATCGCTTCAAATTCCTTCAAGACGCCTCTGTCAGCGCCAGCAGAACCAAATTCCATCACCTGGCAGGTTGCAAAAACAGTGGCACAGAAAGCGGTAAACATGAACATGAGTATTTTGACACGGCTCACGGGGACACCAACATAACGCGCGGCCTGAGCATCCCCCCCCGCTGCAAAGATCCAGTTTCCGAAACGGGTTTTTGTCAACAGAATATGGCCAAATATAATCAAGCCAATTGCCCAGACCACAAGCATGGGAACACCGTCAACAATCGGCTGGCCAGCTTTAACGCCACGCTCAAAAGTGGCAATTACGCCTATATCTCCGAGCCATTGGAAAAAACCGGTTAGTATTTTCCCGCCAAAAAGGCTTGCAATCCAATCCCCCTCTGCAACATCACGAATACCGCCAATAATGGTTTTACGTTCAATTGTCTGCGGTAAGAAAATCGTAAAGCCACGCAGAATGAACAACAGCGCCAAGGTCACAATAAAACTCGGTAACCCGGTTTTGATGACGATGTAGCCGTTCAAGGCCCCGATGCCGATACAAAGAACAAAAGTAACAATGATTGCAAACCAGATAGGCCACCCTAGCGTGACACCAAATATTGCAATCATCATGCCTGCAAACCCGATCATCGATCCCATTGAAAGGTCAAATTCACCGGAAATCATTAACAGACATGCCCCAACGGCAATAATGGCAAACTGTGCCGAAACAAGTGTCCAGTTCAGGATACCTTGCGATGTAAACATCCCGGAATCAAAAGCCGTCAGCAGGAAGAATGTAAACACAAGAACGGTTCCGCACATTCCCCCCAATTCGGGGCGAACCAGTGCTTTCCGTAGAGAAGATCTCTCTTTTATTCTTTCATCAGCGACAGGTGTGGGAGAAGGATTGCTCGCGACCATAAAGAGCCTCATCAATAAAAAATACGCAGAAACGGCCACACAAAGGTGGCCGTTTCTGATTTAGCGTTTTAGCGATATTCGCCTGCGAATTTTTCAACAAGTTCCAGACCATCAGCAGTTACAAAGCCCGGGCCAGAGTTGATGTTATTCCCCGGTAACACGCCATAACGGTCATAGTTGGTCAGAATAACAACAGGCAGATAAGCCTGTAGGAATGGTTGCTGATCAATACCCCATTTGATGATGCCAGACTTAATGCCTTTGACAATTTCATCACCTAAATCAAAGGTACCGAAGTAAATGTCACCCGCCATACCATTTTCTTGTAGCGCCAAAATTGTTGGATCGGCAGAGGTTGGACCAAGTGTTAGAACTGCATCTGTATCCGGATTTGCGGCAAGATAAGCCAAGACACGGTTTTTGATTTCAGCTGGATCCTGACCACTATCAATCATGGAACTACCAAGCGGAACGCCCAGACCATCAGCAAAGCCACGGCAACGTTCCGCAACAACAGTATTGGAAATTACGTGATTTACACAAACAAATGATTTTACGCCATCTGATTTGGCACGAAGTCCCGCAGCATACCCCGCATCATATTCAGGTTGCCCGACAAACATCAGTGCACCCACTTCACGAGTTTGTTCTGCCGTACCGGAATTCATGATTATAACATTAATACCCTGGTCCACGGCAGCGCGGATTGGACCGCTGAGAACATCGTAATCTGCAAGGGTTGTAATAATGCCATTCGGATTAGAAGCAGCAGCCTGTTCAATGATACGTGCCATATCGGCAAGATCACCGGTCGGGGGATTACGATATTCAACAGAAACATTCATCTGCTTACCGGCAAGTGCGATTCCGTTTTTAATGGTATTCCACCAACTGTCACTGTCTGGTGCATGGCTGACCAAAATATACTTTTCTCCTTCGGCCGAAGCCGTTGTTACTCCCAATAATGGTGCAACGGCAAATACTGTAGCCAAGATCAAACTTTTGAAGAGTGGTTTCATTGTTTACTCCCTTTTCAATACATTTTAACTGTGGACGGTTCATACCGTTTCTTGTTCTTTGTTCATCCTATTCATAGTTTTTTAATTTTTGCAACCGGTTGCAAAAATTAAAAAACTTTCGTACTGTTATTTTCAGCTTTTTAAGTTACACATACGGCAATTACAGACCATTGGAGAACGAAATTATATGGCTGCAACGTTAAAGGAAGTTGCCAAACACGCGGGTGTGTCCACATCTGCTGTGTCCCGAACCTTTACGCCAGGAGCTTCCATTTCTGATAAAATGCGCCGCCGGGTTGAAAAAGCCGCCCGAGAACTTGGTTACAGCCCGAATCTACTTGCCAGAAGCCTAACAACACGACGTACAAAATTAATCGGGTTGGTCTCGAACAACTTTCACAACCCGATCTTCCTTCAAGTTTTTGAACTATTCACGCGAGGCCTGCAAGCCCGTGGCCTAAGACCCCTGCTTGTTAATCTGTCGGATGAGACTAATCCCGCAGGCTCCATCCGTATGTTGAGACAATATTCCGTCGATGGCGTAATAGTTGCGTCATCAACATTATTACCGGGCTTTGCAAAAGCCTTCAGAGATGCCGGGGTTCCAGTTGTTCATTCTTTTGGACGTTATTCAAGTTCACCCGAGATTCACGTCGTCGGAATCGACAACGTCGAATGTGGCCGAATGGCTGCTCGGGAACTGGTCAAACGAGGTTATAAAAAAGTCGGCTTTCTCGGCGGACCTGATACAGCAACATCAACTCAAGATCGCTTTACCGGTTTTAAAGAAGAGATAAGCCTTCACCCTCAAATCAATTTTAAATACAGTTTTGCTGAGGCTTATTCATTTGACGCCGGTCGCGATGAGATGAAGTGCCTTTTAAAAAAATCACCTCAGGAAGCTTATTTCTGCGGAGATGACATTCTGTCAATCGGCGCATTAACCGCTTTAAAGCTTGCGGGGCTTTCTGCGCCGGAAGACATTGGAATTATTGGTCTTAATGATATGGAAATGGCCAGATGGGAGAACATCGATCTGACAACCATCCGCCAACCAATCAACGAGATCATTAACTCCTCTATCGAATTGATCACCGCGATGTTAGATGATCCGGAACGCTACCCAGAATCACGCCTGTTCCCTTGTCGTGTTATTGAACGAGGGACACTAAGGCCCCTCGTATAGTTCACACTTAATCAAACACTGGCTAATGGAACATGGGCGGCTAACGGAACATGGGCGGACGAGCATCAACCCACTGCCCTTCTTCTTTACCTGATTGCGCCACAGCGGCAACAGCAGCCATGGAACGCAAACCGTCTTCTGATTTCGGATAAAGGTTTGCAGTCGGGTCAGCTGGCCGTCCTTCTTTCTCAGCACCAATAATTTCAGCCAAATCTGTATAGATATTGGCAAAAGCAAGCGGCATACCCTCTGCGTGACCAATGGTCACTCGTGTTGCCCTATCAGCTTCTGGCGAAAGATTTGCTTCCCCACGTTCAATTGTTTGTAAACGTCCATTCAGTGGCATGTAATAGAGTTGATTGGGGTGTTCTTGCGTCCACTTAAGGCCACCTTTTCCACCAAATACCTGGATAGACAAGCCATGTTGACGGCCAATAGCAACAGAAGACGTCCATAAACGCCCAACCGTTCCACCATCCATACGAAAGTTTACCATAGCATCGTCTTCCAGAATCCTGCTCTCAATAAGGGATGCGCAATCAGCTGATAACTTGGTAACTTCCTGCCCGGTAACGAAGCTTGCCATATGCAGTGCATGTATACCACAGTCAGCAAATTGTGCTGAAACACCAGCCTGTGCAGGATCGTAACGCCATCGCACACGGGGATTATCGGCATCAGCTGCGTCAGCATGGTGTCCATGAGCAAATTCTGTCACCACCAGTCTGATTTTACCCAGATCACCACGGGCAATCATCGCCTTCATATGACGCACCAGCGAATAGCCGGTGTATCCATAGTTCACTGCACAAATTTTTCCGGATTTCCGTGCGACACGAACAATATCTTCGCCTTCTTCAACGGTCATGGTCATCGGCTTTTCACAAAGAACATGATACCCGGCCTCAAGAAAGGCTTTTGTAATTTCAAAATGTGTTGAATTCGGCGTCGCGACTGTGACGAGATCCACTCGATCTTCTCGTGCATTTTCGCCCTGAAGCATTTCCCGCCAGTCACCATAGGCACGATCAGAAGCAACGCCAAGTTTTTGTGCATAGCGGCGTCCCTCTTCCGGATTATGATCAAGCGCACCAGCCACAAAAGAAAACAGCCCATCAAGCCCCGCACTCAAACGGTGTGCCGGGCCAATTTGACTACCTTCACCACCACCAATCATTCCCCAATTAAGTTTTGTCATATCCCTACTCCTTAATTAAAGCCGATGGACTGTAGATATTTACGATTTAGTATTGCATCATCGATGGGACGTACCGGCAAGGCTGGATCGCAATCCTGCTCTACAGTGCACCAACCTTCAAAACCTGCCTGGATCAAGAGCTGATGAACAGCCGGAAAATCAACATCACCGTCACCTAGATTACAGAAAATCCCCTGCCCGCAAGCCTTATAAAAATCAGTTCTGTTTTCTATAACATCTGCTTTAACAGTCGGCGATATATCTTTGAAATGCATATAAGAAATGCGTTTCATATAACGCTTCATAAAGGCGACAGGATCAAAGCCAGCATAGGAATGATGCCCTGTATCAAAACAGATCTTCAGAATACTCTCGTCAATCTCAGACAACAGGCGTTCCAATTCTGGTTCAAAGTCCATGAATCCTGCGGCATGGGCATGAATGCCTGTTGTTAAGCCGTACTCTTCAGTACCAATTTTGGCAACCGTCTTAAAACGATCCCTGTAAGCATTCCATTCCAGCTCATCCATCTTTTCTGCTTCATTCGCACGCCCTGCTGTTGGGGCACGACGTGGTGAAATTGAATCAATCAATACCAGATTATCCGCCCCATGTGCCACCAAGGCTTTACAGGTACGGTGTACCCCATCCAGAACATCTTCCCATTGAATTGGGTCATGAAAAGACCTAAAAACAACACCACCAATAAGAACAAGGTTATGTTCATCCAATGCTTCTGCAAGTTGGCTCGGGTCTTCGGGCATAAAACCAACAGGACCTAATTCGATACCAGTATATCCTGCGTCAGCACATTCTTTCAGGACTGTTTTCCAATCTGGATTACGTGGATCCTGAGCGAACTCCACCCCCCATGAACAGGGTGCGTTACCAATCTTTATAGACATCACTGTCTGCCTTTCACATTTAAGAGTAATTTATACGTTCAGCCACGTTTTTGATTCACTTGAATCGTGAGCAAGTTCAACAATACGGTTCACTTCCATCCCGTCACGAAAGGTTGGCCAAACCGCTTTTTGGGTTTCAATAGCCCGTAGGAAATCCCGTGCTTCAATAATAATTTGATCCTGATAACCTGTACCGTGTCCCGGCCCCTGACAAAAAGCCAAATAATCCGGATGACTGGGTCCCGTCAGAATTTTGCGAAACCCGCGCAGGTTTTCCGGCCCTTCTGCTTTATATAGCCACAAGGCATTTTGATCTTCCTGATCAAACCTGATAGCCCCTTTGGTACCTGTTATCTCAAAAGCATATCCCATTTTTCGCCCTGTCGCGATCCGGCTAAAAAACAAATGCCCCATTGCGCCATTTTCAAAACGGCACATAATCTGCCCCTGATCATCATTGGTGACATCTTCATAGACAGACAAATCTCTGGTAACGGATTCAGAAGGTTTTGCGGGACATTTTGCCGGGCGTTTTAAATGAACCGTTTCAACTTCGGCGACAAGTGTTGTAATTGGCCCAACAAGTGCCAAGGCACCATTGATCATGTGTGGAGCCAAGTCGCCCATAGTGCCATTACTTTTCCCACTTGTACGCCAACTTGCTGAGAGTTCCGGGTCAGCATAAAAATCTTCTGTATGCTCGCCTCTGAACCACGTGATATCCCCTATCTCTCCATCGGCGATAAGGGATCGGGCAAATTGAGCAGCAGGAGTACGTATATAATTAAACCCAATCATATTAACGACACCACTGCTTTCCGCGGCAGCAACCATTGCCACACTATCTTCCAGTGACGCGCCAAGCGGTTTCTCGCAAAATACCGGCTTGCCACAAAGGAAAGCGGCTTCCGCAATCTCGCGGTGAGTTTCTTGGGGGGAGGCAATAATTATTGCTTCGACCTTGGAGTCATTAACTAACTGCTTCCAATCAGACGTACAGCGATTAAAACCAAGGGACTTCCTGTATTTTGCTGCAGATTGATCCGTCGTGGCGCAAACCATTTCCAAGCGAGGCCGCAAGTTAGTGCTAAAGACAGCACCAACAGACTGCATCGCCACAGCATGCGCCTTGCCCATATAGCCCCCACCAACGATGCCAATACCAATTTCTTTCATTGGTAGAGCCTCCTCATGTAAAATAAATTTGCAACCGGTTGCAAAATTAGTATCCTCAGAATCGATAACACGTCAACTGGCAATCGAACAATGACGAAAATTGACGTAATTAACCATTCGACTGCAGAGGCAGATATGAAGACTTCGGAACAGATAATTCGCTTGACCACAGCACAGGCTATCGTGCGCTACTTCGCCAACCAGTACATTGACATAAATGGGCAAGAAATGCGTTTATGTGGTGGTGGCTTTGGTATCTTTGGGCATGGAAACGTCACCTGCCTGGGCGAAGCATTAAACAATTACAAGGCAAAATTGCCCCTCTATCGAGGTCAAAACGAACAAAGTATGGGTTTTGCAGCTACTGCCTATGCAAAACAACATCTTCGTCGACGTTTTATGTTTTGTACAGCTTCTGCCGGGCCAGGAACAACAAACCTGCTAACTTCGGCAGCACTCGCCCATGCAAACAGACTACCCATGTTAATGTTGTGCGGCGATACCTTTTTAACACGTCTGCCTGACCCGGTCTTGCAACAGCTTGAACACTTCGATAATCCGACACTGGGCGTCAACGATGCCTTCAAGGCCGTTACCCGATACTGGGACCGGATTACCCACCCAGCTCAAGTTATTCAGTCTTTGCCTAATGCCTTGGCAACGCTTATTGACCCCGCAGATTGTGGTCCTGCATTTATCGGGTTGCCCCAGGATGTTCAAGGGTGGGTTTATGATTTTCCATTATCATTCTTCACAAAAAAAGTTCACCGTATTCGCAGAATTTCCCCTGATAAAATAGAAATTCAGGAAGCTGCGGAATTACTCAAGAGTGCCAAGCACCCTATGATCATTGCAGGTGGCGGCGTTCAATACTCTGGCGCAGTTGCTGAACTTACGTCCTTTGCCGAACAATTCAATATTCCTGTGGTGGAAACCATCGCTGGCAGAGCAAATATGCTCGACACACACCCGCTGAATATTGGCCCTATCGGCGTCACAGGATCCAACTCTGCAAATGCAATTGCAGAACAAGCAGACATTATCCTCGCTGTTGGCACCCGCCTTCAGGATTTCACAACGGGATCCTGGACCGCCTTTGCTCCTTCTGCGCGTTTTGTATCGGTTAATGCCGCACGTCACGATGCTGGTAAACATCAATCTCTACCTGTCGTCGGTGATGCCAAGATCTCATTGTCCCTGCTTCAAGGAGAATGCGGTGATTACAAAGCGCCGGAAAGCTGGACAAAGCTAGCGCAGGAAGAACGCAAAAATTGGAATGACTATGTGAAATTGAATGTCAAACCGGATAATGGCCCCAATTCTTATGCCCAGGCTATTGGCACCATTAACGCGCTTTGCGATCCACGAGACAGAATTGTCGCAGCAGCAGGTGGACTACCCGCCGAGGTCGCTGCAAACTGGCGGACATTAAGTACGGGAACAGTTGATATCGAGTTCGGCTTTTCTTGTATGGGCTATGAAATTGCTGGTGGTTGGGGCGCACGAATTGCACAGGCAGAAAGTGAACCGGCTTCTGATACGATTGTCTTTGTCGGGGATGGATCATACCTTTTGATGAATTCTGACATTTATTCATCAGTCCTGAGTCAGAAAAAACTTATCATCATAACCCTCGATAACGGTGGCTTTGCGGTTATTAACAAACTGCAAAACAACACAGGAAACCAGAGCTTTAACAACCTTCTTTCCGATTGCCCAACAATTCAAGAACCTTTCGCCGTTGATTTTGAAGCTCATGCCGCCTCTATGGGGGCAGTGGCTGAAACAGTTGAAACACAAAAAGAGTTAGGGGAAGCCTTTGCCCGCGCCAAAGCAAGCGATAAAACCTATGTCATTTGCATGAAAGTTGACGCTTACGAAGGTTGGACAAAGGAAGGACATACCTGGTGGGAGGTCGGAACACCCCACATCAGTGATGATCCAAATGTCGCCAAAGCACACAACGATTGGGAATCCAGTCGTGAAAAGCAAAGGAAAGGCGTATGATCCCCTTCCTTGAGAAAATCAAAGGAAATAACTTTGTCGTACTTGGACGTGCTGGTATGGATCTCTATCCTGATCCGCCCGGCACCAAAACAGAAGATGCGACACAGTTTGTTGCTGCCCTTGGAGGGTCGTCAGCCAATATTGCCGCTGCATTGGTTAAACATGGTAGCCAGGCATCACTGGTGACTTCTGTTTCAGACGATGCAGTTGGGCGATTTGCCCTAAACCAACTTGATAAATATGGCATTGATCGTCGTTACGTAAGACAAGTTAGTGGTGAATTCAGAAACTCTTTGGCATTGGCAGAAACTTGTCTCGAAGACCATCAATCCGTTATTTATCGCAATGGCGCAGCAGACTTTCAAATGACGGTTGATTGTGTGGAAAAGGTAGATTACGCGACATTTACCGCCCTTATTACCACGGGGACTGTTTTTGCCGCGGAACCATCACGTTCCGCTGCGCTTCATGCTATCAACCTCGCCAAACAAGCTGGATTACCCGTTATTTTTGACGTTGACTATCGCCCCTATTCCTGGCCTTCGCGCGAAGTCGCATCCAAAGTATATTCAAAGGTGGCTGCCCTCAGCGACATTATCATTGGGAATGACGAAGAGTTTGATTTTATGGCTGGGGGTAAAGGCCTTGGGCTTGAAAAAGCCAAAAACCTTGCCACTGAAACAAAGCGAGTTGTTGTCTATAAGATGGGTGAAAAAGGCGCGATTACCTTTACTGATAACAATGAAATACACACCGGAATTTACCCTGTAAAAGCCCTTAAGCCCACCGGTGCCGGTGATGCTTTTATGGGCGGTTTTATCGCAGCACTGGCCAACGGGTTACAAATAAAGGAATGCATACTACGCGGGTCTGCCTCTGCAGCAATTGTGGTCACAAAAGCTGGCTGTGCCCCGGCAATGCCAACACCACAAGAACTGGACGAATTTTTACAAAAACATCCGGGTCCTCAAAAACCAGATTGAAACACAAATAGAAGTACTAAAAGAGCAATAAAAGGACAGACCATGCATATTGCCCCCTATGATAACCAGAATAAGCCGATCGTCGATGTTGAGAACAGCTGTGTTCCGCTCAACTATTTCAACATTATCAAGTTAAAAAAAGGTGAGGCTTTCTCCTATCAAGTCCCCGGCTATGAAACCTGTATTGTCCCCGCAACAGGAACGATCGACATTGAAATAGAGGGCTTGAACTACATTGACTTGGGTAATCGCGGCATTGATGTCTGGGATGGTGAGCCGGAAGGCGTCTATGTTCCAACCGGCGCTAAAGCAACAATGGTCTGTAAGTCTGATACGACAGAAGTCTTTGTAGCAGGAGCAAAATACGACAAAATCCTGGATCCTTTCGACGTAAGATCAGCACAAATAGATCTGGTGCAATACGGGTCTGATGACACCAAAACACACCGGAAAATCAAACATATCCTTGGGCAAAAACAACATGGTCAGGTTGGTCGCCTGCTCGTTAGTGAACTCTTTACCGTTGGTCAAGGTGGGTGGTCCGGTTTCCCGTCACACAAGCACGATACAGATCGATTGCCAGATGAAACCCGGCACGATGAAACCTATAATTTCAGGTTCCGTCCCAATCATGGTTCCGGCGTTCAAATGCTTCAACGGGAAGATAATAAACCCGGTGATGCCTATCATATCGTTGACGGGTCGACCATCTGCCTGGACAAAGGCTATCACCCCTGCGCGGCCCTGCCCGGTTATGAAATGTACTATTTCACCATTCTGGGGGGGCTAAGCCAGCGCTCATTGATTCAATATTTTCAACCAACACACGCCTACCAGATTGAAACAATCCCCGGCATCAAGGACATGATTGCGAAATTCAAATGACATTAGCTACTCTTTCCGATGTTTTGCAACCAGCTTACAATAATGGATATGCTGTTGCCGGATTAGTCGTCTTGGGCTGGGAAGATGCCCGTGCCTTTGTTGCCGCTGCGGAACAGGAAAATGCAGCTCTTATCCTGCAAGCTGGCCCAGGTTGTCGTGCACATACACCACTCCCCGTTCTGGGAACAATGTTTCGCACCTTGGCAGAAGAAGCAAACGTTCCTGTTGTTGCTCATCTTGATCATGGATACACGATCGATGAATGCAGAGAAGCGATTGATTACGGTTTTACCTCTGTTATGTTTGATGGCTCCCGCATGTCTTTGGCACAGAATATTACAGAAACAAAAGCTATTGCAGAACTCGCGCACAAAGCGGGGATATCCTGTGAAGGCGAGATTGGTTTCGTTGGTTATGACAATGGTGAAGCCTCTGCAAGTACCTCTGCTCAAGATGCAAAACGCTTTGCCGAAGAAACCAACGTTGATGCCATGGCAATTTCTGTCGGCAATGTGCACCTGCAACAAGATAAAGCCGCAGAAATTGATCTTAATGCCGTAAAAGAGATCGATGCCTGCACTGATGTGCCTCTGGTTATTCACGGGGGATCAGGTGTGCCTACAGAAACACGCCGTTTCCTTGCTCATAATACAGCTATATGCAAGTTCAATATCGGTACAGAACTCCGTATGGCTTTTGGCCAATCTCTTCGATCAACTCTTGCATTGGACCGGGAGCTCTTTGACCGTATTTCAATTTTGAAACAAACCGAAGAACCTCTGACCAAAACCGCCAGAAACATCATTCAGAATTTATTGGCAGAATAATCGATTAAGGCTGTAAAATCATTCAAGTATTAACTAATTACATTAAACAAACCTTGAAACTAACTGTTTTATATAAAATATCTCGACATCGTATTATTTATTAAAAACAGCTTCTTGAATTTTTTGAGCTTGTGTCTTTGGCGCAAGCCCTCCTATCGGGGGATCAATATCAAGATTAGCAGGAAAAGAATATCCCTCTGCGGCGGCGGCAATAGCACTTTTCAACATCTCATCACACAAACTTCCTGATTGTTTGGCAGATTGCAATACAGGCAAGAGTACAGACAACATTCGATTGCGATCAATCAGCTCCATTGCGCGCCCGAATGCTGACGAAACCTGTAACAGATTTGCCAAACGATAAATATCACTGGTTTTATTCTCCCCCGCAGCATGCATAAGGGCAGGATTAAAGAATACAGCATCCCCTTTTTCCAAGGAGAGTTGCACATAATTATTTTCGAAATAATCCTGAAATTCCTGGCGGGTAAATGCCAGATATCCTTCAAGAAACAATTGGGAATAGGGCAAAAATTTTGTTGGCCCACTTTCAACAGGCATATCACAGTGGGCCACAGCCCCCTGAAGGGTTAACAAAGGTGAAAGCTTGTGAATATGGCTTGGATAGCTAGACATCTGTTCATTTGTCATAAACCCGAGGTGATAATCCCGATGAGCAGCTTGTGCACTACCACCCGGGTTTACCCTGTTGACCTGTGCTGTCATTTGATAGCCAACCCCAAGCCAAGCCTCACTCACCATAGCAAGGGTAATATTCCCATAATAATGGGCGAAGTTCACCGGATCAGTGATACAATGTTTTTCCAAAGCGTTCCAGATACGATCATTTGATCCTGCTTTTGCAAAATGGTCACCAGCAGCAAGATTTGTTTCTTTTTCCGAGACAATGATACTTTCAAAGACTTCTGACGCCCGATCGACAACATCTAAATCAATCATAGCCCTTTTGATGACTAGCACACCGGGGCCTTTTGATAAGGCTATCGTCCATTCAGCCATCAGTTGTCGTTTAGCGTTTGTTTTTTGAGACAGATCTCTTACTTTTTTCCCATCATAAATCAGTACATTATGAACAACTTCTTGAGCAAATGGCCAATCTTCTAATTTTGTCATTTGCGACACTTGTTCTTTAAAGACTTCTAAACAACCGCAATCAGCGGATATCCAAACTTCGCGATCACGCTGTTCTCTTATTGAACTATCATTCATATTCGGGGCTTTCATCTCACAACGGACCTCAAAGTTTACATTTGGCGGCCACAAAACTGTTTTATTCTTTAAAACACAGTAACTGTGATATTCTCTGTGCGAGATAAAAAACACCTCAAAAAGACCTCAATTAATGAAACAAAAATTCCTCCTTAAAAGTATTGCCTATCAAGCCGGACTTAGCCTGGCCACTGTTGATCGTGTCGTTCATAAACGTGGTAATGTAAAACCGGAAACGGCATTGCGTGTTCAAGATGCAATCAATGAACTAGAAAAACAGCGCCAAAACACACAGCAGGCGGGAAAGAGCTTCACACTTGACGTTATTATGGAAGCACCTGAAAGATTTTCAAAAGAGGTCAAAAAGGCCTTTGAAAAAGAAATGCCCGGCATGCGACCTGCCAGTTTTCGTTGCCGCTTTCATCTTAACGAAATCATGTCGGTCTCACAGATCATAGCACTATTAAACAAAATTCGCCGACGCGGAAGCCATGGCTTAATTTTGAAACTACCTAATGTACCTGAAATAAATCAAGTCGTGCAAAAGATTGTCGCGTCAGGCATTCCGGTTGTAAGCTTTGTTACCGATATCGCCCGATCTAACCGACTTGCCTATATCGGCATGGATAATTATAGAGCAGGTCAAACCGCTGGTTATATGTTGAAGAATTGTCTTGGTAATCAATCTGGCCAAATCCTACTTACGCTCTCTCGAGATGTTTTCCAAGGAGAAGAAGAGAGGGAAATCGGCTTTAGATCAATCTTCTCAGATACACCTGACCAAGTTAAGATTCTCAAATTAACAGAGGGTCGCGGAGATAATAAAACAACAAAGAATTTGGCTTTTGAACTTTTAAGTCATGAAAAAAATATCCTTGCAGTCTATTCAGCAGGTGGCGGAAACAAAGCAATTTTGGAAAGCTTAAACAAGACTGAGCAACCTTACCAATTTTTCATTGCACACGACCTCGACAGAGATAATGTGCAACTCCTTCGACAGGGCAAGATATCACTCGTTATATATCACAACTTGCGACAGGATGCCCGCCGTGCCTGTCAGCTAATACTTCAGCACCACCGCTTGCTGCCGAGCGATTTCACCATTTCACCTTCAGAAATAGGTATCGCAACACCCTATAACATCCCCACAATATAAACAGAACCTCCTTTGGTTTTAGTCAAAGGAGGTTCTGTTTAGACAAGTGACTTCGCTATAAAGTTATATTTCTATCTGATTAAAGCCGGGGGATTTAATCAGTTTGTGGAAATAGAAATCAAAAACAGTTGCCATTATCATTCAAAGAACACTGTTTGAGTTTCTCCGCAACGAAGGGACTAAAATATCCTTTATGATTTTCAGTAATTACCCTTCACTCTCTCTTTTTTCGGATCAAAATGAGGGAACGGAACTACAGTAGCTTTTAATCGCTTTTGTTCACCATCCAGCTGCCCTACCTCAAGTTCCGTTCCTGATTCAGAATGCAGCACTTCTACTCGGGCCAAGGCTATAACTTTCCCCAAAACAGGCGACTTCATTGCAGATGTTATGACACCTACTTGCGCTTTGCCAATACGAACACAATCATCTGGTATCGGTACTATCCCACCTTCCAAATCAAGGCCAACCAATTTCTTTTGAGGATGTGCTTTTCGCTGCTCCAAAGCCGAGCGTCCAATGAAGTCATCACTCTTTGATTTTAGCGGCACAGTAAAACCGATACCTGCTTCCATCGGGTCAGTTTGATCATCAAATTCTGAACCAGCAAAAATAAGGCCTGCTTCAATTCGCAACATATCCAATGCCGACAATCCTAACGGAATCATCCCCAAAGGTTCTCCAGCAGCCCATATTGCATCAAAAACCTGTTCTGCATCTTTTGGATGACAAAATACCTCGTACCCCAACTCTCCCGAATAGCCTGTTCTGCTAATAACAACTGACGGGCCATGAAAGTCGCCAATCCGTCCAATCGTCAAACGAAACCAAGGTAATTCTTCGACGGTTGCTTGCTGAGGCGGCGACCAGATAACCTGTTTTAGAATATCTCTGGATAAAGGACCTTGTATTGCAATATTACAATGATGATCAGTAGAACTTCGAACCCAAACGTTCAGATTATGTTCTTCTGCCTGTTTTCTCAGCCATAAACCCGATTGATCATTTCCACCAATCCAGCGAAAATTGGTTTCGCCCAGACGGTAGACAGTACCATCATCAATCATCCCTCCGTGGTCGTAACACATTGCAGTATAGACAATACCGCCAACAGCCAGTTTCTTGATATTACGAGTAACGCAAAGTTGCATCAATTCTTCTGCATCAGGACCTGTTACTTCATATTTCCTCAAAGGTGATAAATCCATCACCACAGCTTTTTCACGTGCAGCCCAATATTCAGCAATCGCCCCATGATTTGTCATCTGATTGGGTAACCAATAGCCCGCATACTCAACAAAATCGCGCGTATGGCGAGCGAAGCAATCATGAAATCCAGTTTTTTTTGTTTCTTCCAAATCAGCCCCCGGGGTTTTGCGCCAGCCAATAGAGCGCTTGAAATATTCTTTTTGATCATAAACGCGAACCTGAATATCGGTTGGGTTCCAACCATTTGCAGGATCAATATCACACGGGCAAGCCGTTGAAATACAAACGATGTCAGTCAAAGCACGTAACAAAACATAATCACCAGGACGTGAATATGGATCATCCATTCCAATTGCGTTAGTCTCATCAAGCATCGTATTGAAAAAGAAGTTAATCGCGGGCCACCCCCCTCTTGGGCGGATGTCGTACCTCAATAGTTCCCTGTTGATATTATCTGAACAATTCACATGTCCCGGATAACCTAAATCCTCATAGTACCGTGCAGTACAAGCCAGCCCAAAAGTATCATGTCGTCCGACTGTGTCCTGAATAACCTCGACAAGAGGTTCTTGATCAATTGAGAAAAACTTGGACATAATCCCTGGCATGGGATAGAGAGACCCCATAAGGGATCGGGTCGTTGTCGGGTCAATTTCTCTTTCAATCCCGCGGTCCAACGCTCTCAGGGAAAATGCCTGAAAATCAGAGCACTCTCGCCCCTGTACATCAAGAACCTGAATGAACTGTCCAGCTTTGACAACGTATGGTTTCGCTTCACCTGGTTGAATGTTGATATCCCGTAACGGGTCTGCAAGAGGATCAGGAGGAAGTAAAATATTTTTTGGTTCCCCCGGATTTGCCCGTCTGACATAGAGCACCACTTCAGTAGGAGGACACTGTTCATAGGGTTCCATAGCCCCCCCGATCGCACAAGCGATCAACAATCCGTCACAGGATGCAAAAAAGCTTTCATAATCACCAGCGCAAGAACCCGCTGCAAAAATTAACGAGCCATCGGCCTTGCCTAAATCAAAGCCAGAAACATCAAGTGCTTGTAGTACCTTACGGCCAGACACATCATTTGCCAGAGCTGCTTTAAGTCCTTTGGGATCATGTCCGCCTTTTGCCCCGATCATACTCGCATCGGAAACCCCGTCAGGTGCAAAAAAGATCAATTCAACAGGTTGTAAACCTTCGCGATCCTGAATCGTAATCTCATCACCTTTATTGATTTTCAATGCACGACTTCCCCCACCGGGAATCGGATGGCGCTCTACTCCTTCGGGCAAAATAGGTAAGCCTGGTACAACTACACCAGCTCTTTCATAAGGTTTTGGAAAAGAAGGCTTGGTTTTTACAGATTGAATGTTCATGACGAAGCATCCTTTTCCCTAGATGAAAGATCTTTGGTTTTACCCCAATGAATTACAACCAATTTACATCCTGAAGAAGATACAGAGCTATGGGCAGACCCTTTTGACAGGCGAACAAAATCACCCGACCTGTATGTGTGTCCGTCACAATCTTCCAGATCCCCGCAAAGAACAAAAAATTCTTCAGCACCTTCGTGCCTGTGAAGGTTACTGCGAGCGCCTGGGGCCATAATCATTAAATAGCTGCCGTATCCTGTCTCTTCATCAAAAGACACATTGTGCCATTGGATCTTTGCATCCGGTTCGGCAAATATGCCCATGGGCTCAAACTTGGTGTTATCAAAGTTTGCAACATTTCTATATTCTGAAAGCTTTGTCATATTATCATCCCACGCCTAATGCTTTACGACGTTCGTTTGACCAACGCATGATGATATGATCAAACGTTAACGCCATCAGGGCGACACACATACCCAAAACAAAGTTCTTTCCAAGATTGTTACCCGCCAGTGTTTTTTGCAGTTCTTGACCCAAATCCTGAGTGCCAATAAAAGCTGCAATAATGACCATAAAAAATGCAAACATGATTGCCTGATTAAACCCTACAGCCATGGTTGGTAAAGCCAGGGGAAGCTGTACATTGATCAACTTTTGATTTCTGGTTGCGCCAGCCATATCTGCAGCTTCCAGTAATTCACTTGGTACAGCCCGTATTCCTTCAATCGTGTATCGCATCAAAGGAACAGTCGCAAAGATCAGTATCGCAAAAACAACAGCGACATCATTTACACTAAACAGCATGATCGCCGGTATCAGATAGATAAAGCTTGGAAATGTCTGAGCCGTATCACAAATTAAAAGAATAGGTTCCGACCATTTAGGATTACGAGCAGCAGCAATACCCAGAGGGATGCCGATTAATGTTGCAAGTATTACTGATGAAATGACGGCATATAATGTGATCATTGAACGATCCCACCAACCTGTCATTGCAATGGCACCGAAGAAGAGGACGACTATAAAGGCCGACTTTCGACCGCCAACAAAATATCCAAACGCAGCTATTCCCAATATAACACTTCCGGTTGGCAACCACAGCAGTGCATCCCGGAATGGAATCAAGATCCACGTTATTAAAAACCATCGCAACCAATCAGTAACACCAGTAACTATGTCATTGGCCAAAACAGTGCGGATCACATTATCTATATCCTTGCCCATAGAAAGATCCTGTTTACGGGTAATGTGATCAGCAACTTGCACAAACTGGGCGAGAATAATTGAGGCAACAAAGACAATAATTCCAAGAATCAAAATCTTGTGCCGAGCAAACCAGGAAGTCCCACGTTCAAAATGTTCCGGTTGCTTGACAACCCACGCCTTTGACAATCGGTCAAGCATAACGGCAATCAGAACGATTGTAATACCGATTTCAAAGCTTCTTCCGAGCTTTAATGAATTCATCAAAGACAATAGTTTTGCGCCGAGGCCCGGCATTCCAATAAATGCCGTTAACACAACCATAGCCAGACACAACATAATGACCTGATTTACACCGACAAGTATTTCGGTCCGTGCTGCAGGCAAATACACATAACGCAACATTTGCCACCTTGTTGAACCGCTCATGTGTCCTGCTTCGATAACTTCAGCAGAGACTTTTTTCAGTCCTAAAGATGTCATTAGAACCATAGGCGGAATTGCGTAAACGATGGTAGCAATGCACCCTGCCGTGGGACCTACTTTGAAGAAAATTACCGCAGGTAAAAGATATGTAAAAAAGGGCAAGGTCTGAAGAATACTGAGTACAGGCATTATAATGCGTTCAAAACGCTTATATTTCCACGCACAAATCCCGAGTAACAATCCAATGAAAAAAGCCATCGGCGCAGCAACAGCAATCACCGACATCGTTTGCATCGCCAGTTTCCATTGCCCAATTAAAGCAACCCAGACAAATGTTCCTCCAGCCAAAAGGGCCATTTTCCACCCTTTTAGCCAGTACCCTATAACAGCAGCAACAGCGGCAACAGCAATCCAGGGAACAGGTCCAATATTCGGCCACCTTCTTTTCCCGTACAAAAGATTGGCTGTAATATCTAACAGCCACTCTAAAACCGACGAAATACCGCGAGTTAAAGTTAAAAGACCCAGATCATCTTTTATAAAATCAAATACAGTTTGCAGCCAGATGTCATAAGGCAGGATAAGATCAACAGGAATACGAACAAAAATATTCGGTAACATAGGCTTTATAATAGCGGTAAAAACAGCCAGTATAAAAAGAATCTGTGCTATTTGAGTGCGTGTAAGAGGGCCAGCTTTTCCGGCTAATTGTGACTCAGCAATCGCCATCAACTATCCCCCAGTAAAATGTTGAGGGCTTCCTGCCTGTTCATGCCACCTATTAAAACACCATCCTTGTTTGCAACAGGCAGAACATCTCGTTCATCACTTATAAGTTGGCGAGAAAGTTGCAAAATAGTAGAATCAGAAGCAATCGAGCTACCTTCAAGTTTGTAACCATTAATGGGTTTTGTTAAAACACCAGCATGAATTACACGAGATTTTTCAATATCTTCTGTAAACTTTGCAACATATTCTGTTGCCGGGCTCAATACTATTTTGTCAGGGGTATCGCACTGTTCAACAGCACCATCTTTCATTATAGCAATACGATCAGCCAAGCGTAGTGCTTCATCAAAATCATGTGTAATAAACACAATCGTCTTGCCCAGCATTTCCTGTAATCTTAGGAACTCGTCCTGCATTTCTCTGCGAATTAATGGATCCAGTGCCGAAAAAGGCTCATCAAGGAACCAGATATCAGGTTCAATAGCCAAACTCCGGGCAATCCCTACCCTCTGTTGTTGCCCCCCTGATAATTCTCTCGGGAAATATTCTTCACGTCCCTCCAGACCAACGAGCTTGATAACTTCCATCGCACGTTCTCGTCGGTCGTGACGATCTTGTCCACGCATTTCCAAAGGAAAAGCCACATTTTCGAGTACAGTTCTGTGAGGTAACAATCCAAAGCTTTGAAAAACCATCCCCATCTTTTTCCGGCGGAGGTCTATCAACTCTTTTTCACTTAAATCCATAATATTCTGGCCATCAACATTCACTTCACCGCCAGTAATATCAATCAAACGGGACAAACATCGGACTAATGTGGACTTCCCAGACCCCGACAGTCCCATAATTACAAGCATTTCACCGCGGGCAATATCCAAAGAGACATTCCGTACAGCAGCTATATATCCGGCCTGGCGTATCTGTTCGAACGATTGCCCTTCTTGTATAGAGGCAAGGTATTTTTCGGCATTTCCACCAAAAAGTTTCCAGACATTTTTGCAGGAAATCACCGGATTTATATCGCTCATACTCAATCTCTAAATTTTATTTCCCCTGCCTGTGTATAGTCAGGCAGGGGATTATAGTTGGCCAATAATAAAGAAAATTTGTAAAACTGAGTTATTGAATCCAGCTTTCCCAAACATCTTTGTTCTCATCAAGCCAAGCTGCTGCTGCGTCTTCTGGCTCCATCTCATCCACATCAACAAGTTTTGCCATTTCAGCAATCTGCGGATTGGTAAAAGAAACTTGTGTCAGAGTATGGTAAGCATCAGGCCATTTTTCTTTCATTCCATCCCAAGCCGCAATTTTAAGATATCCATTTGCAGGATTTCCACAGTCATATGCCGCATCAGGATTTGGTCCGACACTTGGGTCATCGTTACATGAGTCCACCCATGTCGGGAATTCAACAAACTCACCTTCCCATACTGCTTCTGCAAAATTTGGCGTCCAGTTGAATAAAACAATTGGTTTTTTCGTTTTTTCAGCAGCCTCTATTTCTGCCCACAAAGCAGCTGCAGATCCTGCATTTACAACGATAAAGTCCATACCAAGAGCATTAACGCGTTCCTGATCATGTTTGAGCCAATCAACTGGTCCACCCAAAAATCTTCCTTTATCACCTGTTTCAGGTGTCGCAAAAACAGCTGCGCAAGCATTTAGAGCTTCCCAGTTTGGCAATCCTGGACATGCTTCTTTTGTCCATAGTGGATACCACCAGTCTTCTCGTGTTACTGCGCTGTGTTTAGAGGCAGCATGGATACCCCCCTTTTCTTTTGCAGCTTCATAAGAAGCACCGAATGCGCCTTCCCATACTTCAACTTCTAGAGAAACATCTCCCAATCGAACTGATTCATATACTGCCTGACTATCAGTCGTTACAAACTCAACATTATTTCCCATGCCCTCAAAGATTTGCCCAACTACGTGACTCATCACAATCTGAGAAGACCAGTTATGGATCGGAATAATAATAGGATCACTACTGTCATCAGCATAAGCACCTGATGCTATAGCCATAGTCATTGCAGTAGCAGGCAACATATATTTAAATTTCATGATAACTCCCGGTTAATTGCTGTTATTGATTCTTCACCCTGGAATTCTATGTCCAGTATTGGAAACCATTTTGACTACAAAGTTGTAATTTTCTGCATATATTTTTAATTGGCTATGACTCAAAAAATTAGTGTCTAAGCTAATTATTCGTGTATAAATAAAAGCATAACAAAAATGAATTGCTATACAGGTTTCACAAAAATATTACTGTTATGAAATAAATATTACTAATTTTAACAAGGTTGAATTTAAATAGTCGATGCAAAACAAAAAGAATCCCCTACCACCTCTTGATTATATTCTAGCTTTTGAAGCTACAGCAAACTGTGAAAGTTTTGTAGGGGCTTCTAAACTGTTGAATATCAGTGAAACTGCCATTAGTCGGAAAGTAAATTTACTGGAATTGCACTATAACACTTCATTTTTTTTGCGCCGTCATAAATCTATTAGATTGACGTCACAGGGACAGTCATTTCTTGCAAAAATTTCACCCGCTTTGGAAATGCTGCGCGATGTCTCGGCACAGACAATTGAAAAGTCAGAGGATCAAACAGTAACTCTTGCCGCAACCAATTCAGTTGCCTCGTTATGGTTGATGCCAAGACTGCGTATTTTTAACAATGCTAATAAACATCTGAAAATTATGCTCGTTGCTTCTGACAGTGACAAAGAGTGCCTTGCTGAAACAGTTGACTTATCTATATTACGGGGTGATGGAGATTGGCCGGGTTATCAATCTCGACTTTTATTTGGCGAAACAGTTTTTCCAGTTTGCTCGCCTGAATTCTTAAAGGCTAACCCTCAAGCTTCAAAAATATCAAACTTAAAAAAGTTGGCACTCATTGAAGTTTCCAGTAATCATTCCGAATGGATGAACTGGGCTACTTGGCTAGCCCACAAGAAAGTTGATAGCGCTGAATATCATCAAGTAGCGCTCTTCAATACATATCCTCTTTCAATTCAGGCCGCGGTTGATGGCCTTGGAATAGCACTCGGATGGGGCCATCTCGTAGATCATTTGCTGGAAGAAGGCAAATTGGTGCGCCCGCTTGGTTCAGCAGATATACGTACAGAATATGGCTATTATCTATTAACACCAGAGAAGAATTTTAAATTTCCAGCATGCAAAAATGTTGAGCAGTGGTTGTTAAATATCAGTGCCAGACGAAAAAGATATAGCAGACCGGAAACCTCTGTTTAATGCTTTTTCTTTTAAATCATAATTTCATTTTAATATATTTTTTACACTAACAGGAAACAAAGTTGGTGTTTGATGCAGATACTATTATACTGTCGTTGATGGATAACGCACACAAACAAACTTAAAAGGGTTGATAAAATGGACGCTAAAACGTCAGAAAATGAATCTTCTATGATCGTGTTATCGCAAAACCCCCATCGTGTTAGAGATGAACGAGAAAAAATCCTTGAAGTTGCCATCGGACGCGAAGTTCGTGTTTTCCGCCGTCAAAAAGGTATTACCGTTGCAGATCTTTCGAAATTAACGGGCCTTTCCATAGGAATGCTTTCAAAAATCGAAAACGGGAACACTTCTCCCTCCTTGACGACTCTTCAAACTCTATCAAATGTTCTGAGTGTCCCTTTGACATCCTTTTTCAGACGATTTGAAGAAACCCGTGATGCGGTCCATACCAAATCTGGCGAAGGTGTTGAAATGGAACGGGATGGGACACGAGCCGGACATCAATACAATCTGTTGGGACATATAGGTTCCAATGCCAGCGGTGTTATAGTTGAACCATACTTAATTACTTTAACAGAGAAATCAGATATTTTCCCTACTTTTCAGCACGAAGGTATAGAAATGCTTTATATGCTGGAAGGTCAAGTGGATTACAGACACGGCAACAAAATTTATACACTAGAACCGGGAGACACTCTCTTTTTTGATGCCGATGCTCCTCACGGACCAGAAGTTTTAAAAAAATTACCTGCTCGTTACCTGTCGATTATTTCTTATTCGCAAGCATAATTATCAAACTTGTCATTCAAGCAAGCAGGGTGCCCGATAATAAAACACCCTTGTTTGCGAATGTAGTAATTAATCACCGCCGATTAGTCGGGCCAAATCCCGTCTGAGGTAGGTTGTCCATCATCAAATGCAGATAGATATTCGACAATCATCGGACGGTTATTGATGAAGCCTTTATAAGTTGCAAGCTCTTCAGGTAAATCTCTGATAACTCTATGGAACCGCCGTCCCCACTTGGGAACAGTAACCAGTTCTTCTAATTTAATTAGATAGCAGCGTATGGGAAACACCAGGGCATTTGATCTTGGTAATCTGAAAAAAGTCTGCAATTCAACTCTAAGATGTTGTTTTTCACCGACGTTTTCTTTAGCTAATGTAGATTTTTCAACGCCCCATTTATGATAGTTTTCCGGGCTTGTATCCAGTAAAGGATTTACGGTCATCGTCCAGTTTAATCGACGGGCTGGTGAACCTTGTTGAATATTCAAAAGGAATTTCAAAGCACGAACAAAGATACCCATCTCGTGTGCTTTTGGTACAGGGGCATGCCATTCAAAAAAATTCATACCAATGTCAAAGTCCAATGACCAGTCAGCTTGTGTTGTAACCATACCCGCATCCATCCAGAGATTATCATCTCGTTGATCCAGGACAGCAAAATCACCTTGTGTTTGACGTGTGATATATTCCATTGGCCCATAAGGCAAGGTTGTTTCATCCATAAAAACAAACTGATCATCAATATTCATAGGCTTATTGACCCAACGCCAATTATTACCTTCACGATGCAACTCAAATAAATCAGGATAATCTTCTGATTTACTCACCATAATCAATTCCAGCAAATCCCAACCGGCAAGTGTCATATGTGGTAAGGACTGGCAGCGAAGAGGATCCTCGGCCAGAACAATTGCTCGATCTTCCATCTCAGACAGATAATGTTCATCAACATCAAATCTTTTTTCGAAAACGGAACCTTTTGGCCCACCCTGATGCTGCTCCATATTTACCGAGTACATATAGCTGTCTTCATGAAAGGGAAAAGGGAAACGATCAATTGCCCATTGAGAGTTTCTAAAAGTATAATCATTGCGAAAAGTTTCTTTTTTGAACTGTATACTCATCTTCTCTCTCCTTAACGATCAAGAACGAGAGATTTTCCCTCGAATCTACTGACACATGGCATTATTTTTTTCCCACTGGCTTTTTGGCTATCATCCAGCCAATGATCTCTGTGAAAGAAATTTCCATCGAAGCTAATAACGTTGGTTTCACATTGTCCGCATGCTCCTCCACGGCACAAATAAGGCGCATCAACATCAGCAGCTTCCATTGCTTCCAGAAGACTTTGGTGTTCACCGACACAGATAGTTTTGTTTGATTGTTTCAACTCGACTTCAAAGGGTTTACCGGATTGTGGAGCAAGAAATTCCTCATAGTGGATAGCCTCGCGAGGCCACCCAATTGATGCCGCAGTTTCACGAACCCAGGCTATCATGCTTTTTGGGCCACAAATATAAAGATGAGTACCCAAAGGCTGACCATCTAATAATTGCACAAGCTTAATCAATTGCCCGTGATCACTGTAATAGATATGTGTGTTCCGGGGATAAATTTCAGTTAATTCATCAACATAAGATCCAACGGTTTTATTTCGCACAGAATAATGCAGTTCAAAGTGGCCTTGTAACGCTGAAAGCTGTTTTATTTGTGCCAAAAAAGGCGTAATCCCGATACCACCCGCAATCATCAGATGTTTTTTTGCTCTGAGATCAAGAGCAAAAAGGTTAACAGGATAGCTGATTGTTAATTCATCACCCACTTTAACCTGCTGATGCATAAACAACGATCCACCACGTCCCTCATCGTCACGTCGTACAGATATTGTATAAGCATCTTGATTCATCGGGTCCGACATTAACGAGTAGGGATTAAGACGTGTTACCCCTCTATCCAGCATTTCAACAACAGTATGTGCTCCGCCTGAAAACACTGGTAACTGTCCCCGGTCAGCGCGTTCAAATTTGAACCGTTTAACAAGCTTATTGATTTCTACGATGTCTGTTACCGTTACAACTATTTTATTAGTTCCTGCACTCATGAATATAACTCCACTGGATCAGGTATATCACCAGGGTTTTCCGCATCAACACACACACCCTGAAAAGCAGCATGTCGCCGCGAGTAATGATCACGAACAAATAAATTCAACCCACAATGAGAACAAACAAAGGGATCATAAATCACATCTTCAGTGATACCTTTGCAATGGACACATTGCATTCTTCTCGCAACAGAACCTCTATGTTCAGTCTGTACCTCAGTATGAGGAATTCCAGCAGCAGCAACTTCTTGCATTCCTTGCCCTATCAGACTTTCAGTGCCTGTCAAATAAATTTGTAGGCCAACCTTTGCATCATTTAGTATCTTTCGTAACCGGGAAACAGATGCTTCGTAGCTTGGGCCAATATACAATTGGGCGGCACCAAGTTCCTCAAGTTTTCCAATGTATGATTGACCGGTATTTTTTGGAAAATACATGATATGGCTTTTGGCCATAATTTCGGGATCAGCCAGTGCAACGTCAAAAAGGGCTTCTGCCCCTTCAGCATCAGCAATCATCAGATGAAATTTACCCTGTCTTGGTTTAAGGACACCGTAAAGAGGGCGGCTGATAATCGACTTTGGGAATTGAAATCTGGACATGTTATCAACATCTCCCTAAATATACAGTTATTAATCAAAGAGATACATGCCCGATGAAAATTTAGGGCATGTATCTCTTGTACGATTAGCCTTTCGCCGTACGACGCTTCTTATCAACATCATAAAACGGCATCGAATGGGCCGTGCATCTTATTTCATTATTCCCGTTTTTAACGGACATAACTGTGCCATCAACTGCACAATCAACCGGCATTCGTGCTATACCGACATTATGTTTGTTTAAAGAAGAATACATTCCAATAGTTACAACACCAACCTGCTGACCATCTTTCAATAATGCGGCACCTTCTTCGGCAGGTTCTGTACCATCCAGCTTGACGCCGTAAATTTTGAATCGCTCTTTGCCTTTAAGACGATAATGTTCTTCGGCACCTCTAAACCCTGTTTTTCCGGGAGACACTGTAAAGTCCAGGCCTAGCTCCCATAAAGTATCGCCATGTTTCTCGTTCTCAAACGGGTACATTTCTGAATTATCATATGGAAAGAACAAAAGATAACTTTCGGCGCGCAACCAGTCCAGCGTTGTAAAGCGTGTCGGGATAATCCCCAAAGGCGCACCTTTTTGAACCAGCGTATCCCAGATGTCAGGTGCATCCTGCCCGCGACAGAAAATTTCGTATCCACGTTCGCCAGTATACCCGGTACGGGAAATTGTTACGGGTTTGTCGAAAAGAGTAGTATGGATATGACTAAAATAAACAACATCACGAATACCAGGCACATAATCTTGCAAAAAATCGACAGCAAGCGGTCCCTGTAATGAAATATCATGCAAATTATCGTCAAACCGGATGTCGACATCTCGCCCGATGGCAGCTTGGGTCAGCTGCTCATGCCCCTGTCCGGAACCATGCACAACCATAAAGCTGTTTGGTCCCATTCGATAGATCACACAGTCATCAACAAACTTGCCATCATCATTTAACATACAAGCATAAGTCGACCTGCCTGGTTTTATTTTTTCAACATTGCGTGTCGTTGCCCTGTCGATAACATGACTCGCATGCGGCCCTATAACATGAACTTTTTTCAAGCCGGATACATCCATGAATCCGGCTTTAGTTCTGATTGCCAAATATTCTTCTTCTTGATCTTTATCATAAGACCAAGCGGTTCCCATACCGCTCCAGTCTTCAAGTTGAGACCCCATTGCTCTATGTCGATCAGCTAATGTTGAAAATCTCCAAGATGCAGTCATTTCCTTCTCCCTGATACTTTTTAGCCAAATAATTAGAATCGATTTTTAACCAATTTCAATAGACAGGTTGACAGAATGTCCCCTTTGAACGCAATACTAAAAGAAAAAAATTTCACTACCAGGCAACTTTTCACAAGTAAAAAAGTAAACGGGGAGTTTGAAAATGGATGGAAATCTAAATGCACTGACAACTATTTTCACTGAATTCTATTACTGGGTAACAGTAGTATTCATGTTCTTAATTCATGTAGGTTTTTGTATGTACGAAGTCGGCGTAAGCCGACGGCGTAATCACATGCACACATTAATGAAGAACGTTATGATCATTCCTTTGGTAACCGTAACGTTCTTCTTTTTCGGCTGGTGGATATATTGGGCCTTCCCGGATTTCCCCCTTTTTGGCGGGTTGAATCACGAGATGGGCAATCCTAATTTACCATGGTCAGAAACGATGGGAACCAACCTGAGCGACAGAATAACCGGCGTATTCTGGGCAGCTTTCCTACTCTTTTCATGGACTGCAGCATCTATAGTATCTGGCTCAGTCATAGAGAGAATTCGTTCAAGTGCACTATGGGTGCACGCTGTATTGATTGGGTCGGTTTTCTGGATAATAGATGCCGCCTGGGGATGGCACTATGCAGGCTGGATGGTAAAGTATCTTGGTTATCATGATGCATACGCTTCCGGTGTAATCCATGCTATTGCTGGTGGCTATGCGCTGGGCGTGCTAATGGTTTTGGGCCCTCGGCTTGGCAAATTTACGAAAAGTGGAACACCACGCGATATTCCTCCGCATAATACCTGGATGGTTACAATCGGAATATTCCTGATTTATACAGGTTTTTGGGGGTTCTACGCCGCCTGTAACGTGCCAGCTATTTCTCCGGAAGCCATTGGTGGCGAAATTACAGGAACAACGTGGACAGCAACGAACATATACTTGGCTCCCACGTCGCTTTCCGGAATAACCTTCAACTTCCTTATGTCATTATCAGGCGGCTTAATGGCTGCATATGTCATTTCAAAAGGTGACGCCTTTTGGACCTTTTCGGGTGGCCTGGCTGGCATAATCACTGCATCGGCCGGTAATGATCTTTATCACCCTATTCAGGCAATGATTATTGGCGCAATCGGTGTTGTGATTGCATATAAGCTTCACTTCTGGGTGGAACGCCGTTTCAAAATCGATGACGCTGTAGGTGCAGTTGCTGTTCATGGTTATTCAGGCTTTGTCGGCCTCATAATTGCTGGGTTCGTTCTTTGGGGAGCACCTTCGTCTCCTTTCGAAGGTTATGCATCAATTAACCCAGTTGGTCAGACCCTCGGTGCCATCATTATGTTTTTTGTATTGGGCTTTCTGCCGGGATGGATCGTCGCAAAAATGCAAAATGCGGTCGGGGCATTGCGAATTCCCGAAGAAGTTGAATTACAAGGTCTCGATTATGCTGAACACCATACATATGAAGATGCAAAAAACGAAATAATAGAATCTGACAAAGCATATCTGGCAGACAAATAAGGAGGAAAAAATGTCAACTATTGGTCTTGAAAACTGGGCTGTGGATCTTGCTGAAGTCGGCCCGATATATCCCTTTCAGGGATGGGAAATAGCGATGACAGTTATCGGTGTTGTTTTCTGGTTAGGATGGCATCGGATTCAGTATGTGCGTGAAACTGAACATCTGAAAAACGTTCGCAACATAGGCGATAAAGAGAAAATTGCCAAAGCTCTTGAGAGATATTAGCAAAAGCCTTCTGTGGGCGATGAGTTTTTCATCGCCCATTTTCCTTAAAATAAAATATTTTTCTTGTCAGTTGAATTGAATTTAATTCAGTGATAGCGTTTGGATCTAATCTACTTAAAGAAGGATGAATACCAATGTGCGGTATCGTTGGTCTGTTTATAAAAGATAAATCACTCGAGTCAGAATTAGGTTCGTTGCTGACTGATATGCTGGTAACGATGACTGATCGTGGACCAGACAGCGCAGGTATTGCTGTGTACGGCAACAATACCGATCAACATGTAAAGTTAACGATACAATCTGACAATCCATCAGAAGACTTTGCGAATCTTGATGCTGAGCTTAGTGAAACGCTGAACACATCAGTATTGATACGGCATAAAGATACGCATGCCGTTTTAGAAATTCCTGCCGACAAGGCGATAAAAGCACGGCAAATATTAAATAATATACGGCCAAATGTCTGCGTTATGAGTGCAGGTGCTTCAATTGAAATCTACAAAGAGGTCGGCTTGCCAAAAGATGTGGCCAATCGGTTTGAGATTTCAGGCATGAGCGGCAGCCATGGAATTGGTCATACCCGTATGGCAACAGAATCTGCAGTTACGACAATGGGAGCACACCCCTTTTCGACAGGCGCAGATCAATGTCTCGTCCACAATGGATCACTCTCGAATCATAACAGCCTGCGAAGAAAGCTTGTTCGCGAAGGAATTCACGTTGAAACCCTCAATGACACCGAGGTTGGTGCAGCATATCTTACATGGAAAATGAAACAGGGCAGTTCACTGGGCGAAGCATTAAAAAGCAGCCTAGAAGACCTTGACGGATTTTTTACTTTTGTTGTTGGAACCAAAGATGGTTTTGGTGTTGTCCGCGACCCGATAGCCTGTAAACCAGCCGTCATGGCAGAAACAGATCAATACGTCGCGTTTGGATCTGAATACAGAGCGTTGGTCAATTTACCCAAGATTGGAAACGCAAGAGTTTGGGAACCCGAGCCAGCTACAGTATATTTTTGGAACCACTGATATGCAAACATTTGACTTAGAAACTCATAGCTTACGTGAATTAAACGCAACACTGCACGAACAAAAGGACAATACAAATCAAACTTCATGGGAAGTTATTAATGCCAGAGGCAGCCATGCTATCGCTGTTGGACTGGACGCGCCCATAGAAGTAACGATCAAAGGATCAACAGGCTATTACTGCGGTGGGATGAACAAACAGGCAACGATTAACGTGCACGGTTCTGCAGGCCCCGGTGTTGCAGAAAACATGATGTCCGGCACTGTCATTATTGAAGGCGATGCCAGTCAATATGCCGGGGCAACAGGGCATGGCGGATTACTCGTCATCAAAGGGAATGCCTCCTCCCGCTGTGGAATATCCATGAAGGGTATAGATATTGTTGTTCATGGAAACATTGGACACATGTCAGCGTTCATGGCGCAATCTGGAAATCTGGTCGTTTGCGGAGATGCAGGAGATGCACTTGGCGATAGTCTCTACGAAGCGCGGCTTTTTGTGCGCGGGTCGGTTAAAAGCCTGGGAGCTGATTGTATAGAAAAAGAAATGCGCCCGGAACACATTGAGGTTTTGAGGGATTTATTAACAAGATCAGGTTCAGACGCAAAGCCTGAAGAATTCAAAAGATACGGATCTGCAAGGCAGCTATACAATTTCAACGTAGATAATGCAGCAGCCTATTAAGGATATAGTTATGAAAGATATAAACGATACATCTATCCCTCGCACGCATCCCATCCAGTCTGCTACATTTACAAACCCGATCAATGCAGAAATTCGCCGAGCGGCTGCCACTGGTATTTATGATATTCGCGGTGGCGGTGCCAAGCGTCGGGTGCCTCACTTTGATGATCTCCTGTTTCTTGGAGCATCAATCTCCCGATACCCTCTGGAAGGGTACAGGGAAAAATGTGAAACCAGTGTTACTTTAGGAACCCGATTTGCAAAGAAGCCTATTGAGTTAGAAATACCCGTAACAATTGCAGGAATGAGTTTCGGGGCATTATCCGGGCCAGCAAAAGAAGCACTTGGCCGGGGAGCTTCTGCAGCCGGAACATCCACAACCACAGGTGATGGCGGTATGACCCCTGAAGAAAGAGGCCATTCTGATAAACTTGTCTATCAATATTTGCCCTCACGTTATGGTATGAATCCCGATGATCTTCGCAAAGCCGATGCCATCGAAATTGTCATAGGACAAGGCGCCAAGCCCGGCGGTGGAGGCATGCTTCTGGGGCAAAAAATCAGTGACCGTGTGGCCGAAATGAGAAATTTGCCCAAAGGCATTGACCAGCGTTCCGCATGCCGACATCCGGACTGGACAGGTCCAGATGACTTGGAAATTAAAATCCTTGAATTGCGTGAAATTACAGGATGGGAAAAACCTGTGTACGTAAAAATAGGGGGAACCCGGCCTTATTTTGATACAACCCTTGCAATCAAAGCTGGTGCAGATGTGGTTGTTTTAGACGGTATGCAAGGCGGAACAGCAGCAACTCAGGATGTGTTTATTGAACATGTTGGGTTACCGACATTGGCTTGTATTCGCCCCGCAGTTCAGGCGCTACAAGATCTTGGAATGCATAGAGAGGTCCAACTAATTGTTTCAGGAGGTATTCGTACAGGCGCTGATGTAGCCAAAGCAATGGCCCTCGGTGCCGATGCCGTTGCAATCGGGACGGCAGCTCTGATTGCTCTTGGTGACAACGACCCTAAATGGGAAAGTGAATATCAAAAACTGGGAACAACAACAGGTGCGTACGATGATTGGCACGAAGGGCAAGATCCTGCAGGGATAACAACACAAAATCCAGAATTGATGGCTCGATTTGATCCTGTAGAAGGAGGCCGTAAATTAAAAAACTACCTGAAAGTACTGACGTTGGAAGCACAAACTATCGCCCGGGCTTGTGGTAAAAACCATTTACACAACCTGGAGCCGGAAGATCTTTGTGCCTTGACAATGGAAGCTGCTGCGATGGCACGCGTACCTCTTGCCGGAACACAATGGTATCCCGGGAAGACTGATTTCTAAGAAATAATAGAGAGGCGCAATTTTACACCAAACTGCGCCTTCTTATAATTAATTAAACAACAGGGAAAAGGAAACGGACCATGACAACAGATCTGGCTGCTTTCGCTAAAGAAAAAAATATAAAGTACTTCATGATTTCATTTACTGACCTTTTTGGCGGACAAAGAGCTAAGTTGGTACCAGCACAAGCAATCACGGACATGCAAAAAGACGGTGCCGGTTTTGCAGGATTTGCAACTTGGCTAGACATGACCCCTGCTCATCCTGATATGCTTGCTGTCCCTGATCCGTCTTCGGTAATCCAGCTCCCTTGGAACCCTGAAGTCGCTTGGGTTGCCGGTAACTGCGTTATGGAAGAACAGGATGTTGCGCAAGCTCCGAGAAATGTACTCAGAAACCTTATTGCAGAAGCTGCAAAGGAAGGCATGCATGTCAAAACAGGTATTGAAGCAGAATTTTTCCTGTTAACACCGGAAGGTGACGAAATTTCCGATCCCTATGATACTGCGGCAAAACCCTGTTACGATCAACAAGCCGTGATGCGCAGATATGATGTCGTAAAAGAAATATGTGATTACATGCTTGATATGGGATGGGGGCCTTATCAAAACGATCATGAGGATGCAAACGGTCAGTTCGAAATGAATTGGGATTTTGATGATGCCCTCATTACAGCTGACAAGCACAGCTTTTTTAAATTCATGACAAAATCTATAGCCGAAAAACATGGATTTAGGGCAACATTTATGCCCAAACCAATAGAAGGCTTAACCGGCAACGGTTGTCATGCTCATATATCTGTCTGGGATGCGCCAGGTGCAGATGCAAGCACAAATATTTTTGCAGATAACAGTAAAGAACTTGGTTTGTCTGACAAAGGTCGTACTTTTCTTGGCGGCATCATGAGACACGCAAGTGCTTTGGCAGCGATAACAAACCCGACAGTTAACAGCTATAAACGTATAAATGCACCTCGCACAATTTCCGGCGCAACCTGGGCACCCAATACTGTGACATGGACAGGAAATAACCGTACGCACATGGTTCGTGTCCCCGGACCAGGTCGTTTTGAACTTCGTCTTCCGGATGGAGCCGTCAATCCCTATTTGTTACAAGCAATCATCATTGCTGCAGGTGTGGATGGCGTGCGCACAAATGCTGACCCTGGTAAACGCTGGGATATTGATATGTATGCCGAAGGACATAAGATAACGGGAGCGCCAAAGTTACCATTGAATATGCTTGATGCTCTCAGAGAATACGATAAGGACGAAGCACTTAAGGAAATTATGGGTAATGAATTTTCAAATGCTTATTTAAAATTGAAACACCAAGAATGGAATTCTTTTGTTTCTCATTTTTCTAAATGGGAAAAAGACAATACACTTGATATATAAGCATTAAAAAAACCCGCGGTAATCATTATGTTATGATTACCGCGGTTTTTTTTATCTTCACAGCTATGAATCTTTTCATTTCTTTACCTTTTACAGATCAAAGTTATTTGGTCTTCAGTTGCCCCCAATCATCAAGATCATTAACTAATAACAAACAAATCTGCCGGAAAGTTTTACGTAACTTGTCAATTTCAATTCCTTCCAGTCTGTTTTGTGACAAAGCGTAATCCATGCATGTAAGCCAATCCTCTGCGTCTTGCTCAGATATCGGAATATGTGCATGCATTAACTTAACATCCATATGTCCATACTTTTCTTCGTAATAACGCCTGCCTCCCAAAAAGCCGGATAAAAAATTAAATTGCTCGGTACGAACATGATCCAAGCCGTGTCCGCGCAAATGTAATTTACGTAATTTTTCTCCTTCAGGGATCGTTTCAATTAAATCATAAAAGTCGTTTACTAATTTCCGTAGTGATTTTTCCCCGCCAATAAAATCAATCATTTTTTGTGACATGTCTTAATCCTTAAGCATATTCTCTAATAATGCTTCTCAACAAAACTATAGGTTATAAGAAATAAATTCATGTTTCTCAACGGGAATATTTTTGCACTAAAAAGAATATATTACTATAGTAATGTTTAAACCGCATTTTCTTAAATATGTATCCGCCAAAAGGATTGGGTTCTTTGTCACTCACACTTGGGTTATTAGCTGCACTTGCCTGGGGAATACATGATGTATGTGTACGTTATGTTAGCCAAAAAACGAATATTTTCCCTGCTTTTCTGACAGTTTTGATCATCGGAACAATTTTTACACTTCCCATAGCTTTAATAATGGGAAATTGGAAAGGGATGACAAATCTCGGATACTATTTCAGTATTGTGTCTGGTATTTTTTATGCGATCGGAGGGATAAGTCTCTACATGGCATTCTCCATTGGTCCGGTACGCATAGCTGCGCCCATAATAGGTGCTTACCCTATAATATCAGTTGGTTGGGCTTCTTTAACCGGAGAATCTGTGTCACTTCATGAATGGGCTGCTGTATTCATAATAGTCACAGGGGTATCGTTGGTGACAAAATTATCAGACAAGGCAGATAAAGAAAAAACTCAAAAGCAACAAATATTCTGGGCGTTTTTATCCTGTTTCTTCTTTGGAGCAACTTTTGCAGCAGGACAGCTGGCAACTCGGCATGGAGGAGAATTCCCTGTAATTCTAATAGCCCGCATCACCTCTGTCACAGTCATATTACTTATAGCACTCTCAATGCAAAAGAGCTTGAAACTCCACTTTAGGCAAATGCCTATACTCGCCTCTATGGGATTTTTAGATGCCCTTGCTCTTGGGTTAGTCACCGCAGCTGGCACATTGCCTTATCCAGAATACGCCGCCATCACATCATCTCTTTTTGGTATGTTAACAGTTATACTGGCTTGGGCATTTTTAAAAGAAACAATGACTCTTGCACAATGGTGCAGCGTTATTCTCGTTTTTACAGGAGTAGGTATTCTCGGATACTAAAACAGAATGAATTTTCTTATATTTTTAAATCGGTATATAAAACAAAAAAATGGGGCTAGAAAACTAACCCCATTTTGAATTTCACCGGATTTTATCAAATTAAAATAACCCTTCGATATTCCCCATATCATTTAACATGATTGCTTCTGCACTTGGAATTCGCGGCAAGCCAGGCATCGTCATGATCTCACCACAAATAACAACGATAAAGCCAGCACCCGCAGATAACCTTACTTCACGAATAGGAACACTGTGCCCTGTTGGTGCACCTCTCAGATTTGGATCGGTAGAGAAACTATATTGTGTTTTGGCCATACAAATAGGCAAGTGCCCAAATCCTGCTTCCTCCCACTGATGTAGTTGATCACGGATTTTTTTATCTGCGATAACTTCATCTGCGCGATAAATTCGTTTAGCTATTGCATCCATTTTCTCAAACAAGGGTAAATCATCGGAATATAGTGGACTAAATTGAGAAACATCACTATCAGCAATTTCTGCTACCCGTGTCGCCAACTCCTCAATGCCTGCTGATCCAAGTTCCCAGTGACGGCACAGAATTGCTTCTGATCCTTGTGTCGCAACATAGTCTTTGACTGCCTGAACCTCAGAATCAGTGTCTGTTACAAAATGATTTATTGCCACAACAACAGGAACCCCGAAAGATTTAAGATTCCCAATATGACGACCAAGGTTTTCGCATCCTCGTTTAACCGCGCTAACATTTTCGACTGCCAAGTCAGCTTTTGAAACTCCTCCGTTCATTTTCATAGCGCGGACTGTCGCAACTAAAACAACACAATCAGGCGAGATGCCAGCTTTTCGGCATTTTATATTCATGAACTTTTCTGCACCAAGGTCAGCACCAAACCCAGCTTCGGTTACCACATAATCAGCAAGTTTGAGCGCCGTTGATGTCGCAATAACACTGTTACATCCATGTGCAATATTGGCAAACGGCCCTCCATGAACAAAGGCCGGATTATTCTCCAATGTTTGCACAAGGTTTGGTTGCATTGCATCTTTCAGCAATACAGTCATAGCCCCGTCAGCTTTAACATCACGACAGTAAACAGGAGAACGATCCCTGCGATAGGCAACAATTATATTGCCCAATCGTTCTTGCAAATCTTCAAGGCTCGTTGCCAAACACAAAATCGCCATGACTTCTGATGCAACAGTAATATCAAACCCGGTTTGCCTTGGGAATCCATTTGCAACACCGCCAAGGCTGGTTACAACGTCTCTTAACACACGATCATTCATATCCAGAACTCTACGCCAAGTTACGCGACGTTCATCTATTTTGAGCTCATTACCCCAATAAATATGATTATCAATCATAGCACTCAAAAGATTATGAGCACTGGTAATCGCGTGGAAATCTCCCGTAAAATGAAGATTCATATCCTCCATGGGAACTACTTGTGCATATCCTCCTCCTGCAGCTCCGCCTTTCATTCCAAAGCATGGCCCAAGAGATGCTTCTCTAATGCAGATTGCCGCTTTTTTACCTATACGGTTTAACCCGTCACCAAGCCCTACTGTTGTGGTCGTTTTGCCTTCTCCTGCCGGTGTTGGATTAATTGCTGTCACAAGAACAAGTTTGCCATTTTTCTTGTTCTTAACAGAATCAATAAACTCCTGACTTACTTTTGCTTTATCGTGTCCATAGGGTAAGAGATGTTCACTTTTAATGCCTAATTTTTCACCTATTTCCTGCACAGGGCGCTTTTGCGCTTCTCGTGCAATTTCAATATCACTCTTGTATGACATGTGTCGTCTCCCATTAATCCACTGTTAAAGCTCGGGTTACCTGCCCTTACAGGCAATAAGAAGTAGAATTGAGCAATTAATAAATTATATTCCTATTAGGAAATATTTATTACACACAGTCAATGATTAATCTATACCACAGAAATTAATTTAAAAATCATAGGTAGTTTTGAGCAAATTCGAATGCTTTCGCGCTTTAGCTAGGATTTATATTCAAGCATCTCGGGAATGATTGAGCTGATCTCTTGGGTTCACAACACCCCCGTCGCTGTTTAAATCTGAAAGAGTTTGTTTATTGGTTACAGGGCACAGAACATGCGTTGGAAACTCTTAGGAGCGTGCTTTACTCGCAACTTAATTCTTTTTACCGCATAGATCAGGTGAATTTAACCGATTGTGAGACAATAAAAAATAGAGCATATTTCTTGACCACAGCTTTTAACACAACGAAGCCTCTAAACGATCTCAATACGAATAAAATCCAGTGGCATGGTTCTCCCTAGAACAATGTATTATATTAATAGCTTGTTTTACATTGACAGGAATTTTCAGATCACAAATTTTATAACTTATCAAAACTGGAGAACACTATGCCTTTAGAGGTGGCTTATTCACCACTTCTCATTATCAGCTCTTTGGCTGTTGCCATAATGGGGGCCTTTACGGCTCTGCGTTTAACGTCGAACCTGCGCAACCTTGATGCTGGAAAAAGAAAGGCACGGGTAACCCAAGGGGCTTTGGCATTAGGTACTGGTATCTGGTCAATGCATTTTACAGGCATGCTTGCTGTAGAACTTCCCATTACTATCAGTTACGATCCCCTTCGGACGCTGGCATCTGCCCTTATTGCTGTGTTAGTAGTCGGTATCGCTCTCCTCTCTTTGCATTTTGGGATCAGAACCAAGACAAGAATCGCTATTGCCGGAACCATTACTGGTTTAGGCATCGTTGGCATGCACTATCTTGGTATGAGCGCAATCTCGGCCAACTGTATCGTAACCTATAGTCCTACTGGTATTATTTTAGCGATAGGCATTGGTATTGCCAGTTCAATTGCTGCCATAGAACTGGCTTATGGTAATCGTTCACTTCTAAGTATATCAGCCGGCTCCGTTGTCCTCGGTCTCGCGATCTCGGCAATGCACTACTCTGCTATGTACTTTACCGTCTTTAGTCTGAGTACCGATTTAACACCAATCTCCCCAAACCTTCTAGATAACGACCGCCTGGCACTCGTCATCGTATTGTCATCTTTTGTCATTTCGGGTCTGTTTCTTTTACTCGCCATTCCCGGTGGCAAGACAGTAAATCAAACGAATAATATTCCAGAAAAAGTAATAAAAAGCCTGACCACAGAGAACACCATTACAGCAGAACTCAATAACAGTGTGATACAGCAAGATGAAATCAAGATTCCTTACGAACAGAATAAAATTCAACGCCTCTTGTCTGCAAAGGATATCCATGTAGTTAAGGCTGATGGGCACTATACTCTGATAAACGATGGGTCAGAAGATCTTTTTTGCCCGTGGTCCATATCCCGTTTGGAAAAACACCTTAACCCTGAGAATTTTATCCGTACCCATCGAAGTTTTATCGTTAACAGAAAACAGATCATCGGGTTTCGTCGTGATGGCGATAAAGCTTATTGCATTATCGGAAACCAACTTGCTTTGGAAATTCCTGTCAGCCGAACCAAGATAACTGAACTTAGAAAGATTATTGAGGAGGCTTAACGAAATCATTACGTGCATTTCGTGCAAAATAATCGCATTTCGTGCAGAATTGCCGAAACCTGCGGGTTACCACTCTCTCCTCTTCCGAATAGATGCTTACCCTGTTTAAAAAATAAATGGCCCTCGAAAATCATGAGGCCAGTCAAACAGGAGAGAAGTATGATACCTGGTTCTTTCGAGTACCATCGGCCATCATCCCTTAGCGACGCCATTGGATTATTATCCTCTTATGGGAACGAAGCCATGGTTGTCGCCGGGGGACACAGTTTAATCCCCATGATGAAGCTGCGCATGGCAATGCCAGGACATCTGGTCGATCTTCAAGATATTCAGACCCTGAAAAGCATTTCTATTAAGGACGATGAGATCATCTTGGGGGCGATGGTGACTCAGGCTGAAATCATTGGTTCTGATGACCTCGCTAAATTTTGCCCGCTTCTTCAAGAAGTCGCGATTCAAATCGCGGACCCCCAAGTTCGTTACCTCGGTACAATTGGAGGTAATATTGCAAACGGTGATCCTGCGAATGATATGCCTGCCGTGATGCAAACGCTTGATGCGGCCTTGATCCTTACTGGCCCCAATGGTTCAAAGGAAGTACCTGCAAGACGTTTCTATCACGGTGCTTATGACACAGAACGTAAAGAAGGTGAAATCCTCAGCGCTATTAAAATTCCCGTGCCAACAGCAGGACATGGGTATGCTTATGAGAAGCAAAAACGCAAAATAGGTGATTACGCGACTGCAGCCGCAGCTGTTGTTATTGCCATGTCGAACGGAATTTGTACTTCAGCATCCATTGGATTAACAAACCTGTCTGAAACTCCCCTCTGGGCCGAAAAATCCGCATCCATATTAATTGGAACAGATCTCAATAAAGAAGCGGTCAAAGCCGCATCTGCAATAGCCAAAGCCATTAGCAATCCCGCTGAAGATGGAAGAGGTCCCGCAGAATTTCGGACTCATGTTGCCGGAATTATGGTCGAGCGTGCCATTGCCAAAGCACATAGTCGGGCACAATAAGCCTTCAAAGGGATGGAGAAGATAAATTGTCAAAAATAAACGTAAAAATGATCATTAACGGTCAAGAGATCGAAACATCGGCAGACCCGAGAACATTGTTAATCCATTTCCTCCGGGAAAATCAAGGCCTCACCGGTTCACACATTGGTTGTGATACCAGCCACTGTGGTGCTTGTACTATCGATATGGACGGTAAATCAGTTAAATCCTGTACTCTTTTTGTTGGGCAGGCTGATGGAAGCGATATAAAAACCATTGAGGGTATTGCACATCCAGATGGAACATTACATGCGATTCAGGAAGCATTCCGACAGAACCACGGGCTGCAATGCGGCTTCTGTACCCCGGGAATGATCACGCGTGCGTACCGTTTGCTACAGGAGAATCCCACCCCAACAGAAGAAGAAATTCGTTATGGAATTTCGGGGAACCTATGTCGCTGCACAGGATACCAGAACATTGTGAAGTCTGTCATGGCAGCCAGCAGAGAACTGTCTATGAAGGAGGCGGCAGAATAATATGAATGCACAATCTCCAATTTCAAGAAAAGATCGCATCAATAAACTTCAGGGTCTGGGTTGTTCACGCAAGCGTGTAGAAGACGCCCGTTTCACTCAGGGCAAAGGTAATTATGTCGATGACATCAAACTTCCGGGAATGCTCTTTGGCGACTTTGTGCGTAGCCCCTACGGACATGCCCGTATTATCTCCATAGATAAAGAAGCCGCTTTGGCTGTCCCTGGAGTGGTAGCTGTGCTCACTGCGGATGATTTAAAACCGCTAAATCTTCATTATATGCCCACACTGGCAGGTGATGTGCAGGCTGTACTCGCCGATGAAAAAGTACTTTTTCAAAACCAGGAAGTCGCTTTTGTTATCGCCAAAGATCGTTATGCAGCGGCAGATGCCGTTGAGTTGGTTGATGTTGAATATGAAGAACTTCCCGTCATTAACGATGCTTTCAAGGCACTTGATGAAGATGCCCCTCTTCTTAGAGAAGACATCAAAGACAAGATGGAAGGTGCGCACGGCCGAAGAAAACATCACAATCATATCTTTCTGTGGGAAGAAGGAGATAAAGCAGCAACAGAGCAGGCTTTGGACAGTTCTGAAATTATTGCAGAAGAACTTATTACCTATCAAAGAGTCCATCCTTGTCCACTTGAAACTTGTGGCTGTGTAGCATCCATGGACAAGATCAACGGAAAGCTTACTCTCTGGGGAACCTTTCAGGCTCCTCATGCGGTACGTACCGTAGCTTCCTTGATCACCGAAATACCTGAACACAATATTCGTGTCATTTCCCCTGATATTGGCGGGGGCTTTGGCAACAAGGTTGGGGTTTATCCTGGATATATCTGTTCAGCTGTAGCCTCTATTGTCACCGGACAACCTGTGAAGTGGGTTGAAGATCGTATTGAGAACTTAACGTCAACAGCCTTTGCCCGTGACTATCATATGACAGGGAAAATTGCCTCAACTAGGGATGGTAAAATCACAGGTCTCTGGGTTCATGTTCTTGCAGATCATGGCGCATTTGATGCTTGTGCAGATCCGACAAAATTCCCGGCCGGTTTCTTTCATATCTGCACAGGTTCCTACGATATTCCGGTTGCTTACGTTGGCGTAGATGGGGTCTATACCAACAAAGCCCCGGGCGGGGTAGCCTATCGCTGCTCCTTCAGAGTTACCGAAGCCGCCTATCTCATAGAACGTATGATTGATGTCCTGGCGCGGAAACTTGATATAGACCCGGCTAAACTAAGAATGAAGAACTTTATCAAGAAAGAACAATTCCCTTATCAATCAGCACTTGGGTGGGAATATGATTCAGGGGATTACCATACCGCCATGGAAAAAGGCATGGCCGCCGTGAACTATCCGCAACTACGCCAGGAACAAGCCAATAACCGAGTAGCATTTGAACGTGGAGAAACCCGTAAATTGATGGGGATAGGCCTTGCCTTCTTCACCGAAATTGTCGGTGCAGGGCCAGTGAAGAACTGTGACATTCTTGGTCTTGGTATGTTTGACTCCTGTGAAATTCGTATCCACCCAACCGGATCAGCCATTGCCAGACTGGGCACCATATCCCAAGGCCAGGGGCATGCAACTACTTTCGCACAAATTCTGGCCTCTGAAATTGGCATCCCTGCTGCTGACATAACATTGGAAGAAGGTGATACAGATACAGCTCCATATGGCCTAGGAACCTATGGGTCCCGTTCTACACCTGTTGCCGGTGCGGCCACAGCAATGGCAGGTCGAAAGATCCGCGCAAAAGCTCAAATGATTGCTGCCTACCTGCTTGAAGTTCATGAAGGTGATCTGGAATGGGATGTGGATCGTTTCCAAGTTAAAGGTAACCCTGAAGCACATAAAACCATGAAAGAGATCGCCTTTGCAGCCTACAATCAAGCAATTCCAGGCTTGGAACCCGGTCTTGAAGCAGTTTCCTACTATGACCCACCAAACATGACCTATCCCTTTGGCGCGTACATCTGTGTGGTTGATGTCGATGTTGACACAGGTGTTGTCGATATCCGCAAATTCTATGCGCTGGATGATTGCGGTACACGTATCAATCCCATGATAATTGAAGGACAGGTCCACGGAGGACTGACCGAAGCTTTAGCTATCGCCATGGGACAGGATATTTCCTATGACGAGATCGGTAACGTCAAAGGTGCCAGCTTGATGGATTTCTATCTTCCTACAGCAGTCGAGACACCAGTATGGGAAACCGATCATACTGAAACACCTAGTCCTCACCATCCAATTGGCGCTAAAGGTGTTGGTGAAAGCCCAAATGTCGGCGGCGTACCTGCTTTTTCTAACGCAGTTAATGATGCCTTTGCGCATAAAGGTCTGATGCACACCCAAATGCCACATGACCATTGGCGTGTATGGAAAACAGCACAACGTCTGGGCTTAACGGGCTAATGCATAGGTAACAGAGGTTCAGTTTCAAGCCTCAGACACCAGGTCGATTAAACGAGAAGTCTGATGTATCAAACAATTAAAACTCGCTTATCAGGCGTTGGCTATATTGCAGATGACAGCCTTACGACTGCCATTGAATTAGCTCTGGACTTAGCACGCCCCTTGCTACTTGAAGGCGAAGCGGGTGTAGGTAAGACGGAGGTAGCAAAGTCACTTGCAAAAATACTCGATACAAACCTCATTCGTCTGCAATGTTACGAGGGATTAGATGTCGCCAATGCAATCTATGAATGGAACTATCAAAAACAGCTTCTTGCAATAAAAATATCTGAGAGCCGATCTTCACCGGCAGAAGGAATAGAAGATCAAATTTTCTCTGAAAAATACCTCCTGACACGCCCATTATTACAAGCTGTCCGTCAAGAAAATCCACCCGTATTGCTCATAGATGAAATCGACCGGGCAGATATGGAATTCGAAGCTTATCTCCTTGAGATACTATCCGATTACCAGATTACCGTCCCTGAACTCGGCACCATAAAAGCGACCTCTGTCCCCCATGTTATACTCACCTCTAACGGTACAAGAGAACTGTCTGATGCCCTCAGACGAAGATGCCTTTATTCTTACGTGGATTTTCCAGAACCGGAAATTGAACGGGAAATAATCTTGGCTCGACTTCCTGAAATTGAAATTCAACTGGCAGATCAGATTGCGCGATTTGTATCCGGGTTGCGTAGAGAGGACCTTGAAAAACTCCCAGGCATGGCGGAAACTCTGGACTGGGCACATGCGCTCTATGGCATGAAAATCACCTCTATAGATCAGGATTTTGGTAAACTGCAACAAACGCTTATTTGCCTCCTCAAGACAGAGCGTGATTTAAAATCTGTTACACCTGAAGTAACCAGCCGTCTAGCTGGTAAGGCGGCATAGATGGTAAAGGCAGGCTCAACAGGCCCTTTGGATAACGTACAAGGCTTTGTCTCTCATCTAAGATCCAATGGCTTTTCTCTTGGACAGAAAGAAACCGAGCAAGCCTTGAATGTATTGATAAACACCAACGGGAATCTGGCAAGAGACAGGAATAGACTTAAAGCTCTTTTCACAGGCAATCATGATCAGTGGAGCAGTTTTGACAATCTTTTTGAAGCTTTCTGGTTTCGTCGAGGAAAAAAGAGAAATACTTGGCAACATAACACCAAGACTTCAGAGAAATCCTGTAAACTCCCCGAAGTCTGGTCTGATCACTTAAACGAAGAAACTAACGGACAAGAGAACGCAACTCCTCAGATCGAAACAAACGTTCATGAACACAACGATGGAGAAGAGAAAAACCAGGTAGCCACTGGCAGGCTTATAGCAACCAAACACACTGCAAGGACCAAAACGGACCTAAGGCAATTTGTTGACCCGGAAGAAATCGCAGAAGCTGAAAAACTGGCTTACAATCTGGCCAAAGCCATTCAACATAAACTATCTCGTCGACGCCGATTGGACAAACGCGGGAGATGGCTGGATTTTCGCAGGACGATCAGATCAAACGTGCGCTACGGAGGAGATCTCATCGATATTAAAAAACAGCGTATTCCTGAACGACCGGTCAAAATAGTTGTGCTTCTGGATGTATCGGGATCAATGCAACACTACAGTCGCTTTTTCCTTCAGTTTGTTAAGGGTCTGGTCTGTCAATGGCTAGAAAGTGATGCATTCCTCTTTCACACCAAACTCATTCGTGTGACGGATACTATTCGCGATAATAACACTACACGAGCGATGACCAAGCTTTCTTTAATGGCAGAGGGTTTCGGTGGCGGGACAAAACTCGGTGAATGTTTGAAAGTTTTTAATGCCACTTATGCAAAGAAAACACTGACATCAAGGACCACAGTGATAATCCTGAGCGACGGGTACGAAGTAGGCTCAGCAGAGAACCTTAAAACTGAACTTCAACAATTGAAAAAAAGAGCAAAGAGGCTCATCTGGCTCAATCCACTCTTGGGTTGGGAGAACTACGCCCCAGTTACCGCAGCCATGCAAGCCGCATTACCGCATATAGATCATTTTGCAGCAGCAAACACACTTGTATCCCTTGCTGCAATTGAACCAGAACTTGCTCGTCTCTAGAGGAAAAAATCATGACCGCTTCTGACACAACTCTGGATCTCATCGAAAACTTGAGAAAACAAGGAAAATCCTTCTGCATCGCAACCATCCTTCGAACAGAAAACACTACTTCTGCCAGACCCGGTGCAAAAGCAGTAATCACCACTGACGGGGATCTCTTTGGTTTTGTCGGGGGTGGATGTGTTACCAGTGCCGTCAAAAGAGGTGCTCAGGAAGTTATCAGTGATGGTTACCCTAAAATGATCAGGATAAAACCACGGAAAGATGTACGATCAGAAATCGATGTGGATGGCATACAACTGCATAAATCAAGTTGCCCATCTGGCGGTACTATTGAGGTGTTTTTGGAACCTATGCGTGCGCCCAAAAACCTGTTCATTCTAGGCGCATCTCCAATCGCACAGGCTTTACTCCCTTTAGCAAAAGGATTGGGATACCAAACCACCGTTATCTGCTCGGTAGATGATAAAGACAAGATACTTGGAGCTGCTTCGTATCTAACAGATTTCAACCTCCCCCAACTCAATTCAAGTGACGCTGTTATCGTCGCCACACAAGGTAAGCGTGATCTGGATGCATTGAGAGCCATGTCTGTATCTGAGGCCGGTTATAAGGGAATGGTATGTAGTCGGAAAAAGATCGCTACACTAAATAAGAAACTCTTTGCAGAAACCGGGAAATATCAAACATCTGTCGCAGATTTACATGCACCGGCTGGCCTCAACATTGGTGCCATCGAGCCAGAAGAAATCGCCCTTTCTGTTATCAGTGAAATTGTCTCTGTTCAAAGACTGGGGAACAGTAACAAACAGTCATCCATGCTTTTGCAACAGGTAACAGCCTGATATGTACAGATCTGATAAAAAAGAGATTAATCATCATCATCGGGGCACTGGCATTGAGATAATCCTTCTTGCGGCTGGCTTATCGCAAAGGATGGGAAAGAAAAATAAACTTTTAATGCCTTTCTTGGGCAAACCTATAATTCGCCACGTAGCAGAACAGCTATTAATCTCTGAGATCGGCTCTGTGACAGTCATTACCGGTCATGAACGTGATTATGTAGAGCAAACGCTTTCTGATTTACCACTCCATCTCAACTTTAATCCTGGCTACAAAACCGGACAAATGGCTTCAGTAAATTTTGGTCTTCATTCTCTCAGAGAATACGCTTCGGGCGTTATGATCGCTTTGGGGGACATGCCAAGCCTTACTGCTATGGATTACAAATCCATCGTCCAGGGTTTCCGTCAACAGGATGAACAGAAAATAACAATCCCCTGTTTTGAAGGTCAACGTGGTAACCCGATTATACTACCCAGAAAGTTAATAGGTAAAATTCTGTTCGGTTCTATAAATGCTGGTTGTAAAAAGCTAATCGAAGAACACCCGGAAAAGGTGCATCAACTCGAAGTAAATGCGTCTTGCCACATACGGGATATAGATACACCCCAAGATTACGTTACCCACCAACAATCAGTAATTTTCCCGGCCTGTTGTTAAGAGGAGTTGTTTTGGAGCTTAAAGACGAACAAAAAATCATTGCGCCCCGTGAAGAAGTATATGCGGCGCTTAATGATCCAGAAATTCTACAAAAATGTATCCCTGGATGTGAGGTTCTTGAAAAGATATCTGACACAGAAATGACCGCAATAATCATCCTTAAGATCGGACCTTTAAAAGTCAAAATGAAAGGAGTTGTAGAGCTTTCCAATTTGAAGCCACCTGAAAGCTATACAATCACAGGGGAAGGCAAAGGAGGTCCTTCAGGATTTGCCAAGGGTGGCGCAGACATCGACTTGGTCGAAGAAACAGATGGCACTCTTCTGAAATATAATGTGAAGATAGATATTGGCGGTAAAATTGCTCAGCTAGGTACTCGTTTGATTGACTCAACAGCTCAAAAACTTGCAAGACAATTCTTTGATAAGTTTAATGAATTGCTTTCAACAGCTGTAAAGGATGTCAATACAGCTGCACCAGAAACATCGTTACTCTCCGACAGTTATTCTCAACCAGAAAGCAATTCTAAAAACAGGCTATGGATATATGTATGTGCAGTTGTCTTAATTATCGCTGGTTATGCAGTATTCATAAACACCTGATCTAAGTAATACTCAGACTATTTTCTCATTTTGTTAGCAGTAATTTAAGATATCTATGTGATTGTACTCTCTCTGTTTAACATCTTGTGAATTAGTATTTTGTAAAGTGATAGGATAGAGGATCTATATTGAGCATCACAAAATGCAATGCCTTGATAAAAAATCTGTTTCCAGCACTTATGCTGTTTCTTGTAAGCAGTATTTATTTTGGATATCTCTATCTGCATCCAACAGACAATGTCAAACAGTTAGCCGTGTTATTTCCCCCTCAGCAATCATTTGAAGAAACGCTGAAAGCATTAGATGTTGTCGATGCACGATTAGTCAGGATCGGATATTGGGACAATCTTCTCATTGTCGATCTAGGAGAAACGATACCCTTATCATCCGTAAAAATACCCAGTGCGCTCCTATTGCTGGACTCAGTGACAACCGGGGGATGTTTCTTTACCAGAACCTAAGGCAACGCAACTTAAAAATTCAAACAATGCAAAATCGAGTTAGAGCTATGAACGAACTAGATATTATCCGATCCCGAGCGGCAAAAATGTTCATCATATTTATTTTTGCCCATGTGATAATAACTCCCTTTGTGGCAATAGTCTTGGAAACATCCTTCGTTGATGCAACTATAATATCTGTTATAATTGCTTGTGCTGTTGGCCTGACATGTAAATTTTCTGGTATTAACTCCACAGCGACCCACTACATTATTGCTGTCGGTTTAAGCTTGATGCCGGCAATCATGACTTATCTCTTCCGCGGACATCCCTGGCAAATTGACATTCACATGTATTTCTTTGCCAGTTTGGCCATGGTGACAGCCCTCTGTAATTGGCGCGCTATCGTAATCGCCGCTGGAACGGTTGCCATTCATCATTTGGTATTGAACTTTCTAATGCCTCTGGCAATCTTTCCAGCAGGTGCCGATTTATTCAGAGTTATTTTACATGCTGTAATAGTTATAGGCGAAACTGTTGTATTACTTTGGCTTGCCTTGAAATTGGAAAATGCCTTCAAAATTGCCGCAGAAGCTCTTGCTGAGGCAACTTCTGCACAAAAAGAAATTGAGAAAACCAGGCAAGAACAATTGACCGCTGAACGCAGTGCAAAGGAAAAGACCAATGAAGCCCGAATTCAAATGGCCAACGACTTTGAGGATTCAATAGGAAAAATCATCTCCTCCCTTTCAGGCTCAGCCGATGGTATGTGCTCCATTGCTGAAAGCATGTCCAGTGCGGCCACACAATCATCAAGCCAAACGTCTGTTGTTGCTCGTGCCGCCGAAGAAGCTTCCAGTAACGTACAATCCGTTGCTGCGGCAACCGAAGAGCTATCCGCTTCGATCAATGAAATATCATCCCAGGTACAGCGCTCTGCCGATATAGCAAGTAATGCCGTTGATGAAACATCAAAAACCAATGAAAAAGTTGAAGGTCTGGCAAACGCCGCCGATAAAATTGGCGAGGTCGTCAAACTCATCAATGATATTGCAGAGCAAACCAACTTACTTGCTTTGAACGCAACAATTGAAGCCGCCCGTGCAGGAGAAGCAGGTAAAGGCTTTGCGGTCGTAGCCTCTGAAGTTAAATCACTGGCCAGTCAAACAGCCAAAGCCACAGAAGACATTTCTTTACACATTAATTCCATTCAATCCGAAACCAGGGATGCCGTTGAGGCAATCCAAAGTATCTCTGGGACTATCACCTCCATTCACGAAGTATCCACTGCGATTGCATCGGCTGTTGAAGAACAGGGCGCTGCAACTTCAGAGATTACGAGTTCTGTACAACAAGCTGCCAGCGGAGCTGATCAAGTCACCGAGAATATAATACAAATAAGAGAAACAGCAGATTCTACAGGGTCTGCCGCACACAAAGTTCAGAATTCAGCCTCAAATCTTGCTGATGAGGCTGGGCAGTTAAAAAGCCAAGTCAAAGATTTTATTGGGAAAATTCGTGTAGGAAACTCCTGACTAATACATTGCCAAATGACCGGGTTTCACATTTTGTAGAGTTTTTGATCCCTATATGGGTATAGGGTGTTTTTGTGTTTTTTATAAGCAACTAGCAACTGTATCCACAGGATCGCCACGAACACATTATCGCCTATGTTGAGGAGGTCATAGCCGCTGCGCAGCAATAAGGCGCTTCAAATACCGCCCTTTTTAACGACAGTGCATCTGCCTTGTAGAAGAATTGGTAGAGACACTCCAAAGGCACTTGCCAATTTAGCACTGACACCAAACTCTCTATATAAAAACCACGCATCCAAAGGTAATAAGGTCAAGTGTTGGGCATTAATACATGAATATCTGTAGTAAAATAAGAATTTCGGTTAAGTAATCCCCCTCCCCACCCCTCAGAGCAGAAAATCCCCGCCAGTTTTCTCCGCCGAGGCTTTTATATTGGTTGCGGGGGCACACAACCACCGAGAAATTGGTTCCATAATTCAACTTCTTAATCACATGTTTACTACCATGCCTTTAAAAATAAGAGTGTTATTAAACAACTCACACAGGCATGGCTTCCTTGGCTAAGAAAGAAAAGATCCTTCTTATTGAAGATGCGTTACCCATGGCACGTATCTATATGGAATATATGGCGAACGAGCCTTATGACATAACCCATGTAGATACGGGTAAAAAAGCCTTTGCAGCTATTAAGGAGAGCGTGCCGGATGCTATTATTCTGGATATGAAACTCCCTGATATGGATGGCATGGAGATATTAGGTTATCTCCAGGAAAACGCTATTCCATCCAGTGTTGTTGTTATTACGGCAAATGCCTCTATTTCCGTTGCTGTTCAGGCTATGCAGGCCGGAGCTTCGGATTTTATTGTAAAGCCCTTCAATGCGGATCGTTTGATTTACACCTTACGCAATGCATTGGAACACCAAGACCTCGTCAAAATTGTTGGAAGCCTTAAACAGAAATACAGCAAGGGGAATTATTGCCGTTTTATTGGCTCTTCAATGGCAATGAAAGCCGTTTACCAAACCATTGATAACGCCGCGACCAGTAAGGCCTCCGTCTTTATCACCGGTGCATCCGGCACAGGTAAAGAACTTTGTGCGGAAGCCCTGCACAGCCAAAGCCCACGGCAAAAAGCCAAGTTCATTGCCTTGAACTGTGCTGCTATTCCAAAAGACTTGATGGAATCAGAAATCTTCGGACACGTAAAAGGTGCCTTTACCGGAGCTGCTCAGGAAAGAGAGGGTGCAGCGAAACTGGCTGATGGTGGAACCCTCTTTCTCGATGAAATCTGCGAAATGGATATCCAGCTTCAGGCCAAAATCCTTCGTCTTATTCAAAGCGGCACCTTTCAAAAAGTCGGTTCTAGCGATGAAGAAAAAGTCGATATCAGATTTGTTTGTGCTACCAATAGAGTTCCCTGGGAAGAAGTCCAAGCTGGCCGGTTTAGAGAAGACCTTTACTACCGCCTTCACGTTATTCCCATCCACCTCCCCTCGCTCTATGAACGAGACGGTGATGCCCTGGAGATTGCCAAAAGCTTCCTGAAGAACTTTACCGAAGAAGAAGGTAAGGCTTTTAAAGGTTTCTCTCCTGAAGTTGAAAAATACATAGGCGACTACAGCTGGCCCGGAAATGTACGTGAACTTCAAAATGTTGTCCGAAATGCCATCGTCTTAAATGATGGCGAAGAATTAACGCTCGATATGTTACCTCAATCACCAGGGCTACAGGGAACGACACCTCCTCATGTAACTGGTATAGCTCCCTCTTCTCCTCAGCCAATACCCAGTGCACAACCTGAGCATTCAAATATCACTCCCATTCCCTCTCCGATGCAGGAGAACTCATCTTCTGTAGGAACAATCAATACAGAAATTCGCCCGATGTGGATGATAGAAACAGAGATGATAATTGCCGCCTTGGAACAGACCGATGGCAGCGTTCCTAAGGCTTCAGCACTTTTAGAGATAAGTGCCTCAACAATTTACCGAAGATTGAAAGAGAAAAAAGAAGCTGAAAAGCAAGAAGCTCAACAATAAACGGTAAAAAATGGTGGTGAAAAGATCCCTCATACCAGGGATTCCTTCCCGCTTTCACCACCATCTGCCTGTTCTTATGAAATAGCCTGATTAGCCGACATAAATATCATTTATCGTATCCAATGAGGCCAGATCAATCCCATCCAATGTGACAAGATCAACTGTCCAATTGGTTCCAAGGCCCGAGGTATCAATCTGGACCACACAGCTTCCAGCACCATCGTCAACCACTTGGAAATAGGCACCTAGGGGATCGGGTCCTGCACCCAGATCATCCAATAGATCTGAGATATCCAGATACTCACCTTCTACCTCGGTTTCAAAACCCATAATGGTATCACCGAACTCAAGGTAGGATCTGTAGATAAAGATATCAGCTCCACTACCACCTGTTAGGGTATCTGCACCACGATAACCGTTTAGGCTGTCATCGTCTGTGCCACCAAAGATAAAGTCGTCTCCAGACCCACCGTTGATATAATCATTGCCAGCGTCGCCATAGAGATAATCATCACCTGTACGTCCATAAACTCTGTCATCTCCATCGCCTCCTGAAACCGTGTTATCAATGTGACTACCAGAAAGTTTGTCGTTAAAAGCCGTTCCGATCAGGTTCTCGATACTCAGAAGGGTATCGTTACCATCTCCTTTTGAGGATTTAGTATGCAGGCTGGCAATAACCTTTTTTCCGGCACTGGAATAATCGATGGTATCTGTGCCAGATCCCCCGTTTATGCTGTCATTACCAGTACCCCCTACAAATGTGTCGTTACCTGAGCCGCCATGCAGGGTGTCGTGACCACTACCACCATCTAAATGATCGTTTCCGGAGTTTCCGTTTAAGATATCATCTCCTGATCCACCATAGAGATTATCGTCACCAGAATTACCATTTAAAATGTCATGGTTAGAGCCACCAAAGAGGCTATCGTTGCCAGATCCTCCATGCAATGTATCCTGTGCAGAATCACCGTAGAGGGTGTCATTACCGGACCCACCTTTCAAAACGTCAGAGCCATCGCCGCCGTAAAGGATATCATGGCCTTTCTCACCATAGATAGTATCGGCACCGTTACCGCCATAGATCTGGTCATTAAAAGAGGCAATGGTGTAGTTACCAACTTTGTCGAAGCGATCAGATGAACTCTCGCCCAAAGTATTCTCTGAGACCAATGTTGCGCCCCAAGTAAAATCATCACCGACACTTAAACCAAATTCACTCAATGAGACCGATAGATATAACTCACCATCTCTTAATGTGGCTAATCCAGTATCTGTCCCGTCTCCAACAAGGGCCCCACTTTCTACAGAGTAAAGGGTTGATATTAATCCACCGCTGGTGAGATCAACCACCAAGGCATGTGACCAACCACCTGACAAATCAGCAGAACCGTTTACGATATTTGGAAGGGAAGAAACGCCAGCCAGATCCAAAAGAAAGACAGCCTGCCCACTCATACCTGCGTTGACGGATATTCCACCGCCATAAGCTGTCATACGAAAAGAAAGGCTTTGGGTATTGTTGGTTACGCCTACATGACGAATATCCCAGGCATCTGAAAGAGATCCTGCAGAATAGGTTAAATCTGACGCAGCATCACTAATACGGGATACCACACCATTATTAACCTCGTATCCATCACTGCCGTATTGACTATGCGCGTTTAGTATCGCTGCGTTTGCCTGGCCAATATCAACAGTGAAGACGGTATCATCAAAGTCCCGATCGCCACCATTATAAAGATCTTCGAACCCTAAGGTCAGCGTTCCCTGATCCACATCCAGTCTGCCAACCGTATGCAAGATGCCATCAGGGTTAAGGGCTAAAGTATCTCCATAGGCGGCTGTGTGATAATCATGGTTACGAATTTCTGTTTCAGTACCATCCGGTGCTACGTGATAAAGTGACGGATTGGTGCTATAAATAGATGCGACAGTACCGTCGGCATTACGCATCTCAAAGTACCCTGTACCATCCCAGTTGGTGAAGAAGCTGTTGTTTATCCCATAGCCGTTTGCGACGATGAAAAATCCAATTTGATCACCTGACGATACATCCAGAGATTCTTGTGTAACACCGTTTATTAAATTACCACCACTGCCCTGAGATGACGCATTTTCCCAAATAAACTGAACGTCATATATTTGACCTGTGGTGGTGTTGACCTTGTACCAACCAAAGGAGTTCCGATAACCAGCGCCCTCACCTTCGAAGGTTACTGTTACGGGATGATCATCTGTAATGACAATTTGGGTTAAATCCGCAAACTTAATCTGACGGTCCCCATAAAGAACATCTGCTCCTGAGTTTCCTGTGACATAATCATCACCGGAACCAGCGTAAACGTGATCATTACCACTATTAGCCAGAATGGTATCGTCTCCAGCGTATCCGCTGATTACTTCACCAGAAGAAGTTCCATTTAAAGTGTCGTCTCCGTTAGTCCCTGTTAAGGGTGATATTGCTGTTGTATTTGCCATAATAAATTCCTCATGATCCCCTCACGCGAAATTAAACAAGATTATTCTGCGGCTGTTGATGGGACTGGTTCATCTTCTGGAATTCGTCCATAGACATCATCGAGGCGGACAATATCGTCCTCTCCCAGATAGTCTCCGAACTGAACTTCAATGAGATGAAGAGGCGTATCACCAGGATTGTGCAATCTATGTGCAACTCCTAAGGGGATATAAACAGATCCATTTTCCTCGATCCGTTTGACTTCTTTGCCTAAGGTCACCTCCGCCACACCAGCGACAACAACCCAGTGTTCTGCTCTGTGGTGGTGATATTGGTAAGATAGGATTTCGCCCGGCTTTACAGTGATATGTTTAACCTGGTGATTAACACCGACATCAATACTTTGATATGCACCCCATGGACGGCGGACCTTCGCCTGTGTATCAGCCTCATCCCTGCCCATACCGCGTAGTTTTGTGACCATCTTTTTCACATCCTGAACACGATCTTTGGCTGCGACCAGAATGGCATCATCTGTTTCGATGATTATCTGATCTTCCAAACCAATCGCGGTGACCAATCGTCCTGAACTATTGATATAGGTGCCTTTACAATCCTGAAGTAAAGCATCGCCTTCTTTGACGTTCCCATCAATATCGCTATCTCCCAGGTCCGCAATTGCGTTCCAAGAGCCGATATCACTCCATCTAAAAGAAGAGACCATAACTACGGAGGAAGATGTTCGCTCCATTAGTGCATAGTCTATGGAAATCTTAAGCGCCTTTGAAAACTCATCATGATCAGGCAGAACAAAAGGCCAGGCTTCTGTGCCTTTTTTGAGAGCCAAGCGACAGGCTGAAACAATAGAGGGGTGGAAAAGTTCCATCTGCTCTAGAAACTGGCGTGCGGTAAACATAAACATGCCGCTGTTCCAATGATGACCACCGCTAGCCAAAAGTTCCTCAGCTGTTTTTACATCCGGCTTTTCAATAAAAGCAGCTGCCCGATAGCAATCGCCCTCGTAATTAAGCTTTTCACCTTGAGCGACATAGCCATAAGCCGTTTCAGGACGATCTGCCGCCATACCAAAGGTAACAAGTTCACCAGCGCTTGCAGCTTGATAGGCCGTGGATACTGTTTCGTGGAATAGCTTCTTCTTACCAACAGAGTGATCTGAAGGCATAACCAACATACAAGCATTAGGGTCTATACATTCCAGTGCCAAGGCAGCCAAAGTTATTGCTGGGGCTGTATCCCTGCTTTCAGGCTCTAATACAACACCACTGACATCTGCATCGATTTCCTTCATCTGCTCACTGATAACAAAACGAAAGGCTTCGTTGGAAATGAGCAACGGTGCATTGTAGGCGTCTCGATCTGAAACAAGTTCAACCGTCTCCTGCAGCAGGCTACGTTCACTTAGTAAGCGAATGAACTGTTTTGGCCAGGTATTACGGGACACAGGCCATAACCGAGTGCCAGAGCCGCCGCAAAGAATGACAGGGAAAATCTTATTAAGGTTCGTATCATTTGGCATGATGCCCTCCTGACATTGGGACACCTATATAAAGGTGTCGAAAGGTGAAGGATGCTTCTTGAGTACTTGATTAAAGAAGTACCGATACCTTTATCCGCAAAGGGCATGCCAAATCACACAAAATCACTATTTATTTTTTAATATCAATAAGATAGACAAAAGTACCAAGTTTCATGGAAATTTATGAAATCAGATAAAATTGTAGGTATTTTTCATTTTGACGATCACACTGATAATTTCCGCCGAAAGCCTATCAATTTGGAGAAAAACACACTGAAATAGCCCATTTGGGGCTGGCACAGCTTTTGCTCTTACTAGGTACACGCACCGAAGAGGAGCATGAAAATGAAGATCAGACGAGAGAGACCAAGCCAAAGACTTCACCATAGAGTGTCTGCGCCTATTCGTATTGATCTGACAGATGGCGTTTATAAAGCTCATGACTGGAGCCTGGGTGGTTTCGCCATTAATGACTATCAAGGTAAAACTGATGTCGGCGAAGAACTACCGGGAACATTACACATTCCCTTCCAAGGTTTTGATATCTCCTTCCCCTTTGTAGCTGATGTCATACGGAAAACTGATGATAATCAACTAGCCGTAAAATTCCAGGACCTGAGCGAACGTGAAGTGGAAATGATGACCCACTTTGTTGATGAGCTGGTTCGCGGTTCCATGACTTCTGTTGATGATGCTCTTTTAAGGATTGATACCCCGGTAACACCAGTCCCCACGACGCCCGATAAAAATGACAGCAAGCAGATCCCTCTGAAGCGTTGGTCTCTAAAACCAATCCTCTTTACACTTTTTTATATATGCCTAGGGGCCCTGGTAATTGGTTATGCTGGGCTAACAGCTTATAGCTACATCTTCCGGATGGAAATAAACACAGCTGTTGTTACTGCCCCAGTGGAACCTTTAAAAGCTTCTGTTACTGGTAAAATTCAAAAAGTTATTGTTCCTTCAGATGTGCTTGTACCAGGAAAGACACCAATTGTTGTTTTTGAGGACCCTAAGTTAAAAGAGGACATTGATCTCGCACGGATCAAAATTGATCGTCGCGCTATGGAGGTACTGGCCAGGCAGAAGGAACTAGAATCTGAAATGGCCAAGGTGAATGACTATCGCCTCATAGCCGAAGGAGAGATTGCCCGACTAAAGAGCAGAGTTAGTACCCTCGCCCATCAGGTAAAGCTTGCTCACAATCAAATGGTCAGACTTAAAAATCTCGAGAAGAAAGGCTGGATGAGTAAAGCCCGCCGAGAAGAGATTGAAGCACAACATGCGAAAGTTCGTGGAGAGCTTGAAGAAGCCAAAATTCTTTTATCTGAACGTCAAACACTTCTAAGTACCCTGGATGAAGGACGTTATTTCTCTAGTGGACGCTTTGAAGGAAATATAAGCGAAAGACAAACTGATCTAGATCTGGCTCTTAACCGTGTCACACTTGCAAAGAGTGAATTACAGGCCCTTATGAGCCACCGTGACCGTCTTGCTATCCATGCGCCTTCTGACGGTCGGATCCTTAGGTTTTTAAAACTCGAAGGTAACCCCATCAAACAGGGGGAAACCATCGCCCTTTTTGAAAAAGATGAACGCCGAACGATACATGCCTTTCTAACCCAGGAAGAAGTCCTCGAGGTCGGTCTTGGAGATAAAGCAACCATCTTCTTTCCTTCCATAGATGAAAGAGCTGATGCCTTTGTGATTAAGGTCGATCGTACCAGCGGCTTCGTCGAAGAAATGCAATCCCGTTACCAATGGCGCGGCCCCAAAGATCGTTCTGCTCTTATCGTTCTCTCTTTTATTGGGCTGACCTCAGAGGAAATCCGAAGCCGCTTTTCACCTGGTTTGCCTGCTATAGTGATTTTTGATCGTGGAAACACCAGCGAGCTTACCAGCAAAGTTACTGCCATGGTTGTTGAAAGGGGGGCCTGATGGATAACCTCCAATCATATAAGTACTTCGTGGATGATCCAGATAGACCGGTTCCTTTTAAAGAGAAGTGGTCGCCGAAGATGCTCTATCACATCTGGCTTTATTTCATGATCTGTTTCATTGCACTGACTGCCCTCCCCAATAACTACTGGGATCCGCAAGTCAGGGAAGTCACTATCATCATCGGTACCCTTGGGATATGGCGTTATGGTTGGTGGTTCACCCATGCGGTTCGGGCACGCATCTATCAATATTTAGTCTATCCAAAACTTCGGGCTAAAGCGGATGCTGTCTTTGCCAGTGGTTGGAAGGCAAGTCATGTTCACTTCATGATGACTACCTTTAAAGAACACCGGCAAGTTACTGAAATGGTGATGCAAAGTATCATTGACCAAATAAAGGATTTGGGATCACCAGGTACGATATGGCTTGGGTCTGGAGATATATATGACGAGAGAATTATCTCTAATTATCTACGACAGAACGCCAAAGGCATCGACCTTGATCTTGTCATCATTAGACAAAACCAGCCAGGTAAGCGCCTTGCAATAGGCCTCGTTCTGAGGGCAATGAACCGAGGTAATATTGGCAAGGACGATATTGTAGTTTTTATGGATGGTGATGCCATTATTGGCCCTGGCTGTGTACGGAAATGTGCCACCCTATTCCTCGATGATCCTGATTTACAAGCTGTTACAACGGACGAAGAAGTCATCTGTTTTGGTCCGGCATGGGTAAGGACTTGGCTACTTATGCGTTTTGCCCAACGACGGATTGCCATGCAAAGCCATGCCTTATCAAAGAAGGTTCTCACTCTAACAGGACGGATGTCTGTATTTCGGGCTAAACACTTGGCGAGTTTGAAGATGATCAGGCTTTTAGAAGCGGATCATCTGGAACATTGGCTATGGGGAGAATTTCGTTTCCTATCGGGCGATGACAAGAGCACCTGGTATTACATGCTACTCCAAAATGCCAAGATGCTCTACGTACCAGATGCCATGGTTTATACTATTGAGTTTATTGAAGGAACTGGCCTGGATCGAATGGTTCAGAACTTTCGTCGCTGGTCCGGTAATATGCTCCGCAACGGTTCCCGTGCCCTTGCTTTGGGGCCACGTAAAATAGGTTTCTTTATCTGGTGGTGCATCCTGGATCAACGTATTGCTATGTGGACCATGTTAGTTAGCCCGATCCTGGCTGTGATGACTACCCTGCTGCACAGTGCGAGTTATTTGATTTCCTATGCCGTTTGGATCGCTGTATCCAGGATGGCACTTTCTATCATTCTCTACAGCTATATGCGCCGGATCCATTTAGCCGTTCCTGGTATTTTGTATTTCAACCAATTCATCAATGCAGCAGTTAAAGTTTACTGTCTCTTTCGTCTCTCCAAACAGCGTTGGAGCAACAGGGGAGATCAGAAATCCGCTGATGGTACCGGTTGGCTCGAAGTATTCCGAACAACAATGGCTTCATATCTCACCGCCCTTTATCTCGCTATGCTTTGTTTAGGTGTTACGCTCTATTCGGGCCTTATCCCTCTACCATCCCTTCCAATGATCGAGATGGTTCTTAGCAGTATCTTTCCTTATTAAATTTGTGATTTAATTTTGAATCTCCCTTCTCAATCAAATTGTTTTCATTTTCTCAATTTGAAAATCAATTTGATCCAAAATGAAATCCATTCTCCTACCTCAAAATAACACATTGATTTATATAACAATTTTCTCTCTCAACTCGTGGCACATCCTTTGCTCTTATCAGTTAAATATCTGTGAGGAGAAAAACCATGAGGACACAAACAGGTTCAACAAAAGTCTATTGCTTAAGTACCCTGCTCGTTTTTTTCCTCGGGCTAATGCCGGTATTTTTCAATGCCATTATTGATCCCTACGAACGGCATCAGTTGATCGATCTAGACTTGGACAAAAAGAAGGTCAGTGAGAAAGCTCACTATCCCCTTTGGAAGATTAATCACTACCCAGAAAATACAACTAACATCATTATTCTCGGTGATAGCCGTGCCCGAGCTCTACGAGATAAATACTGGCATGAGCTTGGCTTAAAAGGTGCTTATAATTTTGCCTATGGTGGGGCAACAATCTACGAAATTTATGACACCTTCAACTATGTCAAAGATAACCCCAATCTGAAAAAACTCATTATAGGTATTCAACTAAGAAGCTTTGATGAGGACCATAAAGGCGGCCTTAACCGGGTTCCTGAAGCTATAAGGCTGCATCAAAATACATTCCAGTACTATTCCAACTGGTTTGTTTCCCGCATTGCTCTGAAAAACCTAGAGCGCAAATATAAATCAGAGTTAAAACAAATTACCTCTGTACTGCCTTCAATTATCTCTGCGGCAGATGCCCAGAACTTAAACCTTAACAATGGGCTAGAGAAATTAATTGATCCAGAAAACTGCCGAAACTGCCTTTTGCCTCAAGGTATCCCGTCTTCGCCTTATAGAACTCAACATATTGGTCAAGGGTATTACTTCGGACATGATCTCGGTAGATGGGGACGTTTATGGGATCCGATTTCAATCGACAGAACGCTTCCAAAGAAGTTCGACAAACAAGTACTGAAGAACGCGCGTTCTGATTGGCAAGCCTTCCACTTTTCAGAAAAACTCTGGGCCTACCTTATTGATATTGCAACATGGTGCCAGAAAAATAACGTCGAGTTGGTATTTGTCATTCCCCCCACCATAGTGGAAATGCAGCAACGTATTGTCGATTTTGGTTATGGGGATCTTAATCACGAGTTTCGTAAAAACCTCTCTCGTCTAGGGGCGGTTATAGATTTTGACTTTGTAAACGAAGTCACCTTGGATCTAACCCGCTTCACCGATGCCTATCACTTTGATTACAAGCTCTCCAAGTTGATGGTGGGTGAGATAACAAGGTTTATCAAAGCTGATACTCCCTCAACAAAATTCGCGCTTAAACGTCGTAAGGACGTCATCTGTCCCATTCGATCTGAGGATATTTCAAACAAAATGGAGGATGAAACCTTCCTGGTCAAAGAAGGACAGGCCTGCCGGATATGGAGTATGAAAAATGACGGATAGAACAAAACGTACAGTCATACCAACCACAATCCTTTTAATGCTTACGGCTGGTATCTTTTACTGGCTTTGGCAAAACCATGATTGGCGCACAAAAAACGCCCCAACCGACCCGATTGTAAATGAATACATCAGCCAGGCTCGCGGATTACAAAAACAAGGCAAACTCAATGATGCCATTGTGATCTTTGAAAAATACGCCCTACAAGGTTATCCCGATGCAATGTTTCATGTGGCAAAAGCTTACAGCCGCGGCTGGGGTGTTGAGCCTGATTTGGATACAGCCCGTCACTATTACCTCTTAGCTGTTCAATACAGCTTTTCTTACAGGGCTGAAACAGCCCATGAACTAGGCCGCTTGTTTCAGAGATCCAAAGGTCCGGATTGCAACACCATTGCCGTTGAATGGTTTAAAAAGGCCCTGAAATGGAAATACAATAAAGCCGCTCTGCAATTGGCCATTCATTATGAAAAAGGCTTAGGGGTAGATCAGGATATCAACAAAGCGATCGAATATTATGAAATCGCAGCCAACTCCGGTATTGAGCAAGCGCTATTAAAGTATGCACGGCTTTTAGCCAAAGGAAGATATGGGATTACTCCTGATCCAGACAAAGCCTTATCCTTAACTGAGGTCGCCGTCATTTCACTGGAACAGAAAGCGCGTTCTGGCTCCGCAAGTGCAGCAAAACAATTGGGTCGTCTCTATAGAGATGGTGAGTTAATCAAGAAAAACACGACTAAAGCTGAAAGCTGGCTTCTTAAAGCAGCACGATTAGGAAGTGTCGGTGGCATGCATGACTACGCCCACCTTCTGTTGGACAAAAAACCGCTTTCCAAGAACAACAGCTCTTCTGCACTTGATTGGCTAAACAAAGCTGCTGACCTCGGTCATGGAGGAGCTATGACAGCCCTGGGGCGCTTTCACATCGACAAAAAATACGACTTGAAACCCGCCGGCGCACTAGAATTTTTCGAGCGAGGAACCAAGGTAGGGCACGGTGGAGCGATGGAAGAACTCGCCCGTCTCTACGCCAAGGGATACCTCGTTAAGGAAGACCGCCAGAAAGCTATTGAGCTAGCCACAATTGGCAGCAACAAAGGTCACTTGGGCTGTAGCCGATTACTGGAAAAGCTGACCAAGAAGGCCAGCGCCGATAACCAAACTTCCCAAACAAAATCTTGAGGAGATAAACCATGGTATTTAGCTCTCTTGAATTCATTTACCTCTTTCTGCCTCCAGTTTTGTTGGTGTTCTACCTGCTTCGTTTTCTGCAGTGGGAGAACGGTATAGTTTGGTGGCTGATTGCAGCTTCCCTAGCTTTTTATGCTTGGTGGAGCCCCATACACCTTATTCTTCTGCTCTTCTCAGTAACAGCCAACTTTTATCTTCATAAGGTCTTGCTCGAACGTAAAAGCAGGCTCGTACTCACGAGTGGGATTATTGGAAATCTAGGATTACTTTTGTACTTTAAGTATGCAGATTTTCTTATCGGTAATGTAAATGCTATTGCAGGTTCTGAAATTCCGCTCTTGGGGATAGTACTTCCTCTTGCGATCTCATTCTTTACCTTCCAGCAGATCTCCTTCCTTTTTGATACCTATAGAGGTGAAATTGAGCAGTGTAATTTCTCCAAGTACTGCCTCTTTGTGGTCTTCTTTCCACAGTTAATTGCCGGACCAATTGTTTTACAAAAACACACCATCCCGCAGTTCACTTTAAAGACCTTTACCCAACGCGTAGGCCTCAACTTTGCGACAGGTGCTACTCTCTTTGTCATTGGCTTGTTTAAGAAGATTGTCATTGCGGACGGTATTGCCCCCTACTCCACCTCTGTCTTTACCCTGGCAGAACAGGGACAAGCTCTGCCAATTGACGTGGCCTGGATGGGGACCATTGCCTATACGTTCCAAATATATTTCGACTTCTCAGGCTATTGCGACATGGCACTGGGGCTTGCAAGAATGTTTGGCATCAAACTCCCTCTGAACTTCAACTCCCCTTATAAAGCCCAAAACATTGTCGATTTTTGGCGCCGTTGGCACATTACGCTTTCGGTTTTTCTCCGGAACTACCTCTACATTCCTTTAGGCGGCAATCGGAAAGGTCCTGTTAGACGCTATGTAAACTTGACCATCACCATGTTACTCGGTGGGTTATGGCATGGTGCAAGCTGGAACTTTGTTTTCTGGGGTTTGCTACACGGTATCTATCTGTCCATTAATCACGCTTGGTCAGCAATTGGTTTTCACAAAAACCTCGAAGTCTTTTTCCATCCTCTTGTGATTAAGGTTTTCTACCATGCTTTAACCCTCTTGGGTGTTATGGTCGCCTGGATCTTTTTCAGGGCTGAAAGCTTTACAGGGGCCGAAACCATGTTGCTTAGCATGTTTGGGCAAGCCGGATATATCTACCCTGATATTATCAAGGACCTCGCTCTTGATCATGAGTTCTTCTGGTTTATCAGCTGTGTCATTGGTTTCATCATCTTCTTCTGTCCCAACTCTGTTGAAATCACGCGTAGATATCAACCGACCATCGACTACAAGAGCCTGCTGGATAAAACCCATCAGCTAAAAGCACGATTTATCAAAGCCTATGCCTGGCGCCCCTCAACCAACTGGTCCTGCGCCATGCTGGGAGTGGGCGTCATCAGCCTACTCCAGATCTATCGTCTCGATGAACTTACAGAATTTATCTACTTCAATTTTTAGGAGATCTTAGTATGAAGCGCTTCATCCTCCCCCTTCTCCTATTAAGTGTTCCATTTGTGGCTTATTCTGAAGAGTACCCTGACTGGCTGATTACTCTTCAGGGCTCAAATCAAACATACAACACCCAAACACAGGAAGGCTCACGTAAAGGTGTTACTCGTAAAGGCTTAATCTCTGTTTCTAAAAGCGGATCGAACCAGCTTGAAGTTTACTGGGAACCTGGCGCATACAGGGCAACATCTGTATTTAATCAGACAAAAATTATTGATGGTTTTGACCTCGATGATGTCTCTAGAACAAAGAGTTTCCGCTTCAATAAAGAGGGTGATACGGCCTACATCCGGACAACTAAAGGCCCTCAAGCTATTGTAGAGCTCATCTATAACCAAAAGAGCATCGTCGCCTGGCCTAGGCTTTCCATCGTGAGCCTCCTGTCCTTTCAAAAGACGGGGTTTTATATCTCTCTATTTTCTAAGAAGACCCAAGCCACGGAGTTTTGGTTTTATTCTTTACCCTCTGATGATCACCTTCAGGCAAAGGGGGAAAAAGTCGGCACTTTAAAAAACTGTTCTCTACTCAGTAGTAAAGTCGTGAAAACAGGTATCGCTATGTCAGTCTACTGTGATCGGGAAAGAGGCAGTGATGTTGTTTTCTTAAGCTTCAAAACCGGCAAAATCGAGAAGATAAAAGCAACATCTGACGATGAATTCCTTGCCTATTCACATCTAAAAAAGAGCAAAGATAGCATTCCGGTAATGTCATTATCCGGTAGCAATCAGGGACGCATCTTTTTCCACGCTATATCGCAGAGTTTTACCAAGTATCTTGGGGAGCCCATAGCCTACAGTTCTGATGAAAGCGGTAAACAAAGCTGGAGCCAGTCTTATAGAACCCTGAGCTTAGCCAACCTGTACAAAAAAACTGGTCATCCTGTTTTTGCCACACTTGCTCAACAGGCTATGGAAAGAACACTGGACCAGCAAAACCTATTAAGGGGCATAGGCGGAGATCACAATCCGTCTTGTGCTTGGGCATCTCGGATCTATTCAGAAGATGGCAAGAGCCCACTGTCTTTTATGATTAATCAGGGAATGATCTCGTCAGGTTTAATTTATGCCTGCGAGCTTCTTGGTGATAACTGTCCCCTTAAACTCAGACAAGCAATCTTGAACAATGCATCTTGCTTGGCCGTTTCTTACGAGAAGTATTACCTACCTGACGAGGGACTTTATCGGATCCCCTATGCAGCCCCCTTTAGATATGACGGTATCTGGGCACCCTGGAACTGGCATATGATGTGGTCATCGGTCCTGTCATACGTTGGCCATGAGACCGATAATAGAGCCCTGACTAAACGTGCCCATTCCATAACAAACCGTTTTATTAAAACATGGGAAGAAACAAGAGAGCCCACCTCGAAAATTCTTTGGCGTTACTGGCCAGAACAATATTATCGCGGCTGGCAATCTGAAGACTTGGTTTCTGCATCTCGTCCAAAACAAAAAAAGAAAAACCTCCAGAAAGAGAGGTACGAGGATATAAACCACGCAAGCATTAGCCTGCTTGGCCTTTCACATATGAAGCAACAGCTATCTTCTGAACAAATAAACGGTTTAGAGAACACGTTGAAATTCTTGCTTCAACAAGGGACGATCCTCCCAAGAGATATGGATGGTCAGGGCCCGAGAAGCCCAAGGTGGCTACCTGGTGCAGGTTGGCATATCATTGCAAATCCAGCATTAGAACAGCTCTATTCCCGATATCTCCCGGGCGCCTCGACAGGCGATCAACATCTTGCTTATGCCCAACTGTTTGATCCAGAAAAAGAGTTTTCCATAGAGCTTAGCTTCTCACAATGTCGGCAATCGGCTTGCGAAAAAATTAATAGCCATAGCTTTGATAACCCAAAGGAATTTTTAACAGAAAATCCAATCTTTAGCCTCAGAGAAATCCAATAGATAATACTTTAATTGGATCTCTCTTTTTCTTTTCTCAAAATGAGAAAATCAGCTTTTATCCTTTCAATATGAAAAACCACTTGAATAATATTTTCAAAGGCCACCACTAACCCATTGTAATTACATAATTATAAAAATGGCACGCTTTCTGCCTTTACCTACTTAGAAACACAACTCTATTTGGAGAAGACGATGAAAGCCGACATCTCAGAAGTTCGACAAAAACAAGAGCTCCGCTCTGTAACGATAAATCAATACAATGATCGTGAATTGGAACTCGTCCCGGAAAGAATGGGCATCAGTATCATTGGCCTTGGGTATGTCGGCCTCGTTTCCGCAGCCTGCCTTTCTTCCTGTGGTCATAACGTGATTGGCTTGGATAAGGACCAATCCAAACTTAATGACCTAAGAAGAGGCATTTCTCCTATTGTTGAAGAAATGCTTCCTGAACTCCTTGAACAAGGGGTCCACGACAAAACCATTTCTGCGACAGATGATGTTACAGAAGCTATAGCTAATACAGATATGACCTTTGTCTGTGTTGGCACCCCGAGTACAGAAACAGGGCATTGCGATTTAACCGCTTTGAGATCTGTAGCTGTTGATCTCGGGAAGGCACTCAAAGAGAAATCTAAATATCATCTGATCGTCATTAGAAGTACGATCCCTCCCGGAACAACGCGCAATGAACTTTTACCTATTTTAGAGCGCTATTCTGAACTTGAATGCGGGAAAGATTTTGGTCTTTGTTTTCATCCAGAATTTTTGCGGGAGAGTTCTGCCGTAAAAGACTTTTATTCACCTCCCAAAACAGTGTGTGGGGGCTACGACGAACGCAGTTCAGTTATCCTTGCCAAGCTCTATGACAACATTGATGACAAGGTCATCTATACCTCAATTGAGGCCGCAGAAACTGTTAAATATGTGGACAACACATGGCACGCGCTAAAAGTGTCTTTTGCGAATGAAATTGGCAAAATCTGTAAGGCAGCGGATATAGATAGTCATGAAGTTATGGATATCTTTATTCAGGATACCAAGCTCAATCTCTCTTCCTACTATCTAAAGCCCGGTTTTGCTTATGGCGGATCATGTCTGCCTAAGGATGTGCGTGGCATCAATCACCTCGCCCGTTCTCTCGGCGTAACGACACCTATTTTAGCTGCAATTGATCACAGCAACCGATCTCAGATCGAACATGCCATGGACATGATTGAGGCCACAGGAGGCAAGAAACTGGGTTTCTTAGGCCTAACCTTTAAGCCTGGTACAGATGATCTTCGTGAAAGCCCGATCCTCCCTGTTATCTCAATGCTCATGAGCAAAGGCTATCAAGTCCGTATTTACGATTCAAATCTGGATGTCGATCGTTGCGTTGCCCATTACAAACAACATGCAAAGGCAGCTAATTCATGGGAAACCCAATGTCTAGAGCATCTAGATGAAATTGTCTGCACAACCCTTGCTGAAATTAAATCCTATAGTGATACCCTCATCATTTGTCATGATACACCGGAATTCAGAGACGAAACCGTTGAAAGACGTGATGATCAGGAAGTAGTGGATCTGGTAAGAACCTTTGGATCTATCACCCATAAAGACAAGATTTTTACTGTTGGTATGGATGATTACATTCAAAAACCTCTCACCCAGAGCTCCCTGATAGAAAAAATTCCCCCAACGGATGATAAACAAAAGCCAATGCGTGTTCTTGTTGCTGATGACAATCCAGCCAATGCAAGAATTGCACAGGTCATGTTGGAAAAGATTGGTCATAAAGCAGTCACTGTTCTGGACGGCAACGAAGCTATGCGCAAACATCTTACCAATAATTTCGATCTTATTCTGATGGACTTGAACATGCCCGAACTCGACGGTCTGGGTGCAACCAAGCTCATCCGAAATCTTCCTGGTGATAAACGCGACGTTCCCATCATCGCCCTCACCTCTCATGCCGCACCAGAAGAGAGCACAACATATCGCGGCCTGTGTTGGTAAATTCTTCACTTGAATTCTAGACCGCGTATGGACCCGGAGAGGTCTCCCCCCAGCACCTCATCCGGGTCCGCCCAAATTCACCTCTTAAACCGGAGGACCAAGACAATGGTTACAACTCATACAAGTCAAAGCGCTGAAAGGTTTGCAGAAATCCCTGAGGCTTTTATCAACCCACATAAACTCTCTTCAACTATTCTAAGAGAATACGATATCAGAGGCACCGTCGGCAAAGATCTCTCAAGAGAAGATGCCTACGCTATTGGCCTTAGTTTCGGCTATCTGGTTAAAGAAGTTGGTGGGTTTCATGTCTGTGTTGGACGCGATGGTCGCCATAGTTCACCAGCGCTCTCGAAAGCTTTAATCGCTGGCCTTACACAGGTAGGTATAACAGTAACGGATATCGGTCTATGCCCCACACCGATGGTCTATTTTGCTGATCGTGCTTTGAATACACATGGCGCCATCATGGTTACGGGATCACATAACCCGCCAGACCAGAATGGTTTTAAAATGGTTTGGCAGCATAAACCCTTCTTTGGCAAACAGATCCAGAGACTTGGTGCCGTAGCAGCATCTGGCATCTTCCATAAAAGTCTCTCAAAACTGGAAAGCCTGGATATCTCCCAAGCCTACTGTTACCGCATGCTGGAAAGTTGCAAAATTTTAAAGGAACCTAAAGTAGCCTGGGATCCTGGTAATGGTGCAGCAGGTGAAATTCTTGAAAAGTTACTGCCCCTGCTCCCTGGTGAACACATCCTCATTAACGCTAAGATTGACGGTGATTTTCCAAGCCATCATCCTGATCCAACCGTTCCAGAAAACCTGGAACAGCTGACCCAGAAAATACTTGAGAACAACTGTGATTACGGCTTTGCCTTTGACGGAGATGGCGACCGGGTTGGTGTTGTTGATAATAAGGGCCAGATCCTATGGGGAGATCAGCTTTTGGCCTTACTGGCTGAAGAGTTACTTGAAAGTTCTCCGGGCGCGACAATCATCGCAGATGTGAAAGCCAGTCAGGTTCTCTTTGATCATGTTGAGGCAAAAGGAGGTAATCCCCTGATGTGGAAGACTGGCCATTCTCTTATAAAAAATAAAATAACCTCAACCGGCGCCCTCCTCGCTGGAGAGATGAGCGGTCACATATTTTTTGCCGATAGTTACTACGGTTTTGATGATGCCATCTATGCGGCAATCCGATTGATGAATTGTTTTGAAAGCCGTGGGAAAAGAGTTTCCGAACTAAGAGATGGCCTACCAAAGGTACTCAACACTCCAGAGTTAAGGTTCCCCTGCGAGGAAGATCAGAAATTTGGCTTTATTGAACGTATAAAAGCCTATGTAGAAAAGAAACGTTTTGAATATTCTGATGTCGATGGTGTGCGTGTGAAGTGTCACGATGGTTGGTGGTTACTTCGAGCCTCAAATACCCAGGCTGTTTTGGTTGCCCGTTGTGAAGCACCAGATGAAAAGCGCCTTGAACTCGTTAAAAACCATCTACGAACTTCTCTGCGAAAATGCGAAATCCCTATGCCACCCGACTTTCATTAATCATCAAGTGGTTTAATGATCACAAAGGCCTTTTCATTCAAGGAAAGGCCTTTGTTCTGTTAAGGTATATCCACTCATGATAGATAATTTTCTTTAACGGCATTGTATTTTTCCCTAAAGCAGCTATCCAGTAATTATGACAATCCCTATCATCACAGGTATTTCAAAAATCATTAATGACTATGATCTTTTCATCCTTGATCTCTGGGGTGTCATTCATAATGGCGTTCAAGCCTATCCGAAAGCTCTCAACTGTCTGAAACAATTACATCATCTGTTGGAAAAAAAGTAGCTCTTCTATCCAACGCCGCCAGAACTGGCAACGAGATATCAAGACATCTTGAAAACCTAAGCATATCAACTCGTTTATATGATCATCTACAGACTTCTGGCGATGCTACTGCACGAAACATTCAAGCCCGATCAAAGGAGTTGAACAGTTCTACCTACCCGCTCTTTTTTCATGTCGGACCTGACAGAACCCAGGCAACATTAACGGCCTGTGGTGGCACAGCTGTTCCGCTAGAAGAAGCTGAACTCATAATCTGTACGGGTTTATTTAATGATGAAAAAGACCAGTTGGCCGACTATGAAAACCTTCTTTTAGAGGCGGCCAAACACGAACAATTAATGATATGTGCGAACCCGGACAGGGTTGTTAAACGCGGGGACAAAACGATTATTTGCGCAGGAAGCCTTGCCTTAAGATATGAAGAGTTAGGCGGAAAAGTTAGCTACATTGGCAAGCCTTATCCAGATGTCTTTCACCAAGTAATTAATAGGTTCCCAACCATCCCCAACAGCCGTACGGTGATGATAGGTGATAGTCTTCATACGGATATAGAGGGCGCTAAGATATAGAGGGCGCTAAGAATGTTGGTCTCGATACGGTCTGAGTGGCTGGGGGGATACACACTAAGGAATTACGGTTGCCCCAAGGGCAGCGTTTAACACCTAAGTCTCTTCAAAACGTTGCAAAAAATATGGTGCATCTCCAACGAATGCAATGCCATACCTTACTTGGTAGCAAATTTCCAGAGACCTTCGCCCATTGATCAAGAAGCTTCGATGTTAGTGGACCATCCAGCCTTTGTCTTGTTTATATTGGCGTAGAGCTGCAAATACTTCTTCAGCAACCTTGGGCATTCTTGCCGCTGTTTCTAAAGCTGCATCATTCAATACACGCTGGCAGAGCATTTCTACTTCCATGGCTATGGATTGCATTTCCATCGCACCATATGCAGCCGCAGAACTTCCAAGGGTGTGGCATTCCAGTTCCAAGGTTTCCAAATCACGCTGCTTTGTTGCTTGAGATATGGCAAGCACTCTGCGTGCAGCATCTTCAAGGAAGAGATCTATCAATTCTGGCATCATGGAAAGGTCAGTTTCATTAGCCAGGCGTCTTAGAACAGAAGTGTCAATCGGCTTATCCATATCACTACTTATAAGCGATTTATTGTTATCTTCCAAATGTTCAGTTTCGTCGGAAGACTGCAAAGCTGTTTCAACAACATTTTCACCTTTCTCTGCGGTCTCCATGACTTCAATAAAGGTATCAAGAACCTCAATAACACGCTCTTTTCGTATAGGTTTTCTGATGTATTCATCCATTCCAGCTTCCAAAACCTTTTCACGAAACCCCTGCATGGCATGAGCTGTCATGGCAACGATAGGGACTTCGGAAGCTTGACCTCCTAGGGAGCGTATTTTCTGTGTTGCTTCCAGGCCATCCATTTCAGGCATAGAAACATCCATAAAGACCAGGTCGTAAGGGAAATTTTGAACAGCATCGACAGCTTCTTTACCATTACCAACGGCATCTACTTTGTAACCAAGATTTTTCAATATGGCCTTAATAACCATAACGTTCGTCGGATTGTCCTCTGCAAGTAAAAGCCTTTTATGATTTTTCGCAATCACTCGCATTCTTTGACCTGCAGTTTGCGAACCAACATTTTCCTCTATCGGTGCGGTTCCTAATTTCATAGGAATCTCGAACCAAAAATGGCTTCCTTCGCCTTCCCGACTATCAAAACCAATTGCCCCGTCCATCATCTCTACAAGGCGCTTGCAGATTGACAGTCCCAGCCCAGTTCCACCAAATTTACGGGCATAAGAAGCATCAACTGTTGTGAACTCTGAAAAGAGATCATCATGAAGATTTTCTGGAATTCCTAAGCCTGTATCTTGCACTTCAAAACGGATAGTCTTTCCTTTGTCCTCAGCTCCTTGCTCATCAGCGGTAACAAGTACAGTCACCCGACCTTCTTTTGTAAATTTCAGGGCATTGGAAACCAGATTCAAAAGCACCTGACGTACTCGACCAGGATCACTTTCAACCCATTGAGGAACTTGACGGGAAACTACTGTCTCAAAGATAAGATTAGATTTATCAGCCTGAGGTTTTGATACCTCTCCAACACTATCGATCAATCCATGAAGGTCATAGCTGAAATTCTCTAGCTCCAGTTTACCAGCTTCCATCTTGGAAAAATCAAGAATATCATTGATAACGGTCAAAAGAGTTTCTGCAGAATTACGCCCTGTGTTTACATAGTGTTTCTGATCCTGGTTAAGTTTGGTTTCATCCAAAAGTCCCAGAATACCAACCACACCGTTCAAAGGCGTTCTGATTTCATGACTCATCATAGCCAAGAAATCAGATTTGGTTTGGCTGGCTATTTCCGCCTTTTCTTTTTCATTTAATAACTCTTTTTCCGCTGCTCGACGTGTTGTGATATCTCTTAGATACGCCACAAAGATCGTTCCATCCGGACCAGCCGTATCCTCAATAGCAAGTTCGACAGGAAAAACATGCCCTTCCTTGTGGAGAGCCTCGACCTCAATACGTTTGCCCAGGACAGGCCCCTCACCCGTTTCAAAATATTTTTTCATACCCACTTCATGCATTTCGCGTAACTCTTCGGGTATAATTAATTCAGATAGCTTCTGCCCAACCGCTTCGTTGGCAGAAAACCCGAAAGTTTTCTCGGATGCAGGATTAAAGTCCAGGACATACCCCTGAGCATCAATTGAAATAATGCAATCCATTGCAGTGTCCACAATGGCCTTCATTTTATTTTCACTGACTTCCCTCTCTTTAACGAGTGATGAAAAGAGATTTAGAGTATTGGCCAAATCCTTAAACTCTTTAGCAACAAATCCTCTGAATGAAATATCATCCCTGGTGCTCCCCTGCATAATCGCAGAAAGGTGGCTATTTATTCTCTCCATGGGTGTCAGGACAAAGAAGCGTCCAAAAATGATAAAAATAGATGCGGCAACAAGTAGAATGATCCCGGCTTGAACCATCATCCCATAGATATGGCTGTCTATACGCTGATAATCATCCACAAGATTCCACCGGATTTTAAGACTTCCATATACCTTCCCCTGGGATTCAATAGGAATGGTATGGTCCATACAGTACTTACGTTCTATCAGTGCTTTTTTATTCCAGGCCTTTACTTGCTTTCCTTCACCATCAAGAAAGACGATACGGTGAATAGAAGGTATACTGGTCGACACGCGCCCAATGAGGTTATCTAACAAGACTTTATCTTTAGTAATAATGGCAGTAGTAGCAATAGATGCTACCAACTGACCGATTTCTCTTGTTTTGACGTCAGCATCCAGACGCATATGTTTTGTTTCGTAGTGACGCATATATTCAGTTGCCAGAACACCAACAACTATTAACGTCACAGCAAGAAGAGGAACCAATATCCTTGATAAGGGCCAATTATTGAGTGTGTTATTTTTCAAGGTCATGATTTCTTCCATCTCTTTAGCGGATTGAAAAACGATCAACTAACCTTTGAGTAGCAATATCTACACCAAGAACAATTCTCTTTAATTACAAGAAGTTAAATATTCTTTCTTGCAAATTAAGATTTTTATCTCTGTCAAAATGAGAATTTTTGTCAAATTGACAGGCCAATTTCCACACAAAAAATGTCAAGCTACTGATTTGTAAGAGAACTCCATTTGGCACAGGTCCTGCGTTGATATGAATACCTTTTTCTTTAAGGAGACAGATCATGGCAAGGAAATGGAGTGCAGATGTACTTGTAATTGATGATGATCCAATTATTAGAACTTTGGTTATGAAATACCTCGCAAATGAAGAACGCGTTTCCGTAAGCGAGGCCAGCAATGGAAAATCCGCACTTAAATACGCGAAGAAACATATACCTGATCTTATCCTGCTCGATTGGCGCCTGCCAGGCATTCAGGGCGTTGATCTTCTGGTTGAACTTAAATCCATGAAAAAGACCCATGAAATACCAGTGGTTATGCTAACAAGAAAGAGTAAGGTAAAAGATATGGAACGCGCTTTCGCTCACGGCGCAGAAAATTTCATCGCCAAACCCTTCTCCGGACTAGAACTAAAGAGAAAAGTCTTAGAAAACTTGCCAAATGTTATTTTGTAGTTCACCCCTGTAAGGCAAACACCCCACCGTGTTTCCACTAAGGCGTTGATTTTATTGGTTGCGGGGGTAGGATTTGAACCTACGACCTTCAGGTTATGAGCCTGACGAGCTACCGGGCTGCTCCACCCCGCGTTCGGGTGATATTAGTCTTTTAACGATGCTTCGAGCTTTGCTCTCGCTTCCTCGTTTTTCTGCGGGCGGACGCCATTTTATTCGATGGTGTCCTTGTCTTACTTCGTTCGGAATTTTGCGATGGATGCTTAGCCTTACCGAACGTTAGTGAGGCAAGCCATTGAGGCGTCCGGAACGTAGTGAGGAAACGAGCCTGGATAGGCGAAGTATAGTTTGACAGAGTTGCTCTGTGTTTAAAAGACCTGGCAACGACCTACTCTCCCACACCTTAAGATGCAGTACCATTGGCGCTGAGAGTTTTCACGGCCGAGTTCGGGATGGGATCGGGTGTTGGGGCTCTCGCTATAGTCACCAGGTCATTAAAACACAGAGGTATGAATTTGGAATTGAACTAGACCGTTGAAATCATTTGATTTCGTTATCTACAACACACGAAGTGTGCATTGATTTATCACTGCGGTGATAGAGTGTTCGATCAAGCCTATCGAGCGATTAGTACCAGTTAGCTTCATGTGTTACCACACTTCCACACCTGGCCTATCGACGTGGTGGTCTTCCACGGCTCTCAAGCGAGACCTTGTTTTGAGGCTGGTTTCCCGCTTAGATGCTTTCAGCGGTTATCCATTCCATACATAGCTACCCGGCGGTGCTCCTGGCGGAACAACCGGTACACCAGAGGTATGTCCATCCCGGTCCTCTCGTACTAGGGACAGATCCTCTCAAGTCTCGAACACCCACGGCAGATAGGGACCGAACTGTCTCACGACGTTCTAAACCCAGCTCACGTACCACTTTAATTGGCGAACAGCCAAACCCTTGGGACCTGCTCCAGCCCC
>NZ_OMPU01000019.1 GCF_900313065.1 Kiloniella sp. EL199
CTGCGGTGCGGTGGGCTCTGAGGTGTGTCGCATCAATCATGAGTGTATCCGGCTCTCCTGTCTCGCTGGATAAGGTACTGAAAATGCGGTCAAAGACACCCAGGCGGCTCCACCTCGGATTAAACATTTAGATGTTAAATTCATATCGAATTCGGGCACAGAGTTGCCAAAGAAACCCTGTGCCCGAATTTTGCATTACCACAAAGACACTAGCTGTTGATAACCTTACGCGGCAGCTAGTGGTGTCAACATATGATTAACTTTCTGTTGAATGGGATTACCATTACTGGTTATACCATCATTGGTAAAGCTGCCATGTCCTGCCATTGCGGTAACCAATTGGTCAATATTTGGCAAAGCCGTACCTTCTGTAGCGTCTGGCACTATACTTCCAGTTATAGCACCAAGCTTTGCCGTTTCCCACAACTGGTCTTTATCCAGGTGTTCCGTCTGAGGCAAACGTTCTGCAATCATTTGAGGATCGCGGGCTTTAGTATAACCTTCTCCCTCCACACTGTCATAAGACAATGTATATCTATTCCCGGAAAGATCCGGCACCATACCATTCCTCTCACGATAGAGTGTATGGAAGTCCCAATGCGCCAGGAGATTATCCTGCAACCCGCTACCTGACATATTATCTTTGATCTCATCCTCACTTAAGGCCCTGCCATAGAGTTTGATATCCTCCAGAGCACCTCTAAAGTACTGGTTACTTGCATAACCACCATAWAAGCTGTCCTGATCCTGACCAATACTCAGGAGACCTCTCCCGTCAGCAATCTTCTGCCCCACGCCAACCCCTGACCAGGATTTACGGAGTACACCATCCAGATAAAGCTCCAACTTGCCCGTTGAACTATTCCAGGTCGTTGAAACTTTATGTTCCTGGCCATCCAGAACATCTAAAGCAGAAATGCCTGAGTCCTGATATTTGATTCCCTTAAAAATAATGTTTACACCACCGGAATCAACACCGACCATGAACTCATTCGAATTGCCCCTTTCCGCAGCATAAGAAAGCAACGGCACATAATCTGAACCGGATAAAGCCCGGACATCTGCCCGGAAGCGATGTTCAAGGGTAAATTGCTCTTTCCCGCTCAAAACATCCGGTGCGATAAAATGACCGTCATTACCTTCCTCGTTCAAACTGACAGCACCACGGTCAAAACCCCCTTCTACAGCAGTTACATCATAGCTGCGCAGTTCCACATTCCGCAGGCCGGCGGAAAGATAATAATCCCGAATAACAACACTAAGCAGTTTTCCCTCCTCAGCATTCGGTGCCTGACCTTGCACAACAAGATGATTACCCTCCCGCGTAAAGTTAGCCTCGGAAAGTTTAAAAGGCAGCCACACTGTATCAATACTCTTGTCTGTTGATTTTACATCAACAAACTTGATCCCTTCGGCATCGCCGGTAAAGCGGATATCATCCATACCATTGCCTCCCATGATGATATCGTCTCCCTTGCTATCAACAATAACATCACGTCCGCCTCCACCAACAAGAGTATCTGTACCATCACTGCCGATAAGGATGTCATTTCCATCCTCACCATAAAGCTTGTCCCCTAATCCTTCAGAACTGATCAAGGCACGCAAACGGTCATTACCCCCAGCACCAAACACGGAGCTAACAACCCGGGGTGATATAATCTCATTATCCTGATCATCACCGGGCAAAACTCCTTCATTGGACAAGTAAGGATTACCCTTAGCATCCACACCCAGTTCATAGATAGCACCACTGGCATCAACCAAACTAAGATGGCGATGCTGCTCCCCAACCATGAAATTCTTGAGACGAACTGTCGCAGCACGTTCCTCAGACGGTTTGTAATAAAGGATCACATCCTGCCCGTCTTGGCGGAGGCCAATATTCTCGCGAGCAACATTGTACAATAAATAATCTTCATCCAGAACTTGAGTAGAGGATCCGTCTTCAGCTGTGACCGTCCGGTAATCATCAAAATTCACAATTACCTTCTCACCGAGATCCGTTAGCTTGAACGCTGCAGGATCAATACGCCCATCCTCTACTTCAGCACGATCAATATTTACCGCATAGGTATCACTGCCTGCTTCGCCAGTCAGCGTGTCATATCCGCTGTAACCGCGCAGAATATTATTGTTTTCATCTCCATTAATTTCATCATCAAAGACGCTTCCCTCTGCCATTAATTTCATCATGGAGGGCAGGGTTATCGTTTTACTCTTGTCAGAGGACTTTATGACCAGGCTGGTCTGCCCGACAGAAGTAGACAGGTTATATGAGAGCTTGATCCTGGTATCCCCAAAAGTATCCAGTAGAGTGTGATCCAGGGTCGGCATATAACRTGCAACAAAACTGCCATTGAACGGCTGCAATTCACCCGCAGAATCACCCTTGCCTATGGTTTCTTGCCATTGCGGGCTCAGCAGGAAACCGTCCCTGCTTGTTAAAACATATCTTGAACGCAGGTGTTTGTTACCTGAAGAGTCTGTTTTATAGACATCCATGAGCTTTAAGGTCGTTTTTGTATCATCCCCGTTTTTCAAAACCAGATGAACATCATTACCTACAAGAGAGACTGATTCAATATCTTCAATCGTAAAGCCCAGAGTCAAAGAATTTATTTCGTTGAGGTTCTCTTCTTCAAAAACTTCCATAGATGCATTCGCACCGGGTTTCTTGATTACCTGATAGTTATCATTCCCCTCTCCACCATATGCCAAGGTATCATTTCGCAGGACAAGGCGATCATCACCACTCAGACCTCTGAGTTTATCACGACCTCCTGCCCCATCAAGCACATTGGTACCATCAGTACCGGTCAGACAATCATCAGTTTCGGCATTGCCAATAGCATGTTCAATGCCCGTTAATGCCCCAATATCATCATTCGCACCAATATACCTGACGTATTGTTTATTCAGATTGATATCATAACCCGTCTTGTCAGGACCCGCTTTTTGCACAGCGATGGTGTCGTCTCCTCCYCCCCCGTAGAAAATACTCTGACCCGTCGGGGCTGCCGCTCCCATTAACAAGAAGGTATCGTTCTTTTCACCCCCAWAGAATTTCTTGGTTCCACCAGAGACTGCAAACAGGTTTTGATGAGAACTATACCCTCTTATCTSGTCATTTCCGCCGCCTGTATTAAAGAATGCTGTTCTTCCACCATCCCCCTYAAGGCTTCCGACCCTAGCTATATTATCAAAACCTGCCTTACGTACCCAATTGTTATTAGCATCAATAAAATCATCARCATCATCAAGACCTGCTGCCAAATAATATTTTCGATCCGACGCTTGAATTTCATAAGTTATATTTTTAATCTGCCCTCTAATTCCGGAAGCATCTTGCCCACTTTGCAACCGGGAAATCTTCTTCGCAGCAGCTTAAGGCGACATACCGTCCTCAATACCTCTTTCGTCCCAA
>NZ_OMPU01000006.1 GCF_900313065.1 Kiloniella sp. EL199
CTCGCACCCTTCGTATTACCGCGGCTGCTRGCACGAAGTTAGCCGGTGCTTCTTCTACTGCTACTGTCATCATCCTCACAGTTGAAAGAGTTTTACAACCCTAAGGCCTTCTTCACTCACGCGGCATGGCTGGATCAGGGTTGCCCCCATTGTCCAATATTCCCCACTGCTGCCTCCCGTAGGAGTCTGGGCCGTGTCTCAGTCCCAGTGTGGCTGATCATCCTCTCAGACCAGCTATAGATCGTAGGCTTGGTAGGCCATTACCCCACCAACTACCTAATCTAACGCGGGCTCATCATAGAGCAATAAATCTTTCCCCCTCAGGGCGTATGCGGTATTAGCAGTCGTTTCCAACTGTTATCCCCCACTCCATGGTAGATTCCCACGCGTTACTCACCCGTGCGCCACTGTCCAGTTCCCGAAAGAACCTTCTCGTTCGACTTGCATGTGTTAAGCCTGCCGCCAGCGTTCGTTCTGAGCCAGGATCAAACTCTCAAGTTGACCTGACTTCTGTCTTAAAACAGAACTCAAATTCTATTACTGACTAGGTTTTGTGTAACTTATTTCGAATAAGATACATGAAACTAGCTAGCTCATCGCCATAAACAACAAACCGCCGTCCACGCATCCCTTCCAATTCATATCAACAATGTCAAACAACCAAACTTCCAAACAATCAAGCTCGAAAGCACAACGATAGAGAGCTATAAGCTCTTTTTCGTTTTATATTTTCTTAAAATATACTGCCTGGAAAAAATTGCGATGAAAATCACAAATCCAAGGCTGGCTATTATAAGTCGATTAAAAATAAGAGCAAGTATTGTTTGAACTTTTTTCTAACCGTCCCAGCGTTTCTTTCAGTGTGACACCGTCGTCTGCGCTGGTGAAGCCGGGTTATAAGGGGGGAGTGAGGTCTTGTCTATAGAAAAAAACAAATAAAATGATTTTTTTTTGTGTTCAATTACAAAAGTCCCAGTTTCTCTAGTTCTTCAACCATTTTTTCCGGCATTTTTTCTGATTCACCATCCCCAAGCGATTCGTAATCAACCACATCTTTCGGGGAATCCTCTGCCCTTAAATAACGCCATCCCTGAAAAGGACGATGTTTACGGCTCCTCACCCGAACAAGCTTCTGATCAAGAATAAATCGAGTCATGGATTTTCCCTCACTATCCTCAACTCGAACAATATCCTTTACCAATTGCCTTGCTCGCACTTGCCCCTTGATAACCCAATAGATAGATCCCCCGGCAATAATTTCTTCACGCCTTTTTGGAAACATCCGCGTTTGATGGAAAATTTCCCCATACTGGGCCAAGCGAAGTGCTTGAAACTCTTCGAGGGTATCCGGGCTTTCAGAACCTACAGACAGTTTAATCAAATGAAGGGGCATTGAGAACTTACTCGACAAACAATTTGCAACAGACAAAACCAGCCAAACCAGCCCCAAAAGAGAGAAAAGAAACATTCAACACGAAAACATGTAAAAGCTTCTGAAGCCCCAAATTATCGGGCTCACCTCGGATCTCTTTTTTCAGGCTTGCTTCTTGAATAAGACATAATTTCAGAAAATCCAAATAACAAGAGCATAACGCTAACAACAATTTGAATAGAGACAACCGCCTTGATTGCATCAGTTACAGGAACAATGTCTCCATATCCGACGGTGCTGAGGGTAATAATAGAAAAATACAAACTCTCAAGAAAAGATATTGCACGGATTTCCCCCTGAATGGAAAAATGCGTCACCACGCTATAATGGTCAATAATGCGATAGAGAAAGCCAAAGACCATAACATTCATGGAATAAAAGGTCAGAAATGCAAAAGCAGGCATCACAAGCATTTCTATTCGCAGAAAAAATGCCTCGAACAAAAGCCCGGCTTCTAACAAAAAAGTCGCAACGTCTTTACTAACAACACTAACAACAAGTGTTATGCCCCCCATTGCAGCAAAGAAGATAACATCCCCCCAAAGAAGCGGAATTGAATTTTCAGGAATAAAGAAGGTCGCAATACCAATAAGGCTTATGGGAAATAGCCATTTGACAGATTTAACAGTTAACCCCTTGGCGCTTTCACGGTGCTCAACCACCACAGACTTTATATTTTCCCGATTAATCCAGGTTCCGGCAAAAAAACCCAGAATAGGCATAAAATATCCCATGCCCAGCAGTTCACCCCTTACAAAACTGAAATTTGCAGTCACAAAGAAACTGAACAGGCAGGTGTAGAGGGCAATGAAATTGGCAACAGATATAGAAAAGAAACGACTACCCGGAAAGACGCTATAGAGATAAACAACATTAAATACGACAGCAAAAAAATAGACGATAAACTGAACAAAATTCACAGAGCCTATAGCCAAAGCCACGAGGAGAAAAATAAACGCTGTAAAGCCTGCCGCTTTCCAACTTCCGCTTTTAACAGCCGACATAGACACCCTCCCCCCCTTTTTCACATCGCCAAGAATGCCAGATCACCAGCCCTCTTTCGTTATCCATTCCTCTAGCAACGACATGCGATCATAGCCCCAGAAAGGTTCATTATTAAAGATAAAATAAGGGCTGCCAAAGACACCTAGATCTTGAGCAGTGTCTACAGAAGAGCGCAATTGATCTTTAATATTCTGATCCTTTAATCCCGTCAGAATCTCATCTGTTTTAAAACCAAGTGTTACGACAAGATCCGTAACGATCCCTTTATCAGAGATATCAAGTCCCATTTGATATCCGGCTTTAAAGATATTCTTGGCGAAGGTATGGGCCAGAGCCTTATCTTTCTGCTTCAGCCAGTAAAACGCGCGACAGGCAGCAAGAGACATAAAGGGCATTTTCGGCGGTATTATAAAGGGTAGCTTTTTCAAACGCGCCGTGCGCTCTAGGTCATGTTGTGCATAGTCCTGTTTTAACGGCATCGAAAGGAGTGGTTGCGCCCCGGTTTTCTTAAAAATTGCCCCGAGCAAAATAGGATGCCAGTGAAGAGCTAAATCATACCGCTCAGCCAGCTTATCGACATCCATCGCCGCGAAATATGCATAGGGACTGGAAAAATCAAAATAAAAATCCAGCTCCCTATTCATGCGTCATCTTCCTGCAAGATTTGTCGACTGATAACCAAACGCTGTATATCTGAGGTACCTTCATATATCTGGCACACTCGGACATCACGGTAAATACGCTCAACTTCGTAATCACGAAGATACCCATACCCCCCGTGAATTTGGATTGCATCCGAACATACACGTTCTGCCATTTCAGAGGCAAAGAGCTTGGCCATAGAGGCTTCTTTCAAGCAAGGCTGGCCACTATCGCGTAACCTTGCAGCCTCCAATAACATTAACTCCGCTGCCTGTAGAGATGTTGCCATGTCAGCCAAACGAAAGGCAACCGCTTGATGCTTGGCAATTTCCTGACCAAAGGCTTTACGCTCTTTGGCATAACTTTTGGCTAATCTGTAGGCAGTGCGCGCCATACCAATGGATTGTGAAGCAATACCAAGACGACCACCTTCCAGATTGGAAAGCGCGATCTTATATCCCTCGCCTTCTGCCCCCAGCAGGTTATCCTCTGAGATTTTACAGTCTTCAAAAACCAGATGTCCCGTATCAGAAGCGTGTTGCCCCAGCTTATCTTCGATATTCGCACAAGAAAAACCCGGTGTTTTTGTTGGCACGATAAAGGTAGAAATTCCCTTCTTGCCCGCATCAGGATCTGTAACAGCAAAGACAACAGCGATGTCAGCGTTTTTACCGGTTGAGATAAACTGTTTCGACCCATTGAGGATATAGTGACCACCCTCTTTTTTGGCCCTCATCTCCAGTGCTGATGCATCAGAACCGGCCCCAGGTTCTGTTAGACAGAAACAACCAAGTAACTCACCGGAAGCAAGGGGCTTAAGGTAGGTTTCTTTTTGTTTTTCCGTGCCATAGTTCAAAATAGGAGAACAAACCAGTGAATTCTGGACAGACATAATCGTCGAGCAGGAGCCATCTCCAGCCGCAATTTCTATCAAAGCCAAAACATAAGAAATATGATCTGTACCTGCACCACCATACTCAGGTGGCACCAGCATTCCCATAAACCCGAGTTCCCCGAGTGCATCAATTGCATTTCGGGGGAAAATTGCTTCTTTGTCCCACTCTGCCGCAAAGGGCGCGAGCTGCTCACGTGCAAATGATTGCGCCGTCTCGCGAATTAAAGTTTGCTCTTCGCTAAAGCGTGATGACATAGAAACACCTCTCTACCAGGGAATTACAGTCCCATCATAATTGAAGAATTGTCCTGTTTGCTCATGGGTTACCTTGCCAATGAGTTTACGAAGTCCGGAAACCGATTTTGCGATTGTCAGGGGAGCCTGCTCCCCGCCCATATCAGTTTGTACATGGCCCGGATGAACACAAATAACGGTGACCCCCTGTTCTTTAAGGTCAACTGATAAGCTTTTAGTCACAACATTCAACGCTGATTTGGAGGAACGATAGACATAAGCTCCGCCACTTTCATTTTCAGCGACAGACCCCATTTTACTGGAAACATTAACAATAAGCTTCCGATCACTTCCAGCAACATGTTCAATGAAATTTTCAACCATGCGCAAAGGTGCCATGGTATTAACCTGAAAAGTATGGGCCCAGTCTTCATAATCGATTTCCCCAAAACCAAGCCGCGGCCCATAATAGCCAGCATTGTTGATCAGGATATCAATTTTCTCATCAAGCATTCCACGGGCAAGGCTTGCAACGTGAAGACCATCGGTTACATCCAGTTTATGAAGGCTGATATCCCCTTCGATCCCCTGAAGTCCTTTTGCTTTATCTGGCTGACGGCAACAGGCGTGAACCTTCCAGCCATCAACAGCAAATGATTGTGCAAAAGCAAGTCCGATACCTTTATTGGCACCTGTGATCAAGACACTTGGCACGTGGCCACCCCATAATCTGTTATCCCGATGGACATATTTTGTCCTTCGCGCACCTTACGCCTTTCCCATTTCCAGTCAACAGACAGAAGCCTAATCAAACTGCGTAGTTAGTATAAATTTTGGAATTATCTATCATATCAAGATTTAAATATTCAGAATGAATTTGTGAGATACTCCCGATAACCAATTGTATTTAAATAAAACAAATGATTATTTTTATATAAACGCCAGATACAGAAAATCTGCACTCAAAAGGATCAGAGCAAGAATATTGCCGCTAATCCTAAAAAGGCAAAAAAGCCAATTACATCAGTAACTGTGGTTAAAAACACACTGGAAGCAACAGCCGGATCAATTTCAAATTTCTCTAATCCCAAAGGAATAAGTGTTCCACACAGCCCAGCAACAACCATATTAATAATCATCGCCGCGCCAATAACCAAGGCCAAAGCAGCCTGATCAAACCAGAACCATGTCACAACGCCAGTCAATATCGCAAAAAGAAATCCGTTAATGACGCCAATGATAAGTTCTTTTCCGACAAAGCGGGCAGCATTTGCCTCTGAAAGATCCTTCATAGCTAATGATCGCACTGCTACGGTAAGGGTTTGAGTACCCGCATTCCCCCCCATAGAGGCCACAATTGGCATCAAAACAGCCAAAGCAACAACCTGTTCAATAGTTGCATCAAAACAGCTGATGACAATAGATGCCAGAACAGCCGTTAAAAGATTGACCCCAAGCCATGTAAAGCGGGCTCTGGTCGTATCAGCCACATCTTCGTAGAGATCCGGTTCACTTACACCACCCATTTTCATAAGATCGTCGCCAGCCTCTTCATCAATGACATCGACAACATCATCAACTGTAATCACACCGACCAGACGTCCGCTGGCTTCAACCACCGGTGCAGATATCAACCCATATTGACGGAACATATGTGCCACGTCTTCCTGATCAAGCTCCAGAGGAATAGTACGCATATCATCGTCCATTACCTCATCAAGGCGGACATGGCGGCGTGTTCTCATTACTCGGCTGGCAGGAATAAAGCCTACAGGGTGATGGCGTGGATCAACGACAAAAATATCATAAAAATCATCAGGTAAATTATCGCTCACCCGCATGTAATCAATCGTCTCGCCAATGGTCCATACAGACGGAACCGCGACGATTTCTCTCTGCATCAACCGACCCGCGGAATCTTCCGGGTAACTTAGACTTTCTTCTATGACACGGCGATAAGCTTGCGGCAGAGCGGCAAGAATATGAATACGATGATCTTCATCAAGATCCTGAACCAGTTCAACCGCATCATCACTGTCCAGTTCCTGAACCAGCTTGGCAATGCCTTGCGGACCTAACCATTCAACAATTTCTTCACGGATTGTTTCATCGAGATAGGGAAGAATTTCAGGGTCAAACCCCGCCCCCATCACTTCCATCAAGCGATAGCGTTCTTCACGCCCCAGAGTTTCAAGAAGATCTGCTGTATCAGCCTCATGAAGGCTTTCGACCAAATCTCCAACTTCAGCATCCCTGCTTTCTTCAAGCGCATCTTCAACAGCATGAATAAGATCTGATGAAATACCAAAATTTTCATCTTCTGTGAGATTCTGAAGATCACTACTGCTTTTCGTATCTTCCATAACCTCATCCCCTAATGCTTGTTCTGTGCACTTCTATTCTAATTTGTACTACAGGAGGAAAGTTACCTTTTTATGCAACAATCCTCCTGGTACTTTATAGATCACAAAACTTTATTTTCTGATCACATAATCTCTCAGGCGATTATTTCTGAATCCGCCTTTCTCTGTTCTGGGCATCAACTACAGCAATTGCAGTCATGTTCACAACCCCCCTTCCGGTTACAGAAGGTGTTAAAATATGTGCTGGTTGCGCCGCCCCTACCAAAATAGGTCCGACTGGCAAGCCGTCTTCGACAGTCTTCATTAAATTAAAGGCTATATTTGCAGCATCAAGATTAGGGAAAATCAAAAGGTTTGCAGGCCCAGTCAGGTTCGAGTTCGGGAACACCCGATCCCTTAGTTCAGTATCAAGCGCAGCATCAGCATGCATTTCGCCATCAACTTCCAACTCAGGATCCATTTCTTCGATCAACGACAATGCTTTTCGAACTCGACAGGAAGATTCACTATCAGAACTACCAAAATTTGAATGAGAAAGTAGAGCGACCCGAGGTTTGAGACCAAAACGACTTACGTGTTTTGCCGCAAGGATTGTCGTCTCAGCCAACTGTTGGGATGTTGGTTCTTGCGTTACATAAGTATCTGCCATGAAGTAAGTACCACTTGGCATTAACATCAAATTGATTGACGAGAAATCGGACACACCTTCTTGAAGTCCAAGAACACCTCGAACATGCTTTAGATGACGGTGGTAACCACCTGTCACCCCACAAATCATGGCATCTGCATCCCCCCGATAAACAGCAAGGGCAGCAATGACCGTATTACGTGTTCGCACAATGACCTTGGCTGTTTCCGGGGAAATCCCTTTGCGTTCCATACGTCGATGATAGGTTGTCCAGTAATCGTTATAACGCGGATCATCCTGCGGGTTAATAATCTCAAAGTCTTTTCCAACTCTAAGCTTAATTCCCACCTTGTCCATACGCATCTGCACAACATCCGGACGACCGACAACAATCGGCACTGCCATTTTTTCATCTATTGCAACCTGAACCGCGCGTAAAACACGCTCATCCTCTCCCTCGGCATAGATAACACGTTTGGGGTCTTTTTTCGCACGTTCAAAGAGAGGCTTCATCACCATACCGGAACGGTAGACAAAGCGTTTCAGTTTTTCGCAATAAGCATCAAAATCTTTAATCGGGCGACTGGCTACGCCTGTTTCCATTGCGGCCTTGGCAACAGCCGGGGCAATAATAGAAATCAAGCGCGGGTCAAAAGGACTTGGGATAATATATTCGGGGCCAAAATTCTTGGCTTCCCCACCCATCGCCTTGATAACAATTTCATCCTGTTCTTGCATCGCAAGATCAGCAATCGCCTTTACACAGGCGACTTTCATCTCTTCGTTGATTGCCGTCGCCCCGACATCCAGCGCTCCCCGGAAGATATAGGGGAAACATAAAACGTTATTGACCTGATTTGGATAGTCGGAACGCCCCGTTGCCATAATGGCATCATCACGAATAGCCTTGACTTCCTCTGGCATAATTTCAGGTGTCGGGTTCGCCAAGGCCATAATAATCGGGTCTTTGGCCATACGCTTCACATAATCAGGCTTCAGGACACCTGGCGCAGAAAGACCTAAGAAAATATCAGCCCCGTCAATAACGTCAGACAAGGTTCTCGCATCTGTCTTCTGGGCAAAAACAGACTTCCAGCGATCCATAAGCTCGCTCCGGCCATCATAAACAACGCCCTCAATATCTGTAACCCAGATATTTTTACGATCAATCCCCAAGGAAACCAGAAGATTTAGGCAGGCAAGCGAAGCCGCACCTGCACCGGAAGCAACGACTTTAACTTCCCTTTTGTCCTTTTTAACAAGACGCAACGCGTTATAAATGGCTGCAGCAACAATAATGGCTGTACCATGTTGGTCATCGTGAAAAACCGGAATGTTCATTTTCTCGCGAAGAGCATCTTCGACAATGAAACATTCCGGCGCTTTTATATCTTCGAGATTAATTCCACCAAATGTTGGCTCTAAAGCAGAAATAACATTGATTAGTTTGTTTGGGTCGGTTTCATCAATTTCGATATCAAAAACATCAATACCTGCAAATTTTTTAAAAAGAACCGCTTTTCCTTCCATAACAGGTTTCGATGCTAGCGGGCCAATAGCCCCCAAGCCAAGAACTGCTGTGCCATTGGATATCACGCCGACAAGGTTACCGCGTGAGGTCACGGTAGAAGCTTCGGCTGGGTCATCAACAATGACTTCACAAGCAGCAGCAACCCCTGGTGAATAAGCCAAGGCCAGATCACGTTGGTTACCAAGTGGCTTGGTTGCGGAAATTTCGAGTTTTCCAGGTGTAGGATAGCGATGATAGAATAATGCAGCGTCGCGCAGGTCTTGCGTCATAAAGTTTATTGCTCCTTAGGGCAGTCGATGCCTTATATATAAGTTGGGAACGGCTCGTTCCTGCCAATGACGGTCTTGACAGTGTGGCGCATAAAAGCGACACCCTGACGCGATTAAAACATAGCAATCCATGTGATGCCATAGATAGGATGAGTAAAACCGTGAAAAATTCCCCGATACTCCCGAAGCACGGGCCAGAGGGTAAAGTTGATGATGGGTTACAAATCTCGCAAGAAGAATTGGGAATCGAGTGGCGCAACACAGCAAATCACATCACTTATCCAGATGCTTTGAATTTCATGGAGGACCGTGTGGGGAAGATTTTCACGAAAGAATCTCCACAAACTGTCTGGCTCTTGGAACATCCACCTCTCTATACAGCTGGAACATCGGCTGACAAAGAAGATCTGATCGATCCCGATCGTTTTCCCGTTTATGCAGCTGGTCGTGGCGGTCAATATACCTATCACGGTCCGGGACAACGTGTTGCCTATGTCATGATAGATCTCAATCTTTACAATAAAGATGTTCGTAAGTTTGTGTACAATCTGGAAGAATGGATCATACGTACGCTGGCAAAATTCAATGTCAAAGGCGAACGACGCGAAGGTCGTGTAGGGATCTGGATTGATAGAGGAAATGGTCGTGAAGACAAAATCGCTGCGATCGGTGTCAGAGTTCGTAAATGGATCACCTTTCACGGTATTGCGATTAATCTAGACCCAGACTTATCCCACTTTGAAGGTATTGTGCCCTGTGGCATTAACCAGCACGGGGTAACATCACTCGTTGACCTTGGGCTTTGCGTCTCAATGGAAGATCTGGATGTCGCGATGAAAAAAGCTTTTTACGAGGTTTTCAAACCCGAAGATTTAATGATCTGAATAAAACCTGAACTATCAGATTTGAACAAAATCCAACTCGTTGTCCAGAACCGATGTATCAATAATCTCGGTTACCGAAGTGACATTGGCATGCTCCGGCCCTTCATGACATAGCTTGATTAAGATATCGACCTTCTCGGTATCCCCTTTGACCACAGCTTCTACCTGCCCGGCTGGCAAATTTCGAACCCACCCGACAAGCCCTAAACCTTTTGCCCTATCAACAGTCCACCCACGATACCAGACGCCTTGAACACGTCCAGATATTAGAAGCATTACTTGTTTTTCTGTCACCTAAATGCCCCAATCATTACCCTGAAATTTATTTTCCAGGCTGCACTTTCTTCTCGAAGGAAACGCAAATCCAAGTCTGCCAATTACAAATCGCGAAACCATTTGAGCCGACAAACAGAAGCACTCATCGGCTCAAATGACAGAAGAAGTGAAATTTCTTATCAAAAACTGAGCAAGTACCTCTCTACGATGCTATTTCATAAGGTGTTTGCAAAGCGTTATTTGCAGATTTGGCAATTGATTCTGAATCCAGACCAAAGTGACGATAAAGATCGCCAATAGTTCCGGTTTGGCCAAAATGCTCAACACCAAGGGGAATTGTTCGATGTCCCCCAACAGCACCAAGCCACAACAAGGTCGCCGGATGAGCATCAATGACGGTCAGAACAACACAGTGCTTCGGCAAACGAGAAAATAATTGCTCAACATAGCTTGTCGCCTGACGATTACCTCGACTACGATCCCGTTGAGCTGCAGTCCATCCCGCGTTCAATCGATCAGCAGACGTCACCGCAAGAACACCAACGTCACGATTATGTTGTGATAACTTACCAGCGGCATCAATGGCTTCATTTGCAACGGCACCTTGATAAACAATAACCAGTTCACAGTTGGGGCCTGGTTTACGCATCCAGTAAGCTCCATCAATAACGCCCTGTTCAAAATCAGCATTTGATCTTTGTCCCGGCTGTTCCAGCGGGTTTGTTGTCAAACGAAGATAAACGGATCCCCCTGTTTCATCCCGTAGCCAGGTTCGCTCATCCGGCTCACCTTCGCCATCACGTTGCATATAATCAAAAGCCCATTCCATGATGATGGCCAACTCATCCACAAAGGCCGGTTCAAAGGCAGCCAAACCATCCTGCGACATGCCAATCAAAGGAGATCCAATAGATTGATGTGCCCCACCTTCGGGGGCCAATGTGATACCGGATGGCGTACCGACAATCATGAAGCGCGCATCCTGATAACATGCATAGTTAAGAGCATCTAAACCTCTGGCAACAAAGGGATCATAAACGGTTCCAATTGGTAATAGACGCTTACCATAAAGAGAATGTGACAGACCGGCGGCACCAAGAAGCAGGAAAAGATTCATTTCTGCAATACCAAGCTCAATGTGCTGACCTTCAGGTGTGAATTCCCATTTCGCTGTTGAAGGGATTTTTTCGTTGATAAAGGTATCGCTCTGTTCACTACGAGCGAAGAGTTTCCGGCGGTTTACCCAAGGACCAAGGTTTGTTGTTCCCGTTACGTCTGGCGATGTCGTTACAATACGCTGCGCAAGCTCTGAACTCCCCTTGGAAAGATCATCCAGGACTTTACCAAAGCCCATCTGGGTCGATATTTCGCGATCACTTGCCAACTCAATTTTTGGAATCTCAACAATCGCATCAGAATAACGGCGCATCCCCTTGACAAAGAAAGGCGTTTTATCAAGAAATTTCTGTAGGCTCTCGACATCTGAAACAGCAGCGAACTTCTCCCATTCCTGCCCTTCCGGCACGCCCATGTGAGCTTGCCACTCGGCCATTTGGGGTTTGTTCATCAATCCACCGTGATTGTCCTTATGACCGGCAATCGGGGTACCCCATCCCTTGATGGTATAGGCCAAGAAACAAACAGGCCTATCATGATCAATAGCATCGAACGTCTCTGCCATGGTTTGAACGCAGTTGCCACCCAGATTTTCCATCAACTTGGCAAGTTCATCATCGCTGCGCTTGTTAATCAAAGCAGTCACATCACCCTGATCACCCAAAGCATCCATCAGGCGTTCACGCCAAACTGTTCCCCCCATATAAGTCAGGGCAGAGTAAAGCTGGTTCGGACAGTTATCAATCCAGTCTTTTAACTTCTCACCGCCCGGTTCTTCAAAGGCAGCACGTTGAAGGTAGCCATACTTCACCCGAACAACATCCCAGCCAAAGGCATCAAAAATCTGCTCTATACGCTGAAACAAACCTTCGCGCACAATGCCATCAAGGGATTGACGATTGTAATCAATGATCCACCAGGTATTGCGAAGATCATTTTTCCACCCTTCTTGCAGGGTTTCGTAAATATTGCCTTCATCTAGTTCTGCATCGCCAACAAGCGCAACCATGCGTCCAAGTGGAAGGTCTTGGCCCCATGATTTCGCCTGAATGTAATCCTGAACCAAAGACGCGAAAGATGTTATCGCAACTCCCAAACCAACCGATCCCGTTGAAAAATCAACATCATCAATGTCTTTTGTCCGCGACGGATAAGATTGTACGCCTTTGTACCCTCTGAAATTTTGCATTTTTTCCAGAGTTTGATTCCCCATCAGATATTGCATCGCATGGAAAATAGGTGATGCATGAGGCTTTACAGCCACACGGTCTTCAGGTTTCAGGGCAGAGAAATAAAGCGCGGTCATAATAGACACCATAGAGGCCGAAGATGCCTGATGCCCACCGACTTTAATACCATCTTCCTTGGGACGCAGATGGTTGGCGTTATGGATCATCCAATGCGAGAGCCATAGCAATCTTTGTTCAATCGTTTTTAGATGGTTTATTTTTATTTGGCTCGCTTTATCAGACACGACGCTCTCCTCCCAAACTCAAAACTCCCAAAACCCATGTCTCAGGGAACAATAGAAAAGTCTCTTAAATGTTACGGAAACAAAACACTGTTCAACTATAGACGGTACCATCTAACAAAAAGCGATATCTTGCTATTTACACCCATTTTGATTTAGATATTAGATGAATTTAATATTTTTGAGGATTTTTTAGTGGCTTCGCCTAACCTAGACGAAATAGACATTCGAATCTTACGCGAACTCAGAAGTGATGGACGGATCACTGCTGCAGAGCTCAGCCAACGTGTGGGCCTAAGTGTAACACCAGTTATCAGGCGTCTTAAACATCTTGAAAATACGGGTATCATTACGGGCTATGTCGCTTTAATAGACGAAGTTGCCCTTGGCTATGAAATGTCCGTTTTTGTATCCGTCAAGCTGGACAAGCAAATAGATACAGCCATAGAAAATTTCGAAACTGAAATGTTGAAGTTTCCAGAGGTTGTGGATTGCTGGTTGATGACCGGGCACAGAGACTATTTGTTACGTGTCGCCATCACTGGCTTGAAAGAGTTTGAAGCACTGATGATTGAAAGGCTCGTCAAAATCCATGGCGTGGCTTCCATCGAATCATCTATTCCCATACGTCGGGTAAAATCTGATATTTCAAGAACGCCGTGAAATAAATCCGAATTCATAAAATTAACAGATCTTGAACCTAGAGATATATTATCAATTAATTAACATCTCAAAAATATGATCATTGAACTCAAAAAATAAAACCAATGCTTATGTTTAAAGGAGTAATTTTCCATGAAAGCGGGTAAAATAAAGCAACAAAATATCGTCTGCAAAACGACATTGCTTGTTTTTATCATCACTTTAATGATTTACCTTTCAACAAAAGATGCTCTTGCTGATCTCATCATTTCAGGCATGATATTTGGTGGCATTGGATTTATGATGATGTTTGATGAAACCTTTGACGGTTTTTTGGGATCTGATTTGAATATCTCGACCTTTGATGCGGTTCGTCAACTGTCAGAACAGGTTGGGGATGACACTGTCATCAATATTGATGATGATAATTCCATTACCCTGAAAGATGTTCAGAAAGTATCCCTTCGTACTAATGATTTCCAGTTTGTGTAACCTCTGATGTCAGATAATACTTCTAGGACTGCTGTGCCTTCGGCGCAGCAGTCAAATCCCGATAGTTCGGATAACGAGATCAAACAAGCCCTGGGCTATTGCCGCAAGGCTCTGATCTCTATAGGCTTGTTCAGCTTTGTTATTAACATGCTGATGCTCACAGGGCCACTCTTTATGCTGCAAGTCTATGACCGGGTTCTGACAAGTCGGTCCATTCCCACGCTCATTGCCCTGACAGTTCTGATCGCCGGGCTCTTTGGTTTTATGGGCCTACTCGAGATTATCAGGTCAAAAGTTCTGGTTCGTATTGGCCTCAAGCTGGATAGCTGTTTGACCGAGCGGATCTTTAGTATATGGCTTTTACAGGGTCTGCTTAAGAGAGAGGGACAGAAAGCTAACCCCCTGTCTGATCTTGGTACTGTTCGCCAGTTTCTCTCTGGCAATGCGCCGGTTGCACTCTTTGATTTGCCGTGGGTGCCTTTCTATCTCGCGCTTGTCTTTCTTTTGCACTGGACCCTTGGTCTGGTTGCTGTGGTTGGCGCCTTGATTGTTTTTGTTCTGGCCCTGACCAATGAACTCTCAACCCGCAATCACTTGAAAAAAGGTGCGGCCCATACGGCTGCAGCAGGGTCCTATGCCGATCAAAGTCATCGCAATGCAGAAACTGTTCTTGCTATGGGTATGGGAGAAAACGTCCAAAAGCGCTGGCAGCAAAGCCATCAGGAAGGCATCAAGAACAACATCACCGCCAGTGACCGTGCCGGAACTCTGACAGCAACATCAAAAACCTTTCGGATGTTTTTACAATCCATCATCCTCGCCGTTGGTGCAGCTCTGGCTGTTGAACAATTGATTACCCCAGGCGTGATGATTGCAGCTTCTATTCTTACAGGTCGTGCGCTTGCGCCCGTAGATCAAACATTGGCGCAATGGAAAGGCGTAATTACTGCCAGACAGGCCTATCAACGCCTGAAAGCCTTGTTGAATTCCATTCCCAAAGAAAAAGATAAAACTGACCTACCAGACCCGGAAGGCAAGCTTTCTGTAGAGAAGGTCTTTGTCACACCTCCCGGAGGATCAAAGCCCGCACTTAAAGGCGTAAATTTCACACTGGAACCTGGACAGGGCTTGGGCGTCATTGGGACGTCTGCTTCGGGTAAATCCACCCTTGCGCGCCTTTTAATCGGTGCCTGGTTGCCCATGCAGGGAACGGTGCGCTTGGACGGGGCAACACTGGATCAATGGAAACGGACCTCGCTTGGCAAGCATATTGGTTATCTGCCACAACAAGTGGAACTCTTTAGCGGGACCATCAAAGAGAATATTGCCCGCTTTAATCCAGAGGCTCAGGATGCCGATGTTATCGAAGCTGCGCAACGTGCTGGCGTGCACGAGATGATCCTGCGGCTGGCCAATGGCTATGAAACTGAAATCGGGACTGATGGTGCCGGACTGTCCGGTGGACAGAAACAGCGTGTTGCTCTGGCCCGTGCGCTTTATCTCGACCCAGCATTGGTTATTCTGGATGAGCCCAATTCCAACCTTGATTCCGAAGGCGATGCTTCTTTGACCGAAGCGATCAAGGGCATACGCGCCCGAGGCAAGACCGTTATTGTAATGGCCCATCGTCCCTCTGCCATTGTGGCCGTTGATATGCTGTTGATGCTGAACGATGGTCAGCAAACAGCCTTTGGCCCGAAAGAACAGGTTCTCAAGGAAGTGACCCAACAAGTCCCAAACAGACAGTCGTCTGTTCAAGAAAACCCACAACAAGCTGGACAAACAACACCTCTGGGAACGGTTGGTTAGATAATGCAACAAGAAGAAACACAAGAGCTTTGGTCGGAAAAGCTGTGGGCGGGATCAAGTCGCTATGTGCTGACGGGGGTGTTGACTGTGGCGACCCTTGTCATTGGGCTCGGCGGTTGGTCTGTGATGGCCTCAATCTCTGGCGCCGTGATTGCCACAGGGGTGGTTATTGTTGAAGGCAAGCCCAAAACYATTCAGCATCTGGATGGGGGGTTGGTTGGCGAGATCCTTGCCAAGGATGGCGATAGCGTTAAAGCAGGGGATGTACTGGTGCGTCTGGATGAGACCATGGTACAGACCAACTTTGTGATTACCGAGAACCGTCTCTATGAAGCCTATGCACAGCGAGAACGTTTGATTGCCGAACGGGATGGTAAAGAGACAGTCGAGATTCCATCTCAGTTTGAAGCTCTGCCCAAAGACGCTGAAGAATGGCAGATCCATCGAGATCACATCAATCTCTTTCAGGCTCGGGAAAGTACCCGTAAAGGTCAGGTCAGTCAGCTGAGGAAACGTATTACCCAATCCGGCAATGAAATCTCTGGCCTCAAGGGCTTGCGGAAATCCAAGAAGCAACAGGGAGACTTCATCTCTCAAGAGCTTACGGGTCTGCGCAAGCTCTATGAAAAAGGTCATGCAACACTCCCGCGCTTGCTGACACTGGAGCGGGAAGCAGCCAGACTGGATGGAGAAATATCCGAACTTRTTGCCAACATTGCCCGTGTTGAAAACCAGATCGGGGAGGCCGAGTTACAAATCCTGCAGGTCGAACAGGATTACCGTGAACGGGCTTTGACGGAGCTTAAGGAAACCAATTCCTCCATATCCGAGTTGGAAGAACAGAAAATAGCCTATCAGGAACAGTTGGCACGGGTGGAAATCAAGGCCCCGGTTGATGGTATTATCCATGGCTCCAGTATCTTTACGGTAGGTGGCGTGGTTTCTCCGGCAGAACCTCTGATGCAGATCGTGCCCTTTGATGAACGCTTGACCGTCGAAGCACAGGTTGATCCGCAGAATGTCGATCAAGTCTACAGCGGCCAACCGGCGGTGGTTAAGTTTCCTGCCTTTAACCAAAAGGTCACACCGGAACTCAACGGCTATGTCCTCAAAGTCTCTCCGGACCGACTACAGGACCCACAAAGTGGCATACCTTATTATCAAGGCATCATTGAAATCCCCGAAGAAGAAATGGCGCGTCTGAACACTGCCAAACTCGTTCCTGGTATGCCCGCTGAAGTCTATATCCAAACCGGCGAGCGTTCAGCTCTGAGCTACCTGATAAAGCCACTGACAGATCAGTTAGAGAGAGCTTCACTTCTTATGTGCAGGCAGTTATATCTTGAGTTTTGCTTAATATCTTAGAAAACTACAACCTCTTAAGGTATATAAGAATATCTGGAAACATTCCTATTCCACATAAATGGAAATATGTCTGACAGGGTCAACGAGATCTATCAGCGTTTTACGCCAAGTATAGAAGTTTATTCGATTGATGAGAGCTTTCTGCGTTTCGCGGGGGGCGGTGCTGTTGATAATTTGGAGGCTTTGACTGAACTGGGTCACGATATTCGTAAAGCGGTGTGTCAGTATACCGGGTTGCCAGTCTGTGTCGGGATTTCGACAACAAAAACCCTGGCCAAGGTTGCGAACCGCATTGCCAAGAAGAATAGTCAGTATGATGGTGTGTTTGTATTTAAACCGGATAATAAGGCGCAGCTTCAACAGATATCTATCGGCGATGTCTGGGGGATTTCACGTCGGTTAACACCAAAATTACAGGCGCTGGGTATCTATAGCGCGCTTGATCTTGCCTCTGCTGATCCCAAGCGTATTCGATCTGGCTTCAATGTTGTACTCGAACGTATGGTGCATGAACTTAATGGCATTTCATGTCTTGCGGTCGAAGAAGTGGTACCGCCCCGGAAAAGTATTATCGTTTCCCGTGGGTTTGGTCGCTATCTGAGTAATCTTTCTCTTATTCAACAGGCTGTTGCGGCGCACGCGACCCGAGCCGGAGAAAAGCTGCGGAGACAACAGCTTGCGGCAAATAAGTTGAGTATTTCTTTGCGTACCAGCCCGCATGGTAAAGATCAGGCCTATTACAAAAAATCCTTTAGTGTCACTTTTGCCGAAGCGACCGATGAAACTGCCTTATTGATCAAGGCGGCAGAACATTGCCTCAAGAAAGTTTATCGGGAAGGATTGCTGTACCAGAAGGCCGGGGTTTTCCTTGGCGGACTGGTTGATGCTCAAGGTGTACAGCAGAATATCTTTGCCAAAGGCGATGTGAAAAAGTCAAAGGCTCTGATGAGCGTTCTGGATGATCTTAATCGTTCCCATGGGCGGGACACTGTTCGGTTCGCCGCATCGGGTATAAATGATGATTGGAAAATGAGACAGAAGATGATTTCTCCGCGCTATACCACACGGTGGAACGATCTGCCCGTTGTGAGATGAACGAGTGCATTGTTTGGGCGTTTACACGCTATGGGATAAAATTATCAACCGAGCAAAAGCTTCCGCTCTGGGACTGTTAATGCGGGTAAAACTTGCCCAGAGAAAATTTTTGCAGATTATTTGTGTTTATTTTCTCGCTAATTAGGCGAAAAGTATCCCCTGTTTCTTGTCGTAAAAACTGGCACCTATCTTGCTTCATGTTTTCTAAACTAATGATGGAAAAGAAAACATGATCAATCTTCTGAACTCTTCCTGGTTTGATCGCAATACAGCGGCCAATTCTTCGAACAATCCATATGTTCAGCAGGCGCGTGAACAGGCACTTTTGGCCAACAAAGCCAAAAACAATGTAGGTGATGCGCAAACTGAGGCAGCAAAGAATAAGGATCAGATTTCCATATCGCCGGAAGCACAAAGGTTGATTTATCAACAGCAGTTGGATAATCCCCGAACAGATCGACAAAAGGCTGCTGATCTCGTTCGTTTTATGCCAAGTAGCGTTAAATCCATGACAGGCGGGCTGAACTGGATGGATGCTGCGAAGGCTGCGACGGTTGATAGCAGTTCTGATGTTGCCAAAAAGCTCGAGGAAGCCAAAGTTAAAGATATGCTTGAATACCCTATGGAGTACTTAAGGCAGATTGGCCCTGCTGCTCTTTCTGCTCAAGCCAAGGCTATGGGATTTGAAATGCCACAATCTTTGGCTGATCTGACACAAAAACAGGCCCAGAGTTTGGTTTTTAAGCTAATGTAAAAGAAGTTATGTTAGAAGAGGGAAGATGATAGTCAAAAATTTGGACCTTGAAGTTGGGTAATAAGTTGAGTTTCAAACGTTTAATCATACGATATGATTTATGAGACAGGCACCAACCGAATGTGGGTACACTGAAATATAGATTAGGAGAGTTCGGTATGAGTGCGGGTGACTTCAAAACGTTCCTGAAAGAAAAAACAGTTTTACCAAAAGACGCTGCGGGATGGATTGATCTCTTCCTCGCTGACCTTAATGTCCCCGAAATTTCAAATTTTAATGAACTCAAAACCTATTTGAATAAACATGTCCAGGGCCCGAATAAAAAAGAACGCCTGAAAAGCGTTCCTCATTACTGGGAAGAGTATGAAAAAAGCTTAAAGGACGAAGACGTACAGTAGATAACTGTACCAAGGTGCGTATAATGCGAGGGAACCTAGCTGTTTTAATTTATTGAGGTTGTCCCCTATTTACATACTATTAAACAATCATCGCCGTTTGTTCGTACCTTTAAAGTACCCGATTTATAGGGGGAGATTAGGTTGTGGAGGAAGCAAGTCAGGCTTTTTTGGTGGCACAGGAATATGCCCAAAAACAAATTGACTGGTATAGTCTTTTTGGCATCACCAAGTTGATTTTGTTTAGGATAACCGGGGTTCTATCAATTGTTTGTGCTATTTTTATCGCATATTTTTCTGCGACGTTTGACGATAATAAGTTAACATTCTTCAACTTTTCAAAGAAGAAACTCATAACAATCCTGGCTATCTTAAGTGCGCTTTGTGTTTCCTTGTCCGGTTTCTTTGGGTGGAAGGGGGCGTGGGAAACACATCGCATCGCCCAATTTCAAATAGAGGCCTTGGTCGTTGAAGCAAAGATCCAAAAATTTAAACTGGAAAGCGACGGTGATGTTGCAGGGGTGTTCATACTCGCAGATGAATTGTCGCAAAAAACAGCCACGATAGTTCAGAACGAAAGTACTGACTATTTCGCGTTAATACCCAATATAAACGAAGCAGTTAAGCGCCCGTAATGCCATAAGGGACCCATTTCTTTATGCTGATTGTTGTTGGGAGCTATGTGGTGCGATGTGCTAGTTGTTGATAAAGGGGCGTGCTTCTGAAAAACCTTCAGTTGCTTGCGTCGCTATTCCACGAACATAACCAGCTGATTTCCCTGTTGTTGCTACGACCATGTAATTTTCTTTATCAAAATATGCACGAAAACAATGCGTGAATTTTTTTGATTCTCTGTATTTGAGGCACAACCTGTTATCAAAAATTTTCCACTGCCCAGTTATCTTTTTTGAGCAACTCCATTGGTTGGGAACATTAGCTGTATCGCAATAGCGATAAATCGAATATCCATCCTCATTATAAAACTCCATCCAGTAGGAGCGGTAATTGTTGAGCGGAATTGATGGTGTGCTGACGTATTCACCGGTTACTGTTTTGTTTAGTATTAGATGAGTAATTTCTTCTCCGGATAATGCTACAAGCCCCTTATTTTTTAGGTTTTCTTCGGGCGTATTTTTCAGGGATTGGGCCGTGAATGTAGTGTCTTTGCTATTTGATGCACACGCAACTAACAGCAGACTGAAAAACGTTAAGAGTAATTTTTTGTAGATCATTGGTTAAATAATTTTGTGAGGTTTGAGAATGGAACATACATAGTATTTTGTGTGTTTTATATGGTTTATTCAGCCTAAGGAAGAGGTGGCGTTATTCATTGCGAATAATATTATAAAAAAACATCTTTTCGTATTGCCTCGTCGCCCAATATTTAAATCCATTGGCTGTTACTTCTGCTCTTTTGTTTTGCGTAGTAAGAACAGGGGTGACAGTGTCTTTAATGATTTGTGTCACTTCGTCAGTGTCCAAGGAAGGGTCAACAATTAATGCTGCGCTGATGGCAAGCAGAAGAAATTTACTTCTATCTCCGTTAACTACAGAAACAGAGGCTGTGAGTTTTGAGAATTTTTGACCTTTAGTCATTAAAATACTGTCGTTGCCCACATGATAGCTACAATAGGATATCGGGCCAGTTTCGCATTTCTTACCTGTAATTTCATATTCCAAGTTGAGTTTTTGCATTGTTTCTTCAAAGGTGTTCTCAAACTCAGTGAAATTAGCTCCCTCTTTCAAAGTATTATCTGCAAAGGCAATATTGGTGGACATGCACAAATTGATAACAAAGAACGTTTTAATTATAAATTTCATAAGCCAAATTCCCCTTGATAAGGGAACTCTCGAATAAGAGGCTCTGGATGTCTAGAAATAATTGCTCTCAAATCCTTAAAAATAGCGGTAAAGGAGATGGTGTCACAAAATACATGATATACAGGATGTGTTTTGAGATGTGGTATAAGAGGCTAAATTGCTAGCCCATTTGCTAGCCAGAGCATTATTATCGAATTGATGATTTAACTAAGTGCTTGAAAAGAAGTGGTGCCTCCACCAGGACTTGAACCCGGAACCCCCTGATTACAAATCAGGTGCTCTACCAGTTGAGCTATAGAGGCACTGTGGCCAGTCACTCTTTTTTTCGACTTCGTTAGGAAGCTATCGTGACGACGAGGCGGAATTTAGGTGATTCGTTTAAATTACTCAAGAGGAAAATGACAAAAAAAATATTTTTTTTATTTTTTGTATAGATCTTTGATATTAAAGGATTATTTTTACGCTTTGTTTTCCCCTCGGCAAGGTCGGTGTCTCGGGATATTAAGGACTCTGATTTTTTTCTGAACTTTGTGATGATTTATAACAGAGCGCGCGCAGTGGTTCATTTTTGTTTTAACTGGCTTTAAACAAAAATGAAGTCCCGATGTTAACCTTTATCTATTCAGAGGATAACAATCTATGTAATTGGTTATACTGAAATATTTGTTATTCTTACTGTATGGTTAATTTTTTGTGAATTTTTTTGTCACAGGAATGCCTTAGCTTTGCCCCGGGCATGCTACACCCCTTTTACGCAAGGTTTTCTATACTGTCTTTAATGATTGGTGCGACAGTTAAGGATGCTTGCAATGGATTATGATACTCGGAATTTTGATTTCAAGGTTACTGACTTCGAAGCTGTGGTTTCTTCTGAGAAGGTAGATTTGTCGACGGCTGCACGAAGAGTATCATCTGATCAGGTGGATCTTGCTCGTTTGGCTCCTGGAGATCTGCTGGATAATGATTTGTGTTCTGTTCCCGTTCTGGACGCGACAGGTTTGAGCGATATGCTGAGTGGAGATCTCTCGCTTCTGGCATCCTGACGAAATATGATTAACAATCGCTGACATAACCGCATCTGTTTTATAAAAGCCTTCTTGGTTGTCAACTTGAGAAGGCTTTTTATTGGGCATTACCCAAAGAATAAGGCGAGCCTCATAGCAAGATCTCGCCTTACCTCGTTCAATCATTCCTCTGGATCAAATGTACGATCTTAAAAGCGCCTACTTTACAGACCGAGTACTTTTGCGCCTGCTACATATTCTAGGCCGTGTGCTTCCGCAACAGGTTCACAGGTAACTTTACCAAAGGCAACGTTCAGGCCTTCCATCAGGTGTGGATCGTCTGCAAGTGCTTTTTTGTAGCCTTTATTTGCCAGTGCAAGAGCGAATGGCAGGGTGGCGTTGTTCAGGGCAATAGTTGATGTGCGGGCAACAGCGCCTGGCATGTTGGCAACGCAATAGTGGATAATGCCGTCAACTTCATAGGTTGGATCCTGATGCGTTGTGGCGTGTGATGTTTCAAAGCAACCGCCCTGGTCAATCGCGATATCGACCAGAACAGAACCCGGGCGCATCTTGCCCAACAATTCACGGCTGACAAGTTTAGGTGCTGAAGCTCCGGGAACAAGAACAGCGCCGATAACCAGATCAGCTTCGGATACGTATTTTTCAATGGCGTCAACTGTGGAATAAACAACTTTTAGCTTGTTGCCATAGAGACTGTTCAACTCATCGATACGCGGTAGGGAACGGTCAAGAATTGTGACCTCTGCTTCAAGTCCCATTGCCATGCGTGCGGCGTGCGTTCCAGAAACACCACCTCCGATGATAACGACTTTACCCGGTGCAACACCGGGAACACCGCCCAGAAGAACGCCGGAACCATTTGCAGCTTTGTGCAGGCAATTGGCGCCAACGTGAACTGACATGCGACCTGCTACTTCTGACATCGGGCGTAATAGAGGGAGGGCGCCTTTTGTATCGGTAACAGTTTCGTATGCGACAGCAACACAGCCTGATTCAAGCAGGCCATGTGTTTGTGGTGCATCGGGTGCCAGATGCAAATAAGTGAAGAGCAATTGCCCTTCACGAAGTTGTTTGTATTCAACTTCCTGAGGTTCTTTCACTTTCACAACCATTTCAGCTTTGGCGAAAACTTCTGCAGCGGTAGCTACGATTGACGCACCAGCGGCTTCATAATCAGCATCTGTAAAGCCAATACCACCCCCGGCATTGGTTTCAATAATAACTTGATGACCGTTGTGAACGAGCTCTCTGACAGAGCTTGGAACCAAGCCGACACGATACTCGTGGTTCTTGATTTCCTTTGGAACACCAATCAACATGTTTTTCTCTTTCCTTAATATGTCGCACAAACTGCTATTTTTCTAATTGTGCTCTTAGTTTATTTTAGCAGCAGGTTCTTAAAAGGGTGCAGACCAATCTTTTTGATGGGTCCACACCGGTTACCCGTTCTGTTTTTACAGACGGTTTAGCCCAAATCGTTCAGAACGGTCTGGATTGTTTCAAATATCTGATCAATCTGCCCTTTTTCGATAATCAGTGGTGGCGACAGGGCGATGATGTCACCTGTGACACGAATGAGGACGCCTTTTTCAAAACATTTTCTAAAGGCTTCATAGGCACGTTTACCGACTTCACCGGGGCGTGATTCCAATTCGATAGCGCCGATCAGACCTAGATTGCGAATGTCAATAACGTGGCGAGTACCTTTCAGATTGTGTGCAGCATTGCCCCAATAATCTTCAAGCTCCTGAGCACGTTGGAATAGCCCTTCTTCTTTGTAAGTTTCAAGAGTGGCAAGTCCGGCAGCCGCAGCCACAGGATGACCGGAATAGGTATATCCGTGGAACAGTTCGATTGAGCTGCTCGGGTCATTATCGGCAGCTTCTTCAAAGGCCTTGTAGATACCCTCGCGACAAATAACGCCACCCATCGGGATTGTGCCATTGGTCAGGCCTTTGGCGCATGTGATCATATCAGGCTTTACGCCAAATTTATCAACGGCAAATGGAGTTCCGAGACGGCCAAAACCGGTAATAACTTCATCAAAGATCAAAAGGATACCGTGCTTGTCACAGATCGCACGCAGCTTTTCCAGATAGCCTTTTGGTGGCATTAGCACACCTGTCGATCCAGCCATTGGTTCAACGATGACCGCTGCAATAGTTGAGGGGTCGTGCAGGGCGCAGATACGTTCCAGGTCATCGGCCAAATGGGCACCCCATTCTGGTTGACCCTTTGTATAGGCCTGTTTTTCGAGATTGTGTGTATGGGATAAATGGTCAACGCCGGCGAGCAAGGTACCAAAAACATTGCGATTTTTTACGATCCCGCCGACAGAAATACCGCCAAAGCCGGTTCCGTGATAACCACGTTCTCTTCCAATAAGGCGTGTGCGCTGTCCTTCACCACGTGCTCTGTGGTAGGCGAGGGCTATTTTTAGGGCAGAGTCCACTGCTTCTGAGCCAGAGTTGCAGAAGAACATGTGGTCATAACCATCCAGCATTGCTGTAACGCGGGAAGCCAGCTCGAAAGCAAGGGGGTGACCAAGTTGAAATGTGGGTGCAAAGTCGAGCTTGGCAATGGTTTCCTGTACAGCCGTCGTAATACGGTCACAAGCATGTCCTGCATTACAGCACCAAAGGCCGGCAGTGCCATCAAGAACCTGATTGCCTTCAATTGTTGTGTAATGCATGCCTTTGGCGCTTGTTAGCATCAAAGGCTCTTTCTTGTATTTTCTGTTCCAGGTAAAAGGCATCCAGAACGCATCAAGATTGTTTGGTGATCTATCGAATTCGGGTAGGTCACTCATTATACCTGCCTCCCATGCTCGGTGTTTAGGGTTCAGTGTTTCGGTTTGATGCTCTGTCGTTGCGTTTTTTCGGCGCGTGATCGTTTTTGGCATCGCTTATTAAAATAACCATACATGATTAAAAAAATAGGCAACACCCCCTTTTTTATACCCATATAGTGGTTTTTTTGTTAATAGTGTTAATAATAATAAGCATGAAAGTGAAAATGATGGAAGATGATGATTTTGACCTTGGTCTGCGTCTGAGGGCATTGCGACAGTTGAATGGTTTATCGCAACGCGAGTTAGCAAAAAGAGCCGGAGTCTCTAACGCTGTTATTTCGCTGATTGAACAAAATAAGAGCAGTCCCTCGGTTGGAGTTTTGAAAAAGGTTCTGGCAGGAATTCCTATATCGGTTTCTGCTTTTTTTTCGGAAGATTTGACACCAAGGCAAAAGGTTTTTTACCGGTCAGAAGACCTAACTGAAATCGGGAGTGGAAATATCTCTTACCGGCAGGTTGGTCGTGATCTGAGTGACAGAGCACTACAGATTCTACACGAGAGGCTTCAACCCGGCGCAGATACGGGCGAGACGCTCTTGCGTCATGAATCTGAAGAATCCGGAATTATTGTAAGTGGAGAGATTGAACTGACTGTCGGTGATCAGAGAAAAATCCTCAAGGCAGGGGATGCTTTCTACTTTGACAGTCGTATTCCGCATCGATGGCGAAATCCGGGGACAAAGGAAGCCGTTATTATTTCAGCCTGCACGCCACCAACATTTTAAACCTCTGGCATTTTAAAGTGGGCAGTTTGCGTGAATGATCAGCGTATATGATTGTGTCGGTGTTGAAAGAAGAGGGTATTGTCAGGGATAAAAGTTACCAATTTAACTTGGGCATGATGGCCCGTGGGCTTTCACCTGCGTGTTTTGCAACTTCCTGTACCTTATCAGGTTCTAACTGGCCATCTGGTTTCATCATTAGATCTTTGGCGTGAATGCCCCCACCAATCCATATACTGTCGATACCCGCCTGTCTGGCCCCACGGATATCTGTGCTCAAACTATCACCGATCATAACGCTGCGGGATCTGGAGATTTGTGTGTGTTGGGCAAATACACAGTTGTAGATTGCGGGGTCGGGTTTGCCAAAGCGTTCAACCGTTCCGCCCAACTTTTCATAAAGAGCAGCTATGGTCCCCGGACAAGGTATAATTCTGCCGCCACGATTTATGATCATGTCCGGGTTTGCACAGATCATTGGCAGGTTGAGTGCGAGCGCAGATTTCAATAACCCTGTGTAATCTTCAACTTGTTCTGCCTCTTCTTGAAAGAAGCCGGTACAAATAATTAACTCTGCATCTTTCAGAGCAACCTCTTGCCCGCCACAGGCATTCAAGGTTGGTTGCGCTCGTTCAGGGCCAATATGAAAATATCTTGGCTCGATGGGATTGTTTTGTTCCCTTGCTCTACTGGACATTATGTTTGCAGTGACATCACCAGAGGTTAACAATTTGTCATACATATATTCCTCTATACCAATCTTTGCGAGGTGAGCAGCAATAGAAGGGCTCAATCTCGCAGCATTGGATAAGAGGATAACCTGGCTGTTCTTTCGCTTACGCAAATGATTCAGGCACTCTATGGCATCTGGATAAGCTATGATGCCATTATGTAGTACGCCCCAAAGGTCAATGATGAAGAGGTCATAATCGTCGGCAACTTCTGACAAATTTTTCAGAATTGGTATGTTCATGGAATGCTCTCAGATCGTCTATGGGCAGGGAGCCTTTTAGATACCAATATACCCAGACCTGTTTTGGCTCAAGAAGCACAGCACACTTGAATTCCGAATGAAATCTATTATTAAGATTAGAAATGTACTGCTATATATGGACATTACCTATCTGACAGACTTTCACCGTCCGTTAGCATCGAGTCAATCTGTGCGAGTGCGTTAACTTCCAGACGAGCAGCTTGTTCTTCTGTGAAAACACCGGTTTTGAGGGACGCAAAAGCGATATTGACCAGCACAATGCCAAGTCGATTGGCAATGAACTCTTCAGTTTCAACTTTATTGAACAGTCCTTCTTCTCGACCCTTTTCGAGAACGGCGGTGAGGCGTTCGTAATAGGGGTAAAGAATAGCTTCATTAGCATTGAATGCATCAATGCCCTGTGGGGCAGCGAGATCTGCGAGCAAGACAAGTACATGTGCTCTGTTTGTTGTGTAGCGGCGTACCATCAGGCGTGTATGTTCTCTCAGGGCCTCTCGAGGTGGAAGATTTTCGATTTCATCAAAATCTTCGATGATACCTTCCAGTATACGTTTCCCAATTTCAATGAGCACTGCGCTTCGACCCGCAAAATGTGCGTAAAGAGAAGGGAGTTGAATGCCGATCTCTTTTGTGATGTCTTTCAGCTTGAGGCCCTCTACACCGTGCTGGGCGATGAGTTGCTCTGCGACATCGACAATCAGGTCACGTGTGCTTAAAGAACTGGAGAGGTATCTATTACGTTTTGGTGGAGGCATTGTCTGGTTCTGCTGGTGCTATTATTGAAGGTCATATTTTTCTGCACTTCATTTATGGTGCATTTTTATTGTTTTGAGTAGCGAGATTTTTCGCTCGTTATTGTTTATCCTAACTTAGTTAGGTGTTTTTTGCAAACTGGACAAACGTTCACGTAAATTGATTACGGCAGGCAGTCTTAGGCGAAAAAACAAATAGGTAAATCGCAACAACCTTACCTGACGGCGTTATTGTCGGCACCGTCAGGCTAACTGGGAATGTTCTTCAGATTTAATTGCTGCGGGCTGTTTCATATAGAGCAACTGCAGCGGCACTGGAAACATTAAGAACCCCAAAAGTATCAGAGGTTGGCAGGTTAACCAGCATATCGCAGTGTTCGCGGGTGAGGCGTCTGAGGCCGACACCTTCGGCGCCCATGATAAGAGCGATTTTGCCGTTAGCAGGCAGGGCATCTGACAGTAGTTTTTCCCCTTCACTTGCAAGCCCATAACACCAAAAGCCAGCTTCCTTGATTTGTTCCAAAGCGCGCACAAGATTTGTAACGCCAACATAGGGGATGTGTTCAAGTGCCCCGGAAGCGGCTTTGGCTAATGATCCTGTTGGTTGGGCTGAGTTTCTGTCGGTGGTAATGACGGCCTTGGCACCAAATGCAGCCGCAGAACGTAAAATTGCCCCGACGTTCTGCGGATCGGTAACCTGGTCAAGGATTAACAGAACGGTTCTGCCTTCTGCCTGAAATTCCCAGTCCTCATCGCCTTTTTTACCAGCAGCACGTTCTGCAAGTTTAATTTCGGTCAGAATGTCTTCTATATAAGTCTCTTCCAAAGCTGATGCGAGGCAGGCGATACCCTGATGTACAGCACCGGGGGGAAGAAGTTCGTTCAGATCGTTATTTGCGACATGGTCGGGAACAAGTTTTCGTTCCGTTTCATATTCAACTTCAGTCAGCTCCGATTCCAGTTTGGATTTTGTATCTGGCGTGATTGCGAATCGTTTTATCTGACGATCTGGATTCCCAAGTGCTGCAAGTACCGCATGAATTCCATAGAGCCATAAATTTCCTGCTCCGGGATTTTCTCTTTTGCCTGAGCGTTGTGAAGAGTTCTTTTTTCGCAGTTTTTTGGGCTTTGCCATGACAGTCGTTTGCTCCGGAGTTTTAGTTTCATCGTCTATATGGCAGTTCATCGCGAAGAAAAAAACAGGAATGATGATATTTTTATAGATCTTCCAGTTGACATGCGTCTGGAAATGAACATATTTCGCATCATCAACGCACACCGAAATACTCGGTAGCTGAAGCCTCACCCTAGAGGTTGCGTGGATAACATGGAGGGATGCCCGAGTGGCTAAAGGGGGCGGACTGTAAATCCGCTGGCGTCTGCCTACGTTGGTTCGAATCCAACTCCCTCCACCATCCACATTTTCAGTATTTCAAGTTAGGTTGTGTGATGTATGCGGGTGTAGCTTAGTGGTAAAGCCCTAGCCTTCCAAGCTAGTTATGGGGGTTCGATTCCCCCCACCCGCTCCAAAATTTATCCCTGAAGCTCGCATGCTTTGAAGTGCGGGCTTTTAATGTATTTGAGCTTGAGGACGCGTGGTCGTCCATCAGAACTGGAATTAGGCGAGATGGCTAAGGAAAAGTTTGAGCGGACGAAACCGCACTGTAACGTAGGCACAATTGGTCACGTTGACCATGGTAAGACAACTCTTACTGCTGCGATCACAAAAGTATTGGCTGAGCAGAACGGCCAGGACGCGACAGCGTTTGAAGATATTGATAAGGCACCTGAAGAGCGTGCACGTGGTATCACCATTTCTACGGCACACGTTGAGTATGAGACAGAAGGTCGTCACTATGCTCACGTTGACTGCCCGGGTCACGCTGACTATGTGAAGAACATGATCACTGGTGCTGCTCAGATGGATGGTGCTATTTTGGTTGTTAACGCAGCTGATGGTCCAATGCCACAGACCCGTGAGCACATTCTTCTTGCTCGTCAGGTTGGTGTTCCTGCTCTAGTTGTTTTCATGAACAAGGTTGACCAGGTTGACGATGAAGAGCTTTTAGAGCTTGTTGAGATGGAAATCCGTGAGCTTCTTTCTTCTTATGACTTCCCGGGCGACGATATTCCGATCGTAGCTGGTTCAGCTCTTGCTGCTCTGGAAGGTCGTGACGACAACATCGGTAAAGAGAAGATTCTTGAGCTGATGAAAGCTGTTGATGATTACATCCCACAGCCAGATCGTCCGGTTGATCAGGACTTCCTGATGCCAATCGAAGACGTGTTCTCTATCTCAGGCCGTGGTACAGTTGTTACCGGTCGTGTTGAGACAGGTGTTCTTAAAGTTGGTGAAGAGATCGAGATCGTTGGTATCCGTGATACTCAGAAAACGACTTGTACTGGTGTTGAAATGTTCCGCAAGCTTCTCGATCAGGGTGAAGCGGGTGATAACGTTGGTGCACTTCTACGTGGCGTTGGTCGTGAAGATGTTGAGCGTGGTCAGGTTCTTGCGAAGCCAGGTTCGATTACRCCTCAYACAAACTTCAAGGCAGAAGCTTATATTCTGACGAAAGAAGAGGGTGGTCGTCACACACCATTCTTCTCTAACTATCGTCCACAGTTTTACTTCCGTACCACAGATGTTACGGGTGTTGTTTCTCTGCCAGAGGGTACAGAGATGGTAATGCCAGGTGATAACATTGCTATGGATGTTGAGCTTATTGCGCCAATCGCGATGAGCGATGGTCTGCGTTTTGCGATCCGTGAAGGCGGCCGTACCGTTGGTGCTGGTGTCGTTTCAAGCATCTCAAAATAAAAAAAGTAAAATAGTTGTTGATAGCGACGGTGCGTTTTGGTAAAGAACGCACCGTCGCTTCTTTCTGCGACGAAATTGTTTATATTAACTCTGAAAGGGGTTAACTGCGTTCCAATGCCGTGAATGGTACGAACGGGTTAATCAAAGGGTGGCTGAGAATGTCCAGCCAGAATATTAGAATTCGCCTAAAGGCGTACGATCACAGGGTCCTGGACCAATCTACATCTGAGATCGTAGGGACTGCCAAGCGCACAGGTGCGCAGGTTCAAGGTCCTATTCCTCTACCGACTCGCATTGAGAAATTCACAGTCCTTCGTGGTCCTCACATCGATAAGAAAAGTCGTGAGCAGTTCGAAATCAGAACTCACAAGCGTCTTATTGACATCGTTGAGCCAACACCACAAACCGTAGACGCGCTTATGAAGCTTGATCTTGCGGCTGGTGTTGATGTTGAGATTAAACTGAAAGGCTAAGCAATGCGTACGGGTCTTATTGCGCAGAAACTTGGTATGTCTCGCGTCTTCACGGAAGCTGGAAATCATGTTCCAGTAACTGTTTTGAAGCTAGAGAGCTGTCAGGTTGTTGCGGTCCGTAATCAAGAAACGGACGGCTATAATGCGGTTCAGCTTGGCTCTGGTGTAGCCAAGGTGAAGAATGTGAGTAAAGCTGAGCGTGGCCATTATGCCAAAGCTAAGGTTACTCCGAAGAAACATACAGCAGAATTTCGTGTATCAGCAGACGCCCTATTGGATGTCGGCGCTGAGTTGGATGCGGGTCACTTTGTTGCAGGTCAGTATGTAGACGTTACCGGTACTTCTATCGGTAAAGGTTTCGCTGGTGCGATGAAGCGTCATAATTTTGGTGGTCTACGTGCTTCGCACGGTGTTTCCGTTTCTCACCGTAGTCACGGTTCTACTGGTAACAGTCAGGATCCTGGTAAGGTGTTCAAGGGTAAGAAGATGGCTGGTCACATGGGTGATCGTCGTGTAACTACCCAGAATCTGGAAATCGTTGCTACCGATGGTGACAATGGCTTGATCCTTGTTAAGGGTGCTATTCCTGGCTCAAAAGGCGGTTGGGTTTACATTAGCGATGCTGTGAAGCGTGCACTTCCTGAAGGTGTTCCTTTCCCGGCTGGCCTAAAAGCTGCTGCTGCTGAAGCTCCTGCTGCTGAAGAGAAGGATCAATAACCATGAAGATCGCGGTTACATCCCTCGAAAATAAAAAAGCTGGTGAAGTTGAACTGAACGAAGCTGTGTTCGGTCTTCCAGTTCGTGCTGATTTACTCGCACGTATGGTCAACTATCAGCTAGCCAAGCGTCGTGCTGGCACACACAAGGTTAAGGAACGCGGCGAAGTTCGCGGTTCAACTCGTAAGATCAAGAATCAGAAAGGTGGCGGCGCTCGTCACGGTTCTATTCGTGCGAACATCTTCCGTGGTGGTGGTATTGTTCATGGACCTCGCGTTCAGGATCACTCACACGATCTTCCAAAGAAAGTTCGTCTTCTTGCTCTTAAGACTGCCCTTTCAGCAAAGGCCGCTGAAGGTAAGTTGGTTGTTCTTGATAACGCCGAAGTTAAGGAACCAAAAACCTCTGCTCTTGTTAAGCAGCTGTCTGCACTAGGCTGGTCTTCAGCTCTAGTTATCGACGGTGCTTCTGTGAACGAAGGTTTTGCTCGTGCTTCTCGCAATATCCCATGCGTTGATGTTCTGCCACAGCAGGGCGCAAACGTATTTGATATTCTGCGTCGCGACACATTGGTTTTGACCAAGGATGCTGTTGAAGCGCTGGAGGCGCGTCTAAAATGAGCAGAGCACGCGCACGTAACACCAAGCCGGTGACCATTTCTAAAGAGCGGATGTATGAAATCATCCGTCGTCCGGTCATCACCGAGAAGGCAACACTTGGTTCAGAAAATAACCAGGTTACCTTCCAAGTTCCGCTTGATGCTTCTAAGCCTGAAATCAGTCTGGCAGTTGAAGGTTTGTTTGGCGTTAAGGTTGAAGCGGTTAATACCCTTCGCGTTAAAGGCAAAACAAAACGTTTCAAAGGTCGTCCTGGTCGTCGTTCCGACGTTAAGAAGGCTATTATTTCCCTGTCTGACGGGGATAGCATCGACGTGACGACGGGAATTTAATCCGATGGCGTTGAAAACTTTTAATCCAGTCACACCAAGTCAAAGAAACCTGGTGTTGATCGATCGCTCTGATCTTTACAAAGGCAAGCCGGTTAAGAAATTAACCGAAGGCCTTACAAAGTCAGGTGGACGTAATAATAATGGTCGGATCACCATGCGCCGTCGTGGCGGTGGTCATAAGCGTTCTTACCGTATCATCGACTTCAAGCGTACAAAGTTTGATGTTGCTGCTACAGTACAACGCATTGAGTACGATCCGAACCGTACGGCGTTTATCGCCTTAATCGAATATGCAGATGGTGAGCAAGCTTATATCTTGGCTCCTCAGCGCCTGCAGGTCGGTGATAGTGTCATCTCTGGCGCTAAAACCGATGTTAAACCTGGTAATGCTATGCCACTTAGCGCGATTCCTGTGGGTACGATTGTCCACAATGTCGAGCTGAAGGCTGGCAAGGGTGGGCAGATTGCTCGTTCAGCCGGTACGTATGTACAGTTGGTTGGTCGCGATGCAGGATATGCCCAAATTCGCTTGAACTCTGGCGAGTTACGTATGGTACGCGCCGAATGCATGGCGACGGTTGGATCCGTGTCCAACCCGGACAATTCAAACCAGAAGCTTGGTAAAGCTGGCCGTAATCGTTGGCTTGGCAAGCGTCCGTCTGTCCGTGGTGTTGCTATGAACCCGGTGGACCACCCGCACGGTGGTGGTGAAGGTCGTACTTCGGGTGGTCGTCACCCGGTCACTCCTTGGGGGAAACCTACAAAGGGTGCTCGTACTCGCTCCAACAAGAAGACCGATGGGTTGATTATCCGTCGTCGTCATCAGAAACGCTAAGTGAGGGGATGGCCATATGGCTCGTTCCGTTTGGAAAGGCCCGTTTGTTGACGCCTGTCTGTTAAAGAAGGCTGAGACCGTGCGTAGCGCGGGTCGTAACGAAATTATTAAGACATGGTCCCGTCGTTCCACCATCATGCCACAGTTCGTTGGCCTGACTTTTGGTGTGTACAACGGCCGTAAGCACATCCCAGTTCTTGTAACTGAGAATATGGTTGGCCATAAATTCGGTGAATTCGCTCCATCGCGTACCTATTGGGGTCACGCAGTGGATAAGAAAGCGAAGAAAGGCAGAAAATGAGTAAGTCAAAACGTGATCGTGCGTTAGCTGACAACGAAGCTCGTGCTATTGCTGTTAACCTTCGCACTTCGCCGCGTAAACTAAACCTGGTTGCGGCAAGCATTCGTGGGAAATCTGCAGAGTCTGCTTTGGCAGAACTGACTTTCTCCAAGCGCCGTATTGCTATTGAAGTGAAAAAAGCACTTCAGTCTGCAATTGCTAATGCTGAAAACAACCATCAGCTTGATGTAGATCGTCTCTTTGTATCTGAGGCTTTCGTCGGTAAAAGCTTTGTCATGAAGCGTTTCCGGGCACGTGCTCGCGGTCGTGTTGGCCGTTTGCTCAAGCCTTGGAGCCAATTGACAGTTGTTGTCCGTGAACGCGAGGAGACAGCGTAATGGGTCAGAAGATTAATCCTATCGGCCTACGTGTCGGTATCATCCGGACCTGGGATTCTCGTTGGTTTGCAGATGGTGACTATGCTGATCTGCTTCACGAAGATCTAGGCATTCGTGAGTTTCTGCGTGAGCGCTTGAAACAAGCTGGTGTTTCTCGGATCATCATTGAGCGTCCAGCCAAGAAAGCCCGTGTTACCATTTACACTGCCCGTCCGGGTGTTGTGATCGGTAAAAAGGGATCCGATATTGAAAAACTGCGTCGTGAGCTTCAGAAACTTACTTCTAGCGAAGTACATCTGAATATCGTAGAAATCCGGAAACCAGAAATTGATGCGAAATTGGTTGCAGACAACATCTGTAGTCAGTTAGAACGTCGTGTGGCTTTCCGTCGTGCTATGAAACGATCTGTTCAGTCAGCTATGCGTCTTGGCGCACAGGGCATTCGTATTAACTGTGCTGGCCGCTTGGGTGGTGCTGAGATTGCTCGTACTGAATGGTATCGTGAAGGACGTGTTCCACTCCACACACTTCGTGCGGAAGTTGATTACGCTGAGTCCCGTGCATCCACCACTTTCGGTATCTGTGGTGTGAAGGTATGGATCTTCAAGGGCGAGATCATGGAACATGACCCAATGGCCATGGATAAGCGATCTCAGGATTCACAGGCCGCTCGTTCGTAACGGGCTTAGCTTGAGGAAATAGTAATATGTTGCAGCCAAAGCGGACTAAATTCCGCAAAGCACATAAAGGCCGGATCCACGGTAATGCTAAGGGTGGCACCCAATTAAACTTTGGTGCCTATGGTCTTAAAGCCGTAACCCCTGGTCGTGTATCTGCCCGACAAATCGAAGCGGCCCGTCGTACCGTTACACGTCATATGAAACGTGTCGGTAAGTTATGGATCCGCATCTTCCCAGACGTGCCGGTTACATCTAAACCAGCAGAAGTTCGTCAGGGTAAAGGTAAAGGTAACATCGAATGGTGGGCAGCCAGGGTTAAACCTGGTCGTGTCATCTTTGAACTCGACGGTGTTCCTTTGGACGTTGCTCGCGAGGCTTTCTCGTTGGCAGCTGCTAAACTACCAATTCAGACGAAATTTATTGTTCGTCCGGGTGAAGGAGTGAACTAATGAAATCAAGTGATCTCCGTACTAAAACGGCTGATGAGCTTAAAGAAGAGATGGTAAAGTTGCGTAAAGAGCAGTTTAACCTCCGCTTCCAACAAGCCAGCGGTCAGCTTGAAAACACGGCTCGTTGTCGTCAGGTTCGCCGCGACATTGCACGAGTTAAAACTGTCCTGCAGTCTCTGCAGGCAGCTTCTTAAGGAGTTTACACAATGCCACGGCGTGTGTTGCAGGGTGTCGTAGTTAGCGATAAGACCGACAAGACCATTACAGTTCTTGTAGAACGTCGCGTTATGCACCCGATCTACAAGAAGTTCATTAAGCGTTCGAAGAAGTATCACGCTCATGACGAGACCAACGCAGTAAAAGCGGGAGATGTCGTCAAGATTCGTGAATGCAGTCCAATTTCCAAGACCAAGTCTTGGGAAGTGGTCAGTGACGCTTCTACCGAAGCATAGTATTTAGGATATAGCCATGATCCAGATGCAGTCTCAGCTTGAAGTAGCTGACAACTCCGGTGCTCGTAGAGTACAGTGCATCAAGGTGCTTGGTGGTTCCAAACGTAAAACCGCCAGTGTTGGTGATGTCATCAAAGTCTCTGTCAAGGAAGCAATTCCACGTGGCAAAGTCAAAAAAGGTGATGTACACCGTGCCGTGATTGTACGCACGGCAAAAGAAATCCGTCGTCAAGACGGCACCTCGATCCGCTTTGATACTAATGCGGCTGTTTTGATTAACAAATCAAATGAGCCTATTGGTACTCGTATTTTCGGCCCGGTTACCCGTGAACTGCGTGCGCGCAGCTTCATGAAAATCGTGTCATTGGCGCCTGAGGTGCTGTAATGAGCAAAAAGTTTAAGATCAAAAAAGGCGACCAGGTTGTTCTTACAACCGGTCGTGACAAGGGTAAGAAAGGCGAAGTGCTTCGTGTACTTCGCGACGAGGATCGCGTTGTTGTACAAGGCGTAAACGTCGTGAAGAAGCATCAGTCTGCTTCCCAGACATCACAGGGCGGAATCATCGAGCAAGAAGCTTCCGTTCATATTTCTAATATTGCACTAGTTGACCCTAAATCTGGGGATGCCACACGCGTTGGTTTCCGTACAGAAGGGGATCGCAAAGTGCGCTTCGCCAAGAAATCTGGCGAAGTAGTTGATGTATAAGGCGAGGTTGACCATGACACAGCCACGCTTGAAGGCACATTACAACAGTGAAGTTAGAGACGCTCTTAAAGGCGAATTTAACTACACTAACCCAATGCAGATTCCTAAGCTTGAGAAAATCGTGCTTAATATCGGTGTTGGTAAAGCCGTACAGGACACCAAAAAGGTCAAACATGCAGCAGCTGAACTAGAAGCAATTGCTGCACAGAAACCTGTTATCACTCGTGCCAAGAAATCCATTGCGGGTTTCAAGGTTCGTGAAGATATGCCACTAGGCTGTAAGGTGACACTGCGCGGTGATCGCATGTATGAATTCCTTGATCGTCTTGTGACGATTGCTCTTCCACGTGTTCGTGATTTTCGCGGTGTGAAAGGCAATGCATTTGATGGCCTTGGTAACTATAACATGGGTCTCAAGGAGCAGATTGTTTTCCCGGAAATCGAATACGATCGCGTAGACGAAATCCGCGGGATGAATATTACCATCTGCACCACGGCGAAAACCGATGAGGAAGCGAAAGCTCTCCTTGCCAGGTTCGACATGCCGTTCGCTAACTGAACGGGCAGAAAGGAATAGTAAAATGGCTAAGAAAAGTGCCATTGCTAAGAACGAAAAACGCCGCCGTATGGTAGCAAAGCAAGCTGAAAAGCGTGCTGCGCTTAAGGCGATTGCAACAGACCGTTCTGCTTCCCCGGAAGAAGTCTTCCAGGCTAGCATCAAATTGGCTCAGTTGCCTCGTGACGGTGCAAAGATCCGCGTACGTAACCGTTGTGGCGTCACAGGACGCCCTCGCGGATTTTATCGTAAGTTCAAGCTCTCTCGTATCGCACTTCGTGATCTGGCCTCTGTAGGTCAGGCACCTGGTGTCGTTAAATCGAGCTGGTAAGGAAGGACCGACGATATGGCGATGAGCGATCCTTTAGGGGATATGCTAACCCGCATCCGTAACGGACAACGGGTTGGTAAAAGCGTCGTTCGCGCGCCTGCTTCAAAGCTGCGCGCCAATGTACTAGAAGTTCTAAAACGCGAAGGTTTTATTCGTGGCTTTAGTAAAGTTGACGTTCGTGCTGGTATTAGTGAACTGGCTATCGAACTGAAATATGCAGATGGTGATCCGGCGATTTCTGAAATCAGCCGTGTGTCACGTCCTGGTCGTCGCGTGTACTCTAAAATTAAAGAGCTACCACGTTACTACAACGGACTGGGCGTCACCATTCTTTCTACACCTAGTGGTGTAATGTCCGATCAAGAGGCCCGTACTGCCAATGTTGGTGGTGAGGTTCTCTGCCAGGTATTCTAAGGGAGTTTGATATGTCTCGTGTAGGCAAGAACCCCGTAGAAGTACCAAGTGGGGTCGAACTAAAGATTGACGGCAATGTCGTCTCTGCAAAAGGGAAGCTGGGTGAACTCAGCTTCGCAGCTACGGATGATGTAACTTTCACCCTCGAAGATGGTAAAGTTATAGTCACTCCAGCTAATGACAGCAAGCGTGCTCGCTCTATGTGGGGTACTGCTCGCAGTCGTGTCCAGAATCTGGTTACTGGTGTTTCCGAAGGTTACACCAAAAACCTTGAGATTAACGGTGTTGGTTATCGCGCGGCTGTTCAAGGTAGTACTTTGAACCTGCAGCTTGGCTATTCACATGATGTTCTCTTCCCAATTCCGGAAGGCATTACTATCAAATGTGAAAAGCCAACGGCTGTTGCCGTTTCGGGGATCGACAAGCAGAAAGTCGGCCAGGTGGCTGCTGTCATCCGTGGGTACCGCCCACCAGAGCCTTACAAAGGTAAAGGTGTTAAGTACTCTGATGAAGTCATTCTGCGCAAAGAAGGCAAGAAGAAGTAACCCATGCGTAAGCTTAATTCATTGCACGATCGCCGCAAAAGTCGCGTTCGTACACAGCTACGGCGCACGGGTAATGGTCGTCCTCGCCTGTCAGTATTTCGTTCGAGCAAAAATATCTATGCTCAAGTGATTGATGACAAGCAGGGTGTCACTGTTGCCGCTGCGTCAACCCTGGACGGAGCTCTGAAAAGCGATTTGAAAACTGGTGCAGATAAAGATGCTGCCGTTAAAGTTGGAAAACTCGTTGCAGAGCGCGCCGTCGCCGCCGGTATCACGGACGTCGTTTTCGACCGTGGTGGATACATTTATCATGGTCGTGTAAAAGCTTTGGCTGACGCGGCTCGTGAAGCTGGCTTAAAGTTCTAAGGGGACTAGTTTTATGGCACGTTCTCAAAAAGAAAATCGCGGTCGTAGAGACGATCGCAACCGCGATGAACCGGAACTAATCGAAAAACTGGTTGGTATTAACCGTGTTGCCAAGGTGGTCAAAGGTGGCCGTCGTTTTGGCTTCGCTGCTATTGTCGTCGTTGGTGACGGTCGTGGTCGCGTAGGTCATGGCACTGGTAAAGCCCGTGAAGTTCCTGAAGCAATTCGTAAGGCTACGGAAGCTGCAAAACAGAACATGGTTCGTGTTCCTCTGCGTGAGGGCCGTACTTTGCATCATGACATCAAAGGTCATTACGGTGCAGGCCATGTTGTAATGCGCAGTGCGCCAGTGGGTACCGGTATTATTGCCGGTGGTCCTCTCCGTGCCGTTTTTGAAGCTCTTGGTGTTCAGGATGTGGTTTCTAAATCCACAGGTACTTCGAACCCGCATAACCTGATTAAAGCTGCTATTGACGGCCTGACGCGTTCGCGTAGTCCTCGTATGGTTGCTCAGCGTCGCGGCAAGAAGGTTTCTGATATTCTAGGCAACCGTGCTACAGGCACAGAAGCTCAAGGATAAATACCATGGCAGCTAAAAAAACGATTACTGTGGTACAGGTAGGAAGTCCAATCGGACGGACTAAAGATCAGCGCGCAACACTTGTTGGTCTGGGCCTCAATAAAATGAACCGCCGCCGTACACTGGAAGATACTCCTTCCGTACGTGGCATGATCAACAAGGTTAGTCATCTTGTTAAGGTGGTAGAGGCCTAAGGGCCTCTCACTATTCTTGACAAGAAGGAGAAACTGGGACCATTACGATGAAGCTAAATCAGCTTTCCGATAACCCGGGTGCTACGAAAGATCGCAAACGCGTCGGTCGTGGTACCGGTTCCGGCTACGGCAAGAATGCCGGTGGCGGACACAAGGGTCAAAAGTCTCGTTCCGGCGTAAGCATTAAAGGCTTCGAAGGCGGCCAGATGCCATTGCATCGTCGTCTGCCGAAACGTGGATTTAACAACATCTTCCGGAAGAACTATGTTCCTTTGAACATTGGTCGTCTTCAGGCAGCGATTGACGCCAAGAAAATCGATGCTAAAAAGCCAATCAATCAAGAAGTTCTTGTTACTTCTGGTATCATTACCAATGCTCGTGACGGCATTCGCCTGTTGGCGAACGGCGAATTGAAAGCAAAAGTGGAAATCACTGTTGCTGGCGCTTCCGCCGCTGCTATTGCAGCCGTAGAGAAATCAGGTGGTTCCGTCACCGTTCCTGCGAGCAAGTAATTTTGTAAAGGCAGAAATCCCTTTCTTTTGATGGGGGTTCTGCCTTTAGTATTCTTTAGTCAATTTTACATTACTGGGAACAGGCATATGGCATCTGCTGCTGAACAATTAGCCGCTAATATTAATCTTAGTGCGTTTTCTAAAGCCACAGATTTGAAAAAGCGTATCTGGTTCACTCTGGGTGCGCTTATTGTGTATCGTCTGGGAACTTATATTCCCCTTCCCGGAATTGATCCTATGGTATTCCAGCAAGCTTTTAATGCTCAGATGGGCGGTGTGCTTGGAATGATGAATATTTTTGCCGGCGGTGCTCTTGAGCGAATGACAATTTTCGCCTTGAATATTATGCCGTACATTTCTGCATCTATTATTATGCAGTTGATGACCGCGATCTCTCCACAGATTGAAGCCCTCAAAAAAGAGGGGGAAGCCGGTCGTAAAAAAATCAATCAATACACACGCTACGGGACAGTGTTTTTAGCCGCTGTTCAGGCCTATGGTATTGCCCGTGGATTACAGGGTGCTCAGGATTTTGGGGCCGCTGTTATTAATCCGGGGATTTTCTTTGAGCTAACGACAGTGATTACCCTGACCGGCGGTACAATATTCCTGATGTGGCTGGGTGAACAAATTACACAACGCGGCATTGGTAATGGTATTTCTTTGATTATCTTCTCTGGTATCGTAGCAGGCCTGCCATCAGCTTTGGCACAAACGTTCCAGCTAAGTCAGAGCAACGGCTTTGTTGCTTTGATCATCTTGATGGTTCCACTTGTTATTGCTGGTATCGTTTGTTTTGAGCGTGCGCATCGTAAAGTGATTGTCCAGTATCCAAAACGTCAGGTTGGTAATAAAATGTTCGGTGGCGATTCTTCTCACCTGCCAATCAAGCTGAATGTATCTGGTGTGATCCCGCCAATCTTTGCATCTTCTTTGCTACTAATGCCAATTACCGCAGCTCAGTTCTCTGCCGGTAGTTCCGAGTGGCTGACATGGGTAACTGCAAACCTTGGTCGTGGCACTGTAGGATACATGCTTCTTTTCAGTACGCTGATCGCTTTCTTTGCCTTCTTCTATAAGACGATTGTCTTCAATACAGAAGATACGGCTGACAATCTGAAGAAAAACGGGGGGTTTGTTCCAGGTATTCGTCCCGGAAAAAACACAGCTGCACATCTTGACTATATCATCAATCGGTTGACAATTGCTGGGGCTGCATATCTTGTGGCTGTATGTTTGCTACCCGAGATTTTGATCTCTCAATATGCTGTTCCATTCTATTTTGGCGGGACAAGTCTTTTGATTGTCGTTTCCGTAACAATGGATACGGTCGGACAGATCCATTCTCATCTGGTGGCTCATCAGTATGAAGGCCTAATTAAAAAATCAAAATTAAAGGGTAGGCGTGGATGAACATAGTATTGTTTGGCCCTCCGGGCGCGGGTAAGGGCACACAGGCAGCAATTCTGGTTGAACAGCACAACATTGTGCAGCTCTCAACAGGGGACATGCTAAGGGCAGCCGTTGCTGCCGGGACAGAGCTTGGTAAACAAGCCAAATCTGTTATGGATGCCGGTCAGTTGGTTGCTGATGATTTGATCATAGGGATTATCTCTGACCGTATTGATGAAGCTGATTGCAAGAACGGTTTCATTCTTGATGGTTTCCCACGGACAGTTGCTCAGGCCGAAGGTCTAGATGCAATGTTGCAAGAAAAAGGTCTGAAGCTCGACAGCACGATCGAGATTGTTGTTGATGAACAGATTCTTTTCAGCCGTATCGAACAGCGCGCAAGCGAAACACCTGAATCAGAACGTCGCGCGGACGATAATGCAGAAACGCTTAAAAAGCGTCTTGCCGTTTATCACGAGCAAACAGCCCCTGTGCTGCCTTACTATGAAAAGAAAGGCAATTTGCATAAAGTGGACGGTATGCAATCTATTGAGGAAGTGGCGAGTCAGATCGCTAGTTTCCTCAAGTAAGACTTACCCATTGACAGGCGGGCGGATTGGCATATAATCCGCCGCCGAATGGACATTTTTGTTGGGAATCTAAGCTTTTTTGCTGATTTTCAACAAAAGGTATTTCGGGTGACTTTATCTACCACCCAATACAATTTCGGGTTTCGGCCTGAAAACAGAACTACACGACGTCTCTCATTTCACCTCTGGAGAATGTCGCGGATTAATTTAACCAAGGGTTTCCAAATAGTTGGAGCCCGATCTGTGTTTGTGAGGAGAGCGTAGTGGCTCGTATTGCTGGCGTCAACATCCCGACGCAAAAGCGGGTACTGATCGCATTGACCTATATCCATGGTATTGGTCCTGCGATTTCCAAGAAAATCTGTGAAGAAGTTGGCATTCCGGCTGAACGCCGTGTTAACGAATTGACAGAAGATGAAGTACTTCGCATTCGTGAAACTATTGATAACAACTTCACAGTTGAAGGTGACCTTCGCCGTGATGTTGCTATGAACATCAAACGTCTGATGGATCTAGGTTGCCTGCGCGGCCTTCGTCATCGTAAACGCCTTCCAGTTCGCGGGCAGCGTACTCGGACTAACGCACGTACGCGTAAAGGTCCTGCTGTTGCTATCGCTGGTAAGAAGAAATAAGAGGGCAGTAGAAAATGGCTAAAGCTCAGCAGGGGCGCGTTAAGCGTCGTGAGCGGAAGAATATTTCTTCTGGTATCGCTCACATCAGTGCAACTTTTAACAACACGATCATCACGATTACTGACGTACAGGGAAATGCTATTTCCTGGGCATCAGCTGGTGGTCTGGGTTTTAAAGGTTCTCGTAAGTCCACTCCATATGCTGCGCAGCTTGCTGCAGAAGATGCAGGCAAAAAAGCTCAGGATCATGGAATGAAGACTCTCGAAGTTAACGTTAAGGGCCCCGGGTCAGGACGTGAGTCCGCTCTTCGTGCTTTGCAGGCAGTTGGTTTCACCATCACTGGTATTCGTGATGTAACACCAATTCCGCACAACGGATGTCGTCCACCAAAACGCCGTCGCGTATAAGTGGATTTTGGGCAGGCTGTTTAACGGGTAGCCTGCCTCTATCTAACTCGTCTAAAGCCGGATTTTGTTTCCGGCTTTTGGCATATACATGACACTGCAAGAACCATTGTTACGTCCCGTTCGTGATCGATAGCTTGCACGTCAAAAGAGGTTTTACTGTGATTCAGACTAACTGGAATGCTTTGATTAAGCCTGAAAGTCTCGTTGTTGAGCCAGGCATTGACAGCAACCGTGTTGCTAAAGTTGTTGCCGAGCCGCTAGAGCGTGGTTTTGGTCTTACACTTGGTAACGCGCTGCGTCGCGTTCTTCTGTCATCTTTGCAAGGTGCTGCTGTTACATCTATCCACATCGATGGTGTACTGCACGAGTTCTCATCTATTCCTGGTGTTCGTGAAGACGTTACTGACGTTATTCTTAACATCAAAACCATCGCTCTGCGTATGGAAGGTGAAGAGCCAAAGCGCATGCGTCTTCGCGCAGAAGGTCCTGGTTCTGTTACTGCCGGTCAGATCGAAACAACTGGTGACATCGAAGTGATGAACCCGGATCTTGTGATCTGTACTCTGGATGATGGTGCTCATCTGGACATGGAACTTACCGTTGATACTGGTAAAGGCTATGTTCCAGCTTCTCAGAACCGTGTTGAAGATGCACCAATCGGTCTTGTGCCGGTTGATTCAATCTTCTCACCAGTTCGTAAAGTGTCTTACAAAGTCGACAACACACGTGTTGGTCAGGTAACTGACTATGACAAACTGACACTTGAAATCGAAACTGATGGTTCTATTACACCAGAAGATGCGATTGCTGTTGCATCACGCATTCTTCAGGATCAACTTTCTCTCTTCGTTAACTTCGATGAGCCAAAAGTTGAAGAAGTTGATGATCGTCCAAGCGAACCACCGTTCAACCGTAACCTTCTTCGCAAGGTTGATGAGCTTGAGCTTTCTGTTCGTTCAGCTAACTGCCTCAAAAACGATAACATCGTTTACATCGGTGATCTGGTTCAGAAAACCGAAGCTGAAATGCTGCGTACACCTAACTTCGGTCGTAAATCTCTTAACGAGATCAAAGAAGTTCTTTCTGGCATGGGCCTCCACCTCGGTATGGAAATTGCCGAATGGCCACCTGAGAACATCGAAGAGTTGGCTAAGCGTCTCGACGAACCTTTCTAAGAAGGTTCTGAGTTACTAATGGGGAATGCATCCCGAAACCTGACGATTTCATCTGATTTTATAATCAGGCGGCGTTAGGAATTTTAATCCGTCTCGTGCGCGAGACACTAGATATTTGGAGAACAGATATGCGTCACGGAATGAGTGGTCGTAAACTTAATCGTACTTCCAGCCATCGTAAGGCTATGTTTGCAAACATGGCGCATGCGTTGATCAAACACGAACAGATCAAAACAACGCTTCCAAAAGCCAAAGACCTTCGTCCAATCGTTGAGAAATTGGTTACACTTGGTAAGCGCGGTGACCTGCACGCTCGTCGTCAGGCTCTAGCTGTTCTTCGTGATACAAAACTTACTGCTAAACTTTTTGACGTACTTGCCGAGCGTTACAAAGACCGTCAGGGTGGTTACACTCGCGTTCTTAAAGCAGGCTTCCGTCATGGTGATATGGCGCCAATGGCTTTCATTGAATTCGTTGATCGTGACGTTGATGCCAAAGGCCAGGATTCTGGCCCTGTAGTTGGTGACGAGGATGAAGGCGAAGAGTAAGTCTCTTTTTCTTCACATCGAAGTATTATCAAAAGGCAGTCCAATGGGCTGCCTTTTGTTTTGCGGTGGATCAAAGCGTCAAGATTTTCACAATGAGATATTTTTACACGGCGATAACTGTGTTAGATCTCAAGGGAACAAACTGCGAACTGTTTAATTTCATAGGGAACAAAATACCGATGCGTATTCTGCACACAAATTTATTGCCAATTTTCTTGTCAGTCATGGCGCTATTTTTGGTTCAGAGTAATCTGTCTGTTTCTTCTGCCTATGGGCAAACAGTCCCGACAAATCAGGCACAGATAAATCTGAGCTTTTCCCCGGTTGTGAAGCAGACGTCCCCTGCAGTGGTGAATATCTTCACCAAAACATTGGTCAAGGAACGAGCGGTTCCATCCCTTTTCAATGATCCTTTCTTCAGACGTTTTTTTGGCAACAATCTTCCGGGGCGTGAAAGAAAGCGGATGGGGAAATCCTTGGGTTCCGGTGTTATCGTTCGTGAAAATGGGTTGATTGTGACCAATCATCATGTCATCGATTCCGCGACTGAAATTCAGGTTGTTCTCGCGGATCGCCGAGAATTTTCAGCTGAATTGGTATTGAGTGATAAAGATACGGATCTGGCGATCTTGAAAATTGATACCAAAGGCGAAAAATTGCCTACTCTTGAGTTAATGGATTCTGACACAATTGATGTTGGTGATCTTGTTCTTGCCATCGGTAATCCTTTTGGTGTTGGACAGACAGTTACCAGCGGAATTGTTTCTGCATTAGCGAGAACTCAGGTTGGTGTTGCGGACTTCCAGTTCTTTATTCAGACAGATGCAGCTATTAACCCCGGGAACTCCGGAGGGGCGTTGGTTACATTGGATGGTAAGCTTTTGGGCATTAACACGGCGATTTTTTCTTCTTCAAGGAATGGAGGATCGATTGGTATAGGTTTTGCCATCCCGGCCAATATGGTGCGTACTGTTGTGCGTTCTGCTGAAGAAGGGAGAGAGTTGGTTCGTGCCTGGCCTGGTATTACCGGACAGGACTTGAATGCTGATCTGGCTTTGGGTTTTGGCTTGAATCGTCCCGGTGGTGTTGTCGTGAGTAACGTCTATCCGGGGGGACCAGCTGACAAGGCAGGTATTCGTGGCGGTGACGTGATCTTGTCTGTTGCGGGGAAAGAAGTGATCAACGTAGAATCCTTGCGGTTTCGTATTGCGACAATCCCTGTTGGAGAAAAGGCGGAATTAGAGCTATGGCGAGGGCGTAAAGCTGAAACTGTTACCTATCTGGCAAGCCCTGCTCCTGAGACGCCAAAAAGAAACGAACAGGAAATTCGCGGCTCTAATCCCTTGGCTGGCTCAATTATTACCAACCTTTCTCCTGCTGTAGCTGAAGAGTTGCATCTGGGGAGCTTGTGGGAAGGCGTTATCGTAAAAAGTGTTGCACGGCGAAGCCCTGCACACAGAATAAGTCTCCAGCCACGGGATATTTTGCTTAATGTAAATGGTGTTCAAATCAATAGAGTTTCCGATGTTGAAAAGGCTCTGAATAAAAAAACAAAAAGCTGGACGTTGGTTATCAGCAGAGAAGGTCGGAAACGAACGCTCGAATTAAAGCGCTAGTATTAATTACGAATGTTTTAGGAATGAAGATCATACCACAAGGGATATATTAAGTGGTCGACTTATTCGAAGATCCAACAGCAAGACCTTTGGCCGATCGTCTACGTCCGCAAGCACTGGATCAGGTCGTCGGTCAGGATCATCTTGTTGGTGAGAATGGTCCCATCGGGCGCATGGTTCGGGCACAACGTCTGGCATCGATGATTTTATGGGGAACGCCGGGGTGTGGAAAAACCACAATTGCAAGACTGTTGGCAAATGTAACAGATCTTCATTTCGAGCTTCTATCAGCCATTTTTTCCGGTGTTGCGGATTTGCGCAAGATCTTTGAGAAAGCACGTGAAAGAAAGGCAATGGGGCAGGGCACCTTGCTTTTCATAGACGAAATTCATCGTTTTAACAGGGCGCAACAGGACAGCTTTCTTCCCTATATGGAAGATGGCACAATTGTTTTGGTTGGTGCGACAACTGAAAATCCTTCTTTTGAATTGAATGCGGCGCTTTTATCCCGTTCTCAAGTCATGGTCCTCAAACGTCTTGATGAAAAGGGGATGGATGATCTTTTGGTGAGAGCTGAACAGGAAATGGGGTTTGAGTTGCCCCTGTCAGATGAAGCCCGTCAATCGGTTATTGCCATGGCTGATGGCGACGGACGCTATCTACTGAATATGGCGGAAGAGCTATTTACCTTGCCGCCGGGGGATGCTTTGGATACCGCAGATCTGGCAACTGTTATTCAAAAGCGTGCCCCGATTTATGATAAAGGGCAGGAAGGGCATTATAATTTAATATCAGCCTTGCATAAATCGTTGCGTGGTTCTGACTGTGATGCCGCGCTTTATTGGCTGGCAAGGATGTTAGCAGGCGGTGAAGACCCCAATTATATCGCAAGAAGACTTTTAAGATTTGCTGTCGAAGATATTGGGTTGGCAGATCCCAATGCAATGTCACAAGCGCTGCATGCGTGGCAATCTTTCGAGCGTCTGGGATCGCCAGAGGGGGAGTTGGCTCTGGCTCAAGCCGTAATCTATTTAGGTACAGCCCCTAAATCCAATGCCGCTTATACTGCTTATAAAAGCAGCGTTCGATCTGCAAAGGAAACCGGATCTCTTTCTCCGCCGATGCATATTCTAAATGCGCCGACCAAAATGATGAAAGATCTTGGTTACGGGAAAAATTACGCTTATGACCATGATGCGCAGGATGGTTTTTCCGGGCAAAACTACTTTCCGGATAATATGCCGCGCCATAATTTCTACCAACCCGTGGAAAGAGGCTTTGAGCGGGAAGTGAAAAAACGCCTCCTCTATTGGGACAAGTTGCGCCAAGAGCGGCAGAAAACCTGAGAACTAACCAAGGAATGCAAAAACTGCGTGCCTGCCATGTATATCTGGTGATTGCAAAGGTGCGACATTTTGGTGTTATTTGTAAGCAGAAATCCTAAAACAAGTTCTCGTGCTTAAAGACACGGACCACGTTCCAAGAGGGTAAAGCCAGCAATGCCAGATTATATTCGTCCGCAAAAAGATCATGTGGCACTCATTTCCTTATCTGCGCAGCGGGATTATATCCTCCCAAGTTCTCCTATTCGAGCAGCTGGCCTTTCCCGAGCCATTCCTGCAATGGAAAAACTGGTTCAAGGCTTTCGTGACCGCTTAGCCCCTGTTTATCATTCGATCCGTCTTTATAAAACTGACGGGTCAAATGTCGACCTCTGTCGTCGTACAGCAGTGGAAGAAGGCTTACGTATCTTTATGCCGGGTAGCCTTGGTGCGGAACTGGTTGATGAAATCCAGCCTGAAGGCAAAGAAGTTCGTATTAATCCCGATCTTCTTTTTGATGGCAAGTTTCAGGAAATTGGGGCGGACGAATCAATTTTCTATCGCCCGAGATGGGGCGCATTTCACGATACGCCGTTGGAAGATGAACTTAAAGCCCGTGGTGTGAACACGCTGGTTCTATGTGGTTTCTCATTCACTACGGCAACACGGGCAACAGTTTACGAAGCAAGCGCACGTGATTTCCGGGTTATTGTTGTGCCGGATGCTTTGTGTAATGCGACTGAGCAAGGTCTTCGCGAACTCGGTCGTATGGGCGTATATATGATGGAAACAGACGAACTGTTGTCCTGGTTGCGCGACCCTCGTGAAAATGGCGAAAGCGAAAAGGCAGCTTAGGCTGTTACGCGAATAGAAAAGTCATTTCTCTTATTTTGCCAAGCTGCGGCATATTTGTTAGTTAGAACAGAATACATTGGTGCTGTTGGATAGCGTAAGCGCCTTTTGTAAAGATTCTTGCCGAGGAGATCATTCTGGCTTGGGTCATTCTTGTTTGATCATTCTGGCAGGTATGTAATGAAGATGCTGGCAGCGGTTGCTCTTGGTGGTGCTATCGGGGCAATAGGGCGATATCTGGTCATTATAACGATGGGTTCTATGGTGGGAACAATGATCCCCGTTGGAACTTTGAGCGTGAATATTGTTGGCTCGTTTGCCATGGGCATACTTGTTCCCTTGATTGGTGTTGGTGATCTTGTATCCCAGGAATTAAGAGCTTTTCTGACTGTTGGCTTGTTGGGTGCATTTACAACTTTTTCTACCTTTTCAATGGATGTGGTTGTTCTTTTCCAGCGCGATGCTGTTGGATTGGCTGCCTTGTACTTGTTTTTATCTGTTTTTCTCTCTATAGCAGCCTTTGTTGCTGGATATTATCTAATGAGGTCTTTTATCGTATGAGTGCCGTTACCATGGTTAAAGTCGGAACAGATGATGGCGGCGTACGTCTTGATCGCTGGTTTAAAAAACATTACCCGGCTTTTAGTTATATTCAGGTCGAGAAAATGTTGCGTAAAGGCCAAATCCGTGTCGATGGCAAACGTGCAAAAGCCTCATCCCGATTAGAGCCAGGACAGGAAATTCGAGTACCTCCGGTTCCGGATCGTTCTGCAGAAGATCGACCTCGCAGAAATGAACCAACAATGAGCCCGGAAGAAATTCAATATGTCAGGGATATGGTGATTTACAGAGATGATTCTGTGATTGCGTTGAATAAACCCGCTGGCTTGCCTGTACAGGGAGGGACAGGGCAAAGCAAGCATCTGGATGGCATGCTCGAGGCTCTTTGTTATGACAAGCAGGAAAAGCCGCGTTTGGTGCACCGTTTGGATAAAGATACAAGTGGTGTCCTGTTACTTGCCCGAAATGCAAATGCAGCCCGTATTTTGACCAAAGCTTTTAAAGGTAAAACAACTAAGAAGGTCTATTGGGCGCTCGTTGCTGCTGTACCGCCACAAAAGAAGGGTTGGATATATCTGCCGTTGGAAAAACAGGCTGGTGCACAGGGCGAAAAGATGGTGATCGATTATGATACCGGAAAAGAATCTCTGACACTGTATAGCATGATAGATAAGGTAGGGCGTAAAGCAGCGTGGGTTGCTTTGATGCCTTTGACTGGGCGTACACACCAGCTTCGTGCTCATTGTGGTGCACTTGAAGCTCCAATCCTTGGGGATGGTAAATACGGTGGAAAAGATGCTTATCCACTTGGAAATAAAATTTCAAAAGATATGATGTTACATGCCCGGGAGATTGCTGTTCCTCATCCCGAAGATGGAACGACACTCCGGATAAAAGCAGGCCTTTCCCCTCATATGGTTGAAGCATGGAAAGCTTTAGGGTTTAAGCAGGGACACGGAGATGACGCCGTTGATCTGCTTGAAGGTTATTCCGGAGATCTTGCTCATTGTCCGCCACGTGAATTGAGGGATTTCTATAAATCCAAAGAATATTAATCCCTATCGCATTAACCCTGAGTTGATTTCAAGTGAGGTAGTAGGTGCCAAGGCAGCCTTTTAAACTGATTATTTTTGATTTTGATGGCACGCTTGTTGATAGCCAGTTCAATATTCATAAAAACATGATTGAAGCTTTTATGGTAAACGGGCTTCCTGAGCCAACCCTGGAAGATGTTCGCCGGATCGTTGGTTTAAAATTGGAATATGCTGTAGCCGAGATGCTTCCCAAGGATGATGACTGGGAGCTGGCTTGTAAGGTTTCTGACTCTTATCGGGAAGCATTTGTTCAAGCTCGACAAAAACCTTGTTTTGAAGAACCTGTTTTTGCTGGTGTTCGGGAAATGTTGCAACGTTTGGATCAACCTGAAACACTGTTGGCTATTGCGACAGGTAAAAATTTGAGAGGCCTGAAAAAGAGTCTCGATCATCATGGCTTCAATGATCATTTTGTGACTTTGAAAACTGCTGATGATGGACCAAGTAAGCCGCATCCTGAAATTCTGTATCAGGCAATGGCAGAAAATGGGGTTGATCCGGAAGATACCGTAATGATTGGTGATACGACATATGATGTCGAGATGGCACGTGCAGCAGGTGTTTCTGCCGTGGGCGTTTCCTGGGGGTATCATGAAACTCAGGACTTGTTTGAGGCCGGTGCTCATATAGTTGTTAATTCCTGCGAAGAACTTCCCGAACGATTTACGAATCTGGTACGATAGAGATTGTAAAAATCAGCTGTTTAACCCTAACTCCAGCTGTTTAATCTTAACTAATGAATAGACTGAACTGATGTCTTCTACACTTGCTTTGAAACGATTTTATAAACAGGCAACAGCCGAAGCTGCGGATGATGGCTTTGTTGTTCTTCTTGATGGGCGTGTTGTTAAAACGCCAGAACAGCTTCCGTTGTTATTTCCAACTTTACAGTTGGCCGAAGCTGTTGCCGCAGAATGGCAAGCTCAGGAAAAGGAAATCGATGCGGCATCAATGCCAATGATGACACTCGCCTGTACGGCGATTGATTGGGTTGGAAAAGAAAGACTGCAGGCTGAAGAAGGTATCGGTGAGTATGCGGGGCACGATTTATTGTGCTACTGGGATGACAGCATGTCGGAACTTCAGGACTTACAGAAAGAAATATGGCAACCACTTCTGGACTGGGCCGCATTGACCTTTGATGCGCCTTTGGCAACGACCAGTGGTTTACTAAGTGTGGATCAACCAGAAAGCGCCGTATCTGCACTTAAAAAAGCTGTGTGCAGTTTTCCCAATATGGAGTTGGCAGCCTTATCAACCATCGTCAGAACGGGCGGTTCTTTAATCGTTGGGTTGGCATTACTGAGAAAACATATTGATGTTGAAAAAGCTATGGAAGCTGTGCTTTTACACGAGAAATTCCAGATCGAACGCTGGGGTGCCGATGAAGAAGCTGAACAGCGCCATGTAAATATTTTAACTGAATTTCGCACTGCAATGAAATTTTTAAGTCTAATTCATGACTGACGAGTTACAGAGTACTAGTATCGCTTGACCCTACGTGCTATCAATGACGTCCTGTTAAATATCGCAGTGCAAAACTGCGCCTCGGAATTGATGACATAACAACGTGGGGGAACACGTGCAGGATATCATACAAAAACTGGAAGCAAAGCGACAGGCTGCCAGAAGCGGTGGAGGAGACCGTCGGGTTGATGCGCAGCATGGTAAGGGTAAACTTACAGCGCGTGAACGTATTGACGTGTTACTCGACGAAGATTCCTTTGAAGAATGGGACATGTTTGTAGAACATCGTTGTATCGATTTTGGTATGGAACAACAGAGTGTTCCTGGTGACGGTGTTGTCACTGGAAGTGGTACAATCAACGGACGGCTGGTTTTTGTTTATAGCCAGGACTTTACTGTTTTTGGTGGATCTCTTTCCGCTTCCCATGCGCAAAAAATCATAAAAATCATGGATAAAGCCATGGAGGTCGGTGCCCCGGTTATAGGTCTTAATGATTCAGGCGGCGCCCGCATTCAGGAAGGGGTTGATTCTCTTGCCGGTTATGCGGAAATTTTCCAACGCAATGCAATGGCTTCCGGTGTTATTCCCCAAATTTCCATGATTATGGGGCCTTGCGCGGGTGGTGCGGTTTATTCTCCGGCTCTGACTGATTTCATCTTTATGGTGAAAGACAGCTCTTATATGTTCGTGACCGGACCTGATGTTGTCAAAACAGTGACCCATGAAGAAGTCACCGCAGAAGAGCTGGGTGGTGCAATCACTCATAGCAGTAAATCAGGTGTTGCAGATCTCGCATTTGAAAATGATGTTGAAGCCTTGCTAGAGCTTCGCCGTTTTATGAGCTTCCTGCCATCTTCCAACAGAGAAAAAGCACCTTCGAAGCCATCAGCAGATCCCGCTGATCGTGATGAGTCTTCGCTGGATACATTGATTCCCGATAACCCTAATAAGCCCTATGATATGCAGGAGCTGATTAGCAAAATTGTTGATGATGGCGAATTCTTTGAAATTCAATCTGACTATGCCGGAAATATTCTGGTTGGTTTGGCGCGTGTTGACGGTGAGACCGTCGGTGTTGTTGCGAACCAGCCCATGGTTCTTGCTGGATGTCTTGATATTGCATCTTCGATCAAGGCTGCGCGCTTTGTTCGCTTCTGTGATTGTTTTAATATTCCGCTTGTAACCTTGGTCGATGTTCCCGGTTTCTTGCCCGGTACGTCACAGGAATACAACGGTATTATCAAGCACGGCGCAAAGCTTCTTTATGCCTATGCTGAAGCAACCGTACCAAAGGTAACGGTTATTACGCGTAAAGCTTATGGTGGCGCTTATGATGTGATGTCATCCAAGCATCTGCGAGGTGATTTAAACTATGCATGGCCGACTTCTGAAATTGCTGTGATGGGACCGAAAGGCGCGGTTGAGATTATCTTCCGTCAGGATATTGGTGATGTAGAGAAAATCGAAGAGCGGACAGAAGAGTATCGTGAAAAATTTGCGAACCCCTTTGTTGCCGCCTCTCGTGGTTTTATTGACGATGTGATTATGCCACACGGCACAAGACGTCGCGTTTCAAAAGCCCTGCGAATGCTTAAAAACAAGCAGCAGCAGAATCCTTGGAAAAAACACAGCAATTTGCCGCTGTAAATGATGGGGCAAATGATGGAGCTGTTTCCAATGAAAAACAGATCTCGACTTTATCGTGTCATCATAAATCAGGGGGCTTAAAATCGTGGCCTTGTTTGAAAAAATACTTATTGCAAACCGTGGCGAAATTGCTTGCCGCGTCATCCGTACAGCCCAAAAAATGGGAATTAAGACGGTTGCTGTCTATTCCGATGCTGATGCGGCGTCACTCCATGTTGAAATGGCAGATGAAGCTGTTCACATTGGTCCGGCAGCATCCGCCGAGAGTTATCTCGTTATTGAGAAAATTATTGCTGCCTGTAAAGAAACGGGTGCGCAAGCTGTTCATCCCGGTTTTGGATTTCTTTCAGAAAATGCATCATTTGTGAAAGCATTGGACGAGGTTGATATTGTCTTTATCGGCCCACCTACCAATGCAATCGGTGCTATGGGGGACAAGATTGAGTCCAAGCACCTAGCTAAACAGTCAAATGTGAGCACCGTTCCCGGGCACATGGATTTGATCGAAGACGCAGAAGAAGCGGTCAAGATTTCCAGCGATATCGGTTATCCCGTTATGATCAAAGCCTCTGCCGGTGGCGGTGGTAAGGGGATGCGTGTTGCCTATAACGATGAAGAAGCACGCGAAGGCTATCGTTCTGCACAGAATGAAGCGCGTTCCAGTTTTGGTGATGATAGAATTTTCATTGAAAAATTCATTGAAGAACCACGTCACATTGAAATTCAGGTGATCGGTGATAAACACGGTAACATCATTCACCTTGGTGAGCGAGAATGTTCCATTCAACGCCGTCATCAAAAGGTGATTGAAGAAGCTCCTTCACCTTTTCTGGATGAAGCAACACGTGCAGCAATGGGCGCAGAAGCTGTCGCTCTTGGTCACGCAGTGAATTATCACTCTGCGGGGACGGTTGAATTCATCGTCGATAAAGACAAGAATTTTTACTTCCTCGAGATGAATACGCGTATTCAGGTCGAGCATCCTGTTACTGAACTGATCACTGGTATTGATATTGTTGAATGGATGATCCGGGTTGCCGCGGGCGAGAAGCTCGGATTGAAACAGGAAGAAGTCAAACTTGAAGGTTGGGCGCTTGAATCCCGTGTATATGCCGAAGATCCCTTAAGGAATTTCTTGCCTTCGATTGGGCGTCTCGTACGTTATGAGGCACCGGAATCAGATGAAGAGTACAATGGCCGCCCCGTGATCCGTGTGGATACAGGTGTTGAAGAAGGATCAGAGATTTCTATGTTCTATGATCCGATGATCGCCAAGCTGTGTACTTATGGTCCAGACAGGCTATCAGCTATTGAGTCTATGCGTACAGCACTGGATTCATACTATATTCGCGGTATCAATCATAATATGGGCTTCCTGTCTGCTGTTATGTCCCAGGATCGCTTTGTTGAAGGGCGTTTGACGACAAATTACATTGCAGAAGAATTTCCCGATGGTTTCTTGGGCCTTGAAGCAACTGATGATCAGATTAAAACTCTGGTTTCTGTCGCGGCAGTTTTACAAACCAATCTTACAGAGCAAACGGCGCTAGCCGCACATTTGAATGGTATTGCTGGCGTAGATATTCCAGTTGAGCTTACGGTATTTGTTGATCGCAAAGCGCATCCTGTTCTGATTGATTTACAGGATGATGGATACCTTGTCTCTGGTGATGGTTTTGAAACCTTGATCCGGGGTGATTGGCTTGCGCATGAGCCTGTCTTTGTGGGGGAAGTGAATGGCAAAGAGACTGTTATTCAGATTGATCGCAGAGGACCAGCGCTCAAATTAACCTTGTCGGGCTTGACTGTTGAAGCGTTGGTTATTGAAACTCGTCTGGCAGTTTATAATGAACTCATGCCAGAAAAACTTCCGCCTGATATGTCCAAATTCCTCTTGTCACCAATGCCGGGACTTCTGGTCTCTGTCGCTGTTGAAGAAGGGCAGAATGTGAAGGCTGGAGAAGAACTTGCTGTCATCGAGGCGATGAAGATGGAAAATATTCTTCGTGCAGAAAAAGATCTTGTGGTCAGTAAAATTTCTGCCTCGGCTGGCGAAAGTCTTGTCGTGGATCAAGTGATTATTGAATTCGAGTAAAACGTTTTCTCGATTTTTGATCAGGAAAGGGCCGTTTCATACGGTCCTTTTTATTGTTGTGCAGGTTCCAGTTTATTAATGATAAGGTACTGTGGCATAGAATAGTTTGGTGCGTGGTGTCTATAGGAATGAAACATGGATCAACTTGATCTTCCCAGGGATGTGATTTGGTCAGACCGTCGGTTTTGGTTTGAAGATCTGGAATCTGAATACAGTCAATCAGGTTCACAAGCCCCAAGTGAGCAAGCCTGTGCGTTGATGATCGATTTACAGGCTACTTTCTGTGTTGGTGCCTGGGCAGCGACGATTATCCTCTGCGCCTCTATTATTCAAGCCCAAATCAAAGAGCATGGTACGCAACTATCGTGGCTTGACCCGAAAGAGCTATCCTGGATGAACAAGCTCAGGAACAGGATTGTCCACGGGGATAAAAGAAAGCCTGGGATTACAATTCAAGATCAATGGACAAGGCGTGATGATTGGGAGCAACGTGCCAGAAAAGCTGTCGAATTAACATTCAAATCTTTGTATCCGGCTGAAGCTGTCGATTAAATATAGGGGGCGAGTGAGCAAGGCTGTGGTCACACAGTAAATAGATATTATATCTGTGTTGTGTATTTAGATCTTGCAGTACAAGGCACTTTAGGCCATGAATTCTCACCTTTTATTCTCGGGCGGCTGGAGATTTATTCATGTCAGGTGAATACAATAATGAATTTTATGATGATCTTGAAGGAACACAAATTCCTTCCGCTAATGTCATTGTTCCATTGCTCTATAACATCCTGAAACCTTCTTCCGTCGTTGATGTTGGCTGCGGTAGGGGATTTTGGCTTAAAGAGTTTGCCAAACTTGGTGTTCAAAGAGTATTTGGTGTTGATGGACCCTGGGTTCCACAGAACAAACTGGCAATTCCCCAAGAGAATTTTAAGGTATGTGACCTTTCGAAAGAACTAAACTTACCAGAGAATTTTGATTTGGCAATAAATCTTGAAGTTGCCGAGCATTTACCTGAGGAACGAGCGGTAAGTTTTGTTCGTGATATTTGTCAGATAGCTCCTGCTGTATTTCTTGGCGCCGCGATACCCGGTCAGGGGGGCGTTAATCATTATAATGAACAGTGGCCTGCTTATTGGGCAAAATTGTTTGAAGATAATGGATATACAGCATTTGATATAATCAGACCGAAAGTTTGGAAAAACAGTGATGTTACTTGGTGGTACAAGCAAAATGCTGTTGTTTATGTCAAAAACACGTACTTGGATAAGCTGGAAGGCTTGAAAAACTACACGCCTGTTAAAAGCTCGGACCTTGCTGATTTGATCCACCCGGATTTATTTAGACAGAAACTAAAAGAAGCCCGCCCCGGATTTGGGCGTTGGATACGTGGAGGAAAAAAAGCCCTCTGTCGTTCATTAACGCGATAGATAATTCGTGGTTATTTTCCAAGTGAATCTGTTTTCAGAATTTGCGGAAAGAGTTTTGACAGGATTTGCTTGGGGAGGTTTTTAGTCCTGTCATACAGTTTATCTTTTTTATGTATGCGGCCGATACCAAACCCTTGTTTCTTACGATATAGTACTTCTTTTGGGAGTACTGTATTGTAGGTTTTCTTTAGTATTCCTTTTAATTCACCCTCCAGGTATCGTTCAGATTCAGGTACTGCCCAAGCAGCATTGATCATTTTTTTGCTTAAAAAAGGGACCCTTGTCTCAAGCGCGACTGCCATACTGGCCCTGTCAACTTTCGTTAGAACAGAATCATGCATGTAGGTGTTGAAATCTATATATTGAGCGCGTGTTCTTGGTGTTAACTCAGGATTGTCGTTTTGACGATAATACCAATAATCATCATAGTTAGTTGGTATTGAATGAACTTTCGCCCATTTACGTTTGAATATATCTGTTTTTAATAAGCCCCCTTTGATTTTCGCCCATTTTTCCATTGGATCAGTGATCGTCTTCACTTCGTAGCGTTGCGCCTTTTTGGCAATGTATCTATGAGGAGCATAGGTTTTTATAGCTGTTAAGAAAGGACGTAGCCAAGTAGTGTTCTTGCGTTGAGTGGCAAAAACCCAGTTTGCTTTTTCATAATGTTGGTATCCACCAAAAAGCTCATCACCCCCGTCACCAGTTAAAACGACGGTTACTTTTTGTCTTGCTAACTTACAGACTTCATTTGTAGGAAGGGCAGAGACATCTGCAAATGGTTCGTCATAGAATTCTTTAATTAAAGAGAAGTTTTCATTGGCAATTTTCTGGCTGAAATTCATACTTTGATGAAGGGATCCGATTGTCTCGGCAACTTGCTTTGCAAAAGGTGATTCGTCAGATTCTTTGTCAACGTGCCCAATTGAAAAGGTTGCGATTGTTTTCAGGCAAGTACTGGCCTCATAACAAACAATACTTGAATCAACTCCGCCACTTAGAAAGAAACCGACAGGTACATCCGAGACGAGTTGTTCACTGACCGCGGTATGAAGGGATGATTTTATATAATCCTGGTAGTTAGATGATGAGAAATTACTGTTTTGCTCTTTAAGAGACCAATATCTTGTGGTCTCTGAAGTTTGAGTTTTCAGATCGTAAGTTAGGTAGGTGCCTGGTTCTAGTTTCCGTACTTCATTATACATTGTTTTTGGGCAGGGAATATAGAGGTAAGTCATAAAATCATATATAGCGGTTGTATCAACCGTTAATGCATTCTTACCATAAAAGTGCTCTAGGGCTTTAAGTTCTGAAGCCCATGAAAAATTACGCTTATTCAAGCTATAATAAAGTGGTTTAATTCCTGCGTGATCGCGAGCAAGTAAGACGGTTTTCTTATTTTGATCGTATATCGCAAGCCCAAACATACCATCTATACGATCAAGTAAACGATCAATCCCCCAATGGATATATCCATGAAGCAAGACTTCACTATCGCTGTCACTAAAAAAATTTACTCCATGATCGCGAATTAAATTTTCCCTTAGTGAGAGATAATTATAAATTTCACCATTAACCGTTAAGTATACACCTTGGGCGACCATTGGTTGTCGGCCATTTTCACTAAGATCTAAGATACTTAACCTTCTATGCCCGAGATAAACGCTGTCTTTTATTTCATGATGCCAACTATCGGGGCCACGATGAGTGAGCGTATGAAGAGCCTCATGTGAGGAAGCAATGCTCTCTTGGTCAAGATTTGTATGTCCAAAAATTCCACACATTCAAATTGGCCTTAGCTTAAGAAACTGAAACAGACGGCAAACATCGAAACGAAATACAAGTGTGTTGTTTATTATTTAACTATAGAATATTTCGTGATGACGTCTTTGGTTTATAAAGAATAACCGTGGGTGACAAGGTTAAAAAAAATATGTAGTTCTACTTCGGGTAATTTTGAGTCTTACGGATATATTTCATGAGAATATCGTATGTAATAACAGTGTATAACAAGGCTGAATATATAGCCAATGTTATTGAAAGTCTTTGTGTTGAAAATGACGGTATTTATAATACTGTTGAATATATCTTTGTGGATGATGGCTCAACGGATAATTCTGTCGAAGTTATTCGCCAGGGTAAAAGCTTGCTCAATGGAGATGTGAAAATTCTGGAGCAAGAAAATTCAGGCGCAGCTAAAGCAACGAATATTGGTGTTGAGGCAGCTAAATATGAATGGATCAGACTCCTGGACGGTGATGACATCGTTTGTAAAAATTCTACCGCTGTTATGTACAATGTGGCTCAACAGGAGAACGTTGATTTTGTTATAGGCAGTTATAGCTATTTCTCTAGAGATGAAGAGTTAATTCCACAGATCGAAGTTGTTGATGAGAATAATTATGTTGTCATGACGCAAGAAGATTGTCTTAAACGCTTCATTAAAAACTTTTCCCATAATTCCAGCTGTATGCTTTTAAGTAAAAGATTGTTTTTGACGTTTTCTGGTGCCGATACCCGATTAATGTCACCAGATTATTCTATGGCATTAAGAGCTGTTGCCATAACAGATAAAATTGTTCGTTTCCGCGGCAATGTAACTCAGATGGTTGATGAGGCTCCTGGCAGGTTATCTTCCCAGATAAGGCGCAGTCGTTATGACTCTGTTATGGCAATTTATTCCTTGGCATTTGAGTTAATGCCGGAAAGACGCGATGTGTCGAAATCTGTTTATAAACGGGCTTGTTCTCGTTCTTATAGATACTCAAAAATCTTAAAAAATAACCCATTGAAGCATTTTATAAGGTACATCGGCTCAAAACTTTACACACCTTCCGATTTAAAAACGGCGACATATAAATGTTTAACCGCTTATACTTTTAACGGCAAACCTGATCGTCCTCTGGAATGGGTTCCTGGATACAAAGATTCAAAAAACTGATCAAGAGTGATAGAGCAAAGCTCATGATTGTTTTAATACAACAGTGTTCTTCTAAATTAAGCTAATTAAGTTAAAAAAGAACCCCTGGAGATGTTCGATGTTCTCCAAGGGTTAGGATGGCCGGCGTGACAGGGAAGGGGAAACTTCTTCTTCGCCGGAGACATTATTATTTGATTACTTTATGCTGCTTTTTGCACTTCCTTTGATAATTCAGGATGTGTGTTGTGGACATGGTGTTTGTCTTCAACATGCTTAACCCCAAGGTTTGCGAAAAATGCGATTACGAGTAAAGCAGCCATTGCGTACATCGTTGTATTGTAAAGACTTGGTGTCGGATCAACAGTACCTTCAGGCGCAATTTCCATGAGCTTTGTAATTGTGACAGTTTTGGCGGCAATCAGTTCCTGCAACTTATCCATACTTGCCCCGAATTTGGCTTGGAAGGCAGCTGGATCAACTTTTCCGGCAAGATCAATCAAAGCATTATCAAGTGATAACTGACGTAGGTAAGTAATGGCAAAAGGCCCTAGGACACCAGCTGTGCTCCAAGCCGTTAACAAACGTCCGTGGATTCCGCCAACATGGAGGGTGCCAAAAACATCAGCGAGATAGGCAGGAATGGTCGCAAATCCACCGCCATACATGGTGAAGATCACCATTGTCGCCCCATAGAACAGCACAAGCCACATAATGGCCGGGTTTACGCTAACCTGGTTCGCAACAAAGGGGATTGAGATATATAAAAGCGTTCCAAGGACAAAAAAGCAGTGATAGGTGTTTTTGCGCCCGATAAAATCTGACATCGAAGCCCAGATAAACCGGCCACACATGTTGAATACTGAAATCATCAGAACATAGGTCGCCGCAAAGCTGGCATCGACAATACCCGGAAGTGTCGATCCGAATATCTCTGTCATCATTGTTTTCGCGACACCAATGACACCAATACCAGCTGTTACATTAAAGCATAGGACAATCCACAGACGATAGAATTGTGGTGTTTTGATTGCCTGATCAATGTGTACATCGTCGTTCGTTATCATACGCTTGTTTGATTCGTTGGCAGAAGGAGCGACCCATCCTTCCGGTTTCCATCCTGGGGCAGGAATGCGGTACGAAAAGGCAGCGATCATCATAATTGCAAAATAGGCAATGCCGAGTGTCAGAAACACACCAGCGACGCCTGTGTCACCAGTTCCCACTACATAAACACCTTCGGGGCCAGCAAGAGGCGTTTTAGCCATATCTGATACAGAAGCTACAACCACTTCTACCTGGCTACCTGCAACTTCGGCAAAACGGCGTCCTCCCTGGGTAATCAAATCAATGTCTGTAACTTTGCCCAAATAATCCGGTGCTTTATAAAATAATTCCAAGAGATAGGTTTTAAGAGGAGCCCCAATCATAGCACCACCACCGAAACCCATAATTGCCATTCCAGTAGCCATGCCACGACGGTCCGGGAACCAGCGTATTAGAGTACTGACCGGTGAAACATAAGCGAGGCCAAGACCAACACCGCCAATGGCGCCATAGCCGAGATAAATCAACCAGAGCTGGTGTGTGGAAATACCCAAGCCACCAATCAGGAAACCACCTCCCCAACAACAGGCTGCGAGTACGCCTACGGCGCGAGGACCAACACGTTCCAGCCATTTACCGCCAATTGCAGCAGCTAACCCGAGAAAGACGATAGCTGTTGAAAAAATCCAGACAACTGAACTCAGGCTCCAATCATCAGCAGCTCCTGTTACCACGCCATATTCTTTAACCAATGGTGCATTAAAAATACTCCAAGCATAAACGGATCCTATACAAAGATGAATCGCAATAGATGCGGGGGGAACAAGCCAGCGATTAAACCCGGGCGTAGCGATTATTCGCTCTTTACTTAACATGGCCTTGAAACCGGACATGGTAGAGATCTCCTCATATCGATATATTATTAGCTGCTTCGATTGATGTCGGATTCTTGGCGAAGCAGTCTCCCTGTTTATGAATCTCGCAACAGAATTATAGGAATTGATTGTCGCTAGATCTTCGCACCCAAGCGCAAGTGTTGTGCCAAACATTGTAAATGCGGATCAAAGGGACTATTTGAGCCACTTTCAACTTATTGCTGAAGAGAGCGTGATTTTTGAATATGGGACTTTTTGATGCTAATAAATTAATGATTGAGACATTTTGTCCCAAATAATGATTTTGATAGATAATCAGATGCGATAGTGTTTTGCTCTGTCCAACAGGGCTGAAGATGACAAAGAGCTGAAAAGCCGCTAAAAATAAAGTAATTAGACTGATTGGTACGTTTATAGATACCGTTAAATATGGTCTAAAATTACACAGGGGATCATATGGCGATGTGTTCAATTCATGAGAAAGATGCAGTCGAAAATCTAGATACTGAATATTCTGTTTATCGTAATAGTGAAAAGAAGAAAGAAATAGAAAAAACGACATATTCTATACTCATCGTTGATGACGAAGCTGGTATCCGAGACTTTCTGGAACGATCTCTTCGGAAAGCGTACAGCCATGTGATTGTTGCTTCCTCTGCTGAAGAGGCTGAAGAGCTTAGGCAGCAACATCATTTTGATCTTTTCATTGTTGATATTTGTCTGCCAGGTTGTTCCGGTGTTGATTGGCTTAAAAATTTCGTTGAACAAGATTGGCAGTCTGATGTGATTTTCATGACTGCCTTTGCGGATGTTGATAAAGCAATCGAGGCATTACGTCTGGGGGCATCAGATTTTATTTTGAAGCCATTTCGTCTGGAACAAATGATTTCTACGGTGAAAAGGTGCGTTGAAAAACGTCGGCTTATGCGAGAAAACTTTGTCCTGCAACGACGGATAGATAATCTCTATTCCCCTGAAGGTATGATTGGCCATAGCAATCTGTTTTTGCAATTATGCCAAATGATTACCCGTGTAGCTCCAACACCTTCTGTTGTTTTGGTAGAAGGAGAAACAGGAACCGGAAAAGAATTGGTTGCTAGTGCAATTCACAAGGAAAGTGGCCGAAAAGGTCCCTTTGTTCCTGTAAATTGCGGAGCTATTTCGCCAGAGTTGATTGAGTCCGAACTCTTTGGGCATTTGAAGGGCGCATTCACCGGGGCACAAAAAGCTCGTGATGGACTGTTTTCCTATGCGGATGGCGGCACGTTATTTTTAGATGAGATATCTGAAATGCCATTACTTATGCAGGCCAAACTTTTAAGAGCTCTTGAAGAAAAATCTATTCGCCCGGTTGGAAGTGAGAGGGAAATTTCTGTTGATGTACGTATTGTTGCTGCGACAAACCGAAATTTAGAGCAGGCCAAGGTCGATGGAATGTTTCGCGAAGATCTTTTTTATCGATTAAATGTTGTCAAATTGGCGATACCACCTCTCAGAGATCGAAGGGAAGACATTGTGCCGTTGGTCCAACACTTTTCGCAAATGCTGGCGCGACAACTTGGAATGCAGACCATTCCTTTTGATCAGGCTGACTGGCTTGAGTTGGAGACGCATAGCTGGCCTGGTAATGTCAGAGAACTTAAAAACCTTGTTGAAAGATGTTTGTTACTTGGCGTGTTCCCGAAAGATATGTTGAGTGCAAAAGATGAGCAAAGTGGAAATGCTCTGGGCTATCCTGCTCATTGGAACTTGGAAACAATCGAGAGGGACCATATAGAGAAAGTTCTTGCTCTGTCGGCAGGTAACAAAACACAAGCCGCTGAAAAATTAGGTGTATCCCGGAAGACTTTGACACGGAAAATTCAATTCTGGCAAAAGCTTGAAAATGAAGGGCTGAAAAGTGTTTAGGCGGCTGTACGCACTTATAACGCAAAGCTTGCGATATAAGGTGTTACTCCTTGTGCTTATGCCTGTTTTAATTGTGATGCCTACAGTTATTGGTATGGCGTACATTTGGAGTAACGAGATCAGCTATCGTCAACTTTTGATGAAAGTTAACGGTGACCTGTCCGTTGCACATGAATCCTTTTTACGGGCGCAAAAAGGATATCTGGCAAAATTATCTTTAATAGCTGAATCCCATTCGTTTCGTACTGCCTTGGAAGCACAGTTATCGGATCAGAGAAAGACAGAAACGATAAACCCGCTTTTAGAGGAATTTAAATATCAGGAAGGATTTGATTTTCTTTATCTGGCTAATGCACGAGGTTGTGATTATTGGGATGATAGTCAATGTGAATTCAAAAAAAGTTCTCTTCTTGAAAGGTCGTTATTAAATGGACCGTCTACGGGCATAGAAATCTTTAGCTCAGACGAACTCGGTATTATTGATGTGGAGTTACCTGAAAAAGTATATTTGCCTTTGACCCCGACCCCTCGCGCGAAACCAACAGACCGAACATTTGAGGATCGCGGTATGGTAATACATAGCTATTATCCAATTCGTGATAAGAGTGGCAAAGTAGAAGCATTGCTTGTTGGTGGTGTTTTGGTGAATAAAGATTTCGCATTTGTCGATCGTTTGCGAGACATCGTCTACAGCACGGGAAGTCTTGCGGATGATAGCCTGGGAACTATTACGGTTTTTCTGGAAGATGTTCGTATTAACACAAATGTTCCCCGGCTTTTGCAGTCCCCAACAAAACGTGCGCTAGGAACTCGTGTTTCAGAAGAGGTTCGGCATAAGGTTCTGGATAGGGGAGAGAGTTGGATTGATCGGGCTTTTGTTGTTAGTGAATGGTATATTTCAGCCTACGAGCCGATTACAGATATTAACGGTCAAAGGGTTGGGATGCTCTATGCGGGCTTTCTGGAGGCACCATTTATCGATGTTTATCTCGAAGGCTTGTTTAAGCTGCTTCTTCTTTTTGTGGCTGTAACGTTATTTTGTGTCGTCGGTGCAATGTTGGTTGCTCGCTCTATTTTTAAACCGATAGAGGCGATGGCAAATGTGATCTCGCGTGTACAAAAAGGCGATGATCTCCGTATAGGGTGGATTAAAGCAAAAGATGAAGTTGCAACTCTTGCCAATCAATTTGATGCTTTGCTGGATCAGCTTCAATATCAACGAGATCAAATTCAAGAAGGTGCTGATGAATTAGAACGTAAGGTTGATCAAAGAACATCAGAGCTTCAACAGCGCACAAAAGCATTGGAACGAAATATCAAACTGCTTGAACGAACCCGAGAGCAGTTAATAGCCAAAGAGAAACTGGCTGCTATAGGGGAGCTAACAGCGGGTATTGCACATGAAATAAATAATCCAACTGCGGTTATTCTTGGCAACATGGATTTAATGACAGCAGAACTTGGGGAAGATGCCGCCAGTGTAGAGCAGGAAACGCGCCTAATTATTCAGCAGGTATATCGTATCCGTTCTATCATCAATAATCTTTTACAGTATTCCAGGCCGTCTGATTTCCAAAATCACCCAATTGCGGTGGATATTAATCAGGTCGTTGAAGATACCCGAGTACTCGTTCAACACGACCTCGATCGAAAAGATGTTGACCTAAGGCTTGATTTGAAAGCGAAACATAGTGTTGGCGGAAATCATCAGCAATTTCAACAGGTGCTGATTAATCTAATTGTGAATGCAACAAACGCTACGGATAAAAACGGAACCATTACGATCCGGACCAGAGATTGGAAAGATCAGGGTGTTCTTTTGGTGGTGCGTGATAATGGATCCGGAATTAATCCAGAGGTTTTACCACGTATTTTTGATCCCTTTTTTACCAGTTCCAATAGTGGTACGGGACTTGGGCTTTCTGTCAGTTACGGTATTTTACAGCGTTTTCAGGCGGAAATTGAAGTTCGGTCGCGTTCCGGTTTTGGTAGCTGTTTCTACATTTGGTTTCGTAAGGATATTGAAAACCCGCTTTTGAGCGACACCGAGAGAGATATCCTCGCTGATATTGCTTAACTTAGGCAAATAATGTGTGAAAGAAAAAGCCCCCACTATTAAAGTGAGGGCTTTGCGTCTGGTTTGCTTATTTGTTTAGGAAGACGGCTTACTCAGACGCTTAAAAGGTGTTTGGTTTTTTCTTATGCGCGTTCGAAACCACGAGCGACTTCCCAGTCGGTGACGCGGCGATCAAACTCTTCCTGTTCCCATTCAGCAGCACGGGTGTAATGGTCGATGACATCGTCTCCCATCGCGGCACGGAGCATGGCAGAGTTATTCATGGCTTCCGCTGCGCCGCGTAAGGTGTTCGGAATGGAGCGTGCATTTTCAGATGCGTAGGCATCACCCTTGAATTCGGCTTCAAGTTCACGCTTGTTTTCAATACCATCAATGCCCGCGGCCAGAAGGGCTGCCATGGCAAGGTATGGATTGAGGTCAGAACCGCCCACGCGACATTCAATACGAATGGCTTTGGTATCTTCGCCGCACAAACGATAGCCTGCCGTGCGGTTGTCTTTACTCCAGATTGCTTTAGTCGGAGCAAAAGTGCCTTCTGCAAAGCGTTTGTAAGAGTTGATATAAGGGGCGAGAAAATAGGTCAAGTCACTGGCATTGTGCAAGAGACCAGCAACATACTGGCGCATCAGTTCTGACATACCGTATTGGCCCTTAGGATCGTGGAAGAGCGCTTCTTTTCCGTCTGCAGACCAGAGGGACTGGTGAACATGGGAAGAGCTTCCAGCTGCATCGTTATGCCATTTGGCAAGGAAGGTGAGGGCCTTGCCTTTTTGCCAGGCAATTTCCTTGCACCCATTTTTGATGAAAACATGGTTATCAGCTGAAATCAGGGCGTTATCATACTTGACGTTGATCTCTTCCTGACCAGCAGAGGCTTCACCTTTTGAGCATTCAACAACGATGCCTGCATCATGCAATCCATTCCGAATTGCGCGCATGACATCTTCTTCTTTGGTGGTCTGGAAGATATGGTAATCTTCGTTGTATTTCCCTAGCGTTTCCAAAGAATGGTAACCATTTTTTTGGGCTTCTTCGAATGAGTTTTCGAAGAGGAAAAATTCAAGTTCAGAGGCCATATAGGCCTTCATCCCCATTGCTTCCAGGCGTGCGACCTGTTTCTTGAGAATGGCACGCGGTGAATGGGGAACTTCTTCATGCGTGTGGTGATCAAGGACATCGCACATGACAAAGGCTGTGCCTTCGAGCCATGGAACGCGACGCAGAGTGCTCAGATCCGGTTTCATGGTGTAGTCGCCATAACCTGATTCCCAGCTGGTGGATTTGTAGCCCTCTACGGTTTCCATCTCCATATCTGTTGCCAGAAGATAGTTACAGCTGTGGGTTTCTTTATGGCCACCATTGACGAAGTAATCAGCATGAAACCTTTTGCCCATTAGGCGACCCTGCATGTCGGCCTGACAGACAAGGACGGTATCAATCTCGCCGCTGGAGACGGCTTTTTTCAGATCTTCAAAGGAAAGATTGCCGGACATTGTTACACTCTTGTTTTAAGATGTTGTATAAAGGTGTCACAGCCCGATTGCCGGGCTGTGACATAATAAATATAGAATTAGCCGTAACGGTAAGGTTTACCAGCTTTTTCCATTGTTTTTGCGTATTTTTTAAGAATATCAACAACACGTTTGGAGCGTTCGCTCTGTTCTGCGATTTCGTCCCAGAACTTGTAAGCTTCTGCTTCAACAGTTGCCCACTCTTCATCAGGAATAGTTGTAAGCTCAAGCTTGGTGCCTTCGGTACGTAACTGTGCTTCGCCGCCCCAATACCAGTGCTGACGGTAGTAGTGTGAGCTATCCATGCAAAGCTTGAAGAGCGTTTTGAGGTGCTCAGGCACTTCATTCCAACGGTCTTCGTTTGCAAAGAAAGAACCACACCAGGCACCAGAAATGTTGTTGGTGAGGAAGTAGTTTGTTACGTCAGCCCAACCGACAGTATAATCTTCGGTAATACCGGACCAGGCGATACCGTCGAGTTCGCCAGTCTGCATGGCAACTTCGATATCTTCCCAAGGCAGAGTTACAGGAACAACACCAAAACGGGACAGGAAGCGACCAGCAGTCGGGAAGGTGAATACGCGTTTGCCTTTCAGGTCTGCAAGGCTACGGATCGGGTCTTTTGTTGCGAAGTGACATGGATCCCATGCACCAGCAGACAACCATTTAACACCGTCAACTTCGTCATAGGCTTCTTCCCAGATTTCATTCAGACCGTACTGGTTGAAAAGAACTGGTACATCAAGGCTGTAACGTGTGCCAAATGGGAAATATCCACCAAAGACTGATACATCTACTGGTGCAGCGATTGAATCGTCATCACTCTGTACTGCATCAATTGTACCTTTTTGCATGGCACGGAAGAGTTCACCAGTCGGAACCAACTGATCCGCATAAAACAGCTCGATAACCATTTCACCGTTTGCTGCTTTGTTAAAAGCATCAATAGCAGGTTTGATTACGTGCTCACCCAGTGCAGGACCCGCATAGGTTTGCAGGCGCCATTTGATGGTAGATTGCGCGTGGACAGCAGGTGCTGCCAAAGCGGATGCGCCAGCGGCACCAACGGTTGCCAAACCAGCTTTTTTAAGAAAATCGCGTCTATTCGTCATCGTATAGATACTCCCTGTTTAAACTTATTAATATCCCGAGAAAGGTTCGGGCGGTTTAAGCTCTTTCACTTTATTCGTGTAGTTTGGTCTTCACTTTTTATTTATCTAACCTCCTGTCAAAAATCATATTTTTCATCATCCCGCTTTGCTAGCCTTTGAAATACTGAGGTAACCAAAGAGCAATTTCAGGGAATGACATAACAATCACTAATGCGAAAATCATGATCAGGACAAAAGGGATCACCGAGCGATAGATATCGACTAGTGAAATTTCAGGTGGCGCCATGGCCTTCATCAAAAAGAGGTTGTAGCCGAAAGGCGGTGTCATATAGGCAACCTGAACTGTGATGGTATAGAGCACGCCATACCAGATTGGGTTAAAGCCGAGGGCAATAACTAGTGGAATGTAGAGTGGGGCAACAATCACCAGCATGGCAGTATCATCCAGGAACATTCCCATAACGATATAGGAAAGCTGCATCAGGATAAGGATCTCCCACGGGCTTAGACCCCATTTTTCAAGGAAGAGATTTTCGATTGCTCTTACTGCGCCAAGTCCGTCAAAGACTGCGCCAAAAGCAAGCGCGGCCAGAATAATCCACATAAACATACAGCTGATACCCAGCGTTTGTCTGATCGTGGTTTCCAGAACTTTGAAAGTCAGTCGCTTCCTAAAGAGTGCTGCGAGCATTGCTGCTGTTGCACCGACTGCTGAACTTTCAACAAGGCTGGTGATGCCCGCAACAAAGAAACCCGTCATGAAAACAAAAATCAATAGCGGCAAGATACCAGCTTTTAGCAATGCGATCTTTTCGCCCAAGGGCATCTGTCGTTCTTCTTTTGGCAGCACGGGGCCAAGTTCAGGCTGTAAACGGCATCTGACAACGATGTAGATCACAAACATTGCCGCCAGCATCAGGCCCGGAATAGCACCAGCTAGCCATAGATCACTGACAGGTTGACGTGCGATCATACCGTAGAGAACAAGAACAACACTTGGCGGTACCAAAATACCGAGTGAGCTTCCTGCTTGAATAACACCAGTCACCATGACCTTGTCATAGCCGCGCCGTAGCATTTCAGGCAATGCAATGGTAGCGCCGATTGCCATCCCGGCGACAGATAGACCGTTCATTGCAGAAATGAGAACCATAAGGCAGATGGTTCCAATAGCCAAACCACCGTGAAGAGGCCCCATCCAGACGTGGAACATTTTATAGAGGTCACTGGCGATCCCAGATTCAGAAAGCATATAGCCCATGAATACAAAAAGAGGCAGTGTGAGCAGAGGATACCAACTCATTAGTTTTGAGGCTGCCGTAAACGGCATTTCTACACCGCCTTCGCCCCATAGAAAGAGTGCTGCAACTGCGGCAACAAAACCGATAGCCCCGAAAACACGCTGGCCAGTTAGCATCATGACCATCATGGTTGAGAACATCAGTAATGCGATCATTTCATAACTCATTACAGCGTCACTCCTCTGGCTTTGGCCAGATCTTTAAAGAAAGTTGCAGTTGCTTGTAGAAGCATAAGAAACACACCAAGAGTCATGAGAACTTTAATAGGTGTCAGTGGGTAGGGAACCAGTGTCCGGGTCTTTTGACCAACTTCGATGGTGTACATTGTACTGGATATGGCACCGATCAGGAGAACCACGAGATAAAAGATCAGGAAAACAGAGGTCAGGACATCTGCCTTGGCTTTTCCCTTTTTAGACCAGCTACTGTAGAAGAGGTCCATGCGAACGTGAGCATCTTCCTGCATGGAAAAACCACCACCAAGAAGATAATACGCAGACATAAGAAATTGAGATATCGTCACGACTGAATTGATTGGTGTATCGAACAGTGTTCTGGAAATTGAGGAATAGAGAAGCAGCCCGATCATGACGAAGATGAGATGCATCGTAACCAGCCCTGTAAACCGGTTCAATGTATCTACCCCTCTGACGTAGGACTTTATTATATTGGGCATTTCAGTTTCCCAGGCTCGTTTGTTTCGTTGCAGAAGTTGATTGGTTTTGTTGTTTATCCAGAGCTTCTTTTGCTTTCCCGATAGCTTTGACCAGTAAGGATACTATATGTTTTTGTGTATCTTGATCAGAAATCAGATCATTCCTGATTTCCAGCATGACATTCATTAATCCGCGTGGAAGAGCATGTTCTGTCAGGGTGTGTGTGACGCCATCAACGGGAGCATAAGGCTCATTCAGCCTTAAGTCATACTCGGTTGTTTCTGACGCAAAGGATTTTATAAGCTGGCCCGCAAAACGATCGTCTTTGTCATGTAAAAATCCAATTTCAACGTCTCTTTTTTGCCCTTTGTACACTGGGGTGAACGAGTGAACCGTTATGACTACAGGTTTATGTGTCTCAGTTGTTTTGTGATCGAGACATGCTGTTACAGCGTCTTTAAAGGGCTTGTAAATTTTGTTTATTCTGTTGTCGCGCTCTTCTTCACCAAGATTTACGTTGCCTGGAATTTCAAAGACTTCACTTTGAAAGGGCATTGCATTCCACGCTTCGGGTGGGCGATTACAGTCATATACCAGTCTTGATATACATTGTTCTACAAGCGGAGCGTCCAGTTGTTTTGAAAGCTGTTGTGCAACAGCAAGTGCGCCAGGGTCCCATGCAATATGCTGCAGTATGGCATCGTCACTAAGACCAAGCTTGTTGTATTCATCAGGAATATGGTTAGAGGCATGCTCGCAGATAATTACATAGTCTCCACGGCCTGAAAGGTTGGTTGTTTTAACCACGCTTTCAGGTGAAGAATTATCAACGGAATTTAATAACTCGTTCGACAAGAACCTTACCCCAGGTATTCTTATATTTTATTTTTTTATAATTTATTTTGAAATTATATTTTCAGAATTGCAAAATAAGTCAAGATATTTTCTGAAAATATTATTTCAGAAGAATTACATGTGGAGAATTTTCTTCATTTGTGTTTAAAGTAGGTATTGATTATCAATCTATTGGTATAATTACAGGGTGCCGATAAAGCCACGGGTGGAATAGAAGCTGAAAATGGGTACAAATCAGAATCTGACTGTTGCGGAACGAATTCGAAAGAAATTTGACAGCTTAACCCGTGCAGAAAGACAGCTGGCAAACGCCATACTAGAAGATTATCCGGTTTCTGGTCTGGGCAGTATTACTGCTGTTTCCGAGAGTTCCGGTGTTTCGACACCAACGGTGGCTCGAATGGCGAAGAAGCTTGGCTTTGGTGGTTTCCCTCAAATGCAGGCGCAACTACACACCGAGCTAAAGGCCACGATATCAAGCCCCATTGCCAAGCATGATTTGTGGTCTGAAAGTGCGCCGGATACACATATCCTTAATCGTTTTGCGGATGCCGTTTCTGAAAATATGCGGCAGACGTTAAAACAGATTGATCCCGAAGAGTTTAATGCCGTTGTTGATTTGCTGTCAGATCTTAAGCGTGAAATCCATGTGGTCGGCGGGCGGATTACCCGTTCTATGGCAGATAACTTTTTCACCCATATGCAGGTGATGCGTTCTGGCGTAACACTCGTTGCTCCGAACTCTAATACCTGGGCGCATTATGTCTTGAATATGAATGAAGGTGATGTACTCGTTGCTTTTGATATCAGGCGTTACGAGCACGATATTCTCCGTTTGGCCGAAGTCGCCAAATCTCGTGGCGTTACGTTGATACTCTTTACCGATCAATGGGGGTCACCGGCTGCGAAGTTGGCCACTTATAGTTTGAATACCCGGATCGAAGTACCATCTGCCTGGGATTCACTTGTGGTCACACTGTTCTTGGTCGAAGCGGTTATTGCAGGCGTGCAGGCACAAACCTGGGATGAAACAAAGAGCAGGATGAAAACCCTGGAGGAACTTTTTGATCAAACCAAGATGTTCAAAAAGTTTATCTGATATTATTCCTGTCTTGCGAGTCCAGAACGGCGGTTGCCGATAGCAAGGTTGATGTGGCATGTTTTGTATAAAATGATGCGTAATAGATTTCCTGTATCCTGTGGGATACCTCTTTAAAATGCATATCATGGTTTCCCGGTGGGAGGAACTAAAGCACTTGAATCAGTATTACGTAAACTAAGAGACAGGATAAAGAATTCTAAAAGTAGGAAAAATACTTAAGTGAATAAAATTAAAATTTCTCTTGTAAAAAACAGCCTCGATCAAGAAAAATCAGTTCGTATGGTAGTGCAAGTGATTTTTAATGATAACAAAGATCCTGATACTCTTTTGGAATGTGTTTTAGATAGTGTTAATGAGTTGGATCAACTAATTGGCTATGAAAAGAACATACGTAATGAGGTTTCTCCTGTTCCTATAGTTCCAAATTTATCGATAGTAGATTCAATTGATAAGTTTTATGAGTTACAGATTCAACGTTATGATGAGTTAGGAGAGAACGTAAAAGGAACTGTAGAAGAGGACGAATTGGATGATAAAATATTTAATTATAGAAGCTCTCATGGGATTGCTTGGGTCCTGAGAGGGCAGGAAATTACGGATGGGCTTATGGGATTGGCTGATGGAAAGTATGAATTTTCAGCAAATGATGATTTTAAGCAATGCCAGTATATCATAGACATTGATAGCTACTTTCAAGAATTGAAAAAAGCTAGAGTAGAATATTTAAAAATCACATCCCATAATTAAAAGTAGAAATTTAATTGGGTAGGATGTCTTAGATAAGACGTTAAAGTACTATGGGACTGAGAAATCTATCCTTGCTTCTGCGGTAATGAATCCTCGCATGCTCTGCCAATACGTAGACGAAGAAGCCGGACGCGGCAGTGGATTAAATCTGACCTATCCTCTCTATTACAAATACAGCCGCGACTACGATCCTACCACAGGTCAACCCCATTGGATTGGCGGGAGGCGTGAATACCTATGCTTATGCAGCGCCGGAGGAGGTTTGATGACCTTGAAGAGTTAGGTCAAAAGCTGGCGGAAATCGCATTACTGGTACATCGGGGGGCGCCACCTCTTGATCAAGAGGGAAAGAGAATTGGACTTGGAGATAGTCATAATACTGAGGAGTACTTATTATTGATTAAGCAAATGGATTTATTGGAGACGATTACGGATTGTAATGGTCAGCTATATGAAGTGCTTTTGGAAAGTGAAGACTTAAACCTGTTGGTTTTGAATTTTTGGATCACAGAACGATCAGGAGTTAAAATTCGAACTGATAAGCTTATGTTGTTTACATTAGCACGTTATCCAGATGAAGATGGTACTTATTTAATAACTGAAGCCAATATTACTGAAGTAAAGGGTACTGATTATACCCTTTTGGAAAAACTGAATTATCGATTGATGAAGGATGGGAGGCCTAATATCCAAAACAAAAAAGCTTATTGGCTACATATTGAGGGAGATGTTGTGCTGGATGTATTATGTGAAGATTACAAAATAAGTGAAATGGAAGGCCCTTTGAAATGTGGAGTTTGATCATAATGTGTAAGGCCTTTATTTCACTTTAACAATTCGCATGAGATCTTGCTGCCGATGTGATGTTGAACCCGAGGCAGAGCGGCATGGGCGGGGGTGATGGTACCTTCCTAGATTGCTTTTACTTGAGCGTCTTCTTTTGCCGTATTTATCAGTGCGATGAGAAAGTCATATTGCCAACAAGAGCAGACAGAGCAATGGAAACCCACAAGGCAGCAATAGGCGCAGAGCGTTTTTGATCTAGTGTTCGAGAAGCAACAGAATTTGTGCTGTTGAATGTTGGAAAATCAATGCTGGATGTTGTGGTCGAGATTATCTGTTTTTATTAGTTAACATTGAGCAAGGTCAGTCAATTTTGGGTAGGCTCTGGTCCATCTCACGGGCGGGCTGAGGGCAGCAACTTCCGACGACTTTTGCGGGAACACCGACTGCGGTGCAATGCGCCGGGACATCTTCCAGTACAACCGATGTTGCACCGACCTTGGCACACTCACCAATTTCAATATTGCCAAGTATCTTTGCCCCGGCGCAAATAAGCGCCCCTTGACGAATTTTAGGATGCCGATCTCCAGTGCCTTTGCCCGTACCGCCAAGCGTTACATTTTGCAGCAGAGAAACGTTGTCTTCAACAACCGTGGTCTCACCTATAACAACGCCTGTACCGTGGTCAATCATGATGCCTTTGCCAATTTGGGCCGCCGGGTGGATGTCGAGGCCAAAAACTTCAGAGATCCGGTTTTGCAAGAATAGTGCGAGAGCCTGTCGGTCATTGTTCCATAACCAATGACTTAATCTGTAGCACTGTAAGGCATGGAAACCTTTGAAGTATAGTAAAGGTTCCAGATGGGATGTGCAGGCGGGATCTCTTTCAAAAACGGCAACAATATCTGATCTGATAGATTGCGCTATGCTAGGGTCTGCAGAGAAAGCATCCTCAAACACTTGGCCTAGAAGTCGAGCCGGAACCGAATTATTGCCCAGTTTTTCTGAAAGCATGTAGCTAATTGCATCTTCCAGATTGTTATGATTGAGCATGGAAGATTGCAGGAACCCTGATAGCACAGGTTCTTTGGCGAGCATTTCATTGGCTTCTTTACGAATATAGGACCAGATGAGATCTGTTGTGTCAGCTTGCTCTGCTACATAGGCCATTTCTTTGTTCCTTTTCTTGGATAGTAACCGGGAATGTGTCTATCCAGAATTCGTATTATACAATGATATAGGAAAGAGGTGTGATATTTTAAATGAAAATTTGTGATGACAGTCATTAGCGATATTTATTTCGTGGTGCTCCTGAAACATTGTTGTGCTCTATAGTGGGGGAAGCATTTAAAGTTGGGCTTTGTCTGTGACTTCTAATGTAATGCTCTCTGGGTTATCAGTTCTTTTGCTCCTCATGCGGCATCGGAACTTTGTGTGCTGTTCAGCTTTTGTCTCATTTAATCGCTTGGTATGCCTACAGTTCAGGGCTTCAGCAAAGTATTGAACAGCAGAAGTTACCCCAAGAAGTGTAATTGAAATATTCTGGAATAGAGCGTAACGATTTGTTATCTAATGCCTTCTTTATTCCTTTCTATTGCGTAGAAAATAGATTTATGACCACCTCTTTTTTAGATCTGTTGCCGCTTGAGACCTCAAGATTACGTATTCGTCAGTATCGTCACACTGATCTCGAAACAACGAGACAGATGAGCCAGGATGCTGAGTTACGAAAATGGCTTATATCCGGTGTGTATAGCGATAAAGAGCATGAAGAGTATGTGCGAATTAGCTCAGGTCCTGATACAAAAGATTTTGTTGTTGAAGATAAAATTACGGGGAAAATTATTGGTGAAATGACCTTTCATCTCTGGTTCGTGGAGAGAACTTGGGAGATGGGATGGCTCATCTTGCCTGAATTCCAAGGGAAGGGCTATGCGAGCGAAGCTGCTAATTCGTTGATAAAAATTGGATTTGAAGAAATGCAACTTCAAAGGATCGTGGCAATGGCACAGCCAGAAAACCAAGCGTCTTGGCGCGTTATGGAAAAGATTGGTATGCGCAGAGAAGGCCTTTTTTTACAGTGTATTCCAAGGCCAGATGGTACATGGTGGGATGAAGTACTATACGCAATTCTTGCCAGTGAATACAAAGCTTTGGATTGAAGGTATTTATAAAGTGTCTATACGTGAACTACTGTTTTTCGAATATTTCTTCAGAAATTCCTTGGCTCTTTCGCGGTTTTGATATTGAAAAAGCGCTTCAGCTGGGGCTTCTACTACAACTTGGCCATTAGCCATAAAAATAACGTGGTTTGCAATGTCACGGGCAAAGATCATTTAAGGCATAATGATGATTGTTTCGCTTATTTATCCTTATCAGTGTTTTACTTATGGGGCAGTAATTTCAGTGGAAATCTAAATAAAGTTTATCTCTAACTCGCTTTTCTCAATTATAATTTAATAGTTTTAACTCATGGTTGAGACATTGTTTCGTGGCGGAGATTGAATTTGATAAATTTATGGATGCAAACTTATTGCCGTTTTACTTTCGTTTTACTGGCAATGTTTTTTGGTCTCACCCATACGGTGCAAAGTGATACCCTTACGATTGGAACGATTAGTTCAGAACCTGTTGGTGATATTAAAACTTTCGCACCCTTTGCAAATTTCCTTGCCGAGAAACTGATCGATGATGGTGTTGACGAAGTCCAAGTCGTAATTGCGCCTGATATTAAACAAATGGTTGGGATGTTGAAGCAGCAGGAAATAGATCTTTTTATTGATAGTTCGATAACAGCTTCGATTATCAACAAATTGTCTGGATCCCAATTCATGCTTCGACGTTGGAAGAAAGGGCGGGCTAAATATCGAAGTGTAATTTTCGTTGCAGAAAGTAGCGATATTCAACAGATCAGTGACTTGCGCGGGAAGATTATCGCTTTTGAAGAACCCTTTTCTACATCTGGTTACGTTCTTCCGGCTCTGGCAATATTACAATCTCAAAATCAACTTCATCAGTTGGAACGCCTGAGCTCTTTTCCTGTCGCTGAAGAGATAGGGTTTATCATGGCTTATGATAGTGAAACTCAAATGGTGTGGCTTGAACGTGATCTGGTTGCTGCGGCAGCAATGTCAGAGGATGATTATCTGGAATACGTTCAGAGCGTATTGATACCCATGAGGGTTTTACATACAACGGCTTATGTGCCTTATCATGTTGTCGTTCATCGTTCTGGACTTGAAGAGAATTTAATTAAGCGTATCAGGCAAGTGTTGAAGACTGCTCATGAAGATAAGGAAGGTGCTGAAGTTCTAAATCGTTTTGAGAGAACCACAAAGTTTGATGAAATTCCGGATGATTTACTACAGGAGATTAAAAGACTGGAACCTTTTTTAGGGGATGTGTCCATTAATCAAAGTGCTGGGCAATAGGACAGGAGAATGAAGTTCGGGCTTAAAAACAAAATAATCCTGTTTGCGACCACATTGGTTGTATCCATTGCGCTCGCTCTTTTTTCTATTACCTATTACAAGGTAAAAGTATCAAGTAAAGAAGCAAGCTTGACAAGGCTCTCAAATCTACTGCAGCGAACCATACTTGCTGTTGAAAATTCAATCTACACGCTGGATATCCGAGAACTTCGCTCCATTATTTCAGCCAACCTGCAACACGGTGATGTTGATATTATTCTTGCCCTGGATAAAGAGGGACGCGTGCTAACCAATGGGTTGCGAGGGAATGATTTACGGAACAAGATTCCAGAACATATACCACTGATTACAAAGTTGCTTTCTGAAAAAAGGGAAATCTCGGCTGAAGACGATGAATATTTATGGATTGCGGGGCCGGTGATCCTTACAGACAAAGTAAACTTGGGGTATGTCATCTTTGGTGTCGATCAGGATAAATTCAATCTTTCCTTGGAAACATCACTTCGTAACCAGATTATTGTGCTTATACCTGCTTTAATTTTAAGCGTTTTTGCCGCTTTTGTTTTTGCTTCTAAACTAACACGCCCTTTGAATGAATTATCTGGAGTAGCAGAACTAATCGGGAGAGGTGATTTTTCTAAGCGGTTTGAGTACGAGGGGAAGGATGAAATTGGTGGGTTATCAACGTCGATCAACAGAATGGCTGATAACCTGTCCAAAATTACAGTTTCTCGAAATGAAATGCAGACGTTAGCCGAGCGTGAAAGCCTGTTGAAAGAACAGGCTGAGCTGGCCAATAAAGCGAAATCAAATTTCTTGGCAACAATGAGCCACGAAATTAGAACGCCCTTAAATGGTGTTCTTGGTATGGCACAGTTATTGAAAAATAGTCAGCTCAATACCGATCAACAGAACAAAATAGAAATAATTCTGTCTTCTGGGCAATCTTTGCAAGAGATAATTAATAACGTTCTGGATATGAGCAAGATTGAAACTGGTAACCTGGAATTGGAGGCCACGATTTTTAATCTACGAGAGCTTGCGTTGGCTGTTACTGCACCTTTCGAGGTTATGGGAACTGCAGAGGCGATTGAGGTTATTGTTAATATCAATGTGGATCAATCTACCCTGCTTAAAGGGGACCGAACTCGATTGAACCAGATTGTACTGAACCTGATGAGTAATGCTTTCAAGTTTACCAAGGAAGGGGAGGTGCGATTATCTATTTCTCAGCTGGAAACCGATGATGTTGATGTTGTTGAGAACGCGGCATGTACGGTTAAAATACTTGTAGAAGATACAGGAAAAGGCATTGCAGCGGATAGAGTGGCAACGATTTTTGATCCCTTTACTCAAGAAGATACGTCTATTACACGTAAATTTGGCGGTTCAGGCCTTGGTCTCTCAATTGTTAAGAGTTTACTGGATCTATGGGCGGGAGTATATCTGTTATCAGTGAGGAGGGGGCGGGAACCAAATTCAAATTGTTGATACCTTTTGAGTTCCCTACGAAAGAAGAAGCGGAGAGTTATAAGGACAAATCCAAGTCTGTCGAGAACGTTCATGATGAAAAGCTGCAAATATTATTAGCAGAAGATAATATGGTAAATGCCGTTATTGCGAAGGCTTTTCTCAAAAAATTTGGTCATGAGGTAGAGCACGTTGAGAATGGGCGACTTGCCGTAAATGCGATAGAAAATAAGGCGTATGATTTGGTGCTTATGGATATCCATATGCCAGAAATGGATGGTATGGAGGCAACGTTTATTATTCGTAAGTCAAAAGGTTCTGATGTACTGCCAATCATTGGTGTAACCGCAGAAGCTTTTACTGATCGTCATCGGGAATTCAAAAATTCTGGCATGAACGATATCCTCACAAAACCTTTTACGGAACAACAGCTTGCTTCCGTTATTTCAGGTTATGGACACATGACGACTGATGATACGTAGTAGGCGTGGCGGTTTTTATTTAATCCTGACCGATCAATATAAGGTTCTGATTAGTAATCAGTGAAAGCTTTGTTCTATTGTTTCTCGAGTATCTTTTTAAGAAACTTTTTGGTTCTTTCGCGTTTGGGGGCTGAAAAAAGCTCTTCAGCCGGTGCTTCTTCGACGATCTGACCATCGGCCATGAAGATGACGCGGTCTGCGACATCGCGGGCAAAGGCCATTTCATGGGTCACGATGACCATGGTTCTTTCTTCGGTTGCGAGTTCTTTCATGACGTTTAGAACTTCGCCAACCAATTCAGGATCCAGGGCTGATGTCGGTTCATCAAAAAGGATCACATCCGGTTCCATGGCAAGCGCGCGGGCAATGGCTACTCTTTGTTGTTGACCACCTGATAACGCAGAAGGATAGGCATCTTCCTTATTTGCCAGACCAACCTTTTTCAAAAGTTTACGTGCTTTTTTTGCTGCGGAACCGGGCTCTTCGCCTTTTACAATAACCGGGCCTTCGGTAATATTTTCCAGAACCGTTCTGTGTGGAAAGAGGTTAAAGTTCTGGAAGACAAAGCCAGCGGACTTCCTTAAAGCACGAATGGTTTTTTTTTGTTTCTTCAGGTCTTGTGATGCGTCAACCGTTGTGCCCGATATCCGTATATTGCCACTATTTGGTGTTTCCAAAAAGTTCAGGCAGCGTAATAAGGTCGTTTTGCCTGAACCGCTAGGTCCAATAATGGCCAGAACTTCCCCCTTATGTACGTTCAGATCAATGTCAGAGAGGACGTGGTTGTTCTCAAAGGATTTTTGCAAACCTTTGACAGCAATCATTGTTTCTTTGTTGTTATTGTCCATCTTAGTTTGCTCTCAAGTGACGGTTTGATCGTTGTTCCATTTTGCTTTGCAGTCTGGAGAGAATGATACAGAGGATCCAGTATATGGCGGCTGCACTAAGATACATTGCGAAGACTTCGTAAGTCCGGGCTGAAATGAGCTGTGCCTGACGGAATAGCTCTGGTACCTGAATTGTTGCAGCAATCGCAGTATCTTTTATAAGGCTGAGGAATGTGTTGCCAAGGGCAGGTAAGGCAACACGGATTGCTTGTGGCAAGATGGACCGCCTCATTGCCTGTGCCGGGGTCATGCCAATGGAATAGGCAGCTTCCCAGTGGTTTTTATCAACGGACTGGATGGCGCCTCGTAAAATTTCCCCGGTATACCCACCTACATTCAAGCTAAGGCCGAGCAGAGCTGCAGGAATTGGGTCCAGTCGGATGCCAAATTCAGGTAATCCGTAATAGATGAGGAAAAGCTGTACGATAAGTGGCGTTCCCCGAATAAAGGAAACAAAGAACATCGCTGGCCAACGAATGAACCTTGCTGGAGAGAGATGCATGAACGCGATAAGAAATCCCAGACTTAACCCGAGGATCATTGACCCAAGGCTGAGGCCTACGGTAAAGGCAGTTCCTTTCATCAAGAAAGGAACTGATTTCAGGATAAGGTCGATTATTGCATCCATGAATTTACCATTTTATTTGGCTAGGCGTCAGCGGTATCGGATTAAATCTGGGTTAGCTTATCTGTTTATTTTGTTGCGTCTAATTTGAACCATTTCTGGGAAATCTTTGCGAGTGTACCATCTGCGCGTAGTTCATCTAATGCTTTATTCAAAGCGTCGAGAAGATCAGAGTTACCTTTGCGGAGTGCTATACCCATGCGTTGTTTGTCAAATGGTTCGCCAGCAGCAACAATGCGGCCACCAGAATTTTCAAGCAGATAGGTTGCAGCCAAACGATCATTCAGAAATGCATCAAGACGCCCAACCAGAAGGTCCTGTAATTTTGTAGCATTGTCGTCATAGGTAGAAACATTTGCTTCGGGTACGTTCTGAGTTAACCACTCTTCGTAGTTACTACCCAAACCAACACCAATAGTTTTACCGGAAAGATCTGCTGGGCTATTGAAATCGGCTTGTTTGTCTTCGCGGGTGATGACCTGAATACCTGATACAGTATAGGGTCGCGTGAAGTCATATTTCTTTTGGCGTTCTTCAGTGATTGTCACCTGATTGGCGATAATATCAAAGCGCTCGGTTTCCAGTCCGGCAAGCATGCCATCCCATTTGGTTGGAACGAACTCTGCATTGACGCCAATACGTTCTGCGACAGCTTTGGCGACATCAACTTCAAAGCCAACAAGCTCGCCATTTTCGTCTTGATAGTTAAAAGGAGGATAAGTCGCTTCCAATCCGATCAAGATCGTGCCGCGATCTTTGATGGTTGATAACAGTTTTTCTTCGTTTTCTGCATTGGCAGCAGTAAATGAGAGACCGAATGTCGTTGCGGCAAAAGTCGCAGCTGCAAGAATGTTTTTGATATTTATGTAACTCATAATACTTCACTTTTTATTAGCTAAACAAGATTTGATTACCGCTGATATGTACTAATTGAATATCGCTTTCAAGTTATTTAACAATTCAATATGTGAATACCAGGTATTCACATATAATTTGTGTGTAAATTAATTTGATCTTTTGAATAGAATTTGTTTACCTTTAATCGTGTAGGATTGTTGCTGCTATTCATGGTTGTGAGTTTGTGCGTGAACATTGGACGGTATAGAACATTATTAATAGTCCTGTTTATCGGGGGTGGATTGTCATTTACTTCTGCTTTTATGGTGTTTCAAAATTATAGAGAGCATGAACAACAGGAATTACAGGCGAATACAACAGTACTAAAAGACGCGATTTCTGCCTCTGTTCTTGAGAATTATAACAAGCTTGTCGGCCTCAAGGCTTATTTTGATACTGCGGATAATGTAACCCGTGATAACTTTACGCACTTCACTGATGTGTTGTTACAAGATGCAAAGGGCATACAGGCGCTGGAATGGATACCAAGGATACTGCACAATCAGCGAAGAGGGGCCGAAGATGTCGTAAGGTTTTACGGATTTTCTGACTTTGAATTCCGACAGTTTGATCGTGACGGACACATTATTCGTGCTAAAGACCGCAAGGAATACTATCCGGTTTATTTCGTTGAGCCTTTTCCAGAAAATCAGCAAGCCTTTGGGCTGGATCTTGCTTCTGAAACAACAAGAAGACGCGGACTTTTCCTTGCAAGAGATACGGGCAAGACAGTTACGGTCGGGCCTATTAAGTTAGCTCAGGGCGCTGACGGTGTTCTTGTGATGTTACCTGTTTATGAATCTGATATTCCTCATACAACATTACTGGGACGCCATAAAGCTCTGCGTGGCTTTATTCTGGGGGTTTTCCGTTTAGATCATATTATTGGTTCCGTTCTCGCTATGCATCCACTTGGTGCAAGTACGGGGCTGGAAATCATTGATGTAAGTGTACCGGGAAGTGAAAAGAAATTATTCTCAAATAATTTTTTAAATTCTACCGATATAGCAACATCATTTTATGAAACTGATTTAAAGCCAAGGTATGAAATCCCACTGCCATTTCAAACAAGCAAGTGGTCCCTGAGCGTGCAAAAACGTACATCTATGTTTATGCCGGGTTATTTAAGCGTCTGGTACGTGCTTGTTACTGGTTTGGTCATGACAGTTATGTTAATGGCCATGGTTCAGGCTTTGGTTAATCGAGAAGCATTTGCCGCTGAACAGGTGCGAATAAAAACAGCACTTTTATCCGAAAAAGAAAAACAGGCTCAAATCATAGCCCGAAAAGCAGAAGTGGCGAGTGAGGCCAAGACAAATTTTTTAGCAACAATGAGTCATGAGATTCGAACTCCTTTGAATGGAATTCTGGGGATGGCACAGCTTTTAAATGATACTACCCTGAGCAAAGATCAAAACAAGAAAGTTGCCGGGATACTTTCTTCCGGTTCATCCTTGCTGGACATCGTCAATAATGTTCTTGATATGAGCAAGATTGAAGCAGGTAGCATGGAATTGGAAATGGCGATATTTGACCTTGCAGAAACTATATCTGCCACAGTATTGCCTTTTAATTCAGATGCCAAAGAAACTGGTGTGACCTTTTCACTTGATATGAAAATCGATGACGTGTTTTGGGTTGCTGGTGATCGAACACGCTTACAGCAGGTTGTACTCAACTTGCTGAGCAATGCCTTTAAATTTACATCCGAAGGAGAGATTTCTTTGAGTGTGAACGAACTTCAAGGTAGTGCGAGTAATTTTATCCATGGGGCTGATTGCGTAATTGCGTTGAGTGTTAAAGATTCAGGAAAAGGTATATCGTCCGAAAAGCTGGAAACAATTTTTGATCCCTTTACTCAGGAAGATACATCCATCACTCGGAAGTTTGGCGGGTCAGGTTTGGGGTTGTCTATTGTAAAGCAACTCATTGAGTTAATGGGCGGTTCCATTATCATCACCAGTGAAGAAGGCGTGGGGACACATTGTCATCTCGTTATTCCTTTTGTTTTGCCTGATGCTGATGAAATTGCAGTCAAGGAAGGAAAGAATGATCAGGGCAAGGAGAATGCTTCGGACAATGTCATTGAGATTCAAAGAAAAAAGTTACAGATTCTATTGGCAGAAGACAACATGATGAATGCGGTTATTGCTAAAGCTTTCTTGAATAAATTCGGGCATGATGTGGTCCACGTTGAAAACGGACAGCTTGCTGTTGATGCTGTTACACAGCAGAACTTTGATGTTGTCTTGATGGATGTTCACATGCCCGAGATGAACGGTATGGAAGCTTCTAATATTATCAGGAAGACGAATAACTCCAAAGATTTACCAATCATTGGTTTGACGGCCGAAGCTTTCGAAGAAAGACATAAAGAGTTTAGGGCTGCCGGTATGAATTGTGTGATCACCAAACCCTTTACAGAAGAACAATTGGACACAACGCTTCAAAAATATGGCAATCCGTCCTGATGTCTGGCTGATATCTGTCTTTATTTGGGGGAAAAGCTACATCAGTAAAAAGTTGTATTCCTCAGCATCCAGTCTGAATCGTTTGTAATCCCTAATATTCTATTGCTTTGTATATATTGAATACTGAATTTCGAGAGTTGTAACGGCAAGTCTCCGAGTTCTTTTTCACGTGCGACAAGGGATATCGTCCGGTAAAGATTTGTAAAAGGCAAGGGGGACAATTTAACATTGTCCAATAAATGTCGGCAGTCCAGTAACCCTGACGGTGTTGTTAATGTCCAGCCATGCCCGGCGGCAATCATGGGAATTATGGCGCGGGTGGTATCCAGTTCATAACGATGACGAAGGTTAAGACGAAGCCGTCTTAAGTGTTGTTCTATTAAGCGGCTGATCGGAAGTCTTGGCGTGTACCTGATAAATGGCAATGTTGCTTTTAGATGATCAAATGCTTTCTTTTCATATGGAAAATCTTTGGGGAACACCAAAAGGAAAGGCTCTTGATACAAGGGATAGCGTTCCATTTGATCAATATCATCCATGGGATCCATAGTAATAATGATGTCTGTTTTTCTGTTTAACAGTGCTTCTCTATGATCATCAGTTTGCCCACTTGTAATGGTAACGCTTCCCTCGGGATATAATTCGCCAACACAATGAGTTAGCTCAGGAATTAATGTATCAGCAAGAGTATCAATAACAGCAATTCTGATCTTCTTCAGCGGGGCAGTATCAATGTTATGCAAGGTTCCCCACATCTCAGTCACGGTTTCAAGTACTCGAAGGGCATGTTCATAATATATCCGGCCCACAGGAGTAAGGATTATCGGGCGAACTGATCTGTCGAACAATAGGGTAGAAAAGAGTTGTTCTTGATGGGTAATGTGCTGAGAGATTGAGGATTGTGTCATGCCAAGTTGTTGTGAAGCTTTTGACATGCTTTCTTTCTCAACCACGGTTACAAAGATTTCCAGAGCTCGTAGATTTAATCCTTTTGTTATTTCCATTTTGGAAACTCTCGTTATGCGGTAATTTAAGTTCGTATTTTAGCATCAATGAATTAAAAATTACTAAATATAATTTGTTAAATATTGATTCCGTTTTAAGGAGCTTGGCCTCTTCTTGTGCCTTGCCTTTTAAAGATTATTTCTAAAAATAATAACTTGAATAGTATATCATAAGAAAAATTGAACTTATCTATTGGTTTTTATGACGAAGATGAAAAGGGTTGGTTTTTCTCATACTACCTTGGCATGATCAATGTTGGTAAATACATTTTCAGCTCTGTCAGCGACCCGCCAGGAGAAATTCGATGCAGCCACAATCTTCTTTTGATCCCGCAATTACCGATGAATTTCCAAATTTTGTTACACATCTTGAGTGCTCGTACACAGGAGAGAGATTGGAAGCAGGACAATTACACGGACTTTCACCCGCAGGGAAACCCATTCTGGTTCGCTATGATCTCAAAGCGTTGAGCAAAGCTGTTTCGAAGGATGCGTTGGCTACAAGGCCCGGAGGGTTTTGGCGCTATCGGGAATTCCTGCCTGTGCGACAGGCCCAAAACGTTGTCAGCCTTGGGGAAGTTATGACCCCCTTGCTCTCTTTGCCCAGTCTGGCAGGTAAGGGTGGAGAGCTCATTGTAAAGGATGAAGGGCGTCTCCCGACTGGTTCTTTTAAGGCGCGTGGATTGGCGCTGGCTGTTTCAATGGCTAAAGAACTCGGGGTTAATCGTCTTGCAATGCCGACAAATGGTAATGCGGGCGCAGCTATGGCGGCCTATGCGACCCGGGCCGGAATGGAAACGACGATATTTTGCCCGGATGATACCCCTGAAGTGAATGTATCCGAGATCGAGTATCAAGGCGGGAAGGTTTATCGTGTCAACGGATTGATTAACGATTGCGGTAAAATCGTTGGTGAAGGAAAAGAGTCAATCGGATGGTTTGACTGTTCAACTTTGAAAGAGCCTTATCGCATTGAAGGTAAAAAGACGATGGGACTGGAGCTTGCTGAACAACTGGGATGGGATGTTCCTGATGTTATCTTTTACCCCACGGGTGGCGGTACTGGCCTTATTGGTATGTGGAAAGCTTTTGACGAGTTAGAGGCTATTGGCTGGATTGGATCTAAACGCCCAAAAATGATTGCTGTACAATCTACGGGATGTGCGCCGATTGTTAAAGCGTACGAAGACGGTGAAGAGCATGCACCTCTGTGGGAAAACGCCTTTACCTATGCATCTGGTATACGTGTGCCAGTCGCAGTTGGTGATTTTCTGATCTTAAGGGCTGTCAGAGAGAGCGGTGGTTTTGCTATTGCGGTCACGGACGAGACAATTACTCAATCTCAGGCAGAGGTTGCACAAAAAGAAGGTGTCTTGCTTTGCCCGGAAGGGGCTGCAACCTATGCGGCTTATAAGCAGTCATTGGCAGATGGTCGTATCAAGGAGACTGATAGGGCAGTCCTTTATAACTGTGCAACCGGGTTAAAGTATCCAATGCCGCCTATCTCTCGAACCTTGGATAAAAATCAGGTCATTGACTATTCAAAAATATAAGTTCTGATACGTCCTTACAGGAGGGCGAAAATTTTTGCTCTCCTGTACAATTCAAAAATCAGGCATTGATGCTGGTGGACGAGGTATAGGAATAGTGATTGACGTCCTCTCTTAAGATCCAACCTTTAGAGAGCCAGAAAGCGTTGGCAATTCCATTATCTTTGAAAACAAAGATATGAGTTTTTTCTATTCCTATTTGGCTCAGCTTTGTAAGGCACTCGGTGAAAAGCCTTTCACCCAACCCCATCTTTCTGTAATCCGGTTTTACAATCAGATGCTGAAGGTAGCCTCGGCGACCATCGTGTCCACACATAACGCAGGCAATGATTTCTTCTTTATCTTCAATGACAAAGTTCAATCCCGGATTGCGCTCAAGATACTGTCTGGTTGCTTCATAAGAGTCTGCATCGCGTAAAGCAACACCCGGGGTTGCTTCAAAAAGAGTTATAAGATCCGGGTGATCGGATGATTTCATCTGGCGTAAATTCATAGCAATGCTTTTAATTTCAAAAAGTTGTAGAAAACTCCTGAGAGTTTTGATTTTGTTAATATTATTAGAATAGATAGTTTTCAGGGTTTTTCTATCTTTAGTTCGTCGAGTGTTGGTTGCGCAAATATTCATTGCGTAGGCGGGGGGAATAAATTGAGGACGATTATACAAGTAGGGGTACTATTCGTTGTTTCTTTGTTTTTATGGGGATGCAAGGAAAATAGCAACGCTTTTGATATGAAGATGACTGGCTTGAGTAAAACGAGTGTGGGGGTGAAGAATCTTGATACCCGAAAGCTTGAGGGGTGTGTTGTTCTTTTGAATGGTGCGAGCGGATTTTGGCATGAACCCGAGAGATCAGAATTTAAAAAAGGAGAAAGCCGCACTTTTTCTCTTGCCCGATTTTACAGCGTTAGCAAGCGCCAGTTTAATTATAAGACAGATACGATTTCTCGTATTTCTGTGAATTGTAAAAAACCCCAGGGATCTGCGGTAGTGTTCGAAACCAATCAAGGTTTCGATGGCTTTCTTAAATAACAGTCAAATATGAAAATAACTCCTATGGTTGTGGTCGATTCTTTGCGAAACTCTTGATCTGGGGTTAATTTAACGGGGGATTTTTGATGCTGTATTCATCCATATACATGTATTCATCCATATACATAATGCGATTAACCTAGAAAGTTAAGATGCGTTATGTACATATGATACACTGATTTTGTGTATAATTTCTTTCTTTATGAAATCGTTAATATTTCCATTTATGATTGTTTGTTCAGTATTGGTAGCAGATCTTTGATTTAATGTGGCTCGCAATATTTGAAGGAAAGTCTGTATGGAACAATTCACAGGCGATTCAAAGACAAAAATCCTGATTGTTGATGATAATGAAGGGGATAAGCTGCTTATTGAAGCGCTGCTATCTCGTTCACATAGTCGGTTTGATTTGCAATGGACGCGTTCTATTACCGAAGCAAAAACAGCGCTGGAGAATAACGCTAGTTTTCAAGCTGCGTTGGTTGATTATAACCTCCATGACGGTAAAGGAATTGAACTTTTAGAACATCAATCCAATCAAAATGACCAATGCCCCTGTATTGTAATGACCGGCATGGAAAGTACTGAATCGATCATGCGGCGATGGAGGCTGGTGCGGCAGATTTTATCCCTAAAAATGAAATGACAGGAGCTTTATTGGAACGGACCATTCGCTATGCGATTGAACAGGATCAGGTTCCCAGATGCTCCGGCAGAAAAACAATGAATTAAAGCGTGCACAAATGCGGCAGGAAGCGCAAAATCTGAGTATTGCTAAACTTGCTAAACATTTAACGGAAACTGCCCTTGAGAAAATAGATAAACTTAGAGAGCATACTTCTCTTTCCTGTAGTGATTTACATGATTTACAAAAGGAAGATCGGTTAGCCATTTGGCAGGTATCCTTGAACGGCGATACTTTATTTATGAATAACGCGATGACCAAATGGTTTTATCCTTTTGCTGGTGGGGCGGTATCAGGTCGAAACCTTTCAAGTGTTAATGATTTCATCAACATATCCTTTACTTCTTTTTCTCAGCATTTTGTTGAGCAGGATCGGGATTTGGTGATGAAATAGTCGCCGTTGAGGTCATGAAAAATGGGGCTCAGGATTACCTAACCAAAGATACAATCAACGCAGAAGTTCTTAACCGCGTCATCAAATGTGCGATCGAACGCGCTTTTCTGGCCAAAGAAGTTGCCCTGCAACGTGATTCTCTGACAACTTTCAACCGTGCGCTTGCACATGATTTGAAAGAACCTGTTCGAATGATCCGATCATTCCTTCAGCTTATTGATACAACACAGGATTAAACCACTCAAAATCAGGAGTATTTTTCTCACGTTATTACGGCGACAAATAATATGGATCGCCTGATTGATATGGTGCGTTGTTATACCAAGTTGGATGCTCTTGATGATTATTATGAAAAAGAACCAATTTCTCTGGACACTGTTATCAAACGTGCGCAAAGCAATCTCAAGCGTATTTTCAAGGATGATACGATTACTCTTGTGAATGATGAAAACCTTTCAGTTCATGGTAATGAAACGCAATTAATGCAGTTGTTTCAAAACCTGCTGATGAATGCCATCATTCATAATGATAAGAAAAGCCCGAGAATTACCATTTCGATTAAAGAGGAGTTTGAGTTTGCGACCGTTTCTGTTGCTGATAATGGTCCCGGAATTTCATTGGAATATGCCGAGCGTATTTTTGAACCGTTTGCGCGATTTAGTGAGGAGAAAAAGGGGACAGGCCTTGGCCTTGCCATTTGTAAAAAGCCCATAGAACGCCACGATGGACAGATGTGGTACGAGCAATCTGACAAGGGCGGCAGTGTATTTAGATTTACATTGCAGATGAATGGTCGTTCAAAAGATAAAAAACTGGCAAATCAACATAATAAACTTGTATCGACTGAAAAAAAATCAGGATGAAACCGTACTGGCAAATGTTCTGCTTGTTGAAGATGACGATCTTGATATCAGATTGACGCAGCAAGCACTTCTTTTTTGAGCGGGATGGCCTTAGCTACCAACTTCACTTGGCAAGAAACGGGGCGGAAGCCCTAACGGTTTTAAAATCATCAGAAAATCCTGTGATTGATCTTATTCTTCTAAATATCAATATGCCGATTATGGATGGGTTTGAGTTTTTACAGAACCTGCGTAAAGACGAGAAAATCAAATCATTGCCGATTATCATGTGCACAACATCGAATGATGATCGTGGTATGTCTTCAGCACAAAGTTGTGATTTGATGCAACTATGATAAGTTGATGAAATTCTTACCTCTTTAGTCTTATTCATATAGATAAACATGCCAAGACAGTTCAAAGATCAATCAGAAGATCAGATTAGCTTCGTACAATTACGTGATGTACCAGAGGATGAGATCATGTCTCATATGTCTGATCCGCGTGTGGCAGAGCACATGCCGCTGCTCACATTTAAATGGGATAGAGATGCTCTTGTAAGGTTTATTGAGGCCAAAGAAGAGTGCTGGTGTCGTGATGGCCTTGGGCATTGGGCCATATTGCATGAAGAGACCTATGTTGGCTGGGGTGGATTTCAAAAAGAAGATAATGAATGGGATTTTGGATTGGTTTTAAAGCCTGAATGCTTTGGTCTTGGACAGAGAATAACCAGAAAAGCGCTGGCTTTTGCAAAGGCTGACAATCGCATCCCCTTTGTAACGTTTTTACTACCTTTATCCCGAACAAAAACAGCCGCTCTTAAGCGGCTTGGTGCTGAATTTATTGAAGAGATAGAGCTGGAAGGGGCCGTTTTTGAAAAATATAAACTGGATACAGCATAATTCAGCGTATATTGAACGCGAGGGGAGCAAGACAAAGGGAATACTGCAACTCTGCTATGATGCCTCATGTTCTTGATGTTTTTTTTCACCTTTGATATATAGCCACCACATATTGTAGCTCTGGTTTTACGTTCCAGCCCGCACAAGGAAAGAGAATGTCAAAGATTGTTGTTTCGGCACTGTACCACTTTGCCGTTTTAGAAGACTTTGAAAGTCTTCGGGAACCTCTTCATAAATTTATGCTGCATCACGATGTCAAAGGGACATTATTGCTTGCACGCGAAGGTATTAACGGCACTGTTGCGTCTTCCCAGGAAGGAATTGATGCGCTTCACGCTTATATTCGTGCAGATGAACGCCTAAAGAATGTGGTGACAAAAGAGTCTTATCACGACGAGATGCCGTTCCATCGCACTAAGGTAAAGCTCAAAAAAGAGATTGTTACGATGGGTGTCGAAGGCATTGACCCTAATCAGATCGTCGGTACCTATGTCAAGCCACAGGATTGGAATGCATTGATTTCAGATCCTGATGTGGTTTTGGTCGATACCCGTAATGATTACGAGGTTGGTATCGGTACTTTCAAAAATGCCATTGACCCCAAGACAGCAACCTTCAGAGAGTTTCCAGCTTATGTTGAGGAAAACCTGTCAGACGCAAAAAATAAAAAAGTTGCGATGTTCTGTACGGGCGGTATTCGTTGCGAAAAATCGACTGCCTATCTCAAAGAACAGGGCTTCAGAGATGTTTATCATCTTGAAGGCGGTATTCTTAAATATCTCGAAGAAGTACCGGAAGAAGAATCTTTGTGGGAAGGTGAATGTTTTGTTTTTGATAGCCGCGTAGCGGTGAAACATAACCTGGAAAAAGGTGTTTATGATCAGTGTTTTGCCTGTCGTATGCCAATTACCGAAGAAGACAAGCAAAGTGAACACTATCGCAAAGGTGTTTCCTGCCATCATTGTCATGAAAATTTGACTGATGAGCAATTAAAGCGCTTTGAAGAGCGTGAGAAACAGATCGTACTTTCGGAACAGCGCGGGATTGATCATATTGGGGGCGAGGTGGCTTCCATTATTGAAAAGCGCCGCGAAGAAAAACAGCAGATCAGAGAGAAGCAGAAGAAGATTACTCTGGGTAAGAGTTGATCTTATTATCGGTGATCGCTTATCGGTTTTGAAGATTTAGGTGGTGTAAATATTTACTCTACCTAAATTAAACAAGTTCCGGTGAGATCATGCAGTCAGTAATATCAAAAGAAGTTTTATGAATATGAGTTGTCGATTTTGATGTTGATGGAAAGCAACATCAAAATAGGGCAGCTGTCAGGCCTGGCCGGAACGAGAATTGTAAATGGTGACAATATAGCCTGTTGCTGTTTTGCAACGTTTCCAGATTAATTGGGTTTGGGTTCGATACGATACTTGGCAAAAAAATCTAAAGCGGGTATTTATCTGGATGTGAACTACTTTAAGCTTTAACAAGGAACGTTTCATGACTCGTAAATCGGCCTCTGCATATATCCGCACGAGTGCATACGGGATGTGTTCGCTTCCGGCTTATGTTACTCGTCTTTTCGGATCAGCATTCTATGGAAGTTATCAGGGATAAATCCATTTGATGCCTCATCTTTCGGCACTGACTGTCTGAAAATAGTGTTCACCTTTCATTACAAATTCGATCATTCGGCATAAGATCTTTGTTTGTCGCGATTGTGACGCATTGATCATCCTTGCGGCTAGATTTTCTTAATCTTGTCCGTGGTTATTGAGTGTGGATTTCACGGTAGCTTTTTTGCCGTGAAAACTGTATTCGAACTTTGAATGTGTACGAGTAACTATTTACCATCAAGACAGTCATGCGTTCATTTTTTTGGAGTAAGCCATGACTATAGTTATCAAGCTATTTCGTTGTATTATAAAGTGTTTTCAGAGGAAATCTGTTGAAAACTGTATTCGGGATTTGCCGGCATCTGTTCGTAAAGACATTGGGTTGCCGACAGATCCGGATCCTCCAAGGCGGCCTTTTCCGTATGATCATTTTTGAGTTATATGATCATCGCAGGGAAGAGGCCATCGTAGGATGTCGGGAGTTCTGAAATTGCGGAAATCGGGTTGAATTTACAACCTGACTTCCGTGGTTTTGTTCTTTGTAAAGATGAGTGCCTTAATATTAAATAATAAGAAATAATATTACAAACAATTCGCTGTATATGATGATATTAGATGGGAAATATCGTTAAATTTAATAGGTTTATACTGATTTCAGGCATGTGCATTAAACTTAGTTCTGCTATTTTGCAGATCTTGGATGCGAAATTGTACGTTTATCTGCAAATAAGCAGATGTCATTATCCTGCTGAAGTAACACGAAGTTGTAATTGGGAATCTTAAATAATATTTGTTATCAATCATTTAATTCGATGTTTTAAGGAGATTGAAAGCTATTGTTTTAGGCTTGTTCTTTAAAATATTGTCTGATGGATAAATAATTTAATTGACCTTTACGTAAGATGTTACAAAAATAAAGTATGAATGGACAGGGATTGTATAGCATCACAGAACTTACACATGAGTTTGGGATTACAACCCGAACCTTGAGGTTTTATGAGGGCGAAAAGTTACTCAACCCACATCGGGAAGGCCGTAAGAGGCTGTACTCTTCGCGTGATCGTGCGAGATTGATTTTGATCTTGCGAGGAAAGCGCTTGGGGTTCTCTTTGGCCGAGATCCGCGAAATCATCGAGATGTATGATTTGGAGCCGGGGGAGAGTGGTCAAATTCAACGTTTGCTCGAATGTATTGCTAAACATCGTTCCAAGCTTGTTGAAAAAAGAGAGGATATTGATGAAATTCTCTCTGAAATGGCGCGGGTAACAGCAGTGGCATCACAACGTTTGGATGAAATAAAAAATAACACTGTTCAAACTGATGAAATATGATCTTTTGATCAACTAGTGGTGTGCAACAAATCTACATTCAGTAGTTTGGGTAATAAAGTTGCTGAATACCAACGGGATAGTGGCAAAATTTGTCGCGGACAGGGAGAAGTTGTTTGGTTCAATCGGGCGACATGTTGCTCGAGGCGAAAGGTGTTAACCTTCGCTTCGGCGGAATAAGAGCCTTAACGGATGTGAGTTTTTCCGTTCGTAAGGGGGAAGTTTTCTCTATCATCGGTCCCAACGGGGCTGGTAAAACCTCTATGCTTAATTGTATTTCCGGTCGGTACAAACCGCAGGAAGGCGAGATTGTTTATAATGGCAAAAGTCTGATTGGACGATCAATTAATGATCGTGCTGCTATGGGGATTGGGAGAACCTTTCAGAACCTGGCCCTATTTAGCCATATGTCCGTTCTGGACAATATTATGGTGGGGCGTCATCACCTGCTGAAAAACAACTTCTTTACCGGGATGCTCTATTGGATTGGCGGCGCACGAAAAGAAGAGTTGAAACACCGACGCGACGTTGAAGACATTATTGATTTTCTGGAAATTCAACATGTTCGAAATGAGCCTGCGGGTACTTTATCCTATGGTTTGCGTAAACGTGTTGAGCTCGCCCGGGCAATTGCAATTAATCCGGATCTTATTTTGCTCGATGAACCAATGGCGGGCATGAACCTTGAAGAAAAAGAGGATATGGCGCGCTATATTCTTGATCTCAATGAAGAATTGGGTGTGACGGTTGTAATGATTGAACATGACATGGGGGTTGTCATGGACATTTCAAACCGGGTCATGGTTTTGGATTTTGGTAAAAAAATCGCAGAGGGCTTGCCGGATGAAGTCATGGAAAACGAACACGTTAAGCATGCTTATCTTGGGGAAGAGGACGATCTCCTTCACGATGAAGAAGCAGAGGCGGTTGCGCTATGAGTGAGACTGATAAAAAGCCAAATCTAAGCGTAGTTAAAAATGCTCATGTCATTTCCGGGGATGATATTGCTTGGAAAAAGAAGGCTGGGGATCAGGTCGATCTTGAGCTTTATGATACACTGCCCAAAATTCTCGCCTATAATGCAACGCATTTTCCAGATGTGGTCGCACAACGGGAAAAAGAGTTCGGGATCTGGAACCGCTTTACCTGGAAAGATTTTAACGACCATGTTGGCCGGATGGCACTTGGCATGAGTGAATTGGGAGTTGGCCAAGGCGATACTGTTGTCTTGATTGGTGATAACAGGGTCGAATGGGTTTGGGGTGAAGTGGCTGCACATGCCTGTCGTGCAATGAGCATGGGTATCTATCGGGATGCACTGGAAGACGAAATTGCATATCTGACCGATTATACGGAACCAAAAATTGTCATCGCAGAAGATGAGGAACAGGTTGATAAATTTCTTAATCTGGAAGACCGCATTCCCTCTATCAAACACATTGTTTACACCGATCCGAGGGGAATGCGTAAATACGACGATCCTCGATTGCTGTCTCTGGAAGAGTTAGAGAAGATTGGTCAGGATGTCCTGGATAAAAATACTGACGCCTACGATCTTTTGATTAGCGCAACAGATACCGATGATGTTGCTGTTTTGTGCACAACATCCGGCACCACATCCAATCCAAAGCTTTCCATGTGGCCGCACCGCGCATTTCTTGGTCATGCGGAATCGTATCTTCGGGCGGACCCGAAGACAGCTGATGATGAATATCTTGCCGTTCTTCCTCTGAGCTGGGTGATGGAGCAGATGTATTCCGTGGCCTGGAACTTAATTTCAAGAATGAAGGTCAACTTCCCAGAAGAACAGTCGACTGTTATGGCTGATTTGCGAGAGGTAGGTCCAAGTTTTGTCCTTTTAGCCCCCAGAGTCTGGGAGACAATTGCCGCGGATGTCAGAGCTCGAATGATGGACTCAAGCCCCTGGAAACAAAAGATGTATGATTGGGGGGCTAAAAAAGCATTAGATGCGCTGGAAAAGGGGCAAGAATCTTCTGCTGCCGAATGGTTGTTGATGCGTGCTCTTCGTGACCGTCTGGGCTTTAAAAATCTTAAATCCGCCGCCACTGGTGGCGCGGCTATGGGGCCGGACACTTTTAAATTTTTCCTCTCTATGGGTATTCCATTGCGCCAACTCTATGGCCAAACTGAAGCACTGGGGGCACATACTATTCACAAAGCTGATGACGTCAATCATGAAACAGTTGGTTCACCGATGCCAGGTGTCGAACTTAGAATTGATAACCCCGATAAAGAAGGCCTTGGTGAGATTGTTGTTAACCACGGCAATATGATGCGTGGTTATTATAAAAATGAGGAAGCCAGCAAAGAAACTTTTGGAAACGATGGTTGGTTCCTGACCGGGGATGCGGGGTATTTTAATGATGACGGGCATTTGGTTGTTATTGACCGTATCAAGGACTTGGCAAGCACGACTTCTGGTGTGAAGTTTTCCCCGCAATATATTGAAAACAAATTGAAATTTTCGACTTACGTTGCGGAAGCCGTTATTTTAGGTGCAGATAAACCATATCTGACTGCAATGATATGTATCCGCTATCCTATCGTATCCAAGTGGGCGGAAAAACGTCGTCTGCGTTTCACGACCTATACTGATTTATCTGCACAGCCTGCTGTTTATGAACAGATCCGAAGCGAAGTTGAAATGGTCAATGCGACCTTGCCACCAGCGCAGCAGATCAAGAAATTTTTGTTGTTGTACAAAGAACTGGATGCCGATGATGGGGAGCTAACAAGAACACGAAAGGTACGCAGAGGTGTGATTGCGGATAAATACGGGGATATTATTGACCGTCTTTATTCTAATGATGATCATGTTGATATTGATACCGTGATTCATTTTCAGGATGGCTCAAAACAACGAATTGTTACCACGCTTAATATTGAAAACCTAGGGTCTGATGGCGCAAGTCCTCGCCCGGAAAAACAGCTGGCTGGGGGGCGTTAAGATGAACTGGGATCTTTTGTTCCAACTCATGGTCAATGGCATCATTGTTGGTTTGCTTTATGGTGTTGTCGCCATGTGTTTTGTGTTGATTTATAAATCTACACAGGTTGTAAATTTTGCTCAGGGTGAGTTTCTTGTTCTAGGGGCATGGGTGTGCTGGTTTTTTGTCATGAAATGGCAATTGCCCTTTGTTCTCGCCTTTATCTTCGCCATGGCCTTTATGACGATCTTTGGCATTCTGGTTCAAATGGTTATTCTCAGACCATTGATTGGTGAACCTATTATTTCAGTGATAATGGTGACCATTGGGCTCTCGATCTTTATGCAAGCTCTAATGAATTGGGTTTTTGGTAATTCAGCTGAGAGATTTCCATCAGTTTTCGGTGATGAAACAATATCTATTGGGGGATTACAGGTCGAAACGGCTTATTTGATGTCTCTGGTACTTTCTTTGGTCGTGATGGGGCTTTTCTATTACTTCTTCAAATTTTCCCGCTATGGCCTGGCAATGCGTGCGACTGCCTTTAATCAACAGGTGGCGCAGTCTCTTGGGATTTCAGTTAAGCAAGTTTTTGCAATGGCTTGGGCTATTTCTGCGCTGGTGTCTTGTATTGCAGGTGTTGTTCTGGGGCTTGTGAATGCTGTTTCTAACTCGTTGGCGATTATCGGGATTAAAGTTTTTCCTGCTGTTATTGTTGGTGGACTTGATTCAATCGTGGGTGCCGTCATCGGTGGTGTCATTATCGGTCTTCTGGAAAATCTGGCGGAATTCTTTGATGGTCAGTTCTTCCACATTGGCAACATGTATACTGTTGCACCATTTTATGTGCTGATCATTATTCTGATGATAAGACCCTATGGTCTTTTCGGCACCAAAGATATTGAACGCATCTAAGAAAGGGAGCGGTTAAGTTATGTCACATGTTCCTCATCCGCGCCCTTGTGGTGATTTCAGAACCAGCTATAGCGCAGACACATCGTTGTTTCGCACGAAAGTAGAAGGCTGGACCATATATTTAGGTATTTTTGCGCTGTTATTTACACCCTTGGTTTTTGATGATTTTTATATCAGTCAGATGATTTTGATCGGGATTTATGCAATTGCAGCGCTTGGCTTGAATGTTCTGGTTGGCTTCACAGGACAAATCTCCCTTGGCCATTCTGCCTTTTTCGGCTTTGGTGCCTTTGCATCCGCCTGGTTAAATAATACGACTGGCATACCTGTCTTTATTTGCATCCCACTTGCAGGTTTGATGACCACAGCGATCGGTATGATATTTGGTATTCCTGCAGCACGTCTCAAGGGGCTTTATCTTGCAATTGCTACGCTGGCATCCCAGTTTATTTTGCAAGATTTCTTTGCTCGTGCTGACTGGTTTTCCGGCGGGGCTTACGGATCTGCAGCAGAAGTTGTGAACTTTTTCGGTATCGATCTGGATACTGATCAGAAGTATTTTTATCTCGTTCTGTTTTGGGTTGTTGTTTCGTTTCTCGCGGTAAGTAACTTGCGTCGTTCCAGAGATGGACGGGCATTGGTTGCTGTTCGTGATCATTATCTTTCCGCTGAAATTATGGGTATCAACCTAACCCGATACAGGATTATGTCTTTTGGTGTTTCAAGCTTCTTTGCTGGTCTTGGTGGTGCTCTCTATGCGCACTATCTGCAATATGTTTCTGTCGAAGGTTTCACAATACTACTATCCATTCAATTCTTGGCAATGATCATCATTGGAGGTCTTGGATCCGTTTCAGGCTCTTTGCTTGGGGCAATCTTCATTTTGCTGCTACCCCAGTTCATGGAAGAGGTTGCGAGTGGAGCTGCCGTGATTTTTGAAGGTATTGAGCAAAGTAAAGCTTACATCAAAGAAATGTCCGTTGGCGCTGTGATTATTCTGTTTCTTATCTTTGAACCAGAAGGACTTATTCATCGTTGGCGTCTTATCCGGGCGAGCTGGAAACTTTATCCATTCTCTCATTAAGGGAGAGCAGTCCATTCCGTGGCGGCCGGAATGGAGGCATAATAATGATGCCGCTAAAAGGGAGGAAGATATGAAGCAGCGTATTCTCGCAGCAACACTTGCCCTGGCGGCAGCTAGTAGCCCGGCCTTGGCAGAAGATTCTGTATTTGTTGGCCATCTTGTTGATTACACAGGTCCAACATCTTTTGTTAGTAAATTCTACGGTCCTGGGGTCCGTGATGCCGTTGATTACATCAATTCGACTGGGGGAATTGATGGCACCAAGATTGAAATGGAGACAATTGATTACGCTTACAAAGTACCGCAAGCGATTGCGAACTATAAAAAGTGGAAATCAAAGGGCATGATTGCACTACAAGGCTGGGGAACTGGTGATACGGAAGCTTTGATCTCATTTGTAGCGAAAGATCAGGTTCCTGTTTGGTCTGCATCCTATTCGGGACATTTGACTGACCCAATGGGTAAGAATCCTAAAACCAAAAAACCAGCACCTTACAACTTCTTTTATGGCCCGTCTTATACGGATGCTTGCCGTGCGCTTGTACAGTGGGCTGCGGGTGACGCGAAAGAAAAAGGCATTTCTAATCCGAAATTTGTCCACACTGGAGATAATCATCCCTATCCAAATGCGCCCAAAGAAGGCTGCGGTGAGTATGCAGCAGAATTGGGTTTAGAGGTTCTTCCTCCGGTTGTTGTTCCACTTGGTCCCGGTGACTTTAAAGCACAATGTTTAACCATTAAAGAGTCCGGTGCGAACTACGCTTATGTTGGTAACCTTGGTGGCTCTGTGATTTCTCTTTTGAAATCCTGTAACACTGTTGGGGCTGATGTGACCTATATGGGAAATGTTTGGGCCGGCGATTACCTGACTATTCAGGCTGCAGAAGCAAAAGATTATGTTTTCCCGACGGCAACGCCTTTCTGGGATGCTGCCGCGGATGGGATGGCACTTGTTTATAAAATTGCGGATGAGAGTGGTTTCTCTAAAGATGCAAAACCAACACATCACTACATTCGTGGTGTTTGCTCAGCATACTACATGAAAGAAGCGATGGAGTGGGCCAAAGCCAATGGTGGTCTGACTGGGGAAAACATTAAAAAGGGTATGTATGTGAACCAGAACTGGACGCCTAAAGGCCTTGAAGGTGTTTGTTTGCCATCCAGCTGGTCACCGGAAGATCATCGCGGAAGCACTGTTGTTTCTATCAACAAGGGTTCTTTCGAAGATGGTGCTGTAAATATTGAGCGCATTGCCGAAATGACGCTTCCACGTCGTGATGATTGGGTTGGTTACTAATCATACTTTCTCAGGCCTGTCTTCAGGCAGGCCTGAGACACTGCATTTAATACCTGAATTTAAAATTTGGCCTTAATCTAAGGATCTCCAATATGAGTTCTGTTTCTCAACTTCAAAGTCCGACGCAGGATGGAACTATTCTTGCCGTCAATAATATCGAGGTAGTTTTTAATGACGTTATCCTCGTCCTCAGAGGTTTGAACCTTACGGCAGAGCGTGGGAAAATTACTGCTTTATTGGGAGCAAACGGTGCAGGGAAGTCAACAACACTTAAGGCAATTGCCGGTTTGTTGGGATCCGAGGACGGTGAGGTCAGTCGCGGTGATATTGTTTATAATGGTATGAATATTACCCAGATGCCACCTGAACAGCGTGTTCGAAACGGGACCTTTCTGGTGATGGAAGGTCGGGGTATTGTTCATGATATGACAGTGATAGAAAATCTTCGTCTAGGTGCTTTTACCCAACCTCAGAAAAATGTGGCTGAAGACATGGAAAAGGTTTTCAATTATTTCCCTCGCTTGAAGGAAAGAACAGGACTTGCCGGATACCTGTCTGGTGGCGAGCAGCAAATGTTGGCGATTGGTCGCGCCCTTATGGCCCGTCCGGATCTTATCATGATGGATGAGCCTTCAATGGGGCTTTCACCACTTCTGGTTAAAGAAGTTTTTGGCATTATCAAGCGTATGAATGAAGAGCTTGGAATTAGCGTTCTGCTTGTTGAACAGAATGCTAATATGGCCCTTCGTGCCGCTGATTACGGGTATATTATGGAAAACGGTAAAATTGTGCTTGATGGAACCGCAGACGAATTGATGAATAACGAAGACGTCAAAGAGTTTTATCTCGGCGGCGGGGGCAATGAACGCAAGTCATTTAAGAACATCAAGTCTTTTAAAAGGCGCAAGCGCTGGCTTTAGAATTTTTACACTCTTCGTTATTTGATTGACCAGATTTTGAATTGGATTGTTTTTAATGACTGATTATTTTGATCATAAAGAAACTCGAAGTCAGGACGAACGAGAAAATGATCAGTTGCAAAAGCTTCAAAGCTGCCTTCTAGATGCCAAAGAAAAAGCACCCTTTTACGGTGATACTCTTGCTGGGGTCGATCCAGAAAAAATTACCTCTATAGCTGATCTTGCTTCATTACCTGTGGTTCGAAAATCTGATTTGATAGAGATGCAAAGTTCCGCCTCTCCATTTGGTGGATTGGGCCAGGTTTCAACAGGTGAAATGGCACGTTTGTTTCTCTCGCCGGGGCCTATTGTTGAACCACAGGGTATTGATGGTGATATTTGGCGGGTTGCGCGTGCTTTACATGCTGTTGGCTTGCGCAAAGGCGGGGTTGCTCATAATTGCTTTGCGTACCATTTCACACCTGCAGGGATAATGTTTGATTTTGCAGCGCGTACCTTAGAGTGCGCTGTTTTTCCTGGTGGTGTCGGGCAAACTGAAGGCCAGGTTCAGGCGATAAATCGTTTTCAAGCTGATACCTATATGGGAACACCTGATTTTTTGAAAATCATACTTGAAAAAGCAGACACTCTGGAAACACCGATATCGTCAATTAAACGTGCATTGGTAACCGGTGGGCCTTTGTTCCCTGATCTAAGACGCTATTACGAGGGTCGCAATATTTATATCAGGCAATGTTATGCAACTGCTGATATTGGTCTCATTGCCTATGAGAGTGAGAGCCTTGAGGGGATGATTTTGGACGAAGATGTCATCGTCGAAATTGTACGCCCTGGCACAGGTGATCTTGTTACAGAGGGTGAGGTTGGGGAAGTCGTGGTGACTTCCTTTAATCCTAATTATCCGTTGATACGTTTTGCAACGGGTGACTTGTCAGCACTTATGCCGGGGCAAAGTTCTTGCGGCAGAACGAACCGTCGAATTAAAGGATGGATGGGTCGCGCAGATCAAACAACAAAAGTACGTGGCATGTTTATACACCCAGAACAGGTTGCTCGCATTGTTGAAAAGTACGCCGAAGTTGTCAAAGCGCGTCTGGAAGTAAGCGAGAACGCCGGACGTGATAGTATGTCGTTACAGTGTGAGGTTGTTACCGGGTGTGATCAGGATGAGTTGCAAGAACGTTTGGAGGGCACAATACGTGCTGAATGCCGTTTACGCGGAAAAGTGGTCTTCTCAGAAATTGGCACATTACCTAACGATGGCAAGGTTATTAACGATACGCGCCCGATTACAGGTTCATAGAAAAACTAGGGTAACATGTCATCCAGATCACTTTGTAGTTTTCTCATTTCATCTTCAGCTTTTTTACTCAGGGTACTAGGTTTCTCGATAACTTTCAGATCCGGTGAGCCTGAAGAGCTTGGTTTGCCGATGTGCGAGGCACTTACCCATCTGGATATTGCACCGATCAAAGCCTTTCGGTCGATTGGCTTAGAAACATAATCATCCATACCGGACGCCAGATAAAATTCTCTGTCTCCCTTCATGGCATTCGCGGTCAACGCGATGATTGGAATGCCCGAGATTGGTGGCGGAAGACTGCGAATACGTTTTGTCGCTGTTGGGCCATCCATCTGAGGCATCTGAACGTCCATTAGAATGACATCAAACTCTTGCTTCTGGGCAATCATATAGGCTTCCAGGCCATTGTTCACCATATGGATTTTGCAGTTCAATGATTTTAAGAGAGATTGAATAACTTTTTGATTTATAAGATTATCTTCGGCCACCAGAATTTTTATAGTTTTGCCTATGTAATCAGGGATCATACCTCGGGTACGTTCAGCTTCTTCTTCTGCGCGGACTTTCTTTTCGTCTCCTTTTTCTACCAGAATGGTAAACCAGAACGTTGATCCCATACCGCTTACACTTTCAACGCCGATATCGCCTCCCATCAAGTGTGTAAGCTCTTTACATATGGCAAGTCCAAGGCCTGTGCCACCATATTTTCGAGTTGTTGAAGAGTCAGCTTGGGAAAAAGCCTTAAACAAATTGTCTTGTTTCTCCATCGAAATACCGGAGCCCGTGTCTTCAATTTCAAATCTAAATTTGATTTTGTTATCTGTGGTTTCAAGCTGTTCGATGATAATCGAAATCTTGCCCGTTTGAGTGAATTTGAGGGCATTTCCGATCAGATTATAAAGAATTTGCCTGACTCTTCCGGGGTCACCCTTGATTATGTCCGTGTTTTTAGGGGAGTTGAGAACTTGAAATCTCAGGTTTTTTGCTCGTGCCCTTGATTCCCAAAGTGCTTCTGTCGTTTCCAATAATTTTTTGAGAGAGAAATCAATGTTTTCTAATTCAATTTTCTCTGCTTCAATTTTTGACAGATCAAGGATATCGTTGAGTAAAGAAAGTAAAGCTTCGCCTGACTCCTTAATGGTGAAAACACTACTGTGTTGCTCGCTTGTCAAGTTGCTGCCCAATAATGAACTGACCATACCCAGAACTCCATTCATGGGGGTTCTGATTTCGTGGCTCATAGAGGCAAGAAATCTGGATTTGGCCAGGTTGGCAGCTTCTGCCTGGTGTTTGGCATTTTCAAGTTCTGCAGTGCGGTCCTTTACCCTTGCTTCTAAATTTTCTTTAGCTTTATTAAGAGACTTTGTCGTTTTGAAGAGAACCATAAAAGCAATCGCAATACCAAGCGCGAGAATACATGATCCAGCAAGCATGATGCGGGTATTGTTCTCTGCTTCCTGATAATAAATCTTGAATTGATTGTCTTGTGTTTCAATAAGAATATTAAGAACAGAAAGACTTTTTGAATCTGTAAGATCTTTCGTCAAAACAGAAAGCTCACCATCCAGCGAAGTTAACTGTTCTGCATAGTTTATAATGGTCTTTAGTTCATGATTTTCAACATTATCAGCGGTATTAGAGAGTTTTTTGAGGTTGCCAATTATCCGAGATAAACCGATGCGGACTTCGATAGGAGTATAGGACTGATCATTGTTCACAAAAGCGACAAGATTTATGAGATTTTTGAGTATCTCTTGGCTGGCTTCATTGCTGCGGTAATTTTCTGAAAAGGTAATTAAAGCCTGTGGGAAAAATACCTCAATATCTCGGAAAAGAGCGTTCTGGGTTTTAAATATTTTAACGAAGTTCTTTCGTTTCAGATGATTACGTTTGTAGGATCGGAATAGTGTGTGAAATTCCGGGTTACTTATTTCATTGATTTCAAAGTTGTTTTCGAGGTTGGTAAGAACCTGATCAATTCTATGATCCGCTTTATCATAGGCTTCAAAGCTTAATCTGGTGCCCAGGCGTTGCTTCAAAATTTCTTCTTTAATATTGGTTTCGCTTGTTTTTAAATCTTGAAGCATCAGGCTCAACCTCTGCATATCAACAGGGTAGGTTCGCCTGGTTTCAATATATGTAAAGATCAGGATGGCGCAAAGGCTTAAGCCAAAAATAATGATGGCACTTTTGAGAAGTGTTTTACTCACTTACATCCCCTTTTCCGGATAAGGAGATTTTCTTATGTGATCAGCTTTATTATATAGATAGCCGATGGAGTATTTTTTTGTGTTTATATAATTGGTCATATTAACTCGTAAGGTAGTAATTATGACATTGATACCATCTATGGTCGTGTATAAAATTTAATTATTCGTAAAGCGCTCAAGAGTCGAAAATATTTTGAAAAACTTATGGTAGAAACAAAAAAATCCGGTACCCATTCGTTATATTAAATGTAATACCGGATTTTTATGATCTTTTGATAGTTTAATGAAGTTCAATAGCCAAAGCGGTGGCTTCTCCTCCACCAATACACAGGCTTGCAATTCCTTTTGAACCACCAGTCCGTTTCAGAGCATGCAACAAGGTTACAATTAGCCTTGCCCCTGAAGCTCCAATTGGATGCCCTAATGCACAGGCACCGCCGTTAACGTTTACCTTGGCAGGATCAAGATTAAGATCTTTAATGGCGGCCAGTGTGACAATGGCAAAAGCTTCATTAATTTCATATAGATCTACGTCATCAGTAGACCAACCCGCTTTGTTTTGAACTTTTTCAATTGCGCCAACTGGCGCTGTCGTAAACCAGCAAGGTTCCTGAGAATGGGTTGCATGAGCTTTGATTGACGCAAGAGGTTTTAAACCTCTTTTATCGGCTTCCGATTTGCGCATTAATATCAAGGCTGCTGCGCCATCAGAAATAGAGGATGAAGAGGCCGCCGTAACTGTTCCGTCAGATCGGAAGGCCGGGCGAAGCTTGGGAATTTTGTCGGTATCAACTTTAAAAGGCTGCTCGTCATTTTCAACAAGAGTTTCACTTTTGCGATTTTTAACTGTTAGCGGTTCTATTTCTTCCTTGAAGTAACCTGCTTCTGTTGCTTGTTTGGCGCGATTAAGGCTCTCGATTGCAAATGCATCCTGCTCTTCACGGGTGGCTTTGTATTTGTCTGCTGTCGCTTCGGCAAAGGTACCCATCAAACCGCCTTTATCAAAATAAGCATCTTCCAGGCCATCCATAAACATATGATCAGCAACAGTACCATGGCCCATGCGCATACCACCACGTGCCTTTGGAAGTATATAGGGCGCATTTGTCATGCTTTCCATACCGCCGGCAACGACAATATCAACGCTACCTGATGAAATGGCATCGTGGGCCAGCATTACGGTCTTCATACCAGATCCACAGACTTTATTGACCGTTGTGCAGCCCGCAGACAGCGGAAGTCCACCCCTGATTGCCGCCTGCCGTGCAGGGGCTTGACCCAGACCAGCGGGAAGAACACATCCCATCATAACTTCCTGAATGTCTTCAGCAGACATTCCAGATCTTGCTACAGCGGCTTTAATTGCCTCAGCACCAAGATCAGTGGTTGAAAGCGGAGATAATGCTCCTTGAAAAGAACCCATGGGGGTCCGAACTGCAGAAACGATAACGATTGGATCAGACATGATTTTGTTCCCAGTATTGTGACCTGGGTATTACCCAGTTAAATAAGTGTTGGTGCTTTTGATTTAGGAAAGACGAACAGCACCATCAAGACGAATGGTGGAACCGTTAAGGAAGGCGTTTTCACAAATGTGTGCAACAAGGCTTGCGAATTCTTCTGGTTGTCCGAGCCTTTTGGGGTGAAGGCTTTTTTCGACCAAAGCTTCTTTCACCTTGTCGGACATGCCCGCAATCATTGGGGTTTCCATGATTCCCGGTGCAATCGCCATGACGCGAATAGCACTCCGGGCGAGTTCTCTGGATAGCGGCAAGGTCAGAGACGCGACACCACCTTTGGACGCAGCATAGGCTGCCTGACCAATTTGACCTTCCCAGGCCGCGATAGATGCCGTGTTGATAATAACACCACGCTCGCCGTCAATTTCATCGTATTGCACCATACGTTCCGCAGCTAGACGCATCACATTGAAGGCACCGACGAGATTGATATCGATCGTTTTGCGGAAAAGATCCAGATCATGAGCACCGTCTCTACCTACCAGCTTTGCTCCGGGGGCAATGCCAGCACAGTTCACAACAATTCTGATGGGACCAAGAGTGTCTTCGATAACTTTAACTGCTGATTTAACAGCATCAGGGGCAGTGACATCCGCTGTAACAGCTACGGCATCAATATCAGTAGCGACGCGGTTTACCCCTTCATCGTTGAGATCCACAAGACCGCATCGTACACCTTGAGAGGCCAGATGCCTTGCAACGGCTTCACCTAATCCGGAACCTGCGCCTGTGATCAGCGCTGTAAGACCAGATAACTTCATAACTTGTTTCCTCTTATCAAAGACCAAATTTGACTATGTAATACAAAGGGATGAGATTAGTGTTTTCTCATCGCTAAAGAGATTTTGGAATTAGGATTGCGATCTAATTTATCGGCAATGAACCAAGCTGTTTCTACCAGCTTGTTAATATCGACCCCGGTTTTTACAGACATACCATTGAACATATACACCACATCCTCTGTCGCGACATTACCGGATGCTCCACGAGCATAAGGACACCCACCAAGGCCTGCGATAGAGGTATCAAAAACAGAAACACCGCACTGCCAAGCAGCAAAAATGTTTGCCAAAGCCTGTCCATAGGTATCATGAAAGTGTCCGGCCAACTTTTTTACGGGAACCGATTTTGAAACAGTTTCAATCATCTGTTGGGTTGCAAGTGGCGTTCCTGTGCCAATGGTATCACCAAGACTGATTTCATAGCAGCCCATTTCAAAAAGAGCCTTTGCAACGTCAGCTACTTTTTGCGGTGCAATCTCTCCTTCGTATGGGCATCCCAGCACGCAAGATACATAGCCCCTTACTTTGATGTTCTTTTCCTGGGCTGTTTGAACAACAGGCTGGAACCTTTCAAGGCTTTCCTGAATAGAGCAGTTGATATTTTTCTGAGAGAAACTTTGAGAGGCTGCCCCGAATATAGCAACTTCCTCGACGCCTGCTTCAATTGCCCGTGCCAATCCCTTGAGATTTGGCGTTAATACAGGATAATTGATGCCGGGCTTGCGCGTAATCCCTGAGAGTACTTCATTGGCGTCAGACATTTGTGGTACCCATTTTGGTGAAACAAAAGCAGATGCCTCAATCGCTGTTAGACCCGTATCTGACAAGCGGTTTATGAGCTCAATTTTTGCCTTGGTTGGCACAAGGTTTTTTTCGTTCTGGAGTCCATCACGAGGACCGACTTCTACAAGTTTAACTGTTTGGGGAGGAGTAGGGTGCATCTTATTCCTCGCTATCCAATTCAACGAGTACATCGCCTTCGTTGACTTGATCATTAACCTGCCCCAGAAACGCTTTCACGGTGCCTTCGGTCGGGGCAACAATGGTGTGTTCCATTTTCATGGCTTCGAGAACCATCAGGGGATCGCCAGCTGAAACTTTGTCTCCGATGGACGCGAATACCTTGATTATCTTCCCTGGCATCGGGGCGCGAAGACCACCGGTATCCTCTTCCAGATTTTCGGCAGCTATCAAAGGATCAAAGAGGTGAATTTGGTAATGCTGATTATCTAGGAATATGTGGCGTTCCAATTCGTGGCAGACCACAGAAGCTTTGGTAATTTTTCCATCAACTGTAACTGTTACGCTATCGTCTTTAACCTGACCAGAAACGTTGTACTCTCTGTTGTTGATCAAGAAGCTGTACCCATCCGCGTGATATGTAGCAATGACGTTATGTTCTTGATCGTTTTCAGTGAAGCGTAATTTCTTTTGCGCTCTGCCACCTAAACGCCACCCATCCTGAGAACCCCAGGGGGAATGCGGATCTGTTTGTGGAACTTGTAGCGTATGCCCTTGTAACTCTACCAGAGAAGCGAGAATTAGGGCGAGATCTGAAGCTGTTGATTTTTCGGGGAACAGGTTCTTCTGTTCCCGTTCGATCAAGCCTGTATCCAGTTGTGCAGCCTTGAAGGGCGGAACATTGGCAAGTCGATTAAGGAAAGCAACGTTGGTTTCAAGTCCTACGATATGTGTATCATTGAGGGCAGCGCTAAGCCTGTCTAATGCTTTTCCGCGTGTTTCATCCCATGTAATTAGCTTGGCGATCATGGGATCATAATGCAGAGAGACAACGCCGCCTTGTTCAACACCGGCATCAATGCGGATGTGTTCCGAAGTAGTCGGAAATGTCAGGCGAACCAGTTTTCCTGTGGCAGGGAGAAAACCATTGTCAGGATCTTCTGCATAGATCCGGGCTTCAAAAGCATGACCGGAGAGTGATATTTCATCCTGCTTTGCAGGAAGAGGTTCTCCTGCTGCGATACGTAGCTGCCATTCTACAAGATCCAGACCTGTGATCAGTTCTGTTACGGGATGCTCTACCTGAAGGCGTGTGTTCATTTCCATGAAATAGAATTCGCCATTAGGCGCGAGAAGGAATTCAACAGTACCCGCACCACGATACCCAACAGCTTCTGCAGCTGCGATTGCTGCTTTGTGCATGGCATCGCGGGTTTCATCACTTAATCCGGGGGCGGGTGCTTCTTCGATAACCTTTTGATGACGACGTTGCGAGGAACAGTCACGCTCAAACAGATGTATGGTATTGCCATGGTTATCAGCAAAAACCTGTATTTCCACATGGCGGGGGTTTTTAATGAACTTCTCAATAAGAACCCGGTCATCACCAAAAGCTGCTTTTGATTCTCGCTGGCAGGATGCAAGTGCTTCTTCAAATTGTTCGGCTTTTTGTACAATCCTCATACCTTTACCGCCACCACCGGCAGAGGCTTTAATCATCACGGGATAGCCAATTTTCTTTGCTTGCTCAACAAGATGAGCCGTGTTCTGATTTTCTTCTTCATACCCTGGAGACAAAGGGACGCCAGCTTCACGCATCAGGCGTTTGGAAGCAGATTTATCCCCCATGTCGATAATTGAAGAAGCTGGCGGGCCGATAAAGACAATATCATTTTGGGCACAGCTATCTGCAAAATTGGCATTCTCAGACAAAAAGCCATAGCCCGGGTGGATTGCCTGAGCGCCTGTCGTTTTCGCAACGTCAAGTATTCGATTTGCGAGAAGATAACTTTCAGAAGGTGCAGGAGGGCCTATATGCACGGCTTCGTCGGCTTCTTGTACAAAGGGCGCATCCTGATCGGCATCTGAATAGACGGCAACGGTTTTAATACCCATCAGATGCGCTGTTCTTATAATACGTCTGGCAATTTCGCCGCGGTTTGCAATAAGGATTTTGTTAAACATTCAATTTTTCCTGATCCAAGTCCGGTTTAGGCGACCCAATTAGCTTTGCGTTTTTCGAAAAAGGCACAGAGGCCCTCGCGTCCTTCGGGTTTTAACCGTTGTTGAGCGATTAATTCAGCGGTTTTGTTCATCAAGTTATCATCAAGTTGTCGATGACTGACCGTTTTTATAAGCTCCTTTGCTACGCGCAGGGCATCAGGGGCGGCAAAATTCAAAGAAGCTAAGAGATCATCTATGATTTGATCTAGTTGTTCGTTGCGACAACTTTCGTGAACAAAGCCAATATCGGCAGCTTTTTCTGATCTGAATATTTCGGCAGTCAGGAAATATCGGCGAGCTTGCCTTTCCCCCATCGCAGTAACCACATAGGGGGCTATGGTCGCAGGAACCAATCCGAGCTTTACTTCAGACAAACAGAACTTGGCGTATTCACCAGCAATGGCGATATCAGCGACGGCTGTAAGACCAACGCCGCCGCCAAAGGCTGCTCCTTGTACGCGTGCGATAACGGGTTTGGGGCATTCAGCAATGGTATTTAGCATTCTGGCCAGTTTGAGCGCATCGACCCGGTTTTCTTCTTCGGTAAAGTTTGCGGAGCGTTTCATCCAGCCGAGATCAGCACCTGCACTAAAACTTTTACCTCTACCACCCAATACAATAGCTCTGATATCAGAATTTTTGCCCAGTTCGTTAAAAGCCTGGGTTAATTCTGCGATCATAACTTCATCAAGGGCATTGTGGACTTCCGGGCGGTTCATCCATACCCATGCATTCGATGATTTAATTTCTATTTCAAGCGTTTGATAGGTCATATCATTACATCCTGAAGACACCGAACTTGGTGTCTTCTATTGGCGCATTAAGGGAAGCAGACAGGCCCAAGGCCAGTACACGTCGCGTCCGTGCGGGATCAAAAACACCATCGTCCCACAGACGTGCTGACGCATAATAAGGTGAACTTTGTTCTTCGAACATGTCCAGCATTGGCTGTTTGAATTCCTTTTCTTCCTCCGCTGACCACGTACCACCTTTTGCTTCGATATTATCCCGACGAAGTGTGGACATGACTGAAGCAGCCTGTTCGCCGCCCATAACTGAAATGCGTGAATTGGGCCACATCCATAAGAAGCGAGGTTGATAAGCTCTGCCGCACATACCGTAGTTACCAGCCCCAAAGCTGCCCCCGATCAGAACGGTGAACTTAGGTACATTTGCTGTGGCAACAGCGGTGACCATCTTGGCACCATCTTTTGCAATCCCGCCTGTTTCGTATTTACGACCAATCATAAAACCGGAAATGTTCTGCAGGAAGACAAGAGGAATGTTTCGCTGTGCACAGAGTTCAATAAAGTGTGCTGCCTTTTGTGCGCTTTCTGAAAAGAGAATGCCATTGTTTGCAACAATACCGACAGGATATCCCCATATACGTGAAAAGCCACAGACGATACTGGTGCCGTAACGGGCTTTGAATTCGTCAAAACGCGATCCGTCAACAATGCGGGCAATGACCTCGCGCACATCATAGGGGGTTTTCAGATCACTTGGAACAACACCATAAATTTCCTTGGGGTCATACAGCGGATCTTCCGGCTTTGACAGATTAAGCTGATTTGGCTTTTGCCAATTCAGGTTGTCAACCACATGTCGGGCAATGGTCAGGGCATGGGCGTCGTTTTCAGCCATATGGTCTGCGACACCAGAGAGGCGGGTATGAACATCTGCGCCGCCAAGATCTTCGGCCGAGACAATTTCACCGGTTGCCGCCTTTACGAGGGGAGGGCCACCTAAAAAGATCGTGCCTTGTTCTTTGACAATGATTGTTTCGTCAGACATGGCCGGAACATAAGCGCCACCAGCAGTACAAGATCCCATGACAACGGCAATTTGGGGAATTCCCATGGAAGACATTTGGGCCTGATTATAGAATATTCGGCCAAAGTGATCCCTATCGGGAAAGACCTCATCCTGATTGGGAAGGTTTGCGCCTCCTGAGTCAACCAGATAAATACAGGGGAGCCTGTTTTCCTGAGCAATCTCCTGAGCGCGAAGATGCTTTTTAACCGTCATGGGGTAGTAAGTACCGCCCTTGACTGTTGCATCGTTCGCCAAGATCATGCATTCAACGCCAGATACCAAACCGATACCTGCGATAACACCTGCGGCGGCAATGTTGGCATCGTACATGTTATGGGCAGCGATCGGAGAGATCTCTAAGAAGGGTGATCCGGGATCTAATAGAGCCTCAACTCGCTCTCTCGGGAGCATTTTTCCACGCGCGAGATGTTTTTCACGTGCTTTTTCTGGGCCGCCTTTTGCTGTTTCTGCCAAAATGTTGTTCAGGCTATCTACTAAGCCCTGCATATGAGCTGCATTGGCTTTGAATTCATCTGATCGTGGTGATATTTTCGAACGGATGACAGACATTATGCTGTCTCCCCAAAAAGTTCGCGGCCAATCAGGTATCTTCGGATTTCGCTGGTACCTGCGCCAATTTCATAGAGCTTGGCATCGCGCCATAAACGACCCGTCGGGAATTCGTTAATATATCCGTTACCGCCCAGAACCTGAATAGACTCTCCGGCCATCCATGTGGCTTTTTCTGCGGAATAGAGGATTGCACCTGCGGCATCTTTTCGTGTTGTTTCGCCGCGGTCACAGGCTTGCCCGACAGCATAGACGTAGGAACGGCAGGCATTCCATGTTGCATAGATATCAGCCATTTTCCCTTGCATTAACTGGAATTCACCGATGGCTTTGCCAAACTGTTTGCGTTCGTGAATGTAGGGAACGATAACATCCAGACAGGACGACATAATACCTAAGGGGCCACCGGAAAGAACTGCACGCTCATAGTCCAGACCAGACATAAGAACACGTACGCCGCCGTTTAACTCACCAAGGATGTTTTCTTCGGGTACTTCACAATCCTGAAAAACGAGTTCGCCGGTGTTTGAGCCACGCATGCCAAGCTTGTCCAGTTTTTGCGCTACTGAAAAACCAGGGAAATTCTTTTCGATGATAAATGCTGTGATCCCTTTGGGGCCTGCTTCAGGATCTGTTTTGGCATAGACAACCAGAGTATCGGCGTCTGGTCCGTTGGTGATCCACATTTTGTTCCCGTTCAGAACATAGCGATCACCTTTCTTTTCGGCTTTCAAACGCATAGACACAACATCTGAACCTGCACCGGGTTCGGACATAGCCAAGGCGCCAACGTGTTCGCCGGTGATTAGTTTTGGTAAGTACCTGGACTTTTGTGCGTCTGTCCCGTTACGTTTAATCTGATTAACGCAGAGATTAGAATGGGCACCATAGGAAAGGGCAACAGAAGCAGAAGCACGACTGAGTTCCTCCATCGTGACAATATGGGCGAGGTATCCCATGCCACTGCCGCCATAACTTTCATCTGCTGTAATTCCCAATAGTCCCATGTCCCCCATTTTACGCCACAGATCCATTGGGAATTCGTTGGTTTCATCAATCTCGGCTGCGCGAGGGGCGATTTCTGCATTAGCAAAGGCTTTGACACTGTCTCGAAGCATGTCGATCTCTTCACCGAGGTTGAAGTTTAAGCTAGGGAAGTTATGGCCTGTACTCATGATATTTATCTCCAATGAGGAAACTTAGTTTTCTGTTTTTGCTTTTTGAATTTTTGCGATTGTCGCAGCAACGTCAGGTTTGTTTTCCATACGCATAAAGGTGCCTTGAGCTGCGGCGACATGAATTTCTGTATTATCGTTTTGCAGGGCATAGACATCCATGCGGGCAATCGTAACACGTCGACCTGCTCTCAGGACGGTACCTTTTCCAATTAGTTTTGTTCCAGCGCCGGGGGCCATCATGTTGATTTTGTATTCAACAGTAAGGATTGAATCATTCTCTTCAATCAACGTATATGTGGCGTATCCTCCGACGTAATCTGCAAGCGCACCGATAACGCCGCCTTGAAAGAAACCATGATGTTGGGATAGTTCTGGGCGAAATGGCAATTCCATTTCCACATACCCAGGTTCAATGACGGTTAACTCAGCACCCAGTGTTTTGCCGAAACCTGTATTGTTGTAACTATCACGAATGAGATCTGCATAGTTCGGGTTTCTTGGTTCAAAGTGTGTTTTAGCCATCTGTTGTTCCCAGTGTTTTATATTTTAGTTCGTTTTTTATTTTAATTCATTCAGACGTTGTTGAACGGAAACATTCACCTGATTAAGTTCTTCCAGCGTTTCCAGAATGTCTTTTTGTTTTTGTTCCAGCTCTGCCTGTCGTTCAGCAATGCGGCCTTGTAGTTTTTCAAGTTGCCCACGTTCCCCCGGGGCATGATCATACATTTCGATGATCTCTCTGACTTCTGCCAGGCTGAACCCCAGACGTTTTCCCCTTAAGATAAGCTTTAACCGGGTTCTGTCCCTTGGTGTGTACAGACGCTTCCGAGCTTGCCGTTCGGGGTTAAGAAGTTTCTCATCTTCATAAAATCTGAGCGTACGCGTTGTAATCCCAAATTCCGTGGTGAGTTCCGTGATGGTGTAGTAGCGCCTTTTTGTCATCAAATTAGTATTTACGCATTTTACGTAAACGTCAACATAATTTAAATTTATTAATTAAAACATAGTGATATTATTTAAAAATCTAAGAATCTAATGACTTTATTGTCGCTGGTTACAGTGAGGTGCTTTAAGTATGGTGTAAACCTGTGCTTGGCTTCTACAAAGTAGGGAAAAAGAAATGGGATCTTCATCTAAGACAGAGAATACACCCTTAGGAGGATCAGCCCCGAAGTTATCGGAGGTGGATGTTCTTCGGGTGAGCTTTGAGACAGAACGGTTAAGATTACGACGCTTTACCTCAGATGATTATCAAGCGCTTTATGAAATGCGCAGTCGGGAAGAGGTCATGCGATATCTTTACGGCGAACCTTATACAGATGAAGTGACACAAGTTGAATTAGAGCGTCGCGTAGGAATCAAAAGCTTCGACCAAGATGGTGACCAGATTGTTTTGGCTGTTGAAGAAAAACAAACAGGTGATTTTGTTGGAGATCTTGTTCTTTTCTTAGTGGATAAAGCTTCGTGTCAGGGAGAAATAGGTTTTGTTTTTAATCCTCATCACCATGGCAAGGGGTATGGTTATGAGGCTGCGCGAGTACTCGTAGAGTTTGGTTTTAAACACATTGGGTTACATCGCATCATTGGCCGTTGCGATCCCAGAAACAAAGCTTCGTCGGGATTATTGCGTAAGCTAGGTATGAAGCAGGAAGCGCATCTTATCGACAATGTTTGGGCAAAAGGAGAATGGACAAGCGAGTTGATTTTTGCCATGCGCAATTCGGAATGGCCTGAAACACGACCTTAAAAATGACTTTGAACGCGGTCTGAAATGATGAAGGTTTAAATGGTGAAAATTACTGGAACTTCCCAAAACTGACATGAATTTGTCATGCCTTTGAAATCAGAACACTGCATAGCAGAGGGAGAATAAATACCACCCATCGGGAGTTCACGTAATGAAAAATCTTGGTAAATCCGCAAGTCTGGCCGTTGTGGCTATGTGTCTTGCTACATCGGCGTATGCTGTTGAGCCTTTTAGTCGCCTGTCTTCTTTTCCTATTTATGAAAATCTGCCCAAAGGCAAAGAAAAAGCGACGGAAACTGTTGCCGAGATTGTTGCACCGGCAATGAAGGGGACGATGCTTGTTTACACAGACTCTGAACTGGAAGCCATTGGTAAAGTTGATATCTTTGATCCTGCAAGCCCTAAACCTGCGGGTATTGTGAAGGTTGGTGGTGAGCCGACATCTGTCACTGTGAAGGGTAATTATGCTTATGTCGGAGTTAATACCTCTAAAAGCTATGTAAAGCCTTCCGGCTATATGGCGATTGTTGATCTGAAAGCGGATAAAGTTATCGCAAAGTGTAATGTATCCGGACAGCCAGACAGTGTCGCCCTTAGTCCGAACGGTAAATACCTTGCGGTTGCTATTGAGAACGAACGTGATGAAGACTTGAACGATGGTGTTATTCCGCAAAACCCGGCTGGACATCTTGCGTCATTTCGTTTGAATGATAAGGGATTGCTTTCAAATTGTGATAATGCTGCTGTTACTAACTTAACAGGTCTGGCGGACATTGCACCAACTGATCCCGAGCCTGAGTTCGTTTCTATTAACGCGCTAGATCAAGCTGTTGTGACGCTTCAGGAAAACAATCATATTGTTATTGTCGATCTGGAAAACAATAAAGTCGTCAACCACTACTCTGCGGGAACATCGTCACTCACTGGCATTGATAACACCAAGGATAAAGCAATATCTCTAACGGAAAATCTGGCTGATCTTAAGCGTGAACCGGATGCTGTTTCCTGGATTGATGACAATCGTTTTGTAACTGCAAACGAAGGTGATTACGAAGGTGGATCACGTGGCTTTACCGTGTTTTCCAAATCAGGTTCTGTATTGTTCGACAGTGGATCACAAACAGAACGTCTTGCAGTTTCTATGGGGCACTATCCAGAAAAGCGGTCGCATAAAAAAGGGACCGAGCCGGAAGGTGTAACGGTTGGAACCTATGGTGAAGATCGCCTTGTTTTTGTCGGGCTGGAGCGTGCAAATCTGGTCGGAGTTTATCAGGATGTGAAAACAGACGAAGGCCTGAACAATCGCTTTGACTTTATTCAGGCATTGCCATCTGGGGGCGTTGGGCCTGAGGGAATTGTTACCATTCCATCCCGTGGGCTTGTCGTTATCGCAAACGAAAAAGATGATATCAAAGACGGATATCGTTCAAACCTGACGATCTATAAACAAGGTGATGAGGGCGTAAACCTGCCGCAAATCGTGTCTGTTGATGGGTCGAATGGTACACCAATTGGGTGGGGGGCACTATCAGGCCTGACCGCAAATGCGACGGATCCGTCAATCCTCTATGCTGTGAATGATAGCTTTTATTCTACAGCGGATATTTTCACAATTGATGTGGCATCCCGTCCGGCTCGTATCGTTTCTTCGCGCCGTATTACCAAATCTGGGAAGCCTGTCGAGAATCTTGATCTTGAGGGGATCGTTGCGGCACCGGATGGTAGTTTCTGGGTTGTTTCCGAGGGGAAGCCGGAAAAGCGTGAAAGCAAGTTGTTGCATGTCTTGCCAACGGGGCAGGTTGTGCGCGAAGTTGCCCTGCCCGTCGAGCTTGAAGGCCAGATGAAAAAGCACGGTCTTGAAGGTGTGACGCTTTACAACGATACGCTTTATGTCGCGGTGCAAAGAGCATGGAAAGATGATGCCAAAGGCTATACCAAGATCATTTCTCATGATTTGAAGGCCGGAACCTGGGGGGTGAATGCCTATCGATTGGATGAACCGGAAAGTTCTGCAGGTGGCTGGGTTGGTTTGAGTGAAATCACAAGCCTTGGCAATGGTGATCTGGCGATTGTAGAGCGTGATAACAAAGGTGGCCCCGACGCGGCGATCAAACGTATCTACCGCGTATCTGTAAAGCACACTGCCGCCGCCGAGTTAGGCGCACAGGAAATCCCGGTTTTACGTAAAACTCTGATCAGAGATGTTCTTGCTGATCTGAACCGCGCCAACGGATGGACACCTGACAAACTTGAAGGCTTGACTGTTGCGGCTGATGGAACCGTTTATGCGGTGACAGACAACGACGGTGTGGATGATTCAACGGGGGAAACTCTGTTCCTGAACCTTGGACCTATTGATAAGGTTCTTGCAAGCCAGTAGATCTGATAATCTGATCTCGTACAAAGCCCCGATCTTTGTGATTGGGGCTTTTCGTTTATGCGGAGCAGGGTTAGGGGCTAAGTTTCTGGCAGGAACACTTTTCGCTCACGGGTTACCTTTTCAACAATAAAATCGACGGCTGCTCGTATGCGGGCAAAGCCCTGAAGGTCGGCGTGATAGATAAGCCAGAAGGTGCGCATAAAGTTGACTTCTTCGCGCAATACCGGGACGAGGTTTTCCTGATTATCCGCCATAAAGCAGGGCAGGATACAAATACCAGCCCCTGTTGAGGTTGCATGCATCTGGGCGATCAGGTTCGTGCTGCGGAGTTGAGGGCGTAATTCTTTTCCAATTTGAGGGACATAGTTCAATTCCGGAGAGAAGATCAGGTCTTCGATATAGCCAACGAGACGATGTTCTTTCAGCTGGTCTTTGTGGGTTATTGGTCCTCGGCGTTCAAGGTATTCCGGTGATGCGTAAAGCCCCAGGCGATAATCGGTGAGTTTACGTGATCGCAAGCGCCCTTCTGTGGGGCGGCTAAGGCCGATGGCGATGTCTGCTTCACGTTTTGAAAGGCTGAACATGCGTGGCATTGCGACCAGATCAATTTCCAATCCCGGATGTGATCGACAAAGGTCGCAAATTCTTGGGGCAAGAAAATAGCTACCAAAGCCATCCGGTGCGCCAATTCTGACGGCTCCGGTCAAGTCCAAATCGGCCCCGGCAATCTCGTTTTGAACGCCCATTGCCATGGTTTCCATAGACTCTGCTGCGCCAAGCAAGCGCTGTCCGATTTCTGTCAAGGCATAGCCTTGGGGACCGCGTTCAAACAGGGTTGCGTTCAACGCGGTTTCGAGGGCCTGAATGCGACGACTGACTGTGGTGTGATCCACTTTCAGGCGCTTTGCAGCTATCGTCAGTTTTCCTGTTCGCGCGACGGCGAGGAATGGGCGGAGGTCATTCCAGTCAAAAGTAGGGTTCATAATGTATTTTCGCACACTGGTTTGTCGCTATTACCTATAGCTGTGCAAAAAAAACAATGCAAGTCTATGTGACAAGATCAAGAAGCTGGCATCTTTTATTCAGACGATTCCAATCGAATTCTGAATTTACAGATTTCTGAATTTACAGATTTCTGAATTTACAGATTTCTGAATTTACAGATTTCTGAATTTACAGATTTCTGAATTTACAGATTTCTGAATTTACAGATTTCTGAATTTACAGATTTCTGAATTTACAGATTTCTGAATTTACAGATTTCTGAATTTACAGATTTCTGAATTTACTGGCAGATGCTCTTTTAACCAATTTACCGCGTTTTGGTTCTGTGTTTTCACATATGATCAGGCGCGATCACTATTTGAAGGAGATGCGGTATGACCGCTGAACTCTATCACCTGATTGGCGGTGAAAAAGTAAAAGGTACTTCCGGACGTTTTAGCGATGTTTTCTGGCCAATGACCGGAGAGATCGCCGCGAAGGTGCCTCTGGCTTCTGAAGATGAATTGAGAGCTGCTGTAGAAAATGCCAAAGCGGCTCAACCAGCATGGGCGGCAACCAATCCGCAAAAGCGCGCGCGTGTCATGCTCAAGTTCCTGCATCTTTGTCAGGAAAATTATGATGAACTGGCAGAGCTGTTGGCACGTGAACACGGAAAAACCATTCCTGATGCCAAAGGGGACATTCAGCGCGGATTGGAAGTCGTTGAGTTTGCCTGTGGCATTCCACACCTGCAAAAAGGCGAGTTTACCGAAGGTGCCGGACCGGGTATCGATATGTTCTCCATGCGTCAGCCTTTGGGGGTTGTCGCAGGTATCACGCCGTTTAACTTCCCGGCGATGATCCCGATGTGGAAGTTTGCCCCTGCAATTGTTTCCGGGAATGCCTTTATCCTGAAACCATCCGAGAGAGATCCATCGGTACCACTGCGTTTGGCAGAACTGATGCTGGAAGCTGGTCTGCCAAAAGGTATCCTGAACGTTGTGAACGGAGACAAGGTTGCCGTTGATGCCATTCTGGATGACCCGGATATCAAAGCTGTCGGCTTTGTTGGTTCCACGCCTATTGCTGAATACGTCTATACACGTGCGACTGCTTCTGGTAAGCGCGCACATTGTTTCGGTGGCGCTAAAAACCACATGGTCATTATGCCTGATGCGGATCTGGATCAGGTTGCAGATGCTTTGATTGGTGCTGGTTATGGCTCTGCGGGTGAGCGCTGTATGGCAATTTCTGTGGCTGTTCCTGTGGGCGAAGAAACGGCAAGCCGTTTGATCGAAAAACTGACGCCTCGTGTTGAAGCTCTGAGAATTGGTCTGTCAACTGATCCTGATGCCGATTTTGGTCCTATGGTGACTGCTGAGGCTGTTGATCGTACCAAAGGTTATGTTGATCTTGGTATTGAAGAAGGTGCAACACTGGTCGTCGATGGTCGTGATTTTGTGATGCAGGGCTATGAAGATGGTTTCTATATGGGCGGATGTCTGTTTGATAACGTGACCCCTGATATGCGTATCTATAAAGAAGAGATTTTTGGCCCGGTTCTATCGGTTGTACGTGCCAAGGACTATGAAGAAGCGCTGCGTCTTCCAAGCGAGCATGAATATGGTAATGGCGTTGCGATCTATACTCGTGACGGTGATACAGCACGTGACTTCATGACCAAGGTGAATGTTGGCATGGTTGGTGTGAATGTACCTATTCCTGTGCCGCTTGCCTACTACACATTTGGTGGTTGGAAGCGTTCTGGTTTTGGTGATCTGAACCAGCATGGCCCGGATGCAATTCGTTTTTACACCAAGACCAAAACTGTGACCCAGCGTTGGCCTTCCGGTGTAAAAGAAGGTGCCGAGTTCTCAATTCCAACAATGGATTGATATTGAATACGGGATGTTTCCTGATTGCTGTTACAGTTAATCACTGTAGGGGGATTATGGGGCATCCCGCTCTCTTTTTCTGACTAAAAGATAAGCTGATGAGCCAATTTGAACTGAATGAAGAACAGTGTGCTATTCAAGAAATGGCGCAGGATTTTGCCCGTGACAAGATCGCTCCCTTTGCCTTGGAATGGGACGAAAAAGAACATTTTCCTGTTGATGTCATGCGTGAAGCTGCAGCCCTTGGCATGGGCGGGATTTATGTTCGTGATGATGTCGGTGGTTCTGGCTTGGGGCGTTTGGATGCAGCGTTGATCTTCGAAGCGCTATCTTCGGGCTGTCCAGCTGTATCTGCCTTTATTTCCATCCATAATATGGCATCGTGGATGATTGACCAATTTGGCACCGAAGAACAGCGTCAAAAATGGTTGCCGCAAATGATGACCATGGATCTGATTGCGAGCTACTGCCTGACCGAACCCTCTGCAGGATCTGACGCCGCAGCTTTGAAAACCAAAGCGGTCCGGGATGGAGATGATTTTGTTCTTAATGGTGCGAAACAGTTTATTTCGGGCGCGGGAACATCTGATCTTTATCTGGTGATGGCCCGAACAGGTGGTGATGGGGCGGGTGGTGTTTCCTGCTTCCTGGTACCGAAAGATGTCGAGGGCGTTTCTTTTGGCGCGAACGAAAAGAAAATGGGATGGAAAGCGCAGCCGACACGAACCGTTGTTATGGAAGATGTGCGCATTCCTGCCGCCAATATGATCGGTGAAGAAGGACAGGGCTTCAAGATTGCCATGATGGGGCTTGATGGTGGTCGTTTGAATATCGGCGCCTGTTCCCTTGGTGGTGCGCAATCTGCGCTGGATAAAGCTATTGGTTATATGGGCGAACGCAAAGCCTTTGGGAAGTCACTTGCCCAGTTTCAGGGACTGCAGTTCAAAGTTGCTGATATGGAAACAGAACTGACCGCGGCCCGTACGCTTTTGTATACAGCAGCAACCAAGCTGGATGCAAAAACACACGATGCCACGCGTTGGTGTGCAATGGCAAAACGTTTTGCAACAGATACAGGTTTTACCGTGGCAAACGAGGCCCTCCAAATCCATGGTGGTTATGGATATCTGGCGGATTATGGCATCGAAAAGATTGTCCGGGACCTCAGAGTTCATCAAATTCTGGAAGGAACCAACGAGATCATGCGACTGATTATATCCCGTGATCTGTTGAAAGGAGACAGAGCATGACAGAGGAACTGATCGTTCGACAGGAAGGCAGTGCAGGGCGTATTACGCTTAACCGCCCAAAAGCCTTGAATGCTCTGTCACTCGATATGGTTCATGGAATGCTGGCGGCTTTGGAAAGCTGGCAAACTGATGAAACGGTTCGGGTTGTTATTGTTGATGGCGCTGGTGAACGCGGTTTGTGTGCCGGGGGCGATATTCGCGCCCTTTATAAATCCGGACAGGAACAGGATGGTGTTGCCCAAAAATTCTGGGCCGATGAATATAAACTCAATGCGCTTATCGCCAATTATCCCAAACCCTATGTTGCTGTTATGGATGGCATTGTTATGGGCGGCGGTGTCGGTATTTCTGCGCACGGCAGTAATCGGCTGGTGACGGAGCGGTCCATGATTGCCATGCCGGAAACGGCAATTGGCCTTTTCCCGGATGTTGGTGGTACATGGCTTTTGGCAAATGCACCGGGTGAAGTGGGCACGTTTTTGGGAATTACAGGACACCGTATCGGGGCACAGGATGCTATTTATGCCGGGTTGGCTGATGTTGAAATTCAAAGCGATAAGTTACCCGATTTGATCGAAGTGTTGTCTCAGGCTGATTATGGTTCTGATACGCGGGCTGATGTTGATAGTTTGCTTAGAAATTTCACTGTAAGCTCTGGACAATCTCAACTTGCTGAAATTCGGGGCCAGATTGATCCGATTTTCTCTTTTGAAACTGTCGAGAAAATTGTTGCTGCCGCTGAAAAGGCCGATAGTGATTTGGGACAAAAAATCGTTAAAGATCTTGCCAGTCGTGCACCGCATTCAATGAAGGTAACGCTGGCTGCTATTCGTAAAGCCAGTACGCTGGGCGGGATCGAAGAAGATCTGGATATGGAATACCGACTTGCGTGTCGCATGTTTGAACAGAAGGACTTTTTCGAAGGTGTCCGGGCTGTTGTGATTGATAAAACAGGCAATCCGCAATGGTCTCCGGCAACCTTGGAAGAGGTGCCAGAGACAATGGTGAGCGATTGTTTTGCAAGTTTAGGAACGAATGAACTTGGGCTGGCATCTGGAATAATTCGGTAAATCGGAAGAGGAAAAGAATATGAAAACTGTAGCATTTATCGGATTGGGAAACATGGGGGGCCCGATGGCGGCCAACCTGGTCAAAGCCAACTATGTGGTTAAAGGCTTTGACCTGTCGGAGCAGGCAAAGGAGCAGGCCAGAAAAGACGGCGTTGATGTTGTTGATAATGTTGATGAAGCCGTTGCGGCTTCTGACGCCATTATCACGATGCTTCCCGCAGGAAAGCATCTTCTCAGCGTTTATGAAGTAACCCTGAAAGCTGCCAGATCCGGATCTCTTTTTATCGACTGTTCGACCGTTGATGTGGATAGCTCTCGCACGGCGCATGACGCGGCTGCAAAAGCGGGTATGCTATCTCTTGATGCACCGGTTTCCGGCGGTGTTGGTGGGGCAACCGCGGGTACTTTAACTTTTATGGCTGGGGGCACAAAAGAAGCCTTTGATAAAGCGCACGAGCTTCTGGATGTCATGGGCGGCAAGATTGTTCATTGTGGTGGTGCAGGCAATGGACAGGCGGCAAAAATTTGTAACAACATGATCCTTGGTATTTCGATGATTGCCTCGTCAGAAGCTTTTAATCTGGCAGAAAAACTGGGGCTTGATCATCAGGCGCTGTTTGATGTTGCGTCAACATCTTCGGGCCAGTGTTGGTCAATCAATACTTATTGCCCTGTTCCCGGACCTGTGCCGACCAGCCCAGCTAATAATGACTATGCGCCGGGTTTTGCTGCTGCTTTGATGCTCAAAGATCTCAAGCTCTCTCAGGATGCTGCCAAATCAGCGGGTGTTTTAACTCCTTTGGGATCCCATGCTGAAGAACTCTATCAGAGTTTTAATGATGCTGGCGGAAGCGGGATTGATTTTTCTGGTATTATCAATCATTTAAAGGGCGATAAGTAATAAATCGTCTCGTTAACTCTTTTGTCGACGGCGATGCAAATTAGGGGTAGCCATGTTAAATCACGGGTCTGATTATCGCGCGGTTAAAGAGGCCTTTGAGTGGGATATACCGGATCGTTATAATATCGGTGTTGATGTTTGTGACAAATGGGCCAAGCGTTCTCCGGATCGCCTGGCACTCAGTTTTGTTGATATAGATGGAAATGTAGCTGACTATAGTTTTGGTGATCTGAGAGACTATTCAAACCGTATGGCGAACCTTTTGTCATCATCCGGGATCAACCAAGGTGACAGAGTTGCTATTTTACTGCCCCAATCTCTGGAAACAGCGTTTTCGCATATTGCTGCCTATAAAATGGGCTGTATTGCCGTGCCTCTGTTTATGCTCTTTGGTGTTGAGGCGTTGGAATATCGGCTGTCAAACTCAGGCGCACGTGCCGTTATCACCAACCAGGCAGGTGTCGAGAAAATAAATGCAATCAGAGATCGCCTTCCTGATCTGAAACACGTTTATTCCATTGATGGGGCTTCCGCAGGGACAGAAGATCTTCACCGGGATTTGTTGCGTCATTCCACTGATTTTACACCTGTTCAGACGAAGCCGGATGATCCGGCTTTGATTATCTATACCTCTGGAACAACGGGGCAGCCTAAAGGCGCGCTCCATGCGCATCGTGTTCTGCTCGGACACTTGCCGGGTGTTGAAATGTCGCATGATTTCTTTCCGCAACCCGGCGATAAAATCTGGACACCCGCAGACTGGGCTTGGATTGGGGGGCTTCTGGATGTTTTGCTGCCCGCGCTACATCATGGTGTAACGGTTGTTGCCCGACGTTTTCAAAAGTTTACGGCGGAAGCTGCGTTTGATCTGCTTGCGGAACAGCGGATCAGGAATGCCTTTATTCCACCGACGGCCCTGAAAATGATGCGGTCCGTTTCTGATCCTGAAATTCGCTGGGATCTCAATATGCGCTCTATTGCTTCTGGGGGAGAGTCTCTGGGCTCTGAGCTCCTCGAATGGGGGCAAAAAGCATTCGGTCTGACAATCAATGAATTCTACGGACAGACCGAATGTAATATGATTGTCTCTTCCTGTGCCAAAATCATGGAAGCACGCCCAGGTGTTATGGGGCGTGCTGTTCCCGGGCACAATTTGGCGATTGTAGATGGCGAGGGGAATGTTCTCCCTCAGGGGACGCTGGGTAATATTGCTGTTAAATCGCCTGACCCCGTAATGTTTCTCAAGTACTGGAATAACCAGGATGCAACAAAAGCCAAGTTTGCGGGGCAGTGGCTTCTGACTGGTGACACAGGCATTCTTGATACGGAAGGCTGGATACAGTTTGTTGGTCGGGACGATGATGTCATTACCTCATCCGGCTATCGTATTGGCCCCGGTGAAATAGAAGACTGCCTGATGGGGCACCCGGCTGTGCGCATGGCAGGCGTAGTCGGTAAACCAGACCCTCAGCGAACCGAAATCGTAAAAGCCTTTATTGTGCTGAATGATAATTTTGTGGGCGATGATGAACTGGTATCAGAAATCCAGCTCTTTGTTAAAAAGCAACTTGCCGCCCATGAATACCCGCGCGAAGTCGCTTTTGTTGATGCTCTGCCCATGACCACAACAGGCAAGATTATTCGGCGTGAATTAAGAGAATTGGGGTGAGGCTCAATCATATTATTTACAGCAAGAATGTTACTTTCTGTAAACGAAATGTTATTTTATCTCGATTTTCAGGAAATGATTTAAGGGTTTTTGGTAATGGGCATTCCCCGTATAGTGGTCGATTTTAATGAACTGATTGAGAGTGACCTTGTACTCTTGTCACAAACAGATGTTCGAGAAGATGCTTCTAAGAACTTGATTACCTTATATGAAGGTATGGAAGTGATTGTCTTTGTTGAAGATTGTATCTCTCGTGGTGACCTTTTGATCAAATGTAATTTAATCGCTAATGGTGTTGTTGAAAAAAATAGCGGGGAATTATATCCCTATGTAAAGTGGTGTTGCCGTATTAATGAAAAAGGCATTTATTATGAAAATGAAGAATGGCATCGAAAGCACGGCGAAGTAATTCAGTGCTAATATTTTGCATCGGGCAAATTCATATCAAATATAACCCGTGTTAAACGCATTGCCTTGAAAAGAAAATCAAGGCAATGCTGTACATTAATCTACAACCAAGTCTGATTTTTCAGATTTCGGGTAATCAGTTTTTGATAGAGGCAGTCTCTGGCCTTAATATTTTTAGGATTGGCCCAGTCTCGTTCTATGAGATTCCAATCAGGATCTTTAGGATCCAGTCCCAGAGTCTTGATAAAATCTTGTTCTGTTACCAAAAACTGGGTGCCATAGGTTAGCAGATACCCGTTGGTTTGGTCTCGGTGTTCTTTGGCTTCAAGGTAGAATACAGTCCAGAAATTTGTATAGGGCATACATCGGGATGAACACAGAATCTTGCCATAATCGAGTTCTGATCTTTCACTCGTCGGGACGGGGGGTGTTTCCATCTGGATAATTTGAGATAGATGTGACCACCCCTTAAACCCAAGCGCTTTTGCTATTTGAGACAAACAATGTTTGCGCTTAACGGTCTCGATAATTGCGAGGTCAGACAGGTTTTTGAAATCCGGATTTTTTTTAATGAAAGCAAGGCTCGCTTGTTTCCCCGTCGTGAGATTGCGGTGAAGAATGCGCGCGTTATGTTTTAGCTCATGGATAATATCAGCCATAGAGTTTCTCCTTGTACCGGATCTATCCGCTCCTCGCGATCCAGAGAATTCTTTGGGTGATTACGCATCGTTTACTTCGATAATAACAGGGTGTTGTGACTTTTGGCGGTGAGGCACCCCTGTGTACCTTGCGCCGGACACTAGAATAAAAATTATGGGATGGCAATAGCGTGTTTAAGCCCTTCTCGGTTCAGGAAGCTTTGGTTTCAACTAAATCAAGAGGAAGGCCCGTGGTATACTTAACCTGTGAGACGGCAAATCTGGAATGTACTTCGGCGATGTTAGGCAGTTGTAACAGGTGATCTCGCAAGAATCGCTCGTACGCACGCATATCGGTTGTAACAACCCTTAGAATATAATCCATACCACCGCTAACTGTATAGCACTCGGTAATCTCGTCAAATCGACTTACCCGGCGTTCAAAATCTTCCAGGCCGTGTTGCGCCTGTGCAGAGATCTTTACGGTAGTAAAGACGACGATCTCCAAGCCAAGACTATCGGAATCAATAATGGCAACACGGCGTTTTATAATCCCTTTTTCTTCCAGACGCTTTATCCGTCGCCAACAAGGCGCAGGAGAAAGACCGACTTTATCCGCAAGTTCTGCATTACTGATATCAGAATCCTTTTGCAGGATTTTGAGGATTTTTTTATCCGTATTATCGATTTTTGGCAGCATAAATATTTCTCATATTTTTAAAATTTCGAAATCAGATTGCTATTGTAGTGAGTTAATGGCGATAAAAGAAAGAACATTTCTTTCCACTTGAAGCAAAATAATAGAAAGCCAAAAAGACAATAATAATTGGCAAAAATAAACAGAGCTTGAGAAACATGCTTTAAGAAGATGCTTAAGCATTTTTTTCTGGGAGAGAACTGCACATTGGTTTGTGTTTTTGATCATCGTTGACCCGATTAATTGAATTTCAGGTGGTGATTGACACTGATTAATGACTTGGTCATGAGCCTTACAATTGCTTGGTTTTTTATCGGGTATATGTGAACGATTACCTCAAATGCATTTATCGCCCCACGTTACTTGGGTTTATAGATTTAAGGCGTCACCAGACAAACTGGTTAAGACGAACTGGGGAATAGATTATGTCTGATACATCGAACATGGATGTCTTTAATCACGAGGCCTTTTCCGATCATGAACAGATCGTGTTCTGTCAGGATGAAACCACCGGTCTCAAGGCGATTATTGCAATCCATTCAACAGCACTTGGGCCTGCTGCTGGTGGATGCCGGATGTGGCATTATCGCGATAATGGTTCGGCTTTAAACGATGCTCTCAGGCTTTCAAAAGGAATGAGCTACAAAAACGCCATGGCCGGGTTAAATCTGGGTGGCGGTAAAGCCGTTATTATCGGGGATGCCAATACCGATAAATCCGAAGAGCTTTTCCGTTCCTTTGGGCGCTTTGTTAATGGTCTTGGTGGTCAATACATTACAGCCGAAGACGTTGGAATATCTGTTTCAGATATGGAAGTTGTCTCCCAGGAAACCCCTCATGTTGCGGGGTTAAATTCTGGACTTGCCGCGAGTGGTGATCCTTCTCCCTTCACCGCTCGCGGTACTTTTAACGGCATAAGAGCTGCGGTTAAGCATCAACTGGATAAAGACGACGTTGCTGGTTTAACTGTCGCAGTGCAGGGACTTGGTCATGTTGGGTGGCATTTGTGTAAAGAACTGCACGCCGCCGGAGCCAAGTTAATTGTTGCAGATATCAACGAAGATGCTGTTCAACATGCGGTTAAAGAATTCGGTGCTACAGCAGTATCCTGTGATGAAATACTCTTTGCCGATGTCGATGTCGTTGCCCCCTGTGCATTGGGGGCAGTTTTGAACAAAACATCTATCCCCAAGTTGAAGGCGAAGATCATTGCCGGGGCTGCGAACAATCAACTTGCCAAAGATACTGATGGTATGTTGCTACGAGACCATAATATTCTTTATGCGCCGGATTACGTGATTAATGCTGGCGGGATCATCAACGTGGCTGCAGAAATTGATGGAAAGTATGATCGTAAATGGGTTGATGAAAAAGTCGCTGCTATTTACGACGTGCTATTGGATATTTTTAAGCGCGCTGATCAGGAACAGGGCGCAACAAGCATGATATCTGATCTTATTGCACAAGAAAAAATTGCAAAGGCATCTAAGGCTGGAAGGCTTGAGTTGAAAAAAGATATCGTAGCCTAGATATAAAGCTTGAACATTCCAACTATCAAGCCCTGGAGCTCTTTGATATGATCCAGGGCTTATGCAGTTTAAACCTTCTCTGCGCCGTAATAGAGACTTACAGTATGTTTGGCTTCTGCAAAAAAGAGCCATCTTTCGGTGACAATCCCCAGTGCGCCAGACAATATCGATACTATGATTGCAAGGTTACTTAGAGCGTCACTTGATATCATTCCAGAAAGTGAAATCAGAAATATGGGAAGAATAAAGCCAAAGATGAAGGTGATATTTCTCAACTTTTGTCTATGTTTTCTGGCAATTTTAAATCCCATTTCTTTCATCAGGTAATTTGCCTCGGTATGGGCGGCTTCCAACAGGCGAACTTTACCCATTGGTCCAAGCCCTGTTGCACTTTCAACAGTACTTTGACCTGCATTTTCATTGATGTACTGCCAGTAATAAAACTTGTGTACAACAGCAAGGATAATCAGAGCGATGGTGATCATATCAAACAGCTGATCGTTTTTGCCTTGTAAATGCAAAATGGCGTTTAAGAGCAAAGCGCCTGTAGAAAGAGATAGCACCAGATAGCCCGTGGGTACAAACTTGTTATGCCATGCAGCAACAGGTTTCAGACAGGCATAAATCATTGATGTACAGTAGACTGTTGCGGCGCATAAGAATAACGCAGCGATGCCGATAAGTGGCAGAAGGGCAAATTGGCTACCAGAGAAAAATGCCCACCAGAGACCGTAAATTCCTGTGGGCAGGAAGGTAACAATTGCCAGAATACCTTCGCGACTTAGCCATGATGATCGCCATTGTGTCAGGGCGCGCCAGGCTCGTTCTGGCCTACCGAGGTGAAATGTTGAAGACAGAAGCCCCAATACAATAAGAGCGAAGGCCGTGCCAAACCCGCTGAGAGCCAAGGTTTGATCGGTTGGAATAATGCCAAGCATGTGCCCGGTGATAAGAAGGAAAAGAAGTCCGTAACCTGCGCCTGAAGCGGTAGTGAAAAGAATGACTGATTTTGCCGGATGCATTTGAAAACTCCTTTCTTTCTAGAGCGATAAGACTTTGTCAGCCCATCGTGCTAACAGGCCAGCTTTTTCAGTTTCAACAGGGGCGAGGCTAACGGGTTTATCCGAAACAGTATTCTCATTTTGTTTAGGGCGTGGTGGTAAATATTTATTGGTTGGTTTGTAATCAAGCTCTGCCATCAAATCAAAACCTTCGCGTTCTGACACAAGCTTACTGACATCAGAGTTTGGATCACCCAGATCGCCAAAAGATCTTGCGCCTGCTGGGCAAGTTGCGACACAGGCAGGCACTCTGGATGCTTCGGGCAGATTTTCATTGTAAATTCGGTCAACACAGAGCGTACACTTTTTCATGATGCCTGCGTCTTCATCGTATTCTCTGGCGCCATAGGCACAGGCCCATGAACAAAGTTTACAACCAATGCACTTATCTGCGTCCACAAGAACGATGCCGTCTTCTTCGCGTTTATAGGATGCGCCTGTTGGACAAACCGTAACGCAAGGGGCATCATCACAATGAAGACAACTTTTAGGGAAATGGACGGTTCGGCTGTCGTTGTCGTCATCAACGACTTCGAAGCTATGGATACGATTAAACCAGACACCATTGGGATCGGCACCATAAGGATCCATATCCGTCAGGGGGGCAGAGTGACCGCCAGTATTCCATTCTTTACAATTCACTGCACAGGCGTGACAGCCGACACAGATATCAAGGTCAATAACCAGACCCAGCTTTTTTTGTGCACCATTTTGTGGAAGACAGGTCATGATTTCTCTCCTGCCAAGGTATCATCCGGTACAAATGTTTTTTTCTCTTTAGCTGTCGGATCTTGTGATTTTGAGGTGTCATCCCCAAAGTCTGCGCCATAACGAAGAACAGCCATTTGTTCCGGTGCATTGGGCAAAGGAGCAAAAGCCTCAAACATCGGTTCTGTTGCACCTTCTTCCATGGCATCGCACTTCTCTATCCGTACCCTGAGATCATACCACGCTGCCTGACCCGTGACGGGATCCGAATTTGAATAACGATAGCCATCTTTTCTGGGGGGAAGCAGTTCCGATATGATGTGGTTTAGCAAGAAGCCACGGTTAGATTCCGGTGCTTTATCATCCAGTCCCCAAGCACCTTTACGCTTACCTATCGCATTCCATGTCCAGATAGTGTGGGGATTAACCCCGCTCATCAACTTGACTTGGGTTTTCACCCGCCCATGAGGCGATATAACCCAAATCCAGTCCTCATTGACGATACCATGTTGCCGGGCAGTTTCTTCGTTGATGAACAGACGGTTTTGGGCCGTGATCTGTCTTAACCAGGCGTTTTGTGATCCCCAACTGTGATACATGTGCATTGGCCGCTGGGTTACAGCGTGCAAAGGATACTTTTTGCCATCCACTGCTTTTTCTTCCAGAGGCATGTACCAGATTGGAAGAGGATCAAAAGTTTCATTAATCCGACTGCGCAGATCATCAGGCGGTTGAATATCACCATGTCCCTGAGCCGCGAGGCGGAATTTTTGCATGTGTTCTGAATAGATGTGCATCACAATGCGTTCCGCATTGGGGATCCATCCCATTTCATGAGATCGATCAAGATAAGAGCGATTGGCAAATTTATAATAGGACTGTTCCGGAGTGAATTCATCTGACCAGAAACATCCGTTATCAATGTATTTTTGCAACTGATCCGGATTGGGATCTCCTTTGCCGTGGCTGTTGCCATCTTTACCACGCCAACCTGCCAGCGGGCCAACACCCCGTGTTCGTTCGTGGTTTGTGATGTAGTCAGAATAGCCCCCGGGGTACATGGCACTGCCATCTTCTTTGATCATACCGGGCAAGCCGAGCCGTGCGCCGAGATCCAGCAGAACATCCTGAAACGGACGCACGTCTCTATCTGGCTTTATAACCGGTTGCCTGATGGAATCAGCAGGGCCATGTGCGCTGCATATTGGGCGATCAAGCAGAGAAATCGCATCCCAGCGTTCAAGGTAGGTCGTATCTGGCAGAACAAGATCGGCATAGGGAACCATCTCGGAATGGTAGGCATCCGAATAGATGATCTTGGGAATTTTGTAACTACCGTCTTCGTTTTTGTCTGTAAGATATTTAATCGTTCCAGGTACATTCATAGAGCTGTTCCAGCTCATATTCGCCATGTACATGAAAAGCAAATCCACAGGATAGGGATCACCTTTCCAGGCATTGTGAATGACCATGTGCATCAGGCCGTGAGAGGCCAGTGGATATTCCCAGCTGTAAGCTTTATCTATACGTTTTGGGGTGCCATCAGGTTCAACCAGTAGATCTTCCGGCCCAGTTGGGAAGCCAAGCGGCATGCCGGGTAACGGTGTATTGGCGATGGACTCATGCCCAGCAGGCTTTGGCCCCGGAGGGCAGGGGCGTGGAAAAGGAGGTTTGTGTCTGAAACCGCCGGGGACGTCTATAGAGCCCAAGAGCATTTGCAGAACATGAATTGCCCGACAGGTATGGAAACCGTTTGAATGGGCTGAGATTCCGCGCATTGCGTGCATGGAAACGGGGCGCCCGATCATTTTATCCTGTTTACGTCCTGCCCAATCTGTCCAGGATACATTGAGTTCGATTGTTTCTTCGAAAGCAACATGAGCGATCTCTGCGGCAATACGGCGAATATTTGCAGCACTATATCCAATCTGATCAGCAACGACTTCTGGTGCATATTGAGGATCCAGATAACGATCAGCCATCAGGTGAAATGCCGGAACAGCCTTACGGCCATCCGGAAGAATATATTCTCCAGCCAATGCAGGTTTGGCTTCTACATTTGTTGACGAGACGAGCTTTTTTGTCTCTGCATCATAACAAAGCGGATTTCCCTCTGCATCACGGGCAAACAGACCGTCATCTGCAGCACCGGTGTCTTGTATGACAAGCCAAGGGGCATTGGTGTAACGGGTTAAGTAAGTCCAGTCGATCTTCTCAGCCTTGAGGAGTTCGTGAATGAGTGCAAAGACAAAGAGACCATCTGTACCGGGGCGAATGCCAATCCATTCATCGGCAATACCCGAATAGCCTGTGCGAACCGGATTTACTGAAACGAACTTGGTGCCTTTTCTGGTTTTTAATTTACCCAGTCCAATTTTGATCGGGTTGGAATCATGGTCTTCGGCGACACCGAACATCAGCAGGTATTTTGTATGGTCCCAATCAGGCTCACCGAACTCCCAAAAAGATCCCCCGGCGCTGTATAAGCCAGCAGCAGCCATGTTAACGGAGCAAAAACCACCATGGGCGGCAAAATTTCTAGTTCCAAATTTTCCGGCCCACCAACCAGTCAGGCTTTGTGATTGGTCACGACCAGTAAAGAAGGCAAGCTTTGATGGATCTTTTGCTCTGATCTCGCCAAGCCATACCCCGGCAAGTTCCAGAGCTTCATCCCATTCAATTTCCTTGAACTCGCCAGAACCACGCTCACCGATTCTAAGAAGTGGCTTTTGCAAACGGGCAGGGGAATTATGCTGCATAATTCCGGCTGAACCTTTGGCGCAAAGAACGCCTTTGTTCACCGGATGATCAGGATTGCCTTCAATATAGCGGATCTGATCGCCACGCAGGTGTACCTTGATGCCGCAGCGGCAGGCACACATGTAACATGTTGTGGTCTTAACTTCGTCCGATACGTGTGGGGAAGTGTCAACTTCCTCTTGCTTGGACGTGGGAAAGAAGCCCATAAATCATCTCCAATTTGACGCTATCCTGTTGTGATTTTTTTATTTATTTGGTTTTTAGGTTAACTATAGATTGTTATATTTTATTAAATCTACATATTTTTTACGTAGTATGGGCAACAATGGCAGCTAACGCCATGGATGCAAGTCTGGCCGCGGGTGGATCTGCCCGGCTGGTCAATACAATCGGGACACTTGCTCCCAATACAATTCCAGCTGCGCAAGCACTGTCGCAATAGACAAGTTGCTTGAACATCGCGTTGCCGGTTTCAATATTGGGAACCACTAGAATATCAGCCTTTCCGGCTACAGGATTGTCGATGCCTTTTATGCGAGCGGCTTCAGGAGATATCGCATTGTCCAAAGCCATGGGACCAAAGACAAAAGCATCCAGTATTTCTTCTTTTGCCCAATCAGTAAGGGTCGCAGCATCTGTGCTGGATGGCATTTGCGGATTTACTTCTTCAGTCGCGGAAAGTATCGCGACTTTTGGCTTTTCATTGCCAAGTGCGTGCATCATTTCCACTGAATTTTGAATGATCGCCTGTTTGGTTTTCAGGTCCGGGGCAATGTTAACCGCAGCATCTGTGATAATCATTGTACGATCAGATCCCGGAACCGACATGTAAAAGGCATGCGATAAACGTCGACCAGTTCTAAGACCTGTGTCGCGATTGACGATGGCTTTCATGAAAGTATCGGTGTGAATTTGCCCTTTCATGATTGCATTAACTTTCCCTGTCCGGGCGAGGTGGACTGATTTCTGTGCAGCAGTTTCTTCATCATCAGCGTGGTGAATTTCAACCTCTGACAAATCCCATCCAAGATCTTTGGATAACTGAGAAATTATTGTTTTGTCGCCGACAAGCACAGGCTCTACTAACCCGGCTTCTTGTGCCAGATAAGCGCTTTCCATCGCGATGTCACTGGTCGCATTGACAATCGCAGTCCTGGCGGGTGCATATTGAGCAGCGTTATGAAGCAATGCATTGGGGCATTCTATTGGCTGCTGACTCAACATGAAACATTCCTCGTTTGTTAAATAATTTCAGCCAATTAAGAGATTTATACTCTGACGAAATTCCGCGCAGGTATGATCATTAATCGAATGAAAAGGTTCCGAGGTAATTCTTTATAGTCTTAGGGAGAGGGGATAGCTCCATTTGGACCCATTCGATGAGTCCAGCAGGAGTCCAAAGATTTGTCGCTTGTAATATGGTGGTTAACTTTACTTTCCGAGAGTGTTTTTCTCTTTGAGCATTCGATCAATTGTTTTGCCCAATCGCTTGATGCCAAGTTCGATTTTAGCGTTTTCAATAGATGTAAATCCGATACGAATATGTGTATCTGGTGCCGGTGATTCCAGAAAGAAAGGCATACCAGATTCAATTAACACGCCATCTTTATAAGCCTCTTTGACGAGCTGATTAGCACTTATGCCTTCGGGTATTTTGATCCAATAAGATGTTCCCCCGGAAGAGTGAGAGTAACTGCATTCGGGAATAAAGGTTTTCAAGGCTTTGTGAACTGAATTCCATCTGTTATGCCATTTGCGACGCAGGCTGTAGATGAGGCTGTCGTAATATCCAAGGGATAGAAAAAGCGCGACGGTTCGCTGATTGTTACTTGGGGTATAACGGACAACCAGTCTTCGATAAAACTTTAATTCTTCTATCAGTTCCGGGGCCGCGACGATATATCCTATGCGTAACCCCGGGAAAAGGGTTTTAGAGAGACTACTGGTATAAATAACCCGGTCGCTTGTATCCAGAGCCTTCAGGGCAGGGCTTGCTGATTTGAAGTAATTAATCTCGTTCTCATAATCATCCTCGATAATGAGAAAGTCCTGTTCATTGGCTTTCTCTAACAGACGGTTTCGTCTTGAAAGCGGCATTGTGATTGTCGTCGGGCATTGATGGCTTGGTGTTACAAAAACATAGTCACAATCACGCAGGTTATTATCAACAACCATCCCCTTTTCATCTAGGGGGATCGGGGCAATATTCTTGGTGAATAGCTGCATGATGTTTTTGGCATCGGGATAACCGGGGTTTTCTATGCCAACGCGTGTATGCTGTCGAACAAGTAGTCCGGCAAGAAGGTAAAGCGCGTTCTGTCCCCCAAGTGTGACCAGGATCTGATCACTTGATACATGGATACCACGGGCAGGAAGCAATCTGGTTCTTATCTGTTCGATAAGCTGAGGATCATCATAAATTTTATCATCATGGATCCAGTCGGCCATGTCCCTTGTGCTTAGGGCTAACCTGCTGCATTCCCGCCATGCCGTAAGAGGAAATAGTCGTTTATCCGGTTGCCCATAAACAAAGGGAAAAGGTATATCACGCCAATTCTTGGGGAGATTGAGGTAATGACGCTCTGACGGGCGCATAAAAAAGCGATTGGTCCAATCCGGCTTTTCAAGTTCGCTATTATCAATGGCTTGGGTTTCTTTTTGAGAGAGCTTGGATTGTTCCAACCCCTCGACAAACTCTTCATTAACAAAAATGCCACTGCGTTCCCGAGTGACGAGATAGCCGTCATCTGTCAGGCCTTGATACACCAAAATCGCTGTGTTGCGGGAAATCCCCAGATCATTGGCCAATTTTCTGCTGGAAGGTAACTTGAACCCGGCAGGTAATGTGCTGTTTAAAATAGCGTTCAAGATAGCGCGGCGAAGCTGACTTTGAAGAGATTCTCTACTCTTTTTTTCTAGATGGAAAAGGATATCACTCGCCAACTCTCGTTCTCCCTGAAGTCATGCTTTTGATTAAGCATCTTTAGAATCGTTGGATGCTAATCTAGGCTATCTTTTTCGAAAGCATAGCATGCTTCTGAATTGGACTCATTAATATATTGAATTGGCCCTATTTAGAGTGTGATAACCCCAAAATAATGTTGCCTTTTAGTGGTTTATAAATCCTGACAGGAGAGAGATGTGTCTGATACGGATGTTAATAACCAAATCGAAGAAGACGATATCGTTGAAGACCTGTCAGTGAATAACGAAGAAGCCACGAGTGACAAAAAAGCTTTAAGTGTAAAAACCAAACTGATGCTGGCTGTTGGAAGTATTGTTTCCACGACGCTATTGGCCAGTTTGGTTGGATGGCTTTCCTTTGATGGTGTAAGCAGTGCTTTTGATCAAATATCAAAGAAAAGTGTTCCCCAAATGTCGAGTGCGCTTACGCTTTCCGAGATTGCAACGGATATAGCATCTTCAGCTCCGGCATTGATTACAGTTAAGTCGATAGAGGAAAAGAATAAGCTTTATATATCTCTCCAGGAAAAAGAAGCTTCACTTGATAGTTTGATTAGTGCGTTGGATGAAAGTGGCTTTGATCAGGAAATTAGCAAGCAGCTAGCGGCAACATCAGAAGATGTTAAAAATAATTTGTCTTCATTGAATAACTCTGTTGCGCAGCAATTGGATCTTAGCGCCCGTAGCTTTGCACTTATGAATGAGCTTCTGACAACCAAACGTGAATTTGATGGGATTGTGGGGCCTTATCAGGCTGCGGCACGTAAAACAGTTGAAGACACGATCGATGCCTCTTTCGGGAGTGCAGATGTCACTAATCAACTTATCGAAATTTTGATATCAGTCACCAGAAGCCAAGTCTCTTCTTCTTTGCAGGTCGATACAAATCAGATTTTCTCTTTATTGGCTGAAATTGCGACTTTCCAAGAAAATGACCTTATTCTTGCTGCAGAAAAAAGTATCAAAGAAGCTGCTCTGCGCAATAAGGATAATGTCTCTCTGATTGATGATGATGTCTCAAAAGAAGCTATTGCGATAAGACAGTTAACAAAAGAGCTGAATTCTCTGTTATTGGGTGACGAAAATGTATATTCCCTGAGAATAGCTCAATTAACCGAGAATAATATCTCGAATGATCTGCTCAGGAAGAATGAAGAACTATCCCTGAAATTAATAGATTTAGTGCATCAGGTTGCAGCTTCTGCAGAAGATGGTGCAATTTCGTCTGTTTCATTATCCAGTAATGCTATTACAGAAGGTAAATTATGGCTTTTGATTATTCTGGGTATTTCTATCGCTCTTGCTGCTGCTGTTATGTATTTTGTGGTTAGTAGAATGATTATCTCGCGATTGGTATCTCTGTCAGAAGCAATGAAAGAGATTTCCGAAGGAGATCTTTCGATTGAAGTTCCAACAGGGCAGGCAGATGAAATTGGGGATATGGCTAATGCGCTGAATGTCTTTAAGGAAAATGCGCAACAGGTAGAGCGTTTGCGTAAAGAACGTGAAGAAGCAAAAGCGCTTGCTGAACAGAAACGCAAAGAAGAGATGGATGCGCTTGCTGATCAGTTTAATGTTCGGGTTAAAGGAATTGTTTCCAGTGTGCAGGCTTCTGTTTCACAGCTTGGTCAAACCGCGCAGGAAATGAATGCGACGGCAAGTCAGGCACAAAATCAGTCGTCCCAGGCATCAGAAGCGTCTTCTGATGTTTCTGTGAATGTAGAATCTGTGGCGGCCGCTTCAGAAGAATTAACATCGTCGATAGAAGAGATTAGTCGACAGACATCAATGGCTGCAACTGCTTCAAGAGAAGTGAGTGCTGATGCCCAGGCAACAAACAGAGCCGTGGACAGTCTTTCCGAAGCCGCTGAAAAGATTGGCGCTGTGGTTGACCTTATTAGTGAGATCGCAGATCAAACTAATTTGTTGGCATTGAATGCGACAATCGAGGCCGCAAGAGCCGGAGATGCAGGTAAGGGGTTTGCTGTTGTTGCGTCAGAAGTGAAAAATCTGGCAACACAAACCGGAATTGCGACGGACGATATTTCATCCCAAGTTATAACAATTAGGGACACCGTAAACGTTGCTGCAGAAGCAATAACCAAAGTTACCAAGGCAGTTGGTAATGTTGATGAAATTACAGCAGGAATTGCCGCTGCAGTAACTGAGCAAACCTCTGCGACTGGCGAGATGTCTCGTAATGTCAGGTTGGCCGCAGATGGTACAAACAAAGTTTCCAAGAATATCAACGATGTGATGCGTGCGTCAGAGGAAACAGGCCAGGCAGCAGGCGTGGTGCTTAATTCTTCCGAGCAGTTGACGGCAGAGCTTTTGTCTCTATCAAAAGAAGTTGATGATTTTATGCTTGAGATACGCAAGTAAATTTAACGACTTTGTTCTCTTCAGCAGCATTTTGCCCTTCTAGTGCTTGGACTCATATAGTTTTTCCCGTTGGTACTATAAACCACGGTTAATTCATTTACCGTATTATTTATGAATTATTGAGGAGTGTTTGGGGATTTAGAGTTCAGGAGAAGAATGCAAAAAAACTGGTGAGGTAATTAATCTAAACAAAGAAAATTAGATATAGTTACAGGGTAATTTCCTAAATTTATTTAGATGAAAATATATCGCTAATATAAATAAATTTAGGAATAATCATCAAAATAGTGTATTTTAGATTTTGTGGCTCTTATTAAGAATACTTCTTTTATGTTCTGTTTCAGCTTGTGTAACCAATTGAAATAGAATGAGTACTTTAACTGTTTTGTTGTTTTGAGAGCCAGTATCAATACCTTAAGTATGCAATGCTGGTTCATCGAATGATAAGAATAATTCAGCGTTTGAATTGATTTTGATGGCAAGTCTGAAATCAATTCTTTTGATTGATAAGTACAACTAGTCATTCCGCTTTAAAGTGAATGATTATGTATGGGGAGCAAGAAATGGGTTTTGCCAGAAAGCAAAATATCATTCGGGGATATTCTTGATGCAGGCGAGTGCTTTATCAAGAAAAATACTCACCCAGTTTTTAGGTGTATCCGTTTCTTCTCAGCGCCTGTATGGCTTTTGCCTTCTCCAACATACGATCAGTTTTTCCGTTTTGAAAAAAAAGCCAGTTATTTAACGAATTTATCAACTCTATATCAGGGAGGTGCCGAGGAAAGTTTGTCCTTTAAAACTAATCTTAACTGAAGTCAAAGTCATAAACATTAAGAACAGCCATGAATTGCCTTATGTTGCAAGTTCAGGTCTGTGAACAGGGACCCTCCTCGTTGACAAAATGAAGGAGCATGGGAGAAAAAAATGACAATACTTAAGAAAACTACAGTAAGCCGTCGTAAAGTTCTAAAAGGTGCTGCAATTGCAGGTGCTTCAACATTGGCTGCGCCTGCATTTATCAAAAATGCGCTTTCCTCTTCCGGAGAGCTAAATGTGATGATGTGGTCTGATTACCTTCCTGAAGAATTCAAGGAAGCGTTCAAAAAAGAAACCGGAATTACAATTAATCACACTGGTATCGGCTCCAACGAAGAAATTATCAATAAACTTCGTGCAACACGCGGTCGTGGGTTTGACGTTATCTCGCCAACAAATATGCGTGCGCAACAATGGGAACCACTGAACCTGCTGCAACCTTTTGACATGAACAAAGTCAAAATTGATCGTGTTAATGCAGCAATGGCAGAGGTCGGTGAAACTGATTGGAACTTTGCTGGTAAAGGATCTCATTGGCTGCCTCAACTCTGGGGAACAGAAGCTGTTGCGTGGCGCACAGATAAGTGGACCCCTGAAGGTGGCGTTCCTAGCTACGGGGATCTTTGGAAAGATGGTGGCGAAAACACCATGATGGGCCGCCCGCATTCAATGATGCTTGGTGCTGGCCTTTATATGGAAACCATCGGTGAACTTGCGCCAGGCGATATGAAACGAGCCTATAACAGCGAAGATGATATGAAGGACGTATGGTCCAAGATCACTAAGTTCTGTATTGATCGTAAAGCAAATGTCAAAAAGTTCTGGAACGATGCGGATGGTCAGAAAAATGGCTTGATGCAGGAAGATGTTATTTTGGGACAGACTTGGGATGGACCAATTCTGGCGCTGAAAGGTGAAGGAAATCCGGTCCAATATCAGGCACCAAAAGAAGGTGCACTGGCTTGGGTTGATGGTCTTGCAATGCCGAAAGGTGCGAAGAACATTGATCAAATCTATGCCTTCCTTGAGTTCTCATTCCGTCCTGAAAACGGCGGACTGACCGCGAACCTGACAGGGTATAACTCTGCTGTGATCGGTGCTGATGCTCATCTGACCGAGCAATCCAAGAAGAACTTTGCCGAAGCTTATCCGGGTGATGCTTTGGATAACCTCTTTGCTTGGCCTGCAGAGCCAACATGGTATGCACAGCTTCGTACAGAATTCCGCGATAAATTCGTCGCCGCATAATCTGTAATTGAGTTCGGTAAGGGAGCACAGAATTCTCTGTGCTCCTCTTCATCCTTATAAATAATAAATTTCGGGTTTTCTTACCCGAGAGAGTGGTCGTGGGGTCCTCATGAGCTCAGGTGTAGATTTAGAACATGTAACAATTCGTTTCGGCGATTTTACTGCCGTAGACGATGCTAATTTGGCAATCCGAAAGGGCGAGTTTTTTAGTTTTCTTGGCCCCTCTGGTTGCGGGAAAACGACGATTCTTCGTGCCGTATCGGGTTTCAACGAACCAACAGAGGGAACGATCCGTATTAACGGAAGTGATATGCGTGGTATTGGACCCAACAAACGTCCGACAGCATTGATCTTTCAGAACTTGGCCCTTTTTCCATTGATGTCAGTGGCTGACAACATTGCCTTTGGTTTGGAAGTTGAAGGCATCAAATATGTTGAGCGCCGCCGCAGGGCAGAAGAACTGCTTGATCTCATCGCTCTGTCCGGGCAAGGGGACAAAATGGTCTCGGAATTGTCCGGTGGCCAAAAACAGCGTGTAGCTATTGCGCGTGCGTTAGCTGTCGAGCCTGAAGTGTTATTACTTGATGAGCCGTTATCAGCGTTGGATTTAAAATTGCGTCAACATATGCGCAGTGAGTTGAGAAACATCCAGCAACGTGTTGGCATTACATTTATTTATATTACACATGATCAAGGCGAAGCCCTGACAATGTCTGATCGGATTGCTGTTATGTCTGCGGGTGTTATTGAGCAGGTGGGCGATGGCAGCACAATTTATAATGAACCAGAAACAGCATTTGTTGCTTCATTTGTCGGCGAAAACAATCCTTTCTATGGCAAGGTCGTCAAGGTTGATGGTGATTACGCACAAATTCAAAACAAATTCGGCTTACTTAGAGGGCGAAATACGCAAGGTTTGAATGAGGGCGATGCTGCTATTCTTTTTGTTCGTCCTGAAGCGCTTTCTCTGGTTGAAGGTGATGTCCCTGCTGAAAATGTTGTTGAAAGCACAATCCTCTCTGAAGAATTTGAGGGACCTTCTATCCATATTCATATGGAAGGTGAAACCGAAAAGCGCATATCGTTTGCCGTCAGTAACGAAGGTAAGGGGACGCACTTGAAAGTTGGTGATACTGCAAAGATTTGCTTTGAAGTAGATCGGGCCATTGTACTGCCGGAAGGAGATTTGGCCGATGAGTGATTTTCTGTCCGTATTTCTCGCCGTTGTTTTGGCTCTTCTTGTCGCACCAATGCTACAAAAGAATACCTATACAGTTTGGGCAAATTTGCGACAGGTTACATTCGTCAAGAAAAACGGCGTTCTGGTTTCTACCTATTTAATCGGCGCTGTTTTTATCTGGGTTGTTTTAATGATCATCGCACCCCAGCTTTACATGGTGGACTTCTCGTTCCGAGATGGTGCGATTGGCGGTGACCCGGATGCCTACACACTCAAAAATTATTCCTATCTGATTTTTGGGCGTGATAGCGACGAGAACCTCTTTAATTTACTCCATCTGCAAATTTTCCTGAAAACAATCTTGGCATCTGTTGGTGTAACATTGTTAGCTTTTTTGCTTTGTTATCCCATTGCCTATTACTTGGCTCAAAGTACGAAAGGTGGAACTACGCGGTTGTTTCTGATCGCCTTGATCTTGCCGTTTTGGGTCAATGAAATTCTGCGGGCTTTTGCCTTCCGAATTCTTTTTGGATCCAGTGGTGTTATCAATGTCTCTTTAATGGGGATGGGAATTCTTGATGAGCCGATTGATTTCATCAAGGCAGATATCGCGATGTATGCTGGTTTAAGTTATGCCTATATCCTGCTTATGGTTTTCCCTATTTATAATGCGATTGAAAGCCTGGATCACAATCAGATTGAGGCGGCCAGAGATTTGGGATCACCGTGGTGGCGCATTCACTATCGTGTCGTTATTCCCTATGCAAAACCAGGTATTGCGTCCGGCTGTACCATGGTCTTTATGCTCTCGGCTGGTGCCTTGGCTGTGCCTCAGATCTTGGGTGGTCCTAGCAGTCTCTGGTTTACCCAGATAATTTATGACTGGTTCTTTACCGGTGGTGATTGGTCGCGCGGATCTGCCTACGCATTTGTCTTGCTCTTCTCCTGCATTATCTTTGTTTTGGCAGTGATGAAGTTCTTCAAGGTTAATTTAGGGGAGCTTGCGAAATGACCTCTGATCTTATTCAGAAGTACATGGTGCGATTTTATATTGCGATGTTCTTCTTATATCTTTTCGGTCCGTTGATCCTGATGGGAGTGACTGCTTTTAACTCTCCTACTTTTCCGACAGCAATACCCATTGATGAGCTGACCTTGAAGTGGTTTTCAGTACTTGCCAACGACAAGGATATGATACAGGGCATCAAGAACTCGCTCTGGATCGGTTTAGGTGTTGTTTGTCTGGCTGTTCCTATTGGTTTGGCGGCTGCCTTGCTGATGTCACAGGTTCATAAGAAAGCTCAGTCAATTTACTATATGATTGTTGTGTCTCCGCTATTGACACCGGGTGTTATCTTGGGGATCTCGACATTGGTTTTCTGGGATCGACTGGGTGTTTGGGTTGATGCGGATTATAACTCTGTTTTTTACAGTGGAATTTTCCTGTCTGTTATCGGGCAATCAACCTTTATCTCTGCATATTGTATGCTGATTTTCCTTTCCAGATTGCAACGCTTTGATCGTACTCAGGAAGAAGCTGCGCTTGACCTTGGGGCGACAAATGTTCAGGTGTTCTGGAAGATTCTGATCCCTTTCTTGAGACCTGCGATTGGATCTGCTGCGTTCCTGGCTTTCCTGACCAGTTTCGAAAACTACAATACAACACTCTTTACCATTCAGGCGGAAAGTACTCTAACAACTGTTCTTGCTGGTAAAGTGAGGCTGGGGACCAATCCGTCCTTGAGTGCCTTGGCTGTTGTGATTGTTGGTATTACCTTGGTCGGTGCTGTGACGCATGAAATCTACCGTCGTCGAGAAATGAGACGAGAAGCACTTGCTGCTGAAGCTGCAAAAAGAGCGGCCCATACAGCAGATAAAGGTATGGCCCCAGTTTAAGTAAGTCTAGATGACTAGGTAAAAGAAATGGCGGTAAAGTTATAACTTTACCGCCATTTTTATTGAATTGCGCTTAATATAAAGAGCTATGCACCGCCATTGCCAAAATGCTCGCCAATAATCTCTTCCTTTGTATCGAGAGAGACATCAGAAACTGTCTTTGTCGGCCCTGTTTGCTGCCAGGCAATTTTCCAATAAAGTTCTTTTTCCATTCTTAGAATTTCAATAAATGCTTGATAGTGCTTTATATCAAAATAAGCAGTTGCAGTTCCTTTCTTATGGTCACCATAAGGGTTCTGGGCGTTTTGATCGCCATAGTCTTTGAATACAGCAAGTCCACAGTCTTTACCTTTTTCATTCAGTAATCTAATAATTATCTGTGATTTTGGTTTGTCAGCGGTAGATTTGGTGTTCAGAATCTGCACTGTATATTTCGAAATGCTATGTACGGTTGTTGGCATCATAGGCCTTTCCCCTGCAGTCATTCATATCAAGAATTTTATGCTTGTGAACTATCTTTAAATTCTATGGCTTAAAATTCTAAGGTAAGCCGTGGAAGAATCACAGCGATTTATGACACATCCTATCATGTTAGTGCATAAGGCTCTATGGATCGTAAAATCTGGACTCACCAAATTGTAGTTTCTGGTTCAGGTGGTTTTATCAATTTGGTTCAACTGGAACTATCGCCGTTATGAAAACGCGTGTGACACTTCGATCAAGGAAAACATCTACATAGTGGCCCAGCTAGCTTTTTGGGGCCAGGTTATCAGATTGGCCCAATTTGCCGGACAATTAAGGCAATAAGACAGTAAGGCCCTTTAGTGTTGGAAGTGAATCATGACATTAACAGAACAAATGAACGATTTTAGCGACGTCATTGAAAATGACCGGGCTCATGTATGGCACCATATCAGCCAGCACAAACGTTATGAAACCGTTGATCCTCTTGTTATTATTGAAGGCAAGGGAATGAACGTTTGGGATGCAAAGGGTAAAAAATATCTTGATGCCGTATCTGGTGGGGTCTGGACTGTCAATGTTGGTTATGGTCGGGAAACAATCGCAGATGCTGTACGTGAACAACTTGTAAAATTGAATTATTTTGCAAATTCGGCTGGCTCTATTCCTGGCGCAAACTTTGCCAAGGCACTTATCGATAAAATGCCGGGTATGAGCCGGGTTTACTTTTCAAACTCAGGCTCTGAAGCCAACGAAAAAGCCTATAAGATTGTACGTCAGATCGCACACAATAAATACGGTGGAAAGAAACATAAAATTCTTTACCGGGATCGTGATTATCATGGTACGACAATCACAGCGCTGAGTTCTACCGGGCAATTACAACGGAAAGATCAGTATGGTCCCTTTACCCCCGGTTTCGTCGAAGTTCCCCACTGTTGCGAATATCGCTCCCAATACGAAAATGATGGTGATTATGGTGTGAAAGCAGCTTTGGCCATTGAAGAAGTCATTCTTCGTGAAGGACCGGATACTGTTGGTGCCTTGGTTCTGGAGCCAATCACAGCAGGTGGTGGAGTAATTACACCTCCCGAAGGTTACTGGGAAAAGGTACAGGAAATATGTAAAAAATACGATATCCTGCTCCATATCGACGAAGTTGTTTGTGGTTTGGGAAGAACAGGTAAATGGTTTGGTTATCAGCACTATGGAATCAAGCCGGACATTGTCACGATGGCAAAAGGTGTTGCTTCTGGCTATGCAGCGATTTCTTGTACGGTGACAACAGAAGAGGTTTTTGATCAATTCAAAAACAACCCTTCTGATCCAATGAGCTTCTTTAGAGATATATCCACTTTTGGTGGATGTACGGCTGGTCCTGCAGCTGCTCTTGAAAACATGCGGATTATCGAAGAAGAGAACCTGCTTGATAATGTCACCAAGATGGGGGATTACCTTCTTGGAAAGCTCCATGAGTTGAAAGAAAAGCATCAGGTTATTGGTGATGTTCGTGGAAAGGGACTTTTCTGTGGACTGGAGTTGGTAGTTGATCGTGAGACAAAGCAACCGGTTGATGAAAGTATTACTCAGGCTGTTGTTGGTGAATGTATGGCCCAAGGGGTGATTATCGGGGCAACCAATCGGAGCTTTAGAGAATTCAATAATACACTCTGCTTGAGTCCTGCATTGATTTGTACAACAGCAGAATTGGATGAGATTGTCACAGCGATTGATAATGCTTTATCCAAAATCTGTGGATAGATTTAACACGTCTCCTAAATGAAACTCTAATGGGACTGATCTTGTGGTCAGTCCTTTTTTTATCGAAAATTTCGAGGAAAATTTCGAGGAAAATGTCCTGGTTTTGTCTGTAATCTCAGTAAAGTTTCCATCTATTTACGAAAAATCATAATTCTTTGTTTTTAAATAATTTTCTCTAGGTTTTCCAGGCAGGATGGAGACGTATAAAGATTCGCTTAAATCTGGTATCATTGATGGGTAAATCTGGACCTATGTGAAAAAGGAAATAGTTGCTTTTCTGTTGTCAGGACGAGCCTGCGTTTTGCCCGAACCTTTAGTTTGTGGAACTCGAAGATCATAAACTTGAAGGCAAGGCAGAACTTTAAAAGCAAAAGTCGAAACATATAAACGGCTGGAATTGATCAAGATTTTGATCAGTCCCTTTGAGAATTTTCTCTTAAATGATGAGAATAATTTTTGAAATAAGGAATAGATAACAATGAAGATGACGACAGAAGAAGCCTTTGTAAAAGTTTTACAAATGCACGGTATCGAACATGGTTTTGGAATCATCGGCTCTGCTTTTATGCCAATCTCTGATTTGTTCCCGAAAGCGGGTATCAAATTTTGGGACGTTGCCCATGAAACAAATGGTGGAATGATTTGTGATGGCTATACACGTACAACCGGAAAAATCGGTATGTGTATTGCACAGAACGGCCCAGGCATTACAGGGTTTGTAACTCCAATTAAAACAGCTTACTGGAATCACACACCAATGCTTCTGGTGACACCACAGGCTGCCAATAAAACAATCGGACAGGGGGGCTTTCAGGAAGTAGAGCAAATGGCTCTCTTTAAAGACATGGTTTGTTATCAGGAAGAGGTCCGAGATCCATCCCGTATGGCCGAGGTCTTGAACCGCGTTATCCAAAAAGCAAAACGAGGGTCGGCACCAGCACAGATCAACGTGCCACGTGATCTCTGGACACAGGTCATTGATATTGAACTTCCACAGATGGTTGATATTGAATTGCCATCAGGTGGTGCAACTGCAATCACTAAAGCTGCCGAGCTTTTATCAGGCGCGAAATTCCCTGTTATTCTTTCAGGGGCAGGTGTCGTAATTGGCAATGCTATTCCTGATTGTCAGGCTTTGGCAGAACGCCTTGATGCACCAGTATGTAGTGGTTATCAGCACAATGACAGCTTCCCGGGCAGCCATCCTCTGGCAGCAGGACCTCTTGGATATAATGGTTCCAAGGCTGCAATGGAACTGATTGCAAAGGCAGACGTTGTCCTCGCGCTGGGAACACGTCTTAATCCGTTTTCTACATTGCCGGGGTATGGCATTGATTACTGGCCTAAAGATGCTAGTATCATTCAGGTAGATATCAATTCAGATCGTATTGGTCTGACCAAAAAAGTCGATGTCGGGATCTGTGGTGATGCCAAACAGGTCGCACAGCAAATTCTGTCTCAGTTAAGCCCTACAGCCGGTGACAGTGGACGTGAAGAGCGTAAAGCACTTATTCATCATACAAAATCATCATGGCTTCAGGCTCTCAGCAGCATGGATCATGAAGATGATGATCCGGGAACAACATGGAACGAAGATTCTCGTCGTCGCGATGCAGACCGTATGTCTCCACGTATGGCGTGGCGTGCTATTCAAGAAGGCCTTCCGCAAGATGCCATCATTTCCAGTGATATCGGAAACAACTGTGCGATTGGCAATGCTTACCCAACTTTTGAGAAAGGTCGTAAGTATTTGGCGCCGGGGCTTTTTGGTCCTTGTGGTTATGGTTTCCCGTCAATTATTGGTGCCAAGATTGGTTGCCCGGATACACCTGTTGTTGGTTTTGCCGGTGATGGTGCCTTTGGTATCAGTATGAACGAAATGACCTCTGTTGGTCGTGACGAATGGCCTGCGATAACAATGGTTATTTTCCGAAACTATCAATGGGGTGCTGAGAAGCGAAACACAACCTTGTGGTACGACAACAATTTCGTTGGTACAGAGCTGGATCCTCACCTGAGCTATGCCAAGGTTGCCGAGGGTTGTGGTTTGAAAGGTGTTACTGTTCGTACGCAGAGTGAACTTACCGCGACACTGCAGGAAGCAACAGCAGCACAAAAAGATGGGGTAACAACCTTTATCGAGGTTATTCTCAACCAAGAGCTTGGAGAGCCTTTCCGTCGTGATGCGATGACAAAGCCGGTTCAAGTTGCTGGTATTAACCCGGATGACATGCGACCGCAAAAAGGTGTTTAATTTCCTTTTGTAGCTTTTAGTCTGGCCCTGAAATCATTCTGATATCAAATTGATAGAGAGTGTTATTTCGGGGCCAGAAAAAGTAAGACAAGTTGTTTATAAAACAGAGCTTGATGAAGACAAGAGTTGCTCTTAAAGGCATTTGATATTAAAACCAGCGGTGAAGCATTGCTGGTTGGATTATGGCCTTGATTGCCGTCCTCCAGGTAGAGTATTCCCTGTTGAGGTAACTCAAGGTGACAAACCTTTCCAAAAGAATTGATGCACATCTTCAGGCTATGCCTAACCAGAGGTTACGGAGACTAAAATGCTCTAACCTCTTGGAAGGTGGTTACGTCGAACATAACGGGCGTAAGCTTCTTAATTTTGCATCCAACGATTACCTTGGGTTAGCACAAAATATAGCTCTTCGAGAGCGAGCCGCTGAATGGGCAAAGATCTATGGCTCTGGAACTGGTGCCTCGCGATTGATAACGGGTAATCACTCTACTTATGATCTTATCGAAAAGAAGCTGGCGCAATTGAAGGGATCAGAAGCTGCCTTGCTTTTGAATTCGGGTTTTCAGACAAATTCATCTGTTCTGGCTGCCTTGTTAAATACACGGCTTCATGGTGGTGTGGGGAAGCCGGAAGTATTACTTTTTTGCGATAAGTTAAACCATGCCAGTCTTCATTTTGGTATTCAGGCTGCAAATGCAAAACAAATACGATTTCGTCATAATGACCTGAAGCATCTTGCTCAACTTTTGGAAAAGCATAAAGAGAGTGAACAGGCCAAAATCATTGTTACGGAAAGTGTGTTTTCCATGGATGGTGATCAGTTGCATGTTTCTGAAATAAGGTCACTTGCAAAGCGTTACGATGCTTTTCTGTATATAGATGAAGCGCATGCTACAGGTGTATTAGGGGCAAAAGGCATGGGGCTTTGTGCTGGTGGGGTCTCTGATAATGAGTTGATTATGGGCACATGTGGTAAGGCGTTAGGAAGTTTTGGGGCTTATGTCGCCTGCTCACAAAGTATGAAAGAATATCTGGTTAATTTCTGTAGCGGCTTCATCTATGCGACGGCACTTCCGCCGCAGGTTCTGGGGGCTATTGATGCAGCTCTTGACCTTGTCCCTGAAATGGATGCTGAACGCAGGCATTTGGCAGATTGTAGCAATAGTTTCCGAAATATGCTTGAAGATGAGGGGATAGATACAGGCCTGTCATCGACACAAATTGTTCCTGTGATTATTGGAAGTGACAAGAAAACTCTTGCTGTTGCTTATGAGCTTGAAGAAAAAGGATTTCTGGTTGGTGCTATTCGCCCGCCGACGGTGCCGGAAGGTTCTGGACGATTAAGAGTTACATTAAGTGCTGTTCATACAAAAAAACAGATTGAAAATCTGGGCAGAGCAATTGTTGAAGCCGTTGCTATGATTAATGATGCAAAGGGCATAGTGTAATGCGGGTTGTCTTCGTACACGGGTGGGGATATGGCCCAGATATATGGCAATCGGTTATAAGATTACTGGGACCCGATATATCGTGTGATCTGGTTGATTTGGGTTTTTCTGGAACCGAACGTATCCCTGCGGGGCATTATGATATTGCAGTCGGACACTCTATGGGATGCCAGTGGCTATTATCCCAGACTGATATTATCTGGGAAAAGTCGGTTTTAATAAACGGCTTTAGTCGCTTTTCTGCCTGTGATGATTTTCCAGAAGGAATGCACCCCAGAGTCATTGACCGAATGCTGCGCAAATTACCCAAGGCCCCAGTGGATGTTTTGCGATCTTTCCATCAGTTGTGCGATCCAGGTGGCAGAACAGATTACCACGCGATAGAAACGCCTGATCTATCCAAACTTATTTGGGGTCTTAATTTCTTACGAGAACAGGATCAACGCTTGAATTTTACCGAGGAAAGTTCATATATCTTGGCAGATAAAGATGATCAGGTTGTTACTGAGGCGATGACAGTTAAATTGTTTAAAAGCAATTCACAATGGACAGAAGGCAAGGGACATTTGTTGCCTTTAACTGATCCTGTGGCGTGCCATTCTGTTATTAAGCGAGCAATTACAGATCTATGATAGAAGTCGCCTGGAAAAAAGACTTGGCGCAGCGTTTCGGCGCAGCTGCGGAAAGTTATGAAACTCAATCTGAAGTACAGCAAAAGTCAGCGAAAGCGTTGGCAGATCATATTGCAGCTAGAATTCAGAATAAAAAAATTCTTCGGATCTTGGAGATTGGTTGCGGAACAGGATACTTAACTCGCGAACTGTTAGAGCTCTATCCAGACGCACAGTGGTGGGTTACTGATATTTCTGCTGACATGCTAGCGAAGTGTCAAAGCTCTTTATCAGATGAAATTATAAATCCTGAATATACATCAGGCTGTAGTTCAGGCGAATTGCCCCATAATCTTGATCTCTCAAAAATTCATTTCCATACAATGGATGGTGAAGCTGTCGATCTGGACGGCCCATTTGATCTGATTTGTTCTAATATGGCTTTTCAGTGGTTTCATGACCAGGAAGGAACATTGGGAAGATTAAATGATCTTTTGACTTCAAAGGGAACACTCGCCTTTAGTACTCTTTCGCAGGGGACTTTCGAGTTATGGCATAAGTGTCAGAATGAACTGGGTATCGAAAGGCTTGCCCCGGAATTCCCGGATGCAGCTTTTTATCATCGTTGCTTGAATGGGGTAAATGTTGAGACGTTGCAGCAAAAATTTGTGCAGTGCCATAAAGACGGATTGGATTTCTTGGGGACGCTGCGCGAAATCGGGGCGCACTCAAGCCGTATCGGAAGATCTCGACTTAGTGTTGGGCAACTGCGCTCTCTATTAAAAAAATATGAAAATTACTTTACAGGCGACCATATAGAAGCTGATTATGATGTGGTTTTTGTGCTGTGCAGCAGAGGTAGCACAGGTTGATACAGCATCTTTTGCGACAGGTTACCATTGATCCCGGTGAGGCATGCAGGATATTTCGATTAAAAAATCTAAGATAAATGGTTTGTTTGTCACTGGTACCGATACTGAAGTCGGTAAGACTTTTGTGTCCGCAGCATTGGTCAAAAGTTTAACGGCGTCTTATTGGAAACCTGTGCAAACAGGACCGGATCAGGATCATGATACGCCTGAAATCCAACGATTAACCGGGATAGTCGATCGCAATATTTATCCCTGTTCTTACAACTTTCCAGATCCCTTGTCTCCTCATGAAGCGGCAAGACGTGTCGGTCAGACAATTAATCTTGATGACATTAATTTACCTTCGATTTCTGAGGATGAATTTTTAATTGTCGAAGGCGCTGGTGGTGCTTTGGTTCCTTTGAATGACGCGTTTCTGATGACTGATTTAATGGCCAAAGTTAACTTGCCTGTGGTTATTGTGGCACGCTCGGGGTTGGGAACGATCAACCACACTCTCTTGACAATTGAAGCCCTGAAAAATCGGAGGTTAACTCTGGCTGGTGTCATTATGAATGGGCCTGAGAATAGAGGAAATCGGGAAGCAATTGAAGAATATGGCAAAGTACCTGTCGTTGCAGAGCTGCCAAGATGTGAGCATGTAACAGCTGAAGTTATCACCGAGCTTATGCCTCGATTACAGCGTTTTTCAGAGAGCTTGGGCCATAATTAGGATCGCTGCCATTAAGATGATTAGTAATGAAAAGTATAATCAAAAGTGTGAAGGGTAGAAATAATGGCTGACAATTTTCTTGAACTGGATAAACGTCACGTCTGGCACCCTTTCACGCAAGCTCAAACTGCGCCGGATCCTGTGGTTATTGATTCTGCCGAAGGTGTTCTTTTGAGAACCAAGGACGGGCGGGAAATTGTTGATTATATCTCGTCCTGGTGGGTGAATGTTTTTGGACATGCAAACCCCAAGATTGCCAATGCGATTTCCGAGCAAGCTAACAAGCTGGAACAAGTTATTTTTGCTGGCTTTACCCATGAACCTGCGGTGAAGTTAGCCCAAGAACTCAGCACCCTTTTACCGGGGGATTTGAACCGGGTTTTCTTTTCCGATAATGGATCGACAGCAGTCGAAGTTGCGATGAAAATCGCTTACCAGCATTGCCGTAATACAGGGCAGGAACAGCGCACACGCTTTATGACCTTTGATGGCGCGTATCACGGGGATACTGTGGGGGCCATGTCGGCGGGTATTTCTTCGCATATGTTTGATGCCTGGAAAGATTTATTGTTTTCTGTTGATATCATGCCCTATCCGCACACCTGGGAAAATGATGATGCTATAGAGAGCAAGGAAGCGATAGCACTTGAAGCTATTGATCTTCATCTGGAAAAACATGGTAGGGAAGTCTGCGCAATGATCCTTGAACCTTTGGTGCAAGGGGCAGGGGGAATGCGCATGGTTCGCCCCGAATTTATCAAGACCGTTGTTGAAAAACTCCAAGCTCAGGGGATACTGGTTATCTTTGATGAGGTCATGACTGGATTTGGCCGCACAGGGGCTAACTTTGCCTGTGAGAAGATCGGTGTAACACCTGATCTCATTTGTATTTCAAAGGGGCTAACAGGTGGTTTCTTGCCATTATCCGTAACAGTCGCCACGGACCATCTTTATGAATCCTTTTTGGGGGAAACCTTTGATAAAGCTTTTTGTCATGGGCATTCCTTTACCGCTAACCCTTTGGGGTGTGCGGCAGCTTTGGCATCTATTAAGCTTTTGCAAAGCCCGGAAACACAGAACAATTTCAAGCGTATAGAAGCTGCCCATCATAAAGGGATGGGTTATATCCGGGCGCTGCCGCAGACACGCCATCATCGCATAATGGGCACGATAGGGGCTTTTGATGCGATTGTGGATGACGGTGGTTATACGTCTTCACTTGGCGGCGAATTAAAAAAATGGTTCTGGGATCGTAATATGTTGATCCGCCCGCTTGGTAATGTGCTTTATCTTTTGCCACCTTATGTCATTTCCGATCAACAGATTGATGACGCTTGGAAAGCCATGGCATTGGCAATGGAAGAGCTTAATTCACTATCGTAGTCGTATTGAAAAAGTCAAAAGCCTTACAGGGATTTTTGCAGATCTTGTTGGCGCTTTTGGGCAATAGTTCGAAATTGGTTGTAAGATAAAATAAGTTGACCGAAGACCTGGGCACTTGCCGAGACGACAGGCTCAAGCTAGAACAGCGTCAGAGAAAAATATGGAAGTGAAATCCATCATGGAAAATGAAGTTGATATTATAGCCCCTGAAGCAACGCCACATACTGTGACGATTGCTTCAGTTGAGGGATCTTCTGATGAAGTCAGAACGAATAATAGCGCTGATACACAATCTACGGATGTTCGATATAATTGGACCCGTGAGGAAATTGAAGCGCTTTATGATTTGCCTATGATGGATTTGCTGTTCCGTGCTCAGACGATGCACCGAAAGTACTTTGATCCGAATAAAGTACAGCTCTCTACACTTTTGAATATCAAAGAAGGTGGCTGTGCTGAAGATTGCAAATACTGCTCACAATCCTCGCGTTATAAAACGGATGTCGGCGCCAGTAAGCTGATGGATAAAGATACCGTTGTTGAATATGCTAAAAAAGCCAAGGCAAACGGATCTGGACGTTTTTGCATGGGCGCGGCTTGGCGCAATGTAAAAGACCGGGATATTGACAAGATATCCGAGATTGTATCGGCTGTTAAAGATCTGGGCATGGAAACCTGCATGACGCTGGGCATGTTGAATAAGGATCAAGCAGACAGTTTGAAAGAAGCTGGTCTGGATTATTATAACCACAACATTGATACTTCCCCGGAATATTATCCCGAGGTTATTACAACGCGATCTTTTGAAGATCGCATCGAAACCCTGGGTAATGTGCGTGATGCCGGGCTGAACGTTTGTTCCGGCGGTATTATCGGTATGGGGGAAGAGCGAAAAGATCGCGTTGGTTTGTTGATGGCTTTGGCCAATCTGCCAAAACACCCGGGGTCTGTGCCGATTAACATGCTGGTACCTGTCAAGGGAACGCCGTTTGGTGACATGCAGCGCATTGATAGCTTTGAGATGATCCGGACAGTTGCCGTTGCGCGTCTGATGATGCCCATATCTTACGTTCGTCTGTCTGCTGGCCGTCGTTCATTGGGTGACGAAGGGCAAGCCATGTGCTTTATGGCGGGGGCTAACTCAATCTTTTATGGTGATAAACTTTTAACCACGGCTAATCCGGAAGAAAATGAAGACATGGCTTTATTTGCCAGATTGGGCTTGGAAACAGAGCAAAAAGGCGCTGTTGTCGAACATCATCATGAAGCACCACGGGGCTGTGGTTCCCCCGATTGTGGTTGTGTTTAATACAGCTAAACAGGCTGTAATGGGCAAGATTGCTCCAAGGTAACTACAAATATAATAGCTACGAATGGACTGTATATGAAAAAGGCGGCACTTGGCCGCCTTTATTCTTTGTCGGGTAACGGTCTTTACCTCTGCTTAGTTTCCCATTCCGGATGAATCCATGTCGGCGCATTTGATGCTGGTAGTGGATTGATCCCCAGAATTATGTCGGCTGCTTTCTCTGCAACCATGATGGTTGGGGCATTGAGATTACCGTTGGTGATTGTCGGAAAGACAGAGCTATCCACGACGCGTAAGTTTTCGATGCCGCGTACTTTACACTCATTATCCAGTACGGCCATCGGGTCGTTATCAGCTCCAATCTTACAAGTACAGGAAGGATGATAGGCACTTTCGGCATTTTCCCTGATCCATGCGTCGAGTTCTTCATCCGATTGCAGGGCTGCACCGGGTTGGATTTCGTCTTCGCAATAGGGAGTCATAGATGGCTGTTCCATGATTTCACGGCTTAGGCGGATGCAGGCTCTGAAAGCTTCCCGGTCATCTTCATGCTCGTTGTAATTGAACAGGATTTCCGGTTTGTCATTTACATCACCAGATTTGATTCGAATGTGGCCGCGACTCTTGGGTTTGTTGGGACCTACATGGACCTGAATTCCGTGCCCTTCAAAAGCGGCTTGTCCGTCATATCGCATGGCTGCTGGTAGGAAATGATATTGGATGTCAGGCCACTTTAAACCGGCCTTTGATCGAATAAAAGCACAGGATTCAAAGTGGTTTGTGGCACCTAACCCGTCTTTGAACAGCATCCAACGGGCGCCGATCAAAAACTTGTTCCAAAGATCCAACTTACCGTTCAGCGTGATGGGCTCTTTACACCGGAACTGGAAATATACTTCCAGATGGTCCTGCAGGTTTTCACCAACACCGGGTAGATCGTGAACAACCTCAACACCAGCTTTCTTCAGTACGGCGGACGGGCCAATACCAGACACTTGTAGAAGTTGAGGCGTGCCGACAGAACCGGACGAAAGAATAACCTCTGTTGAAGCTTTAAGCGTTTGGCTAACACCACCGACTTCTATCTCAATACCTGTTGCTTTTTTGCCTTCCATAAGGATGCGTTTTGTTAGGGCGTTTGATATGACTTTCAGGTTTGGTCGCTTTATGACGGGTTTGAGATAGGCGTTTGCCGTTGACCAGCGCACACCATCTTTTACCGTCATATGCATAGGCCCAAAACCTTCCTGACGGTAGCCATTGTAATCTTCTGTTGGGCCATAACCTGCTTCTTCACCAGCTTTGATGAAGGCTTCGTAGAGCGGATTCTTCATCTCGTTGCCATTACAGGTGGCCAGAGGACCATCGTTGCCACGATATTCATCTCTGTCGCCCTTCCAGGTTTCCGCCCGTTGGAAATAGGGGAGACAGTTTTTATACCCCCAGCCCGTTGCGCCGTGTTCTTCCCATTCGTCAAAATCACAGGCATGGCCGCGAACATATACCATGCCGTTAATTGACGACGACCCTCCGAGAACTTTGCCCCGTGGACAGTGAAGGCGTCTGTTGTCCATATAGGGTTCCGGTTCGGACTCAAAATCCCAGTTGTACCTTTGCATATTCATCGGGATCGATAGTGCAGTCGGCATTTGAATGAAGATGGAACTATCGCTGCCGCCTGCTTCTATCAGCAAGACCGAGTTGTCAGGATCGGCGCTAAGACGATTGGCAAGGACACAGCCCGCTGATCCAGCACCGACGATGATATAGTCAAAGGTATCGTTCGACATTGTTCGTAACTCCAGTCAATCAAGGGGATTTCAATCCCCTTCGTTGTCATTTTTGTCCAAAGGGCCGTGACCCAAAAGGATTGTTATCTGTTTTCTTTCTGTAGCAGCATCTCAAAGTAATCGAGCGCGACAGTTTTGGCGATTTCGCGTCCCTGAGTACTATCTAGCAAAGATGTTCTGACCCACAGGCCATCAATTAACGCTACAAGCCCCAAAGAAGCACTTTCAACGTTTTCAGGTTGAAGTAGCTTTTTAAAAATATGTTTGAAGGTACTGATCTGGCGCTTTTCATATATATTCTGCAAGCGGGATAAATCTTTTGAATGTGGTACATGTGCCCAGAATGCCAGCCAGGCAGATACAGTCTCTGGTTCAAATAAATGAGCATCAAGATAGGCTGAAATAAGGGCCTCTATTTGCTCTTTCGGGGTCGTTGCCTGTTCCAGGTATTTTAAAACTGAAAGCCTGAGATCCGACAGCATGCTTTGCATCGTTGCTCTGAGCAGGTCGTCTTTATCTTTGAAATAGTGGTGAACAATACCTGTTGAAACACCTGCTTTCTGGCTAATCAATCTTATGGTAGTATCCGAGTACCCTCGCTCATGAATTGAGGAGATGGTTGCCTCGATAAGCTGTTTTTTTCGTATAGCTTCCATTCCCACTTTGGGCATCTTATTGGGTCTCACAAGTTTAAGTTTCTCGAATAAGCCTATTTTATTTTAATTGGACGTTCAATCAATAAAAATAAAAGTGATGAATCTCCAAAAATTTAATAATGCTTTTATTTCTTAATATGATGATAGGAATCTTGCCCGGATAGCCTTTTGGGTTTGTAGATAGTGGTTATTTGCTTGGAATATTATGGATCCCCTTTTCCTTACAAAACTTGTTTTTGTTTCTTTTGTTGTCTTGGCGATGCTAATGGATCTTATTCAGATGAGAATTCCGAACATATTGTCCTTGGCTATGATTCTTCTTTTCCCGGTAGCTTATTGGGGAAGTGATGCGTCAATTGTGATTTGGGATCACCTTATAGCTATGTTCGTCGTCCTTGGGGTTGGGGTGTTACTTTTCGCATTCAAGATTTTAGGTGGGGGAGACGTCAAGTTTATAGCAAGTTTATCATTGTGGACTGGTTTGGGTTTGTTACCTTCTTATGTATTGATCCTCTCTTTGGTGGGAGGAGCGCAAGTACTTTTACTACTGATTTTGAGACGCTTTTCTACTCAGATAGAATATTTGCTCGCAAAATTTAATCTTGTTTTACCTGTATGGTTACGACGAGACGGTGGTGTTCCATATGGAGTATCTATCGGTATTGCGATTTTGATTTTGTTTGACAATATTCCGCTGTTTGCAACCTAGATCTCTGCTTCAATATCCTGGGTACTTAATATCTTCAGGTTCAATTTTGGGCCTTCCATGTTTGGATGAATGCACAACGCTTTTGCAAAGGATTTTTTGGCAAGCGTCCATTTTTTCTGAGCAGAATAAATCAGTCCTTGTCCCGAAATTGCTCCGAAATGTCTGGGCTCCAGAGTCAGGGTTCTGTTGATGTCTGATAAAGATTTCTCGTAGTTACCTATCAGATAGTTCACGAGGGCGCGTTTGTTCCAGCCCTCAGCGTAGTTTGGATTGTGTTGAATGACTTTAGTGTATTGATCCAGCGCTTCGGTGTATTTTTTACTCTGCGTGGCTTTTGAGGCCCGTGTCATTAAATCTGTGATCTTAGGATCTGCGCTTTCCAGCCAAATTTCCCAAATTTTATTTTCAATGATGATACTGTAAGGACCGGGTGGCGCCTGAAGAAGGTTGTTAAACAGTACTGGTAATCGATTATCTTTTTGATCAGCTTTGGCGCTGTTTTCAAAAGAGAATACCGACGAAGTAAAAAGGATCAATAGCAGTAAAATTCTTTGCCTCATTCCCATAGTGTGAATTGATTTTTTTGATATTTGAAATCACAAATTTGTGTGACTTTATGAGCTGATCCAAAAAGTAAGTTATTGTTAGTGTTTGTTATGTTATAAAAGTAGTGGGGTTACTTCTGTCTTATTGGATGAGATAGTTGATAAATATAATCAGGGGAAAAGAACTCCCCAAAGAAGTGGCGGTAGAGGAAAGTTTTTGCCGTCTTTATGATTATTGGCGCTCTGTTACCCCAAGCAACAGGACGCTGCCTGGTCGTCAGCATATTAACCCTGCTGAGATAACGGATCTTTTGAGTCGGATTGCGTTGGTTGATGTCCACTACACTGGTACTGAAAAACAGTTTCAATATCGGTTATGGGGATCAGTTATGACTGAAGTAGTCGGCAAGGATTGTACCGGAAAATTTGCTCATGATCTCTTCACAGGTCAACAATTACAAATTGTGCAGCAACCATTTAATGCCGTGGTCGAAACGAGAAACCCGCATTTTAGTGAGATAACCTGGGACATAGAAAACAGGGAACATCAAAGTTATAAGCGATTGCTGCTTCCTTTGGCAGCAGATGGTCAAAATGTAAACATGATCCTTGGAACTATTGTAGAAGCTGATCAGGGGAAAACCTGATCACGCATTTCAGAGCGGTCAGTGATTCCGATGATCGGGGTGTTTGCACTGTTTTCTATGAACTCAATGTGCAGCCATGAAATGTAAGGGTTCTGGATCGTCGTCGAGCTTTTGCAAAAGAGATTCACCCAAAAGCGGGTTCAGGTAATGCTGGTCAATTGTGGACCCTATGTCTGATTTGCTTGTGACAATATCTTCTTGGCGAAGAGGACCTGGTAGAACAGGAGATGTTTTTATACTCATTAAGGCTATGAATATGCAAAACTCTGTACTTGCAGAAAAGTCAGGTACAGTTGGGCAAGATCTTTGTTATGCCGAAATGAAAGGTCGAAACCAAGGATTTATTGCCAATCACTGAAGGTTAGAAAGTATAGCCTCACTCACGTTTGTGAATGAGGGTATTTTTGAAAGCTAATCTATTTCGAGTTGTGATGCGCCCAGTTCAAGCCATTCCTGAAGACGTTCCTCGGGGCTGTCGTTATAGAGAACATCTGTGACGACACAGATAATATCAGCACCTGCAGCATAGATATCCGGCGCACGTTCAACGGATAGTCCGCCGATTGCAACAAGAGGGATGTCGCCAACCATTTCTTTCCAGCGATTAACATTTTCAGCGCCCTGTGGAGCCCAGTGCATTTTTTTCAGGATGGTTGGGTAAACGGGGCCTAATGCGACATATTCCGGGTCGAGATCCAGAGCGCGTTCCAGTTCGTCTTCATCATGCGTACTGATGCCAAGTTTTAAGCCTGCATTGCGAATAGACCCGATATCTGCGTCATCCAGATCTTCCTGCCCCAAATGAATGAAGTCGCAACCAAGTTCAATTGCGAGTTCCCAATAGTCATTGATGATCAGTTGCGCGCCATACTCATGGCACTGTTCCTGTGCATAAGTAATTTGCTCTCTGAGCTGTTCTTCAGAAGCGTCTTTTATACGTAGCTGGACAAGCTTAAGTCCAAGAGGCAAAAATCTTGGCAACCACTTGGCATCATCAACAATTTGATAAAAGGGATTAAGCATGATCTTGATTCCAGAAAGGTAGTCCGGCAACCGGAGTTGAAGGGGCAGCCATATCCCGCTTTTCAATGGGATCGGCCTGGTAGCATTGCAGGCCACTTTCAATTGCAAGCGCAAAGGCTTTGGCCATAAGAACGGGATCTCCCGCTTTTGCTACAGCTGTATTTAGCAGGACTGCATCATAACCAAGCTCCATTGCGGCGGCGGCATGTGATGGCAAGCCGATGCCGGCATCAACAATCAATGGAATGTTCGGGAAGTGGGCCCGTAAAGATCGTAGTCCATAGATATTGTTGAGACCCCGCCCGCTACCAATAGGAGCCCCCCAAGGCATTAAAATTTCACACCCTGCCGTGATGAGTTTTTCTGCAACAACTAGATCTTCCGTTGTATAGGGGAAAACCTGAAAACCGTCTTCGTTTAGAATGCGTGCTGCTTCGACCAAGCCAAAAATATCCGGCTGCAAGCTGTCATCTTCGCCGATAACTTCCAGCTTTACCCAAGGAGTTTCAAATATCTCTCGTGCCATGTGCGCCGTGGTAACAGCTTCTTTGACGCTTTTGCATCCAGCTGTATTGGGTAGCACCTTTGCCCCGCTGTCTTTTATAAAAGACCAGAAGTTTTGTCCGGATTGTTCTGTCCCTGACTCTCTACGCAATGAAACTGTGACGATTTCAGCCTGGGAAGCTTTGATGGCTTCAAGCATGATTGCTGGTGAGGGGTATAGGGCTGTGCCGATCAGAAATCGTGAAGATATCTCGTCGTCATAAAATTTAATAGTCATCCTTATCCACCTTGCTCATTCTTAACCTCCCTGCATGGGGGCGACGATTTCAATTTGATCTCCATCGGCAATTTTTTGTTCATGACGCATACTTGCCGGGGCAAGAGTGCCATTAACAGCAGTCGCTACTTTCGCAGTTCCGTATCCCTGTTCAGACAAAAGCTCGGAAAGTGAAGCGGCTTGTGTCGTAATTCTTTGCCCGTTTACTACAATGTTCATCACATATTTCCTGTTGATAGATCAGGTTCACAAAATTGTTCGAAATGATCAGGTGCTGTGTTCTCGCCTAGAACTTGTTCCACAAGACGTTTTGCCATTGCCGGCGCTGCCAGATATCCGTGTCGATACATGCCATTCAGATAGGTTGTTTTTCCCTTGTGGAGAATGCGGGGGAGATTGTCGGGAAAGGCCGGACGGGCATCAACACCGATTTCAATAATTTCAGCTTCGCCAAGGGCTGGGTGTAATGCATAGGCGGCTGATAGAAGTTCCAGAACAGAACGAACGGTTGCACCAGATCGGTTTTCATTTTCGATCATTGTTGCACCAACCATAAAGAGGCCATTGTCCCGAGGAACGATGTAGAGGGGAATTCTGGGGTGTAATAGACGAACAGGGCGAGAGAGTTTTACCTCATTACTTTTGATCAATAGCATTTCGCCTTTTACACCGCGTAATTCATTCAAGTGATCTTGAGCGGCAAGTCCGCGACAATCAATTCTATGATCTGCTTTTGAAGGAACATTAAGTTCTTGGTTTGAAAGTGAGATATTCGTTTGGAATTTAACCCCTTTACTTTCAAGGTAGCTTACCAATTCAGGTAATACCTGTCTGGGATCAAAGTGCGCTTCTTCCGGGTAATAAAGACCCGTGGTAAAGCGACCTGCAAGGTCTGGTTCCAATGCTGTTATTTGATCTTCTTTGACCTGTCGCCAGTTTTCTGTCCTGCGCCCAAAGCGTTTCAGATCTGGTAGATCCCGGGGTGTTGCGACAACTAATGTGCCCTTTTTCTGGTAGGAGGATGTAAACTTTTCCCAGAATTTCATAGTTTCCAGGCCGAGCTCACCTATCAGTGGTTCTGCACTCTCCATTTCGCACCAAGGGGCAAGCATACCGCCAGCCCACCAGGAACAGCAACTTTCATCTGGTCCGTTACTTGATGAAATAACCGTAACATCACAGTTTCTTTCAGCAAAAAATGCTGCGCAGGAAAGACCGGTAATACCCGATCCAATAATCTCTATCGACGGCATTACTGAACTCTCAGATCTAGCTGTAGGTGATCAAGGATTATGTAGTGTCGGCCTTTGCCGTTGCAGTATTGCATGTCGACCTCTTGATAAGACAAGAACTATTCAGATCCAGAGGAAAGGCCTATAGGGAATGGAGCTCAAGTAACTCGAAATCCTTTCCCTTCGCCGGAATAACCCGGATCAGGTTCAAAGAATCCCGCACAGTATCAGTGCAATCTCAGCCCTTTACTAAAGGCACCCCTAGGAAGTTCAAGTTTATAAAATATAGCACTTCGAGACACAAGAAAGTTATGACTGGACTCAAGAAATTTTATCAGGTGTACCTTATATATTTGCATTTGTTTTACAGTAAGAATTATCGACGATTTTGAGCTTTGCCCAAGGTAGATTTATCGCCAAAGATAGATTTTTTAAGTGAAAATTGATATGAATCAAAACAGCTTTTGTCTGTGAGTGTATTATTGGAGACTGATTTAACGTTTTCATGCGTCTGCAAAGACGTTTCCTAAAACGCTGTTAACCAGAGGGATATAAGGTGCAAGAAATTCCAACTGCAACACATGAGAGAACCAAGGCACAAGAAGTGTCATTGTTCATGTTTTTGGCTGCAGGTCTCATTCCTGCACTAACTATTGCCTTGGTCGGTGCCTATGGCTTTTCAATCTGGATGTATCAAATTTTTGTTTCAGGTCCGCCAACTCAGTAATCTATTGATAGAATACAAAAAAAGTATTTGCTAAAATGTAAAGTTAAGAGGCTTTTTTCGTTTTTGCTTTACTGTATTGGCTAATTGCTGAGTGTAATTCTTGTTCGGTAAAGGGTTTTGATAAAACGCCATCCATTCCCATTTCTATAAATTGTGAATGCCGCTCAGTAAACGCTTCGGCTGTTAACCCCACAATTGGTATATCGCTTCCAAAATCGAGTTGTCGTATACTTTTGGTAGCTTCAAGACCGTTCATCTCTGGCATGTGGATGTCCATAAAAATCATATCTGGTATGGAGTTTTCTATTTGCTCTATTGCCAATTTTCCATTTTCTGCAATGCGTACTTTGTGTCCAAATTTTTCCAAAAAAGCACGCGCAATCATCGCATTTACCGGGTTGTCTTCGGCAACCAAAATATCAAGATCGTGATGATGTACCATTTGATTAGGGTCTTTTTGATTCAGAAATACATGTTGTTGGGCAGCAGTTGCTATTTCAAACGGCAAATAAACATCAAAACAGGATCCTTTATTCTTAATGCTTTCTGCTTGAATGTAGCCGCCCATTAATTCAACCATTTTTCTGACGATTGAAAGACCCAATCCTGTTCCTCCGTGTGTTCTCGTTATTGTGCTATCTTCCTGTGTAAAAGGGTCAAAAATCATTTGAAGGCGTTCAGGTTCTATACCTTTACCTGTGTCTTCAACCCGGAGACGTATGACGGTATCTTTTGGTGTAATGTGCTCTTCTGGCGTCTCGGTGGTAAGGGTTACTGTGACACTCCCTTTGTCAGTAAACTTAATTGCGTTACTTATCAGGTTCCAAAGAATTTGCCTTATTCTAACCGGATCACCGATCAAATAGTCTGGACAGTCGTCTGATTTATTAAGCCTAAATTTTAATCCCTTTTCTGTGGCAAGACTTTCAACAGCTGTCATTGTTGTTGACGCAAAATCTGATAGGCTAAAAATAGTATTTTCCAGTTCCACAGCACCGGCTTCAATTTTACTCATATCAAGGATATCGTTGATTATGGCGAGTAAAGTTTGTCCGGAAGACTGTATGGTTTGTATTTTATTCTTTTGATCCTTGTTTAGTTTTGTATCTGCTAACAACTGCGTAACGCCCAAAATTCCATTTAATGGTGTACGAATTTCGTGACTCATTGTTGAAAGAAAGCTGGTTTTAGCTTCATTTGCACGCTTGATATTAGTTTGCCATTTTTTAAATGAATGAAAGACCATGATCCAGGCAACGCTAAGAATTATGGTTATCCCAGAGATGACCAGAATTTGTATCTGACTATCTTGTTGTCGCTGATTTTCTTCTCTGGTAACGGCATTATATAGGCTTCTTTCAAAAGAAATCATGCCTGCGATGTAAATTGTTTTTTGTGCTTCATATTCTTCTGAATAAAGGAGTTCTTTAGCCTTTGATATTTGCCCCTTTTTAATGAAAGTAAAAGCCTGTTCTTCCATTTCAACCAGGGCAATATTGGCAGCATCAACATTAGATATATTTTCTATATTCTGTACTTCAGGAACAAGCTCGATCGCACGTTCAATTTTCTGCCCTAGCTCAGATTCGTACTTTCGGTATCTGTTCTCCCAATCCTTGTTTCCGGTTTCTGCCGCAAGACGCGCAGATGATGAGAGGATTTCATCAAGTAAAATTATGTCACCACGTAAACTTGTTACTTCTAATGTCCATGCATTTTGTAATGATGCATCACGAAAGTTTACAGAATAAATAGACCAGATAACCCAACAGAGCCCTATAATCGTCATGATTAATGTGGATAGTAAAATCCAAAGGGGAGATTTTTGTGAAGGATCTGACATTATGTTGAGGCTTCCTATCGCAAAATACTGCTGTTAAAGCATCCAATTTTCAGAAAACTTTATTCATAAAACCAATTTAATGAGAGAGTATGAATACTTTGTTTATGTTCGCGTCCTTTTGGTTGTGTAATTTCGGATAGTTGCAATCAATACTTAGTAAGCTTTTTTCTTTTGCGTTAGAATATTTGTTGTCTTTCATTTGATCTATATGAGGAACTAAAAAACGGGCCATTAGTAGGCCCGTTTTTTAGGAGTGTATTTGCTATAGGTTGTGTGTCTTATTTCCAACCTTCAACGCCAGTCATATCAGGTAGCTCGTGTGCAATGCCTTTGTGACAATCGATACAGGTTTTTTCGCCAGTAAAGAGGAATGTCTGATGTGCTTCGGCTGCCCGGGTCGATTGGGCAGTAATGTCCATTGATTCGGTAGAATGACAGTTCCGGCACTCCAATGAATTGTTGGCTTTCAGGCGATCCCATTCATGTCCGGCAAGGCGTCTTCGTTCTGCCTGGAACTTTTCACGGGTGTTGATCGTACCAAACAGCTTGCCCCACACTTCTTTGGATGCCTGCATTTTACGAGATATTTTGTCTGTCCAGTTATGTGGAACATGACAATCCGGGCATGTTGCCCTTACGCCTGATCTGTTGCTGTAGTGAATGGTGGGTTTTAACTCAACAAAAACGTTGTCGCCCATTTCATGGCAACTGACACAGAATTCTTCCGTATTTGTGTATTCAAGGGCAGTGTTGAAACCACCCCAGAACATAACCCCGGCAACAAAACCACCAATGGTCAGAAAGCCAATTGAAAGATGCTTGGCTGGGCGATTGGCGCTGGACCAGATCCTGTAAACCAATCCCCAAAGTTTTTTGAAAGGTGTCAACATGGTTTTGCCTATTCACCTTTTAGGAGTTCTTCAACGTCAACAAACTCATTTTCTACCAGCGGGGCTGCTTCAACCTGAGTTACGTGACACTGGTTACAGAAATAACGGCGTGGAGAAATGGTCGCCAACACTTGATTATCACGATCCATATAGTGGGTAATGCTCACCATCGGGGCCTGTGATTCTCCTGTGCGTGTTCTGGCGTGGCAGGACATGCACTTGTTAGCGTTCAAAGAAATTTCATACGAACGTGTTTTGTGTGGGATTGTTGGCGGTTGTTCTGGATAGTTCCTCACACGCTTAACATCGTTGTTTTCAACCTTAGTCATTTTGGGAGCTTCTGCTTCGACGGAGATTGGCTCTCCTTGACGCAAAGTTGCTGTTCCATCAGAAAGCGCAACATTGGTAAAAGCGATTAAGCCCAAGGCAGTTGTTAAATGAACTAGAAAGCGTCTCATTTTATGCCCTCCCTGTCGCAACAATTTTCACAGCACATTTTTTGAAGTCGGTCTGCTTAGACAATGGATCTGTCGCATCCAGGGTGACTTTGTTGATCAACTGACTTGCATCAAACCAAGGCACATATATCAAGCCTTTTGGTGGTTTGTTACGGCCACGTGTTTCAACTCTGGTGACAATCTCACCACGTCTGGAGATAACCTTGATTTCCTGGCCTCGTCTTAAGCCTCTGGAAGTGGCATCTTCAGGGTGTATAAAGGCAACAGCATCCGGGAAGGCTTTGTAAAGCTCAGGCACACGCTGTGTCATAGAGCCTGAGTGCCAGTGTTCCAACACGCGACCGGTTGACAACCATAGGTCGTATTCTTCATCTGGACTTTCTGCGGGTGGTTCGTATGGAAGGGCAAAGATAACGGCCTTACCATCAGGCTTACCATAGAACTCGTAGCCAGTTCCGGGCTTAACATAGGGATCAGAGCCTTCTTTAAAGCGCCATTTGGTTTCTTTGCCGTTTACAACCGGCCATCTTAAGCCGCGTTCATTGTGATAGACCTCAAAAGGTGCCAAGTCATGAGCGTGACCACGTCCAAACTGGGCATATTCCTCAAAGAGGCCTTTTTGCACGTAGAAACCAAAATCTTTTGATTCCTGATTGTTGTAATCCTCATGAGTCTCCTCAAGCGGGTACTTGTCAACAGAACCGTTTTTGAAGAGCACTTCATAAAGGGTTTTGCCTTTGTATTGCGGGTTTTTTTCTAGAACTTCAGCAGGCCAGGTTTCATCCGTTTTAAAACGCTTGGAAAGTTCCATGATCTGCCATACATCTGATCTTGCTTCACCTGGTGCATCTACCAGCTGGTGCCAGAATTGTGTCCGGCGTTCGGCATTACCATAAGCTCCTTCTTTCTCTACCCACATTGCTGTTGGTAGAATAAGGTCGGCAGCTTCAGCTGTTACTGTTGGATAGGGGTCAGAAACGACAATGAAGTTTTCCGGGTTTCTGTAGCCTGGATAACCTTCTTCATTCAGGTTTGGTGCAGCTTGCATGTTGTTGTTACACATGACCCAATAAGCATTTAGCTTACCGTCTTTGAGCATGCGATTTTGAAGAACTGCGTGATACCCAGGCTTTGGTGGAATAACCCCTGATGGAATTTTCCAAATTTTCTCCGCGTAGGCACGGTGTTTAGGGTTTTTAACCACCATGTCAGCAGGTAGCCTATGTGCGAAAGTACCAACTTCACGTGCAGTACCACAAGCAGAAGGTTGACCTGTGAGAGAGAAAGGAGAGTTACCTGGGGTGGCAATCTTGCCAACCAATAAATGCACATTGTAGAGCAGGTTATTACACCAAACACCACGTGTGTGTTGGTTCGCACCCATGGTCCAGAAGGAAACGACCTTGCGATCTGGATCAGCATATAGTTCAGCCAGTTCAATCAGGTGTGCTTCAGATACGCCTGAGAGTTTGGATACCTTCTCAACTGTGTAGTCTGCAACAAAGGCCTTGAACTCTTCAAAGGTCATTTCGGAAGAACCGCCAGCTTTATCAGCATTCTTCGCTTTTTTCTGGAGCTCGTGTTCTGGGCGTAGGCCGTAACCGATATCGGTATTACCGCGTCTGAAGTTGACGTGCTTGTTTACGAAATCAAGGTTCACTTTATCGTTCTGAATGATGTAGTTCGCGATAAAGTTTAGGATTGCCAGATCTGTTTGCGGGGTGAAGATCATTGGTATGTCGGCAAGATCATAACAACGATGTTCGAATGTGGAGAGTACCGCAACTTTTGTCTTTGGTGCGCTAAGGCGGCGATCTGTTACCCTTGTCCAGAGAACGGGGTGCATTTCTGCCATGTTTGCCCCCCAGAGAACAAAGGTGTCTGTGGCTTCGATGTCATCGTAACAACCCATTGGCTCATCAATGCCAAAGGTACGCATAAATCCACCCACGGCAGAGGCCATACAGTGCCGCGCATTGGGATCGATATTATTGGTGGCGAGACCAGCTTTCATAAACTTGGAAGCAGCGTAACCTTCCCAAACAGTCCACTGTCCGGAACCAAACATACCAACCGCAGTTGGTCCTTTTGCCTTAATGGCCGCTTTGAACTTATCCGCCATGGTATCAAGGGCAACATCCCATGATACAGGTGTGAATTCACCTTCTTTGTGGTACCTGCCATCTCTCATACGAAGCAAGGGCTGCTCCAGGCGATCTTTACCGTACATGATTTTGGACAGGAAATATCCTTTCACACAATTCAAACCGCGATTGACTTCAGCTTTTACGTCACCATGGGTCGCAACAACCCTGCCATCTTTTGTTCCGACCATAACACTGCAGCCTGTTCCACAGAAACGGCAAGGTGCCTTGGACCATTTAATTTCGGTTTTAGAGCTGTCGGTCACCAGGTTACTGGCGGCTGTTGGTGTGGCTATTCCGGCGACACCTGCTGCAAGTGCAACTGCATTTGCCTTGATATAGTCACGTCTGGATAGTTTCATGACTCGTGATCCTTAATGTAACAGTAAAGTTTGTACTAAATTCCAGGATTAGTCTTCTTGGTGCTGATAGACGGGGGAGAGAGCGAGAATTTCCTCTGCGGATCGGATACTTTCAATGGTTGATAAAGCATCCTTACTTGTGGGGGCATCAATAAGGACAACGACCTTGCCCTTGTCATCAACAACGGGAACATCTGCAAAGGGATGTTTCAGGATTGCTGTAAGCGCTGCTTCCAGATTATCTGGAGATATTTGCGCTACATGGCTCGAAATGAAGAGTTCTGACTCTTTTTTCATATCAATATTACCCACCGACAGATGAAAAGCTTGATGCCAGATTTGATCTGATCTATTCGCCTTTCAGTTGTTTTATGTCTCATCTCTTACGCAATAGTAGATCTAATTCGCGCCTGATGTTAATTATTATATAAAAGTGAGATTTGATGTCCTTGATATGGATCAAATAAACTTACCTTGAGTATGCCTCTTATGAAGGGCAGGTGCATAAATTGGGTTAAGGACATAGAAAAACCGGCTCTCTATGAGAGAGCCGGGCTAAAGGTAGGGTAAACTTGATTGATTTAGGCAGTTAATTTGGGGGCGATATATTTTTCATCGCTGGTTGTGCGAGGCAAAGCATTACCCTCGGCATTAAAAACGTGGACGGCAGAAAAGTCAGTACAGAGCTCGATCTTGTCTCCTGCCTTTGTTGTGCTGTGTCCATCGGTTTTCACACAAAGAGGATCGTTGTCTCCATTTTCCAGATAGAGATAGCTGGCTTCGCCAAGTCGCTCGACGACATTTACCCTAGCCGAGAGCTTGAAGGATTGATCATTACCTTCTTTCATGTGTTCAGGGCGAATGCCGATGGTAACTTTGTCACCAACTTTGGTTTCATCAGGATGAACCGGAATGCTTGCCGTGCTGTTATCATAATCCAGAAGCACATCGAGGCTTCCTGCATGAGTGGCAGTAACCGTGCCCTCTAGGAAATTCATGGATGGAGAGCCAATAAAGCCTGCGACAAACTTATTGGCTGGGTGGTGATAAAGTTCAAGCGGAGAGCCGCATTGTGCGACGTGGCCACCGTTTACGACAACGATTTTATCAGCCAGCGTCATGGCTTCAACCTGATCGTGGGTCACGTATATAATTGTTGCTTCCAGATCCTGATGGAGTTTGGCGATTTCCAGTCTGGTGTTTACCCGCAATGCAGCATCAAGGTTACTTAGTGGCTCATCAAAGAGGAAGACATTGGGATCGCGAACAATAGCGCGACCAATGGCAACTCTCTGGCGTTGTCCACCGGAAAGTTCGCGAGGATATCTGTGAAGATAATCTTCCAGCTTCAGACTCTTTGCTGCCTTATGAACCTTTTCATCAATCAGCTTTTTGTTTTCACCGCCGCCAAGAAGTCCCCCAAGCGGACCTTTCTTGCCAAGGGTCAATCCAAAGGCCATGTTCTTGTATACAGTCATATGAGGGTAAAGCGCATATGATTGGAAGACCATGGCAATCTTGCGCTGAGAAGGTGTCATGTCGTTGACTGTTTCTCCGGCAATTTGAAGTGTGCCATCAGAAATGGTTTCCAAACCCGCAATGAGCCGAAGAAGTGTTGATTTTCCACAACCGGATGGGCCGACAAAGACCACGAACTCGCCATCTTTGATGTCGATATCTATCCCGTGCAAAACTTCAGCTTTGCCATAGGATTTCTTGATACCTGAAAGTTTGATATCAGCCATGAATCTACCTCTCCTGATGCACAGCTGTGCATGTTGTCATGAGTATTATAAGGTTTTTTGTTTTTTGTTTTGTCCGGATCATTTGACAGCCCCCGATGTCAGTCCACGTATCAACTGTCGAGAGAAGATAACGTAAAGGATCAGGATAGGGACAATGGCCAGGGTCAGTGATGCCAATACCGCATTCCAGTCTGTAACATATTGTCCGATGAATTGCTGGATACCAAGTGTCACTGTTGCTGTTTCCTGACTTGGGGCGAGGATAAGCGGGAACCAGAGGTCATTCCAGATTGGTATCATGGTAAAGACCGCTACCGTTGCCAGTGCCGGACGTATAAGGGGCAATATAATTGACCAGAAAATCCTGTATTCGGATACACCATCACACCGGGCGGCTTCTTTCAGATCATTGGGTATTTGCGCAATGAATTCCCTGAGTATGAATATGGCCAAGGGCAGACCCTGGGCCGTGTAGACAAGAACAAGAGCAGTAAGCGTGTTCACCAGTCCCATGCCGACAATCATCTTCAACAAGCTAACACTGCCCAAGCGTATGGGGATCATAATGCCGATAGCAAGGTAAAGTGCCATCATATTACTACCGGGGAAGTCGTATTCAGCCAAGGCCCATGCAGCCATTGCACCCAGTAGCAATACAAAAATCAGACTTATGACTGTCACCGATATGGAGTTGGTGAAATAGACGTCAAATGATGATCTGGCGATAACCTTTTCAAAACCAACAAGATCAAAAGTCGTTCCTGTTGGAAAAGCGAGTGGATCTCTGAAAATTCCTTTTTTGCTTTTGAAGGAATTCATGATCACGAGGTAAATAGGGAACAGCGCAATGAGTGTGTAACACATAAGGACGGCATGAACGCCTAACGGGCCAACGCGTTTTGAGAGTTTCATCTGTCCGTCCTCCTAAAGTTGATAGCGCTGTAAGCGACGTTGAATAACAAAAAGATAGAGCATGACACCGCAAAGGATGACCAGGAACATCAAGCTGGCAACAGTGGCTCCCAATGTGGCACTGCCGGGTTGTAGCTGGTAACCAAAGAACGTGCGGTAGAACATTGTGCCCATAATGTCAGTCTCGAAGTTTGGACCTGCAAGGGCGCCTTTGACGGCATAAATGAGATCAAATGCGTTAAAGTTTGCTACAAAGGTTAAAACAGAAACCATTGCGATTGTTGGCAAAATCAAGGGTAATTTAATACGCCAGAAAGCCGTCCACTGGTTCGCGCCATCAACAATGGCTGCGTCGACAAGATCATCAGGGACATTAAGCAGGGCGGCGTAGATCAGCATCATCGGAATACCAACGAATTGCCATACGGAAATAAATGACAGAGTGATCAGAGCCGTGGACTCTTCGCCAAGTAGAGAGGGCAGTCCATCAGTCATTCCGACAAAGCCTACAAGGGTATCGCCAACACCCCAAAGTGGACTGAGAATTAACTTCCATATAAAGCCAATGATTACAACTGATAGCATTGTGGGCATAAAGATCAGTGTGCGATAGCTGTTTGCCATCTTTAATCTTGGAAGGCTTAGCAAGGCGGCTAGAAGCAGCCCGATTGGATTTTGAACAAACATATGAATGACAAAGAAGATAAAGTTATTCTCTAGTGCATTACTGAAGTCTGTCCACCAACGTTCATCGGTGAGAATGAGAACATAGTTATCCCAACCGACAAAGGATGTTATGCCCTCGGCCGTTTCGTCATAAAAACTGTATCTGACTGTATCGATCAGGGGGATGATCATAAACAGGGTATAGATCAGGGCCGCAGGCAAAAGGAACACTAAGACATGTGTTCGAAAGAACGATCCCCTTTGGTTTTTTAAGGCCATATGGATAGGTACTCACTTCGATTGGGACGTAATTTATATGCAAAACGCCGGTACCGATAAGGCACCGGCGTTTTATTATAGCAGACTTTTTATTGCTGTGGTTTATACCAGCTAGCAAGTCCGTCCTGTGCCTTTTTGGCTGCTTCTTCTGCCGTCATGCTGCCGTTAATAACGCCAACAGAGGTATTCCAGAGATCGTTTTCAAGGTTTGGTGTGCCGCGTGAAAGGATCTGATAGGAATTACGGATAGAAGATTCACACTTGCCACGCCAGCTCACGAATTCCTGAGCAACAGGGTCGCTGATGGTTAGTTCGTGCTTTGACAGGGCATAGAATCCAGGTAGGGCATTCGAGAAAATGGAGCCAGCTTCAGCAGATGCCATCCAGCTTAGGAAGGTTTCGGCTGCTTTCACATTCTTGGATGCTGAATTGATGCCAAGGCCAATGTCTGTATGATCAGAGATGTAGCAAGTGTCTTGTCCTGCGGGAATAGGTGGTGGGAAAGCACCGAATTCAAAGTCTGCTTGACCATTAAATGTCGAAATATCCCATGATCCTGCAGGGTAGATCGCTGCACGGCCCAAGCTAAAGAGATTTTGGCTATCCGGATAAGACTGGCCTTTGTAGCCTTTACCAAGATATGGTCCCCATTCGGCAAGATGCTCATATACTTTTACATACTGAGGGTCCGTCAGCTTTTCTGTACCGTCGATCAAACCTTTACGGCCTTTTTCACCAGCCCAGAAGTTTGGACCAACATTCTGGAAGCCCATAGTTGCTGCTTCCCACTGGTCAGCTGTACCCATTGACATTGGAATATAGGTGCCGTCTTCCTTGATCTTTTCAAGAGCAGCCATGAACTCGGGAATTGTCTTCGGAATTTCCAGGCCAAGCTCTTTAAAGGCTTCTTTGTTGTAGATAAAACCGTGGATCACTGATGCCATTGGCAGGCAGAATGTTGTGGATCCATCATCTGTTTGCCAGGCCGATTTTGCAACACCAGAGAAGTTCTCCATACCGGGCAGGTCATCAACTTTTGTCAGATGACCCTTGTTGTAGAGGTCAAGCGAGGCATCAAAAGGCTTACAGGTAATCAGATCGCCAGCTGTGCCAGCTGTCAGCTTGGCGTTCATGTTGGCGTTATATTCTGTTGGTGGTGACGGCGCAAAGCGGACCTTGATATCGGGATGTGATTTGTTAAATGCAGGAATAATCTGGCTTTCCCAAATGTCCAAATCATCTGTGCGCCAGCTTTCAATAACCAGTTCATCTGCGAAAGCAGATACGGTTGGTGTTAGTGAAGCAGCTGCCAAAGCAATTGCAGCAACACTTGTGCCTAGTGTGAGATTACTTTTCTTCATCTTATCCTCCGAGTTAAGAAAGTACCCGGGTTTTTCCCGGTTTTTTTAAGATTATTAATTTAAGTTACTTGAGTTGTTCTATTGCCAACCGTAGGTGTCCTTGATTATCAGTGAGTGCTTTTTCTGCATCAGATTTAGAGTGATTCATTGCTAAAAGAACTGCGAGCTTTATGTCTTTATCAGCCATTTCCAGGCATCTTTTGGCGGTTTGATTGTCAGTCCCGGTAATCTCCTGAATAATTGCGGCACCACGCTTTTCCAGTTTTTCATTGTTGATAACCATTGATACCATCAATCCGTCATGAACATGGCCAAGCTTTGTCATTGTGAGAGTGGACAACATATTCAAAGCTGCTTTTTGTGCTGTACCAGCAGCCATTCTGGTTGATCCGGCTATAACTTCACTTCCGCTATCCAGGAAAATAGAATGGTCTGCATATTCAAAGGTTGGCGCATGTTTATTATTGGCAATACTGACGACCAAGCTACCTTGGGAACGGGCGTGTTTGGCAGCGGCCAAAGTGTAAGGTGTCGATCCACTTGCCGCGACGGCGATGATTACATCCTGTGCATTTATTTCATGTTGCTTAAGGGCGTCGATAGCAATGGTTTCATCGTCTTCTGCGCCACCCATGGGCGCAAGAAGAGCGTCTTTGCCCCCCGCGATCAGTGGAATCATTTTATCCAGAGGCCAACCATAAGTCGGATTGAGTTCGACACAATCTTGAATGGCGAGATGCCCGGAAGATCCTGCGCCAATATAGAAAAGACGCCCGTCATTTGACAGGCGATTGGCAATTGCTTCTGCGCTTGCTGAAATTTCCGGGATTGAATGCTGTATGCAAGAGATGGCTCTGAGTTGAGACGCCCATAGCGACTCAAGAATGTCCTCGGCAGGCCAAGTATCCAGGTTGTGGTAACGGGGACTATGTTTTTCTGTACCCTGCATCTCTTTCGACAAGCTTTTTAATCCGTTAATTTGTGAATAGTTGGTTTCATAATACCAAAAAGAAACCAATTTGAAATCAATTTTTTCTATTTTTGTAATTTATAAATCATTTCATTAATAAAATATTTATTTTTGTTTTTGTTTAACATTTTGAAATTAAACAATAATTTCAAATAAAATTACTTTGGTACAAAAAAATAAAATCTTTTGAATTTACCTTTAGTCAAAAATACCATAAATTGGTATTCAATTGGTTTTGTATATTGGTCTTTTATTGGTTCTGGAGTGGTAAGTGATAAACGAAATGCTCTACGCAGGTGTTGATGGTGGGGGAACGAGCTGTCGTGTTCGAATTGAGGATGCGAATCGTGACGTTCTTGGCGAAGGGTTTGCCGGGCCATCAAATTCAAGACTCGGAGCTGTTCGTGTTTATTACGAAATAGAAAAGGCCTGTCTTGAAGCTCTGCATCAATCGGGTAGAGGTAGGGAAGATTTTTCTTCGTTGCATGTTGGCTTGGGGCTGGCGGGTCTCGGATTGGAAAGCGAGCTTCAAGCAATGCTTTCTTTTCCACATTCTTTTGCATCTGTTACTGGAGCAACCGATGCCTATACAGCGTGTTTAGGTGCTCACGCTGGTGAGGACGGGGGCATTCTTATTTTGGGAACAGGCTCATGTGGGCTGGGTATTGTTCAGGATGAAGTCATCAATGTGGGCGGTTGGGGGTTTGAGATTTCTGATCATGCCAGCGGCGCTGCTCTTGGGTTAACAGCAGTTCGCAGTTCGCTTTTTGCTGCTGAAGGTTGTCGACCGGAAACTCCTTTGACAAAAGCAATTATGGCGCATTTTAAAAATGATCGCCAAGTGATGGTTAAGTGGGCTGAAGAAGCCGAACCTCATCATTATGGTTCCTTTGCACCCCTTATTTTTGATCATGCCGATGAGGGGGATGAACTGGCGGGTCGGATCGTCGCTAAATCGGTACACGAAGCAGGCTGCATGATGCAGGCTTTGCTTGATAAGAGTGTTGAAACTATTTGTCTTATGGGGGGCGTTTCAAAGCGCATTGCTCCCAGATTGCCAGAAAAATATCAAAAAATTCTAAGAGACCCGCATGGTGATGCGATGGACGGTGCCATTAGAATGGTTCGAAAAAAGGCTTCTGGTGGTCAGGAGGCTTTAAAATGAAAGTAAGCACGTTTCGCGCGTTAAAGGTAAAATCCCGATTGGATGGCAGTAATCCAACGCCGCTCTATAAGCAGCTGCAAACGTTAATCAGACAGGCGATTGAAAGTGGCGCATTTAAAGTTGAAGATGCGTTGCCTAGTGAGCGCGATATCGCCACTGAATTGGAAGTATCTCGCGTGACTGTTCGCAAAGCAGTTCAGGGACTGGTTCGGGATGGTTTGCTCGTTCAGCGTCATGGGGCAGGCACTTTTGTTGCGTCACGCATGGAACAACCGCTTTCCAAACTAACCAGTTTTACTGAAGATATTACTGCCCGGGGAATGCAACCGTCTGTTGTTTGGGTTGAGCGTGCGACAGGATTGGCGACCCCGGAAGAAGCGATGGCGCTGAATTTGTCGCCGGGCGTTGGGGTGTCGCGTTTACATCGAATACGCTGTGCAGACGGCAAGGCACTAGCCATCGAATTGGCCACTGTTCCACAGGAATTTTTGCCGGACCCTTTGGTCGTCGAAGATTCTCTTTACAGTGTGCTGGATAAATCGGGATTACGTCCTTTGAGAGCCTTGCAAAGGCTCAGGGCTGAATTATTGCAACCGACGCAAGCTGACTTGCTGGGAGTTCCTGTTGGGGGGCCAACTCTTTATATCGAAAGACGCTCTTTTTTGCCCGACATGCGTCCTATTGAATTTACCCGCTCTCATTATCGTGGAGACAGCTATGATTTCATTGCTGAACTCTATTTGGATAGCCGTGATTAATATGAGTGAAACGAATCATGATTAATACAATGAGCCTTATGGCAAAAGAAACTGCCGAAACACCGGCAGTGATTTCAAGACAACTCAGAGCCAACAGGGATGTTCTGGAAGATCTGTCGAGACAGATCCGTGATAGAAAGTTCCGCTTTATAGCCACCTGTGCTCGGGGTAGTTCTGACCATGCTTGTGCCTTTGCGAAATATGTATTGGAAATTGGTACTGGTATCCCAGTGGTTTCTTTTGCGCCGTCTGTTTCTACACTTTATGGCGGAACCTTAAAGTTACAAGATAGTTTGTTTATTGCTGTATCTCAATCCGGGCGCAGTCCCGATCTGGTGCAGGCGACGCAACAAGCGAAAGATCAGGGCGCTTTTGTTCTTTGTATTTGTAATGATGCGACATCGCCGCTTGTGGCCTTGGGAGATTGTTATCTGCCACTTCACGCCGGACCTGAAAACTCTGTTGCGGCCACGAAAAGCTATATCGCGTCTTTGACGGCTTTGCTTCAACTGAGCGCAATCTGGAACTTTGACAGTGGCTTGTTACCAGCTTTGGAAAAACTCCCCGATCAATTGGACCGGGGTTTATCTGCGGATTGGTCTGAACCCGTTGAACTGTTGGCAGCATCGTCCAATCTCTTCACCGTTGGCCGAGGACCCGGGTTTGGTATTGCTCTGGAATCTGCTCTCAAATTCAAGGAAACATCCTATATTCATGCTGAAGCTTTTAGTGCGGCCGAAGTAAAACATGGGCCAATGTCTCTTGTGGCTGATAACTATCCTGTTCTGCTGTTCAGGCAGCGTGATCAGTCATGGGATTCTGTGGGGGAACTTGCAGAGAATTTCCGTGAAAAGGGCGGAGCTGTTTTTACTGCTCAGGAAGGGAACTTGAGCAAGGGCGTTTTACCCATTGAAACGAATATTCATCCCTTTTGTCAGTTACCTGTGATGATCCAAAGCTTTTATGTCATGGCAGAGAAAATTACTCAGATGCGCAGTCTTGACCCAGATAATCCCCGCCATTTGAAAAAAGTAACGGAGACAGTTTGATGAAAACTGCTTTGACCAATGCACATGTTTTCACCGGGGAAGAGTGGGTGGATGCAGCGACAGTTATTATCAATGGTGTCGCCATTGAGGCTGTCGGGACTTCTATTAAAATTCCTGATGATGTGGATTGTGTCAGAAACTTAAATGGTGCAAGGCTGGTGCCGGGGTTCATTGATGTTCAGGTCAATGGCGGTGGTGGTGTCATGTTTAATCAGGATACATCTTTGACCGGATTGCAATCTATTGCCCAGGCACATAGACGCTATGGTACAACAGGTATGCTTCCGACCTTGATCACTGATGATCGCCCCATTATGGAATCTGCCATTTCTGCACTTCAGCAAGCCGTTGATGGCAATGAGCCCGGTATACTGGGGATTCATTTGGAAGGTCCTTATCTTAATCAGATAAGAAAAGGGGTACATCAAGAAGATAAGATTAGGCCTATGGAAACAGATGCCTTGCATCTTTTGACAGGTCTTAAAGGTGCCAAGACACTGGTTACGCTTGCCCCAGAAAAAAATACATCTGGAATTATTCGACAACTTGTTGAATGTGGTGTCTTGGTTGCTGCAGGACATACCGCAGGCATTTATGATGATTATCAAGCGGCTTTTTCCGAAGGCTTGAGTTGCTTTACACATTTATTTAATGCCATGACCCCGATGGATAGCCGAGAGCCTGGTGCAGTTGGTGCTGCGCTGGATCATGATGACAGTTGGTGCGGGTTAATTGTCGATGGATATCATGTTCATCCTGCTACGTTACGAAATGCGATCAAAGCAAAGAAGCGCGGGAAGATGATGTTGGTTACAGATGCTATGGCCACAGTGGGTAGCGATCAGGATTTTTTTGAACTTTACGGGCAAAAAATCTACAGTCGCGAGGGACGCTGTACAACTGCCGAAGGTGTCTTGGCTGGTGCACATCTGGATATGGCAACAGCGGTTCGCAATACTGTCGAGATGCTAGATCTTTCCCATGACGAAGCTCTGCGTATGGCATCTTTGTATCCGGCTGAATTTCTTGGTTTGGGGAATGAACTCGGACGTATCGAAAAGGGCTATAGGGCATCAATGGTTTTGCTGGATGATGCCGACCTTGTTCTTGATACCTGGGTTGATGGGCGTGACACGGAAATGGATGGCTTGAAAGTTTAGGGGACTCCATAGAGGGAATTTGGTGATGGGTAATAAGCAGAGGGTTCTTGTTGTTGGGTTGGGGAATATGGGGCAGTCCCATGCCAAAGCCTATCACCTTCTTGAAGGCTATGAGATTGTTGGGCTTTGCAGCAGAAGCCTGCACGACAATACACCTTTGCCCATTGAAATCTCCAGCTATGATCGATTTTCAGATTATGACGAAGCGCTTGATCGGCTAAAACCGGATGTTGTTTCGATCAATACCTGGCCAGATACACATGAATCCTATGCCCTAAAGGCTTTTGAGGTCGGTGCACACGTTTTCTTGGAAAAGCCTGTTGCAGATACTGTTGCCGGGGCAGAGAGAGTAATCGAAGCTGCTCGAAAGAAGGGGCTTAAGCTGGTTATTGGTTACATTCTCCGTCATCATCCTTCATGGCAGGAATTTGTTTCTCAAGCCCAAAAATTGGGAAAGCCTCTGGTAATGCGGATGAACCTCAATCAACAAAGCAGTGGTGAAACCTGGCAAGTTCATAAGCAGCTTATGAAAAGTATTTCCCCCATTGTGGATTGCGGTGTTCATTATGTTGATATGATGTGTCTGATGACACAGGCTCATCCAGTTAAAGTGCATGCAATTGGTGTACGTTTAAGTGATGAAATTGACCCTGATATGTATAATTATGGTCAGTTACAGGTTACCTATGATGATGGTTCCGTGGGCTGGTACGAAGCGGGCTGGGGACCAATGATGAGTGAAACGGCATTCTTTGTTAAGGATGTGATTGGCCCCAAAGGATGTGTGTCTATTGTTGCCGAAGATCAGAACCGGGCAGAAGACAAGGCAATGGAATCTGATGATATTGATGCGCATACAAAAACATCGGCATTATTATGTCATTCATCGAAACTGAATAATGATAAGTCGTTCGCACATAAAGACAATTTAATTCGAATGGATGATGAACTTGATCACGATGCCCTCTGTCAAAGAGAGCAGGAGTTCCTGTTAAAAGCCATTATAGACGATTTAGATTTGACATCTCACATGCAGGATGCTGTGAACAGTATGAAAATTGTTTTGGCTGCGGATGAATCGGTTCGAAGTGGTCAAGTTGTACATTTGAAACGCTAAGATGCGTTTTCTGACATAGAAAAACAGGGAGGATCGGCGGTGTCTGAAAAACTTCGCCCGGGTGTTGTTACCGGTAAGGAATATGAGAAACTCGTAAAGGCTTGTAAGGCTGGAAACTATGCACTGCCAGCGGTGAATGTCACCAGCAGCAGTACTGTTAATGCTGTTCTGGAAGCGGCAGCACGCAACAAATCAGATGTGATTATTCAGGTTTCTAATGGTGGCGCTGGCTTTTACGCCGGTGCAGCTTATCCGGATGGTCTTCAGGGCAAAGTGCTTGGCGCAGTTTCCTTGGCGCAGCACGTACACCTTCTTGCCGAAGGATATGGTGTTTGTGTTGTGCTTCACACAGACCATGCCAATCGCGGACTTTTGCCATGGATTGATGGGCTCTTGGCAGAGGGCGCAAAGTTCTGCAAAAAGAATGGGAAACCTCTTTACACTTCACATATGATCGACCTGTCCGAAGAGTCTTTAGAAGATAACGTTGGTACCTGTGCGGACTATTTGAAAAAAATGGCACCGCTTGATATGAGCCTGGAAATCGAACTGGGTGTTACTGGTGGGGAAGAAGACGGTGTTGGATCCGAGCACACTGGTGCGGACAATCCGAAACTCTATACGCAGCCAGAAGACGTGGCCTATGCTTATGAGCAGTTAAACCCGCTTGGTGATTTTTCTGTTGCTGCTTCATTTGGTAACGTTCACGGTGTTTATAAGCCAGGGAATGTTAAACTTCGCCCTGTAATCCTTAAAGATTCTCAAAAATTAATGTCAGAGCGCTATGGCCTGGAAGAAAAATCACTTGATCTTGTCTTCCATGGTGGTTCTGGTTCTTCAGAGTCAGATATTAAAGAAGCTGTATCTTATGGTGTTTTTAAAATGAACGTTGATACAGACCTTCAGTATGCATATTCCGAGCCTGTCGGCGTCTATGTAAATGCAAATCAGAATGCGTTTGTTGCTCAGATTGATCCGGAAACAGGCAAGCCGTTAAAGAGCAAATATGACCCACGTAAATGGGTGCGTCAGGCAGAGCAGGGACTGGGCGCGAAACTGGACGAGATTTTCTCTGTTCTGGGTTCTGTAGGCAAGTCTCTGGCAAACGATTAATAAATTAGGACGGAATGATGAAGGCACTGACACTGGGTGGGGCTACTGTCGATATTATCGCTTCAGTCTCTGACGATGAGATCGAACGTATGACAATGCATAATGCGATCACGAACTTTCTTCTTTTGGAGGAAGGCAAAAAAGTTGATGCAGAAAACATTGAAACTCACACTGGTGGCGGTGCCATCAATGCATCTGTGTCTATGGCTCAATTGGGTATAGATGTTTCTTGTGTTGTCAAATTGGCTGATGACATCGAAGGTCAGATGGTTTTAAAGCGTTTGGAAGAAAAATCTATTGGTAGTCGATGGGTTTTATCAAACGCAGATTTGCCAACTGGCTGCGCTGTAATGGTGTCGTCGCATGTCAGAAACCCGACAATCTTTGTTGCCCGTGGGGCCAATACGTTGCTTACCCTGGATGAAATCAAGCCGGAAATGTTCGAAGGTGTTGGTCTTACATACGTAACGGGCTTGAGCGGTGCATCAGCTGATTGTTTCCCAAAGATTGTAAAGTTAGCGAAGGCTGCTGGTAGCCTTGTTGTTGCCAATCCTGGCATTCGCCAGTTATCTTCGCGAACTCAGTCGTTCTGGAATTCTCTTCAGTATATTGATGTGTTGGTAATGAATGAGGTTGAGGCCGGGCAACTGGTGCCTTTTGTTTCGGCAAAGTCGGAAATTGATGCGACTAATCCTTGCGCCTATTCAGGTGACAAAAATCTCCCTGAATTATTGAAAAAGGGCGTTGGTATTTCCGGTACCATGATGGGGTTACGCGAATTCACCAAAATAATAAGCTGCCTTGGACCGGAACGTTTATTGGTAACTAACGGTAAAGAGGGTGCTTATCTGGGAACCAATAAGCAAATTATCTTTTGTCCGGCACAAAAAGCCAAGGTTATGGGAACAGCGGGGGCCGGAGATTCTTTTGCTTCAACATTTGCTTCCTTCATCGGTCTTGATAAAGGCGAGGAACTGGCACTGAAAGCTGCGTCTGTTAATTCTGCTTCTGTTGTTTCAGTAATGGACACGCAATCCGGCCTGTTGTCTCAAGAACAACTTCTATCTGGTATTGATAAGGCTGATTGGCAGAAATATCAATGCTACAGCCTATAAACACTTAATGTCATGGGTTCTTGTTTTTACAGCAAGTGTTTGTGATTTCCGTCGCAAAAGGGTTTATTGGAACTGTGTTTACATTGACAGAGAAAGTATTTCTTGGTTTTTTCTGCTGTAAATGAGAGTGCTTGAAAGCTGGTTCCTTTGTGACTGCCATCACAAAAGGGTTGTTTTTTTGATCTTCCGCAAGCACACCAGAAATATGTTTTCCCTTTTTCAAGTGTTATTGTTATTGGCGTGGTGTCTGTAATTTCAGGGGTTTCCATTTATATTCTCCTGATTTTTTTCCATAATATCATATTTGACTATTTTTGTTATTATCTAAATATCGTCCATTGGTTTAGTCGTCAGACTAATGAGATACTGATAAAGAGACATTAATGTGCTGTGTGTTTGAGGGAAGAGATGATATTTCCGAACTTTTATGGCCGCCCTTAAAAGGCTTAATAAAACAACATTATATTGGTACGTAATTTTACCAAGATGTGTTTTAAGGCCAAATCTATATTCTTCTTAACAAGACGTTAAGCAAACAAAGGTTTTAATTACTTCTGGTTGATGTTTTGTTTGTTCTATTCTAGTGTCAACCAAACTTTAGGAGAACATCAGGCAGCGACAAGTATTGATTCCTTTTGGTATCTATCTGATTTTGTGTTATTTTCTCTGTGTAAATAATAGGGCTGGGAATGTGATCCCTAGTATTTTAGTGAAAGAACCGATAATCTGTTCATTCTTGTTTGTGATTACATTTTACAATTGAGTGTGAATTGATCTTTATTATTTAGTACCTGGATCTGTTTGTAGTTTGTCTCGTTTTCAATGAATATCTAAACCTTCAAGGGAGAATATCATGCGGGGTTTAAAATTTGCTTTGGTAGCTGGTGTTGCGGCTGTAACTTTATCTGCATGTGCTGATCGTTATCAGATGGCCAGCGATGCAGAGCCAACAGGCTCTTCGTTCACAAGAGAACTTTACAAAGGTTACGTCGGTCTTTCTGGCGATGAAAAGTCTGAAAAAGATTGGACAGATTCTAATCTGTTTGCGGATAAAGCATTGGCCTCTGCTGATGGCAAAGTTGTTGCTCCTGAAGAAGTAGCTAACTGGGATCTGGGTGCAGAGTTTGTCGATGATCTGTCTGCTGCACATGATCGACTGTCTGCTGCGCTAGCAAATGGTGCTGCTGATATTGCACCGACTTCTGCGGCAAGTGCCCAGGTTATGTTCGATTGCTGGATCCAGGAACAGGAAGAAAATATTCAACCTGATCATATCGCGGCTTGTCGTGATGGTTTCCTCGCTGCAATGGCCAAGGTTGATGCTGCCATGGCACCAAAACCAAAAGCACCGGCACCTGCGCCAGCGGCTGCACCTGCGCCTTATGCGATTTATTTTGATTTCGACTCTGATGTCTTGACCGTTGATGCACAGGCAGAAGTTTCTGTGATTGTTGCTGCTGTCAAAAAACACTCACCATCTAAAGTGATTGTTGCAGGCCACACAGATACAGCGGGCTCATCTGAATACAATCAAAATCTGGCGAACAGACGTGCTGCTGCGGTTGTGACTGCGCTCGAAAGCCATGGTGTCTCTGCTTCTATCGTTCAAAGCCAGGGCGTTGGCGAGAATGCTCCTGCGGTTGATACAGGTGATGGTATCTCTGAATACAGAAACCGTCGCGTTATTGTGACGCTTGTGAAGTAATTCACATGTCTGGCTGATCGATGCCAGAATTAAAAGGCGGTACTGGCTTAATGCGAGTACCGCCTTAATTGTTATTCGTCTAAATCCTTCAATAATCGTGTCATTTGCATGATTTTTATCAAATCGTGTAATGGAGACTGAAAATGAAAAAAATATTTTTATCAATCGGCGGCTTGGTTCTTCTAGTCATTGCTGTTCTATTGGTTGCTCCCTTCTTTATCTCTCTTGAGGATTACAAGCCTGAAATTGCGGCAAAAGCGAAAGAGGCGACGGGACGCGATTTGAAAATTGGAGGGAAAATTTCTCTCAGCCTGTTTCCGACTGTTGCTGTTGAAATAAACGATGTGGCTTTGTCGAACTACGAACAGGGGCAAAGTAAAGACATGGTAACTCTTGAGCAGATGGCACTCGAGTTACAGGTTATGCCTTTGTTATCAAGTGAGGTCGTCATTGATCGCTTCGTTCTTGTGAAACCGATAATTAATCTTGAAGTTGATGCAGCGGGCAAGCCAAACTGGGAACTTGAAGGTGCACAAACATCAGTGGATGATACTGCTGCATCTGAAAGCTCTGACGCTTCAGATGGAAGTAACGGTTCCAGTCTTGGCGGGCTGTCTTTGGGGGATGTCCGTATTGAAAATGGGGAACTGCACTTCACGGATCTTTCTTCTGGAACGAAAGAAGATATTGAAGCGTTAAACCTTGAAGTATCGCTGAAAGCACTTAATCAACCCTTGTCTTTGGATGGCCGATTGGACTGGAAGGCAGAAACAATTAATTTGAAGGCGGATGTTGCTAATCTTGAAGGCCTGATGAATGGCGGCAGTACGGCGCTTGAAGCATCTGTCAATTCATCACCAGTGAACTTTAGCTTCAATGGAACTGCACAGCAGGCAAGTGCTTTTGCTCTGGCCGGGGCGCTTGATCTTGATGTTCCATCCGTGAAGGGGCTGACTGATTGGGTTGGTGCACCGATTGAGCGTCAAAACGAAGAAACCTTTGGTCCATTGTCTGTGAAAGGACAGCTTGACCTGAAGGGTCCAGTGATTGCATTCGATGATGTATCTCTCGCATTTGATGCTTTGACTGCTCAAGGTGCTTTGAAGATTGATAGTTCTGGTACTGTACCAAGTATTGTAGCGGCGCTTTCTACTGGTGTTCTCGATATCACGCCATATTTACCACCTGAATCATCTGCTACTGCAGATGCCACTTCTGGAAGTACATCTGGTGGGGCAGCTACGGGACAGAATGCGAGGGCCGATCAAGGTTGGAGCGATGAGCCGATTGATTTCTCTGGATTAAAAGCTGTAAATGCAGACTTAGCTTTGAAGTCGGAAGGTGTAAAGGTTCGCAAAATTACAATTGGAGTCAGTGAACTTGGTATTTTACTTCAAGGCGGAAAATTAACTGCAGATTTGAAACAGCTTGCTTTGTATGACGGACAAGCCCGCGGTAAAGTTATTCTTGATAGTTCAAAAGCAACACCGACAACTGCAATCAATTTTGACCTTTCGGGGGTTCAGGCAGAACCATTGTTGTCTGATAGTGCTGATTTTGAAAAACTTTTGGGAACCCTTAATTCTAAAGCAAGTTTGACAACACAGGGGGTTTCTCAAAAGGCGATGGTCTCAAACCTAAATGGCAACGGCGATTTCATTTTTAAAGATGGTGCTGTTAAGGGGGTAAATATCCCCGGTTTGATCCGTAACGTATCGTTAGATGCATTGCAAAACTCATTTGATGAAGCGCAATCTACTGACTTTGCCGAGCTATCTGGTACCTATACAATTCAGCAAGGTGTTGTAAATAATCAGGATTTGAGCATGATTGCACCTTTGTTCAGGCTTTCTGGCAAAGGAACCGTCCCGATGCCTCCTAAAACCCTGAACTATCGTATCGAACCCAAACTTGTTGGAGATCTTGAAGGCCAGGGTGGTGATACTGGTGCCAAAGGTTTGGCTGTCCCGTTAATGATTACCGGATCCTGGAGCGATCCAAAGATTGCACCTGATTTGGCGGGTGCCTTAACTGATCAGTTGAAAGATCCTTCAGCGCTCATCGAAGGTGTCACGAATGGTGAAGAGGGGCTAAAGCTTCCTCTTGGCGATGGTGATGCAGGTGGCGTTGATGAAGTTATTGAAAAGCCGAAAGAGACTTTGCAAAAACTCTTTGGTAACTAGGATCACACTTAACTTTGCAAGCCAGCTATCTTAAGGGTAGCTGGCTTTTTTATTTTCTGGCTAGGGTGCTTTTCTTTAATGCTGCAAAAAGTTAAAAGTCATAATCTCCTTTGACGAGCTTTTGTATGACTGAATTTAATAAAGCCGAACTTGAATGGCGGGATAGTCTTGTTCCGGTATCTACCAGATATGATGATGTGTATTATTCCCTCGCTAATGGTTTAGAGGAAAGTGCATTTGTTTTTCTGAATGGCGTTGGTGGTAAAGATCTTTGGCAAAACAAGCAGAATGTAATCATCGGGGAAACCGGGTTTGGGACTGGATTAAATTTTTTGGTCACTTGGAACGAGTGGCAAAAAACATTTCGATCAGATCAACATTTAACCTTTGTGTCCGTCGAAGGCTTTCCTCTCGATCGCGGTCAATTACAGAAAGCCTTGGACCCATGGGATAAGCTTGGGAATGTTCGAGAGAAACTGGTTAAGGCTTACCCTGATCTAAGCCCTGGTTTTCATACACTTGAATTTGAGCAAGATAATATTACGCTTATTCTCCTTTTTGGAGATGTAAGGGATGTTCTAACGGAGTTTTCCGGAACAATTGATGCCTGGTTTCTGGACGGTTTCGCCCCCAATAAAAATCCTGATATGTGGAATGCGGAAGTTTACGAACTCTTGGCTGCAAAGTCGAAACCAGGCACAAAGTTAGCCAGCTTTACAGCCGCAGGACATGTCCGGCGAGGGTTAACAGATGCCGGATTTAGGATCGAAAAATGTAAGGGGTATGCGTTTAAGCGTGAGCGTATTACGGGCGTTTTTTCCCCAACTAAGGCCGATGGAGATCAAGAAAGATTTCATCTTGGATCTGTGCCTTGGTTTGATATCCCCAAAGTACCCGGAAAACCCAAAAAGGTGGCAGTTATTGGTGCTGGAATAGTCGGGAATTGTATTGCTTACAGCCTGTCGCGTGCTGGTGTTGATGTTACTTTAATTGACAAGGCATCATCTGTTGCCGAAGGGGCTTCGGGAAACCCGGCTGCAGTATTTGAACCTAAATTAATGCGTAATGGTACTGTGTTGGGGCAGTATCTGGCGTCCTGTTATCTCTTTGCCCTGAAGTTTTACCAAAAGCTGGAAAAACAAACGGGCGAAGAAATCTGGCATCATCAGTGTGGTTCGTTGGACCTTATTGGTGATGACAAAGAGCTGCAGCGCCGTCAGTCTTTTGTTCCTTCTAATGTTCTTCCGCGAGATCATTTTTCTATTGTAAACGCTCAGCGTGCTTCTGAAATTGCGGGCATTGATCTTTCATCGTCGGGGGTATGGTATCCACACGCAGGGTGCCTCAATACGACAAGGCTTGCACAAGCCTTGACTGATAAGGTTGATACTCGGCTTAATTGCGAAGTGAGATCGCTTGAACCCTATGCTGATCAAGGGCACTGTAAATGGAATCTTTCGATTTCAGGAAGCGATAAAGATTTGGAATTTGACAGCGTTGTTCTTGCCAATGCTTTCAATGTCAGGAATTTTACACAGTCTGAAAGCCTGTCTGTGATCATGAACCGGGGACAAGTCAGCACTTGCCCACCTAACAAGGTCAGCACAGATTTAAAAACCATCGTGAATGGTAGTGGGTATATTACCCCCGTGATCAAAGGACAGCACGTCTTTGGTGCCACTTTCGAGAGGCTCTATTGTTATGATGAAGCTGAAAACAAATCTGTTACGGCAGAACGTCATGATCATAATCTGACACTTCTAAGCGAAATTGTTCCCAATATTTCGATGCAGATAGATTCATCTGATTTAGGTGGTCGAACATCAGTCCGGGGAACAACATTTGACCGTCTGCCTTTAGTTGGTCCGATCTATCATGAAGAGCAGTATCGCCATGATTATGCTGGTCTTAAAAATGGTCAGAAAAGCAAGTCTTCCTGGCCACAGGGAGGATATTACGAAAACCTGTTCTGTGCAGTGGGGTTTGGTTCCCGAGGTTTTTTAACGGCACCTCTGATGGCAAACTACCTGATGAAATTAATATGTGGCTGTGACGCCCTGCCAATTCCGACCACGATCAGAGATGCTATACATCCCGCCCGGTTTTTGATGAGGGATCTCAAAAAAGGGTTGTAGCTTATTGCCCAGTTAACTCGAGTATTTCATCGTCCTTCTAACCCTGAAAGGTTCCGCCCAGACTATAGCGATCACCGGGATGGATGAGTTTGGCATAGGTAACCGTTTGTCCTTCAGACCATGTTCGCCGTCTTAATAATAGGCAGGGTGTTGCTTTGGTAATTTGTAGCAGTTCAGCCTGTTTTTCCTCTGGAGCAATGGCAAAGATACTATGTTCTGCATTATCTAACGGAGCGGCTTTCACCAGGTAGTCATAGGGAGTAATTTCACTAAAATCCTGCTTTAGATAATCAGGGGCCGAAGCTGGATTTATGAAACGATCCTCTAACTGGATTGGGATGCCATTTTCTTTGTGAATGATAATAGAATGATAAACAGGTGCATGGAGTTCAATTTCCATAACGCCTGCAATATGAGCTGAAGTCTGTTCCTGAGTGAGTAATAAGACTTCGCTGCTATATTCGCTATTACGGGATCTTACTTCTTCGGCAATACTTTTAATTGAAAGTACAGCAGACTGTGGGCGAGGTTCTGCGACAAAGGTACCTGCGCCTTGAACACGCATCAACCATCCGTCTGTCGTGAGCTCTCGTAAGGCCCTGTGAATAGTCATGCGGGACATATTTTGGCTTTGTGTCAGTTCGTTTTCTGACGGAATTTGAAAACCAGGTTTCCATTCGCCTGATTGAATATGGCCAATAATATGGTCCTTCACCTTTTGGTAAAGAGGCACCTTTTTATCGAAGCTCCCAGCGTCCATTATAAATCCCCACGCGCCTAAGGCGTTTTAATCGTTTCTTGTTATTATTTGTAATGAATTAATAGATGCATGGTTTTACAGTGTATTTCCAGTAGAAACTTACAAATCACCTGAAAATACACTGTAATTGTGTCAATCAGCCTCTATAACGAGCTTCTTTAATAGAAAACTCAAATTATTAGAAAGCATATGCCAGATTGATCGTTTACTTGAAACTCGGCAGAAAGTCGGGGGCGGAAATCGAATTGAAAGTTCCTTTCCATACCAGATCTTCTGCAGCTTCCAGATCGTCGGCAAAGTAACGATCCTGTTCGAAGAATGTTACGTCTTTGCGCAGCCTTTCCATTACAGTTTCAAGGGTTGGTGATGTTTTCAATGGCTTGAGGAAATCAATACCCTGGGCTGCAGATAAAAGTTCCACAGCCAAAACACCGGCTGTATTTTTTGCCATATCAGATAAGCGTCTTGCGGCAAAAGTTGCCATGGAAACATGATCTTCCTGATTGGCAGATGTAGGCAAACTATCAACACAGGCAGGATGGGCAAGGGATTTATTCTCTGATGCCAAGGCCGCAGCGGTAACCTGTGCAATCATAAAGCCAGAGTTAAGACCACTTCCGGCAACAAGGAAGGGAGGGAGACCAGACATTGAACTGTCCATCAAGAGAGCAATACGTCGTTCTGACAGGGCACCCATTTCTGAAATGGCAAGGGCGAGGACGTCAGATGCCATGGCTACGGGCTCGGCATGGAAGTTACCACCTGAAAGAATGTCACCCTCTTTTGTGAAAACCAGCGGGTTATCAGACACAGCATTGGCTTCACGTTCGAAGATACTTGCTGCAAAACGCATGTGATCCAGACAGGCACCAAGAACTTGAGGTTGGCAGCGAAGAGAGTAGGGGTCCTGAACTTTTGAGCAGTCTGTGTGGCTTTCATTGATTGGACTGCCATCGAGAACTGTTCTGAAAACGGATGCAATATCAGCTTGCCCGATTTGGCCACGGGCTTCTTGAATGCGCGGGTCAAAAGGAACATGTGAACCTTTGGCAGCTTCAACACTCATGGCGCCAACAAGTGTGCTGGCATTCATAAGGTTTTCAGCTCTGAACAGTCCAACAAGTGCCAAGGCTGTTGAAACCTGAGTTCCGTTTAGAAGGGCGAGGCCTTCTTTCGGGCCGAGAACCATTGGTTTTAATCCAATGCGCTCCAACCCTTCCTTGGCAGGCATTATTTCGCCGTTATAACGGGCTTTTCCTGCTCCGATTATAAGGGCTGACATGTGGGCGAGGGGAGCCAGATCACCAGAGGCCCCGACGGACCCTTTTGACGGGATGCAAGGGTAAAGGCCCTCGTTGTAGAAGGTGATCAAGTAATCAAGAACTTCCTGTCTGATACCTGAGAAACCTTGAGCTAATGACGTAACCTTAAGTGCTAGAATAAGGCGAACAACTTCATCATCAAGCAAGGGACCCATACCTGTCGCGTGGGACAGCACAAGATTGCTTTGTAATTCTTCCAGTTGTTCGTCATCAATACGTGTCGAGGCAAGGCGTCCGAAACCGGTATTAATGCCATAAACGGTTCTGCCGTCTCTAAGTACATCACGAACTGTTTCTGTCGACGCTGCAATTTGTGCTTTGCAAGCAGGGTCCAGTTCAATTTTCACATCATCAAATGTAAGGGCGCGTAAAGTAGTAAGTGTTAATTGACGAGGTGTCAGCACTAGCGATTTCATTTATCTGACTCCATAGGAAGGTCGAGATTGTTATCTCGAGCACATTTTTTAGCAATTTCGTATCCGGCATCTGCATGACGCATAACACCTGTTGCGGGATCATTCCAGAGAACACGCCCTAATCGTTTGTCAGCAGCTTCTGTGCCATCGGCACAGATGACTACGCCAGAATGTTGTGAGAAGCCTATACCGACACCCCCACCGTGATGAAGAGATACCCAGGTAGCACCACCGGCTGTGTTCAAGAGCGCATTAAGCAATGGCCAGTCAGAAACAGCGTCAGAACCGTCCATCATGCTTTCTGTTTCTCTGTTCGGGCTGGCAACTGATCCTGAATCCAGATGATCACGGCCAATTACAACTGGTGCTTTAAGTTCGCCATTGCGAACCATTTCGTTAAAGGCAAGGCCCAGTTTATGGCGTTGTCCCAATCCAACCCAGCAAATACGGGATGGCAGGCCTTGGAAATGAATGCGTTCACGCGCCATGTCCAGCCAGTTGTGCAGATGCGGATCATCCGGAATAAGTTCTTTGACTTTCTGATCCGTTTTATAAATATCCTCTGGATCACCGGAAAGCGCAGCCCAACGGAAGGGTCCTATACCCCGACAAAAGAGAGGACGGATATAGGCAGGGACAAAACCCGGAAAATCAAATGCGTTCTCAACGCCTTCTTCTAGCGCCATCTGGCGAATGTTGTTGCCGTAGTCGACTGTGGGGATGCCCTGTGCGTGGAAATCAAGCATAGCTTGGACCTGAACAGCCATGGATTTCTTTGCCGCAGTCGTGGTTCCTTTGGGATCCTTCTGAGATCGTTCGACATATTCGCCCCAAGTCCAACCCTGTGGAAGATAACCATTCAGGGGGTCGTGTGCGGATGTTTGATCCGTTACAATGTCCGGGCGAACACCACGTTTGACAAGTTCTGGGAAAACATCAGCGGCATTGCCAAGTAAACCAACAGAGATTGCTTTTTTATTCGCTACAGCGTCATTAATAATGTTGAGTGCTTCATCCAGATCATTGCATTTTTTATCCAGATAACCTGTGCGGATACGCATATCAATGCGATCTTCTTGACATTCAACAGCCAACATAGAAGCGCCAGCCATTGTAGCGGAAAGTGGTTGTGCGCCGCCCATGCCACCAAGACCGCCAGTGAGGACCCAGCGACCGGAAAGATCGCCGTTATAGTGTTGGCGTCCAGCTTCGACAAAGGTTTCGTAAGTGCCTTGAACGATACCCTGACTGCCGATGTAGATCCATGACCCTGCAGTCATCTGGCCGTACATCATCAGGCCGGCTTTATCCAGTTTGTTAAAGTGATCCCAGTTTGCCCAGTTTGGAACCAGATTGGAGTTGGCAATAAGAACACGCGGAGCATCTGAGTGCGTTGGGAAAATACCAACGGGTTTACCAGATTGAACGAGAAGCGTTTGGTCGTCTTTGAGCTTTTTCAAACTCTCAACGATTTTGTCGTAACACTCCCAGTTTCTGGCTGCGCGTCCAATCCCGCCATAAACAACCAATTCTTCCGGATGTTCGGCAACATCTGGGTCAAGGTTGTTCATCAACATTCTAAGCGGGGCTTCGCTAAGCCAGCTTTCGCATGAAAGTTCCGGGCCGTGTGGGGCACGGATTGTGCGTGTGTTCTTTTTCATTTTTCCAACTTTCCAATTCAGGAATATGTATATACAAAATAACTTGTCTATACATCTTGTCAATATCCTGAATATGACATCTGCTGTTTTTCCTTTTCTGTTTTGGATATAAGGTGAAAAGCTATTGAGAATATGTGTGTTTTGTATGTGGAGTTATTGGTGAGCATTATCCCCGATCAAAGAGAACAGCAGAGAATCGCTTTTATAAATAATGCAGGTTGGGAAGGTGCTGCTGTTGAGGCTTTGCCTGTTGATGCTTCTGCACGATGTTATTTCAGATTAAACAAAGAGGGCAAAACGAAGATTGTCATGGATGCACCGCCGGGTATTGCTGAACCTGTTGCGGTGTTCGCTAAGGTTGGGCGACATTTATTATCTTGTGGTGTTTCGACACCGGTTATCCATCACGAAGACATTGAAAGGGGCTTTTTATTGCTGGAAGATTTTGGCGATAATACTTACGCGAAACTTTTGAATGCGGGGTGGGATGAAGAAAAGCTCTATGAGCTTGCTGTTGATGTGTTGGTTACAATGCATTCATCTGAAAAACTGGCTCAAATTGATATGCCGCCCTATGACCTGGCCTTTTTGATCAAAGAAGCGCTTATTATGGCGGATTGGTATGTGCCGAGCATAACGGGAACAGCGTTACTTGCTGAGGTGCGACAAGCTTATGTATCTGCCTGGTGTCAGGTTTTTAAGCCCCTTCCAGAGTTACCTATCACGTTGGTTTTGCGTGATTTTCATATTGATAATCTTATGATTCTGGATGGGCGCGAGGGTGTTGCATCATGCGGTCTTTTGGATTTCCAGACGGCTGTGCTTGGGGCTGCGCCTTATGATCTGATGTCGCTGGTGGAAGATGCCCGCCGTGATATTGACGATGGCTTGAGGGTAAGAATGATCAATCGTTATCTCAAGACAATGGGAATAGTCAGAGAAAGCGACGAGGGGCGGACGTTTATGTCGTGGTATTATGCGCTTTCTGCTCAGCGCCATGCCAAGGTACTCGGGTTATTTACTCGTCTCTATTCGCGAGATCAAAAGGATGCTTATTTAAAACATGTAAAGCGTGTTAGCAGCTTGATGAATATCTCATTACAAAATGATATTTTAAAACCTGTAAAGAGTTGGTTTGACACATACTTCCCTGATTATGTGATTGAGTTAGAGTCTCAAACTATTGATCAAGAAAAGGTTCTGAGGTCAGCTACTTTAACGGAAGGTTATTCTGTCTCGCTCTCTTGATTGTGTCTGGAGAGAACTCTGGGAGAAATACTTTTAGTAAGTCAACGTGTGACTGTTGAATGGATGTAAGGGAAATAGCCATGCCATCAATTATTTCTACCCAGTCTCATGTCTGCTATGGGCATGTTGGGAATTCTGCAGCGGTATTCCCTATGCAAAAGCTTGGGATCTCTGTTCATTCTGTTCCAACGACAATTCTATCTAACCATCCTGCACATCCTAGTTTTTATGGACAGGCTATAAAGAGTGAGCTTTTGCAAGATCTGTTTTTGGGGCTGGAAGAACGCGGAGCTTTTCATGGAAGTGCAGGATTTCAGAGCGGCTACCTTGCAACGCTAGACAATGGATATGTTATTGAGCAAGCCGTAAAGCGTTTTAAAGTATGTAACCCGCAAGGAATATATTGTCTCGACCCTGTAATGGGGGATGTCGGGAAAGGTTTTTTTGTTCAAGCGGGAATACCAGAGCTAATTACGCAGAAATTGTTGCCTCTGGCCGATATAATAACACCCAACAAATTTGAGTTTGATAACCTTACAGCGACGAGTTGTCAAAACCATAGTGATATGGTTGCCGTTGCCCGGAAATTCATGGATAACTTTAATTTACGGTGTGTAGTGATTACTTCTGCAGACTCTGGGCACGAAGAAACCACACATACGTTGGTGGTTCGTCCTGATGATGCAACGTTGTACTCCACGCCATTTTTACAAAATGGGCCTTCGGGTACCGGTGATCTTTTTACGGGAATGTTCATTGCCAGAATACTCCTGGGGCAGGATGAGATGGCTGCGGTCAACTTATCTTTGAATGCCGTATATTCCATAATCAAGCATACAGTGATGTCTGATTTAAAGGAGCTGGATATAATCACACATCAAAAATGTATTATCGATTCAAAGCAAGTAACTACATATAAAAAAGTGTAAATATAAAATTATTTTCCCCGGCGTGATTTCTGTATCTTCTAGAGAGAAGGGTGAAAAACCCATTTCTATGTATGGTGAAAATATATCTTTTTGAAGGTTTTGTGTCACTCAAAATGTTGATTTTACTTGTAAATATTATTTTTGTTTGAAGTGAGTATTTTGTTTTACAATGAATTTATATAGTTGAAATTATATTTTACTAAATTTAAGTGTTTAATTTTAAAAAATTTCATTTTTACTTGTAATTTTTTCAAAACATGTCATCTATTCACTGTGAGTTAATGTAATTGAGAAAATAATTTCTCGTAATTATGTGTAAAATAGGTGTGAGGGTGTCATGGATCACTTTCCGATTTTCCTGTCTCTTAGGGGACAGAAAGTTGTTTTGGTTGGCGGCGGCGACTTAGCTGCCAGGAAACTGCGTTTGCTTCGTAAAGCTGATGCTGCAGTAACTGTGATCGCACCTTCGCTCTGTAGTGAAATTGAAGAGTTGGCTGCAAGTGCAGAGGTTGACCACCTTGGACGTAAGTTCCTGAACGAAGATGTAAATGGTGCAAGCCTTGTGTTTGCGGCAACTGATATTGAAGAGATTGATGCTGCAGTTGCGAAAGCTGCGCGAGCACAGGGGATTAAGGTTAATGCTGTTGATCGCCCTGAGTTATCAGACTTCATTATGCCTGCAATTGTTGATCGTTCTCCGATTGTTATCGGTATTTCCAGCGGCGGTTCTGCACCAATTCTTGCCCGTAATCTTCGCGAGAAAATTGAAGGAATGTTACCCCCGGCGCTTGGACGTCTTGCCTCGTTTGCAGATAGTTTTCGCGGGGCAGTGAAGGGTACCATATCCAGTGGTAATGAGCGCAGAAAGTTTTGGGAAAATTTCTTTGATGGCCCTATTGCTGAATCTGTTTTGTCTGGACGTGAGGTTTCTGCCCGCGAGAGTATGCTCAGCCTGATTAATCGGAACTGGAAACAGGAAAATGCCAATGGCCATGTTGCCATCGTTGGTGCAGGCCCCGGTGATCCGGATCTTCTGACCTTTCGCGCGATGAGGTTTATGCAGCAAGCTGATGTGGTTGTATATGACAGATTAATCAGTGATGAAATTCTGGATTATGTGCGCCGCGATGCAGATCGTATTTATGTGGGTAAAGCACCAGGGCACCACAGTCATACTCAAGACGAGATTAATGGCATTCTTGTTCGCGAAGCACGTAAAGGACTACGCGTTGTTCGTCTGAAAGGCGGCGACCCGTTTGTATTTGGTCGTGGAGGGGAAGAAATGGATGTGCTGCAATCTGCCGGGATTGAAGTTGATGTTGTCCCGGGTATTACTGCTGCGGTGGGGTGTGCTGCGGCATCTGGCATCCCCTTAACGCATCGCGAACATGCATCAATGGTTACGTTTGTTACTGGGCAGACTGGCGATGATATGACAGCTGCTGATTGGTCAGGGTTAATCAACAGCCGCCAAACGCTGGTTTTTTACATGGGGCTTAAAAATGCCGGTCAAATTTCTGATCGATTGATCAAGCATGGACAGGATCCGAAGACACCAATCGCGATTATCGAGAATGGTACGCGTATTGATCAAAGGGTTCTTCCCGGGCAGCTTTTTGATGCGGCTGAAATGGTTAAGCGGCATGAGGTTACAGGCCCTTCACTGATCGTTGTGGGATCAGTCGCGGCCTATGCCGATAGATCGGATATACAGAAGATTACGACTGCTGCATTGGAAAATAAAAATACGGCTTCCTTTTTGAATGAAGTCGCCGTTGCCGGTCTATAAACGGCACGTTTTGGAGAGAGTAAAGAAAATGTCATTGCAAATTATGACTGCGAACAGACTGCTGGGTGGTGGTGTTGTCTATTTGGGTGAAAATCAAGAATGGACAGATCATTTTACATCAGCAAAGGCCGTCGAAGATAAGGATGGCGCAGCAGCGTTATTGGTTGAGGCAGAAAAGGCCGAAGCAAATCAGATAATTGTTGGTCCCTACCTGATTAAAGTTGAGCGTAATGAAGCTGGTCTTCAGCCGCTTTCAGTTAAGGAAGGTATCCGGGCGAAAGGCCCAACCGTTGAGTATGGTCATGGCAGTAAGGCCAACTCTCACGGACAAGCGAAGGAATAACGACATGTACCGCTATGACGAATTTGATTATGACTTTGTTCAACAGCGTGTTGCACAGTTTGGGGATCAGGTCGAGCGCCGTATTGAAGGTGATTTGACCGAAGATCAATTCAAGCCATTGCGTTTGATGAACGGTCTTTATCTGCAACTGCATGCCTATATGCTTCGTGTTGCTATTCCTTATGGAACCTTTAACTCAGTGCAGATGCGTAAACTGGCCCATATTGCCCGCAAGTATGATCGGGGTTATGGTCACTTTACGACGCGTCAAAACATTCAATATAACTGGCCCGTGCTTAAGGATGTTCCAACCATCCTCAAGGAACTTGCCGAAGTAGAGATGCATGCGATTCAGACCAGTGGTAACTGCATAAGAAACACCACATCTGATCAATACGCAGGTGCAGCAGCAGACGAGATCGAAGATCCGCGTGTATACTGTGAAATCATTCGTCAGTGGTCTTCATTACACCCGGAATTTACCTTCTTGCCTCGCAAATTCAAGGTTGCTGTGACGGGCGCAACAACCGACCGTGCTGCAATCCGTGTTCACGACATCGGCTTGGCGATTGTTAAGAATGATGATGGTGATGTTGGTTTTGAAGTCCATGTTGGTGGTGGTCAGGGACGGACACCAATGATCGGTAAGGTCGTTCGAGAATTCCTGCCGAAAGAGCACCTGTTATCTTATCTTGAGGCAATTTTGCGTGTGTATAACCAGATTGGTCGTCGTGATAACAAATACAAAGCCCGTATCAAAATACTCGTGCATGAAACAGGTATTGATGAAATCCGTCGTCTGGTCGAAGAAGAATGGAACCGGATTAAAGATACGGCGTTGAATCTGCCTTTGGAAGAAGTTGATCGTATTAACAATTACTTTGCACCACCAACCTTTGAAACGCTTGATGCGACATCTCGTTCGTTTGAAGTCAAACGCTTTGAGGATCGCAGCTTTGCAACCTGGGTGCGTGCCAATGTTGTTGCGCATAAAAAGCTTGGCTATGCCATCGCGAATATCTCTTTGAAGCCAGAAGGCGAAGCGCCGGGTGATATCACTGATGATCAGATGGAAGTTGTTGCAGATCTGGCCGAGAAGTACAGCTTTGATGAAATTCGGGCGACACATGAACAAAATCTTGTTTTGCCACATGTGAAGCTTGATGACCTGTATGATGTTTTCCTTGGCTTGCAAGAAGCAGGCTTGGCAACAGGTAATCTGGGGTTGATTTCCGATATGATCGTCTGCCCGGGACTGGATTATTGTGCCCTTGCAAATGCGCGTTCAATTCCGGTTGCTCAGGCCATTAGCAAACGTTTTGCCGATATCGAACGCCAATACGATATCGGTGAGCTGAAGCTAAAGATTTCCGGATGTATCAATGCCTGTGGCCATCACCACGTGGGACACATTGGTATTCTGGGCGTTGATCGTAAGGGTGAAGAATACTACCAGATTACTTTGGGTGGAAATGCTAACGAAAACGCTGCGATAGGCAAGATTATCGGGCCATCATTTGCCTATGATAAAATTGTCGATGCTGTGGAAACTGTGGTGAACACCTATCTCGAAATCCGCGACAGTGCCGAGGAAAGCTTCCTTGATGCTTATAACCGGGTTGGCATGTCTCCGTTCAAGGAAAGACTTTATGCTTAAGGCATCGACCTTGTTACCAAAAGAAGGAAGCGCACGAGAGCGTCTTGAAACGACTAAATCCCGTGCAGCAGAATTGCTGGACAGTGTTCGGAATTTGTCGACCCATGATGCTCTTGTCCGCCTGATTGAAGGTGAATTTAAAGGCCGTGTTGCACTTGTCTCTTCTTTTGGGACAGAGTCAGCCATCCTTTTGCATCTGGTTGCTCAGGTTAATCCGGATACGCCTGTTATCTTTATGGACACAGGAAAGTTATTTGGAGAAACCCACCGCTATCGGCGTCAGTTGACAGAGTTCTTGGGGTTAACTGATGTGCGTCAGATCTTGCCCGAAGAAGCAAAGGTTTCTGAAAAAGATCCCAAAGGTATTCTTTGGAACCAGGATACTGATATGTGCTGCTGGGTGCGTAAGGTTGAACCAATGAACCGTGCGCTTGATGATCTTGATGCTTGGATTTCTGGACGTAAGAGGTTTCAGTCTGTTACGCGCGCTAAATTAGAGCTTGTTGAAGCAGAAGGATCCCGGATCAAAATCAATCCGCTTGCCTATTGGGAGCGCGAGGAGATTACGGCCTATTTCAATAAACATAACTTGCCGCGTCATCCCTTAGAAGCTGATGGGTATCCCTCTGTTGGATGTATGCCTTGTACAGACCGGGTTGAACCGGGTGAAGATCCACGCAGCGGGCGCTGGAAAAATCAGGATAAAACGGAATGCGGTATTCACTTCCTTGATACAGGCGCTACAAGAAATAAAACGGCATAAGTCTAGTGGCTTTTGTTGAATGAAATTTAACCCTAGCTGAAGCTGGAACACGTTCTAAATCAGGACGTACTGGCTAGGCAGATTAAAGAGAAAAGAGAAGTAAAATGCCGCTCATAAAAGATGGACGTCAGATTGCTGATAAATGGATCAAGCTGGATGATGAAGCCGAGGTTCCTGCCGGGGCCTCTGTTATTGTATCGCTTGATCGCTGGAAGAATGAAAAAGAGACTTTGATTGACCTTGGTTTGGAACTCGGCGTTTTGCTCGAAAGTAATGAATCTCCTGAGTTAATCGAAGATGATTTAAACAAACTCTCTTTGGTTGCCTTGAATTTTCCGGCATTTGGTGATGGCAGAGCCTATTCCTATGCTCGTATTCTGAAAGAACGCTATGGGTTTGAGGGGGAAGTCAGAGCTGTTGGGGATGTTTTATATGATCAAATTCAGCTTATGCAGCGTTGTGGCTTTGATACTCTTGACATCGAAAGTGAAGCGACTCTTCGTTCTTTGAACAGAAATAAATCTGCGGATGTGAATGTATTCTACCAGCCCACAGGCGATGGAGAAGCAACGGCATCTTCTTTGCGTAAACGTTTGATTGAAAGCCATAATGAGCTTGGCTATAACAAAGCGTCTTAATTTTATTTGTCAGCCATTTTAATTGTCGGCTGATCACTGGAGTACGTTATGACTTATGTCGTTGCGGATAATTGTATTAAATGCAAGTACATGGATTGTGTTGAAGTTTGCCCTGTAGATTGTTTCTACGAAGGGGAAAACACGCTTGTTATTCATCCGGATGAATGTATTGATTGTGGTGTTTGCGAACCGGAATGTCCTGCGGAAGCGATCTTGCCTGACACAGATCCGGAAGCTGAAAAGTGGTTGGAGATGAACACTAAGTATGCTGAGATCTGGCCAAATATTACAGAGCAGGGGCAACCACCTGCTGATGCTGATGAATTCAATGGAGTTCCCGGGAAATATGAAAAGTTTTTCAGTCCTAACCCCGGTGGGCAGGAAGCAGAGAAAAAAGCTGGCTAAGGGTAGCAGTGATACTTTTGAAAGGACATCCCCATTCGGGTGTCCTTTTTTTATTTCTGCTAAAGGATAAACAGGGGATGAAATAAAGCATTATCGTTTCCTTTACCATTCTGGGATATCAAAGAGAAGATAGCCGTACGAACTGTGTGGTTTCCCTGTCATGTTGAGGCCACGGAACTGTTGATATGCCAAGTACTGTAAAGACAATTTCTATTCCCCTGATTCTGGCGGGAACACTATGGGCGGGACCCGTTTTTGCTGAATGTGTAAAGCCGAACTATGATCCACCTAAGTGTACAAACCAATACATAGAAATTCAGTTTTTAGATGCTAAAGATTTCGAGAGCTGTAAGAAGGAAGTGACCTACTTTCTTGAGAATTTGGATATTTGGTCAAAATGTATCGCTGATGAAGCGCGTTTAAAAGGTGATCAGGCTATTAAGCTGTTTAATTGCAAAGTAAATGGAACCGTTAATTGCCTAGAGACTTCCGGTTAGGGTCGTCGCATGGTTCTTTTCTTGTCTAAATTCTAGATATCCCAGAGTTAGTAATGGTATAAGCCTGATATGATTGGCTTACCTATAGATTCCGTTCTTCCTCAAATCGCTCAAACGCTTGCAGAAAACCCTTCGCTTGTGCTTCAGGCTCCTCCCGGTGCTGGTAAGACAACGGGCGTACCTCTGCATCTTCTTCGGTCAGATTGGCTTGGCGATAATAAAATAATCATGCTTGAGCCAAGGCGACTGGCTGCGAGAACGGCTGCTATACGAATGGCCGAGCTGTTGGGTGAAAACCTGGGGGAAACGGTTGGCTATCGTATCCGTTTGGAAAAGAAGGTTAGTGCCCGAACCAAAATCGAGGTTGTCACTGAGGGGATTTTGACCCGAATGCTGCAGAAGGATCCCGAATTATCCGGTGTGGGATTGGTTATCTTTGATGAATTTCACGAGCGCAGTTTGCAGGCAGACCTGGGGCTTGCGCTTTGTCTGGAGGTTCAGTCTGCACTTCGGGATGATCTCAGGCTTTTGGTTATGTCAGCTACTTTGGATGGTCAGGCTGTTTCTCATCTAATGGGTGATGCCCCTGTCGTGACCAGTGAGGGGCGAAGCTTCCCGGTTGATATAAAATACGGGCGAGAAACGGAACGCCGGAATATTTCATTTGATATGGCGGATAAAATAGCCGATGTCCTTCACAAAGAGCAGGGGAGTATTCTTGCGTTTCTGCCTGGCGTTGGGGAAATCAAGCGGGTTGAAAGTCTCTTAAAGGCAAAGCAAGGGATGGCAGGTGTTGAAGTCTATCCTCTCTATGGCGATTTGCCCATGGCGAAACAACGAAAAGCCATTGAACCTGTCGGGAATGGAAACCGTAAAGTTGTTTTGGCGACCTCTATTGCAGAGACAAGCTTAACCATTGATGGCATTCGAATAATTGTTGATTGTGGTTTTCGTCGCAGTCCCCGATTTGATCCTTCATCTGGTTTAACAAGACTGGAAACCATTCGTGTTTCAAAGGCATCAGCAGATCAAAGAGCTGGTCGTGCTGGCCGATTGGAACCGGGTATTTGTTATCGTTTATGGCCTGAATCTCAAAGCGGGGCTTTGTCATTACAAGACAGACCAGAAATCCAAGAAGCAGATCTTTGTTCCCTTGTTCTTGAGCTTTTGAATTGGGGGGCGACTGATCCTGAAGAGTTAAGCTGGTGCACGGTTCCTCCCAAATCATCCTGGAAACAGGCAATGGAGTTGCTAAGATCCTTAGGTGCTATTGATCATAGTGATCATATCACGGATCATGGTAAAAAGATGTCTAGGCTTCCGGTTCACCCCAGGCTTGCTCATATGCTTGTTACAGGCAAGGAAGAGGGCGCTGGGTGGGTTGCCTGTCTTATTGCAGCGTTATTAACCGAAAGAGATGTTTTACAACAGGGGGCGAATAAAACGCCGACCGATCTTTTGGTGCGTATTGGTGCTTTTGCGGCAAATAGAGATGATAAAGGGTTCCTGTTTGATTCCTACCGAGTGAAGCAGGTTAAACGCACAGCAGAACAATATGCCAGAGCTTTGGGTGTCAATCCTGATAAAGAGTTCGGCATGGACTGTGCTGGCGGACTTGTATCCCTTGCCTATCCTGATCGTATTGGAAAGTTGCGTAAAAATACTGTGGGACGTTTTAAGCTCTCTGGAGGAAAGGGGGCAGAGCTGGATGAGCTTGATCCTTTGGCATCAAAACCTTACCTCGTTATGACAAATATAGGTGGTACGGGGGCTTCTGCCCGCGTTTATCAGGCAATTGAGGTGTCGGAAAATCAAATTCGCAAATTTCATGCTGAAAGCATCGTGCCCGAAGACCGAGTACGACTTGATGACTTAAAGGGAATTTTTCTGGGGGAGAAGGTTGAACGTATCGGCGAAGTTATTCTAAAGGCAACACGTGTTAAAGAACCTGATCAGGAGGCGATCAAGCAGGAGATCCTCAATTTAGTGAGGGGTAAAGGCTTGGCGATCCTTAAGCCAGACTCTGACCTTGAGCACTTGTGTCGTCGGGTTATTTCTGCTGGTGTATTGGCAAAGAAGGTCGATTGGCCTGATTTTTCTGAAGCCGGACTAATTTCTATTCTCGAGGCATGGTTGCGGCCTTATCTTGATGATGTTTCGACGCTCAAGTCATTACAAGCCTTGAATCTTAAAAGTATTCTGCTTTCATCTCTGGATTGGGACAAGCGACAGTTTCTGGATAATAATTTCCCAGACCGGATCGGGCTTCCAACTGGGAATACAGCAAGGATTAGCTACGATGATCCTCAAATACCTACTCTTGAGGTTCGGCTTCAGGAACTTTTTGGATTATCGGTGACACCGTCGATTTTTGAAGGGCGTGTTCCTTTGCGTCTTCATTTGTTATCGCCCGCAAGGCGTCCACTGCAAGTTACAAGTGATTTGGCTGGTTTTTGGGCCAATACCTACCATGATGTAAAAAAGGATATGAAGGGGCGATATCCCCGTCATTATTGGCCTGATGATCCCTTGATAGCTGAGCCAACTGCCAAAACGAAAAAGAATATGAGTAAGGTAAGGCGTTAAGGGGAAATGAAGTATTGGGTAAGAAGGCCGCAGAATAGAAGATTTTGCGGTTCAAAAATTTGATTTTTGAAGGGAATTACCCTATCTGTTAGGTAGTTGAGAGAGGGTAAACAGTTTTATGCATTCAACAACAAGACAAAAAGAGATCTTGAAGGCCGTTCGACACAAGGGGCTTTGCACAATCCTTGAGTTGGCTGATCAATTTTCAGTTTCTGATGAGACTATTAGACGAGATGTTAAACCGATGGTTAGTGCCGGACTTGTTGAAAAAGTGCATGGCGGCATTATTGTACCCGACGAAGGGCATGAACCACCTTTTCAGTACAGGATGGTCGAAAACCACGAAGCCAAACAACGCATTGGTTTTGAGCTTTCCAAAATCATTCAGAGTGGTGATTCATTAATTCTGGATACAGGAAGTACAACTGCGATTGCGGCGCATGCATTGCAAGAACATTCAAATCTGCTTGTTGTTACCAATTCTGTGGAAACGGCCAGAGCGCTGGCTACCCGCAATGCGAACAGGGTCTATATTGCCGGGGGCGAATTACGCGCCGACGATGCCGCAGCCTTTGGGCCTTCGGCCATTGCTTTTATTAAGCAGTTTGATGTGAAGTATGCTGTTTTGTCTCTGGGTGGATTGGATCCGGTTAAGGGGTTGATGGTTGATCATCTGGAAGAGGCCGAGTTTTCGCGCACGGTGATGGAGCAAGCTCAAAAGACAATTGTTGTGGTCGATCAGAGCAAGTTTAATCGATCCCGTCTAGTTAAGGTTGCGCCGTTAAAGGTTATCGATGTCCTGATCACTGATGGAGAACCTGATCCGGAATTGACTGCTTGCTTGCGAGAGGCCGAGGTCGAAGTTATTGTAACTCGGTAATGAGGCTAAATAGTATCTGAGCGGAAGTGTTCAGGTTATTTAAGGAAATTATCAATTTTATATTTAAAGGCGGCTTGGATTTTTTCGAGTGGCCTTTTTTGTATGACGTTGATTCAGCCGCTTAAAATCCACAAGAGAGCCTACAAGAACGAATGTTCCTACTCGTGATGTTGTTTTTGTGTTGACTTTTGATGATATATGTTGATATTTTTGGATATTAAAAATCTTGATACATAAAAATCAATAAAAAAGAACTCGCAATCCTTACAGGGAGTAGGTTTATGATTAAAACATCACGGTTTGCATTGGCTTTATTGGGAAGTCTGGCGCTATCAAACATGGCAACAACAGCTTCTTTTGCTGATGTTGAGTCAAATGACCCTATTAAACTGACATTGCATGATTGGACGGGGCAGCTCCTGACCACCAAAATCATGGGGTCGGTGCTTCAAAAAGCTGGTTATAATATTGAATATGTTCAGGCTGATTATATCGCGCAGTTTGCAGGCCTTAAAGAAGGCGATCTTCATGTGGCCATGGAGATATGGGAAACGACCGGTCGCGAGGCGATGGACGATGCTGTTGGAACAGGTAAAGTCGAAAACCTGGGTGAAACAGGTATGCAGGCTATCGAAGAGTGGTGGTATCCTTCATATATGAAAGAAGTATGTCCCGGTCTGCCGAATTGGGAAGCTTTGAATGAATGTGCAGAAGCTTTCGCGACACCTGAAACGGCACCCAAAGGACGTTATCTCGGTGCGCCGGTGACGTGGGGCGGCTTTGATGACGAGCGTGTTGAAGCTCTCGAAATGGACTTTGAAGTTATTCATGCGGGGACTGATGCAGCACTTTTTGCTGAACTTGAATCTGCTTATCAAAGAAAAGCACCTGTTTTGTTGTGGGTTTATGCCCCTCACTGGGCGCCTGCAAAATTTGACGGTGAATGGGTTGAGTTCCCTAAATATACTGCGGAATGTTATAGTGATCCGTCCTGGGGGTCTAACGAAGATGCTGCTTATGACTGTGGCAAGCCAACGGGGCCAATTTGGAAAGTTGCATGGTCTGGCGTGAAGGATAAATGGCCTGGTGCCCATAAAGCAATTGAAAACTTTAACATTTCAAATGATGAAATGTCACAGATGATTATTGAGGTCGACCTTGATGGTAAAGATATGGATGCTGTCGTGAGTAGCTGGGTTGATGCAAATAAAGATCGTTGGGCATCTTGGGTTAAGTAAGGTGTCAATTGCTTGGGGTGAGTAGGTGGTTCTTTCCTGCACCTCTCTACCCTGAGTAATCTTTAACAGTTTAGTCTGTAAACTTGCGATCTTAATATCAGAACGTGAAACTATTTAAGTGTAGGTCCTGTGGGTATGAACTCGTCAGTTAAATTGTCGTGCCGTGGTGTCTGGAAGATTTTTGGCCCCGACGCAAAGAACTTTCTCGCCAAACATAATCATAAGCCGAAATCCCGTGATTTGAAGGCAGCCAATCTTGTTGGTGGCGCTCGGGATGTGAATATAGATATTCACTCTGGTGAAATTTTTGTCATTATGGGCTTGTCAGGATCTGGTAAATCGACACTTGTGCGATGTCTGTCCCGTCTGATTGAGCCGACAGATGGTGAGATACTGTTCGACGGTCAGGATCTATTGAAAGCCAGCGATGATGAGATGATTGAGATCCGTCGCCATAAGATGGGGATGGTGTTTCAACATTTTGCTTTATTACCACATTTGACTGTTTTAGGGAATGTTGCTTTCCCCTTGGAGGTGCAGGGCGTTTCAAGAGAGAAGCGTGAGAAAATTGCAAAGGAAATTATTGAGCTCGTTGGCTTATCCGGGCGGGAAGGTTATTATCCGCGAGAGCTTTCTGGTGGGCAACAGCAACGTGTCGGTATTGCTCGCTCTCTGGCCGTGGAACCTGAAATTTGGTTTCTGGATGAGCCTTTTTCCGCGTTGGATCCTCTTATTCGCCGGGAAATGCAGGATGAATTTATCCGTCTGCAAAATGTTCTAAAGAAAACGATTGTTTTCATCACCCATGACTTTGATGAAGCTATTCGCCTCGCCGACAGAATTGCGATTATGAAAGATGGCAAGGTAATACAAATTGGCACGCCTGAGGATTTGGTTATGAACCCGGCGACAGATTATGTTGCTGAATTTACGCAACATATTCCGCGTGCCAAAGTTCTGACCGCAGGTTTGTTGAAAGATAACTTTGATGCATCAGTCTCCACAGCGGGGTCTGTTTCTCAATATACTGTAATTGCTGATATTGCGGATGATATCGAGCAGGCAGATAAACCGTTTACTGTTACATCGGCTGAGGGCACACCTGTCGGGCTCTTGAGCCGGAAAAGAGTTATGGATGTTCTTGTGGGGCGCGAGGTATCGTTGTGATCACCGCAATGAAGAACAGAGTTCTGGATATCCAGCCCTTTAAGTCAGCGAAAATATTTTGGTTATTGGCACTGCTTGTCACGGTTTTTTTGTATCTTGAAGGCAAGGGATTATTTCCAAAGTGGATGTTCAAGGTTCCACGCAAATCGCAAATTCCGGTTAAAAAATACATCTCAAACTTTATGGACTGGTTGGTAGAAGAGGCGAATTTTGGCTTCTTTACTTTCAAAGAATTAACGCGCGGGATATCAGGTTTACTGGATATTCCTTTGTCATTTGCCACCAGTCTCTTTTCTACCGGATTTATGGAAGGGCAGGGATCGCAGGCGATCCAAATTCTTCCTCCCTTGTCATGGATTGCTGTGATCGCAGCAGTGGTTGCAATGGGGCATTATGCTCGAGATTGGAAGCTTGCGGGGTTTATTGGGGGCTGTTTTCTTTATCTGGCTATTTTTGGTCAGTGGGACAGCGCAATGGTTACTTTGGCATCTATCGTCATTGCCGTTCCTTTTGGTGTTGTTGGCGGGTTGTTATTGGCTATAGGCGCCTATCGTTTCCCATGGTTCGAGAAAACAATCTCGCCTGTTCTGGACCTGATGCAAACAATACCTGTTTTTGCCTATTTGGTCCCTATCCTGTTTTTATTTGGTTTTGGTCCTGTTGCGGCAATGATTGCGACAATTATTTATGCCATGCCGCCAATGACACGTATTGCCATTATGTCGTTAAGAGGGGTGCCGAGCGAGATTGTTGATTTTGGAAATATGGCGGGATGTACTAAGTGCCAGTTAATGTGGAAAGTCCTTGTTCCGTCTGCTGCTCCTGGGCTTATGGTTGGTGTCAATCAAGTAATCATGTTGTCGTTGAATATGGTGATTATTGCGTCGATGATCGGGGCAGGCGGACTGGGTTATGACGTTCTGTCATCCTTGCGTCGCCTAGACATTGGTGGAGGATTGGAAGCTGGGGTTGGTATTGTTGTTCTTGCCATCGCTCTGGATCGGTTGAGCCAAGCCTTTGCCACCAGAACTGAGACTGTTCACTTGGACGGACATCTGAATATCGTCAAACGGCATCCATGGTTTTTATCTGTATCAGTCATTGTTTTGTTAACCCTGGTATTGGGATTGCTTATTCCAGCCGTTCAAAGCTATCCGCAATCTTTGGAGCTAGGTGTCGGTACATCTCTTGCCGAGCTGGTCGCATGGATTAATGTCAACTTCTTTGATGCTTTGGAAAGTTATAAAACCTTTGTCTTGGTATATTTCATGGTACCTGTGAAGTTGGTACTCTTGAAGATGCCTTGGGCCTGGACGATCCTTTTGCTCTGTGTCGGTGCTTGGCAGTTAGGGGGCAAGAAATTGTTTCTTCTGACGCTTCTATTAAGTCTGTTTATTGTCGCTACCGGAATGTGGGAAAAGGCGATGATAACTGTTTATCTCTGTGGTGTGTCAGTGGTTATTGCTTGTTTGATCGGTATTCCAATAGGAATTGCTGCGGCAGAAAATGATCGTCTGGGACGAATTGTACAGGTGATGATTGACACGCTTCAAACCTTGCCAAGTTTTGTTTATCTGATTCCTGTGGTCATGCTTTTCCGTGTTGGTGATTTTTCGGCAATGGTTGCTGTAGTTTTCTATGCAATTGCACCTGCTATTCGCTATACGATCCACGGAATACAGCAAATCCCATCAGCCTTGATAGAAGCGGGTATAACATCGGGATGCACGCGCCGACAATTGCTCTGGAAGGTTAAGTTACCACTTGCTCTTCCTGAAATCCTGTTGGGACTTAATCAGACAATAATGCTTGCCCTTTCCATGTTGGTTATCACCGCATTGGTTGGAACGCGAGACTTGGGACAAGAAGTTTATATCGCGCTGGCCAAGGCAGATACTGGGCGCGGGCTTGTTGCAGGTCTTTCTATTGCCTTCATAGCCATTATTGCGGATCGCATGATTGCCGCAGGTTCTCGTAAAGCAAAACAACGCCTAGGATTGGGCGGGGAATTGGGATAGGAAACCCGATGACGAACAAAGAAGATATCATAAGACAGCTCCCCTGTTGGGACGGTGCTGTTGATCCTGAGCCTTTAGGGGGCGGGATCACGAACCACAATTATACAGTAAAGGATAACAAGGGAAAATATGTTGTCCGGTTCGGGGAAGATATTCCCGTGCACCATGTTATGCGCTTTAATGAGCTTGCGGCAAGTGAAGCTGCTTATCAGGCAGGAATATCGCCAGAAGTGGTTTTTGCTGAAAATGGCATCATGGTTTTACGGTTTATCGAAGGAACCTGTTACAACGAAAGCATGGTGCGTGACCCTGAAAACTTGAAGAAGATTATTCCTCTTCTGCGACGAGTACATACTGAGATACCTAAGTTTCTTCGTGGTCCTTCGCTCGTATTTTGGGTTTTTCATGTCATCCGTGATTATGCTGCTACCCTGCGTGAGGGCGATAGCCGCATGATCAAAGAGTTATCGTGGCTTTTAAACAGTGCAGAAGAACTGGAAAAAGCTGTCGGCAAAGTTGATCTGGGTTTTGGGCATAATGACTTGCTCGCAGCCAATTTCATCGATGATGGCAAACGCCTTTGGCTTTTTGATTGGGATTACGCCGGCTTTAATTCGCCGCTCTTTGATCTCGGCGGGCTTGTTTCCAATTCAGAACTGGATAAGCAGTCTGAGCAATGGGTACTTGAAAACTATTTCGATAAACCGATCACAGATGAACTTCTTCATAGATACGAGGCAATGAAATGTGCCTCGCTCTTGCGTGAAACGATGTGGAGTATGGTGTCGGAAATACATTCCGACATTGATTTTGATTATCAAAAATATACCGAGGATAACCTCGACAAGTTTAAAGCACAGCTTCAGGCCTTCCAAAAAAAGTGAGATATTAAAATGACCGATTTAAACTCTGATGCCTTGCCTAAAGATGCACGTATCGTGATCATTGGTGGCGGTATAGTCGGGACATCCACAGCCTACCATCTTGGAAAGATGGGATATAACGACACGATACTGATAGAGCGTGGTAAACTAACATCAGGCACTACTTTCCATGCCGCAGGACTGGTAGGACAGTTGCGTTCCAATGCCAATATTACCCAGTTATTGGGATATTCCGTTGATCTCTATAAAAATCTGGAAAAAGAAACAGAACAGGCAACGGGGTGGAAGATGAACGGCGGATTACGCCTGGCCTGTAATCAGGAACGTTGGACAGAGGTGAAGCGACAGGCAACAACAGCACATTCCTTTGGCTTGGACATGCAGTTGCTTACGCCGAAGGAGGCGCAGGAACTGTGGCCCATGATGACAATTGATGATGTGGTTGGCGCGGCTTTCCTGTCAACAGATGGTCAGGCCAATCCTTCGGATATTACGCTTTCCCTTGCTAAAGGCGCACGGATGAACGGCGTTTCCATTTTCGAAGACACAGAAGTTCTTGATGTTGAGGTCGAAGATGGCAAGGTTGTTGCCGTTGTCACCTCAAAGGGGCGTATTGCTTGTGACAAAGTTGTAAACTGCTGCGGACAATGGGCGCGTCAGGAAGCCAAGAAAGTTGGTGTGAATGTCCCGCTGGTATCAGTTGAACATCAGTTTATGATTACTGAGAAAATTGAGGGAATTACCCCGGATTTACCGACATTGCGAGACCCGGATCGTCTAACTTACTACAAAGAAGATGTTGGTGGCTTGGTTATGGGAGGGTATGAGCCCAATGGTATCCCTTGGGCAACAAAAGGCTTCCCTGAAAAATTTCATTTCTCCTTGCTGGATTCAAATTGGGATCATTTTGAACAGCTCATTGAGCTTGCTTTGGGACGTGTTCCAGCTTTGGAAACCGCAGGTGTTCGCGAGCTTATCAACGGACCTGAAAGCTTCACGCCGGATGGGAACTTCATTTTGGGTGAGGCACCTGAATTGAAAAACTACTTTGTTGGCGCTGGCTTTAACGCCTTTGGTATCGCTGCTGGCGGTGGGGCGGGTATGGCTTTGGCCGAATGGGTCGTCAATGGCGAACCGCCATACGATTTGTGGCCTGTGGATATCAGAAGGTTTGGTCGTGCTCATTTTGATACCGACTGGGTGCGTAAACGTACGTTAGAAGCCTATGGCAAGCACTATACAATGGCGTGGCCTTTTGAAGAACATTCTTCTGGTCGACCAAATCGCAGATCTCCTTTGTATGATGTGCTCAAAAACCAAGGCGCCTGTTTTGGCGAGAAGCTGGGATGGGAAAGGCCAAACTGGTTTGCCAAAGAAGGACAGAAATCCAAGGATATTTATTCGTTTGAGCGTCAAAACTGGTTTGAGAATGTTGGTCAAGAACATCATTTAACTCGTTCTAATGTAACTGTTTTTGATCAATCTTCATTTGCAAAATTTAAATTGATTGGCCCGGATGCTGAAAAAGCCCTGAGCTGGATATGCGCTAATGATGTTTCTAAAGAAACAGGCGCTTTGATCTATACACAAATGTTGAATGATCGCGGTGGTATCGAGTGTGATTTGACGGTGGCTCGTGTGTCCGAAAACGAGTTTTATATTGTGACGGGCACAGGTTATGCCACGCATGATTTTGACTGGATCAGGAAAAATATACCCTCAGGATTAAATGCTCAGCTTGTTGATGTAACGTCTGGTTATTCCGTTCTTTCTGTGATGGGACCTCATGCAAGAAAAGTATTGCAGAAGATTTCTTCTGATGATCTTTCAAACGAAAGTTTCTCCTTTGGCACAATGCAAACCATCGGTGTCGCTGGGGCGCCAGTTATGGCTCTCAGGGTTACCTATGTTGGCGAGCTGGGTTGGGAGCTTCATATTCCAACAGAGTTTGCCATTAATGTTTATCATGCCTTGATGACTGCCGGTGAGGAATACGGTATTGGCAATGCCGGATATCGGGCGATTGAAAGCTTGCGTTTGGAAAAGGGATATCGTGCTTGGGCTTCAGATATTGGACCTGATCATACCCCGCTAGAAGCAGGCATGGCCTGGGCCTGTAAATTGAAAAAGAACATCGATTTTAAAGGTCGAAAAGCTTTAGAAGTTCAACTGGAAGAGGGCGTCAAAAAGAGTTTGTGCTGTTTCACAATTGATGATGCTGATGTCATCCTCTTGGGGCGAGAGACGATCTATCGTAATGGTGAGCGGGTTGGTTGGTTAACATCAGCAGGCTTTGGGTTCAGTGTTAACAAGAACATTGGTTATGGCTATGTGCGTAATCAGGGTGGGGTAGATCGAACCTATCTAGAATCTGGTGAGTATGAATTGGAAGTGGGGACAGTACGCCATAAATGTGAAATTCATTTTGGTGCACTGTTTGACCCCAAGATGGAAAAAATAAAACAATAACTGTACCTTACTAAATGATCTTCAAGTGTTTTCTTTCGCCATCATGTACGCCTTGTGATGATGGAAAATGCTTGAAGATTTATTTGTTGGTAATTCGTCGATTTTTGTCATAGATATCTTCGTTCGAACCCCCGGGGTTCGGTAAATAAGCAAATACGTGAAAAACGTAACGCCTTCCACTTCATACGGAGAAAAACCGTGAACGATAAAATTGAAAATATGCAGGGTAATTGGAATTACCCGACGAGTGTTCGTTTTGGTGTCGGTCGCATCAAGGAAATTGCAGATGTCTGCAGTGGCCTTGGAATGAGCAATCCTCTTCTTATTACTGATGCAGGCCTTGCTGCCTTGCCAATGGTTGCTGACGTTGTTGCAACATGTAAGGCAGCTGGTCTTGGTTGTGATGTTTTCAGCGACATCAAACCGAATCCTATTGGTCAAAACATCATGGATGGTGTTTCTTACTACCACGCAGGCAAACACGATGGTGTTATTGCTTTTGGTGGTGGTTCAGGCCTGGACGCTGCAAAAGCTGTCGCCCTGATGGTTGGGCAGGATCGCCCGCTTTGGGATTTTGAAGATGTTGGTGATAACTGGACACGCGCCAATGCAGACAAGATTGCGCCAATCGTAGCCGTACCAACTACATCTGGTACTGGTTCAGAAGTTGGTCGTGCTTCTGTAATTACACACGAAGAAACACACGTTAAAAAAATCATTTTTCATGCGAAGATGATGCCATCTGTTGTTATTGATGATCCAGAGTTAACTGTGGGTCTTCCTGCTAAATTGACGGCAGCAACAGGGATGGACGCTCTTTCTCACAATCTGGAAGCATTCTGTGCACCGGGATATCACCCAATGGCTGACGGTATAGCGGTTGAAGGTATTCGCCTGATCCAGAAATCTTTGGTGAAAACTGTTGAAGATGGTACTGATCTTGTTGCCCGTTCAGATATGATGATCGCATCAAGCATGGGGGCGACAGCGTTCCAAAAAGGCCTTGGAGGCATGCACGCATTGGCTCACCCACTTGGGGGGATTTACGATGCGCACCATGGTATGCTGAACGCTATTCTGATGCCATATGTGTTGATTGCGAACCGTTCTGTTATTGAAGAACGGACTGCTTATCTGGCGCGTTGTCTCGATCTGAAAGATGCCTCTTTTGACGGATTATTGCAGTGGGTAATGGATCTTCGCACAACATTGGAGATTCCAAATGCTCTGTCTGCGATTGGTATCGACGAAGGCAAGGTTGATGAAATTGGCGTCCTTGCGACACAGGACCCTTCCGCTGGCGGGAATCCTATTCAGTTCTCACCTGAAGAATATTCTGCCATTCTTCTTAAGGCGATCCGGGGTGATCTTGGATAAGGCCTGAGAGAAAAGATACCCTAGAATTCAGCGGTATTGGAAACCGGGAATGTTAAGCATTCCCGGTTTTTTTGTTTCTGAAGATCTGGTGTTAGATTTCTTGAGACTGTTCACGGAGGTAATGATCAACACCTTGGGCGACATGTACTGCCATGGAAAAACATCCCTGAAGTAAATAGCCACCAGTTGGTGCTTCCCAATCCAGCATTTCCCCTGCAACAAAAATACCCGGCAGACGTTTCAGCATTAAGTCGTCCGTGCAAGCGTCAAACTTAATGCCGCCTGCTGTAGAGATAGCCCGGTCAATCGGTCTTGCTTTATAGAGGTTAACAGGTAGAGATTTTATCTTTTCAGAGAGAGCTTTTGGGCAGTTAAATTCTTCTTTGCTGGTCAGGGCTTTGAGAAGGCTTAGGCTGAATGATGATAATCTCAGTTCTTGTTTGAGAAACTTCCCAAGTGGTAGATGCTTTTCTCTTTCTTCGAGAATTTTTGTCAATCGTTCTTTGCTGTGTTTGGGTTTCAGATCAATCAGGACAGTTGTTGATAAATCTTTATTTATTGCTTCACGGATTGATTTACTAAGAGCATAAACAGCGCCCCCCTCCAGACCATACGAGGAAAGCATGATTTCCCCCTTTGTTGTTTTGTCTGCATGCGTGAGGGTGATATTCTTGAGGGGGGATCCAAAACAGCTTTCCGGTACAGATTGCGGCCAGCGTGTTTCGTATCCGCAATTCGCCGCTTCTAACGGTTCTATGTTGACTTCTTCTTTGGTTAGGGTTGGCACCCATGCCGCGTCAGAGCCTAATTTCCCCCAGCTAGCGCCACCAAGGGCAAGAAGAGTTGCTTGGGGTGATATAGTGATAATCTGGTTCTCGGCATCTTCGATGAGTAAGTTTTTTTGTTGATCAAAGCCGATCCATTTATGACGGGTAAAGAGTTTTAAGCCTTTAATAGATAGATCAGATAGCCAGGCTCGTAAAAGCTCGGTAGCCTTAAATTTGGTTGGAAAAACTCGACCGCTTGAGCCAATAAAAGTATCCTGCCCGAGGACATGGCAGAAATCTCTTAAATCATTTGGCGTGAATTTCTTTAAGAGAGTGGTGAAGCGGGCTTCATTCTCGTAATAACGGGTGGCAAATACATCAAGAGGTTCGCTGTGCGTCAAATTAAGGCCGCCACGACCCGCAAGTTGAAACTTTCTGGCAACAGAGGGTTTGGCATCATAGAGGTGAACTCTATACCCCATTTCCAGTAATTTATGCGCGGCCATAAGGCCAGCAGGGCCGCCCCCAATAATAGCAATAAATCTTGATGTATCGTTCACATAACTCTCCTGAAGAAAGAGTTATATAGGCAATTGGTAAAGGCCTGTCATCCGTTTCTAGATAAATTGGACTTCATTAAAGTGTTAATGAATTTAGTAAACTTGCGTTATTTATCATCTTTTTCCTGATCCTTGACTTTTAGAGCCTTGAGAACCTTTTCTGCAAAAGCTCCCTGATCGTGACGGGCATGAAGAAAAAGCTCTACCGTTTTCCGTGCTGATTCTTTGTCATAGGGAACTTGCCCGTTCATTCGAAGTTCGACTTCTCGTAAGATTTCAGGGTCAAGTTTGCCGCGGAGGGATCTTAGATCATTGAGGACTTTTTCCTTGATATCATCTTCTGCCATTGGCGGTTCCCTTAAACTGCGGTTATGAGTTTAATGCCATACTATACCATTTTGCCATGGAATGGACACAACTAGGGTATATTTTTCGAAATATCTATTATGGTAGGTAAATCACAATCTTATTCTGTTGGTATTCTCTATTGTCGTCTTTTACTTTGCTCAACAAGGCAAAAGCTGTAATTTAGAGTTGCCATTCAGTAAGTTTGTTGTATATCAACGGTTAGGCGCGTAGTAGAGGCGCAGCTTGACCTTAACACAATTAAGTATGGATAAAAATTTCGATGTCTCTCGGTCTTCGTGAAACCCGTCGCCGTCGTTCAAACAATTTTCGTTGGGCGGTTTTCAAATGGGCAATAGCGTTAATTCTTATTGGTGCAGCAGGCTGGTATTCCTATCGGGCCGGCCTGGAACTGGCCAATCGCAAGGTCATAACCCTGAACGATAAAAATAAAGAGTTGGAACAAACTGTCCAGGAGCTTATGGAGTTGAGAGACGAACTCAACAATAACCTGGAGGCGACGAAAGAAACCGCTGCAGGTTGGGAAAATCGTTATCAAAAAGATGTCCCAACGGGCGAGCTTAAAGTTATCGTCACAGATCTACAGAAAAAAATTGAGAACGGGGTTTCTCTTGATCGTCTTAAATTCTTGATTGCAAGCGCAGAAAACAAACGTGTATGTGATAACAATCCTGTTGAAAAACGTTTTTATGTGAACACACCGATCTATACAGGTGTTAATGATAATGTCAGTTTTGCGCGCGGTAGTGTGACAATTACGGCCAAAGGTGAGTCTGCATACAATGCTGAAAATAAAGTTGAAGCATGGTATGACCCAGCCAAGCCGTTGGATTTTGTCTTTACGACACTTGGCGGAAAAGCGATCAAGTTGTCTGGTAAGTTGCCATTACATAAATCTATTGTCGTAAATGGATCTGAATATAGATTTACTTTGAAGACTGGTGCAAAAGGCTTTGTTCAGGTTGTTGGCGATCGTTGTGATTATCCCTGATTTGCCCAGTTATAAGAGTTTATAGATGCTATCCGAAGCGTTCAGTTTTCTTTTTGCCAAGTGCGAGGGTAAATTCAAACGCTTCGGTTATCTACATGAAGCCATTGCAATAGATGCCAGACATCGAAGATGCCAGTCTGCATGGAAATCCCATCTTGAAAATACCCGATCTGAAATATTTTCTGCCATTAGTAAAGCTTCAAAGCATAAGAAAGTAATTATTCTCGGTGCCGGGGCGGGGTACGATGTTCCATTGGATGATTTGGAACGTCAGTTTGAATCTGTTGTTTTGGTCGATGTTGTATTTCTAAAATCCATACGCAAAAAAGCCCAAACAAGTTCTCGCATAACTTTGGTTGAAGTGGATTTAACTGGCCTTATTACTTCACTAGAACCTCTCAATCCAGGTTTTGATGTAAAAGAAATCCGATCAATCCCACCTGGTGATCTACTTAAAGACGCCGATCTTGTTATTTCCTGTAATGTTTTATCCCAACTCCCAATAAATATTCAGAACTGGCTGATAAAGGCAGGTGTTGATGAGGACGATGATGAGCTGAAAAGCTGTTGCCGTAAAATCGTTACTGATCATCTCAGATGGTTGGAGCGTAGTAACGCGCCTGTACTTTTGATTACAGATCTGGAGCGCCACGTATCTGCTGTTGAAGAGCCGGAAGGGACGGGCATAAGAGATAATGCGCTTTATGGCCTGGAATTCAACAATCTTGATCAGACGTGGATTTGGAACATCGCGCCGAGCCCGGAAATAGATAAGAACTATAACCTGACACATCTTGTTGGCTCTGTTTATCTCGAACCTGAAGAGCTTTTTGATATTTCTTATTGAGTTTTATCCAGCTTTATAACTGTGATTACTGTCTTAGGGTTAATACTTAACTAAAGTTTAAGTAGATCTCCGCTATTTTAGCACGAGTCTGGTTTTATGCTTCTGAACGGAGAATTGATATGTCCTTATTTTTTGCCAAAAGGATTGTGATCCTTGGGGGGATATCTTTTGTATTATCTGGCTGCTCTGTCATGCATAATATTTCAAATGCGGTCGGTATTAAGCTTCCCAAAAAAGAAGTTGCGCAAGGCAGTGTTGAGCCGACTGACACCCAGGGACTTGATCAGGAATCTCAACAAATTTTTGATGTTGCAGAAGCAACGTATAATAGGGGTGATTATCGGACTGCTATTGGGCTTTATCAGCGTGTGTTTGAGCTTAACCCTGATAATCCCGAACCAATGTTACGAATTGGATCTATCCTCAGTAAAAAAGGGGAGCCGTTGGCTGCTGGACAAGCCTATCGACAAGTTCTAGCTGTAGATGAAACTAATCTTGAAGCGAAACGCGGGCTTGGACTTTCTTTTCTGGCAAGAGGGCAAACAGACCTGGCGATTGAGCAATTTTCCGAAGGATTAGCAATAGAGAAGACCCCCAAATTATTAAACGCAATGGGGGTTGCCTACGATAAAAAAGGGCAACGCCAAACTGCGCAAAAATATTACAAAGAAGGTCTTGCGATTGATAAGGATAATCTGACTCTTCAAAGTAATTATGGTTTGTCAATGTCCTACGAGGGACGACATGACGAAGCTTTGGCTGTTTTGTACCCTCTGTCGAAAAATCCAAAAGCAACGGTACAGCATCGTCAAATATTGGCGATGGCCTATACTCTTTCTGGTGATCTTGATGCCGCAGAGCAAACATCTCGTATAGATATGGATGATGCCGATGTGGCAAAGCGGATGAGGTATTTTAATTCTCTAACACCGACGAAATTCAATTCGTCATCGTTGGCCGATAATGATACTGGAATCAGAGCCGAGGCACAAAACCCAGTTGAGACAATTGAATCCGTGCAAATAGAAGCACAATAAGCTTTATGTCGTTCTTTCATATATAAAGAACAAACAAGATGCTTTTATCTGTTTATGAAATTATCAATCACGCGTATTACCGCGGGGCCAAGTAAGACGATAATTAACGGTGGTAAAATAAAGACAATCATTGGGACTGTCATAATTGCTGGTAATTTGGCAGCTTTTTCTTCAGCTTTCATGAGGCGTTCATGCCTTAGTTCTGCACTCATAACCCTCAGGGATTGAGATAACGGTGTACCAAATTTTTCAGACTGAATAAGTGCATTGACCAAGCTTCGCATCATCTGAATATCCACTCTGGCTGACAAGTTATTCAGTGCTTTTTTCCTGTCTGGTAAGAAGCCCAGCTCCAGAGATGTTAAGGACAGTTCATCGGAAAGTTCCGGGGCTGCACTGATCATTTCCTTTGATACTCTGGCAAAGGCTGCGTCAAGGCTCAGGCCAGCTTCTGTACATATAACCATTAAGTCCAGACCATCGGGAAGTGATTTTTTAATCAACTCGTGCCGTTTCATTATTGTATTTTTTAGAAGTATGTCTGGCAGTTTTGCACTGAAGAGTGTTACTGAAATAGTTGCAAAGGCTTGCCCTAATGGTGGAAGTTCAACAGCTTTTAATACGTAAATATAAAGATAGGCAATTGCTGCGCCGGTTAAAGGCGAGACTAATTTAAAGAAGAGATAGCGATAAAGGTCTTCCGGAGTACGCTTGCCTGCCTGAGAGAGTGAGAAGGCATACTTTTCTGCCTGATCATTCTTCATAAGTTTGAAATAATCAACAACCCGTCTCATGAAGGTTGCTGATGCAGGGGTCAAGCTTCTACGATGTCTGGGGGTAAGATAATCTTTTCTTAATCCATCTCTTAGCTTGGCCATTTCGGCTGTTTTTTTTGTGCTGGGATCTTTGACCAGTAGCGAATACCAAATGGCAAAAAATATAGCGACTACAGTTAAGCTTGCACTAAGAATAAGGAATTCTTCCTCGGTAAATCCCGAAGGTATGAAGTCAGATAAATTCATATCTCAAACTTAACCATCTTATACATGATACCGCAGCCCAGAGCGATTGAAAATAATCCTAGGCCAAGTGCAAATTGACCTCTGGGATCTGTCAATAAAACAGTGGCATATTCAGGATTCATTAAATAAATCAAAAAGAACATAATAAAGGGAAGTGAGCCAATAATATAAGCTGAAGCTTTGGCTTCAGAAGACATTGCTTTTATTTTTAACTGCATTTGTTTCCGCTTGCGCAGGATATCAGATAAATTTGCAAGCGTTTCAGCAAGATTACCACCAGTTTCTGTTTGTATTGATAGGGCAACTGTAAAAAACTGAAATTCTTGGAGGCCCAATCTATGTTGGGCTTTCTGGAGTTCATCAGGGAGTTTTCCTCCGATTTTGACACCATTGGTAACCTTTGAAAGCTCGATACCTACAGGATTGGCAATTTCTTCTCCCGAATTTTTGATAGCCTCTGTAATTGGCAAGCCTGCTTTCAAGGCTCTCACCATTAAATCAATTGCATCGGGAAAGAGGGCAAGGAATTTCTTTTGTCGCCTTTTTTTTAAAACATAGAGACCAAAATGAGGTGCACTCAAGCCAAAAGCGATCCCAAACAAAACACCAAGAAAGGGGGGGTATTTTGTTGTAAACTGGAAACTTGCAAAAGAAATGATACCTATAAAAATAGAGATAATTAATAAGTGTCCCAAATTGGGATGCAAGCCAGCTTTTTGCATGTTTTCTCGTAGCAAATCGGGCTTGGGTGTTAATCGGTGTATAAGCTCATCCAGCTTAACGTTGCCACTTCCTTCGGCTTGACGTCGTATACTAATTTGTGCCGTGTTTGACGAAGAATCACCCTTAGTATTATTAACAATTCTGTTAATTCTTGATTTTACCTGTTTGTTGTCAGGTTTTAGAATCAGATACAACAGGATGAAGAAGAGGAATAAAACAACGACTATGGCAGTCATTATTTCAAGATCACTTGCCTGACCAGAAGCAATATTGCGAAAGAAAGAAATCATCCCATTGCATCCATTAGGTGTTTGCCCAGACTAAAATATTCGGCTTTTGGAAAAAAGTAAGGTCGTAGGCCTGTTGATTTGAATTCACCTATAAGCTTGCCCTGTTCATCTTCTCCTTTGAATTCAAAAGTAAAAAGGTCTTGTGTTGTTACAATATCTCCTTCCATGCCGATAATTTCAGTGACATGGGTTATACGTCTCATACCGTCTCTCATTCTTGAGACTTGAATAATCATATCAAGAGCATCAGCTATCTGGGTTCTTACTGCTTTGGCTGGCAAATTAATACCTGCCATACCTACCATGTTCTCAAGACGAGTCAGCGCTTCGCGTGGGCGGTTGGCGTGGACAGTGCCAAGTGATCCGTCGTGCCCGGTATTCATGGCCTGGAGCATGTCAACGGCTTCTGAACCACGGATCTCACCTAATATAATGCGATCAGGGCGCATACGCAGAGAGTTTTTGACAAGATCTCGCATGGTAATTGCCCCTTCACCCTCAAGGTTAGGAGGGCGGGTTTCCAATCGTACCACATGGGGTTGTTGTAATTGCAATTCGGCAGCATCTTCAATTGTTACAATACGTTCGCCATGATCAATCATTTGCGATAAGGCATTCAGAAGAGTTGTCTTTCCTGAGCCTGTACCCCCGGATATGAGAATGTTGAGACGACTTCGAGAAGCAATTTTCATAACTGTTGCCATCTCGGGAGAGATATTTTTTTGCTTTTTCATGACATCAAGAGTGATGCTTTGTTTGGCAAATTTTCGGATAGATATGGAAGAACCATCGATAGCCAGGGGAGGGATAATTATGTTCACACGGCTTCCATCAGCAAGGCGTGCATCACAAAGTGGGGTCGTTTCATCTACTCTCCGCCCAACATGTGCAACAATTCTTCTGGCGACATTCATGACGTGATCATTATCTCTGAATGTAACATCAGTGAGTTGAAGCTTGCCTCCTTTTTCAACAAAAACCTGATTGGGGCCATTTACCATGATATCAGTGATGGCTTCGTCAGCGAGTAATGGTTCTAGTGGACCAAGGCCAAGCATATCTGCCAGTATCAATTCTATGACAGCAGCTTTTTCCGGCGCATTCAGCCTCAGCTTGTCTTCAAACAGAATTTCTCCGACGATTTCTCCTAATTGAGAAGACAGTTCTTCTTTAGGAAGTTTTGAGGCCGCTGAAATATCCAGACGATCCATAACCTTGGGCTGTATCAAGGCTTTTGCTTCTTCAATGGTGCCCGAAGCTGAGCTTGCCTGTTGTTCAGTACCTGTTGGTTGTTTGGGTTTGTTTATCGGGTAGGGCCTGTTTTCGAACTTAGAGAGAGACGCGACAGGTACAACCTCTGCTTCTGATCCGTCCTGCTGTTCTTGCGAAGTGTTTTCTACATACCAGTCAATTAAATCTGTGATGAGAGAGCGTCTTTGTAATAGATTTAATGGGCTGCTTTGCCGCTCAAGTTCTTCGGTAATTGTTTGTCCTATTTTCAGACTTAGTTCCGGGCGTGACATTACAGAAGGTGATTTGTCAGCTAGGCTTGTCTTTAAAAGCTCTTTTAACTGATCGCTTTGTTTTTCATTAACGACTTGTTCTTGCTGCATCACTTCAGACCAATTAATTTACGCCAAGGTGCCGTTTTGGATTGTGTTGATATCTGTGGGGATATTTTTTGGGCGAGAGTTACGATAGTTTTGGATAACTTTGATTTTGGTTCTAAAGCCAGAGCTGGCTTTCCGTTGTTTGCTGCTTTGATGCAGAGTTTGACATCTTCCGGTATTTCTAAGTCGATTTTAACACCCAGCGCTTTTTCAAATTCAGTTTTAGGGACTGCTGAATGATGAGGGCCTGTCCTATTGGCCAGCAAAACTATTTCACAATCTTCATTTGCAGATTTGATTGCACTTTGGACTCTAATTGTATCTCTCAGGCAGGGTAGGTTATATTCTGTGACAAGAACGACGATCCCAGCTTCTGACAGGATATTTTTTCTGAGGTTTACAGCGGAACGGGGCGTGTCGACGATAAGCTGTTGATATTCACGTGAAAGTGCTTCCATTAGGATAGCAATACCATCATGGGAAAAAGACAGATCTTCGGTTAGATTTTCTTCTGTTGCCATAATGGCAAGATTTTCTGATAATTTGGCTGTTGTGCTGGATATAAAGAGACTATCCAGTCGTTCAGGGTTTTCAAGCGCTTCTCTCAGGCCACGAGTTGGTTCCACATCAAGGGTCAGAGCTACAGTTCCATATTCAATGTCCATATCTAATAAGGCTGTCTTGATCTTGGTTTCTTCTGCAAGTGCCCATGCTAAATTTACAGCGACCGTGCTGGCGCCAACGCCGCCACGAGCACCTAAAACGATAGTCTTATTGTTTTGTGCCGTTGTTAATTCGTCTTCTTGAGTTATGTAAACAACATTGGATTTATCTGCGTTATGCAGTGCTGTTAGGAGCGTTTTTTCTGTTAATGGTTTTAGCAAATAGTCAGAAACGCCAATCTCAATCATTTCCCTATAAAAACCAATATCATTAACTGTTCCTACAGCGATTAGCTTTGTGTTCTCTGGTAGTGCAGTGACCAGAGAAAAAATTGAGGTAGCAGCGGATAGTTCGTCGCTTCCTATATCAATAAGTAAATAACGGGGCGAGGAAGTGGTGTCAGCCAAATATGACATGGCATCCTGGCATTGCCCGTCCCTTACTTCTGCGGCGTACCCCAGGTGTTTGGAAACAGAGAGTGCTACGTCGTGTGTTTGACCATCACTCACAAATGCAACAAGTTCAGGAACTGTATCCAAATCCGTATCCTGATCACCAAAGATGTCATCAATATCACTAGAAGCCATAGTTAACAGTGCCTATTCCGAAATGCCGCTTGTACTCAATGTATCGAGAAGCGGTGTGATTTCACCTTTACGGTACCTGTCTATTCCAAGAGCAGATGCGGTTGAATCAGCAGATGTCATTTGTGCTGTTCCATCAAGCCCTGTCGGGGAAACGACCATGTTGGCTAAATTTACTTCTTGTGCACAACCAAGTGCACGTTTTGTGGGGCGAGTGCTTCTGGGATGTGATTTTATTTCGCATTCTGGTGCTACGATAATTTTTCTGTGAATCATGACGGCAGAGTTGTGTATTCCGGGGCTTAGTATAGCTATTTGCCTGGCTGGTATTGTGCTTTTATAGCCAAGGTCTTGCAGAGAGAATTTCAGGCGGTTAATGGCATTTTGGGAATCATTGGTTAAAGCTCCTTGAGCTGTCCGTATTCCGTCTAAAAGTATTATATCGTTTGTGCTAATATTATAATTTTTAATAAAATCTTGTAGCTCTTTTTCTAAAATGGAAACTTCAATTTGATTTTCGGGGATGTAGAATCCTTCAGTTGCAACATATTCAAAAGCTTGAGTTCGTTGGCTGCCTCTAATGGGTTTCCATCTACCGGTGTTTAAAAAATTATTTCCAGCAGAGATTGTTTGTTCTTTGGGATCCGTTGTTCTGAAGCCTTCTTGAGAAGTACAGCTCATGATTGCCGGGACAAGTGTTAATATTACCCATAAAAAGGGAACTTTGTTTGAAAAATTTACCATCACTTATTCCACAATAAAGGTAGGTTCATAACTTGGAGAAAGCGTCGTTGTTGAACTTGTAGCCGTTTTCGGGTCATCAATATTTTTAGGAGTTGTGATAGCATTTGTACGTTCAACATAAGGATCAGTAGGTAGTGCTATTGGGGCATTTGTTGGTTTGACAATATAGGGGGTGACAACGATAACGAGTTCGCTTTCATTGTTTTGAAAACGCTCGCTTTTGAATAATCTTCCAAGGATGGGAATATCACCTAAGCCTGGTACTTTATTTGCTGTTTGTGTTTGGTTGTTTAATATTAAGCCCGCAATAGCAAAACTCTGCCCTGATCCCAAATCTACTGTTGTTTCAACTCGGCGCGTTGCGAGAGCAGGAATTTCTACTCCTGAAATAACGACAGCACCATCTGCAGAAAGTTGACTGACTTCTGGACGTACCCGCAGGGAAATACGGTTTTCTGATATAATTGTTGGTGTAAATGCAAGGCTAACGCCAAACTCTTTGAACTCAATGACAATGACTCTTCGGCCGTCCTCTGTGGTTGAGCCTACAGGCACAGGAAATTCACCACCTGCAAGGAATGCTGCAGTTTCACCAGACACAGCGGTTAAATTAGGCTCAGCAAGTATGGTGACTAATTCGTCCTGTGCCATTGCATCCATAAGAACATTTAAGTTAAAATTTCCTACGGTCGATGTTAATCCCAATAAGTTGGGTGGACTTGTTGCGAGAATTGCTGATGTCGTGGTTCCCAAACCGATCTCTGTTGATCCATCGTTAAAGTTTGTACCACTCCAGTTGAACCCGAATTGTTCAATGACTTCATTTCTTACTTCGGCTATGCGGACGCGCAGATGAATTTGATCAGCAGCAATAACAGACATTTGAGATATAATTTGCTCTGTTTCCGGATCGATAAAACGCTCGGCAATACGTCTTGCACTGTCTGCATCTATGGCGCTGTTGACTTGGCCTGTTAATAGAATTGCATTGTTTATTGTTGAGGCTGCGATTTTGTGTCCCGGTATTGCTGTATCCAGTGTTTCCCTTAACACCTTCAAATTATGATTTACTTTTATGGGAACACTCGCCATGATTTTGTCATTTGTATCAAGGGCAAATATGCTTGTCGTACCTGCTTTTTTACCAAATACGTAAACGAGTGTTGATGACTTTACGTTTAAGTCTGCGATCTCTGGATTGGCAATAAATATATTTGATGCTGAGCGGGGTAATTTTAAGAGTTTACCTTCACTGATTTCTATTTCTAAAGGATCAGCACTCGCATCAATTGCTTGAAAAGATTGAGCATAAGCTGATGAGAAACTCATTATTAGAACTATACTAGAAACTAGTTTGAAGAGTATTCTAGAATGCAACACTATTCTCCACCGACTTTTACTGACGTGTTGCCACGCGAAATTACCAAAGATTCTCCTGTGGATCCTCCCCCAAACCGGAATACTTGGGTGGCTTCGTAATCCCAAGTAAAGCTATCGCCTTTTGCAGGGCTTTCATCTGCTTCAATATTGCCTGTTTCGATTAACTCTTGTAATTCATCTTCGTTTTTAGCTAGGGGGCGAAGCGAAAGAGAAATCTTTCCGTAAACTTTAGCTACTGCGATAATTTCAACTTGATTTGGTTTCAATTCGACGGTGACTGTCTTTGAACCTTTATTGGTTTCACCCTCAGGGGTGTTAAGCGTTGTACCAAGCGCTAAAACACGTACATTCGTCATGACTGTTTCGCTGGCATGTCGTTTTCTGGCTTTTTTATCTTCATCTTCTTTGATGGTCATCGAGGCGATCAAATCAACTCGGTCCCCTGGGAAAACGAGACCATTTATGCCTGTTTCTTCTGAAATCGGGATCGACAAGGCTCTGTGTCCGGGTTTTAAGACTGCCGCCAGAAAACCTCTTTCTCCCGGGCGAATAAATTTTTGAATGTTAACAGGCTCTCCTGCTGAAATTTCTTTTCTGGCAACTTGACCATTTAAAGTTTCTATCTTGAAGTTATCTTTAATGAGATGGTGGTCAGATGCATAATCTTCGGGCCATTCTTGCCAGATAAAATCACTTTCTGTTACGAACTTTCCTAATGGAATATCGGCTTTAGCTATTAAAATCTCAACTTCTCGTTGAGGGGATGTGGCTACAGATTGAGCCGACTGGTGAGGACGCTTGTTCGCGTCTAGCCAGGACTTGGCCAAAAAGGCTGTACCCCCACTCAATATTAGAGCGATAAATATAAGAATAATTTTACGTATGATCATATCCTTATTCTAAGGTGAATATGGTAAATTCTTTGTAAATAAAATGATAAACATACGCGGGCTAATACTTGCTTTAAAACGTAACAAAGGCTTCGTATATACGAAGCCTTTGTTACTCTTAAATACTATTTATTACTTTATTATTATGTACCACCAGTACCACCGGTACCACCACCTGCAGTATCTGCGGCTGTTGCTGCATCTTTTAGATGTTTATCGGCAACGCCAAAGATACCTTCTAGTGACCCGCCAAGTGATGTGAGTGCACCAATAGCAGCAACGGATACAAGCGCTGCGATAAGACCGTATTCGATAGCTGTTGCACCAGATTCATCAGTTAGAAAAGTTTTTACAAAGTTAAACATGTTCGGGGCTCCTATTCCTCGTAAACTTGAGATCATAATGGCACTCATCTATTAATAAAAAGTAAATAAAAATATTAATTGTTGACATTGTAAGAATAGATTTTTTTTACTTAATTTATACTGTTTAATTTTAAAGTAATGAGAAATTGATTTCATATTTTTCTTTAATAAATGTAAAATTTTATGTAATTTTTTACTATATGTTGCCGCGGTCATTTTTAAACTTGGTTGTCTCTGCGTTTCTCTGTAAAAAATTATTTATTATTCAATCTTATTTATGAGTAGCAGGACGCTTAATGACTGTCGCAATCATGTTTCAAGGTACAGGATCTGATGTTGGTAAGTCCCTTTTGGTTGCCGGGATTGCCAGGGCTTTATCTAATCGTGGCCTGAATGTTCGACCTTTCAAACCTCAAAATATGTCTAATAATGCTGCTGTTACGCCTTGTGGTGGGGAGATTGGTCGTGCTCAGGCACTTCAGGCCAAGGCCTGTCGTGTAGAAGCATCCACTGATATGAACCCCGTTTTACTTAAGCCACAAACGGATATGGGATCTCAAATCATTGTGCAGGGGAAGATATGGGGCAATACCAATACTGGCAACTATTGGGGCCGTCGGCATGAACTAATGCCAACCGTGCTTGAAAGTTTTCATCGTTTGGCTGATGAAGCGGATATTGTTCTTGTTGAAGGGGCGGGCAGTCCTGCAGAAGTAAATTTGAGATCTGGTGATATTGCTAATATGGGTTTTGCGATTGCTGCGCAGGTTCCTGTAATCCTAATTGGTGATATTGATCGTGGTGGAGTGATTGCGTCTATCGTTGGTACAGGTGAGCTTTTACAACAAGAAGAAAAGGATCTTGTTAAGGGTGTTATTATTAACAAGTTCCGTGGCGACCTCAGTCTTTTTAAATCTGGTGTAACTATTATAGAAGAAAAGAGTGGTTTTTCTTCACTTGGTGTTGTGCCTTATTTTAAAGATGCCCGTAAATTGCCCGATGAAGATGCCGTGTCTGTGCAGTCTGGTGCTTCGTCTGCTGGTAAGGCCAAGGCCTTTGACAAAAGAGACACCATTCGCATTGCAGTTCCCTTGATTTCGCGTATTTCGAACTTTGATGATTTTGACCCTTTAATTGCAGAAGAGGATGTTGAGCTGACGTTTATTCATCCTGGTGATGTTATTCCTGCCGAGACCGATTTGATTATATTGCCGGGGTCGAAAGCGACAATCGGTGATTTGGAATTCTTCAGAACACAAGGATGGGACATTGATCTGCTCGCGCATGTGAGAAGAGGTGGTCAGGTTCTCGGTATCTGCGGAGGATATCAAATGTTGGGAACTCTCATCTCTGACCCGGAAGGTATCGAGGGCGAGGTGGCATCCGTCTCGGGCTTGGGGCTGTTACCGGTGACAACTGTATTAACCGGAGACAAGAAACTTACAGAAGTTAAGGGGCATGACATCAGTAGCGGAGAAGTAATAACCGGTTATGAAATGCATGTTGGGGTGACTGAAGTTGCTGGGGCTCAAGTTAATGACATTCTGCCGATGCTCTCTATTGGTCAAAGAGAAGAGGGAGTTCAACTTGGTTCTGGACAAATATCCGGCTGTTACCTGCACGGTCTTTTTGTGTCTGATAGCTATCGGGCTGCTTTTTTAAATCGGATTAAAAAAAGAGAAGCCAGTGCTTTGTCATTTGAAAAAGAGATCGATGTAACCCTTGATGCTCTGGCACAGCACATGGAAGAGAATGTCGATCTCGATAAGTTGTTGTCTATTGCCGGTTATCAATAAAGACTTGAGGAGAGGAGGTTAAACAATTGGCCTTAGGTCAATTGGAACTTGAGATCTGAAAGACCTTCTATTGAGCAGGTAACGTCATCACCGGATTTGATCGCACCGACACCTGCTGGCGTGCCTGTCATAATAATATCGCCTGAGCGAAGCTCAAACAGGCGACTTAGGTGATAGATAATGTGTTCTACTGACCAGATCATATCCCCAAGTGTGGCCTGCTGACGGACTTCATTGTTGACACGAAGCGAGATCGAGGAAGTTCCCGAGAGTAAATCGCTTGTCTGTGGCGTGATCGAACTACAAGGAGCCGAGTTCTCAAAACCTTTTGCGACGTCCCAAGGGTGGCGTTTGTCTTTGCAGATTTTCTGTAAATCTCTTCTGGTCAGGTCAACGCCCGTGGCATAGCCAAAAATGTGTCCGCCAGCCTGTTCCGGGGAAATATTACTGCCTCCACTTCTTAATGCGACGACAAGTTCAACTTCATGATGAAGATCCGTTGTGGCGCCGGGATAGGGAATGGAGCCACCTGCCGCCACTAAAGATTCAGCAGGTTTCATAAAAAACATAGGCGTTTCAGTATCGGGGTCTCCGCCCATTTCTTTGGTGTGTTCGGCATAGTTTCGACCTACACAGAATATCCGCCGGACAGGAAACAAGAGATCTGATCCTACAACGGGGAGTGTCACAACAGGAGCGGGATCAAATGTATAAGACATGATTTCTTAATTAGAACTCGGAAAGAGGTGCGGTGTTTGCAGAGGTTTTAGATGCAGACAGTGTAGAGGCAAAAGTCAGGTAATCAATTCAGCTTTGTTGCTTTCAGGCGCAACATGAAAACTTTCGCCGCAACCGCAACGACCTGCTTCATTTGGATTGTTGAAAACAAATGAGCTTTGGAACTTATCCTGAACAAAGTCCATCTCGCTACCGATCAAGTACATAACCGCTGTCGGTTCAATAAAGATCTTGACGCCCTTGTCTTCAACGACGTCTTCAAACTTCTTTTGTTCTTTGGCGTACTCCACGACATAGCTGAGACCGGAACAACCTTTTGTACTGATGCCAACACGCAGACCAAGAACAGCTTCGTCCTGACTTTGATCCATCAGCATTTTAACGCGATCCGCGGCAGCATCTGTAAGGGTGATGAGTTTTGGCATCATCGGATTATGTCTCTTAATTTCCAGTTTCTGATCGTACTATATCACTATATGGGGGCAATTCCCCAGATTAAAAGTTTACATAAACAAGCCTAGCGCCAGTTGTGCATCTTCGCTCATCATATTTTGGTTCCAGGGGGGAGACCAGGTCAGAATAACAGTGACTTCTCCAACACCTTCCACAGCAGCAACGGCTTCGGCCACCTGCATGGGAAGCTCCCCTGCGACCGGACAGTTCGGGGCGGTTAACGTCATGCTGACATTAACATCACCTTTTTCATTCATCTCATGACCATAGATGAGACCGAGATCATATATATTTACCGGAATTTCCGGATCGTGAACACTTTGGAAGGCATCAATAATGTCACTTTTGCCTGCCAAGGCTGTTCCCTCAGTCAGTGGCTTGCCAGCTGTGGCTTTAAAACCTTCTTCTGCCTTGGGAAGAAAATCGCTTAAGCTTTTACCGTCATCAAACATTAGCTAAAGAGTTCCCGTACTTTCTCAAGGGCGTCTGCGAGTGCATCAACTTCATCGCGCGTGTTGTAGATACCAAAGGAGGCACGTGCCGTAGCTGGCAGATCAAAGCGTTGCATCAATGGTTGGGCACAGTGGTGACCAGCCCGGACGGCAACTCCTCTGCGATCAAGGATTGTTCCTATGTCATGGGCGTGGGCTTCTTCCATGGTGAAAGACAGAATGCTCGCCTTTTCCTTGGCCCTGCCAATAATATTCAATCCGGGTATCCTGCTTAATCGTTCTGTAGCATAGGCAAGAATGCCGTTTTCATGGGCCGCAATATTATCTTTGCCCAGTGCTTCTATATATTCAATGGCAGCACCAAGGCCGATAGCCTCGACAATGGCAGGCGTTCCTGCCTCAAAGCGATGAGGGATTTCTTTGTAGGTTGTTTTTTCAAAGGTAACGAGATCAATCATTTCGCCACCGCCCTGATAAGGCGGCATTGAATTGAGAAGATCCGCTTTGCCGTAAAGGATACCAACACCGCTGGGGCCATAAACTTTGTGGCCAGAGAAGCAGTAGAAATCCGGGTTTAGATCCTGCACATCAATATGAGCATGTGGGGCAGCCTGACAACCATCAACCAGAACTTTTGCACCATGAGTGTGGGCAACACGGATGATGTCTTTAATTGGTGTTACCGTACCAACAGCATTAGAGATATGAGTAACAGCAACCAGTTTGGTTTTTGGGCTGAAAAGGCTTTCATATTCCTCAAGCAAGAAGTTAGCATCACCATCAATGGGCACGACCTTGATTTCAATACCAATCTGATCTCTGAGAATTTGCCAGGGAACAATATTGGAATGATGTTCCATATGGGAAATGATGATCTCATCACCCGCCTTTAGGAAGTTTCGCCCGTAGCTTTGTGCGACCAGATTGATTGCTTCTGTGGCGCCTTTGGTCAGAATACACTGATCCGGGCTTTCTGCATTAATAAAACGTGCGGCAGCATTGCGACCGGATTCAAAAGCTTCGGTACAGGCCTGACTCAGGCTGTGGACACCACGATGAACATTGGAATAGTAAGTTTCATAGGCTTCTTGCATCCGCTCCAGAACCTGACGGGGTTTTTGTGCCGATGCAGCACTGTCCAGATAGACGAGGGGACGGCCATAGATTTCACGTTGAAGGATAGGGAAATCTTCGCGAATGCGATGGACATCAAACGCCTGTAGTGAATTGTCACCGGCTTTGATGGTTCCCATATCAGCGTTCTTTGCTGTGCCTATGCTCATTGTGTTGTCCTTATGCCCTTGACTTCAAATCAGGCTGGTTTGTTAGGATTGTTTTCAAGCCAGTCAGATATTCTAACCAGAAAGAGATCCTTTAGATCTTCATTTTGAACTGCTTCAACAGCGTCAGCCAGAAAAGCGTTCACAAGAAGAGCTTGTGCCTGTTCCTGTGAGAGGCCGCGTGACCGCAGATAGAACAGAGCATCTTCGTCGATCTGTCCCGATGTGCAACCGTGACTACAGATAACGTCATCTGCAAAGATTTCCAATTCAGGTTTTGCATCAACTTCGGCACGGTCAGAAAGCAGCATGGCCCGGTGAGATTGGTTGCCGACAGTTTTCTGAGCCTGTTCATGAACAATAATCTTGCCTTGGAAAACGCCTCTGGCATTACCGCTCAAAACACCTTTGATCACTTCATCACAGGTAGTATGAGGCGTTTTATGGTCAACGCGTGTTGTAATATCACAATGCTGATCGTCAGTACCCATATAGGTACCATTCAAATGGCAGGCAGAATTCTCTGTTGCCAGACTGACATTAATGTCAGAGCGTGCCAGTCGTGCGCCAGTGTTCAGCAGGAAGCTGTCATATGTCGCGCCTTTGCCTACTTCTACTTCTGTTGAAGAGATCAGAAAGGCAGATCTGTTACTTTCCTGAACGCGATAATGGTGCAGGGTGGCGTTTTCATCAACGCTGATATCTGTGGCAGTATTAGAGAAATATACGTTCTCGCCATGATCGGTATTGTGCTCGACAATCGTTGCCTTGCTGCCTGATCCAACAGAAATGATATTTCTGGTGTGATGCGTACTTTCAGCTTTGTTACTGCCAAGATGAAGTATCTCGATTGTTTTTTCTACAGAAATATCCTTGGCAACAGACAAGATATATCCGTCGGCCATAAGAGCTGTATTCAAGGCTACGAGCGGCTGCTCTTCTGCGCGGGGACGTGACAGGCGTGTTTGGTCGAGACTATTGGTCCCGTTATCGAGCTCAGTCGCCAAACTTTCCATGGTAACGCCGCTTGGCAAAGAAGTGTCTGAGAGCGATTCAGAGTATTTGCCGTCGATGAAAACAAGGCGAACAGAGGTTGTTGCATCAAAAAGTCTAGGCAGGTCATCGTTGGCTGCCTGTCCTGATGCTTCTGGCGCAGATAAAGCCTGTTTCTTTAGCGGATTAAGGCTGGTGAACTTCCAAAGTTCTGTTTTTGCCGATGGTAATCCGATGTCGTTGAACAGCGCGATGTTTTTCGCTCTTGTTTCATTGAGCCACGCAAGATTACGGCCGGGCAAGTGGTCCTTGGTCTGGTCGTAGTGGGCAATGAATGCCTCTTTATCTGATGGAAGTGTTACCATTAGGCTGCCTCACCAGAATAGTCAGCATAACCCTTTTCTTCCAGCTCAAGTGCCAGTTCTTTGCCACCGGAACGACGAATTTTACCATGAGCCAACACGTGAACCTGATCAGGTACAATGTAGTTCAGAAGACGTTGGTAATGCGTGATAACCAAAATGGCGTTGTTTTCCGCACGTAGTTTGTTCACACCTTCGGCAACAACTTTAAGAGCATCAATATCAAGACCTGAATCCGTTTCATCCAAGACTGCTAGCTTTGGATTAAGAACAGCCATCTGCAGAATGTCGTTACGTTTTTTCTCACCACCAGAGAAGCCGACATTAACGGCACGTTTCAACATATCGTCCTTAATGCCAAGCTCTTTGGTTTTTCCGCGGATCATTTTAACGAATTCCATGCCGTCCAGCTCTTCTTCGCCGCGATAACGACGTTGGGCGTTCAGCGCTTCTTTCAGGAATGTTGTATTAGTGACGCCAGGAATTTCTACCGGATACTGAAATGCTAAGAAGATGCCTTCGCCTGCGCGTTCTTCTGGTTCTAGATCGGAAATGTCTTTGCCGTCGAAAAAGATACCACCTTCGGTTACTTCATAGTCATCACGACCGGCAAGCACGTTTGCTAGTGTTGATTTACCTGAACCGTTAGGTCCCATGATCGCGTGGACTTCGCCTTTGTTGATGTTCAGGTCAATACCCTGAAGAATGGATTTTCCATCGACTTCTGCGTGAAGGTTTTTAATTTCTAACATCTTTTTACTCTGTTCTCTTTATCTATGTGTCTAAGTGGAATAGGGCGCTTCGTTATCCGACGCTGCCTTCCAGACTGATTTTGACAAGCTGTTGGGCTTCAACAGCAAATTCCATTGGTAGCTCCTGAAGCACTTCGCGACAGAAGCCGTTCACGACAAGACCGACAGCATCTTCTTCGGATATACCGCGCTGACGACAGTAAAAGAGCTGATCTTCACTGATCTTCGACGTGGTTGCTTCGTGCTCCAGTCTTGCTGATCTGTTTTTGCTCTCTATATAAGGAACAGTGTGCGCCCCACAGGTGTCACCGACCAGAAGCGAGTCACACTGGGTAAAGTTACGCGCTCCTTCGGCTTTCGCGGCTACTCTTACCAACCCGCGATAGGTATTTTGAGACTTGCCCGCAGAAATACCCTTGGAAATAATTCGAGATGTTGTGTTTTTACCCAGGTGGATCATCTTGGTGCCGGTATCGGCCTGTTGACGACCATTGGTAATCGCAACGGAATAGAACTCACCAACAGAATTATCACCTTGCAGGATACAACTTGGATATTTCCAGGTAATTGCTGAGCCTGTTTCAACCTGTGTCCAGCTGATTTTTGAGTTTTTACCCTTACAGATACCGCGCTTGGTCACGAAGTTATAGATGCCGCCTTTACCGTCTTCATCGCCGGGATACCAGTTTTGAACAGTGGAGTATTTGATTTCGGCATCGTCCATTGTCACCAACTCGACAACAGCAGCATGAAGTTGATTCTCATCACGCTGAGGCGCAGTACAGCCTTCCAGATAACTAACATAAGAGCCTTCGTCAGCCACAATGAGTGTACGTTCAAACTGTCCGGTATTCAGTTCATTGATTCTGAAATAGGTTGATAGCTCCATCGGGCAGCGAACGCCCTTGGGGATGTATACAAATGATCCGTCGGTAAAAACGGCTGAGTTCAGACAGGCATGCTTGTTATCGCCAGCAGGAACAACAGAGCCAAGGTATTTTTTGACGAGTTCCGGATATTCCTGAATCGCTTCGGAAATCGGGCAGAAGATAACGCCGACTTCTTTGAGTTGTTCGCGGAAAGTGGTCGCCACAGACACAGAATCAAAAACGTAATCAACGGCCACACCCGCCAATACTTCTTGCTCTTTAATTGGAATACCCAGCTTTTCATAAGTACGAAGAAGCTCTGGATCGACTTCGTCCAAACTCTGTGGGCGATCTTCCATGCTTTTTGGTGAAGAGTAATAGTATGAATCCTGATAATCGATTTCAGGAATTTCCAACTTTCCCCATTTGGGTTCTGGCATTGTCAGCCAAAGACGGAATGCCTTGAGGCGCCATTCCAAAAGCCACTCTGGCTCATTTTTCTTGGCAGAGATGAAACGGACAGTCTCTTCACTTAAACCTTTTGGGGCTTTTTCAGATTCTATCTCTGTAACAAAGCCATATTTATATTTGTCCATCTCCAGGGATTGGACCTGTTCGACTGTTTCTTGTGTGGCAGCCATTCTCTTACTCTCCTATCGGACTTTTATTTGAATTGATCAGGTAAGCTCGGCCGAGTTCGTGTCCGATTTTTGTTTGTCTATAATGAAACTGTCTTGAAAATCAATCATGTCGGCGAGTGTCACTGTTTTCAGGGCATTGGCGACGACTTGATTTACTTTGTTCCAATTTCCGCGCATGGGGCACATGGTCTCTACTGAACAGTTATCAACAGCACCTTCGACACAAGCCGTTAAAGCAATTGGGCCTTCGATAGATTGAAGAATATCTGCTACAGTAATAGAGGCTGCATCTTGGTGGCTTATATATCCGCCACCCGCGCCGCGCAGAGATGTGATAAGGTTTTGCCGGGATAACAGACCAAGGATTTTGGCAACAGTTGGCAGGGGCAAACCCGTTTCTTCTGCAATCTGCGGGGCAGTCATTACCTGTTCTTTTTGTGAGGACATCTGTCCAAGAACAACGACGGCGTAATCTGTTAACCTCGTAAGGCGGAACATAGCTTTTCTCCATACCGGACTAAAACAGTCCGATTTTTTAAATAGCTCAAAAAAACGAAATTGCAACCTCTTTTTAACAGTTTTTTACAGTTCCAATGTATGGTGTAAGGTTCAGTAATTAATCAATTTACGCTTTTATATCCGGAAAATATAATAAAGCCAGTCTGTTAGGAAAAGGGCGTGTGTTTGGTCGCGACTAAATGTCACCTTTAAAATGCATCTTTTGAAAGATGATGAGATATAATTCTTAATCTTCTGTCTGCTTGCGTCACATATACAGGGGGTCGACAGGAACAGCTGAAAAGGGTAAGTAACAAGGATAATTTGTTGAAAATGAAACATCAAAAATGAAGGCTATTAACATGAACGCAAATGTGACCGTCGTTGACCATCCTTTGGTTCAGGTAAAACTTACTCAAATGCGTTCAAAAGAAACAGCAACCCCTGATTTTCGTCGGTTGTTGAAAGAAATATCTCTGTTACTTGCGTATGAAGTGACCCGGGATCTCGTGCTCACTGAACGTGAAGTTGAGACGCCGGTTGAGCGTGCAATGTGCCCTGTTCTTCGTGATCTTGAACCTTGCTTTATTTCAATCCTCCGTGCTGGAAACGGTATTCTGGATGGTATGATGGATCTGTTGCCATCAGCACGTGTTGGTCATGTCGGACTATACCGGGATCATGAAACGCTAGAGGCGATTGAATATTACTACAAAGTACCAACAGATATGTCTGATCGTGAAGTTATTGTTGTGGACCCTATGTTAGCAACGGGTCATACGGCTGTGGCAGCAATCGATCGTCTGAAGAAAGATGGTGCCAAGAACATTAAGTTCCTATGTCTGCTTGCTGCACCAGAAGGAATTGCAGAGTTTCAAAAAGGCCATCCGGATGTGCCTGTGTACACGGCATCCGTTGATCAAAAATTAAACGAACACGGCTACATTGTTCCAGGGTTGGGTGATGCTGGTGACCGTATTTATGGCACGAAATAATTTCTGAATTTTTTATTAGAGTGCAAAAGAAAGGCTCCGTTTTCGGGGTCTTTTTTTATTGGTAATTATATTCGACTTCCATATTTGCGAAGGTAGAAAATTTTAACTCAATATTTAGAATGATTTTTATATTTTGGGATTAATATTAAGCAATTGTATTCAAAGAATTTTGATTGATCATATTGGTTAAAATATCAATATCTGATGTCCCCAAGCCTCCGCCAAGTGATGACAAGCTTTGACCTTCGAGAATGATGTAGTGATTAGTGTTGCCATCCAGATTTACATCTACTTCAAGCATCACGCCCAAAGAGTTCGAGTTAAAGCTAAGATATTGGTCAAGATTAGAAGCTGTTTGAGGCGTATCTAATAAGTCACCTAGATCAATAATATCACCAAAGTGAAAATCTTTAATTACGTCGACTTCAGCAGGACCATGTATATCAATATCAATTTTGCGAAAAACAAATCGATCTTGACCAGAGGGTCCGCCGTATAATGTATCACTTCCGCGACCACCGACTAGAACGTCATCTCCGGAACCTCCATTTAGGATGTCATCTCCACCAGTGGAATTAGTAAGGACTTCTCCGTCCCCATATAATGTATCATTTCCAGATCCTCCATTTAGAATGTCATCACCGCCATTGGAATTAATGAGTGATCTTCCTTCCCCATAGATATTGTCATGTCCGTCCCCGGCATTCAGAACATCATATCCGCCCTCTTTGTTAAATAGAACGACGCGATCACCGAAAATATAATCGTCAGAGACCCCCCCGATTATATAGTCATCTCCGTAAGCATCTGGTGTATGTGTAATAATAACCTTTGATGTTAATCCACCACTGCTTGCGATAATTGTATAGGGACCAGATATCGAAGTATTCAAAATCGTGAAAACGAGGGATGAAAATGGTGAACTGATTTCCCATTCTGTACCATTACTTCCAGAAATCATTGTTCCTTGATTTAAAACAGTACCAACAGGGAGGCCTTGCAAAAGTATTACACCTGTTGATGGTAGGTTTTGCGAGAAAGAAATTTCGTATTTAGTATCAGTCGAATCTCCTTGTATAAATCCATTAGCGACTAAAAGATCATTAGAATGACTGCCTTGGTTTTGGTTAGGGTGTGAACCCATTTTAATGTCTTGCAGAATATAACTTTTTGTGATTCATAGCTCTCGTTTTAGGGAGTTTTACATGGCCCGATTTGATTTAAGTGATGAAGAGTGGCAGGTTATTGAGCCTTTACTACCGAAGAAAGGTCGCGGGCCAGCCCGTCGTGATGACCGTGTTATTCTGAATGGTATCTTCTATATCTTGCGCACAGGTGCACCCTGGCGTGRTCTTCCGGAACGTTATGGCCCTCACACAACGGTTTACAATCGTTAYGTTCGTTGGGGTGAGCGTGGTATCTGGAAAGGTATCTTTGATGYGCTGGCAACAGAATGTGAAGACGCTTTGATTTTTATAGATGGCTCCATTGTAAAGGCTCACCGCGCAGCGGCCGGGTCAAAAAAGGGGAACTGGCGGAAGGTATTGGCCGCTCACGCGGAGGTCGCACAAGCAAAGTTCACGTGGCTGTAGATCAGAAAGGCCGCCCGGTCCGTCCGTCTTGCCATTAGTGGTGGTCATGTTCACGATAGTAAATTAATGCCTGAATTTCTGGACTGGGAGGTACCGCCTCTGGCTATTGTTGCCGACAAAGCCTACAGCAGTGGTAAAATCAGACTGGATATCGCTGATGAAGGTGCTTTGGCGGTTATCCCCTCAAAACGAAATGCCAAAAATCCCGTTCCCCATGATAAAAATCTCTATGCTATGAGAAATATTGTTGAACGGTTCTTCTGTAAAATGAAAGATATGAGGCGGCTGGCAACACGATTTGAGAAAAAGGGAGCAAACTTTTTAAATATGCTATACCTCTTTTCAATGAAATTATGGATCAATTGAGTCCACACCCTAGTTGAGTTTCAAAAAAACGAATTAAGAGGCTTTTTATTGGTAATTTTTCCTGATCTTTTCGTAAGTGCCATTGTGTCTAATTATACGAAGGCCACGGTTTATGTCGTTAATAATATTTTGTGCCTGATCTGATTTTTTTGAAAAGCAAAAATAATAAGGGTGGCTGACAAACTCTCTATAAGTAACGTGGCCACTTTCCCCTCGATTTGCCAAGGCAAAGAGCACTGTGTCCCGATAAGAGTAAATCGCATCGACGCGACCGTTTTCGAGTAGAGTTAATAGTTCATCATCATTGGTTGCTTCGTGTGTATTGATGCCATGTTCTATGAGTTCTTTGTGAACGGCATATCCTCTGACGCTGGCAACAGAAAGATCTTTTAAATCAGCCACAGATTTAAAGTCGTTTAGACTTACTTTGTCCGACAAAAATACACCTTGGCTTAATTGACCGAGAATATCAGAAAAAATGAAGTTTTGATTCCTGTCAGGGTGATAGGAGCAACCACAGAGGCCGTCAATTTTTCCTTGTTCGACGAGCTTCACTGCTCTTTTCCAAGGATAAAATTTATAATCAACAGTTCGTTCTGCAAGGGCGAAGACTTCAAGCATGATGTCAACATCAATGCCTTTTGGACCTGCTCCCGGGTTTTCTATCTTATATGGCGGGAAAGAACTACATGCCATGGTCACGGGGCGTGTCTTATCTGCAATGGCTACCTTTGAAAACAGTAATAGAAGGATTGCCCAAAGTACTAATACATGGCGTTTTTTCAAATGGTTTTCTCCAGATTTAAGGTGGCTTCATACTATTATTTATCTGTTAACACGGTAAATAATAATTAATTTTAAACGCGGGTAATATTAAAATCTCGTCAATTTTTGACCATGTAGAGATCTTTATGGATAAAGTCCTCTTGTTCATAAAGCTTAATCATTGCAAGAGATAAATCTTCTGGTGGTGCATTAAGCGCTAAATGGTTCCTCTTTATTTTGCTGATAAAAATAAGAGCATCAGCCAACATCTTTAATGTGCTGGCTGCCTTGATTGAGAATTCGCTCATGAACCGGACTTTCTTAGAGATAACTTCAGGCCTAGAGAATTAACCTTAGGGAAATTCCTGATGTGTGTACTCTTTCGGGGGCGGAGCACTACTTGGTGGCACTACTTTTGTTAATGTCCATATTATCATGCCGCCAATTACGGCCATGCCAACCATAGCAAGAAAGGCATAAGACGAATCAATATCAAAAAGGATACCGGAAACGAAAATTGCTACCCCCATCATCAGGCCATTAGCTATGCTTGAATAAAGGCTTTGTGCAGATGCCGAGACGTCTTTGGGGGCGTGTTTGGTAATAAATGACATAGATCCCAGGTGAGTTAAGCCGAATGTAAGGGCGTGTAGTACCTGTATGCCAATGATTAAAACCATGCTGTCGCTAAAGCCAAGAGTTCCCCATCTGATGATACCGGCAATGCTACCTATGATGATAAGATGTAAGGAGCGCGCACTTTTAAACAGCTTGTTACTGAAGGCAAATAAAAGGACCTCGGCCATAACCCCGAATGCCCAGATAAATCCAACCAGACTTCTACTGTACCCGAGAGAAGTTAAATAAAGAGAACCAAAGGCATAGTATGCGGCGTGACTACCAATGATCATGCCAGCTCCAAGAATGAAAAAAAGAAAGCTTGGCTTTCTGAGGAATATTCTTGGATTACCCGTTGCCTTTTCTTCCTCTTTTGGTAGTTGAGGAAGAGTCAAGCTGAAGAAAGCAACAACAATGAGAGCACATAAAATGAGCCAGAGTGTCCAGTTGATATCAATCAGATCAAGCAGGTATCCCACCCCAAAACTTGTCGCAATGAATGAAATCGACCCCCAAAGCCTTATTCTTCCGTAATTCAAATCATACAGTCGAACAGCCTTGAGTGTTTGATTGTCACTTAAAGGAATGAGAGAAAGGAAGCAGCAGGATGCGCCGGCCTGTAGCAGGAGATAAAGGTAAAAATCCTCGGCGAAATAAAAAGCGAAGAAGAAACAGCAAGATATCAGTGCTGTTGAAAAGAGAGTTGCTCTGCTATAGCCGCTTTTCTCTGATATGAAAGCGATGGCTGGGGAAACAAGCACCATGAGAAATGGGGGGATTGCGAGTATATTTCCAATCTCTGATTTGCTAAGGCCTCTTTCCGAAAGCCATAGAGGCCAAAATACGAGGATAATGCCCATGGTCATGAAGACAAAGATGTAAAAGAGTGAATAGGGGACACCTAAACGGATGGCAGAATCTTTGTTCATACTGATGCTCTATCTTGGAATCGCTTTGTCAAATATTCAAAACGATACAGGCGGGGTAAGATTTATAAATACCATGTTATAGTTACGCATCAATCATTATGTTGGGCCATGTGAACTTGCCCTGACTGTATGGAAATAATAAAGGCGACCTTAAAGACCGCCTTTATAGAAATTACAGCAAGTGATGGCTTGTTTACGCGACTTTTGCTTCCCGAAGAATAAAGGCTGGCGTGTGATCACCAAAAGAGCTGGTAGGGTTACTCGGCTCTGATGACGGTTCTCTTTCGCCAATAACAGCCGTCGGTTTGGATTTTCGACGATCTGTTCTTGAAGGCTTTTTCGCACTACGTTTTTCTTCGTTATTATTGCCTGCATTTCGTGCTGTTGCGTCGGCAGAAGCATCCTCAGAAACGTCATCTGATTTCTTGCGACGACGGCTTGGTTTTGCTTCTTTGGCATCACCGCTTTTTGCTGTCGCTTTTGATGGGCGGCGGCGTCTGCGGCCTTTTAGTGATGCAGCTTCTTCGTCTGTCCAGCTTTCAAAGCCTTCAAGAGAGACGACAGGGATACCGCTATTGATCGTTGTTAACACGTTGTTTAAAGCCTTGTAATCTTCGATTGTCGCAATTGTAAATGCTTTACCTTCACGTCCTGCACGCCCGGTTCTGCCGATACGGTGAACATAGTCTTCAGGATTAACGGGAACATCAAAGTTAAAGACGTGCGACACAGCCGGAATATCCAAACCACGTGCTGCAACGTCTGAACATACCAACAACTTAACTTTGCCGTCCTTAAAGTCGTTCAGTGTTTCCATCCGGGATGATTGAACCATGTCACCATGAAGAGCTGCAGCAGAAAATCCGTGTACATTTAGAGATTTATTAAGAATGTCGACGTCTTTTTTTCTATTACAGAATAAAATAGCGGATTGAATTTCATCTTCGCCAGTCATGATTTGACGAAGCGCCTCACGTTTATCTTTGGGAGTGCCGTCAATCTTGATAATTGTTTGCTCTACAGTTTCAGCCGTCGATGCCTGCTTCGTCACAGAGATTTCTTTTGGATTGCTGAGGAATTTATCAGACAGTTTCTTGATTTCCGGCGCCATCGTGGCGGAGAAAAAGAGTGTCTGTCTTAATGGCGGAAGTAAAGAGACAATCTTTTCCACATCAGGAATGAAACCCATATCCAACATTCGGTCTGCTTCATCGATCACCAAGAGTTTGGTGTCAACAAGCATGATCTTGCCTCTCTCGAAAAGATCAAGAAGGCGACCAGGTGTTGCAATTAGTACATCAACGCCGCGTTCGAGGAGCTTTGTTTGCTCCGCAAAGGAAGAGCCTCCGATAAGGAGAGCTTTGCTAAGCTTGCTGTATTTTCCATAGCTTTCGAAATTTTCCGAAATCTGATGGGCAAGTTCACGTGTTGGTGTCAGGATCAAAGAACGTGGCATTCTTGCACGTGCCCGACCACTGGACAGCATTTCGATCATAGGCAGCGTAAACGAGGCAGTTTTACCTGTCCCGGTTTGAGCACAGCCCATTACATCACGACCCATTAACACGTAGGGGATTGCTTGTTCCTGAATAGGCGTAGGTGTCGTATAGCCAACATCCTCGACAGCCTGCAGGAGCTTTGGATTTAATCCAAGATCAGAAAAGCTCATGTATTCCTTAGTTACGCTTGAGCGTTAGTCAAAAAAAAGCAGAAATGCGCAAAAGCTTACGCGTGCTTTCCAGAAGCGACGTGCGCATAATACGGAAAGCTTTGAAAAAGTCAATTTGTACTGTGTTTTAGGTACTGAAAATCGATAAATTACGCCATAAAGTAATATTATTGTTTAATTTTAATCCTGCGTTGTCTAAGTCAATACGTGTCAGTTAACTTGATAAAGGTGCTTGAAAAATGTTGATGTCTGCAGAAGATTCGGTTGTTGTTGTCATAGATGTGCAAGACAGATTGGCACCTGCTATCCCTGAGCTCGAATCAATCCTGAAAGCCAATGAACTGGTTTTGAAAACGGCGTCCGAGTTATCTGTGCCTGTTCTGGTGACTGAACAATATCCAAAGGGACTTGGCCATACTGTTGAACCGCTGGGTGATTTTTACACGGAAAATAATGTGTTCGAAAAAATTTCTTTTAGTTCTGCAGGCTGTGCGCCTTTCATGACTGCTTTAAAGGAAACAGGACGACGGCAGGTTATCGTGACAGGTATTGAGGCCCATGTCTGTGTTCAGCAAACTGTTTTAGAGTTGCTGGCAGAAAGGTTTGATATTTTTGTGGTGGCAGATGCGATTGGCTCGCGTGCTGAAGAGAACAGAAAGCTGGCACTGGAGCGGATGATCAGATCTGGTGCTGAAGTAGTTTCAAGCGAGATGGTGATGTTTGAAATGCTGAAAAAGGCCGGAACGCCGGAATTTAAAAAGCTATCGAACCTACTTAAAGAAAACGATTAATTTCATGAATGAAAAAGAACGTCTGGTTTTTTTACCAGGTTTGTTATGTAACGAACGACTGTGGACACCACAGTTGAATTTTTTTAAAGATCAATATCTTTGTGAAGTACCTGACCTTACTCAGGCAAGTTCTATAAATGAACTTGCATTGCAGGCTTTGAAACAGGTACGCGGTAAATTCAATCTCGTTGGATTATCTATGGGGGGGTATGTTGCGCTCGAGATTATGCGGATTGCACCCGAACGAGTGAAGCGTCTGGCGTTGATTGATACAAAAGCACGTGCAGATAGTCCCGAACAAAAACGACGTAGACGTGGTCTACTTTCTTTGGCTGGTCGTGGAAAGTTTAAGGGAGTGACGCCGCACTTGATGCCTCTTCTTATTCATCCTGACCGAATGGAAGATACGTCCTTGACGCCTGAAATATACAAGATGGCAGAAGAAGTGGGGCAAGAAGCTTTTGTTCGACAACAAACTGCGATTTTGGATCGTGAAAGCCATCTGGACATTTTACCGAAGATAAAGTGCCCGGTACAAGTGATCTGCGGTCGAGATGACCTGATTACGCCTTTGGATTGTTCTGAAGAAATTGCCTCTTTGACACCAAATGCGGAACTGTTGGTTTTGGAAGACTGTGGGCACCTGTCTAATATCGAATATCCTGAAGAAGTGAATAAATCTCTACGAAGCTGGTTGGAGCGAAGTTAAGATTTGCAAGTCTTTTTAACTCTTTTCCAAAGCTATTGTTTGTCTAATCTGCGGAGAGATTTTCAATCAACTGACCTTCTACGATATAACGGAGAGGGCCGGGTGTCTGAGCATCGAAAGGCCAGCAAGTGACCAGAGCTATTCGCTTTGACGTGTTTTGATTGGTAATGCCTGATTGATCCCATTTGGTGATCCTGATGTTATCCACTTTATACAAATGATCTCGCCCTTGAGGATCTTTTACCTTGATGGTGTCAGTTGCTTTTATATTTTCAAGAAAAGCAAAATGAGTATCTCTATGTGCTGCATAAACGGCTGTTCCCTGTTGTCCGGGCAGTGCGGTGTTTTCTAAATGCCCCGGCGCAAATGCCAAGGCTTCTCCGCTACTGCCGCGCAAGGCGATTACAGGCTCACTAGTCAGGTCAGGCAGGCTGATTTCTGCAACAGGATAAGTATCAGCCCAAGACCATGCTTTTTGGGGCGTTTGGGTTGTTAAAGTCTCTTGCCAGGCTTGTTGTAACAGGTGTTGTGCCAGTACAGCTTTCAGCTTGATGTAAAGGCCATCCCCGATTAATGCAAAACCAGTTATAAATAAAGCCAGCAAGAGGAATTTTCTGGTTCCTCTTGCCAGATACTGAGCGAGCCATCCTTTTTGTGAAACAGGTTGGGTATCATACGAGATTGCCATAGTTATTGACGCTGTCCATTGGGAAGCATTTTACGCGATACCAACATAAACAACACCGTGGCAAGCAAGAGAAGGATGCCAAGAATTATTTTAAGTTCTGCGGTTGTTGCTGTTGCGGGTAAGGGAATTGATTTGGCCTTTGCTGATGTCGGTCTTGCGATAGGGGTATCACTTGCTGCCAAAGTATGCAGCGGTGAAATATTGGCATCTTGGAGTGATTCTGACGTTGAGATGTAATCTGGGCCGAATACTTTCTCAAAATCCCATCCGGCAGGAAGATTCAAAGCTATTTCCTGACTGTTGTAATCTATACCAGTTGGTCTTGATGGGGTGATGTCAACGGCAACAAGGCTGGTCATTTTACTGATTAAGCCGTATTTCAAGGCAGTATTGAGTATATCTTGATCAAGAACATTCCAGTTGTCGGCCAGGAAGTACTGGCCTTCTATTTCTGCAATTTTCCTTCTGCCCCATAGTTTGCCAATGCCTTTTCCTTGCTGTGCTTTGTGCAGAGGTAATTTAATTGTCCAGGGCTGATTTGCGAATTGACCAGAAACATCCAGTGTTTCTTGGGTTGATTGAGTTGTGTTTTTTGCTTTTGCCAGGATAACCACAGGTTCTCCGCTATAAAGATCTGGCAATTGGCTTGGGCTCATTTCAACATTGTTTCTTTTATCCCAGTTTGCTTGTAAGTCAGTTAATACAGGGGTTTCAAGCTTTGTGAAAAGTTCATTCATACGGGATCTGACCTGTTGCTCAGATCCAATATGGGTAAAGGTGCCTTTACCATAGCTCGACGCGCGATTCATAAAGTGACTGTTGGGGGCAGACCCGATACCAACAGTGAAAATTCTGGACCGTCCCCGCTTTTTGACAATGGTATCAAACATTTGCTTTTCATTGCCAATGGCACCGTCAGTCAGAAAAACAATCTGCCGTAAAGTGGATTTGTCGTGGGGTGTCTGATCTTCCAATGCGGCTTCTAACGCCGGTAACATTTCTGTTCCGCCATCTGCCTCGAGTGAAGACACAAATCTTTTTGCGATATCAAGGTTTCCGGTGTTGGCTTCAAGGGCTGAAGGGAAAAGGACTTCGTAGGTATCGTCGAACCTTATAACGTTAAAGCGGTCCTGATTACGCAGTTTTGCAAGTGCTAAAAGCAAACTTTCCTTTGCCTGTCTCATTGATGGTCCTGCCATGGAACCGGAGTTATCAATAACAAAAATGACTTCTCTGTCAGGCGTCGTGATTTCATTTTGAGAAAATTTCGCGAGTTTTGGTGGTGTTACGAAGGCAAGGAAATAGTCGTCCTGACCAATGGTTTCTTTAAATAAAGCTACACGCGGTGATTTCTTGGGTTCGGCTTTCCAGTTGAGCTCAAAATCGCGATCTGCAGGTACAATTTGATCGCTAAGAGAAACGTTGACCTTATCTTTGGATTTGTAATCTGTGGTTATGCCGTGGAACGGGCTTTTGATTTCACCGATGGGAAAGCCCGAGGCCAAGTTGACATTCAGAGATACTGGATTGCTTTTAGCCTGTTTTGCTGGATTTAAAACTGGAGAAGTGATCTCTTCACGATCAGGAACAGGATCTTTAACAGTTCCCCACTGTTCATCATTCTCAAAATTTACACTTTCAACAATGCGTGGTTTGGGATTGTAACGCGGGGCGGCAACCATTGGAAACCGGAGAGAAAAAAGGCCGTTTGATTGTTTGACAGTCTCTTGATATTCAATTTGAACGACAACGATCTCTTGCGGCCCTATATTTGCGACTGAATTGGTAAATAAGTTCGGGCGCAACTGTTCGACCAAGCTAGCTTTCTTGCCTTCCTTTTTTGCGTCATCATAAATTTTACGCGCTTCTTTTTTAGGCTTGATAATGCCCTCGATGAAGCGATCACCAATTTGCATTTTCAGCGTATCAACAGCTGATGTTTCTGGCAGGGGGAAAACATAGGTTCCTTCTACCCATCCATTTGACGGGTTTCTGAAGCGTTGAGTAACTTTTGTGCGAGCAATTGGTCCGTTGATGTCTATTTCTACATTTGTAGCAAGCTGTATGGCTTCGACCATTTTACCGGCTTCTGTTGTTTTTAATAACAACGAGCCTCTTTTCATATCGTTGGCCGTGACCAGATTGTTTGCGACAGAAGGATTTCCCGCCATAACTGTAAAAAAGACAGCTAATACGCTTGTAATAAATGAAGTTTTGATAAAAGGGGAGAATTGTTCGGTTATGATTGTTTTCAGCATGCCGCTGCCCTGCCATTCAAGAATAGAAAGAGTTGTTTCTTTTTATTTTTATCGCGCGGCTTTATGCCGAAAGGGAGAGGCTTTGTGACTAAAAAGGGGCAATGTTGCGGTGATGGCGCGTTGGATTGACCATAATTCAAATGAAAAAGCACTGCTATTCAAGCCAATAGCAGTGCTTTATATAAGCTGGTCTGATTTATATCTAGATATCTATATCTGAAACGAACTTCGCGTTGTCTTGAATAAAGTTAAACCGGAGTTCAGGTTTTTTGCCCATAAGGCAGTTAACTCTGTCGGCTGCGGCTCTCTGACTTTCGGCAGGATCATAATCATCATTGTGATGAACAGTAACACGCAGAAGCGTTCTTTTTGCTGGATCCATTGTTGTTTCTTTAAGCTGTTTGGGTGGCATTTCACCCAGACCTTTAAAGCGACTGACTTCAACTTTTCCTCGTCCAGTCAGTTCAGTCTCTTCTAGTGCTAAACGATGCTCATCATCCATGGCATAGACTGTTTTACTGCCTTGCGTCAGTCGATAAAGTGGTGGCATGGCGAGATAGAGGTGACCGCTTTCGATCAGACCGGGCATTTCCTGATAAAAGAAAGTCATTAACAAAGATGCGATATGAGCGCCGTCAACGTCAGCATCAGTCATGATGATGATCCGCTCGTAACGAAGCTTGTCTTTGTCGAACTGTCCTTTGGTGCCACAGCCCAATGCCAAGGTGATATCAGCAATTTCCTGATTTGCTTTGATTTTATCCGCCGTAGCAGAGGCAACATTCAAAATTTTCCCACGCAAAGGCAGGATCGCTTGTGTTTTTCTGTCCCGGGCTTGCTTTGCAGAACCGCCAGCTGAATCACCCTCGACCAAAAATATTTCTGTGTCGTTTGATTTGTTGCTGCTACAGTCCGCAAGTTTTCCGGGTAAGCGTACTTTACGTGTCGCTGTTTTACGGCTGGTTTCTTTATCTTGCCTTCTTCTTAATCGATCTTCGCTGCGTTCGATAATACGTTCCAGCAAAATTCTGGAGCTTTCAGGATTACTAGCCAACCACAGATCAAAATGATCTTTAATTGTCGCTTCGGTTAATTTTGCGGCAAGGGGCGTGGCGAGTTTGTCCTTGGTTTGTCCCTGAAATTGCGGATCTCTAATAAAGACAGAGAGAACCGAAATGCTACCGTTTAAAAGATCATCGCCGGTTATTTGTGCCGCTTTTTTGATGCCGGTGAGTTCTCCATATGCCTTGAGGCCTTTTAAAAGACCAGAGCGCATACCACTTTCATGGCTGCCGCCATCAGGTGTGGGAATGGTATTACAATAGGAGTTTACGAACCCCTGTTCGTCACGAGGCCAGCAAATCGCCCACTCAGCACGTCCTTGACCATCGGAAAATTCGGCTTCACCAGCAAATGATTCTGATGTTAGTGCCGGGCGTTCGCCAAGTTGTGAATCAATAAAGTCCTTCAAACCGTTCGGGAAGTGGATGACTTCGCTTGGGGGAATGTTACTTCCTTCAACAAGAGAAGGCTCGCAAGTCCAGCGGATCTGAACGCCTTTGAATAGATAGGCCTTTGATCTTGTCATCTTGTAGAGACGGGCTGGTTGGAATTTACATCCGGGCTCAAAGATTTCGGCATCTGGATGGAATGAAATCGTCGTTCCGCGTCTATTGTTGGTTTTGCCAATCAGGTCCAGTTTGGTTAGCGGATGCCCTTTGCTGTATTCCTGTCGGTAAAGCTGACGGTCCCTTGCAACTTCTACATACATGGAATCAGACAAGGCATTTACGACAGAAACACCGACACCATGAAGACCACCGGATGTTGCATAGGCATCCTGTGTAAATTTCGCGCCCGAGTGCAGGGTTGTCAGAATTACTTCCAATGCAGATTTGTCTGTGTATTTGGGGTGAGAATCAACAGGAATGCCGCGCCCGTTATCTTTGATCGTTATCTGATTATCTAGGCCAAGCTCGATATCGATTCGTGTTGCATGTCCTGCAACAGCCTCGTCCATGGCGTTATCAAGAACCTCTGCAACAAGATGATGCATGGCGCGTTCATCGTTACCACCGATATACATGCCGGGGCGATGTCGAACAGGTTCAAGACCTTCGAGAACTTGAATATCCTTGGCTGAATAATCAACCGTGGTTTCATTTGTGGGGGCTGACTGAAATAGATCTGACATGGGGACATTATGTGTTGATGATCGGGCGAAGGCAAGTTTCAGATGAAGCAGAATTCACGTTTTGTTTTCCCCCGAGAGTATTTTTTATTTCTGATGGATATTTGTGAGACTTAGAGGAGAGATTCTCTAAAGCAATCTGTCGTTGCGTTTGGTTGCTGTGGTGAATTCTATTTATTTGTTTCATTCATCCTTTGTTTGAGGGCCGATATAGTAATTTATATTAAAGGTTATGGAGTACCTCACTGTGTTGTGAGAAGTGTTGTCAGGCTTCCTCTGTTATAGATAGCTGAACATTCTAGATTAAAAGAATCCTTCGAGGGAAAGTTATGCAAAGATTTTTTGTTTCTGTTCGCTATGCCTTGTTGCCGTTGACCTTGCTTCTTTCTTCTTTGAATCCAGTGATCGCAGGGGAAGCAGACGTTATAAAAGTTGACGGATATAAAGACGGAGACCGAGGCTGGCGCTTTAATGTGACGGTGCGTCATGATGACACAGGGTGGGATCACTATGCGAACCGCTGGGAGATCATTACTGAGGACGGGACTATTCTGGCTACGCGTGTGCTTCATCACCCCCATGAAAACGAGCAACCCTTTACCAGATCTTTATCCGGTGTTGAGATTCCCAAGGGCGTAAAAAAAGTTTTTATCCGGGCTCATGATAGCGTCCACGGCTACGGAGGACAGGTAGAACCTTTCGTTGTGGAATAATATATTACAGAAAAACGACAGAAAAATACGTTGACATCGTCAGATTTTACATGACGGTAGTTGATTTTTTTTCTCACTTACATTATTTAATACTTGTGCATTGCACAAAGTGCCTTTGTTGAGTCTCCGTTCCGTTTCTTTCTGCATAAGTCTCTATGTAGTCGACTGTCGGAATTGCCACAATTTGAGACGCTTTAAAAAACGTATAGATGCGGAACTGTTTTATGATTTGGAATAGTTCTACGTCCTATACGTTTACCCACTAAGAGTGTCAGGTTGCGATGGCTCTTGACGAGCTTTGGAGACCTTTTTCTTCTGCGGAAGAAGTTAAATAATTATCTATTTACCTAGGACTACGGTTCTTGAGGGTATAAGTTGCCGGGTCCTACGGAGGGATTAATGAGCGATCAGTCCAATACAAAGCCGGTTTCTGACCGGGTGTATGAGAAGAAAAAACGTAATTGTCTGAAGTGTCGGGAAAAGTTCGTGAGCGAATGGCCTGGTGAACGCATTTGCAAGACATGCAAATCTTCTACCGCTTGGCGGGAAGGTATTGCAGCCTAATACGGTATTGCAAAAGATGACATACAACAAAAGCGCGTTCATTTGATCGCGCTTTTGTTGTATGTGGGGTTGGGTATTATTTAATTAGTGATACTTTAGTGGTACTGGGGAGCTGTATTCGTGGGGCTTATTGTTCTAGGCCGTTTTTTAGATTCTTATCGCTTTGAATTTGAATACTCTTCTTTAAACTAAAATATCAACACGGCTACCTCGCCCATCAGTTGGGGGCGCGAGTAACTTTTTGCCTGTCGTGTTTTCTGAATTTATAGTTTTGATTGTCTTTATTTCATCAGTGGATTGTGTTGCAGGCTTAAAGGCTGGACCTCGATTAGCTTGAGGTTCAGGGGTAACGATTGTTCCCGTCCGTGTGTAAATAGGGGGAATATACATCGAAACCTGCGAACAAGGTTTTAGTCATTAAATTTTAACTAAAATATCATGTAGTTTTGCCTGTGTCTTTAATAAAGTCGATTTTTTTTATATTAACCGATATGTTTTGTGATCCCTAAATCTACTTTAAGGCGTGTGATTTTCGAGGGCAGATTAAATCAAATTTTGTTTTGATCTGAGAATTCGATGAATTTTTTGGCAAATTTATCAGCAGAAGACCTGATATCTGTGAGGGTTTTACCTGGCTTGAAGATGGCTGATCCGATACCCAGGGCAAAAACACCTGCTTCGAGGAAGGTTTTCATGTTATCTGGGGTAACGCCACCAGTTGGGCAAATATGTGTATTTGGGGGGAGTACGGATTTCGTTGCCTTAATAAAGGGAAGGCCAAGTGTTTCTGCGGGGAAGAGTTTCAAAATATCTGCGCCATGGCTCAATGCCGTGAAGCATTCTGTGGGCGTGTAGCAGCCTGGTGCTGATAATAATCCCAATTCCTTGGTGCGTTGAATTACTGCAGGATCCATGTTTGGGGAAATTATAATGCGTCCCCCTATATCCTTGATTGTTGTAACGTCTTTGGGGGAGAGAACGGTGCCAGCACCTAAAAGGATATTGTTGCCGTGCCTTTTATGAATTGCCTGAATAGAAGCTTGCCAACCCTTGGTGTTCAGAGTGACTTCCATGCAAGTAAAACCTGCTTCAACGATATGATCTGAGACAGCAATCGCTTGCTCGGGATGGATGCCACGTAAAATGGCAATCAACGGCATTTTTTCTAGATAAGACATATAGTGTTCTATTGTCATGTTTCTAATCCTGTAAGGTCAATGGATACAATAGAGCCTTTTTAGCAAACGACTTGTGATGCAACTTCGTGTGCGCGCGGTAAAATTTCTTCATATGAACGGCCAGATAGCTTGCCTTCAAGAAAAACCCCCATAAATGAATCTCCGGCACCAGAGCTATCAACAACTTCAGGGACTGATTTAAAGGAATTGTGACATAATAATTCACCTTCTTTCCAAATCTCTGCCTTTTCTCCTCCGCAGGTGAAAACCCATTCCGGCTTTGGATAAAGGGCTGATAGTTCACCAATTGTACTGTCAGGGAAAATTATGGGTAATTCTTCGTCTGATATTTTTACCAGATCGAGTTGTGGCAAGATGTGTTCAGCAAAATTACGTGCTTCATCGGGTAACCAAAGTTGTTTCCGGTGGTTGATGTCATAGTAAATCTTTGAGCCTGTAGCATGCGCTGTTTTTATGTCTTCAAGAAGATTTTCTCTGTGTTTTGTAATGGCAGCCGTGATGCCGGAAAAATAGACGTATTCATACCCGGTTAAATCTCTGTTTTCATCAAAGATATGACGTGCAGCGGATTGGCTGCGCCAATAGTTATATTGTTTCTCGCCCTTTTTGTCGTTGGATAGAATAAACAGGCCGATAGTTCTGTCCAAATCTTTAATACAGTTTGATGTTAAAACGCCTTTTCTTTCCATAAACTGGAAACAATTTTCACTTTTGGCATCATTACCAAGAGCAGTCAGATATTCGGCTTGAAAATTGCCCCCTGAAACCAAATTCAAATAGTAAGCGACCGTGAAAGTATCTCCTGCGTAACTTTTCTTATAGATATCATTACCTTGATCTGACATCTCTAACATTATTTCGCCAACTGATAAGACGCTTTTCATCCAATTCACCTGCAATATAGCATTCCTTTAATTGCATTCATAATATGATTGACATTTATATGCAATCATATTATGAATGCAATTGTTGATTAGTCTTACAGGTGTTTACATGAACGAGCCGCTACCCAGAGGATTATCAGAACAACTCGCCAGAACAATCGGGATCAGAATCGTATCTGGCGATGTTCGTGAAGGTGAGCGTTTTGAAAACGAAGATATTCTTTGTGAAGAATTTGGCGTAAGTCGAACAGTCGTTCGTGAAGCAATGAAACGCTTGAGTGCAAAAGGCTTGGTTCAAATCAGGCCTCGTCTCGGGACAAGTGTTCTTTCCAGAACACGATGGAGCTTGCTTGATCCGGACGTGATGGATTGGTGTCGTATTGGAAAACCTTCTTTGGAAGTTCTTCTGGAGTTACGCGAAATGCGTGCTGTTTTGGAACCCGGGGCCGCTGCGTTGGCGTGCCAACGTGCCAATGAAGAAGACGTGAAGGAGATCTGGCGGGCGTATAAGCGTATGGAAGTAAATGTCAATAATGCCGAAGGCTTTGCGAAGGCCGATGCGGATTTTCATGTCGCGATACTGCGTGCCACGCATAATGATTATCTTATAGCTCTGGGCGGACTCATTTCCGCTGATCTTCTTTCTAGTATCAAGGTAACAAACCCGGATTCTGACAAGAATATTAAATCTTTAGTGTTTCATCTTGAGGTTGTGCAGGCCATTGCCGGGCACGATAAGTATAAAGCGAAAGAAGCTATGGGTGTGTTGCTTGATGATGCAGGGGAAAAATTACGCTTATCTGGTAGTTAAACAAGACACGAATATTCCGTATTATTTCGATAAAATATAGGTAAGGTTATGAAGATTACAGGGGTTAAGAGCTATATTCTTTCTTATGAGTTGGACGAACCTTTAGGGTATTCTCAAAAATATTATCGCAAACGTACTGCCCATATTGTTGAAGTGACGACGGATGAAGGGGTTACTGGTATCGGGGAATGTTTTGGCCCGGGTGGGGTTGCTCTTGTAAACAAAACAATTGTGGAAGAAGTAATCCAACCCCTGATTGTTGGTATGGACCCTCGTGATCGCGAAGTAATTTGGAATACTGTGTATAATGATATACGTGATCACGGTCAAAAAGGTATGCCAATTCAAGCCCTGTCAGGTGTAGATATTGCGCTTTGGGATATAGCCGGGAAAATCACTGGTCAGCCTTTGTATCAGCTCGTTGGTGGGGCTTTTCGGGATAAGATTAATGTCTATGGCTATGGCATGATGCTGCAGCAAGTTCCTGACCTTGAAAAACGCTGTTACCCGATAGAATGATACCCTTTTCATTCGTTCGGGAGAAAAACAGTTCGTCGAATGAAAAAGGAACTTCATTTGTTGTTTCTGGGAAAGGAGCTTCTGTCGTATGGGTATTGGAATTTTTTGTATCTTCTGTGGCAATTTCAATATCTGGAAGTTCAGTAAAGCTATTCATGGGATTATACTGGCCTGATTATAGATGGGGTATTGTCAGTAAAAGTCTAAAAATGACCTAAATACATACCTGAACCCAATTGCAGATTTGCCATTCTTTGTTGAAAAAGAATCATTCGGATTCATAATAAATCATTAAAAGCTGATATTTTTTGTGGATATAGGTTTTACTGACTTTTTTAGGCTAGTTTAATTCAAAGAACTCATTATGCATAAGTATGTGCAGTATTGTGTCAGTATTAACCGGAATACTGTTTTTGATGAATTTCAGTTTTGTATGTTTATATAATTTATTGTTTATTTTTATGTGAATATTTTTTTCCCAAAAACAACAGTGTATTTTTATACTACTAGATTGAGATTTATTACTGATGTAAGTTGAGTAGAGCGGTATGGTTATAGCAAAACTGTTTTGCGGGTATTTGCCGTCATGATTTTGACGCCAGATTGGGATAACAGATATCGATACTTTCTGTAGATTAAAGGTTGTGAAACTATGTTTCTGATCAGGAAATTGAGCACGTCTCTTATTAAATTGTCTTTTTTATCACTCTTTTTCGGGGTTGGTTCTTTCGCGCAGGCAGATGAAACTGCAATCGCTTATGTGAAGGTGTTGAACGGTGTCTGCTATGTAGAAAGTGGTGGAGCTGAGCGAGTTCTTCAAGTCGGCGATCCTCTGTACAAGGATGATATTGTCAAAACACGCAATCAATCGTCTTTAGGTGTATCGTTTCGGGATAATACCTTGGTTTCTTTGGGGAGTAACTCTTCATTGAAGTTGAACAATTTTGAGTTCGATCCTGACAACAAGAAGCTGGCATTTGCTGTTCAGCTTTTTGAGGGGACACTCCTTTATATTTCGGGCATCATTGCCAAGCTGACAAAGAACCCCGATGACGATCTGCAAATAACAACGCCTGCCGGGACGATTTCTGTGCGGGGTACTAAAATGTTTGTACGTGCAGAATAATGTCGATGACAAAGGGGAATGGTTTAATGCCAAAATTTATGTTTAAAATCTTGCTTCCATTACTGTTATTGGTTTTGGCGGGCTGTTCGGCACCTCGTGGTAACTATGTTATTCTTTTGCCCGAAGACGATGGTAGTGTTGGTGAGGTTAGCGTGCGAAATGACGCCGGTGTTCAGACAATTTCATCCGTTAATACCGTTGTTGAAATTCCAACAGACAAAGCGCCGAAAAAGCCCAGAGAATTATCTGATGATTTGGTGGCAAAGCTAGTGGCGGAAACCGAAGCAGCTCAACCACCCAAACCGCTTTCATTTTTCTTTTTCTTTGGTTTTGATAGCGCAGAGTTAACAGAAGAATCAAATGTCATTTTTGAATCTGTTTTGGCAGAAATTCAAACCAGAGAAACAGTTGATATCAGCTTGATTGGTCACACAGATACCGTTGGTGCATTGGATTATAACAAAGAGCTTGGTCTTCGAAGGGCGGGTAACTTACGTGACAAGCTGATTGAAAACGGAATCAATGCAAGTTCAATTGATATCAAATCTCTCGGTGAAGAAAATCCGCTAGGTGGGGACGAGGGGCAGGGGGCCAATGCCTTCAACCGCCGGGTAGATATGGTGTTACGTTAAAACGTAATATATTAACAGGTTTAGTTATTAAGGGGGAGGGTGAACTTGAATGTTGCCCCCCCTTTATCGTTATCCTCTACCCATAAGTTGCCACCCCATGCTTCAATAATAGAGCGACTAATGGCCAGTCCCAGACCTGTTCCTTGCTCTTTGGTGGTAAAGAAGGGTTTAAAGAGGTCTGTTTTCTGATCTTCTGTTAATCCCGGTCCTGTATCACTTACTGCGACTTCAATCATTCCTTTGGGGTTTTCGCAGGTTGAAATCAGTATTTCATGATCAGTTCTGTCTATTTCTTCTGTAGCTTGTTTGGCGTTGCGAATGAGGTTAAGGAGTACTTGGTGGAGTTGAATTTCGTTTGCAGTGCCATCTGTGATCTCTGGGGAAAGACTGGTATTAATATTAACCTTTCTTCCAAAACCTGAATCGTTAAGTAATTCTATTTCTTCGATAATGATTTTGTTTATATTAAGTGAGGAGAGATTGGTCTTGCCAGTTTCTGCTGCGTCTCTGATCGTGCGTAAGATTTCATTACCGCGGTCAGCCTGGTTCAGGATTTTCTCTAAAACCGGTTTGACTGTTTCCAGATTAATATTGTCTCTATCCAAAATTTTCCTGGCGGCGTTTGCGAAGTTATATATGGCGGCAAGAGGCTGATTTAACTCGTGTGCAATGGATGAGGACAGTTTCTGCACTGAACTTTTGCCAATGGTGTGTAGCAGCTCATTTTGTAATTTTCTGATCCTTGCTTCTTTTTCACGCTCTTTTTGTTCTGCAATCCTTGCTTCTTCCCGTCTGCGGGTCTGCTCCATTACAAAGCCCGTAGAGACAGAAATCATAAACATGATCAATGTGAGAATTAACGGCAGGGAAGGGTCAAAAAGCTCTGTTCTCAAGGTAAAGATAGCGGATGATAAAAGAATGGTTATCCAACATAAAATAGCAAATGTAACTGTAACTTCCAAAGCACCATGTCGTTTGTGAACGGCAAGGAAAAGAATGCCAATTAACAATAAATAGCTCAGTTCCATCCAGAAAAAGGAAGAGGGACGCGTTAGAAGGGTGTCTGTGAGCATATTGTCCAGCGCCTGGGCATGGATTGCCAAGCCTGACAGGTTTGACCCAACGGGTGTCAGTGAGTAATTGGCTATACCAAGAGCTGTTACCCCGAGAATGACAATTTTATCCTTGAAGAGAGTATCGTCAATTGTGTCTGTAAGGATATCGTTTGCAGACACCTTTGTGTAATCAGAGTTTTTGCTAAAATAGATCCAGGGTTTACCGCGATTGCTCATCGTCAAATCGAAAGAATCTAGTCGGATACTTTTGAGTTTGCTGTCCTTTGTGGTCAATTCAATTTCATCTGCATTATTGGCGATGCGCAGAGTTTCGATTTCAAAAGACGGAATGATGGTGCCGTTTACATTATACAACAAAGGAAGTTGACGGATAATACCATCCCGCTCCGGCGCCAGATTATTGACACCCTGTGTTGTTACCTTTTCAAGTTGCTCTATGTTTCTGAGGACATAGTTAAACTTTGGCAAGGTGGATCTTACATCGTCCCCGTACATTTTTATGCTTGTTGTTGTCTCAACCGGAGCGCGTTGATCTGTACCATACCCCGTCGCCATTCCCAAAATGACAGGGTGCCCTTTGAGCACGTCTGCGAGAATGTTATCGTAGGAAGGAAAGTCATGGTCATGAGTTTTTAGCTGTTGGATAAGTGCAGGATTATTGTCGAGGATAAGGCTGGGTGATGTTCTATCTGGTTCCGGAAAGACAATATCTATTGCCAGTGCTTGAGGAGATTGCCTCAAGATTTTGTCAGCAAGATTGGCAAGAATATTCCTTTGCCAGGGCCATTGACCTTGTGTTTTGAGACTTTTTTCATCGATTTCTACCAAGATAATTTGCGAATTTTCTTTCTGGTTCGGACTTATCTTTTGAAAAATATCAAAGGTATTGTGACGTAAAATTCTTACCGCCCATGGATCTGAAATTTTCAGGATGATCACACAAAGCAAAACAGCCACCAGTATTGTGGTTGTTTTTAAAAAGGTCTTGGTTGCAAATGTTAACATTTGGTGTGATTGATAGTTAGGTTATTGGAATTTAGGGCGAACCGGATTCAATTTGTAGAGATCAAATCTATTCTGCTTGTGGTTGGGAAAGCAAACTAGAACTTGTTGTCTTTCTATTTGTTGTAAATAATGGCCGGAAAGCTTTGGGATGATTAAGTACCTTTTGCTGTAGTGTTGTGTAGAGTACAGGGGTTTTGCAGAGAGACGATATGTATATATACATTATTGATGATGACGATGCTGTACGTGAATCTACTGAATTACTGTTAAGCACATCTTCCTTTGATGCTACCATTCAAACCTTTTCATCGGCTGAAAAGTTTTTTTCTAAAAATCTCCTGGGGCATTCCGGCTGCGTCTTGCTGGATATCAGGATGCCAGGAATGGATGGCGTTGAAGCTTTAAAGGAAATTACTGCAGCAGACAGCAATCTTGTTGTTGTTATGATATCCGGGCATGGGGATATTCCCAAAGCTGTCGAAACAATGAAGGCCGGGGCCTTTAGTTTTGTCGAAAAACCTTTTTCTGACACTGCAATCACTGAGGTTGTGACCTCGGCCCTTCAGCAAAGTGAAGCACAGCAGGAAGAAGCTGAACTCAGAACCCATGCAATTGCTGCCATCGAAAAGTTAACACCACGAGAGAAAGAGGTTCTCGATAAGCTTGTTCTGGGATTGTTGAACAAGGTTATTGCTTACGAGTTGGGTATCAGCACCCGAACTGTTGAGGTTCATCGCGCCAGAATTATGGAAAAGCTGGACGTGAGAAGCCTGCCGGAAATGGTGCGCCTCTGTCTGTTGGCTGAGGGGAAGGACAATGTAATGTCCTCGTGGTAACTTAAACTTTTATTGTCGTAATCCGCGATGCTCACAATGGTGCTAGATATGCTCCGTGCTCGATTATTTCTGTGCAAGGGGGTGTCGCTTCGGGGGATGTGAAGCGACCATGCAACAGTGATTCTGCAGCTGGAGCATATCTAGCTTCCTAAATAGATAAGAATAAGCGCGATCTCTTGTAATTGAGTGATTTACGTAGGTAACACTACTTATAAAAGAAGAAAAGCCCCCAAAATGAAGGCTCTTTTAGTTTGAGGCGCTACCCCTGTTTGCAGGGACGCCCCCGGTGAAGGGGGGCATCGGGATAGTCGCTTCTGATAACAGTCTTAGGCGCTGTAATACATATCGAACTCAACGGGGTGAGGTGTCATTTCAAAGCGCTGGACTTCTTCCCACTTCAGGCTGATGTACGCTTCTATCTGATCTTTGGAGAATACGTCACCTGCAAGCAAGAACTCATTATCTGCTTCCAGAGCTTCCAGAGCTTCTCTGAGAGACCCGCAAACTGTCGGGATATCTTTGAGTTCTTCTGCTGGTAGATCATAAAGATCTTTGTCCATGGCGTCCCCTGGGTGGATTTTGTTGCGGATGCCATCAAGGCCAGCCATCAGAAGAGCTGAGAACGCCAGGTATGGGTTTGCAACAGGATCCGGGAAACGAACTTCAACGCGTTTTGCTTTTGGGTTGGAACCATGAGGAATACGGCAAGATGCTGAGCGATTACGCGCAGAATAAGCAAGAAGCACAGGTGCTTCAAAACCGGGAACAAGGCGCTTGTAGCTGTTTGTTGACGGGTTTGTGAAAGCGTTCAGAGCTTTTGCGTGTTTGATGACGCCGCCAATGTAGTGCAGGCAGGTTTCGGAAAGGCCTGCATAGCTTTCGCCAGCAAAAGTTGGCTTGCCGTCTTTCCAGATTGACTGGTGACAGTGCATGCCAGAGCCGTTATCGCCAGCAACCGGTTTAGGCATGAAGGTCGCTGTTTTGCCATAGGCGTGGGCAACGTTTTGTACAACATATTTGTAGATCTGTAGTTCATCAGCAGCGCGAACAAGTGTGTTAAACTTAACCCCCAATTCATGCTGTGATGGGGCAACTTCGTGGTGATGCTTTTCTGCTTCAACACCCATTGCCTTAAGAACTGTGGTCATTTCAGCCCGAAGATCAATACCGGTATCAACAGGACCAACAGGTACGTAACCACCTTTAATCCGAGGGCGATGGCCAGAGTTTCCGCCATCAATTTCAGCACGGTTCATGTGTGGGGATTCTTCATCATCCAACTGGAAGAATGTGCTGTGGCTGTTTGTATCGAACTGTACATTATCAAACACAAAAAATTCAGCTTCCGGACCGAAATAAACGGTGTCACCGATGCCTGTGGACTGAAGGTAAGCTTCGGCACGTTCTGCGGTTGCACGTGGGTCACGATTGTAAAGTTGGCCTGAATCCGGCTCGTACACTGTACAGGTCAGGATCATTTGCGCCTGAGCAGAGAAAGGGTCCATAACAGCAGATGCAAGATCTGGTTTGATGATCATGTCTGATTCGTTGATAGCTCTCCAACCTTCGATAGAGGAACCGTCAAACAAGATACCGTCTTCCAACTCGTCTTCACCAACAGCAGAAGCGCACATTGTCATGTGGTGCCATTTTCCGCGTGGATCTGTGAAACGGTAATCAACGAATTCAACTTCGTTCTCCTTGATCATATCAAGGACGCTCTGTACGTCAGCCATAAGCTCTTTCCTCTGTACTAAAGTATTTTTTATGGAATTGGGTAAATTGGGTTTCAGGTATTGGTTAGCCGGATATTGATTAGATAGCGTCGCCGCCGCGTTCACCTGTTCTGATTCGAATGACCTCTTCGATGTGGCTGACAAAGATTTTACCATCGCCAATACGGCCAGTTTGAGCCGCTTGTTGAATTGCCTCGGTGGCGCGTTCAGCCAACTCGTCTTCAAGAACGATTTCAACTTTCACCTTGGGGAGAAAGTCGACAACATATTCAGCGCCGCGATAAAGCTCTGTATGGCCTTTCTGGCGACCAAAACCTTTTGCTTCAGTTACGGTAATACCTTTGATACCGACTTCGTGGAGGGCTTCTTTCACTTCATCGAGTTTAAAAGGTTTAATGATCGCTTCGATCTTTTTCATTTGTCCGAATGCTCCAGCATCAGTAAGGGGCGGCTCTTTCGTCCACATTGTTATGCCCCTGTTTTGCATGATGTATGCCAACTCTGAAATGGCGCAATTAAGTGATGTGTAGATCTGTATTTATGTATGTGCCTAATTTTTAATCACATGCTGCTTATTATTTAGCTGGTGGTTTGTCGTTTGATTATATTTGCGTCACGAGAGATAAGACCTGATGTGAGGTTAATAGAGGTCAGCTTCGGCACTGATTTTCATGTCTTAACGTTTTTTTTTGTGCTCCGAATCTGGAATCTGATTTTACTTTACTGGGGCAAGGGTACTTCAATTACGACTGAGAGGTTGTGTTTGTTGGTCGTAAGTAAAGCTTTTTCAGGTTTTAATACCTCTTTCTGATTCGTTATGATCCGTATTGGCAGGGAAAGAATGAAAACTATTTGATTTGTGTGTACAGTTGCGCTTGACGGTTTCGATCTATGCGTATAAAAGCTCGCTCATCGGTAACGGATGTACGTTGCCTAGTTGACCTTGTGGTGGCTGTAGCTCAGTTGGTTAGAGCACCGGTTTGTGGTACCGGGGGTCGGGGGTTCAAGTCCCCTCAGCCACCCCATGTCAATGTTGAATATTTAGAATGCGGTAACCGATTGGTTAGCCGTTTTTTGTATCTTCCTTTTGATCATGACTAAGTTATCGCCAACCTTATTTTATTAACGACTGATTAGGTTGTTTTGATTTATCATTAATTTGACATAATTGTTTCATTAATGAAGGCATGTGTGATGGAAAATAACGTGATCGCTGGTGAAGATAGACGCCAGGCTCCCAGATTTCCGGCTTCTGAACCGATTTCCTTAAAAGTGGTTGATAGAGATGGCCAAGCCGTTATGACAACCATTGCTGATTTGTCTTTTGGTGGGTTTTGCCTCAAGGGCAATCTTGGGGCTGATGTTGGCGAAGAAGTCACACTGACGCATTCCATTGCTGGTGAATTCCAGGGTGAGGTGATGTGGCAGCGGGAAAACCAGATTGGTGTTCGCGTTATAATGTCTTCTGGAAATCGTGAAAAATTGCTCCAATACACCTGTCTGGCGCTGTATCCGGATAAAGATGTTCCCGAGCAAATAAGATCCTGAATTAATCTTCACATAAATAAATGCTCATTATGTGAAGGTCATTGTTGAGCCATATTGATCTAATATGTAGGTTCACTACTGTAGTTTAGATTCGTAGGTTTCAATAGTATGCGTAAGACCCTTTGTAGTGTCCTTCTTGCCAGCGCAATGACACTCTCATCATTACATATCGTAAAAGCAGATGACTATTTGAATGGTGTCACTGCTTTCGAACAGGGGGATCATGCGCTTGCGTTGTCATTCTGGTTACCGCTGGCAGAGAATGGACATGGTAAGGCTCAATACAGTCTGGGTAAGCTATACGAAACACCAGAATATGGTAGTAAGCCAAAATATCTTGAGGCTATAAAGTGGTATGAAGCTGCTGCGAATCAGGGCGTTGCTGCTGCTCAAAATAATCTTGGACGTTTGTATGCTCAGGGAAAGGGTATCAAGGCAGACCGGGCAAAAGCTGTCGGTTATTGGCGTATGGCCTCGGAATCGAATCATCCAATGGCACAATATAATCTTGGCCTTGCTCTTTTCCGTGGGGAAGGCGTCGCACAAAATTTTGAGCGCGCCGTTTTCTGGTTCCACCAATCTGCTAATAACAATGTTTCCGGTGCTCAGTATGCTCTTGGCGAAGTTTATCGGTTGGGCTTGTCAGTTCCTGTCGATAATGAGGTGGCTGAAAAGTGGTATAGGGCTGCTGAGAAAAACGGAAGCCGTTCTGCCGCTGACAGGCTTGCTGAGATTGCCAAATTGAATGTTGAGGCAGAGGCAACACAGCCTGTTGTTGAAGAGGTTTCTCCCGAAAACCCTGATACATTAGTTGCTCTTGAGATTGAGAGTAGTGATAAGCAGGATGATACTAAAGAAGTGCCAGTCACAGAGATACAAGTTACAGTGCCTAAACCAGAGCCAAAACCTGAGTTAAAGTCAAAACCGGTTAAAACTGCCTTTGCTGAATCTGTAGCGCTAATTGGCCCGCTCAAGGATGATCCCGCTTTTAGGCCTAGGAAGAATCCTCGAGGCTATGCTGGTATTGGCAGTTTATTGGTGCCAAAGCCCAAACCTAATCCGAGAAGATAAGCAGGTTTTTAGGATATTTTGCTCTGTAGAAGCTTCCTGGCTCTTTTTATCTTCTAATATCTTCTATACGCTTATCTTCCCTCTACGCATCTATATCTTAGCCAGGATTTAGGCGCGTGCTATGCTATTAATTAGAAATGTTTTTCTAACTACTGTGATGATTATAGATGCCTGGGATTGATCATTCTCTTCTTAGCGTTCGCGATATGTATCGGGCCGATAGTCTGGCGATGGAATCTGGTGTGTCTGGAATTTCACTGATGGGGAAGGCTGGGCGGGCGGTTGCAAAAACGGTTTGCGGCATGGTTCCAGAGGGGAGGGTGCTTGTGCTCTGTGGCCCCGGCAATAATGGCGGGGATGGTTTTGTCGCAGCGGTAGTGTTGGATGAATTGGGGTATGAGGTTCAGCTCTATTCTATGGTGCCTATATCTGAGCTTAAAGGAGACGCACTTCATTTTGCGAGGGAGTGGCGGGGAATTGTCCTTCGCGAGCTTGATGAGGCAGATTTTGGACAAGCTGATGTTATTGTTGATGCGCTTTTCGGGGCTGGTCTTGCGCGCCCTCTCGATCGCACTTGCTGTAGTTATGTTGAATGGTCGCTAGGAAAGTGTGTTGTATCTGTCGATATACCAAGCGGTGTGTCTGGCGATACTGGTGAGCTTGTCGGGGGCATTGCTTTTCATGCAGAAAAAACAGTGACTTTCTTAGTGAAAAAGACAGGACATTGTCTCTATCCCGGTGCCGATTGGTGCGGTGATGTTATTGTTGCTGATATAGGTATTCCGAAAAAAGTCAGAGCAAAGTTAGATCTGCAATTTCAAGAAAATCACCCCGATCTTTGGTCTAAGCAAATTCCTCGCTATCAGTATGATCAGCATAAATATCATTTCGGGCATAGTCTTGTGTGGGGTGGCCAGATGTCTGGCGCTGGGCGTCTGGTCGCGATGTCTGCCTTGCGGGCTGGTTCTGGCCTTGTGACTGTCCTATGTTCCGAGGCAGACAGACTGCTTTATGAGCTAACGTCACCGAGTCTCATTGTCGAGGAGCATAAGGACCCCATGACGTTAGCCGAGTTTCTGAAAAACAGAAAAATAAGTTCCTTTGTTCTGGGGGCTGGGGGTGGTCGAAGCGATGACTTCAAATCCTTTGTTTCTACTATTCTGGAGAGCTGCTCCATTCCTGTGGTGCTTGATGCTGATGCCATCAGTGTTTTTGAAGAAAAACCGGAACAGTTATTATCTTTGTTGAATGATCAAGTAATTATTACCCCCCATGAAGGAGAGTTTAAGAGGCTTTTTCCCGAGATTCGGGGCAGTCGGCTGGAGCGGGCGCGTCAAGCTGCGGTAAAGGCAGGTTGTGTCCTTGTTCTGAAGGGGGCAGATACGATCATTACGGCACCTGACGGAAGGACGGTGATCAATACTAACGCGCCTTATTGGCTAGCGCGAGGCGGAACAGGTGATGTTCTCGCGGGTATTATTACAGGATTACTTGCGCAAAGTGTATCTGTATTTGAAGCGGCTTGTGCAGGTGTTTGGCTACATGGTGACGCCGCGCAAAGGGCTGGAAGTGGTATGATTGCTGATGATCTTCTGGCTGGCATTAGCGGGGCTATAGTGCCCTTCAAAAATGAAAAGATTGAGTGATAAATTTGTAACCCCTTAGAGTTACAAAAAAATATATGGTTTTTGATCTATTTATTTACTTTTATTTAATAGCTATCGGCGATTATTGGTACTGTCATGTAAAGTAAGTGTTCGTATATTAGGGTTTAATTATGTCATTTGTTGATAGTCTATATAAGTTCAAACGCGATTCTGATGAAGTCAAAGTTGGTCACAAATATCGTTATGTGAACCCCCATCGGGTTGTGGAAACGGCCAAGGTTATTAATGTAAAAAAGGATATCTTTGGCATCCCGCACGTCCACTTTTCAATATCAGTTGATGGTGACAGCAGTACCGGGTTCGAAGACTTCAGAACACTTGGCCTTTCAAGCTTTTCCGAGCGTTACTGCGAAGCTATTTAAACTTTGGTTATATAATAAATCCTGTGTCGGGCCTTGGACTGAACTGTTCGAGGCCTTTTGTATTTTGTATATTGTATATCTTCTGAGGGTGTGATTTCTTTGGGTTTAATCTTTTACGTATGTATATGTGTTATCTGAATCTGCTATATGTGATTACCAAACTCAGTCAGTAATTTTTCATCAGGTTCGGAATTCTTCTATGTTCAGGAAGTTCATCACATTTTCTGCTGCTTTATCAGTTACGCTTTTTTCTTTGCCAGTACAGGCAGATTTGTTTAGCGAAGGCCTTAAGGTTCTCAATGGCGGAGAAACCAAGCAGAAAGGGCAAAGTCAGAGTAGTCTGAGCGTTGAAGAAATATCAACAGGTTTGAAAGAAGCTCTACGGGTTGGTTCTTCCCGTGTCGTTGATAAGGTTAGCTTGCAAGACGGTTTTAATAAAGATAGCAACATTCATATTCCTCTGCCTGAGAACCTAAAGAGAGTTCAGGGGGCATTGCGTACTGTCGGCTTGTCCTCTATGGCAGATGATCTTGAACTCAAACTCAATCGCGGCGCTGAAAAAGCATCAGTAGAAGCGCGTGAACTTTTCTTTGATACGATTTCGAAGATGACGCTGGAAGATGCACGACGAATTTATGATGGGCGCAATGATGAAGCGACGAGATATTTTCAACAAAAAATGAGTCCTGAGCTAAAGGAAAGATTTAAGCCAATTATTGCCCGGACGCTTTCAGAAGTTGGTGCGATAAACAGTTACGAAGAAGTAATTTCCAGCTACAAGACGATTCCTTTTGTACCTGATGTGAAAGCGGATTTGACTGACTATACAGCTTCAAAGACGCTTGAGGGGGTGTTTTATTACCTGGCAAAGGAAGAAGAGCAGATTCGTCAGAATCCGGCGGCTCGAACAACAGAGATGCTTAAAAATGTTTTTGGTTATTGATTAAAAAAACAAGATTGGCAGTATTCTGGGGTTTTTTGATGCGCGAGAGAAAAACGTGATGAGAAAATCAAAAAAAAATAACAAAATTGAAAAGTCTTAGTTGCGTACTCCGTAATGATGTATTAAACCCCTCCAAATCGAGACGAAATGCGGGTGTGGCGGAATTGGTAGACGCACCAGATTTAGGTTCTGGCGCCGAGAGGCGTGGAGGTTCAAGTCCTCTCACCCGCACCATTTCGAAACTAATTTTTTTGACCCTGGAAGGCCAGCGCTGCCCGGGCAGCCCGCTTTTGTCCTCCCAGGTCTTTTTTACGTAGAAATGAAAGGCGTCGCCGGCAAATGCAGGTAACTGAGACTAACGCGGAAAATCTGAAACGCGAATTTACGGTGGTCGTACCCGCCAATGATATCGACGCAAAAATCGATAGTCGTCTGGTTGAGCTGAGTTCTCAAGTCAAGCTCCCGGGCTTCCGTCCTGGCAAAATTCCAATGAAAATGATGAAGCAGCGCTTCGGTAAATCCGTAATGGGCGAAGTTCTTGAAGCATTGGTCAATGAAACATCTCAGGAAGTGATTTCAGAGCGCAGCCTTCGTCCTGCGATGCAGCCAAAAATCGAAGTTACTTCTTTTGATGATGGTAAAGATCTCGAATATTCTATTGCTTTCGAAATCATCCCTGATATCAACCCAATGGATTTCGCCAAATTGAATCTTGAAAAACTATCTGTTGATGTTCCTGCAGAAGAAGTAGACGAGTCTCTTGGACGTATTGCTGAAAACCATAAAACAACTCAGCCTCTAAAACGTAAGCGTAAAGCAAAAGAAGGTGATGTTGTAACTATCGACTTCAAAGGCACTGTTGATGGCGAAGCACTTCCTGGTATGGCTGGGGATGATTTCAAACTGGAACTCGGTTCTGGTCAGTTCATCCCGGGCTTCGAAGATCAGGTTGTCGGTGCAAACATCGATGATGATGTGACTGTAAACGTTACTTTCCCTGAAGGGTATGGTAACGAAAAACTATCTGGTCAGGATGCTGTCTTTGAAGTGAAAGTAAAAGACATTGAAGAGACTGTTCCCGCTGAAATCGATGATGCGCTTGCTGAGAAACTTGGTGAAGAAAACCTCGAAAAACTTAAAGAGCGTGTTGCCGAGCAAGTTAAGGCGGAATATGACCGCATTGCACATTCTCATCTGAAACGTGAAGTTCTGGATCAGCTTGCTGATAACCACGATTTTGATGTTCCAGAAGCAATGGTTGAATCTGAATTTGACGGTATCTGGAAACAGATCGAAGCCGACAAAGAGCAAGGCAAGCTTGATGAAGAAGATGCTGCAAAGTCTGATGACGAACTGAAAGCCGAATATCAGGACATTGCTGTACGTCGTGTTCGCCTTGGTCTTCTTCTTTCTGAAGTTGGTGGCAAGAACGAAATTGATGTTACTCAAGAAGAATTGAACGCTGCTCTTCTTCAGGAAGCACGCAACTACCCAGGTCAAGAACAGGCTGTTTTTGAGTTCTATCAGAAGAACCCGCAAGCCATTGCTAACCTTCGTGCTCCTGTATTTGAAGACAAGGTTGTTGATTTCATCGTTGATCTTGCAAAAGTGACAGAGAAATCAATTTCTCCTGATGATCTACGCAAGCAGATTGAAGCTGAAAACGAAGCTGTATCTAAAAAGAAACCAGCTAAAAAAGCTGCAACAAAGAAGACTCCGGCCAAGAAGCCAGCTAAAAAAGCTACTGCGAAAAAGGCAGATGCTTAAGATCTGATCTGCTTTAATAAAACTAAACGTGTTGTATGGGTTGTGCGAATCTCTCGCGCAACCCATATTACTTTCTAGTGAGATATAGTTAACGAGCTTAATTTGTTAATTAATATGCGACACGCGAATTACGTTGAGGGGAAGCTATGAGTGATCCACGCGATATATATATGAATACTCTCGTTCCTATGGTTGTTGAGCAAACAAGCCGTGGCGAACGTTCTTATGATATCTACTCAAGGCTTCTAAAAGAGCGAATTATTTTTCTGACTGGTCAGGTAAACGATCAGGTAGCAAGCCTTATATGCGCTCAATTGCTGTTCCTTGAATCAGATAATCCAAAGAAAGATATCTCTTTCTACATTAACTCACCTGGCGGTGTGGTGACATCTGGCTTGGCGATGTATGACACAATGCAATACATCAAACCGGAAGTATCTACCGTATGTGTTGGTCAGGCTGCATCAGCAGGATCTTTGTTGTTGATGGCTGGTGCAAAGAGTAAACGCTTTGCCTTGCCAAATTCAAAGATCATGATCCATCAACCTTCTGGCGGTTTCCAGGGACAGGTGACGGATATTGAAATTCATGCAAAAGATATCATTAATACCAGATCTCGCCTGAACGGTCTCTATGCTGATCACTGCGGTCAGCCGATTGAGGTCATCGAACAGGGAATGGAGCGTGATAACTTTATGACGCCTGATGAAGCCAAGAAATTTGGTTTGATTGATGAGGTGATTTCTCATCGTGAAGCAGATGCCAGCGATAAGAGTGGTGCATCTAAATAATTAGTAATTTGACCAGCACAGGGAACTGTTCATTAACGAAGCTTTGTTACCTTTATAACAAATGACAGGTACTTTAATTGGTATTTGTCGAGGTATTTTGCTTATTACATGGATATTTCCCATTGTGCGGGTCGGGTCTGTCTGTCAACATGACCTAATATTGGGAATTGATTTCGAGGCTCATACGTAATGTCAAAATCGAGCGATAACGACTCGAAAAATACTCTCTACTGTTCCTTCTGCGGCAAGAGCCAGCATGAAGTTCGCAAGTTGATTGCGGGACCCACCGTCTTTATTTGTGATGAGTGTGTCGAATTATGTATGGATATCATTCGTGAAGAACATAAATCATCATTGGTGAAATCTGGTGACGGGGTACCTTCGCCTCAGGATATCTGTGATGTGTTAAACGATTATGTCATCGGGCAGGGGCATGCTAAAAAAGTTCTCTCTGTTGCTGTGCATAATCATTACAAACGTCTGGCACATGGGAACAAATCTGGTGATGTCGAACTCGCCAAGTCCAACATTATGCTGGTTGGACCAACTGGTTGTGGTAAAACACTTCTGGCACAAACTCTGGCGAGAATTCTGGATGTTCCCTTTACCATGGCTGATGCGACGACATTGACCGAAGCCGGCTATGTTGGGGAGGATGTTGAAAATATAATTCTCAAGCTCCTGCAGTCTGCTGATTACAATGTTGAGCGTGCTCAACGTGGTATCGTCTATATTGACGAGGTCGATAAGATCAGCCGTAAGTCTGATAACCCGTCTATCACACGTGATGTATCAGGTGAAGGTGTTCAGCAGGCATTGTTGAAAATTATGGAAGGCACTGTTGCTTCTGTACCGCCACAGGGGGGGCGGAAACATCCGCAACAGGAATTCCTTCAGGTCGATACAACGAACATCCTCTTTATTGTCGGTGGTGCTTTTGCAGGACTGGATAAAATTATCTCTGGTCGTGGCAAGGGGTCATCCATTGGTTTTGGGGCTGATGTTCAGGGGCCTGACGAGCGAAGAATGGGTGATATCCTTCGCGAAGTTGAGCCGGAAGATTTGTTGAAATTCGGTCTGATACCTGAATTTGTTGGCCGTCTACCAGTTGTTGCGACACTGGAAGATCTTGATGCTGATGCATTGGTTGAAATTTTGTCCCAACCAAAGAATGCGTTGGTTAAGCAGTACAAACGTCTATTTGATATGGAAGATGTTTCACTGACTTTTACTGATGGTGCTCTTTTGGGAATTGCTGGAAAAGCAATTGAGCGGAAAACCGGTGCACGCGGTCTGCGTTCTATAATGGAAGGTATTCTTCTTGATACGATGTACGAACTGCCAAACCTTAAAGGTGTCGAAGAAATTGTTATTAATAGCGAAGTTGTAACCGGTAAGGCACAACCTCTCTATATCTATGGTGATAGCAAGGAAGAGACCGGCACGGACGCGTGACTTTTTTGAGGCCATTCTTTTTTCTTAATGGCTTGAAGGTTATGTACCTGTTCTTATCTGTATAGTTGTTTATTTTACGGGGGGTGAGTGATCACCCCCTAGACTCTGTTTTTAAGCCAGCGAGCTTGTGAGGATATATGTTGGAAATTTCTCACGGTGATGTTTATCCCGTACTGCCTTTACGTGACATAGTTGTCTTCCCGCATATGATTGTTCCCTTATTTGTCGGACGTGATAAATCTGTTCGTGCGCTTGAAGATGTGATGAAAGAAGACAAGCAGATCCTGCTTGTGACACAGAAAAATGCATCACAGGATGACCCTAGCCCTGCGGATATCTACACCGTAGGTACAATTGGCACAGTTCTTCAGTTGCTGAAATTGCCCGATGGTACGGTTAAGGTTCTGGTTGAAGGCGCGCGCCGTGCGAAGATTACCAAATTTTCTGATAATGAAGACTTCTTCCAGGCAGAGGCAGAACCGTTGGATGATGATGACGGAGATGAAAGAGAACTGGATGCTCTTTCAAGAAGCGTCGTTTCCCAGTTCGAGCAATATATCAAGCTGAACAAAAAAATTCCGCCGGAAGTCCTGGTTTCAATTAATCAGATCGATGAATCTGGTAAACTTGCAGATACAGTTGCGTCTCATCTTTCACTTAAAATTTCCGAGAAGCAGGAACTTCTTGAATGTGAAACAATTGCTGAGCGTCTGGAAAAAATCTACGGCTTTATGGAAGGCGAAATTGGCGTTCTTCAAGTCGAAAAAAGAATTCGAAATCGCGTTAAGCGCCAAATGGAAAAAACTCAGCGCGAGTACTATTTGAATGAGCAGCTAAAAGCTATTCAAAAGGAACTTGGCGAAGGGGAAGATGGTCGGGATGAACTCGCCGAGCTTGAAGACAAGATCGCAAAAACCAAACTGACCAAGGAAGCTAGAGACAAGTCCACGACGGAACTGAAGAAACTACGCAACATGAGTCCCATGTCTGCTGAAGCTACTGTTGTTCGTAACTATCTTGACTGGATGCTTTCTATTCCGTGGAAAAAACGCAGTAAAATCAAAAAAGATATTCCTAATGCCGGAAAAGTTCTGGATGAAGAGCATTTTGGTTTGGAAAAGGTCAAAGAACGTATTCTCGAATATTTGGCCGTTCAGCAGCGTATGCGTAAGGTCAAAGGTCCGATTCTTTGCCTTGTTGGTCCTCCCGGTGTTGGTAAAACATCTTTGGGCAAGTCGATTGCACGAGCGACAGGACGTAACTTTGTCCGCATGAGTTTGGGCGGTGTGCGTGACGAATCTGAAGTACGTGGTCATCGCCGTACATATATCGGGTCTATGCCGGGTAAAGTTATTCAGGGAATGAAGAAAGCTAAATCTTCTAATCCGTTGTTTCTGCTGGATGAGATTGACAAGTTGGGGAATGATTGGCGCGGTGATCCCTCCTCGGCTTTGCTTGAAGTATTGGATCCGGAACAAAACAACACATTTAATGATCATTATCTCGAAGTGGATTACGATCTCTCTGATGTAATGTTTGTGACTACTGCAAACTCATTGCGCATGCCGCAACCTTTGCTGGATCGTATGGAAATCATTCGGATTCCCGGCTACACAGAAGATGAGAAGCTGCAGATTGCGATTCGCCATTTGATTCCAAAACAAATGAAAGATCATGGTGTCAAAAAAGAAGAGTGGTCTATCGATGATGAAGCTCTTCGCAAACTGATACAGCACTATACCCGTGAAGCTGGCGTTCGTAATCTGGAGCGTGAAGTTGCCAAGCTATTGCGTAAGGCAGTCAAAGAAATCGAGATGGGAACAATGGCTACTGTTCATGTGACTATTGATAACCTCGGTGATTTTGCTGGCATTCAACGCTATCGCTATGGTGAAGCAGAGCAGAAAGATCTTGTCGGTGTTGTTACCGGGCTTGCCTGGACAGAGGTTGGCGGTGAGCTGCTGACGATCGAATCTGTTACTGTTTCCGGTAAAGGAAAAGTTTCTGCGACAGGTAAACTTGGCGATGTGATGAAAGAATCGATCCAGGCTGCAGAATACTTTGTGAAGAGCCGTAGCCTGGAATTTGGTATCAAACCGTCTTTATTTGATAAAAAAGATATTCACGTGCATGTGCCAGAGGGAGCGACTCCTAAAGATGGCCCTTCTGCTGGTGTGGCGATGGTCACGTCTATTGTCTCCGTTTTGACGGGAACGCCGATTCGACATGATGTTGCCATGACTGGCGAAGTAACTTTGCGTGGTCGTGTGCTTCCGATTGGCGGCTTAAAAGAAAAAATGATGGCTGCGCTTCGTGGAAACATAAAAACGGTCATTATTCCGAAGGAAAATGAAAAAGATTTAGCCGATATTCCTGAGAATGTTCTTCAGGGACTCAAGGTAATACCTTGTTCTACGGTGGATGAAGTCCTTAAAGAGGCTCTTTCCGAGAATCTAACACCTATAGAGGATTGGAGCGAAGGAAGTGATGCAGAAAAGCATCATGAAAGCGATCGTGAGGGGGTAATTACGCACTAGTTGTGCTTTTTGTGAGGCAAGATAGATAAAATGCTACCAAAACCCTTGGGATTCGGTCGTTTCTTGCATTGACGTCGCTGCCATTAGCGATCTACAATCACCTCACAATCAAGAAGTCATTAGACACTTTTTTCAATCTTACCCGTATAATTAGAGGGGGGGTCAACCATGAATAAAAATGATTTGGTCGCAGCTGTAGCTGACAAAACAGGTCTATCCAAGGCCGATGCAGGTAAAGCTATCGACGGCGTGTTTGAAGCTGTAACAGATGCTCTAACCGGTGGCGACGAAGTTCGTCTCGTTGGTTTTGGTACTTTCAGCGTAGCTGCACGTGCTGCTTCTCAGGGTCGTAACCCACGTACTGGTGAGGTTATTCAGATTCCTGCTTCCAAGCAGCCTAAGTTTAAAGCCGGTAAAGGCTTGAAAGACGCTGTAAACAAGTGATAATTGTTTGTAGTTGTTGACGAAAAACCGGTTAGCTTTTGGCTAACCGGTTTTTTTATGTTTATTGTCAATTTTGTGTAATTTTGCTCTTGCCAAGGGCGGCGAATCACCTTACAAGCTCCTTCATCAGACGGGACGTCTGGTGGGCGATTAGCTCAGTTGGTAGAGCATCTCGTTTACACCGAGAGGGTCGGCAGTTCGAGCCTGTCATCGCCCACCAGACGTCTTAATTGAAACGGCGCTTCATTATTTGAAGCGCCGTTTTTGTTTTTATAGATCAGTATCTTACGATTCTGTTTTCGGTTGAGTTTGAGGGGGCAAGCTACTTGCTGAGCTTTAAGTGTAGAGCTTGTATGCGTATACTGTTCTCAATAGGGAACAGCATTCGGAGGCAGTGTGATTATCAAGTAAAACGCTCTGCCATCCATGAAAGACTCTCAGAACTGTTATCTATATAAAATCAGAAGAAACTTAACCAACGACAAGTTGCTTAAGCTGTAAAGCCTCGTACTCAAGCTCATTAAGGCGGTAGTTCACGACATCCCCGATGGTAACAACACCAACAAGCTTTTTGTCTTCCATAACGGGCATATGACGAAAGCGGCCATCCGTCATCCGGCGGAGGACAGATACAAGTGGTTCGGCCCGGGTGCAAACTTCAACATTACTTGTCATGACCTGTTCAACTTTATGAGGAAGCGTTCGCCCCGGTGTTTCGGCCAGTTTACGAACAATATCACGCTCGGAAAGGATTCCGAGCAGGGTGCCGTTGGAATTTGATACGACCAAGGCTCCTATTCGTTTTTCGCTGAGTAGTTTGACTGCTTTTCCTAATGTGTCTTGAGGGCTTATAGAAAAAACAGCGTCACCTTTATTTGCGATTATATTTTGTACCGTAGCCGTCCCCGTAGCAAAATTGGATTGCGTTGATTGACTAACCGTTTTTTTTTGCCGGTTATCGCTTTTCCTTGGTCCTTGATAGGTTGTAGGCATAAAAAGCATCCTGACTTGATTGTCATAATGGACTGTGCTTAATAACTATAAGGCAAATCATTTATTTGGGGAAGTCTTGCTTTTTGACAACGATAAATCTGGCTCCCTGGAGCGCGACGTTAATTTTTATAATTGCCTGTCTGGCCGGCTATAAGTATCGCCGGGTTTGGAAGGCTGAGGGGCCAAGATGGCAATTATGGATTTCTGGCCTAATAGCAGCAAGCTGCCTATTGGTATTGGGCTTTATACCTCTGTCTACCGGAATTTAAATACTACATTCAAAGAGTTTGTATTATAAGTAATACTCAGCTTTAGTTTTCTTGGCGTTCAGCTTTTTATGGCGCAATGGGAAGATAAAAAATCCCCTCTCACATTTTGGTTAGAGGGGATTAATTCAAATGAGACGTCTATAGCTTTATTTAGCTGGCTTCACTTTGTTTTGCACGAGCACGTGGGCAACTTAGCCTGTCGCGTAACGGGCTATTCGGATCGACTTCTTTATTGCAAACCAGACAGTGATCAGCGTCACCGATGGCATTCAGGCCACCGCAACTGCCCTTTATCGTCTTCCCTTGCATAATGACACCAATTGCCATGCCAAGAACGAGTAAGACCAAGATGCCGAATGCTAAAAAGAAGGTTGCCACGGTCTGCTATCCGATCTCTAAGCTTGCATTTCGCTAAAACGCACGCTTGGTGTTGTAATAAACTTAGTATGGGTCGCATTGGTGTCGCGTTCAATGAACAATACTGCCATATCACGATTATTTGCGATTTCCAGCCCGCGCTCTTTACCGTGCACAAGCATTGCAGTTGCCCAGGCATCAGCAAGCATAGCATTTTCGGTCAATACAGTAACTGATGCTGTCGTATGTGTAATTGGGCGACCTGTTTGGGCATCAATGATGTGTGAATAGCGTACGCCATCTTTTTCGAAATAGTTACGATAGTCACCTGATGTCGCCATGCCCAGGTTTGAAAGGCCGACAACTTCATGCATCGTACGGTCGTGCGCGTCAGGGGTTTCGATACCAATCTGCCACGGTGTACCATCCGGGTTGAGGCCGGCTGTATAAAGATCGCCGCCGATTTCAACCATGAAATCTTTGATACCATGACTTTCGAGTTTACGTGCGATGACATCAACCCCATAGCCTTTGCCAATCGCAGAGAGATAAATCTCTGTTCCCGGTGTTTGTTTCTGAAGAGATTGATCAGAGATACGTAATGTTTGGCTTTGCCCAGATGCACGTAGAGCTGCTTCGATTACCTCTGCTGTCGGTGTCTGCACAGTGTTATTTGCAGAGCCGAAACCCCAAAGATCAATTAGTGGGCCTAGTGTTACGTCGAATTGACCATCACTGGCAGCATGCACGACATCAGCAGCATTCATAACTTCTGCTAAGGCGGGGGAAACTGATATCGAGTCTGTAGAATTTGACGCATTAAAGCGAGAAATTTCTGAGGCCGGATCCCAGTTTGATAGCTGTGCATTTACTTGCAACAACGCGCTATCAATGTCCTTACGCAGTACTTCTTCTGACAAAGTTCGAGTGTGATCAATAGCTACAACAGAGTAGTTGGTGCCCATGGTGAAACCGGCGACTTTTAACACCGACGCTGATGACCCCAATTTGCAAGCGCTTAGAGCGGCTAGGCAAGCTGGCATAATCATGAAGTTTCGGCGCGAAATGAGGAAATTGTCCGGCACTATTAAGGCCTCCGTGCTAATATAAAAGCTAGTTTCATTGGCTTATGGGCGAGTTTTATAGCAGATTCAACAAAAAATTAAGTCTTTACGGTCAAAAAAGTACTTTAAGAGGCAGCATAATTGTCGCATAAGGGCTAAAAATTTTTACAGGACTGCATAAACGTGCCGAAATTCTCGTTACGAAAAGGTCTTGATGTTCCTGTGCTGGGGGCACCCGAGCCTGGAATCAAAGATCCTGCTACTGTTGGTTCCGTTGCCATCTTGGGCGCGGACTATATCGGCCTAAAGCCGCGACTTGCGGTTCAAGAGGGGGACGTCGTTGGGGCAGGAGCCCCAATACTTTCTCATAAAGATACACCGGAAGTTAGGGTTACCTCACCAGTTTCTGGACGGGTTAGAGCCATTAATCGCGGTGCGCGCCGTGTTTTGATCAGTGTCGTAATTGACATTGACGAGGCCGCTGCTGAACCAGTTGATTTTTCTAATGTTGGTGATGTTTTTACTGCAGAAGGTTTAACTAAGCGTCTTTGCGCTTCTGGGCTTTGGACGTCGTTTCGCACCAGACCTTATTCCAAGGTTCCCGCACCAGATACCAAGCCATCAGCTATTTTTGTGACTGCTATGGATACAGAGCCACTTTCGGCTGATCCGGCAGAAATTATTGCTGATGAAGCCGAAGCTTTCCGAAAAGGGCTCGGAGCGATTACACTGCTTACAGAAGGTAAAACCTATCTTTGCCAATCGCCCGATGCTGATATTCCCGGTTCAGATATTTCTGATGTAACTGTTGCAAGTTTTTCTGGTCCACATCCGGCTGGTCTCGCTGGTACGCATGTGCATTTTCTGGAACCCCCGAGGGGTGATCAAGCTGTCTGGACGATTGGTTATTCAGATGTGATTTCTATCGGTAAGCTATTATTGACCGGTCGTTATGATGCCAGTCGGGTGGTCGCTTTGTCTGGTCCACTTTGTGCTAATCCTCGTTTGGTTCGTTCAGTTGCTGGTGCATCAATGGCGGATCTGGTTGAAAGGGATATTCCCGGTGATACACCTGTTCGAATGATATCAGGTTCAATCCTCAGTGGTCGTATGGGCGAGGGTGAGGATGGTTATCTTGGTCGTTATGCTCGTCAGATCACTTTGATTGAAGAAGATCATAAGCAGATCACAATGGGTTGGATACTGCCAATGCCGTCGAAATTTTCCGTACAGCCTGTGTTAGGATCGGCTTTTTCGAAGAAGCTTTATGCTTTGACGTCAAACCTTAATGGTGGGCGTAGAGCCATGGTGCCGCTTGGAACCTTTGAAGAGCTTATGCCGCAGGATTATCTGCCAACGCAATTGTTACGCGCCCTTTTGGTGATGGATACCGATCAAGCACAGGCACTCGGCGTGATGGAACTGGACGAAGAAGACCTTGGCCTGGTTGGCTTTGCATGCCCAGCCAAATACGAGTATGGCATGGCGCTGCGCGATTGCCTTAACAAGATCGAAAAGGAGGGCTGATCACGTGGGCATTCGCAACTTTTTCGATCACATAGAACCTCACTTTACCAATGGTGGAAAATACGAGAAGTTCTTCCCAATTTATGAAATGGTTGAGAGCTTTCTCTACACACCAAAAACGGTGACTAAAGTCGCCCCACATGCAAGATCTTATGTGGATATGAAACGGATTATGACCTACGTGGTCATCGCAACGATCCCTTGCATTCTAATTGGTCTTTATAATATTGGTTTGCAGACCAATACGGCGATGGAAGTTCATAATTCATCAGGTTGGCGAGTATGGCTGCTTGATTTGTTGGGTGTTGGCTTTAATCCTGACAATCACATTGCTAATTTTTTACATGGGCTGCTTTATTTTTTACCGATCTACATTGTGACACTTGTTGTCGGTGGTATTTGGGAAGTTATCTTTGCGACGGTTCGTGGGCATGAAGTTAACGAAGGTTTTCTTGTTACTTCAATGCTTTATGCGCTTATCTTGCCGCCAAGTGCTCCCTTGTGGCAGGTAGCCCTTGGCATTTCCTTTGGCGTTGTCATTGGTAAAGAGGTCTTTGGTGGAACGGGTAAGAATTTCCTTAATCCAGCACTGACTGGACGGGCTTTTCTTTATTTTGCTTATCCGGCGCAAATGTCTGGCGAAACAATCTGGACACCTGTGGATGGCTTCTCTGGCGCAACGATGCTTTCTGTAAGTGCTTCTGACGGCTTTGTGGAACTTGCTGCACGCGGGATTGATTGGACAAGTGCTTTCATTGGTACGATTCAGGGATCTATTGGTGAGACCTCTACACTCGCTTGTTTAATTGGATTGAGCTTCTTGCTCATTACCAAGATTGCCAACTGGCGTTTGGTTGCTGGCTGTCTGGGCGGAATGATCGGCTTTTCATTGCTCCTCAACTGGATTGGTTCTGACAGTAATCCAATGTTTGCTATGCCTTGGTATTGGCACCTTGTTACAGGCGGTTTTGCTTTTGGTCTTGCTTTTATGGTTACTGAGCCTGTTTCTGCCAGTCATACCAACGTCGGACGTTATATCTATGGCGCATTGATTGGTTTTATGGTGGTGATGATCCGTGTGATTAACCCGGCTTTTCCCGAAGGCATGATGCTCGCCATACTATTCGGAAACGTCTTTGCGCCATTGATCGATTATTTTGTGGTGCAGGCCAATATCAAGCGGAGGGCAAAAGGTAATGCCTGACGAAAATAAAAAAACTGGGCTGTTACGCCGTTTTCTCGACACGCCACCAGATTCTGTGGGCAAGACGGTATTTGTAGCTGTTACGCTCTGTCTTGTGGCTTCAATGATTGTATCGGCTGTTGCGGTTTCTTTGAGACCAGTACAGGAAATCAATAAGCTTAAAGACAAGCAGATTAATATTCTGCAAGTGGCTGGACTTTATAATCCTGACACGGATGTGACCGAGGCATTCAAGGTTTTCGAACCACATGTGCTGGAACTCGCAACAGGTAAATTTACTGACCAGTTCGATGCGACCACATTTGATGATCGCGCTGCTGCGGATGATCTTGAATTATCTGTGGAATTGACTGATGATCCTGCGTCTATCGGTCGGCAAGCTAAATTTGTTACTGTTTATCTTCTGCGTAATGAAGATGGCAGTCTGGATAAGGTAATTTTGCCTCTACACGGTTATGGTCTTTGGTCAACGCTTTATGGCTTTATTGCTGTAGAAGAAAATGCCAATGATGTCTTTGGTTTACAGTTCTACAGCCACGCTGAAACACCGGGCCTTGGGGCCGAGGTTGATAATCCGCGCTGGAAATCATTATGGCGTGGTCAGAAGCTCTATGATGAGAATGGTGTGCTACAGATAACAGTTGCCAAAACGGCTCCGCCTGCAGGACAGGAATTCCATGTTGATGCTTTGGCTGGGGCGACACTAACGTCAAATGGTGTGGATAATCTGGTTCGTTTCTGGATGGGTAAGGCAGGATATGCTCCCTTCCTTGCATCCGTTAAAGCAGGAGAGATCTAATGGCGCAAACTCCTAAAGAACTTATCCTTGACCCAATGGTCGATAACAACCCGATTACGCTACAGGTTCTGGGTATCTGTTCGGCGCTTGCGGTAACATCTTCCCTACAGGTTGCGTTTGTTATGGCCTTGGCCGTGACGGCGGTTACAGCCTTTGCATCTATGTTTATTTCAATGATCCGAAATCAGATCCCTGGTTCCATTCGGATTATTGTTCAGATGGTCATTATTGCGTCACTGGTTATTGTCGTTGATCAAGTCCTTAAGGCCTATGCCTTCGAAATTTCCAAAACACTGTCTGTTTTTGTCGGTTTGATCATTACCAACTGTATTGTGATGGGGCGTGCCGAGGCCTTTGCTATGAAGAATCCCCCGATTGCATCTTTCATCGATGGAATTGGTAATGGGTTAGGCTACGGCCTGATATTGATGCTCGTCGGTGTGATTCGCGAGCTGTTCGGTTCCGGTTCTCTCTTTGGTGTGACGATACTTGAGACAGTTAATAATGGTGGTTGGTACGTGCCAAACGGTCTCTTGTTGTTGCCGCCGTCTGCCTTCTTTGTGATTGGTTTGATTATCTGGGCATTCCGCGCCTGGAAGCCAGAGCAAGTTGAAGAGCGTGATTATAAAATTCAAGTGGTTGAGGAACACTAATGGAAGAGCTGATCTCTTTAGCCGTAAAGGCGATTTTCGTCGAAAATCTTGCGCTTTCATTTTTCCTTGGCATGTGCACCTTTATTGCTGTGTCGAAAAAGATTGCGACTGCTATTGGACTGGGTATTTCCGTGATGATTGTGCAGGCCATTACTGTGCCGGCAAACAATCTGATCCTGACGTATCTTCTGGCGCCGGGCGCTCTTTCCTGGGCAGGTTTTGGTAATGTTGATCTGACTTTTCTCGGTTTGATTTCTTATATCGGCGTTATTGCTGCGCTGGTTCAGATCCTTGAAATGGTCTTGGATAAATATTTCCCGCCGCTCTACAATGCTTTGGGTGTGTTCCTGCCGTTGATTACGGTGAACTGTGCTATTCTTGGTGGTTCGCTCTTTATGGTCGAGCGTGACTATAACTTTGCAGAAGCGACAACCTACGGCATCTCTTCCGGTTTTGGTTGGGCTTTGGCGATCACGGCAATGGCTGGTGTTCGGGAAAAGCTAAAGTATTCGGATATACCTGACGGCCTTCAGGGCCTTGGTATTACCTTCATCACTGCCGGCCTTATGGCGATGGCTTTCATGTCCTTTAGTGGCGTGAAACTGTAAAGGGGAGGCTCAATTGATCACATTTGGATTAGGCATCCTGCTTTTTACATTGATCGTTCTGGCACTTGTTACGATCATTCTCGCTGCACGCTCCAAGCTGGTTTCTACCGGAAACGTTGATATTACCATTAATGGCGAGAAAACGATTTCTGTGCCTGCTGGCGGAAAGTTGTTGCAAACACTGGCCGAACAGAAACTTTTTGTTCCTTCTGCTTGTGGTGGTGGTGGCACCTGTGCGCAATGTCGCGTTAAGATTTTTTCTGGTGGTGGTTCTATTCTGCCGACGGAGGAAAGCCATATCACAAAACGCGAAGCCTCTTGTGGCGACCGTCTGTCCTGTCAGGTCGCGGTTAAGCAGGATATGGAAATTGAAGTTCCTGAAGAGGTTTTCGGTGTTAAAAAGTGGGAATGTACGGTTCGTTCAAACGAGAATGTGGCAACTTTCATTAAGGCATTAATACTTGATCTGCCTGAAGGTGAGGATGTCAACTTCCGTGCGGGGGGCTACATTCAGATTGAAGCACCTGCACATCAACTGAAATACAAAGATTTCGACGTTGAAGAAGAGTATCGGGAAGATTGGGACAAGTTCAATCTCTGGCAATACGAGTCGACAGTAAGTGAACCTGTTGAACGTGCTTATTCAATGGCAAACTACCCGGAAGAAAAGGGCATGATTATGCTCAATGTTCGTGTGGCATCACCGCCACCGGGAACACAGGGTATTCCTCCGGGACAAATGTCGTCTTATATCTTTAATTTGAAACCAGGTGATAAGGTGACGATCTCGGGGCCATTCGGCGAGTTTTTTGCACGCGATACTGATAAGGAAATGGTCTTTATCGGCGGCGGTGCGGGTATGGCGCCAATGCGTAGTCACATTTTTGACCAGCTTAAGCGTCTTAAGAACAAGGATCGTAAGATCACATTCTGGTACGGCGCGCGGTCAAAGCGGGAAATGTTCTTTGTTGAGGACTTTGATCAACTGGCAGCCGAGTTTCCAAACTTTACCTGGCATGTTGCTTTATCTGATGCACTGCCTGAAGATGATTGGGATGGCTATACTGGATTCATTCATAACGTTCTTTATGATGAGTATCTTAAGAATCATACTGCGCCCGAGGATTGCGAGTATTATATGTGTGGACCTCCGATAATGAATTCCTCGGTGATTAACATGCTCCTGGAGCTTGGAGTCGACCGCGAGGATATTATGTTGGATGATTTCGGTGGTTAGGATTAAAGTTTCAAATGGTCAGAGTGATCTCTAACCCTTTTTAAGGTGATTTGTTTCTTGGTAATAAAAAGATTTGTCGACGCCTATGTGCAAAAGCTATCAAGTTCCAGCTGGCGTTCTCGTGGGAATTATGGTGATGAGCTGGAAAGATAGTTAGTTTCTATCCTGAATTAGCCATTTCTTATAGAGCCTTGATAAAATAGATTGCTGTTTCTGTGGTTTTGTCATGAATATCAGGTGAGATTTTCAACTGGTGCTGAATAAAATCGATTAATTAGGTCATTGAAGATAAAGGATTTTCTTCTTATCTTTACCTTTGTTGAAAAAACTAAAAAAAAACTGTCAAAAATCTATTCCGTCGCTTGACAGGGAAGAGGGACTACATTAAACAAACCCTCGTCCGCAGGGACGGTTTTGTGGGGGTGTAGCTCAGTTGGTTAGAGCGCTGGCCTGTCACGCCAGAGGTCGCGAGTTCAAGTCTCGTCATCCTCGCCATTCAACCGTCCACCGATGGCACTCTTCTGCGGGGGTGTAGCTCAGTTGGTTAGAGCGCTGGCCTGTCACGCCAGAGGTCGCGAGTTCAAGTCTCGTCATCCTCGCCATCATTTCTTATTGATACTCCTCGTATCCTTATAATATTCCTGTATATTTTAATACATTGCAAATATTTATCCTATAGAATGGAATGTGTTTCCTTTTGTTCTTCGGGTAATACTTGATTCAGCTACTGGGACAACACGATTTTTTTCTAGATTGTGGCGATTCTATGTTTGCTTATGTCGCCTTTGGGCGATATTTAGTACATACTTAAAAAATAGGGCCATAAAAGGCCTCTTGTCATATTCGACATGAAAGGCGATTTGCGCGGTAACCCTCGTGTAGATTGTATGGAGAGATGGGCTTAGATGGGATGTTGGCAGAATATCTGCCAATTCTGATCTTTCTCGGAATTGCAGTAGGGCTGGCGATCGCAATGATGCTAGCTTCTGTAATCATGGCTAAACAGCACCCTGATTCAGAGAAAATCAGTACTTATGAGTGTGGTTTCGAAGCGTTTGATGATGCGCGAAGCCGTTTTGATGTGCGCTTCTATCTGGTGGCGATCCTCTTCATTATTTTTGATCTTGAAGTAGCCTTCCTGTTCCCCTGGGCTGTATCTCTTGGTGATATCGGTCTCTTTGGTTTCTGGTCGATGGTGATCTTTCTGGTCATTTTGACGATTGGCTTTGCATACGAATGGAAGAAAGGGGCATTGGAATGGGAGTAATCTCTAATCCAGCTCTCAAGCAAGGGGCACCGCTGCCACCGGGGCCGGAACAGGATCTTGTTCTGCAAAATGTTGGCGAAGAACTCGCCGAACGTGGCTTTGTGTTGGCGCGTATGGATCAACTGACGGGTTGGGCGCAATCGGGATCACTATGGCCCATGACTTTTGGTTTGGCTTGCTGTGCGGTCGAAATGATGCACGCGGCATGTAGCCGTTATGACATGGACCGTTTTGGCATGGTTTTTCGCCCGTCGCCCCGTCAGTCTGATGTGATGATTGTTGCCGGTACGCTTACCAACAAAATGGCACCGGCCTTGCGCAAGGTTTATGATCAGATGCCAGAGCCTCGTTGGGTTATCTCAATGGGGTCTTGTGCTAATGGTGGTGGCTATTATCACTATTCCTATTCTGTTGTTCGTGGCTGTGACCGGGTCGTTCCTGTAGATATCTATGTACCGGGATGCCCGCCGACTGCTGAGGCGCTTATTTACGGTATTCTACAGCTTCAGAAGAAAATCAAACGAACCGCGAAATTCCGCAGGTAGCCTATTTCAGGCATTCCTAAATACTGGTGAACTATATGAATCAGGCTTTACTGGACTTGGGCGATTATATCGCCACTACCTTGGGAGAGGCGGTAACTGGATCAGAGCTTATAAATGACGAACTTGTCATCTGGGCAAAGTCAGATACCCTTCTTGAGGTTATAAAGTTCCTAAGAGACAATCAAAACTGTCAATTCAGACAGCTGGTGGAATTGACTGCGGTTGATTATCCGGCCCGGGAAGATCGTTTTGAACTCGTTTACTGTCTTCTATCTCTTACTCACAATCAGCGTGTTAAGGTCAAGTTTTCAACAAGTGATGAAACGCCTGTTGAATCTGTAACAGGGCTGTTCAGTTCTGCTATCTGGTACGAGCGCGAAGTGTGGGATATGTACGGTATTTTCTTTGCCAATCATCCGGATTTGCGCCGTATGTTGACTGACTATGGTTTTGAAGGTCATCCGCTGCGCAAGGATTTCCCGCTTACAGGTTATGTCGAAGTCAGATATGACGAAGCGCAAAAGCGTGTTGTTTACGAACCTGTGAAACTGACACAGGAATTCCGGAATTTCGATTTCTCCAGCCCGTGGGAAGGTATTGTAAATCTGCCGGGTGATGAGAAAGCCGAACAGGAAAATGAAGAGGGGGCTGCTTAAATGGCTGAAGCAACGATTAAGCCTCTTACGCTGAACTTTGGTCCTCAGCATCCGGCTGCGCACGGTGTTCTTCGTCTCGTTATGGAAATGGATGGCGAGATCATCGAACGGGCAGATCCGCATATTGGTCTGCTGCACCGTGGCACAGAAAAGTTGATTGAATATAAGACCTATTTACAGGCAATTCCTTATTTTGACCGCCTTGATTATGTGGCACCGATGAACCAAGAGCATGTTTTTGCTCTTGCTGTTGAAAAGCTGCTTGATATCGAAGTGCCAAAGCGCGGTCAGTACATCCGTGTTCTCTATTGCGAAATCGGACGTATTCTAAATCACCTTTTGAATATCACGACTTTTGCGATTGACGTTGGTGCGATGACACCTATCCTCTGGGGCTTTGAACAACGTGAAATCCTGATGGAATTCTACGAGCGTGCTTGTGGTGCCAGATTACACGCTGCTTACTTCCGTCCGGGTGGTGTGCATCAGGATCTTCCAGCCGGATTGCTGTCCGATATTTCAGAATTTTGTGATAACTTCCCGGCCTTTATTGACGACCTCGAAGGTTTGTTGACTGAAAACAGAATTTTCCGTCAAAGAACAGTTGATATCGGTGTTATGAATTTTGACGAAGCGATGGATTGGGGGCTTTCCGGTCCTATGATCCGTGGTTCCGGTATTGCATGGGATCTGCGTAAATCACAACCTTACGATTGTTATGATGAACTGGATTTTGATATTCCAGTTGGGAAAAACGGTGATTGTTTCGACAGATATCTTGTTCGTGTCGAAGAGATGCGTCAGTCCCTGCATATTATGAAGCAGTGTATTGAGAAGATGCCTGAAGGGCCTGTTCTTGCGCCAAATCATAAAGTTACCCCTCCGCGTCGTGATGATATGAAACGCTCTATGGAAGCGTTGATCCACCACTTCAAACTTTATACAGAAGGTTTCCACGTTCCTGCCGGTGAAACTTATATTGCGGTCGAAGCTCCCAAGGGAGAGTTCGGTGTTTATCTGGTCGCTGATGGATCAAATAAACCATACCGTTGTAAAATTAAAGCACCGGGATTTGCGCACCTAGCTGCCATGGATTACATGTGCCGCGGGCACATGCTGGCTGATAGTGTCGCTATTCTGGGTTCAATGGATATCGTCTTCGGCGAGGTTGACCGATGAAAACCAGTAGTTTTCCAAAAGCCAAAACTGGCGACTTTAAGTTTACCGAAGAAAACCTTCGTGAAGCTGAAAAGATTGTTGCCAAGTACCCTGAGGGCCGTCAGGCCAGCGCGATTATAAGTCTTTTCTATATTGCGCAAAAACAGAATGACGGCTGGCTACCGCCAGAGGCAATTGAATACGTTGCCGAATATCTTGAAATTGCACCAATTCGTGCGCACGAAGTTGCAACCTTCTATACGATGTTTAATCTAAAACCTGTTGGTAAGTATTTTATTCAGGTTTGCCGGACAACACCGTGCTGGCTGAACGGATCAGACAACATTTTGAAAGCGGCAATGGATAAAATTGGCGTTAGTAAAGTTGGTGATGTTAGCGAAGACGGTCTTTTCTCTGTTGTTGAAGTTGAATGTATGGGCGCTTGCTGTAACGCGCCAATGGTTCAGATCAATGACTGGTATTATGAAGATCTTTCGCCTGAACGGATGATGGAAATCGTTGAAGAACTTCGCGCAGGCAAAGACGTGCCGATCGGATCACAAATTGGCCGTCTTACTTCTGCACCAGAGGGTGAGCGTACAACCCTAAAAGGGGGTGAATGATGCCACTTCTAGAAGATAAAGATCGTATTTTCCAAAATCTTTACGGACAAGACGATTGGGGGCTGGAAGGTGCCAAGAAACGTGGCATTTGGATAGATACCAAAGATCTGGTTGCTCTTGGGCGCGAAGAGATTGTCAATCGTATGAAAGACTCTGGCCTGCGTGGTCGTGGTGGTGCGGGTTTCCCGGCTGGCATTAAATGGTCTTTCATGCCGAAAGAAGATCCAAGCCGTCCGAGCTATCTGGTCGTTAATGCCGATGAATCCGAACCGGGGTCCTGTAAAGACCGTGAGATCATGCGTAATGATCCACATACGCTTATTGAAGGTTGCCTGATTGCTGGTTTCGCAATGGGCGCACATACGGCCTACATTTATATTCGCGGTGAGTATTATCTGGAATCTACGCGGCTCGAAGCTGCTATTGAGCAGGCAAGAGCTGATGGGTTGCTGGGTGACGATGCCTGCGGTTCTGGCTGGGCATTTGATGTTCACGTTCACCGTGGTGCTGGTGCCTATATCTGTGGTGAGGAAACGGCGCTTCTGGAAAGTCTGGAAGGCAAAAAAGGTCAACCTCGTTTGAAACCACCATTCCCTGCTGCCTGTGGTCTGTATGGATGCCCAACAACTGTGACCAATGTGGAAACAGTTGCTGTGTCGCCGACCATTTTGCGCAGAGGTCCTGATTGGTGGAAACAGTTCGGCCGTGAAAATAACACTGGTACAAAGATTTTCTCTATTTCTGGTCACGTGAACAAGCCGTGTAACGTCGAGGAAGCGATGAGCATTCCTTTGCGAGAGCTTATCGAAAAGCATGCCGGTGGTGTTCGCGGCGGTTGGGATAATCTGCTGGCGGTCATTCCGGGTGGATCATCGGTTCCTATGCTGCCAAAGCATGTGTGCGATACCATGACAATGGATTTTGACGCGTTACGCGAAGCAGGATCCGGTTTGGGAACCGCGGCGGTAATCGTCATGGATAAATCCACCGATGTTGTCGAAGCGATCTGCCGACTTTCACATTTCTATCAACACGAAAGTTGTGGCCAGTGTACGCCATGTCGCGAAGGAACGGGATGGATGTTCCGCCTTATGCAGCGCATGGTTCGCGGTGAAGCCGATGTTGAAGAAATCGATATGCTTTGGGATGTTACCAAGCAGGTAGAAGGTCACACGATTTGTGCGCTTGGTGATGCTGCAGCTTGGCCGATCCAGGGCTTGATCCGGAATTTCCGTCCGGAACTCGAGCGTCGGATTAACGAATACAAGCAATCGCGCCAGGCAGCGGAGTAGGAGAGACTGATGCCAAAGTTGACGATTGACGGTAAAGAGATTGAAGTCGCAGACGGCCTGACAGTTCTTCAGGCTTGTGAACTTGCGGGCGCAGAAATTCCACGTTTCTGTTACCACGAACGTCTTTCCGTTGCCGGTAATTGCCGGATGTGTCTGGTCGAAATGGAACGTGCGCCAAAACCGATTGCATCCTGTGCGATGCCGGTGGGTGAAGGCATGGTTATCAAGACCGATACCGAGGTTGTACAAAAAGCCCGCAAAGGGGTGATGGAATTTCTTTTGATCAACCATCCGCTTGATTGCCCGATTTGCGATCAGGGTGGCGAGTGCGATCTTCAGGATCAGGCCATGGCCTTTGGGCTGGATCACGGACGCTACAAAGAAAGCAAACGCGCAGTAACTGAAAAATACATGGGGCCTTTGATCAAGACGATCATGACCCGCTGTATTCAGTGTACCCGTTGCGTGCGTTTCTCGACCGAAGTTGCGGGTATTGAAGAAGTTGGCCTTTTAAATCGTGGTGGTCATGTTGAGATCACAACTTTGGAAAAGGCTGTTAATACTGAATTATCCGGTAATCTGGTCGATGTATGCCCGGTTGGTGCATTGACATCCAAGCCTTATGCATTCAACGCTCGTCCTTGGGAATTGAAAAAGGTAAATTCGATTGATGTGATGGATGCTGTTGGATCGAACATTCGTGTTGATGTTCGTGGTCGTGAAGTTCTTCGTGTTCTTCCGCGTATCCATGAAGATGTGAACGAAGAGTGGATCACAGATAAAACCCGTTACATCACAGATGGTTTAAGCCGTCAGCGTATTGACCGTCCATATGTGCGTGTCGATGGTAAACTCAAAGCAACCTCTTGGGATGAAGCTTTCTCTGCTATTAAAGAAAAGCTCTCTCCGTTAAAAGGCAATGAAATTGCAGCGATCTCTGGTGATCTTAACGATGCAGAATCAATGTTGGCCTTGAAGGATTTCATGGCAAATCTCGGCTCGGAGAACATTGATTGCCGTCAGGATGGTGCCAAGCTCAACGCTTCTGATCGTTCCACGTATCTTTTCAACAGCTCTATTGCTGGTATTGAAGACGCTGATGCAGTTTTGCTTGTGGGGAGCAATCCACGTTGGGAAGCAGCCCTTGTCAATGCACGTCTTCGTAAACGCTTTCTGGAAGGCGGTTTCAAGGTTGGCATGATCGGCGAAGCAGCTGATCTGACTTACGATTACGATTACCTCGGTGCTGGCCCTGAAACGCTTAAGGAAGTAACTTCCGGTAAAAATGCCTTTGCAAAGGTTCTTGAAGAAGCCAAGAAGCCAATGATTATTGTTGGTATGGGGGCATTGACCCGTGATGACGGTGCTGCGGTTCTGGCTGAAGCAAAAGCAATTGCCGATAAATACGGTCTTGTTCAGGACGATTGGAATGGTTTCAACATTCTGCACACAGCGGCTTCCCGAGTTGCTGGCCTAGATTTGGGCTTCGTACCAGGCAAAAAGGGTGCGGATGTTGCTGGCATTCTGGATGGTGCTGAAAAAGGGTCGATCAAAGCGGTTTACCTGTTGGGTGCAGATGAAATTGATACATCCAAGCTGAAGAATGCTTTTGTGATTTATCAAGGTCATCATGGTGATGCGGGTGCATCTGCTGCTGATGTGATTCTACCGGGTGCCGCTTATACTGAGAAAAACGGAACTTATGTGAATACAGAAGGGCGCGTTCAACTTGGTCGTCTTGCTACATTCCCACCGGGAGAAGCAAGAGAAGACTGGACAATCCTTCGGGCTCTTTCCGAGCAAGTTGGAGACGCTCTTCCTTATGACAACCTTGGTCAACTGCGTCAGAGAATGATTGAAGTAAACCCTGTGTTTGCTGCCATTGATCAGGTTTCTACGACAGGCCTTGGTGATATTGCTAGTGACGGAGCAAAACTTTCATCTGATCCTTTCAAAAGCAATATCGAAAACTTCTATATGACTGATCCGATCAGCCGTTCATCCGAAACGATGTCAGCCTGTACAGAGCAATTTGTACTGAGAAAAGAGCAGGGAGCTACTGGAACAAATGGTTGAATTCTGGGAAGGATACGCTCTGCCAACGATCATGATCGTTGCGCAAATTATGATTATCGTTGGTCCTCTGTTGATCGCGGTTGCCTATCTGACACTTGCCGAGCGTAAAGTAATTGGTGCGATGCAGCTTCGTAAGGGGCCAAACGTTGTTGGTCCTTTTGGTGCGCTGCAGCCATTTGCTGATGCTGTTAAATTGATGATGAAGGAAACCATTCTTCCTTCTGGATCTAACAAGATCATCTTTATCATGGCACCGATGCTCACCTTTATCCTTAGTCTTGTTGCCTGGGCTGTTATTCCCTTTGGTGAAGGTCTGGTGGTTAGTGATATCAACGTCGGTATTCTCTACCTCTTTGCGATCTCTTCACTGGGTGTTTACGGTGTGATCATGGCGGGGTGGGCTTCTAACTCAAAGTATCCTTTTATTGGTGCACTTCGTTCTGCAGCCCAAATGGTGTCATACGAAGTTTCCATGGGCTTGGTGATCATCACTGTTCTGTTGTGTGTGGGATCATTGAACCTGTCAGATATTGTGATGGCGCAAAAGGGTGATTACGGTCTTTTGAACTGGTATGCATTCCCATTGCTACCTATGTTTGTGATCTTCTTCATTTCTATTTTGGCTGAAACAAACCGCTCGCCTTTTGATTTGCCCGAGGGTGAGTCTGAAATCGTGGCTGGTTTCATGGTTGAGTATTCTTCCATGAGCTTTGCGCTGTTCTTCCTTGGAGAATATGCAAACATGATCCTGATGAGTGCTATGGCTGCAATTCTTTTCCTTGGTGGCTGGTTACCGCCGTTGGATATTGCGCCGCTGAACTGGATACCTGGTCCGGTGTGGTTCTCGTTGAAGATCGCAATGGTTCTTTTCTGTTTCCTTTGGGTTCGCGCCACATTCCCACGCTTCCGTTATGACCAACTGATGCGTCTGGGTTGGAAAGTCTTCCTGCCGTTTTCGCTGTTGTGGGTATTCCTAACGGCTGGTGTACTGGTTGGCTTTGACCTTCTACCAGTTGCTCAATAGGGGATCTGGTAAATGGATAAGAAAATAATAAAAAGAAATATGGAGAGATAGAGGACGATGGCTTTTATGAAAAACCCAGTCCGCAGTCTTCTTTTGACCGAACTGCTTTCCGGTATGGCCTTGACGCTTAAATACTTCTTTAAGCCAAAGGTTACCTTGAACTACCCATACGAAAAAGGGCCGATTAGCCCGCGTTTTCGTGGAGAGCATGCTTTGCGCCGCTACCCGAACGGGGAAGAGCGTTGTATCGCTTGTAAACTATGTGAAGCTATCTGCCCGGCACAAGCGATTACAATCGAAGCTGAGCCGCGTGATGACGGCAGTCGCCGTACAACACGCTATGACATTGATATGACGAAGTGTATCTATTGCGGATTTTGCCAAGAGGCTTGCCCGGTGGACGCTATTGTTGAGGGACCAAATTTTGAGTTTGCGACTGAGACACGTGAAGAGCTTTTCTATAACAAAGACAAGCTGCTCGAAAATGGCGACCGTTGGGAAACCGAAATTGCGCAAAACATCGCGCTGGATACTCCTTACCGCTAAGAGCTTGGGATAAAAAAGTGTTTATGAAAAAAATCATATGCCAACACCAGGCCTATAAAGAAAGGGTAGCCAAATGATTATTCAGGCTCTCGTCTTCTATCTATTTGCAGCAATCACGATCGCTTCGGCGGTTATGGTGATTTCTTCCAAGAACCCGGTTCATTCGGTTCTTTTCCTTATTCTTTGCTTCTTTAATGCGGCGGGTCTTTTCGTCCTGATGGGGGCTGAATTCCTGGCGATGATCCTGGTGGTTGTCTATGTCGGGGCTGTGGCAGTTCTCTTCCTGTTTGTCGTTATGATGCTTGATATCAATATTGAGCGCGCGCGACAGGGCTTTAAGCAATATCTGTTGATTGGTGGCTCTATTGGTCTGGTTCTCTTCCTGGAACTTGTTCTGATCCTGTCTTCGACATTTACGGCACCCGATGCAGTTGCTACTGCGGCGGTACCAATTCCGGATATGGATAGTGTCCATAATACACGGGCTTTGGGGCAGGTGCTTTACACTAAATACGCATATCTCTTCCAGGCTTGTGGTCTGATTCTGTTGGTTGCGATGGTTGGGGCAATTGTTCTGACGCTCCGTCAGCGTGACGGCGTTCGTAAACAGGTTATTTCTGACCAGATTAATCGTAGCCGCGAAGAGTCCGTTGAAATCAAAAAAGTATCTAGTGGGAGTGGAATCTAACCATGTTAGAAATTGGTCTAGCCCATTACCTGGTTGTTGCGGCTGTTCTGTTTACTCTGGGCATCTTTGGTATCTTTCTGAACAGAAAGAACGTCATTGTTATCATGATGTCTATTGAACTGATGCTTTTGGCTGTGAATATCAATTTTGTGGCTTTCTCTACCCATATGGGTGATCTGGTTGGTCAGGTTTTCGCCGTCTTTATCTTGACGGTTGCTGCCGCTGAAGCGGCGATCGGTCTGGCGATCCTGGTTATCTACTTCCGTAATCGCGGGTCTATCGCGGTTGAAGATATCAACATGATGAAGGGCTAATCCGACGATGGAAAACTTTATAGTCTTTCTCCCGCTGTTAGGTTCGTTTATTGCCGGCTTGTTTGGCAAGTGGATCGGCGATCGCGGAGCACAAGTCGTAACCACGGGGTTACTGCTTGTATCAGCTGTTTTATCATTCGTTGTTTTCTTTGATGTTGCCATTGATGGAAACGCGAGAACAACGCCTTTGTTTACATGGATTAATTCTGGGGATTTTCAATTATCCTGGGCGTTGAAAATTGATACGCTTACAGCCGTTATGCTGATTGTTGTGACTGTTGTTTCATCAATGGTTCATCTCTATTCAATCGGCTATATGTCCGAAGACAAGTCAATTACACGCTTCTTCTCGTATCTATCCCTTTTCACCTTCTTCATGCTGATGCTGGTTACGTCTGATAACCTGGTGCAGATGTTCTTTGGTTGGGAAGGTGTTGGTCTGGCGTCATATCTGTTGATTGGCTTCTGGTATGAAAAAGCTTCGGCCTGTTCAGCAGCGATGAAAGCATTTCTGGTCAACCGTGTTGCCGATATTGGCTTTGCTCTTGGCATCATGGGCGTCTTTGTTCTCTTTGGTTCTGTTAACTTTGCTGAGATTTTTCCTCAGGCTGAGGGCCTTTCGACAGCTCAATTCACATTCCTTGGTTTTGAAGGGCACGCCCTGACAATTATTTGCCTGTTGCTTTTTATTGGGGCGATGGGAAAATCTGCTCAGCTTGGTCTGCACACATGGTTGCCTGATGCGATGGAAGGCCCAACACCTGTTTCCGCGCTTATTCATGCGGCGACAATGGTGACAGCGGGTATCTTCATGCTCTGCCGTTTCTCGCCTGTGTTCGAATATGCACCTGCAGCACTGGAAGTCGTGACCTATGTTGGTGCCGGGACAGCCTTCTTTGCGGCAACCATTGGCCTGACGCAGTTTGATATCAAGCGTGTGATCGCCTATTCAACCTGTTCACAGCTTGGCTATATGTTCTTTGCGATTGGTGTATCTGCTTATGGTGGGGCAATTTTCCACCTGATGACACACGCTTTCTTCAAAGCGCTGTTGTTCTTGGGGGCTGGTTCAGTGATCCATGCGATGCATCATGAACAGGACATGCGCAAGATGGGCGGTATCTGGAAAATGATCCCGGCGACCTATCTTCTAATGTGGATCGGTTCAATTGCCCTTGCAGGTATTCCACCGCTATCCGGCTTCTATTCCAAAGACCTTATTCTTGAAGCTGCTTATGCTGATCACTCTACCCAGGGCATGTTTGCTTTCTGGGCGGGGACAGCGGCTGCCTTTATGACGGCCTTCTATTCCTGGCGTCTGCTTATCATGACTTTCCACGGGAACCCGCGTGCTGACGAACATACAATGAAGGGTGTTCACGAGTCACCAATGGTAATGATGATCCCGCTACTTGTTTTGGGTGTTGGTGCTCTTTTTGCCGGGATGTCGGGATACAACTATTTCGTCGGTGACGTGAAAGCTGAATTCTGGGGCGATGCGATTTTTGTTCTCGCTGGTAACGATACGGTCGAGGCTGCGCATCATGTTCCAACATGGGTCAAGCTTGTACCACTCGCGGCTGCAGTTAGCGGAATTGTACTGGCATATGTATTCTATATGTTTGTACCAAGCCTGCCGGCGACTTTTGTGTCTATCATCAAGCCAATCCATACATTTGTTTACAGAAAATGGATGTTTGATGAACTCTATGACTTCCTTTTTGTGCGTCCCGCCGTCAAGATCGGGCGCTTCCTCTGGAAATCAGGGGATGGTGCTGTCATCGATGCATATGGGCCAGATGGGGTTAGTTCCCTTACACGCATTCTTGCGGGTAAAGCGAGCCGTCTGCAAAGCGGATATGTTTATCACTACGCATTTGCCATGTTGATTGGGGTTGTTGCCCTGGTGACCTGGTATATCGTCTCCAACGCAGGTTAAGGGCTATGCAAGATCATATTCTCTCAATTGTGACCTTTGCGCCTTTGTTGGGTGCGCTCATCATTCTTCTTATCCGGGGGGATAGTGAAGAGGCTGTTGCAAGAAATTCACGCTGGGTTGCCCTTTGGGTATCCGGAGTGACTTTTGCGGTTTCTCTTCTTCTCTGGACAGGATTTGAACGTGGAACTGCCGAGTTCCAGTTTGTGGAAGAAGTTGAATGGATGCCATCCCTTGGTCTGTCTTACCGGATGGGCGTTGATGGTATCTCAGTTCTCTTTGTTCTGCTCTCAACCCTTCTGACGCCAATTTGCATCATCTCATCGTGGGGTGCTGTGACCAAGCGTGTGAAGGAATACATGGTTTCATTCCTTATCCTTGAAACCATGATGGTTGGCATGTTCTGTGCACTGGATATCGTTGTCTTCTATATCTTCTTCGAAGGTGTATTGATCCCGATGTTCCTGATCATCGGTGTCTGGGGTGGTACACGTCGTGTGTATGCGGCTTTTAAGTTGTTTCTCTATACGCTGGCTGGTTCCGTCCTGATGCTGGTTGCCATTCTGGCAATGTATTCAGTTGCAGGTACCGCGGATATCACAGTGTTGATGACACAGACTTTCCCGTCAGAAATGCAAAAGTGGCTATGGATTGCTTTCTTTGCATCTTTTGCTGTGAAAGTGCCGATGTGGCCTGTTCATACATGGTTGCCGGATGCTCACGTGGAAGCGCCAACAGCCGGGTCTGTTATTTTGGCCGGGGTTCTGTTGAAGATGGGGGCTTATGGCTTCTTGCGCTTCTCAATTCCGATGATGCCTGAAGCCTCCGTATATTTCACTCCGCTGGTTTACGCGCTCTCTATTGTTGCTGTGATCTATACGTCACTTGTGGCATTGGCACAGGAAGATATGAAAAAACTGATTGCTTATTCTTCTGTGGCGCATATGGGCTATGTGACAATCGGTATCTTTGCGGCGAACCAACAGGGTATTGAAGGTGCTATCTATCAGATGCTGTCACACGGTGTTGTTTCTGCGGCACTCTTTCTTTGCGTCGGTGTTGTCTATGATCGCATGCATACACGTATGATCGAAGCTTATGGTGGTGTTGTGGACAAGATGCCTGTCTATGCCCTGATGTTCATGGTCTTTATGCTGGCATCTGTCGGCTTGCCGGGAACAGGTGGTTTTGTTGGCGAGTTCCTTGTACTGGTTGGTGCCTTCAAAGCAAACACCTGGGTTGCCGCACTGGCTGCGACAGGTATGGTTCTGGGCGCTGCCTATATGCTGTACCTCTATCGCAAGGTTATCTTCGGGAAACTGGAAAAGGACGATGTGAAAGCACTTCTGGATCTGAACTGGAGAGAGAAGGCTGTATTTGCACCTTTGATTGTTCTTACGCTTTGGATGGGTATTTATCCCCCAAGCTTCCTGGACATCATGTCTGCATCTGTAAGTAATCTAATCACTAACTATGAGACTGCAATCGCAGCCTCGAACGCCGCGCCGATGTTTGCGCAGGTCTTTGGTCAATAGAGGGGCTATCAAGATGATCACAACAGATCTATCAATGGCATTGCCCGAGATTTTCCTGGCATGTTCTGCAACGGTACTACTGCTTTACGGAGCTTACGCAGGTAACAAAACAGCAGGTTTTGTATCAGCTTTGTCCGTTGCGGTTATTGCGGTCGCGTTTGGTTTGATTTTCTTCGGAGATCAAAAGCAAGGGGTGGCATTTGGCGGTCTCTTTGTTGTTGATGCCTATGCCAACTATATGAAACTCGTTGCTTTGACGGCTTCCGGTTTTGGTATTTTGATGACCCAACGCTTTGTTGAACGCGAGGGAATGGCACGATTTGAAATTCCTGTGCTGATGGTTCTGGCGACACTTGGCATGATGATGATGATCTCATCAAATGACTTGATGTCACTATATGTTGGTCTGGAACTACAGAGCTTGGCACTTTATGTCATTGCAGCCATTCGCCGTGAGAACCTGCGTTCTTCTGAAGCTGGCCTAAAGTACTTTGTACTTGGTGCCTTGTCTTCCGGAATGTTGCTCTACGGCTGTTCCATGGTTTATGGATTTACCGGAACCACTGACTTTGACACGCTGGGAACGGTTATTGCCGGTCTTGCGGCAGGAGACCAGTCTCCACAGGTTGGTCTTGTTGTTGGTTTGGTCTTTGTTTGTGCTGCTATCGCATTCAAGATTTCTGCGGTACCATTCCACATGTGGACACCGGATGTGTACGAAGGTGCCCCAACACCTGTGACAGCCTTTTTCGCTTCTGCCCCCAAAGTTGCTGCTATTGCACTGTTTGCCAGATTGCTAAGCGATCCATTTGGTTCGCTGGTTGCTGAATGGCAGCAGATTATTGTGTTTGTAGCGCTTGCGTCCATGATTTTGGGCTCTCTTGCTGCGATCAAACAAACCAATATCAAGCGTCTTATGGCCTATAGCTCCATCGGTAATATTGGTTATGCGCTGGTTGGCTTGGCTGCGGGAACACAGGCTGGTGTTGAAGGTCTTGTTATCTATATGACCATTTACATCTTTATGAATATGGGAACCTTTGCCTGTATTCTGAGCATGCGTCAGAAAGGTAACATGGTCGAAGGCATTGATGATCTCAAAGGCTTGAGTAAAACCAGTCCTGCGATGGCATTGGCCTTGACGATATTCATGTTCTCTATGGCTGGTATTCCGCCACTCGCTGGTTTCTTTGCCAAGTATGTGGTTTTTGCTGCTGCTGTGGATGCGGGGCTTACAACGTTGGCTGTGATTGGTATTCTAACCTCTGTGATCGGCGCGTTTTATTACCTTCGCATTATTAAAGTCATGTACTTTGATGAGCCAAGCGCATCTTTTGACAAACCTGTCGGTGCAGAAATGACATTGGTACTGACAGTGGCAACTGCCTTTATCGTGTTCTTCATTCTGTTCTCATCACCAATTATGGATGGTGCAGCGGTTGCTGCCTCGGCTCTCTTTGCCGGGTAACGATATGACAGAGGGAACCTCGTCCCTTGTAATCCCGTCTTCTTTTTCAGTGATCTGTAAAGAAGAGGTCGGCAGTACAAATGATGAGGTTCGCCTTCTTGCTGAACAAGGGGCCCAGGACGGAACAATCGTCTGGGCCCTTCGTCAATCTGCAGGGCGAGGGCGACAGGGAAGAACATGGGTTAGCCCTGTTGGTAATCTTTATTTTTCGACCCTTCTACGCCCTGAAAAATCCATTGCTGAAGCAGCTAATTTAAGTTTTGTCGCGTCTTTGGCTTTGTCCGATGCCATGCGCCAACTAGATCGAAAACTCGTACCTGGATTGAAGTGGCCAAACGATGTTTTATTTGCTGGAAAAAAGGTGTCAGGTGTCCTGCTAGAGAGCAAAGCGGATCGTTCAGGCAAGCTCGATTATCTGATCATGGGGATCGGGGTTAACATTGAACACTATCCGGATGATGCCCGCTATCCTGCGACGAGTTTACGTGAACAAGGGCTTTCAAGTGAGATTGAGGCTGATAAATTATTGGAAAGCTTTATCAATAGTTTTGACGCCAGATACAAACTATGGAAAAAAGAAGGCTTCGATAGTGTGCGTTCAGCTTGGCTGGATCAGGCACATGGCTTAGGTGAAAAAATTTACGTCAGGCTTCCCGGTGAAACGCTTTCCGGACGCTTTGTTACCATCGACAAGGATGGTGCATTGGATTTGGATCTGGATAATGGCAAACAGCGTTTGGTTACCGCAGGGGACGTCTTTTTTACTTCTTGAGACCGAGACAGACAATGCTTCTTGTTATTGATTCTGGTAATACAAATGTGGTTTTTGCCGTTTATGACGGGCATGAGCAAAAGGGATATTGGCGCGCGACCAGTGACAGTAAAAAAACGGCGGATGAATACGCCGTCTGGTTAACCCAGTTGATGGCTTTGAAAGGTCTGGAACCCAAAGATATAACGGGGGCCATTCTGGCCAACGTTGTCCCGGCGTCAAACTATAATCTCAAAACACTGTGTCAGAGTTATTTTTCCTGTACGCCGTTGATGGTTGAATTGGGAAAAATTGATCTGGGTTTGAAAGTAAATATCGATCAACCGGAACAAGCGGGCGCTGACCGTCTTGTAAATGCTGTGGCTGGTTATCAACGTTATGGTGGAAATCTGATCCTGATTGACTTTGGGACCGCGACGACTTTTGACATTGTTGGTGCCGATGGCGCCTATGAAGGTGGCGTGATTGCGCCGGGTGTTAACCTGTCTATTGAGGCGCTTTATATGGCGTCTGCAAAACTTCCCCGTATAGATATTAAAGCCCCTTCGCAGGTGATTGGTAAAGCAACAGTTCCTGCCATGGAATCTGGTATCTTTTGGGGCTATATATCTATGGTCGAAGGCATGGTACAACGCATCCGTGATGAGTATGGCGCCCCGATGAAAGTTATTGCAACTGGTGGTTTGGCTCAGTTGTTTGATACGGCGACAGATGTCATTGATCATATTGATAAAGATGTAACGCTACGTGGTTTGATCGCCATCTATGAATTAAATAGTCAAAAGACTTAAGTTAGGTAAGAAATGCGTAAAGCGGTTGTCGCTAAAAAAGACGAACTCTTTTTCCTGCCCCTTGGTGGTACAGGTGAAATTGGAATGAACCTGAACCTCTATGGCCATGACGGTAAATGGTTGATGGTGGATTTAGGAATTTCCTTTGCCGATGGGGCACGATATCCGGGTATTGATGTCATTATGCCGGATCCAACCTTTATTGAAGAGCAAAGAGAAAATCTTGTCGGCCTGGTTTTAACTCATGCGCACGAAGATCACATTGGTGCTGTACCGCATTTATGGTCTGAATTGCGTTGTCCGATCTATTGTACGCCTTTCACCAAGTCCATGGTCTATTCCAAGTTGGTTGAGGCCGGTATTGAAGATGAAGCAGAAATTACGGTTATTCCGGTTGCGGGTACCTTTACCGCAGGGCCATTTGAAATTGAATTGGTTTCCATGACCCATTCCATTCCGGAGCCGGCTTCTCTGTTAATCAGAACTGCGTGCGGCACAGTTTTCCATTCAGGTGACTGGAAATTTGACCCAGAACCTTTGGTCGGACCGCACTATGACAAAAAGCGTCTTCAGGCTTTGGCTGACGAAGATATTTTGGCGATGATCAGTGATTCAACCAATGTGATGTCAGCCAGTGAATCCGGTTCCGAAGCATCTGTCCGCAACGGACTTGTTGATGTTATTTCAAAATGCACTGGCCGTGTTGCCGTGACGTGTTTTGCCAGTAACGTCGCAAGGGTTGAATCTGTTATGAAGGCTGCTGAAATTTGTGGCCGTCGGGTTGTGTTGCTTGGGCGTTCCATGCACAGAATATATGCTGCGGCCCGTGAAAACGGTTATCTGAAGAATGTCGCACCGTTGCTGTCCGAGGATGAATTTTCCTATATGCCCAAGAGCGAGGTTCTTGTTCTTTGTACGGGGAGTCAGGGTGAACCACGGTCTGCGCTCTCACGCTTGTCAAAAGATGGTTTCAAGCACGTGTATCTGGAAGAGGACGATACGATTATCTTTTCGTCCCGCATAATTCCGGGAAATGAGACATCAATTTTCAGATTGCAAAACAACCTGTCTGAATTGGGTGTGCGTGTGATTACTGATCGGGATGAACATGTTCATGTATCCGGCCATCCGGGGAAAGAAGAAGTTCGCAAGCTTTATGAATGGGTACAACCAAAAATCTCTGTACCGGTTCATGGCGAAGCGCGACATCTGCGCGCCCATGCCAAACTGGCTGCTGAATGTGGTGTCCAAAATCAGATCGTAGCTAAAAATGGTGACCTTATTCGATTGGCCCCTGGAAAAGCAGAGAAAGTTAAAGAAATAGATTCTGGTCTTCTGGCTATAGAAGATCGCCGTCTTATTCCGATTGATAGTCCGATTATCAAAGCGCGTCAGAAAATGATGTATAACGGATCGGCGGTTATTTCATTGGTTATTGACGAAGCGAACAGATTAGCAGATACGCCACAACTGACTGTTCAGGGAATTCTTGATCTTGATGAGGAGTTTGAGGACTTTGAAGATGTTATCGACTATCTGAAAGATATTCTTGGTTCACTGAAAAAATCTGAAATGAAAAATGATACGATTGTTCGCGAAGTTGCCATTCGTGCTGTACGGCGTCATTTCAACAAGATTTATGACAAGAAGCCTGTTACGGATGTTCATATTATTCGCTTGGCTTCCTATCTGGATTAAAAGGGGTTTTAACAATGATTGGTCGTTTGAATCATGTGGCGATTGCAGTGCCCGATTTGAATGCAGCAGTAGCTCAATATCGTGATGTGTTAGGGGCGGAAGTAACTGAAGCAGTTGATCAACCTGATCACGGCGTAACGGTTGTTTTTGTCAATCTTCCCAACACCAAAATAGAATTTCTTTATCCCCTGGGTGAGAATTCGCCGATCAGTAATTTTCTGGAAAAGAACCCCGCAGGTGGTATTCATCATATCTGTTATGAGGTGGATGATATTATTACTGCACGGGATAAACTTAAGGCAGAAGGGGCAAGAGTTCTTGGAGACGGTGAGCCGAAAATTGGTGCGCATAACAAACCAGTACTTTTCCTCCACCCAAAAGATTTTTGTGGAACCCTTGTTGAGCTGGAACAGGCTTAAGTCGAGAGAGTATTAAAAATGAACTGGGTTACAGGTATTCTTGTTTACGTCATTATTTGGTGGTTGATATTTTTCATGGCGCTTCCCTTTGGAGTTCGAGCCGAAGAAAATCCTGAAGTTGGTCATGAACCCTCAGCGCCAAAAAATCCCATGCTCTGGCGCAAAGCACTGATTACAAGTGCCATTGCGGGTGTTTTGTGGGGTGTTGCCTATTACGTTATTACCAACAAATTGATCACAATTGGTGAGCTTGCTTATTAGTCATAGATGGCAAGCAAGAAAGCATTATAGATTTATAAACGGCCTGCTGATAGTATCATCAACAGGCCGTTTTTGTGACTCATTTTCTTAATATGGTGTGGTAATGCTTTGTTATCATTATTTTTATATGCGAGTTTTTTTCCGGGTCTTGGCTATGGTGTTCATGTTTTTTCTGGGCATGATTACTGTCGTACATGCGGAAGTAAATTCATCGGAAGATGGTGTGATCACGATTGAGGAAGAAGATTGTCGTCGTTTGGTATTACACCACCCAAACGATGATGTTGCCTATACACCGGGGGTCACCAAAAGAGGCAAAAAAGTTGTTCCGGCAGATTTGAATGCACAGCCGATTGTTCTGCCTGAAGTTATTCGTATTCCGATAACCGTTGATATGTTCGAGCGCTATAATATTCCTGCCAACAAAGCGAACTTTGAGGCGAATGCCGAGATTGGTGTTGTTGAAGTTCACAAAAATGGAGAAGCCTTTTTCAATGGGCAGCGGTTGCAAAGTGAAGAGCAGAGAGAATTATCTCTGAAGTGCCAGGAAATATTAGACCACGAGTAATTTTATTGTTTGTTCCCTGATATCCTGTGAAGGGAAAATTTCTTAGGAAAAGCTTGTTTTTCTGTCATGGACAAGTGCCATTTCATCCCATATATATGACCGCATACATTTCAGCCTTATAACTGAATTGTTCCTTATTTATTATTGATCTCATAGCATTCCAGGATATCCAGATGCGCCTTTCTGCTTATTTCCTTCCAACACTGAAGGAAAACCCAACCGAGGCACAGATTGTCTCTCACCGTTATATGCTTCGTGCGGGCATGATCCGTCAGGCAACATCTGGAATTTATTCTTGGTTGCCGATGGGCCTGAAAGTCCTTCGCAAGGTTGAGCAGATTATCCGTGAAGAGCAAAACCGGGCAGGGGCTCAGGAAATTCTGATGCCAACTATTCAGCCTGCAGACCTGTGGCGTAAGTCTGGCCGTTATGATGATTACGGCAAAGAGATGCTGCGTATCGAAGATCGTCATGGACGTGATATGCTCTATGGACCAACCAACGAAGAGATGGTCACAGAAATCTTTGCCAATGCTGTAAAGAGCTATAAAGATCTTCCAAAAAATCTGTATCACATCCAGTGGAAATTCCGGGATGAAGTTCGTCCGCGCTTTGGTGTGATGCGTGGTCGTGAGTTCTTTATGAAAGATGCTTATTCTTTCGACATTGATTTCGAGTCAGCCAAAGCAGCGTACAACCGTATGTTTGTTTCTTACCTACGCACCTTTGAGCGTTTGGGGCTGCGGGCAATTCCAATGGCTGCTGACACAGGACCAATTGGTGGTGATCTCAGTCACGAGTTTATCATTCTTGCCGACACGGGTGAGTCCGAGGTGTTCTGTCATTCTGATTTCCTTGAAAAAGCATCTCCTTCTGTTGATGTTGACTATAGTGGTGATCTACAGCCGATTGTTGATGACTGGACAAGCATCTATGCGGCAACGGATGAGATGTACGTGAAAGAAGACTTCGAAGGTTCTGTTCCTGAAGATAAGAGAATGCAGTGTCGCGGTATTGAGGTCGGACATATTTTCCACTTTGGTACAAAATACTCTGAGCCAATGGGGGCTTATGTCCTCAACAGCGAAGGTGAAAACGTTCCTGTCTTCATGGGGTCCTATGGTATCGGTGTTTCCCGTCTCTTGGGCGCAATCATCGAAGCAAGCCACGATGAGAACGGTATTATCTGGCCGGAAGCGGTGGCGCCTTATAAAGTTGGCTTGATCAACCTGAAAGCCAAAGATGAATCCTGTGCAAAAGCTTGTGATGATCTCTATCAGAAGTTCAATGCTGCTGGTGTTGATTGTCTTTACGATGATCGTGATACTTCTGCTGGTGCTAAATTCAAAGACATGGATCTGATCGGTTTGCCGTGGCAAATGGTTGTCGGACCACGTGGCCTTAAAAATGGCGTAGTTGAGTTGAAAAATCGCAAGACCGGTGAGAAAGAAGAGCTAACATTGGAAGCTGCGCTTTCTAAATTGGGCCTTTAGTATTTAGACGGGAAGAGAGATAGTCGATGGTTTTTGGTGCTTTTGAGCGCATGGTGGCCTTACGCTACCTCCGGTCCCGTCGTAAGGAAGGGTTTATTTCTGTCATTGCGGGCTTTTCTCTTGTTGGCATTGCTCTGGGCGTTGCGACCCTGATTATTGTCATGGCCGTGATGAACGGGTTCCGCCAAGAGCTTCTTGGCCGCATACTCGGTGTTAATGGCCATCTGGCCGTTGTTGGTGTTCAAGGTGATCTGGTTGATTATGAAACCATTGCGGAACGAGTGAGTGCCTTGTCCGGCGTAACCAGTGCAACCCCCCAGGTACAGGGGCAGGTTATGGTGACAGCCAGTGGCACCGCTACGGGGGGCTTGGTCCGAGGTATGGCCCCGAAGGATCTCAAGGCACGTAAACTGATTGCGGAAAAGATTGTTGCCGGATCACTGGATGATTTCACGGGCGATAATGTTGTTATTGGCGAGCGCCTTGCCAGAAGTTTGCGCCTTGGTGTCGGAGATAAAATCACGCTGGTATCGCCGAACAGCTCTGTCACTGTATTTGGCTCTATTCCACGTCTCAAAGCCTATACCATTGCTGCGCTTTTTGACATTGGCATGTATGAGTACGACAGCAGTTTTATTTACATGACACTTGATGCCGCACAGATCTTTTTTGAATTGCCTGAAATGGTAAATACGATTGAGGTCTTTGTGGATAATCCTGATCTGACCAATGTTGTGCGCCGTGATATTCACAATGAAATTGGTACGGGAATTGTCACACGGGATTGGCAGCAAAGTAACGCCAGTTTCTTTAATGCCATTCAGGTCGAACGTAATGTTATGTTCCTGATCCTGTCGCTTATTATCCTCGTTGCGGTTTTTAATATTGTTTCCGGCCAGATTATGCTGGTGAAGGACAAGGGACGCGATATCGCGATTCTTAGAACAATGGGGGCAACCCGGGGAATGATTCTCAGGGTTTTCTTCCTGAGTGGGGCATCCATTGGCGTTATCGGGACACTGGCTGGTTTTGTTCTCGGCTTGTCTTTTGCAGAAAACATCGAAACAATCCGGCAGTGGCTGGAAGGCTTGTCCGGGACCAATCTTTTTGATGCCGAGATCTATTTCCTTTCTAAGTTGCCAGCAGTTGTTGAAACATCTGAAGTTCTTCAGGTCGTTGGCATGGCTCTGTTCTTTTCATTTCTCGCCCCGATTTTCCCGGCATGGCGCGCAGCACGGTTAGATCCTGTGGAGGCTATTCGTTATGAATAAGGAAATGAAAGGCCTATCCCTTGCCGGTGTAAATAAGACTTATAAACAGGGAGCAAAAGAGCTTCATGTGCTTAATGATGTCAGCTTTGATATCAAGCCGGGGGAGTTGGTTGCGCTGATCGGCCCTTCCGGGGCGGGTAAGTCAACTTTGTTGCATAGCGCAGGGCTTTTGGAAAAACCTGATAGCGGTGACATTCTGGTTAATGGAACCCCTTCGGCTTCGCTGAACGATAAAAGCAGAACAGCACTGCGCCGTGATACCATTGGCTTTGTTTATCAATATCATCATCTGCTCCCCGAGTTCTCGGCTGTAGAAAACGTTATTCTGCCACAGATGATTACCGGATTATCCCGTAAAAAAGCACATAAACGTGCCAGCGAGCTTCTGGACACTGTCGGTCTTGGCGAACGTATGGTTCATAGACCAGCCGAACTTTCTGGTGGTGAGCAGCAACGTGTTGCGATCGCCAGAGCCTTGGCCAATGCACCGTCTGTCCTTCTGGCTGATGAACCAACGGGTAATCTGGATCCGGAAACGGCAAACAGAGTTTTTGAACTACTTCTAAAACTTGTTCGTTCTGTGGGACTTACAGCCTTGATTGCAACACACAATCATGAATTGGCGGGACGTATGGATCGGGTCCTTCATTTTGAAAATGGTAAAGTTCGTTAAATTATTTGCCTGAGATATTACTTTGTGAATGCTCGTTAAGTGTCTGTATTTGAAGTGTAATTGATAATATGAATGAAAGCTCGATGCTGATTGGTGTCGGGTTTTTATTTTGCCTTTTTTGATTAATCTGGAGTATGACTGAGCTTGGAATTTTTGCGTTACAGTTTTATTTAGTTTGAGAGTTTCTTTATGGCGTATGCTGACTTTGTTCATCTTCGGGTTCATACAGCTTATTCCCTTTCCGAGGGTGCTATTAAAGCCAAGGAACTTGTCGAGCTATGCAAAAAACATGATATGCCGGCTGCTGCCATTACGGATAGTAGTAACATGTTTGGGGCACTGGAATTTTCGCTGACGGCCAAGGGTGCTGGCGTTCAGCCAATTCTCGGTACGCAGTTAATGATTGCGCGTCCTGATGCGAACAAACGAACGGGTGCCATCGTCCCCGAGCCAGATCAACTCGTTCTTATTGCCCAAAATCAAAAGGGTTATATGAATTTGATGCACCTGATTTCCCACGCCTTCATGGAGACGGAAACTGGTCTGACGCCACAGGTCACTCTGGTGGATTTGGAACGCTGTAATGAGGGGCTGATTGTCCTGAGTGCGGGGCCAAAAGGGGCTGTCGGACGTCTGTTGTACGAAAACAGGGATGCTGATGCTGAGGCTATTTTTACGCAACTGGCAGGTATTTTTCAGGGCCGTTTTTATACTGAGTTGATGCGTCATGGATTAGCAGAAGAGCAAGAAATTGAAGATCGTTTGATTGATCTGGCATACAAACATGACGTACCGCTGGTCGCAACAAATGAAGCCTTTTTTGCTGCTGATGATATGTACCTTCCGCATGATGCCCTGATTTGTATCGCGGAAGGGGCGTATGTTTCACAAAGTGAGCGTCGTCGGCTGACGTCTGAGCATCGGTTTAAATCTGCCGATGAGATGAAGCGGCTTTTTGCAGATATACCAGAGGCTATTCAGAACACTCTGGTTATTGCGCAGCGTTGTTCGTGGTTTGTCGAGCCTATTGCCCCGATCCTGCCGCCATTTGATACGGGGGATGGGCGCTCAGAAACCGAAGAGTTACGCCATCAATCCGAAGTTGGATTGGAAGGTCGTCTGGAAAAGCACGTCTTTACGTCTGATATGGACGAGGCAAAGCGTGAAGAAATTGCAAAACCCTATCGCGATCGTCTTGATTATGAGTTGGGGATTATCGAACAGATGGGGTTTCCCGGCTACTTTCTTATTGTTGCCGACTTTATTATGTGGGCCAAAGACCACAATATCCCGGTTGGCCCCGGACGTGGATCAGGGGCAGGGTCCGTGGTGGCTTGGGTTCTGACCATTACCGATCTTGATCCGCTACGCTGGGGATTGCTTTTCGAGAGGTTCTTGAACCCGGAACGTGTGTCTATGCCTGACTTTGATGTGGATTTCTGTCAGGACAAGCGTGATCAGGTTATTACCTACGTACAGGATAAATACGGGCGGGATAAGGTCGCGCAAATTATTACCTTTGGTAAACTGCAAGCTCGGGCGGCATTGCGGGATGTCGGGCGAGTTTTACAGATGCCTTACCCGCAGGTAGATCGCTTGTGTAAGCTTGTACCAAACAACCCGGCCAAACCAACATCATTGCCAGAAGCGATTGCACAGGAGCCTCAGCTCAGGGAAATGGCCAGAACGGATGAAACCGTTGATAATCTTTTGAACATTGCGCAAAAGATCGAAGGTTTGTTCCGTCACGCGTCAACCCACGCTGCGGGTGTTGTGATCGGGGATCGGCCCCTTGATCAGTTGGTGCCACTCTATCGCGATCCGCGTTCAGATATGCCGGTGACCCAGTTCAACATGAAGTTTGTTGAGCAAGCCGGGTTGGTGAAGTTTGATTTTCTTGGCTTGAAAACTCTGACTGTGTTGGAGCGCGCTTGCGAATTTATTCGCTCTGCGGGAACGCCGATTAATCTCAGTGAAGTACCACTGGATGACAAAGCTTCTTTTGATTTGCTTGGGCGTGGAGATACCGTTGGTGTTTTCCAGCTGGAATCCACTGGTATGCGCGATGTTCTCAAGCGCATGAAACCCGACAGGTTCGAGGATATCATCGCGGTCGTGGCCCTCTATCGTCCAGGACCGATGGAGAACATCCCAAGTTATATTCTTCGCAAAAAAGGCGAAGAGACCTCTGATTACATGCACCCCTTGATCGAAGATATCCTGAAAGAAACCTACGGGATTATGATCTACCAAGAGCAGGTGATGCAGATTGCCCAGAAGCTCTCTGGCTATTCCCTTGGCGGTGCGGATCTCTTGCGTCGTGCCATGGGTAAGAAGATCCAGGCTGAAATGGATGCGCAGCGGAAGATCTTTGTCGAGGGTGCGGTTAAGAACGATGTGAAGGCCGAGAAGGCAGACGAGATCTTTGATCAGGTCAATAAGTTTGCTGGCTATGGTTTTAACAAAAGTCACGCCGCGGCCTATGCGCTGGTTGCGTATCATACGGCTTATCTAAAGGCGAATTATCCTGTGGAATTCATGGCGGCAACCATGACCTATGATATCTCTAACACAGATAAATTGAATATATTCCGGCAAGAACTGTCACGACTTGAAATTCCGTTGCTGGTGCCGGATATCAACAAGTCCTATGCCGAGTTCATGGTTGAAACTATGGATGATGGCAACAAAGCGGTTCGTTATGCGATGGCTGCGGTTAAAAATGTCGGTGAGCAAGCCATTGAGAACATCACAAACGAGCGTAAGGAAAATGGTCCCTTTAAAGACCTGACTGATTTTGTTGGTCGTGTCGATTCAAAGACGATCAATAAACGACTTGTTGAAAACCTCTCTAAAGCCGGAGCTTTTGATAGTCTGTCACCTAACAGGCAACAGGTTTTTCTGGGGGCGGAGAACATTGTTCGTAATATTTCTGCGGCAGCACAGGAGCGAGAGAGTGATCAGGTTAATCTATTTGGTGGTGATGATAACACGACCATGATTGATCTGGCTTTGCCGAAGGTGCCGGATTGGCCTGATCTGGAAAAGCTGAAACATGAATTTGATGCTATTGGCTTTTACCTCTCTGCACATCCCATTGATACCTATACTCAAATTCTAAAGCGTTTGCGCGCTGTTAATATTGCGGAGGCTATTGACCAGACCAAGAAATACAAAGGGCAGGATGGTCCTCTTAAAATTGGTGCCATTGTTGTTGGGAAACAGGAGCGTATTTCCAAGAAGGGCTCTAAATTTGCTTTTGTGCAGATTTCTGACGCACATGGTACGATTGAGGCAATGGTCTTTTCGAATGTACTGATGGCTAGCCGCGAAATTCTGGAAAGCAACGTTCCTTTGTTGGTGATCCTTACAGGAGAAGTGAAGCCGGACGATGATGAACCCAGGTTTCTTCTTCAGGCAGTCACGCCACTTGATGATGCGGCTTCCTTAACGGATACGGGCCTGAAACTGTATATTAACTCTGACAAACCTCTGGAGCCGCTCAAAACGATACTAGACAATCATGCGGTAAAGGGACGAGGGCGGATATCAGTCGTTCTGGGGTTGAAAGACGGTCAGGAGTTGGAATTGGAACTCCCAAAAGGCTATACAGTTTCGCCTTCTATTCGTCAGGCGATCAAAGCGATCGAGGGTATAGATCTGGAAGAGGTTTAGTTCCCTATATCTGATACTTTTCATGATATAATTATGATGAATGCATTTATGGGTGAGAAAAGACTTGCATCCTTTGCTCTAGAAGAGTATCACCCGCAACATCACTAAGACAACACGTAGGTCTAACGAGAGCAATTTGTTCGTCGTTTCTGGTGTTTCCATTCTGGATGGAGATTACGGCTTACGGAAGTTTAACCGGAAGAGAAAAGGTTTTATTCTATGGCGCTTCCTACATTTACAATGCGTCAGCTTCTAGAAGCTGGTGTTCACTTCGGTCACACAACTCGTCGTTGGAACCCGAAAATGTCTCAGTACATTTTTGGTGCACGTAACGGCATCCATATTCTTGATCTTGAGCAGAGCGTACCAATGCTCCACAAAGGTCTTGCCTTTACACGTGAAGTTGTTGCCGGTGGCGGTCGCGTTCTGTTCGTTGGAACAAAGCGTCAGGCAAGTGAGAAAATGGCTGAAGCAGCAAAACGCTGTGGTCAGTACTATGTTAACCACCGTTGGTTGGGTGGAATGCTCACTAACTGGAAAACAGTTTCTAACTCTATCCGTCGTCTGAAAGAGCTTGATGAGCGTCTTGAGAACGATCAGGGTGGCCTGACTAAAAAAGAACTTCTTAATCTTACTCGTCAGCGCGATAAGCTAGAGCGCGCTCTTGGCGGAATTAAGGAAATGGGTGGCATTCCTGATGTGATCGTTGTTATCGACACAAACAAGGAACACCTTGCAATTGCTGAAGCAGCGAAATTGAAAATTCCTGTTGTTGGTATCCTTGATTCAAATTCTGATCCAGCTGATATCACGTTCCCAATTCCTGGTAACGATGATGCAATCCGTGCGATCAGCCTTTACTGTGATCTCTTTGCTGATGCGGTTATCGATGGTCTACAGCAAGAGCTGACTGCTTCTGGTGTAGATGTTGGTGCTTCTGAAGAAGCTCCTGCTGAACAGCTGCCTGAAGAGAAAACTGCTGAAGAAGCACCTGTTGCTGAAGCGCCAGCCGCTGAAGCTGATTCTGAAGAGAAGCCTACTGCTGAAGCTGCTGCTGCCGAAGCTTAAGCTGTTCGCAAATGAACGATTGGAACGGCGGCTCCTATGCCGCCGTTCTCGTACTTGTGTCTATGTTTTGATATTTAATTTCTGAAAAGAGATAGAAAATGGCCCAGATTACTGCTGCTCTGGTTAAAGAACTCCGGGATCAGTCCGGTGCCGGCATGATGGATTGTAAAAAAGCCCTTGCCGAAACTGATGGTGACTTAGAAGGAGCCGTTGATTGGCTTCGTAAAAAAGGCCTTGCTGCCGCTGCTAAAAAAGCTGGCCGTGTAGCTTCAGAAGGTCTTGTTGCTGTTTCTACTGATGGTGCCAAAGGTGCTGTAGTAGAAGTTAACGCTGAAACAGACTTTGTTTCCCGTAACGAACAGTTCCAGTCTTTTGTTAAAGCTGTTGCTCAGCAAGCTCTGACTGCTAACGGTGATGTCGATGCTCTTGCAAACTCTGCTTATCCAGGTGGTGAAGGTACGGTTGCTGACGTATTGACGAAAAACATCGCTACTATCGGTGAGAATATGAGCCTGCGTCGCACTGCTTCTTTGGAAGTTAGTGAAGGTGTTGTTGCTTCTTACATCCACAACCAGACTGCTCCTGGTCTTGGTAAAATTGGTGTGTTGGTTGCGCTTGAATCATCTGGTGATGCAGCCAAGCTTGAAGCATTTGGTAAGCAGGTTGCAATGCATGTTGCTGCCGCTAATCCACAGGCACTTGATCGTGATTCTGTTGATGTCGCTGCTCTTGAGCGCGAGAAAGAAGTTCTTTCTGATCAGGCACGTGCTTCTGGTAAGCCAGAAGAAATCATCGAGAAAATGCTCGTTGGTCGTCTTCGTAAGTATTACGAAGAAGTATGCTTGCTAGAGCAGGGTTATGTTATCGATGGTGAAAATTCTGTCGGTAAAGCTGTAGAGCTTTTTGCTAAAGAACTTGGTGTTCCTGTAAAACTAACTGGTTTCGTACGTTTCCAGCTTGGTGAAGGCATCGAGAAAAAAGAAGAAGACTTTGCTGCTGAAGTTGCTGCGACACTCGGTAACTAAGTAAATCACGAATTTGGCCGCGATCTTTTCTACCCAAAGGGGGAGAGGTCGGGGCCATTTTTGTATTCAAAATCACTTGCTTCCACTAGGATTGTCTTTTTTAGAGCACATTTTTACGATAAGAATAGTGTTCAGATAACAGGATGATTTGGTATCGCAGTGGACAAAGGAGATCTCTGTGACAGACGCACCCAAATATAAACGTGTTCTTTTGAAGCTTTCTGGTGAGGCGCTTATGGGGAATGGTCAGTTCGGGCTTGATCCTGAAACTGTAAATCAGATTGCGCTCGATATTAAAGAAGTCGTCACAATGGGCGTAGAGGTCTGTGTTGTTGTTGGTGGTGGAAATATCTTCCGCGGTCTTTCAGGAGCTGCTGCTGGTATGGAGCGCTCGACTGCTGACTATATGGGAATGCTTGCAACAGTGATGAATTCGTTGGCAATGCAGAATGCTCTGGAACAGGTCGGTGTTGAAACCCGTGTTCAAACAGCTATTCCTATGGATACCGTTGCTGAGCCTTATATTCGTAGACGTGCAGAACGCCATTTGGAAAAAGGGCGGGTTGTTATTTTTGGTGCTGGTACAGGTAATCCTTATTTCACAACCGATACGGCTGCTGCTTTGCGCGCCTCGGAAATGGGATGTGAGGTCTTACTTAAAGGCACAAAGGTTGATGGTGTTTATTCAGCTGATCCTGTGAAAGACCCAACAGCAGAACGCTTTGAAACTCTTTCCTATAAGCGTGTCTTTACAGATGATTTAGGTGTTATGGATCATTCTGCTATTGCACTGACGCGGGAAAATAATATACCGATTATTGTGTTTTCTATTTATGAAACAGGTTCTTTCGCCAAAGCTGTTGGCGGTGAAGGTTGTTTTACTATTATTAAATAAGAAGGGGATAGGCTGTGTCGCAAGATGCCCTCATTAAAGATTTATCACGTCGTATGGATGGTGCGCTAGAAGCGCTGAACAAGGAATTTACCGGATTGCGGACAGGTCGTGCGTCTATTGCGCTTCTTGATCCGATTATGGTTGATGCCTATGGCGCTTCCATGCCTCTTAATCAGGTTGGTACTGTAACTGTACCTGAATCCCGTATGCTTGCTGTGCAGGTCTGGGATAAATCAATGGTTGGTGCTGTTGAAAAGGCAATTAGAGAATCTGGTCTTGGTTTGAATCCATCTCCTGATGGACAGCTTGTTCGTGTCCCTATCCCACCACTTTCTGAAGAACGCCGTAAAGAACTTACAAAAATCGCTGGTAAGTATTCCGAACAGGGAAAAGTAGCTGTACGGAATGTGCGCCGTGATGGCATGGAAGCTCTGAAGAAGATGGAAAAAGATGGTGAAATCTCTCAGGATGAAATGCATAGCTGGGGCGATGAAATCCAGAAAATAACAGATGCTCATATCAAGAAAATTGATGAAGCAACTGCGCAAAAAGAAGAGGAAATCATGCAGGTTTAAGGCTGCATGATTATTCTGATCTAGCGATGACAAAGGGAATACCAAAGCATATTGCCGTCATAATGGATGGCAATGGGCGCTGGGCTAATGCAAGACATTTGCCCAGAGCATTCGGGCATCGCAAAGGCGCGGAAGCTTTACGTGAACTCCTTAAATCTGCAATAAAAATTGGTATTCCTTATATGACCTTTTACAGCTTCTCGTCAGAGAACTGGAATCGTCCTGAAAGTGAAATCAATGATATCATGGGATTGTTGCGCAGGTATCTGCAAAGTGAATTGGCAACATTCCATAAAGCGGGTATTCGTTTAAAGGTCATCGGGGATCGCTCCAAGCTTGCAACGGACATTGTGCGTCTGATTGAAGATGCCGAAATGCAAACCCGCGACAATACTAAGATGACAGTTGTCATGGCTTTGAGTTATGGCGGGCGGCAAGAAATTGTCGACGCTGCAAGAAAGATCGCCAATAAAGTTAAAAACGGTGATTTTCAGAGTAATGAAATTACAGAATCCTCCTTTGGGCAGGAGTTGTATACGTCGGATATTCCTGATCCCGATCTACTAATACGTACTAGTGGCGAGATGCGTATCAGTAATTTCTTGCTATGGCAGCTTGCCTATAGCGAAATGGTTTTCATTGAAAAATATTGGCCCGATTTTTCTGAAAAAGATTTGATTTTGGCTATTGAGGAGTACCAGAAACGTGAACGACGTTATGGATCCGCAGCCGAAACGGCCTAAAAAAAGCGACCTTCTGGTTCGGTCGCTTTCTTCTATTGTTCTTGGACCACCTGTTCTTGCTGCTGTTTATCTGGGCTCTCCCTATAGTGATGTGCTGATTATTGTTTCCGGGGTTATTCTAGCGTGGGAATGGGCTGCGCTGTGTTATCGGCGTAGGATTGAAGCGCCGGGGTGGTTTTTGATCGTTTCTATTGCTGGGTTGTTGATGCTTGGTGCTTTTGGGTACGTTGGTCTTTTTGCCCCGGCCCTTTTGTCTTGTACAATTTTTCTCTATTTGTATATGCGATTTGTCACTCGGAACTCTGATCGGGCATTTTGGTTGACGTTGGGGTTATGTTATCTTTCTGTAACAACATACGCCTTACTTTGGCTTCGCAATAGCTCTGGAAACGGTTTTGAAACTGTTCTCTGGATTTTGCTTGTTGTTTGGTTGACGGATATTGGGGCGTATTTTTTTGGAAAATCGATTGGCGGCCCCAAGATAGCGCCAAGTATAAGTCCAAAGAAAACATGGGCAGGTTTAATCGGTGGGATGATTTCTGCTGCTGTAATTAGCTATATTTTTGCTGAATTTACAGAACTTTATGATCCATTGATCCTAAGTATCTTCGGGGCAAGTTTGGCTGTTGTTTCTCAAATGGGTGATTTTTTCGAATCTCATATTAAGCGCAGGTTTGACGCAAAAGATTCGAGTAACCTTATTCCTGGGCATGGTGGTTTGTTTGATCGGGTCGATGGGCTTTTGGCGTGCTCGCTTTTGGTTTTTCTTATTCATCTTGTGTACTAAAGCAGCCGTCGTTATGTGCGTTAATCAAACACAAGTCGTCTTAAGGTAAGGGTACTGCGGTGAGAAAATCTATAACTGTCATGGGCTCTACAGGGTCAGTTGGCTCCAGTACCATTGATTTATTAAAACGATCGCCAGAGTTGTTTGATGTTCAGGCTTTAACAGCGAATAGAAACGTCGATTTGCTGGCGCAGCAAGCCGTTGAACTCGGTGCAAAAATGGCTGTTGTGGCCGACGAGAAAGCATACAAAGATCTGAAATCTGCTTTATCTGGTCGAAATATAGAAGTTGCGGCAGGTGAAAATGCGTTGCTGGAAGCAGCAGCACGTCCTTCTGATCAGGTTATGGCTGCTATCGTTGGCTTTGCAGGGTTAGCACCGACGCTGACCGCAATTCAAAGAGGTGCAACCGTTTTACTGGCAAATAAAGAAGCACTTGTTTGTGCCGGGGATTTGATGGTTGAGGAAGTCCGTAAAAATAACGCGACTCTTCTGCCAGTGGATTCAGAACATAGCGCTATATTTCAGGTTTTTGATTTTGAACATAAATCTGGTGTTGATCACATTACTTTGACGGCATCAGGCGGTCCATTTCGATGTTTTTCACAGCAAGAAATGGAAGCTGTTACGCCGCAACAAGCGCTTGCTCATCCTAACTGGGATATGGGGGCCAAGATTTCAATCGACTCTGCTACGATGATGAACAAAGGGCTAGAACTAATTGAAGCAGCATATCTGTTTGGATTATCTGAGGATAAGATAAAGGTTCTTATCCATCCACAATCGATTATTCACTCTACAGTGAGCTATATTGACGGATCGGTTCTTGCCCAATTAGGCGACCCGGATATGAGAACGCCTATAGCTTGTGCGCTGTCTTGGCCTGAAAGAATGGATACGCCTGTTAAAAAACTTGATTTGGCAGAGATATCCAAACTTACTTTTGAAACACCCGATGAGGATAAATTTCCAGCTCTTGAGATTGCGAGAGAAGCATTGCGAGATCATAAAACTATTGTTTTCAACGCGGCAAACGAAGTTGCTGTGGAAGCATTTTTACAAGCAAAGTTGTCTTTCTTGGGCATTCCAGAGCTTGTCAGAAAGGCAATTGATTCTTTTGATTCAATTGACACGATCACTCTTGAATCTGTTAAAATGCTGGATAAAGAGGTTCGCAACTGGAGTAAGATACAGATAAATTGATCCTTTTGCGGAATTTGTGCAGCAAAAAAGCTTTTGAATAGGAGAGCAAAAGGCTAGTATGCCGTGCCTCTTGAACAACATGATTATAATGACAACGGTAACAAGACATATCTAATGACAATTATTTCGTCTATTCCCGCTTTTTTAATACTTTTGACAATTTTGGTATTCTTTCATGAGCTCGGCCACTACTGGATTGCGAGAAAGAATGGCGTAAAGGTAGATGTTTTTTCTGTTGGTTTTGGCCCTGAACTGTTCGGGTTCTATGATAAAAATCAGACACGATGGAAGTTCAGTATTATCCCCTTGGGTGGTTATGTGAAGATGTTTGGGGATGCAGATGTTACTAGCTCAACATCTGCTGAAAATTCTGCATTATCCCCTGAAGAACTTAAAACTACTTTCAAGAATAAATCTGTTGGGCAGCGTGCTGCTATTGTTGCTGCAGGACCGATTGCTAACTTCATTTTAGCAATTGTTCTTTTTACGGGCTTGTATAGTTTTGTGGGACAGCCTTATTCTGCAGCTGTAGTTGCCAAAGTTATGGAAAACAGTGCGGCAGAGGCTGCCGGTTTTCAAATCAATGATAAAATTATTGAAGCTGCTGGTACAAAAATAGACCGCTTTGAGCAATTACAACGACTTGTTCAGTTAGGATCAGGAGAGCCAATTGATGTTGTTGTTGAGAGGAATAGTAGTGTTATTAATCTGACGGTCAAGCCAAAGGTTGATATCTATACCGACCATAATGGGCGTGAAGCTAAAAGATGGTTAATTGGTATCCAGAGCGATCAATCATCTGTTAAAGCACACGATTTTTTATCTGCATTTCGTGCAGCAGTAGTTGAAACATATGATGTTTCTATAGGTACATTCAAAGCAATTGGGCAAATATTTAATGGACATCGCTCTGTTAAAGAACTTGGTGGACCAATCCAAATTGCTAAAATATCAGGAATGGCAGCCGAAGCCGGGATTGAATACTACATTGGTTGGATGGCAGTGTTGTCTATTAATTTAGGCCTCTTGAATTTGTTGCCTGTTCCAATGTTGGATGGTGGACATCTGCTGTTTTATATAATTGAGGCGGTTTCTGGTAAACCGCTAAATGAACGAGCTCAAGAATATTGTTTCCGAATAGGACTGACTCTGGTATTGAGCTTAATGTTATTTGTGACCTGGAACGATTTATGGATTATGTAAGTCGTTCTAATCTGCTTGTGAAGTTAAGATCATACGGGTTACCCGGGGGTAAATGTGTTTCGTAAGACGCTTTTTTTGCTATTAATTGGGGGATTGTTTCTGGTTGTTGAAGCTGGGAATAGCCAAAAAGCTTTCGCGCAGGCGCTTATGTCTGGTGGAACCATCGATAATATTATTGTCGAGGGAACGCAGCGTATCGAGCCTGAATCTGTTCGCTCCTATATGGAAGTAAACCCTGGCGATACCTTCGATCCGATTCTTTTAAACCGTTCTCTTAAAAGTATTTTTGCGACGGGACTTTTTGCAGACGTATCTCTGAAACGTCAGGGGGGCGATCTTATTGTTGTCGTCGTTGAAAATCCTATTATCAACAGGATTGCCTTTGAGGGTAATCAACGTATTAAAGATGATATACTCTCATCTGAAACGTCCCTGCGTGAAAGAGTCGTGTTTACACGTACTAAAGCCCAGGCGGATGCTCAAAAGATACTCGAGCTTTATCGCCGATCTGGCCGATTTGCTGCGACTGTTGAGCCCAAAGTTATCCAACTACCCCAAAACAGGGTTGATTTGGCTTTTGAAATCAGTGAAGGCGATCGTAGTTATGTGACAACTGTCAACTTCATTGGCAACAGGGAATTCTCTGACGGTAAGTTGCAAGATGTCGTCTCGACCTCGGAAACTGTTTTTTGGAATTTCCTTACCGATAGCGATACCTATGATCCTGATCGCTTGACTTTTGACAGGGAACTTCTTCGCAGATTCTATCTGAAAGAAGGCTACGCAGATTTTGAGGTTCAATCTGTCATTGCAGAGTTAACTGCAAATAGAGAGTCTTTTGTTGTTACCTTCACTATCTCAGAGGGTGAGAGATATACATTTGGTGCAGTAGAAGTTGACAGTGCGTTAAAAGATTTTGATCCAACAACTGTTGAAGATCAAATTTTGCCTGAGCAAGGTGAATGGTTTAATGCTGATCTTATTGATAAAACAGTTGATAATTTAACAGATGCTGTCGGTAATTTAGGGTATGCCTTTGTCGATGTTAAGCCACAACCTGACAAAGATACTGAGAACAAGGTTATTGATCTTGTCTTCAGTATTTCTGAAGGTGCAAAGGTATATGTCGAACGTATTGACATTGAAGGTAACAGCCGAACGCTTGATAAAGTTATTCGTCGTGAGTTTAGACTTGTCGAAGGCGATGCTTTTAACAGCTCAAAGCTGAGACGATCCAGAACACGTATTCAAAGACTTGGTTTTTTCCAGTCGGTCAATGTTGATAATGAGCCCGGTAGCACACCAGATCGTACCGTTATTAAGGTTGATGTCGAAGAACAATCCACAGGTGAACTTACATTTGGGGCGGGTTTCTCTTCATCATCAGGGCCTTTGGGTTCGATTGGTATTCGAGAGAGAAATTTACTTGGAAGAGGACAAGATCTTCGTTTCAATATTGCATTGGCGGGGTCTGGTTCCGAAGCGGATGTTAGTTTTACCGAGCCTTATTTCCTGGATAAAGAGATCGCAGCTGGTTTCGATATCTTCCGTGTGACAAGGGATGAGGACAGCCTTTCTTTTGAAGAAAAGAAAACCGGTGGTGCACTGCGTGTTGGTTATGACTTGTCAGAAGAATTGCGACAGGTTCTTCGGTATCGTTTCGAACATATTGAGATCGATGATATTGATAGAGATGCTGCGTCTCTTGTTAAAGAGCAAGAAGGAACTACCATCAAGTCTGCTATTTCATCAACTCTTACCTATGACAAGCTTGATTCTCGGGTCAATCCAACTGATGGCTATCTTCTTACATTAGAGAATGAAGTTGCTGGTCTTGGTGGTGATGTCCAGCATTTGAAAGTGTCTCTAGGTGGAACTCATTATTACTCATTTAATGAAGAGTTTATACTGAGAACACGCGCTGAAGTCGGAAACATAATTGGTCTTGATGAAGATACGAGGATCGTTGACAGGTTCTTCCTTGGTGGAGATAAACTTAGAGGCTTTAAAAGTGGTGGTGTTGGTCCCCGAGACAGAGCTAGTGATGATGCTTTGGGCGGAAAGCATTTTTATAATGGCGGTCTAGAACTTACATTCCCTCTTGGTTTACCGGAAGAGTTTGGCCTTAAAGGTCGTGTATTTACAGATTTTGGTGCGACCTGGAATATTGATGGAAACGATTCCGGGGTAGATGATTCCTCAAATCCAAGGGTTTCTGTTGGTACGGGGGTAACCTGGAATTCTCCTTTTGGACCACTTGCGATGGATCTTGGTTTTGCCACATTAAAAGAAGATTATGACGAAACCGAAATTTTCAGCTTTAGCTTTGGGACTAATTTCTAAGTGATACATACTCGATTCAAAAATATATTCTTAGCCGTTTTTGTTCTTGCGTTTATTGCAAACGGTATGAACTTCGTATCTGGGGCCAGTGCACAAAATTTGCAGCTTAAAATTGCTGTGATTGATACAAAAAAAGTTTTGCAAGAATCGCAAGCTATGAAGCAGGTGAACCAGACTGTTACAGGAAGAAAGAACCAATTTCAGCAAGAATTCAGGCAAAAAGAGCAAGGGCTTTTAACTCAGCATCAGGAACTTGTTCGTCAAAAGTCCATTCTTTCGCCGGAAGCATTTGCACAGAAAAAAGCGGATTTGGATAAACAGGCAGCAATGATTCGCAGTGAAGCCAAAGAAAGAAATAAAGGACTTACTCAGCTTAGAAATTCAGGCTTGAATGAAATCAAGAAACACCTTGATGTTGTTATCAAACGCATTGTGGAAGCAAAGAAGCTTGATTTAATATTGGCAAAAACATCGCTTGTATATTCAGGAAACAGTTTGGATATTACAGATGAAGTTACTAAAAATTTAAATACTTCATTACCTGCTTTGACAATTAAATAATTTTAAGGCTTTTCCATTATGGCTGATTCTCGGTTTTTTCTTAATGCGGGCCCTTTTACCTTGCAAGAACTCTGTGATCATGTCGGTGCCAAGCTTTCAGATGATTCAAATCCTGATCTGGTTGTCAAAGATGTTGGATCTCTTGAAGATGCCAAAGGGCATGAGATCAGCTTTTTGGATAACAAAAAATATGTTTCCGCCTTGGCAAATACATCAGCTGGTGTGTGTATTCTGGAAGAGAAATTCGCAGGGAAAGCCCCTAAAGGAATTTCACTTATTCTGACCAGTAAGCCCTATAAAGCATATGCTTTAATTGCACAAAAATTCTATCCGTCGATTTCTGCTTCATCGAGTTCGATTCATGCAACGGCTGTTATTGCGGAAACAGCAACCGTCGGTGAAAATTGTGTTCTTTCAGCTGGCGTTATTGTCGGCAATAATGTGGAAATTGGCGATGGTTGTCAGTTGGCACCCAATGTTGTCATTCATGATGGTTGCAGAGTTGGTGAAAATACCTCTATTGGGGCAAATGCAACTGTTGAATACTCTTTTATTGGTGATAATTGCGAGATCCACTCTGGAGTTCGCATAGGCAATCGCGGATTTGGTTTTGCCATGGAACCGGATGGCTATGTAAATGTTCCACAGTTGGGGCGTGTTATCATCGGCAACAATGTAGAAATTGGTGCCAACTCGACAATAGATAGAGGGGCCGGGCCAGATACTGTGATTGGTGATGGCACAAAAATCGATAATCTTGTACAAATTGGTCATAACGTTCAAATTGGCAAACAATGTGTGATCGTTGCACAGTCGGGTGTTGCGGGCAGCAGTGTTCTTGAAGACTATGTTGTAATGGGTGCTCAATCCGGGATTAATGGACATATTAAAGTCGAGACAGGTGCCCGTATTGCTGGTAAAGCCGGTGTGATGCGATCTGTAGAAGCAGGACAATCTGTTGCAGGAGCACCAGCTATGCCCATAAAAGACTTTTTCAGGCTTTGCACCATTTGGCAAAAGCAACTAAAGACGAAGAAAGGTAATTAAATGAGTGAAGAAGCTGTAACAACGGGTGAGGGGCGCTCAGTAGGCATCCTTGAAATCAAGGAAATGATTCCCCATCGTTACCCTTTCCTACTCATTGATCGTGTTGATAATATTATCAAAGACGAAGGTGCTGTTGGTCTCAAAAATGTGACCATTAATGAACCATTCTTTGAAGGGCACTTTCCCCGGCAACCTGTTATGCCTGGTGTTTTGATTGTTGAAGCAATGGCCCAAACCGCTGCAGTACTTGTTGTTGAAACACTTGATGGTGAGGCAGCAGGTAAACTGGTCTATTTTATGACGGTAGATGAAGCTCGCTTTCGTAAGCCGGTCACGCCTGGTGACCAGTTGAAAATTCATGTAACCAAAACACGTAGCCGTGGCGCAGTTTGGAAATTTGAAGGTAAGGCGATGGTTGATGGAAAACTTGTTGCCGAAGCCAAATTTGCTGCAATGATTATGGACGACTGATTGTGACTATTCATTCCACCGCTATTATTGAAGATGGTGCAACAGTTCATAAAACAGCTGAAATTGGGCCATATTGTATTGTTGGCTCAAACGTAAAGCTTGATGCAAATGTTGTTTTGCACAGCCATGTTGTGATTGCGGGGAATACCTCTATTGGCGAGGGAACTGTTGTTTTTCCTTTTGCTTCAATCGGGCATCAACCTCAAGATCTTAAATTCGATGGCGAAAAATCAGAATTGATTATTGGCAAGAATAACCGTATCCGTGAACACGTAACAATTAATCCCGGAACGACTGGTGGTGGATTGGTTACCAAGGTCGGTGATAACTGTCTTTTGATGATGTCAGCTCATGTTGCGCATGACTGTATCATTGGTAACAACGTGATATTGGTGAACAATGCGACATTGGGGGGGCATGTTGCGGTTGATGATTTTGCCATCATCGGTGGACTTTCTGCTGTACATCAGTTTGTGCGCATTGGGCGCAATGCGATGATTGGTGGTATGTCTGGTGTTGAAAACGATGTTATTCCCTTTGGTATGGTTATGGGGGAACGGGCGAGATTGAGCGGTCTCAATCTGGTTGGCATGAAACGCCATGGACTACCAAGGGAGGATATTTCCAGCCTGCAATCTGTTTTCAAGATGCTTTTTTCTGATGAAGGAACTCTTTCTGAACGCCTTGAAAGGGCAAAGAAAACCTATCCTGATAATGCAACTGCGAGAGAAGTCCTGGATTTTATTGGTACAGATTCCTCGCGTGCTATTTGTCAACCAAAATAGATGCCTGGGAAATTAGGAATTCTGGCCGGGGGAGGGGAGCTTCCTCGGCGCCTGATTAAACTTTGCCAAGATACCGGACAAGATTTTTATGTTATTGCCTTCAAAGGGCAAACCGATAGAAAAACAACCATCGGCGTAGATCATCTTTGGTCCAGGTTGGGGGCCGCTGGTGAAATAATTTCCAAGTTAAAAGATGAACGGGTGACAGACCTTGTTATGATAGGTCCTGTCAAAAGACCTTCCATGGCAGAACTGCGTCCTGACTGGCGTGCCTTGCAGTTTTTTGCAAAGATAGGCGCGAAGAGTCTTGGGGATGATGGCCTTTTAAAATCGGTTGTATCAGCCCTTGAAGCTGAAGGTTTTAACCTTTTGGGAGTTGACGATATTTTGCACGACCTTTTGGCTACCAAAGAAATTTACGGCAAATTTTCTCCTGATGAGCAGGCGCAAGCAGATATCAAGCGCGGTGTTGAAGTTGCGCGTATGATGGGATTGGCTGATGTTGGGCAGTCAGTTGTTGTTCAGCAGGGACTTGTTCTCGGGGTCGAAGCAATTGAGGGAACAGATGCTCTCATTGATCGTTGTGCAGCACTGAAGCGCGATGCTGCGGGTGGTGTGTTGGTTAAGTTAAAAAAACCGCAACAGGAAAGACGAGCTGATTTACCTACGATTGGTATTGAAACGGTTAAAAGAGCCGTTAAGGCAGGATTAAGAGGCATTGCTATTGAGGCCGGCGGTGCATTGGTTGTTGACCGGGGGGCTGTCGTTGAACTTGCTAATGAAGCAGAGTTTTTTCTCATCGGTATTGAACCCACAGATTATGACTGAAACCAGAGGCGTTCCCTTAATCTACCTCATTGCCGGAGAACCTTCGGGCGATCAATTGGGGGCACGTCTTATGACTGCCCTGAAAGAAGAGACTGGGGGGAACGTAAGGTTTGCAGGTGTTGGCGGGGAACGCATGTCCGTTGAGGGACTGGAAAGCCTTTTTCCAATTTCCGAGATATCTGTGATGGGGTTGGCAGAAGTGCTGCCACATATTCCTAATATCCTTCGACGTATTAAACAAACAAAAGAGCATGTTCTTAAAATAGAACCATCTGCGCTTGTCACAATTGATGCGCCGGGCTTTAGTTTAAAAGTAAGCAAAGGTCTTAAAGGGCAGTCTATTCCTCTTATCCACTATGTTGCGCCGTCTGTGTGGGCGTGGAAACCAAAGAGAGCAGAGAAGATTTCGAGGTATCTGGATCATTTGCTGACACTTCTTCCTTTTGAACCTCCATATTTTGAGAAGCATGGGTTAGCGACAACATTTGTTGGTCACCCTGTTCTCGAGGGAGAATCGTTGGCGGGAATTAGCAGAGATCAAATATGCTCAGAGATTTCCTTTGATCCATCAGCGCCAACTCTAACTGTATTACCTGGTAGCCGCCGAGGAGAAGTTTCAAGACTTGGACCTGTCTTTAGAGACACTGTTGCTGAATTGGTTAAGGTGCTGCCAGATTTACAATGCGTAATCCCCACGGTAAAAAATGTTCGCCCAGCCATTGATGAGTTGACAGAGAACTGGCCAACACCGGTTCGTGTTATTGAAGGTGTTGCTGGCAAACACAAAGCATTTAAATGTTCAGATGTTGCCTTAGCTGCTTCAGGTACCGTTGCTTTGGAATTGGCGGTTGATCACGTGCCAACTGTTGTGGCCTATAAAGTTGCTCCAGTAACGGCTTTTTTGGCCAAGTTTTTTTTGAAGATAAAATATGCAAGTCTTGCAAATATCCTGTTGGATCGAGAAGTGCAACCAGAATTGATACAGGAAAAGTGTAACGTTCCTAATTTGGTTGAGCGCCTCTCATCTCTCTTTCATGACAAAGGGAAAAGAGAGGAACAAATTGCTGGCTACATACAATCGGTTGCTATGTTAAAAGCCGGAAATGACATGCCGAGTACTAAAGCAGCCAAGACAATTTTATCAGTTATAGCGAATAATAGCGAAAGCTAATCATTAGTTTTTTATGTTCATAGTCTTTATTTTGAGGAAGCAAAATGTCAGATAATGCGTCTTTTCGTTTCTTGCACACGATGATCAGAGTTATGGATCTTGAAAAATCCATTGATTTTTATACGCGTCATCTCGGTATGAAGCTTCTTCGGAAAAATGATTATCCATCTGGAAAGTTTACCCTCGTATTTTTGGGGTATGGCGATGAAAACAGTAATACTGTTATTGAACTTACGCATAATTGGGGGCAAGCGGATGCTTATGAACTCGGGAACGGGTTTGGGCATTTGGCTCTTGGCGTACCGGATATCTATAAAACTTGTGAATTACTTGAAAAAGAAGGTGTGAGTATTCCTCGCAAGCCTGGCCCAATGGCACATGGCACTACCGTAATTGCCTTTATTGAGGATCCTGATGGATATAAAATCGAACTTATTGAAAAGAAGTGATTCTGGCGATAATTTTTTAATACGCCTTCCTGCAAACTCTTGATGATTTATTGATGCATGCCTTTGAAATGTTTTAAATATATAAGATCGACTATATTGGCATTGAGTGGATTTTTTAACTTTATTGGGGATGCTAGTGCAGGTGATGTCCGGGATAATGTTGAGGATCGAGGTTATCTTCGGTGTGGTGTTATCCAAACTGCTTTTTTAAACAAATCACCAATCAAAGAGATGGGCGAGGATTTATGTCGAGGCCTTGGGTTAGCATTGTTTCCTGATCCGAAGGCAGTTAAACTTGTTTCTCTGACAGAGCAGGAAGCCGGTCAGGCACTGGCAGAAAATCGTGTTGATATCATTGCGCTAGCTAATCAAAAACGGCTATCACATCAGCTGAATCATGTAAATACAACCTCCCTTTTTGTGAATAATCTCGATATCTCTATTTTGTTCAAAGGCTATAAAGTCCGGGATTTGGGTGGTAAGAAAATTTGCTCGCTTGATTGGGTGGATAAAACAAGTCTGGCAATATTCGGGCAAAAGCATCAGATCAGTTTTGGTGTCTTGAGTTATCGGACCGAACAAGAGCTTTTGAATGCTGTGAAAAGCCATGGGTGCAGGGCAGTGGCCTTACCCAGAGTGGAGCAGGCAATTTTTCTGAAACAGGTGTCTGGTATTTTCCCTGTGCCATTAATTTTAAGTTCGTCATCTGCAGATAATAACCTCGGAATGCTAGTCTCTTCTGAGGATGAAGAATGGAAGAATATTGTTGGACTTTATAGTCATGCTTTATTGGAAAGTGAGAGTAGAGAGATTTCTTCTCAAAACGTTGATTATATTGCTTCGTCGACAGCAAATCCTGAGATTCAGAAATTACTGGGCGTCAAAGGCTCAATTGGGCAAAATTTTGGACTTGATAACAATTGGTTTTATCGAGTGTTACAAAGCTACGGCAACTATCAAGAAATTTATAATCGTCACTTTAACAACAATGAAATTGTGCTGAAAAGAGGATCAAATCAATCGACGGCAAAAGGTGGGGCTTTGGTCGTTAATGAGTTGCGTTAGGAATGCTTTTGACATTCTATTCTATGGGGCGTTATGTCCTGGATCGTCGATCGTTTTTACGTTTCTGTCATATATATTAAATCCGCATTTTTGATATATGCCCAGTGCTTTTGGATGATCAAGGCTACAGGTGTTAACCGTTAAGCGTGTTGGTTCGTAAGACCATGCAATATCTATAATGGCTGACAGAAGATAGGGACCTAATTTTTGCCCGATAAAATCCGGTATTAATCCCATGTAAGCAAGGTCAATTTCATTCGGTTTACGGCGATCAAGCTCTGCATATCCGGCAGGAACACCATCGTAATAGAGTACGTAGATTTCTACATTATCATCCTGAATTATCAGGGATAATTCATCGTCAGACAATACACGCCTTTCCCACCACAACCAGGGTTCACCGATTGTATTATAGATGTACCGATAGAAAGATACGGTTGGTTTATAAGCACGAATGAGTGATGTTTTCTTTCCTCTTGGAGAGTGCAAAAGTAAATTGCTCGGCCTCTCTTCCATTTCGAGATAAGAAATCGTTACCTCAATTTGTGGAACTGTTGTCATCTACTCAATCTTTCTCGTGTACAATACTTAATCATATTAATTAGTTATATCTAACTTGATTTCTGGAAGCTATCTATTCTTCTTCTCATCACGTTGGTCTGCGTTCCATCTTTCTTCCATAAATCTTTGCCACCCGAATTGAGGTAAAATTGCAGGCAACCATGCCCCGAAATAGCGTGTCCTGTCATCCCGTTTCTCTGTGAGTTTGATAGGGTTACTTACTATTTTGTAGGCAACGATAATAGTGATAATGCCAAAAAGAATGGAACCAAAAGCCTGACCCGCTATTATACCTTTTGCCCCCGCCAATTCACCACCAAACCAGATGAACGGAATTGTGCCAACTGTCGCTTTTGCCCAGTTGGCAAAGGTTGACCAGGTTGCCTTGTTCATATTGTTAAAAGCAGCATTGGCTATGAATTGTGCGCCGCTAAAGATAAAACTCCAAGAGGTGAAAACACAAAAGAATACCACCAGATCCGCACTTAGGCCCGAGGCATTAAAGATCTTTGCAATGGTGTCTGCAAAGATTGTCATGATGAGTGATGTGGCACAAACGACGACAAAAATGACAAGAAGTGAACTATTGAGAGCTGATTTAACTCGTGTCGTTTGTGCTGCCCCAATGTTTTGGCCAACAATGGGGCCAATCGCTGCTGACAATGCAAATACAGCTGCAAAAGCAAAGGGAGTGATCCGTCCAATAATTGCCAAGCCGGCAACCGCATCCGCGCCAAAGCCGGCAACAGATGTTGTAACATAAGAATTGGCAAAGGGCGTTGCCAAGCTTGTCAGGGCTGCAGGGATGGCGATTTTTGAAATTGAAGTGATATCACCGCTTAATCCACCCTGAAACTTGAACACAGATAGACCAAGCTGACGCGCCAATACCCATGCGGCGACAATTGCCATCGTCAGGCGAGCAACCAAGGTTGCATAGGCCGCACCTTCTATATGAAAATCCAGAGTAAAAATAAAAAGCGGGTCAAGTACGATATTTACAACACCTGCTAACACGGTTGAAATCATGGAGGCTTTGGCTGCCCCAACTGCCCGTAAAACAGCTCCCATAGACATACCAATGGAAATGATGGGCAACGAGATCACGGTGATCTTCATGTATTTTACCGCGAATTCCAGTGTTTTCCCTTCGGCACCAACTAGGAACAAAAGCTGTTCGGTGTAAAGATAAACCGGAATTGCAATAATGGACATCATAACGAATGAGGTCAGGAGGCCATTAAAGATGACCCTCTTGGCTTGATCACCTTGGCCTGCGCCGATAACTTTGGCGACAACGGCCGCTAACCCAATTGATAGTCCTATACTGATAGAGAAGATGAAAAAGGTTATCGCGCCGGAAAAGCCTATTGCAGCTGCGAGAGATTCTTCACCCAGCAAGCTGATAAAATACATATCAACCAATTCGACAAAAAAGATCGACATCAGACCAACAGAGGTTGTTGCTGTCATATTGATTACATGTCGAAGGATGCTTCCTGTTACAAAGCGGGCATTTATCGTTTCTTCTTGTTGCTCTGAACTGGTTTGTTTTTTTGTGGAATCTGGTTTCATTTCATAATTTTATTTTGATGCCAAGCATAATTGGCGAATTTTGCAACGCCCAATGTTAGAAAGATCCAATAATCAAGGTGTCTCAGATATAGACGGTAAGTATTTCAAAAATAAGGATACTTATCCGGTTGCAACAGGCGTATCACCCTCTAATCCCCACTCGGACCAGGATCCATCATAAAGTGATGTTTTTTTGTGTCCTGTAAGCTCCAGGCCGAGGCTCAATACAGCAGCCGTAACCCCGGAACCACAAGAAGTGACGACAGGTTTGTTGTAATCAATTCCGGCTTTTTCAAAGGCATTCTTAAGTTCATGAAGTTCTTTTAAAGTGCCATCTTCTTTAAAGAGATTTGTGAAGGGAAGACTATATGAATCAGGTATATGGCCTGAACGAATACCTGCACGCGGTTCGGGTACTTCGCCTTTAAATCGTCCGCTTGCCCGTGCATCAAGAACTTGTTCTTTACCGATTTCAATATTGCGAAGAAGTTGTTCCTTATCGCGAATGAGAAAACTGTTGAAGCGTGGTGTAAAGTGTCGTTCACCGGGGTGAACCGTGTTGTCATCAACCGGACGATGCTCTGATAGCCATTTTGGAAGGCCCCCATCCAGAACAGCAATATCTTTGTGTCCAAATAGCCGAAACATCCACCAGACACGTGCGGCTGAAAACAAACCTCGCTGATCGTACACAACTATTCTGTTGCCATCACCCAGACCTAGTTTCCTTACCTTTGATGCGAATTTAATATCACTGGGAATCATATGGGGAAGAGGATTGTCAGTATCTGAAATATCATCAATGTCAAAGAATACCGCGTTTTTAATGTGTGCTTCTTCGTATAAAGTGCGTGCATCTTTATTTTCATTGGGTAGGTAATAAGTGCCATCAACTACTCTGACATCCGGGGCATCAAGGTGATCAGCAAGCCATTCAGTTGATACGATGGAATTAAAATTTTCAGACAACTTAGTATCCCCCAAGATAATATTTTCTCTGTATTATGATGCAAATGTCAGGTTGATACGACGATTTTGTTTGCCTTTGTTTTCAACCTTGCCAATTTTGATTGGGCCAATTTCACCCGTTGATTTTACATGCGTTCCGCCACAGGGTTGCAGATCAACGTCATCACCAATTTTCACCAGACGTATTTTCCCTGATCCACGCGGTGGTTTTACCGACATTGTACGTACCATAGACGGATTGTTATCCAGCTCTTCGTCTGAAATCCAGTTCTGCGTTATCGGGTAATTTTCTGCGATCAGCTGATTAATTTTTCCTTCAAGGGTGGCTTTATCAATTGCAGTATCGGGGAGATTAAAGTCCAAACGCCCTTTTACATCGCTGATTTGTCCGCCAGTCACGTCACCCACAACAGAGGCGCACAGCAGGTGTAAACAAGAATGTATTTTCATGTGTGCGTATCGGCGATCCCAATCCAGAAAGATGGTTACTCTATCTCCTGCCTGTGGAGCAACAGCACCTTCTTCAAGGTGAAGGACAACATCTTCGTGATTTTCTCCTTTTCTGGCCTCAATCACTTTGCTTTTTGTGCCATCAGACAGTTCTAACCACCCACTGTCCCCAGGCTGTCCACCGCCTGTTGGATAAAACAATGTTTGATCCAAACGAACTTGACCATTTTCAGAATAGGTTACAGTTGCTTCACACGATTTTTGATACGCGTCTTTGTAAAAGAGCAAGTCCATGGGGGTACCTCAAAGGAGTTTGGCAGATTTTGTTATTTATTTCTCATGAAGTTATCATGAGCTTATATGAAGGTGTAGCTTTAAGGCGCTATTTTTGGGAAAATATTGTCCTGATACACTAAAGGCCGCTCAAAGAGCGGCCTTTAGAGGAAGTTTTGTAAACTTTAAGCGCTCTATGCAACCCATTTGGGTACAGGGAGACCACGTTCTTTTAGAAACTCTGCGTTATAGAGTTTGCTGGTGTAACGTGTTCCTAGGTCGCAAAGCATGGTAACGATGGTGTGGCCTGGCCCCATTTTTTTGGCAAGCTCGATTGCGCCGGCAATGTTTACACCGCTCGACCCGCCAAGACACAGTGCCTCTTCTTCAAAGAGGTTAAAGACCAGTGGAATAGCTGTTTCATCACTGATACGAAACGCCTCGTCAATCACTGCACCTTTCAGGTTAGCAGTGATACGCCCTTGGCCGATACCTTCTGTAATAGAAGACCCTTCGGATTTCAGTTCACCGTGTTTGTAGTAGCTATAGAGAGCCGCACCATGAGGGTCAGCCAACGCGATTTGAATGTTTTTATTATGCTCTTTCAGTCCCATTGAAACACCCGCCAGTGTACCGCCGGTACCAACGGCGCTGACATAACCATCGACTTTACCATCGGTTTGTTTCCAGATTTCCTGGGCTGTGGTTTCAATGTGTCCCTGACGATTGGCTACGTTATCGAACTGATTAGCCCAGATAACGCCGTTTGGTTCTTGTCCGGCGAGTTCCTGTGCCAGTCTTTGGGAGTAATGAACATAGTTATTCGGATCTTTGTAAGGTGCCGCGGGTACTTCGTAGAGCTCTGCGCCACTGAGGCGCAGCATATCTTTCTTTTCTTGTGATTGCGTTTCCGGAATGACAATGGCGCAGCGATAACCACGTGCGCGAGCGACGAGGGCGAGACCAATACCGGTGTTACCGGCTGTGCCTTCAACGATTACGCCACCGGGTTTCAGTATACCTTTTTCTTCGGCATCTTTAACAATGGCCCACGCGGCTCTGTCTTTGATTGATCCGCCGGGGTTCAGGAACTCGGCCTTTCCAAGGATTTCACAACCTGTTTCCTCTGATGCCCGTTTCAGGCGGATGAGAGGCGTGTTACCAATGCTGTCTATAAATCCGTCGCGAATATCCATTTTTGTCGTCCGTAGGTATAAGTTGAATTCGTATTTACTATTACTTTTCTTTAGTGGTCAGATATTTTTTTGTTTCATTAGACCACAGAGATGTAAGTGATGTCTGGTTTAATTCCAACCATTGAAGTGCAATTGCGGTAATGGCATTGGTAATTTTTCCCTCGGCCAAAAGCTCAAACCCTTGTTCCGCTTTCATTGTGTGGGTGCGAATATCTTCGCCTTCATGATCCAGGCCATAAGAATCTTGTTTCTCGTGGCTCAGAATTTCACCGCAGAATAGAGTAATTGTTTCTGAACAGCCGCCGGGTGTCATGAGAAAGGTGCCAATTTTTTTCAAGCGTCCCAATGTACAGCCAGCTTCTTCCATGGCTTCTCGGTGGCTTAGTTCTTCCGGGTTCTCATTCTCTTCGATAATGCCTGCAACGACCTCTAGTAGCCACGGATCCTGAGATGCTGCGAAGGCACCAGGTCTAAACTGTTCGATTAGAATGATATCGCCGGTTTCATGATCAAAGGGAAGCACAGCCGCAGCGTGGCCGCGTTCAAAAATTTCACGTGGAATTTCCTGTGACATTCCGCCTTCGAACAGAGTGTGGCGAAAGCGGTAGGAATCAACCTGAAAATAACCTTTGAATGAGGTTGTTTTTTCAACGACTTCTACCTGCCCGGTTTCGTTCAATTCACCGATTTTTTGTGCTGTTCTATCCATGATCAGAAATTAGGGGTCTTATTTGTAAATTACAATAGAAAATGTGGTTTGTTTTGTTGTACAAAAAATATATGTGATTACTCCAAAACCAATCCTTTGCAACCGCGTAAATCGGCTTTATCGAGATTAGCACTCCTTAAATCGGCTCCTGTAAAATCGACATCGACACATTTTGCATTTGATAGATCTGCATTGGTTAGGTTCGCAAAGCGGACCCGGGCACCTGTTAAATCTGCATGACGAAGATTGGCGTTCTCAAGATCTGTTTGATCTAGACAGCAATTCTTTAGATTTGCTGAAACTGAACTGCCTTGTGTGCCCAAAATCATCATGGGGGAGAGGCGGCAGTGTCGCAAGCTCGCCCCCGTCAGGTTTGCTTTTTCCAGCTTTACACCGCGTAGATCAGCATCACTAAAGTCTGAATTTAAAGCCATGACACCAGTCATATTGGCCATGTTGAGACGGCTGGCGAGAAAAGTGCAGTTAGACAGGTTGGTTAAAGACAATTCTGCGGCCTGTAGATTGATGCCTGCCAGATCATTGGCTTGTAAGTCGTATTCGGTCAAAATTGCTTGCTTCCCCTGCCTCCCGAGAGAGTTTATCCAGGCAAGATGGTCTTCAAGGATATCCCGAATTGATCGATTCAAATCTTCTATGCTTCTGGGCAGGCTAGCCTGATGTGTGTTGGCGTAGGTCATATCACTGTTGCTGAAATGTGCTGCTGTCAGATCGGCACCTTCCATATTGGTGTTATTCAGTAAAGCACCGCTTAGGTTTGCGCCGTGAAACACGCAACCACTAAAATCTGCGTCCGTTAAATCTGCACCTGTAAAAACGGACCCACTCACGTCTGAATTGACCATCACAGCCCCGGACAAGTCGGCATTTTTGAAATTTACGTTGGTCAAATTTGTTCTGCGACCAATGACGCGGCCAAGCTTGGCATCGCTTAAATCTGCATCTTTCAAGTTGATTCCGTCAAAGTTGGATTCTTCGTCATGCTTCACTGGAACATAGGTGCCATCGGGCTTTCTTATGAGAATAAAACCATTTCGAATATCTGCACCGGATAGGGTAGCGTTTTCAAGGTCCGCATTTTCTAGGCAGACACCACGTAGATCGCTTTTCCTTAATGAGCAATCTTTCATATCTGCGCCGGACAAATCTGCCCCAAAAAGATTGACCCGCTCTAATTTGGATTTATTAAAATTACTATCCACAAGGTCGGCCCCAACCATTTCTGCGGTATCAAGCACGAGATCAGAAAAATTGAGCTTTCTTGCATCTTTGAAGGAAAGAAACAATCGTGCACCGCCAACCCGTCCATCCAGATAGTTGCGATGAGAAGTCACAGATTCATCAACCCAAATCTGATTTACACGATCCAGCTTGTGCTTGTTATCTTCTTTCATTCAAATTTCCACATTTTTGCACGACATTCTCATCGGTGACAATAAATACAAAGCGATCACGAGAGCTAAATTATAAATGTCACCAATCCAGAAGTATCATAGAACCTGATCGGAACCTTATTGTTTTTTTGTGTTCCATCGTTACTTCAGTATAAAGTGTTTTCTCGTTTACAATATCTTAGCTTTGGTTCTGATAGAATTAACAACTATGTTAGATGTGATGAAAATTTGTACCTTTACTTGGTCTTCAGTGTCCTTCGCGCTTTTGCTTTCGGCGTTTGCAGGAAACGTGAGCGCGTCTGAATCTTCAAATTCTGAAGTTTGGGGAAAATCATCATTGTTACAGAATTGGGATCAATGTGGTGCGGACTATACGCCACCGGAATGGTGTTCTGATCTGCCAGAAGAAATTGATCTGGATAAGTCCTATACCAACTATCGCGATACTCTTGAAAATAATAAAAAAGCTGAAGCTGAAAGAATGCTGAAAGCAGCTAAGGTATTGGAAACAAGAGTAGGTGCCGCAAGGAATATCCAAGGTGGAAAGCTGTATAAACAGGATCTGATAACCATTAGCAAGCAGGCCAATACGGGCGATAAAGAAGCTATGGAATTATTGGCCTGGATGTATGTTCAGGGCATGATGCCAAAAACCAATAAAGAGCTGGACCCAAATGAAGCTGCTTATATTTGGTACGGACGGGCCTATTTGGCTGGAGCCAAAGAAGCCAAAGAGAATATGGACAAGATTTGGCCGACGCTCAGTGTCACGCAACAACGCCGTATTGCCAAACTTTTCGATAAAAATAATAGCCGCTGAAGTTATCAGGTTAATGGCTATCTGACATGGCGATTATCTGATTAGGCCCAGTTCTTTCAATTCTTTCCGATACTTTTTCTCTTGTCTGTTAATGCTATAGGCCATTTGAAAATCAAACGAAGCATTGTTGTTATCACCGAGACTTTTGTAGAGTTGCCCCCGGTTATAAAAAATCTCCGGGTTATTGGGCGCATAATGCAGGGCGAGATCAAAAGCGCGAATGGCTTTATCGTAGGCACCCTGCGAAAAGAGAATAATCGCTTTGGCTTCGTAGGCATCGAAAGATTTAGGTTCTAATTCAATGACGTATTCTGCATCAATGAGGGCCTGTTCCAGAAATCCGGTGCTTAGATAGGCTTTTGTCCGCTTTATATAGGCATCAAGTGACGGAGGCTCTTCGGATAGAATGGTAATAAAATGATCAATTGTTGCGTATTCTATATAGTTGCCGAGATACGGGTTGCTTTCACTGATCAGAACTTTCCCAAGCTCGGGTTTTATCAAAATAGCTTGTGATACATCCTGAAGAGCAGCTTCAATTTCGTTTTGCTCTCTATAGAGAGTGCCTCTTTTAAGCAAAAGCTCGGCGTCTTCAGGAATTTCAATCAACGCCTTGTTCAGCCAAGAGAAAGCCTTGTCGTTTTTATCCTGTGTTATGTAGAGAGACGTCAGATTAAAATAGGCATCCCCATAGGTCGGCAGTAACTCAACAGACTGTATAAAATCCTGTTCCGCTTCTTGAGGAACATTCAGATCTAAAAAGAGTGTTCCGCGATTGTTGAGGACATAAGCCTGATGTTTTTTTGACAGATCGCCTTCGTTCAAGGCATCTGTGTAATACTCTATTGCCTGTTCAAGGTTACCATTATCCTGCTCTTCCTGTGCTGCCCGCGCAAAAAGAATGCCGTCAGCAAGTGCTGCGGTATGCGCAAGGGTGGTCACAAGAGAGAAAGCCAAGGCAGAGCTTTTGAAGAGTTTAAACACCATATGTCTGTCGCTGATCATAGACTCTGAAAACATAGTTAACGAATTTTCATCTTTATATAACTCTATAGGAAGATTGCAAAATTGAAATTTTCATAGTGAGTGAATATTATACATTAGGGCGGACTCATTTAAGTTTTATATAACTAGAGGTGTGGGAAAAATAACGCTTAATTTTGTCAAACATGTGATGTTTTATACTAAGAGGGCGTCACGGAGCTAAATTTTATGTAGTAATTAAGTAGATGGGTAATCGATTTGGGGAGTTAGGCATGGTGATGGAGTTAGTTTTTCACTCAAACACTTTAATTATCTGCTTTTCCTTGTCTTTATCAGGGCCATAGTCATTGGGACCTTCAGTTCCTTTCAGAAAACCACAATCTATTAGAACCCAAAGCCAGCCTATAAGTAGTAAAATACCAAGGATTGACCAGAATCCTGATTTGCCTCTGTCGTGAAATCGTTTAATGGTTACAGCAAAACAAGGATAAAGCGTCAAAATTCCAAATACATTAGTGATCATCTGACTTGAAGTTATTTTTTGTTGTGTCTGTCATAATAGTTCTCAAATAGAGCTATATTATTGCTGTGTAAGTGGGGAATTCTAAAGATGCTCGTTGCTTGTCGTGAATTTTGGTCAAAACTTTACGGTAATTAAGAGTATTTTGTTACCCAAAAATGGGTGCAATCTTCAAGTAATATGGCAACAAAAAACCCTAACTCATTGATATTCAATGATTTAGGGTTTTCGTAATGGCTCCGCGAGCAGGACTCGAACCTGCGACAGGGTGATTAACAGTCACCTGCTCTACCAGCTGAGCTATCGCGGATCAATGTTTGTGCCGCCTCGTTGACGACGGGTTGGGTTATAACAGCGGTGTTACATGCTGGCAATAGCTTTTATGCATTTTTTTTAATTTTTTTTGTTCCTTTTAAATCAAAGGCTTGTGGTGTTTATGACTTCTCTGGTTTTGCCGCAGGTGAAAAATAGATTCTTGTCTTTGATTTCTTGCTTTTGAGAAAAGGAAGAAGCTGAAGAGAGGAGGTATTTGTTCTTATGTCTGATAGGAATTTGGGTGTGAATCATGGGAGTATTTTGATTCGCTAAAGAATTTGTTTTTACGTAAAAGGTTAGAGGGGGGAGGTCTAGTGTGGCTGACTTATTGATAATCTTTAATGCTAATGTCGCTGATAAATTGAAGTCAGCAAGCGTACTGTTGTTACCAGTAAATCTATCTGGCGTTCAGGTCAACTGTTTGGCTTTTTTTAGGAGCTTGGAAATTACTGCGATGGATAAAATATGGAGGCCCGGGCCGGAATCGAACCGACGTACAAGGATTTGCAGTCCTCTGCATCACCACTCTGCCACCGGGCCATCCTGACGAATATTCATTCGTTGGTAGTGCCGCAGTGTATAGTAGCGGTTATGGCGCAGGTCAAGAGATCAATCCCGATTCCAGTTTCATTTATATATTTACCTTTGGTTTACTCTAATAAGATTTGCCTAAAAAAGTGGGGAAGGGGTGCTCACTGTTAGATCTATATCCAGCCAGATTCTTTATATTAACCAGATAAAAATAATAAAAGCGGATACTTTGTCTGGAAAGGTTGGGGTCACTTGGTTATTATCCCATAAAATTTTTACAGATAATCGGCGTTTCTAACGATGAACAACTTTGAACAAGCCCGCATGAACATGATTAATTGCCAGTTGCGCACGAATAAGGTGACGCATGATGGTGTATTGTCAGCGTTTGAAAATGTGGCACGGGAAGAATACGTACCGGAAGCTTCAAAAGCTATTGCCTATGTGGATGAAGATTTGGCGCTGGAACATGGTCGCTATTTGATGGAACCGATGGTTCTCGCACGGATGCTTCAGTCAATTGATCCGCAGGAAAATGATACGGCATTGGTTGTTGGTGCTGGAACTGGTTACACAGCGTCTGTGTTGTCCAAGCTTGTCAGTGTTGTCGTAGCAATCGAAGATACAGAGGATCTGGTTGAATCGATGAACGAACGTTTTACATCACATGGTACAGAAAACGCGGTAGCGGTTAAGGCTGATTTGACTGAAGGTTATTCTAAACAGGCGCCTTACGATTTAATCGTTTTCGGTGGTTCTGTATCTGAAATACCAGACACACTGTTAAAGCAGTTGGCTGAAAAAGGGCGTTTGATTGCAGTCATTCAAGACGTAAATGCCAAGGATAAACAGGCGTTGGGACATGTCACGTTGATTGAGAAGCATGCAGGAAATTGTTCCGGGCGCGTGGTTTTTGATGCTAACACACCTTTGTTACCTGGCTTTGAGGCCAAAGAAACATTTTCATTCTGATTTGTTAATCCTGAGTGTGCTTTGGTTTTTAATATAAAGTTCTAGTATATTGGCGACAGATTGCACTGGGATCGTACGTTAAAGTTTTTATGATGACTGGCGCAATTTGTGCCAGTCCTTTTTATATACAAAAAGTTGTAAATAGCTTGTGACCTGTTTAATAACTTTTTGTATGCTCTTTAAAAGACACAGATATAAACCACATATACGGTTTCAATTTATTCTATTAGGTAACCGCGCAATGCGGGACCGTTCTTTAGATCAAGTTTGGCATTGGATTAATTTTGGACAACGTGATGATCAAATCTATCGGAAACACAAAAAAAGCGCTTTTAAGTCGATGTGCCATTGTTAGTGTTGCAGTTTACACCGGCTTTTCTGGTGGTGTCATGGCTCAAACGTTGAATGAGTCCTTGGTTAAGGCCTATGAGACCAATCCATCATTCACTAGTGCCCAAACAGGCTTGAAAGCAGTTAACGAAGGTGTTCCGCAAGCGCTGTCTGAATGGCGTCCGGATGTTCGTATTACATCTTCAGCTGGCGTTCGTCGAACTGATACAGATACCCCCACCGGTGATTCTACTGATACAACGCAACCTTTGAATGCGACGTTGCAGGTGACGCAATCTCTCTATCAGGGGGGGCAAACACAGGCCGCGACGGAGCAGGCTGAAAATCTGGTCTTGGCAGAACGTGCATCCGTCACGTCTGTTGAACAGGATGTTTTGTTACGGGCGGTAACGGCCTATGCAGATGTTTGGCGGGATCAGGCTATTCTGGAACTTAACATTAATAATGAAAAGGTTTTGGCCAGACAGTTTGAAGCAACACGCGACCGTTTTGATGTTGGTGAGCTAACCAGAACCGATGTTGCACAGGCAGAATCCAGATATTCAACTTCCACTGCACAGCGCATTGCATCTGAAGGAACGTTAAATTCATCAAAGGCCGTCTTTGAAGAAGTTATTGGCGAATATCCCAATGAAGCATTGGATCGTCCAGATCCCTTTGCAATTTTGCCGACGAGCGAAGATGAACTGTTGGGTGTTGCTCTGGAAAATAACCCGGCTCTTCTTGCTGCGAAATATAACGAAATGGCTTCCAAGAATGAAGTCAGAGAGATAACCGGCGAACTGTACCCGGATTTATCGCTAGTAGGGCGTGTCAGTCGTTCTGATGAAACATCTGGTGAAGACATTGATAGCACATCTGGTGAGATTATTGCGCAACTTGTTGTGCCTCTTTATCAACAGGGGTTGGTTAGCAGCCGGGTTCGTCAGGCCAAGCAAACTGCAAATCAGCGTAGAATCCAGATTGTTGAGCAGATGCGTGCTGTTGAACAGCAGGGAACCTCATCTTGGGAAAACCTTGTTAGCTCTCAGGCACAGATCAAATCCTTTACTTCTTCAGTCAATGCCGCAGAAATAGCCCTGGACGGTGTTCGTCAGGAAGAGGAAGTTGGTGAAAGAACCGTGTTGGATGTCCTTGACGCAGAACAGGAATTGCTGGATGCACAGGTGAACCTTGTGCGTGCCCAGCGAGATGAAGTTGTTGCGACTTATCAGGTTCTGAGCACAATGGGCCAAATGACAGCGCAGTACATTGGTTTGCCTGTGAATGTCTTTGATCCGGCAGAAGACTATAATAATGTAAGAGATAAGTGGTTTGGGTTGGGTATTGAAAATTAGACGTGCAAAAGCCCTTCTTTTTCAATAATATCTAACTTATATTACCGAAATTGTATTGGTAACAGGTAATGTTCGCAGTTAAGGAAGCGGTGGGACAGCATTTCAATGAGTGATCAAGAAGCCCAGGGTGAACCATCAATGGAAGAGATTCTGGCGTCAATTCGCCGGATTATTTCTGAAGACGACCCCGAAGGTGAAGCGCCAGAAGGCGGGGAAGCACAGGTGGAAGAACCTGAAGCAGACGATGATGACGTACTTGAGTTAACCGATGAGGTTGCTGAAGATGAAGAGGGTGTGGCTGAAGAATCTGACGTCGAAGAAGAATCTATTGAAGCTGTTTCTGAAGAAGATTCGATTGAAGATGATTTCAGGTCGTCGATGGAGGAGCCCGAAGAAGACGAAATTGAAGAGGTTTCCGAGGAACCTGAACCAGAATCTGGTCTGGAAGCTGTTGAAGAAGATGACATCGGTGATATCTCATTTGATGAAGTTGAGGATGAGGTCGAAGTCGCTGCTGTTGTTGAAGATGATGTTGATATTGATATCGGTGATGATATTGATCTGGATGCACCAGATGCTGAAAGTATCCTTCAGGAAGAAACACAGGATTCAACATCTTCTGCACTATCTGAAATCGCGCGTGCAGCTGTTGTCCAACGTTCCCTTGCCATTGGCACCGGGAAAACACTGGAAGATATCGTTCGTGAAGCGCTTGTTCCCGAGCTCAAAGCGTGGCTTGACGTCCGCCTAGGCCCAATGGTTGAGCGGATAGTCCGTGAAGAAATTAAAAAGATGGTGCGCCGGGCCGAAGATTTATAAGGCCCGGACTTTCTTTTTTCTTCCGAAACTGTTAGCAAATGCTAGCATTATTTCACATAGAATATTTAGTTAAGAGGAACCCAGTAATGCTGGACAAAACCTATTGCCCTGAAAAAGTCGAGGCAAAGCATTACGAGCGTTGGGAAAAGTCCGGAGCTTTCTCCGCAGATCCTAATTCCCCGTCTGACCCTTATACCATTATGATGCCGCCACCGAACGTCACGGGAAATCTGCACATGGGGCATGCCTTGACCTTTACCCTGCAAGATATCCTTGTGCGGTACAAGCGCATGAAAGGTCACGATGTCCTCTGGCAACCAGGTACTGATCACGCAGGTATTGCGACACAAATGGTTGTTGAGCGCCAACTGGCTGAAAAGGGAATTTCTAGACACGATCTTGGCCGCGAAAAATTCCTGAATTCTGTTTGGGAATGGAAAGAAGAGTCCGGTGGGGCGATTGTTAAACAGCTTCGCCATTTGGGCGCCTCTGCTGATTGGCCACGTGAGCGCTTTACTATGGATGAAGGGCTTTCTGAGGCCGTTCGCAAGGTTTTTGTTCAGCTTCATAAAGAAGGGTTGATTTATAAAGACAAGCGCCTTGTAAACTGGGACCCAAAACTTCTGACCGCGATTTCTGACCTTGAAGTTGTTCAAAAAGAAAGTAACGGTAAGCTTTGGCATTTCCGTTATCCTATTGATGGTGAAGACGGTAAGTACATTGTTGTTGCAACCACGCGTCCGGAAACAATGTTGGGTGATACTGGTGTTGCGGTCCATCCTGATGATGATCGTTACAAAGACTTGGTTGGCAAGCACGTGAAGCTACCAATTGTTGGACGTTTAATCCCGATCGTTGCAGATGAATATGCTGATCCTGAAACAGGTTCCGGTGCGGTAAAGATTACACCGGCTCATGACTTCAACGATTTCGAAGTTGGACGTCGCTGTAATCTGGCAATGATCAACGTTTTTGATAAGTTCGCACATATTAACGAAAATGCGCCGGATGATTATCAGGGGCTGGATCGTTTTGTTGCCCGTAAGAAGATTGTTGCCAAGTTTGAAGAACTTGGACTTCTCGACAAAATTGATGATCATTTGAATTCTGTTCCCTATGGTGACAGATCAAACGTTCCAATTGAACCTTGGTTGACTGATCAATGGTATGTGGATGCAGCGACACTTGCTAAACCGGCTTTGGAAGCTGTTGAAACTGGCAAAACCGAAATTGTTCCTAAACAGTGGGAAAATACCTACTACGATTGGATGCGCAACATTCAGCCGTGGTGTGTATCCCGTCAGCTATGGTGGGGACATCAGATCCCGGCATGGTATGGCCCTGATGGCGAAATCTTTGTTGAAGAGACTGCAGAAGAGGCCAAAGCTGCCGCATTTGCACATTTTGGTAAAGAAGTTGAATTAACTCGTGACCCAGATGTTCTGGATACCTGGTTCTCATCTGCTCTTTGGCCTTTCTCTACAATTGGGTGGCCAGAGACAACGAAAGAACTGGAACGCTATTATCCCGGTGATGTTCTGGTTACCGGATTTGACATTATCTTCTTCTGGGTGGCCAGAATGATGATGATGGGCATGCACTTTATGAAAGAAGTGCCGTTCAAAACTGTCTATATCCACGCTCTTGTTCGCGATGAAAACGGACAGAAGATGTCCAAGTCCAAGGGGAATGTTATTGATCCATTGGAAGTGATTTCTGAATATAGTTGTGATGCTTTGCGTTTTACGCTGGCGGCAATGGCGGCACCTGGTCGTGATATCAAATTGGCGTCTTCACGTGTTGAAGGATATCGCAATTTCGGAACCAAGCTCTGGAATGCGTCGATTTATAGTCAAATGAATGGCGCTGTTTACGACCCGAACTTTGATCCACTTAGCTGTAACGAGCCGATCAACAAATGGATCGTTGGACGTGTTGCTGCTGCGACTGCAGCTGTTGACAAAGCGTTGGATGATTACCGCTTTAACGATGCGGCCAATGCGCTTTATCGTTTCTTCTGGAACGAATATTGTGACTGGTATGTAGAATTCACAAAGCCTGTATTGGCTGTGGGGAATGAAGCAACAAATACTGAGACTAAAGCAACAATTGCCTGGGTTTTGGCGCAGACACTTCACCTGTTACACCCGATTATGCCGTACATTACCGAGGAACTTTGGGAAAACCTTGGCAATGAAGGGGCGACACCGCTTATTTCTTCGTCCTGGCCAAAGTTTGATGAGCGTCATACGGATGTGAATGTTGAAAAAGAGATGGATTGGGTTATCAAACTTATCTCTGATATTCGAGCAACACGTGCAGAGCTTAATACGCCGCCAAATTTAAAGGCGCCGCTTTTACTTAAAGATGGGTCTGAGGCCGTTAAGGCAAAAGTTGATCAATACAAAGATGTTGTGAAGTGGTTGGCTGGGCTTTCATCTGTAGATTTTACAGACGAAGATCTACCACAGGGAGCTATTCAGATTGTTCTGGATGATGCGACCTTTGCGCTACCGCTGGAAGGCATTATTGATGTTGAACAGGAAACGGCTCGCCTGAATAAAGAAATGGAAAAAACGCTGGAAGAGATTGCAAAAATTGACAAGCAACTCTCAAACGAAAATTTTGTTTCTCGCGCGCCAGAACACGTTGTTGCGGAAAAGAAAACCCGCCGGGAAGAGTTCATGTCAGTGAAAATAAAACTGGACGAAGCTTTGGCGCGGATTGCTAATCTGTAAGTTTATATAGGCATGTGCTATTGAAAAGCCGCTCTTCTGAGCGGCTTTTTTTGTGTGACCTGTCCCGTCCTGAAATAAGTTTACATATTGGAGACTTATAATGGGACATTCAAAGACAGAGCGGGTTAGGCGTAGTCAAAAGGATTATCCTTTAGGCTTTAAATTTTCAGTTGTTGATGAGATAGAAAAAGGCGATCTGACTTATAAGCAAGCTCAGGATCTTTATGGCATTCAAGGCCGGAGTACTTGCTTAACGTGGCTTCGCAAGCATGGTAAACTTGATTGGTCGAAACCTTTGAACCATTTAGCCATGCCAAAGAACAAAGAAACTCCCGCCCAGAAGATCAAACGCCTTGAACGGGCTCTTGAGGATGAACAGCTCAAGAACATTGTTTATGGGGAAATGATGAATGTTATTCACGAAGAATACGGGATTGATCTGCGAAAAAAGTACTTAAGCACACTCTCTGGGTCAGTAAAGAAAAAGGACTGATCCAGCTCGCAAGGGTGTGCCCTTTGTTTGAGAGAAGCCGTCAGTCGGTTTATCAATGGAGAGGTCGGATTGCAGAACGTCATCGTGTTTTATCCCCGGTCAAAGATCTGGTTCTTTACTGGCGTCGTTTTATGCCTCGAATTGGGACGCGTAAGCTCTATCACCTGATCAAGTCTGAACTTGATACTCAGGGGATCAAGCTGGGGCGTGACGGGCTGTTCTCTTATTTGAAGAACGAGCGTTTATTGGTTCCTGTTCGCAGGAGTTACCAGAAAACGACACAGAGTAAGCACTGGCTCAGAAAACATCCTAACCTTTTGAAGGATCGTCAAGCGGATCAGATTGAACAGGTCTTTGTGAGTGACATCACCTATCTCCAGAGTGATGAGGGAACACATTATCTGTCTCTGGTCACCGATGCCTATTCTCGAAAGATCATGGGCTATGAAGTCAGTAATGAAATGAAGACAAGCGATGTGATCAAGGCGTTGAAGATGGCAATGACACAGAGAAGAACAGATAAACCTGCTATTCATCATTCTGATCGCGGACTGCAATATTGTTCTGGTGAGTATCAAAAACTCCTAGCCCAACAAAAGATATCACCCTCTATGACAGATGGATATGATTGCTATCAGAATGCAATGGCTGAGAGAGTGAACGGGATCCTCAAACAAGAGTTCCTGCTCTATAAATGCAAAACCTTGGCTGAACTGAAGAAGCTGGTTGCTCARTCCATTACAATATACAATCAACTCAGACCGCACTTGAGCCTGGGTATGAAAACACCTGAACAGGTGCACAAAAAAGCCAGCTGCAATACACACCTGGCTATAACTTAAAAACCGTCAACTTATTTCAGGACGGGTCACTATATCGGTATTCGGTGCACATCTCCTGATAGTAATGCTTCGGAAAGGATTCTTTAGCTCTTTCTTGGTTTAAATATCTTAATAAATGCCCTGTATAGAGAAAATATGTGGAATCGAAGGTTATTATTTGTGACAAAAATGGCAAACTCATACATATAAGTGTAGTTTTTTGAAATCATTTGCTTGAGTTGAACTCACTACCCAGTACTATTAATTCAAAGATTAATGGGCGTAGTGCGCCTTCTAAAAATATGTGCTGTACGGAATTGTACTTAATAGGGGCACAAGACATAGGAACCTTAAGGGGGATTCCAAATGACTGATGATCTTAATCGTAACGATGGTGAAGCAATGGTTGATACAAATGATGTAAATGTCGTTGGGGGAACTGGGCGTGATGCGCTGGTCGGACAGGCTGCGGGGGCAGTTGATGTTTCAGCACCGGGTGCAGGGGAAACAGTAAATGTTTCTCTGGTCAAAGGACAGACCGCCAATCTCAACTTCGATGCAACTGCTGCAACGCCAATTGTTGACGGAAATGATTTTGTTTTGATATTCGACACAAACGGCGACGGGGAAGCCGACAGTCGAATTGTTTTCCAGAACTTGGTTGAAGAATCTCAGGGCGCGGATGCGCCTGTTCTTGTTATTGGCGGCGTTGAATTGTCAGCCGGTCTTTTGATCGGTCAGGCACAGGCGCTTGCCGAAGGCGAAACCCTTGAAACAGCAGCTGGTGCTGGTGCTGGCCCTGCAGGCGGTGGCGGAAGCGTCTACAGTGATGATCTCGGTAGTGCGATTGATCTCCTGAATGCACAAGGTGTTCTTGACCCGACAGAGCTCCAGTTCGGTTTGCTTGGCGGTCAAGAAGACATTACCGATCCCGCTCAAGGGACTTTGCTGATCAGCTTTATTACTGCTGTCACCGAAGTTGAAGAAGGCCCTGAAGGTGGAATTACAGGTTCCTTTGGTGGAGGTTTTGAGGATTGGCTTCCTAACCATCATTTGGCTGATGGTGATGTTGGTGACGATAGTGATCCTTTTGAGGGTGGTTCTCTTGAAACCTATGCTGCACCTATGCGTATGGTGCTGACTTTCGTTCCTGCTGATAATGAAACTCTTGATTCTGTTGTTATTAATGAACTGCCCGAAGGGGTGCGCCTGTTTATTGGTGGCAGTGATGAAGGTGATGAATATACAGGCGGATTCCCTGTAACTGTATCTCCTTCTGATTTTGCAGACATTTACGTTCTCCCTCCGCAACATTCTGATGCGGATATAACAATTACTGGTTCTGCAACAATTTCTGACCCGGATTCTGGTGAAACTGCGACACTCGATTATTCAACAGTTGCTATTGTTGATGCTGTGGCTGATGTCCCAACTGGGCTGGAGATCTCTGATGGAACCCCTGTTACGGATTCTTCTGTAGATAACGTAGATTTTTCTGCAGATAATACTAATTCAGGCCCTGTTACTAAAACCGTTAGTTCTGGCAATGAACAGCCTGATTTGAATATCGAACAATCAGAAGAACAACTAGTATCTGTTGAAGTCAAAGTTGCATTTGCTGATTATGAAGATGATTCTGAAGCACATGAAATCATTATTGATGGTGTTCCCGAAGATTGGGATATCAAAGCTATAACAAATGGCGATGGTTCTGTGTCTGCAAAGATTTGGCAGATGCAAGGGGATAGAGTTTTTGCTGTAACCTTTGATAGTGAAGGTCGCGAGCTACTGGAAGATGTGACGGATAATCTATCAGCTCTTCCTGCTTCCCTACAATATCAGATTGAACTGGCAAGTGGTGCTCCTCGTGCAGCAGGTGAATTTTCTCTGGAAAGTAATACATCAGGCTTAGGCCCTGATGGTGAGCCTATTGGTGATGAGGTTGGAACGGATGAATTCGTTCGCTACTTCATTGATGTTTCCGAGCTTGTTGATCGTGCAAATAACGGGAATGATTCGGACTCTTCCAATGATGGAAATGGAAGCTTGACCACGAATATTTCCTTTGATCCCAATGACTGGACGAATACGCGTTTTGCTAATGGTGATGAGCACGGTAGTGTTGATCCCAAAAATCCGGGTGTCACAATTGAAGTTCGTGCTGTTGCAACTGAAATTGTTCCGGAAGGTTCCGGCTTAGAACTTACAGATTCAGATGGAACGCCTGTTGATGAAAATAATCAGGCTATTACAGATACAGCAACAGTTCATATCTCTATTGAAGAAGATGTGCCGACAATAACTGGTGTTGTTGAGCTTGTTCATGATGAAACAGGTGGAATACAAGATGGAACGAATGATGTCACTTTAACTGCTGAGCAAGTTGCTGCTTTGACCGGGGTTGACGTGGGGGCTGCGCCAGTCCTTAAGAACGAAGCTGGTGAGACGATTACTGTAACTAGCCTAGGTACGAAAATTGTTGGTACAGCACAAAATACGGCATTTTCTTACGATCTTAAATCTGATGGTTCCAACGATGAGAGTGACAACTCTGATGGAAATCAGAGCGTTGATTCTAAAGGTACAGAAGCTGGTGGCACGGTTGATACCTACAATGGTCTTGAGAATATTTCTTTTGACGACAGTATCAATGGAAAATCAAGCGGACTGATGACGTCTCAGGGTGATCGCCCGATTACACTTTATAATGATGTTAATAATGACAACATTGTCTGGGGTATTGATTCTGCTGGTAACGTTGCTTTTGCTGCGATTATTTCAGAAGACACGGCTGATCTAGATGGACCGTTAAGTGATGGATCACACAATGGTGCTATTACCTTTATACAATATCAGGCTATTGAGCATATTGACACAAATGATCACAACGAAGGCCTTTTGAATGAAGGCGAAGAAGAGAATACGCCGATTACCCTTAATCTGCCGTACACGATCACTGATGATGAAGGAGATTCTGCATCAGGCGAATTGAGAATTAATATTCTTGATGATGGCCCGGTTGTTGTTGACGATGCAGATATTGATGGTGGCATTGTTCATGAAGATGCATTGGATAACAGCCAGGGTGACGGGAATAATGAAGTCACCGATCCGGCCCAGAAGGTAGCTGCGACGGGTTCTGTTACAGGCCTGTTCTCTGTGGGTGCAGACGAGGAAGGTGTTTACAGTCTGAACGGTATGACGGGTTCTCTGCCTGTTCTGACCTCAGGTGGAGATRCTGTTACGTATGATGTTGATGGTAATGTTCTTACCGCGACAGCAACGGATGTGAACAGTGGTGCAGAACGTTCTGTGTTTACCCTAACGCTTGAGAGTGATGGAACTTATACCTTCACGCTTATTGACCAGATTGATCATACGCCACTTGGTGGAAATGATGATACTCAGACAACAACGATTGATTTTGGCAAGCTGTTCCGTGTTACGGATGCGGATGGTGATTATGTTGATGCGACAGGCAAGCTGAGTATTACGATTGAAGATGATATTCCGGTTGTTGTTGACGATGCAGATATTGATGGTGGCATTGTTCATGAAGATGCATTGGATAACAGCCAGGGTGACGGGAATAATGAAGTCACCGATCCGGCCCAGAAGGTAGCTGCGACGGGTTCTGTTACAGGCCTGTTCTCTGTGGGTGCAGACGAGGAAGGTGTTTACAGTCTGAACGGTATGACGGGTTCTCTGCCTGTTCTGACCTCAGGTGGAGATRCTGTTACGTATGATGTTGATGGTAATGTTCTTACCGCGACAGCAACGGATGTGAACAGTGGTGCAGAACGTTCTGTGTTTACCCTAACGCTTGAGAGTGATGGAACTTATACCTTCACGCTTATTGACCAGATTGATCATACGCCACTTGGTGGAAATGATGATACTCAGACAACAACGATTGATTTTGGCAAGCTGTTCCGTGTTACGGATGCGGATGGTGATTATGTTGATGCGACAGGCAAGCTGAGTATTACGATTGAAGATGATATTCCAGTAGCGAATGATGATGATTACACTAATAAGGGTGACGATTGCCTCACACTGACAAGCTCTGTTGATGTTGATGTTCTTGCCAACGATAGTGTTGGTGCTGATGATCCTGCGACAGTGACGAAAGTTACTTTTGATGGTCAGGATTATGATGTTCCTGCCACGGGAACAAAAATTATCAAAAGTGAGTTTGGTTCATTGGAAATCGGGGCAGATGGTAAGGGAACTTACACTGCATACGAAGAAGATCACTTTGAGGTTACAAACACTGTTGGTAACGTTGGAACTTCAGGTTCTTCTGCCGATTGGAATGACGTGAAGCTTTATGCTTTTGATGTCAATGAAAGCTTGAATTTCAATTCTCTACCACCGGAAAATCAGGACATTACTTTCACTGGTCGTGGTATTGGTATTCAAGGAACTCAAACCAGTGGCGGAAGCCAGAATCAAATTAATCATGACCTGAATACTGATGATAGCCAGAAGTTGGTGGTTGATTTCGAAGAGGGTGTAGATCGCGCTACAATTACGCTGTCTAACATCTTTAAAGACGAAGGTGGTTCTGGCGGGCATGAACAGGGAACCTGGAAAGCCTATGATTCGGACGGTAATGTAGTTGGTGCTGGCGTACTTGATAGTTCGTCACTTGATTTTGCCGATAATAATGTTGCCACTATTTCAATTAACCCGCCTGCAGATTTCCAGTATCTTGTTTTTGAAGCAACCAACTATGAAAATGGTGGCGTTTCTGGCCGGGATTCTTCGGATTATTTTGTTCGCGCAATCGAGTACACAACCAATCCGGATGTACATGGTAAAGATGTCTTTACCTACACAATGTCGGATGCTGATGGAGATACGGATACAGCTGATATCTGTGTCTGTGTTGATGATAATGGTGTGTATATTACAGACCTGACGCCTGCATTGCTGGGTGGTGATGCAAGTGTTGATGAAGATGATCTTCTTGATGGAAGTGATGATACGCCGGAATCAACTACAGTAACGGGTGATTTCAAGATTACGGCTGAAGATGGTCTTGATTGTATTATTATCAAAGGAGAATCTGGAGACATAACTGTCACAGAAGCAGAATTATTAGCTTCTGGAACCACACCTGTTTCAATTACGACTGAACTCGGTAACATTTTGACAATTACCGGGTACAATTCAACCACTGGTGTTGTTAGCTATAGTTATGAGCTGAAAGATAGTGAAAATCATGCGCCGGGTGCGGATGAATTGTTTGATGATATCGCGTTAACAGTCAAAGATACTGATGGCGATGAAGTCTCTGCGACACTTGCTATCCAGATTATTGATGATGTTCCGACAGCTGTTAATGATACTGACCTAGTTGATGATACACCGGACAGTGGTAATAATACTGCGACAGGTAATGTGATGACCGCAGTTGGCACTGCTGGTGGTGGAGAAGATACCGAGGGCGCTGACGGTGCTACCGTAACGGGTATTGCCGGATCAGGTAGTGATGATGGTGATTCTAAACCATTAACTGCAAATGGTACTTACGGTAAAATCACGATTAGCGCCGATGGAAGTTATACTTACGAAGTAACGGCAAAGAATATTCCTGCCGGGGAAAAAGAGATCTTCACCTATACCTTGACTGATGGTGATGGTGATACAGACACGGCGACACTGACAATAGACTTGGGAAATCTGATTTCACCCCCTAAAGTTACTGTCGAGGCCAGCGCTAATGGTGGTCTTTACGAGGATACTTTTGGGGAAATCAAAGTCACAGCAAATTCAGTAGGTGATGATCAGGTATCCAAAGTTCTGATCGATACCCCTGCTGACGTATCTGTTGATGGCGGTTTTGTTGCGGGAAGTTTTGTTGTTACGGTTAATGGCGTTGAAACTACGGCCTTTACTTTCGACCATACAGGCACTCTTACCACGATCACACTTGATACTGCGACAACTGATGAGGTTGTTGTGACCTTTGATGCGAAGGCTCCGCTAAATAGTGATGAGGATATCGGAATTACCGGTAATGCTGTTGTTATTGATGGCAGTCTCGAAGCAATCAGTACGAATGGAGCAACACCGATTACAGTTGATGCAGTTGTTGATGGTTCTGAACTTGGCTACGGTAACTTGAGTGGTTCTGATAATGGTCCAATCTCTCTTGGTCTGACGATTGGGCTTGGTGGAGATATGACAAGCCAAGCGCCCGGGGCTGCTGCTGATGTTGATCAGCCTGCTGCTCAGGGGGGAACAGATGCTGATGGTTCCGAGAGTATTACTCAGATAGTTATTGAACTGTCAGATGGCGTTCTCCAGAACTTTGGGGGCGGCACCGCTAATCCAACAGAACCAAAACTTGTAAGTGAAGTTTCGGGTTCTGGTGAGACAACAATCTGGACTTTCGATACATCGGGTATGACGCCTGATGCAGTAAATACCTGGATTGAGGGCTTGAAAGTTCTACCTGATCGTGGTGAGACAACGTCAATTGCTGTCAAGGTAACGACAACAACTGTTGACACTGAAACAGATAGCAATCTTACGCTTACAAATAACGAAGATGTTGATGTCTATAATTTCACCGTTGATATTAAGGATACAGGACCAGAGATTGGTACTCCTGAGAAACTGAATGTCGACGAAAGTCATCTTCCAGAAGGAACTGATGCCAATAATGATGGGGATAGTGATGACACCGCCATTACTGACACAGGCAGTTTTGGCACCTTTGGTGGCGGTCTGGATGGAATTGCGTCTATTGCCCTTAGCCTGAATACAACTGGCGTTACGACATCTAATGGCGATCTTCCTGTCAATACGGTTCAGGTTGGTAATGTACTTTACGGATATACAGGTGCGGATCTGACCACGGGCGAGACAGTTTTCACTTTTGGTATTACCCCAGACGGTAAATATACATACAAACAGTATGCAGCACTGGAACATCCAGATCACCCGACCAACCACAACGAAGATCTAACGGCTGGTTTGTCCGTCAACGTTGAGTTGACAGACGGTGACGGTACGAAAGCGGATGCAGATGTTACTGTAGAAGTTCTGGATGATGGTCCAACCATGACCGGTAGTACTATTTGTCTGACAGAAACCCATGTAACGTCCATTGTTGGTTATCAATTGGAGGATCTGAACGGGGTTACACCTGTAACTGTCACATCCCGTGGTGAAACAGAAGCTGATTATAAAAACAGTTTTGGTTTCTACTATGCGGATGCAAATGGAAAGCCAATTGGTGGTGAGATTATTGTACCAAACGAAAAAGATCTTGATGTTGGTTCTCCGGTTACATTTGATGTTGACCCGGCGACTGTGGGTGCTGTTTCAATTGGCTTCTTCCTGATCCCGAATGGTGCGGAAGCAAATACTGGCCTCACAAGCGGGCCGGTTACGTTTGTAGAAGATGCACCTGCGGGATCTAATAAATGGTCTGTAGTTAAAGATGGAATAACCCTGAACTCTTCTCAAGCAGAGAAGCTTTACTTCAGTGATCCGGCACTTAACCCCGATGGCGATCCTGATGGGGCTGGTCCTCTACCATCTGGCTTGCATGTGCAGGATCTGATTACAGCGCCAGGTAATCAAAATTGGGAAGATTTAAATATTGATGTTGGCGATAAAGATTACGATGATGTTAACCTTCAGGTAAATATCACTGAAAATTCTGCCTTTGGTCAGGTTACATTTGATACCGGGGCCGATACGCCGGGTACATTCAAAATCACAGGGCCAACCAATATAAAATCTGGTAAAACCGATGTGGTTGCGACTTCTTCTACAGATGATGGTATTATTACCGTCACGGGTACAGCCGGGGATAAAGTTGTCTATGAACTTGTTTTCGACACTTCAACAGGGAAATACGAATTTGTAAGCATGGCCCCGTTGGATCACACGGATTCTGCTGATTTGAATGTTGTCTTCAAAGTTACCTTGACAGATGCTGACAAGGACAGTGTTTCTGCTGATATCACTGTGAAGGTATCGGATACCGGACCTCTGGCAGTTGAAGATACTGAAAGTGTTGCCGAAGGGGCAGCTACGATTACTGGTGATGTCACGGCAAATGATGACTTTGGTAGTGACGGTCGTGGTAAGGTATCAAAGGTTAATGGTGATAGTGACAATATTGGCAAGCCAATCACTGGAACTGCAGGCGGCACGTTTAAAATCAATGCTGATGGTACTTATGAATATACACCGCCAGCAAATGTTGATAATTCAAACGGCAATCCTGTTGATACGATAAGCTATACGATTGTTGACAGCGATGGATCGCCATCGACCAGTACTCTGAAAGTAACAATTACTGATGCAGGACCTGTCGTCGGGAAACCTGTGAACAGTATTGTTGATGAAGAAGGTTTGAGTAACGGCAATGTTGATGATCAATACGATGGCGACACCAATGGTTCAGATACTTCCGTATCCAATGTAGATCTCGATATCAACTTTGGCCCTGACGGGGCTGGTGCTGTGACTTTTGATCCTTCAGAAATTGATTTCTCTGGCCTCAAATCTGGTGGCGAAGATGTCAACTTTGTGGTTCTTGATAATGGAAATGGTGCTCTTGTCGCCTATACTGGCGATACGCCTCCGACATCAACAACTGCGGGGTCTGTGGTTTTCCATGCGTCATTGAACAATTCGGGAAGTGGGTCCTATAACTTTACACAAGTAAAACCACTGGATCATCCAACAGCAGATACAGAAGATAATATTGACCTGACCTTTGCTTTTACAGCGAAGGATGGTGATGATAGCTCTGTTCCTGGTAAATTTACAGTGACTGTTGATGATGATGGACCCGTTGTTGGTGATCCTGAGACCGTAGCTTTGGATGAACCAACAGCAGCGACTTATAATCTTGTATTTATTATGGATACGTCTGGAAGTATGAATAGTTCTTCAGGGGCTGTTAATAACGATGGAAGCCCTATTACGAGATTAAACCTTGCGAAAGATTCGATCACCCAATTGATTGCAGGCTACGAAGCACAGGGGGGTGTAAATATTCAGATCGTCACCTTTGATTCAGGCGATACTCTGAGCGCTGCATCGTCTATCTCTGGTGTTCTTACAAATGTTGGTGAAGTGACTTCCTACTTCAACGGTGTAGGTGCAGGTGGGCTTACTAACTATGACGCGGGCTTAAAGCAGACTCTTACAAATCAACAAGTTCTCAAGCTTGCTGGCGAGAAGGCTGTTTATTTCCTTTCAGACGGAATGCCAAATTCTTCTAATGGAAACACTGAAGTTGCTGGAACTCCTGGTGCCGGAATTGATGCTGGGGATTCTGCTGCCTGGTTTGCCGGATTAGAAGAAATAGATGTTAAAGGAATAGATGTTCACGCTGTTGGTGTTGGTACCGGGTTGTCAGTTGATAATCTTACACCAATTGATAACACGGGTGGTGCTCAGGTTATTCCTGGCGATGAATTGTTACCAACATTGTTGGCAACCTTGCCAAGTTCAACGTCTGGAAATCTTTTGGCCAATGATAGTTTTGGCGCAGATGGTAGAGGTGATACGGCACTAAAATCAATAAAGGTTGGTGATGATGTTTATACGAATGCATCTGATGTTGGTGGGGATGTCTTGAGTAAAGTTGGCTCGACATTAACAGTGAAAACAGATGCTGGTGGACAGTTATCAATTAACTTTGCAACGGGTGCCTATACTTACGCCGCACCATCCGTTGAAGAAACAACCGTTGAGACATTCGATTATGTTATACAGGATGGCGATGGCGATACGGCGGTATCGAGCTTGACCGTAACGGTTAATAACCTTGTTAATGCTGTAAATGACAAAGTGCTTACCAATATCACTTCTGGTGACATTGATATTCCTGAATGGGCTTTGTTGGCGAATGATGAGACCAATTTAGGTACTTCTGTGACAGTAGATCCCGATAGTGATGTTAATGGTGAAGTTACTCAATCTGATGACATCTTCTTTACGCCTGATCCGGTGGACCTCGGCTTTGGTTCCGATAGTACAATCGAAGTGCATACTGAAAATCTAAGTGATGGGTTCGATAGATCTTTCTTTAATGGTTTTGCAGGTAATAATTGGTATCATTGGGGCTGGAAGCCAAGTGGTAGTAATAATAACGGTAATGACAATAATGCTGAGAACCTGACTGATCGTAAGGATTGGAACCCTGAAGCTACAACGGATGGAAGTATTATACATTCTTTGATAATTACGGGTGAGATTGAGGAGGCTCAAGGTAGTTATAAGCGTTGGAAGTGGCAGGGTAATCGTTGGAAAAGTAAATCTGATGTTAATTGGGAAAATCATGATAATGATAGGATCTCAATTTCACTCAAAAATGGTGAGTTCCTGTCTGCTGCGTGGGTTGGAGGTGTTCCTGCTGGAGTTATCTATCGAGTTGTTGATGAAGATGGTAATTTTGTCGCTAATCTTGATAGTCCATTTGAAGCAACTGTTGATGGAATTTATTATATTGATGTAAGCTCGCCGGGAGTGATTTCAGATGCAAATTATAGCTTGAAACTCTCAATAGACAGTACCGATATTGCAGTACCAGAAGATGGCAATTTTGATTATACTGCTGATGATGGGAATAGTAGTGATGTTGCAAATGTCAGTGTGGAATATTCTACTGGTGCGACTATAGAAGGTGAGGATGAAGGAGAAATTCTGATCGGTGGCGATGAGGATGATATCCTTATTGGCAATGGTGGCGATGATATCCTTATTGGTGGAGCTGGCAACGACACTCTAACAGGTGGTACTGGTGCGGATACCTTTGTCTTTACAAAAGCGGATCTGGGTGACTTTGACACCATTACTGATTTCAAAACCTCTGAGGGTGATGTATTGAACCTCGCTGAGTTGTTGACGGATGATGGATCTCTCGCCGGGGCAGCAAATAATGATGATCTTGCTACTGCGCTAGAGAATTATCTTCGTATTCAGACGAATGGTGCCAATACTGTGATCACGATTGATAGTGACAAAGAAGGAACTGGATCTGGTGATGTGGCAACTATAACCCTGAATAATGTTGATCTTCTGGGTGGTGCTTCTGAACATGATGCGATCAAGACACTTCTTGATAATCACAATCTTGTTGTTGATTAAGAAGGATCATTTCATTGTGGAATGATGACAAAGGGCGCTTCTGGCGCCCTTTGTTTTTTTGGATTTATATAGATTGAATGCAGAGTCTTGAGCATAAAAAAACTCCCCGGCCTCACTGAGACTGGGAAGTTTTATTTTGGGATTCTATATTTACTGTGAAGGAATGACTGACTTGTTTTGATCAATTTACAACTGCGTTAAAGCATCTTCATCGTCTTCTTGTTTGTCCATTTGGGCTTTGGCTTTTTCGTCGGCCTGGATTTTTTCCATGGTGTTGGCAAGCTTAACGGTGGCATCCTTGAGGGCGGAGAGCGGCATGATCAGGGTTGTTGTCGGCTCGGAAACCAACTTGCCGACGTTGTTCGGATCGCGGACGATTTGGCGTAGTTCAATGCGAACATTACCGTTAACAACCGTGATGGAGCCAACGCCATCTGTGAATACATGTTCCATGATTTCAAATCCTTTAACAATAGTTGTTCATATGTTTGTACATTATTTCTACAGTCTTTTGTTTGTTTCTATCTGTTCTCGTTTGAACTTTATAAGCGCAGAATAACAAGACAGAGATCAAATGAAGCGCAAACATGATGAGGTTATGCAGAAAATCTTGTTTGTTTGTAAAATAAAGCAGATCCGGTTTATTTTACTTTAACGAAAGAATCAGGTCACCCAATAGTTTTAAATCTGTATGGTTCGGCGGGATTTTTTGAGCTTTTTTGAAGCGATTTTTTGCTGCTGTAACTGCATCGGGAGTTGCGTTTTGTGGCTTGCCTGCGAGATAACCCTTGCGGGAAAGCAAGATTGCAATCGTTTGCCTCGGAGACTTTGAAGCTTCACTTCCCGAGGTGGGGAGGGCACCTTTGTCCCAGAGGAAGTTGAGTTTACCGATACCGGGTTTTATATCGTCTTTTCCCTGTTGTGGATGAAACCGCAGGGCATTCAGCGCGCCAACATATTGATTAACACCACGTGTATCGGTTTCAAATCCAATAACGTTAATACCGACAATAGAGAAACCCTGTTTGTCATAAAGCAGCAGCGGTGAACCGCTATCTCCTTTTTGCAAAAAACACCGATGGGCAATACCGTCATTGTTTTTGAATTTTCCGGGTGGTTTACAATTAAAATCAACAGTCTGTGCATGCGGTGCACCAGCCCGGTAGCCAGCACTGAGCAAGGTGGCTTGTCTGGTATTTATTCTGTTCCTGATATCACTATCCAATACGGACAGCTTTAACCATCCCGTCTGTGTGCCTATTGGATCAACAAGCTCAAGTAGCGCCCAATCAGTTTCTGTGTTCCTGGCTGAAGCTTCGTTCTTGGGTTTGTAGCGCGAAGATTTTCGATAGGATTTAATCTTGGAATGTATCTTGTACTGATCATGTTGATAGCCAGCAATGAAATGTAGTTCTTGAGGTGCAAGCCATCGCCCTGTTTTTGCATCGTATATACAGTGGGCGGCGGTCAATACATGACGCTCGCTGACCATCGCCCCTGTACAATGGGCACGTCCTGCAGCATTGAGTCTGCCAATTGTACTCCACGGATATTCCATGGCATTGACAAGAATGCGTTCACGCGCAGCCAGCTTTTGGGAAGCTGTGCTTGGGGTGTTCATAAGGAGAAGGGCGGCTAGGGCTGTTAAAAACAACCACGCTTTTACGCACAAAGTTTTCATCAGCCCGGATCTCAATCGCATCAACAAATCCTAGTGTTGAATAGACGCGATGAGCTTTTCGCCCTCGACAGAATTAACAACATCCCTTAGCGCGTTAATGACATTCATGTCATAGCGATCATTATTTTCTTCCAGAATGTCCAGCGCGAGCAGAGGTTCCAGGCCATGACGGTAAGAGCGAGGTTCTATTCGTGCACAAAAGACATCACATGCCCCCAGAATACGGGCAGTGATAAGGATTTCTTCACCGGATAGTCCTTTGGGATATCCTTTTCCATCTAGGCGCTCGTGCATCTGCATGATGGTTTCAAGAACAGGTAAGTCAAAATCAATCCCGCGGAGTAATTGTTGTGTGTGCTCGGGGTGTTTTTGAATTTCAGCAATCTCTTCGGGCGTTAGACGTTCCGGTTTGTTCAGTATGCTACGTGGAATTGCGAGTTTGCCAATTTGTGAAAGATTTGAAGAAACCTCAAGCGTAGAAATTTCAAGTTCGCTTAAATTCATGCGCTTGCCGACCATAAGGGCAAAGAGACACACTCGACGAGAGTGTCCGCCAAGATAAGGGTCTCGAAGTTCCACAGCACGAACCAGTGCAGTTACCATTTGCTTGACAGCTTTTTCTTTTTTGCGCTGTTCTTCGACGATTTCAGTAACATCCCGGAAAACAGAGACAATGCCGGAAACCTGATTGTCTTCGCCAACAAAAGGTACTTTGCTGATTTGCAGATGATGTTCTTTGTTGTTCAGAAAAACCCGTTCGTTGTTGGTGACAACACCTCCGGAAGAAACTGCCCGTTGATCTGAAATAGACATTCTTGCTGCGGTGCCGGTTCCAAAGATAGCGGCATCATCCATGCCAAGAAGTTGATCGTCCTCTCTCCCCACACCTTTGGCAAAGGCAGGGTTGACATAACGATAACGACCATCAACGGCTTTGAGGCCAATGAAATCGGCAATGGAACCGTTGATTTTGTCCAGCAATTGTTTCTGTGCGTGAATACGGGTGGCAAGGTCTTTGAACTGTTTTGCCAGCGCACCGTTGTGTTCGCTGTTCAGGCGCCACCAGAAGGCGAGGAAGACAGCTGCAACGATAAGAACGATAAATCCGGCCAGGAGATAGGCAATGTTCCTGAATTCGATCAGGCTTTTTTCTGCGCTTGCGCGGTCAACTTCCTGAAAGATCCACAACTGATCAGGGATCAAGGGAGAGCCAACAGAATAGACCTCTTTGGCTGCGATCCCGATCGTCGGGCGAAGGGCGAAAGCAAAGATGTCGTCGTTGTCAGATGTCAGTGTAACCTCGCGAATGAATTCTGGATCTTGTGGCGTTATTTCTTGAAAACCCTTGTTGGTAATTTGAACCATTCTGGTCACTTCGCCTTCTTCAGACAAAGCACGTTGCGACAGGAATTCACCGAATTTTGTTGTTACCGGGAAGGTGAGGAGCATCAAGCCGACGGGCTCTTCCTGATCCGCTTCTGACTGAGCTGGTAACACAGGTAAAAGCAAGTCCATTACAAGGCCTGATGAATCAACACGCACAGGACCAAACGTTACTTCCTTACGCCCGAATGCAGACATGGCGAGTTGCTTTTGTTGCTCGGTTACAGGGTCCGCACCACCACTGGTTAGATAGGCAATACCAGTTTTCCCGAACAGGTAACTGGTTGTGAAATCACTGTTAATAGTAAAATCTGTGAGAACACGTTCCATAAAGGGAAGTTGTTCAAAGAGGGAAACTCCAAGGCTTGAATCAGGATCTTCATCCGGTTTTGGTGGAACAATCTGGGTGAAGTCGCCACCCGCAAGATCTACTTCATAGGCAAAGAGACGGAAAAGTTCATTGGAGACAAGCCTGTCGGATTGTGCCCGGACAGAATCGAGCCAGGTCTGAACAAGTTCGCTACGGCCTGAGGCGAGAATTTCCTGTCTATCCTGAACCTTGGCTATGACAGTAGATTTCCTGTCATTAATGATCAGGCCAGGCACAATGATCGACATGAGTACGAGGGCACCAATAACAAGAGCGGCGGTAATAACAGTTCGCCGATTAGCGGGGCGCTCGGATGCAGCCATATCGTTTATGGCGTGAAATTCAAATTTCTCTTTACCGTTTTTCTTCATCGTTTTCCGCTCTGTCCCCCGGGGAGCATTTGTGTCTTTCATCATCTTATTTAATATGTGCCCAACGTGTCGTCGAATTCATAGAGTACTGAGGTATGTAATGACGATATTTTGTATGTGTCAGTATCAAGTTTGAAAGACTGTCAAGTATCAGAATATCGTTCTTTTCATATATTGCCAGTACTGCGTGCCCAATACCACGGATACTGTCCTTTAATATTACAATACGCATTTCGTTATCTTTAAAACCAAGTTCCTTCAGGGCATAAAATTTGGCAATTGAATAGTCTTCACAGTCACCGGATGTTCGCATGAACTGATTGGGTGATGCCCAATATTCGCTAACACCGTAAACTTCTCTATCAAGTTTATAGGGCCAACGGTTAAAGAACTTGTTCACTGTATCAAGCTTTTGCCGCCGAGACATGTTTTTGGCGGCATGGATTATTTTTCGCCATGATTTTTGCTGGGGTGTTTTACAATTGGCAATGTTATTGGCGCAGGCGTTAAATGATCTGATTTCAGGTTTGGATTTCTTTAATACGCGGGCCCATTGCGGCAGAGCTTTAAATGACTTGGACCTGAATTCAACTGTTCTGAACAGAGCAGTTCCCTTGCCCTTGGCAGCCTTGGCTAAATCACCAAGTGACTGGGCATGCGAAGCATCCATCGGAATCGTGTTCACAAGAACAGAAGCCAAGGAAGCGATTAATGCGGCCTTTTTGATAACTTGTAACGGCTTGAATTCGGTCAAGAGCTGCGTCGCGTTCGCCAAAAAAGTAAAATTATGCAGTCTTTAAAATGGCAAAGAACCGCTTAACAGAGTCTTAATTTTAGTAGTATGAAAAGGGTAAATTTGTCGCGTTCACGTTGTATTGATGGTGAGTGCCTGAATAGATACTCACCATCACAAATTTAAGATAAACTATTACTTTTCCCGAAGGGCAGAATCACGGGCTTTCAGGATTGGTTTTAGCAGATAATCCATAACGGTCTTCTTTCCCGTCAGAATCTCCACATTTGCTGTCATACCGGGAATGATCTCCAGTTCCTTGCCCTTACTGACAATTTTATTATCAGCAGTACGCAGATAGACACGATAGAAGCTTTCTCCCTCTTCATCCTTGATGGTACTGGCTGAAATACGTTCCAGCTTTCCTTCTAACCCGCCATAGATAGAGAAGTCATAGGCCGTAACTTTGATAGTAGCTTTTTGACCCGAGCGAAGAAAAGCACGGTCAGATGGACGAATTTGAGCTTCAACAAGAAGAGTGTCATCAAGCGGCACAATTTCAACAATGTCTTCACCCGGGCGGATAACACCACCAACAGTGTTACGCTTGAGCTCTTTAATTGTACCGCGTACAGGCGACCTGATATCTGTTCTCTGAACAGTATCAACACCTGCTGCAACGCGTTCACTGAGAGACTTCATCTCTGCGCGAGATCTGTTGAGTTCGTCTGATACTTCGGCTTTTGTTGTCAGGACCATTTCTTCAATACGTTGCTTGGCTTCTAGAACAGCGCCTTCCAGACGCGGCAAGCTTGTACGCAACGTTTTGATTTCACCTTCAAGATCGGCAACCTGGCGATCAATGCGAATAAGCTCTAGCCGAGGAGAAATACCCTTGTCGACAAGGGGTTTGGTGATATTGCGTTCTTCCCGGGCCAACGCAAGAGAGTTTCTAAGCTGCCCTATGCGGCTTTTTACTTCAGATACTTCATGACGACGTTGTCTTGATTGATTTTCAAGAACTTTGATTTGTGCCCCTTGTTGCAGTTTTCGCGCATTGTAAAGGGATGTTTGATCTGCAATTTGGTCCGGTGCAGTTTCTCGTTCGGCTTCTGTGTACTCGAGCGGAGTATCGTTAAGCTCGGCTGTCAGACGCTTAACTGTAGCAGAGAGAATTTTCAATTGCTCGTTAGAATCTTTCACCGTTGATGTTGCTTGGGAATTGTCAATCCGGAGAAGAATATCTCCCTTTTCAACGATATCACCTTCCTGAACCATAAGTTCGGTAATGATACCGCCTTCGAGGTTCTGGATGATTTGGGTTTTTTGCGCAGGTATAAAGGTGCCTTCGCCACGCGTTACTTCGTCTAATTCAGCCATGGTTGCCCATGCACCAAAAACGAGGAAAAACAAAAATGCTGTGAAAGTAAGGGTATAGGCGATGCGACGCCCTCTTCTGAGGGTTGCGGCATGTAGATCCGGTGTAAATAATAGATCTTCGTCTTTTTTAGACATGGAAGACATGATGGGCCTTTTCCTTGTGTCTTTATTTTATCTGATGGTTCTCAATGGTTTATCTTATCAAGGATTTTATCCGGCGCTGGCGCGGATTTGACCCTGTTTCAAGGCTTCAAGAACCTCAGCTTTCGGTCCGTCAGCGACAATTCGGCCACTATCGACAATAACGAGGCGATCAACCAGCGTAAGTAATGAACTTCGGTGTGTGACCAGAACCAGCGTTTTACCAATAACAGCTTTTGACAGGCGTTGTTTGAACGCAGCTTCTGACGAGTTGTCCATACCACTTGTTGGTTCATCCATCAGCAGAATTGGTGGATCAAGAAGCAACGATCTGGCAATAACAACGGCTTGACGCTGGCCACCTGAAAGGGACATACCACGTTCCCCGACCTGAAGGTCAAATCCATGTGGATGCGTTTTCAGAAAATCGGTGACACCTGCAAGGGATGCGGCGCGCAGAATTGTCTGGTCATCTACGTGTGGAGCACCAAAAGAAATGTTTTCCTTTACGGACCCAAAGAAGAGATAGTTATCTTGTGAAACATACCCGATGTTTCTGCGTAAATCAGCGGGATCAATCTGTCGAATATCAGTACCGTCAGCAAGAACGGAACCTTCTGTTGGATCGTAAAGCCCCAGTGATAGACGTGCGATGGTTGATTTGCCGGACCCGATACGCCCGAGAATACCAACACGTTCACCCGGTTTGATCTTGAGACTCACGTTATCCAGTGCTTTTATTTCCTGCCCCGGATAATTGAAGGTTACTTTTTTGAGTTCAATTTCACCACTCAGTCGCGGGCGGTGAAGATACGTTTTATCTTCGGAACGCTCTACTTCCGAGCTCATGATGTTATCAAGTGACTTCAAGGCGACACGTGATTGTTGAAGCCTTGTGAGCATACCCGCAATGGTACCAAGAGGCGCAAGAGCACGCCCGCTCAACATACTGGAAGCAACAAGGGCACCCATGGTCATCTCTTTTTCAATAATCAAAAAGACACCCACGATAACAACAACAACAGTTGTCATCTGAATAGCCAATTGTGCAAAGGTTGTTGAAATACCGGAAAGCAGTTTTGCTTTACCTGCTGAGTCTGCTGTCAAGCCGACAAAGCGTTCCCACGAACGCTGAATGCGCCCTTCTGCTGCTGTTGTTTTGATCGTCTCAAGACCATCAATTGTTTCAACCAGCAGAGCATGCTTTTGACTGGATTCCTTGTGGGTTTTTTCAATAACTTTCCGCAAGGGAATTTGAAGAAATACGCCGACGAGAATGACCAGCGGTACAACAATCAATGGTATCACAGCAACTTGCGGAGCTGCGACAACCGAAATAATCCAGATAAAGAGGAAAATAAAAGGTAAATCGATCAGCGCAACCAGAGTACCGGATGTAAAGAAGTCACGGAGTGATTCAAATTCACGAAGGTTGTTTGCCATGGCCCCGGTTGATGGGGGTTTGCTGGAAAGTTTCATTGCCATAAGCTGCTCAAGCAGGCGGCTGGCGATGATAACATCAGCATTTTTACCTGCGACATCAACCAGATATGTTCGCAGGTTTTTCATTACAAATTCAAAGAGGAAGACAGTTGTCACCCCGATTGCCAGAACGGCAAGGGTTGCACTGGCGCCATTTGGTACAACGCGATCATAAACGTTCATGACGAACAGAGGGCTGGCGATAGCGAACAGGTTGATCAAAATGGATGCCAACATGACATGGCTGTAGATCGGCCAGAATTTAAGTAGTGTTCCCCAGAACCATGCTTTGGGTTTCTTTAGCTGAATATCCGATGCACGTGAATCAAACTTGTATTCAGTTCGGGCGAATATGGCATAGCCAGTGTACTGTTCCTGCAGTTCGGCGACTGTAATTTCTTTCTGACCGCGCCCTTCAGGAATGGCGATATTAGCCTTGCCGGATTTGGTGTAGTTGAGAAGAATACAGGCTCCGCCTTGTTTAAGCAGGACAATACAGGGAAGCGTCACCGGCTGAATGTCTTCGATTGTTGCCCGGCGAACGGTTCTTGCTGTTAAACCTGCTCGTTCTGCGGCGCGCACTGCCAGATCAGGTGTGAAATGTGCATCGCTATGCGGAAGTCCGGCTTTCAATGCTTCGACCGAGATAGGTCTCTGCATCATTGAGGCCAGCATGTATACACATTCAAGCAGTGGATCTTCGAAGTTTACAGAGCCAGGATCAACTTGCCATTCAGCTTTAGGTGGGACGCCGCCTTCGATCACTTCCGAAGCTTTCAGTGCATCTGTAGCTTGTTGCTTGGCTTGCTCGTCGGCTTTTTTCTCTTTTGCGGAAACCTTTTTACCACTCTTGGGTTTGCTCGCTGTATTCTCAGAACTCATTCTATCCCCGTTTCCCCCGAAAAACAGTATTCAAGACCCTAAGGGAGTGTAGGGCCTTGATGTAAAATCACATGATCTATCTGTTGACCTTAATAGTTAAACTTAGCTTGCCTGTTTAAGGTTAACGAATAGTTGAGTAAGACCGCTTAATCCTTCGTTTTTAAGTGAAATAATCTTAAATATTTCAAGAATTAAGCGATAATACAAAAAAATGTACAGGCTTCATAGCATACTTCGCAGATAAGGCCAAAGAATGTCACGTGACAAGTAAATGGCAGAAAAAAGGAAGAAAATGACAAAGCCAGCTGAGTGATACAGCTGGCTTTGTTAAAGTATCAGTTTTCAATTCAACGAGAAGGATGTCGTATTGCTTGCTTCTCGTGATTACTGAGCAGTGGCTTCTTTCAAATAAGCCAGTAGGTCTTCAATCTGTTTTTCTTTTTTCAGGCCGCCGAAAGACATTTTGGTTTTCGGGACAAATGCCTTTGGTTTCTTCAGGAATTTAGCCAGATTTTCCTCCGTCCATGTAATTCCTGATGCCTTCATGGCTTTGGAATATTTGTACCCTTCGACACTGGCGGCAGGACGGCCAAATAACCCGGCCAGATCGGGCCCAATTTTGCTTTTTCCTACCGTGTGACAAGCTTTACATTTGTTAAAAACCTTCTTGCCCGCGGCAGCATCCCCTGCGGCAGCCTGTCCCGGATAAAGTGATGAGGCTACGGTAAGGCTCATTGCAAGAGCAAAAAATTTGTTACGTGTAAATATCGACAAAGTTATTCTCTCCTGATTGAAGCTGATTAGGCAGCTTTCATTTGTTATATGGCTTGCCTCAGAGTATTTGAGGTTTAAACCTGCACTATTGATAAGGCTATCATGGGAGAGAAAAGTTAATTTGTCTGTAAGGTCTCGCGAACACGTGATAGCGCGCGAGCAATTGTTATAATTGCTGTATAAACAAAAACCCGAGCTCAGAAGCCCGGGTTTCGTGTGTAATGGCACGAGAGAAATTTAGCTGTTCTCTTTTAGATACGCGATAAGATCTTCAATCTGTTTGTCTTTCTTCAGGCCACCAAAAGACATCTTTGTTTTTGGTATGAACTTCTTAGGTTTTTTAAAGAACTCTGCGAGATTTTCTTCTGTCCATGTTATGCCAGATGCCTTCATCGCCTTGGAATATTTATATCCTTCTACGGATGCGGCGGCTTTGCCAACGATGCCGTGAATATTCGGCCCAACCTTGTTTTTCCCGCCTGCATCGATAGTGTGGCAAGCTTTACATTTTTTGAAAACTTTCTTGCCCGCGGCAGCATCGCCAGCTTGGGCGGCACTAAGGCTAAGACCTAATCCAATAACAAGGCCCAAGGCCATGGTGGCGATTTTTGCCATAATTACTCTCTCCTGAATTGTATACGTCGTTTAGTTCTGTCGATTAAACACTATGTCCAGAATAACTTAGCGAACCTTAAACATTAAAGAAATTTTGGCTAGCTGTCTTGTTGCAACTTAGACCAATAGATCTGTTTAAGAATTGATTATGCTCAATTTTATCCTGCTGACGAGTTTTTTCATCGTAATTTTGTTGGTGCGTGCGGTAATGTCGCAGTTTTATGCAAGCCTGTTAATGGCGTCTTCAAGTTCAAGAAAAGTGTCGATGACAATATCAGGGTTTTGTGCTTTCGCGGCCTCGGTACCATAACCATGGGTGAAAAGAATTGACGGTATTTGTGCGTTTTTTGCGGCAAGTACGTCATTGACGCCATCGCCGATCATAATAGCCTGTTCTGTACTTGCCCCTGTTTCATCCAGAAGTTTAACGATGTGATCAGGATCGGGCTTTTTTATAGCATAGCTATCGCCGCCAACAGCTTTGTCGAATAGATGATTAAGGTCGAGCTTGTTCATAATTTCCAAAGTTGGTGCATAGGGTTTGTTTGTACAAATTAAAAGTTTCCAGCCCTTTACTTTCAGGTTTGAGAGTACAGTACGACAGTTTTCGTAAAGATGAGTTTCAACCACCAGGTTTTCTGAATAGATTTCGAGAAATTTTTTGACTTTTCCTTTCAGTTCATTTTCTGAAAGAGCAGACCCCGTTGCGGCGTAACCGCGTTCAACCAGTTTTGTTGCGCCGTCACCAATCATTGACTGAACTTCGATAAGGTTTGGTTTTTGACGTCCTTCGCTTTTCAAGAGGATTTGCAAAGATAAAGCAAGATCGGGCGCGCTTTCGATTAGTGTTCCGTCCAGATCGAAGACAAGGACATTGCGTTTGGTCATGATAATTAAGTTTGCTTTGATAGTTGGTATATTATGCGGTTAACTCACTGGCAAAAGCTAAACAGGATTATCCTTTTCTACAAGAACTCTCCATTCTCAATCTGAGAAAGTTATAGAAATTATTGTGCTGCAATAAATTGAAACTCTGTAATAAATCGAAACATTGTGTAACACACAGAAATAAAAGGTGATTTGAGCTGTAATTTCTTCTGTGTCAGTTTTTGCTCGCTATATTTTCGCCTGATTTTATTGTTAGGACATATTCTAATGGTTGATCCCAAGAGGGGCAGGGGGTAAGCACTGTGAAAACATTTAATCAACTGTGATCCTTGGGACCCCCGAGGTTGATGAATATTAGAGATTGATGACCAAACGTAAACTCGCTGTGATTGTGTTGGCTGCTGGCCAGGGCACTCGAATGAAATCAGATTTGCCAAAGGTTCTTCACTGTCTGGCAGAAAAACCGATGTTGTCACATGTTTTGGATGGCGTTGAGGCGCTTTCCCCTGACCGCATTGTGGTTGTCGTTGGCCCGAATGCTCAGGCTGTAGAAAAAGCGGCGGCACCTCATAAGACGGTCGTTCAAGTTGATCGCTTGGGAACAGGGCATGCAGTAAAACAGGCCTTTACTGCTCTGGATGGTTTCTGTGATCAGGATGATCAGGCCGATATTATGGTGATCTTTGGGGATACACCGCTTATTCAACCAGAAACCTATCAAATCATGCGAACGCAACGATGTGCCGAAAATGGACCCAAGCTTATCGGCCTTGCTTTTCGTCCTGAAGATGCCGGGCGGTATGGCCGGGTTAAGCAGGATAGTGATGGCCGCGTTATGGGCATTATTGAATATGCTGATGCGACTGAGGAAGAACGCGCGATTGATCTGTGCAATGCCGGGATTTTGCTGGGCGAGGGATCTACAGTACATCAGTTGATCAATCAGCTGGATAACAACAATGCCCAAGGTGAATATTATCTTCCGGTGATTTTTGACTTTGCCTATGCGGAAGGTTTGGATACCCGCTCGGTTGAGGCAAGCGAAGAAGAAGTCATGGGGGTTAATTCCCGCCAGGAGCTTGCGGTTGCCGAAGGTATTTTACAACAACGCTTGCGGGTGAAGGCCATGGCACAGGGGGTTACCTTAATGGACCCCGATACGACATGGCTTTCAACGGACACTGAGTTTGGGCGGGATATCATTATAGAACCATCTGTGTTTATTGGGCCAAAGGTATCTATTGCGGATAACTGTCACATCAAAGCGTTTAGTCATCTTGAAGGTGCCATTGTTGATGAGGGGGCTGCAATTGGCCCTTACGCACGATTACGCCCGGGCACAGTGATCGGAAAAGGCGGTAAGGTTGGTAACTTTGTTGAAACCAAGAATGCTGTTCTTGGTAAAGGCGCCAAGGCCAATCATCTGAGCTATATTGGTGATGCCGAAGTTGGCGACAAAGCTAATATTGGTGCAGGAACGATTACCTGTAACTATGACGGTTTCAATAAATGGAAGACCTCTATTGGTGAAGGCGCCTTTATTGGTTCGAACACGGCGCTGGTTGCCCCTGTTGATATTGGTGCAGGCGCAATTGTCGGGGCTGGATCGACCGTTACAAAATCAGTTTCTGACGATGCCATGGCTGTCGTACGGGGACGATTGATTGACAAGGCCGGTGCCGGGGTAAGTTTCCGCGCCAGTCGCAAAAAGATTAAAGAAGAGAAAAAAGGCTAAAGCATTATGTGTGGCATTATTGGTATTATTGGCACAAAGCCTGTCGTCCCTCTCTTACTAGATGGTTTAAAGCGTTTGGAATATCGCGGATATGATTCCGCGGGTATTGCGACACTGGTTGATGGCGGTCTGGAAAGACGTCGCGCTCAGGGTAAACTGATTAATTTACAAAACCGTGTCGAAGAAGACCCTATTATCGGTATGACAGGAATTGGTCATACCCGTTGGGCAACACATGGTCGCCCGAATGAAATCAATGCTCATCCTCATGCCAGTGACAAAGTATCGCTGGTACACAATGGTATTATCGAAAATTTTCAGGAACTTCGTGCGGAACTGGATGCCAAGGGGCAAGTTTTTCAAACTGAGACCGATACCGAAGTTGTGGTGCACTTAATCACAAATTATCTGAAGGATGGTTTGTCACCCGAAGATGCTGTCCACACGACTTTGAAGCGTCTTGAAGGGGCTTTTGCTCTGGCAATTGTTTTTGCCGGTCGTGAGGATCTGATGATTGGCGCCCGTCGTGGTAGCCCTTTGGCTGTTGGTTATGGTGATGGCGAGATGTACTTGGGTTCTGATGCTCTTTCGCTTTCTCACCTGACCGATCAAATTTGCTATCTTGAAGAAGGGGATTGGGTCGTTCTGGATAATAATGGCGCGACCATCCGGGATCTTGCCGGAAACCTTTTGAACCGTGAAGTTGTTCAGACTGCTGTGTCCGGTGCCATGATTGGCAAAGGCCAATATCGCCATTTCATGCAGAAAGAAATCTATGAACAGCCAGCAGTGGTTGGGGATACGCTGCATACTTTCTTTAATCCCTTGGCGCGTTCAATTCAACTGCCGGATTTTCCGTTCGATTTAGCCAATATTTCCCGTTTGACCATTGTCGGGTGCGGGACGGCATCTCTGGCGGGGATGGTTGCTAAATATTGGCTAGAGCAGGAAGCCCGTCAGCTGGTCGAAGTTGATATTGCGTCCGAGTTCAGATATCGCGAAGCTCCTTTGCCAGAAAATGGTGTCAGCCTGTTTATTTCTCAATCCGGTGAGACAATTGATACCCTGGCTGCGCTTCGCTATGCCAAGGAACAGGGGCAAAAGATCATCTCTGTTGTCAATGTGCCTGAATCGACCATTGCCCGTGAATCAGATATGGTGTTGCCTACTTTGGCCGGACCTGAAATTGGCGTGGCATCGACCAAAGCCTTTACCACACAGCTTACCGTTCTTGCCTGCCTTGCTATTGGTATTGGCCGTGCCAAAGGAACCATTTCGCCGGAACGCGAAGCCGAGCTGTCTTCGGCTTTGACTGAAATTCCTTCACGGATTACTGAAATCCTGAATACGGATGACGCTATTCGTAAAATCTCTGCTGATGTCAGTGAAGCGCGCGATGTGCTTTATCTTGGCCGTGGTAATCTTTATCCCATGGCGATGGAAGGAGCATTGAAGCTCAAGGAAATCAGCTACATTCATGCCGAAGGTTATGCGGCGGGTGAAATGAAGCATGGTCCCATTGCTTTGATTGATGAAAACGTTCCGGTTATTGCCTGTGCCCCGAGCGGCCCGATGATGGAAAAGACCATTTCCAACCTTCAGGAAGTCCATGCGCGTGGCGGACAAATCATTCTGTTCTCTGACGAAGAGGGCGTTGCCCGGGCCGGAGATATCGCCAAACACAGCGTTGTCTTGCCAAGGGTTGATCCCTTTGTTGCGCCGATCCTCTATGCCCTCCCCATTCAGCTTCTGGCTTACCATACGGCTGTGTTAAAGGGGACAGATGTGGATCAACCCAGAAATCTTGCGAAGTCGGTGACTGTTGAATAATCGTATTAGGGGTCATAAAAACACGTGGTCAGGCTAAATTCCAAAGGAACTTTGCTTGCGACAGAGTTGGATAATAAAAAGCCCAAAAATTATATACCAAAAACTATATAAAGGTCTGGGCTTTAAACATGATAAAGAGCGACGTTATTATTATCTTAGCCTTTGATGTCCTTTGAAAATATCTCTATAAAATGCTCTGGCATCACAAAGCTAGAGCGATAAAATGACAATAGAGATCTTGCAAGCCGATACACAGACCATTCATAAAGTTGTGGAATGTTTTGATCTTTACCGTCAGTTTTATGGGCAGGAAAGTGATCTTAAAGCCTGCGAAGATTTTCTTTCCGCGCGTCAGGCCAGTTCTGAATCTGTCGTGTTTTATGCACAGGACAGTGAACGTGATATTCTTGGTTTCACTCAGATCTATCCAACATTTTCTTCTGTTTCTCTCAGACGAGATTTGATCTTGAATGATCTGTTTGTGCATGAGAAAGCGCGCGGACAAGGGGTTGCCAGAAAGCTGTTAACGGCTGCTCGTGATCACGGGGAAAAGGTGAATTCCAAAGGTATCTTGCTTGAAACTGATATTCTTAACGCGAAAGCGCAGGCACTTTACGAATCTTTCGGATTTGAACGCGAGACCGATCACTACTTTTATTATTTGACGATTTGATTTCTGTCATCAAGGTCTATGTACGACAGATTGGTGGTAGGCCAAAGCAGGACTTAAACCATTTGAAACAAAAAGAACAATGTCCCCTGACAAAGAGAGAAAGTCAGAATTGGTACTTGTACCTGACAGATGGCTTGGATAGCGTTCAATCTTATTCATAGATCTATATTATGGTGTTGAACCGAAATTTATGTTGGGTTTGCCTCATGCTTTAGGACATTCGTCATGCCTCTTTCTTTGCGGGATAAATCACTTTTGCAACAACAGGCCTTTATTGCAGGGGAATGGGTTGATGCGGATTCCAAAAGAACAGCGTCTGTATATGATCCGGCAACAGGACATGAGTTGGGGCAAATGCCCTGGATGGGGGCAGGAGAAACGCGAAGGGCTATAGAAAGTGCGAAAGAAGCACTTGCAAGCTGGAAGGCTAAAACAGCAAAAGAGCGCGCTAATGTTTTGAGGCGCTGGCACGATCTGATGTTGGAGCATCAGGATGATCTGGCCCGGATTATGACAGCCGAACAGGGAAAGCCACTTGACGAAGCCAGAGGCGAAATAAAGTCCTCTGCTGGCTATATCGAATGGTTTGCTGAAGAAGCTAAACGGATCTATGGCGAAACAATTCCGGCTGGACGTCGCGATCAACAGCTTCTGACCATTCGACAGGCAATTGGTGTTGTTGCGGCGATTACACCATGGAATTTTCCGGCGCAAATGATTGCGCGCAAGTGTGCACCCGCCTTGGCTGCGGGCTGTACCGTTGTTGTGAAGCCGGCACCACAGACACCATACTCTGCTCTGGCGCTGGCTGTTCTTGCCCAGCGAGCTGGTTTACCAGATGGGGTCTTTAACGTTGTGACGGGCAAGGCTGGTGAAATCGGGGATGAAATGACATCCCACCATGCGGTTCGCAAACTCTCTTTTACCGGGTCAACTGTTGTTGGCAAGGTACTGATGGAAAAGTGTGCCTTGACCGTGAAACAGGTTTCTATGGAACTTGGTGGGAATGCGCCTTTTATCGTTTTTGATGATGCCAATCTTGATCTTGCGGTAAAGCACCTGTTAGCAAGCAAGTTTCGCAATGCAGGGCAAACCTGTGTCTGTGCCAACCGGATCATGATCCAGAAAGGTGTTTATGATGCCTTTGCGAAAAAACTGGCCAAGGCTGTCAAAGAAATAAAGGTTGGTGCTGGCCAGGGCGAAGGCGTGGAGTTGGGGCCACTTATTGACGACCGAGCCATTGATAAGGTTGATGGCTTGGTCCGTGATGCCTTGTCCAAGGGCGCGAAGGCACTTGTCGGAGGGACGACAATGGCTCTTGGCGATCAGTTCTATGCACCAACAGTGCTGACGGGTGTTACTGAAAATATGCAGGTTTTCCATAAAGAGATTTTTGGCCCGATCGCGCCGCTCTACTGTTTTGAGCATGAGAACGAAGCTATTGAGCTGGCGAATGCCACACGCTATGGCTTGGCGGCCTATTTCTTTTCCCGTGATGTTGGACGGGTATGGCGTGTATCAGAAGCTTTGGATTACGGCATGATTGGGGCTAATTCGGGGACTTTATCTTCCGAAGCGACACCTTTTGGGGGCATTAAAGAGTCTGGGATTGGTCGTGAAGGAGGTCAATACGGCATTCAGGAATATCTGGAGATCAAGTATATTAATATGGGGTTAGAGGGGTAATTTGAAACAAAACCTCTTTAGTCATGAATAAAAGTTGCTCTTGCGTGTTTTATAATCAGGACTAACAAAATTTAAGGCTTTTATAATGTTAAAATATACAATCAATTTTCTATTTACTTTGGCTTTGATTTTATTGCCTTTGAAGGTGACGGCCAGTGACTGGCAACTTGATAATGATAGTTCGCGATTAAGTTTTGGCTCTATCAAGAAGGCATCTGTCGGGGAGAGTAATTACTTCTCTGACTTAAAGGGCGGTGTGAATGCTGAGGGAAAGGCGACAATTCAGATTGAATTGGCTTCTGTCCAGACAGGTATTGATATTCGAAATGATCGCCTCAAAGAACATGTCTTTAAAATCGCTTCATGGCCGCAGGCATCACTTGCCATGGATGTGGATATGGCTTCTTTGTCAAACTTGAAGTCAGGCGAAGTGAAGATTTTGGAAGACGTTGATACCAGTGTGTCAATTGCGGGTGTTGAGAGTGAAATTACAAGTTCAGTTGTGGTGACACGCCTTAGCCCGACACGGATTATGGTGCAGCCGGATTTGCTTGTGATGCTTGATGCGGAAGAGTTCAATCTGGAAGGTGGTGTTGAAATCTTGCGAGAGATTATGGAGCTGAGCTCAATTTCAACGGCAATTCCTGTCAGTTATCGCTTTGTTTTTGAGCAGATCAAATAAAGATACAATCTTGTTTTGGTTTATAGCCTGTCATTGTTGTTTACAGTGGCAGGTTATTTTTTTGTTTAATATCTGTGTTCTAAATTTATAGTAGCTGAAACAAACCGATAAAGGCATTCCCCGATAAAGGTATTCCTATGAAGAATAATAAACTTGTTTTGGCAGCTCGTCCAAGCCCAACAATTTCGGATGATATTTTTCAATTGGAAGAAGGGCAGGTTCTGCCTTTGTCTGATGGTCAATTTCTGATCAAGAATCATTATCTTTCTGTTGATCCTGCAATGCGTGGGTGGGTCACGGATATGCCGAACTATATTCCCCCGGTTGAGATTGGCTCGGTGATGCGTAGTTTTGCAGTGGGTGAGGTAGTTGATAGCAAGCATCCTGATTATGCCGTTGGTGAGTTTGTCTATGGGCTGTTTGGGTGGCAGGAATTTGCGGTAAGTGATGGTTCGGATATTGAGCGCAAGGTTGATCCCTCGGATGGTCCTTTGTCTATAAACCTGCACGTACTGGGGATGACAGGTGCAACAGCATGGTTTGGATTAACCGAAATTGGTGATCCCAAAAAAGGGGAGACTGTTGTCGTTTCGACGGCTGCGGGGGCTGTGGGATCGATGGTTGGACAAATTGCCAAAGCCAGAGGTTGTTGCACTGTTGGTATTACGGGAAGTGATGAAAAAGCTGCGCGATGCCTCAAGGAATTTGGTTATGATGCTGCATTGAACTACAAAACGACAACAGATTTGGCGGGTGATCTTGCCAAAGCTTGTCCTGATGGTGTTGATGTCTATTTTGATAATGTCAGTGGTCCGATTACTGATGCTGTCACGAACCTGTTTAATATTGGGGCGAGAATGACAGTGTGTGGCGTAATCGGCATTTCTCCCGATCAAGTAAATGGCCCACGGGTATCGCGAACCATGTTAGTTAAGCGCGCCAAAATGCAGGGGTTCCTGATTTTTGACCATATGCACCGTCTCTCCGAAGCTGTGTCAGGACTTTTGCCCCTATTCAAAAACGGTCAATTGAGCTTTAGCGAAGAGGTTTTTGATGGATTATCGTCTGCACCTAAAGGCTTGGAAAGCCTACTGGCCGGAACGAACCAAGGTAAGGTTATTGTCAAGCTGTAGTGGTTTTTTTAGAAGTGCTGGCGATAGATGGGAGGCGTTTCCTGCATAGTTACCTCTTCATTGGCCCTTTGTTGTGACCTTTATTTTTCTGTGATCCGGCCTTTATAAAGCGTACCCTCCTTGGATATCCAGGTTATGAGGTTGCCTTGGGGATAGCAAGTCCATCCAAAAGGTCCCCACTGAGAACAATACTGATCAGCTTGAATACTCCATTTCCCTTGCTCGGTTTCTCTCCCTCTTGCTTGATAGTGGGTTATGCCCGAGACATGGAACGTTTGTTCGAAACCATTGGAAGCACCTTGGCGATGAACAACTTTTTTTACCCATAAGATATTGCCTTATTTCATCACCAGATAATTTTCTTTCTTCACTGTGTGCAAGTGCTGGCACATAGAAGAGGGGGATAATAACAAAGGCGTATCTATAAAACCTCATGAGCAGGTTACCTTACTGAGAAGTAATAATTGAGATGATTTGTTTATAGCTTTTTCGAAAGCTATTACCTTGTCACGATCTTGTGATATTTGAAATATGTATAAAAATTAGTGAGTTATGGAAGGCGTAAGGTGAGTTACCTATTCCTTCTATAGATAACATGATTGCCCACTCTTTAAATTCGTTCCTTTTATTTCTATCTAGTCTGTCCTAAGTATTTATAGTCGTTTAGCTTAAACTCTTTCTGCTCTAGTATCTCGCGGGTTGTTTCATCGTTCATGTAGAGAAATCTACATTTCACTCTTCACGCCTAGAGCAAGAATTATGCTAAACAACTATAGTATCAATAATATAGCTTTATCTTTCAGGAGCCTGTTGCATGCCGACCTATCACGATGATGATGTTCAATATGATTACGATCTGTTTGTGATCGGTGGAGGTTCCGGTGGTGTTCGTGGTGCACGAATGGCCGCAGCCACAGGGGCTAAAGTTGCCTTGGCAGAAGAGTATCGCTATGGCGGAACATGCGTTATTCGCGGATGTGTTCCCAAGAAACTCTTTTCCTATGCAAGCCATTTCCATGAAGAATTCGAAGACGCTGCCGGATTTGGCTGGTCCGTTGGTGATAGTTCTTTTGAGTGGAAAACGTTGATTACCAATAAAGATAAAGAGATTGATCGCCTTGAGGACATTTATAAGAGCATTTTAAAGAATGCAAATGTGACAAGGTATGACGGGCGTGCTGTTCTTGACGATCGGCATACGGTGCGTGTTGGCGATCAGACCTTTACTGCGAACAAAATTTTATTGGCGCCTGGTGGGCACGTTGTTTTCCCGGAAGGAAAAGGCTGGGAACATGCGATCAGCTCTAACGAAGCTTTTCATCTGGATGAGTTGCCCAAGCGGGTGATTGTCTATGGTGGTGGTTATATCGCTGTCGAGTTTGCCGGTATTTTCAATGGCCTTGGTTCTGAAGTAACACAAGTTTATCGCGGTGATGCGCTTTTACGTGGGTTTGACCGTGACGTTCGGGAATTTCTCGGCACCGAGATGACAAAAAAAGGAATTGCGCTAGAACTTAATCTGACGATTGAGAATATAGAAAAAACAGACGGTGGATTGGAAGTTACCTATTCTGATGGTCGCAAGGTCGAAGTAGATGCTGTTTTTGCGGCGACAGGACGTAAACCTAATGTCGAAGGGCTTGGCCTTGAAAAGGCTGGTGTTGAGCTAAACAGCAAGGGTGCAATTAGGGTTGATGAGTTTTCCCTGACGACAGCAAAAAATATCTATGCTGTTGGTGATGTAACTGACCGGATCAACCTGACACCGGTTGCCATTCAAGAAGCAATGGCTTTTGTTGATACAGCCTTCAAGGGCAAGCCACGTGCGATGGATCACCATAATGTTGCAACAGCTGTCTTTAGTCATCCTCCGGTTTGTACGGTTGGCCTGAGCGAAGAACAGGCATTGGATCGTTATAGTGATGTTGACGTGTATCAATCTTCTTTCCGCCCCATGAAACACACTCTATCCGGTCGCGACGAGAGAGCTTTGATGAAGCTGATTGTTGAAAAACATGGCAAGAAGGTTGTTGGGCTTCACATGGTCGGGGCTGATTCACCTGAAATAGTTCAGGGCTTTGCAGTTGCTATTAAAGCCGGGGCGACGAAAGATATGTTTGACGCAACGGTGGGAATACATCCAACGGCTGCGGAAGAATTTGTTACCATGCGTGAGCCTGTGAAGAAATAAACTTAAAGTTACGCTGGTAGTGATTGACTTAAAAAGGGCTGCGCGAGATTCGTGCAGCCCTTTACGTTTGGTTTTTTTTATGAAGTTTTCGGACCTTCTACCTATTTAAGGAAGGTCCAGTTTTTGTAGAAAATGCCATTAAAGTTAATAAAGACTGTCTGCATGATTTGCATAAAGACGTTTTGAAGCCCTGTGAAGACTGAAGGACGCAGAACGTCAACAAAGACGCAATAGCGTTCGTGATCTTCTTCATTGATGGATTGATGTTGAATTGTGTCATCAAAAATAAAAAGTGGGTCATCATGCCAGTAGTGTTTTTTGCCATCCACTTCGATATAGATATTATCGCTTTTAATCGGTGTCAGATTGTAAAGAACACGTAGTGTCAGGCGTAAGGGGCCGAAATGCAGTGACGTCGATTTCTTTTTATTAAAAACAGACACGCCAATGGTTTTGATATAGGTAAATTCCTTGTTAAAGGCAGGAACGGCATCATTGGTGTTTTTGCCATACCATTTGTAAAACAGCATGCCACGGCTCTCACCACCTAGCTGTGCCCGAATGTCGTTGATGATTTCTTCTTTATTATCATCAAATTCTTTCAGGACACTTGCGATTTCGTTGCGGTGTCCTTCGGGAAAATCATCCAGTTTGTATACGTATCTGTTCCGATCAGAAATGAGATCAAGGAACAGATTGATTGGTGACAAGGCCCAGGTAAGCATGCCATTACCTGTAAAATATTTCTTTGCCAGATCTGCGGTAACCTGATGATGGCGTCCGACATCCAGAAGCCCCATAATGATAAAGGCTATGGTCAAGAGAGGGATAAAGTAGAGGAGGATCGCCAGCGGAATGATTACCCGTAATAATCTGCGGATCTGTTTCTCGCTCATTTAATGACCCTTAGCTTCTAACCGCTAACTACTTGAGTAAATGTCTCGTGTAGATTTATTGCGGTGTGATTTTTAAATCTGGCAAATGTTTGATCCAAGTTTATAGCCCGCCGCCTGAACTGTTTCAAATGACAGTAGCTATAAATGCGAATCGCTATCAATTAACCATCAATAGGCTTTATCGCAAATGAAATTCTGGTGAAATTCGAATAATAAATGCCTATATCGAGAGTATCTTCTGTGCTGCGTATATGCCCGAGATATGTATTTTTGATGAATATATAAGATAAGTAAGGCTTTGTGCTGGTAAAGGACAGAAAAGACGATTAAAACTGTCAAACGTGAAATTATATTGTGTAATTTAGAGGTATAGTAAATGAGCGCGAAATGGACACCTAATTCCTGGCGCGCCAAGGATATTCGGCAAGTGCCCGAATACCCGGATTCTGCTGTTGTAGATTCCGTGGAGAAAACCTTGGCGGGCCAACCGCCACTGGTTTTTGCAGGCGAGGCACGCAGACTACGTAAACAACTTGGTGAAGTGGCCGAAGGCCGCGCCTTCCTGCTTCAGGGGGGCGATTGTGCAGAGGCATTTGCCGAGTTTCATCCCGATAATATCCGCGATACCTTTAAGGTAATGCTACAGATGGCTGTGGCTTTGACTTTTGGGGCGGCTTGCCCTGTTGTTAAAGTTGGCCGTATGGCGGGGCAGTTCGCCAAACCGCGTTCAGCCGGGACAGAAACAATCGATGGCATCGAGCTACCAAGCTATCGTGGTGATATCATCAATGGTATCGGCTTTACCAAAGAAGAGCGTGTGCCCGATCCAGAGCGCTTGATCAAAGCCTATCATCAGTCTGCTTCGACATTGAACCTGTTACGGGCTTTTGCTCAGGGTGGTTTTGCGAACCTTCGCAAGGTTCACGACTGGAACCATGATTTTGTTCGCAACTCTGCACAGTCAGACCGTTACGAAGCCTTGGCGCAACGTATCGACGAAGCCATCGGCTTTATGGAAGCCTGTGGTTTGACCGAAGACAAGGTACCTCAGCTCAGTGAAACTGATTTCTACACCAGCCATGAGGCTCTTCTTCTTAATTACGAAGAATCTCTGACACGTGTCGATAGCTTGACCGGTGATTGGTACGATTGTTCTGCACACATGCTATGGATTGGTGACCGTACAAGGCATCTGGATGAAGCGCATGTTGAGTTTATGCGTGGTATTCACAATCCAATCGGTATGAAGTGTGGTCCAACGTCAAACCCTGATGATCTTCTGAAGCTTATTGATCGTTTGAACCCGAACAATGACGCGGGACGTCTGACCCTGATCGTTCGTATGGGCCATGACAAAGTCGAAGAGCATCTTCCTGCGCTGATCCGTGCTGTTGAACGTGAAGGCAAAAAAGTGGTGTGGTCATGTGATCCGATGCATGGCAATACCATTAAGTCTTCCAGTGGCTACAAAACACGTCCATTTGATCGTGTATTGGCCGAGGTTCGTAATTTCTTTGCCGTTCATAAAGCTGAAGGCACCTATGCTGGTGGCGTTCATTTTGAAATGACTGGTAAGGATGTGACTGAGTGTATTGGTGGCGCACAGGCGATTAAAGATGAAGATCTTTCTGCACGCTATCACACCTATTGCGATCCACGTTTGAATGCCAGCCAATCTTTGGAATTGGCCTTCCTGATTGCGGAACAGCTGAAAGAAGAACGTGAAAGCCGTTTATCTTCGCCTGTGGCACAAGCGTCTTAAGGTTCTGATGATTAGCGGGTAAGCTTAATGCCTGATAGTACGCAAGAGAAACGCGAACATAAAAAACATCAGCAGGACAAGCACCAGAGGGAGGAGCGATCCTCCCTCTGGCCTGTTGAAGATAAAGACATCACAGCCTGGACAGACCATTATTTCAACCGAAGTAAAAAGGTCGTTGAAAAGTTTGGCGATCAAAAGGTGACCTATGCCATCTTTATGCGCCGCCCTGTTGTGTCCGCGCCCGGTCTGGTTATCAAGTGGCTGGAAGAGATGGCGCGCAAGCGTGATTTTGATCTGGAAATAGATCTTCGTTATGCCGAAGGGCGCTGGGTTGGTGCGGGTGAACCCATTATGTACCTGACCGGATCTCTCAGACATTTGGTTGATCTGGAAACCTTGCTGTTACAGCGACTTGGCCCTGCCTGTGTTGCTGCCTACAATGCCTTTACAATGTGCTCTGATCTGCATTCTGTTGCCTTTCTGGCAATGGATGCCCGTCATTGTGCCGGAACAGACATGGCCGAAATTATGGCCTATGCGGCTTCTGTCGGTGCTGATCGAGCCAAGCGTAAAAACGGGGCGATTGGTTTCATTGGTAATGCGACAGATGCAACCGCGCACTACTTTGGGCAGGATAGTGGCATGGGAACAATGCCACATGCCTTGATTGGCTATGCGGGTTCTACTTTGAAAGCTGCGGAAATGTTCGATGAGACCTTTCCGGGTGATCCTATGACTGTTCTTGTGGACTATTTTGCCCGCGAGATTACAGATGCCTTGACGGTTTGCCGTCGCTTTCCGAAGCGTGCTGCCCAAGGTTTGTTGTCTGTTCGCCTGGATACGGCAGGAAGTCGTTTTGTAGAAACACTCGATCCGCCAAGTTCTTACGCGGTGCTTGAACGCAATGTACCACGGGCAATCCGTGGCTATCGAAACGAAGAAGAACTCCGTTATCTGGTGGGGCCGGGCGTGTCAGCTGCGGCAATCTGGACAATGCGTGAAGCATTGGATCAAGAGGGCTTTACCAAGGTCAAGATTGTTGCCTCGTCTGGCTTTAGTCCGGCCAAATGCCGCTTGATGGCCGAGGCCGAGGCGCCACTTGATGTCGTTGGCACGGGAAGTTATCTGCCTAATCGTTGGTCTGAAACCTATGCAACGGCTGATATTGTAGAATATGACAACGTCCCCCGTGTGAAGGTTGGACGCGAATTCCTGATTAGAAAGTAAATAGGCAATAATGACTGAAATGGTTCAGGATGCATCATCAGACACATCCATCGAAGATCTGATTGACAGCTTTGAATTCCTTGATGATTGGGAAGAACGATATCGTTATATCATTGAGATGGGGCGAAAGCTTCCCTCAATGGATGATGCTCTCAAGACAGAAGCTTCACGTGTGCAGGGATGTACCAGCCAAGTGTGGCTTGTTTGTAATGTGGATGAGAACACACCACCGAAGTTGAGCTTTATTGCTGATAGTGATGCCCACATTGTACGAGGGCTTGTTGCTGTTCTTTTAATGATTTTTTCCAATAAAACGGCTCAGGAAATCAAGTCGATTGATATCGATGATATCCTTGCTCGGCTAGAGTTCTCACAGCATCTTAGCCCAAATCGCGCTAATGGTTTGCACGCGATGGTAAAACGCATTCAGGCAACAGCTGAGAGCTATTGTTGCGATTAACAATCTTGTTAGTGAAATATTTGCCTACATCATCTTGTAACTTGTTTTTGCTCTCAGAGAAGCTATATATACTCATAAAGAGTATATATAGCTTCTCTGAGATAAAGAGGCTGCACGTATCTCTGCTACCATACCTGTATATATAGAGGTAATAAGCTGACATGAGCGAAAAACTGACAATTGCCTTTGCGCAAATGAACCCGACAGTCGGCGATATCCGTGGGAACGCTGATCTAATTCGTGCTGCCCGCAAGAAAGCTGCTGATGCCGGGGCAGATTTGCTGGTTACTCCAGAACTCAGCTTGGTGGGGTATCCGCCGGAAGATCTTGTTCTAAAGCCAGAACTCTTGCTGGAAGCGCAAGCCGAACTACGTAGCCTCATGGCAGATACGGCTGATGGTGGACCGGGAATACTGGTTGGGGCGCCGATGCCCGATGTAAAGCTACAGGAAAACCCTTTCAAGAAAGCCTTCACGACAACTGGATCAGAAATCTATAACGCCGCTGTTCTTCTGGATGGTGGTAGCCTTGTCGGATGGAAGGGAAAACATTTTCTCTGTGACTATAGTGTTTTTGATGAAAAGCGTGTTTTCAAACAGGGTGCTTTGACAGGACCGTTTTCATTCCGTGGTGTCCGTATTGGTGTTTTTATCTGTGAAGATATGTGGGATGCGGATGTTTGCGAAACACTTGCCGAAGCTGGTGCAGAGATGTTGATTGGAATCAATGGATCCCAGTTCAACGCAGGAAAAACAGATACGCGCCAGCTTTTAGCCATAGAGCGCATCAAGGAATGTGAGCTGCCGCTGGCCTATTTGAACATGGTTGGGGGACAAGATGACATTGTGTTTGATGGTGGGTCTTTTGTTCTGAATGCGGATTGTAGCCTCAAGGCACAGGCCCCGATGTTCGATGAGCACTTTATGGTGACCGAATGGCTTAAAAATGCTGATGGGGAGTGGGAATGCCAACCGGCACAGACTGTTGCCCCCGAAGAAGAACTTGCCGCTATTTATCGTGCCTTGGTACTGGGTGTTCGTGATTATATCCGGAAGAATTGTTTCCCCGGTATTGTCATTGGTATGTCTGGGGGGATTGATTCCGCGCTTTCTGCCGCAATCGCAGTAGACGCGATTGGTCCGGAGCGGGTGCGTTGTATCATGATGCCGTCGCCCTACACATCTCGGGAAAGCTTGGAAGATGCAAAGCTTGCTACTGAACTTCTGGGTGTGAAGTACGATTCTATTTCCATTGGCCCGGCGATGAAGGCTTTTGACGAAATGCTGGCTCCGGTGATGGCGGGTACCGAGGCGGATACAACAGAAGAGAATATTCAAGCGAGATCACGTGGTCTAACGCTAATGGCGATTTCCAACAAGCTTGGCTTTATGGTGCTTTCCACAGGCAATAAATCAGAAATGTCGGTTGGCTATGCAACGCTTTATGGTGATATGTGTGGTGGCTATAACGCCCTGAAAGATGTTTATAAAACCAAGGTTTTTGCCCTTTCACGCTGGCGTAATGAACACAAGCCGGATGACGTTCTTGGACCCGATGGTGCTGTGATGCCGGACAGGATTATCACCAAGCCGCCTTCTGCAGAGTTAAAACCTGATCAGACAGATCAGGACAGTTTGCCAGAATATGATGTGTTGGATGGTATTCTGGAATGCCTCATCGAAGAAGAATTACCCCTTGTAGATATTCTTGCACGGGGATATGACGAGAGCACTGTTCGTCGGGTCTGGCGTATGTTAGACCTTGCAGAATATAAACGCCGTCAATCCGCGCCGGGTGTTCGCGTGACAATTCGCGACCTTGCCCGTGATAGACGCTATCCGATCACGAATGCATTTCGCGGTCTTACAAACAGATAAATTAGAGATAAAGACGAATTCATGAAAGTACGCTTTGCTCCTAGCCCAACGGGTCGCCTACATGCTGGAAACGCCCGTATTGCGGTATTGAACTGGCTTATGGCCAAAAAAGCAGGTGGAAGCTTTTTGCTTCGTCTGGATGATACGGATACTGAACGTTCAACAGAAGAATATGCACAGTCCATTCAAACTGACCTAAAGTGGTTGGGTCTTGAGTGGGATGAGTTTGCTGTTCAGTCTCATCGTATGGATCGTTATGAGCTTGCAGCGGAAAAACTGAAAGCAGATGGTCGTCTTTATCCTTGCTATGAAACATCAGATGAGCTTGGTCTAAAGCGAAAGATCGCGTTACAGGCTGGTCGTCCACCGATCTATGATCGCGAAGCTCTGAAGTTAACACCCGAAGATATTGCCAAATACGAAGCTGAAGGACGTCAGGCTCACTGGCGTTTCAAGCTGGAGCACAAGGATATCGATTGGACAGATCTTGTGCGCGGCGACGTTCATTTTGAAGGGCAACATCTGACTGATCCCGTACTTATCAGAGAAGATGGCCGGCCTTTGTATACGCTGACATCCTGTGTTGATGATATTGAACTTGAGGTAACGCATGTGTTGCGTGGTGAAGACCATGTGTCCAACACTGCAGTACAAGTTCAGCTATTCGAAGCACTTGGTGGCAAGGTCCCAGAATTTGCACATATTTCGCTGATGGTTGGTGCTGACGGTTCTGGCCTGTCAAAACGCCTTGGTAGTTTGAGTCTTGGGTCTCTTCGTGAAGAAGAAGGGCTGGAGCCAATGGCTTTGAATAGCTATTTGGCACGTCTTGGCACGCCTGATCCGATCGAAGTTCGTCAGACGCCTGCGGCGTTGACCGAACTGTTTGATATCGCACGTTTTGGTCGTGCGACACCGCGCTTTGATCCTGTTGAACTGGGACATTTGAACGCCAAGGTTCTGCATGATGCAGACTTTGCATCTATCAAATCCCGTTTGCAGGATGGTTTTGATGAAGAGCTTTGGGAAGTTGTGCGCCCAAATCTCGAAAAATTGTCTGATACACAATCCTGGTTTGATATCTGTCGAGGTGCTGTGACACCTGATATTGCTGACGAAGATGCTGAATTTCTGACACTGGCGGCTAAAAAATTACCTGCAGGAGATTGGGATCAGGGCACATGGAAAGCTTTGACCACCCTTCTCAAAAATGAAACTGGCCGTAAGGGTAAGCAGCTATTTATGCCGCTTCGTAAAGCCTTGACTGGTCAGCAACATGGCCCAGAGTTGGCACAGCTACTGCCTGTTATCGGACGGGAACGTGCTGAAGCACGCTTGAATGGGCAAACAGCCTGATAACGGCTGTGATGATAGTCGTCGCTATAGCGATTGCTTAAAATTATTGGTGTATATCCAAGAAAGAGGTTTAATATAAATCTCTTTCTTTTATACAATCACTATATTCAACCCCTAGATTTCGGGAAAAGACGATGACGATTAAAGTCCACAATACTCTTGCGCGTGAAAAGCAGGATTTCGAGCCAATCGATCCTAAAAATGTGCGCATGTATGTCTGTGGGCCGACCGTTTATGATCTGGCGCATGTTGGAAATGCCCGCCCTGTTGTTGTCTTTGATACCTTTGCACGTCTGCTACGCTACGTATATGGCGCGGAACATGTGACCTATGCCCGTAACATCACAGATGTTGAAGACAAAATTATTGAAGCGTCTCTGAAATCGGGTGATCCGATCGAAAGTATTACCAAACGCACAACGCAGGCCTATCATGATGATATGGCAGCACTTGGGGCACTTCCACCTGATATTGAGCCTCGAGCAACGGATCATATTCAGGAAATGATCGACATGACGGCAAAGCTGATTGAAAAAGGGCATGCCTATGAGGCTGAAGGCCACGTGCTCTTTTCTGTTCAGTCTATGGCGGATTATGGCAAGCTATCCCGTCGCAATCGCGAGGATATGATTGCCGGTGCCCGTGTTGAGGTTGCCCCTTATAAAAAAGACCCTGCTGATTTCGTGCTTTGGAAACCGAGTAATGATCAACAACCTGGCTGGGACAGCCCTTGGGGCAAAGGTCGTCCAGGCTGGCACATCGAATGCTCTGCCATGTCACGCGTTCACTTGGGTGAAACTTTTGATCTTCACGGTGGTGGATTGGATCTTACCTTTCCGCATCATGAAAATGAAATTGCGCAGTCCAAATGCTGCAATGAGAAACCGTATGTTCGCTACTGGATGCATAATGGCTATGTAGTGGTCAACGGCGAGAAGATGTCCAAATCTCTTGGCAATTTCTTTACCGTTCGGCAACTTCTGGACGAAGGTCTGAACGGCGAAGCGTTGCGTTTGACCCTGTTGTCTGGTCATTATCGCCAGCCGTTGGACATCACGCGTGAAAAAGTTGCTGAGTTTAAGACACAGCTTGATCGTTTTTATGGGGCTATACAGGCCGTTGAAAAGATTGAAGCCTCAACCGAAGAGGTTTCAGACGCTTTTCTCGATGCTCTGAAAGATGACCTGAATACGCCACTGGCCTTGTCTGTGTTGCATGACATTACCACGCAGCTGAATAAAACCACGGACGACCGTAAAAAGAACCGCAAGATTATCGCTCAGCTCAAAGGGCAGCTTTTGGCGGGTGGCAAGTTGTTGGGTATTATTCAGCAAGACCCGGACGTCTGGTTTAAGGGCGAGGGTGATGACAGCCAGAATATTGAGGCATTGATTGCAGAGCGTATCGAGGCCAAAAAGTCCAAAGATTTTCGCCGTGCAGATGCCATTCGTGATGAACTGGCAGCTCAGGGCATTGAGTTGTTGGATAGCCCCACAGGAACGACCTGGAGACGAAAATAACCTCAGGTGCAATCTCTATTAACGTCTTATGTTGTTTCTGCTCAAGAGATTTATAAAAGAGGCTTTCTTCTAGCGTGATAGTTTAAGAGCTTTCGCCAACTGAAGTTTCTGTCTTGGCTACATTTTCGTCATTCGAAGTTGGTGATAATAGCTCATTAATTATATTGTTAATCCGGCTTAGCTTTTCTTGCTGGTTTTCGGTAAGATTTAAGGTGTGACCATTGGGGCCAATATCAGTCTTAAGGGCCTTTGTGATCCGGTTATTCACGTATTCCAGTTTCCATTCCATGCCAAAGGGAATTTTTCCGTTGTTGGCTTCTGTCTTTGTGACTGCTTTATGGACCCATTTTTCCAGTGAGTTGATCTTTTTATCATTGTCTTTTACAGATGGATTGTTTGCTTGAGAACGATAGTCAATTTGTAGTGCCTTCAAGGCTTCTTGCGAAAGGGTAACCTTGTCTGGTGATCTAGGCTGGTTTGTCGGTGGCGTTTCACTTGATCGCGGGTGATCGTACGTCGAGAGTTTGGGGGGAACTCTTGGAGCGGCATTAGCTCTGTTTATATTATGAAATAGGTTTATATGCATAAGCTTTTTCCTTAAGGAACAGGTATGCATAATGCAGCATTTTTTGTGCCAATAATGCCAAGCTATTGATCTTTTTCAGGTCATTAAGGCTATGGGATTTACTTCCCTGACATAGCATAAATTCCTGGGAAAAAGATGCCGAATAACAATTGTTCGAAAAAATCTCGATTTTTGGGAGTGGGGCTAGTTATTCGTAAAGGCAATACGAATAGCCATGCCGCCTAAAATTGTTGCCGTCGCCCAACGCAGCAATGTTTTGACACGCTGACTTGCTTTCACCTTTGCTGCCGCGAAAGAGGTAAAGAGGATAAGCACAACAAAAACAATGTAGCCGTTGATATTAAACAGAAGTCCTAAGGCGAGTGTTTGCCACACCACGTCCTGAGGCGCTGCATCAATAAATTGAGGAAGAAAGGCGAGCATAAAAAGGCCGATTTTGGGGTTTAAAAGGTTGGTCATAGCACCTTCCATGATAATACGACCATTTTTATATCTGGGTGAGTGTGATTGTTTTCCGTTTTTGGTAGGGCTTTGTGATGGGGTGGTTAGAATTTTATAGGCGATGTAAAAAAGATAGATTGCACCAGCAATTTTTAGTGTCAGAAAAGCGGTTTCAGAGGCGGCGAGCAGTGCTGATATTCCCAATGCGGAAGCCGTGGCATGCACCATTGACCCCAAACTAATTCCCAAAGCAGCCAACAGCCCGGCTTTCTTGCCCTGATGAGTTGTTTTTGCCAGGACATAGGCCATATCAACGCCGGGCGTTAAGTTCAGGGCAATCCCCGCAAGAATGAAGGGAATAAGTAATGACAAGTCGGGAAGAAGCTGTGGCATGTTTATGACTCATAAAAAAAAAGCCCGTAAGATCTCATTTATCCTACGGGCTTTATGATCAATGAAAAGCTTTATTCAAAAACTTCGTTGATATTCTGTTCTTCCGGGAAACGTGATGGGCCAAAACGATTTGGACCTGCTGTTCCTCTTAAGAAGCCACATTCAATAAGAACCCAGAAAGCACCGATGATTGGAACAAAAATAATAAGGGTCCACCAGCCGCTTTTATCTCGATCGTGCCAACGTTTAATGAGGACGACGATAGAAGGATAGAGGCCAACGATTGCGAATATAGTGCTAAATAAACCACCGCCAGCTTCGATGCTGTAGGTGCCAATCATAAAGTCCAAAGCGATGAGGACGATGTTGATGATGAAATATGGTAAAACGTATCTTAGCCAATAATCAGACCGCGAAATACGTCCCTTTGGAGAAAGTAAAAACCATTTCCAGGAAAAGTCCTGGCTACCTGAAGCCACGGGTGGCTGTGTCATTGTGGAATCTGTCATAAAAAAATCCCCCCAGATTCATTGAACAAAATATAAGCTAACTTAAAAACGATTTAAGTTGGCGATTTGTATAACATTATTATAGTTGTGATTCTATTGTTTTGTACGCTTTGGCAGTAACGATGAAGGCTTTATTCAAAAATTTCGTTGATATCTTGTTCTTCCGGCAAGCGTGATGGACCAAAGCGGTTAGGACCTTTTGTTCCTTTTAATATGCCATTTTCGACAAGAGCCCAAATTGTACCAATAAAAGGGATAAAATTGATAAATATCCACCAACCTTTCTTATCTCGATCGTGCCATCGCTTGATCTGAACAACAACAGATGAGTATAGAAATACCAGCATGAATATACTGCTTATAAGGCCATATCCCGAAGCATCGTCAAATGTCCCTAAAGCAATGTCGATAATGATAAGTACAATATAGGTAAAAAGGTACGGTAAAAAATATCGTAACCAATAATCTGATCTTGTAATCCGGCCCTTTGAAGAGAATAAGAACCATTTCCAGGAGAATTCTTGATTACTTGAAGCCACAGGTGGCTGTTACAATTATGGAATCTGTCATAAAAACCTAACTCTGTATATTAACTGAATAACACTGTTTTAGTATGTGCATATGTAACATCTTTATAGTTGTAATTCTATCCTGGAAAATTTGTATGACCACTAAGAAAGATCTTTGTTTACAAGGGCTGCAACATTGACCTTTTCGTATCTGTATGGTCAAAAGCAGATATAAATCAATTTCACAAAGAAACTTGTAATAAAATGTCGTCAGGATCCGTAAACGAAAACCGCGTTTTTCTATTTGATTCCACGCTGCGCGATGGTCAGCAGACACAGGGAGTGGATTTCTCTGTTGCTGATAAAATTGCGATTGCGATGGGATTGGATACGATTGGCGTTGATTACGTTGAGGGGGGATGGCCCGGTGCCAATCCCACGGATAACGAGTTTTTTAATGAACGCCCCGATCTGAAAGCGGCGCAATTCGTTGCTTTTGGAATGACACGCCGCCCCGGGCGATCCGCTGAAAATGATCCGGGACTTGCGCCGTTGGTCAATTCGGCTGCGGATGCTGTTTGTATTGTGGGCAAGACGTGGGATTTCCATGTGGATGTGGCGCTGGATATTCCAAGAACAGAAAACATCGACATGATTGGTGAGTCCATTGCCTTTCTGAAAACGCGTAAAAGCGAAGCGATGTTTGATGCGGAACATTTCTTTGATGGTTACAAGGCAAATCCACAATTCGCTATGGATTGCCTGTTATCTGCGTACGACGCTGGAGCTCGATGGATCGTTCTTTGCGATACCAACGGCGGAACTTTGCCGCAGGAAATTCGCCAGATTGTCAGCGAGGTGACGGATAAAATTCCCGGCACGCATCTTGGCATTCATTGTCATAATGATACAGAAAATGCTGTGGCGAACTCTCTGGCCGCGGTTGAAGCAGGTGCCCGTCAAATTCAAGGGACTCTTAATGGATTGGGTGAACGTTGTGGCAATGCAAATCTTGTCTCGCTGATACCATCACTAAAGCTTAAAACGTCTTATGACATTGGTGTTAGTGATGAACAGCTCAAGCGTTTGACCTCTGTTTCTCATATGTTGGATGAACGCTTGAATCGTGCTTCATCCAGTAATGCTGCTTATGTCGGACAGTCTGCGTTCACCCATAAAGGTGGTTTACATGTTTCGGCTGTTGAGAAAGACCCGAAGACCTACGAACACATAAATCCTGAGGATGTTGGTAACAGGCGTCATATTGTCGTGTCGGATCAAGCAGGCCGTTCAAACGTTTTGGCGATGTTCAGGGATATGAATATCAATCTTGATGTTCAGGATAACGGCAAGATGACAACCTTGCTGCAGCGGGTAAAAGATCGGGAATACGAAGGCTATTCCTATGATGGTGCTGAGGCCAGCTTTGAGTTATTAGCACGACGTGCCTTTGGTGAAGTGCCGAAATATTTCTCTCTTTCGCGCTTTCGGGTCATGGATGATCGGCGCTGGGATGCAAAGCATAACCTTGTGACTGAATCAGAAGCCACAGTCCGTCTGGACGTTGGCGGGAATGAAATCATGGAAGTCTCGACTGGTAACGGTCCGGTAAACGCGTTGGATTGTGCCCTACGGAAAGCGTTGTTGCCGTTCTATCCGGAACTTGAGGACATGGTCCTGCTTGATTATAAGGTGCGCATTCTAACGCCACAGGATGGAACGCGCGCGGTGACCCGTGTGATGATTGAATCGGGGGACGGCACAGGACGTAGGTGGACAACAGTAGGTGTGTCGCCAAATATCATTGATGCGTCTTATAATGCGATTAATGATGGCATTACATGGAAGCTTTTCCATGAAAAAGCCAAAAGCATTTAAACCCCAAAAGCATTTAGTCTAAGGTTTGATTTCGAAAATGGAGAATACAGTGGCGGGTACTGATTCCACGCAACCGGATTTGGCTCAACCTTCAAACACAGGTGGTCCGGCGATTATTCTGGTCAAGCCTCAACTTGGTGAAAACATAGGGATGGTAACCCGTGCCATGTTGAACAACGGGTTAACAGAATTGCGCCTTGTAAAGCCGAGGGACGGTTGGCCGAACCCTGCTGCAGAGGCATCAGCGGCAGGTGCAATTGAGGTCTTGGAAAAAGCACAGGTTTTCGAAACGACAGAAGAGGCAATTGCCGATCTGCATAAAGTCTATGCCACGACGGCCCGAACACGGGATATGACAAAACCGGTTGCAGTCCCGCATTATGCGGCCAAGGAAATGCGCGTTTTTGATCAATCATATCAGAAGGTTGGCGTTCTTTTCGGCCCGGAAAAAGCTGGCTTGCATAATGATGATGTTGTTCTGGCTGACACTGTGATCTCTGTTCCGCTGAATCCCAAGTTTTCATCTTTGAATTTGGCGCAGGCTGTCTTGTTGATAGCCTATGAATGGTTTCAACAGGGGGTAGATGTCCCGGATGAAGAACTTTTGCTTGGTAGTTCACCATTAGCCACAAAGGACGAGTTGTTAAATTTTTACAAACGTCTTGAGGCAGCCTTAGATGAATCAGGTTTCCTCTGGCCGCCGGAAAAACGTCCAAACATGGTGCGAAACTTGCGGAATATCTTCCAACGCGCGCATTTAACAGATCAGGAAGTCAATACGTTGCACGGTGTGGTCAAGACGTTACAGCTTGGTCCTCGGGTGCAAAAGCCGAGAAAGTAATTTTTTCTCGGAAAAAAGAGCGCAAGGTGACGTGATTAAACTTTCAGCCTTGCGCGCTTTTAGGTTTACCCGTTCGAAATTAGATCAAGTGGCATTTTCGAGAGGTTTTCACAGCCGTCTTTAGTGACAACGACTGTCTGACCGGGGCACATGGCGGTGTTGTTTTCGCTATCCATCAGGATCATGTGGAGAAAGAATACCATATTCTCCTGCACTTCCACGGGATTGCCATGATAGAACATCGGCCAGTCCATCCAGTTCGGCGCAAATGTTGCCCCAAGACTATATCCGGTGGCGTTAAGTCGGTGTTCCTGCATCCCTGCTTCATCGGCGACCCGCGCGTAGGCATCAAAAACATCACCGACAGCAGCGCCGGGTTTGAGTGTTTCCATACAAGCAGCCATGGCATCCGTTGCTACCTTGTGCATTTCAATCTGGTGAACGGTTGGTGTACCGATTACGATCGTACGCATCATGGCGGCGTGATAGTGACGATAGGCTCCAGCCCATTCCAGTGTAATCTGATCTTCGGCATCAAGATGTCGGCGACCGGTGAAATAACGACAGAGTAGAGCATCCTGCCCTGAGCCAATGATAAACTCATTGCCGGGATAATCTCCGCCGCCTTTGAAGACAGCTCCTTGCATGGCCGCGAGAATGTCACCTTCAAATGCACCGGGCACGCAAAGTGCATTTGCTTCACGCAGGGCATTGTCAGCCAACTCAGCCGCTTTACGTACATATCCTAGCTCTGCAGGGCTTTTTATTACCCTGAGCTGGCTTATCAAGTCAGAAGCATCTTCCAGACGACAGAAACAGTCCAGTGCAGCATATAGACGGCGACCGTTTCGTGCTGTTAATCCATAGGCTTCAAGCTCGACTCCAAAGGTCTTATCTTTCCCACCATGTTCTTCGAGAATCTTTCGAAGGTCCAGTTCGGGTGTTGCATCGGGGCCGTCAACCCATACTCTGACATCGTCGATAATGGATGTATGCCTTGCTTGTCGTAGATCTGCCGATCTGGTCAGCAACGTCATTGTTCCGTCGGAACCGAGATAAAGACACTGGAAGAAAACATAACCAAAAGTGTCATATCCAGTTAGGTAAAACATTGATTCTTGACGGAAAATAAGCATCCCGTCCAAGTTACGCTTTACCATCTCTTCAATAGTTTTTTGACGGCGTTGGGCCAGTTCTTCTTCGGAAAAGTGGATTGCCATTGGCTTAACCTCGTAAAATGGGTAGTTCTGCTGACCTGCAGGAAAGATATAGAAATGTATCTTACGCAGGCTTTGCAATCTGTACAGCGAGAAATAGGTTTGACTTTTGGATGTGTATCCGTATAGTCGCGCCTGCATTCCCGGGAAAGTGGGGCGGCCACAGGCCTGTTCCCCGTCCTTGATTGGAACTACCGGGACACCAAACTTAATATATAGGATATCGAAATGTCCAAGCGTATCGCTGCTAAATATAAAATTAACCGCCGTCTTGGCGTTAATCTTTGGGGTCGCCCAAAAAGCCCCCTAAACCGTCGTGACTACGGCCCTGGTCAGCATGGCCAACGCCGCAAAGGTAAGACTTCTGACTTTGGTACACAGCTTATGGCCAAACAGAAGCTCAAAGGTTACTACGGCAACATCGGTGAAAAACAGTTCCGTCGTTACTTTGCAGAAGCCAACCGTCGTAAAGGCGATACAGGTCAGAACCTTGTTGGCATTCTTGAAAGTCGTCTGGATGCCGTTATTTATCGTGCGAAATTCGTACCTACAGTATTTGCTGCGCGTCAATTCGTGAACCACGGGCACGTTACTGTTAATGGTAAAAAAGTGAACATTCCTTCCTATCAAGTTAAAGAAGGCGATGTGATCGAAGTTAAAGAGAAAAGCCGTCAGATCCCTATGGTTCTGGAAGCTGTTGAATCTGTTGAGCGTGAAGTTCCAGAATATGTAAATTCCGACCTGAAAGCGATGAAAGCTACTTTCGTTCGCGTTCCTGAACTTGCTGATATTCCTTATCCAGTTCAAATGGAACCAAACCTGATCATCGAATTTTACTCCCGCTAATCGGGACGAAAATTCTGTCGGCAGCTTTGTTGACATTAAATGGTTATCAAAAAAGGTTGTCAGTTTTACTGGCAACCTTTTTTGTTTGAGTGAACTCAAAGCTTATATTCTCTAGTATGTCTATATTGCTCCTCGGGATGTTTAGCTAAAAGCTTTCAATCCCTGGAATTGTGCATTCGCCTCTTGTGAAAACCTGTTTTACATGACCAAAGCGATGTTGGACTATTTTTAGATATCCTTTGCAGTCATGGAAGCGAATAAAGGTGTCATAGCCTTGGATACGCTGTCTTCTGCTATTGCTGATACCACGTTCGAGTGTGGTTTGGGATTTGATGGTATTCTGGTCAATATTGTACTTGATAAGTACTTCTTGCATCTGATCTGGGTAGGGATTTGGCGCTGCCGCATGTGTAGGCGACACTATGGTATTACTCAGAGTAAGAGTAGTACTCAAAGCGAAAGCTGTGAAGGTAAAGTATTTCATTGATCGTCATCTCTTTAGGTATCGTTGTCGGGGGGTAGATGATTTATAAGTGGTTGTAGCTAAAGAGATTTAAATGTTTGATTGGAACTAAAAATATCATCTTATTGTGATGTTTTTTTGAGTTTAATAAATACCATATGGAACTCTATATGTTGAAAAAGTTCAGAACGGTTTTCAAATATGGTAGATGTAATTCTTTCTAAGTATTTATATATAATGCCTTAATTAATTTTCTCGCTGAGAATAGGTATTATTGATGTACACCTGCTTTGAGTTTTCAAAGCTATCACAGTGATGTGAGATTTTCAGGCTGAGTCGATAAAAAAGGCCGCCATCGGCGACCCTTTCAATAGACGATCTTTTGTAATGACAGAAGCTTAGGAAGCTTGTTCCTGTGCCTCAAGTCCTTTGTCTTTGAAGAACTGTTGAAGTTCACCAGTCTGGAACATTTCACGTAGAATATCGCAACCGCCAACAAACTCACCTTTGACATAGAGCTGAGGAATGGTTGGCCAGTTACTGAAATCTTTGATGCCTTGTCTAATGCTTGGGTCTTGTAAAACATCAATACCAGTAAATTTAACACCAAGATGGGTCAATATTTGTGCCGCAGTTGCGGAAAACCCACATTGCGGAAACACAGGTGTACCTTTCATGAAAAGTACAACGTCGTTTTCGTTTACTTCCTGACGAATGCGTTCAGCGACAACGTTATCCATAAGGTTTATTCCTTGATCGTATTAATTCAGTAAGATGGCTTAGGTCTGCGGGGCAGAAGTCTGTAAAGCCAGCGCGTGTAACTCATTGCCCATACGTCCTTGGAGGGCTTGGTAAACCATCTGGTGCTGTTGCACGCGGGTTTTCCCTTCAAAGGCAGGCGAAACGACGTAAGCTGCATAGTGATCACCATCACCACGAAGATCTTCAATGGTTACATCTGCTTCGGGCAGTGCATCCCGAATCAATGCTTCGATCTCTGCAGGGTTCATCGGCATAAATACTGTCCTTGTTCTCATTTCTCCGGTTCAGATTGAGAAGCTTGTTCTCGATTCTCAATCCTTTTCAGGTACCACACTACAAAGCTTGTTCGAAAAGATCTACAGGAGAGGTATTTTAAATCCTCTCCTGCGTCAAAACTTCTTTCCGACGGTGAATAAAGTTATCCGGCCATATAGTTTGGCATCCATGCTTCGTTGCATGCACGAAGCTCTGTTACGGATATGGTACTTCCACCTGGTAGCGTCAAGCCATTCCCGCCTGTACAACCAACGACAACGGCGGAAACGCCTACTTCTTCGGCTGCTTCAAGAAAGCTCTCGGCATCACTAATAGAAATCAGGTAACGACCTTGATCCTCACCGAATAACCAAGCCGTTGTCGGTGTTTCAACTTCTGCTGGTTTGATTACTTCTACGCCCATGTTTGATGCAATGGCCATATCGGCAACAGCAGCAGCAAGGCCGCCATCGGATAAATCGTGACAGCTTTTTACAAAACCGCCTTCAATTTGTGATCTGACAAACTCACCGTTTTTACGTTCGGCGGCAAGGTCAACAATCGGTGCATTTCCTTCGCGACGTCCTTCTATCACATCAAGATAGATGGACATGCCAACATGTCCGATTGAATCTCCGATGAGAACCAGACTTTCCCCTTCGGATCCAAAGGCAACTGTTGCTGTTTTGTCCGAATTTTTAATCAGACCGACACCACCGATTACAGGTGTTGGCAGAATGCCTTTACCGTTGGTTTCGTTGTAGAGAGAAACGTTACCGGATACGACTGGGTAATCCAGCGCAAGGCAAGCATCGCGCATGCCTTCGATACAGCCTACAAACTGTCCCATAATTTCCGGGCGTTCCGGGTTGCCAAAGTTCATGTTATCGGTAATAGCCAAAGGTGTTGCGCCAACCGCTGTGATATTGCGATAGGTTTCGGCAACAGCCTGTGCACCACCCCGAACCGGGTTTGCTTTACAATAGCGTGGTGTACAGTCTGAAGTCACAGCAAGAGCACGGTTGGTACCGTGAACACGAACAACGCCTGCATCACCACCCGGGCGTTGGATTGTATCACCCATAACCATGTGATCGTACTGTTCCCACACCCAGCGACGGCTGGACATATTCGGGGAACTCATCAAGGTTTTCAAAGCGTCTGTAGTATCACTTGCTTCTTTGATGTCACTTGCAAGTACGTCTTTTGAATCTGGTGTTGGTACCCACGGGCGATCATATTCCGGAGAATGATGTGCCAATGGTTTGATCGGCAGATCACCAACGACATCGCCGTGGAACTTCAGAACCATGCGCTTGCTATCAGTCAACTTTCCGATAACAGCAAAATCAAGATCCCATTTCTCCATGATAGAGCGTGCAAGATTTTCTTTCCCGGGCTTGAGGATGATCAGCATGCGTTCCTGGCTTTCAGAAAGCATCATCTCGTAAGGCGTCATGCCTTCTTCGCGCTGGGGAACCTGATCCAGATCCAGTTCGACACCCATGTCCCCGGAAGAAGCCATTTCAAAGGAAGATGAGGTTAAGCCAGCAGCACCCATATCCTGAATAGCCACGATGGCATCTGTCTGCATCAATTCCAGGCAGGCTTCTATGAGTAATTTTTCTGTAAAGGGATCACCAACCTGTACGGTAGGGCGCTTTTCATCCGATGCATCATCGAACTCAGCAGAAGCCATGGTAGCACCATGAATACCGTCGCGGCCTGTTTTGGAACCAACATAAACAACGGGATTACCAACGCCAGATGCCTGAGCTGTAAAGATACGATCAGCTTTTGCCAAACCGACCGTCATGGCATTTACAAGGATATTGCCGTTATAAGAAGGATCAAATTCAACTTCACCAGCAACTGTTGGAACTCCAACGCAATTACCATAGCCACCAACACCGGCAACAACACCAGATACTAGATGACGTGTTTTGGGATGATCAGGTTCACCAAACCGCAGTGCGTTCACATTGGCAATTGGACGGGCACCCATGGTGAAAACATCACGCAGAATACCACCGACACCTGTTGCTGCACCTTGATAGGGTTCGATAAAGCTTGGATGATTGTGGCTTTCCATCTTGAAGATAGCAGCATTGCCGTCACCAATATCGATGACACCAGCGTTTTCGCCGGGACCCATAATGACTTGTGGCCCTTCGGTAGGAAGAGTTTTAAGCCACTTTTTTGATGATTTATAAGAGCAGTGCTCGGACCACATAACTGAGAAGATACCCAGTTCCAGAAGGTTGGGTTCACGACCCATAATTTCGAGAACAAGGGCGTATTCTTCTTTGTTGATCCCGTGTTCAGCGACGATTTCAGGGGTAATTTCACTCATTCTTTTATCACCTTATGAAAGTGCCGCAACAAGGCTATCAAACATGGGGCGTCCATCTGTACCGCCCAGAACATCCTCGCAAAGGCGTTCAGGGTGAGGCATCATGCCTAAAACATTGCCCTTTTCGTTATAAACGCCAGCAATATTATTCAGAGAGCCGTTCGGATTGCTTGCATCACTAACACTGCCATCTTCGGCACTATAGCGAAAGGCAACTTGTCCATTGTTTTCCAAGGTTTTTAAGCTTTCTGCATCCACGAAGTAGTTTCCATCGTGATGGGCAACAGGGATACGGATGTTTTGTCCTGCCTGATATTGCTTTGTGAAGACTGTGTCGTTGCGTTCTATTTTGAGATGAATATCCCGGCAGACAAATTTTAGGTTGCTGTTACGCATCAGTGCGCCGGGCACCAGACCACATTCTGTCAGGATTTGAAAACCATTACAGATACCTAAAACTGGGACACCTTTGTTGGCACGGGCGACAACTTCTTTCATAACGGGTGATTTCGCTGACATCGCTCCACAGCGAAGATAATCGCCGTAGGAAAATCCGCCAGGAAGGCAAATCAGATCAACATCATCAAAGTCGGCATCTTTATGCCAGACCATCTGGGGTTCAGATCCCATGGATTGACGCAACGCGACCTGAATATCTCGGTCACAGTTGGATCCTGGGAAAACGATAACCGCCGCTTTCATTGGCAAGTTCCTCGTAGTTTGAAATTACAGTAAGCCATTACAGATCTTTCAGTCGTGATTGCAGAAATGTGTTTCTGCAAAAGCACGAACTTACTGTTCCAGATCGATGGAATAGTTTTCGATCACAGTGTTTGCCAAAAGCTTTTCGCACATGGCTGTAACGGTTTCGCGTGCTTTTGCTTCATCAGTCTCTTGGATGTCAAGTTCGATGAATTTTCCCTGGCGTGCCTCGTTAACACCATCAAAGCCCAAGGAGCCCAGTGTGTGTTCAATCGCTTTGCCCTGAGGGTCTAGGACTCCGTTTTTCAGAGTGACATGGATGCGCGCTTTCACCCGTATTCTCCATTATTCAGTTGCGAACAGAAACCGCTTTTATGGCCTCTGATAAGCTACTTTCGTTTAAACAACTTGGGGACCTTTTAAAGGCCCCCGCTACAATGAACCTTTAGGTTCAGATTTCATTCTCAATTCTGCCCGACAATGTACGAAGAAACATCGTAAGCTTCTGCATGGCTGTTGTTCTTTTATCGTAAGCAAAAGTTATCAGGCTATTGAGGGAATTTCTTATAGATAGATACGATAGAACTGATCCACTGCCAGCAGGCAAGGGTGACAGGCAATAGTGTAATGTGCCCGTTAAAGAGGCCAATGGTTTGCCTTTGAAAAACGGCTTGCCCGGCATTCGCTCAGTCCCTTGGGTTTCTACCCAGAAAGAGATAACAAAGGATGGATGCTTGTTTCCATTCCTATACATTCGCGGTCCATATAGCAGTCTGTGCTATAGAAGACAATCCTAGTTTGGCTTTTGTACTTATATAGAATTTTATAAGAAAAAATTCTTTTTGGTTTAGCAGGATTAACTACTTAATATTACAGATCATTCTGATTGAATATGTTGTTTTTTAGTTGATGCTTTATGATTGAGTAACTTCAATAGGCTTTATATCTCTACGTCTTCAAAAGGTATGTCGCTGGGTTTACCATTGGCAAACCACCACTTTATTTTTTCTGGAGTCCCTTTCGCTGTCATGGCCTTTGGGGCGGGAAGGGCGATAAGAGAGGATGAGGTTGTCTCAAAACCTGTTGACGTTTCTACTGTCATTGCTGCCTTGGGATAAGGGTTTTTCCGAGCCAAAATTTCTTTCCAGCCTGACCAATCATTTGCGTCAACATCGGGAATAGAGTTCGCAAAATCCTGTCTGTGAGTTGTAATACGCGGGCTATCATCGTTGCCATCACCAGCTGTGATCATGAAAATTCCTTTGGGGATGGGGAATACTTCTACTGCGCCGGGGCCATTTTCTGTATCATTACGTAACCAGAAAGCTTTTTTATAATCTGCAATAATCAAGTTGAAGCTTCTGTATGCTGCAGTATTTAAATCAGCAAGTGCCATCGCGGCATCATAAGAATCGGCATGATCCAGAGCCTCCAGAACCAATTCGCCTCTGCTGCGTTTATCTACTTGAGTGCCTAAGCTTCCGCGGCGATTTAAGACGCAGGAAAGAAGGCCGTAATCATTTGTCCCCAGCCAGGTACCCCCAGCAAGTTCATCCAGGCCAGCCACAATTTCTGGTCGATCATGCCAATGTCGCCCAGGGGGAAGCCAGGGACGATCATTCATTTCATCTCGATTGCCTGCAAATAAAAGGGGCCATTTATGACCCGGGCGAGAAAGAAGGGTAACGGTACACATAGTTCCTACTATAAAATGGGTTCCTGCTATAAAATGGAATTATATTCATAAAATTAGTGAGTTTCCCTTGCAGAAGTGAAGGGGTATGACAAAATATATAACAGATGGTTCAATGAATGGCTTTCAGTAATTTTGTAAACTGATTTCGTACTGAAATAACCACCAGTTTTAAGTTCAAGAGTAAAAAATTAAGTTCAGGCAAGGAGTCTTTGTTTTATGATTAACATTAGTGACCGCGAAAAGGCATTTGAAGACAAATACCAGCATGATGAAGAGTTGCGGTTCAAAACAGAAGCACGCCGTAACAAACTTCTTGGGCTATGGGCCGCTGATTTGATGGGACTTACCGGAGATGCTGCTGAGGAATATGCAAAGACAGTTATTAAAGCAGACTTGATTGAACCCGGTGACGAGGATGTAAAACAAAAAGTTCTGAAGGATTTTCAGAGTCGTAATATCGATAAATCAATCCATCAGTTAGAGCGTCAAATGGCTGACTTGATGGAAGAAGCTAAAAAACAGCTAATGAGTGAATAACAGGCTGTTAGCTTGTGGTACTTTACTACTCAAAAGGAGCTTCCCACGGAAGCTCCTTTTTTGCTTTTTAGGGATCTCAATCTCTTTTACTCCAGTGGCTGATTAAAATTAACGTATAAACTTTTGGTTATTAAGTTGCCTCTATATTGAAATATAAAAGTGTGTTTCAGGATCTTTTATATTTCAGTCTCTATTTAGGGAAATGTAGAACATGGATGCATTACAGGAATTGAAAGAAGCTCATGAAAACAAGTTCAAACATGAGCAGGATATCCTCTTTAAGGCCAAAATTCGCCGAAACAGATTAGTCGGGCTTTGGGCTGCTGAATTGATGGAACTCTCAGCCAGTGACGCCGAGACGTACGCAGAAGAGCTGGTGGAATTACATATCAAAGATACTGGACGTGATCGTTTGCAGGTTAAGATTGTTGACGATTTTACACGGTATGGAGTTCATAAATCCGAACATCGTATTGAGCGACAAATTCAGGATTTCATGAATCAAGCTTTAGAATTGGTAAAAATTGAGTAGGTACTAACTTTGGGGAAGAAGCATATAAAGAAAGCCCCGATTTCAGAGCTTTCTTTTCATTAGGTAATGCAACTTGAGATCATATAGTGATCTCTCACATACTTATTTTCCAAAAATCCGCTCGAAAATGCGATCAACATTTTTGGTGTGATAGCTGATTGAATCTTCATCCAGAAGTTTACTGAGTTTTTCAACACTCAGAATTTCCATCAAGCCTTCGTCTTTAGACATAAAGAAGAAGAAACGATTGTCGTGTTCTTGTGCCTCTTTTTCCACGGCATCAAGTTCCGCTGGGGAATCCGGGTTGTCGGGATCAATGCCATAGCTTTTCCATACACGCATGGCGTTGCGTTGAACAATGCGATAGGCATCTTCGCGGCTGACGCCATTCTGAGTGAGGTAAAGTAATACCCGCTGGGCGTCGTGGATCCCGCCGAAGTTGTTCATATGGTCCAGCATATTTTGCGGATAGACCACAAGCTTTTCAATGGTGCCAGCCAGACGATTAAGTGCAAAATCAAGCGTTACAGTCGCGTCTGGACCGATCATACGTTCGACGGAAGAGTGCGAAATATCTCGCTCGTGCCATAGGGCAACATTTTCCAGCGCAGGTGTTACTGCGGAACGAACAATACGTGCCAATCCGGTCAGGTTCTCTGTCAGAATTGGGTTACGTTTGTGAGGCATCGCAGAAGAACCTTTTTGGCCCGGAGCAAAATATTCCTGTGCTTCACGAACTTCTGTGCGCTGTAAATGACGAATTTCAGTGGCAATGTTTTCGATAGAAGAAGCGATGATACCCAGAACTGCAAAGTAATTTGCATGACGATCACGTGGGATAACTTGAGTTGAAATTGGCTCAGGCGTCAGGCCCATTTTTTCGGCTACATGTTCTTCTACAGACGGGTCAACATTGGCAAAGGTACCGACTGCACCCGAAATCGCGCAGGTTGCAATTTCATCACGTGCTTGTTGCAGACGTTTTTTGTTACGATCCATTTCCGCAAAGAAACGAGCAAACTTAAGGCCCATAGTAACTGGCTCTGCATGAATGCCGTGCGAACGACCAATACAAGCCATATGTTTTGTTTCTTTGGCACGTTTTTCCAGTGCAGCCAACAGACGATCCATATCGGCAAGTAAAATATCTGCAGCCTGTGACATTTGAACGGACAGGCAGGTATCTAACACATCAGAGGATGTCATGCCTTGATGTACAAATCTGGATTCTTCACCCACGTTTTCCGCAAGTTCAGTCAGGAAGGCAATGACATCATGTTTGACTTCTACTTCGATTTCATCAATGCGTGCAATGCGTTCCGGAGTATAAGGCTTTTGACCTTTTTCCCAGATGATGGCCACAGCTTCTTTAGGGATAACACCCAGAGATGCCTGGGCGTCACAAGCATGTGCTTCAATTTCAAACCAGATACGAAATTTATTTTCTGCTTCCCAGATTGAAGTCATTTCTGGGCGACTATAACGTGGGATCATGGTGCTTTTGTTCCTTTGGGAAAGTGCACAAAGTTATGGCAAATTTTTATTGCCAACAATCTCAGGGTGAAACAAGCGAAGTTGTCAGCTTCTGTCAACTGTTATAGTGAATTTATCTTCTTCTTTCTCCCTGGGACAATGTCGCTCTGCCTATCTAACTATGGCTGAGTTTGATAATAAGCGTTGTATATACATACAACTTTATGTCCTAATGCTCCTGTCTTTTAACAACCTCTTTCTTGTGCTATAGCCCTCGACCATAAAAAATTAATGAAAAATTCATTGAGGCGGATGTGACACAAAATTCAGCAAATAATGCTGATAACCTAACTGATTTTTCCAAACTTTATTGGCAGTGGCTACCATTGTTAATGGTAGTGGTTATGGTTATCGGTCGTACAGTTTTCCCGGACTGGGCAGAGTACGAATACTATATTGAGAGTGAACGACGCGGCATTGTTGAGAATGCTGCTTTTGTTATGTTGGTACCAGCAGTTATTTTCGGTTTCCTGGCTTGGCGCATGCGCGATGCTCTACCGTCAAAATACCTTGGCTACTGGTTAATGCTTTGTACTATTGCAGTCTTTATCGCTGCGGGTGAGGAAGCAAGTTGGGGGCAACATTGGTTCCAGTGGGAAACACCAGAAGGCTTGGCTGCCATTAATGATCATAATGAAACCAATTTCCACAATACGCTTAACGGTCATGATACAACAATAAAATCAATTATCATGATCGGTATGGCGATCGGGACGATTGTTATCCCACTTATTATCAAGTTCGGGTATATGGCAAAACCAGCTATGGGAAGTGCTCTTTACTGGCTGTTTCCAACCGTTGTTGGCTTGCCAGTTACTATTTATTGCCTTGTCAGTCGTGTGCTGAGGCAGCTTTTTCAGAAGTGGACCCGGCTAGATGAGCATATGTATTTTGATATGGATTTGAACGAACTAAGCGAGTTTTATGTTGCTTGTTTCTTATTTTTCTATCTCTTTTCGTTCTGGTATCGCTTGCGTCAAACTAGAGCATCGTAAATTGAACACTTGTTCTCGGAAAAGGTCGTCTATGGGTGACCTTTTTATTGGTGCTTTGTTTTACAGTAACCCGAGATGTCGGAAGCTGCTGTTGCCAGTTTTGCTGATGATTAAATGATCATGCAGTTCAATGCCAAGCTTTCCACAAATTTCCTTGATTTCTTTTGTCATGGTTATATCTGCTGGCGAGGGTGAAGGATCTCCGCTGGGGTGATTATGAACCATAATCAAGGCAGAGGCGCTGAGTTCTAAAGCTCTTTTCACGACTTCGCGTGGGTAAACAGGGGTGTGGTCTATTGTGCCTTTTTGCTGGATTTCATCAGCAATCAGCCGATTTTTTCGATCCAAAAAAAGAAGCCGAAACTGTTCAACTTTTTCTCGGGCCATAATGATCTTGCAGTATTCTAACAGTCTGTCCCAGGTATCAATTACCGGATGATCAAGGATAGCATCTTTAGTCAAACGCCGGGCAGCTTCGGGAATGAGCTTAAGAAGTGATGCAGCTGCATCCCCCACACCGGTCACTTGTTTAAGTTCATTTGGTGAAGCTGCAAAAACTTCGGCTAAAGATCCGAACGTTTCGATTAGTTTTTTAGCCAGGGGTTTTGTATCCCCACGCGGATTAACACCAAAAAGGAGAAACTCAAGCACCTCATAATCAGCAAGGCTCTCAGCACCTTTTTCCAACAGGCGCTGGCGCAACCTATCGCGATGACCATGATAATGAGGTTTTTCTGTTTTCAAACCAATGCCCGAGTAAGTCCAAATTTAAGAATATTTACCAGAATTAAGAATATTTAATCGTAAGGTGGTTTATGCCAGCCTTTGGGGGAGAGGGTGAAAATTTCACATCCATCTGCAGTTACGCCCAGCGTGTGTTCGTATTGCATTGAGAGAGACTTATCCTTGGTGACGGCTGTCCAGCCATCATTGAGAACTTTGACCGCATATTTACCCCCGTTAATCATGGGTTCGATGGTAAAGATCATTCCCTCTAACAGGCGTGCCCCTTTTCCAGCTTGGCCATAGTGCAAGACGCTGGGTGGTGTGTGGAAGCTACGACCAATGCCGTGGCCACAAAAATCTTCGACGACTGAAAAGCGATTTGCCTCGGCATAGGTTTGAATGGCGTGGCCAATGTCCCCCAGTGTTGCACCGGGCCTAACCACTTCAATGCCGCGCAATAAACATTCGTAGGTGACTTCACTAAGACGCTTGGTTTTCACGTTTGGTTTGCCGGCAAAAAACATGCGGCTGGTATCGCCATGCCATTCATCCAAAATAACCGTGACATCAATGTTCAGACTATCTCCATCACGCAGGATTTTATCTTCACCCGGAATTCCGTGACAAACAACATGGTTGACTGAAGTGCAGATTGATTTTGGAAAACCTTTGTAGTTCAGCGGTGCTGGAACTGCATTATGTGAGGTAATAAACTCGTGACAGAGATCATTGAGCTTACCTGTGGACACGCCTGGCTGTACATAAGGTGTAATGAAGTCCAGGGTTTCCGCAGCCAGCCGTCCGGCTTTGCGCATACCAGTAAAATCTTCTTCTGTGTAGGTTACAAACTGTCGTTCTTCACGTGTCAGATTGTCGATCACGTTATCTCTTCCATTTCTTACGAGTCTTACCAATACGTCGTTTATTACGTACAGTATTCTATAATATGATAATGCACGCCTATATACCTAGCTCTAGCGGCTTATCCAAGTGAATTCCCTCTGGCGTTACATTACAGCTATAGGCGATAATCTCAACACCCCGTGACATTGCAACTTTCAGGGCGTCAGCATAAACCGGATCAATGTCTTTGGCGGGAACAAATTGGGTGCAATCCCCACGTTGTGTAAGGTAGAACATGACGGCTCTGTGGCCTTCTTCTACCATGTCGCCCAGCTCCTGAAGGTGCTTTGTGCTTCTGCTAGAGACAGCGTCCGGGAATTCTGCCACACCGGGTTCTCTGCTCAGAGTGACTGATTTGATTTCAACATAACAATCCGCTTTGTCTTCGGCTTGCAAAAAAACATCAATTCGAGAATTCTTACCGTATTTAACTTCACGCTTGATTGTTGTATAGCCTGTCAAAAGCGGAATGTTCCCCGCAGAGATCTCTTCGAAGACAAGCTTGTTGGGAATGGCTGTATTAACCCCTACAGGTGTTTTTCCGGCGGCCCCGATTTCCCAGGTGTATTTTAGCTTTCGTTTCGGATTGTCTGACTCTGAAAGCCATACAGATGAGCCAGCCTCGACAAGGCCGAGCATTGAACCTGTGTTTGTAGTATGTGCAGTCACAATGGTGCCGTCTGTCAGCTCTACGTCAGCTAAAAAGCGTTTATATCTTTTTACGAGTTTGCCGGGAATTAGGGGGGTATCAAATTTCATAAGATCCTCTTTTTTATGACCTTAGTCGTTTCGAACTTTTTATAGCAAGGGAAATTAATAAAGAACTCACATATGTTGTGTAAGATAGGGCGGTGTTATCGAAAAGGTGCTCAAGTACCATTTATATCACTTGCCAAAGACTTGGAAGCCAGTACAAGGTGTTATTAACGTTTCATACGCTGTTATTTATGCCAAGCCTGTTTAATAACAGCTATTTATTTGTCCATTGATTTATCTATTACGTTATCGGGAGAATTTTTATGAATTGCCGCCATGTTCTTACCGCTTCTGCAGTTGCAATCCTGCTTTCAGGGTGTGCTTTTGGTGGTAAAAGCGAACAAGCGGCTCCAAAGCAGCCGAAGACCTATTCTTCTTCTCCTGCTTTGGCTGTTCCGCCAAGTGGTAATTCGAACGAAGTTATTAATCAAAATGTGACAGGCACAGTAAATCAGACTGGGGATAGCCTGAGTATTAGTGACCAGCCGGTTACGAATAGCTACCCTTATGGTTCTGCAGAACCAGCCCCGGCACCGGCAGCACCTCAGGGGCAACCGATTATCAAGGCACCTGATGGCAAGTTGTACTCTGCAGAAACACCCAAAACTCAAACAGATCACGAGAATGATGTTGCGTCCTGTCATTACTATGCAAGAGGCCTTGTTGCACATGATGCGCGGATTGAAGATGACCGTGGTGGCAGCTTTGGTGACAGTCTTGGTGGGGGAACTTCTTCTCTTTTAACTTTACGTCAGAATATCGACAGAAAAGATGTTAAGAAAAGACAGGCTATTCACTTCAATCGCTGTATGCAAACCAAAGGTTATTATCAGAGATAATAGCAATTTAACTTTCACAGTTTATTGACAAAACAGCTCGCGGCGTTTTGGATCTGATTTTTATCTTGGCCCGGAAAACCTTGCTCATTGAGCAATTCAAGCTATTCTCAATTTAGAATGTACCTTTTGGCCTATAACATTCTTTTGGGCCGGTTTCCCTTGTCGGCAAAGAACGTCTTCCTTCAGGCTTAATCCACAGGCTTAATCATGGTCAATTTTATTTTGGCAAATGCACGGTTTCTGGCATTTGGTTTTGTTATCGCTTTTGCATCAAGTTTTGGACAAACGTTTTACGTTTCTTTATTTAATCAGGAAATTCGTACCGAACTAAACTTATCTCATGGTGATTTTGGAGCATTTTATTCTGCTGCGACTTTGATTAGTGGTTTTGCTGTTATCTGGTTTGGCAAGCAGATTGACCATATGGATTTGCGGCTCTACAGCTACCTGGTAATCATTGGGCTGGGTGTAGCTGCATTGGGTCTGGCTTTCATCCCTTCAGGTTTGCCCTTTTTGATTTTACCACTGTTTTTCCTTGTTCGGTTATGTGGGCAAGGCCTTATGAGTCATATCTCTGTAACGGCAATGGCGCGGTACTTTCACGATAACAGAGGGCGGGCGATTTCTATTGCCTCGTTAGGCCTTTCGCTAGGCGAAGCAAGTTTGCCCTTGTTGACGATATGGTTGCTGAGTTTATTGAGCTGGCGTGAAGCCTGGGTTTTGAATGCCGGGTTTTTAGGTTTCGTTCTAATGCCTTTGGTGTTTATGCTTTTGCGTGGGCATAGCGAACGTGATGCACGCATGAATGAGCAAATTAAAAATCAGTCGTTAGCATCAGGAAGTAATAATTTACACAGGCAGTGGATGCGGCGTGATGTTTTGCGTGATCCCGCATTTTATCTGATGTTACCGGGGTTGAGTACTTTGGCTTTTATTGTGACCGGGGTCTTTTTTCATCAAATTCATATTGTGACGGGCAAAGGGTGGTCTATGGCGTGGTTTGCCGGGAACTTCACAATTTACGCTGTGATGATAACCATCAGCGCGGTGATGGCAGGTTCTTTGGTTGATCGCTTTGGTGCTGTACGATTATTGCTTGTTCATATTCCTGTCTTTGTGATTGGATTATTGTTTTTGGGACTATCAGAGCATCTTTATGCTGCAACGCTTTTTATGAGCTTCATTGGTATTTCTGTGGGCTTTGGGTCAACAGTGACGAGTGCTATCTGGGCTGAGGTCTATGGGACAAAGCATATCGGGGCGATCCGTGCAATGGCGATGTCTGTCTCGGTTTTGGCTTCTGCGCTTTCGCCAGCTCTGTTTGGCTGGCTCTTTGATCAGAATGTGTCATCCGAAGCGGTGGTTATGGGCTGTGTTGTCTGGTGTGTGTTAGCCACGATGTGTCTCTGGGGGGCACAAAGGAAAATTCTAAACAGAAAGGCTGGGAGGTAAAGGATACCTCTTTGCTGTGGAGTATCAGAAAAGGGAGGTTATGATACCTCCCTTTGTTGTTCGTGACTTAGTTAAAAGCACGTTTCATAAACGGTAGTTGAGAAAGAATAAGGAGATCTATCGCAAGTACGCCAAGAAGTGTAAGTCCCACCAGGGGAAATGCGAGAGAAAGCAGGAGCATGATAAATACTGCTCCTTTCCATAGTGGAAGGTTTTTTGGCAGGGGGGGTGCTACAAGTCTTCCAGCTCCTTTGGGGCGGCGGATCCACCACATGACAATTCCACTAATGCACAGGAAAATTACCGCAAGGCAGAAAAGGGTGTTTAGTATTGTGTTCCACCAGCCCATATCCCCTTGGTGCAGAGCAATACCAACAGCCATCGATTTGGCCATCAGCGAATAGTCTTCATAGCCAACTTCGCCCAAAATTTTGCCTGTATATTGATCAACGTGAACTGTTTTGTCGCTGGTTGGGGTTTCTGTATCGCCGTCCATAGAGTCTGCGGATATGGTGTAAACACCTGTTGGTGATCCGGGAAGGTTGACACGGAATTGTTTGTTAAAGCCAATGCCATGGGCCAGAACAATGATTGAGTTTAAATTAATTGCATAGCCCTCTGGTATACCAATAGTACCAGCATCGGAACCGGACATAGGCATTTTTGTAAGCTCAAGTCCCCAGGGAACTTCTTTGACCGCGCCGTCATTCATCATGCCGTGATATTGGTCGGAAAGAGGAACGTTATCCCATTTTTCTGCGGGAAAAGTGCTCCAGGGTTGTACAAACTTTCCGCCCCAGATACCTGCCCAGGATAAGCCGGAAATGAGGAAGAAAAACAGGACTATTGAAATATAAAAACCAATAGAGACGTGGAGTTCTTTCCAGATATTGCGTCCTTTTCCGGATAGATCAGGAAACAGAGCGTCTTTTAGACCCTTTCCATTCCGCGGCCACCACAGGTACAGCCCAGTTGCAATCAGAACGATGGTCAGGCCAGCGGCAATTTCCAATAATCGATCTCCGAGATCTCCGATAAGGAGACTGCCATGAATGTCGCTGGCGAAGTAAAACCAGGTGGAATCTTTTTTTACTGCCCCCACAATTTCTGCAGTATAGGGATCAACGGAAACGATAGTTTTTTCACCATCGACTTTGATGGTGAAAAGGCTGGTGCGATCAGCTGCCGGTGGTGGCATATATTGTGTGATGAAACTGCCGGGATAAGCATTAGCGACAGCTCTCTGTTGTGCGGTGGGGAGCAACATTTCTGCTTTCGGCGCTATATAAAGCTTTTCGCCAAAACGGGTTTCAATGGAATTGAAATACACCATGATCAGGCCAGTTATGGCGAGCACGAGAAGAAACGGGATGACATATAATCCGGCGTAAAAATGCCAACGCCAAGCTGCACGATAGAATTTCTGAGATATTGTTTGTGGGGTGGCTTCTGTGCCATCATCGCTCATAGATACATTATTTGTCGCCATATCTGACATGACAAACTCCTGAGTATTCTCATCTTGATGAGATAATTATTTTTGACGCTGATTTTTGGGAGGTGCGTAAACAGCTGGGGGCGAAAAGATTTCGACTGAAAATTCTGTTTATGTAATTCCAAAAACAACAGGTGATATAGAGAGTTTACTTAGGAGGAATAGGGCGGTGCCCTTGAGCCATAGGCCAAATGTCTTTGTAGAGATGCCAGATGACTATCAGAAACTCTGTTGCTTGAGTGTGTTGATAGAGTGACAAGTTCTACATGGTAGCTGAGTACTGATAGATGTTGATCCGCGTGCAGAGAAAACACACAGTCAGAGCTCGTTTCAAGCTGTTGTTCTTCGTCAGAAGGAACCGCAATTTCTTTTATGCCCTCAGGGGTACATATAACAAGGGTAAAACTATCATTGGCAAAACTGGTCATCATCCCTTGCGGAATTAATGAGACAGCAAGAAACTGTAGTAAAAGCACAAGCTTTACTATCTTTCCTGTTACTGTCCCTGATTGCCAGTTCATCAATAAGTCCTTTTGTTATTGTGCTTATAGTTGACAAAAGCGCGTCAGGACAACTCTAAATTTGTGGCAATCCTGAGAAGATTGTTGTTTCGAGAAGGCATTGTTTGTAGCCTGATCAAGTCGTTTGTGTAGCTTTTTTTCTACCATTTTTTCTTTTACTGTTTGCCGTCTTATTATTTGCAAGGACTAAGATTATCATGAATTGGAAGATCTATTTATCTGGCGAAATTCATACAAACTGGCGCGAAGAAATAGAACAACAGGTAAAGGCTTTGGAGTTACCTGTTAAAATCTATGCACCCGTTACTGATCACGCATCTTCTGATGATTGTGGTGTCTCTATCCTCGGGGCAGAAGAAGATAAATTCTGGCATGATAATAAAGGGGCAAGAGTAAACGCGATTCGAACCCGAACACTGATTGAGAAGTCCGACATTGTCGTGGTGTGCTTTGGAGAGAAATATAAACAGTGGAATGCTGCTTTTGATGCTGGTTATGCATCTGCTTTGGGAAAATCGCTGATCATTATGCACGGTCCAGATCATCAGCATGCTTTGAAAGAAGTTGACGCTGCGGCACTTGCTGTTACCCGAACACCGGATGAAGTTGTGAATGTTTTACGATATGTGATCCGTGGAGAGCTTTAATTTACTAGGGAAATACTGACTTAACCTAAGTGGTTTGAAATGTGTCAGCAAAAGCGAATTGGGGTTAAAGGGTAAGATGGAACGTATTTATAAGGCGTGTCTGGTTATCATTGGAAATGAAATTCTGTCAGGGCGCACTCAGGATTCAAATCTCTCTTTTCTAGGTGAACAGCTGAATAAAATCGGGATCAGAATGGAAGAAGCCAGAGTTGTGCCCGATATTCCAGAACGCATCATAAATACCGTTAATGAAGTGCGAAGCCATTTTGATTATGTCTTTACAACAGGCGGGATTGGTCCGACCCATGACGATATAACATCACAATGTGTTGCTGATGCTTTTGCCGTTCCGCTGATTCTTCACCCTGATGCGCACAAGGCAATGTTATCATTTTATGGCGAAGAGCAGTTAACCGAAGCTCGTTTGCGAATGGCCCATGTTCCGCAGGGTGCCAGGTTGATAGAAAATGATATATCGATTGCCCCGGGATATCAGATCGAAAACGTTTTTGTCCTGGCGGGCGTGCCCAAGATAATGCAATCAATGTTCGCTAAGTTGGCACCGGATCTTACGGGTGGGAAACCAATGATTTCCAGAACTTTGACGTCTCATGCAAAAGAGGGCGAAATTGCCAAGGATCTCGGTGATATTCAGCGAAAATACCCTGACGTTGATGTCGGTAGCTACCCGTTTATGGGGCGTGGTGGTACAGGTGTGCGCATTGTGATGCGCTCCACTGATGAAGGTTTACTCATGAAGTGTGAAGAAGAAGTTGATGTTGTTCTTAACAGCTATACATGATCAGTCCAAGCAGTGGTTCATTTGTCAATTAATTGTAAGGTCAGGTATTTTTTCTGCTTAATCACAGATAATAATAGAGTAATGTAAAAAGGTTATGCTTAAATATATTAACCATAGTTGCTACTATAAAAATACCAATAGTATGGTTTTATTTATCATTAGGTTGTTTATTTTCTTGTAATTTTTACGTTTTTGGTTCAGTTTGAAGTGTATGGGATTTTATGAAAATGCACTGAAGTCGACGGGGGATCGATAGAAATGCAAGACGTATTAAAAGCAAATATTGAAGAACGCCGTGGCAAGGCACGTGTTGGCGCTGCTTTGAGCGGAAGCTTGAAATTTGGCCCGGAACTTTCCACAAGTTGCAAAGTAGTGGATGTTTCGGTGACAGGCGTAAAGGTTCAACTTGCTGATACAGTACCTCTCAATAGTGAAGTTACACTCATTTTACCGGGATCGGTTCATTTTGGTGGTGAGGTAATGTGGCGTCATGGGCTGCAGGTGGGCCTGAAGTTTAGAAATGCGCCTGAAAAAATAGCAGAGCGTCTGTCTGGTTTTCTTAGCAGTGACGACATGCGGGTTTTGCATAGTTAAGCGAGATCACCTGTACTTTATCCAAAATTTACCAGGAGATATAAAAAGCTTTGGCGTGTCCAAGTTGGTTATTTTTATTTGAGGAATTTTAGCAGGATTTTCTATTTTTTTGAAAGTCTGTGGTTATCTTCCATCCGGTTTCTTTCAGATGCAGATAAAAAGTATGCTGTGGCCATGTCCAAAGCTTTTTTTGGAAGGGCCTTTGCGTTAGCCTTGGTAGCTGGCGTGTGGGTTTTGGCAATGCTGGAAACTACGCGAGTGCGACAGGCCGTGTAATACCTTCTTGAGCTGTTTCGGAATTCCAAGTGTTATTTCTGAATAGCCAATATTCATATATTTATAACTTTGGTTTATTGTGGGAACTGCTAGGATCTTTTTGTGTTTCCTGTAGAATTATCCTCTTGATTGATGAGAATAAAATGATGGACTTGAAGATTGCCACCTGGAACCTTTATCAATTCGCCAAGCCCGGGACATACTGGTACGAACGTGATGAACGTAATGACTATGAACCGGATCAATGGTCTGAGAAAAAAAACTGGATTGGCGATATGCTGGTGAAGCTAGACGCTGATATTATTGGTTTTCAGGAAATCTTTAGTGTTGATGAGTTCAAGGCTTTTATGACGGAGCAGGGGTATCCACATGTCGCCGTCGTTGATGACCCTGCCATTGATCCGGAAGACGACAGTGTTTTTTTAGGGCCTGTAACAGGTATTGCTTCGCGCCACCCTTTTACTATGCAGCCAGCCGCATTGAAATTTCCTCAGGAATTACGTGATGATACACAGCTTGAAGAAGATTTTAATTTTCGGCGCGCTATCACGCGTGCAGAGATTGATACACCGCAATTTGGCCAGGTTGTAGTGTATGTTTGTCATTTCAAGTCTCAAGGTGCTTTCATTGATAGTGATGCAGTTGCTGCTCATGATGGCTGGAAAACCAGATTTCGCGAACACCTTCGTGCTCGTGCAATAAAAGACACAGATCAACTTGTTCGCCGGAGTGGTGATGCTGCAGGTGTGTATCTCGCAGCAATGGATGAACTGGACGATGACAACAATAAACCCCTTATTGTTGTCGGAGACATGAATGATAATCCCCGGTCATCCACGTTGAGAATTCTCACTCAGCAAGAGTGGATTGATAATATTGCTGGTAAACGGCGTGCCGGTATTGAGGAGGCAAGGGACCGAGCCTGGAATTTTACGTGGCAACTTTTTGATGCTTATAGTCTTTTGCCCAGTCAAAACTCTGCAACTCGCCCTGTGACGCATGCTGCCGGATGGCGTTATCCTGCAGAAACATTAGATTATATTCTTGTCTCTAATGCATTGAATCCAAAAAATCCTCATCATGTAGCATCTGTGACAGATTTGAAGATTTATTCAGATCATTTTGATGATGCGAGTAAACTGTTAACGACAGATCATGCGCCGGTTTGTGTAACATTAACTCCACGACCCGGTGCATAAGATATTGTAAGTATATGTAAGTTTAAATTTTTTGAGTATTAAACTGATTGAATGTTATAGAAATAACAATGCCCTTTAAGATAATCAATCATCTTAAAGGGCATTGTTACAAAGTGGTGCGGACGGCGGGACTTGAACCCGCACGGCCGAAGCCAACGGATTTTCATACCATCTACAGCTTTCACTGCCACGCCTTAGGTGCAAGCACCGCGCGTTTGTGGTCTGGACTATCCCTTCACCATAACAAGGCCTAACTCACTGATCCTTGCCGTAGGTGCTGCCCGTCTAGTCTCTACACCTTCCCAAGTCTCGTTCAAGTCTCAGGCTTGGCTCGGGATTGGCATCATCTTGCGATCTAAGCTTTCCCCGAATTTGAGCAGTTCTACTCTCTGGGTTTCCCCAAAGGCACTCAATTTTTTAAGTCCGTCGTGTCTACCAATTCCACCACGTCCGCACGTGTTGTCTAGGACACTTTGTGGGGAAATCTCTCGCCCGAAAGTGGCTTTGTGTCAATGATTCGTTTTTGACTTTTGAAACTTTTTTTGATTTTTCACCAAATAAAGTATGTGCTCTTGCAATAGGGCAAGAATTTGATTTTCAACGACATTAAAATTTTTGATCACGTGTTTTGTTCTGATCAATATTATGTGTATCGAGGTCTTCGGTGTTCATTTCACCGCTTTCTTTCGCCCGATCCAAGTCAACTTGTACGTTGGGGATGAAGTCATCGGCTGTGGCTTCAGCGAGCAACCATTCCCGGAAAACTTTAATTTTTGTAATCTCTGATGTGCTTTGTGGGGTTACGACATAGTATTGATAGCTTGAAGGGGCCCGTGGTCCAAAAGGGCACACCAGTCGACCGGCTTTAAGATCATCATAAGTAAGAGAGGTGCGGCCTAATGCAACACCTTGTCCTTCTATGGCTGCTTGTAAAATAAGACTGGAATCGTTGTATCCCGGTCCCTTGTCCGGATCTATATCTGTCACGCCGGCGATATGTAACCATCGGCGCCAGTTAACCGCGAACGGCTCTTCACCAACATCATCATGAAGTAATGTGTGATATTTCAGGTCATGCGGTGTTCGAAGTGGAAGAGGGCCTTTTAACAGATGGGGGCTACAGACAACAAAACTTTCGTCTTCCATCATATTATCTACGCGACAACCAGGATATTGCCCCGCCCCGAACCTGATCGCTAAATCGACATCATCTCGTGAGAAGTTGCTTTTTGTAATCGTCGCAGAAACCAGAATATCAATCTCGGGATGTTTCCTGCGGAATTTAGGAAGGCGTGGTAACAGCCATTTTGCGGCAAATGACGGCATCACAGAGACTTTAAGAGTACCGCGATCTCCGCCATCATAAAGCTTCTGCGTGGTAGATTTAATAATATCAAAAGCTTCGCTGACAGCAGGTAATAGAATTTGTGCTTCGTCCGTAAGGATAAGGCGACGATTCATCCGTCGGAAAAGTTGAATTCCCAGATGATCTTCAAGTGACTTGATTTGATGACTAATAGCTGCCTGGGTCACAAAAAGTTCTTGGGCAGCCTTCGTGAAAGAGAGCTGTCGGGCGGCGGCTTCAAAGGCGCGTAAAGCATTCAGAGGGGGCAGGGGTCTTAACATTGTTTCACATTATAAAATCTAATCCGATATATGAAATAACATCGTTTGAGATTGAAATCAAACAGTCATATTTTAACTGTATCAAAGAACACAGAGTACAATAGCCCGTTTGGGCGCATTATTTCAGATAAGGAGAACTGTTATGGCAAATGTAACAATGCATAAAACATACGCTTTTGGTATGTTGCAGAAGAACAAGCAGAGCGTATCCTTTTTGAAGGCGCCAATTGCTAGTATCATCCAGAAACTGATCACATGGCAAGAACGGTTGAACGAGCGTGCCAGCCTTCGTGATGCCGATGCTCATTTGCTGTTAGACATGGGAATTTCGACCCAGGCAGCACAAAGCGAAGCATCAAAGCCATTTTGGGTTCGTTAAGATACCAAGTTACCCTGCCCCGACGCGCTATCGGGTTCTTCTGACAAGAAGGTAGCGCAACTTCCTTTGTGGAACTTTATAAAGCCCGTTAACAGTTCGCCGACAGCTGTTGATGGGCTTTTGAAGTTCTTAAGGGGATTTCTTGCTAGATCCAGAAAGAAAAGCCAGTTTCTTAGTCGAAATTTAATCAGGGAAGAAACTGTTCGCGAATGATGCGTTCTTCAAGATTATGCTCTTCATCAAAAAGAAGATTCATGTCCACGCTATCATCCTGACGCACACTAACGCGCTTGACGTGTTTAATTTCCGTAAAGTCAGCGGTTGCTGATATGGGACGTTTTTCCGTGTCCAGGGTTCTGAAGGTAACTTCTGCTGTTGCCGGAAGGAGTGCGCCCCGCCATCGCCTTGGTCTAAAAGCGCTAATGGGTGTCATGGCCAAGAGAGATGCACCTATGGGGACAATAGGGCCGTGGGCGGACAGGTTATAGGCTGTGCTACCTGCGGGTGTTGATAGAATGACACCATCACATACGAGTTCCTGCATGCGTTCTATACTATCAATATCTATCCTGATGCTCGCTGCCTGACGGCTATCTCGATGCAGGGAAACTTCGTTGATAGCAAGGGCTTCAAACTTTTGTCCGCTGACGGTTTCTACAGACATACGTAAAGGGTGCAAGGTGATCTTTACGGCCTTTTCAATGCGTTGATCAAGTTGATCTTCGTTATATTCATTGAGCAAAAAGCCAATGGTGCCACGGTTCATACCGTAGATAGGAACGTCCAGCCCGATAAATTGATGCAAGGTTTCCAGCATGAAGCCATCCCCCCCCAAGGCAACGATCACGTCTGCTTCGTCCGGAGAAGCAGCTTGGTATTTATTCTTTAGACATTCCAGTGCATTGGTTGCCCGTTCTGTTTCAGAAGCAACAAATGCAATACGTTTTCTGCTCATCGCTTTATTCTCATGGCAGCCAGCTTTTCCCGCAAAACATCACAAACACTACTGATATGTATTTCACAAATAATAACAATAGACTGACAGCCACTTGCAGCGCTGTCAAAATGTCTGATACTGATTAAGAAATAAAATAGTCAAAAGGGGTGCTTATTTTGATCCGTCCATTGCTTTTCACAATTCTGACCATCATCGGTTATAGCAGTTTTTTCAGTACATCACTTCAGGCCGCTGACAGACATGCAGGTTATTATTATCCTGAACCTGTCTACCGGGAAATCTACAAAGCCAGAGCCAAGCAAATTGCAACATCAAACCGCAAAACACGTATTGCTTTCGTGACTTCTATTACGCAACAGAACATGCAACGGGAATTTGCCCCTACGGCGGCTATTTTTGCCAAGGGAGATGACGCGCAAAAGCTTATTATTGTTGGTTTGGAAGATGGCCGGCTGGATACAATCTATCGCGCGCGGGCAATCTTTGCCAATATGACTGCGGGGGCCAGAACGCTTCCGGTTTTTCAGGAGTTGGGTGTTGAAGATGTCTTTACCTTCTTTGATCTTGCGGCCTTGATGGGATTTACCCAGATTACCATTACGAATGGCCGGAATTTTACCCATCAGGTTATTCTTCAGTGATATATTCATCTATTCTGCGTTGCTAAGTAACAGAGCGTTATGATTGCCCGTATTTTCCTTCCCTTTGCGATTGGCTATTTTCTCTCGTTTTTATTACGGGTTGTTAATGCAGTTATTGCACCTGATCTGGTCTCTGAATTGAGCTTGTCTGCAGCAGATCTGGGGTTGCTGACCAGCACTTTTTTTATAGCATTTGCTTTAACACAGCTGCCCTTGGGGCTTTTGTTGGATCGTTATGGCCCACGGAAGGTTGAGAGTGCTTTTTTGCTTTTAACTGCGGCTGGCGCATTTTTGTTTTCTTGGGCAGAGAGCTTCATTCTTCTCGTTCTTGGGCGGGCTCTTATCGGGTTTGGTGTATCTGCCTGTATGATGGCGGCGTTCAAGGCTTATGTCAGTTGGGTTCCCAAAGAACGGCTTGCTCTGGTCAATGGATGTCATCTTGCAGCGGGTGGTCTAGGGGCTATTGCAGGAACGGCTCCTGTTGAGTTTCTTGCTGACCTTATGGGATGGCGCGGTGTTTTTGTCGTCCTTGCGGTGATGTCTTTGGCTATTTCAGCATTAATTTACATTGCAATTCCGCGGCGTGATGAAATCCCAGCTAGCGAAAGTGTGGCAAAGCAAATCAAAGACTATGGATTGGTTTTCAAAAGTCCTTTTTTCTGGCGAATCACACCCTTTACAGTGATGTCTCAGGCTGCATTTTTTTCATTGCAAGCGCTATGGTCTGGCCCTTGGTTGCGTGATGTTGGCGGCTTTGATCGCGATATCGTTGCATGGGGGCTAACACTGATTGCGATTGCGGTTTTTGCCGGCTTTCTTGTCGGTGGTATAGTAACTGACTGGTTGCGCCGTCATAACATTAGCCCGATTACAATCGGGTTTTATGGCATGTTGCTTTGTATGATACCCCAAGCTCTTTTGCTGCTTGAAATAAATTCCTTCCTGATAGTTAGCATTGTCTGGATGACTTTTGGCTTGTTGGGGACGGGGGGATATCTTGTCTATCCCGGATTTTCGCAATTTTTCCCAAGTCACCTGGCTGGACGGGTCAATACGGCCTTAAATTCTTTGGTATTTGTGGTTGCTTTCGTTGGACAGTGGGCAGTTGGTGCGGTGATAGAGTTATGGCCTGCACAGGCTTCTGGCGGTTATGCTGTCGAAGGATATCAGGCCGGCATTATTATGTTGCTTGCCGCACAGTTAATCGGTATGGGGTGGTATTATCTTTTTCCGTTGATGATGGAAAAAAAGTCATCAGCGTAATATCGTTATGAACAAAGGGAGCTTACTTGAAGCTCCCTTCATCTTTATCCGCCCGTGACACTCATGTGTCGTGCTACTGATGGATCGGCTTCCCGATCAATAATGAAATCATGCCCTTTGGGCTTTCTGGCAATCGCTTCAAAGATGGCCTGTTCCAGCGGGCCATTTTCATCGCTGCTGCGCAAAGGTTCCCGCAAATCCATGGCATCGTCCTGACCAAGGCAAAGATAGAGTGTACCTGTGCACGTCATTCGCACACGATTGCAGCTTTCACAGAAATTATGGGTCATGGGGGTAATAAAACCGATTTTCCCACCGGTTTCTTTAACGTCAACATATCGTGCTGGCCCGCCCGTTTTATGATCGCTTTCATTCAAGGTCCAATGCTCACCCAAAATGGATCGCACTTCTGTTAGGGGCAGGTATTGATCAACACGGTTTTCATTCCCGATATCGCCCATCGGCATGACTTCGATAAAGGTAATGTCAAAACCCTCGTCACCGCACCAAGAGACAAGTGTGTGTAGTTCATCGTCATTTACGCCGCGTAGAGCAACAGTGTTGATCTTGACCTTCAAACCGGCTTTTTTTGCGGCTTGTAATCCTTCGAGAACCTGATCCAGTTTCCCCCAGCGCGTGATCGCCGCAAACTTATCTTTATTGAGGGTATCAAGGGAGACATTGATCCGTTGCATTCCCGCATCCGCAAGTTGTTGCGAATATTTTTCCAGCTGACTTCCGTTTGTGGTCAGAGTCATTTCTCTGAGCTGTCCTGATTCCAGGTAAGGGGTCAGGCCATTAAACAGCCTCATAATGTTTTTGCGGACAAGTGGTTCTCCGCCAGTAAAACGGAGTTTTTTTACACCAAGGTTGATGAAGGCTGCTGAAACTCTTTCCAATTCTTCAATCGTCAGCAACTCTTTTTTGGGCAAAAAGTTCATGTCTTCTGACATGCAATAAACACAGCGAAAATCGCATCTGTCAGTGACTGATATCCGAAGATAGTCAACCATGCGGCCAAAAGGATCTATCATCCCGGGGTGAGCACCCTGAATGTTATCCTCTTTGTTGGCAACAGAAGTTGACGAAACGAGTCCCTTCTGGATGTTTGACGAATTGATCATCAATTGTTTCTCCTGCGTTTTCGGATCTTCCGTTGATTGTGCCCGAAAATCTTTCCTACACTTTGGCGTATAGGGCGTTAATTGCAAGTCAATTTATATCTCTTCTTTTTAACTCAGGCAAAAGGGGGTCGCTCTGTCATATATCAAGCATCTTTTATTGAGTAGAAAGCTTATTCGTAAGTTTAGTTGGCTGATACTCGTTTAATAGCGGTTATTCCTGTTCCACCTGTTTCCATCTTTACCCGTTCCGTAATATGGGCAATAGGTTCAATGACAACATCCATAGAATTAGCGGTAGCATGAATCGCATTATCTTTGTCCAGCGCAATTGCAACATGACCGGGCCAGTAAACGAGGTCACCTTCGGTGCACTGTTCTGAATTTACAGGATAACCAGCTGTTGTTTCCTGAACATAGGTGTCTCTTTGCGTGTTAATGCCACTGGCACTCAGGGAAACCTGAACCAGGCCGGAGCAGTCGATCCCGACAGAAGACTTTCCACCCCAAAAATAGGGGGTGCCTAAAAATTGATAAGCGATATCCACGTGGCTGAGAGCTTTTGTCTCAAGCGAGCAAATGTGATCGGTAAAGACCCATCCGCCACCTTGTATCTGGGTATAACGTCCTTCTTCTTTCAAGGCGAGAACAGTTGATTCCATGGAGAGTATATCTATGGGGGGGATTTTCATATCGGGTTGAGGGTAAACATAGGTGCGAAGCGCTTTTACTCTATGTGTTGTTTGTCGTACTTCCCGTGACAGACTGTCGGTCCTGATATAACCAACGTAACTATCTTTAGCATTTTGGACCCATGCCCAATCATCCTTCTCTTCGTAAACAGTCACTTTCTCGCCAAAGAGTAACTCTGTATCCTGACCGGCCTCATCTGATGGATGACGGCGCAGGGGGACGATCCCCTTTGATACCTGTGCCGCATAGCCTTTGCTGAACTTTGGTGCCTCTGTTTTGTCGCGTAGGTATTCGGCGGCGAGATCTTCTCTCAATGGGTGAAGGCGAGGGTCCAATGTTTGTGACATAGCAGTATCAGGTTTTCTTTGTCAGTCCAATCTAGTACCTAGCTTGCCACTATTGGGGAAATAAATAAAGTACTGTTGATTTTGTTCTCGTGGCAGAGTGGCGTTAGGACGTTTTCTCTAGTTTATCCCAAAATGATGTTTTTTTTGGATTTTTGGTACGTAGCTGTTGCTCGTATTCGTTATGTGTCGGGATATCTTGATAATCATCAATGTATCTATCTGCGGATTTGCATTCCAGCATATGTCGAATAGCATGACCGTAGCGTGTGGATTTTGCTCTTTCTAATGTATGATTGATCATTGCACGCCGGGCGAGGACAGAAGCAAGAGGGTGTTTATCCTGTAGCATATCTGCAGTCGGGGTTAATAATTCGTACATATTGCCATTCATTTCACTCGTCCTGGTCTTAATAAGCTTTGCTGTACGTTCAAAATCCGGCCAGTTAAGTAAAAAGTGTAGTGCTTGATTAAATTCGGGGTAGTGCATTGCCCAATCTTTGGCGTAATCTTCGGCTTCGATATCTTCAAAATCTGGGAGTGATTTAAGTAAATCCTTCAGGCATGGGATGTCTAATGTTTCTTTGAACAATTGCCATCGAAAGGATCTTAATTCTTCAAATTTTTGAAGCTTCTCAAGAGTGTTAACGTAGGCAGAATTCCAGCTTGAGTATCTATTGTATTTGTCATCTGATTTTTTAGCTGCAACCAATATATCCAGTGCTTCGCTTGCCCGATTTTCTAGTAGAAGTCTGGATGCTACGTTTGCTGCATGAAACGGATTTTCTAAATCTCCGGGTTCATATTGTGCGATATATAAATCTGCATTTCCTAGCTGGTCTGCTATTTCCCGAAGGATAATCGTGACAACCTGGGGGGTCCGTTTTTCATATGATATTGAGGCGATTGGATAATGTGATAGGGCTTTCTGTTTATTAGAGGTATTATCATGATGAGATGTGTTTTTTATGGCTAGTTTTGCTTTATATTCCTCGGCCATAGATTGCAATTTTTCCAACCCGGATTTTCCTAAGGCTGAGCTTAGATGAGTAATTAAATAATCGTATTGTCCGTAGCTGTTCTCCAGCAATGCAGTAAAGGTTTTTTGAGCCAAAACATCCGGAGCAATATTGGCCTTTGGACCCAGTTCCTCAAAGTATGAGATTGCATCGTGGAATATCTCACCAATTACACCGTCGTTATCGTCAAGTCGTTCATAGACTGATTCTGCCAGTTCGGTGAACTGCCATAACAGTTCGAATGCGAGTGTTGGATTAGTAGGGGCAATTTTGTTGATGATTATATGATAGTGAGTGTCTAGATCATTGATCATGGACTGTTGCTTATTCCACGGTATAAAAGTGGTTGATCTTTTTATAGAATCAAGGCGCTTTTTTACTTCGCGCCCAAGATCTTCCAAACTTACAGCATATGATAGTTCCAACTTCACACGTTTTTTTACTTCAGCATTTTTTGAGCTTATTTCCAGAAGAAGTTCAGCTAACCTGTTTGAACCAAGGTTAACAAGATTGGTTTTGGTGAGTGTCTTTTGTGATTTTTTGGGCATGATTGTTCATCAAGTATATTTATTTTTAAGAGTGGCAATAAGTTTCAAGAAGGCGGTACGTTTCTGATCTGGATTGGATCCTTGATATGCAGGTCGCGTTGAGGGAACGGAAATTCAACACCTTCTTCTTTAAACTTATCCCAAATTGCCAGTAATAATTCGCTGGTTATATTACCTATGCCGTTCTGGGGGTCTGCAATCCAGACGCGGACTTCAAGATTTACGGAGTTGTCGCCAAAGTTTCGAACAAGGCAATTAGCCTTGGGATCATCAAGGATGCGTTTGTTTTCTGATGCGGCTTCGATACAAAGATCAATCGCTTTGTGAAGGTCTGAATTATAAGAAACACCGATAGGAACACGCACACGAACCCAACTGTTGGTGTAAGACCAGTTCTCAACTCTTTGTGTGATGAATTCTTCATTTGGGATCAGGTGTTCAATACCATCGCGAGTGATGACCGAAGCATAGCGGGCCCCAAATGATTTAACCCATCCATAGGTGTCATTTACGGCGATTACATCACCAGGTTTAATTGACCTGTCCATTAACAGAATAATACCGGATACCAGATTGGATATGACTTTTTGCAGCCCAAAGCCGATACCCACACCCAAAGCACCGCCAAAAAGAGCGAAGGCTGAAAGATCAATCCCGACTGTTTTTAGACCAACAATCACAGCGATCCCAATAAAGGTAACTTTTAATAGCTTTCCAAGAAGAACCTGAACTGAAGGCGTTAATTCAGGTACGGCCTTTACACGGCGTTCAAGTAGTGAGCTGAAGGCAATGGCGGCCCAAAGTAAAACCGCCAGTGAAATAACGCCTTTAAGCACCATTAGGATTGATATGCGCAGTCCACCAACATCAAGTGCAGCTGCGTCAAGAATTTCTTCAGCTAAGTCCAGAAGTCCGAGAATGTTGAGGGCAGCAACTGACCAGATAAAAAGAGAGACCAATCGTGCGAGTATACGGGTTTTAATTATGCTTGTTGTCAGGTTGATAATAACCCACGCCAAGGTCAGACTGGCAACCGTATTGATCAGGAACCTTGTCCGGACAGGCATCTCAAGCTGTATTAAAGCCCCCAGTGTGACCCAAAGCATTAATAGGAATATCACCCAAGGGATCATGGGTAACAGATTGGTCAGGATAAGTTTGAAAGCCTGAGGTGTTTTTGAGAACTGTTTCCATTCACTCGCTGCGGGGCGGAGTTTATTGCCGAGGTAACGACTGAGCGGAAGAAGGACAAGAAGAAAGCCAAGTTGGAAAATGACGGGCCAACTCAAGAGATTTTGCCCTAACCAGCTGGTAATCTGATCGAGCCAACTCGTAATCTCTTCTTGGTTTGGGATCATCAAAAAATCCAAACCTATCCTCCTGATTTTGTTTTCCTAGAAGTGTGTTTGTCACACATTCAAAAGGGCTTTGTAATGATAGATATCGTAATCTTCTTATGCTCTGCCGTGCAAGTTTAGCAATTTTATCCTGGGGCGAACAGGGAACGTTCTGTGTTCATGTTCAAGTGTTTCCTGCGTCAATTTGGCATTTTTAATTTAGTGGATTGATATAGTTGCAATTTTAGAGAGTTTTTCTTTTTGTTAAGTGATCTTTGTATATTTTAAGGTTGTAATTATTAGGTATTTATATGCATTATTGAGTTATAAATTGAATTTATTGGAAAGTTGTTCTCAAAATGAAAATATCTAACAAGCAGAAAGAAGCGAACAAAGCTAGGTTGATTGCTGTTGCAGTGGATCTTTTTTCCGAGCATGGCTTTCACAATGTTTCTATGAAGCAGATTTCAAAAGCTGCAGAAATGGGGGGGTCAACGATTTATAAGTATTTCCCCAACAAGGATAAGTTCCTGTTGTCCTATCACGAGACGGTATTGAACAATGTTCTACGACTTGTTGAGGAAGCTGAAGATTTCGCAGACTTTACGCTTGAAGAAAAATTACAATTCTTTATCTATAATTACTTGGATATTCTGATTGAAAATCGGGAGTTTGTTGCAGAAAGCATAGAGATACTGCGCGCATCCCCTGCTTTTTTGATGCAACGTGAATTCCCGGCAAGCAAGGCTCTTAAAAAGAAAATCATTGAGATCTTGGAGCAGTCAGTTGATAGCGAAGAAATTCCGGAGGTTCCCTTTGAGAGTGCTGTGGCACATTTGATGGTCGATGCATTATTGGGAATAATTCTCTATTGGCTGCAGGATGATAGCGAAGAGTTCATGCACACAACCCAGTTTGTAGAAATCTCTACAAGCTTTTTTGTGACATTGCTAAAGAGCGATGTTCTTGGCAAGGGCGTAGATCTTGTCGGCTTCATGATCAAAAGTCAGATGATGCGGTTTTTGGAAAATGGTCAGGGTTTTTCAACTCTGATGAAGGGATTCAGTGCCATGGCTCGTAATGGGGGCTGGAAACATGGGGGCTAGGGGATCAATTGCAACGAGAAAGTTGCAACGTTCGGCGGCAATAGGTCTAACAGCTACCAAAGTTGGATTGCGCCATCTGGGACATGTTGGAAAGAAGAAAATAATTGCAGGTCATTCCTCGCCAGAGTTGGATGAAGCAGCACGCACCAAACATGAAGAAGACATCGGGAAAACACTTTTCAAGGCTTTGAACCAGCTCAAGGGAACTGCTTTAAAAGCCTCACAAATTCTGAGCATGGAAGCGGATATTCTTCCCGAAGGTATTCGGCGAGAATTATCAAAAGCTTGCTACAAGGCAACGCCATTAAACCGGGCTTTGGTTGACAAGGTTTTTCGTGATCAGTTTGCGAAGAGTCCAGGGACAATTTTTAAAACTTTTGATTCAAGAGCATTTGCGGCGGCAAGTTTGGGGCAGGTACACAAGGCTAAGTTGGTGTCAGGGCAGGATGTTGCCGTTAAGGTTCAGTATCCGGGAATTGCAGCATCCATTAAAAGTGATATGAAGATGCTTGGTGGTTTGTTGACGGTCTTTTCAGCCTCAACGGACTTAATGCCGGACAGAAATATTGTCGATACGGTTTTGGATGAGATCTCCATTCAACTTCATAGGGAAGTTGATTATTTTCAAGAGGCAGAGAGCCTCAAGTGGTTTAAGGACAACGTTAAAAACGAACGCATCATCGTGCCGGCCATTTACGATGACTATAGCTCGGAACGTATTTTAACGACCGAACTGTTAACAGGGCTTCATTTAGATGAGTGGCTGGCGACCAAACCTTCGCAGGAAGAGAAAAATGCTTATGGTCAGCTCTTGTTTGATTTTTTCTTCGATAGTTTCTTTGAACTGGGTTTTGTGCATGCTGATCCACACCCGGGTAATTTTCTCTTCATGGAGAATAGTCAGCTAGGATTACTGGATTTTGGCTGTGTACGAAAAATGGACAGCGGTTTCACAAAAACCATATCTGATTATTACAAATTCCTCATTCATCATCATACGGTCGAGCCAGATTACAACAAGCTAAGAAGTTTTTATGAGGATCTTGAGTTAAGCAAGGACGAGATGACGGATGCGGAATTCCGGTCGATTTTGCAACCTCAGTTAGACGTCATTCAAAAATGGATGATTGCCCCCTATCTTGAAGGGGAATTTGATTTCACCAATTGGGAATGGCCAGAAATCAAGATGGCGGATACTCGAAAAATAACACCCTTTATGAAAGAGATTAATCGAAACCTCCTGTATTTTGATCGAACTTACCGTGGAATAATTCTGTTGTTAAGTAAACTGGGAGCAACAGTCAAAACCGGAAATAAATGGATCGGAGTGTGATCATGCCAACAGTGATGAGAAGTCACAAAGATCTGTTACATCATAAGCTGTCTCAAGAAAATCTCTTCCTGAAAAATTATTGGGGAAAATTGCTGACGCATTTCATTGCACAGCGATGGGTCGGGCGTTGGATTATGGCGGTGGCAATAACTCATATTGTCCTGACCTTTATTCTTTTTCCCACTCAGATTGCTTTCATCTTTATGAATGGTTTTTTTGATATGGGAATTACGAACTATGAGATCAGCAATACTGTATGGTTCTTTTTCTTTGGTATGCCACTTTTTCTTGTTGGGCTTATGATAGATCGGGATGAGAAAAAAAATACGATGCCCCCTTTTCAGGAAGTTTTACTCTTTACACTGGTTTGTATGACGGCGTTGGGAATAATGTTGATACCTGCGTCGGGGTTTTGGTTGATGGTTCCCGCAGTCTTCGGATTTTATCTGAAAAACAAATCAGCCAATGAGAACTGGAATTGAACCAGTGTTTCCAAGAAGTAAATTGGGAAATTAGCGAGGAGCAAAATTAATAGGATGGCTTTTAAAGGCTGCGCCATGTGGTTGAGAGCTTGATACATGAAAATGCAGGTGAGGGGCTGTGGAATAACCCGTATTGCCTGAATAGGCGATAAGTTGACCTTTTTCTACCTTGTCGCCCACCTTGACAACGGCGCCATCTTTTTTGAGATGCAGGTATTGCCCTATCGTTCCATCAACATGTTTGATCCAGAGGTAATTTTCTTCACTTTTATACTGGTTTGAAGCCCCGCCACGGGATGAATCTTCTCTCAAGGCAATGACTATCCCTTCGCGTGCAGCCAGAATTTCTGATCCCACAGGCATTGCCCAGTCTATGGCAAAGCTATTCGGGCCCGTATGAGAAAAGGTTCCGTTCGGACCTTGGGATATTGGGTAGGATTTTGTTTTTGGAAATGGGAATTCATAGAGTACGGTGTCATCATGTTTGGCACCATCTGTTTCCGGATGAAGTTGCGATGTCCAGTTGTAACGCCATTCGCCATGACTTTTTGCCTGAATGGATATAATGCTTTTTATTTCCTTAGAGCCAAGTAGCACGTTCTCTGTTTTTAGGGCAGGCGTAATATTTTGCCCTGTAATATGCAAGGATATGCGCATAGGAAAAGCATAGTTGTTCTGAGCACTAATATGGGCACTTTTGTTATCTTCTAGGGTCAGGTAACAAATCTTGTCATGATGAAAACAAGTCTTGCGTTCATCGGATTTGGTTTCTGTCGAGTGAAATAAAAAACAGATAAGTAGAGCAGTGGTAAAGCAAACGAGGGAGAGAGGCGTAAGGGAAAGATGTTTCATATTCTTACGTCACTCCTCAGTTTTAGCTAGCCTGTTCTAATTAGCTATTTTTAGTTTCTTTTTCTTTTGAATGTAATCGCTAATGACCTATTTGTGAAAACAGATTTACCCAAGTAATAGGCTATCGCTGTCCAATTCTTCGCCTCTAACCTTGCCGAACATATCTACCAGATCATGGATTGTCATGGAACTACGCTCTTCCCCGGAAACATCCAATACAACTTGCCCTTCGTGCAGCATGACTGTTCTTGTGCCAAACTGCAGAGCCTGTCCCATCGAATGGGTAATCATCAAGGTCGTGATGTCGGTTTCTTTGACAATGTCATTGGTTAGTTCCAGCACAAAGGCCTGCATTCTAGGGTCAAGTGCGGCTGTGTGTTCATCAAGCAGCAAACATTTTGTTGGCTGTAATGTTGCCATAATCAAACTTACGGCCTGTCGCTGGCCACCACTGAGCAATCCCATTTTGTCTGCTAAACGGTCTTCCAAACCTAACCGCAGGCGAGACAGGCGCCCTTTGAAAAGTTCACGCTTGGTGTTGTTGATCGCCAGACCAAAGCCACGCTTTTGTCCTCTTGAATGGGCAAGTGAGAGGTTTTCTTCGATGGTTAAGGCTTCGCAGGTTCCTGCAAGAGGATCCTGAAAAACACGAGAAACCAAGCTACTGCGTCGGGCAGCTTTCCAACGACTAACGTTTTTTTCATCAATTGTAATGGCGCCGCTGTCTGCAATTAATTCACCCGTCAAACAGTTCATAAATGTGGATTTTCCCGCACCGTTTGACCCTATGACAGTAACGAATTCCCCTTCGGCAACAGACAGGTTTACACCCTGAAGCGCTTTGTTTTCATTTGGTGTATCTTTGCCAAAAGTGATGCGGAGATCTTGAACATTGATCATTTTAGTTACCCCGCTTCATCAGTTTTTTGAGGGGGTTTTTGGCCCCGGGTAAAATCAAGGCAATTGTAACCAGTAAAGCGGTGACAAGATTAAGATCAGAAGGCTCCAACCCGATGCTATCAGCGTTGAGGGCAAGGCCAATGGCAATGCGATAGACGATTGAGCCAAAGATACAGGCTAGAACAGCCATTAACATGCCGCGTGTCGAGAAGATTGCTTCACCTGCAATAAGGGCAGCAAGACCAATAACAATTGTACCAGTCCCGATGGTGATATCTGCGAAACCGTTCATTTGTGCGAACAAAGCCCCGGTCAGACCCACAAGGGCATTTGAAAGTGCCATACCGATATAGGTTGTCTTGTTGGTGTCAATTCCTTGAGCACGCGCCATTTTTTGGTTTGCGCCGGTTGAGCGCATGGCTAATCCATAGTTGGAATTAAGGAAGCGAGCCACGATAAGAGCAACGACAAAAACGATAACAGCAGCAATGATCGGTTTCAGGTAATAACCGGGCAGTCCTTGTCCTTCAAAGGGGGTGAGAATTGTCTCTTCCGTAATGATCGCCACGTTCGGACGTCCCATAATGCGTAAATTGATTGAATAGAGCGCAATCATGGTCAGGATAGAGGCCAAGAGATTGAGAATCTTGAAACGTAAGTTCAAAAAAGCGGTGACCAGCCCAGACATGCCGCCGGCTAAAAAAGCAATAACTGTGGATAATAAAGGATTGTAGCCAGAGACAATCATGGTTGCACAGACGGCTGCCCCTAGAGGAAAAGATCCGTCGATCGTTAGATCGGGAAAGTCCAGAATTCTGAATGACAAGAAGACGGCTAAAGCAATCAGGCCATAGATCAGGCCTAATTCGATGGCACCCATAAAGGCAATAAGGTTCATTTATCCGAAGCCTTGCGGCTCTCTAACTGTTGTGTTTTTGCGTCGATTACGCTGCTTGGGTAGTTCCATAACGCAAGAAGACGAAATCCGCAAAACGAATTTCGTCTTCTTTAAGTGCTTTTCTATCTCTGTCTTTTTGACAGGAAAAGAAAAAAGGATCTTATTTTATCACTTCAGTTGCGCGGGCAATAACTTCCGAGGAAAGGGTTACACCCATTTTTTCTGCCATGGCTGGGTTCACAAAAAGATTGGTTTTGCTTACGCCTTGAAATGCAATATCGCCTGCTGCCTTACCTTTGAGGATATCAACAACAACTTTACCTGTTTGACGTCCAACATCGTAGTAATCAAAGCCAAGAGCAGCCAATGCGCCACGTTTTACAGAATCAGTATCACCAGCATAAACAGGGATCTGGTTATCAATACCAACTTTCACCACGGCTTCGAAGGCTGAGATGATTGTATTGTCTGTTGCAACGTAAATAACGTCAGCTTTACCGATCAGGTTTTGTGCTGCGGTTAGAACTTCGCCTGTTTTTGTCGCTGGAGAAGCAATAACTTCATAGCCTTGGGCTGCACCGTGTTTTTTCACGAGGTCCAGTAGAACAACTGAGTTTGCCTCGCCTGGGTTATAGGGAACCCCGATGCTTTTCGCATTTGGTGTGAGTTCCTTGATCAAGGCAATATGCTGATCGATTGGTGACAGATCGCTGACCCCTGTCACATTTGTCCCTGATGGACCTTCGCCAGCGACCAGCTTGGCAGCGACAGGATCGGTAACGGCAGAGAAGACAACTGGAATATCTTTTGTTGCAGCGACAACAGCCTGAGCAGAAGGTGTGGCAATTGGCACAATTACATTTGGACCGTTACCAACGTATTCTCTGGCAATCTGTGCTGCAGTGGCCGGGTTTCCTTGTGCACTTTTGTACAGGAAGGTCAGGTTCTTGCCTTCTTCGAATCCTTGGGCTTTGAGTTCGTCACGTACACCGTCACGTACGGCATCAAGGGCAGGGTGCTCAACAATAGCAGTTGTGGCAACAACAACATCTTCTGCTTGCGCTGTAAAAGGAAGCGCGAGGCCAAGTGCTATAGTAGCTGCAAAAATTTTGGATCCCAAATCTTTGGAAATCATGATGTGCCTCCGAGATAGCAATTATATATTTATTTGAATGGTTCAGACCCGCATAACAACCGCACATAAATAACGCATCAGGAGTCTGTCCAGATTTGTTGATGTGTATTAATCCTCGTCACCACCATGAAAGCAAGAGGATATATTGGAAAGACTTGATGTTTCTCGTTTGGGTTTAAATTTGAAAGCATTGTTAAAACGGCGGCAGTGATATGTCATCCTTATACAAGATAGCTATTCTCTATCAGGGCTTTGCTTGTTCCCGAAAAGAAAACTCGACATAGTATATTCAATGTGATGCGCGTGTCTGACAAAGTGTAAATCGTACAAGATATAAGAGAGCTATGAAGATTGTTGTGGACCGTCTAATGAAAAATATCGATCAGGGAAAAAAGACGCGCCATCGTGTGGCGAAAGCGGATGCAAAAACGCTGGACGAATTTATTCTGAGGCCCGATCCCGCCAAGGAAGGTTTAACAGAAGCAGTGGTGGGAACTGATCAGGATGGCAATACTATAGAAATTCCTGTTGTGGTCGAGAAACCGTTGACACTTTTCCTGAATGGTCAGGAAATTGTGACAATGATGACCATTGGTGACTACCCTGACTACCTGGCGGTTGGGTACCTTCTAAATCAGAACATGTTGCGCCGTGATGATGTGATCACGTCGATTGACGTGGATCAAGAACTTGATCTGGTTGTTGTTCGTACTGAACGTGAAACCAACTATGAGGAAAAGCTCAAGAAGAAAACCCGCACATCTGGCTGCGCCCAAGGAACCGTTTTTGGGGACTTGATGGAAAAATTTGAAGATATAAAACTTCCTGATGATGTCAAAATACATACATCATGGATCTATGCACTCAGCCGCAAGATCAATATGGTGCCCAGTCTGTATCTGGAAGCTGGTGCGATACATGGATGTGTTTTGTGTCAGGGCGACCAGCCTTTGATTTATATCGAAGACGTTGGGCGTCATAATGCCGTCGATAAAATTGCGGGCTACATGTTTTTGAATAACGTTACAGCATCGGACAAGATTTTCTATACAACAGGTCGTTTGACATCAGAGATGGTCATTAAAACGGTACAGATGGGTATTCCCGTACTGATTTCCCGTTCCGGTTTTACGGCTTGGGGCGTTGACTTGGCAAAAGAAGCTGGGCTTACATTAATAGGTCGGGCCAAAGGTAAGCGTTTTACGGCCCTTGCTGGACAGGATCGGATTGTATTCGACCATCAGGCCATTGATTTGAAAGATGAAGATCCCCGACATCAAAGAGCCGCAGCCCGAGGAACAGAGACTAAAGCCCAAGGAACTGAAATTAAAGAAAGTCAGATCAATGATTGATGTTGACGAGAATGATGTTGCGGGTGTCATCTTAGCGGGTGGCTTGGCTCGTCGGATGGGCGGCGGTGACAAGGGGATGAAATCCTTGGCCGGCGAAAGCCTGCTTGCTCGTATTGTTAAGCGCATTAAGCCTCAAGTCGGGCCGTTGGTGCTAAACGCCAATGGTGATAGCCAACGTTTCAAGGCATTTTCATTACCTGTTGCGGCAGATGTTATTGGCGATAACCCCGGGCCCTTGGCTGGTATCCTGACAGGGTTGGAATGGGTCGCAGCACATGCACCTGATGTGAAATGGATGGTATCTGTTCCGTGTGATGCCCCCTTTCTTCCAATGGATCTTGTGGAAAGATTACGATCCGAGGCTACAAAACAGAGCATGCCTCTGGCTTGTGCCATGTCGCACGGTCGAACGCATCCCGTTGTTGGCTTATGGTCTGTCGCATTACGTGATGATTTACGACAGGCAATTGTGCAGGAAGAAATGCGTAAGGTTGATCGCTGGACCGAACGACATGGAATTTGTCATGTTTCTTTTGATGATATTGTTATTGGGAATGAGTCTTTCGATCCCTTCTATAACGCGAATAAACCGGACGATCTGGTGAGGGTTGAGAGTTTATTGGATAGGCAAAAATAGATATATGAAAGAACGTTAGGCGTGTTGTGTGATTAGGTATGCGCCTAACAAGCATGGCATCCCTTTTCAGATGCTTGGCATTTTTGCGAACCTGAATGTGTAACAATAGGCTTTGCTAATTTTCTTGAAATTATGCCTATTAGAAGCTTGCCAGTCTTTTATATCCCAAACTTTACAAAGAGTACTATTCTGGGGGATATTTCATCCAGGTGAGATTATGTGCTCTGAAATGAGTTTGGGATATAAATTCTTGTTTGGCTATAAAGTTGATGTGAAATCAGCTTGATTTCTTTGTCTACTGTGCTGATATCAGTTACATGATTTGATTAATTTCAAAACTCCCCCGTTTGTGGATAGAGGCTGAAATACTTCTTACTCGGCCAGTTCTTTCTTCGCATTTCTGTTATGGGAAAATTCATTTGTCGCAATCTGTTGTTATGTCTGAGCGTCCGACGCCTTTGGAAAAACCCCCTGCCAGCCTGTCATGGTTGATGTGGTTGTTGGGTGCGATGCTCTTTTTGATCGGGTTCTTTCATCGTATTGCCTTTGGTGTTATGGCGGAACCTCTGACCATAGAGTTTGGGTTGACGGCAACAACTTTGGGAACCTTGGCGAGTTTCTATTATTATAGCTATGTCGTTATGCAGGTGCCTGTAGGGGTTATGGCAGACCGTTTCGGTCCCCGAAAACTCTTAACCACGGGGGCGGTTATTGCTGCAATTGGGACGGCGATTTTTGCGCTTGCGCCTAATTACTGGATTATTAGTTTTGGTCGTCTGTTGATCGGTGGTTCAGTTGCTGTGGCCTTTGTCACAATGATGAAAATCGCCCTGCATTGGTTTGACCTTAAGCGTTTTGCATTGCTGGTTGGTCTAGGGCTTTTATCCGGCAATCTGGGGGCTGTCGTTGCCGGCGCGCCGTTACAGCAAATGATTGAGTTGATTGGCTGGCGTTATGTCATGCTTGGTTTTGCTGGCATTACTGGCTTACTGGCATTGGCAACAGGGATCTGGTTGCGGGATGATCCGACGGATCTCGGTTATAAAAGCTATGGTCATGAGCACGATGAAACGCAACCCAAACAATCCATACTAGCCGATTTAAAAGAAGCAATTACCTATCGGACAGTTTTTCTTTTGACGCTGGCATGCGGGGCATCGGCTGGGTCAATGCTTACCTTTGGTGGGCTATGGGGCGTGCCTTTTCTCAAAGTTGCTTATGGTTTTACGACATCTGAGGCTGCGTTGATAACCACTGTGACCTTGCTTGTTTGGGCTGGGAGTGGTGTTTTGTTGGGGCATTGGTCTGATGCATCGGGGAAACGGAAGTTACCTTTTACAGTTCTGGCACTTATTGCTGCATTGGGATGGTTTGTGGTTACACAGATACCTGATCTTCCAATAGTCGTTCTTGGTTTGGGGTTATTGACGGCAGCATCAGGAAGCTGTGTGATGATTGTCGGATTATCTTGGGCTAAAGAAGCAGTTCCGGCCCGTCTGCAGGGAACATCGTTAGGCTGGTGTAATACGGGCGTTATGATTGGTCCTATGGTTTTACAGCCTCTGACAGGCATTCTAATTGATTTGAACTGGAGTGGTGCAACTGAAGCCGGGCAACGTGTTTATAATGTTCCTGCTTTTGAGGCCGGGTTCATTCCTATGATTATTTGGCTGGTTGTTGCTGCCATTTTGGTACTCTTTGCCAAAGAAAAGCAAAATCCTTTTAAGTGATATAAAATGTAAATAAGGACTGCTCTGGATAGGCAGTCCTTATTTGGTTTCATGGTAAAGATTTTTTACTTAATGGTGACGGCATAGTTTGATACGTCACCGGTTTCCTTAATCAAATCTTTGGCCTTCAAGAAATCAGCAAAATCACTGTAACGTCTTTCATCCAAGGCTGCGGGACGTAGGGCAAACCGCGGAAGGGTATCTTTCCAAGCTCTTCGATTCAGTTCGTCGTCCAGATCTGGATAAGCTTTAATGAAAAGATCCCAGCTTTCTTGCGGATGATTAATCAGATAGGTGGTGGCTTGTTCTAATGCTTTGAGGAAGCGAGGGAAGCGTGGGTCTTCTACATTCTGATTGTTCGCCACAAGAATAAGTTCGTCATAAGAGGGAACACCTTCTTCTTCCACATAAAAAGCACGACCCGGTTTTTTGACGATGTCCATCTGGTTCAGCTCAAAGTTTCGAAAAGCCCCGATTACAGCGTCGACTTGGCCAGAGATAAGCGAAGGGGACAGCGTGAAGTTAACATTGATTAGCTCAACATCTTTTACATCCAAGCCATGTTTTTCAAGCATTGCGTCCAAAATGACATCTTCGAAGCCACCAACGGAATAACCAACTTTACGGCCTTTCAAATCAGCAATGGATTTGATTGGACTGTCTTTCAGAACTACAAGAGAATTCAAAGGTGTTGCGACCAGCGTGCCCACACGTGTTAAAGGAAGTCCCTCGGCGACTTGCAAGTGAAGTTGGGGTTGATAGGAAACAGCGAGCTCTGCTTTTCCTGCCGCGACCAGCTTCGGGGGATCGTTCGGATCTGCAGGGGCAATCAGATCCACATCAAGACCTTGTTCACTAAAAAAGCCCTTTTCCTTGGCTACGACAAGCGTGGCGTGATCCGGGTTCACAAACCAGTCGAGCAAGACAGTTAGCTTTTCGTTGGCAATTGCTTGTGAGGAAAGGCTTAACAAGCCGCCCAAGGCGAATGCCGCAACAGTAATTTTTCGTAGCATCATAAAATCCTTAAGTAAGGTTATTTATCGTGTTTTGTGGTCATCTAGTGAAAGATGCCGGAGAAGTCTGTGTAAGAGATGGTCTGTTGTGAGGTAGAGGGAGACAGCCATTATTGAGAGGATGAGCAAGGCGGCGAACATCAGATCAATTTGCATACGGCCATTTGCATGAAGCATCAGGTAACCTAAACCTTCTGATGATCCGACCCACTCACCAACAATGGCGCCAATCGGGGCTGTTGCCATGGCGACGCGTAGGCCTGATGACAAAGATGGTAGAGCAAGAGGGATGCGAACATGTATGAGAAAAGCCATTGGCTTTGCGTTCATTACTTTGGCCAATGCCTGCCAATCTTTTGGGGTGCGTCTTAGTCCATCGTAAAAGGCGGCTGTTACCGGGAAGTAGATGATCAAAACCGTCATGGCAACCTTGGATGGCAAGCCATAGCCCAGCCATAAAACAAGGATGGGGGCGAGCGCAAAAACGGGCAGCGATTGAGTGATAACAAGGACTGGTGTCAGCCAGTCCCGGGCTGATTTGACTGTGGCAAGGATCAGGGCTGAACAACAACCCAGCAGGCTACCAAAAAGAAAGCCAAGAATAATTTCAAGAAAAGTTATTCCAGCGTGATTGATCAATGTGTCAAGGCGCCTGTACAGAGTTTGAGACACGGCAAGAGGATCGGGCAGGATATAGGGTGGTGCTTCTGTGATATAAACAAGAGCCTGCCAAGCGAGCAAAAGCCCAGTGATGATGGCGAAAGGGCGGATGAATTTTATCATGACAGGGCTTTGCTATCAGATAGTTGCTTCATCAGCACTTCGTGCTCTTGCAATAGAGAACTGTCTTTGATGTTACGTAGCGGTCTAGAGGACGGCGTTAATGTTTCTGCACTCTTAATTACAGGGCCTTTTAAGACGTAGATTATGTCAGAGAGTTTCAGTGCTTCAAGAGGGTCATGGGTAATCATGACAACGGTTTTACCCGTCAGATAGTGACTAGTAAGGTCGTGCATTTCTGCACGCGTTATGGCATCCAGTGCAGAAAAGGGTTCGTCCAAAAGAACAATTGGATGATCTTCCAACAGGGTTCTTGCCAAGGCTGTTCTTTGTCGCATACCGCCAGACAGACTATCTGGCTTCATATCCAGATATGGCTCCAAACCTAAATCCGACAATAGTGATCTTGCTTGTTTATCGCTAATTGCGTCTCTCTCAGAAAGTTGTCTCAGCTTGTTGCCAATCAGAGCATTTTGTAAAACACTGAGCCAGGGAAGCAACAGGGCGTCTTGCGTCATCCAGCTTATTTGTCCGGATAAAGAAGAGCCATCTGCTGTTTTGATTGTTCCTTTATAAAACGAGGGCGGAAGAAGGCCTGCAATAGCCTTTAGCAATGATGATTTTCCAACGCCGCTACGCCCCAGTAATACGTTCCACTTTCCGCCTTCTAGGCAGAGAGAAAAGTTTTCGAAGACTTGCTTTTCTTTATAAGAAAGGCAGAAGTTTTGAATATGAATGTCGCCTGCTGTATGGAGCATTATTAAACACAATTTATTATTTTGTTGGTAAAAACGTTGTGTTTAAGCTTTCCAATTGGCGTGGAAATGGTGAACGGGGCCGTGACCTTTTCCTATATCTAACTTATCGGCATGGCGAAGAGCCTCGGTTAGATACTCTTTGGCAGCATTAACGGCTTCCAGAAGCGAGAGACCTTTAGCAATTCCTGCTGCAATGGCAGCAGAGAGTGTACAACCGGTTCCGTGACTATTTTTAGTATCTATACGCTGCGAACTCAGGCAGATCTCAGTTTGTCCGTCAAAGAGCAAATCATCACTTTTGTCTCCGCCAAGGTGTCCGCCTTTCAGAAGAATGGCTTTGGGGATGATGGCTTGAAGGGCTGTGAGCATGGCTTTCATTTCTTCGATGGTGGTTGGTTCTTTCTCTCCTGTTAAGACAGCTGCTTCCGGAAGATTAGGGGTAATGATTTCTGCAAGAGGTAGCAGGTTTTCCTTTAAACTGGCAACAGCATCATCTTGAAGTAGTTTGTCGCCACTTTTTGCCACCATAACAGGGTCAAGGACGACTGGGATTTGCGGAAAGTGTTTCAGAACATCTGCAACAGAACTGATAATATCCGGGGTGCCCAGCATACCTATTTTGATAGCCTTGATGTTTAGATCCTCAAAAACTGTATATAGCTGGTCCTGTATGAAACCTGTCGATACCGGAAAGATTGAATGCACTTTACAGGTATTTTGCGCTGTCAGGGCAGTGATGACCGATGCAGCATAAACACCCAGAGCTGACATAGTTTTTATATCAGCCTGAATACCAGCGCCACCACCGCTGTCTGATCCGGCGATTGTAAGAGCTATTGATGCAGACATGCTTTCCTCCGTTTTATGCTCAGAGGAAGTTGTTGATGCTGTTCCCATTTTGGGGATTGTGGATTGTTGGCTCTTGTCAATCCCAGCATCTCAATTTCCTCCGCCGGTATTAACCGGATCAGGTTCTGCGGGTTAGCGTTAGCCTCTCAGCTCAGTCAACATATTGCATGATTGAGCACCCCGACGAGATTCCTTGAATTATGCGGTGCTTTTAAAAATTGGCAAGAGGGAAAGTTATTTTTGAATTGTCTGGTTTATATCATAGTCAAATCTGGACCTATGGGGTGATTTACAGGCATATAGACTTTCTCAACCCACAGAGAAATCTGGCAGGGGTGTGTTTCTTTAAAGGGAGTGATTTAAATGAGTGAAATTATCCGTCACGACACGACGGCACGGTCCAGTAAAATTGTTGAGCACGGCAATACAGTTTATCTGTCAGGTCAAGTGGGAACGGCGGGAGAATCCGTTGCTCAACAGACAAAAGAAATTTTAAACAAAATTGACACATGCCTTGAGTCTGTTGGGAGTGACAAAAGCAAAATTCTTCAAGCCGTGATTTGGTTAAGTGATATGAAATACTTCGCAGAATTAAACGAAGTGTGGAATGTCTGGGTTCCGGAAGGGCATGCACCTGCCCGTGCTTGTGGGGAAGCTAAACTTGCACGTGCAGAACTCAGTGTTGAAATTATTATTACGGCTGCAAAATAGTCGTATATCAAGGGTATATAGTCGCTTTTGAGCTGCTCGATGGGATGAATCGGGCAGCTTTTTTTATGACCTAAGCGACTTAGGCTGGATTCTCATCTTTGTATAAAGTATAATGCCTAAATGCTCGCCAGTTTTGATCAATTCATAAAGAAAAATAGCTATTTCGCTACGTTTCTTGCGGAGTTAATCTAAAACAAGGACCTCCTCTTGTTATTGAGCGAAAAGAAGGTCACCCTGCGTGAATTACACGCAGGGATATAAGTTTATCTGGCGCGCACAACGAACGATAACAACAGGGAAAGAGTTATGGAGTTCAAATCAGGCATCAAACGGTTCCTAACTGACGGAACATTTGTAAAAACAACACGTGCTGTGGCACTTGGCGTTTCTCTTCTAGCTGGCACAACTGCATTGGTTGCACCTTCATTGGCATCTGCTGAAATGGTCTTTAACCGTGGTAATGGTGCAGAACCAGGGTCACTGGACCCTCAAATTTCAGAGGGTGTTCCTTCTGCACACATTCTACGTGATGTATTCGAAGGTTTGACTGCTGAAAACACTGATGGTTCAATTATCCCTGGTCAGGCAGAAAGCTGGACAATTAGCGATGATGGGACGCAATTTACCTTTAAAATCCGTGATGATGCTGTGTGGAGCAATGGCGATCCTGTAACAGCACATGATTTTGTTTTTGCTTGGCAGCGCGCAGTTGATCCCAAAACTGGATCTGAATACTCATTCTTGCTATATCCTCTTAAAAATGCGCAAGCAATTGCTGGCGGTGAAGAAAAGGAGTTAGCACAGCTTGGTGTAAAAGCTGCTGATGACAAGACGCTGGAAGTTCAGTTGGAAGGTCCTGCGCCTTACTTCTTGGGTATGATCACACACTCGGTTGCCTATCCGGTTCATAAGGCAACGGTGGTAGCTCATGGTGAAGCCTGGACACGTCCAGAGAATATGGTTTCCAATGGCGCATTCAAAGTTACTGAATGGACCCCGCAATCCCGTATTGTTGCTGAAAAATCTGATACATACTGGAATAAAGATACCGTTAAGCTTGATAAGGTTGTGTATCATCCTACGGAAAGCCCGACTTCAGAACTAAAAAGGTATCGTGCTGGGGAATTGGACTGGACTTACGAAGTTCCAAACGACCAAATCAAGTGGATTAAAGAGAACTTGGCTGATGAATTCTCTGTATCTAACTATCTCGGCGTTTATTACTACGGTTTTAATATGACAAAACCACCTTTCAATGACCCGAAATTGCGTAAAGCATTTTCTATGGCTATTGATCGCGAAATCCTGACATCAAAAATCGTGACTGCAGGCGAAGTACCTGCTTACGCTTTTGTTGTTCCAGGTGTTACTGGTTATGACTCCGTTTATGCTGATTTTAAAGCTGGTGATCAAAAAGCACGTAACGCGGCTGCTCTGAAACTTTATGAAGAAGCTGGTTATTCCAAAGACAATCCGATTGAAATTGAGTTGCGCTACAACACAAATGATAACCATAAGAAGATCGCAATTGCGATTGCAAGTATGTGGAAGAAAGCTTTTGGTGCGAAAGTAAACTTGGTAAACGAAGAGTGGAAAGTCTATCTGGAAACTCGTAAGCAAAAACAAGTGACACAGGCTTTCCGTGCAGGATGGATCGGGGATTATAATGATCCAAATACCTTTCTTGAACTTTGGTTGTCAGATTCAGGCCTGAACGACACTGGTTTTGATAACCCTGAATTCGATAGCCTTCTTAAGCAGGCTGGCCTAGAGCAGGATGCAACCAAACGCAAAGAGTTGCTGATGAAAGCTGAAGCAATCTTCTTGGAAGCGAACGCAGTTGCACCAATCTATCACTATGTGACCAAGCGTATGGTTAAGCCATATGTGAAAGGCTGGCAGAGTAATGTGATGGATCACATCCGTTCTCAGTATATCACTGTCGAGAAATAGGAAGTCCCGGTTTCCCAATAAAACTCGGCGCGTCATCACGTTGGTGGCGCGCCGGACTTTTTTGTCAGGACGAATATATGTTATCGTTTATCTTAAAGCGTCTGGCCGGGGCTATTCCGACGCTACTTATAATTGTTACACTTGCCTTCTTTCTTATCCGTTCAGCCCCAGGCGGACCATTTGATAAAGAACGCACGATACCCCCGGAAGTTGCTGCAAATCTGAATGCAGTTTATCACTTGGATGATCCCTTATGGGAGCAGTATCTATACTATCTTGGGAGCGCTATTCAGGGGGATTTTGGACCCTCTTTTCAATATAGAGATTTCTCGGTTACCGAGCTTATTGCATCTGGTTTTCCTGTATCATTAACACTCGGATTAACCGCTATTTTTCTGGCGATTACCGTCGGTGTGTCACTTGGTGCCGTTGCGGCGCTCAAACAAAATTCATTTATAGATTATGCTGTAATGGCGACGGCGATGACTGGAATTACCATTCCGAACTTTGTTATGGCGCCTCTCTTGACCTTGGTTTTTGGTGTTTATCTACACATGCTTCCTGTGGGGGGGTGGGGCGATGGTATGTCTCAGGCTGTGTTGCCAATTATCGCATTGGCTTTGCCACAAATTGCCTATATCGCACGTTTGACTCGTGGATCAATGATTGAAGTTCTCCGATCCAATTTTGTGCGAACTGCGCGGGCAAAAGGTTTGCCTGAACGTTTGATGCTTAGTCGCCATGCATTAAAGGCTGCCATGTTACCTGTTGTTTCCTATTTGGGGCCGGCTTCAGCTGCTGTGATTACCGGTTCTGTTGTAATAGAACAAATCTTCGGAATTCCGGGCATTGGACGGTACTTTGTACAGGGGGCTTTAAACCGTGACTATACCCTCGTAATGGGCGTTGTGATTTTTTATGGAACGTTGATTATCTCGTTCAATCTGATTGTTGATATTATCTATGGTTTCCTCGATCCAAAAGTGAGGATGGGATAATGGCTGTTGAAATAGGAATGAATAGCGCGGGCTCCGTTGAAAAAGAGATACAGGGTCGCAGTCTTTGGCAGGATGCTTTCAGGCGTTTGCTGACAAACAAAGCCTCAGTCGTTAGCTGTGTTGTCCTTTTAACTATCGTTCTCATCGCTGTTGTGGGGCCATGGATACATCCTAATCCCTTTGATGAAGTTTACTGGGATTACATTCAGGCAGCCCCGGACATGGAGGCAGGCTTTTACTTTGGCACCGATACCAATGGCCGCGACCTTTTTGTTCGAACTTTGTATGGCATTCGTGTCTCTATGCTTGTTGGTCTGGTTGCAACAGGTGTTTCATTGGTAATTGGTGTTACCTATGGGGCGATTTCCGGATACATCGGTGGTCGTACAGATCATATCATGATGCGCTTTGTGGATATTATGTACTCCATGCCTTTCATGTTCTTTGTGATTTTGTTGATGGTAATCTTTGGACGAAACATCTTCCTGATCTTTGCTGCATTGGGGGCGGTTGAGTGGCTAACAATGGCACGTATTGTTCGTGGTCAGGCACTTTCGATCAAAAACAGAGAGTTTGTCGAAGCTGCACGTGCTTCAGGTGTCAGTAATTTTAATATTATCCGCCGACATATTATTCCCAACGCACTGGGGCCTGTGATTGTTTATGTAACCTTGACAATTCCGCAGGTGATTTTGATCGAAAGCTTCCTTTCTTTCCTTGGTCTTGGTGTGCAAGAACCGATGACAAGTCTGGGTGTGTTGATTTCAGAAGGTGCCCAACAGATGGAATCTGCGCCTTGGACACTTTTGTTCCCGGCGAGTGCGCTGGCAATCATCCTTTTCTGCTTTAACTTTATTGGCGATGGTCTGCGTGATGCGCTTGATCCTCGTGATCGCTAGGGAGGTCTGAAAAATGAGTGATATTATTCTCGAGGTGAAAGACCTTTCTGTAACTTTTTCAACGCCAGAAGGCCCCGTGAACGCCGTGAATAATATGAACTTCACGATTAAAGCGGGCGAAGCACTAGGTGTTGTTGGTGAATCCGGGTCCGGTAAAAGCCAAACTTTCCTCTCTATAATGGGGTTATTGGCTTCGAATGGGAAAACGACTGGTAGTGCCAAGCTTTTGGGACGTGAGTTGATTGGCTTGAATGCTGATGAGTTGAACAAGATCCGTGGACAGTCAATGTCCATGATCTTTCAGGACCCGATGACATCGCTGAACCCTTATCTGAAAGTGTCAAAACAGCTGACTGAAGTTTTGGTTTTGCACAAAGGTATGGGGGAGCAAGCTGCGAGAGCAGAAGCCCTTAGTATGTTGGAAAAGGTGGGGATTCCCGAAGCGAAGAAACGCTTTGATATGTATCCGCATGAATTTTCAGGTGGCATGCGTCAGCGTGTTATGATTGCGATGGCGTTGTTGTGTGAGCCAGCCCTGTTGATTGCTGATGAGCCAACAACGGCATTGGATGTGACTATTCAGGCACAAATCCTTGACTTGATGCGAAAACTGAAAAGTGAGTTCAATACGGCAATTGTCATGATTACCCATGACCTGGGCGTTGTTGCTGGATTGTGTGACACTTTAAACGTTATGTATGCCGGGCGCATTGTCGAACGCTCATCCGTTGATGAAGTCTTCTCTGCCCCGCGTCACCCCTATAGCCAGGGGCTTTTGGCCTCAACACCAAGACTGGATGAAAAAACGCATGACAATGAACTGGTAACCATTCCCGGACAACCCCCAAACCTGCAGCGTTTGCCGCAAGGTTGTGCCTTTGCACCGCGGTGTGCTCATGTGAAAGATCGATGTCTTTGTGAGCGCCCGCCGTTATTTGAAACGCCGAGCGGAAGTCATAATGCCTGTTATAGAGAGGAGGAGGTCGCATGAGTATGTCACAGGAAGTCCTTCTTGATGTAAAGAATCTCAAAGTTCATTTTTCGATCCCAAGTGGCAAGCTTTTCAAAAAACCGGGGTTACTGAAAGCCGTTGATGGTGTTTCATTCCAGGTCAAAGCGGGCGAAACACTGGGGGTCGTTGGTGAGTCTGGCTGTGGTAAGTCCACGCTTGGACGTGCCGTTTTACGCCTTTTAAAGCCAACCGACGGAAAGGTTGCCTGGTTTGGTCAGGAAATGGGCGACATGAAATCGGAAGAGCTCCGAAATGTGCGCTCTGATCTTCAGGTTATCTTTCAAGATCCTTTGGCTTCTCTTGATCCTCGTATGACAATTGGACAGATCATTGGTGAGCCTTTGATTACCCATTACCCCAAGCTGTCGAAAGCCGAAGTAAAGGAAAAAGTCAAGGCAATGATGGCGAAGGTCGGCCTTCTTCCCGAGCAGGTCAATCGCTATCCGCACGAGTTTTCTGGTGGTCAGTGCCAACGTATTGGTATTGCACGGGCGATGATTCTTGAACCAAAGCTTATTGTCTGTGATGAAGCTGTGAGTGCACTGGATGTTTCTATTCAGGCGCAGATTGTTAATCTGTTGATGGGATTGCAAAAAGAATTCGGGCTTAGCCTGATATTCATATCGCACAATCTGAGTATTGTTCGTCATATCAGCCACCGTATCATGGTCTTGTATCTCGGTCGGATGATGGAAGTCGCGGACAGGGATGCTATCTATGCTAAGCCCCTGCACCCCTATACCAAAGCTTTGATTTCTGCTGTGCCAATCCCCGATCCAGAGATTGAACGCAATAAAGAGCACGTGGCCTTGAAGGGCGATTTACCTAGTCCTTTAAACCCGCCATCAGGCTGTGTTTTCAGAACGCGTTGTCCCTTTGCCAAGGATATATGTGCAGCGGAAGTTCCGGGCTTAAAGTCCTTTGCAGGAGACAGGGAAGCCGCATGCCACTTTATTGAAGAATAAGCAGGCAAGGAGTTTTAGTTTAGAGTCACTTTTGGCGTCTAACGAGCAAGCTTAAAAGTTAATAAGGTCACACTCTTTTGCTGGAGTGTGACCTTATTTTTTATCTTTTAAAGGCGATTCTTTTATTTCGTATTTTATCTATATTTATGTGAATACTTCAAAGTTGATTTATTTATCTGGAAAATTGAAAAGTTTTGATATTGGGAAAAACTTATCTATTTGAAAATTAATGAAAAATATATGTATTGATTTTATTTAAAATTTTACACAAAAATACTATATATTTAACATATATTAAGTATAAGTATAATTACTTATAAGTAAATTCCGTTAATAATTTTTGTTGTTACTAGTGTTATAATCACCATGTAGTGTAAATAATGTTTATTACTTCTTGGTGATTTAGATGGCTGGCACCGTAAGCGAAACAGAAATCGTAAACTCTGATAATCCTGAAACTGATCTTCTAGATAGTGGTCAGGCTGTGACCCGTGTCGGCAAGCCTGATACAGGGCAAAGCTTTGTGGTCGAAGCTCAGCCAGGACAGATTTACGATCTTGATTTTGATTTATCTAACGCTCAGGTCTCAAGCCGTTCTGAAGGTCAGTTGACACTATCCTTCCCAGATGAAAGTAAAATTACTTTCCTTAATCTTTCCGGTTATGAAGACGGGATTACGCCAATCATCAACGCCAATGGTGAAGCAATTGATATTCTTGCCTTGTTCGAATTACTTGCATCATTGAATGGCGAAGATCCTTTGGAAACTGCGGCGGGAGGCAACCTCACAGCGCAAGGTGGCGGGGGTTCGACCTATAACGATGAACTGGGCGAGAACCTTGATGGATTATCTACAAGCGAAGCTCTTGATGGGGTAGACGCTTTATCACTCGATCTGATTGATGGAGAAGACGATGAGCTTGACTTGCTTCCACAAGTGGCTGAAGCAAATGCTGATACAACAGTTGTGGGACTAGACCCAGTAACACCAGACCCAGAAGATTGTTCGTTAAAACTTCCGGATGCATTGAATCTCATTCAGGGGACAAATGGGAATAATGTGCTACGTGGTACGACTGGTTCAGATGAAATTCAAGGTAATGACGGACACGACAGAATTTATGGTGGAGATTCTGCTGATGTGATTGTTGGCGGCAAAGGAAATGATCGACTTTATGGGCAAGAAGGAGATGATTTCTTTCTTGTTGAGGGGAATGATCAGGGGGTTGATCGCTTTAGCGGTGGTTCTGGAAAAGATACAATCCACGGATCCAAAGGGGACGATGTAATCACCGTAAGTCACCTGACACGCGGCGATTCCATTGAGGAAATTAATGGGTGCGGTGGCGAAAACGTTCTGTCCGGTACATCGGCGCGCAATCACATTGATCTGAGCAACACGACGCTTACAGGTGTTGACCGCATAGATGCTGGTGCCGGTAACGATCATATTGTTGGTTCATCCGGTGATGATATTATCATTGGTGGCACGGGAAATGACTACCTTGCTGGTGGTGCCGGTAATGATACTTTTCTTGTTGATGGCAATGATCAGGGTGTTGATCGCTACAGAGGTGGAGCAGGCTCCGATAAGATTCAAGGCAGYGACGGTGATCAGACACTTGTGGTTTCTCACCTGACCAAATCAGATTCCATTGAGGAAATTGATCTTGGAACAGGGACAAATGTTCTGTCCGGTACATCAGCACGTAATCATATTGATCTGAGCAACACGACGCTTACAGGTGTTGATCGCATAGATGCTGGTGCCGGTAACGATCATATTGTTGGTTCATCCGATGATGATACGATTATTGGTGGTACCGGAAATGATTACCTTGCTGGTGGTGCCGGTAATGATACTTTTCTTGTTGATGGCAATGATCAGGGTGTTGATCGCTACAGAGGTGGAACAGGCTCCGATAAGATTCAAGGCAGCGACGGYGATCAGACACTTGTGGTTTCTCACCTGACCAAATCAGATTCCATTGAGGAAATTGATCTTGGAACAGGGACAAATGTTCTGTCCGGTACATCGGCGCGYAATCATATTGATCTGAGCAACACGACGCTTACAGGTGTTGATCGCATAGATGCTGGTGCCGGTAACGACCATGTTGTTGGTTCATCCGGTGATGATATTATCATTGGTGGCACGGGAAATGACTACCTTGCTGGTGGTGATGGCGCAGATATATTGATTGGCGGTAGTGGTAACGACGTTCTTCGTGGTGGTGCGGGAAATGATCGTTTTGTTTTTGATATCTCACTTGATGGATCTGGTAACAGTTTTGCTGAAGGGCGAGACACCATAATGGATTTTGAGGCTGGAGACACACTGGTTCTTTCAGATATTCTTACCGATCTGGGTAATCCTGCTGATCCGTTAGCGGCTCTTGATAGTTTGGGCGATGTTTCTGTTACAGATGGTGGGGCAGGTCGCAACGTTGATATTACATTTGGTAACGGGGATAGCGTTACTTTAAGAGGTTTGGGAACTGCTGGAAATACATTGGATTCATTACAGGATCTGGAAGATCATGGCATTATGATTGATGTTGTCTAAGTAGGTTTGTTTCTTGGATCAATAGGTGTTTGTATCTTGGGGAGTATTTCTTCCAACAGGTTTGCTACAGAGAGCAAAGGCCCTTCACCTTGTGGTTTGCCAACAAGTTGTAGTCCGACTGGCAGTCCCGTTCTTGTCAGACCACAGGGGATTGAAATGGCGGGAGATGCGGTGAGCGTTATCGTCGATACTATTGCCAACCAGTCAATGTAAGTTTCCAGCTTCTGGCCAGCACATTCATCCACATATCTTTGCTCTACTGGGAAAGGTGGAACAATGGTTGTGGGACAAATCAACAGATCGTATTCAGTAAAAAACTGTCGCATGGAGTAGTAAATTTCGCCTCTTTTGCGCTCTGCCCATGCAATATCTTCTGCGCTTAAAGAGCGTCCGTATTCAATGTTCCAGATGATGTCTTCTTTTAGCTTATCTCGATGTTGATCTAAAAGAGGTCCCAGACCGACAACAAAATCTAAACCACGCAAGCGTTTAAATACTTCGGGAGCATCACTGAGATCGGGTGTTTTCTCTTCAACAATGACATCAGCATTCTCGAACTGTAGGGCGGCGCTTTTGCATATTTCAGCAACTTCTGGATCAACCGGACTAACACCGAGGTCAGGACTGTATGCAATCTTTGTAGGTTTAATTTTTTGATTGGTAACAGACAGGAAGCTATTTTCGGGGCTTGGTTGTGCCAAGGGGTTCATATTTTTGAAGCCAACCATAGCATCCAGCAATAAAGCTGTGTCTGCTACATTTCGTGCCATTGGCCCTTGCATGGATAGAGTTTGGAACGGCGATGTTCCCGGTCCGTCGGACAATCTGTGCATAGAGGGGCGTAAGCCGACAACCCCACAAAAGCTTGCCGGATTACGAAGTGACCCACCCATATCTGAACCATGAGCCAGCCAAGCACATCCTGTGGCGAGAGCAGCGGCGGCACCGCCAGAAGAACCAGCGGCTGATTTTGATAGATCCCACGGGTTTCTGGTTGTACCCAGAACGGGGTTGAATGTATGTGCGCCGGCGCCAAATTCTGGTGTATTTGATTTGGCATAGACTATGGCACCATTTGTTTCCATTGTTTCAACCAAAATATCTGACCAATCTGGTATCCGATCTGCAAAAATCGGACTGCCAGATGTTGTCCGTACGCCTTTTACTGCGGTTAAATCTTTCACTGGGACGGGAATACCTGCTAGTAATCCACGCTCTTCAATTGGCTTGTTTTCAAGTTTTTTTGCAAAATCGCAGGCACGTTCAAAACAAAGCGTTGGCAAGGCATTAACCTGACCATCCACATTTTGAATTCGATCTTCAAGCGCATCGAGCAGATCTGTTGGTTTGATATCCTTGCGCACAAGGCGATCTCTTATTGCACAAGCGGTGGCATTGATGAGTTCATTTGTGCTGTTTGCAGGCATTTTGAGGTCCAGAGAAAACAATAGAGAAGGGGATCAATGAGAGATTGTGTCGGTTAGCTTATACCTATCCGGCTTCTTTGGTCGATAGCATTTTGGACAGAAATGAATTGATTTGTTTCTGTGCGGTCTGGGCAAGTTGTTCGGCGAGTAATTTGAGATCTGTCTTTCTGACTGAGCTCTTCCGCCAGGCCAAGCCAAGTTTTCTGTGACCTGAGTTTTCTTCCAGAGGTGTTAGTGTCACGTTTGTGCCCGAGAGTAGTGATGATTGGCAGGAGAGTGCAGGTAAAAGAGTGACACCAAGGCCGTTTGCGACCATATGTACGAGTGTAAGCAAGCTTGATGCCTGTAGTGTTTGACCCGGTTTTAATTTTGTCATATGGCAAACAGCCAAAGCATGATCACGTAAACAATGCCCCTCTTCGAGAAGGATCAACTGGCTTTGCAGAGCTTGACTTTGCAACAGGCGGTTCCGTTGTGCGGCATCCATCGTGGCAATAGGATGATCAATAGGATGGGCAAGAAGAAAGGGATCTTCAGCAAGCTCTACCCACTCCAGACCGGGGTCGCTATAGGGAAAAGCCATCAAGGCGGCATCTATTGTACCTGCTCTTAACCTGTCAATGAGCCGAGAAGTTTCGTCTTCGACCAAGTAGAGCTTCAAGTCCCGATATTCTGTACGTAACTGGGGAAGTGTCTGTGGCAAGAGATAAGGGGCAATTGTTGGAATCGCACCAAGTTTTAGATCTCCACTGAGGGTTTCCGCACTGTGTCGTGCCATTGTTGCAATATCTTCTGCACCGCGTATGAGTTCGATTGCACGAAGAACAATGTCATTGCCTAGCTCAGTGAATAAAACCCGGCGTTTGGTCCGTTCAACGAGTTTGCAACCCAGTAAATTCTCAAGCTCTTGAATACCTGCACTCAGTGTTGACTGTGTGACAAAACAAGCATCTGCTGCCCGTCCAAAATGACCATGGCGTTCTAGCTCAACCAGATATTTTAGCTGCTTTAAAGTAGGTATATGCATATTAATCGATTTTTCCAATTATTGTGATCATAATAACTTGTTGGATCGATTTAAATCAAGGGCGTAATGTTTATTCATCGACCGGCGCAATCCAGACAATATAAGTAAAAATAATTTCAACTTCACAACAGGCCGGATGAAGTAGATTTAATCAAAATCCAGCTTTATTTAAGGCTGGGGCAAGGAGAGAAGGTAAGCAGCATGAAAAATAAACTTACAACTGCATTCGGTGCTCCGGTTGTAGATAACCAGAACATCCAGACCGCTGGCCCGCGTGGTCCAGCTCTACTACAAGATGTTTGGTTTTTGGAAAAAATGGCTCATTTTGACAGAGAGGTCATTCCAGAAAGACGTATGCATGCCAAGGGGTCTGCTGCTTACGGTACATTTACAGTAACGCATGACATTACAAAATATACTAAGGCCAAGATTTTTTCTGAAATCGGTAAAAAGACGGAAATGTTTCTTCGTTTTTCGACAGTCGCAGGTGAACGTGGTGCGGCTGATGCCGAGCGAGATATTCGTGGTTTTGCAATGAAGTTTTATACAGAAGAAGGAAACTGGGATCTTGTCGGAAATAACACTCCTGTATTTTTTCTTCGGGACCCTATGAAGTTCCCGGATCTAAACCATGCTGTAAAGCGTGATCCAAAAACAAACATGCGCAGTGCTGATAATAATTGGGATTTCTGGACGAGTTTACCGGAAGCTCTGCATCAAGTGACAATTGTCATGAGTGACCGGGGGATTCCGGCGACCTATCGTCATATGGATGGTTTTGGTAGTCATACCTTTAGCTTCATCAGTGCTAATAATGAGCGCTATTGGGTGAAATTCCATTTTAAAACCCAGCAAGGTATTAAAAACCTTACAGATCAGGAAGCTGCCGAGCTAGTTGGCCAAGACCGCGAAAGCCATCAAAAGGATCTATTTGATGCAATCGAAAATGGTGATTTCCCCAAATGGATACTCTTTGTTCAGGTGATGCCTGAAAAAGAAGCGGGGTCTTATCATGTCAATCCGTTCGATCTGACGAAGGTGTGGCCAAAAGCAGATTATCCGTTGATTGAAGTCGGTGAATTTGAACTGAACCGTAATCCTGAAAACTATTTTGCGGAAGTTGAGCAGTCTGCTTTTAACCCCGGAAATGTTGTTCCTGGTATTAGCTTCTCGCCAGACAAAATGCTGCAAGGGCGTCTGTTCTCATACGGTGATACCCAGCGTTATCGTCTTGGTGTCAATCATAGCCAGATCCCCGTTAATGCCCCTCGTTGCCCGTTTCATTCTTATCACCGTGATGGGGCAATGCGTGTTGATGGTAATGGTGGTAGTCGGATTGGTTACGAACCTAATACGAAGGATGAATGGAACGAGCAACCTGATTTTGCTGAACCACCTTTGTCAATCGAAGGGGCGGCAGATCACTGGAACCACAGAGAGGATGACGATTACTATTCTCAACCGCGTGCTTTGTTCCAACTGATGACTGCTGAGCAGCAACAAACTCTGTTCGAAAACACAGCAAGAGCTGTTGGTGGTGCAAAATTGGAAATTCAGCATCGTCATATTCGGAATTGTTACAAAGCAGACCCTGCCTATGGTGCTGGTGTTGCCAAAGCATTAGGCTTGAATGTTGAAGAGATAGCTGCCGCAGAATAAGAAATTATTCAAAGGCAGTACGAAAGGGAAGGTCGCGCCGGGCCTTCCCTTTTTTGTATTTGAATAACTGGTTAGTTATGTCGAAGTGATTACAACGGTATTTAAGGAAACTGAATATAAAAATTAAAGTAACTTAGGCGTGTATATATTTTGCTTAAATTCATCTTATTGATGCTGATGTTTGGGTAAATATTCTTTTTTTTTAAGTATTACAGAAATAATATGGTTAATGCTCAAAATTAAATTGATCTTTTATGTTCTATTTGCTTTCTGATGACAGAGACGGCGCTTTAGTATTGGTTTGAGAACATAGAAGCCCGGTAATTCAAGTTGAAATGGGCTGTGTGTATGACCAGCGAGCATTGTCGTAATGAGCATGCTCTTACTTCGGAAGCACGAAGTAATGTGAGCAATATATTACTCGAAAATAGCTTCGAGGCTGTTCTTGTCACCGATATGAAGGGACAAATTCTATACACGAACCCAGCCGTTAGCAGAAGCTTCGGGTATCGGTTAGAAGATCTTTATTTTCAGTCAGTTTTTGATGTCTTTACTGTTAGTGAAGATGATCAAAACAAGCTCTTAAAAGTTTGCGACAAAGATATCTTGCCTGAGTCAGAGATCATTCTTCCTGGTTTTATTAAATCCAGTGGAGGTGATCAGATTGACGTTCAACTTAGATCTTTTGTAACCGAAATTTCATCTCAGCGGCAGTTTACTTTTCTGGTACGTGATATCAGTGCGCGGGTTTCCATCAGCCGGGAGCTGGAATCTTCCCAACAGTTAATGGGAAGTATTGTTGCCGGGGTTGGTGATGCAATTATTGCAACCGATCAAAATGGTTATCTCACACTTTTTAACAGAGGAGCAGAAGATACTTTTGGCTATCGTACTGATGATATTTTAGGCAAACACCTGAATAATCTAATTCCTGAAGAGCATCGCGGCGATCATAGTGCCTACATGACTGATTTTGACGCGGGAGCAATTGATACTCGTGGCATGGGGGCACGAGGTGCTATTTCCGGTTTGCGTGAGAATGGTGAAGTTTTCCCCGCGGAAGCAACGATCATAAAGATTGGTAAGGGAAAGCAACAGACTTTTGCAGCTGTTGTTCGCGATGTTTCTGAACGTATTAAAGTTCAAAATCAGCTCCGTGAAGCAAAAGAGATGGCTGAAATTGCCAGCCAAATGAAATCATCGTTTCTGGCAAATATGAGTCATGAGCTTAGGACACCACTAAATGCTATTATCGGATTTTCAGAATTTATTACCGAAGAACATCTGGGGCCAATAGCGCACCCTAAATACCGCGAATATATAGGGGATATACTGGATAGTGGGCGGCACCTGTTGACCATTGTGAATGATATTCTGGATTTATCGCGTGTTGAAGCTGGCGAGATTCAACTAAATGAGACCGTGATGTGTGTGCGCCAGTCGATTTTATCTGCCTATCGTTTTGTAAAGCGTCAGGCGAAGGTAAAAAATATCACGCTTGATGCCGAGCTTGGTGATGACTTGCCGTATCTTTTTGCTGATGAGCGTTTGATTAAACAGGTTATCATTAACCTGGTAACCAATGCTGTGAAATTCACACCGGATGGCGGCTTGATTAAAGCTGAGATTAGGCGAGTTGATGAAGATAACGGTATCGCGATTGTTATTTCTGATACGGGAATTGGCATTGCCAAAGACGATATTGAACGGGTTATTAAGCCTTTTGAACAATGTGAATCCAGCTATACAAAAACGATAGAGGGAACCGGCCTGGGGCTATCCTTGGCGAGATCTCTTATGCATTTGCATGGCGGTGATTTGTCTATTGAGAGTGAAGTCGGGCTTGGGACATCAGTTGTTTTAAACTTCCCGGTCGATCGGGTCGTTGCAAAGGAAACGGCCCTGACGGGATTACAATCCAAGACCTCTGTGCGAAAACTGACAGCTTAAAATTACTTGAGTATGACCCGTCCTGAAATATGTTGACGGTTTTTAAGTTATAGCCAGCTGTGTATTGCAGCTGGCTTTTTTGTGCACCTGTTCAGGTGTTTTCATACCCAGGCTCAAGTGCGGTCTGAGTTGATTGTATATTGTAATGGACTGAGCAACCAGCTTCTTCAGTTCAGCCAAGGTTTTGCATTTATAGAGCAGGAACTCTTGTTTGAGGATCCCGTTCACTCTCTCAGCCATTGCATTCTGATAGCAATCATATCCATCTGTCATAGAGGGTGATATCTTTTGTTGGGCTAGGAGTTTTTGATACTCACCAGAACAATATTGCAGTCCGCGATCAGAATGATGAATAGCAGGTTTATCTGTTCTTCTCTGTGTCATTGCCATCTTCAACGCCTTGATCACATCGCTTGTCTTCATTTCATTACTGACTTCATAGCCCATGATCTTTCGAGAATAGGCATCGGTGACCAGAGACAGATAATGTGTTCCCTCATCACTCTGGAGATAGGTGATGTCACTCACAAAGACCTGTTCAATCTGATCCGCTTGACGATCCTTCAAAAGGTTAGGATGTTTTCTGAGCCAGTGCTTACTCTGTGTCGTTTTCTGGTAACTCCTGCGAACAGGAACCAATAAACGCTCGTTCTTCAAATAAGAGAACAGCCCGTCACGCCCCAGCTTGATCCCCTGAGTATCAAGTTCAGACTTGATCAGGTGATAGAGCTTACGCGTCCCAATTCGAGGCATAAAACGACGCCAGTAAAGAACCAGATCTTTGACCGGGGATAAAACACGATGACGTTCTGCAATCCGACCTCTCCATTGATAAACCGACTGACGGCTTCTCTCAAACAAAGGGCACACCCTTGCGAGCTGGATCAGTCCTTTTTCTTTACTGACCCAGAGAGTGTGCTTAAGTACTTTTTTCGCAGATCAATCCCGTATTCTTCGTGAATAACATTCATCATTTCCCCATAAACAATGTTCTTGAGCTGTTCATCCTCAAGAGCCCGTTCAAGGCGTTTGATCTTCTGGGCGGGAGTTTCTTTGTTCTTTGGCATGGCTAAATGGTTCAAAGGTTTCGACCAATCAAGTTTACCATGCTTGCGAAGCCACGTTAAGCAAGTACTCCGGCCTTGAATGCCATAAAGATCCTGAGCTTGCTTATAAGTCAGATCGCCTTTTTCTATCTCATCAACAACTGAAAATTTAAAGCCTAAAGGATAATCCTTTTGACTACGCCTAACCCGCTCTGTCTTTGAATGTCCCATTATAAGTCTCCAATATGTAAACTTATTTCAGGACGGGACAGTATCATTAGAAAAAGAAAAAAGGCTGAGTGCCCACCACTCAGCCTTGATAGTTAATGAGCTTTACTGACTACTAATTTACAACTCGGTAGTCTTCTTCAGGGAAAAACATGTAGTCTTGATCTTCACCGACTGCATTGTGGCAATCAGCACAGAACTTCACTTTTTTGGAGTTATGACCATTTGTTTCGCCAAAAATCTTACCGCTTGGGGTCACGAGCGTATATTTCCAATCACCGTTTTCTGGCGCAAAACCAGCCTCCATTTTCTCCATTAAGAAAAGAGGTCCCGGTTTTATGCCTTTTTTACCTATTTTGAAACTGTCCTTGGCAACAATAGCGCCTACAGGAAGTTTTCCCATTTCTTCGTATTGGCCATAAGCTTTTGCTATGTCGTTTGCATAGTTATGAACCATTCGTCCACCGTGAGTGCTTGATTTCCCCGGAGCAGTTGTATAACGCGTCCAGTTGAAATACTCAGTCGCTACAGGGTGGCCAGACTTCGCATAACCAGCCCGCATTTTTGGAGAAAGAGTTTCATAGTGTTCATGAGCTTTCTCAGGGGTAATGTCCTCAGCATTCACAGCTGTGGGGGCCAAAAATAGTGCCGGCACAAATAGTGTTGAGAGAAGAAAGCTTTTGACAGATGAGCTGAACGTGATCTTCATTTGGGTATCTCCAATTATCCTGACTGACACCGAATTACCGCCTTACCCGCGTTTCGATGTTTTTTTGTTCTCCTTTTTAGATAGCATTCCTGTAAAAAAGTAGGAGTAAAGACTCTTCACGATCAAGTGAGATCAAGTGCTTAAATAAAGTTCGTCCATAAGAAAAGGGCCGCACAAAATGCGACCCTTTAAGATTTCGATACATGAAGATTTACGTATCTGAATTATTCCGCTGCAACGGCAAGAGGTTCAATTCTTGCTGCGCTGTACTTGAATTCCGGAATCTTTCCGAATGGATCAAGTTGCGGGTTTGTTAACATGTTCGCCGCAGCTTCAGAGAAGCAGAATGGCATAAATATCATGCCTTCTGGGACTTCACGATCTTGACGAACTTTAAGGCTAACAGTTCCACGTCTTGTAGAGACGGCCACCCAGTCACCAGCATCCAGATCAAGTTTTTTCATATCCAAACGGTTGATGAAAACAACAGCTTCCGGCTCTAGATTATCTAGAACTTCAGAACGACGGGTCATCGCGCCTGTGTGCCAATGCTCCAGAAGACGTCCGGTGGTTAGAACAAGCGGGAACTCCTTGTCCGGTAGTTCTGCTGGATCAATCAGAGCTGTTGAAACAAGCTTGCCACGGCCTGAAGCTGTCGGGAAACCTTGAGCAAAGAGGATCTCTGTGCCTGGGCCATCTTTGCTTGTACAAGGATAGGTGACCACATTTTCACGTGATAACCTTTCCCACGTGATGTTGTTCAGGGATGGCATAACCTGTGCCATTTCATTGAAAACATCACGTGGGTGCGTATAGCTCCAATCAAGTCCCATGCGTTGGGCAAGTTCCTGAATGAGCTCCCAATCCTGTCTGGCATCACCCGGCGGGGGTACGGCTGCACGCCCCATCTGAACCTGGCGGTTGGTATTGGTAAAGGTACCATCTTTTTCGGCATGGGCAGAAGACGGCAAGATGACATCAGCATGCCAAGCCGTTTCTGTCATGAAGATATCTTGAACCACCAGATGATCCAGCATGGATAGGGCTTCGCGCGCATGCTGTTGATCTGGGTCAGACATCGCAGGGTTTTCACCCTGAATGAACATACCGGTGATGTTGCCATCATGAATCGCATCCATGATCTCAACAACGGTCAGGCCTTTTTTCTTATCGAGTTCCATGCCCCAGAAATCTTCCATACGGCTGCGAATTTCTTCGTTCTCGACCGATTGATAATCTGGGTAAAGCATTGGAATAAGGCCGGCGTCTGATGCTCCCTGCACATTGTTTTGGCCGCGGAGTGGGTGAAGACCTGTACCCGGGCGACCAATCTGACCTGTGATCAGGGACATGGCGATCAAGCTGCGAACATTATCCGTACCGTGGGTGTGCTGGGATACACCCATCCCCCAAAGGATAAGGGAGGCTTCGGAAGTTGCATAAAGGCGTGCAGTCTCACGTAGGGTTTGCGCATCAATACCACAGATTTCTGCCATATCTTCGGGGGCAAAATCCTTGATATTTTCTTTTAACTCTTCAAAACCTTCGGTGTTGGCTTGAACGTACTGAAGATCATATAGCTTTTCTTCGATGATTGTATAGATCATTGCGTTTAGCATAGCGACATCACGGCCAGGCTTGAACTGCAGGTGATTATCAGCATAACGCACAAGGCTTTGCCCGCGAGGATCCATGACAATCAAGTGTTTGTTTGGATCTTTTGCCGCCTGTTTGATGTATGTGGCGGCAACCGGGTGGTTCCAGCCGGGACGACAGCCAATAATGATAATACATTCTGCATCTGCAACCGAGGTGAACGGCGCAGACACCGCACCGGAACCCACACCTTCCATCAGTGCTGCAACAGATGATGCATGGCAAAGACGTGTACAGTGGTCAACGTTGTTGCTGCCAAAACCTGTCCGAACAAGTTTCTGGAACAGATAGGCTTCTTCGTTTGATCCTTTGGCGGATCCGAAACCAGCAAGAGCTTTTGGACCTTTTTCATCGCGTATTTTATTCAAACCCGATGCCGCACGTTCGAGTGCTTCTTCCCATGTTGCTTCACGGAAATAAGCAGAGAAATCGTTGTCGGGGACACCAATATTCCAGCCGCGTGGTGCATCATCGCGACGGATAAGCGGTTTTGTCAGGCGGTTTGGATTGTGAATATAGTCAAATCCAAAGCGGCCTTTCACACAAAGGCGTTTTTCATTTGCGGGGCCTTCTGCGCCATCAACCTTGATAATTTTATCATCTTTGACATGAACTTCGGTTTGGCAGCCAACACCGCAGAACGGACAAACAGAATTTACAATTTCATCAGCATAATCTTCTCTGACACCTGCATCATTCAGAAGAGAGCTTTCCATGAGCGCGCCTGTTGGGCAGGCCTGGACACATTCACCGCAAGCTACACAAGTACTGTCACCCATGTCGGCATTGAAATCGAACACAACGCTGGATTTCGACCCGCGGAAAGCCATGCCAATAACGTCGTTTACCTGTACTTCGCGGCAGGCACGGACACAGAGATTACAGTTAATACAAGCATCCAAATTTACAGCGATTGCCGTATGGCTTAAATCTGCCATTGGACGTTCATGAGCGGGGAAACGGCTGGATGTGACACCGATATCTGATGCCCAGTTCCAGAATTTTGAATCCGGTTCATGGGCTTCTTCGCGAGTAGGCTGGTCCGCAACGAGCAGTTCAAACACCATTTCCCGTGCTTTTTTTGCTCGCTCAGTTGCTGTGTTAACAACCATACCTTCTGCCGGTTGGCGTATACATGATGCAGCAAGCGTACGCTCGCCTTCTATTTGGACCATACAGGCGCGGCAATTCCCATCAGACCTGTAACCCGGTTCAGGCTGATAACAAAGGTGAGGGATTTCTGTGCCCAGACGGTCCGCAACCTGCCAGATAGATTCACCCGGCTGAGCGATGACTTCATTTCCGTTAAGTGTAAAGTTGACCGGTTTTGTGTTTGCAGTAACAGACATTACAGTTCCTCCGGAAAATGTTTCATCACTGTGAGTAAAGGATTAGGCGCTGCCTGACCCAAACCGCAAATAGAAGCATCCATCATCACTGTGGAAAGTTCTTTTAGAAGATCCTTGTCCCATTTGTCTTGTTCCATAAGACTAACAGCTTTTTCAGTTCCTGCACGACATGGCGTACACTGACCACAACTTTCATCTTCGAAGAAGCGCATCAGATTTACGGCAACATCTCGCATGTTATCCTGATCGGAAAGCACGATTACCGCAGCAGAGCCAATAAAACAGCCATGTTCATGAAGTGTATCAAAATCCAGTGGAACATCGCCCAAGCTCGCGGGGAGAATACCCCCGGAAGCTCCCCCCGGTAAATAGGCTTTGAATTCATGTCCATCAGCCATGCCATCGCAATATTCTGCGATAAGCTCTTTGATCGTGATACCAGCTGGTGCGAATTTAACGCCCGGGTTTTTTACGCGTCCGGAAACAGAGAAAGATCGCAAACCTTTGCGACCATTTCTGCCGTGGCTCGTAAACCACTCTGGACCTTTTTCAATAAGATCCCGCACCCAATAGACAGTTTCTACATTGTTTGTGAGTGTCGGTAAACCGAACAGGCCGACCTGTGATGGGAAAGGAGGTTTGTGGCGAGGATAACCTTTTTTTCCTTCGATGGATTCAATCATAGCTGATTCTTCACCACAGATGTAGGCACCTGCACCCCTGCGAAGATCAATCTTAATCCCGTTATTGAGACCTTCGGCGTAAACACGCTCGATTTCTTTGTTTAGAAGTTTGATAACGGCGGGATATTCGTCACGAATATAGATATAGCTTGCTTCTACTTCGCCGACCCAAGCACCGATCAACATACCTTCGAGGAAACGATGTGGATCAGTTTCCAAGTAATGCCGATCTTTGAATGTTCCCGGTTCGCCTTCATCACCATTAATCGCCATTAATCGAGGTTTTGGTTGTTGGCGAATGATGCTCCACTTCAGGCCTGTAGGGAAGCCGGCACCTCCGAGTCCCCGCAGGCCAGTGTTTTTAAGAAGCTCGACAATCTCGTCACGGTCATATTTACCTTCGTAACATTCACGGAGCACTTTGTAACCGCCATCTGCAACATAGGCGTTGTAGTCTCTGTAATCGACAGCTGCAGGGTGAATGTCTTTGTTTTCTGTCGCGGCCGTGATGTTCTCTACTGTTGCATTATCAACATGATTGTGACCGACTTCAGCGACAGGCGCACAATCACATCGTCCCATACAAGGGGCGGGTATAATACGAACGTTTTGGGCAACTGAGTCGGGAAGATGTTTTAGCAGATCTTTTGCACCAGCCATTTCACAACTCAGGCTTTCGCAGACACGAACAGTTATTTCCGCAGGTGCCTCTTCATCATCGAGTACAATATCAAAGTGTGCGTAAAAGGAAGCAACTTCGTACACTTCGGCCATGGGAAGTTTCATTTCATCAGCCAAGGCTTGTAAATGACCTGCTGACAGACTGCCATATTTGTCTTGAATAAGATGTAAGTGCTCGATCAAAAGATCTCTTTGGCGTGATTTATTACCAAGAAGAGCAACGATTTCTTCGTGAGCTTCTATTTCAAGCTGGCGGCCCTTGGCAAATACTGGTGGCTTACGACGACCGGATCCAGGGTGGATTTGGCGTTTAACTGGGGGACTGTCTTTTTTAGAGGGGACATCCAAGACGCTGCTATCTGACATTATTTATGCTTCTCCACGACAATTTGCCTTCATTGGGGCATGTGTTCGGGTTTGTCCCGATTATGTTCTGCTTTAAGGGGAACCTCTTACTTGGCAAAGATGTCCTGGCAGCGCTCTTATACGCGCTACGATTCTATCGTACTCTCGAAGCTTCCTTATTACATTTTACAGTTCTTTACCAAGGAAGTGTAGTAAGCGGACATTCGCAAAGTCCTATGCTTTGATAGGGTTTACTTATGAACATGTTATCTGGAAGCGTGAAACAAGCCATTGTTGTAACAATCTTCAATAATAGTTTTATCAATTTTGTTTATCTCTGGTTAACTGCATGCGGGTATTTTATATGCAACATTATGAAATTCTTCATGCTCACTAAAAAAATAGCTACATCCTTAAAAGAGATTTTTGTAACCAATGAATAGTAAAATTGATTTTCGTGTTCTTGAGCTTCTTTCCTCGCGCCTCTGTCATGATTTAGTTGGGCCTGTAGGGGCTGTTAACAATGGCCTTGAACTTATGGAGGATGATTCCTTTGGTATGGCAGATGATGCTTTGAAATTGGCATCGGCATCAGCTTCTCAAGCAGCGGCTACTCTACAGTTTTATCGACTGGCTTATGGTTTGGCGGGGAGCCGCATGGGCAGTGATTATGCGACTTTAAACCAACTGGCTGTTAATTACCTGGCTCATACCAAAGTTGATTTTAAATGGCCGGATCTGACTGCGCCCGAGGGATTGCCGGATAATGGGGGTAAAGTCCTTCTTAATCTTGTCGCACTGGGTGTCGAGATGTTACCAAGGGGCGGCGTTATTACTGCGTTGAGCGGGAATGCTGATACAGGAACCTTTGTAGCTGTGACGGTATCAGGTGAACAGGTTTCGATTCGTGAAGAGGTCATGGAGGCTTTGACGGATAATGTTGATACCAAGGAATTGACACCGCGCAATGTTCACGCATTTTTTACTCGTTTTCTGGCGCAACAAAGTGGCACGGATTTATTGATTAACAACTCCGTCGATGGACATGTTCAACTTATTGTATCGTTCTAAAAACATTTAAAAGCCTTTCTTTAATAAAAGAAATACATGCTGTCTGTTCTAATGCCCGACTATTTGTAATGTTTGTAAAACAGCTTTCTTTTTCAGAGAGCTGTTTTTTGTGCTTGGGTTACGACAAAGAATGAGAACTATTCGCATAATTTTGGTTGATCAATTGAGAATGATTTGCAATATTTCTTGCGGTTTCACAGAGAGGTTTCTCTCAATTAGTTCTCATATCGGCCAAAGAGGTCGATGAAAATAGGAGACAGTCACATGAAGGCTGCTTGGTTAGCAACAACTGCAATGCTTACTGCTGCTTCGATAGGTAGCACAGCAACTTATGCTGAAGATGTCGTCAACGTATATACATCCCGTCATTATCAGACGGATGATGCGCTCTATGATAATTTCACTAAAGAGACAGGCATTAAAGTCAATCTTATCGAAGGCAAAGGTGCTGCACTTATCGAGCGTATTAAAAGTGAAGGTGCTAACAGCCCTGCTGACGTTCTGATTACTGTTGATGCCGGAAACCTGTGGCGTGCAGAACAGAAAGATATTTTCCAGTCTGTTTCTTCAAATAAACTGGATGCAAATATCCCTGAAAACCTGCGTCACCCTGGTCAGAAATGGTATGGTTTGTCGACACGTGCCCGGATGATCTTTTTTGATAAAGCCAAAATCAAAGACGGTGAGATTACAAGCTACGAAGATCTGGCCGATCCAAAGTGGAAGGGCAAAGTTTGTATTCGTAAGAGCTCTAATATTTACAACCAGTCTTTACTTGCCTCTATCGTAGAAGCAAAGGGCGCAGAAGTTGCTGAAAAATGGGCGTCTGATGTTGTGACAAACTTTGCACGTCAACCTGTGAAGGGGGATACGAACCAACTGCGTGGTATTGGTTCTGGCGAATGTGAAATTGCTGTTGCCAATTCCTATTACTTTGTTCGTTTGCTGACAAAGCCAAAAGATAAAGATAAAGGCCTTGCGGACAAACTGGGTTATGTATTCCCGAACCAGTCTGATCGAGGCACACATGTGAATATTTCTGGCGCTGGTGTGGTGAAATCTGCCCCGAATAAAGAAGCTGCTGTGAAATTCCTTGAATATCTGACTGATCAACAGGCACAAAGCTACTTTGCTGACGGCAACAATGAATTCCCGGTTGTTTCAGGTGTTGCCCCGAATTCAGCTGTTAAAGGTTTGGGTGATTTCAAGGTTGATACAGTGAACGTTTCTGTTTATGGCAAAAATCAGGTTACTGCTCAGAAGATTTTTGACCGCGTTGGCTGGAAATAAAACCTGGGATATAAGAGTTTGAGAATACAAAAGCCCTGCAACTGTTATGAATAGTTGCAGGGCTTTTTTATTGCGCTGGTTAACGTTCCTCTTTTATCTTTCTTGAGCTTCTGATCCTGCGCGACTTTTCGAGATTGCCCGCGTTAAAAGTATCAAAGGAAGAATCCCCACGAGAACAATTGTTAGCGATGCTGTGGAGGATTCTGACAAACGTTCATCAGATGCGAGATTATAGGCTTGAGTTGCTAGAGTATCAAAATTGAAAGGGCGCATAACCAGAGTAGCCGGTAATTCTTTCATAACGTCGACAAAAACCACCAAGCCTGCTGTCATAATGCTGCCACTCATAATAGGAATATGCACATGTTGAAGGGTTTTGAATGGGCCATAGCCTAACGTGCGTGATGCATCTTCCATACTGGGGCGTATTTTCCCAAGTCCAGTTTCTACGGCATTGAGAGAAACAGCAAGGAAACGGACAAGGTAGGCAAAAACAAGAGCTGTGATCGAGCCCGTCAATAAGAGACCTGTGGAAATATCAAAAGTCTCACGCATCCAAGCATCGACTGCATTATCAAGCATGGCAAGTGGAAAGAGTGTCCCAATGGCAACAACAGTTCCCGGGACTGAATATCCCATAGATGCTATTCGCGTTGCAGTCTTTGAAAGAATGTTGGGTTGTAATCGGTTGGTATAGGTCAGTAAAATAGCAATAGAAACAGCCGTGATTGCAGTAACCAATGCTATTGTGAAACTGTTGAAAACCAGTTTGATAAACTTGGCCCCGAATTGTTGATCCCCCAAAGTGATTGACATATCCAGCAATAATACTGCGGGTAGAATGAATCCAAAAAACAAGGGTGTTATACAGGCGATGATTGCTCCGAACTGTCCAAGGCCTTCTAATTTATACCCCGGTAGATTTTGATAGCGATTTGTTGAGTGATGATATTGTGCGTTTCTCCTGCTGACCCTTTCTAAAATGAAAACGGTGAGGATAAAAATCAAAAGGCAGGCGGAAAGCTGGCGCGCAGCGGGGAGATCACCCATATTTGTCCAGGCGTTCATGATGCCTGTTGTAAAGGTTTGAACACCAAAGAAAGAAACGGTTCCAAAATCTGCGAGTGTTTCCATTAAGGCAAGGGAAGTTCCAGCGATGATTGCTGGTCGTGCAAGAGGAAGGGCAACACGAAAGAAACTGCCCCAAGGACCACAGCCAAGTGTACGGCTGACTTCCAGTGCGCAAATGGATTGTTCGAGGAATGCTACCCTCGAAAGCATATAGACATACGGATATAAAACGAATGACAGCATAAGAATTGCGCCGGGCAAAGACCTTATTTCCGGGAACCAGTATTCCCGAAACTCGACATTAAAAATATCACGGATCATTCCCTGGAACGGGCCACTTACTTGCAGAAAATCCGTGTAAGTATAGGCCATTACATAGGCGGGGACAGCCATGGGAAGTATCAGCGCCCATTCAAAGACTTTGTGGCCCGGAAAGCGGCACATGGTAACAAGCCATGCTGTGCCCGTCCCAATGATAGAAACAAGAACGGCAACACCGACAGCCAAAAGGAATGTATTTACAAGGTAATCTGTAAGAACAGTCTCAACCAGATGACCCCATATATCACTTTTTGTTGTTAATGCAGATCCGACAACACTTAGAATTGGTATGGTAAACAGCGCTGAAACAAACAGAGCTAACCAGGTCATAAATCTGAATTTGTTTTTAAAGCGAAGGGTTGAAGCTTTCTGTTCAACCGCTATCGGGCCTTGAGCCATAATCTCGAATCCGTCAAACTAGTCATTGTCGCAAATTTTTTTGCGACTCCCATTTGCTAACATGGCAAAAGCCTGACGACTAGGGTTTGTATAGGTTTTGTCATAAATAAATGACCCCTTTAACCCCTGAAAATCAATAAAATACGCGTTATTCCAACTAAAGTTAATAAAGGATGGGGGTTGGGTAAGAGGTTATTAATCTTCCTTTGCCAAGCTTGTCATTGAATTAATAGTGGACTGCATGTTTGTGCATCCGATTTGGTTGATCAGAGATGGAATGGAAGCGCGGTTATGGATGATCTTTTGAGTGAGTTTCTGACTGAGACGAATGAAGGTCTCACGACACTCGATATGGAACTTGTTAAGCTCGAACAGAACCCAAACGACGCAGAGCTGCTGAGTAGCATTTTTAGATTAATGCATACGATTAAGGGTACCTGTGGATTTCTAGGGTTACCGAGACTTGAATCTGTTGCTCATGCGGGCGAAAACATCATGGGTAAGTTCAGAGACGGGGAACTTTCGGTTTCTGCGACTGGTGTATCGCTTATTCTTGAGTGTTTGGATCAGATTCGAGAAATTCTCGGGACATTGGAAGCAACAGAGGAAGAACCTGAAGGGGATGACTCTGACCTGATTAGTCGATTGAATGCCCACGCAGAGGGTGGAGATGCTGGAGAATCAGACGCCACTGCTCCTGTGCCATCTCCTGCGGCGCCACCTGCTGAAGACGTTGCAGATGATGGTGACGTCGAAGAAGATGAGCTGGAAAGAGCTTTCCGTGAAGCACTTGGACCTGAAGAACTTGCTGCTCAAGCTGCTGCCGAAGCAGCGGCGACACCGGAAGCTGCACCTGTTGCTGAAGTTGTTGAGCTAAAGGCAGAGCCTGCGGAATCTGCTCCAGCTCCGACCCCTGCAGCGAAACCAGCTGCAAAGAAAAAAGCAACACCTCCACCAGCCCCGGCAGGAGATGCCGGATCTTCTGTTGCGAACCAGTCTATCCGTGTGAGTGTCGAAGTTCTCGAGAACTTGATGACGATGGTTTCTGAACTTGTGTTGACCAGAAACCAGACACTTCAAATCTTGCGTGCGCACAAAGAAAGTGACTTTGCGACACCTTTGCAACGTCTGAATCACGTTGTTTCCGATTTGCAGGAAGGGGTGATGAAAACCCGAATGCAGCCGATCGGAAATGCATGGGCGAAATTGCCACGTATTATTCGCGACCTTTCACACGAACTGGACAAAAAAATTGATCTGGTGATGAAAGGTGCGGAAACAGAGCTTGATCGTCAGGTTCTGGAGCTGATTAAAGATCCGCTTACGCACATGGTTCGTAACTCTGCGGATCATGGCCTCGAAATGCCGAATGATCGAATTGCCGCTGGTAAACCCGAGACAGGTCAGGTCATTCTTAATGCCTTCCACGAAGGCGGACATATTATCATCCAGATTTCTGATGATGGCAAAGGACTAAACACTGATCGTATTAAAGAAAAGTGCATCGAAAATGGCCTTGCCTCTGAAGGTGAACTTGATGGAATGAATGATCAGCAGATCCAGCAGTTTATCTTCAAGCCCGGTTTCTCGACCGCAGCTGAGGTTACTGCTGTGTCGGGCCGTGGTGTTGGTATGGATGTTGTTCGTACCAATATTGAAAAAATTGGTGGTACAATTGAACTGAGCTCAACAGAGGGCAAAGGAACAATCTTTACCATTAAAATCCCACTGACGCTGGCAATTGTTTCTGCGTTGATTGTTGAATGCTGTAAAGAACGCTTTGCAATTCCGCAACTGTCTGTTGTGGAGCTGGTACGTACATCTGCACATTCAGAACATACAATTGAACATATTAATGAAACGCCTGTCCTACGGTTGAGAAATCGTCTGTTACCACTTGTGACATTACGTGATTTGCTGAAACTTTCCGATGGTGAAGAGCCTGAAGGGGATGAGCCAGAAATAAGAGAAGACAACTTCATTGTTGTTTCTCAGGTTGGTACTTACACCTTTGGTATCATTGTTGATCGTGTCTTCGATACCGAGGAAATTGTGGTTAAACCTGTTGCGCCAATCCTGCGTGATATCCAGCTTTTCTCTGGAAATACTATTCTTGGTGATGGTGCGGTTGTTATGATTCTTGATCCAAATGGTATTGCCGCTGCAACAGGCGAGATTGCCGTTGCAGATGCAGACTTGGGCGCACACGAAGATCGCCATCTCACAGGTAATGACGAGAAAGTTGCAATGCTTGTTTTCCGTTCCGGTGATGATGCACCAAAAGCGGTTCCACTTGCACTTATTGCACGATTGGAAGAAATTGATCTGGCAAAAGTCGAAAGTTCGGGCGGACAACATGTTGTTCAATACCGCGGACAACTGATGCCACTCATTCCAATGCAAGCTGGTATGGAACTCGAAAGTGAAGGGCGTCAGCCTGTTTTGGTCTTCTCTGATCGAGAGAGATCAATGGGGCTTGTGGTTGATGAGATTATCGACATTGTCGAAGATCGGATGAACGTCGAACTCAGTGCCGAGAAAGAAGGTTACATCGGCAGTGCAATTATTGCCGAGAAGGCCACAGACGTTGTCGATGCCGGTTACTTCCTGACACAGGCTTACCCGGATTGGTTTGGGTCAGAAGCAGGTAAAGAAAATTTCGAAAGTGATCGATCCAGAATCCTGCTTGTGGATGATAGTCCCTTCTTCCGCAATCTTCTGATGCCAATGCTTTCTGTCGCAGGGTATGATGTGAAAGCGGTTGAATCAGCCAGCGATGCGCTGAGTCTGTGTGAAGAGGGTGAGCAATTTGATGTCATTGTTTCGGACATCGAAATGCCCGGTATGAACGGTTTTGAATTTGCAGAAGCTGTTCGTGAAGATCATCGCTGGTCGAAAACGCCAATGGTTGCGCTGTCAGCTTTTGCCTCTCCGGCAGATCTTATGCGTGGTCGGGCTGCAGGCTTTAAAGATTATGTTTCAAAAACAGATCGCGAAGCCCTGTTAATGACGCTTCAAGATACGATTGCAGAACTTAAAGGCGCTGCGTGAGATAAATTCATAGAAAGAGTGAAACTGTGAGTGATACTTATTTGGAAAACGAAGATTTTGTTACTTTCTATATCGCTGGCCAGCTTTTTGGTGTTCCGGTTTTAAGTGTACAGGATATTATTAATCCGCAGCGTATTACCCCTATTCCTTTGGCTCCGCCCGAGATTGCCGGTTCATTGAATTTGCGCGGACGTATTGTGACGGCAATTGATGTCAGGAAGCGTTTGGGGTTACCGGCACGTGACGAAAAAGAGTCTATGAGTATCGTCGTTGAAAATGGCAACGATCTCTACAGTCTGATGGTCGATAGCGTCGGGGAAGTTCTGGGTGTTGATGAAAGCTCTTTTGAGCGAAATCCACCAACACTGGACCAGCGTTTCAGGGATTATTCGCAAGGTATCTATCGTTTGGATGGTAAGCTTCTTGTCATTCTGGATGTAAACAGATTCCTTGACTATGGCCGAAATGCGGATGCTGCATAGTTGATGTTTCTTAGTTCAGTTATTTTGGGTATTCAAAAATAAGTTGGAGCAAAAATATGAAGACCTGTTTGGTTGTCGATGACTCCAAGGTCGTGCGAATGGTTGCGCGGAAAATTCTTGAAGGATTAAACTTTAACATTGAAGAAGCAGAGGACGGTCAAAAAGCTCTGGATGTATGTAACGCATCCATGCCAGATGCTGTTTTGCTTGACTGGAACATGCCAGTTAAAGACGGGTTGGAGTTCTTGAAGGATTTGAGAGCATTGCCGAATGTTGAGCAGCCAATTGTTGTTTTCTGCACAACAGAGAATGATATGCAGCACATACAACAGGCAATAGCTGCCGGGGCAAATGAATATATCATGAAACCTTTTGATAGCGATATTATTGAGTCTAAATTTATACAGGTGGGCCTTATTTAATGCCCTTGTCGATGAATACATCCACTACTGATAAAGGCGGTAAAGTCGAAAATGCCTATCGGATTATGGTAGTTGATGATTCTGCAGTTATTCGGGGACTCCTCACCAGAATTTTAGAGGGTGACCCACAAGTTTCTGTAGTTGAATCTGTATCTAATGGTGAGATCGCAGTTAAGCGTTTGGCAAGTCAGGAAATCGATGTTGTTGTTTTGGACATTGAGATGCCGGTTATGGACGGTCTGACGGCTTTACCGAAGTTGCTTCAGGTGAAACCCGGTGTTCAGGTCATCATGGCATCGACACTGACACGAAAAAACGCAGAAATAAGCTTGAAGGCACTGCGTCTGGGCGCGGCCGACTATATTCCGAAACCAACCAGTTCAGGTGAACTGACCAAAGCGAGCGATTTTAAACACGAGCTTGTGGAAAAGGTTAAGGCGCTGGGGCAGGTGGCACGAAGCAGCCATAAGGCTCCGTTACCAGCGGCGGCAAGAACGCAACAGGTGCCCGCAACATCAGCGGCCCAAAAACCGAAAACGATGTCGGATTCACCGTCCAATCTGTACCCGAGCAAGACAGTTACACTGCGTAAAGATGCAATAGCGAAACCGGATATTCTGGCAATCGGGAGCTCAACAGGGGGACCACAAGCCCTGTTTGATGTTTTGGGAAATTTGGGAACGATTACACAGCCTGTTGTGGTCACACAGCATATGCCGGCGACTTTTACGGCTTTGCTTGCGGAACATATCGCCAGAGTTTCCAGCATGCCAAGTAAAGAAGGTGAAGAGGGAGAGGTCTTGAAGGGAGGGCACATATATCTTGCACCTGGCGGACATCATATGGTTTTTGAGAAACAGGGAACGAATACTGTTATCCGCTTAAACCAGGAACCGCCGGAAAACTTCTGCCGACCTGCAGTTGATCCGATGCTGAGAAGTTTATCTAAAATTTATGGTTCTCGTCTTCTTGTATTGATTCTTACAGGGATGGGAAGTGATGGTTTACGAGGTTCAGAGGTGGTAACGGCGGCTGGTGGTTCCGTTATTGCTCAGGACGAACAAACAAGTGTGGTCTGGGGAATGCCAGGAGCGGTAGCAACTGCAGGGCTTTGTTCCGCAGTTCTTCCAATCAAGGAGATGGCATCCAATGTACGACAACTTGTTATGAGGTCGGCGGCATGAACGTGAGTGATTTTGATTTTATTTCGCAGTTTTTGAAGAAACGTTCCGGTTTGGTCCTGAGCCAGGATAAAGCCTATCTGTTGGAAAGTCGCTTGAACCCTGTTGCTCGTAAGTGGAACCTTAGTGGTTTTGACGAGCTTGTTCAAAAGGTTCGTTCGACGAATGATGAACGTATCCTGAATGACATTACGGAAGCTATGACGACGAATGAATCGTTTTTCTTCCGTGACCAGAAGCCTTTTGATCAGTTTAAAGATCTTGTTCTCCCACATATGCTGGAAAAAAGAGCTTCCAGTAAAACTATAAGAATTTGGTCTGCTGCTTGTTCCAGTGGACAAGAGCCATATACACTGGCGATGTTGCTAAAAGAGGCCGGGGCTGCTCTTGCAGGCTGGAAAATAGAGATCATCGCGACTGATCTCTCTAATGAAATCCTCGACAAGGCAAAGGAAGGTGTTTACACTCAATTCGAAGTACAAAGAGGATTGCCTATCAATCTCCTTGTGAAGTATTTCCAACAAAACGGTGATCGCTGGCAAATCGATAGCTCTATTCGTAATATGGTGACTTTTAAGCCTTTTAATCTGCTTGAAAGTCCGGCATCTCTTGGAAATTTTGACATCGTATTTTGCCGTAATGTGCTTATCTATTTTGACCAGCCGACTAAGTCGAATGTTTTGAAAAACATTGCCAAACAAATGCCTGACGATGGTTTCCTGTATCTGGGCGGTGCAGAAACGGTGCTCGGTATTTCAGACGAATTTCAGCTTATCCCTGGAAAAAGAGGGATATATGGTCTGGTTCGCAATGGTGAGCTGGTGAATAAAGCGGCAGTTTAAACAAGTAAGCCTTGAAGTTATAAGAAACATCAAAAAAGGCGTCTGAAGTTTAACTTCAGACGCCTTTTTTATTTCAAAGCTATTGTTTTAGTATAAGAAAACTTGTTTCAAGCCGAAGCGAGCTGTGGTGTATCTGCACTGTTTTCAACAGGGTCGCGTAATACATATCCACGTCCCCATACAGTTTCGATGTAGTTTTCACCGCCTGTTGCATTCGACAGTTTCTTACGCAGTTTACAGACAAAAACGTCAATAATTTTCAACTCAGGCTCATCCATACCGCCATACAGGTGGTTGAGGAACATCTCTTTTGTAAGTGTTGTGCCTTTGCGCAGAGACAGAAGTTCCAGAATACCGTATTCTTTACCAGTGAGGTGAAGCAGCTTGTTTTCAACTTCGACAGTTCGCGTATCCAGATTTACCTTGAGTTTACCAGTGTTAATAATGGAAGCGGCATGACCTTTGGAACGGCGAACAATTGCCTGTATCCGGGCTATGAGCTCACGTTTGTCAAATGGTTTTGTAAGATAATCATCTGCACCAAAACCAAGACCTTTGATCTTGTCGTCCAGACCGTTGAGTCCAGACAGGATCAGGATTGGTGTTTCCACTCTGGATGCACGAAGGCGGCGAATAACTTCGTACCCATCCATATCAGGTAGCATCAGGTCAAGGATGATAATATCGTAATCGTAAATTTTCCCGATTTCGAGCCCGTCTTCACCCATGTCTGTCGTGTCGCAGACATAGCCTTCTGACTTGAGCATCATTTCAATGCCCTGGGCTGTTGGGGCATCATCTTCTACTAGCAAGACTCGCATGTTCAAATTCCGGTTGTTAATGTTCGTTAAACCAATATGAATATTGTTAACCATTTTCGGTAACGAATATTAACAAAACCTTACCAGCGCTCTTTAAAAGTTAAAAAACATCCCGAAATTTAGAATAAATTTTACATAATATCGCTATTTTCCGCGAAAATTGATTTTTTGGAAAGAATCTCTGGTTAAGCTGATGTTAAAAGGAATGTGTAAAAGTAATGTCGATTTGTCGAATAAGCCCCCAGATATTCAGATATAGAATGCCTGGTGGCACCATTTTTAATGTTTTTTACAGGATATAGAATTCGGAATGCCTCTCAAAAGTTTAACCCGGGAGATATCAGACCTCTCGGATTATCAGGTCTATGGCAGAGTATCCGGTGTTCTGGGAATGCTGGTTGAATTATCCGGTCTTGATCGGTTATTGGTGATCGGTTCGCGTTGTATTTTGATTGCAAAAGATGAAAGGCGCGTACCATGTGAAGTTATCGGCTTCAGGCAAGGACATGCCCTGTTGTTACCTTTTGGGTCACTGGATGGTATTGGCTTGGGGTGTAAAGCAATTCTTGCTTCAAGCGAACCTTCTATTCATCCGTCGGAAGCATGGCTTGGGCGGGTTGTTAATGCCTTGGGCGAGCCTATTGATGGCAAAGGTCCTCTGCCAATGGGGCCAGATCCTTGTAAAGTTCGAAACTCTCCGCCTCCGGCACATGGACGACAGCGTGTCGGGGGTAAAATTGATCTGGGGGTCAGAGCAATAAATACCTTTTTGTCCTGTTGCCAGGGACAGCGTATGGGGATTTTTGCCGGGTCCGGTGTCGGAAAGTCAGTTTTGTTATCTATGTTGGCTCGCTATACCTCTCTGGATGTTAATGTTATCGGTCTGATCGGTGAGCGTGGCAGAGAAGTCCAGGAATGGCTTGAAGACGATTTGGGGCCGGAGGGTCTTGCCCGTTCAGTTGTCGTTGTTGCAACATCTGATGAGCCTCCCTTGATGCGGCGGCAGGCAGCTTATATGACAATGGCATTGTCAGAATATTTCCGGGACAATGGCCGGGATGTACTGTGTCTTATGGATTCTGTCACCCGTTTTGCCATGTCAATGCGTGAAATTGGACTGTCTGCTGGTGAACCCCCTGCAAGTAAAGGTTATACACCATCGGTTTTTGCTGAACTTCCTCAGCTTTTGGAACGTGCGGGGCCAGGTGTAAAAGCACAGGGATCAATCACCGGTCTCTTCACTGTTCTGGTTGAAGGTGATGATCACAACGAACCGATTGCTGATGCTGTTCGTGGTATTCTTGATGGACATATTATCCTTGATCGGGCGATTGCAGAACGGAACAGATTCCCGGCAATCAATTTACTTCGGAGTGTTTCACGTACAATGCCAGGATGTAATACGGACGCCGAGAACGAGTTGGTGACGCGGGGACGACAATTACTTTCAACCTATGACAATATGGCAGAGCTTATTCGTATTGGCGCTTATACCGAAGGATCTGACCCCGTTATTGATGAAGCGATTGCGCACAATGGTGCATTGGAAGCTTTCCTTACCCAGGGAAAGTACGAAGAGAGCAACTTGGCAATAGGGTACGAACAATTGGCCGCAGCAGTTGGTCTTCCCTGGGGACAGGGCGGTGATCCGGCGGTTGAGTTTAATCCCGATGCGCAGGCGGGGGATATTCACAACCTTGGGCAACACAATACAGAAGGAACGGGGATTGAATCATGAAGACCCCAATTGACAGTATTGTTCGGGTACATAGCTGGAAGTTGGACGAAGCCCAGCAAAAACTCTCTGACCTTGAGAGTTTGGCGATTAAGTTAGAGCAGGATATCGAGAAACTGGACAAAGAAGTTTTGAAGGAACAGGATTTTGCGTCACAGCATCCTGATGTAGCTCAGACTTACCCGGCTTATGTCGAGGCTGCACGTGAACGACGTAAACGCCTGGAAATCTCTATTGAAGAAGTAATGACTCTGAAAGCCATTGCGCAACAAGAGCTGCATGAAGTCTATCAGGATCTTAAAAAATACGAAGAAGCGCAGGCGAATGACATTAAGCGTCAGCAGGATGTTTTAAAGAAAAAAGAGCAAGCCGTTTTCGATGAAATGGGAATACAGCAGTACAGACGCCGCAAGGCATCAGAAAATAATTGATTATTGTTAATTACAACAATTTTAGATTTTCGATCTGTTTCTTTGGTGAAATGTTCATGTTTACAAAATAGTCTAGGGTTGAACTTGATTTTCTAAAGAGCTAACGCTCATTACTATAAAATAGAAGTTTTCTTTATTGTCTCATACTGGTTTAAACCACCGCATTCATACGATTAAAAGAGTTAAATTGCATACGAAGCACACTCAAAAGACATGAAGTCGACTTAAGTTGGTAGCAACTGTGTTCTTAAACATTTAAATTATCGCGTTCCCGACATTGAATTAGGTTCTGATTTATTTCGGGACCTAAGATTCAGGTGTGCTCCTGCTGGACTGCAAAACATGATAGGTATATGTTTGCTTTAACTTATGTTGCTTTTTTTCAACCGATAGCACATAAGGAAATGAGATGAGCAAACTGGATGTTATTGTTGTTAGTTCGTTGGATGAATGGGTTCAGTGCCAGCACGTTCGGTCAAGTGCCTTTTTACCGACAGAACCATATAGCGAAGAGTTTGATGGTAGGGATTTTGAGTTGGTAACACATATTCTTGCAATCCAAAATACTGTACCTGTTGCTTGTATGCGCCTTAGATATACATGTGCAAATACTATACATGGTGGTCGTCTAGCTTTGATGCCAAATTTGGAACCAAGAAATAGACTTAAAACCCTGAATGCGATTGCCACTTTCGCAGACAACTATTGTATGAAAATGGGCTTTACCAGAATTTTGGGCGAAGTAGCCGATCAGCGTTTAATTAAGTTTTGGATTAGAAGAGGTTTTAGGCTGACAGGCGATCAGCCGATTGAATTTGGCAACAGGCAGTTTTGGCCAATTGAAAAGCATATAAATAGCGCATCAGTTTTAAATAATACTAATAGGATCTAATGATAACTCGTGAACAAGCCCAGAACTGTAGTAGTCTATCTGATTTTGAGTTACTAGCAAAACAAGATAATCTTTATTTTTATTGGCAAAAACTTACGACTGAGTATGTTTTTGTTCATGATTGCATGCCGGAAGGTTTTCTTGATGCCTATTATGGCTGTGACTTGGATTTAGTGTGTCCTGGTGCCTGGGCTTTTAGAAAGAGGATTTGGCCAAAGTTTACTTATCTTCAGGCAAAGAATAATGGCGAGTTTAAGCTTTATGACCCTGATAATTTAAGTGAGAAGCACTGGAACTCCTTTGGTATAAAGGACTGTCTTGTAATTTTATCGGGATCTCCAGATTTAAATTCAGTCGCATGCTTTGCTTACGATCATGCAATCATTGATCCGACGGGTATATGTTTACCATATATTGAGATGACGATGAAGCTTGATAGTTGGCTGTATAATTCGCGACATCTAAAGCCTTATAAAAGGGAGTTCTCAGGTCTTTCTCCTAAAGAGAAAGAAGCTATTAAAATCCAAATTAATAAACCAGGCTTAACGATTGCTGAACAAGCTAGATATTTGAACATTAGTGTTCCTACCTTGAGAATTAGGAGAGAGAGAATTGCCAAAAAATATGGCGTTTCTAGTTTTTCTAGTGCAGTTCTTCTCGCAGAGAGATCTAGGGAGTTCTGTTATAGGTCAAATAAGATTAAGGTTGTTTGAAGGAATCTGAGAAGATTTCAAAGTTTATGTTGCGTCTCTCTCAAGTTCTTCCAATAACCACTTATGGAATGTCTTCACTTTGTGGCTTTCAGCGAGTTCGGGTTTACAAACGAGATACCAGTCACCGCTATGGCAGGTTTTCTCGCCGAAGGGCCTGATAAGGGGAGTGTTTATGTCTCTGGGTGTAGCAAAGGGGCTGTTTGTCATGGCAATACCCCGGCCTTTGTTTGCTGCTTCCAGAGCGAGGAGATAGTTATCAAAAGTGATTGCCTGATCCGGCGCCCAGTCTGATATGCCTTCTTCCTGAAACCACATCGCCCAATCATGATTATGATTAAACAGCTGTAAAATATCGTGTTGCAGCAGATCTTCGGGGGTGTGAATAGGGCGATCGCCTGTCGTTAGATCTTTGTGGCACATGGGCGATAGACGTGCTTCAGCCAAATGGTAATAGGCCAGATCCGGATCTTTTTTTGCAGCCCAGATAATACCGACATCCGTACCTGCACGATCAAAAGTCCAATCCAGATAAGACGTATTCAGTTGTGCCTGAATACCTTTGCTGACTTTGTAAAACTCGTGAATTCTGGGCAATAACCAATACATGGCAACGGTTATATAGACCTGCACAAGCAGTGTTTTCGGACGTTCGAGTGATTGTACCAGACGTGCCCCGTCCGCGATGCGATCAAAGCTATCCACAAGGATTGGTAGGTAGAGTTTGCCAGCTTCAGTCAGAACGACATTTCGACCCGCACGGGCAAACAGGTTTACCCCCAATTGGTCTTCGAGGTTTTTGATGTGATGACTTATTGCGGAGTGCGTTATGTTGAGTTCTTCGGATGCGAGGCGGAAATTCAAATGCCTTGCAGCGGATTCAAAAGCACGAAGAGCATTCAGATTTGGTAGATGTCTTTTCTTCAGCAATATCAAAAGCCTCAAGTATAGTGTGGGAATAAATCTGGATAACTATCGAGATTTCTTATGATTATGGCACAAAGTCAATTCTAAATGATGAGTAAAAGTGACCATTTAGTGAAAAAGGATCATTTGTCGAATTGTAAACAGAGACCGACAATGGACTCAAATATCTTTTTCGGAGATACCCATGAGTGAAGTTGCTGTTTCACCCCGCCGTCGGGGAGGACGTCAAGCCCGCCAAGCCTTGCGTACTGCACCTTTAGCAGAAGACAAACGCGCGATCCAACCTGGTTTGGAAAGCGGAAATTACAAAGTTCTCAATGATTTGCAGATCAAGCGTATTCATACTGCGGTATTGGATGTACTGGAGAATATTGGACTTGCCGACGCAATCCCGAGCTGTATTGACGTTGTTACGGCTGCGGGTGGTGTCCTTAAAGACAATGGTCGTTTGACCTTTCCACGTGCGCTTGTCGAAGACATGTTGGTAAAGGTTAACCGCAACGTGGTACTGCATGGGCAGGACCCAAAGCACGATATGGATCTGTCAGGCAGTAAGATCTATTTTGGTACAGCGGGTGCGGCGGTCCATATGGTCGATGCCCATACAGGGGGCTATCGTGAATCAACCACGCAGGACCTATATGATATCGCACGTATGGTGGACAAGCTGGATAATATTCACTTCTTTCAGCGCTCCGTGGTTTGTCGTGATCTCGCAGACCCCTTCGATATGGATTTTAACACCTGCTATGCGGCCATTTCGGGAACCTCTAAACATGTTGGGTCAAGTTGGGTTGAACCAAGCCATGTAAAAAAATCACTTGAGATGCTGCACACGATCGCAGGTAGTGAAAAGAAATGGCGAGAACGCCCCTTTGTCAGCATGTCCAATTGCTTTGTGGTGCCGCCTCTCAAGTTTGCGGAAGATGCCTGTCGATGCCTTGAGGTTGCCGTACGTGGAGGAATGCCTGTGCTTATGCTGTCTGCCGGGCAAGCGGGTGCAACATCGCCGGCTTCATTGGCTGGTTCTGTTGTGCAGGAAGTCGCCGAAGTTCTTGCAGGTCTTGTTTATGTAAACGCTGTTCAGCTCGGAGCTCCTGCGGTTTTTGGAACCTGGCCTTTTGTTTCTGATTTAAGAACAGGCGCTATGAGTGGCGGTAGTGGAGAGCAAGCTTTGCTGGTGGCTGCCTGTGCCCAGATGGGGCGGTTTTATGATTTACCGACCGGGGTTCCCAGTGGAATGTGTGATTCCAAAATTCCTGATTATCAGGCCGGGGCCGAAAAAGGCTATAATCATGCTGTGACAGGAAATTCGGGAACGAACCTGGTTTATGAAGCGGCTGGCATGCATGCCAGCCTTTTAGGCATGTGTATGGAAAGCCTTGTCCTTGATAATGATACAATCGGGTCTGTTTTACGTACGGTTCGGGGTATTGATGTTAACGAAGACACCCTTTCGCTTGAAGCAATTCGTCAGGTTTGTGAAGAGGGACCGGGGCATTATCTTGGCTCGGATCAAACGCTTTCTGTGATGGAAACAGAATATTTTTATCCCGAAACATCGGATCGTAGCAGTCCCAATGAATGGGAAGAGAAAGAAAGACCAACATCTCTGTCGAAGGCGACAAACATAGTACGGGAAACAATGAACAGTCATTTTCCACGTCATATCAGCGATAAAATTGACCAGAAAATCAGGGCTGAATACGATATCAAACTGTCCCGGGATCTGATGACTGCAAAGTAAAGCTTTAAGATCTGGTTATAGAAAACTGGATTAAGCCAATAATAAAGTATGATCAAAGGTAAATGATAAGAAGAACAGGACGTGAATTATGAAAAATCATGCAAGAGTTGTCATCATTGGCGGAGGTGCTGTCGGCTGTAGTGCGGCCTATCATCTGGCAAAAATGGGATGTCGTGATGTTGTGCTGCTCGAAATGGATGAGTTGACGTCTGGTTCTACTTGGCATGCCGCTGGAAATTGCCCGACCTATTCCAGCAGTGTCAATATCATGAAGATGCAAACTTATGGTGTTGAATTGTATCATCGGCTTGCGGGCGAAGTTGACTATCCCATGAACTATACCCGTACGGGATCCATTCGTTTGGCACAGAGTGATGAACGGATGCTTGAGTTTAAACATGTTCAGGCCATGGCAAAGGCACAGGGGCTGGATTATGAAATCCTGACGCCTGGTGAAATGAAAGAGTATTATCCTTATTTGGAAATACATGATTGTGTTGGGGGATTGTGGGATCCTTTGGATGGGGATATTGACCCTAGCCAGTTAACACAGGCCTATGCAAAAGGCGCACGCGATTTGGGGGTACAAATCCAGCGCTTTAATCGGGTGACAGCCATTACACAAACCCCGAATGGCGAGTGGCGCGTCGATTGTGAAAAGGGGTCTGTTACCTGTGAAAAGGTCATTAACGCAGGTGGCTATCGAGGCGGTGAAATTGCTGCAATGGTTGGACAGTATGTCCCGATCGTGACACTTTCTCATCAGTTTCTGGTAACGGATGCAATACCTGAACTGGAAGCGTTGGATAAAAAGCTACCGCTCTTCAGAGACCCTGATGATAGCTATTATCTTCGTCAGGAGCGCGCGGGACTTATTCTTGGTCCCTATGAGTGGAAAGCGACCCCCTATTGGCTGGATGGTTTGCCTGAGAATTTTGCTTCGCAATTGTGGAGTGACGATCTTGATCGGATTGAATGGTACATAAGTCAGGCTATGGCACGTGTTCCTGTTCTTGAAAAGGGCGGTGTTTCCCGTGTTATCAACGGTCCAATTCCCTACACACCAGATGGTTTGCCTTATATTGGGCCTGCTTACGGACTGGATAATTTCTATCATTGCTGTGGCTTTAGTTTTGGTATTACTCAATCAGGCGGGGCGGGCAAAATTATTGCCGAGCAAGTTTTGGAAGGTGAGTCTGAATGGGATATGTGGATGCTGGATCCACGTCGATATACCGATTATGCTACACAAAAGTATGTCGTTGAAAAGGCGATTGAAGTTTATCAGAACGAATATGCAATTCCTTTTCCTCACGAAGAGCGTCCTGCAGGCCGCCCCGCAAAAATGACCCCGGTATACGAAAAGCTGAAACAAAAGGGGGCTTTCTTTGGTGCAAGGGGGGGCTGGGAGCGGGCTGTTTGGTTCCCGCAAACGGATCGTCCTGATGCGCAAACGGTTTCTTTTTTAGATGAGCGTCGAAACTGGAATGATGCCGTTAAATTCGAGTGTAAAGCTGTGCGCGAACGTGTCGGTGTTCTAGACCTTGGCGGCTTCACAAAATATGAAGTTACCGGTCCGGGGGCAACGGCATGGCTTGATTACATGATTGCGGGGAAAATGCCACGGGTTGGTGGTATGTCCCTGTCATACTTCCTGTCTCGCAAAGGTCATGTGATGACGGAAATGACCATCACAAGGTTGGCGGAAGATCACTACTGGCTTATTTCTGCCGGTGCGGGTGAGTGGCATGATGAAGACTGGCTTCTCTCGAACATGCCGGGCGATGGTTCCGTCGAGTTTGAAAACCTCACTGATCGCTATGGAACACTGGTTGTGGCTGGACCTCGTTCCAGGGATCTGCTTGGCAAAATTACCAAATCAGACCTTTCCAACACGGCTTTCCCCTGGCTTACAACCCAGAGCATGGAAATTGGGTATTGTCCTGATATTCTGGCCATGCGGGTTAACTATGTTGGTGAACTCGGTTGGGAATTACATGTCCCCATGGAGTTCCTGGGGCAGGTATATGATAATGTAATGGAGGCGGGTGAAGAGTATGGTGTTGCCGATTTCGGCCTCTATGCCATGGATTCATTACGGCTGGAGAAATGTTATCGCTCCTGGAAGGTTGATATCATTCATGAATATACACCTTTTGAATTGTCCTTGGATCGGTTTGTTGATTTGGATAAAGGCCCGTTCCTGGGGCGTGAAGCTTTAAAAAAGCATCTTGAAGGCGGTATCAAGGAAAGGTTTGTTCCTTTGATTATTGATACGACCATTGCTGAGGCACCTTACTGTTCACCAATTTTCAAAGGTGATGAAATTGTCGGGATATCTTCATCTGGCGGATATGGCCATACAATCGAAAAGAATATTGCCTTGAGCTTTGTTCGAACTGATTTGGCTGTAGAAGGGACTGAACTTGAAGTCAGTATTCTGGGAAAACGTTATCCTGCGATTGTTTCCAGTGAGCCACTCTATGATCCGAAAAACAAAAAGCTTCGTGATGTAGAATAGCTTTCGGCACCAAGCTTGAGCGCTCAGGCATGAAGTACGGCATTGCCTTTCATGCCTGAGTCATATTTATCAAAGTTATCTAACGAGTTTAAGCCATCGTACTGTTGTGAGAGCCTGCTATTAATTTTTGCGAGCTTTGACTTAGCTTTTCCCAATCCTCTGAAACTTCAAAGGTCAGCTTTCCGGCAAAGCCTGTGGCTTCATTTGCCCCGTAGAACAGGTCAGATATTTTGACTTCCATTGTTTTGGGTAGACTGTTTCTGCTTCTGATAACAAGGTCAAAACGTCCTTTTTTGACAAGGCCATCAAACTGCATTTCGCCATCGCGGCTCATTTCTACCTCCAGTTTGAAACGTGTCACTTCTTCACGATCCAAACCGCCGCGTCCTTTTGTGTCATGTTCTCTGTCTCTAACAAAAAGGTTCGCTTGGTGTAACTGATTATCGTGAAGAATAGGGAGCTGAGTCATCCGCCATTCGCCCTGTCCTGTTTCTACTGGTCTTGTTGTTATGAGGCTACTCTCATTGCTTAACTGTTGTGCCAGTTCAGGGCGACCTGCGGCACGTAACAGTGAAAGCGTGTCCTCTCCGGCCCAGCTTCTGGGGGCATTGGATTTCAAGGCATTAAGAAATAACAAAATGCCTGATGTTAATGCAGGGCCTTTTTGGGGGAGGTGACTTGCCAGCGCATTAAACTGCCCCTGTTGTCCTAAAGTGGTAAGGGCACTTTGCAGTACTTGTCGTAAATCCTGTCCTGGTTGGGACGATGCCGTCGATAGGCGGGATGTGTCACCAGCTTTTATACCCTCTGGATCGTCTAAAGAGAGAAGGGTGAGAGATATCTGCGTCCCCACTGGTAAGGAGGCTTTGATCGCGAGTTGAATTGTACCTATGGCCGTTTGTACCACAGGATTTCCCTGTGTGTTTCCTGTCACGGTGGCTTTCAGTATGATCGACTGCTGTGATGTTGTTGGCTGTGATACTGGCGGGGTACCTGATGGTGGCGTCGTTAAATTCGTCTGCTGTGCTGGTGCTGGTATAAAACCGGGTGTAACTTGCGGAGCTGCGCTTTTTGGGGGAGGACCCAAGACTTCCATTTTTACGGAAAATTGCGCGGCGACTTGTAAGTTTTGTAGCGTTTTGGGAAGGGGGACAGATGTTCCATCTGTCGGTTTGCTGACAAGTGTTGCCTGCAACTGATGACTCAGGCTGAGTTTATCTGTCGGGTTTTGCTGTATTGATCCGGGTTGGCCCTTTGTTCTGTCGCTTTGGGGGAAAATGAGAACTTCAAAGGGCGGACGATGCGTTTTGAATTGAACAAGAACTTCTGTTCCGGCGGGAAGTTTAACATTCGTATTAACAGATAGTTCACCCAATATAGTTTGGACGAGTAATTGCCCTTGTGATGTTTGCCCTTTGACTGTGCCACTTAAGTTTTCTTGTATCTTCTGGTTTGTCAGCGCTGGTGGATAATTCGCAAGGGTGCTGACCTGTGCTGTTTGTGCTGTACTCGATGGAGCAGTAGGTGTTGTCGCAAGAGGGAGCCGGACCTTATTCATCCCCTTTTAGCAAATTCCTTGCAATCTGTTCTACACGCTCTGCCGCAGTAGATGACGGATACCTTACAAGTAGCGGAGTTTGATTGCGAATTGCTTCCTTTACCTTGTTGTCTCGAACAATAATACCGGCAAGCGGCGGTGTTAACTTCAAGAAGGATTCACAGGCTTTTCGAATGGTATTGTAAGTCTTGTGTCCATCGTGTTCTGTTTCCGCCATGTTGACTATAACACGCAAATCAGCATCCGGGCGCTGTATTTTTGTCAACTTGATAAAGGCGTAAGCATCTGTGAGTGAGGTTGGTTCATCCGTAGTGATAACCAGACATACCTGTGCTTGTGATGCTAACTGGCGAACGGTTCTGTCAACTCCAGCGCCGAGATCCAGAATAATCCGGTCATAGGATTCAGATAGTGCAGCCAGACCTGTTGTCAGGCTATTCAGGCGAGGTGCTGGCAGGTTCGCCAGATTTCCTGAACCCGAGCGCCCGGCAACAATATCAAAACCTCCGTCGGGATAGCGTACTGCGGCTTCTTCTAACGAGTAGCGACCTGTCAGAACACCCCCCATGTCTTTATTGGGGGCCAAACCAAGCTGGATATCAACATTCGCAAGTCCGAGGTCACCATCAAATAACAAAGTTCGGCACCCCAGACTCGACAAGGCGTGTGACAGGGTAATAGATAGCCATGTCTTTCCGACCCCACCTTTACCTGATGCTATTGCAATCATGTTCTTGCAGAGTGATCTGTTGTGCAGGGATTGAACATTATGGTTTTTAGCTTGGTTCATCAGCGTGTGCCTGTTGCAAGAGAGTGCTGTTGGGATTCCAGTCTGGTCGGAAGCAATAGCCGTGCCAAAGATACTGGATTTATGGGGGATAATCCGTCTGCGATATGTGGTGAAATACCAGCAGCCATAAATGTAAGTTCTGCGCTATGGGCAGCTGTAAGCAATCCACCAAAACGGCGGGTCATATCCAGCTTTGTTGGAATTATGTACTTGGTGTTCAAGGATTTGAATGCGGCAGCTTTATCAGCCGTTTCATAAACATCGCCACCGGCAGGAATAATCAGTGTGGATACTGCATTAGAGATCTGGGCAAAATCTGCCAGATAATTCAGGGCATCATCGTCAAAGGGGTTCACGCCCATTGTATCAACTAATAACAGGTGGCCAGATGCTGTCTGCTTGACACATTCGGCCAGTTTTTCTGGCGTCTCTGCAATATCCAGATTTATCTGAAGGCGATGACAGAAAGTAGCGATCTGTTCTACGCCACCGGTTTTTTCTGCATCAATTGTTATTACCGTGGTGGGGATGTCTGATAATCTGGCCTTGGCACACAGCTTTGCGATGGTTGAGGTTTTTCCATCCCCTGGAGAGCCGACGAGCATCAAAGGCTTTGATAACGCTCGGTTGGGGATTTGCCCAAAGTGAAAATTGTTATCCAGAGCACCCGCCAGTGAAATATGCCATTCAGACGCTGGAATGCCCATAGCATGCCCTACAAGCATGTCGATCATTTCACTGGGCAGGCGATGAAAATCAAGCACCTCTGTTATTTCATCGACAATATCTACATCGTCCTGAGGGTCGCTAATTGAGAAGTCGTTCACAGGTTCATCATCCAAACCTGCTGTAACTCTAACGCCTTGGCCGGGGCCTAATTCATCTGTAGCGAGAATGATCGCGTCTTCACCCAAATCGAGGCGAACCTGATCCATGGCGTCAGGCAAATTTTCAGCGATATAATGCTTTAAACGCATGTTACTGCTGCTCCTGCCTGATAAAGTTGATGATATGTTTTACAAAGGTCATAGGAGCTAGATAACCCCCAAAGTCTTAATTTTTGCTTTTGGATGCACTTCATTTTGCGACATCACAACGGTTGTTGGCCGGAAACGCTCAACGATAGAACGAACATAGGGGCGAATAACTGGACTGCTCAACATAACAGGTGCTTCGCCCATCATGGCGTGACGTTCAAAAGTTTGGCGAACAGCAGTAATAAATTCCTGTAACTGGGTAGGAGGCATTGAAAGCTGCTTTTCTTCACCTTCACCGACCAACGCCTGAGAGAAAGCTTGTTCCCACTGAGGAGACAGTGTGATCATTGGAATAAAGCCCTGTTCGTTCTGATTATCGTTGGAAATCTGTCTGGCAAGACGTGAGCGGACATGTTCTGTAATAAAGGTCGCGTTTCGTGTATAGGCACAGGCCTCTGAGATACCTTCCAGAATAGTTGGCAGATCGCGGATGGAAATGCGTTCTCCAAGAAGGTTCTGTAATACGCGCTGTAATGCACCCACAGAAATTTGATTGGGGATAAGATCGCCAATGAGTTTCTGGTGTTCCTCACCAAGTTCGTCGAGTAATTTCTGAGTCTCGGCATAGGAAAGAAGTTCAGAGATATTGTCCTTCACAACTTCTGTAATATGAGTGGTGATAACCGTTGAGGCATCAACGACAGTATAGCCACGGAACAGTGCTTCTTCTTTTTGACTTTCATCTACCCACATAGCCGGCAAACCAAAGGTTGGCTCAACTGTTTCTTCGCCAACAAGCTGAATCTTGTCACCACGTGGATCCATGATCAGAAACATGTTCGGGCGTAATTCCCCTTCGCCGGCTGCGATTTCTTTAACGCGAATAATGTAGCTGTTTGCCCCGAGCTGGAGGTTGTCCTGAATACGCACAGACGGCAAAACAAATCCGAGCTCCTGAGCTAGCTGACGACGCAGCCCTTTTATCTGATCTGTTAGCCTTTCACCACCTTGCCCATTAATCATAGGCAACAGTGCGTACCCCAGTTCAAGCCGAAGGTTATCGATTTGTAACGACGCGGAAATTGGTTCTTCTGCCACTGGGGCAGGTTCCGCGGCCTCCAGCTCTTTTAAATCTGCAAGTTCAGCATTTTTTGTTCCTTTACGCTCACTGTACCAGGCCAATCCACCGGTTGCTGCAGCGAGAAGAAGGAAGGGAAAAGAAGGTGTTCCGGGTACAACAGCGAGCGCTATCATAAGTGCTGATGACAAACCAAGGGCACGTGGATAGCCACCGAGCTGTGCAAAGATTGCTTTATCAGCAGAACCAGTTGTCGTGGTTTTGGAAACAAGAATACCAGCTGCGGTTGACACAACAATTGCTGGGATTTGCGAAACAAGACCATCTCCGACAGTTAACAAAGTATATGATGTGGCCGCATCTCCAACAGCCATGTCACGCTGGGCAACGCCAATAATGATACCACCTACAACATTGATAAAGGTAATAAGAAGTCCCGCAATGGCATCGCCGCGAACAAACTTGGAGGCACCATCCATAGCCCCAAAGAAGTTACTTTCATCTTCCAGGCTTTTCCGGCGCTCTCTGGCTTCGCTTTCATCTATAAGGCCACTCGACAGATCTGCATCAATTGCCATTTGCTTACCTGGCATAGCATCCAGGCTAAAACGGGCTGAAACCTCTGCGATACGACCAGCACCTTTGGTGATGACAATAAAATTTACAATTACAAGGATGCCAAAAACAATAATCCCGATGACAAAGTTGCCCCCCATGACAAAGTTGCCGAAGGATTGAATAACCTGTCCCGCTGCGGCGGTGCCTTGGTGTCCATCCGCAAGGATTAATCTTGTTGAAGCCAGATTAAGTGACAGCCGTAACATGGTGGCAATCAGCAACACAGTCGGAAATGATCCAAACTCTAGTGGCCCTTGAATAAAAAGAGCGGTCATAAGGATCAAGACTGAAAGCGTTATAGAGAGTGCGAGTGAAATGTCCAGCAACCAACTCGGCATTGGCAAAATTAACACAATCAGAATTGCGATAACGCCAAGGGCCAAGGCAATATCACCACGCTTCATCGCTTCAATAGCTGAAGTTACGGCAGGGGGCAGGCCTAGTTTATTACCGTCTTGTTGTGGGCTACTGTCAGACATACTGTACTCTGATACTGTTTAAGTGACTCAAACCGAAGGGCTCAAGTGTTCACTGATATTGCCTGGACTAGTGATTTCAGTTCCGTCTTCGCTATAAAGCTTTAGCTTGTTGCGGAGAGTTCTTATGGAAATACCCAGAATATTGGCTGCATGTGTTCTATTCCCCAAACAATGTTCAAGGGTGTTCAAAATTAGATCTTTCTCGACATCTGCTACCGTTCTGCCAACAAGTTTTTCATCCGTCGGCGTACTTGAGGCTCCAACACTTGGTGGCGCTGGCTGAGAAGGTGTTTGAGATCCGCCATAGGCATGGGCTGCTGCTGTACTCGTGGGTGCTTGTGTCACAACTGTTTGTGCAGCCGCGGCTGGGGCAAAGCTGGAGCCAGTTAGCATAATGGCTTCCGGACCAACAAGATTGTCCCGGGATAAAAGCACTGCTCTGTGCATTGTGTTTTCAAGTTCTCGAACATTGCCACGCCAATGATGCTGCATGAGTTGAGCCATTGCTTCTGGTGTAATGGCAGGCTTTGCAACACCGTTTGATTCTGCATATTTTCCGAGGAAATGATCGGCCAGAATTTCAATATCTTGCGGACGATCTCGTAGGGATGGCATCTCTATTGTGACCACGTTGAGGCGGAAATAAAGATCCTCTCGGAAGTTTCCTTTTTTTACTTCCTCTTCCAGATCTCTGTTCGAGGTTGCAAGCAATCTGATATCAACCTTAATTGGCTGGTTGCCACCGACACGATCAATTTCACGCTCCTGCACTGCGCGCAATAGCTTTGCTTGTAGGCGCGGATGCATTTCAGAAATTTCGTCAAGCAGGAGGGTGCCACCATTTGCCTCTTCGAATTTTCCTATTCGACGAGATATTGCGCCGGTAAATGCCCCTTTCTCATGTCCAAAAAGCTCTGATTCCAAAAGATTCTCTGGAATGGCAGCGCAGTTGACTGAAATGAAGTTTTTCTTAGCTCTTTTTGATTTTGAATGCAGATACCGTGACATTACTTCTTTACCGGTACCACTTTCGCCTGTGACCAATACTGAAGCATCTGATGGGGCAATCTGTTCTGCCAGTTTCAAGACTGCAGCCGTTGCTGGATCTTTGTAGATCAAAGAGGTTGTTTCTTCTGTAACCGCGGCGAGAACAGCTGCGATTAATTCAGCATCAGGAGGCAGGGGGATATATTCTTTTGCCCCGGATCTAATTGCATCACCGGCCCTTGAAGGTTGTGTGCCAATCCCACAGGCAATGACAGGTACGGAAAAGCGTTCAGCATCCAGATGCTTGCACAGCTTATCAATATCCAATCCGATATCTACCATTAACAAATCAGCGCCATTACCTGTGCGTAAAGAGGCCATAGCCTGATCAACGTCATCAACTGTTGCCACTTTGGCGCCTTTTTCAAAGGCGATTTTGCCGGCAGTGATCATATGTCCTTCTAGCGAACCAACAATTAGTAGGCGCATAACTTACTCTCCTGGTCGACGGTTACGTATGAGACCGTCTTAATCAAAATAATTCACTCTCTGGTCCGGAGAGAGAATAGTGTTCAACATTATTTCCAAACGTCTTGGATTTTCCTGTTTACATACAGAACAAATCCCAATGGTATAGATTTGATTTACGATGGCCTCGGTTTGTGAAATTCTTTCCAGCTTCGCGGCCAGTGGATGGAAAACCATATTTGATAAGATGGCTCCATAGAAAGTTGTAAGAAGAGCCACAGCCATACTCGGGCCAATTGTACTTGGATCTTCGAGGTTACTTAACATCTGTACCAGACCAACAAGTGTTCCTATCAAACCCATTGCCGGAGCTACTTCCCCTGCTCTTCTGAGGATATTAGCGGAACGTTGATGTCTGTTTTGTGTGGCAATAAGCTGTTGTTCCAGGACCGCTTCAAGCTGTTCAGGGACAATTCCATCAACCAGCATCTCTGTCGCGCGGTGCAAGAAGCCGCTGTTTTGAATATCTTTCAGATGTTTTTGTAGTGACAGGATACTGTTACGACGAGCTTGATCCGCAAGGAAAAGGACTTGGAGGGCTGCATTCCCTGGTGTTTCTGCTTGATATAACGCTGCCCGTAGCATGGTTTTTTGTGACCTGCTTACCTCATCAAAGGTGAATGAGATAGTTGTCACGAGAAAAGTACCACCGATGACAATCAGAATTGCTGGCAAATTAAAGAATGATCCCGGAGATCCGCCCAGAATCATCGCAGTAATTATGATCAAAAACGCCCCTGCAACACCGCCGAGTGTTGCATAGTCAACAGTTGCACTGGATTGCGGGCGACTGGGAACTTGTGTCCCTTCTGTTGCGCGCGTTTGAGATGTGTTTGCCATTTTCCAGCTCTTATCCCAAATAGCTCTAGTTGCGATCCATCTTGATGATTTCTGTCATTGTGACGCCTAAACGGTTTTCAACAACAACGACCTCACCACGTGCGACCAATCGATTATTCACATAAATATCAATGGCTTCCCCAACTTTTCGGTCCAACTCAATAACAGCACCACGGCCTAACTTCAGAAGTTGGCTGACTTGCATGTTGGCTTTCCCAAGAATGGCTGAAACCTGTACCGGAATGTCGTAAACTGCTTCCAGTTCTTTTGCATTGGTCGGTGGACGCCCTCCTGGCTCCGGCATTGCTGATTCATCTTCCATCTCTGGCATATCAGGCATAGATGGAAATGCATCGTCTTCAGCGTTAGGTGTATCGTCTTCTTCGTTCATTGTGTCATCTCATCGGTTGGTACATCTGCCAAATTATTTGTATCTGGCGTTGTACTGGTTTTCCCGGCAGCTCCGGGCAGTGAGAAATTCGTTATTGTTCGGTTGATGATTGTTTCAATTTCCTGCAGAAGCTCTGTTGCGGTTCTTTCTGCACCGCCTTCGGCCCATTCCACGCGAACGTCGCCAGCGGGCATTCCCGGTTCTGACAGGAATACAAGGTTGCCGTTAAAACCGCTTTGTTTTGCAACTTCTTCCAGTTTTTTCTGTACATCATCCAGTGTTCGGTCTGAAACACGGATGACCAGTCGCGGTTCTTGCGGCAAGCGATCAAGACATTCTCGGAAAACAAGAATGATTTCATCTAGGGAAGTATTATTCACCAGACTTGGAAACAACTTTTTTACAGCCGTTAATGCCACTTCCATTGAGACATTTTGTAATTCTTGTACCTGAGATTGTTGGGTTGTTTGTAATGTCTGCAGTTGCTGTGACATCTGGTTAATAGATTGTGCTAGTAGTGCTTCGGCCGTTTCGGTTGCATGGTTTTGTGCATCTATTTGCCCCGCAGCAAAACCTTCGGCATAGGCTGCTTGTTTTTCAGCTTCCAAATCTTCAAGTGAGACGGCGCCTTCAGGTAAAGGTACTGCTTCCGGTTCAACAACTTCTTCTGGTATCGGTTGAGCTGGCGCAGAGTTGCCCATGAAGTCAGAAAAACTGTCAGAGGAAACTTTGCTTTCTTGGCTTTTCCCAGAATCTCCCCGACCTTCAAAAGAGGTGTCAAAAAGGAATTTTTGTGTAGAACTCGCCACTACCTATTGCTCCTAATACACCAACTCGTCTTCGCCTTTTGAATCGGCCATAACGATTTCACCTTTTTCCGCGAGGTCTTTGGCGATGGTGACCATGTACATCTGAGCTTCGTCGACATCTTTAAGACGAATTGGTCCCATTGCTTGCATATCTTCTTTCATAATTTTGGCAGCGCGCTCGGACATGTTTGTGAAAAACAGTTCTCTGAGGGTTTCTGAAGACCCTTTCAGTGCGATAGACAGTTTGTCTTTTTCAGCAGCACTTAACAGAGTCTGAACACCACCTGGGTCCAGGTTGCCCAGATCTTCGAAGGTGAACATCAAAGCTTTTATTCGTTCGGCTGAATCTTTGTTGCGTTCTTCCAGTGCATTCATGAAACGGCTTTCAACATTCCGGTCAAGGAAGTTGAAAATATCGGCCATCATCTCGTGAGAATCGCGTCTATTGGTACGTGCCAAGTTTGACATGAACTCGTTACGCAATGTCCTTTCAACATCATCTAGGACGTCTTTTTGTACGGCTTCCATGCGGAGCATACGCATGACTACTTCCATCGCAAAGGGTTCTGGCAAAAGACCCAGGACACGGGAGGCATGTTCCGGTTTGACTTTGGACAAGATAACAGCAACTGTTTGCGGGTATTCATTCTTTAGATAGTTTGCGAGAACATTTTCATTAACATTCGCAAGTTTCTCCCACATGGTACGACCCGCTGGGCCACGAATCTCTTCCATGATGGTGTCGACACGGTCTTTGTCCAAGACCTTCATCAACAAGCGTTCTGTACTATCGTAGCTACCAACAATTGTGCCTGTTGTTGATATTTGATCTGCAAACTCAACGAGCAAGCGTTCGATTAACTGGGCACTTACAGTACCAAGTGTCGCCATTATTTGGGAAAGTTCACGGATTTCATCATCTTCCATAATGGAAAATAGTTGAGCCGTTTGTGATTCACCCAGTGCCATTACCAGAAGGGCTGCCTTCTCGGGACCCGTCATCGTTCTGTAATCGTCACGCATACTCGTTGCTCTTATCTATGATCATTTGGACTGGTAAGATTCTATTTGCCTTCCTGATAAAGCCATCCGCGTAAAATCTGGACGGCTTCTTCAGGATGCTTTTCGACGATTTCACCGATTTTATTCAAGGAAGAGGCACGTACGCGCCCCTCAACCTTGTTCATGTCAATCATCTGTTCGATCTCATTGTTCACACCCCCTGCTTCTGTCGGAAGCCCTGCTTCGTCGGTTCCGCCGGCCGTTGATGTGAGGAGAGGTGTTCCATCAGCGCCAATTTGTGCTGGCATGCCCGGAATCATCGGGGAGCCGGGGGCTCCAGTCGCTCCGGCGGGGACTGCCATTACCATGGGGCGTCCGTCGGGACCAGGGATTGTGATTGTGCCTGTGCCATCGCTATCTCCAACCGGAGTGAAATCGCCATCAATAACGCGGGTAACAAGAGGACGTACAACAAGGAGAAGAATAAGGATTGCGACAACACCGAGGATAAAGAGTTCAGCAAAGCGCATCATGTCTCCTTTATCCATTCCAAGAACACCCTCTTCAGGAAGGAGTAAGGGGTCAAGCTCTGCAAAACGGAAGTTGGCAATTTCAACGGTATCACCACGGTTTTCATCAAAACCTACAGCAGATCTGACGATCGCACCCAATTGGGCAAGGTCTTCCTCACTTCTACTGGTAAAGGTCCTGACGCCTTCTTCGTTGACTTCTGTAATATCATTGATGATGACTGCTACAGACAAGCGTCTTACTGCACCTGTTTCCCGAACGCGTGTTTTGATGATTTTGGAGTTTTCGAAGTTCACAGTTTCTTCCAGACGCGAGCTATTACTTTGGTTGCCGGAAGCACCACCGAGCTGACCCAGGTTCGCATCAGGTAGATTGTTGCCTACCGTAATGCCTTCATTTCCGGCATTATCAGCTTCATTGGCACTTTCTTCTACTGTTTGTGTCGAGAGAACAACCTGACCGTCGGGGTCGAATGTCTCTGAGTTTTCTGTGACTCTGTCAAAGTCCATCTCTGCAGAAATCTGAACTTGCGCGTTACCTCGTCCGACATATCTTTCCAGTAATTCTTCGACAGTACGCATAAGGCGTGTTTCGTAAGCAACCCGGCGTTCATCTGCTGTGCTTGTCAGTTGGTCCAAATCACCTTCTTCTCCGCCACGAGCCAGAAGGTTTCCTTTATCATCGATAATGGATACGTTTATTGGCTTCATACCGGGGACAGCAGCTGAGATTAGGTGTTGTATGGAAAGAATTTGTTGGCGATCAAGCGTATTATTGCCCTGTGTCGTTACTACAACTGAAGCGGAAGGAGATTGTTTGTCTCTGCTAAAGAGTTCTCGTTGCGGTAAAACCAGATGAACACGAGCCTGTTTGACACGGTTTATTGATTTAACTGTACGGGATAGTTCTCCTTCGAGTGCCCTTAAATGATTAATGTTTTGCACAAAGCTGGTTGTGCCTAAAGCTTCTGACTGGTCAAATATTTCATAGCCAATGGAGCCTCCGGATGGCAGGCCTTTCTCTGCCATTGCAACACGCATGGCGCCAACTTTGTTGCTGGGTACGTAAACAGCATCACCAGATGGCGATAGTTTATAAGGAACCTGAAGCTGTTCCAACTCACTCACGATCTGGCCGCCATCCTGTGTATCCAGGTCAGCGTATAACAGTGCCATTTCCGGTGTGGCTACACGACCAGTCAGGTATATGAAAAAGGCAATAATAGCTGCTGCAACACCGGCCATTATGCCAAGACGTACAGGCCCCAGGTTCTTTAATGTATCAACGAATGTATTCACTACCGCACGATCCGAGTTATTGCTATTTACTTACCGACAGTTAAATCTGTTAACGTTAATCTACCGCTATTCAGTAAATAGGACGTTAACAAAGGAAAAAATTGCCTAGTAATGGGAAAAAATTGCCCAGCAGATTGAATCAAATTTTATTTATATAAGTCAAGAGCTTATCGTTTTTTTAAACAATAAGCTCGATTAATAAATGTATTTTACTCGTAAGAAAGATGGAAAGTACACAAAATAAATATAGATTTCCTTTAATGTTTTGATGTCTCTTTATGTTCGGTTTCAATGCGATATTTTTGTAGATGAGTCGTCCTTAAGCCCCGTAAGCCATGATTATCAATTAAACGTTGCCAGGAAAGAAACTCTTCCAGAGACAGTTTGTAACGCTTGCAGGCATCGTCCAGACTGATGACACCATTTCTGACTCCGGCGACAACCTGGGCTTTTCTTCGTATAACCCACCTTTTGGTTTCTGGGGGGGGTAGATCATCAAGAGAAAGAGGATGTGTATTAATATCCGCATCACTCGTCCGCCGGCTTAAATTGCGAGACGGCATTGTTTTTTGCTCCAGCTATTCAAATATGAAACTCGTTTATAGCGTATGGATATTGAAAAACTATTAATATCAATAATTTAGACAATTTATCTTAAATTTTATGTATTATTCAAATTGTCTTTTTAAACAGCCTTTTAAAGGCAAAAAAAACAGCCACCCGATTTTGGGTGGCTGTTTTTTTGCTTTCTTTTTTTATTTTGTCTATCGGGCAATCCTGATCAGCTCATCAAGCATTTCATCGGCTGTTGTGATAATTTTCGAGCTTGCTGAATATGCCTGCTGAGTCACAATCATTTTTGTGAATTCCTCGGCAAGATCGACGTTCGACGCTTCGAGGGAGGAAGAGGCAATCAGGCCTGCACCACCTATTTTAGGGCGATTTAACAGGAAATTACCTGAATTTGCTGTTGCACTGTATGCATTGCCTGTTCGTCCTTCTAGGCCATTGGGATTTGGGAACATACCAAGGGGGATTTGGGCAATGTCGAGTTGTTCTCCGTTATCAAAAAGGGCGGTGACAACGCCTTCTTCGCTCACAGACACACCCCTGAAGTTACCAAAGGTTACCCCATCTTGTTCGGCAGAGTTGAGGATAAAGTTACCAGAGAACTGGATGATCCCGTCCGGAGAACCAACGGTACCTGCATCTAAAGCAATGGTGCTGTTTGTTGCTCCTGTCGAACCAACGGACCAATCAATGGTAATCGGAGGCATGTTGATCAGGCTTGGGACACCACCAGAGAACTGAATGGTTCTTGGCAAGTTTGCAACAATACCGCTGGTGGTGCCGTTCAAGGTCGGATTGAGGACCGTCATAGACCAATCGTTTGCTGCTGTTTTGGTGAATGCCAGTTGCATGTCGTGCGTATTGCCCAGATCATCGTAAACTTGAACTGTCGCCAAATACTGATCGTTATACTGCGTTGCTGTTGATGCAGAGGCAGCAGCGGTTTCAGTAATACCATTGCCATAGCTTCCAACATCAATGGTGCTGGTCGAGCCGTTGTTCCACGAATAGAGTGGGTCTGGAGGCGGGAATCCAGAAGTCGGGCGACCTGTTGCAGGGTCAAAAGTAACATTTGTAGGACCTCCATTATTGACAGATCCACCTGCTGGGGCCAATGCTTCAAAAGTCCATTGGTTTGGCGCAGCAAGCCTTGTCCAGCGATAAGTTACAGACTGTGCAACTCCTGTTGGATCATTTACTGTGGTGACAACATCATGTGTTGTACCTGCAGCTGCAGCGCTGTTGAGGTTTACTTCCATGACAACATCGCTCGTCTGTGCTGACGGCAGGACTGTTGAAGGTAAGTTCAAAGCCAGTTCCAGATTTGTTGTTGCACGTGCAGTACCGTTCAGGTTTGCAACATTAATTGTTTCGAGCCCTGTAAAAGTGCTGCCACTTGTCGGTGTAGAGCTACCCGGAGTTATCGGCCAACCCTGTAAATAATACCCGCCAGCATTCACGAGGTCACCTGACGCATTCGGTCTGAAAGAGCCTGCTCGCGTAAAGAGGTACTGAGTACCAGTTGTATTGCCAGCTCGATCAGCTACCACAAAGAAACCTTTACCGGCAACAGCAAGATCTGTGGCCGATGCTGTTCCTTGCAACTGCCCTTGTTTATCAATATTTCTCAACGGAGCGGAACGAACACCCCCGGGCGCATAAAGTGTTTCGCTCGCGGATTGTGCAACCAGTGTAGAAAAGCGTGCGCTCACACCTTTGTAACCTGTTGTATTAACGTTAGCGATATTATCCGAAATCATGCCCATAGCATTACTTTGAGCCGAGAGCCCGGATACGCCAGAATAAAGGGCACCATAAATACTCATGATCCAATCTCCCTAGTGATTAAAGTTGCTGTAAGGCAGAGCAAGCTCTTGGTTCGATAAAATAAATCTATGTAAGTACTCATATTCATCTTAAGAACTTGCTCCTGTAGTGGATTGTTTCTGGACGACGGCTTGAACACTGTTCAGAGGCGCTTCGATTTCACCGATGTTCAAAATTACATTGCCATTGCTCATCTGGACACCGGTCACAGTGCCTTGGATGCCTTGGGCTGTTTGGACTACTTTGTCTTTAGAATCTTTGGCGACGACGCTAAAGGCATAGACACCTTTTTTCATTTCATTGCCATTATCATCTTTACCGTCCCAATGAACCTTATGCTGGCCAGCAGTCGTTTGCCCTTGAAGAGTTCTGATTGTCTTACCATTAGAGTCGAGAATTTTAATCTCTGTTTTGGCTGAGTTTGCTGTTAGTCCATAAATGGCATCTGCGCCTGAATCACCTAGGCTAAGAACGATACTGTCTGCTTTGACTTCCTTGCCAACGTAATCAAGTGCAGAGGTCAATTGTGTATTGCTCTGAAGAGCGATTAAACTGTCTAACTTCTTGTTTGTATTCAAACCTGCTTCAGTTTGAGTGAACTGTGTCAATTGGTTAACAAATTCAGTGTTATCAGTCGGCTCCAATGGATCTTGATTTTTAAGCTGAGTCGTTAACAGCTTCAAGAACATGTCAAAGGTGTCATTGATTGATTGTCCACCAGTTAATGACCCTGCCCCGTTAGTATCTTTATAGGTTACTCCGTTTACAGGGGGTGGCGTTTGTGCCGCTGCAGTATCCATTTTAGTCTCCTGCTATTCCCTTAGATGCTAATGTCCAGATCGCCATCGTGTGACGATTGTTTAACTGTTTCGGTCGCCTCAGCTACTTCGTCGTCTTCTTTGCTCAATGAACTATCTGAACCAGCTAACTCTGAACCTTGATCTGATTTTGCGCCCTGTTCGCTACCGTCTTGTTTGAGGCTAAAGCTCAGACTTTGTCCGTCTGTTTTAAGACCTGCCTCTTGCAAAGCCTTTTCGAGCATGCGCGAATCTCTTTGAAGCATATCAAGCGTATCTGGGCGCTCGGCCGTGATCATTGCTTTCATTGTATTTCCATCTACAATTTCGAGTTTTACGTCGACGCGACCAAGTTCAGACGGGTGCAGTTTAATCGAAATACTGTCCTTGTTATCGCCAATAGCTTTTTTGATATGTATCGAAAGTTGATCTGCTGGTGTTACATTCATTGATCTAAGCGTGCTTTGCATCGGTGCCGTTGGCGTTGGCTTTGATGTACGACTGGTCGCTGCTAATGTATCGGCAAAATTAACCCCAGCGGTTTGAACTTGGGCTTTTGAATTTGTTGCCTGACCAAGATCTAGTTTCATCATGTTGTTACTATTTTGAGATTGGCCGTTTGCATTGTTTCCGTTTTGACTCGGATTATTTGCGAGAACAGCCTGAGCAACTTGACCCGGGGTCGTTGTTTTTCCATTCACAGATTGGGCGGCCGAAGCTGTTGCCAAGCCTTTTGCTTTATCCTGTGCGCTTGCATTTGCCGAAGCTGCGTTTATGTCTTGACTACTCTGAGCATTGACGGATGTTGAGGCAGTTAGATTGTTTATGGGCCTGGAAGTTACATCAGCCTGCGTCACTTTTATATTGGCAACACCAGCTTTGTTTGTACCCGGATCAATATTCTCAGGTTTTGCGCTCTGTTGCATTGCGATAGGCGCGCCATTTTGATTGGCAGATGGGGTTGCTGTGGGCTGCTTTAGCTGAGCGGTTGATTGGGGGGCTGTTTGTTGAGTTGTGGGCTCAACAACGACAGCAGCAACCTCAGGATTGTTTTCCTCAGGGGTTTCTCGCGCGCCAGCTTCTTTATGCTCTCTTGTATCATCACTATTGCGGGCATCTGATGATGTCTCTGTTGGTGTGTCTTTTCCCTTTGATGATGCCTCAGAATCCTTTTGCTCGCTGGTTACCTCTTTGGACACCCTTGTTTCTTCATCTTTTGTCGAGTTTGTTGATTTGGTGCTTGTCTCTTTATCGTCAACGCGAGGGGGCTCGAATTTTTCTTTTGGGGTACTAAAGCTGATTTCACGCTCATCAGGCCAAGGTGTTTTGTTGAAAATCTTTCCTAGCAACGAAGTGTCCCTTGTCAAAGAAGGGTTGGCCGGGGCTGACTTTCCACCAGAACCGACAGAGTTCAAGTATTCAGCAAAAACCTGACTGGTATTTGAAGCTGTTGGTTTGCTTTTTGCGGTTGATTGTTGCGAAGCCGTTCTTGTTATGTCGATATTATAATTATTCATCATTCTATCCCTGAATCTTTAAGCCAGGTGGAGACCAGAACGCTGGTGGTTCTGAGTCGATGATAGTGGCCAGGCGAAGCACTCTTCTTCGAGGGAAGGGTGAAGTGTTACCCAGATCTGTCGAAAGCTCATCATAAGAGCAACTGATTCCTTGGCTGATTCAAGATCGTTCTTGACATTGGTGCGAGTAATATTTGCAACCAGACTTAAGTGTGTTTGCATAAAAGAATTGTGAACGCTTTCTGAGATATCTGCTTTCATCTCTTCTTCTATGGCATCTAACAAGGCAGAAGCCTTCATTGTTGCATTGAAACGCTTTTCGATCTCAAGAGTGGTCACAGCATCTTTGGCTTCTCCCAAGGCATTGATAACCTGGTTGATGAGCATCAAAACTTCACCCGGAGACGTATCTAAAGAGTCTAATGGTGTTGCTGTTGTGTCTGCTTGCCAATGCATTTTGCGTCCAATCTATCTTGAAATACAAAAACTCACGGTCATTAATGCAAAGTGCGGGCCAGTTTTTTTATTTTTCTATGCGCTTTGATTTTAAAGGATAAAATTTGTGTAGAACAGGTAGTCGGAAAAGAATGCCGGGTATAAATGATAGGAAAAGGATAAAAGATGCCGAGTACGCAAAGTATTATGAAATTGTTCGTGATTGAAGAATGTCCATTACTATAAAAAAATGGAGGTAGGTGAAGTGCAAGCACACTTTTGCTATACGGTAAATGAAGCTATGATCCCAGAGTGTTGACAATTAATCTGCTGTTGTAATTCATTACTGAATTTTGTCTCAGCACGCATTGATTAAGTTTCGATTAGATAGTGTTTCTGATGTAGTGTAATTAGTTATCAATTTGGTGTCGGTAATATGTTGGCAAGTCGTGAAAGATTGCGACGCTTTCCCGCCTTTATAGTATATACGGCTTTTATTTGTGTGTATTTGGGTTGGCTTAAGGAAGCGTTTTAAACGCTGTTTGTCGTCGTTTTATTGTTTTGTTGCCGTGTCGGATGAAAGCTTATCATATCTGGAGAGTTGGGAAATATTGCGCCTGAAAAGTGACTCTTTCCTCTTCATTGTTCAGCTTCACTTTCAAAATCTTCAAGAGCCAAAACCTTCAAGAGAACGTATCGGGGAAGTGTGACTGTTAAACAAAGGCTGGAGACTATAGGTAAGTATTTTTTTCCTTAAAAACCCTCTTAACTAGGAATCGTTTTCCATACAAAGAGGGCAGAAAACGACACGTTGGTAGGTAAGTAAGGTTAATTCACGTCTGTTTAATATTTAGAAAATTTAATTAAAGCATTGATATTAAATTAAAAATAAAATTGGCACACCTTTTGCTTTTTCCTACTCGAATTCAACGTATGCCGTCTATGGCGGTGGAATGGCAAGCAGCCTTCCGTTGAGCTAAATGTGAAAGGAAAGAACATGCCTACAGTAACAACAAATACAGCCGCAAATTCTGCGCTGCGGTTTTTGAATTTAAACTCTACAAGGTCTGGAAGCTCGATCTCCAAACTTGCATCAGGCTCGCGTATCGTTAATGCATCGGATGATGCCGCCGGGCTTGCAATTGGTACCCGATTGCGTGCTGACAGTAATGTGTTACAGCAAGCTTCTATCAACTCTGCACAAGGCGCATCTGTTATGCAGGTGGGTGATGGCGGTCTTGCTCGTATATCAGATGTTTTGCAACGATTGAAAGCTTTGGCTGCTGCTTCTCTTTCCGGTGTGCCGACGAATACTGAGCGCGGCTTTATTAATGCTGAGTACGCCCAGTTGCTTCAGGAAATTAATGGAATTGCATCAAGTACACGATTTAATGGTGAATCACTACTTGATGGTACTGGTACGCAGTTTGGTGCTGGGCCAGTTAACTTCTTTGTTGGTGTTACAACTGCTGATATCATTGCTGTTAATATTTCAACATTAAGTGCCACTGCGAATAATTTTACAGCAGGAGCTTTAGCCACGGGTGGTACGGCTTTGGGAACGACTACAGTGACGACTTCTGCTGCTGCTGCGACTGCTATGGCCTCTGTTGATTTAGCCATTAATGAGATATCAGAGGCACGGGCTAATATTGGTTCAATTGTTTCCAGATTTGAATTCAGGCAGCAACAAGTTGCTACTTCAAAAGAAAACATTGATGCTGCGCTTTCATCTGTGATGGATGTCGATTTGGCTGCAGAGCAATCACGACTTGTATCATCACAGGTGCTTGTTCAGGCTTCGGTTTCTGCGCTCTCTCAGGCAAACCAATTGCCTCAGACATTGTTGTCGCTGTTACAATAATTTCAGACTTATTAACTTTCACATAGCTCTTCGGGCGCCCAGGATGGGCGCCCGAATATGTGTGAGGAAATATTCGTATTTTGATCTATTGATAGTTTTTGGGGCCGTATCTCTGGTTTCCTTGGATTTTTTTGCTTTGTGTATTAAATATATTATTGCTGCACAAACTAATATTAGCTTATGGGAAGCGTCTTGATACCGTTGTTAACCCCGGATATGCCATCTGCCCAAGATTTGTTGCCTTACCTGGAGATGGTCGATAAGGATAAGTGGTATACGAACTTTGGCCCAAGATTATGTGCCTTTGAAGATCGTCTAGCTAATCATTTTAATACTCACAATGAAAACATTACGACAGTTTCAAGTGCCACAGCAGGTTTGTCGATTGCTCTTAAGGCTGTAACTTCTGGTTTTAAAACACCCACCATAGAAAAAAGCCGTACCTGTTTGTTACCAGCTTGGACGTTTGTGGCATCCGCTCAAGCGATTGTCGAGGCGGGAATGGATGTCTTGTTTTGTGATGTTGACCCTGTAACAGGATCTTTAACTCCACAAATAGTTTCTGCATATTTGGCTAATCCCTCAAATATTAAACCTGATGTCATCATGCCGGTGATTCCTTTTGGCAATGCAGTAAAAGTCGCTGATTGGGATGCTTTGTCAGCAAAAACAGAAATTCCTGTGGTTATAGATGCTGCGGCTTCTTTTTATTCTCTAGAGCCTGGTGATAGTCCTGCCATCGTTAGTCTTCATGCAACCAAGGCCTTTGGAATTGGTGAGGGCGGGGTGATTATTTCTAAAAACGAGAGTGTTATTCAAAAAGCGCGTCAATTTAGTCAGTTCGGTTTTGTTGATGGTCGAGTTGCTTTGTCTTATGGCGGGAATTATAAACAGAGTGAATATCACGCAGCTGTTGGACTAGCGCAATTTGACCGCATTGAAGAAATGAAACTGCGGCATTTAAAGATAAGAGCAGAATATTTTGCCCATTTTGCTTTCTGCGAAAATATTTCCTACTTACCAGGCGAGGATACAAAAATAAGCTCTACGCTTAACCTAGTATTTGATAATAAAAAAGCTCATGCAGTTGTTGAAGCATTAAGGATGAGGGGCATTGGTGCCTCTATTTGGTGGGAAGATGCATTGCATAGAAATCGATTGTTTAATACTGTCAGTCCATCTGCTTTTTTCCCTGTGGCTGACATGTTTTATGACAATGTTGTTGCTTTGCCGTTCAGTACCAGTTTGACTGAAAGGGAGATTTCATTGGTTGCTAATGGGATTTGTTCGATATAGTAGCTCAGAATATTCTTTTTAATCAATTTGATAGGTGAAATTCTGGCGAATGTTTATCAATGGAATTTGCATTTGTTAACGAAATTTTAACATTCTGATTACAAGATTTGACACGAAATTGGAAATATATTCAGTTATGTTTTCAATGGAGCTGTTCTGATCCAGGAAGGAATGGAATGGTGGGTTGCCAAGAAGGCGGCCTTATAAAGTGGCTTTACCCAGGAGGGGTTTAGCTCAGCATACTTCAAGTAGAAGGAATTATATTATGCCCGTAGTTGGTACAAATACTGCAGCAAACTCTGCAATACGTTTTCTCAACAATAACTCAACGGATGCATCGAAATCAGTAGCTAAACTTGCTTCTGGTTCCAGAATCGTGCGTGCATCAGATGATGCGGCTGGTCTTGCGATCAGTACCAAGTTGACTGGTGATGTTACTGCGCTTAAGCAGGCGGCTACAAACGCCTCGCAGGCGGCTTCGATCCTTCAGGTTGCTGATGGTGGACTTGCGCGTGTGAGTGATGTGCTTCAGCGTATGAAAGCACTGGCTTCACAGTCCTTGTCCGGTTCTGTGACAGATACTGAGCGTGCTTACATTAATGCTGAGTTTTTGGCTCTTGACCAAGAGATTCTTGGAATTGAGACAACAACGACCTTTAATGGCGACGCTTTGATTGATGGTACTTACAATGAAAACTTCTTCGTTGGTCTTGGTGCAGCTGGTGTCGTAAATAATATTGCTGCTGATTTATCCACCGTAGACGTTGCTGCGGTGACTGGTAGTGTTTCATCGGCTGCTCTTGCAGGAACGGCCTTTACGAATGTTACGGCTCGTATTAACACGATTGCAACTGGTCGTGCTACTGTTGGTGCGTTGATCTCCCGATTTGAAACACGCGGTCAACAGGTTGCAACATCTATCGAAAACATTGAAGCTGCCAATTCAAAGCTTAAAGACGTCGATCTGGCGGCTGAGCAAAGTAAGCTGGTGACTGCGAATGTTCTGACCCAGGCGGCAGTTTCTGCCTTGTCTCAGGCTAATCAGATACCACAAACACTATTGAGAGTCCTTCAGTAAACTCGTATAATAGTCGAAAGCCGTGGGTATTTCGGTATCCACGGCCTTTTTATTTTTAAGTGCTGCTCGTTATGACAATTGCATTTATTAATTAAATTTTAATATTTTGTCTTTAGAATTTAGTAGGTGGTTGGAAATATATTCAGTTATGTTTTCAATGGAGCTGTTCTGATCCAGGAAGGAATGGAATGGTGGGTTGCCAAGAAGGCGGCCTTATAAAGTGGCTTTACCCAGGAGGGGTTTAGCTCAGCATACTTCAAGTAGAAGGAATTATATTATGCCCGTAGTTGGTACAAATACTGCAGCAAACTCTGCAATACGTTTTCTCAACAATAACTCAATGGATGCATCGAAATCAGTCTCAAAGCTTGCTTCTGGTTCCAGAATCGTGCGTGCATCAGATGATGCGGCTGGTCTTGCGATCAGTACCAAGTTGACTGGTGATGTTACTGCTCTTAAGCAGGCGGCTACAAACGCCTCGCAGGCGGCTTCGATCCTTCAGGTTGCCGATGGTGGACTTGCGCGTGTGAGTGATGTGCTTCAGCGTATGAAAGCACTGGCTTCACAGTCCTTGTCTGGTTCTGTAACCAATACAGAGCGCGCTTATATTGATGCTGAATTCCAAGCCCTTGATGATGAGATTCTTGGAATTGAGACAACAACGACCTTTAATGGCGACGCTTTGATTGACGGGTCATTCAATGAAAACTTCTTCGTTGGTCTTGGTGCAGCTGGTGTCGTGAATAATATTGCGGCTAATTTAACCTCTGTTAACGTTGCTGTGGTTGGTGGTGATGTTACGTCAGCAGCTAATGCGGGTACTGCATTTACAGCGGTTACGGCTCGTATTAACACGATTGCTACTGGTCGTGCTACTGTTGGTGCGTTGATCTCCCGATTTGAAACACGCGGTCAACAGGTTGCAACATCTATCGAAAACATTGAAGCTGCCAATTCAAAGCTTAAAGATGTCGATCTGGCGGCTGAGCAAAGTAAGCTGGTGACTGCGAATGTTCTGACCCAGGCGGCAGTTTCTGCCTTGTCTCAGGCTAATCAGATACCACAAACACTATTGAGAGTCCTTCAGTAAACTCGTATAATAGTCAAAAGCCGTGGGTATTTCGGTATCCACGGCCTTTTTATTTTTAAGTGCTGCTCGTTATGACAATTGCATTTGATTAACTAAATTTTAATATTTTGTCTTTAGAATTTAGTAGGTGGTTGGAAATATATTCAGTTATGTTTTCAATGGAGCTGTTCTGATCCAGGAAGGAATGGAATGGTGGGTTGCCAAGAAGGCGGCCTTATAAAGTGGCTTTACCCAGGAGGGGTTTAGCTGAACATACTTCAAGTAGAAGGAATTATATTATGCCCGTAGTTGGTACAAATACTGCAGCAAACTCTGCAATACGTTTTCTCAACAATAACTCAATGGCAGCTTCAACATCAGTCTCAAAGCTTGCTTCTGGTTCCAGAATCGTGCGTGCATCAGATGATGCGGCTGGTCTTGCGATCAGTACCAAGTTGACCGGTGATGTTACTGCTCTTAAGCAGGCGGCTACAAACGCCTCGCAGGCGGCTTCGATCCTTCAGGTTGCCGATGGTGGACTTGCGCGTGTGAGTGATGTGCTTCAGCGTATGAAAGCACTGGCTTCACAGTCCTTGTCCGGTTCTGTGACAGATACTGAGCGTGCTTACATTAATGCTGAATTTACAGCTCTTGATGCTGAGATTCTCGGAATTGAGACAACAACGACCTTTAATGGCGACGCTTTGATTGATGGTTCTTACAATGAAAACTTCTTCGTTGGTCTTGGTGCAGCTGGTGTCGTGAATAATATTACTGCTAATTTAACCTCTGTTAACGTTGCTGCAGTGACTGGTGACGTTTCAACTGCTGGTACTGCGGCAACTGCCTTTACAAACGTTACGGCTCGTATTAACACGATTGCAACTGGTCGTGCTACTGTTGGTGCGTTGATCTCCCGATTTGAAACACGCGGTCAACAGGTTGCAACATCTATCGAAAACATTGAAGCTGCCAATTCAAAGCTTAAAGATGTCGATCTGGCGGCTGAGCAAAGTAAGCTGGTGACTGCGAATGTTCTGACCCAGGCGGCAGTTTCTGCCTTGTCTCAGGCTAATCAGATACCACAAACACTATTGAGAGTCCTTCAGTAAACTCGTATAATAGTCAAAAGCCGTGGGTATTTCGGTATCCACGGTTTCTTTAAAAGCAATGTTTTTTAATCTAGGAAAGAGGAGGAGGTCTGATGTCTGAAGTAACTATTTCAGGGCAACCTGCTCAACTTACTCCAAAAACTTCAGCTTCTAGTTCAAGTGTATCGAAATCAAGTTCAATTGGTATGAATAGAGCTCAGGCTGTTGTCAATGTTCAGAAGAACGTTGAGACGAAAATAGCAGAATCACCAAGTGCTTCAGTTGAATCTCGACCCATTTTAGATGGTGCTGTCGATACTGCGGCCACGTCACAGTTGTCATCAAATATTGTGACTTACCGTGATAGTGAATCCGGTCGTTTGGTTGTACGTTTAATTGATGAAAATAATAATGCTGTGATTTCTGAATTCCCAAGTAAGACGATGTTGGGCAATTACCCTAAACAGTCAAGTTTGCTGTCCTCAACTAATGTTAATCTGGATACAGAAGCATAACTGGAATGCATTTTGCATTAGTAAATTTGCATTAGTAAAACAGTAAAACTATGTTTTTTATTTGGAGCAAGACATGGAAGCTGGCACTTTAACATACGTAAATGGATCTCCACGAATTACCGGGCAGTATTCTGGGTTTGATACCAATGCAATTGTCAAAGCATCAATATTGGCTAAGCGCCTTCCTGCTGTCAGGATGGAAAGCACAATTAGCAATAATGAGGTCCGGACAAAAGCTTATGGTGAGCTTAATACGCTTTTGACATCCCTGCGAAATTCACTGAACGGGTTACGCAATCCACCTGGTTTAAGTGGGCGGGATACCAATGTTTTTGAAGCCAAGGCGGGCTTTCTAACCTCTTCTACAGCGACACCGGCAACAGATATTCTCGGAGTTTCATCCTCAAATTCTGCTGCAGCTGGTGTATATGAGATAGAGGTTTTGCAAATAGCGGCCGCAAATAAAATCTCTTCCGGTACGGTTGCTGATTCTACCGCAGCTCAAGGGGTTACAGATACAATCACACTTGGAGTGTCGGGTGGCACGACAAAAGATATTTCAATTACAGCAGACATGTCTTTGAATGATATTGCTGGCGCGATTAATGGTGTCTCGAATGATACTGGTGTAAGAGCTTCAGTTATAAAAGTAGGAGACAACGATTTCCGCTTGGTAATGACAGCAGAGGAAACAGGTAAGGCGATTACACTTTCTGGCGCAGGTAACTTTTTAAGTACCTTTGGCGACGGAGCTGTTTTAACTGAGCTACAAGCTGGAAACAAAGCGCAAATCAGAGTAGATGGCATTGCCACAGTTATTGAGCGCGATACGAATAATATTACGGATGTGATAGATGGCGTTACTATTCAGCTGTATAAAGCTGAAGTTGGTAATAAAATTAAGGTTGAAATTAATAATAATTTAGGTGGTATTAAAACTGCAATCAATGGATTTGTTGAAACATATAATACTTTGAGAGATCTTGTTAAGCAGCAGCGGGATTTTGACCCTTCTTCTACTTCTGGAACAAAACCACCTTTGTATGGTGATGATATTTTAAGGCGGGTTGATCGCGCACTGAGTGGAATTGTAAGTACAGGTGCTGAAGGTGTAGAGAGTAGTCAAATCAATACACTCGCATTATTGGGAATTGAGCTTAATGATGACAATAAGCTGGTTGTTGACAGTACCAAGCTAGACGATGCTTTGGTGACCAATCTTGATGGTGTGCGGAGTGTATTTGAATTTACCTTTGAACCGGATGATGCTCGACTTGCAATTATTTCCCGTACGAAAGCAATCAATGTTGATGATTTTTCTTTGGTTATTGATGGGATTGATGGTAGTGGGAATATCACGGGCGCATCTGTAACGGGACATGGCAATGTCTTTGATATCACAGGCAATACCCTCAAAGGTAAAGTTGGCACTGCTTTCGAGGGAATGACAATGGTTTTTGTGGGTACACCGGGAAGTGGTTCTCAAACAATTGAGGTCAAAACATCTTACGGTATCGCTGAAAATTTCTTTCATTCTATTGATGATTTTGTAAAGCCGGGATCAGGGCAGCTTTCTACGCGGATGCTAGAACTTGCTGATTCAAACAAAGAATTGAATGAAAAAATTGTTGCCCTTGATGCGCGGTTGGAATTAACACGTACTTTCTTAATAGAAAAATATTCTCGCTTGGAACAAGTGTTGGCACAGGCTGATGCGATGAGGAAACAGCTTGAAGCGCAAGCAAATGCTAGCAAAAAGTAAAGAGGGGTGATCTATGTATCCTAATCCCTATGGTGCAAATGCATACTCTCAAGCTTCTAAAAATGTAAGCCCTTTAAAAGCAATTGTTATGTTATACGAAGGTGCTATTCGTTTGATTAATGAAGCCAAACGGGCACATGATGTTCAAGACTATGAGGCAAGATTTATAGCGATTGATAAAGCGTCCAAAATTATACTTGGCTTACAGGGGCAGTTAGATTTTGAAAACGGAGGGGATGTTTCCCCTATGCTTCATGAGTTTTATGATAGCTTGTTTATGAGAATGATGCAGGCTAATTCACGAAACCCGGAACCTATTTTTGAAGATGTTTTGATCAGTTTGAAGAACATGAAGGAAACATGGGCTGCTGTTGCAGAACAAATTGGGGAAGGCAGCCAGCCAGCGAGAGATGTTGGCGGAAACACGAATGATGTTTCAACTTCAAACGATAAAAATGTTCCTCTATCAGGCGCATCACTAAACGTATAATTATAAGAAATTAGAAACTTGTTTTTTAGCAATCTTCTGATGAGACATTTGTCTTAAGGAGATATATTTCTATGCCCACTATACAAGTACGATGTAAAATCTTAAGCTGTTTTATTAATGGCGTATTACTCAAAATTCAAGGCTGGGGGTCAGGTGAAGCAGGGCAAGAAGTTCAATTATAAAGTTGAGAAAGCTGCAGAAGATACTTTGCAGTATCTGATGAACAAGCAATTTGAAAATGCGTCTGAAATTGCTTCAAAAAATTTAAAGAAAAAGCATAAACATCCTGTTTTTTTGTTTGTGAAATCTGTCGATGCTCTTCTTCAAGGCGATGAAATATCATTTCGTTCACAGCTGGATGATTTATTCAAACTTCGTTCTATAAGATACACAGACTACTATAATTTTGGTGTTTTTTTTCAACAGCATAAATTAGATGTTTTGGCTGTTGAGTGTTTCTCCGCCTGCGTGCAACTTAAGCGAGATTTTTTTGAGGGGCAAGAGCAGTTAGGTAATTCAATTTTTAATCTTGGAGAGTACGAGAGTGCTCTGGGTGCCTATGCAACTGCGTTGAAGTTAAAACCAAAAAATAAAGAGCTTGTCATTAGTGCTGGGAAGTGTTGTTCGAAATTGGGACATCATTCTGATGGGCTTGATTTTTATGAGAGTTTACTTCCTGAATACCGATTTGATAGCGATGTAAGGACTGGTTTTGCCAGTTGCTTAATTGGTCTTAATCGTGAAGCTGAAGCAGTCGCATTTCTTGGAAAAGATATAGATAAATCTTATCAAGCTGAGAAAGACTATTATTTGTTGTCTTTGGTATCTTATAACAATTCCAAGCTGCATTCAGCATTGAAATTTGCAGCCAAAGGGCATGAAGTAAACCCGAACTATCTCCCTGTACTAAAGATGTATGGTACTTGTCTCGGGCGTTTGAATATTCATGGTTTGGCGATAGATGTTTTAAAGAAGGCAATTGAGAAAGACCCAAATGATCCAGAGGTGTTTTATAACTGTGGAAATTCATTTCAGGGAATTGGTGAAATAGATCAAGCTAGAGAGTATTATCTGGAATGTTTACGGCTTAACCCTGAATATTACTTAGCCTTTAACAACTTGGGCTTTGGTTATAATTATCAAGGGGATATAAAAAAAGCCAAAGAATGTTATGGCATTGCACTCGAACTTACTCCCAGTAGAGAGGATTTTCATAGTAACCTGCTATTCACAATTTTGCATGAAAAAGATAGCAGCCCTGAAGATCATTTGAGAGAAGCACGTGTGTGGCAGGATAAGCATGCCGTACCGGTTGATGAGAGAGTTGAAGAATATAAGTTTAATCCTGACGAGGTGAAGAAGCTTCGTATTGGTTATATTTCCGGGGATTTTGGTGATCACGTTGCAGTTTACTACTGGTTGCCAGTTGCTGAACAACATGACAGAGACAAGTACGAAATATTCCTTTATTCACAAAAACCGAGAGAAGACGACCTTTCTAAGGTTATTAATGCCAAAATAGACAAGGTTTGTGATCAAAGAAGAGATGTTTCTGGTTTGTTGGACGAAGAACTGTGCCAACAGATCGTTGATGACCAAATTCATATCCTTGTTGATTTGTCAGGGCATACGGCGGGTAATCGTTTAAGGGCGTTGAGTTATAAGCCTGCACCAGTTCAAGCAACATATATTGGTTATCCAGCAACAACAGGTTTGGAAACGATTGATTATTTTATAACTCAGCCAATACATACTCCAATAGAATCAGCAAAATACTTTTCTGAAAAACTGGTCCATACGCCCGGCTGCACCAGTTATAATATTCGAGATGCTGGCCGAAATGTACAATCTAAACCTTTGCCTTATAAAAAGAACGGTTACGTAACATTTGGAAGTTTTAACCGTCCAAGTAAAATATCAGATGCTTGTATTGATACCTGGGTAGATGTGATTTCTGGAGTACCAAACTCTAGGCTTATTATTAAAAGCTCTGGAACTGCAGGAGATGAATTTAAAGACAAAATTATTGGACGTATGAAAGCTCAGGGAATTTCTGCTGATCGTATAGATTTTCGAGGGCGTAGCAGTTACGAAGACTTTTTAGAAGAGATCAATGAGATTGATATAGGGTTGGATTCTTTCCCTTATACTGGCGCAACTACGTCATTTGATGCACTGTTTATGGGACGCAGCTATATTACATTACGAGGAACCGGAGCTGTTCATGCGATTGTTGGCGCTACTTACTTGGAATACTTTGGTCACCCGGAGCTTGTTGCCCATTCAACAGATGAATATGTCAAAATTGCTATTAGTGCAGCGGAAAATATGTCTCAACTGGAAGACATTCGCCTGAAATTACGAGATACCTTTTTACGTGAAATTGCAGGCAGTGGCCCAAGATTGTGTGCTGCTTTGGAGACGGCTTACCAGAAAATGTGGGATGTTTATATTTCTGGGGAAGAAAAAGACCATATTGTTATTGAATAAAGCCAATTAGAAAATTGGATCAGTTCAAAAAATAGCTGTTTGGAGAGCATTATTAGGTGATTACAAATCGTGCCATTATTGATTAACATCATGTATGGCATTGATTTTGCTCGGTAAAGGTAAGCTGGCTTTCATAAACAAGGGTTATCTATGCTTGGTTCTTTTAATGATGAAGGGGTCTTTTTCGCCAAGAAAATAATCCCGAATGATTTGATTAACGGTTTACTTGAAGAAATTATTACCCTTTCGCAGGAAGAGGAAACTGTGAGGGGAGGGCAAGATGATCTCTTTTCTGCTGCTGAGTACAGTTTGCTTGAGTTACTTCAATCAGTACCCGCTGATGAATACTTGGCCTTGCTTAGAGCGATAAAGTCCTCAGTGTGGGTAAGGCAGATTGCTACATGTTCTGGGGTCGTTGAAATGGCTCGTAAACTGTTGAATTCTTCTCATATCTCCCAGCGAGGAAACCCAGTGTTGCATTTGACGGGGGATAGGTTTCAATTAAGTGATAAATCACTGGCTGCCCCCTGGCATCAAGATTGGCCTGCTTTACGCTCTTCGAAAAGGACCTTGGTTGTATGGGTTCCCTTGGGCGGAGCGGAAAATTCTGGTGCTTTAAAATTTAAGCTTGGCAGTCATAAAGCCGGTCTTATCAAGACGTCTGAAATAGAGGCTGTCTATGAAATTGATCCGGATGAAATTCATAAGTACGAGACTGTGCAAAGAGGGGTACCTGTCGGAGATGCTGTCTTTTTTGACAGCCTGACGGCCCATTCTTCTGAAGGTACGCAAAGGCTGCGCATGGCCCTTAGTTTTCGCTTTGAGGATCTCAGTTGTGATGAATGGAAGAAGCGGAAGTTTACAAGCTCGCATATTGATGGAATTGAAAAACGAGAGTTAACGGATGCAGAAAAAAACATTTTCTCCTAGTGAGGAAGGGGCACGAGCCGTAGAGAAGTATGCCGCCGTGCCTCAGTTTGAACGAGCGATTGAACGCTTAGGTGGGCAGTTGCTTGATAACCCTTTTATGGTGGCTCGATCGGGTTTGATTGCAAAGTTGCTATTTCTTCATGATGTCTATGGGCGGATAAAAGATGTGCCAGGGGATATCATAGAACTGGGTGTTTGGTTAGGCCAATCACTTGTGATGTTTGAAAATCTACGGGCCATTCACGAGCCCTTTAACTCCTGTAGAACTATCTATGGGTTTGATACATTTGAGGGGTATGTGGAAACCAGCGACCTTCCAATCGCCCAAAGTGAAATTGATAAGTATACCCAGCCTGAAAGTTGGCAAGAGGAGATCGAAGCTCTTTTTGCGGCACATTGTTCTATAAATAATTCAAATACAAAATTAGAACTCATTAAGGGAGACATACGGGAAACTCTTCCTGAATTCTCCGAAAGTTATAATGGCTTCGCAGCATGTATTTTTGTGGATATAGCGACTTTTGAAACAACGGAAATCGCTATCACCTTTGCCAATGAGCACTTGGTTAAAGGTGGGGTGCTGGTCATTGATGACTATGGTGATACCTATCCTGGTGTTATGAAATCTTTAAAGGCAAATGGTATCGGCGATTACGAATGCGAGCTTAATCCTTATTTCAAAACGAAGTTACTGCTGTGGAAAAAATAACTGAAAATGCTAAAACCGCTTTCGATAAAGACGGTGTTTTTGTTGCTGAGAAACTGTTGTCAAATGAACAGGTATCGGAGTTAAGAGAAGGCTTTTGGGCTTCGCGTGAGTATTGCGCTAAGTTGCAAAAGAAGTATGAGCTGGATGTTCAGCAAACAGATACGGTTCACCATGTGCTGTTCATGCATGAAATTTTTCAAGAAGTCCTGGATAACCCAGAATATATGGCAATTGTAGAGACCTTCTTTGGAGGAAGTAAATTTGTACTGAACTCTATTGGCGGGCAAAACAATAGAGGCGATGCAAACTATGCTTCAAACATTCATCGGGATGTTCGCTTTTATACTCAAGATCGCCTGATGTTAAATACGATCCTAATTATTGATGATTTTACGGAGACTAACGGTCCAACCGAGTTTTTACTGGGGTCTGATAAAGTTAAGGATAAACCCAGTGAAGAGAGCTTTAGTGAAAAGGCCGTATCATTAACCTGCCCAGCTGGCTCGATCATATTTTTTGATTCACGTATTTGGCATCGGGCTGGGAAAAGAAAGATCATAGGAGATGATCGGGTAATATTTACACCCATATTTGCGAGATCGTTCATCAAGCCCGGTTTTGACTATTCTAAAGCACTACAGGCTTATGGTCTTGAAAAAGTTTCTGATAATATCAAGCAGCTGTGTAGTTATTACAGCGATATTCCGGCCTCTCACGATGAATGGTATAACCTTAAAGAACGGCGATGTTATTTAGCGGGGCAGGATGATTGATCGTGAGTTAACACAGGAAAACAAAGCCTGGGGTAATTCAAAATACGCCACAGATTTTGATTACCTTATGCATGACTATGTTTTGAAGGCACTTAGGCCGTTATTCTTGGGTAAAGAATGTGCCGAGTTAGGCTGTTATAAGGGAGAGATGACGCGGAAGCTGTCAAAAGAATTTTCCAGTGTTACGGCCATTGATATTGAAGAGAAATACTGCGATATCATTAAGGGCATGGGGCTACAAAACGTGTCCGTAGTTCAGTCTGATTTTTCCAAATACCAAAACTACAATCAGTTTTCGGACCTGCTCTCTCTTCATAGTTTAGAGCATGTCGAGGATGATCTGGGGCTGCTTCGTCACATTCAGACTCATAAATCTTCAGATACGAGACTTCATATCGTTGTCCCCAATGGAACCTCTCTTTCTCGGCAGATCGCAGTAAATATGGGGTTCATGTCTGAGCCCCTGGCCGTTACTGAGTTTGAAGAAGCAATTGGCCATCACAGGACATATAATCTGGAATTATTAAAAGATCTGGCTAGTAGGGCGGGACTAAAAGTCATTAAGGCTGGTGGAATTATGCCAAAGATCTTTTCTAATTCTCAATACGATAAGGCATTGCAAGAAGGGATAATAGATAGAGCTTATCTTGATGCTGCTTATGCGTTAAGTGATGAACTTCCTGAGCTCTGTTCGTCCATCTATATAACTTGTAACTAGTCAGTACTTTGTGGGGATACATGTATTATCCCTATACCACTCTTCCCAAAACCATTTCCGTTTATAAGAAGATAGAGATCATCGCCAATGTATAGGGGATAAGGGTAACTTGTCTGATAGGTAAATGCTGGGTGGTCGATCTCTATTTTATCTAATGTGCGCTCCCACCCCTCATCAACTTTTCTTGCAAAACCAACAGTATAACTGTTTGAGCCATCTCGAAAATCAGTCATACCTCTGGAACAGAAACTTAAGAAGCTCTCACCGTTAAAAGAAAAAGCTACGGGCCTGGAAAAAACTTCTGAAGGGTAGATCGGGGGAATTGTTCTCTCGTAACTACATTCTAGATTGTCGAGGCTTGGTCCAAAGGCAGATTTTACGTAATACTCTGGTTCATATCTGTCGGCAATTTTTTCCCAACGTTCTGTCGAAATGTAATAGGTTCTCAATCCTTCACTTTCTTGCACGACAAATGGGGTGACTGCGCTTGATGGATTTACCCTATCACGTGTTAAAAAAGGGCCTATGGGGATTTCCTCGACCTGAAAGAGCCCATCAACCAGCTCTAGGGTCAGGTAACCGGAAGCATTTAAATAGGCAGGTGTGCCGTTCAGCATGTTCCAACCGCTATAAAGGAGATGCCAGCTGTTATCTATCTCTAGAATTTGAGAAGGAATGGCACCGTCGGTGTCAAAAAAACCCACGCGATTAGGGTGGTAGAAATCGTCATCTTTGTGAATGATATTGAAACTCTTATCTAGCTTTTGATAGCAGATGTAAGATTTATTCTCCTCAGTTCGGTTAGAGAAAAACAGATGTATTTCATTGTCTAGCTCTAATGCGCAAGGAGACTGTGCGTAGCTCCGATCGATTTGCGGAGCAGGGAGTAATTTCTTTAGTTCGAAGTTAAAATGTCTCATGGCAAATATAATTAGCTAAGGAAAAATGAATTGTTGTCTGTTTTATAAAATTGTAATTGGCCTTGGATCTCTTTTCTTATGTTGATAGCTGTTTCGGTTAAGAGGCGTTCGAGAAGGCTTTTCTTCTCCCCTTGATAGGGGGCAAGTACTTTTAGTTCAATGCCGCGCTGCTCAAAGCCATCAGGCTTATAATAATTCACGCCGCCTTCAAGATTTATATAGCAGTTAGCTTCAAGTTGGCGACAGATTTCTTCGATCCTTCGTTGTCCTCTAAGTTCAGTTGGAATCTTCAAAGAAGAAGATCGAATTAACTGAGGTCGATAATCAAGGGCCTTCAAAGTGTAGTTGATGGTATCCTCTAGGTAATCAACGACTGATCCCTGGGGGTTGCATATGAAAGATGACAACTCTTCAAAATTCGCTAGATTTTGAAAGATATGGGGATAAGAGTTGATCTGCTGCTTTATGATTTCGTCGGCATCATTAGCAAACTGTTGAGACAGTATTAGGCTATGATAATCAGATTTGGTGAGGGGCAGGGTGAACCAGCCTTGTGTTCCATCCTGCTTAGTAAATTTGTTCCTGTGAACCCATCCTCTTCTTGGAAATTGAACGCAATCCAGAAGGACAAAAATATCAGCGGCGGCTGCCAGGCGATAGTAGCCAGCATAGGGAAAGAAGTAGGGCTGCATAATTGCCACTGAGGTCATCGGTTTATATGCGTCTTAATTTAGAGCTTGGAATTCTGGCAAGGTCAGCTGCATTGGCGACAAAAACATTCTCGTCTTCTGTATCTTTCAAAATTACGCAACCAGCACCAATGACGTTGGCTTGGCCTATGTTGATATTGTCCCGAAGCGTGGCATTCACGCCGATGAAGGTATAGGCGCCTACGTTGACGGAGCCAGAGATCACAACGTGCGAGGCTATAAAGCAGTTATCTTCGATAGTGGAATGGTGGCCAATATGATTACCACTCCAGAGATACACATTGTCCCCGATTGTGACGAAGGGCTGAATAGTATTGTCTTCTAGGATAAGGCAGTTTTCACCGTATTGAATGTCTGGAAAGGTCGTGGCTCGGCTAGATAGATAGCTTGCAAGTTGATATCCTTTGTCTTTACAGGACTTTACTTTTTCTGCTCGTAATTTATTCACACCTGTAAAGCTAACAGCAACAAACATGCTATGGTCTGTTGTTGAGTACTTGTTCTCTATCTCTTCAAAGGGAATAACGGGTAAGCCAAAGAGTTTCGCTTCGGTGATGTAATCTGCATCGACTGTAAAGGCGACGGGTTGGTAATCACTGTCGTGTTCAAACATGTAATAGACAAGCTCGGCTACTTGCCCATTTCCGAAAATGATCAGCTTTTCCATTTTAAGTTCCTGATGGTTGTTACTAGCTACAACAGCATGCCCTAATAACTCTTAAAACTAAGATAAGATTTTTGTCTACTCTATTGTTAAAGCTTAACTATTGGATAGAGGCAGAATGAGCTTCTATTTGTTTTCTTTGGTTTCATTAAGAATTTCCCAAAGATAATTTCCGTATCCACTTGCCATCAGGTTGTCTGCGAGTTCAGCCAAATTTTGGGATGTGATGTAGCCCATGCGCCAAGCGATTTCTTCGGGGCAGGCTATTTTTATCCCCTGTCGGCTTTCAACGGACCTAACAAAAGCAGAGGCGTTATGAAGGGAGTCTACTGTACCTGCATCTAGCCAAGCATAGCCGCGACCTAGTTGTTCGACATGGAGTTGGCCGAGTTCAAGATACTTTTTGTTTATATCGGTGATATGTTTCTCATTGTTGAGGCCTGGTTTGACATCCCGAGCAATTTTGACCACTTGATTGTCGTAGTAATAAAGACCAATAAGAGCATAATTCGTTTTTGGTTTATCTGGTTTTTCTTCTACTTCGGTACCCAGCCCTTTCTCATCAAAGGATATAACACCGTAATTTTCGGGATCTTTCACCCGATAGGCAAAAACCGTTGCCCCAGATCTGGGTTGTTTGTAGGTTTGTAATAACCGTGTAAGGCCGTTTCCAAATAAAATATTGTCGCCAAGCGCTAAGGCGCAATGATCATCACCGATAAAGTTTTCTGATAAGACAAATGCTTCGGCTATGCCGTTAGGTTCATTCTGAACGCACCAGGAAATGTTAATTCCCCACTGGTGACCATTCCCCAATAAGGTTTGGAATGCTTGTTGGTGTTCTTTTGTTGTGATGATTTGTATATCTCTGATGCCGGATAGCATCAGGGTTGTCAGGGGGAAGTATATCATCGGCTTATCGTAAACGGGTAACAACTGTTTACTGACAACGCGTGTGATCGGGTAAAGGCGACTACCGGTGCCACCAGCTAAAATAATCCCTTTCACCTTTTGTCCCCCGGTTTCTAGTTTTACTAGCCCTAGCAGAAATTAATTTACTGCGTGGCGAACGTTATATTTTTCTGAATTTAAAATATGCTGCCAAGCCTGTTTTTTCTCTGTGTCTATAAAAACGGGGGCTCTTAGGTTAACTGTTTTTTGAATAGCATTCGGTGTTTGACGTAGAGTTGTCACTAGCATTACGGCAAGATTTTCCGGTGCGATAGCATATTGATTCATTGCTCCCGCAAGATCTTTGTCTTCGACCTCTCCACTGCTTAGGTCGTAGGGCTTAAGAATAAAGGTGAGATCAGCCTCGTCAATGGATTGCAATAGCATGTAACCTTCCAATACAGCATGTGATGGAACAGACAAGCCATATTCTTTATATTCAGAAAAGCCGACAATACCTTGTGGTATTTTGATGGTTTTATCGCGATCGATTTCCATCACCCCGAAACGGGTTTTCAGCGTAATTACGTTATTTGACACTTCTTCTGCCTTCGGCATTGTGATCCCGGCGAAATTTTGAGCTGTGTAATTTGTTTCCAAGTCCAACATAATGGTCTCTCCAGTCACAATAGGCAACCATGATTAACGAATAGTAAGCGTGAAATCACAAAGGCTTATCTAAGATAGTTTAAAAGTGTTGTTTCATTTATGCGCGTTAAGCTGATATACGAAGCCTGAAGCTGTACCTGATCGAAGGCCAATTTACTGGTTGCTTCTGCAACATCAACGTCTTCAATGCCGGAAATTGTGTTTTGTACATAGGTTTTAAAATCGGCATGATTTTTATTTGCACCCTCTAAAACGGTCAGTTGTGCACCGATCTGACTTCGGAATGCAGCAACCCCGTCCAATGAAGTTTGAAGCAAGTTGTACGCTTCTTGTAATACGGTTGTATCATTGTTTGTACCTGCATATTCAACATAGGCTAAGCTTCTGAGAATTCTTTCAAATGTCGGATCATCGGCTGTGATCCCATAGGTAAGAGTGGAATCCTGATCAATTCTGTTACTTAGTTTGACATTGTCACCATCGTAGTAGTCAAAATCGGCTGTAAAAACACCTGGCAGGCCTGCTTGGGGAGTGTATGCAGGATCTGTAACATCAACAGGGGGAGTATCTGTAAGGCTACCGGAAAAAAGGTAGCGCCCTTCATGTTGGGCATTCATTAAGGCGGTGATTTCCTGACGAAAGCTTACTGCAAACTGCTCTAGTGGAATCTCCTGAATGTTAGAACTATTCAGTCCATTAAGTACGTCACTTAGTAGGTTTGTGAGCCGTGCAGACATGGTCGACATGTTGCTGTCCATGATTTCAAGTCTGGTTTTTGTTGTCTGGATATTGCGTTCAAACTGAGTAGTTCGCACATTATCTCGTTGCAAACTCACCAATTCTAAAGCTTGAGCTGAAATGTTGGTGTACTCTTGCGTTACTTTACCGCTGGCTATTTGCACCGTTCTATCCGAAACTTTAGCCTGAGTTGTGGCCATGTTGGTATGTAATAGTTGATTTTGGGCATAGCTGGAAACGCGAATCATCTATTTTCTCCTTAGGCGAGCTCAATAACGGTATCAAGCATTTCACCTGTAACCTGTATTACACGTGCTGCGGCGTTGTAGGCATTTTGAAAAACAACCATGTTGGCGAGTTCTTCATCCATGTTGACTCCGGATTCATTCTGCATCTTAACCCGTAAGTCTCCGGTTAGAGATGATTGGAACGAGAGTGCATTTTCAGAAGCCTGTGCCGTTGTTGCGCTGTAAGATAACATGACACCTGCATAGCCGCTTATTGTCGTTGATGTTGTGTCCGGACCATTTGCGACCCCATTAAACGATTGATTTTGCTCGAAAACTGCAGCAAGTTGAAGAGCAACATCATTGTTTCCTGGCCCGAGGGCGTAATTTGGCGGAGTGCCGCTTAGACTGCCTCTCGAGATATTAGAGGGGCTATCAATGATGTCCTGTCTTACAACTATGCCAGATGAAATACCTGTTTGACTGCCTTGTCCCTCAACTGCCGGAACTGTTGTTGACAATTGCGGGGTGATGAAAAAATCATTCAAGCCAAAGAAATTTGAAAATCCATTATAATTCTCTGTAACAGTATCTCCGTTAGCATCATATTGAATAACAGCGTCCCCACTGTTCGTTGCGGCTCCTGTATCCTTAAATGCTAATCTGACATTGTTGTTTAGTTTTATTTGTAATCTGCCATCGGCATCGAAACTTGCATTACCATTTGCGCCAAGAAAGCCATTAATTGCGGCCTGTACTGTGGCCGGTGTGGTTGCGCCAGCTGTTATTGTGCCCATTCCACCGACCATTGCGCCATTTGCATCCAGAAGAACCATATTAACATCGCTACCAAGGGTCATGGCTTGGGCAGTATTTGGAAAAGATCTTGAGCCAAGCATAGTGGCTGGATCCAGTGCGCCTGTCCCCAACCCCATAGGTGTATTGGCGCCTCGATTGTGTGCACGGTTGACCTGGTCTCGCAGTTTTTCAGCCATTTGGTCAAGCTGATTTGTCATCGAAGGCAGAATTGTATCGCGCGCTTTGAACAGAGCCCCCAATTTGCCACTTGTGATACTTGAGGTGATGTCGTTGGCGGCAGAGGCACTTCCGCCTGCATTTAGGTGTATACCGTCCAATACAGCTGGATAGGTTTCATTCGCGGTAATTAGCGTTGTCTGGCGAAAGGAAAGGTCTGCCTTAAAGCTACCGCTGATCAAGGTGTGGCCTGTCTTTGTTAAGACGTTTACCTGATTCTTGTCAGTCTGGAAGTATTGGATATCCATATACTCGGCCAGCTTGTCTATCGCTTGGTCCCGTTTGTCTTCGAGATCCCCTGTTGGAAGACCCAGTGCTGTCTGACCGGGGATAGTCCCGTTAATTTCAGCAATAATAGCAAGCTGTTGTTCTATATCATCAACGGCTTGTTTTATCTCTTGGTCAGCACGAATACGTTCAGACTGTACGGTGTCTGCCATATCCCGTATACGTTGGGCCAAGATGGTTCCATTGTTTACGGATGTGAAATAGTTGGAAGAGATTTCAGGGCTGCTTCCCAGAGTTTCCAGAGAAGCATTGAATTTGTCAATCAGATCACCAACAGAATTTTTGTTTGCGACAGATCCAAACATCTGTTGTATACGATTGAGATAGTTACTTTCTGCTTGTATAGAGGCAAGCGTCGTTGTTTCTTCTCTGAAGTCCCTTTGAATCAAGGTATTTACATTACGTCTTATCGTGTCAGCTGTTACACCGGCACCAACACCTGCAATAACCTGTGTTTCCTGTAAAAGAACTTTACGGGAATAGTTCGCGTTATTGATGTTAGCCAGGTTAGATGATGTGACGGCCAGAGCATTCTGGTTCACTTTCAATCCTGTCAGCGCGTTGTTCAGTGCTATCGTTAGCGACATAATGTCCTCAAATCGTATTTCTTATTTGATCCATAGTTCAGGAATTAAAGGCACTGATTTAAGTGCATAGGTGCTGTTGTCTGTGTTGATTGAGCTTTTTGAGCTGCGAGTACCCCCGCTTGTGAATAGCTTGTGCTACTTTTAACCTTTTGTTCCTGAACTGCTTCGACAACGGCCTGCATTAATCGTTCGTTGCTTGTTTTTGCGGCAAGCAAGGCAGTTTCATTTTCTGTCACAGTGGTGTTGAGTAGCTGAATAACGTCGCGGAGTTCCCCTTTTAAGAGGGGGTCCAGATGCTGCATAAATGAAGGATCTTTCTTTAGCTCAGATGAGCCTTGCTCGTAGGCATTTACGAGAACAAGCTTTTGTTCCTGTAATTGACTCATTTCTTTGATCTTCATGACACGAAGAAGTTCAATTTCCCGGCTCATGACTGAAACCAACCCCTTAACTGTGGCTATGACACTGTGAACAGTTGTTTCCGGTGTGTTTTGTGTTGCTGTGGTCATTTAAACCTCCTGCAGCTTCATTATTTCGCGATAGACAGCATCGGAAATTCCAACGCCACCTGATTCGGCAAGCGACTTTCCGTACTCTTGAACCATGAGAGAGCGAAAAATTTTCTCTCCGGAGCCGCCACCCATTGGACCGTCGGTTGGTAGGCTCTCAAAAATTGGTGTTAACATTTGTGTTAGAAAAACGGCTTCAAAGTCTTTGGCTGTTGCCATTGCTTCGGCTTCGCTTTTGGGTTTCATACTGGCAAGAGACTGTGCTCTGCCAACAATCGTTTCGTTGATTACGTTATCTGCGTATGTTTGTGTATCAATCAGCATTATAACAACTCGATATCAGCTTGAAGGGCACCGGCTGCCTTGATGCTTTGCAGAATTGCAATCATGTCTCTGGGGCCAACACCCAGTGCGTTCAACCCATTGACGACTTCCTGGAGGGTCACACCTGAAGGAAGAAGCGCCAGGCGTTTATCGCTGTCGTCGTCGATTTCGATTTCAGTACGATCAACAACTTCGGTTGTGCCTGTGTTCGAGAAAGCGTTGGGCTGACTCACTTGCGGTGTTTCTGTGATCCGGACCGTGAGGTTTCCCTGGGCAATTGCGACAGTGCTGATCCGAACGTCGTTACCAATAACGATGACGCCTGATTTTTCATCAATGATGACCTTTGCGGGGGTATCAACGCGCACTGGTAGCTGTTCGATATCTGTCAACATCGCGACAGTATTCCCTCTGTAACGCTCTGGCACATCCAGTTGAACTGTAGAGGGATCAGTACTAACAGCCGCGCTCCCACCAAGCTGAGTGTTAATTGCCTGTGCGATGCGTCTTGCTGTTGTCAAGTCAGGGTTTTTAAGGGCAATTTTCACACTCTGAAGTTCCTTGAGATCGAAATCGATTTCCCGCTCAACGATTGCTCCATTTGAAATCCGTCCTACAGTTGGGACGCCGCGGGTAATTGTTTCTGCGTTACCGGCCGCACTGAATCCGTTTATGGCTATGGGGCCTTGACCTACAGCGTAAACTTCGCCGTCAGCGCCCATAAGCGGGGTAACAAGCAATGTTCCCCCTTGAAGGCTTTCAGCTGTCCCGATTGCAGAAACGTTCAAATCTATTCGTGTGCCCTGACGTGCAAACGGTGGTAGATTGGCCGTAATCATTACCGCGGCAACATTTTCAGTATCAAGATTGTTGTCTCTGGCACTCACACCCAGGCGCTGCAGTACACCGATTAGGCTTTCCCGTGTGAAGACAGCACTGTTAATGTCGTCTCCTGTGCCGTTAAGGCCAACAACAAGACCATACCCAACTAACAGGTTATCTCTAATACCTTCGAAATTGGCGATGTCTTTAATTCTTGACTGGGCAGAAACGTCTGATACCGGAACAGCAAATAATACCAGCAGCGTACCAAGTAGTGCCGTTGCCCTGTATAAGGTGTTTATATGTTGTACTAAGTTCATTCTTCTACCCATTGTTTGGTTGGTTTCTGTTGTGGTTTAGGAACCAACACGATGTTCACTGTACCTTATGCGAATTTCGTGCCAATATGATCAAACCTTGACGATTGACGTGAAACTGCCAATTTATAAGGAATAATTTTGCTTCTGAGCGAGAGCTGGGTAACAATGGTGCTATTGATTTGGTAAAACTTGCCCACAAGAAGACAAAATTTATCGAGACCTTAACGTTCACCTGTGGTTAGATTAGGTAATAGGCTTGGAATGAAGATTAGAACGGGATCATCCGTCACACCTGCTGCCGGGGCAAAGTCGAAACGCAAGACCTCGGGCGTTAGTGGTAGTTTTAGTGATGCTTTGGAAGCCGGTGCTGGAGATTCTGTTTCAGAGACGGGTGGTGTTTCTGCTACTGGCGGTGTTAGTGGATTGCTTTCAATCCAGGAAGTTCCTGATGCACTGACAGGTAAGCAAAAGGCTAAAAAGCAAGCTGAAGATATTCTGGACGAGCTGGAAGAGTTGCGTCTTGGCCTGTTGTTTGGTTCTGTTCCTGTTTGGCGATTAGAGAGAATCGAATCGCTTGTCGCGCAACGAAAAGAACAGATCAATGATCCTCGACTCCTCGAGATTTTGAACGAAGTTGAAGTTCGGGCGGCTGTTGAACTCGCTAAATTAGGGCGATAATCCTCTGTTTTTAATCGTATAAATAGAAAATAGCATTAATTCTTCATGACTAGCTTGTCGTGACAGGGAAATTGCCTATACTGCACGCCCGAATTGCCAATTTATGGGGGTTGCTATGACCATTCCTCTTCCAATTGATTATCGTCCACAAGAAGACGAGGAGTTTATGAATCCAGTCATGCTGGAGTTTTTTAAGCATAAACTTTTGGCTTGGAGAGAAGAACTACTTGTTGAATCTTCTGCTACGCTGCAGACGCTCCAAAATGAAACATTACAAGAGCCAGATCTTGCTGATCGTGCCTCATCTGAGACCGAGCGCGCTTTGGAGCTTCGTACCAGAGATCGTGAGCGCAAGCTTATAGGCAAGATTGACGAGGCCCTGCGTCGTATTGATGAAAATGAATATGGTTTTTGTGAGATTACTGGCGACCCAATTAGCATTAAGCGGCTTGAAGCCCGCCCAATTGCAACAATGACGCTTGAAGCTCAAGAGCAGCATGAGCGGATGGAAAAAGTTCACAGAGATGATTGATTCTTCTCTGCTTTAACACAAAAACCCCCGTGAGATGTCTCACGGGGGTTTTTGTGTTTTTCAGAGTCTTAGAAGGGGAAGATTATATCATACAGCTGCTGGCCGTAGCGAGGTTGTTGAACATCACTAAGTTGACCTCGTCCACCGTAGGCAATACGTGCTTCGGCGATTTGATCGTAACTGATTGTGTTTGTTGAGGTGATATCTTCTGGCCGGATCATGCCAGAAACAAGGAGTTCTCTAACTTCAAAGTTGACACGAACTTCCTGTCGTCCGGAAATGATAAGGTTTCCGTTTGGCATAACCTGTGTGACCAGAGCAGCAACACGAAGATTGATTTCTTCTTCCCGATCAACCTTGCCAACGCCTTTGGAAGCGCTTGTACTTTGACCATCAACAAGTGTGGCCGGGTTCAGGTTATCGTTAAATATACCGCCAAGATCTGTCTCGTATCCAAGAAAGTTGGTCAAGCCAGCACCCTCTGAATTTGCTCTTGTTCGTTCTGTCTCATTTGAGAATTCTGCTTTGTCATCGATTTGAATGACAACAGTAAGCAAGTCACCAATTTCATCAGCTCGCTGGTCCTTCAGGAAAGCTCTTGATCCAGGCCGCCAAAGGGAGTTTGGTTGCCTTGTCGCAACTTGGGGTGCTGGCATAGGTAGGGAAATCGGCTGAGGGGGAGCCGGGTTTTCTATTTTACTTAACTTGGGAACTTCCCCGATTTCAGAAATACGGGATATTGCATTACAGGCGGTTAAAGAAAGGCCCAGTATGCCAGCTACCAAGTATTTGCTTATGTTGGATTTCAGTAAAGTGTTCATAGCTGAGCTCCTTAGTTAGTGCCGATAATGGTTTTGTTAACAAGGGAGACTGTGACCAGTCCTGCGCCTGTAACTGTGCCATTGACGATTGTATTAGATTGCGTGTTGACCAAACGAATGACTTCACCTACGGCGCCGCTTTCCAGAGCTCTACCCTGTGTGCGAAGGTTAAGGGATCCACTCTGTAAGAGCATTGTAACCAAACCGTTTTTGTTAACGGCTTTTGGTGTATCAACGTCATTGGTTCTAATAACTGCTTGATCTTTCAGCGTTTGTTTGGGTGTCATCCCGATTAGGTTATCAACATCGGTTATGGCATTTTTACTGAGTTTGGACTCTTTGATGGAAATCCATTGGATGTCCTGTGCCTGAATGATGTCACCTTTGGAAATGCGGCGCTTGAGAACGGGTACGTTGGCCATCTTAATTAAATGGCCAGATACTGTTTTGTTGATGTGTGGACGACCTTCGGCAGGGATTACAATTTGTGCTGTGAAACGATTACGGCCCGGTCTGTAGCTAATATTTTCCACACGTAGAGTTGGTTCGATTTCTGCCGGAATTTTAAGGTCGCGATCTTTCCGGTCAAATTCGATTTTTTTGTTATCTACCAGGCCTCTTTCCAGCAAAGCCGTTTCAACGCTGTTACGAATATCAGCCGCATCAATTGTTTGGCTGGCGCGGCTTACCATCGCCGTATCCAAGTGTGACCTTGGTTGCCAGTCGAGTTCATTTTGTTGCGCCAGTGCCCAAAGCCATCTGGCAGAAAGTTCAACATCTTTTCCCAGGGCAGGAGATCTGGCAATTGCTGTTCTGTTTTCAGTGCTGACACCAGAAAATATATCATCCAGATAAACAATATCTCCTTCAATCACGATGTCTTTGTTCAGATTAATAATTGATGGGACCGAATTTGCATTTGCCTCGGCAAAACTTGCCCCGGTAGAACCAACTTGGAGGGACAGGCTGGTAGCAAATAATAATGTTTTGAATAGACGCATTTTCTTCTCCACCGGATCTCAATTATCTCAAGTTCGCAACAGAACGCATCATTTCGTCGGATGCTGTCAGAATCTTCGAATTCATTTCATAGGCGCGTTGTGCAGTGATCAGATTTGTAATCTCGGAAACGGCATTGACGTTTGATGTTTCCAGTGCACCTTGGAGAAGGCTGCCGAACCCGATTGAGTTCGGTGCGCCGTTTGTAGGAGCGCCTGATGCAGGCGTTTCCAGAAAGTAGTTGTCACCAATGGCTTCCAGCCCTGCCTCATTGGCAAATATTGCAAGGTCGAACTGTCCAGCTAATGCTGCGTTAACCTGACCATCAAGTTTTACGTAAACTTCTCCTGCAGAGTTGATAGAAATGGATACTGCGTTTGTGGGTACATTGATGCCCGGCTGCACTGTGTATCCATCCGGGGTCACAATGTCTCCGGTTGGTGACAGTTGAAGTGCTCCGGCACGTGTATAGCCGGTTTCTCCGCTTGGCAGTTCAACGTTGAAGTAACCTTCTCCGTTAATCGCAACGTCGAGAGAGTTATCCGTGATGTTCATTTCCCCTTGGCTGGTAATGCGGTAGGTTGCAGATGGTTTCACACCCAACCCGAGCTGAATACCCGTCGGAACCACAGTACCGGTATCTGAAGAGTTGGTTCCGACACGGCGTAGATTTTGATAAAGCAGGTCACTGAATTCAGCGCGCTGGCGTTTAAAGCCTGTAGTATTGATGTTAGCAATGTTGTTTGAAATGACTTCAACATTAAGCTGTTGGGCCAGCATTCCAGTTGCACCGATGTTTAAGGATCTCATGTTACGGCTCCTGTTAGACTTTTGTACTGGCCAGAGCCCGAATGGCTTGAAGCTGGCGATCATGCTCTTGTTTTATAAACTTAGCCATAGAGGTATAGCTACGTGTCGTGTCGATCATTCGGGTCATCTCAATGACGCCTTGTACGTTAGAGCCCTCGATTGCCCCCTGAATGATTTCACCGGTTATCTGATCAATTGGTTCTTGATTGTCCGCCGGGCTGAAAACGCTACCGGCTCCCTTTACGAGAAGTTGCTCGTCTTCAAAATCAACAGTTTTTAGACGCCCCGCAGTTCCGGCGCTAGATGCAATGGTGCCATCACGGGTAATTGTTATATCTGTTGCTGTCGTTGGAATTGTAATCGGTGCGTCACCATCACCAAGTACCAGATATCCTTCTGATGTGACGAGTTCGCCATCAGGGCTTAGTTTGAATGAACCGTTTCTTGTGTAGCGATTTTCACCATCGACTTCGACTGTAAAGTAACCTCTGCCGGAAATGGCAACATCCAAAGGATTGTTTGTTGTGTGAAGTTCACCTTCGGCAAGATTTCTGACCAGTCGCAGGTCTTGTGTAAAGCTAAGATTTTCACCAGTCTTTGTATCCTTCAGATACTCAACAAACATCATGCCTTCGTTCTTGTAGGCATTGGTGTTCATGTTTGCAACGTTGTTAGCAATAATAGCCATCTCTCTGCCGAGAGCCATCTGTCTTGAAAGAGCTATATAACTGGGATTTTCCATCCTGGATACTTCCTTGCCATCTTGTGTTCGCCTTCATCAATGCATGATGTGTGCCAGTTGTGTGATGACTTGAATATCAAGGGGTGTCGGAAAAGATCGCCAGCATAATTCTGACTTTCGCTGGCTAATAATTTCCGGCGTGGGGAAACATTTACCGCTGGACAGGAAAATTATGATATTCTTTGCTTGTATTTCGTTGGGTTTATTGTGAACAGGCTTGGTATCGATACAAGGAAAGCTTTCCGATGGGATGTTATCTGGTTGTAGAGTAGATATTAACACTTTTCGAGTACACTGCTTTCGGATACAAATTATTTAAACGAAAGGTTTACTTATTAAACCGGTCTTTTTACTTATAAGTATCTGATTTAACATCTATACTACTTAACGACTTTTTAACCATCTTGACCCCTTATTAGGTGGGGTATTTTAATTGGAGGCTTATATCAGCGTATGACTGATGAAACTGTTGGCGAAGAAGAACTAGAGGTAGAAGCCCGACCGACAGGCGGGATGTCGGGGAAGAAACTCGTTCTTTTTTTCATATTGCCTTTGTTGTTAATATTAATAGCAGGTGCCGGCGCTTATTTTACAGGTATGCTTGATTCATTGTTGGGTAAAGAAGAAGTCGTTGAAGAAGAGGTTGTTGAGGAGGTTATTCCTGCGCATGGCCCTGCAGCATTTTATGATGTGCCGGAATTACTGGTTAATCTTAATTCTTCTGGTAACAAGAAACACTTTTTGAAGATTACAATTAGTCTGGAACTGGAAGCGCAAACAGATATTCCTGGTATAGAAGCAGTGATGCCGCGGATTGTTGACAACTTTCAGGTATATTTACGTGAACTCAGAATTGAAGATTTGAGCGGGTCAGCCGGTATTCAGCGTTTGAGAGAAGAGTTACTCCTTCGGGTCAATGCTGCGGCTGCTCCTATTAAGGTGAAAGATGTATTGTTTCAGGAAATGCTGGTACAGTAACCTGTAAGGTAAGAAATGGCTGACGAAACGGAAGAAGAAGTCGATCAGGAAGCCATGATGGCCGAATGGGAGGCTATGGCGGATGAAGATGCGGATGAGGCTGATGATGTTTTCGATGAAGTCGATGACGGTCCTGGCGGTACGCGTGTTCTAGACCAAAGTGAAATTGACAGTCTCCTTGGTGTTGACGCCGGAGATGATGATGGTGGAGACAATTCGGGAATTCAGGCAATTCTCAATTCTGCTCTGGTATCTTACGAGCGTCTCCCAATGCTGGATATTGTTTTTGACCGTCTGGTCAGAATGATGTCCACGTCTTTACGTAATTTTACTTCCGATAATGTTGAAGTGAGTTTGGATAACATTACATCAGCGCGATTTGGTGATTATCTCAATTCAATCCCTCTGCCTGCAATGTTGACTGTCTTCAAGGCTGAAGAGTGGGATAACTACGGTCTGATGACTGTTGATTCAGCGTTGATATATTCAATCGTTGATGTGTTGCTTGGCGGACGTCGAGGTACAGCAGCGATGAGAATTGAGGGGCGCCCCTATACAACAATTGAGCGAAACCTGATTCAAAGGCTGGCCCATGTTGTTTTGGCGGACCTGTCCAGTGCATTTGATCCTCTTTCTCCTGTTACTTTTAGGTTTGATCGGCTGGAAACAAATCCGCGGTTTGCTACAATCGCGCGGCATGAGAATGCTGCTATTGTGATCACCTTACGTGTCGACATGGAAGATCGAGGCGGGCGTGTTGAACTCCTCATTCCCTACGCAACGCTTGAGCCAGTTCGTGAACTGTTACTACAGATGTTTATGGGGGAAAAGTTTGGTCGGGATTCCATTTGGGAGGGGCATCTTACTGCTGAGTTATGGCAGACAGATGTTTCTATTTTGGCTGTGTTAGAGCAGGTGAATATCTCTCTTGGTGATGTAATGAATTGGAAAGTTGGTGATACGATGGATCTCACTGTTTCTCCGGAATCACTGGTGGAATTGAGATGTGGTGATGTTTCCATGTTTAAAGGTAATATGGGCCGGAAGAGTGGTAACATTGCGGTGAAAATCGCCAATAAGATCGCTCGTGATGATGGCGAATAAGTGATGTTGGATATCTCGAATATTGAGCTTGGATTTAATATCCTCGTTGCGATCTTGCTGGTCGCAACGATTGTGTATGCCGTGATCTTGAATAAAAAGCTGGATGCCTTACGAGAAGCCAAGGCCGAGATGGAAGGGTTGATTGTCTCCTTTGCTGATACAACGGCAAAGGCGGAAAAAAGCCTTGCTGAATTTAAGGCCCATGCTTCTGATACTGGATCAGGCCTCAAGGAGAATACTGTTAAAGCTGATGGAATATTATCTGACTTGAGCTATTTGGTTGATCGGGCCGAGGTTGTCGCGGATCGTTTGGAAGAAGACCTTGGTCTGGCCCGGGAAAAATCTCCTGAAACTGTACTCCCCAAAGGCGTGAAACCAGGAGATATCAAACAGAACAAGGTCAAGCCCGTTAATCAAAAAGGGGAGGCAAAAAAAGATTTGTCACCTGCTGCAGAAGACCTTTTGAAAACCCTCAAAGGCATGCGTTAAGGAGAATAAGATGCGTTTGCTGCCTGTATTAATTGCTGTGTCTTCATTGACTTTGCTTGTTAAGGCCGGGGGGGTCTGGGAAGGGTTTAATCAATCGGGTGAAGCCTTTGCGCAGGCTTCGCCGGAAGTTGAGGATAAGACAGAAGAGCAAGCTGAAACTGAGGCTCCGAATAATGAAGAAGGTGAGGCTGCTGAGGTAATTGATCAGGAAAGTGAACCTGAGACAGCCTCGGTGAGTGAAGATGTAAAAGAAGTTCCTAAAGTCCAAGGAATTGAAGCGGATCCTTTTTCAATGACGGACGAAGAAATTGAGTTACTCCAATCTTTGTCTGCCAGAAGAGAACAGCTAGAAACCCGCGAGCGTGATGTCGAGCAACGGGAAACTCTTTTACTTGCAGCAGAACGCCGTATAGATGAAAAAATTGCAGAACTGGGCAAACTTCAAAATACGATTGAAGGACTAATTGTTAAGCATGACGAGCAGAGTGAGAAGCAAATGCTTAGTCTCGTAAAGATATACGAAAGTATGAAACCGAAAGATGCTGCCCGGATTTTTGAAGAACTGGATATGATTGTACTTCTTGATGTTGTCGAGCGGATGAAAGAAAGAAAGACAGCTCCGATTCTGGCAAGTATGAATCCGAAAAGAGCAAAAGCCATTACGCTTGAATTGGCACAAAGAAGAGAATTACCCCTATCAAAAGAGTAATCGAATCCCTAATGAGAATTATGGTTAATTTTCTTTAGGCAGAACTCGAAACACCAAATATGCCCTGTATCCGTTGGGATATGGGGCTTTCTTTTTCTTAAAGTTGGTTTTTTTACAAACCTAAAAGTCTAAGATCTTGAAAAACTGTGGTTTGTTTACACTGCGTTAATTCTATGCTGGTAGCTTGAAATCACAATTTAAGCGAATGTGTGTGCAAGAGAGATAGTTAAGGAGTTGCTGATGTCGGATGTCGACATGAATATGCCAATCCTCATCGTGGATGATTATAAAACCATGTTGCGTATTGTGCGCAATTTGCTCAAGCAGCTAGGCTTCAACAATGTTGATGAAGCGACAGACGGCAGCAGTGCGTTACAAAAATTGCGTGGCAAGCAGTATAGTCTGGTTATTTCTGACTGGAATATGGAGCCAATGAGTGGTCTTCAGTTACTTAAAGAGTGCCGTGCAGATGCACATTTGAAAGATCTGTCTTTCATTATGGTCACCGCTGAGAGTAAAACAGAAAACGTTATCGCTGCAAAACAGGCGGGTGTGAACAATTATATTGTGAAACCATTTAATGCTGCGACCCTCAAGAAGAAGTTAATCGCGGTACTTGGGAACTTCTAAGAGGTTAATGTTATGGCCAACCCGGTCAGAGAAGAGTTGCTCGAAAAACTAAAGACCTTTGAAAGTAATGCACAAGATGCAGACCTTGAAGCATTGGTGGACAGTTTGTTGCAAAACTTTGGTGAAGATGCAGTTGAAACCAATCATAAGCTTTTAGCTGAGATTGGATCTGTTGCAAGTTATATTCACGATATGAAAACGCAACTGGCTTCCTTGAGGCCTGATGAGATTAAAAGTGACTTTCTTCCTACCGCGGCGGATGAACTGGATGCTATTGTGGGGGCTACTGAACAAGCCACCCACAACATCTTGTCCGCTATGGAAACCTTAGAAGAAGTATCTGAAAAGCTTGAAGATTCTCCTCTTACTGACAAAGTAAATGATGCGGTGACTCAAGTTTATGAAGCCTGCAGTTTTCAGGATATTACGGGCCAACGTATTTCAAGAGTAGTAAATGCTCTTCAACACGTGGAAATTAAAGTAGATAAATTGCTCGGCGCATTTGGTGGTGAGGAATTTCTACCGGATAATACAGACGCGAAACCGACACCTAAACGTGCTGACGGGGTGGAGAGGCCTGATGAAGACCTTCTCAATGGACCTCAATTACCGGGCGAAGGTGTTAGCCAAGATGATATTGATGCCTTAATGGGATTTGATTAGTTGATATGCTTGGCCTTCTATTTCGCAGACGCCGAGACGATGGTGATCGAAATTATGTCGCTTTATTAAGCCTTAAGCTCCTGCTTTTGGCTTTTTTCATTATGCTCAATGCACTTTCTTCCTATGAAGAAGAAAAAGCCAGAGCAGTTTTGGAATCAGTGAATAATACTTTCCAGGGTGATGCAAGTCATATGGAGCGCCATGCTTCTTTTGATCAAGCGCTTGATAATATTGATGATAAATCTGATCTCGTTGTAGAAATCGAACGATTGTTTGAAACCACGATTCCTGCCGTTGAAAGAGAGCAGGGGAGTACTCAGAACTTTTTACGGTTAAGATTACCTGTTCGGGCAATGTTTCTCGAAGATGAAGTCGACCTTGCCTCAGGACGAGAACTTCTCTTGAAAAGGTTGGCCCAGTCTCTACAGAAACTTGATCTTGAAGAGCGTTACTATGAATTTGAATTTCTCTATGGGACTGCTGCACGTAATACAGACTCTCAAGCCGAATTATCTGACTTGATACTCAAGCGTTTGGAAGCTGTTGCAAACGAGATCGTTGCTGCGGGTATTCTCAAAAACAGGCTGGTCGTAGGTTTGCAACCCAATAGAGCTGGTTCTGTTTTTGTCGTTATTCGCATATATGATAAAGCTCCGCCAAATATCACTTTCAGCTCTTATCGGGAGGAAAGGTAATGTCTGATCCCGGAAACACAAATAGAAACACAAATAATAGTGGGAATGGAAAGCGGGCTGACGAACAAACTTCTACTCGTGCTGATAAGGTTTATGAAAATAGCAAGGGTGCCTCTAAGGATAGCGGCCAAGAGACTAAGGAACAAAAAGCTATTGCCCGGGTTATGCCAAAGATCAAACCTTGGATGAGCAGAAGGCAAAATGAGCAAACTGTTGCTGTGAATTACAGTTCTAGCTGGATGGTGACTTTCACCGATCTCGTTGCATTGATGCTGACCTTTTTCGTTCTATTGTATTCCATGTCTGTTATGGAAGAGAAGCAATGGAGAAACTTGATTGATTCTCTCGCAAGTAACTTGAAAATTGAAAGAATTATTGCAGAACCCAAACCAGCAAAAAGCCTGACAATGGAACCTGTTGATTTTATTCCAGGTGAAGATTTGGATTATCTCCAAGCCTTGTTATCAGAAAAGTTCAAAGAAGATGAGGGGTTATCTCAGGCCATTCTTACTCGATTGGAAGATAGTATTGTGGTTTCTGTTCCCGGTGATATTCTGTTTCCAACGGGCGCTAGCGAACCTTTGGAAGAGGCTAAACCTGTTTTGAAAAGGCTGGGCCGGATATTTCAGAACATTGATAACCGCATTGAAATTGCAGGTCATGCAGATCCGGCGATTCCGTTAGGGCAGCAGAAGTTTCAAACAAACTGGCCACTATCTGTTGCCAGAGCTGACTATGTTGCTGGTTTATTGGAAAAAACTGGGTATAAGAGTACAATTCTATCGCGTGGGTATGGTGATTCGCGTTATGATGAGATAGCCGATAGCTTACCCGAAGATCAAAGGAAAAAACTCGCGCGCCGTGTTGATATTATTGTGCATTCCTATGCAGGAGAAAATGGTTGATTAAAGCGTTATGCCAAACATTTCTGGCAGGAGCGTTTTTGTTGTTTTTTTCTTCTGCTCCTGATGCTCAGGAAATTCCTGTCAGGGCAGGAATTCATCCTGGCTATGGCCGGATTGTTTTTGACTGGCCGCGGCAGGTATCCTATAGCGCGAGAATAGATAATGAACAGCTGATAATAGAATTTGATAATGCTGCTGACTATCGATTAGATAAAGTGCTTCAAGGCGTTAAGGGTTTTACGGGCAAGCCATCTATTGGTCCCGATAAAAAGGTTCTGACTTTTCCTTTGCTTGATGATTTTTCACTCAAGACTTTCAAGGCGGGGACAAAAGTTATTGTCGATCTAAGGGTTGACGTGAATCAACCTCAAAGCCAATCAATTGGAAAAAACAAAAGTCCGTCTGTGCAGAGTGTTGGCTTTCGTTTTGCCGAACATCCTGATTATAACAGACTTGTTTTTGATTGGCCTGAAAAGATCAAAGGGGCTCTTTCTCAGTCAGGAAGTTCGCTGACTGTTCGTTTTGACAAAGATGCGACCGTTGACCTTCGGAAATTGAACAAACAAAAAATGCCTTTTGTGCAAAAAGGTCGGGTTATTGCAACGGAACCAAAGTTGATCATTGAGTTTGGGCTAGTCCCGCAAACACAAGCGCGTCTTTTTAATGTTGGTCCTAAATCCGTTATTGATGTTCAGACTGTCCCAGAAAAGCCAGTTGGGGCAAAGCCAAACGGGGAACAGAAAGTAGCTAACTCAAACAAGGTTGATGAGAAAAAGGCTGCTGCTAATACAATCAATTCAAAGAATTCACAACCAAAAAAAGAAGAAGATGTCCCAGAGGTAAAAGCCACTCAGGCTCTCGACAAGAAGATTGAGAATGCAAACGAGGGAGCTTCAATCACCTTGCCTGAACTACAAGAACTCGCAGGGCCTGGACCTTTATCTCTCTTGCCAAAACCGGTGGGTTCTGAGGCCACCCAGGCTGTAGAAGAAACAGTAGAGACAGAAGATCGTGCAAAGCCGGCTGGTAATTCTGCAGTGGAAGAGAACGGCGGTAATGATCAGGCTGTAATCTCAAATGAGAGCAATGATCCAGTAAAACCAAGCACAGGTAATAAAGTAAGCACAGGGAATAAAAAGAGACTTTCCAAACCACAGGGGAGTAACTCTGGTCCTGTAAGGTTGTCAGAGTTCAAATTGGAGGATGATGACACTATTGGTGAAAGTGCAGAAGTTGGAGTTGAACAGGATCTTGTTACTCTGACTGAGCCCTTGGAAATTCCAAACCTTGTTCCTCCACCCGGACGTACCGCCAATTTGTTGCCTCCGACAATTTTGAATTTCAACTGGGATCAACCAACTGGGGCTGTTGTCTTTCGGCGCGGAGAACACCTCTGGCTTGTTTTTGATCGTGAAGGGCCGGACAATTTGGCCGAAGCCATCGAAGCAATGGTGCCGCACTTTGCGCCCGTTGATACCCAGGAGGTTGCGGGGGCGACTGTAATTCGCCTTAGTGCCCCGGGTACACAGGTCCCAAGGTTAAGTAAGGCAGATAATACGTGGACTGTCGATATTCGCCGTCGTTCTCCTTTGCCTGTCCAGTCTATTTCAAATGTCTTGGGCGAGGGCGAAGATGGGCCAGAAGTTCGTTTCCTTGTTAAATCAGTTAGTCGTTTACTATCGCTTTCTCATCCTGAACTTGGGGATCGACTGATTGTTGCCCCTATAGGAGAGCCTAATCTTGGATCATCGAATATTGATGAGTTTCCACAGTTCAGATCCTTACCCTCTTATCAGGGAGTTGTTTTGCAGCCGACGGCTGAGGGGCTCGTTGTTGCTCTGACGCCCCGTGCTGTCGTTGTTCGCAGTCGTGACCAGTTGATTGTTTCAGACGAAACAGCCCGGTCACTCCCGCGTAGTGGTGAGATTACTCCTTCAATACCTGTACGTATGCTTAATCTGGGTGCCGATCGATTGGGCAGTGAAGATGATTACCTAAGAAACCTCCAGGATCTTCAGCAAGCAGCTGTTGAAACAACAGGGATGCAGCAAGGCCTGGCACGTTTGGATTTGGCACGGTTCTTTTTTGCACATGGTCGTGTTGCAGAAGCGGCCGGCATGCTTAAGCTTATAGGTCAGGAAAATCGCCGCCTGAGTGATGATCCTTCCTATCAACTTCTGTTGGGTGCGTCTCAGTTTTTAAGTGATAAATTTGACGAGGCACAAAAGACACTCTCAAGTCCGGTCTTGGCAGGTGAATGGGAAGCTAATCTGTGGCAGGCTGCGCTTGCTGCATCGGGGCAGGATTGGGGACCTGCGGCGATTGGTTTCACTGAAACCGAGGCCTTGATAGAAGATTTCCCTCGGAACATCCGAAATAAACTCTATTTGCTTGCTGCTGATTCGAAACTTCATGTGGGAGATACAGGAAGTGCAAGCCTGTTCATCGGGAAGGCTTTATCGGGAAATCCAACCGAGTTTGAAAAAGCTCAGGCTGATTTCCTTGAGGGCCAAAGGTTACTTCAAGATGGTTTTCCTGAAGAAGCGCGAGCAATATGGAAAGGCCTGAAATATAACAGGCACCGTCCTACAAGTGCCAGGGCGCGGCATGCCCTTACAAAATTGGGAATAGACGAAGGAACCATTACGCAGGAAGAAGGTATTGAGCAGCTTGAACAACTCAGATTTGCATGGCGAGGTGATAAATTTGAGTTTGCTATTCTGAGTGAGTTGGGGGACCGTTACGCTGATATTCTGGATTTTAGAAAAAGTTTGCACTCATTACGACAGGCAGCATCTTATTTTCCGCATTCTGAGCGTGCCGATAAAATTGCAAAGCGGATGCAAGAAATCTTTGAAGGTATGTATATTGAAGATGGAGGGGAAAGAATACCTCCGCTGTCTTCCATTGCCCTTTATGAAGAATTTAAAGAACTGACCCCTTTGGGTGACAAGGGGGATACCATGATTACCAAGCTGGCGGATCGTCTTGTTGATGTTGATCTGCTTGAACAAGCAGGTAACTTGTTGGAAGAGCAGGTTGAATTCCGCCTTGAAGGCGAAGAAAAAGCTCGTGTTGGAAGTCGTTTGGCCCTTATTCGTTTGCTTGAAAAGGACGCGGAAGAAAGCCTTGCTGCTCTGGATAAAACGAGTAGTGATAATTTACCAAAGGATTTGATTCAACAACGCTTACACTTGCGTGCACGGGCTTTGGCTGAACTCTCACAGGAAAAAGAAGCGTTGGATTTACTGGCTAAAGATCAAAGTCTGGATGCTTTACGTTTAAAAGCGGATATTCTCTGGAAACAACGAAAATGGGATGAGGCAGGAAAGATGCTTGGGAAACTGATTCCGGCCTCTCCACCTACAGATCGTATTTTGGGTGACAAAGAAAGTCAGGCTGTTATTAATCTTGCTATTGCACAAACTCTGTCTGGTGATAACGAGGGGCTTAAGCTCTTGAGAGACAGTTATAGTTCTATTATGAGTAAGGGGACACATAGCGATACCTTCAAGCTTTTAACCAATAGCTTGAATTCCGGTTCTGTAACATCGATCGCAGATGAGTTAAAACAAGTTTCTCAGGTTCAGGCCTTTATGGATCAGTATCGTAGTAAACTTAAGTCATCCCCTCTGAGTGAAATAAATTAAGATTTGTGAAAGCCAGGTTCTGAAATCAATAAAGAGCTTATATTTGCATGAGTTAAGGGGCTATCCGAAACTTCGAACCAGACTTCCGGCAATCAGATACCAACCATCAACCATCACAAAGAAAATCAGTTTAAAGGGCAGTGAAAGCATAATTGGTGGTAACATCATCATTCCCATAGACATGAGAACTGAAGCCACGACCATGTCTATAATCAGAAAGGGAAGGAAGATCAGGAAACCTATTTCAAAAGCTCTTCTTAGCTCACTGATCATAAAGGCAGGTATAAGTGCTCGAAGAGGTGTTGTAGAAGGTTCCGCTACTTCCCCCGTCTCTGCCAAATCAAGGAAAAGGCGCAGATCTTTTTCCCGAACGTGCTGTAGCATAAAATCCCTGATCGGTCCCGTGCCTCTATCCCATGCCTCTATTTCGGATATTTCTTCATCAACAAGAGGTTTTATTGCACCTTCGTAAACCTTTTCCATTGTCGGGGTCATGATAAAAGCAGTTAGGAAGAGCGCTAGGCTGATTAAAACAGTATTGGGTGGGGCTTGTTGAATACCCATCGCGGTACGAATGAAGGATAGGACGACGATAATTCTGGTAAAAGAGGTTACCATCATAAGTATAGCCGGAGCTAGACTGAGGATGGTGAGCAGGGCCAGCATCTGTAATATGCGACCACTGCCTGAACCAAGTATTTCGTTATTCAAATCAAGAGTAAGAGCCTGGGCCCAACTGTGGTCTGGAATGAATGATAAACCTGCCACCAGTGCCGCAACAGTAACAACTCTAGGGGTAAAATATTTTGTCATACCCTTGAACTTTCGTCCGCTTTTTTGAAGTCAATAACATCTTCCGGGCTGTCCGCCTGATTTGAAGATGGATCGCAAGGAATAGTATCAATATGGAGGTCGTTTGTTCCGCCAACTAAAACAACGTGTTCTTTGTTGTCGCATTGTACAATGACTACTTTTCTTTTTGCATCAAGCGGTCGAACTTCTTTGATTTGAAGGCGTTTTTGTTTGTTTCCGGTTATTGCCGGGCCATGGCCTAAGCCTAGCTTTTTGGCGATCAGTGAAAAGGCAAAAATAAGGCCGATAATGAAGATCAGGCTAAGGAAAAACTGGAAATAGTTGCCATATTCCATCGGGTTATTTTTTACCGGGTATGTTGGCGCTGGTATATGCGCGCGCAGCTTTATTGTGACTGGTCGTTTCTTTTATTTCAACGCGAACTCTGTCTAGATTACTGTTGATGGTAATTGTCAAATTATCTAGTTCCTCAATCAAGGCTAACAACTTGGGAGATAATTTTGACCGCTCTTTTGACGGAAGGTGTTGTAGTTCCTGGCACAAGAAATCTGTAACCTTGGGCAAATCAGTTACGTCAAAGTCTTCGCCGGACTTGATTGTCGAATTGGCTAAAGCAATTTGTCGGGAAAGATGAGTTATCTGTTCCTTAAGTTCTTCAAACGTTGTCATGACTGCTTAAGTGTTTCATCAAAAGGTTGTTTTTGTTCATCATAAACATAGTTTAGGATTGTGGCTACAGCTGTTAATGCTTCCAGAGGAATTTCGCTTTCTAATTCAACATTTGCAAGTATTTGGGCCAAGTCTGAATCTGTTCTGACTTTAACGCCTTGGTCAAAGGCTATTTGCAGTATTTGTTCTGCAATTTCCCCTGTTCCCTTCGCGATTACCTTGGTCTGTCCTGCGGTATTCCTTTTTACAGCAATCGAAAGCTGTGGCGTATCTTCTGTTTTTTCCTCACTGACATCAGATATTAATCCGTTTTGCGTGTCTGAAAACGAAGGCGCTAATTTTTTTTCAGGATCTTCGTCAGTTACACTCATTCTGTCTTCTCTAATGAAATCAGAAAGCCTGCATACAGTCTGCACTGATTATGCTTAATGAAAGGTTATAAAAGCAATTTATATTATAGGGTTGTGTAGGCGGAGCAGGGGTTAGTCTTCTTCTGCGGTAAGATCAATGTCGATACCTAGCATGTCGAGAGACCCAGCTACTGCAGCTTTATTTTCTTCCTGAATACGTTCGTGAAGTTCCTGCCGTAGAACGGTTGCATCTTCGGGAAAGGTAAAGCCAATTTTTACTGATTTTCCACGTATATCAACAACCTTGACCTCTATGTCATTGTTAATGATGACTGATTCACCAATTTTCCGGGTAAGGTATAACATCGTGGACTTTGGACTCCCTGTCCCTATATGCCAAGTGCTGACTGGAAGGATTTTTAATTAACTACCTGTTCTGTCCACGTATTTATACGTGCATTTTTTACTTAGGTCGAGCCAAACTTGGTATTTTTGATCATTTTTTACTAGATCTGGAATTCGTTAACAGGTTATTAAGTGAGCAAGCGTATTATTTCGAGGGTTGCGGACCTTATTGTAATGTGAGGAGAACTGGTATTGGCAGATAAGCTGAAAATTACAGATGTTTTAGCCAGAAAAATGGATTGGTTGACGCAGCGGCAGGCTGTGATCTCCAAGAATATTGCCAATTCGGACACTCTGAACTACGTCCCGCTTGATTTGAAAGATAACCATTTCAAGTCTCTTGTTAGCCGATCTGCGCCTGTGATGGCACAGCGATCCAGCCACGAAGGGCATCTGTCAAATAATCCGCTCAAAGGGGATCAGGCAAGGGCAAACAAGGCTAAAGATATTTATGAAACTGCTCCGGCGGGAAACGCTGTTATTCTGGAAGAGCAGATGATCAAGATGTCACAGACGCAACTGGATTATCAGGGCATGGTGCGTCTTTATAAAAAGCATCAGGATATGTTTAAGATGGTTCTCAAAGGGCCATAAGGAAAACTTGGCATAAATCTTGTACGTAAAGAATTGGCGATAAATTAGGAAAAACGCGATGTCTGATCTATATAAATCGATGCAGGTTTCTGCTTCCGGGATGCGAGCCCAGGGAACCAGGTTGCGCATAATTTCTGAAAATATCGCCAATGCTGATTCTGTTGCTCAGGAACCGGGCGGCGCGCCTTATCGACGTAAAATGGTCTCTTTTGGTGCTGAATTAAACCGAGAGCTGGGCGTCGAAAAAGTCGTCGTTAAGGATGTCCTGACAGATAAATCTGAGTTTAAAAGAGAATACTTACCTGGACATCCAGCAGCTGATGAGGATGGATACGTGCTTCAACCGAATGTTAACTCTCTGGTTGAGATGACGGACATGCGTGAAGCTCAACGAAGCTTTGAAGCCAACTTACAAGCGATACAAGCATCGAAAAGTATGTTGCAGCGTACCTTGGAAATACTTCAGTAGAATAGGCGTGAGAGGATTTAATTATGGCTGTAAATTTTGTTGATGCAGTAAACGCTTATAATCAAGCTGCTGAGAAAGGGCTGGCTGGTAAAAAAGGGACAGCTGATCCGGTAGGTGAAGACTTTGCTTCAACCTTGCGTGATGTTGCGACGGACACCTTGGCTACAATGCAAACCGCTGAAAATAAAACATTAATGGCAGCGGCAGGCAAAGCAGATGTCACAGATGTGGTGACGGCGATGTCCGAAGCCGAAGTGACGTTGCAAACAGTTGTTGCAGTCAGGGATAAGGTTGTTCAGGCCTATCAGGAAATTTTGCGGATGCCTATTTGATCTGGCTTTGCTGATGTTCTAGGCTGGCTATATATCAAGAATTGAAATTTACAGGTGGGGCATGAGTGAAACCGACGTCATCGAATATGGTAAAGAAGCAGTATGGGTGATGTTGAAAATGAGTGCGCCCGTGCTGTCGATTGCGTTGCTTGTTGGTTTGATCATTTCTTTATTTCAGGCTTTGACACAACTTCAGGAAATGACACTTACCTTTGTGCCCAAGCTCATTATCATTAGCTTGACGCTTGTTGCAACTGCCCCGTTTATGGCGCAAACTCTAGGTACATTTACTGAAGAGCTCATGGACAGGATTGTCGCCTTAGGATAGGTCATGCTCTATGATTTACTCCCTTCCAGTGTTTACATTGTTTTAATTGTGTTTACACGTATCGGCAGTGCGATGATATTATTGCCGGGATTTGGTGAGTCATATGTATCACCACGTACCAGATTAGCTTTATCTATGTTGATCAGTATTCTGGTTGCCCCAATTCTGGCATCCAGTATTCCTGCTATGCCTGATGAAGTTTCTGGGCTTGGACTTTTAGTTTTTAGCGAAGCTATCATCGGCTTTTTTATGGGCACAGTCGCGCGTATGTTTTTAAGCGCGGCTGCGTCAGCGGGCATGATAGCGGCGACAATGTCTTCGTTGGCAAATGCATTGATTCAAGACCCGGTTTCAGCCCAACAAGCTTCTATTATGGGAACATTCTTAACGGCGATTGCCATCGTGTTAATTATGGTTTTGGATATTCATCACCTTTTCATTCTGGGGCTGGTGGATAGTTATGAACTTTTTGTCCCGGGACAGATATTACCTACGGGTGATTTTTCAAACATGATTGCCCGTGTTGTCGGTGACACCTTTATATTGGCGACACGAATGGCTGCGCCTTTTATTGTTGTTGGGATGATTTTCTTTCTGGGTTTAGGGTTACTCGCGAAGTTGATGCCTCAGATGCAGGTATTTTTTGTGGCCATGCCTCTTCAGGTTGCTATGGGGATTACGGTGCTATTTTTGTGTGTGCCTGTTATGATCAAGGTTTACATGATTAGCCTGGAAGAGCATTGGATGGCATTTGTGAAATGATGGATGTACCCGTTGATTTCACATTTTTAGAAGGGGCGCATCATGTCAGATGAGAGTGATGAGTCCCAGAAAACAGAAGAGCCAACCGCAAAGAAGCTGGCTGACGCACGTGAAAAAGGGGATGTTCCTAAATCTCAGGAAATGAACTCATGGTTTTCGTTTTTTGGGTTTTTGTTGTTTCTGTCTTTTTTCGCAGTCTGGATTAGTCAGGAATTGGGATCAACCTTTGCTACATTCTTTGAACGTCCTGATACAATACGGTTTGAAACCGGTCATATCTACGAGGCAATGATTTCTCTTGTCAAAGATGTAGGTATTCTTTTTATCGCACCTGCGATTATCATGGTCGCTTTTGCGATTGCATCGGGGTTAATGCAGCACGGATTTTTATTGTCATCTGAATCTTTGACACCAAAATTAAGTAAAATTTCGCCTCTTGCAGGATTCAAGCGACTTTTTTCTCTTCAATCTGTCATGAATCTGGTCAAAGGCTTGGCAAAGCTTATTATTGTTGGTGGCATTATTGGCTTTGTTTTGTGGCCTAAACGCTCTGTCGTGCCTCAACTCTCAGAACTTGATGTGACACAAATGACAATGATGTTGTTAGATTGGGCGACGCTTATTGTCATTGCTGTGGTTGCTGTCATGGCTGTGATTGCTGGACTGGATTACCTGTATCAATATTTCGAATACATGAAAAAACTTCGAATGACGAAACAGGAAGTAAAGGATGAGTCCAAGCAAAGTGAAGGTGACCCGATGATCAAGGGGCGCTTGCGCCAGTTGCGTATGGAGAAAGCACGTCAACGAATGATGGCAGCTGTACCTAATGCCGATGTGGTTATAACAAACCCAACGCACTTTGCTGTTGCCTTAGAGTACAATGGGATGATGATGGAAGCGCCAAAACTAACGGCTAAAGGTGTAGATGCTGTTGCTTTTCGTATTCGTAATGTTGCAGAAGAGAATAAAGTTCCGATAATCGAAAATCCACCGCTCGCCAGAGCGCTTTATGCAGGTGTTGAAATTGATCAAGAGATCCCGCCGGAACACTATAAAGCAGTGGCTGAAATCATTGGCTACATCATGAAACTGAAAAAATAACCAAACTTAAGCTATCTGGTTTGTTTTTAAACGATTTTCAGGTTAATCTTTCATTTACTGTCTTTTATCTCTTTTCTCGTGCCAGATTTGCGACGGGAAAAGGAGGCATTTCGTGGGGGAAACAGGGAAGTGTCACCTACCATCTGGATCGCTATTTGTAGTTTTTTAGCGTTGATCATATTTTTTCTTGGCTTCGTTATCTGGCGGTACAGAAAAACACTTGCCTTGCGTCAGTATGCTTTTGCTGCAGTTCCCCGTCCTCGACAAATTGTGGACCCTAACGGAAAATGCCTTTTTGCAAATCCTGCGTTTGAAGATTTCTTTGGCGGAGACTTAAGAGCCGTTCCCGACTTGATTCTTGATGAGAGTAATGGAAATGAAGAGATCGGCCGTAAACTGGAAACCCTTCAGCTAAATGCAAAAAACGGTGTTTCTGGACATGTTGAGATTGAGATACCGGGGGCGGGACCCGGATATAATGATGTACAGTGGCGTCATGTCGCGGCCTATCCTTTGCCAAACCGTCCTGGGTACGTATTCTGGTTTGTTGATGACATTACAATGCGTCGACAGATGGAGAAGGTCATTAATGATCAACAACAACGTTTTGTTGATCTTTTGGAAAATGCACCGATCGGTTTCTTCTCTGTAGATGCGGATGGCGCGTTTCTTTTTGCGAATCAAACATTAACAGACTGGCTGGGTTATTCATCGTCTGAGTTGGAAAGTGGGCAAACAAAGCTTCATGATATTGTGGCTGATGCATCCTTGGATGAAGTTCCGGCCTATCATCCCTTTGAAGATGTCGAGAGTCGATCAGGAGAGGTTTTCCTCAAAACTGCGGATGGGGAGAAACGCATTCTTGCTGTTATCAGTCAGCACATCGCCGAAGGTGGTGGTGATAAAGGCTTTAGAACAAGGTCTGTTGTGCGAAACCTGACACTTGAACGGGAGATGGCAACAGCACTGGAACAGTCCGAAAAGCGATTCCGCAAGTTTTTTAACGAAGCCCCGGTTGGTATTGTCTTGCTGAATGAACGGGGCGTTATTACGGAAAATAACAGAGCATTCCAAGAACTTTTGGCGACAGCAGGAGAAGTTAAGGGCAAACCCCTTCTTTCCTTGATTGGTGATCAGGAAAGAGAAGGCGTGCGAGAGGCTTTGGTTTCAGCAACGACCTATGAACGCAAAGCCATGGAAGTGCATCTCACGGGAAATGCAGATATTGTCTGTAATATGAACGTGACGCATGTCGACGAAAACTCCGGACTGCCGAGTGGGTATATCCTGAATTTCACGGACACGACAGAACAGCGCAGTCTGGAAGCTCAGTTCGCGCAATCTCAAAAAATGCAGGCGGTTGGGCAGTTGGCCGGGGGTATTGCACACGATTTTAATAATCTGCTGACAGCCATGATCGGGTTTTCTGATCTATTGCTTCTACGTCACCGTCCGGGGGATCAATCTTTTGCAGATATTATGCAGATTAAGCAAAACGCCAATCGCGCTGCAAACCTTGTTCGTCAATTATTGGCTTTTTCTCGTCAGCAAACGCTCCAGCCCAGGCGTTTGAATGTAACGGATATTATTGCAGAGCTTGCTCACCTTTTGCGTCGCCTTATCGGGGAAACGATTGAATTGCGTATTACGCATGGCCGGGATCTGGGAGATGTCAAGGCAGATCAGGGACAGTTAGAGCAGGTTATTATTAATCTTGCCGTGAACGCCCGTGATGCTATGGATCAAGGTGGTGTTTTGGAGATTATCACGTCGAATGTGATGGTTGATGCGCCATACAAGGTTAAAGGGGAAGAAATCCCCCCTGGTGATTATGTCTTGGTCAAGGTTCAAGACACAGGACATGGCATTCCGACAGAAATTATTGACCGCATTTTTGATCCCTTTTTCTCGACAAAAGAGGTGGGAGCAGGCACTGGTCTTGGTCTATCAACGGTCTATGGTATTGTTAAACAGTCTGGTGGGTTTGTTTTTGTTGATTCAACTGCAGATGAAGGAACGGTCTTCTCTTTGTTGTTGCCACACTTTCAGGAAGATGCGCAAGATCAGGAAGAGCTTGCAGCTGACGCACCGAAGGCACAGGATTTGACAGGTCGTGGCAATATTCTTTTGGTTGAAGATGAAGATGCCGTGCGATCTTTTAGTGCGCGGGCTTTGGAGAACAAAGGATATAAGGTGCTTGAAGCAAACTCAGGTGAAGCGGCACTTGAGATCCTTCAGCAAGACGGGGAAACTATTGATTTGGTCATAACAGATGTTGTGATGCCAAAGATGGATGGCCCGACTTTAATCAAGAAGCTTTATGAAACACATCCGAGCTTAAAAGTTATTTTTATTTCTGGTTACACGGAAGATTCTTTTCGGAAAACGCTGGATGTAGATTCTGCAATTGAATTCCTGCCAAAGCCTTTCAGTCTGAAGCAATTGGCGTCCAAGGTGAAGGACGTTCTTGCCGCACAGTGACGTTGCCTTGCGAGTTTACATTCAGGTGTATTTACTTAAATAACAATAATTTACGGTGAATGATTTGTAGAGCGTTTGCCTTTTTATATATACTTGTTCTCTTAATGTTCTTTTTTATTGCGTATTGAGAACAAAAGGGGTACGTTGTTCTCGTTGCAGCAAGTGTGAGCCTGTGGGATAAGGGAGGCAACGATGGCACAAAACGTCTTACAGTTAGTGGAGAATAGCACGGTGGACAAACAAAAGGCATTAGATGCAGCCCTGGGACAGATTGAACGCGCTTTTGGTAAAGGCTCGGTTATGAAGTTGGGCGAAGGCACGACAGTAGAGACCGAAGTTATTTCCACAGGATCTTTGGGATTGGATATTGGCCTTGGTATTGGTGGCTTGCCGCGTGGACGTATTGTCGAAGTTTACGGCCCGGAATCATCCGGTAAAACAACTTTGGCTTTGCATGTTGTTGCCGAAGCGCAAAAAGCGGGTGGCACATGTGCTTTTATTGATGCCGAGCATGCTCTTGATCCTGCCTATGCAAACAAGCTTGGTGTTGACGTAAACGAGTTGTTGATCTCTCAGCCAGATGCTGGAGAACAGGCATTGGAAATTACAGATACATTGGTGCGTTCAGGTGCACTGGATGTGTTGGTTGTGGATTCCGTGGCTGCCTTGGTTCCCAAGGCTGAACTTGAAGGCGATATGGGGGACTCTCTTCCTGGTTTGCAGGCTCGTTTGATGAGCCAGGCGATGCGTAAATTGACGAGCTCAATTTCCAAATCCCGTACATTGGTGATCTTTATCAATCAGATCCGCATGAAAATCGGGGTGATGTTTGGCAATCCGGAAACAACAACAGGTGGTAACGCCCTTAAATTCTATTCTTCTGTGCGTCTGGACATTCGTCGTATTGGCGCGATTAAAGATCGCGAAAATATTACCGGTAATCAAACCCGGGTGAAAGTTGTTAAGAATAAAATGGCCCCTCCATTCCGCGTGATTGAATTTGATATCATGTACGGTGAAGGTATTTCCAAAACAGGTGAAATGCTGGATCTCGGGGTTCAGGCCGGTGTTGTTGAAAAAGCGGGTGCCTGGTTCTCTTGTGATGGTCAACGCATTGGTCAAGGACGTGAAAATGCCAAAAAATTCCTGATGGAAAACCCTGAAGTAGCTGCAAAAATTGAAACGGCTGTCCGTAAAAATGCGGGAATTGTTGCGAATGCAATGCTTGAAGGAAAAGAAGAAGATGAAACGGAAGACGCTTAATAGTCTTCTCTTTTAAGAATATAAAAGGAGCCGTTTTACGGCTCCTTTTTTGCATGATTTTAATTTGAATATGGAATCATGGATTAGTGACTCGTCCAAAAGCTTTTGTGAAACCTTTAAGAGAAAAGGGGATAGCAACTTTTTTATTTATTGCATCAGAGATAATGATGCGACCTTCATTTCCTTTTTTAAAGCTATCGAGAAGTTCTTCATCAAAACTTAACTCTGATTGGCATCCTGAATGGATGCATCGAATGAAGGGGTATTGCCGATCTATTTTATCTCCTACCTGAATCCTGAAACCTTCGGGTAATCTAATTCCCAATGGTAAGGTCACAATCATGATCACATTTGAAGGATTTGTATTTGGTCTGCCAATGTTTATTTCCAAAGCTGGTTTAGAGCTGTTTCCGAGGAGTATTTGGTGCTTTATATGACAACTCAGAGGCTCGTTAACAGTGCATAATGCTGACCAATCTCCAAAACGTTCTGTTGATCTTTGTGGCGGTTGTTGCTGTGCTGTTGCAATTGAAGACATTGCAATGAGAAACAGACTACAACTCGCAACAAATTTAAAAATATTTAGGAGATTTATAAAGGCCATGATTTCAAGCTTGTCAGTTTAGTAAATAGATGGACGTGAACGTTGATTTATAAGATATGGCTTCTAGCTATATCGAATAATCGTGGAAAATTAAAGGCAAGTTATCACAAGCGCTGTGTTAAGGGTGGGGCGGGTAAATCGTAATGCTGTAAGCGAAGTCTAGACAGAGCCTTGGCAGCACGTTAAAACCGCAGATAAGATTTCCCGTATTCTGTTGTGAAAAGAATGCGTCCTGTCCAAGTTTTAGGGTAAGTGATTAAAATGATTACCGGTAATGAGATCCGTAGGGTCTTTCTCGACTATTTTGCAAAACATGGTCATCAAACCGTAGAATCTTCGCCGCTGGTGCCGCGAAATGACCCGACGTTGATGTTTACCAATGCGGGGATGGTGCAATTTAAAAACGTTTTTACTGGTAACGAAACACGTCCCTATAACCGAGCGGCAACCTCGCAGAAATGTGTACGTGCAGGTGGTAAGCATAACGATCTGGAAAACGTCGGCTATACAGCAAGGCATCACACATTCTTTGAAATGATGGGAAACTTTTCCTTTGGAGATTATTTCAAGGATGTGGCTATTGAACATGCCTGGAACCTGATCACAAAAGAATATGGTGTTCCAGAAGAGAAGCTATTGGTTACAGTCTATTCCAAAGACGAAGAAGCTGCTGCTCTCTGGCGTAAAATTGCTGGCCTTAGTGATGATCGTATCATCCGGATTTCCACGAGTGATAATTTCTGGTCAATGGGGCCGACGGGACCTTGTGGACCTTGTTCCGAAATTTTTTACGATCACGGAGATCATATCTTTGGGGGTCCTCCGGGAAGTCCGGATGAAGATGGCGACAGATTTATTGAAATCTGGAATCTCGTGTTTATGCAATATGAGCAAATTGATGCACAGACACGGGTCGACCTGCCCAAGCCATCAATTGACACCGGAATGGGCCTGGAGCGTATTACCGCAGTGCTTCAAGGAAAACACGATAACTACGATGTTGATTTGCTTCGCACGATCATTGAAGCTTCAGCACACGAAACAGGTGTTGATGCAGACGGGGATCATGCGGTTTCTCACCGTGTTATTGCCGATCATCTTCGTTCGACTGCATTCTTGATTGCTGATGGTGTTTTACCGTCTAACGAAGGACGTGGTTATGTTCTGCGTCGTATTATGCGACGTGCCATGCGCCATGTTCACAAACTTGGTGTGAAAGATCCGGCGATTTACAAGCTGGTTCCTTCTTTGGTGGGGATGATGGGAACTGCCTTCCCAGAGTTGTCTCGTGCTGAAGCTCTCATCACGGAAACTCTCAAACTGGAAGAAAATCGGTTCGGCCAAACACTGGATCGCGGTATGAAATTACTTTCAGCGGAAACGGACAAGTTGGGCGACAAGGGAACGCTTAATGGTGAAGTTGCCTTTAAGCTTTATGATACCTATGGCTTCCCGCTTGATTTGACGCAAGATGTTTTGCGTGGGCAGGGACAATCTGTTGATACTGAAGGTTTCAATGCAGCCATGGAACAGCAGCGTGCTGCTGCGCGTAAAGCATGGAGTGGGTCCGGAGATGCAGCAACGGAAAAAGTTTGGTTTGAAATCCAAGAACGTGTCGGAGGGACAGAATTTCTTGGCTACGATACCGAGACAGCCGAAGGTCAAATTCTGGCAATTTTGAAAGACGGAGACGAAGTTTCTGCTGCAAAGGCTGGTGATCAGGTGATGATTATCACCAATCAGACGCCATTTTACGGCGAAAGTGGTGGTCAACAAGGCGATCATGGTTTGTTGTTCTCAGCCGAAGGTGCAGAAGTTACGGTTAAGGATACGCAAAAAAAGCTAGGCAATTTGTTTGTTCATATAGGTGAAGTTACCCGTGGTGAGATCGCGGTTGATCTTGCACTGGAAATGAAGGTCGATGTGTCTCGTCGATCTGCTCTGCGTGCCCATCACTCTGCCACACATCTGTTGCACGAAGCCCTTCGTCGGCGTTTGGGAACACATGTAACCCAAAAAGGCTCTTTGGTGGCGAAGGAACGTCTTCGTTTTGACATCAGTCAGCCAAAACCTTTGGAAGCAGATGATATTGTGGCTGTTGAACGTGAGGTAAATGAATACATTCGTCGCAATGATCCGGTTATAACGCGTTTGATGACTCCGGATGAGGCAATCAAAGAAGGGGCGATGGCTCTCTTTGGTGAGAAGTACGGAGAAGAAGTCCGCGTTGTCTCCATGGGCGGCTCAGATAGCTCTACGGGAAGCGGCTATTATTCGACAGAGTTGTGTGGTGGCACCCATGTCAGAAGAACCGGAGATATCGGTTTCTTTAAGATTGTGTCCGAAGCGGCACTTGCTTCTGGCGTTCGTCGTGTTGAAGCTGTTACAGGCCAAGCTGCACTGGAATACGTATCGGTACAGGAAAATCAACTGGCAGCAGCAGCAGCGGCAATGAAGGCATCGCCTGCTGAGTTGGAAGCAAGGGTTACATCGCTTCTGGAAGAAAGAAAACGACTGGAGCGTGATTTGACTGATGCGCGTCGTAAACTGGCTGCTGGCGGTGGCGGTACAACTGGTGAGGCCGAATTCAAGGATGTAAACGGGATTAAAGTTGCTGCTCGGGTTCTCGAAGGTGTTTTACCAAAAGATCTGAAGCCAACGGCAGATGAATTGAAGAAACAGATCGGCACGGGCGTGATTGTTCTAATCGCAGATACCGATGGCAAAGCTTCTATTGTTGTTGCTGTGACGGATGATCTTACTGCCAAGATCTCAGCAGTTGACCTTGTTCGTGCTGGTTCCGCAGCACTTGGTGGAAAGGGCGGCGGTGGGCGCCCGGATATGGCACAGGCAGGTGGTCCAGATGCTTCGAAAGCCCAAGAGGCAATCGAGGCAATCGAAGCTTTGCTTGGCTGATTAACATTTGATCAAAGATAAAAAGCTCCGCGTTTATGAAAACTGCGGAGCTTTTTTGTGAAGGTGATATTTTCAAGAATTATCTTTTACCGTTGGCAAGTTTTCGTGCGTCGGGGTGCTTTCGTAATTTTGTCATGGCCCAAACGCCAAGGAACGGACCAATGGCCAGGGGCGCAAAAGCATAGTGCCAACTCAAAAGATCAACAGCGTATGGCATCAAGTGAATAGTTATTAGGGTGAGTGTAAAGCCTAATGACGTTTGTAATGTTAGCATTGTTCCGACAATTCCAGGCGGGGATAGTTCAGCGACGGATGCTGAAAATTGAGCAGAATCAGCAATGATGCTGATGCCCCACAAAATACAAAGTAATGTCAGCCACAGAGGTGACGCGCCAAATAGAAAACCTACTGACAAGGCACAGATACCACTCGTCAACATTGCGATGATGGTTAAGGTGGTCCTGCCAAGTTTATCTGCGAGATAACCAGCTGCCAAACAGCCAATGGCACCCGCGGCCATTGTTGCAAAGGTTGCCAGCTTGGCAAAATCATTTGCTTCGGAGCTTTGCATAGATAGCGAAAAGCTGGCTGTCAGGAATATGCCAATCCAGGCCCACATAGCGTACAGTTCCCACATATGTCCCAGATAGCCAAGATTTGCCAGACGGACAGATTTGATTTTCCAGGCAGAGAGAATGTGGAGGGGGTGAAACTTCGGTGCCTTTGTATAAGCAGGGCCTATTTTAAAAAAGAGGATACCGATAGCTGCAGCAATGGCACAAATAGATGCCGTTGCAATTGTAAAGCGCCAGTCAATGCCACCGATTGCGTTAAAAAAGTGTGGAGAAGCCGACCCCAGAGTTAGAGCGCCGACCAGAATACCAACAAGCAGTCCCATGTCACCTTTTGCCCACGTTGCAGCCATTCGCATGCCCACTGGATATATACCAGCCATGCAAACGCCGGTGATAAAACGAAGTATGGGGACAATCACATCGGTTGGTTCAATGACGAGTAACAGGGCGTTGGCTATAGCTGCAATGATCGCTGAACTTAGGAAAAATAATTTCGGTGGCAAGCGATCCGCAAATCCGAACAGTGCAGAGGACAGACTACCGATAACAAAGCCAATCTGAACGGTCGAGGTAAACAGGGCTTGTTGGAAAGAGTTCAGGCCGTACTCAGAGATAAGGGATGGCAAAACTGCTGAGGCCGAGAACCAGAGTGCCATAGCTGCGACCTGACAAAGCGCCAGTATACTCAAAGAAAGCCATTTATCATACATAGACGTCGTATTGCTCTGATGCGATGCAAGAAGAATGATTTACAAGGTATGGAGCAGATCAGGATTTGTCGAATAGGAATTTGATCTGAAAAATCACGATCTCGTGTTTAGATCAGATAGGGGGCGTTACTGAATATGATGTCTCAGTATGTATTCATTAAACGCTTCATTATTCATGAAGAGACTTGAATTTTGACAATCTCTAAATACAAACAAAAGAGGCAGAAAGATCATAACAAATCTTTCTGCCTCTCAATGTATAAGGCCGCATTTTTTTGCGGCCTTTCCTTGTTGTGCTGTATGCGCTGATATCAAGTTTTTGCTTTTACGTCAGAGATAATATGTAAATCACGTTGTGGGAATGGGATAGAAATGCCTTCTTTGTCAAAGGCTTCTTTTATTGCCCGACGATTATCACTCAGCGCAGGCCAGTAATCACCGCTGTCAGTCCAATAGCGGATATTCAGATCTACAGAGCTTTCACCCAATCCATTGGTGATTACCTGTGCGGCAGGATCTTTATGGATACGTGCGTCGCCAGAGAGAACGGCGAGTGCGACTTTCTCTGCTTTTGCAATGTCATCCCCATAGCCGATACCAATAGCCAGATCAGTCCGTCGTGTGTTGTTTCTGCTGTAATTCGTGACTGTTGCAGACCATAGCTTGGAATTGGGTACGGAAAGGTACAGACCATCAACTGTTGTCATATGTGTGATAAACAGGCTGATTTCTTCAACAGTACCTGAAATACCGTCTGCATCAACAAACTCACCAACTTTCAAGGGGCGGAGAAACAAAAGCATGAAGCCGGCGGCAATATTTTGCATTGTCCCTTGCAAGGCAAGGCCGATGGCCAGACCGGCAGCACCAAGAACGGCTATGATGCTTGTGGTTTCAACACCAAAACGTGCCAGAACTGCAATGAGCACGAAAACCATAATCGTATAGCGGACGATCTTAACGATAACAGGCTTCAATGTTGAATCTATTTTGCCGGAATTGGTGAGTAGTTTGTCAGTATATTTCGCAATACGTCCTGCGATAAAAATACCGACAATAAGAATGGCCAGCGCAGCCAGAATTTCCAACGAGAAATCCAGCGCCGTCTGTGTCAGTTGCTCTACAAGCTGTGTATATTCTTCGGTGATTGTCACAACCAAAGTTCCTCTTTTTTAGGTTACAGGCTGTCCCCCGGATAAACCCTCATTGGACAAAACCCCCGCTGCAGATAATACAGCGAGGGCTATAAAAAATCACCTAGTAATAATACCAACCTTATTCAACGTGATATTCGGTATGGAGAATTCGTGATCAAACTAGTCTATATCAGCAAGAACTTTAACTGATACCATACGATCAGGATCGTCAACAGCACCGCTACCCGGGGCACCTTTTTTTATACCATCAACCAAATCCATACCATCCGTGACACGTCCCCAAACGGTGTATTGACCATTGAGTGATGGTGCACTGTCGAACATGATAAAGAACTGGCTGTCACCAGAATGCGGATTTTGCGCACGTGCCATACCTACGACACCACGAACAAATGGTTCCTGGGTAAATTCAGCCCGTAGCTTTTTGCCTGAACCGCTTGTGCCTGTTCCTGTTGGGTCACCTGTTTGAGCCATGAAGCCGTCAATAACACGGTGGAATACTATACCATCGTAAAAGCCTTCACGTGTGAGTTCTTTAATGCGTGCAACATGTGTCGGGGCCAGATCTGGTAGCATTTCAATCGTCACTTTTCCGGTTTCCAACTCGATAACGAGGGTGTTTTCCAGATCGGGTGTTGTTTCTTCTGTCATGGCTTAGGCCTTAAATCAGTGTGATAAACTATCAGCAAAATAAGTATCGGAATGTGTTTTTGCAAGGCGGCATCTGTGAGAAGTCGGAAATTTTGGAAAGCTTCGTGTGATGGTTGTTTCCAAAAAAAGAAAAGGCGCCGTAATTCAAAAGAGTACAGCGCCTTTTCTATATCCTGCTTACCGTGTTTTACTGGATATCAGCAAGAACGCGTACAGAAATCATTTTATCTGGATTGCTAACTTTACCGCTGCTGGGCTGACCCTTTTTAATGGCATCAACATGTTCCATACCTTGAATGACTTTACCCCATACAGTGTATTGACCATCTAGTGACGGTGTTCTTTTGAACATGATAAAGAACTGGCTGTCCCCGGAATTGATATTCTGGGAACGTGCCATGCCAACTGTACCGCGTGCATAAGGTTCGCGAGAAAACTCAGCCTTCAGTTTTTTGCCTGATCCACCTGTACCAAGGCCTTTGGGATCACCTGTCTGTGCCATAAACCCGTCAATCACCCGATGGAAAACAATCCCGTCATAAAAGCCATCGCGGGTCAGTTCTTTTATCCTTGCCACGTGGTTAGGGGCAAGATTGGGAAGCATCTCAATGAAGACTTTGCCGGTTTTAAGCTCAATCACCAGTGTGTTTTCAGGGTCAGCAGCCTGTGAACTGGCTGATGCGAAGGTCAGGGCAAGTAGGCCAGCGAGTAAATTACGTAGGATCTTTGGCATCTTTATTAGCCCATTGCTTTCTGTAGATTTGCATCAATTGCATCGAGGAATTGATCTGTAGTCAACCAGTCCTGATTTGGACTGATCAGGAGCGCCAGATCTTTTGTCATTTGACCGGATTCAACTGTATCAATACATACTTTTTCAAGTGTTTCTGCGAACTTGACAACTTCTGGAGTTTCGTCAAATTGTCCGCGGAATTTGAGGCCGCGTGACCATGCAAAAATAGAGGCAATTGGGTTTGTTGATGTGTCTTTACCTTGCTGATGCAGACGATAATGACGTGTTACTGTACCGTGTGCTGCTTCTGCTTCTACGGTCTGTCCATCGGGTGTCATCAGAACAGATGTCATCAGACCGAGAGAGCCAAAGCCCTGTGCAACAGTATCTGACTGAACATCGCCATCATAGTTTTTACAAGCCCAAACAAAACCACCGGACCATTTCATAGCTGCAGCAACCATGTCATCAATTAGACGATGCTCATATGAAATACCTTTGGCAGCAAACTTGTCGGCGAACTCAGTCTGATAAACTTCTTCGAATAGATCTTTAAAGCGACCATCGTAAGCTTTCAGGATAGTGTTTTTTGTTGATAGGTATACAGGCCAGCCAAGATCAAGACCGTAGTTCATACAGGCACGGGCGAAACCGCGAATTGATTCATCCAGATTATACATGCCCATTGCGACACCAGCTTCCGGAAATTCAAAGATCTCACGGGTAATTGGCTCTCCACCATCTTCCGGCTGGAAGGTCATGGTCAGTTTACCTGCGCCGGGGACAAGGAAATCAGTTGCTTTATACTGATCGCCGAAAGCGTGACGGCCAATAACAATAGGTTGTGTCCAGCCAGGAACAAGCCGTGGAACATTTTCCATAATAATTGGTTGGCGGAAAACTGTACCACCAAGAATGTTACGAATAGTTCCGTTTGGCGAACGCCACATTTTTTTCAGATCAAACTCTTCAACACGTGCTTCATCAGGCGTGATCGTCGCACACTTGACGCCAACGCGATGTTCTTTGATTGCGTTGGCGGCATCAATAGTGATTTGATCATCTGTTGCATCACGGCTTTCGATAGAAAGATCAAAGTATTTCAAATCAACATCAAGATAGGGAAGAATGAATTTTTGTTTGATTTTTTCCCAGATGATGCGAGTCATCTCATCGCCATCTAGTTCGACAACTGGATTTTTAACCTTAATTTTGGACATGTTCGCCTCCTTGTTTGTCGGCTTGTTTAATATAATTTGGGAAACTCACAGAGGAAAATAACAGTCTTTCGCTGCAGTGCAAGATAACTCGGGGTAACAATTGATATCAAAGCAGTTTGATGTCTGCTTTGATATGTGATTCAGGCATGCTTTGAATCCGGGTGAATACGTCATCTATGTTGTTGACAATGCTGTATATATCATCGGGGTTTTGTCTTAAATACCCGGCTGATATTTGATGGTTTATCAGCTCCAGAAGCGGGGTCCAAAAATTTTCCAGATTGATAATAATAATGGGTTTGTCATGCATCCCCAATTGTTTCCAGGTCGCAATTTCGAAAAATTCGTCCAGTGTTCCAAGACCGCCGGGAAGAATACAAAATGCATCAGAGCGTTCAAACATCGCCATTTTTCGTGTGTGCATGGAATCAACAACGATAAGTTCATTAACTTCTTTGTGACCAACTTCAAATTTATCGAGATACTCTGGTATAATACCAGTTACCTTTCCGTTATGAGCCAGTGCCCCGTCGGCAACCTGTCCCATGGACCCAACCCGGCCGCCGCCATATATAACTTCTATGTTGTTTTCTGCGGCTAATTTTCCGAGTTGATTGGCGCTTGCCAAATGTTTTTCACTAACCGCATTGGAAGAACCACAGTAAATACAGATGGATTTAATTTTGGTCATTGTTGAATTCCTTTTATTATTGTTTTTGTGCAAATTTGCAAAACGGCACGCAGATAGCGAGATTTGACCCCTATCCAACGTGCCGACGACCTTATTATATCTTTAGCTCGGATAATGGCAATAATCAGGAATAAATAGAAGAGCATGAATTACCCAGGAATTTTTCTCACCTAAAATTTGTCATAACTCTTGTTCTTTTCCCATAAGGACTTAACCTAGAGTCATAAGAATGTTAGTCTGCGGGAATAATTTCCCAGCTGCCTCGACAATAGAAACGTGGACGCTATAAACCTGTCAGCCACTATAAAGCCCTAAGGAGGCATTTTTGAGCCGTACCCTCATTCTTTCTCTTCTCGCTGTGCTCATCCTGATTGGTGGAAGCGTCTCGGTTTGGTATGCCTTGGACGATGATTCTGTTGTTGTGGCTGATAATTCAAGCTCTTCAACGAATGCTCCTAAGACGATTGTGAAGAAACTTAACGGGAAAAGTTCGGATACAAGAGCAGAAACATCCGAGAATGAAGAGGCGTCGAATATAGCGGAACAGAAGGATGAAGTTGACCCTTCTGCTCCTGTTGTTTCAGAACAAAGTCAAAGCTCTGCCGAGCAAAATGTTGAAGGTGAAGCTGTCAGTGCTGAAGAGCAGGTTTCAGATGATGAACAGAAGGCTTCTTTTATTGTTGAGCCATCCCTTTCATTTGATGTGATCAGAGTTGAGAAAACCGGGGATACTGTGCTTGCAGGCAGAGCACCGGCAGGGAGTGATGTGCGTATTGTTGATGGTACAACGCTGTTGGGAAGTGTCGAAGCGGATCAAAATGGTCAATGGGCATATGTTTTGGAAACGCCTCTGGAACCAGGCACGCACGAACTGGGGTTGCTAATCAATAAAGAAGACGGTGTGAAATTAAAGTCAAAAGACGTTGCAATTGTTGATGTCCCGGTCGGGAATCAATCTGCCCTTGCCGTTTTGGTCCCCGACGATGTCGGCGGTTCTTCAAAGATTATTCAACGCCCCGAAAAGGTTGAAGATCACGGCATAAAAGATGGGGAACTGGCGCTTGATAGTGTTGATTATGATGATGCCGGACAAACCGTGATCGGGGGAACATCGCAACCGGGGCAAAAGGTCGTGGGGTATCTGAACAACGAATTCATAGGGCAGGGCGTGACAGATGATGCCGGACGCTGGACGGTTGAAGCGGAAGACAAGGTAGAAGAAGGCCTGCATCAATTGCGTATCGATCAGGTAGATGATAAGGGAAAGGTTATTGCACGTGTTGAAATTCCTTTCTCCAGGTCTGGTAAAATAGAATCCCGGCCTGATGAGCGAGTTGTAACCGTGCAACCGGGAAACAGTTTATGGCGAATTTCCCGTGCCATTTATGGTGAGGGGGCGCGTTATGCAGTCATATTTGACCGAAACAAAGATCAAATCAGAAACCCGGATTTGATTTATCCCGGGCAAATTTTTGTGTTGCCCAAGAATAATTAAGCAATTGTTCTGATGTTAAATTAAGATTTTTGTGGAAAATACCTTACATTGATCTTTGTAATACAGTATTACAGCCCACATGTTATACATAGTTCATGACATTAATTGTTGAGCTATGCCATTGATTGTCAAAATTATTGAATGGAGACGGCAGTGCTGAAGCACATTCTGGTGCCTATTAATAAAGCTGGTTGGCCTTTTGTCGGTGGCGCACTTGCGCTGAGTGTCGGGTTTGCGCTGATATGGAAGCCACTGGCGATTGTTGGACTAATCATTGCAGCCTTCTGTACTTATTTTTTCCGCGATCCGGAAAGACAAACACCTCTACGGGAAGGACTTGTTGTTAGTCCGGCAGATGGTCATATCAGTGCAGTTGAAACTGCTGTACCACCAGCAGAATTGAATATGGGCACAGAACCTCTGATGCGGGTTTCCGTTTTCTTGAGTGTCTTTGATGTGCACGTAAATCGCGTTCCTGCGACAGGTAAGATTACTGAACTGGCATATCATCATGGTGCTTTTCTGAACGCTGCTCTTGATAAAGCTTCCGAGTTAAACGAACGTATGTCCGTTAAAATGGAAACAAATGACGGTAAAGAAATTGCGTTCGTTCAGATCGCAGGTTTAATTGCCCGTCGTATCATTTGCAATCTCACACTGGATCAGGAAGTTAAAACCGGCGAACGCTTTGGTCTGATCCGCTTTGGTAGTCGTACAGATATTTATCTGCCAAATGGTGTTGCTCCTCTCGTCGCTGTTGGACAGCAAATGGTTGGTGGCGAGACTGTGATCGCTGATCTTCTGTCTGATGAAGCACAACGCGAAACAGAGGTACGGTAATGCCAGGTTTCAAGCGCCGCCGCCGACTTCACGGTTTTTCTGTAAATCGTCTGATACCAAATGCCATTACGTTGATGGCGTTGTGTTCAGGCTTGTCTGCAATCCGTGCGGCGCTTGAAAGTAACTGGAAGCTAGCTGTTATTGGCATCGTTGTTGCGATGATCCTTGATGGTTTGGATGGTCCGGTTGCCCGCTTGATGAAAGGGACAAGTGAGTTTGGTGCGCAGCTTGATTCACTGGCTGATTTTGTAAACTTTGGTGTTGTTCCTTCACTGGTGATTTATCTCTGGGCAATGGATGGCACAGGTGGTTTGGCGTGGGCTGTATCACTTTTCTTTGCAATCTGTTGCGGTATGCGTCTTGCTCGGTTTAACACCAGCTTACTTGATGAAAATCCGCCTCCCTGGGCATCTAAATTTTTTACCGGTATTCCTGCACCCTGTGGTGCCGGGTTAGTACTTATCCCTGTTGTTCTGTCATTTGAACTGGGCGATGATATCCTTCGCTCTTCTATTTTGAATGGCGTTATGCTGGTTGTCGTTGGGGGACTTTTTGTCAGCACGATCCCGACCTATTCATCCAAACGTATTCGTATCCCAAGACGTTATGTTGGTCTCGTACTTCTGGGCTTTGCTGTTTGCATTATGCTTCTGTACAGCACGCCTTGGGTTTCCCTGAGTGTTGCAGGTATCGGATATCTGGTTTCTATTATTCTGGCTCAGTTTTCTTATCAGGCAACGCGTAAGAAGATGCTGGTTCAGGAAGGCAAGGAAGCCGAGACTGCAAACATGCCTGTTGACGATACGACATCTGAAAAAGAATAAGTTTCAGGCACGTTATGTTTGATGCCTGGATGAGAACAAAAATTGATCCTCCTCTCGATAAAATAGGGGAGGTTCTTTCGCGATCTGGATTGAGTGCTAACCAGATAACCTGGGCGGGATTTATCGGTGGGATGTTCGTTGTTCCTGCGTTAGCGACTCAGTCTTATTACCTTGCTATTGCTGCGATAGCCTTTAATCGGTTATGTGATGGTCTGGACGGTGCTGTTGCCAGAAAGAGAGGTATTACTGATCTGGGCGGGTACCTTGATATCACGCTCGATTTTATCTTTTATTCTGCAGTTGTTTTTGGTTTTGCCTTGGCAATGCCTGAAGAAAATAGTTTGGCGGCAGCCTTTCTGATTTTCTCGTTTATGGGAACCGGGGCGTCGTTTTTATCTTTTGCAATTGTTGCGGCCAAAAAAAATATATCTACTGAAATTCGCGGTAAAAAAAGCATTTATTACCTTGGTGGTTTGACCGAGGGAACAGAGACTATTCTGCTTTTCCTCGCGCTATGTCTTTGGCCTGATAAATTTGCTTTAATGGCTTGGGTTTTCGGTGCCCTGTGCTGGTTGACCACTAGTTTCAGAATACACGCTGCGTTGAGTCTTTTTGACGATTAAATAAAAAAGCCGGCAACAGAAAATGCCGACTTCTTCATAAGATAAATACTCATCCCTTTTATTCGGCTGGTATAACCTTTTCATCATCTTGTACGGGGTCAGATGATGGTGGTTCAGATGGTGTGTCATCTTTTTTAAATCTTGCTTTTATCCGCTTAACAAGATTGCGACTGTTTACCCTTACCATTAAAGAGCAGGGGGTAATCACAAGTGTGAGTATGGTCGCAAAGCAAAGACCAAATGCAATCGCCGTGGCAAGTTGTGTCCACCATTGAGTAGAGGGGGCACCAACCTGAATGGTTCTGTTGATCAAATCAATATTGGTCGCCAGAACCATAGGCATCAAACCGAGGATGGTCGTGATTGTTGTTAGCATCACGGGTCTTAGGCGTTGCGCACCTGTCCGGATAATTGCCTCTTTCTGATCTTTGAACTTTGTTGAAACATAATCAAAGGTATCTATCAGAACGATGTTGTTGTTCACAACAATACCAGCCAGCGCAATGACACCGATCCCGGACATCACAATACCAAAGGGTTGATCTGTAATAAGAAGACCAATCAAAACCCCGATTGTTGACATGATTACAGCGGACAGGATCAGGAATGCACTGTAAAAACTGTTGAACTGGGTGACCAGAATTATCGCGATCATAAAGAGAGCGACGCCAAAGGCTTTTACAAGGAAGTCCTGAGATTCCTTCTGATCTTCGTTTTCTCCTTTGAATTGAATTGTAACCCTCGGGTCAAGTTCCTGAGATGACATCCATTCCGTCAGTTCCTTGACTTTATCATCTGCGAGAATGCCCGGGGCGATGTCGGATTTCACTGTTGCAACACGCTGCCCATCAACACGGTTGATAACACCAACCTTCGGGGCCGCTGTTCGTGTGATGAAGTTGGATATGGGGATCAAGCCAACATTGGTTTGAATTTTGATTTGATCAAGGTGCTCAATATTTCGGTTGCTTCGGGGAAGACGGACAACAAGATCAATTTCTTCATCGCTATCGTCGGGACGATAGCTGCCCAGCTTCATGCCGTTTGTGATCATTCTAATGTAACTGCCGATCAGGGCAATGTCAGCACCGAATTTTGCCGCTTGGGCACGATCAACATCAATACGCCATTCTATGCCGGGGACGGGTAAACCATCTTCGATATCGACAAAACCGTTTGCCTCTCTCAGATGGTTGGCAACTTTTGTTGCCCAAGGATAAACAAGGCTGGGTTCAACGGACGCAATCTCTATTTGAATGGGTTTACCGGATGATGGCCCCTTATCCTCTTTCCTCGGTTCGACTGAAATACCGCCCAGAACTGCTGTTCTTTCACGAATTTCAGTAAGAATTTCATCAGCCGGACGACGATTGAACCAGTCAGTAAATTCCATCTGAATGTTACCGATCACGTCTTCAGGCTGATCCTTGTTTGTTGTACTCTCTGCATTTGTACTGACATAGATGTTATGCAGTTCATGCTTTTCATTCTGGAGATCAAGAACAATCTGTTCTACCTGTCTGACAAGATGATCGCGTTCATCAATAGACATGTTACCTTGTGCACGTACTTGCAGAACTGCATTGTCAGGCTCAATATCCGGGAAAAATTCAACGCCTCTACCAAAATTACTGTAGAGCATGATAACGCCGATGAGAGAAGCAAAGGTCAGGGTGGCGATAGTTCCCGGGATTTTCAGAACCACATGCATCAGCTTGATGTAAAGGCCTGTAAAGCCTGTAACGGCCCTTAGATCACCGGTCTCTGATGCGGCCAGATTTTCCATCGATTTTTTATCTGCAGCACCGCCAGCTTTCCCGATCAGGCCCCCAATTGTTGGAACCACAATCAAAGCCATGACAAGTGAGGCACTTAGTGTCGCGATAAGGGTAATAGGCATGAACTTCATGAATTCACCCATAATACCGGGCCAGAAGATCAGGGGAGCAAAAGCCGCCAGTGTGGTCGCGGTTGACGCAATGATCGGCCAGGCCATACGAAGACTTGCTTGTTTGTAAGCTTCTCTTCTGTGCAGGCCTTCGCTCATTTTTCGATCTGCGAATTCAGTAACGACAATGGCACCGTCCACGAGCATACCGACAGACAGAATCAAGCTAAAGAGAACAACAACGTTTACTGTTAATCCTGCGGCGTGCAGGATCATAATGGAGGCAAGGAAAGAACCCGGTATTGCAATGCCCACAAGGATGGAAGATCTAAAGCCCAGGGCGGCAACTACGACAATCATCACCAGAATGATAGCTGACAGAACATTGTTTTGCAGATCTTGGAGCATGGTACGAATACCTGTTGACTGATCCTGACTATAGGAAACGTCAATTGCATCGGGCCAGAGGATCTGTTGTTGACTGACGACTGCACGTACCTGTTCAATTGTTTCAATAATGTTTGTGCCTGTTCGTTTGGATATCTCCATGGTTAAGGCGGGTTTATTGTTTACGCGGGCATACTCTGTTGTGTCTTTAAAGGTTTTGCGCAAAATTCCGATATCTTTTACGCGAACAACAGCATCGCCATTGACTTTAACCGGCATGTTCAAAATGTCTGTTGTATCTTCGAACAGGCCGGGAACCTGAATTGCAAAACGTCCTTGGCCTGTATCCAAAGATCCTGCGGCAACGACAAGATTTGATTTGCCAACAGCAGTGATAATATCGTTGGCATCAAGGCTATAGCTTTCCAGAATAAGAGGATCGACGACAATCTCGATCAACTCGTCCCTGTCACCAACCAGCTTGGCTTCCAGAACGTTGGGAATGGCCTCCAGTTTATTTTGAAGGTCCTTTGCAATGGCAAGCAGAGCTCTTTCCGGAACATCACCGGACAGGTTAACGACAAGAATAGGGAACAGGCTGAGGTTAACCTCATGTACTGTTGGCTCATCCGCATCATCAGGCAGCTCGGCTTTGGCGATATCGACCTTTTCCCTGACATCTGTCAACGCGAGATCAATGTCTGAACCAGCATCGAATTCCATGACGACGTTGCCACCGCCAAGAAATGAACTGGAGCTCATTTCTTTCACGCCTTCAATGCTTCGAAGTTCTTTTTCCATCGGTTTTAGTAACAGGCGTTCGGCATCAACCGGGGAAATTCCTTCGTGGTGCATACTGACGTAAATGATCGGTATGGTGATGTCCGGGTTATCTTCTTTGGGGATGGTGACGTAAGACACCGCACCGGCAATGAGAATAAGGATTAATCCAAGTATTACGGTACGTGAGCGTCCAAGAGCACCTGAGATGATATTTGTCATGACTGAGGTGCTCCCGATGTTGTTTCTTGTGTTTCCCCAGCAGGAACGTCCGGATTCAGTTCTTTTAAAGTGTCAGCATCAATTGCCTTCACTTCTTGCCCGTCTTTGATCAATTCTTGGCCGATAACAACAAAGGTTACTTCTTTTGGTAAACCACCAAGCCATAGGCCGTCAGTTGTGTTCTCAAGAATGCTGGCTTCTTTAAATTCAATCCTGTTGTTTTCGCCGAGTGTTTTCACACCAATAGTGCCGTTGGCATCAATCGTCAGAATTCCGGGTGAAACTTTATGAGCCTGCATGTCATTAAGGGTGAGAACTGTTTCGGCTGTGATACCATCAGCAATTTTCATATCCGGGTTAGGGACTGCGACTTCAATGCGAAAGGTACGGGTGCCAGCATCAGCCATTGAAGCAATATACTTAACCTTGCCTTCGACCGTTTGGCCTGTGATCAAACGAACCTTGGCAGTGTGCCCGACTGATATGAAGGGAACCAGTCTTTCACTAACGTCTGACACAACAAGGATTGTTGATAGATCAACGATCGTTCCGATCTTGTCACCAACATCGACATACTCACCAATTTCAACAGCGCGACTGTTCAATACGCCTGTAAAGGGGGCAGGAATGAGTGTGTTGGAAAGAGCAACCTGTGCACGTCTTAATTCTGCCTGTGCTGATTCGAGGGCTGCTTTACTGGCGGCAAGTTTTGTTTCAGCTTTAAAGCCTTTTTGTGAAAGGCGTTTTGCAGCTTTATATTCAATAGCGCGTTGTTCTTTCAAAGCTTTGAATTCCTGTACCTTGGCTGAGCGTTCATTGACGTCAAGCTTGGCAATTAGCTTTCCAGATTCAACGGCATCACCTTTATTGATCGCCAACTCAATGATCTTTCCACTGGCTTCGCTTTTTATTTCCACAGTGCGTAGTGCTTCTGTTCTCCCACGTACTGTCAGGTAGCGAGTGTAAGGAACCGCGGCTTGAGTCTGTACGCGAACTGAGGGGATCTTGGTTTCGCGTGAAAGGTTGACCGGAGGTTTCTTGATTTCTGGCTGTCCGGTCTCACCTGCTTCAGAGCTATCTGACAATTGCCCAGACATAACCCAGCCAGCAGTTCCGACGGCGAGTACGAATGCGAGTAAATAGGAAACTTTCATGATGCGTGCCTGCTTGTATCTATCTGCTTGAGATTTGTATCTTGGGTATTTGTCTTCGATGTAGAAGAAGAAGTTGCTTCGTGCTGAGAGCGAAGTTCAGCAATGAAACGTTCTTTGTTTTCTTCCAGGTAGGTGAGGGAATTTTGATAAACTGTTAATCCCAAACCGTGGCAAAGTCGCCGCCCGGTGGGTAACAGAGCTGGGTCACACTGTGTCATGCGCTCAATGGTTTCTTGGTAAAAAGAAATTCTTTGATCCAGTAGTTTTATGACCTGTGGTAAAGGCAAGAGTTCAGCAAAATAAAGAACAAAGAAAAAGTCAGATGTAAATCTATCTGGTGTGGGAGGTGTCAAAAGACTTGTGATAAGTGTGTCTTCGCCGCTTTGCGTCAGTTTATACACCTTTTTATCGGGCCTTTTTTCCTGGGCCATCTGAGTGCATTCAACAAGACCTTCTGAAGAAAGCCGCCCAAGAGCTGGGTAGATAGAACCAAAACTCGCGTCCTGAAAGTGGCTGAAGGCTCCTTCTTTGAACGCTTTTTTGATTTCATATCCGCTTGCTTCTCCTTGGTACAGGACTGCAAGGCATAGTGTTCTGACATCCATAATTAATAATTACCTGAATTCGTTTTCTCATTGAAGATCAAAAGATTTGATCTTTTGTATCTCGCAGCTTTTGTATCTCATAGAGGAGTCATTGACTTATGTAGGACAGATATACATCAATTCAATATATATCAAGTCGATATATATTATTTATTTCTGACAAAGAGATGCAGTGAATAAAAGAGATTTTGAATGAGTGCTTTAAATGATTGCTTTAAAGGTCATTTAAATGGGATTTATCTAAAATACCCGAAATTGTAATCGAGTTTGAGATAGAGTATTATAGGGAAAAGGATTTATTATATGGACTATTCTATCCCTCTGTCGGGACTACAGTATCAGGCACAGCGTATTTCAGTGTCTGCAAATAATATTGTAAACGCGGGATCACTTGATTCTTCGCGCTTGCCAGAGCGTGTTCCTTTTGCGCCAAGCAGATTGGATGCGGTAAGCCGTGAACCTGGTGTATCTGGAAGTTTACAGCAGCTGGGACCAAATGCACCTTTGTCTGAGCCTGGGCAGAGTGCTGGTTTTGCAGAGGTTTTTTCTGCAACGGGCGTAAATATAGAGAGAGAATTGGTTGATCAAAAACTGGCTTCTGTTGCTTATAAGGCAAATGCGGCTGTGATTAAAACCTTTACTGAACTGGATGAGACGCTCCTTGATACGATTAAGGACTAAAATAGTAATGGAGCCCTATTGCAGTCATTAACCATAAAAAATAAATTATTGTAATTTGTTAGCTGTTTCATGGTTTTTTGATTGTGGTTTTGACTAAATTCTATTCATAATTTAGTAAGATTTATTCGGCAATCTTTGTACCTGTTGCCAGTTTAATATGAATTAAATACGGAAATATTTAGTCCTTTCCGTGTGATGGTTGAGTACTCTGAAGTCCTATGTCTGAAAAAAAACTAACTGTTAAAAAACACACGATAGAAGATAATCATGCCGAAGTAAGCGATGACAAACGTCGTTTCCAGCGGGTTTCGGTTCTTTGGTCAGGCGAGTATGCAGATGACCAAGGGGCGGAACAGCAATGTGTTATTTTTGATGTTTCAGTAAATGGGGTCCGGGCAAAATTTGATCAGGCTCTTGAAATTGGAACGCAGTTTGTTTTGAAAATTGCTGGCGGGGTTCAGTTAATGATAGAAGTGGTCTGGTCCCGGGGCCAAACTGTTGGGCTGCGATTTAGGGATAATCCGAATAAACTTGCCAGTATCATGGCCGGGGTTTTGCCAAGGAAGTGTTTGGAGTTTGCGTAGCACAAACGCAATTTCTGTTCATATGTCTGGTTCATGGATAGTTTATTAAGGTGCTCTGGTTTTTGAGCGCCTTTTTTATTGCTATTCATTTTTTGTAAGGGACATCGTTTCTATAAGGAGTGTGCTTCTACAATGAGAGGTGAGGCTAAGTTCTTTAAATGATTGTTTGTATTTTTAACTTTTGTATTTTGTGAACACGAATCTTCAATTGTTCTCATCTTTGGGTTGTTTAGGGAGGTGGGTCATGTGCTTTATGCTATTACTTCTTTGGAAAAGGTGTGAAATTTTATTGCTTTTTTAGGCGCTTTAGTGTTTGATAATGTTGCTTCCGTGTTGGTGAAATGCTAAGGAAAATAATTTTATCCAATTGAATTTAAATATATAATTCTGTAATGTTCTTGTATGATTCTTATCTTCAATAAGGCGCGAACTTTGTATACAATTTTATTGTACTATCCAACTGTAAATTGACTATGCAACTCCAGATGGATAGCTTAAAACCATCCTTATTTGATTAGGTAACTACAACACTAATTAATAAAAAGAGGCGCATCCTGCGCTTATTTGCGACATTTGGGAGGATATCGTGATTAAAAGAGGACTTTTAGCTACTGCGGCTTTCGCCAGTATGCTTTCAATGGGTGCTGTAACAGCAGAAGCAAAAACTTTTGTTTACTGTTCTGAAGGTAGCCCGGAAGGTTTCACACCTGCTCTGTATACATCAGGTACTTCATTCGATGCCAGCTCTCGTAACATCTACAACCGTCTTGTAGAGTTCGAAAGAGGCTCAACCATCATGCAACCTGGTTTGGCTGAATCCTGGGAAGTTTCCGAAGATGGTCTTTCTTACACCTTTAAACTACGTCCAGGTGTTAAGTTCCACACGACAAAATATTTCACACCATCACGTGAATTGAATGCTGATGATGTACTCTTCAGCTTTAACCGTCAGTGGAAAGCAGATCATCCGTATCACAAAGTATCTGGTGGTACTTATGAATACTTCACCGGTTATGTTAGTTTCCCTGACATTCTGCAAACAATCGAGAAAGTTGACGACCTAACAGTCAAGTTTACTCTGCAGAAGCCAGATGCTGCTTTCATTTCCAAAATCGCTATCGATTTTGCTTCTATTCACTCTGCAGAATACGCTCAGCAGATGATGGATGCTGGTACACCTGAGAAATTTGACCAAGAGCCAATCGGTACAGGTCCTTTCCAGTTCGTGTCTTATCAGAAAGATGCTTTCATTCGCTATCAGGCTAATGAAACCTACTGGTCTGGTCGTGCACCACTAGACAAGCTCGTGTTTGCGATTACACCTGACGCGCAAGTTGCGTATCAGAAGCTAGCTGCTGGCGAGTGCCATCTTGTTCCTTATCCAAATCAGGCTGATCTTGCTGCGATTGAAGCAAACAAAGATCTGACTGTGGATAGTCAGGAAGGCATGAACGTTGGTTACCTTGCGTTCAACACCGAGAAAAAACCATTTGATGACAAGCGTGTTCGTCAGGCTCTTAACTATGCCATGAACAAAGAGTCTATCATCAAAGCTGTTTTCCAAGGCGCTGGTAATGCGGCTAAAAACCCGCTTCCACCAACACTTTGGGGCTATAACGAAGAGATCCAGGATTATCCTTACGATCCTGCAAAAGCAAAAGCTCTCTTGGCTGAAGCTGGTGTAACAGACCTAAGCACAAACATCTGGGCAATGCCTGTGAAACGTCCATACAACCCGAATGCTCGTCGTATGGCTGAGCTTATTCAGGCTGACTGGGCAAACGTTGGTGTGAATGCCGAGATCGTTTCCATGGAATGGGGTGAGTATCTTTCCCGTTCACAGAAAGGCGATCACGACACGGTACTTCTAGGTTGGACTGCGGATTATCCGGATCCGGATAACTTCCTGTCACTTCTGAACTGTGCATCTGCCAAGTCCGGTGGTAACCGTGCGCGCTGGTGTCACAAAGAATTTGACGATCTTTTCCAGGAAGCTGTGAAAGTATCTGACCCGGATAAGCGTACTCAACTTTATGAACAGGCTCAGGCTGTCTTCAAAGAAGAAGCTCCTTGGGTAACTGTTGCTCACTCTGTTGTTCACAAAGCTATGAGCAACAAAGTTGTTGATTTCCGTATTGATCCACTTGGTGGTCATGTATTCTACGGCGTTGATTTAGAAGAATAAGAGATAAATCTTATAGCTAAATATGAAACGGGGAGGGTGTAAACCTTCCCCGCTTTTCTTATAAGCGAAGTCAGGATCGCGATGTTACGCTTTATTTTATCAAAGTTGGGAGTGCTTATCCCAACGTTTCTTGGTGTTACTCTGATTGCATTCAGTTTCATCAGGATGTTACCAGGAGACCCAATTGAGCTACTCGCCGGGGAACGCGGTGTTTCCGCAGAACGGCATGCCCAGCTTATGGCAGATCTCGGATTTGATCGCCCGATTTGGGAACAGTATTTTTCATTCCTTTGGGGAATTTTACAGGGGGACTTTGGTGTCTCCTTTACCAGTCGTACACCAGTTCTAGAAGAGTTCCTGACGCGGTTTCCTGCGACGGTTGAGCTCGCTGGGTGCGCAATTATTTTTGCTGCGCTGATCGGTTTACCAGCTGGTATCATCGCTGCTGTAAAACGTGGATCAGCTTTTGATCATACCTTGATGGGTATTTCGCTGACCGGGTATTCCATGCCGATTTTCTGGTGGGGACTTCTCTTGATTATCTTGTTCTCCAGCCCTGATATGCTTGGGTTGACGCCAGTTTCTGGTCGTCTGTCGGCATTGTTCTGGATCGATCAGGATACAGGATTCATGCTGATCGATGCTTTTGTCAGTGATGAAAAAGGCGCGTTTAAGTCAGCGGTTTCGCATCTTATTTTGCCGACGATTGTTTTGGGAACCATACCGATGGCCATCATCGCACGTCAGACACGTTCTGCGATGCTGGAAGTTCTTGGTGAAGATTATGTTCGTACCGCCAGAGCCAAGGGGCTTTCTCCCATGCGTATTGTGGGCGTTCACGCTCTTCGTAATGCTCTGATCACTGTCGTTACCGTGATCGGTCTGCAGGTCGGTGTTCTTTTGGCCGGTGCTATCCTGACGGAAACAATTTTCTCTTGGCCCGGCATTGGTAAGTGGATGATTGATTCCATTTCTAGACGTGATTATTTCGCGGTTCAGGGTGGTATTGTCCTGATTGCATCGATTGTCATGATGGTGAACCTGTTGGTTGACTTCATGTACGGTCTGATCAATCCAAGAATTCTGCATCGGAGGTAATGATGAGCCAAGTTCAAAATACAGCCGAACAGTCTTCGGCACCTGAACAGATCAGTCCTCTGCGTCAACAGTTCAGAGAGTTCTGGTTCTATTTTTCGGAAAACAAAGGTGCCGTCGTTGGCCTGTTTTTCTTCCTGTTTGTCGTTTTTGTTGCTCTTTTTGCTGATGTGATTGCACCACATTCGCCAGATCAACAAAACCGCGATTTTATTCTGATCCCGCCGTTTTGGCAGGATGGCGGTAGCATTGAGTTCTTGTTGGGCACCGATGCTGTTGGTCGTGATCTTTTGTCTCGCCTTATGCATGGATCACGCTTTTCTCTGTTTGCCGGATGTATTGTGATTGTCATCAGTTTGACATTTGGTGTTTTGCTCGGTTTGTCTGCCGGATATTTCAGAGGCTTCTATGAAGTTATTGTAATGCGGATCATGGATGTGATCCTGTCCATCCCAAGCCTTCTGATGGCGTTGGTTCTTGTTGCTATGCTTGGCCCTGGTCTCAGGAATGCGATGATCGCGATTTCCATTACTTATCTGCCGCATTATGTGCGTCTCGCGCGTGCTTCTGCTGTTGCTGAATCTGCCAGAGATTATGTGACTGCGAGTAAAGTTGCTGGGGCAGGTACTATGAGGCTAATGCTTGTAACAATCTTGCCAAACTGTATGGCACCATTGATTGTTCAGGCTTCGTTAAGTTTCTCTACTGCTATTCTGGATACAGCAGCACTTGGGTTCCTTGGTATGGGCGCGCAGCCGCCTGCATCAGAGTGGGGAACAATGTTGGCCGAAGCACGTGAATTTATTCTCAGTGCATGGTGGGTTGTTACCTTCCCGGGTATTGCTATTCTCTTGACCGTTCTCGCTATCAACCTGATGGGTGATGGTCTGCGCGATGCCCTTGATCCTAAGATGAAGAGGTCTTGATCCCATGAGTTTATTGGATATTAAAAATCTCTCTGTCGAGTTCCAGACGGCGCATGGTTTGTTCCGTGCTGTTGATGGAGTTGATTTGGAAATTGATCAGGGTGAAATGGTCGCGATCGTGGGTGAATCCGGATCAGGTAAATCTGTTTCCATGCTGGCGTTGATGGGCTTACTTCCCTGGACGGCTAACATCACGGCTGATCGGATGTTTTTCGATGGCATCGATCTATTGTCAATTTCAAAAAAAGAACGTCGTCAAATCATTGGTAAAGATATTTCCATGATTTTTCAGGAGCCGATGACCAGCTTGAATCCCTGCTTTACCGTTGGTTATCAGATCATGGAAGTGATCAAAGAGCATTTGGGTGGCACAAGGAAAGAGCTGGAAAAAAGAGCAATCGAACTTCTGGGAATGGTTGGTATTCCTGCTCCGGAAACAAGATTGCGCGCTTTTCCGCACCAAATGTCTGGTGGCATGAACCAGCGTGTAATGATTGCGATGATGATTGCCTGTAATCCGCGCTTGCTGATTGCTGATGAACCAACAACGGCTTTGGATGTGACAATTCAGGCGCAAATTCTTGAGCTTCTGGGCGAGTTACAGAAAGAACAAGGCATGGCCTTGGTTCTTATTACTCATGATATGGGTGTTGTTGCCGAAACTGCTGAAGTCGTGAATGTTCAGTATGCAGGTCAACAAGTTGAGCGTCAGGATGTGGTTGGTTTGTTTGACAAGCCGCAACACCCCTATACCTATGCCTTGCTTAATGCTTTGCCAGAACGAGCAACAAGTAAACGTCTACCATCAATTCCCGGCGTTGTTCCCGGACTACTGGATAGACCAACGGGGTGTCTTTTCAATCCGCGTTGTCAGTTTGCCACGGATAAATGCAGAAAAGAAGCACCGGATCATGCCAACAAGGTTTTGTGTCACTATCCTTTGGTTGATGGCAAGCCAACAAACAATCATCCAGGTGTTGCTACTTCGGATGTCGCTGTTTCAGGGGGAGCTGCATAATGGGTGTTGAGACCGTATTAAAAGCCGATAATCTCAAGCGTTATTACGAGGTTAAAGGGGGCATGTTCTCCAAAGGCGGCACTGTCAAGGCGCTTGACGGAGCTACTTTTCAGTTGGAGGCGGGCAAAACACTGGCAGTGGTTGGTGAATCAGGTTGTGGTAAGTCCACACTTGCGCGTTTGGTGACGTTGATTGAAAAGCCAACACAAGGTGAACTTCTTCTTGGCGGGATGGATATTGCATCTGTCCATAGCAAAGAAGATATGATTACGCTGCGCCAAATGGTGCAGATTGTTTTTCAGGATCCCTATGGTTCTTTGAACCCGCGCCAGAAAATCAGTGATATTCTGGCCGAGCCTTTGAAAATCAATACAAAGATGTCAGCATCTGAAAGACGCGAAGAAGTGCTTTCTATGATGTCACGTGTTGGCCTTCGTCCTGAACAGGCTGATCGCTATCCGCATATGTTCTCTGGCGGACAGCGTCAGCGTATTGCTGTTGCTCGCGCGCTGATGTTACGCCCAAAGATTGTCATCTTGGATGAACCTGTTTCTGCGTTGGATGTTTCCATTCAGGCGCAAGTGCTGAACTTGCTGACAGATCTACAAGAAGAAATGGACTTGGCCTATCTCTTCATTTCGCATGATTTGTCAGTCGTTAAGCACATCGCGGATGACGTTCTGGTGATGTATTTGGGGCAGCCCGTCGAGCACGGAACACGGGATGAAATCTTCAGTAACCCGCAACATCCCTATACACGTGCATTGTTGTCTGCGACACCTGTTGCTGATCCGAACAGAAAGAAAGAGCGTATCAAGCTGGTCGGGGAGCTTCCGTCTCCATTAAACCCGCCATCGGGTTGCTCTTTCCATCCTCGCTGTCCTCTCGCAAATGATCGCTGCAAAGCAGAGCGCCCTGTTTTGACATCTACAAGCAGTGCTCTTGTTTCATGTCATGCTGTTGAAGAAGGACGAAGTTGAATCTGGCTTTGATTTGTTATAGTTGCAAATGCGCTCAACTCTGTTGGGCGCATTTTTCTATACAAACTTGAGACTACTTAATATTGCCCTTGTACCTAATTATTCTGATGATATTTCTACGCGGCAAGCGAATGCTAACCCTCTTGTTCAGAAGTATTTCACCTTCAATTAATTCGGTTCCCTTCAGAGGTAAATAGGTGATAATGGTCTTGCGAGGCATTGAACGAAATGTTTTCCCCCGTTCGCACTGCTGATATGCCGTCGAGCCTTGCAACAGCTTGATCTTTGGCCTCTGAATTGAAATAAATATAAGTATCTGATCCAAGTTGTTCGGCGCTTGTAACAATACCTTTTATTGCCCCTTCGTTTGAGGGCGTCATGTGTTCCGGGCGAATACCCAGCTGTAACCCCTGATTGGAATTGACCGCTGTGTTGATCATCAACTTGTCGGATGATCCAATTAAATTGATCTTGGTTCCGTTGGTTAGATTGTCGGCGACCATTGCTGGAAACAGATTCATTTTTGGCGAACCAATAAACTCGGCAACAAAGGTATTCACCGGTTTTGTGTAGAGGTCGAGTGGCGAACCAATCTGTACAATTTCCCCGTTATTGAGGATAACAATTCGATCAGCCAAGGTCATTGCTTCAACTTGATCATGAGTAACGTAAATCATTGTGGCTTCAAGTTGCTTGTGCAGTTTCGCCAGTTCTATACGCATTTCTAATCGTAGAGCCGCATCCAGATTGGAAAGAGGTTCATCCAGTAAAATAACCTTTGGATCCCGGGCAAGTGCGCGCCCTATGGCAACACGTTGACGTTGCCCACCAGAAATTTGCCCGGGTTTCCTGTCGAGGAGCTGCTCAAGGCGAAGGATAGAGGCAATATCCTGTACCTTTTTGTCTATTATTTCTTTTGGTTGTTTTCCCAAGCGAAGCGGAAAGCCAATGTTTTCAGCAAGCGTCATGTGGGGATAAAGTGCATATGATTGAAAAACCATTGCGATGTCCCGTTCAGAAGCGGGCAGTTGATCTGCACGCCGATCACCGATCCAGAATTCTCCTGAACTGATTTCTTCCAGACCTGCAACCATGCGTAGCAGAGTGGATTTCCCACAGCCCGAAGGGCCGACAAAAACAACAAACTCGCCGGGCTGGATATCAAGATTTATATTGCGGATTACCTGGATGTCGTCGAAATTTTTATCAATGTTTTTAAGTGAAAGAGCGGTCATATTGCCTGCTTCCTTTTCTTGAAGATCTTTTGTGCTGATCGTTGATCGGGGCATTCTTTTAAACCGACATCTTGATTGTTTGGGTAAGACCTTGGATGTGAAGAAATAGCGTGCCTTGCCGTATCAATAGCGATTTTGAGGCATGTTTCTATGGATTGAGATCTTGCGTAAGCTGCAAGAAACCCTGCATTAAAGGAATCGCCAGCCCCGATTGTATCTTTGACGATGGTTTCTGTTGATCTTTTTACCAAAGCAGGAGAACCAAACCTGTCCACTCTTGCGCCTTGCTTTCCAAGCTTGGTAACAAACAAGGAATTTTGGGGCATTTGCTTTAAGATAGATTGATAATCAAGCTCGGTTTTTTCTGACTGTTGTGATCTTTCAGTAGCTAAAAGACCCCGAGCTTCTGCTTCATTGAGTAAAACAATATCTGTATAGAGGAGCCAGCTTAGGACTTCAGCACGTATACTGTTCGTCCATCCATTTGTTGGCCACGCTGTATCTAATGCAATTAAGCCACCTTTGGATTTAACAAATTTAAATATTTTTGTCAGAGCGGGGCGAATTGTTGGCATCAGAGATGTGCCGACGAATAGAACAACAACATTATTGAGATCCATCCCGGCAAGTCTGTTTTGTAGTTCGAGCGGCTGAAACTGGGCGACGTGGCCCGGTGTACTGAAAAAAGTTCGCTCTCCATCAGGGTGGGTAATGCCTACGGTCAAGGCTGTATCCACACTGTCTATAATCCAGTCATCGACGAGATCTGGATACTGCTTCATAAGCCAATCACCAAAGAGATCGTTGCCAATATTGACGACCATGCGGTGGCGAATACCCAATGCAGTGAGTGCTTTGGCTGTTATACCTGCCCCACCACCTTCGCGTAGATTTGCATCAGGCAAGATAACTTCGGTCCCAGGTGTTGGCCAGGGAGCTTGTGGTCCCATGATCAAATCAACATTCACTGTTCCGACTGTAATAATCTCTGGGTTCTTTAGTTTATCTTTTGGATTAGGAGCTTCTATCATCCTTTAACACTCCCGCTCATTAACCCGGATACGAGCGATTTTTGTAGAAAATAAGCCATTGATACTGGTGGAATAGTGGCCAAGATTCCTGCGGCAGAGATAAGGCCATAGTCTGCAACACGCCCGGCGGCAAAGTCTGCGATGGTAACTGGAAGGGTTTTGGCCCGGACATCGTTTGTGAACAAAAGGGCATAGAAGAATTCATCCCACGCCATTAATACAGCCATTAACGCAGCTGCACCTAGTGCCGGTTTGGCGACGGGAAGGGTGATGTGCCAAATAATCTGAAGACGATTAGCGCCATCTATGAGAGGGGCCTCGTCCAGATCTATCGGGATTGCATCAAAGTTACTTTTCAGTAGCCATGTGGTGAAGGGAACAAGAATGCCGCAATATATAGCAATCAGGGCAACATGGGTGTTGAGAAGCCCGAAAGATGCCATGGCAGAATAGAGAGGCAAGACAAGAGCGACAGGCGGCATCATAAAGGTTGCAATGGCTATAAATAACAGACTCTTCCTGCGTTTACCTGGCAGTCTGGAAAGGCTGTATGCTGCTGGTATCGCAGCGCAAAGGGACAGGAAGGTTGCGGATAGAGCGACAATCAAACTATTACGGAGGGCATAGAGGAAGGATTCTGCGCTCGTACTGTCAACGTCACCAATCAGGTTGATATAGTTTTCAAAAGAAATGTCTTCGGGTGTCCATTGTAAAGGGAGTGTGGTCAGATCTTTGGTAGAGCTGACACTCATAATAAACAGCCATAATACAGGACAGAGAAGAATAAGGCCGAGTATAATCGCTGAACTATAAACGATGACTGTCTGTGTTTTACTACGTTGAATCATGCTGTATTCCCCTGTTTTTTGATAAGCCATAGATAGGTGGCTATCAGAAGGGCGCTTATAAGAACGACGATGAGTGCATAAGAGGCACCAGAGCCTATGCGCATATAGGCGAAGGCTTCTTGATAGACATGAAAACTGACTGTTTTTGTACTATCTGCCGGGCCGCCACGGGTCATGACATAAATAATGTCAAAGACTTTAAATGCTTCGATCGTACGCAGGACGAGGGCAACAGAAACGGGGGCGATAATAGCGGGGAAAACAACTGCCCAAAAGCGTTGCCAAGCATTTGCCCCATCCAGGGTTGCTGCTTCGATCAAGTCTTTCGAAATTGTTTGTAAAGCCGCAAGGGTAATGAGAGCGACCAGAGGGAAGTTCTTCCAGATATCAGCTATTGCGACCATCCAAAGCGCAAGATCAGGGTCGCCTAACCAGCTTTGATATTCTGCCATGAGACCAAGTTGACTGAGAAGAGCATTCAATGCACCAAAATCGGGGCCATAGATAAGTCGCCACATCATTGCGTTGACCACAGTCGGCAGGGCCAATGGCAGTATCAAAAGCGCTCTTAACAGAGTTCTTCCCTTGAAAGCCTGATTTAACAGCAAAGCGACAAGGACACCGATGACAATTTCAGCCGAGACGGAAACAGACACAAAATATGCTGTGTTTTCTATTGAATCCAAAAACTTCGTATTACCGAGTGCTTTTAGGTAGTTTTTAAAACCAACCCATCTGTCTGTTGTGGCGGGGGATGCAAGATGGGCGGCGGTAAAGCTGTAATAAACCGTTTTTATCAGGGGGTATCCGACCACCCCGATGATGATTGTCATCATCGGGGTCAGCAGGAGCCACGCAGTTGTGGCTTTGGGAAAACGCACCATTGAATTTTACTACTCTAGTCCAAACCAGCAGCAACATCAGCGGCTTCATTCAACGCCTCTGCCGGGGCCTTTGAGCCCAGAAGAGCTTCCTGAATTGCTACCTGCAGTGCAGAAGACATTTCCTGATAGGACGCTTTTGTCGGGCGTGGATACATTGCTGCCAAACCGACTTTTGCGGCTTTCAATAGCTCTTCCTGACCTTTGGTTACCGCAGGATTATTATAGGAATCTTTCCAAACGGGCAGGCTGAGTTTTGCAAAGTCTTCTTGAACAGGCTTGGATGTCAGATGTTCAATATATTTCCACGCCAGTTCTTTGTTCTTGCTTTTGGATGTAATGCCAAGACCCATGGACCCATTAACAGCGGATGCAGTGCTGATTCCCTTTGCTCCGGGGGCTGGGGCAATGCCCACATGTCCGGCAACAGATGATTCTTTTGGATCATTGGCAAGGTTATACATGTAGGTCCAGTTCACTGCGAAGGCTGCTTGCCCGCTAGAGAAAGTACGGCGCACATCTTCTTCGGAATATTCACGTGAATTGGGGTTCGTCAGGCCAAGTTTAATGGTATCAACCATGTACTCCAAAGCCTTGAGGCCACCTCCCTGTTGGAAGACGGGTTTGCCATCCGTGTCGAGGAACTCGCCGCCCATAGCTGACAAGAAAGTCGCGTAGTCACAAATTACAGCCTCCGATTGGGACCAACTCCAAACCAAGGGGTAATCTACGATACCCTTGTCTTTAATGAGTTGCGCCTGAGTGGTGAGCTCTGACCAGGTAACGGGCGGTTTTGATATGCCAGCTTCTTTTAGCATCTTCTCATTATAAAAAAGGTATTTGGTATCTACGATCCATGGCATACCGTAATATTTCCCACCATACTCAACCGTGGTCCAGGCACCTTCCAGGATTTCTTCTTTTGTCGCAGAGTTGATTTTGTCACTGACGTCAGTCAACAGCCCATACTGCGCAAATTCAGCAGGCCAGATAACATCGAAGAGAACAACGTCATAACCTTCGGAAGCATTATGAGAGAGTACGATTTTATCGTGAAGTGCCTCGTAGGGGACAAATTCCATCTTAACATCAACACCTGGATTTACCTTTTCAAAGGCTTCCGTCATGTTTTCAATGTCTTGTTCACTATACGCCGCTTGCGCCATGAAGAGGGCACTTAGCTGGGTTTTTTCCGCACTAGCCGGAGATGTAGCAACAAATGTACCAAGAGCTGCGGCCATAAGTAATTTAGTTTTCTTCATATTAACCTCCCTGTTTCAAGGTTATTGCCACTAAGACGGGTACGCAAAAGTTTGTAGTTTTTATTTGTCTGTGGCAGTTTGAGTGGATAGTGTTATTTATTAACTCAATTTGATTTAATTAATCTAGCATGGAATTGTCATATGGCAACGGAAAAAAATAAAAGTGGTGAAAATCATGCTGTTAAGTCCGGCGTTTTGGGGACGAATCTGGAGCACGCCAAAGAGCATAATCTCAGGGCGGTGATAGATGCAGTGCGCCGTCATGGTGAATTAACACGTGCAGAAATCACCCGGGTAACGGCCCTTTCCGTACAGACAATTTCAAATCTTGTTGCCGAATTGGAGCAACGTGGATTGCTGATTGCGGGTGAACCACAGAAAGCAAAAAGAGGGCAGCCTGCACGTCCCTATCGGTTGAATTCTCAGGGGGGATTTTCTGTTGGCATGCAGATGGATCATCAACTTGCCCTGGCCATTGTTGTTAATCTTGCCGGTGAAGAAATTGCCAGAATACAACAGGATGTATCTCGTCCATCACCTGAAGAAGGCGTAGAGATTCTGGCCAGACTTGTTGATCAGGTAATCGAAACCGCGGGGGTTGAAAAAGAACGGGTATTTGGTGTCGGGGTCGCTATTCCTGGGCCTTTTGATATCAGTGGCCCAACGGGTGTTGGCCCCGGGTGGGTGAATTTTCCACTGGAAGAAAAGTTATCTGCGCACTTGGGTTTGCCTGTTATTGTCGAGAATGACGCAAATGCTGCGGCAATTGCTGAACGCTTGCATGGTGCTGGCAAGCGATTTGATAATTTTGTCTATGTTTTTATTGGTATGGGACTGGGCGCAGGCCTGTTTTTAAATGGTCAGGTCTATCATGGCGCAAGGGGCGCTGCAGGTGAAATAGGTCATATTCTTGTTGAGACAGATGGGAAGCAATGCGAATGTGGGAACAGCGGTTGTTTCGAACGATATGTTTCTTTACGCGCTGCCTATCAAGCTTTGGGCGAAGGAGATACAGATCATAGTTCGCCGGATCATCTGATGGATTTGTATGAACAAAGGAACCCTGCTTTTATGAGTTGGCTCAAAGAAGCAGCGGAAAAATTGCGTGTAGGCATTTTGGCGCTAGAAAGCTCTTTTGATCCTGAAGTGATTTTTATCGGGGGGCTGTTACCGCCCAAAATTGCAGAAGCCTTACTTGAAGAGATGATGCCTTTGTTGCCATCTGTTGTGACACAGTTGAAACCAATTGAACAACGTGTACTTTTGGGTGTTAGTGCTCCGTCCGCGCCAGCTCACGGTGCTGCAAGTGTGCCTATTTTCTACGAATTTAATGCCGAGCTTTACAGCCAGTCGAAAGCATCTGTGAAATAGACGTATAAAATGCTCATACTCCTCTATTTTTCTTGTTGATTTTAGTCGACTTTTTGTTGTGGCGTTGTTTCATATTTTTTGAACTTGCGCCCTGCAATTTCCAAAAGCTCTCTGACAACCCAGCTTTGCTTTCTGTCTTTCTTGAAGTATGCGGAATATTTATAGGATATGACGGGTCTAAAGGGCCTGATGTTTACTCCCATTGTTGCCCAGATCGGGGCAGAGAAGGGTTCCAGCACGCCGCAGCACAGGCCTTTATTTACAAGTGAATAGGCATTTGCAGAATGTCGGGTACTGAACTGGGTGACAGGCTTTATCCGTTTGTAGAGGTCGGTATGCTGATGAAAGGCGAGAACATCATCACTGTCCAGTGCAATGAGCCTTTCGCCGATTAAATCTTCTTCGTAAATAATCGTCTTCTCGCGCAAAGGATGTTGAGGGGTGAGTGCGCAGATATAATCAACTTTGGCCAGGGTGACTTGTTCGACACCTGGCTGTTGCCCCATCTGGTTGCCAAAGGCAATGTCGAGATCGTCGTCCATAAGCGTTTTGAAATAGCTTTCGACATCCATTGTGTTAAGGGTAATATTTATGTCGGGATGATTTGCTGTAAACTCTTCGATGATCTCGGGTACGACACTGACAGAGATGGCACCAAGTGAAATAATCCGTATTTCCTGTTGTTTATCTCGTGAGATATCTTCGGCTACAGTTTTGAGTTTTGAGAAAGCATCAAAGACTTCATCAAGTTTACGGTAAAAAGCCATTCCTTCGGGCGTTGGAACAACACGTCCTTTGCGGCGGTGTAGCAAATTTAGCTGAAGAGAGTATTCCAGATCTGCGAGGAGTCTGCTGATCGTAGGCTGCGTTGTTTTCAAGCTTTTGGCAGCAGAAGAAATAGTGCCATTCAGAATTGTGGCCCGGAAAGCCTCAAGTTGTCGCATTCGCATGAGTAAATATCCATTATGCTTTTTTTGTATACCTATATACATCATTATACGTTGATTCAATTCCTGGATCGTGGCCTTCTTACCCACCTGCACAGATACGTTTTGTTGGCTGCTTGCTTTTCAAATGATTCTCATAAGTGGCTTGAGGGAGTTGCCTGTGGCTGATTATTACTCGGCAAAAGAAATGCTTACCAAGCTGGTTTCGTTTGATACTGTATCGCGAAACAGCAATATTCCTCTTATAGAGTTTGTTGAAGAGTATTTAAGCTCACACGGTATTGCCTCCAAACGCGTTCCAAATGCTGATGGCTCCAAGACCAATTTATGGGCAACCATTGGCCCTGATACAGATGGCGGCGTGGTTTTATCTGGGCATACAGATGTTGTGCCTGTCGAAGGACAACCTTGGGATACTGACCCCTTTGAGGTCGTTGAAAAAGATGGTCTTCTCTATGGTCGGGGAACTGCTGATATGAAAGCTTTTTCGGCCATAGCCTTATCGCTGGTACCTGATATGATCGAGGCTAAAATGAACCGTCCGATACACCTTGCACTTTCTTATGATGAGGAAGTCGGGTGTCTTGGGGCGCCGTTTATGATTGCTGATATGGCACCAAAGGTTAAAGCTGAAGCCGTCATTGTTGGTGAACCAACGATGATGAAGGTGGTATCCGGTCATAAAGGTGCTTTGGGACTGATAACACGAGTCCGAGGGTTTGAAGTCCATTCCAGCCTTGTTCACACTGGTGTATCCGCAGTGCTTGTTGCAGCTAAGCTTGTTGTCTGGCACGAGAAAAAAATGCTGGAAAATAAAGCACGAACAGAAAAGCTACCCGAGAATGCTTTGTTTGATCCGGCCTATACCACTTTGCACTGTGGTGTCATAGAAGGCGGGACCGCCAGTAATATAACTGCGAAAGATTGCTCTTTTACGACAGATATTCGTGCTTTGCCTCAAGAAGACCCGATGGCTTATCTGGATGCTTATCGTGCCTATGCTGAAGAGTTGGAAGCAGAGATGAAGCGTGTTGCCCCATCTGCACGAATTGAGATCGAAATAACAGGGAATGTGCCGGGCTGCCGTCGGGAAAATGATGGCCAAGCTGAAAGACTGGTCCGCCAGATAACAGGTGATAATGCGGAACACGTTGTATCATATGGTACGGAAGCTGGACAATTTCAGGATGGTGGTTATTCGACAATTGTTTGCGGTCCTGGTGATATTGCTCAGGCGCATGCTGCCAATGAATACCTGTCCGTTGAACAACTAAATGCCGGGGTTGATTTTCAGCGCCGTTTAATTGAGCGACTGGCCAGTTAGCCTATTGAAGTAAATTAGAATAATTTAAGCACGTACAGTAGAGATACCAAATTAAGGAATAATAAATGCCGATTATAAACAGGTTTGCTGAACTTCATGATGAAATTACGGGGTGGCGTCGTGAGATCCACTCGAACCCTGAACTTTTGTTTGATGTTGAAGAAACTGCAAGCTTTGTAACTGAAAAGCTTAAAGAATTCGGGCTGGATGAAGTTGTTACCGGTATTGGTCGTACTGGTGTTGTCGGAATTATCAAAGGTAACCAGACTGCATCTGGTAAAGTTATTGGCTTGCGTGCCGATATGGATGCTTTGCCAATTCATGAAGAAACAGGTCTGGAGTATGCTTCCAAAGTAGATGGTAAAATGCATGCTTGTGGTCATGATGGTCATACCGCAATGCTACTGGGGGCTGCCAAGTATCTAGCTGAGACAAGAAATTTTGACGGTTCTGTTGCTGTTATCTTTCAACCTGCTGAAGAAGGCGGCGGCGGCGGCCGTGAAATGGTTGATGATGGCATGATGGATCGTTTTGATATTCAGGAAGTTTACGGTTTGCACAACTGGCCGGGTGTTCCTGTGGGAAGTTTTGGAACACGCCCGGGCGCCCTGATGGCCGCAACTGATATCTTTACCATTGATATTCAGGCTTCTGGTGGTCATGCGGCAAAACCTCATGAAACCATTGATCCGATTGTTATTGCCAGCCATATCATTCTGGCTTTGCAGTCTATTGCTTCGCGCAATGTGGATCCGATAGAGTCTGTGGTTGTTTCCGTAACAACCTGTAATGCCGGAACGGCCTTCAACGTTATCCCGGACACGGCAAGTCTGAATGGTACTGTCCGTACTTTGAGTGAGTCTGTTCGTGATCAGACTGAAAAACGAATTCAGGAAATCGTTGAGCACACTGCAAAGGCACATGGTGCGACGGCTGTTCTTGATTACACACGTAACTATCCTGTGGTGATGAACCACGAGAAAGAAACAGCTTTTGCTGTGGATATTGCATCTGGCATTTCAGGCGAAGACAAAGTGGATACGGATGCAAATCCGACTATGGGGGGCGAGGACTTTGCCTTTATGCTCAATGCGCGTCCGGGATCCTTTATTTTCCTGGGCAACGGGGATACCGCCCCGGTTCATCACCCAAAATACAACTTTAACGACGAAATAATTCCCATAGGATGTTCTTATTGGGCTAAACTTGTTGAAACAGCGATGCCGATAAATCGTTAAAAATAAAAAAGATCAGCAGTAGAGTTATAAAAACTAGTAGAGTAAAAATACAGGGAGTATCAATATGAAGATTAAAACTTTTCTCGCAGCAAGTGCATGTGTACTTGCTCTTGGTGCAGGGGTGGCGAATGCCGAAACTTTCAAGTGGTCATTCCAGGGGGATGTTCAGTCACTTGATCCGCACGGTTTGAATGAGACCTTTACATTAGGTTATCTTGGGAATGTCTATGAAGGTCTGACCTATTACGATAATAACCTTGAGCTCAAGCCTGGTCTGGCTGTCAGTTGGGAAAATACAGGTCCAACAACCTGGATTTTCAAACTTCGTGAAGGTGTTAAGTTCCACAACGGCAACGACTTCAACGCAGATGATGTGATCTTCTCTTGGAAGCGTACACTTACTGATGGCTCTGACATGAAGGGTTATGGTGGTCGTATGAAAGATATCAAGAAAATTGATGACTACACCATTGAAGTTGAAACACCAGCTCCAAACCCAATTCTGCCACGTGAACTCGTGTTCTATTACATGATGGACAAAGAGTGGTCAGAAGCAAATGGTGCGACAGAAGCAACTAGCCCGAAAGCAGCTGATTCCACAGCTACTTTTGCTGCTCAGAATGCAAACGGTACAGGCCCATTCATCCTTGCTGAGCGTCAACCTGACGTCCGTTCTACCTTCAAGCGTTTTGACGGCTACTGGAAAGATATTCCAACAAACGTCAAAGAAGTTCACTTCACACCAATCGCGCAGGGTGCAACCCGTGTTGCCGCTCTTATTTCTGGTGAGCTTGATCTGGTTTACCCGGTTCCTGTACAGGACTGGAACCGTCTGGAAGATGCCGATGGTGTCCGTCCTTTGACTGGTCCTGAAGCACGTACCATCTTCTTGGGTATGGATCAGTGGCGTGACGAGTTGCTCTACTCCAACATCAAGGGCAAAAATCCACTTAAAGACAAACGCGTTCGTGCTGCTATGGCGCATGCGATTGACCTGAATGCAATTGACAAGAAAATCATGCGTGGCGCCGCTGTACCGTCAGGTCTTTTGATTGCACCGCAGATCAACGGTCACGATTCAGATCTGAACAACCCGTTCGAATATGATCCTGAAAAGTCCAAGGCATTACTGACTGAAGCCGGGTATCCTGATGGTTTTGAACTCGGGATGGATTGCCCAAATAACCGTTATGTAAATGACGAAAAAATCTGTCAGGCTGTTGTTGGTCTGCTTGCTCGTGTTGGTATCAAGGTTGATTTGAATGCTCAGCCTAAATCCAAATACTTCGCGAAAGTAAGCCCTCAGAACGGCAATGACACTTCTTTCTATCTCTTGGGTTGGACACCAAGTTCTATGGACGTGCATAACGTTCTCTATAACTTGATGTCTTCTTTCGATACGGAAAAGAAAACGGGCCAATTTAACTATGGTCGTTATTCCAACCCACGTATTGATGAGATCGCTGGTAACGTTGAAAAAGAAACAGATCAAGCTAAACGCCAGAAAATGGTAGCCGAAGCTTTCTCTATTCTTAAAGAAGACGTTGGTTATCTTCCTCTTCACCAACAGCCTCTATCTTGGGGGGTACGTGATGGTGTAGAACTGTCACAGCGTGCAGATAACGTTCTTGACCTGCGCTATGTTGTGGTAGGCAAGTAACTCTTGAACGAGTTGTGATACAGGGGGCCTCAGTGTGGTGGAGGCCCCCGTTTTTACTGGCTCAATTTATACCAGTTCAATTTATACTGGGGCCTAGTTAACAGGGGACGTTATGTTCAAGTTTGTGTCGATGCGACTGTTACAGTCGATTGTCGTGATGCTGGTCGTTGGCTTGATTGCCTTTGCTCTTTTCCGGTTTGTCGGAGATCCCATTAACAATATGGTTGGTCAGGATACAACGCTCGAAGAGCGAGAGGCCTTGACTGAGACTCTGGGGTTAAATGACCCATTTATTGTTCAGTACGGGCGTTTTATTTCAAACGCAGTACAGGGCGATTTTGGTATGTCATATCGTCTGCGACAGCCTGTAAGTGGCCTGATTGCGGAACGTTTCCCTGCTACCTTGGAACTCTCTCTGGTTTCTGCCGTTCTGGCCTTGGTGTTGGGGGTTCCTATGGGGATCTACACCGCGCTAAAACCGAAGTCATTTTTTAGTCGCAGTTTTATGACTGTATCACTGGTAGGCGTATCGTTGCCGACTTTTCTTATTGGTATTTTGTTAATTCTGTTCTTTGGTGTCACTTTGCGATGGCTACCAACCTTCGGACGCGGAGAGGTTGTTGAGCTAGGCTGGTGGAGCACTGGATTTCTGACAACCAGTGGCTTGAAGTCTATTATCCTGCCGGCGATTACACTGGCGGTATTCCAGATGACTTTGATTGTGCGTCTGGTCCGTGCTGAAATGCTTGAAGTTCTGCGTACGGATTATATCAAGTTTGCTCACGCCCGTGGCCTAAGCCCGAGACTGATTAATTTTTCGATTGCCTTGCGTAATACTCTTGTTCCCGTGATTACAATTATCGGTTTGCAGGTGGGGTCGATTATAGCTTTCGCGATTATTACCGAAAGCGTATTCCAGTGGCCCGGTATGGGATTACTGTTCATTCAGGCTGTATCCGAAGTGGATATTCCGGTTATGGCGGCATACCTGCTATTGATTGCCTTTGTTTTTGTTGTGATCAACCTGATCGTCGATATCCTCTATTTTGTTGTTGATCCCCGTTTGCGAGTACAGAGCTAATGAGTGATATTTCAAGCGAAGCACCATCATTTATCACGCGCTTCCGTGAAAGTGATCTCTGGTATAATTTCAAGCGATCACCGGGCGCAATAGTTGCTGCCATCCTGACTTTTGTAATTGTCTTTGGCGCGATCTTTGCCAACTTTGTGGCTCCGCATAATCCCTTTGATCTCGCAACTGTCGATCTTTTTGATGGCCTGTTGCCACCTGCATGGGAAGCTGATGGCAAAGCCACCTATCTTTTGGGGACGGATGATCAGGGCAGGGATGTTTTCTCCACGATCCTTTATGGTTCACGGATTTCCCTGATTGTGGGCTTTGCCTCTGTCGGCTTGGCCGCTGTTCTGGGAATTACTGTTGGATTAATTTCTGGTTATGCTGGTGGCATGATTGATTCTTTCCTGATGCGTGTTGCAGATGTTCAGCTATCATTCCCTGCGATTTTGATTGCTCTTCTTATTGACGGTATTGCCCGTGGTGTTATGCCGCGTGAGGTGCATGATGAACTGGCGGTCTATGTACTTGTTGTTGCAATTGGCCTGAGCTTCTGGGTGCAGTATGCACGAACTGTTCGTAGCTCTGTCATGGTTGAACGCAATAAGGAATACGTTCAGGCGGGGCAGGTGATTGGCTTGCCAGACTGGATTATTCTGATCCGTCACATTCTACCGAACGTTATGGGACCTGTTCTGGTTATCGCTACCATTCAGCTGGCGCTGGCAATTATTACCGAAGCAACGCTTTCCTTCCTGGGGGTCGGCGTACCGCCAACATCACCGTCTTTGGGTACGCTTATTCGTATAGGGAATGACTATCTTTTCTCTGGTGAGTGGTGGATAACCATCTTCCCGGGTGTAGCCTTGGTTGTTCTTGTTCTTTCCGTTAACATTCTGGGTGACTGGCTTCGTGATGCCCTGAACCCGAAACTGCGCTGATTGGGAGTGATGTCATGAGTAAAGAATTACTGGATATCAAAGATCTCGTTGTTGAGTTCCCCTCTCGCCATGGTGATGTTGTTGCGGCGAAGGACGTGAACTTGAGCGTCGCGGCAGGGGAAATCCTGGGTGTTGTTGGCGAGTCCGGTGCAGGTAAGTCCACCATTGGGAATGCTGTGGTTGGCTTGCTGGAACGTCCCGGCCGCGTTGGCGGTGGGGAAGTCTTCCTCGAAGGTGAACAGATTATCGGCAAGTCGCAGACGGAACTGCGAAAGATAAGGGGTAAACGGGTTGGCATGATCTTTCAGGATCCGCTGACATCTCTCAACCCGCTTGAGACCATCGCATCCCAGTTGATGGGCACTATTCAAACCCATCTGGATTTGTCTGATGCCGAAGCACGTGAACGCGCGATTTCACTTCTTGATCAGGTTGGTATTCCGGACCCGTCTGTGCGGGTGGATCACTATCCGCACCAGTTCTCTGGTGGTATGCGCCAGCGTGTGGTTATTGCTTTGGCCCTGTGTGCCGAGCCTGATGTTATTCTGGCGGATGAGCCAACGACAGCACTCGATGTTTCTATTCAGGCCCAGATTCTCGACCTGCTGAAGAAACTGGTGCGCGAAAAAGGCGTTGGCATGATTATCATTACCCACGATATGGGCGTGATTGCCGAAGTCGCGGACCGCGTTGCTGTGATGTACCGTGGTGTCGTGGTGGAAACCGGGCCGACAGCCAAAATCCTTGGCAATCCGGATCATCCCTATTCCCGTAGCTTGATTTCTGCTGTGCCACGCCCGGATGTTCGGCTTCATCGCTTCCCTGTGGTGGAAAGCATTGAAGCGGTCGGTGAGTGTAAAGAACTTGACCTGAACACACACTGGCTGGGCAAGGCCCGTGACTTTGGCAAAAGTGATGGACCTTTGCTCAAGGTAGATAACCTTGAGATGATTTTTAAATCCGGCGGTATGTTCGGTGGCGGGAAAAGCGAAGTTCGCGCCGTTGATAACGTCAGCTTTGATATCCGTGATGGTGAATGCTTTGGGATCGTCGGGGAGTCTGGATCAGGTAAATCCACGATCGCGCGCTTGGTGACATCTATTTACAAGGTTGCTGGCGGTTCTATTAATTTCGCGGGCACTGATCTGACCAAAATCAAAAAGCGTCGTGAACTTAATGTGCATCGTCGTCAGATGCAGATGATTTTTCAGGATCCCTTCTCATCTGTGAATTCGCGGATGAAGGTCCGGGATATTATTGCAGAGCCTATTCGCTTTCATAAGCTGACAAGTTCCGAAGCAGAGACACGTCAGATTGTTGATGATCTTCTCGACCACGTTGGTCTGGGGGCAAAGGCAGCTGTTAAGTTTCCGCATGAATTTTCCGGCGGGCAGCGCCAGCGTATTTCTATCGCTCGTGCACTGGCAACGCGTCCGCGGTTTCTTATTTGTGACGAGCCGACATCCGCCTTGGATGTCTCTATTCAGGCCCAGATCCTCAATCTGTTGAAAGATCTGCAGGAAGAACTCGGTCTGACCATGATGTTCATCAGCCATGATCTACCGGTGATCCGCCAGATGTGTGATCGTGTTGGCGTCATGTCCAAAGGCAAGATGGTTGAAATAGCTGATACGGAAGAGCTATTCAAAGCGCCACAACATGACTACAGCAAACATCTGATTAGTCTGATGCCAAGCTATTCCGGCCTTATGGATCGTGATTCAGGACAAGCAGAGGCAAGTTAAAGCTTATCTAAACAAGATATAGAAAAGGGCTTTGGATTTTTTCAAAGCCCTTTTTTGTCTTTCTAGGCCAAGCAAAATCTTGGCTTTTTATAGTTATTTTAAGGGACTATTGCTCAAGGCATGAAGAGAGAAGTTTAGGGCTTCTATACGAACGATGAGCAAGAGTTAAGTAAAGTGGCTAACTTTAAGCGTGGACAGCTTGGGCGACAGACCCATGGATATGTGAAACAAGTTCCGGCTCCAGTTTCAGGCGCGCAGAAAACATGCTCAGATATCCCTGTTCAGCAGGATCATCTACTTCAATTGCCATCAGGGAAGCCTCGTAAAGCTCGACGGCCTGTTCCTTGTTTTGTGCCAAGGCAACCAGACTGTCGATATCCAGTGGTCTGCGCAGTTGATCCATCAGGAAGGCTTTTTCATCATTGGACAGACCAAGTTCGTCAATTTTGCCAAAGATCGCATCCTGTTCCGCGCTATCAATCTGACCATCTGCTTTTGCCGCTGCAATCATAGCTGATACCAGTGCGGCGCCAAAGCTGTTTGCTGTTTCTGTTTCCGCTTCTACAGCAAAGGCTGAATCCTCGGGAACGGGCGGTACAATAGCCGCCTGTTGTGGTGTCTGATGTGCGGTATATTGTTGTGAGGGAGGCGGTGTTTGCGTATTGTGGGCATGTCCAGATACCTGCCCGTGCATTTGTCCTGCTCCAGTTCCGTGGTCCATCCCTTGTTGAGGGGCAGCATTTTTGTTGCCTTGCCAATCGCTATAAGCCTTGTACGCCAGCCCGGCAACAAGGGCGAGGCCGCCGTACTGAACGGTTTTCTTTGCCATCTTGCGACCCTTCTTGGATCCCATCATATACCCGGCGAGGCCACCCGCGACTGCGCCGCCAGCCAGACCACCAGCATTATTAGAGAGGTACTCCTTACCCTTTTGCATGGCAGAGCTACTACCTGTTCCCCCAGTAGCACCACCAGCTGCGCCAAGTACTTCATTGATTAGTTTCGATGCGTTAAACATGCTGTCCCATCATAGAAATTAGAGTTTTCGCAAGATCACTTTGTTTGTTCCTATCTCATATGGGGGATCTTTTTCGGGTTTCAATTCCCCATAAGATACTGCATTTTGATAGATCATGAGGAGAGGCAGGGTTTTATCCCCTATTGGTATTATCTCTTATTGCTATTGTCTTTGAGGCTTCTAGCCATTTTGCTGGAATCACCCCATGTTGATAACCAGATAACAGCATTGGTTGCCAAAGTAATAGAGCGTGTAAGCAACCGAGCCCATGGCGAATTGACCGTGATATGGTCTTCGGCGTGTTGCAGGTGAGAGAGTTCTTCTTGCTGTATATCCTGTATCAAAGAGTAGAGCGCGAGATCTTTATCCTTTAGAAAATACAACTGATCTTTCAGATGGTGGTGGACTGCCTTTTCGACTGCGGCGGTACAGAGCCAAATCCCCTGACGCCCGAGCAGTGATGTCACAAAACCGAGAAGCAAACCACCATTCCCCCAAAGCCCCATAATGCGACAGGGACGAGAATTGCGTTCAGGCATCGCGGATCTAAAGAGCGCACAGTGATTGATTTCGTGTTCAAGTGTTTCTTTTAGAAATGTCACGATTTCGGGATAAAGGAATTGGGCAACCCATACCTGGGCGCGATAGATCCTGATCGCCCCGTATTCCCCTGCGTGGTTGACCTTAACAATGCGAGAGATTGTAATTTTATCAGCTTGATTCATGTTTTCGAAAGGAATGATTGGGAAAGAAAATGTTATTCAAACACAGCTTTGGCGCGAAGAAAACATAATATCATAGCCGCTGATATCCTTGGTCGATTTCACACCTTTTACTGAAAGAATGGACGGATGGTGGTTCGGAAGTTGCTTTCCAAATAACGCGCAAAGGTTGATTGGTCATGAACCTGTTGCACTGTTGTGGTATGTTAAGTGTGTCATGGGTGAACGGGGAGAAAAGCGATGGGTGTTCGTGTTGGAAATGTAGAGTTTCATGCGGGGCCGGAAGGTCTGGGCGCGCCGGATGAACTGGAAGCGGTGATCGTCGGTTTTATCGACGGGGCACAAAAGCGTCTGGATATCGCGGTGCAGGAGCTGGAAAATGAAACCATTGCCAAGGCGATCATTCGTGCCCGGCAACGCAAAGTCCGGGTCAGGATAGTGATTGAGCAAAGCTATCTCAAGGCAGCGATGGCACGGACCGATCCCTGGGCTATGGGCGGCAAACATGAAGTAAACAGACAGGTGCACGATGCAATCCTGCGTGCCAAAATTGATGTGAAAGTTGATTACAATTCGAAGATTTTTCATCAGAAATTCATTGTTCGGGATGGCGGTTCTGTTTTAACTGGCTCAACTAATTTCACGCCGACCGGTACGCACAATAACCTGAACCATGTGATTATCATCCACGATAAGAAGGTGGCCAAGATCTACAGTCGGGAGTTTGCGGAAATCCAGCGCGGACATTTTGGCAAGCGGAATGAAGGTCATGATCAGGCACCGATGGACACTGTTGTTTCTGATGTGCCTATCCGCGTTCTTTTTGCACCGGACCACAGCCCGGAAATGGAAATTATGAAACAGATGCTCAAGGCACGCGAGCGGATTGATTTTGCGATCTTTACCTTTTCAAAGTCATCGGGGATTGATGACACCATGTTGCGTCTGCTTGATCTTGATATGCCAATACAGGGTGTTTTTGACGGTGGGCAGGGCAGTCAGGACTGGGCACCCGTCGATGATCTCAAGGCCAAGGGAGCTGATCTGTTCTTTGTGCATAAGCGCGGACAGCTTGGCAAGTTGCACCACAAGCTGATGGTGTTGGACAGACAGGTGGTGATTGGCGGGTCCTTTAACTATACGGGGCCAGCCAATAATCTGAATGATGAAAACATTATGATCCTGGGGGATCTGGAAACAACGTCCGAGACACAAAGGCAGGCGCAAAAGAAGATTGCCAGATTTGCCCTTGCGGAAATTGAACGCATTATCCGGGATCATGCCCGCCCTGTAAGCTAAGTTCCTGTCATCTAAGCCCCGTTATTTAGCTCTGCAGTTTAAGACCAGTTCTCTGTTAGACAAAATCAAAAGAAAAAGGGAGCTTGCGCTCCCTCATGTATCTTGGCCTGTCTCGACTTGGTTAGAGCAACGTTACATACCTCTTAAAACATACGCTTGAGCGTACCTTTTTTGTCGATGAACTGATGCTTGAAGGCCGCCCCGGCGTGGAGCAGGATTACGGCGATCAAGCCGTAGGCAATGTAGTAATGCAGGCTGATGGCAAGATCACGGGTTGCATCGGAAATTGCTGTGAGCGCGGGAATGTCGAAAAGCCCGAAAAAAGTAAAGTCGCTTCCCGATGACGTTGAAATGGCATAGCCAGTCAGGGGCACGACAAACATGGAAAGCAGCAAGATGATGTGCACCACTTTTGCGCCGACTTTCTCCATCGGCTTGAGCGATTTTTGAAGACCGGGCGAGGGGGAAATCACTTTCCAGATCACAAAGACAGAGGCCAGTAACAGCACACAGATGCCAATGGCACGGTGCAGTTCCAGACCCGTGTGATACCAGGCGTCATAATAGCTGAGTCCGACCATCCACCAACCAAGACTGATCAGGCCGATAATGGAAAAAGCTATGAGCGCGTGCAGCAACTTGCTGACCAGCCCATAGCTATCTGTTGAATTGCGTATCATCACTGATAAGCGCTTTGATTATTTCTTTTTGATGGCTTCTATGAAGAGATCAACCTGAACGTCTTCTGCCGCAGGGCCAAGATTAAAGTCCATGCCAAAATCACTCCGTTTCAGGGTATAGCTGCCTTCGAAACCGGCGCGATAGCCACCCCATGGGTCATCACCTTCACCGATTTTGGTGACGTCAAAAGAAATGTTTTTGGTAACACCGTGCAGGGTAAGATCACCGGAAAGCGTCCCACCGTTGGCATCGCCACTGTATCCTGTGCTGACAAAGGTCGCCGTCGGGTACTTTTCCACATCAAAGAAATCCGGGCTGCGCAGATGCTTGTCGCGCTCGGCGTGGTTGGTGTCCAGACTTGTTGTATCAATCACCAGATTAACTTTCTGGTCTGCGCCACCCGCAGGGTCAAAGTCCATGGTGCCGGAAATCTTGTTGAAAGTACCGGATAGCCAGCTAAAGCCAAGGTGCTTGGTTTTGAAATTGATAAAAGAGTGGGTCGGGTCAATATCGTATTCGGCGGCATTTGCCATTGATACAGTCAACGATAGCGCCAAAGCCGCAAGACCAGTTGGAAGAACTTTTAAAGACTGCTTGAAAGACATGTGACATTCCCTGTGAAAAGATTCTTTCTAAATTAAATGATGAATTGAACCATATCATCCAATTCGTAAGTCTGGATGTAACTATTGTGTGAGCAGACTTCAAGACGTTCCTAAAAAGTTAACAATTCAGGCGTCGCAAGCCAGCTACCAAGCAACAGTAAGAACCACTCAACTAACAAGCTGGAAGAGTTATAGGGAATAATAGAAAACGGTCCGTCGTTCGCCGAGATTGATTACATAAATCCCTTACACTGGCGTGGTACCGCCGAGGGTATGAAGACCTACTGGATGGATAGGAAGAGATGAATGTTATCAATTTAATGCCCTGGGTAAAAAGCATTGCAATTAATACGGAGCTCATGAAGCAGAGGAGAAATTTCATCCATAAATTTATTAATATCTCTCGCCTGATTATTTTTAATCGGGTTAGGTGTTTCGTTTTTGATAATACTCAAAACATCAAAAAATGTGGGAACTACATTAATGTCAGCATTATCTTCTGCTGCTAGCACAGAAGCTTTAATTTTCATAACTTTCTTATGAATTTTTAGTATTGCTGTTCTCAGATTAACGTCTATCACATCAACGTTTATGCAAAAATCTTCGATGCCTGATATAAAGTCACCGACAGCAAGGTAAAGCTTATCATAATCTTCGCTAGTATATCGGTTCTCATTAAAGGCATCATCATCTTGGTTATGATATGCGACTATTTTTTTATAATATTGAATGAAATTAGTATCTCTTTGTATTTCTTCATAATGCTTTCCAATGTAATCAATTGTGTTTTTTTCTATATTCTGAAGGTGTGGTAATCGAGCAGCATAATATGCGAGAGAACCACCAACCAACCCAAGAATACCTGCAACAAGTGTTTCCCACTGTATTTCCTTAAGAGCATTTTCGCCTTCGACCATATGAATGACTGCAAAAATCCAGCAGATTACGAATGCAATAAATGTAAAAAGCAATACAGGTTGCAACCATCGATCAATCATATGAACCTCTTGAAGTCTAATTGTTGCAAAGTTCTCAAACTATTCCTTTGGTCGTCAAGGTTCTTTATAAATTCCCTTTTAAAAATGAAGAGTGTCGATGATGGGACAACATTTTGTTGATTGGATTGATGAGTGTAAATAAAAACATGTTACCCAATTTGTTACCCAAAAATACGCATAAACTTAATGGGAAACATAATGTGTTATGTGATAAGTGCTTGATTCTATTTAATTATATGTGTGAAATGGATCCGGGACCAGGATTCGAACCTGGACTGAAGGAGTCAGAGTCCTTAGTTCTACCGTTAAACTATCCCGGATCAGGGTTCAGCGCTTAAAAATTCTGGCAGATCACGATGATCATTGGATGATCACTCTAAGCCAGACTTGCTGATAACGGTGACTTGCGGGGCTTCATATAGTCCCTTGGCTCAAATCTTACAACACATTTTTACGTCCTGTGATGTTTTTTTGCTTTTGGGGCATTTTTCAGGCTCTAATGGTGAATAGATGGTTGATCTTTGCCCCCTTGAATTCGTAAGAAGGGAGTGCCGGATGGTTGTCCGGTTGGATCAGGAGCAGAATTTTTGACGGTTACTTCGCAGGCCCGTAAAAAAGCCTTGTACAAAAAGGCGGCTAAACGGGCGGACAACAATGTTTACGCCGCAATAGATTTGGGGACCAATAACTGTCGCCTGTTGGTTGCGCGTTCCAGCCGTAAAAACTTTCGTGTTCTTGATACCTTTTCCCGCATTGTCCGTTTGGGCGAGGGGCTGAGTCAGACAGGAAACCTGTCGGAAGAGGCCATGCGCCGTACGCTTTCTGCGCTCAAGATCTGTACCAGCAAACTCAAACGCCGTGGTGTGACAAAACTGCGTTGTGTCGCGACCGAGGCTTGCCGCCGGGCGGCAAACGGGGATGATTTTATCAAACGCGTTAAGCAGGAAACCGGGCTGGATCTGGAAATTATCGATAACTCGGAAGAGGCAGCCTTGGCTATTATGGGCTGTGCGCCTTTGTTGAACCCGGACCTGCCCGAAGCCCTGATCTTTGATATTGGCGGGGGTAGTACCGAAGTAAGCTGGATTCGTCAGGGCGATAAAGAAACGACATCGGATACTGCTAAATCGCATACCCCTAAACCGATTCCCTCAAAGCCTGTGGTGCCCAATCCTGTTATGGAAGACTGGTATTCGGTTTCCAAAGGGGTTGTAACCCTTGCCGAGAAATACGGCGGACGGGATATCACGCCGGAAACCTATCAACAGATGGTTCAGGAAATCTATGATGACTTCTTGATCTTTGAACAAAAACACGGCTTTGCCCAACGAGTGCGCGACGGCAAGTTACAGCTGTTGGGCACATCCGGCACGGTAACGACACTGGTCGGGGTGTATAAAAAGCTGCCGCGCTATGACCGCAACCGGGTTGATGGTACCCTGATCAATTGCGATACCGCCATTGGTCTCTGTCACAAGATTGCCAGCATGACCTATGCCCAACGGGTGGCAAATCCCTGTATCGGCAGTCAGCGTGCTGATCTTGTGGTGGCGGGCTGTGCCATCTTCGAAGCCTTGGCCAAGCTGTGGCCTGTTGCACAACTGCGCGTCGCCGACAGAGGCCTGCGCGAAGGTATTCTCTACAAGCTGATCAACGAGGGGTAAGTTCCTTACTGGTTTTCAAGATTAATTCTTAGGGAGACGGTTTCTCTGGGGACGGTTCCTGAAGAGAATGTTTTAACTTCTACTCTCTATTTTAATACCCTGTATTTTAAGATCGACCTGATACTATATATCTTGTTTTGTATCAGGGAAGGCGATGCGGCATTTGAGGTTTTATCAATCCTGATGTATAGCCCTGCTATGAAACACTATGCCAATAAAGTTTGGTGTATATTATACTATGTCTTTTGACCCTATAATCATGTGTCAGAAAGCGGCAGTTAGAAAGTGCCAGTTAGAAAGAGAAAGAATGAGCTCTTCAGGTAAATCCAAAAAAGGCGGCTCTCGTCCCAGCAGTAATCCTTCGGGGCGTGGACTGAAAGTCCGTGTGAAAACTGCGGCTCGGCGCTCGAACTCTTCTGCGCGCTGGTTGAACCGTCAACTCAACGATCCCTATGTCCAAGAGGCCAAAAAGCGCGGCTATCGGGGACGGGCAGCCTTTAAGATTGCTCAGATCGACGACAAGTTTAAAATTTTCAAAAAGAATTCCCGCATTGTCGATTTGGGATGCGCCCCAGGGGGGTGGTGTCAGGTCGCTGTTGAACGCTGTGGACCCGGAGCGCATATCGTGGGCATGGATCTCCAAGAGGTCGAGCCGATTGCCGGGGTTGTTCTGCTGCAGGGTGACTTTATGGATGACGATGCGCCTGCGCGTCTTAAGACTGAATTGAACGGGCCTGCCGATATTGTTCTGTCGGATATGGCGGCGGCGGCAACGGGCCATCCTCAGACGGATCACCTGCGGATTATGGGCCTGATGGAAACCGCCCTGATGTTTGCTGAGGAAGTTCTGGTTCCCGGCGGAAGTTTTATCGGTAAGGTCTTACAGGGTGGGGCGCAGGCCGAGTTGTTGAAGTTAGTGAAAACCAAATTTAAAAGCGTGCGCCATTTCAAACCAGATTCCAGTCGCAAGGATTCTTCTGAAATGTTCCTTGTCGCGACAGGTTTCAAGGAAAATTAAGGTCGTTATAGCTGCTTGAGAAGAGTGCTGAAAAGCCCAGAAAAATCATAGTTAAATTTAATGTTATAATTGAAAATTCAGGGCTTTTTGACGTTCTGTTTTATGCGCAACCTGATCAGCATATAAAATAATTGAATCGTCATCTTTTAATCACTTGGCTTTAGGTCGCTTCTGTGTAGAATGCGGCGTCAATCGGATTTAGCCACTATGGTGTGGCACCCATACGGGAAACAAGGTTTCCTCGCGTCTAAGGGATAGATTGACATGCACATCCGCGAAGCTCTCACATTTGATGACGTTCTGCTCCAGCCTGCAGAATCCTCTGTTCTTCCCGCACAGGCAGATACGCGCACAAAGCTGACTGCTTCTCTCGAACTGAATATCCCGTTGCTTTCTTCGGCCATGGATACGGTTACCGAAAGCCGTCTGGCGATTGCAATGGCCCAGTTTGGCGGGATCGGTGTTATTCACAAGAACCTTTCTATCGAAGAACAGGCCAGTGAAGTTCGCAAGGTCAAAAAGTTTGAATCCGGTATGGTTGCCGACCCGCTGACCTTCCCGCCCAGCGCGACATTGGCTGATATTCAACGTCTTCAGGAAAGCGTCAGCTTTTCCTGTTTCCCGGTTGTCGAAGATAAAACGGGCAAGCTGGTAGGCATTATCACCAACCGTGACATGCGCTTTGCTCAAGACCCGAACCAGCCGATTTCCGAACTGATGACCAGCGAAAACCTTGTCACAGTGAAAGAGGGCATTACGGGTGATGAAGCGAAACGTTTGCTGCATCAACACCGTATCGAAAAATTGCTGGTGGTTGATGATAACTATCGCTGTATCGGTTTGATTACCGTTAAGGATATTGATAAAGCGGCGAAACATCCGATTGCCTGTAAAGATGAACATGGTCGCTTGCGCGCAGCGGCGGCAACAGGCGTTGGCGAAGAAGGTTTCGCCCGTGCAGAAGCCCTGATTGACGCGGGTGTTGATCTTTTGGTTGTTGATACGGCCCACGGGCATTCCCGCGGTGTCATCAACGCGGTTGAGCAGATCAAGAAAGCCTATCCGACAACACAGGTTGTTGCGGGTAACGTTGCCACCGCCGAAGCAACACGCGCCCTGATCGGGGCTGGTGCCGATGCGGTGAAGGTCGGAATCGGTCCGGGATCTATCTGTACAACCCGTATCGTTGCCGGTGTTGGTGTTCCCCAGCTAACCGCGATTATGGATGCGGTCGAAGTTGCGAACAAAAGCAATGTCGGCATTATTGCCGATGGCGGTATCAAGAACTCTGGTGACATTGCCAAAGCAATTGCCGCCGGGGCACGTGCGGTTATGGTTGGCTCGCTTCTTGGTGGAACAGATGAAAGCCCGGGGGAAGTTTTCCTCTATCAGGGACGTTCCTATAAGTCCTATCGCGGTATGGGATCTGTTGGCGCCATGGCGCGCGGATCTGCGGATCGTTACTTCCAGGATGATGTAAAAGACAACCTGAAACTGGTTCCCGAGGGCATTGAAGGGCGCGTTCCTTATAAAGGCCCGGCAAATGCAATCGTTCACCAACTGGTTGGTGGCCTGAAAGCATCCATGGGTTATACCGGATCGCCGTCCATTGATCACATGCGCGAGAATTGCGTTTTCTGTAAAATCACCAATGCTGGCCTGCGCGAAAGTCATGTCCACGATGTGACAATCACCCGCGAAGCCCCGAACTATCGCAGTGGTGGTTAAGGACCTAAGATATTAGAGCGTAGTAATCAGCGTTTGGTTTCTGCCTCCTAATCGACTATTTTTCCATAGTCACCTTTTTAAAGGGCGGCCTCCTGTACCGGGTGTCGCCCTTTTTATTCCCGATTATAAACGCGAGACCTGTTGTGAGACCTTCTGGACGTATTCAAACTTCAATCGAACTTCTGACCGAAGTTATGGACTCATCCCTGCCTATGGATCGTGTGGTCAACAGCTACCTGCGGGCGCGGCGCTTTATTGGTTCCAAAGATCGCAAGGATATCTCTGCACGGGTCTATGGTGTGATCAGATCCAAGTGTCGACTGGATTGGTGGACAATAAAATCAGGTCTTGGGGACGGGTGTCGATCACTGGTTTTATCATACGCAACACTGGTTGAAGGTTTGAAAGCTTCTGAACTGGATGAAATTTGCGACGGTGGAGATTATAGCCCCCGTGCCCTCAGCGAGTTTGAAAACGAAGCTTTGGCAACGTTACAGGGGCAGGATCTAAACCATCCGGATATGCCCGCATCGGTTCAGGGGGAACTACCGGACTGGCTCTACGCTTTGTTTGAAAAACAGTTTGGTATCGAAGGTGCCAAGACAGAAGCTGCTGGTTTACAACATCAGGCCAGCCTTGATCTGCGCGCGAACCTGCTAAAGGGCGAACGGGATCAGGCAATTGCGCTACTCGGCAAAGATAATGTCGAAGGGGCCGTGACAGAATTTTCACCTTGGGGCATTCGGGTTCAAGGGCGCACAGCCCTCGGAAACTGCAAAGCCTTTCGCGATGGTCTGGTTGAAGTTCAGGACGAAGGGTCACAACTTATCGCTCTGTTATGTGATGTGACGCCGGGCCAGTCTGTGCTTGATCTCTGTGCGGGTGCCGGGGGGAAGTCTCTTGCCTTGGGCGCTTTACTGAAAAACGACGGGGAGTTGGTGGCCATGGATATTGATCCTCGTCGTCTTCAACGGGCGGAACCCCGTGTTGAAAAAGCAGGTATTGAAAACATCCGCTATGCGACCCTGAACAAAGATAATCTGAAGAAGATGTCAGCAAAAGACGCTGGCGAAGGTTTTGACCGTGTCTTGGTCGATGCGCCCTGTTCAGGAAGCGGCACATGGCGGCGACAGCCGGATGCACGTTTGCGCATTACGTCAGAAAAGTTCGCAAACTACAGAGAAATGCAGGCGACCGTACTGGAACAAGGAGCGTCCTGCGTAAAGGTTGGCGGTCGCCTGATCTATGCGACCTGCTCGGCTCTTGATGAGGAAAATACGGATCAGATTGATAGCTTCCTTGCAAAACACCCGAACTATCAACGCGTACCTGTCAGCAAGGTTTGGAGCGAGCTGGGCATGGAACCTTGTGCCTTTATTGACGAAACAATGAAGGTATCCCCCGCACAACACGGCCTTGACGGTTTCTTTTGCGCGGTACTGGAAAGACAGACGTAATCGGTAATGCGTTGGACTATTTCGGGATTGTACCCAAAACAATTTGTGCGCGGACAATCTTGATCGGATAATATCTTTTGGTGCAAAGCTAAGAAAAGCTTGTTAGGACTAGATCCTGTTTTTCCGATTTTATTTTTCGGCTCTTTTCTTCCGACAGGTCACCAGAATGGATTTCTTTTCTCCCGAGCTTCTTGCTCTGATGTTTGCTGCGGGGCTTTTCGCAGGTTTTGTTGATGCGATTGCCGGGGGTGGGGGGCTGATTACACTACCGGTCCTGTTGACTGTCGGACTTTCGCCAGTTCAGGCCATTGCAACCAATAAGCTACAGGGATCTTTTGGCACCTTTTCCGCGACGCTTAATTTCATTCGCAAAGGTCATCTGGATATCAAGGCATGGATACTGCCGATTGTCCTGACCTTTATCGGGGCGGCGTCCGGTGTGCTTGTCCTTCGATCGGTTGATAGCAGCTTTCTGGTCAATGCCATTCCCTTTTTGTTGATAGCCATTGCGATCTATTTCCTCTTTCAACGTAAGCTGGGGGATGAAGATCGATATCAGAGGGTCAGTCGGAATGTCTTTGCTTTCTTCTTTGGCACGGGCATTGGCTTTTATGACGGCTTCTTCGGCCCCGGAACGGGATCGTTCTTTACCTTGGCAATTGTGACCTTGCTTGGCTACAACATCCTGAAAGCCACGGCCCATGCAAAGCTGTTGAACTTTACAAGCAACTTTGCCTCGCTGCTGTTCTTTATTGTGGGTGACAGTCTGGTGTGGTCTGTTGGCTTGATTATGGCCTGTGGGTCCATCGTCGGGGGCTATTTGGGGGCGCAGATGACCATGAAGCACGGCGCGCGGATTATTCGGCCGCTTTTGGTTGTGACGTCGATTCTCATGACCGTAAAGCTGATCTATTCTAACCCGGATCATATTCTTGGACGCTGGATAGTTTCGTTTTTGGATGTTTTTCTTTCGTAGCCTAAAAAGTGACGGCGAAAAGAGAAACACGACCTTTATGGCTTGCTGTAAAAAGAGCCTAAAACAGGCAAAAGGGCTGTTTCTGTCTTTGACATTTGTCGCGCTTTACGGCAGGTAAGGGGCGTGAAACTGAACGCGCCCTGGATGCTAGTAGCTGGAAGTGCCACTACGGGTATCGGGCTTATAGCGGAGCATGAGTTCCATCCATGACTGATCGTATTCTCATTATTGATTTCGGGTCACAGGTTACCCAGCTGATTGCACGTCGTGTGCGTGAAAGCGGTGTCTATTCCGAAATTCATCCCTTTAACGCCGTTGATGACGCGCTTTTGGAAAGCTATGCCCCTAAGGGCATCATTCTCTCCGGCGGTCCGGCTTCTGTAACCTGGGACGATGCCCCGTCTGCACCAAAGAAGGTGTTTGAAATGGGTATTCCGGTTCTGGGGATCTGTTATGGACAGCAGACCATGATGGAACAGCTTGGAGGTAAGGTTGAAACATCAGACCATCAAGAATTTGGTCGCGCCATCGTTGATATCAAAGAAGACTGTGCCTTGTTCCACGGGGTTTGGAATGTCGGCACGCAAGAACAGGTCTGGATGAGTCACGGTGACCGCGTTGGCAAGCTGGCACCGGGCTTTCGCGTTGTAGCAACGTCCGAAGGCGCGCCCTATGCGGCTGTAGCAAATAACGAAAAGCGTTTTTATGCAGTTCAATTCCACCCGGAAGTGGTGCACACTCCCCACGGCGCCCAGCTGTTGAAGAACTTTACCCATGGCGTGGCCGGCTGTTCCGGTGACTGGACCATGGCTGCCTTCAAAGATCAGGAAATTGCCAAGATCCGCGAGCAGGTTGGCGATGGCAAAGTAATCTGCGGCCTGTCCGGTGGTGTCGACAGCTCTGTTGTTGCTGTTCTGTTGCACGAAGCGATTGGTGAACAGCTTACCTGTGTGTTTGTTGATACTGGCTTTATGCGTATGGGTGAAGCTGAACAGGTCGTGACTTTGTTCCGTGATCACTACAACATTGAACTGATCCATGTTGATGCTGCGGACAAGTTTTTTGACGCTCTCGGGGATGAGTTTGATCCAGAGAAAAAGCGCAAAACCATCGGTGGTCTCTTTATCGATATTTTCGAAGAGGAAGCAAACAAAGTTGGTGGCGCAGACTTCCTTGCACAGGGAACGCTGTATCCGGATGTCATTGAGTCCGTTTCTTTTACGGGGGGGCCGAGTGTAACGATCAAATCGCACCATAATGTAGGTGGCTTGCCAGAGCGTATGAACATGAAGCTGGTTGAGCCATTACGAGAGCTGTTCAAAGATGAAGTTCGTGACCTTGGACGTGAACTGGGTCTACCTGATACTTTCGTTGATCGTCATCCCTTCCCGGGACCTGGCCTTGCGATCCGTATTCCGGGACAGCCTCTCACGCCAGAGAAATGCGATATCCTGCGCAAAGCAGATGCTATTTATCTTGATGAGATCCGCAAAGCTGGTTTGTATGATGAAATCTGGCAGGCCTTTGCCGTTTTGCTTCCCGTCAGAACCGTTGGCGTTATGGGCGATGCTAGAACCTATGATTTCGTTTGTGCTCTGCGAGCAGTTACTTCGACAGACGGGATGACCGCGGACTATTACCACTTTGATCACAACTTCCTTGGACGTGTTTCCAACCGGATTATCAACGAAGTTCGTGGCATCAACCGGGTGGTCTATGACTGCACCTCAAAGCCACCAGGAACCATCGAGTGGGAATAATTCTGTAGGATTAATCCTGCGATAAAAGTTTATGTTAAGGGCGAAACCAGGTGTTTCGCCTTTTTCATTTATGTATGGATCAGACATTTTCAGCGGAACTGCATGAACAGCCACAGCCTTTTTGTCCCTGTTCCTTGGCAACTTCATCCGCTTTGCAACAGGCCGCGGTATTGTGTTCTGGTGATCCGCCGCAACATTGTTGACTGTGGGATGATGCTTTTTTCGATTTTCCTTTGTCTCGCTCCATAGATTTCTCCTGTTGTTGAATTGAGCAGTTGCTACGAATCAGGCGTGCTTAATTACACACAAACGAAGCATTGATTTCACAGCCATCACTATTTTGAGATGAGTCGACACAGCACTCGCAAACAAGATAATCGACCAACTGCTGGACCGATGTGTAGTTGGCGCAACAAATCAGGGTCGTTGCCTGCCTTTCCTGAGTGATCAGGTCAGCGATCATGAGCGTTTTCAGATGGTGAGACAGGGTTGATCCCGGAATTCCCAATTTTTCCTGTAGTGCGCCTACGGACAGACCTTCTTTTCCGGCACGAATAAGGGCCCGATAAATATCCAGTCTTTTCGGTTTCCCCAAAGCTTCCATTTGTGACGCGGCAATTTCTACATTCATCGTGTGACTCTTTTATAGTTGTTTAGCTTAATTCTTGCCTGTCGTTGTTTCATCGTTCGTGTAGGTCTATCTACACTTCTCTCTTCACGCCTAATGCAAAAATTAGCTAAATCACTGTAGATTAGGTTCTCAGTACATTAATCCATATTTCTGGAATTATAAAAATAAATATTTATATTCTATTTGTATGTCGGTGTTTAAAATCGATACAAAGGCGAGGCATTAAGGTGATCCAGAGATTTAAAATTGAAAGAGAATAGGATGGAAGAGTTAGGTGAACGTATCAATGTTCTCGAAGGCTATATTGCAGAGCAGGATAAGACTATTCAGGACCTCAGCGATGTTTTGGCTGAGCAGTGGCAGGTCATCGAAAAACTTACCAAACGTCTCGAACGTTCAGAACGGATGGTTGAAGAAATTGTAAGTGGTCAGGATGACAGCGCGGGAATAACTGTCTTCATGCCCTGAGGTTGATTATTTTCTGCGAAAAGACTTGGGTCTAATCTACCTGGAAATGCTTTCGTCAAAATATGGACGTGTATAATAGTTATCCCATTCTTCTGAATGAATATGTTGAAATCCGTGCTTTTTGTAAAAATTATTAGCTCTACTTTCTTTCAGGGCGCAAAGTTTTACAGGCAGTTTTTTTCGCAGGACATATCAATTATCTGTGTCATAACCGCAGAACCCACACCGTTGTTTTGTATGTCAGGATCTATATAGAGGTGATCAAGCCACAGATGATTATCTATGGCAAAAAGAACGTAAAAACCGATAACCTCATCATCTCTTAAAATAAGCGTTGTTTTTTCCGGTTTGAATCTACTGGTAAAGCGTTTTCGCGCGCGTTCGGAATCAAAGCGCCCAATATTTTCCAAGCTCTCCTTCATCGCAGCAATGCGAATTGAGATAAGTTTTTCCAAGTCTGATGCGACAGCTGTTCTGAAAGAGAGCGGCATAATGAGCTATATTTTTCATATAGTCTTTACGGAGAGAAAAGAAGGGATGAATTTTAAGATGTTTCCTGTATCACTCTATTACGGCCCTGGTCTTTTGCTCGATAGAGCGCTTCATCCGCACGCTGGATAAAACCTTCCAGCGCCTCGCCTTTAACATATTTTGAAACACCGATAGAGAGGGTGATCCGACCAAACTCTTGTCCGGTCTTTTTATTACGAAGAACCTGTTTGGCGATTTTTTCTCTGATCTGATTGGCCAGGCTGGTTGCATCATGAAGGCTGGTGTTCGGCAGTATACAGGTGAATTCTTCACCGCCATAGCGTGCAGGCGTATCCTGTCCTTTGACGGCTCGTTTTAATTGCCCGGCAACAACCCTCAAAACTTCATCGCCAACCCTGTGGCCATAGGTGTCATTAAACTTTTTGAAATGATCAATATCCATAAGAAGAAGACAAAGTTCAGTTTTTTCTTCCTCGGATTTCCCTGCTTCTGCAATCAGGGTTGTATCAAATAATTTCCTGTTGCCGATTTGAGTAAGGGCATCGGTCAAAGATTCGGTTTTTACCTTCTCTAGGTTTGCCTGAAGGTTATCAATCTCGCTGGATGATTTTTGGAGTTGGCTTTGTAAGGCTTTGTTTTTTTCCGTGATAGCAGCTGTTTCTCGGACAATTTCTTTTACAAAATGTTGAAGGGACGAAGAATTGTCTTCACTTGCCATATCGTCAGCAATACTTGTGATTTTTTCGCCATAATTCGCGTTATCGCTACCGGCCTCACTTATCTGTTGAATGACTTGTTCCAAAGTTTTCTGAATCTTTGCACCAGCTTCTTGCAGATGATCGCCATGTGCCATGTCAGCTAAGTAAAATTTTTGATACAGCTCGTTACAGGTTTCTGTTGTGAAGGGCTTGTCGTCCTGAATAATTTTGTCAATGGCAATTTTAAGATCAGTATTTTTCCCACTAACATAGTCATACCAGATCGTGTAGTTAGGTGGTGTAGAAGGAATCCCTCTTTGATCCATGATAGTAATAGCTTGCTCTGCGTAGGTTTGAGCATGTGTGAAACTATCGGCAACCAACATTTATATGCTTCCTTAAGTCTTAACAGGTTGATTAAATGTAATTTACAGACCTGACATATAGCTGATCCAGTTTATTTGTATTTATCTGGCACCGTCCTGGTTACAGAATCATTTTTTGTCTTGTAGTATTTATAGAATCTCAAGCGTTAATCAGTGGCTAACAGGATGAAGAATATTATTTAAAACTTTGAGTGCTTCAGATAAATTACGGGTTCGTTTAAGTTTTTTATGTCCATTGAAGACAGTGTACTCTTCATAGCGATTTTTGTGGCCCATTGACTTTACGACAGCAAATAATGGGGTTTCGTGGGCATGCCGGAAAATAGAAAAGATTGCACAGTCTCCCAACATATCTATTGCATAATCCCGCCACTCTCCTTTGGCGACGCGTTGACTGTAAACGGATAGTAGTTGCCCGAGTTCATGTTTATTGAATGTTATTTGTTGAGAGGTTTTCTTCCCCTTATTGAGGTAATAAACAGTGGTCATTCAGTACCCTCACGTAGCGAATATCCATCTCTACAGATTGGCTGATTTTTAAACAAAGGTCCACTTGTTCTTGAACTTTTAAGGTTGTAACTGGTGGCAGCCAGTGTTCCGGGTGATTAATTTCCTGACGCAACGTTTGATGGCGGGAACTGGGTGCTGTGGTAAATAGTGGTCTGCGAACTGGCTTCGTCGTAGGGGCTTTCATAGCAGGTCACACCACCTATGTTACGATAGCAATAGAGGTTCTCATAACCAGAATTGGCAAGCCCATTTTCCAGCTGTTCATCTCGGCAATAGGGTTCACCTTTTGACGTATAGACAATGGAACAATCTTTTGCCATCGCCCAGCTAAAGAAATGATCTGTAATTGTTTTATCTGTATGAACAAGCGTTCCCACACTGGCTGCTGCTGTTACAGGGTCTGTTAAGCTGCATCCACCTAAAGATATCATGGCGGTAAAACTTATCAGTAATGCACTCAAAAAACGCTTCATAATTCTGCCTAGATTAAAACTGATCATCGTATCAGTGAAATGTCCTGAACAGAGCTTAAGGTATTTTAGTAAATAAATTATTAGTAAATTTTACGCTGATCTTATGATGAGGAGGCCTTATTTGCGGATTGTCGATTGTTGTCGGGGTAAAGTTTCTATATAAAGTTCAACGAATTTCGAGTGATGGCTGTTTGATCGCAAGCTTTATATGCTTGGCGCATGTTCAAATAGTGGTTCACCAAAACGAGGGATGATTAATTCGTGGCTGATATTTTTCAGGAAGTTGAAGAAGATCTTAAACGTGAACGCGTTGAGGTTCTTTGGAAAAAGTATGGTAAGTGGGCAATTGGTGTTGCTGTTCTTGTTGTTGCGGCTGCAGCTGGTTTTCAAGGGTGGGAAAGTTACAAAAGCACTGTCCAGACCGAAAAGTCAGCAACTTTTGCATCAGCTTTGGAGTTAATCCAGGGGGGTAAAGCAGGCGAGGGAACTGCAAAGCTAACTTCATTGGCACAAGACGACGATGGGTACGGAACACTTGCTCGCTTTGAACAGGCACGTCTGCTTGTTGAAGCTAATGACACAGTTGCTGCAGTTAAAATTTGGGATGAAGTTGCCGCAAGCAACCCTCCGTTGAGTGTTCTGAAAGATGTTGCTGCTTTGTTGGCTGCGATGCACCTCGTCGAGAGTGGTGATATTGCTGATGTAAAGCAACGCCTGGCAAGTTTGGCCGTTGCAAATGGAGCATTCCGCTATAGTGCAATTGAGTTGCAGGCAATGGTAGCTTTGCGCGAAGGTGATCTTGCGGCGGCTAAAGCACTTTTTCAGCAACTCGTAGATGCGACTGACACACCGAATGGTATTAAAAGCCGGTCTGGTCAAATACTAGAAAGCCTGGCGGAGTAAGATTATGGGGATGGGGATGCGTAAAGGCCTTTTGATACTAGGACTTGGATTTGTTCTGGGTGGCTGTAGTCTTGCTGATAAGTGGTTTGGAGAAGATGAAGCTCCACCGTTACCAGGCGCGCGTATTTCCATTCAATCCGTAGATAAAGGTTTACAGGCTGATCCATCAATAAGTGATCAGCGCATTGTTCTGCCTCAGCCTTTTAAAAATACCTATTGGACACATAATGGGGGAAATCCAGCCCATGCCATGTTCCATCTTTCTTTAGGTGATGTCCCAAGAAAAAGCTGGAGTGATGATATTGGTGAGGAGAGTGATGGAGATGAACTCATTCTTGCTCAACCGATTGTCGTCGAATCAGTTCTCTTTACAATGGATTCTCGCTCTACCGTTAAAGCCTATGATCGTTTGAGCGGCCGCGTATATTGGGAAAAAGATCTTGATCCCAACGATGAAGATGATGGCTTCTTCGGAGGTGGAATTGCCTATGCGGATGGACGAATTTTTGTTTCGACCGGGTTTGCAAGAGTTTTCGCGCTGGATGTACGTTCCGGTGATGTGATTTGGTCTCAGGATGCTCCGGCTCCAATAAGGGCAGCACCGACAGTCAATGGTGGGCGTGTCTTTATTGTAACACTTGATAACCAAACTCTTGCTCTTGCTGCTGATGACGGACGCCGTTTATGGAGTCATATAGGTCTGCAATCAGAAACCAGCCTTCTTGGTGGTGCCAGCCCTGCAATTGCGGGACGTAAGCTGGTCGTACCTTATTCTTCTGGCGAAATTGTTGCCATTGATGTCATGGAAGGCGAAGAAGATTGGAACCTGAACCTTTCCTCTGTGAAAAAGACTGATCCCCTTACCGACCTCGCTCATATCAAAGCCATGCCGGTTATTGACAGAGACCGTGTCATTGCCATAAGTCACTCCGGTCGTATGGTTGCGATTGACCTCAAGGAAGGTGTGCGTCTTTGGGATACGGATATTGGCGGTGTTCAAATGCCTTGGGTTGCTGGTGAATTTATATATGTGTTGACCAATGATTCACAGATTGCGGCTGTTAGAAGGCAGGATGGTCGAATTCGCTGGATACAATCTTTACCGCGTTTTACAGATCAGGAAGATCGTAAAGGGTTGATTGCGTGGCAAGGCCCGGTGCTAGCGAGTGACCGCCTGATTGTTGCCGGTTCTCATGGCGAAGCAATTTCATTATCGCCCTATACAGGAGATGTTTTAGGATATCTTGAACTTCCAGATGGGGCGGCAATGCCACCGGTTGTTGTGGGGAACAATTTATATTTCCTGACGGCCGAAGCGGAAATTATCGCGATGCAATAAGCCCTTGATGAGGCTATTCCGCGAGTAGAAAGACAAAAAAATGACTTTTACAGTCGCTATAGTAGGGCGCCCAAATGTTGGCAAGTCGACGCTTTTTAACCGACTTGTTGGAAAGCGGCTTGCGCTTGTTGATGACCAACCTGGCGTAACACGTGATAGAAGAGAAGGGGATGCCTACCTCTTTGATTGCAGGTTTCGGATCATTGATACGGCAGGCTTGGAAGAAGCCTTTGATGGTAGTCTGGAAGCACGCATGCGCAGACAAACTGAACGTGCTGTCGAAGAGGCTGACCTCGTTATCATGGTTATTGATGCTCGTGTAGGCGTTATGCCAATTGATGAGCACTTTGCAAAGTACCTTCGCCGCGGGAAAACACCTATCGCACTTATGGCAAACAAGTGCGAAGGAAAAGTTGGCGAAGAAGGTCTTATGGAAGCTTATTCTTTGGGGTTAGGTGAGCCTATCCCGTTTTCAGCTGAACATGGTTTGGGGAGTAGTGATCTCTACGATGTTATCAAAGAGCATATGACACGTGCTGTTGAAGCAAAGGCCTCATCAGAAGTATATGAAGCACCTAAGCCTGATTTGGAGAATAAAACAGCTGCCGAAGATCATGATGATTTCGATGAAGAGGAATATTCGGAAGAGGAGTTCGAGGGTTTTGAAGATGACGGGGAAGGTCGTGGGCCTCTACAGTTGGCTATCGTTGGTCGACCGAATGTTGGTAAATCGACACTGATCAATAGGTTGATTGATGAAGATCGATTGCTGACAGGCCCCGAAGCGGGGATTACGCGGGATGCTATTGCCATTGAATGGGAATACCGTGGAAAGCCCCTCAAGCTTGTGGATACGGCAGGACTGCGTCGACGTTCCAAAATAGAAGACAAGGTAGAGAAACTTTCGGCTTCTGATACCATTCGTGCACTAAAGTATGCGCAGGTTGTTGCTTTGGTCCTAGATGCTGATGGCGTCCTGGAAAAACAAGACCTGACGATTGCACGAACTGTGATTGATGAGGGGAGAGCTCTCGTTATCGTTGTGAATAAATGGGACACCTGTAAGGACAAAGATGCGGTTATGCAGCGAGTGAAAGATCGCTTGCAAACATCTTTGCCTCAGGTCAAAGGTATTCCTGTCGTGACAATATCCGCACTTAAAGGGCATAAGCTGAACAAGATGCTAGATACTGTCTTTGATATTTACGATGTATGGAACATCCGTTTACCAACTGCGGGATTAAACAGATGGCTTGCCGAGCTGATCGAGCGTCATCCACCACCTGCTCCGGGGGGGCGGCGGATTAGGCTCAAATACATCACGCAAGCGAGAACGAGACCACCAACCTTTGCGATCTCTTGCTCCTTACCGGAAGATCTGCCTGCATCATACACAAGGTTTCTCGAGAACAATCTCCGCGAAATTTTTGATATGCCTGGGGTCCCCCTTCGTATGCACATGAAAAAGGGTGATAATCCTTACGCAGGTAAGAAGAGTTAACGAACGTAAATGAACAAAGATTCCATACAGGAACCTTTGTTCATTAGATCATATCCGACTTGATTTGAATCGTTAGGGCTTCCTTTTTATTTAATTTTGAGATTCATTATCGGCTTGGTTTCAGGAGGTCATAATGTATCGTAGAGGCAAAGCCTATCCGCGGGAGCTACGCGAACGTGTTATTGCAGCCGTCCGGTCAGGATCAAGCCGTAGGGCAGCGGCTCGCCGTTTTGATATTGGCATCTCGACGGCTATCAACTGGTGTGCACTTGAGCGCGAAACAGGGGATATTGAACCAAAACAACGTAGCGGTAATCGTAAACGAGTTCTTGAACCCTATGGCGGCTGGATAAAGGCACAACTTGAAGCCACGCCCCATATGACGGTCCTCAAACTACAGCAGGCTCTTGCAAGTCAGGGAGTTTCTGTGAGCCACGATACGGTTTGGCGTACAATGCGTGGTCTGGGTCTTAGCTTCAAAAAAAAGCCTGTTTGCGGCTGAGCAAGAGCGACCTGATATTACTGCAAGGCGTTATTGGTGGAAAGCCTATCAAAACAAGCTTGATCCCACGCGCCTTGTTTTCTGGATGAGACCTGGGTGAAGACCAATATGGCCCCCATAAGAGGATGGTGTGCGAAAGGAGAACGCCTGAAAGCTTATGCACCCCATGGGCACTGGAATACAATGACTTTCCTTGCCGCTCTCAGATGAAGTGGTATAGAAACCCCTTGTGTATTTGATGGCCCGATTAACGCCGAGCGCTTTACTGCACGGGCAAAAGAGATGTTATGTCCTAGCCTCAAACAATGGGATATTGTGATCATAGATAATCTCAGTTCCCACAAAAACGCCGCCGTACGTGAAGCCATTAGAGATAAAGGAGCCAAGCTTCTGTTCTTGCCTCCATACTCCCCTGATTTCAACCCGATAGAACAAACTTTTTCCAAAATAAAACACTGGATGCGCATCGCTCAGGCAAGGTCAGCTCATCCCGTCCACAATACCCTCGCAGAAATCATCAGCTCAATTCCGCCAAACGAATGTAGAAATTACTTTAGAAACGCAGGATATGACCATTATTAACACTGATACAATCTAAAGAGCTTTTAATATAGTACTCAAGCATTACCAATGGATTGGCTTAATAGACTGTCACCTTCTGCTCGGGGTATTACTCTGGAGGCTGGGAAGGTGATCGTTGCAATGGTACCTTTGTTGATTTCACTACCCAATCCAAGTTGGCCATCGTGTTGTTCCATAAGCGACTTTACAAGCGGTAATCCTAGACCGGTTCCTTCAAAAGCGCGTGTCATGGGGGTATCTGCTCGAATAAAGGGTTCCAGAATTCTTTCCAGTTCATGTTTCGGAATACCGATCCCGGTATCTTTAATTTCGATACTCAAACTGCTATCAGCATTTTCCTGAGCCTTGAGAATAACTTCTCCACCCGGTGGTGTGAATTTTACTGCGTTTGACAGCAAGTTAAGAAGGATTTGCTTAATTGCTCTTAAATCGGCACGTACAAATGGCAAGTCATCCGGAATGTCCAGCGTGACAGGGACGAACTCAGAAGAGCTTTGCCCTACGACCAACTTGTGCGCAGCGCGGGCTGTTTGAATGATATCAACTGTTTCATCCTGTAGCTCAAAGGCACCGGCCTCAATTTTGGAAAGGTCGAGGATGTCGTTGATTAAATCAAGTAGATGGGTTCCAGATGAATGGATATCCTGACAATAGGATTTGTAGTGTGTCGAACCCAAGGGGCCCATCAATTCGCCCTTCATAATTTCTGAAAAGCCTAGGATAGCATTTAGCGGTGTTCTGAGTTCGTGGCTCATATTTGCAAGAAATTGAGATTTTGCGGTATTTGCCTGATCTGCAATTTCTTTGGCGCGGCGGATCTCTCGCTCCTGGTTTTTCAGAGGTGTAATATCTGTGGCAAGAACAACAATTTCCTTTGCGGGTGTCCGGCGATGATTAAACTGTAACCATGTGCCATTGCTCAGGTGTAAAATCATTCGCTCTTGAAGGGATTCGTGGCTTGCGCAGGTCTCTTTGATAAACTCTTCTTCTCGACCTTCTGTGCCAACAAAATCGCCGGCATAGACAAGTTCACGTACCTGATCTTCAAAACGGGATCCAAGTGTTATAATGCGGGCACGTTTGGCTGAAATATTTCGATAGTTACTATTACAGAGAACCAATTTGTCTTCTTGATCATAAAGGGCAAAGCCTTCTGACATGGTCTCGATTGCCTGCGTCAGTTGGGCTTCAGAACGTTTGGCCCTAAGTTCTGATGCCTTGACGGCGGCTTCATAAGCTGACTGTTTTTGTAATAAATCATTGTAGGCGGTAACAACAGCACCAAGCTCGTCATTAGAGGTCCAATTCACAGCAACCCGGTTTTTGTGTTGTTTTTCGGTTTGAATTGATTCCAGCAGAAGTTTCAGTGGGACACCGATGTACGAATTTGCCCCCAAAAATGTAAGAGCAGATAAGACGAGAATGGTAACAACCATAACCAATCCATCAAAGATCAATCTTTCTTTGATTTCTGCCGAGATCAATGCGTCGTGGAACAAGACCCTAACCGTTCCAATTGTTTCTAGACGATCAAAAGAGTTATGCTTTATTTCGGTTTCTCTTGAAAGTGCAGCATCGACTGTTTTGGCATTCTCACTTGTCAATTCGGCAAGGATGAGGCCGTCGGTATCATAAACCTGGGCAGAATGGAATTCTGGGTTTCTTGACAGAGCCAGTAAAATAGCCTGAATAGAGTCCAGATCATAGTTCCAGACCGGGGTTGATAAAGCTGTTCCCTGTATATCGACCATTTTGTCCAGACGCGTTCCCAGTTCGGAATTCAGTTTGTGAATATTCCGGCTTTCAAGGACCGTGAAAAGAAGCAGCAAGCTGATGCTGATCAGTGGTATATAGATTGACAGCAGCTTCCCGCAAATGGAGTTGCGTATATTTAAATTCAAACGGTGCTCCACACCCTAATGTATCAATGCTCTAATAAAACAGTTTTCGCTTGCCAGTTTTCTTTAAATCTAACCGACTTTTACATAGCAAAGAACTTCTCGTAACCTAACATTATCCTCTTAAGCAAAAATGAACGGATAATGTCTCATGGAAGTCACTTACTACATAACAAAAGATTGCTGTGAGAGTTTTTTTTCAACTAATAGAGAAAACTTGCCATTAATTATCCCGTATTCCAAGCTTATCATCCTGTTTTTCTGTTCTGGTTTCCAACTTTATTCTGAAAGAAATGATGTAAAAGCAATGTTGTTATTATAGCATCTTAACGAATATCGTTGGTTTGAATGTTACACCGTGAAAAACTTATATTCTAGGGGCTGAATTAATCTCACGTTAATGGCAACTTGTTATTAATATGGCTTAGGTCTAACGGGAGCACGAATTAAATGAATCCAAACCAGGATGTAATTGAGCAAAGCATAGATAAAATTTTTGATGAAATCGCTCAACTTAGTATTGAAATCGAGAATGTAGGGCAGGTTGCCCAACAAATTGACGCTATTGCCCGTCAGACAAATCTTTTGGCTTTGAATGCAACAATTGAGGCCGCTCGCGCTGGTGATGCGGGGAAAGGCTTTGCTGTTGTTGCTGGTGAAGTGAAACAGTTGGCTGGACAAACCAGTCAGGCGACAACAGAAATCGGCGGAATTGTTCAATCTCTCTCCTCACACGTGGAACAACTGAAAACAATAAGTACAAAAGCTCGGAATGGATTACCATCCAATGATACTTCGTTCGATGCGGAGCTGGAGGTCGAGAGCTAAAAAGGTTTTATCTTTCGATTGCGATAATAGGCAAGCATAGTTAGTGATTGCCTTTATTCTGATTTCTTGAAACATTGGGGAGTAAGGTAAAACTCCCAATGGAACTTTTTTATGCTTTCAGACAAGCCTCGGCTCCACCAATACATACTTCTTGTCATGCTTGGGGCAATATGGGGAAGTTCTTTTTTCCTTATTAAAATTACTCTGGAAAGTATTCCTCCGGTTACACTCACAGCCTTTCGTCTTTTTTTTGCTTTCCTTGTTTTGGTGAGTCTGATGTTTATTTTGGGGAAGCGTTTTCCCAGAAACTTTCAGACTTGGCGATACTATGTGTTGATTGGCATTACAGGGAATTTGTTGCCATTTGTTCTCATTTCTTGGGGTGAACTGCATATCGATTCCGGTCTTGCTGCCATATTAATGTCTGTGATCCCTTTGACGGCTCTGCTGATTGCTCATCTTTGGACCGAAGATGAAAAGATGTCATTGCCAAAACTTATGGGAGCGGTTATTGGATTTGCTGGTGTTGTACTCCTAGTAGGACCAGAAGCTTTAAATGGTTTGGGAGATTCTGTTTTGGGACAACTTGCTGTTGCCTTTGCCAGTTTTTGTTATGGTGCAAGCTCTGTTTTTGCACGAAGAGTCGGACTTGTTAAACTGGATCCAGTTGTGAATGGATCCGCAATCTTGCTTTGTGCATCTATGATGGCCTTGCCTGTGGCTTTTATCGTTGAAGATCCAATATCTTTTGAACCAACTCTTTTAAGTGTTGGTGCATTGTTAATGCTTTCAGTTGTATCAACTGCAATTGCTTATATTATCCTGTATTATCTTTTGGGTACTGTCGGGGCGACCTTTACTGCTTTGAATAATTATCTGGTACCTGTTTTTGGTATGGTTTGGGGTTTCTTGTTTTTATCCGAGAGTTATGAACTGGAAGCATTTATTGCTTTGGCAGTGATACTTCTGGGGATTATTGTTACACAGATGCAAGCTAAACCGGTCAAGAGAGTCGCGGCTGAATTTGTCGTAAGTGAAAAAACTGGAGAAGAGATTTGAAAAGTATGAAACACAATTGGCGTTGGGTCTTGATATTATCTGCCATTGGTTTACTTGCTGGATGTGCAAATGAGCCTGTCAAAGTTGAGGCTTCCAGGACTGTAGCTGATGCGGTGGCCAGAGGTGCGCAAATATATGGGCAGAACAAATATACCCCTTGGGGATTTGGGGTCTGTTACGGCAGAAATTTCAACAATCCGTCACAGGTTCTCGCCTTTGCCAAAGAAACATGTGGTGATGGGCGTATAGAACTTAGAGGGGAAGATCTACTTTGGAATAATTGTCCAATGTTCCAAGGTGCACGAGCTTCATTTGTTTGCTATCCCCGTGGCCCAAAGTTCAGTCCTGTAGGCGGGTAGTATTTCATTACAGAATATAGAATCATCAATTTATTGCCACTCGTCCAAGACATTGGCGTCAGGTTCGCTGTCTTTATATGCGAGTTGTAAATCTTCGAACTCTTGTCTGTTTAGCAAACGTTTCATCGCCCAAACCGCCATTGCCCGTACATAGGGGGATGCGTCTTTTAAAAGGGGGGTGATGCGTCTGGCGACAGATTTGTCACCGCAATTGCCTATTCCGATAAGAACATTTCTTATAAATCGGTCCCGCCCGATACGTTTTATCGGGGAGCCAGAGAAAACCTGCCGGAATGTTGCATCGTCGAGTTCAGCAAGATCTGCAAGTCGTGGCGCGGTTAATTCTATTCTTGGGAAAAGGTGCTCTTCGCTAGTTACCTCTGCAAACTTATTCCAGGGGCAAATCGCTATACAGTCATCGCAACCATAAATCCGGTTGCCCATTGGGGCGCGGAACTCTTCCGCAATATGACCATGATATTCAATTGTTAAATAGGAAATGCAGCGCTTTGCGTCTAGGATGTAAGGGGACGGGAAGGCATCTGTTGGGCAGATGGACAAGCATTTGTTACAGCTACCACAGTGATCTTCCTCGTGGCGGTCCGTTTTTATCTCTAGATCTGTATAGATCTCCCCAAGGAAGAGCCAGGACCCGTACTCTCTGGAAACCAGATGTGTATTCTTACCTTGCCAGCCTATGCCGGATTGTGCTGCAGCAACTTTCTCAAGCACAGGAGCAGTATCGACAAAAACTTTGACCTGACATCCAAGATTTTCAACCATCCATCGGGCGAGTGCTTTCAGACGTTTTTTAATGAAGTCATGATAGTCTTTGTTTCTGGCATAAACCGAAATATTACCACGATCATCAAAATCCAGATTAGCCAAAGCAGGTTCTGCTGGACCATAGTTGACGCCTAGAACAATAATGCTTTTCGCATCTTCCCACATCGCGGTCGGGTCTTCGCGCCACTCTAATCGGTTTTCCATCCACGCCATGTCGCCATGGTACCCCTGATCAAGAAAAGTACGGAGGTTCTGTTGGCTTTTCTCGTTAATTTTAGCAGGAGAAAATCCAACAGTGTCAAATTTTAACTCCAGGGCTTTTTGACGAATAGCTGCCGCAGGGTTGAGCAGGGAAGTTGAGCTTTGTTTCGATTCTTTGCTCATCTTCTTCTTTCTCTTCCCTTACATTTCTCGCAGTGACCTAATTATTTATAGCACATTGCTGTTGCCATTTTAATCCAGTGCCGGGATGTCACCACCGTTTTGCAGCTTGTGGAATTCTTCCTGGAAAGATTCAAAAGTGCCAGCGGCGATAGCATCTCTCATGCCTGCCATAAGTTCTTGGTAGTATGCAAGGTTGTGAATGGTTAACAGAATGGGGCCAAGCATTTCCTTTGCTACAAAAAGATGGCGCAGATAAGCACGGCTGAATTGCGTACAGCACGTACATTTACATTGATCATCAACGGGACGATGATCATCCTGATGCCTCTTGTTCCGCATATTCAAGGCGCCGCGACGCGTAAAGGCCTGTGCATTGCGACCAGAACGTGTCGGCAGAACACAGTCAAACATATCAATGCCGCGTGCAACGGCACCAACCAGGTCTGATGGCTTTCCAACCCCCATCAGATATCTTGGTTTATCTTCTGGTAGATGGGGCATGGTATGGTCAAGAACTTCGAACATGACATTTTGGCCTTCGCCAACAGCAAGGCCACCAACAGCATAGCCTTCGAACCCGATGTCAATGAGTGCTTCGGCTGATTCCTTGCGCAAATCTTCATAGGTTGATCCCTGCACAATACCGAAAAGGCCGTATCCGTCTCTATCTTTGAAAGCTTTACGGCAGCGTTCCGCCCAACGCATGGAACGGCGCATGGAGTGGGCGGCTTCTTCGTGCGTGGCCGGGTAGGGTGTACATTCGTCCAGAACCATCGTGATATTGGAATCCAATAGATGTTGAATTTCCATTGATCTTTCTGGTGTCAAATTGTGTTTACTGCCGTCGATATGGGATTGGAATTTAACCCCTTCTTCCGTTATTTTCCGCAAACCGGAAAGGGACATAACCTGATAGCCACCTGAATCGGTTAGGATTGGGTGCGGCCAGTTCATGAATTTGTGCAACCCACCATGACGATCAACCAATTCAGCCGTAGGGCGCAACATCAGGTGATAGGTGTTTCCCAAGACAACCTCTGCACCTGTGGTACGCAATTGATCTGGTGTCAGGCCTTTTACAGTGCCAGCTGTACCGACAGTCATAAATGCGGGGGTCTGAAAGGTACCGTGAGCCGTGGTAACTTCACCACGGCGTGCGAGCCCGTCTTTTGCCTGTAGTTCGTATCCAAATTTTGGGGTATTACTCATAGGTGATCCTCACGCTCTAACAGACTACAGTCTCCGTAGGAATAAAAACGATAACCATTGTCTATGGCATGCTTATAGGCTTTATGCATCCGCTCAAGACCAGCAAAAGCAGAAACCAGCATAAAAAGAGTTGATCTGGGCAGATGAAAGTTGGTGAGCAACAGATCGACAATTTTAAACTTATAGCCCGGGGTAATGAAAATGTCAGTCTCGCCATCAAAGGGATGAAGTGTTCCATTCTGATCAGCAGCACTTTCCAATAGCCTAAGGGCTGTCGTACCAACAGCAATAATGCGTCCGCCATTTTTCTGCGTCTGATTTATACGGTTTGCTGTCTCTTGATCAATATGACCGATTTCGCTGTGCATTTTATGATCGCGAAGATCATCAACCTTTACAGGTAAAAAAGTACCCGCGCCAACATGTAGAGTGAGCGTAATGTGCTCTATGTCTTTGGCATCCAATGCTGACATTAATCTGTCTGTATAATGCAGGCTGGCGGTTGGGGCTGCTACAGCACCACGATATTTGGCAAATCGGGTTTGATAATCTTCTGCATCTTGTTTGTCTGATCCTGCCTCGCGTTGAATATAGGGAGGCAGAGGCATTTTGCCATGTTCTTCGAGATGCGGGTAAAGCTCTTCAGGTGTGAGGTCAAAGTTCAACAGAACTTCACCGCCGTCCAGTTTATTTTCTACCTTGGCATTAAAGCCATCCGCAAAGCGGACAATATCATTCTGTTTCAGCTTTTTTGCTGGTTTGGCAAATGTCCACCATCTCGCACCACCATCTTGCGAAGGAGGTTCTTGCTTATGGAGGGTAACTTCGACCCCAGCTTCGCCACGTTTCCCCTTTAGACGGGCAGGTATCACTTTGGTGTCATTAAAAACGAGCAGATCGCCGGGTTGGATAAGGTTAGGCAGATCAAGCATTCTATGATCTGTCAGACCGTTTCCAACAGAGAGAAGCTTCGCCATATCACGCGGGTTTTCCGGACGTTGGGCGATAACGTCACGGGGCAATTCAAAGTCAAAGAGATCAGTTTTCATTCATCTATTCCTGGGGCTCTTTGAGTATTTTTGATAATACCAGAGCAAATCGAGCCGATAGGTAGCAGAAGAAAGCCAAAGACGCAAAGGGATGAGGAAGGATAACTGCCATGATTTAGAGGTATAGTACTCTAGGAGAAAAGAGAGGTGCTCTATTTCTATCTGGCTTTTTCAGTTGGTTCTTTGACGTTGTATCTGAGACCATATCCAACACGTTCTTTGGAAATACCTTCAACATAATGGTAAGGGCGTTCTTCGATACCGGAAAAATTTCGTCCACGCATCAGGATCATAACACCGGGTTCAGCAGCATAGTGGCGTGCATTATTTTTCTCTCGGTCATCACAAACATAAAATCCGGCTTCTCCTGATAATGTCAAAATGGCAATGACTGCTTCAAAACACAGGAGATCGCGGTGTGGTGTAATGCCCTTTGATCCTTCTTTGTAGATAAGGGCAGCTTTATCGTTAAAAGAGAAAGGAAGAGGATAAGGCGATGGCTGCATCAGGGCAAAGGCCTGATTTATTTGTTTTTCCAAAGCTGTTTGATAATCATCCAAGATACTTGGCTGATCAAAATTCATTGCAATTTCAAAATCCTGCTCAACCTCTTTCCCTTTCGGTCCAACGATGGGTGTACAGGCCCTAAAGGGTAGGTGATTCACCGCAGCCAACATCTTTTGACAACCTGTCTGATCAACCAAAGGAAAGGCTGCAACACCTTCTTTGGGGAGAAGTTTCATTGCCTGAGCAAGCGAATGGGGGGAGGTTAAAAGATGCTGTGTAAAGTCAGACATGGAAAACTCTAAAAATCGGAAACGAATGTGAATAGATTATAATACGATTTTGTTTTCGTGGATGCGACAGATTGCGCCACCTTTGTTGTATATCTTGGAGATTACAGAACCTTGATGACTGTACAGCCAAGGAAAAGCTGTCTATAGATAACGCTCGTTTTTCCAGCCTGTTAATAGAAATGTTGAATGCATGAATAGTCACCTGTTGAGACTGTTTTTTTTCTCTGTCCCAATTGTTAGCGTGTTTAGCTCTAATGCCCTGGTGCCGTTGGTTATCATTGTTGCTGTCATTATTTCAGTCCTACATGGTATTGAAACAAAATCGATACCAAGTTTTACTCGGACTCAAATTATTATATTTTTACTATTCTTTGGTTGGGTGACGATTTCAACTCTTTGGACAATTAATCCTTTGACGGCTTTTAAATTAGACTTAAGGCTGATTGGATTGACGATTGCTGGTTTGGTGCTGGTAAATGCAGTTACTTATTTGGATAAAGAAAATAAGCGACAGATGACCAACGCGGTTTTGTTGGGGCTGGTATTGGCTTCAATTTTCCTGTCTATTGAAGTTTTTTACCAGGCACCCATTACAAAAGTTTTTAAAGGCAAATCTTTGGATGCGTGGGTCGACCCGTCTCGGTTTAATCGTGGTGTAACCTTCATTGGCATTAGCTTATGGATTTTATGTGCTATTTTCAGCAAAAAGCTGTCTCTTTTCTTCAAGCTTCTTTTCCCGATTATTCCTATTGCTTTATTATATTTTGCGCCGAGTGAAAGTTCTCTTGTTGCGGTTATCTTAGGTACAGTTTGGTATTTCCTCTTTTTTAAACTTCCAAAGCTTGGATTTCGCATCCTTCCCATCATTATGATTATCTCAGTGCTTGCGATGCCTTTAGCCACGAGATATGTGGAACCTCTATATGACGCTGAATCTTCTCACTCCATTCCGTTTTCTGCTAAACATAGATTTTTCATATGGGATTTTGTCAGCAGTCAAATTCTTGAGAATCCTGTAATTGGATGGGGATTTGATTCTGCCAGGGATTATCCAAATCGTGGAGTTGAAAATTATGTGCACACTGAACCAAATGGCAATATTCGGGCCTTAGAAGGTAGAATTATTTCACTCCATCCTCATAACTTTGCTTTGCAGGTATGGCTGGAACTTGGGTTTATTGGGGCAATTCTGGTTTCTGTGATCATCTGGATTGTGTTTGGATATCTGAAGTCTCGGCAATTGTCTGAGAGAATAGAAATTCAGGCTATGCTTGTTTCCACCTTTATCATTGCCTTGCTGGGTTATGGTATCTGGCAGAATCGCTGGTTTGTTATGTTCTTTATCTTTGCTGCAATGATTCCGTTAATTCAGCCAAGACAAGATCAGGAAAGAATAGACGAGGCAGATGAATATGGGGCATAACTTATTAAGATTCTTTATCACTTATGCTTCTCTTTGGGGCGCAATTTGTGTGGCAGTCAGTGCATATAGTGCTCATGGTTTGGAGAGCGATGAAACGCGTATGCTGTGGGCCGAAACAGGTAGTTTTTATGGCTTGGTTCACGCCATTGGCCTCTTATTACTTGTCGGATTTAATTTTTTACAGCGAAGTCCTTCAAAGCTTCTGGTGATTGCCTGTTGTTGTTTTGCTTTTGGGCTTTTGCTTTTTACAGGCGGCCTTTATGTCAAAGCACTGGCGGAAATTTCGCTTGGTGGTCCCTTTATTCCTGTGGGCGGAAGTTTATATATTTTAGGGTGGCTTATGACTGCGCTCTATGGTGCAAAATTTGTGGGCAGAGAAAATGTCTGAGCACTTTCTTGATGCAACAGGGCTGAAATGTCCTATCCCTGTGTTGCGTGCACGCAAGGCAATGAAGCCATTGGCGATGGGGGATATCCTGGAAATTCACGCAACGGACCCCAGTGCTGAACTTGATTTTAAGAATTTTTGCGAAACAACAGGGCACGAGTTAATTTCGTTTCAAGAACAAGATGATGTTTTGATTATGAAAATCAGAAAAAAATAATATCCTCTACCCCAAAAATAGTTTTAGAGAAAAACTCTAGAGGCAGAGGTTAAATCATCATTCTTCTCTAAGATCTATATATTGCCCGTTTAAGACACAATCGACAGAGGCTAAATCAACAAAAGTATCCGTAATTTCTTCTGGTGATCTGAGCGTCATTGGATCTTCGCCCGGGAAAGCTTTTTCCCGCATTGTCGTTCTGACGGGACCAGGTGAAATCAGATTGGCCTTGACGTTGGTTTTTTCATTTTCACAGGCATAAGACTGAACCAATGTGTTCAGTGCTGCTTTAGAGGCTTTATAAAGGCTCCAATAGGCTTTTGCCGATGATCCCGTTGTGACAAAAATTGCACGCCCTGCCTCAGATTTTTTCAACAGAGGGTCAAGACTTCTGATCAGGCGATAATTCGCGGTGACATTGATATCGAAAGTTTCTTGCCAGATCTTTGGTTTAATATGCCCAATGGGGGACAGAGGGCCAAGCGATCCTGCATTTCCAACAAGAATATCCAGCTTGCCATAGCGATCATAGAGAGACGCCCCAAGTTGATCCAGGCCATCCATGTTCTTTAAGTCATGGGGGATCAGGATTGGTTTTTTGCCACCTTCTGAGCGAATTTCATCATCAACTTCTTCAAGGGCACCAACTGTTCTCGCCATTAACAAAAGCTGAGCGCCTTCTTGCGCATAGCGTTTTGCTACTGCACGTCCAATACCACGAGAGGCTCCTGTAATAAGCGCGATACGCCCTTCGAGACGCCCGTTAACTACTTCACTCATGTTGTTACCTTAACCGGCTTTGGATTTCATAAAACGGGGAACGTCAACTACGTGATCTTCATAATCATCGATCTGTGTTGGATAGTGCCCGGTAAAAGGTGCGTCACAGTATTGAGGCGCTTCTGCATTGCGCCCTTCTTGACCCATTGCTCTGTACATGCCGTCAATTGATAAGAACGCAAGGCTATCAACACCAATGTGTTTCGCCATTTCATCCAGATCCATTTGAGCCGCTAGAAGCTCTTTGGATTGAGAGATATCGATGCCGTAGAAGTAAGGATAGCCAATTGGCGGGGAAGCAATACGCATATGAACCTCTTTGGCACCAGCGGCTTTTACCATCTCTACAATTTTGACAGAGGTTGTTCCGCGCACCAGTGAATCGTCAACGAGGATAACGCGCTTACCTTCGAGAACGGCTTTGTTGGCATTGTGTTTTAACTTTACGCCAAGGTTTCTGATCTGCTGCCCAGGTTCAATAAAGGTACGACCAACGTAGTGATTACGTATGATACCCAATTCAAAAGGCACACCAGATTCTTGAGAGTATCCAATTGCAGCTGGAACACCTGAATCTGGTACCGGGACAACAACATCTGATTCAACATGACTTTCTTGTGCCAACTCTTTACCGATGTTTTTACGGGCTTCGTAAACGCTGACACCGTCAATGAATGAATCCGGGCGGGCAAAATAGATGTATTCAAAAATACAGGTCTGTTGACGCGTTGGCGGGAAGGGGCGCATGGATTGAACACCGTCATCATTAATGACGATCATTTCGCCGGGGTCAACGTCCCGTATGAAATTGGCACCTATAATATCCAAAGCACAGGTTTCGGAAGCGACGACATAACCGCCATCCAGCTCACCAAGGACCAATGGTCTGATGCCGTGGGGGTCGCGGACAGCAATAACGCCTTCTTTTGTCATGCAAAGAAGCGCGTAAGCTCCTTCAATACGTTGAATGGCATCTGTAACCTTGCCAACAATGGTGTCCTGAATAGAGGTTGCGACGAGGTGCAAAATAACCTCGGTATCCATTGTTGACTGGAAGATTGACCCACGCATGACCAGTTGATCACGTATTTTTTGCGAGTTGGTCAGATTTCCATTATGACAAAGCGCAAATCCACCATCGTGAAGCTCAGCAAAAAGAGGCTGCACATTCCTCAAGGCTGTTTCGCCTGTGGTCGAATAACGCGTGTGTCCGATGGACATGTGACCTTTCAGACGCTCAATCACCTCTTGGGAAGAAAAATTATCCCCAACGAGACCCAAGGCACGGTGGTTATAAAACTCATTACCATCATAACTGATGATACCGGCGGCTTCCTGTCCGCGGTGTTGCAGGGCATGGAGGCCAAGGGTAACGAGAGCCGCAGCTCCTTCGTGCCCATGAACAGCATAGACGCCGCATTCTTCGTGGAGTTTATCATCGTCATGAAAATCTTCGAGTGTCATGGCTTTCGCTTTCCTGAACTCAGTAATAAATCCGTTATTCGCTGCCACTCACGGCATCAATGGTTTTTTGCATTTGTGAGCGCATTTCATCATTATAGCCTGTAGAATCTTCACCTTCGGTTGATGATTTTGATTCCGGGCTAATTAAACGCTGATAAGTCTGTGTTGCGTTATAGGCTTGTCGTGCTGATTCAGCTTGTTTTAGGACCTGTTTGATTGTCTCGTTATGGAACTTTTCAGGTAAAGCTTTTACTAATATGGCTGAGGCCTGTTGAATTGTCGGGCGTGTTTTGGCGCGTTCAACATCCTCTGGCCATCCTTCTTTTTCAGGCATCAGGAATACAAAAAGCGCGATCCACATGATGCTGACAATAATACCACCGCGTAACAGGCCGAATAAAAAGCCAAGAGATCTGTCCAGGGGGCCAAAGGTACTTTCTCTTACATGGCGGCAAATCGCCCTGATCATCACCATGAAAAGCCCAAGAGTAATCACAAAAAGGGCAAAGCCTGTAACGATTTCGGCTACAAAAGGAATATTGATAAATTGTTGCACATAAGGAAGCAGTGGGTGGAAGGTCCACAGTGTAACAAAGCCTGCCCCAATCCATGATGCGACAGATAGAACTTCGTGCACGAATCCCCGAAACAGAGCAAAGAGACCTGAGACGACAATGATGCCAATTACAGCGACATCGAAGAGTGAGATGGGTAAGTTTTCCATCAATACCTAACAATTTTGCCGGTTAGCCACCTGCAGCATTCTTAACTGATTTCGCTGCAAACAGCGCAACCAGATCTTGCAGATGTTCAATCTGCCTTGTATCTAACCCTGAAGCGACCTTATTACAATTCTTCTTTGCACGGATCGGCGGAATTATTGCATTTTTAAAACCAAGTTTTGTGGCTTCTTTCAGTCTGCCTTCTGATTGATTGACTGCTCTGATCTCTCCTGAAAGACCAATTTCTCCAAATACAACAGTATCTTCTGGTACCGGAATGTCCATGGCGGCTGATATTAATGCGGCTGCAACAGCCATATCTGCGGCGGGTTCTCCAATGCGTAATCCACCTGCGACATTAAGATAAACTTCGTTTCCAGCCAGAACGAGACCACATCTTGCTTCAAGGACGGCAAGAATCATCGCCAGACGGCCAGAGTCCCATCCTACAACCGCACGTCTCGGGTTTGCCTGTTGCGAAGGAGAGACAAGGGCCTGTATTTCCACAAGAACAGGACGTGTTCCTTCCAAACCAGCAAAAACGGCTGCACCCGTAACATTCCCACGTCGTTCAGCGAGAAAGAGTGCGGAAGGGTTCGATACTTGCTCGAGTCCCTGTTCTGACATCTCAAAGACGCCAATTTCGTCTGTGGGACCAAAACGGTTTTTTACGGCCCGCAAGATTCTGAAGTGATGCCCGCGCTCCCCTTCGAAGGTAAGGACAGTATCAACCATGTGTTCCAGAACTTTTGGTCCGGCAATGACGCCTTCTTTTGTCACGTGCCCCACAAGTAAAACACTGAAGCCTCTGGTTTTGGCAAGCTGGATTAGCTCCTGAGCTGAAGCACGAACCTGTGATACTGTACCGGGGGCAGAATCCAGACTGTCGACAAACATTGTCTGTATGGAATCAATAACAACAACCTGTGGAGCGTCATGTTCATCAAGCGTGGTGGCAATATCACGTACAGAAGTTGCCGAGGCGAGTAAAAAATCATCGCCTTTCAATCCAAGACGCCGGGCACGCAGTCGAACCTGATCAATAGCTTCTTCACCTGAAACATAAACACATTTGACACCGGCATTGATTGTCAATGCCGCCAATATCTGTGTTAGAAGCGTAGATTTTCCGATTCCTGGATCTCCGCCGATCAGAACAGCTGAGCCGGGAACTAATCCTCCGCCACAAACTCGATCAAATTCCAGATTTTTGCTGATCATTCTTGGAACGGGCTTACTCGTTCCTTCTAGGCTTACAAATTCAATTTTTTTGCCCTTACGAACGTTTTTCTTGCCAAGCCCACCGGGGATGGGAGAGGAGGATCCAGCTTCTTCTGTAATGGAGTTCCACTCTCCACAGGAATCGCATTTCCCTGACCATTTGGCATAGTCAGCACCGCAGGATTGACAGACATAACGAATTACGGGGCGAGCCAAAAGAAATCTCCTGAATTATGTATGTAGTGCTAAGATAATTTAACTCAGCCCTGTCAGATTTTAAACAATATCAGCCTGCAGCACGGTCACTATTTGCAAAGCTGATTTTTATCGGACCATCGAGAAGACCATTGATAAATTGATGAACGTAAGGATTATCTGTTTTTTCCAATTCGTTTGTGGGGCCTACCCAGGTAATTTTACCGTCATAAAGCATAGCTATTCGGTCGGAAATCCGCTTGGCAGAGTCCATGTCATGCGTAATTGTCAAACCTGTGGCGCCGAGCTCTTTTACTGATTCAACAATTAACTGGTCAATTACATCACCCATAACGGGATCAAGACCCGTGGTTGGTTCGTCAAAAAACAGCGTTTCCGGTGTTGTGGCAATTGCACGAGCAAGGCCTACTCGCTTTTTCATGCCGCCTGATAATTCAGCCGGGAATTTAGTCGCAAAACGTTCGCCCAAACCAACGGCAGACAGCTTTTCAAGCGCGATACGGTGCGCTGCTTTTTTAGGAACACCATGAGCCTGTGTTAAGCCGAAAGCAACATTGTCGAGAATTGAAAGGGAATCAAACAAGGCAGCGTATTGGAAAAGCATACCAAATTTGCGGCGTACCTGTTCCATATCATCATTGCCAAGGCCGATAATTTCTTGTCCGTCTATTTCTATACTGCCTGCATCAGGCCTTAAAAGGCCAATCATGCATTTTAGCAAAACAGATTTTCCTGTTCCTGAGCCACCAATAACAACCAGAGATTCGCCAGCATAAACATCCAAGTCCAAATCATTCAAAATAACTTTTGGGCCAAAGGCTTTGGTAAGACCTCTGATCTTGATTCTTATGTCTTTGTTGGCTGTATCTGGGGTGGTCGTATCTGTTTTGTTGCTCATATTGAGAAAAACAACTCAGTGATGATGTAATTGAAAACGAGAATAAGAATCGAAGCTGATACAACTGCATTTGTTGTTGCTGCTCCAACACCTTGCGCGCCACCTTTTGAATGAAAACCGTGATAACACCCCATCAAAGTTATCAAGAAACCAAAAACGGCAGCTTTGACCAGACCAGAAATCACATCAAGGTTTTCCATGAAATCAAGGGTATTCTTGATATAGGTTGCAGGATTAAATCCAAGTTTGTGTACGGAAACAAGATACCCGCCAAAAACCCCAATTGTATCTGCCACAAGAACAAGGAGGGGGAGTGTTAAAACGCCAGCAATCACACGAGGGGCTATAAGGTATTTAAAAGGGTTTGTTGCCAGGGTGTAGAGGGCATCAATTTGTTCTGTGACCCGCATGGTACCAATTTCGGCGGCCATGGCGGCGCCAACACGACCAGCAACCATCAATCCAGCCAATACAGGGCCAAGTTCACGGGTGATTGAAACAATGACAACATTGGGAATGGCACTTTCTGCCGAGAAACGCGCAAAGCCCGTATAACTCTGTAACGCGAGCACCATGCCGGTAAAAATTGCAGTCAGACCAACAACTGGTAATGAATAATACCCCACCTCAATCATTTGCTTCAAAATGAGCTTTGGGTAGAAGGGAGAGCGAAAGCAATGTGATATTGCTGTGCTTGCAAAAACGGAAAGGCGCCCAATAATCTCTAAAAAACGTAGAGTAAGATTACCAAGAGGTTGTAAAATAGGCATGCAGTTTACCGTTTATGCGCGTTGCTTTGGGGAATGATCGATTGAGATATAGTGAAATTAATACACACGAGCATTGATTGCTCGAGCAGAATTTTCCTTCCCCCTAAGGATCTGTCCACTTTATTCCAATGAGATAACGTTAATTCCATACTTTGGTATTCAAAGTTGGAGACACCCGTCATCTTGCGAGTTAGGTACAATACCCAAGGTGATCTTTTGCGTCAATTGAGGTTGGCGCAAAGCCTTGGCCTCTTTGCCTTAATTTTGTTGATTAATAGTTTTCCGGCAAGTGATCTTCCTCGACCAAATCAGAGAACTTTGTAAATTCGCCGTTAAAGTGGAGTTCAACAGAACCGATTGGGCCGTGACGCTGTTTACCTACAATCATCTCGGCTTTGTTGCGGGCTGCATCTAGGCGTGCTTCGTGATTGGCAAGTTTTTCATGGAACTTGTCAGTCGAATCATCCACACCTTGCCCCGGCTTTTCGCGGGCGATGTAATACTCATCGCGATACAGGAAAATGACAACGTCGGCATCTTGCTCAATCGAGCCGGATTCGCGTAGGTCCGAAAGTTGCGGGCGTTTGTCTTCACGTTGTTCTGTTTGACGGGAAAGCTGGGATAGCGCGATAACAGGTACGTTCATCTCTTTTGCAATCCCTTTCAGACCACGAGAGATTTCAGAAACTTCCTGAACACGGCTGTCGCTCCTTCCGCCGGGAGCTCCAGACATCAGCTGTAGGTAATCGACGATAATAATATCCAGTCCATGCTGCCTTTTAAGGCGCCTGACCCTGTTGCGAAGGCCTGGGATTGTCAGGTTCGGTGTATCGTCAATAAAAAGTTTGTAGTTCGAAAGAGCGCGACTGACCTGGAACACATGTTCGAACTGATCTTCACTCAACTCCCCTTTACGCATGAGATGCGATGGCGTTTCTGCTGCTGAAGACAAAATCCTGCTTGCAAGCTGATCTGCTGACATCTCCAAAGAAAAGAAAGCAACAGACATCGGGATATCAACTTCGTTACCTTCAGCATTATGTCCGGGCTTTGTTGATTGTGCGATGTTAAAGGCAATGTTTGTTACAAAGGCTGTTTTACCCATAGAGGGTCGTGCAGCAAGAATAATCAAGTCAGAATGATGGAAACCGCCTAGAAGTTTGTCCACATCGCGCAGGCCACTTGAAACACCGGAAATACCGTCGCCCTGTTTCATGGCGACATCAATGTAATTCATTGAAACAGCAAGAGCATCGGCGAAAGATGTAAAGCCGCCTTCGGTCTGGCCCTCTTCTGCCAAACGGTACAGCTTTTGTTCTGCACCCTCGATTTGTTGAGTTGCAGAAAGTTCCAGTTCGTGCGTATGGGCATGATTCACAACTTCTTCACCGAGATCAATCAGTTCTCTGCGGATATAGAGGTCGTGAATAATTTTACCGTATTCAGACGCATTGATGATTGTAACAACATTACTCTGAAGCTCAGCCAGATAGCTGGTACCACCAAGTTCTTCCAGATTGCCGTTACTGGCAAAAAAGTTCTTTAGGGTTGTTGCATTTGCCAGTTGTCCACGCTCGATAAGTGTTTTGCAAGCGTGATAAATCTCGGCATGGGCCGGGTCTGCAAAATGGACGGGAAGAAGAAAATCCGAGATCCTTTCAAAGGCCTTGTTGTTTGACAGAACAGCTCCTAACAGAGCTTGCTCTACCTCGTAGTTATGAGGAGGAGAGCGAAGTTCTTGTCCATCATCAAAGGGGATGTCTGAAACATCAAAGGGAGGAATCGCGTGATCTTCCATGGCCTCGAATCTAGAAAATTAGTACCAACAAACGCCTGATTATATCTGTTTCTTTTCCCCGTTTTAGGGCAAAAAAAGAGCGCAGAGGAATGTAGCCCTTTAGGGACGAGAAGTACAGGTTGGAAATGAAAACGGCACCTCGAAAGGTGCCGTTTCATGATGCTCAGAAGTATAAAAAGAAGACTTATGCTTCTGTTTCTTCTTCTGTGATTTCTTCTTCAACTGCTTCTGCAACAGCTTCACGCTCTTCAGCAGCTTCCTCATTGGAAACAGCACCGCCAGAGCTAAGCTGTAGTTCAGCTTCTTCAGCAGAACGTGCAGTGTTAACAACAATGTTAACGGAAACTTCTGGGTGCAGAACAACTTTAACGTCGTGCAGGCCAAGAGTTTTGATAACTTTGTCGAGAACAACCTGAGAGCGGGCAATAGTAACGCCAGCTTCAGTAACTGCTTCAGCAATATCACGGGTGTTTACAGAACCGTAAAGTTGCCCGGAATCACCAGCCTGACGAATCAGAGAAACAGTCAGACCTTCAAGTTTGCCAGAAACCTGTTCGGCTTCTTCGCGACGCTTGAGATTGTCTGCTTCCAGCTGAGCACGCTGGTTTTCGAAGTGTTGAAGATTTGCTTTTGTTGCGCGCATAGCTTTCTGCTTTGGAAGCAGGAAGTTACGAGCATAACCAGGTTTCACGGTGACGACATCACCCATCTGACCAAGTTTTTCGATGCGTTCTAGAAGGACGACTTGCATGATAAAATCTCCTTCTTACCCGATCAAGTATGGCAATAGAGCAAGGAAGCGAGCGCGTTTGATAGCTTTTGCAAGCTCACGCTGTTTCTTTGCAGATACTGCAGTTATACGACTTGGTACAATTTTACCGCGCTCAGAGATAAAACGCTGCAGAAGACGTGTGTCTTTGTAGTCGATCTTTGGTGCGTTTGCACCAGCGAACGGGCAGCTTTTACGGCGACGGTTGAATGGGCGACGTGAACCAACGCCCTGGCTAACGATTTGAACGGCCATGTTTCTCTTCCTTAGCTAGCTGTTGCTTCACGAGGAGCGCGATCACCACCCTCACGAGGAGGACGACCACCACGATCACCACCACGACCGCCGCGATCATCACGACCGCCACGACCACCACGGCCACCGCGCTCATCACGGTTGCCACGGTTTTGCATGATTACTGATGGCTCTTCTTCAAGCTCATCAACACGCAAAGTCAGGGTACGAAGAACATCATCATTGATGCGCATTACACGTTCCATTTCCTGGACCGCTGCAGCTGGAGCATCGATGTTAAGAAGAACATAGTGGCCTTTGCGGTTTTTCTTCACGCGATAAGCCATGTTACGTAGACCCCAATATTCGGTTTTGCCTACGGAACCACCGTTCTCGGTAATGATACCAGTGAACTGTTCAGTGAGTGCATCGACCTGTGAGGACGAGATGTCCTGACGTGCGATATATACACATTCATAAAAAGCCATAGTTACTCCTCACGGCTTTGTGGGTAGAGGAAAAAACCTTTACCCGGAGCTGGTGTCCTTGTTTCCGCTAGAGGTCACCAGCAAGGAGTTGATTTAGTGCGGATTAACGTGCGGAATATAGCGATCTTGGTACAGGGGTCAAGCTCTATAGTATTTGTCAAGGTTAAGTTGTTGAAAATTAATGATTATGCGTATGTCTTTCCGATGTGTTTTTGCCCTTGGGGAGAATTAAGTGTACACGCCGTTGCATAATGATCCCTAGAAGGCTATTTCTGGGGCAATACAAATACTCTGAATGTTGTTTGTTCATTAACGGATCGAACCGTGACCGTATTGTTAGAGCAAAAGTGTGCGATTAAGAGGCATTACACCACAACATCAGCGCGTTTAATAAGGAGTTTATAATGAAGCGTGCATTTGTTTTTCCCGGACAGGGATCACAGGCCGTTGGCATGGGAAAAGAATTGTCGGAAGCTTTTCCGGTGGCCCGCGAAGTTTTTGAAGAAGTTGATGAAGCTCTTGGGCAAAAGTTATCGACGCTGATGTTTGAGGGGCCTATCGACGAACTTACTCTTACAGAAAATGCTCAGCCTGCGTTGATGGCTGTGAGTACAGCTGTTTCCCGTGTGTTGCAGAGCGAAGGTAATCAGTCTTTGAGCGATCACGCTTCTTTTGTTGCGGGGCATTCTCTTGGTGAATATTCAGCCCTGACAGCTGTGGGAACTGTTGAGTTGGCTGATGCTGCGCGCCTCTTGAAGCTACGCGGCCTGTCTATGCAGCAAGCTGTGCCTGTTGGTGAAGGTGCGATGGCAGCTCTTCTCGGCCTCGATTTCGAAGATGCTCAAGCTGTTGCCGAAGAAGCTGCGCAGGGTGAGATTTGCTCTGCTGCAAATGATAATGCGCCGGGACAGGTTGTTGTCAGTGGCCATAAAGCTGCTGTTGAGCGGTCTTTGGAAATTGCAAAGGCAAAAGGTGCAAAGCGTGCCGTATTATTGCCTGTATCTGCGCCTTTTCACTGTTCTTTAATGGCACCAGCTGCTGATGCGATGGCAGAAGCTTTGGCGTCTGTCACTCTACGGGTGCCATCTGTGCCTGTTGTTTGCAATGTTTCCGCTGATATGGTCACTGACCCTGAAACGATTCGTGAATATCTGGTTCAGCAAGTAACAGGCGTTGTTCGCTGGCGCGAGTCCGTGCTTTATATGCGTGCAAATGAGGTTGAGCAGTTAGTTGAGCTTGGCGCAGGGAAGGTGTTGAGTGGTCTTAATCGCCGTATTGACCGCGATCTGACTTCTGCGAACGCAGGGACACCTGAAGAAATAGAGAACCTGTTGAAGAGTCTTTAAAAATTATAAAAGCTGAAGGTCAGGTACTTGGTCTTGTGTTTGAAATTGAGTACTCTTCTGCGCATAAAAATTGAATTTAGGAGTATAGGATGTTTGATCTTTCCGGTAAGACAGCACTTGTTACAGGTGCTTCTGGCGGTATTGGGAGTGCAATTGCCAAGGCATTGCATGATCAGGGGGCTGTTGTTGGTCTTTCTGGTACCAGAGTAGAAGCACTTGAAAAGGTAGCTGCTGAACTTGGCGGTGATCGTGTCCACGTTTTACCCGCGAATCTGTCTGATGCAGATGCGCCAGCGGATCTGGTGAAACGCGCTGATGAAGCAATGGGACAGCTGGATATCTTGGTGAATAATGCTGGTTTGACCCGCGATAATCTTGCAATGCGATTGAAAGATGAAGACTGGGATACTGTTCTTGCGGTTAATCTAACAGCCAGCTTCCGTCTTTCCAAAGCATGTCTTCGCGGCATGATGAAGCGCCGTTGGGGGCGTATTATCGGGATTACTTCTGTTGTTGGTACAACGGGCAATGCTGGTCAGACAAACTATGCGGCTTCAAAAGCCGGTTTGATTGGGATGAGTAAATCTCTCGCACAGGAAGTTGCGTCGCGCGGAATCACAGTCAATTGTGTTGCTCCTGGTTTTATTGCTACGGCAATGACAGACGTGCTTGGTGATGACATCAAAGAAAATCTTTTGAGTGGTATTCCTTGCGCAAAGCTTGGCTCTCCCGAAGACATTGCGGCTTCGGTTGCATATCTGTCAAGCAACGAAGCTGCCTATGTGACAGGCCAGACCTTGCATGTTAACGGCGGAATGGCCATGATATAATCAGCATTTGACCCTCTGGCGTTGAATCTTTATGAAAGATAAACGATTAAGAGCGTTGGCAAGCCGCCTTAAAGTGTGTTAAGAGGCGGCGCTTCTCTGTATTTAGCAGGGTAATAATAGAAATTCAGGCCTTAGGGTCGTTAGTAAAACCGCCGAAAGGCGATAAATAGTTAAGGGCTAAAGTTTATGAGCAACGATGTCGCTGATCGCGTAAAGAAAATTGTAGTTGAACACCTCGGTGTTGAAGAAGCCAAAGTTGTGGAAAGTGCAAGCTTCATTGACGATCTTGGTGCTGACAGCCTGGATACTGTCGAACTTGTTATGGCATTCGAAGAAGAGTTCGGTTGTGAAATTCCAGACGATGCTGCTGAGAAAATCGTAACGGTCCAGAACGCTGTCGATTTCATTTCAGAAAACGTTTAATCGTTTTTTCGAAGTATATAACGCCGGGGAACTCCCCGGCGTTTTCGTCTTTAATAGCGTAGAGACTTTTTAGAATCATGCGTCGTGTCGTTATAACCGGTCTCGGTATGGTATCTCCGCTTGGATGTGGTGTTGATCATATATGGTCACGCATTACCAACGGTGAATCAGGTATTGGCAAAATTACTCAATTTGATTCGTCGGATTTGCCGTCTCAAATTGCAGGTGAAATTCCTGTTGGTGAAACTGCTGATGGTTACTTTAATGCGGATGATCATGTCGCAGCAAAGGATCGCCGCAAACTTGATCCTTTTATTGTGTATGGTATCACCGCTGCTCAGCAAGCTATTGAAGACGCGGGCTGGAAGCCTGAAGGTGAAGAGAGTTTGTTCCGCACAGGTGTGATGATTGGCTCTGGTATCGGTGGCCTGCAAACCATTGCAAATGGTGCCGTAATGATTAAGGAAAAGGGACCGCGCAAGCTTTCACCTTTCTTTATTCCTTCATCGCTGATCAATTTGATTTCCGGTCATGTTTCTATCCGTTATGGATACAAAGGGCCAAATCACTCAGTTGTAACAGCCTGTTCAACAGGTGCTCATGCTATTGGTGATGCTGCGCGTTTGATTCAGATGGACGATGCGGATGTGATGATTGCTGGTGGTGCAGAAGCTGCAGTTTGCAGACTTGGTATCGCAGGTTTCTGTGCGTCGCGTGCGCTGTCTACTGGCTTTAACGATGCCCCTGAAAAAGGATCTCGCCCTTGGGATAAAGGGCGTGACGGCTTTGTTATGGGCGAAGGTGCTGGTGTAGTTGTGCTCGAAGAATTGGAGCATGCAAAGGCGCGTGGCGCGACAATCTACGGTGAAGTCGTTGGTTATGGCCTGTCCGGAGATGCCCATCATATCACGGCTCCGCCACCCGATGGAAATGGTGGTTTCCGTGCAATGTCTGCTGCGCTAAAACGTGCAGGCATAAATGCAGATGATGTGAATTATATCAATGCTCACGGAACCTCTACTCCTTTGGGCGATGAGATCGAGTTTGGTGCTGTTAAACGTCTGTTTGGCAACAATGAAAATGTTTGTATGTCATCAACAAAATCAGCGATTGGTCATCTGCTGGGTGCTGCTGGTGCTGTTGAGGCAATCTTCTCTGTAAAGGCAATCAAAGAAGGTGTGATCCCTCCAACACTTAATTTGGAAGATCCGTCTGACGAATGTCAGGGCATTGACCTGGTCCCTCTTGAAGCGCAAGAGCGAAAAGTTGATGTTGCGTTATCCAATTCCTTTGGATTTGGGGGAACCAATGCAAGCTTAGTGCTTAAAGCATTTAGATAAATTTACTTAAGCCGTGAGTGAAGAGCAAAAAGTATCTAAGAGGCCCTCTTTTTTGAAGTGGGCCTCGCTTGTTTTCGCCTTGGGGATTTTGTGCTTTTCCATTGTATTATATGTGGGGCAACAGGAATTTTTGGCACCGGGACCTCTCAAAAGAGATCTCACCATTGTAATCCCCAAAGGATCAGGGTTAGAGAAGATATCCAATATTCTGAAAGATGAAGGTGTTATTCGTGAACCACTTATTTTTCAACTAGGCGCGCGCTATACAAAGAAAGCAAGAAACTTAAAAGCAGGTGAATTTTTGATGCCTGCAGCGGTTTCAATGAAAGGCGTGATTGAGATACTGGAAAACGGAAAAACGGTTAGCTACTCAATTACGATCCCTGAAGGGAAGACATCATTTGAAATAGTCGAGATACTGCGAAGTAACCCTGATTTAGCCGGTGATATTACGGATGTTCCTGATGAAGGTAGCCTTTTACCTGAAACCTACCTGTTTGTACGAGGAGATAGCCGTCAATCTATTCTGGACCGAATGAAACAGGCATTAGGTCGCAACCTTGATAAGTTATGGAATAGCAGACAGGAAGGCTTACCGATCAAGACTAAGGAAGAGGCTTTGGTCTTAGCGTCTATTGTCGAAAAGGAAACAGGGATCGCATCGGAAAGACCGCTTGTTGCCGGGGTCTTTATCAATCGCTTGAATCTAAAAATGCGCTTGCAGTCGGATCCAACGGTAACATACGGGATTACGCTTGGAGCCAAGCCCTTGGGCCGCAATTTGACCCGTAAAGACCTGAAAACGCCGTCTCCATACAACACCTATACAATTGATCGGCTTCCTCCTGGGCCGATCGCTAATGTCGGCTTGTCTGCGCTGGAGGCAGTTACGCAGCCGGCAAAAACAAAATATTTATACTTTGTCGCAGATGGTACAGGCGGGCATGCTTTTGCCCGTAGCCTTAAAGAACATAATAAAAATGTTCGTCATTGGCGTTCTGTAAACAAGAATTAGTCGTGAACTGTCTCTTTGAATACGGAGTGTTGTAGAACATTGTTCTGAGTAACGACATATGATTTTGAGTGAATTAGGTAGAGTATCTGAATTATTTCAGAATGTGGTATCATCAATTTTTAACTATATGTATGCAAAAATACGATGATTACTTGACCTTTTGCAAATGTTGAGTAGTTTTGCGGCACGCACAAAAGCGGTATAAAAAAGGCAAAGGTTGAATGGCTAAAGAAGAACTCCTTGAGTTTAGTGGTACTGTTATTGAAAAGCTCCCGAATGCAATGTTCCGGGTTGAGCTTGAAAATGGACACGAAATTATTGCCCACACTGGTGGTAAGATGCGTAAATTCCGCATTCGTACCATGGTTGGCGATAAAGTTGACGTTGAAATGACCCCTTATGATTTGACTAAGGGCCGGATCACTTTCCGTCACAAATAAGAACTCTCTACTTTGTAGCTGATAGGTTCAGTTGCGCGTTTGGCCGAAGGGCTTAACGCGCTTTTTGTGCTGGCTTTTCATGTTTCTTTAGTGGGTAGTCTGTCAGATATAAATTCGGACAGATACAATGGAAGCGCAGCAAAGAACAAAACCGTTAAGTACATAGGTTTTGGAAATGAGATCCTTGCCTTGTTCCGTTCCAGTCCTTTGGCGATAATAGCTGCTGCCTTTGCGCTTTCCATTAAAAATGGCATTGGAAATTTGTTAACAGCTGTAATGCCGCTTTTAACAAAGCCTGGTGTAATTACTGAAACCTTGATGTTACTCTTTTTTAACGTCCCCCGCAGGCTTTCACCCCAGGTGCGGACAGCTGCTTTACTGGCACAGTAAGCCGGAGCACTAGGCAGACCTTTAAATGAAGCCAGAGAGGACATAATTGCTATTTGCCCCTGTTCATTTGATTTCATTATATCAATCGCCGGAAGAACAGTGTTGAGTACACCGTTCAGGTTTATATCGATTATTTCTCGTGTTTGATAGTTCGATTCATCTTGTTGACCTGTGCCCCCGGATATTCCGGCATTGGCAATCACGAGATCCAGTTTGGACAGTTGGTTGGCTTTAACCATTTCTTTGTTACAAGCTGTTTGATCTGTGACATCCAATTGCAATGGATGTACTTTTGCGCCACGTTTTGCACATTGATTCGATATGGTTTGTAATCGGTCACGATTTCTGCCAGCAAGGAATAAAACATTTCCTGGATTGGCATAATATTCTGCAAGGGCGGCACCAATACCGCTGGAAGCACCGGTAATAAATATTGTCTTTGGAATTGTCATTCTTGCAGTAACTCATATGCTTTGGGTATAAGGCCTATGAAAATAAAGCTGCTTGTGATGAATGTAAAACAATCGATCATGTAGTTGAGTATGATGCTTCAATAACCCCGAGGAACCATTATGGGAAAAGCAATTGCCAGCATGACAGGATTTGCCCGTGCTGAAGGTGAGTACGCAGGGACAACCTGGTCTTGGGAGCTGAAAAGCGTCAATGGTAAGAATCTGGATGCCAGATGTCGAGTTCCAAATGGATTCGAAGTTTTGGATGCAAAAGTAAGGTCAGCTTTGGCCAAAAGCTTCAAGCGTGGCAACTTTCATGTAAACCTTGTGATTGATAACAAGCACAAACCAGTGCAGTTGCAAGTCAACGAAGATATCCTGCAGCAAGTTATTCCGCTGGCGACAAGAATTGGTAATGATCTGGATGCCGTTGCCCCTTCTATTGATGGTATTTTGAATTTACGTGGTGTTCTAGAGCTTGTCGAAGAAGAGGAATCTCAAGACGAGGCTGATGCGCGTTTGAGGAAGATTGAGACGAGTTTAAGTGTGGCGATTGAAGCCATGCAAAGCACGCGCCGTGAAGAGGGGGCGAGGCTTGCAGAAATTGCTTGTGGCCAGCTGGATGATATTGAGAACTTACAAAAAGAAGCTACAAAACTGGCTGCAACACAGCCGGCAGCAATACAGGATCGGTTTAATAAACAGCTGTCAGAGTTATTATCTGATGCTAGCCTTGTTTCTGAAGAGCGTCTGGCACAGGAAATTGCTATTCTGGTGACCAAAGCTGATATCCGTGAAGAGCTTGACCGTCTGGCTGCGCATGTTGCTGCTGCACGGGAACTCTTGGAAAATGGCGGACCTTGCGGACGTCGGTTGGATTTCCTCTGTCAGGAGTTTAATCGTGAAGCCAATACACTTTGCTCAAAATCTTCAGATGTTGCGTTGACGACGATTGGCATTGAACTAAAGGCGACGATAGAACAGCTTCGTGAACAAATTCAAAACGTCGAATAAAAGTAAGGTTTTAAAAACAATGAGCACTGTTGTTGCCCCCACGCTTAAACGTCGTGGACTTATGCTGGTCCTTTCTTCGCCTTCCGGGGCTGGCAAAACAACAATTTCCAGAATTTTGCTGGAAAGAGAAGAAGAACTTACTCTATCGATATCGGCTACAACCAGACAAATACGTCCGGGGGAAATACATGGAAAAGATTATTTCTTTGTAAGCCCAGATGAATTTAATTCCATGGTTGATAATAATGAGATGCTGGAACATGCAACTGTATTTGATAACAAATATGGAACGCCTAGCGAACCTGTAGAACAAGGATTGGCATCAGGACAGGATGTTTTGTTCGATATTGATTGGCAGGGGACGCAGCAAGTTGCCGCAAAGGCACCTAATGATATTGTTCGCGTGTTTATCCTTCCACCATCATTGCAAGAACTGGAAAGGCGTCTCTATGCCCGGGCTCAGGACAGTGAAGAGGTTGTCAAGGGACGCATGGCCAAAGCGGCTGATGAAATGAGCCATTGGGCTGAATATGATTATATTATCGTAAACACTGATGTTGAGAAATCAGTTGCTGATGTTCAGGCTATTCTCAGGGCCGAACGATTGAGACGAGATCGAAGACCTGATCTGGATTCTTTTGTACGTGGTTTACGTCAGGCTTAGTGTCACAAGCGAATTTACTACTTTTTTTTAAGGTGATCATAAGCTCGGGCGATTGAGCAGAACTCTTCAATGGTCAGTTCTTCTGCCCGGGCGGTTTCTTTAATACCAGCAATAGTGATAAGCTCAGGTGTATCCGTTCCTAGGCTTTTTAAGCTCTGGCGTAGCATCTTACGCCTTTGCCCAAAGGCAGCTTCGGTAATTTTTTCCATTGTAAACACATTCGCTTCTGCTAATGGTTTTTGTCTCGGTTCTAGTCTTGCCACTGTTGATGTTATTTTTGGTGGAGGAATAAATGCTCTGGGCGGAATATCAAAAAGTGCTGATGTTTCGCAGAGCCATTGTGTCATGATACTAAGGCGGCCATAGCTTTTTGTTCTGGGCTCGGCAATCAGGCGATCAACGACTTCTTTTTGAAACATGAGAGTCAAACTTGAGAAGGCTGTTGAATCCTCGGCAACTTGTTTCAGCCATCGGAGTAGAAGTACTGTTGAAATATTATAGGGCAGATTGGCGACAATACGTCGTGGTGAGCTTCCGAGTGCTGTTAAATCGACCTTGAGGGCGTCGCTTTCAATAACCTGCAGTTTGTTGTTATAGGCTGTTGATATTTCCTTCAGAGCTTGCAGACAACGTTGGTCTTTTTCAATAGCAATAACTTGCTGTGCGCCTTCCATAAGTAACCCACGTGTTAGGCCGCCCGGGCCAGGGCCTATTTCAAAGATAGTTCCTTGGTCAAGCGGGCCGCCACTTCGTGCGATTCTGGAAGTGAGATTCAAATCCAGTAAAAAGTTTTGTCCGAGTGATTTTTTTGCGCCGAGGTCAAAGCGCGAAATAACATCTCTCAGCGGGGGGAGATTATCCGTTAATCTACTCATTTTAGCGTATGTCGGTTTTTTCTTTGGCCATAGTTGTTGCCATTTCTATAGCTGCAATAAAGCTATTGGGATTTGCAATCCCTTGTCCCGCGATATTATAGGCAGTTCCATGATCTGGCGAGGTTCTAATAAAGGGAAGGCCAAGCGTAATGTTGACACCACTGTCAAAGTCTAAGGTTTTAATAGGGATCAGAGCTTGATCATGATACATGCAAACGGCAACGTCATACTCTTCACGAGCTTTGGCATGAAACATTGTATCTGCTGGTAAGGGGCCCCTAATATCTATACCTTCACTCTGAAGTAATTCAAGTGTTGGGATGATCAGATCAATTTCTTCGGTTCCCATTGATCCGTTTTCTCCGGCGTGCGGATTTAGTCCTGAGACGGCAAAACGCGGTGCAGGAATACCAAAATCTTGTTTCAATGCGGTATTCGCCGTTCTGATTGTATGGGCGATTATGTTGTTGTCGAGTTTATTGATTGCCTCTTTTAATGATAGGTGAATAGTAACGGGAATAACGCGGAGTTGTCTGGAAGCCAGCATCATAATAGATGGTGTTTTACTGTTGGCTAAATCAGCCAAATATTCTGTGTGTCCGGGATGCTTGAAGCCAGCTTGATAGAGAACTGCCTTATTGATCGGGTTTGTGACAACTGCCGAAGCTTCTTTGTTCTGGACAAAGTTTACCGATCTTTTGATGGAGCTTATAATAGCAGAGCCATTATCAGGATCTCCAATACCTGAAACAACGGGTTTTTGTAGTTCTTCGGAAATAACAGGTAGTGCCTGGCTGAAACAATCAAGAGCATGATCCGGAGAGGATATTTCTTTTACCGGAACAGCAATCGATAGATCAGATGCAAGTTTTGTCAGCCTATCGGGACAGTCTATTACAAAGAAAGGAGTGGCTTTGTTTTTTAACCTTTCCCAAGCCTTAAGTGTTAGTTCGCCCCCTATACCGGCAGGATCCCCCATTGTGATGGCTATGGGTAAAGGTACCTCTTGGTTCACAGGCGGATATCCACGTTAGAGCTTCTGCGGAGATCAAGCAAATATCTTCTGGCTAGAGTGTCAAGACGGTCATTTGTTAATTTGTCCTGAATTGCCAATCTATCAACACCGCCACTCTCTTGGCGGTCACAAACTGCAATTACTGCTAACCCGCCAGAAACTTGAACTACAGGTGTTGTTTCCCCGATAGCTATTTGACTAACAGCAGTTTTGGTTGTTGCAGGAAGATCTTTTGTGTTCAACGTCCCGAGATCGCCAGACCCTTCATCGCCTAATTCTTTGGCCAGTTGATCCATCTCTTGACAGCTTTCAAATTTACGTTTTGCATCGGCAGCTCTGGATTGAACCTGTTGTGTTTGCTCAAAACTTGGATTGGCTGGGAGTGCAAAGAAAAATTGCTTTAAGTGAACTTTTTGCTCACTTTTAGCAGAACGCTGATCCTGTACCAAGAGAACATAGTATCCTCTTTTCGTTCTTATTGGTCCCACTAGGGAGCCTATTGGCGCGGAGTCAACAGCTGGTTGAAGTTCAGGAGATAACTGAGCTGTTTGAAGCCACCCCAAATCTCCGCCAAGGCCAGCACTGTTAGATTGAGATACCTGTCTTGCCAAGGCAGAAAATCGGCCACCATTCTTGATTGTGGTAATAACTTCGTCGGCCTGTTTTTTTACATTTGCTTCATCAGACACAGTATCGACACCCAGGAAAATCTCGAAAATCCTTTTCTCTGTCGTCGAGCCTTTTGTCTGCAATTTTGCTACGACTTCTTCAATTTCGGCGTCAGAAATGTTAACCGAGGAGCGAAGGCGTGTATTTACAACAGCTCTCCATGCTAAATCAGCTCTGAACTGGTCAAAAAGGGTGATGGGCAAAACACCCTGTTTGCGTAGACCCGTTGTCAATTGTTGGGGTGTCATATTGTTTTGTTTGGCAACACTTGAAAGTGCATTCTGGATTTGAGCATCCGAGATCGTGATATTCAATCTTTCCGCTTCTTGTAATTTTAATCTCTCATCAACCAAAATACCAATAACCTGGCGTAACATACGCTGGCGTACCTGGGGTGTATTTTTACGTTGAGATGATACAATAACAAGTTGGGTTCTTTGGGCTACGTCGAGTAATGAAATGATGTCATCATTGACAACGGCTGCTGGGCGCAAAACATCTTGGGCAAAGGATGTCGTTGTTGTTGTAATAATGAGTGCTATGCTCAATAAGTTAGCAACAATAAAACGTTTCATTTGATTTTTATACCTTTTAACCTAATTCGCTACAGCGTTTATAGCGGTTGAATTGTACCCAAGTGTTTAAATGTTAGTTGTAGTGTGAATCTGTTATCTGGTTCTAGTTCTCTGTCTTGGAACCATGTTCGTGTGTATTGGCTGTCGATTATAATACATTCATCATGATAGATTAGACCAAGACTGGCTTCACGCGATTCATCTGCGTCAATATCACGTGTGTAGCTGGAATTCAGGCTCCAATATTCAGTCAGTTCGCTATTAATTCCAATTTTAACTTCTTCTCTATCTGAAGATACGCCATCAACATTATCATTCTTAAGGAAAACGTAGTCCAGATCCAGATTAAGTCCAGCTGGGCCAATATTGAGTTCTACCTCATTCCGATTTGTTCCAAGATCATCCGGGTCGAACCTGAAACGATAAAGTGCATCAAAATTGTCAATTGTATATATGCCGATGTGTCCAACAATATCCGATGCTGCGTCTTTCAGACCGGAATTTTTTTCGTGTAAATTACTGTTTCCACTAAAACGATAGCTCTGTCCAATCAGGAAATCAGCTTGATTTCCCGAGACGGTGGATGCTGTCCATTTTAGGCCATAGCTAACTCTGCTTCCAGAATCTACGCGATCTGTTCCCGCAAATCGGTTTAGGGAGAATAATGAAGTATCGTCAAACTCAAAATCACGACTATCATCGTTAGGAATTTCATTTGGATTAGAACCATTTGGAGCGAGTACTCCTTGAACGATAGGCTCTATGGTTTGGCTGAAATTTCCTCTATGACTGGCGAAAGGAAAGCGCCATTCCAGAGCCATTTGCGGGAATACACGGCCAGTAAAACCGGTAAAAGTGTCGCCATTTTTTCTGATGTCATCGTTGTTTTTGTTAACGCCGTTGACCCAGTATCCGTCAGTTTGTAACTGAGTTGTCAACTTATATTGATCTCCCCAGGATCCCGTGTAAGGTAGATCCCACCCACTGATAAGTGACACACGCCGGCTATCACGCCCTTCACTGCGTCCGAGAGCTTGTGCATTGGCATCCAGACGGTAGGTTGCTCCAGTTACGCCTGGTTGGCTTTGAAAATGATATTGACCTCGGGGAAAAACAAAGGGGTTTTCTGAATCATCAACGCCATTCCGTGTACTTTGAAACTTATAGCTGTCCAGTCTTGCAAAGTTACGGCCTCTGAAGCCTTCGATAAAGGCACTGGTCTCTAGTTCTGAATCGTTATTGAAACCGTAAACTCTGCCATAGGTATCATCCGAAGCACGTTCAACGTTAAAACCCCATCGCCAGGTTTTATCAAGATCAAAACGACCTTCACTTATGATTTGGCCTCTGAATTTATCGTCTTCATCATCTCTGTCTGCTATGGTCGCACTTGCTTCAATTGAAAGGTCTCCTTTATTGAACTTTTTCTCGTATTCACCTGCCAGTACAATGCCCTGTTTAGTTGTTGCAATCGGTGCGAAGAGAAGTTCAGACGAGTCATCAATCGCCCAGTAATAAGGGATTTGCAGTGTTATTCCTAACTGAGTAGAGGTTCCGTAGCTTGGTAACAGAAAGCCACTGCGTCTTTTTACTGTCGGGTCCGGGTGAGCAAGATAAGGGGTGTATATAACAGGAACGCCAAATATTTCCATCCAGGCATGGTCGTATTTGATGGTTTGTGATTCTTTGTTGTGAACAATCTTCTTTGCTTTTAACTGCCAGATCGGTGCACGGCTTGGATCATCTTTACAAAGTTCACAAGGGCTGAAAACACCATTGGAAAAGACAGAAATGTTGCCACTCGTTAATTGGCCTGTGGATGCTGCAAGTCGGCTGCGATCAGTCAGAAGTATTCGAATGTCCCGAATAAAACCTTCTTTAAGGTTATCAGTAAGTTCAACGTGTTCTGCAAAAACAATATCGCCACTCGGTTCCAGCAAGCTGATATTACCTGTTGCGCTCACAACATTTGTATTCATATTGTAGGAAACACTGTTGGCGAGCACAGTTCGTTCACCCTGTGATATCTCGACATTTCCTGATGCAGTAACAATTCCAAGATTCTCGTCATAAGTTACTTCATCAGCACTGATGAGAGCGGGTATCTCTTCGTTAATTCCCTCTATTGATTGAGCACTGGTTTTTGCAGAGACTGACATCGCTATAGCAAAGCTTAACACTGCTATAGATACAGAGCTTCTCAGTAGTGTTTTTACCCCCCTAAAAGACATGGTTTATCCGTCTTCCAAGTGTAAAAGCATAGTGATACCTAACAATAGTGATACCCCCGCTGGTGACCAGGCTGCTAGCGCAACTGGTACTTTGGTTGATTGGCCCAAGGCAAAAACAAAATTCGATAAGAAATAAAGCAGAAATCCGGTGAGAACACCAGAAAGTATCATTAGTCCTACTTTACCACGTCGATGTTGTTGCATGGAAAAGGTTGCTGCGAGTAACACCATCGCCAAAAATAGGAAGGGTTTGGAAAGAAGGCGATGAAATTGCAACTTGAGCTTTACTGCAGAGAAACCAGCCTTTTCAAGTAGATTTATGAAATAGGGCAGTTCCCAAAACGAAATAGATTTAGCACTGGCAAAACTGTCCTGTACTTTTTCCATTGTTAATTCTGTTGGAATTAACACTTCGTCAAAATAGTCGGGTTTTTTTCCTGGATAGGAATGCCAGGTTTGAAGTAACGCCCAGTTTCCATTTTCTAAACGTGCTTGTGTTGCATCGTAGCGTGAAAGAAATTCCCCACTTTCAGTCAGGTTGAAGATAATAACCTGATTTAAAGACAGGTCTTTATTCACCGATCCGGCATGAATGACGGATAGGCCGTTGTTATCTGGTTGACGTAGCCATAATCCTGTTTCTGAAACCTTAAAAATAGCCTGGTCTTTTTTCTTGTAAAGTCTTGATAATTCTTTGTTTTTAGCAAACAAAGCCGAAGAAACGGGGTTAATAATGGAAAAAGCTAAAACGCCAATCATTAAGGAACAAAAAGCGAAGGGGAATATTATGCCCCAGATGGAAACACCAGCAGATCTAATAATAACAAGCTCGTTTGCTCTGGTTAATTTCCAGAAGGTTGCCGTGGCAGCGAACAAAATCATGAAAGGCATGATTTCTTCACTCAGTTGTGGCATTTTATACAAGACAATTTTAACTACTTGTAAAAATGGAACTGCCGTTCCTTCCAAATCATCAGAGACTTCAATAAGCGATATGAGGAAAACGACGCCCATCAAGACAAAAAAGAAGCTAAAAAAGCTTAACAAATAGTTTTTGGAAGAATATGCGAATAGCGTCCAAGAAATATTTGCTGATTTGACAGCTTTTTTATGCACAATCATTGTCATTTTCAGGCTGCAGCCTCTTCCTTGGGAGAACCGTTAGGATGATCGGATGTTTTTGAAGATAATTTCTTAGGCTTTTTGTTAATGAAATAAAGAGACACCATAACAACAAAAATTGGCCACGCATACATCAGGGGGACTAGGTTTTTATGTTTCTCTGCAATATCTTTGCAGAGAAACATTGTAAGCATCATGACACCCATAATGCCAATTGCAAACATGATACGTCCTAAATAGCCTCTACGGCTGAATTCACCTGACAATAAACACGCCAGAGCTATGAACGCCATGGCAAGTGTAAAAAGCGGGCTTGCTATTCTATAATGACCTGCTGCAACGAGTTTATCGTAGTTGTCAACATCTCTGGGATCAGTGATATCCGGGAAAATTAATTGATTTAGAAAGCGTTCTCGTGGCTTGAGCCATCGTTCTCTTTCCTCTTGTGCGAGATCCCCAAATCTAAGGACATATTTGTCTGAATAAGCAATTGATAGTTGCCCGGTTACCGGGTCTACTTCTTGTCTACTCGCATTCCACAGAACGGCTCTGAAATCATTTTCTTCTTTTAAGAGGGCACCTGTGTCAGCCAAAAAGGTTATCTGTTGCCCTGGAAGGCTGCTATCGTGAACGATGAGTCCTTTTAGTTCGCCGGCAGGAGTCTTTTCCCTAAAATAGATCGTATATTCAGTGTTGATCGTGTTGAATTTGCCGGCTTTTAAAAGAACAGGTGACAAGTTGTCTCTGAAATAGTGTTGGAGTTCTCTGAATTCACGGTAGGAAACAGGAAGAAAATAAAGGTTAATTGCAAAAACGGCCAGCATGGATACTGTACCGAGCATGATACCTGGACGCGCGAGTTGTAGTTGAGAAAACCCGGCTGCTTTTAACACCACAAGCTCACTGTCTGTATTCAATTTGTTGTAAATAAATAGAGTGGAACAAAATGTCGCGACAGGTATGACGATTACAAGGAAGTAGGGCATCAACAAAATAACAAAATAAAAGAAAGTGGACGCCGGAAGACCGTCGTTAACAATCATGTCAACGAATCGTAATGATTGAGCTAGCCATACTGCAACAGCAAGAGATACTGCGACTGAAACAGCAAACAAAACCAGTTGCACAAGCATATAGCGCGAAATAATCTGCATAGGGTCCGTACAATAACCTATAAAAATATATAGAAAAGAAATAGCCAGAACACCCTTGCCACGTCCAGTTAATTCGTGGATTTTCTTAAGAAGAATAATGAGATTTGAGTCATGGAATGCAAAGTTCTATGATTGCGGTTGCATTTTACAAAGTAATCCTTGTTCTATAGCAGCAAATTAATAAATCGTTTTACCGAAGAGGGCGGCATGAAGTTTTCTTTTGTCTCTGACAAAATTCCAGGTACTGGTGCGATCGTTGCAACAGTAACTGATGGTGGTCAACTCTCCACAACAGCACAGCAATTTGATGACAAAACAGGCGGAGCATTAAGCCGCGCAATCAGCAGTAGTACCTTCAAGGGTAAAAAGGGTGAACTGCTTGAAGTTCTCGTACCTAGTGGTGTTGAAAACAGTCGAGTTATTCTGGTTGGCCTGGGAAATCCAAATGAACTCAAGGCAACAGATTTCGAGAATCTCGGGGGGCAACTGTATAAAGATCTTTCCACAAAGGGAGAGAAGGAAGTTTGTATCTGTATCGATGATGCTATGATTCAGGGATCAGCAGAAGATAAAGCTGGTGCTCTTATTGCTTATGGTGCCTTACTGCGAAGCTATCGTTTTGATACTTATAAAACGACAGGGAAGAACGATAGCAAAAACTCTCTCGAAGAATTTATTGTCTTCTCATCAGATTCTGAAGCCGCGGAGTGTGTGTATAGAGATTTATCCAAAGTTGCTGAAGGCGTGTTCTTCACCAGACAATTGGTTTCAGAGCCACCTAATGAGTTGTACCCAGCAACATTTGCGGCTCAGGCCAAAGAACTTGAAGCTCTTGGTGTGAAAGTAACTGTACTCAACGAAAGTGACATCACCAAGCTGGGTATGAACGCTTTATATGCTGTTGGTATGGGATCAGAACGTGAATCCAAAGTGGTCATTATGGAATGGAATGGTGCTTCGGAGAAATCTGCCGAAAAGCCGTTGGCTTTTGTTGGTAAAGGGGTGACATTTGATACTGGTGGTATTTCCCTAAAGCCGGCGGCTGGCATGGAAGACATGAAGTTCGATATGGGTGGTGCAGGGACAGTCTTTGGCTTGATGAAAGCACTTGCAGGACGCAAGGCAAAAGTGAACGTCGTAGGAGCCTGTGGTCTCGTTGAAAACATGCCATCTTCGAACGCGCAACGCCCGGGGGATATCGTAAAGTCTTATTCTGGAAAAACCATTGAAGTTCTAAATACGGACGCTGAAGGACGTTTGGTTCTTGCTGATGTTCTTTCTTACACGCAAGAGAAATACAATCCGAGACTTGTGATTGATTTGGCGACGCTAACAGGCGCTATGATTATTGCGTTGGGCAATGACATCGCAGGTATTTTTTCAAACAACGATACTTTGTGTGAACAGCTTTCAAATGCGGGCTTAAGTGTTGACGAACGTGTGTGGCGTCTGCCTTTGGCAGATTGTTACGACAAACTGTTGGACTGTGACGCAGCCGACATGAAAAACATCGGTGGTCGGGCTGCAGGGTCAATCACAGCGGCTCAATTCCTTCAACGCTTTATTGATAAGGATCGCCCTTGGGTTCATATAGATATTGCTGGTGTTGCCTGGGCAACTAAGGAAAAAGCAATTGCTGCGAAGGGCGCTACCGGTTTTGGCGTTCGTCTGCTTGATCGCTTTGTTGCTGACAACTACGAAGATTAAAGATTGAAAGGCAGGGTGCGCTGTATCCTGTCTTTTTTCTAGGCGAGTTCTATGACCGACATCCGTTTTTATCATTTGACTAAAACAGCACTGGAAAACGCACTTCCTCAAATGCTCGAGAAGGTATTAGAGCGAGGTCAGCAAGCTGTTATTCTATCATCTGATGAGCGTGCATTGGGTGAGCTGGATCAAAATCTTTGGAGCTATCGTCCTGATTCATTTCTTCCCCATGGGACAAAAAGAGATGGCTCAATTGATGATCATCCAGTTTGGTTAACGACTGATCAGAATGATCTTGCAAAACGGGATGTGGCTTTCATAGTGCATGGTGCACATCCGGGATCTCTGGAAAGTGACAAAACGGGGCTATGTGCGATTTTATTTGATGGCAATAATCCAGCAGTTGTCCAGGATTCTCGTGCGCTCTGGAAAGAGCTGAAAGCCGCTGATCATGAGCTAACATACTGGCAACAAACTGACAGAGGGTCTTGGGAGAAGAAAGCCTGATTGACCGTCTTTCTCCTCCAAAACCTATTGCTAAGATCCCAAAACCTATTGCTAAGATCAGTGAGACAAAAGAACAGGAAACTCTTGGTTGGAAAACAGTGATTTTGTCACGCCGCCAAATATCATTTCCCTGATCCGGCTATGTCCCCAAGCACCAGCAACAATTAAGCCGACGTCTTCTTCTTTTGCTGTTTTAAGGATTACGTCTTCAGGGAAAGGACTCTCAACTATTCGAGTTTCTATCTGAATATCATGACGCCCCAAGTGTGCAGAAATATCGTCTTGAGATATATTACCTTCTTCGGGCAATCCCACAGAAAGTAAAATTACTTTATTAGCAGCTTTTAAGAGAGGTAAGCCCCCTCGAACAGCACGAGAGGCTTCTGCGGATCCATCCCAGGCAATGAGGATATTTTTCGTAATATCTTTTGGTAATTTCTTGCTTGGAACAGCAAGAATTGGAAGACTGCTTTCCATGAGCAATGAGCCGGAAGTCTCTAGCTCATCCGCGAACTTCCCTTTGACTTGACTAACTATAGTTAAATCCGTGAAGCGAGCGTAAAAAGAGATAATATCAACTTCTTGACCTTCATGTTCACGCCATTCATGACTGATATCTGTTTCTTTTGCTTTTTCTTCGAATGATTTTCTAAGAGCAACGGCCTGGTCTTTAATGTTTTTACGCTGTTGCTCAATGACTTCTTCGGGAAAATACCCGGTAACACCATGAGGGGCACCGTACAAAATCGCTTCCGGTGTTCTTAAGGGGTGTACAGCTATCAGGTGCGTGCCCTTAAACTTAGTGGATAGTTGTAAAGCAGCCTCCAAGCGTTTTTGTCCGGCTTCCGTGTTGTCAATTTCTACCTGGATATCTCTTAGCATGATTAGTTCTCCATCCGTTTGTGGGCTGTAGGAGGAAACTTGAAGAGTAAATCTAATACTCCCTTCAATAACTAATTATATTTAAGTCACTAGCCTAAATACGTGCATTGATCTTAATCAATTCGCGATTGATAGATTAGAGTGCTCTGGGTTTTTCTTATGTATTGGGCACTTTCTCAGCCTCAACCTTAAAAGCTCGTGTAAAGTAACTACGACTTTGATATACAACTTCTGCCGCTGCATTTTAAAATAAACGGCTTATTTTGCTTGTCTTTGGAACCGCTTACTCTGGGTGAAACAAGTGGTGCTCTTTAGTGTTATGTTATTAAAATATTTGTATTTTTAAAGTTTTAATGATTACGAAATATTTATGAGTTTACTATCTCTGGTTGTTGCTGGAGGGTAAGTCAGTTGTTTGGCCATTAATAACATTCCGGGAGTTTGTATTGGGAATTTCATACTTAGGGACGTTAATTGTCCGGCCAGATATAGCCAAGCTTTTATGGATACTTGCATTAAGTAGCCTTATAAATAGCGTGCACTCTTTTACAGCTGAAGCGGATCAAGCGAAACTGAGGATCGGCTATAATGAAAATTCATCCTATCCATATTTCTTGGGTGAAGGGGGGAAGCCAGCAACACCCCCGGGTGTTTCTATTGATATTTTGAATAAAGTCGCTAGCGATCTGGATTTTGATATCGAGTATATCAGACGTCCTGGCCGACGTATTCTTAAGGAATTAAAAGAGAATAATCTGGATGCAGCTTTTATCTTTTCCTACAAGCTTCAACGAGAGGAGTTTGGCGTTTACCCAATGAAAAACGGCAAGCCTGATGGTGAGCGTCGACTGGCAGTTTTATCCTACGTTTTATATAAGATGGCTGATTCAAAGTTAGAGTGGGATGGTGAGAACTTTCTTAATTTAGAGGGCGCAATCGGCGCTAATTCAGGTTATTCCATCGTCGCAGATTTAAGAAAAAAAGGTATTAAAGTCGAAGAAGCGAGGTCACCAAAGAATAATTTTACCAAGTTAAAACGCGGACGCATTGATGGTGTAGCTGATCAGGGAATAGTGGCGGATGCATATCTTCGTAAGAATAACTTGGATGATATTGTGAAGGTGTCTCCACCGATTGCGACAAAAGACTATTTTTTAATATTCAGCCATGAATTTTCAAAATCGAACCCGGATTTGCGAGACAAAATATGGCAAGCCATTGCTGAAAACAGAGAAGAGTTATCAGAACAATTCATGCCCCGTTATCTTGAAGAGTATCAATTTCAACCAAGCACGAATTAATCAAGCTAATTTCATGCATTTTATGAAGCTTCAAGTTTTTCCTGAGCTTCCAACCATTGCGTTTCTGCTTTTGTAAGCTCTTTCTCTATCTTGGCCAGTTCCTTTGTCAGTTCTAACTGTCTGGAGTTGTCTCCTTCATAGAGTGAAGGATCGGCCAGTTCTTTTTCAAGCTTGTCTTTCTTTGCTTGAAATTTTTCCATCTTTTGTTCAGCAAGGCGAACGGCTTTTTTTAGGTCACCTCCGGCAGCTCTGGCTTCCGCTGCTGCCCGACGTTTGTCTTTTTTGCTCATGTTCTTGGCGCGGGGCGCATCATTATCTTGATTAGCCTCGCTGGATTTTCGAGAATTCTGGCGTTCTTTACGGCGCTGTTCCATCAGGAGGCGCTTATAATCTTCCAGATCTCCGTCGTATGCCCGCACATCACCATCTGCAACGAGCCAGAAACGATCAGCGGTAAGTTCGATTAAATGAGGATCGTGTGAGACCAATACGATGGCACCTTCAAAGGCATTCATTGCCTGAACAAGGGCTTCTCTGGAATCAACGTCCAAGTGGTTGGTTGGCTCATCCATAAGCAGGATGTGAGGAGCGTCTCTGGTCGATAGAGCAAAGAGCAATCGTGCTTTTTCCCCACCTGATAGCTTGCCAACTTTTGTTGATACGTGATTTACGCCAAAACCGAACCGCCCAAGTTGAGCTCTCACTTTTGATTCCGGGGTCCCCGGTTTCATCAAGCGAGCCATCAATGTGTAAGGGGTGGCATCCAGATCAAGTTCTTCTGCCTGATCCTGTGCAAAATAGCCGACTTTGAGTTTGGATGACTTGTACAGTTGGCCTTCTTGAGGTTCCAGACGTCCGGCAAGAAGTTTAACCAAGGTGGATTTACCATTCCCGTTTGCACCAAGTAATGCAATTCGATCTTCCATGTCCAAACGAAGATCTAACCCTTTAAGGATAGGTTTGCCTGGCTCATATCCAATATCTACACGATCAAGATTGATGAGTGGTGGTGCAAGCTCTTCAGGTGATGGGAAATCAAAGGCCAAAGTGCTGTCTTCTGCTACAGCGGCAATAGGCTGCATACGCTCCAGCATTTTGACGCGGGATTGAGCTTGTTTGGCTTTTGAGGCCTTGGCTTTAAAACGATCGATGAAGCTCTGAATGTGTTTACGCTGTTCTTGTTGTTTAGCATGTTGCGCTGCTTGATGTTCCAGACGTTCCCGACGAACCTGTTCAAATTGATCATAATTTCCTGTGTAGGAATTTAGTTGAAGATTTTCGAGGTGAATGATCTTGTTCGCAACATTGTTTAAAAGAGCGCGGTCATGAGAAATAAGTAACAGTGTCCCCGGGTAATTTTTAAGATAGCTTTCCAGCCAGATGGTTGCTTCCAGATCCAGGTGGTTGGTTGGCTCATCCAAAAGCAGAAAGTCTGGTTCTGCAAAAAGCAAACTAGCCAAGGCCACACGCATTTGCCAACCGCCAGAAAGGGCGGAACAGGGTTGTTGCTGTGCTTCTTCGTTAAAACCCAAACCCGCGAGTATCCGTGCTGCTCTACTAGGCGCTGTATCGGCTTTTATATCCACAAGGCGCTCGTGAACTTCAGCGATACGCATAGGATCTGTTGCCGTGTCAGCTTCTTTTAGAAGTTCTGTCCGCTCAATATCAGATAGAAGAACGGTATCAATAAGACTGACATTCCCAGACGGAGCTTCCTGCGCAACTTTCCCCATTTTGGTTTTATTGGGAACGTTGATATCGCCTGATTCTGAAGGAATTTCCCCAGAGATGATTTTCAGCAGGGTTGTTTTACCCGTGCCATTACGGCCAACAAAACCAACTTTGTCGTTTTTATGTACGGTGGCAGAGGCTTCCTCGAAAATCGGGCGGCCTACGATGCGATATGTTAGATTATTAATATGTAGCATGTGCGCTTAATATCACCGAAGCGAGGCTGTGGTAAGAGTTTTCTTGAGGAATGTTTCTAAAATAATAATGAACTGATCTTGTCCCTCCTTTTCTATCGGTAAAATTTGTTTTTAACCGGCGGAATGAGGGAATGTGTTCCCTGCATAACTGCTAACACAGAGATGTCATGTAATTACAGTTGCCCCAAAGCATTTCTGGCTGTATAAGGCCGCCAAACGATTTCCATTCTTTATCTAAAGTAGGAGTGCCTGACATGGCTCTTGAGCGTACTTTCTCTATCATTAAGCCCGATGCCACCAAGCGTAATCTGACTGGTAAAATCATTGCCAAGTTTGAAGAAGCTGGTCTTCGCATCGTTGCGTCCAAGCGTATTCACATGAGCCGCGAGCAGGCTGAAGGTTTCTATGCTGTTCACAAAGAGCGTCCTTTTTTTGGGGAGCTCGTTGATTTTATGATTTCCGAGCCAGTTGTTGTTCAGGTTCTTGAAGGCGAAAACGCGATTGCTAAAAACCGCGAAGTTATGGGTGCAACAAACCCAGCCGAAGCTGACGCAGGTACAATCCGTAAAGAGTTCGCCCTTTCAATTGGCGAAAATTCTGTACACGGTTCTGATGCTCCAGAAACAGCAGCTGAAGAAATCAAATATTTCTTCTCAGATGCTGAGTTGGTTGGCTAATAGCCTTTCCGGCTATATGAGATTTGAAGGGAAGCTTTGGCTTCCCTTTTTTGTGGGAAAAATACCGGTTCTTCACTCCTTACTTTGTATGCGTTCAATTTGTCCGCATTCAATTTTCCGGTCGGCAAAAATTAAGTGTACTCTTCACGTTAGTTTGATCATTCTTATCTCGCGACATAACTGATCTGTCTGGGTTAATGTTTTTCGTGCACTTTTAAACGGCAGCAGTCGATATAGCTCTTTGGTAAGGTCCCATGATTGATAATGTGAAATCTCTTTTTGATATTCCTTCTGATATTTGTTTTCTGAATTGCGCTGCGCAGTCACCCATGTTGAAATCGACCAGAATTGCTGGCGATGCTGGATTGGCGATCAAAGCAAATCCCTGGACCCTTAATCCGGATTTCTGGGATGCTCGTTCAAATGAGCTGCGGGAAATTTTGGCACGGATGATCTCGGTTCAAGCGAACGATGTCGCGCTGATACCTTCTACGGCCTATGGCGTTGCCACGGCGGCAAAAAATCTATCGTTGGATAAAGGACAGGATATTGTTCTACTCGAAGGTCAATTCCTATCCAATGTTATTGCATGGGAACAAAAAGCGCTGGCTTGTGGTGGCGAATTGAATGTTGTTAAACGTCCTGTTGATTATGATTGGACACCTCATGTTCTTGAGGCAATATCAGAAAAAACGGCAATTGTTGCCTTGCCACCGTGCCACTGGACTGATGGTAGCAAAATAGATCTGGTGACAGTTGGGAAACGCTGTCGGGATAAAGGCGCGGCGCTGGTTGTTGATGCCACCCAGGCGGTGGGCGCTATGACAATTGATATTAGGGCTATCCAACCTGATTTTCTAATTTGTTCTTCTTATAAATGGCTTCTGAGTCCTGTTGGATCTGCCTTCCTCTACGCTGCGCCCAAGTGGCAAGAGGGAGAGGCCATTGAACATTGCAAATTCAATTGTGATGATGTTGATCCTTCTTCGGGAATGCATTTGCCGAAGGTTGGTGCGTTGCGTTTTGATATGGGGGGACGCAATAATTTTATTCTTCTTTCAATGGCTTTGGAAGCAGCGAAGCAAGTCAGCAAGTGGGGGCCGGATGAGATTCAAAAAACACTAAGGCCTATGACAGATCTTGTCGCAGAGATGGCTGTGAAGAGGGGCTGGAAAGTTCCGGTTGGCGAAAATAGAATAGGTCATATTATTGGTATCAGTTTTCCAAATCAAAAAATTGATAATCTGGCGAAAAAGCTGGCAGCTGAAAGCGTTTTTGTCAGTGAAAGAGGGGCCGGTATTCGCGTGTCGCCTTATCTCTACAATAACGCAGATGATATCAAGCAGCTCTTTGGGGCGCTTGATCGTTTTGTTGGTGTGTAAAAACAGGCAATAAAAAAGGAGGCTGAAAAGCCTCCTTGGTAAGTTCAAGTAAACTTAAACCAGTGTTACTGCCATTAGACCAAGTACGATCATAATTGCGATAACAGAATATGTGGAAACCTTTGTAAAGCTTTCCCAACCGCGTTGGCGTTCAGCCGTTAGTTCTTCGTTTGTCATTGACGTGTGATCCTCTGTTCCACAAATATCCTATATCTGACCAGAGGCCAAATTCAGAACGACTTTATCAAAGGTTGCCACATTTTCAAGCCTGAACTGGTTTTCATAGGAACAGTTGGTAATGTTTTGTCTTTCTTTATCCTGATACAAATGTCTTTTGATTTATCAAGTTGAATGTTTCAGGGTACTTTTAGATACCTCTGATTATTCCTGTTTTCCTGCCAGTAAGAAGATATAAGAAGAAAATCCATGCGTGCTGCTTATTATGAAGAATTCAATGGCGATATAAAAGTCGGAACCCTGGCTGATCCAGTCCCGCCAATTGGTGGTGTTGTGCTTGAAGTCAAAGCCAATGGTGTTTGCCAGAGTGACTGGCACGGCTGGGTGGGGCATGATGGTGCAATCACAAACTTTCCTCATGTGCCTGGGCATGAATGTGCAGGAACAATTGTTGCGGTAGGTAACAGGGTTACAAGGTGGAAGAAGGGGGATGAGGTTATTGTTCCCTTTAGCTGTGGTTGTGGGGCTTGCCCGTCCTGTGCAAAGGGCAACGAGCATATATGCGATGACGACTTTCAGCCCGGATTTACGGGCTGGGGTGCCTTTGCGCAGTATATGGCTGTCGAATATGCAGATGTTAATCTGGTGGCTTTACCTGACCAACTTGATTATGTGGTCGCGGCAAGCTTGGGTTGTCGTTTCATGACAGCCTTTCGCGGTGTGGTGAGGCGTGGAAAAGTTGGACCTGAACAATGGGTGGTAGTGCACGGGTGTGGCGGTGTCGGATTGAACTCCCTGATGATCGCTCGTGCGTTGGGGGCAAGGATTGTTGCCATTGATGTAAATGATCAGACCTTGGAACAGGCAAAATTATTAGGCGCAGAATGCGTAATCAACGCAACAGAAGTTGATAATGTTGTCGAAGCCATTTTGTCTGTTACCAATGGTGGTGCAGAAGTTTCAATTGATGCGCTGGGATCACCTGTAACAGCTTATAACTCCATAGCCTGTCTCGCGAAGCGTGGGCGGCATGTCCAGATTGGTTTGGCTGCGGGTGAGCATAAGGATATGAATATTCCGATGAATTTGGTCATTGGTCGAGAGCTTGATTTGCTTGGAAGTCATGGGATGCAAGGACACCAATATGGGCAGATGCTGGATATGATCATCAAGGGTGAATTGGCCCCTGAAAAGCTCATTGATCGTACCGTGGACTTGAAAGAAGGGGTTGATGTCTTGATGAATATGACAACGACGTCGCCAAGTGGCGTTGTTGTGATTGATCGGTTCTAAAGTTTTCCAAAAACAACTACAATATGTGAGGTAAAATAATAAAGCCTCGCAGACTTGCTGAAGTTGCGGGGCTTTAATGAGGAGCAATCTGTTATGTAATGGCGAAGCTGCCTGACTTAAGGATTACAGATTATGTCTTTTGTTGTTTTTGGTGCTTCTTTGAAAGCGAGCTTGTTACCTGAAATTGTGATGTTTTGTTCAGCGATGAGCTTCAAACATTCAGGATAAAGTTTGTGTTCAGCGGTAAGAACGCGGGCGGCCAGACTGTTTTCCGTGTCGTCGGGGAGTACGGGCACAGCTGCCTGACCAACAATGGGGCCGCTATCCATTTCATGACGAACAAAATGAACTGTACAGCCGTGAAGTTTGCAGCCTTCATCCAAAGCGCGTTGATGCGTATCAAGTCCGGGAAACAGGGGTAAGAGAGCGGGGTGGATGTTGATCATCCGGTTATGCCAATGTTCAACAAACTCTTTTGTGACCAGACGCATAAAGCCTGCTAAACAGACGAATTCAACGCCTGAATTTTCCAAGGTTTCCGTAACAGCACTATCAAAATCAAGGCGGCTTTTATAGACGCGATGATTTATGGTTGCTGTGGCGACGCCAGCTTTTTTTGCGCGGTCCAGTCCTGCAACATTTGGTACGTTAGAGACAACCAATACAATTTCAGCAGGGAAAGATGGGTCTGCTGCGGCATCTAAAAGAGCCTGCAGATTACTTCCCCTGCCAGAGATCAGAACGCCAACTTTTAAGCGGGCCACGTTTCTGCGAGCCTTTCAATCTGAACGGCTTCTTCGCCTTCATTGCGTGTTTCTATTGTGCCAAGAGATACGACTGTTTCCCCTTGAGCCTGTAGAATGCCGGTTACTGCTTCAACCTTGTCGGCTGCAACCACAACGGCCATGCCAATACCACAGTTGAATGTGCGCATCATTTCATGTTCATCAATGCCGCCGACCTTTGCAAGCCAGCTAAAGACACGTGGAACAGGCCATGAAATTCCGTCTATTGTTACGCCCAGACCTTTTGGGAGAACCCGGGGGAGATTTTCGACAAATCCACCACCTGTGATGTGGGCAAAGGCTTTAACGCCTTCACCATGAGGGCCAAAGGCACGAATAGCCTCCAAGCAGCTTTTTACATAAATACGTGTTGGGGTAAGCAGTGCTTCGCCAAGGGTTACGCTATCCTGGAAAGGTGCAGGATCACGGTATTTCAGCCCGGAAATCTCAACAATCTTACGAATGAGAGAGTAACCGTTAGAATGTGGACCACTTGATGCAAGACCAAGTACAACATCGCCGTCTTTCACCAAGTCACTAGTCAATGCTTGCCCACGTTCAACAGCGCCGACAGAGAAACCGGCGAGGTCGTAATCGTTGTCGCTGTACATACCCGGCATTTCAGCAGTTTCGCCGCCGATTAATGCGCAGTTGGAAAGTACACAACCTTCGGCAATTCCAGCAATGATATTGCGACCTGCTTCGACACTCAGTTTGCCGGTTGCATAGTAGTCGAGGAAGAACAGGGGCTCGCCGCCTTGTACAACAAGATCATTTACGCACATGGCAACCAAGTCGATTCCCACGGTATCATGTTTGTTTGCCTCAATAGCGACTTTTAACTTTGTACCGACACCGTCATTACAGGCAATGAGAAGAGGATCAGTAAAGCCTGCAGCTTTGGGATCGAAGAAAGCGCCAAAGCCACCTAAACCAGCCATGGAGCCAGAACGAGTTGTTGATTTTGCAAGGGGTTTGATGGCTTCAACAAGCTCATTTCCTGCGTCGATATCAACTCCGGCATCCTTGTAGCTCAAGGAATCAGGATTATTAGGGATGGTACTTATGGTATCCTCCTGTAACTTCGAGTATTAATGTACTCAAGTGTCTGAACCTGATAATAATCCCGGATCATTTCTAGCCGGTTAATGACACCGAGCCGTTTAGGCTAATTCTAATGAGGTTGTTGTCTCATAGAATAGTCATAGTTCGAGGTTATTATCAGGTTCAGATATTACCTAATACATTCGGTATTGGGCTCTGTAATTTGGGAAGATACTTAATCCGGGATGGTTTGCAATGCGGTTTCGCCGCTTTTTCTATAAGACAGCGTTTCTAGCTACCTTTTTTACGCTCTCGACAGGGCTCTGGCATTCACCAACTTTGGCGGCTAACGACGTTTATACCGTTCATGGTATCGCCGTTGATGCGACGGCAAGCTCTGTGATTGAGGCGAAAAAAGTTGCGTTAAGTCAAGGTTATGAAAAGGCTTTTCGTGCTCTGGTGCGTAAGCTTGTGCCTGAACATGATCATGCAAAAGTGCCGAAATTGAATTCAAAAGATGCACTGAACTATGTGCTGGATATATCGTTATCTGCAGAACGGTCATCTTCTGTTCGCTATATCGCAAATATGACTGTGCGCTTTAAAGAATCGCAGACTCGGGCACTTCTTCGTAATTCCGGCGCGGCAATTGCGGAAACTGTGAGCAAGCCCGTTTTGATTATTCCCATTGAAAAAAGCGCGGGCTCTAATCTGTTATGGGAAGATCGCAATCAGTGGCGAACAGCATGGGGTGGTGTTGGGGCCAGTAATGGTCTTGTTCCGTTGACGATGCCATTGGGCGATCTGGATGATCTTTCTTTGGTGGATGCCAAGGGGGCTTTGGCTGGTAATAAAGGATTGTGGAAGCTAGCTGCAAAATACGGCAGTAGTGATGTTTTCCTGTCTATTGCTGAGATTACGAATGATGGTGCGGCTGCGAATCTGTCTGCTGTTCGGGTTGGACGTTTTGGAGAAGGGCGGCGTTACCAGCTTAGTGTGACCAAATCAGAAGGTGAGTCGACGCAAAAAATGTTGCGGCGAGCAGCTCGGTCACTTGATAATTCCCTCCAACACGATTGGAAACAGGCAAATTTATTGCAGTTTGGTGTCGAGCGCTGGATACAGGTTGAAGTGCCAATCGCAGGATTACAAGACTGGGTGCTTGTGAATAACCGGCTGCAGGGTGTTCCGGCGATCAACAAGGTTAAAACACGTTCTATCAACCGGACACAGGTGAATTTAGATGTTTATTTTGCCGGGGATGAACGACAGTTGTCATTGGCGCTGGCGCAAAAGGATTTGGCGTTAGTGTTGAATGAGCGGAGCATTTGGGAATTACAGATTTTAAACAGACCTCGGGCTCAGCAGGGATTGAACCTGCCAGCACAAACGAACAATCAGGTTCTGGCAACGGAAGAAACTGTTGTTGATGAAGTGGTTGTTCCCGAACAGGAAATCAATCTTGGTTCAGAGACAGTAGAATAAGATCTCAAAGGCTTTGTTTGCAGAGTACTTTTCTATGAGTGTATTTTAAGAGATTACAGTTCTTTGCCAGGGCAATAGAATTATCAGGGGGATCAGATGACAGCCGAACGACAAATTAGATTCTGGCTTATTGGACTGGTTGTATTCTTGCTATCAGTCTTTGTGCTGAGATCTGTCCTGTTGCCTTTTGTCGCTGGGATGGCAATTGCCTATTTTCTTGATCCTGTATGTGACAAGCTGGAAGATATTGGCTTGTCGCGCATGCTGGCGACCACGGTTGTCACTATTGCATTCTTGTTAATTCTTATTATTGCTCTTGTCTTACTTGTTCCGGCTTTGATCGGGCAGATTGCCGATTTGATCGAAAGCCTGCCAAAGCTTGTGGAAGCTGTTCGGGGGCAGATGAGTAAGTTGCTTTTGATGATTGAGGATCGTGTCGATCCCGCAAGTGTTACCAGTCTTAAAGAAGCTTTTGGGGATAGCCTGAAATCTGTGACGAAATGGCTTTCTCGTTTTGCTGGTAGCCTGATTGACGGCGGTGTGGCATTTGCCAATTTGGTTTCCTTGCTGGTTATCACGCCTGTGGTGACATTCTATTTGCTAAGGGATTGGGATAAAATTGTTGCAAAAGTGGATAGTTGGCTTCCAAGACCACAGTTGAAAACAATACGTCGACTGGCAAAAGAAGTTGATGAAACCTTGGCTGGTTTTATTCGAGGACAAGGAACGGTTTGCCTTGTTTTAGGCGGATTTTATGCCGTCGGGCTCAGCCTTTCAGGTCTTAATTTTGGTCTTGTTCTCGGAATGGTCGCTGGTCTGCTTTCCTTTATTCCCTTTGTCGGATCTATCATAGGTCTGATTCTATCTGTCGGGTTGGCTTTTTTTCAATTTGATAGCTGGGGGCCGATTGCACTTGTCGCCGGGGTCTTTTTTGCCGGGCAGATTCTCGAAGGTAATATTTTAACGCCAAAACTGGTTGGTGAAAAAATCGGCCTGCATCCTGTGTGGGTGATTTTTGGTTTGTTGGCTGGTGGTGCCTTGTTTGGCTTTGTCGGCATGCTTTTGGCCTTACCTGTTGCGGCTGTGATTGGTGTGGGGGTTCGTTTTGCGTTGAGTGAATATATGGACAGTCGTTATTATTATGGTATCAATCATCCTGAGGATCTTTCTGGGGAAGATTCTCAAGAGAATTTACCTGAATAACGAAGTAAATAAACGGCTTACATCTTAAATGGATAGTTCACAGCTACCGCTAGATCTTGGACATCGTCCTGCACTTGGACGCGAAGATTTCCTTATTGCACCCTGCAATGAGGTTGCGGTTGCATGGGTGGATCAATGGCCGGATTGGCCCGGGCATGCGCTGGCTTTTTATGGGCCATCCGGTTGTGGAAAAACGCACCTTGCGCATGTCTGGCGCACAGAAAGTGCAGCTGTTTTTGTCTCGGCTAGAGACCTGTTGAAACTGGAGCCTACTCAGCTTTTGAAAAAGCAGGGTGGATGTATTCTTGATGATATTCAAGATGAGCTAACACGGGATACAGAACTACAGCGCAAACTTTTTCACCTTTATAACTATGCCCGGGAAGAGTCTGGTTATCTGCTTTTTACCGGGCGGGAAGCGCCAGCAAGATGGGATGTTTCGCTGCCTGATTTATCTTCACGGTTGTCTGCGATCCCATCGTTCGAGATGGGGGCTCCCGATGAATTCCTGTTTGAAGCACTGTTGGTAAAGCTTTTCTATGATCGCCAACTGACAATCTCGAAAGAAGTTTTGAGGTTTCTGGTCTTGAGGTTGGACAGATCATTCCAGGCTGCACGCGATATCGTCTCGGTTCTAGATCAGGAGTCTCTGGCATCGCAACGCGAAATTACGATACCTTTTATAAAATCGGTTCTAGGTCCTAAAAGCTGAGTTCATAGTAGAATATGGCTGAGGTCGATGAGTATTATTTTACTAAGAGTGCTTCGATCAATTTCAAGGCATCCGTTCCCAAATTTGCACCGGATAATATGGATACATGGCATGGGATGATCATATCAGGTGATGCTATCCTAATTTGCTGAGTTAGCCAATCAAAATAAACTTGCCGATCTGCGATGCCATAGCTCGGAAATGTACCAAGTAATTCAGGCTGTTCTGCGTATTGCTCTTTCGTAACTTTCGGACCGCAAAAGGCATCTGTTACAATCCAGGAAACTTGATTTTTGTGAGATGTTTTTATCCATACCTCACCTGTTTTTAAACCGGGAGGTTCAACAAAAGATGCTGGGTCGGGTAGGGAGAGCTCTAACTCTTCTAACGAACTGAATGACAGAGAGGTTAGTTTTTCAAGTCTCGGCTTTGCGTTTTGTGTACAACAAAGCTTTGCTTCTGGGAAAGCTTTGGAATATTCCTCAAGCCCTTTATTGTGATAATGATTTGGTGCCAATAGATGAGTCACTTCTCCTAGTGATTTAAGACTCTCTTTCACTGCAATTCCTAGACCTTGTACAGGGCTATAAAGGCACAGTTTATTGGAGGGCAGTTGGATCGCAGAGCAACGCAAGGCTCCTTTTGTTGCGATGTAAACCCCTTCAATTTCATTGACAGCTTCAAAAACAGATAACTCTTTTCCCATATCTCTATTGGCTCCGTAGAAATAAAAGAAAGATGCAGATAAGTTTTTCAAACCAAATAAGTGCGTGGTAATTCTCAAGCCTGTTCATCATGGCAATTCTCTGAGGTACAATGGGGGCACATTTGAAGATAAATCTTCTATCTAATCAAAAGGAGGGTTTTCTTGTTAGCGTCTTGTATTCTTTTCTCAAAGTAAAGTTTTCGTTATTTAGCGAAGGTGTATTAAAAGAGATCGCGTTATAAATAGTTGAAGGTATTTATTCGCCAGGATAGTAAATTTTTTCTAGTCCTGTATTTATTTTTGTTAGATCTGTCCAATTCTCAAGATTGCTTTTGAGGATACCGAAACCGGCAGGGGGTAATCCGCCATAAACTCTTTGAAGTGCTGTACGATCAGAACTTGGGCCGCTTATATCGAACAAGAACTGGCTAAGTCCCGGATTATGTCCGACAAGTAGAGCGGTCTCATGTTTGTTGGATAGTTTGGCCAAGTTCCTGAGTATGATTTGAGAGGGCGCCAGATAAAGCTCGGGGATGCGTACTAATTCGATGCCTCGATCAAGTATGCTGGGGTCAAGTATGTCTGAGTCAAGTATTTCAAGAATAATCTCGGAAGTTTCTATCGCACGTATAGCCGATGAGCTTATAATTATGGACGGTGGAACATCTTTAATCTTCTGTCCCAGCCAGTAAGCTTCTTCCCGACCTTTTGTTGTCAGGGGTCGATCCCTATCCTGTTGTTCTTTCTGTGCGTGATGGGTTGTTGCGTGACGGGCGAGGTAAATTTTTTTCATATGACAACTCAAGTATATTACGAGCTAGTTTTCTATGGACTATTGACTATACTACATAAATAGCCAGATATACTTTTTACAATTATTTTACTGTATTTACGTAAAATTTTTCATCCACAACTCAGGAGACATTTATGACCGCTAAGGCAGCTCAAGAAGGTAAAAGAGCAGAAAGCTCTCAGCAAGAGAGTGAAGTATTGTCTATTGCGGCTGATTCTCCGAACAGATTTATCAACAGAGAGTTGTCCTGGATTGCGTTTAATGAGCGCGTTCTGGAAGAAGCAGATAATCCATCGCACCCATTGCTAGAACGTTTACGGTTTTTGTCTATTTCGTCTGGCAACCTGGATGAGTTTTATATGGTGCGTGTCGCTGGTCTGATGGGACAGGTCAATGCCGGCGTGACCTCACGCAGTCAGGATGGCTTAAGCCCGGATCGTCAGTTAAAGGCCATTGATGCGCAAGCTGCAAAGCTGATGCATCGTCAGCAGTTAATCTGGTCATCTATAAGGCAAGAGTTGCGACAGGCTGATTTTGATCTTCTCAGTGTGGATGAACTGACAGATCAGGATAAAATCTGGCTGGAAGAGTATTTTCAGGATCAGGTTTTTCCGATCCTGACACCAATTGCCATTGATCCTGCCCATCCTTTCCCCTTTGTTCCAAACCATGGGTTTTGCATGGTGTTGGAATTGGAAGACGCACAGGACGATAAGTACATCAATGGCCTGATTGCCATGCCTCATCAGCTGAACCGGTTTATCCGGATGCCTGGAGAGCACCATCGTTTTATTCGTTTGGAGCAGGTAATTCGCCTTCATTTGTCGCAACTGTTCCCGGGTTTTGATGTGATCAGTGTCGGGCATTTCAGGTTGCTTCGAGATAGTGATATTGAGATTGAAGAAGAGGCGGAAGATCTTGTCCGTGTCTTTGAAAGTGCGCTTAAACGCCGCCGTAGAGGGAGTTGTATCCGTCTTTCAATCGATGCCAATATGTCGGAAAATCTGCGTGCCTTTGTAACGAGGGAGTTGGATGTTGATCCAGACAGAATGTTTGTTCTCGAAGGACTTCTCGGGCTTGTGGATACAAAGCGATTGATTGTGAAAGACCGTCCTGATTTGGTTTTTCAACCTTATACGCCAAGATTTCCAGAACGTATTCGGGAATTCGGTGGTGATTGTTTTGCCGCGATCCGGGAAAAAGATTTGCTGGTGCATCACCCCTACGAAAGCTTTGATGTTGTTGTTCAGTTTGTTCGTCAGGCGGCAAAAGATCCGGCAGTGGTGTCGATCAAACAAACCCTATATCGAACCAGTGAAGATTCTCCCATTGTTAAAGCGTTGATCGAAGCTGCTGAACGCGGCAAGACCGTGACAGCCTTGGTGGAGCTAAAGGCAAGGTTTGATGAAGAGCGTAACATCCGCTGGGCGAGAAACATGGAACGCGCGGGTGTTCAGGTCATTTATGGATTTATCCAACTTAAAACCCATGCGAAATTGTCGCTTGTCGTCCGTCGCGAAGGCAAGAAGCTGAAATCATATGTTCATTATGGGACGGGTAACTATCATCCTATTACAGCAAAGGTATATACGGACCTGTCGTTTTTTAGTTCTGATCAGGCCATTTGCCGGGATACAGCAAAGCTATTTAACTACATTACCGGTTATGCCAAACCGCTCCCGATGGAGAAAATTGACTATGCACCACTAACATTCCGGGAACGGTTGTTGCAGCATATTCAAAGAGAAACAGAACTGGCCCAAGAAGGTAAACCAGCCACGATCTGGGCCAAGATGAATGCGCTTGTTGATCGTCAGGTTATTGACCAACTGTACAAGGCTTCGCAGGCCGGGGTGTCTATTGAACTGGTTATTCGAGGTATTTGTTGTCTGCGCCCTGGGGTTCCCGGCTTGTCGGAAAATATCTGTGTGAAGTCGATGGTTGGTCGCTATCTGGAACATGGACGTATTGTGATTTTTGGGGATGGCCACACAATTCCATCCAGGAAAAATAAAGTCTTTATTTCATCGGCAGATTGGATGCCAAGAAATCTTGATAGACGTGTCGAGAGCTTTGTGCCTATTGAGAACCCCACTGTTCATCAGCAAGTATTGGAGCAAGTTATGATTGCGACATTGAATGACACGGCTCAATCTTGGGATCTGCAATTTGATGGTAGCTATATTCGTAAAGAAAGATGCGAGGACAGTTTCTCTGCCCACAATTACTTTATGAACAACCCTTCTCTGTCAGGGCGAGGGACCTCGTTGAAGGATAAGAGATCAACGCCGCGATTGAAGCGGCTTTTATAGAAATTTAAGCTGTCTTCTCTCTTTTGCGGGTTCTGAACTGATATTACCGCATTTAATTTGGGGAAGTGAATAGTTCTTTTGGCGGTTCAATTTCCATTGAACGATCAATATTGATTATCGTTTCCGGGCTGTGTTTGTTCTTTAGGCGACGGAGTTTGTAATTTACGTGATAGGTGCCTGCCGGCAGGGGGAGGTTTCTACTATAGAAAAAGCCTCTGAGCCCTTGTACGGAGCTCTTCTCTATCTCGTCACTCCGCTGATATATATCCCCGTCAGGTAACAGAATTTTCAACTCTTCCATGTCGCCTTGGCGAATGCCCCACAAGCTGACCCAGAAATAGAATTCTTTGCTTTCCGCAGGGAAAGTGTTGATTTCAACTTTCTGTGTATCCAGCTCTTCATAATCCGGGAAGTGATCGGAAAAGCCTGTGCGGAAAACACCAGCATCTTTGTAACCAAGTTTGGCATTGGCCTCGGCTGACCAAAAAGAGCGTCCTGTTGCGGCCTGATCACAACCTTCACTACCGGTCATACCTGTAAAGGGATCAATGTTTTGCCCCCTGTAAGAAAGGTGGAAGTGCAAATGAGGGAAGCTGGTTGATCCGGACAGACCGACCAGTCCTAGAAGTGATCCTTGGGCAACTTCCTGCCCGGGTTTGACGATGACGCTTCCTTGGCGCAAATGTCCGTAATGTGTTCGCCAGCCATTCCCATGGTTAATAACAACAGAATTGCTGGGCTTGGGGGCCAGTCCTCGGGATGATTTTATTTCTTGTTGGTTGAGGGCACGATCTGGAATCCCGTCTTTTATAATTTCAATTTTACCCTTTGCAGCGGCAAGAACGGGAAAGCCACTTTCTTTCCATTCCGGAGAGCTTACTCTTATATCGATCCCTTTGTGTCCGTTATAGGTGAGGATACCACAGGTATGGTCAAGGGCCTCGGGACCAGGGGCATAGTCAAAATAATGCTGAATAAAACAATCGCTGTCGGTGTCACAGGCAACAGGAAAGGCAAGCAAAGGCGCTGGCGGTTTTGATGGGGCAGCGTATGATTGGGAAAGCGCAAGAAAAGGGATGCTGGCATAAAAAAAACCAACACATGCGGTAGCGCGATAGAGCATACCAGCAAAACCAAACCCATTGCAGAGGTGAAAAGTGATTCTCTGCAGTTTAGCCGAGATCCTCCACGACAAGCTTGCCATCCTTGATGCTAAGAGCAATAAGACCTTTTTTGAGCCGAAGGGCTTTATCGCCAAAGACTTCCCGTCGCCAGCCAGATAGGGCGCGGACATTGGCGTTATCATCTGCTGCGATTTTTTCCAGATCACTGCTGTTGGCGATGAGCTTTTGGGCGACATCAAATTCATCGCAGCACTGTTTGAGCAAAACTCTCAACAGATCAATGATCGCGGCAAGTCCATTATTCGGAATGTGACGTTCCTTAGGCTTAGGGCAAGCGTCTTTAGGAAGGTCCATTGCGACCTTAACCGAGGTCAGGATTTCCTTGCCAAGTCGCCCATCAGCCATATCAACAGAAACACCGCGGGTCTTTGAAAGTTCCTTGGCATTCGTTGGACGATTAGATGCAATATCATATAGCTGTTCGTCTTTAACCACTCTGCTACGAGGGGTGTTGCGTCGTTGGGCTTCGCGCTCTCGCCATGCGCCAAGCTCTTTCAGAATCGCAAGATAACGACGATCATTTGATCTGGTTTTTAGTCTGAGCCAAGCCGTATCGGGATCCTGACGGTACGTTTCGGGATCTTCCAGAATGGCCATTTCTTCGGCAAGCCAGTGTTCGCGTCCGCTTTTGTCGATCTGCGCGCGTAGCTTGGCATAGATATCACGCAGGTGTGTTACATCTGAAATGGCATATGATATCTGTTTAGGTGTCAGAGGGCGCTTGGACCAGTCTGCAAAGCGTGCAGATTTGTCAATTTCCACGTTCAGCAATTTACGCGCAAGATTGTCATATCCAATCGAATCGCCAAAACCACAGACCATGGCGGCCAACTGTGTATCAAACAGCGGGGCGGGGACTTCATCCATGAGAAGACAAAAAATTTCCAAATCCTGACGGGCGGAATGAAAAACTTTCAGAACCGCGGGGTTTCTCATTAAATCAAACAGGGGCGTCAGATCAATATCAGGCGCCAACACATCAACTGCTGCAAAGTTGTTGGCGTCCGCGAGCTGCACAAGACAGAGTTTGGGCCAATAGGTCTGATCCCTTAGAAACTCTGTATCAACGGTTACGACATCAGATTTTGCCAATTCCAGGCAAAGATCTGATAGTTCTTTATTGGATGTAATCAATGTCATGACGCGAACTATACGTGCCTGATCCCCGCTTAGAAAGGTGAATATGGTTAATAAGTAAAATCCGCGTTTGAAGAGGCAGATATCTGTATAATTTGCTACTTGTAAAAAATATTTGCCCACTTTCTCTAAAGTTGAGGCGCAAAACCTTGACAAATTGCCAATCTGATGCCTTTTTCCAACGGAATAATTTATGATTTTGGCAGCGGCGCGGGATTCAATTTTTACTGAACTTGAAAGTTCTCGGTTTTAAATTGTTCTGTACACAGAGTTGCTAGATCGAGACAGCTATAATACCAAAGGAAATACTGATGCATCCTTATCGTTCCCATAATTGTGCTGAACTGCGCCTATCTGACGAAGGCCAGCAGGTTCGCCTCTCTGGTTGGGTTCACCGTAAACGTGACCACGGTCAGCTTCTATTTGTCGATCTACGTGATAGCTTTGGTATTACACAGTGCGTTGTAGATGTTTCAAGCCCGCTTTTTGAAAAGCTGGAAAACACTCGTGTTGAGTCAGTTATTACCGTAACTGGCGAGGTTATCAAACGTACCCCTGAAACTGTGAACGACACCCTTCCGACTGGTGAAATTGAAGTTCGGGTTCGTGAGCTTGAAATTCAATCCCGTGCAGAGGTGTTGCCACTACAAGTGAACTCTGACGAAGACGCTGGCGAAGACACGCGATTGCGTTATCGCTATCTTGATCTGCGTCGTGAAAAGATGGTCAAGAAGCTGAAACTCCGGTCTGGTGTTATTTCTTCCTTGCGTCGCCGGATGATTGAACAGGATTTCATGGAGATCCAGACACCAATTCTGACGGCATCCAGCCCGGAAGGAGCACGTGACTTCCTGGTACCAAGTCGTATCCATCCCGGTAAGTTCTATGCTCTGCCACAGGCCCCGCAGATGTTCAAACAGCTGTTGATGGTTGGTGGCGTTGATCGTTATTTCCAGATTGCCCCATGTTTCCGTGATGAAGACAGCCGTGCAGATCGTTCTCCTGGTGAATTTTATCAGCTCGATTTTGAAATGAGCTATGTGACACAGGACGATGTATTTAATGCTATTGAGCCTGTGCTTTATGGTGTATTCGAAGAGTTTGCCGAAGGACGCGAAGTTTCCCCTTATCCGTTTGTGCGTATTCCTTATGCAGAAGCAATGGCTAAATATGGCTCTGATAAACCAGATCTGCGTAACCCGATTATCATTAATGATGTAACGGAAGCTTTCCGTGGTTCAAGTTTTGGTATTTTTGCCCGCGCTATCGAAGGCGGTAACGTTGTTCGTGCTATTCCTGCACCGGGTACAGCTGGAAACCCACGTAGTTTCTTTGACAAATTCAATGATTGGGCGCGTAAAGAAGGTGCCGCAGGCCTTGGTTACATTATCTATGATAATGAAGGTGTGCCTAAGGGACCAATTGCGAAGAATCTTGATGAAGAACGTCTTGCCCAGATCAAAGAAATTGCTGGTCTTGAAAATGGCGATGCAGTGTTCTTTGTTTGTGATAAAGAACTCGCAGCGGCGAAATTCGCAGGCCATGTTCGTAACAAGCTAGGTGTCGATCTGGAACTTCTGGACAAGAGCGTCTTCAAGTTCTGCTGGATTGTTGACTTCCCAATGTTTGAGCTGGATGAAGACACGGGGAAAATTGATTTCAGTCATAACCCCTTCTCTATGCCTCAGGGGGGAATGGAAGCACTGGAAACACAAGATCCATTGACCATTAATGCGTACCAGTACGATATTGTTTGTAATGGTATTGAGCTATCTTCCGGGGCGATCCGTAACCACCGTCCTGACATCATGTACAAAGCTTTTGAAGTTGCAGGCTATAGCAATACAGATGTGGAAGAGAGCTTTGGTGGCATGCTGTCAGCGTTTAAATTTGGTGCGCCTCCACACGGCGGTTCCGCACCGGGGGTTGACCGTATGGTGATGATGCTGGCTGATGAACCGAATATTCGTGAAGTGATTGCTTTCCCGATGAACGGTAAAGCTGAAGATCCGCTTATGCAGGCACCAGCCGAAGTTGACGAAGATCGTTTGCGTGAATTGCACATCAAATTAGATCTTCCATTGGAAGATACAGACGAGAGCTAAATCTCGGCATCAATTCTTATCTTAATTGGGATTGGTAAAACAAAGGTCGAATCGCCCTGTTTTATAAAGCAGGGCGGTTTTGACTCGTGGTGGTTGTGAATTAGAGATAAATACCTCAGCTTGGAGTCGAAAATTAGATAAAATTTGACCTTTTCCGATATTTTCCTTGCGCTAAGAATCCAAATGACTCATGATTCTCAAAAGCTTATCGTTATTCCTGGGGGGAATATCATGCGAAAAATTTTTGTTGCTTCGACACTTGCTCTCGCATTGGGTGGTTGCGCGTTGCCTCCTGCTGTTGGCGTTGCGTCATTGGCAGTTGATGTTGCAAGTTACTTTTTTAGCGGGAAAACACTGACTGACCATGGAATTTCTGCGATAGCACAACAGGATTGTGCTCTCATCCGTTTGATGGAAGGTGATATCTGCGACGAATATGTTGACTTTGAAGTTGCGGATGCAACCCTATTACCTCTTTCGCCTGTTGATGAAATTGAGATTGCTGCTGTTTCTGATCTGGAAACTTCAATTAGCTATTTTGCTGAAGATGCACAGCTAGGGGCAACAGATCCGACAGAAGTATCTGCTTATTCCGAGGAAATAGCGATTATCGATGTGCAAACAAATCACTTGCAACCCAAGAAGGATTTTCTTGACGATCAAGTGGCTGAAATATTTGATAATGCTGAATATCTTGCCGATGAGTTGAAACCTATCGGATTTGACGGTTAGATACTGTAGCTTTCGAGTTTATCCCAAAAGAAAACGCCTGGAAATTCTTCCGGGCGTTTTCTTTTGGGATCGAAGATGAGAAAAAACTAGAACTAAAGAGTTCTTTTTTCGATGTATTTGTTACCGAGGTGACAGGCAATACGGTTGCCTTTGTTATGGTACATGGATTTGTCTGCGAGGTGCAGCAACTGGTTCGGGTTGGTGCCAGCTGCATAGTTCTCGTATCCGACACTGACGGACACTGGAATTTCATGTTGTCCCCAACGAACAACAAGTGTGTTCAAAATTTTATTAAGTTTACCAATAATGGCTTCAACTCTGTCTGGAGCGGTATTCGGCATCAGGATCGCGAATTCATCTCCGCTAAGGCGTGCAATGTAATCACTTTTGCGGCAGTGCTTAACCAATGTTTTTGCAACTTTTTTTAACACACAATCGCCTGCCATATGACCATAGCTGTCATTAATTGCTTTAAAGTGGTTCATATCACAGATAACCAAGACGCCCTTGTCTCCGGTTCGGGATGCACGACTGAGCGTACGGTCCAGTTCATGCTGAAAACCACGACGATTAAGGAGATCTGTGAGTTCGTCTGTAATCGAGAGATTTTCTAAATAGCGGATGCGTTCGTGCTGCTCGGAAAGGGTCTGTTCTGCAAGGGCAGCAGCCTCTAGCAATTCGATAACTTGTTTGTCTGATATACGTTTGTTTTTACTGGGTTGGGTATAAGCTATGCGCCGTAGTCGAAACATAAGGTTATCCCGGTCAGCTGAAAGCTTTATATCATCGCTTTTATCCAAAGCTGAGGGGTATAAAGAACCTGATCCGTTAAATGCATCCGTATATGTCACGTTCGCCACCATTTCCTATTAAAGAGAACGGTGTTAGTTCAGCAAATAATATGCCAGTTATTTTCTGGTGGGTTAAGTGATTGTTTTTATATGGACATTGTTTTTTGTTGCCTGTTTTATTCTTTTTGTTGTGCAACTTTTACCAATAAATTTCACAGAAAAAGTAAGACTGGGTAAAAAGTGACTAGTGGGGTTGCTGTCAAAGAAAATGCCTCAATGTCGCCTGAAATGATATGTATTTAGAATAGGTCCTACAGCTCAGTATTGATTTGTTAAATTTTAGAACTGGATTTTCTTTTATGTGTAAATGGCAGAAAAAAGTAATTGGTATATCAGCTTCTGCAGCGGTTTTGTTGTTTTCTCAGATCAGCGTTGCAGGACAGAGCTCTATCGATTTACTTCTGCATAAAGCGACTTATGAGCTGCGTTTGAATAGCTCTTATCAAGGTGCGATTAGTAGCATGGGTGGGCAAATAGAATATGACCTGACAAGCGACTGTCGTGGATGGTTGATGACAAACGAGCTTGAGATGAACCTTGTCTATAGTACAGGGCAAAGTATGCAAATGGATTTGAAGATTAATACCTGGGAAGCTTTGGACGGAAAGCGTTATCGTTTTACCGTCTTACAGGATGGCAATCTATCTGGTAAAAGCCGTTATATTGGAAAATCTTCTCATGAAAAGCCAAAGTCAAATTCTGGGACAAATGTTTTAGCTGAAATTACAGAGCCAGAAAAACAAAGTGTAGAGCTGGGTGATGTGATTTATCCATCTGCCTTTTTGAAGGATATTATCCTTGCTGCGCAAAATGGTGAAACAGCACTAAACCGCACCGTATTTGACGGTACAGCAGAGCTTGATGCTTTTAAGGTATCTGTGATTATTTTACCCAATACTGACGAGGACGACACTTCTGAATTAGAGGGCAAGGCGTCGTGGAAAGTTTTCTTGGCATTCTATGATTTGAAATCCAAAAGCACCCTACCAACCCAAGAGCAGACACTCACTCTTTATGAAAACGGTGTTGTATCTGCGATTGATCTGGATTTTGGTGATTTCTCGGTCAAAGGTAAACTAACAGGGCTTGAAGTTAATAGTTCTCCAGAATGTGGCTAATTAAACGGAACCTCATGGATCGTTATTTTTCATTATCCCTTTTGCTCATTTTAGTAATGCTTTGGTACGAGCGCCCTTTTTGAATGCTGTCTTTGCCCAGCTTATTACGTACTTGATCCAGAGCAGCTTCAACTTTTTTGCGCCTTTCTTTTTCTGGGTCGAGTAAATCCTGAGGATCTGCAAAATCTGGAGATACAAGATCGCTACCGCCAACCCCTATTAAGCGGAAGCGTTGCCCATTACATTGTTCTTTTAAAAGGGGAAGTGTTGTTTGATAAATCTCTTCGGCAAGCTGTGTTGGGGCAAATGCTTTTCGGCTACGGGATATTTGACGGAAATCACCTGTTTTGAGTTTGAGGTTAATTGTCTTTGCCGCGAATTGTTTGCGTTTCAAGTTGCTTGAAACATTTTCACATAATCGCCAAAGGATCACAGAGAGTTCCTCAAAATCACTTATATCATCGTTAAACGTCGTTTCATTGGAAATGCTTTTTGTGGGGGATTTGGGGTTTACTGTTCTTCCGTCATGCCCTCGGATAAAGTGGAATATCCTCTGTCCCATTTGACCATATTTTTTCATTAACTCTTCTTCGCTGTAGGGAAGGAGATCCTTTATTTGTCTTAGGCCGTCTTGATGAAGCTGCCTCTCGAGGCTTTGGCCGACACCCCAAATAAGACGTACGGGCTGTTCTTTTAAAAAGTCTTGTGTATTGCTGTGACCCAGAACAGAAAATCCGCGCGGTTTGTCCAAATCAGAAGCGATTTTTGCCATTGATTTATTATAGCTAAGGCCGATCGAAGCTGTGATGCCGATTTCATCTTCTATTTTTTTGATGAGTTTGGCCAAAGTGATGGCAGGACAATGACCATGCAACTTTTCCGTTCCAGACAGGTCTAAAAAAGCTTCATCAATTGAAAGAGGCTCTACAAGAGGGGTCAAGTCCTGCATCATAGCCCGAACTTTCAGGCCTTCTTCCTTGTACTTGTACATATTGGGTTTGACGACGACTGCTGTCGGACAGGCTTTGAGAGCTTTGAACATTGGCATGGCGGATTTGACGCCATATAGACGGGCGAGGTAACAAGCGGTTGAAACAACACTTCTTTTTCCGCCGCCTATAATAACAGGCTTGTCTTGCAGTTCTGGATTGTCTCTTTTTTCCACGCTGGCATAGAAGGCATCACAGTCTATATGCGCCATTGTCAAACTCCCGAGCTCGGGGTGGCTTATGATGCGTGGTGAATGACAGCTTACACAACGAACCGACTTTTTGTTGTAAGCTGGTGTTTCTTCACGCCAATGAAAACAATCTCTGCAAAGGTCGGGCATAAGAAATGACGTTTATTTATTGTTCTTATTTTATACTCTTTATGTTCTATTCTTGGCAAGGTTTTCTCCAAAATTTTATCAATACGAATTATTGACGAGGTGAAGTGTGTAAGAAGGGAAATACTTGCGAAGTTGAGATTGAAATTTTTGTGATTCTAGTAAGTTAGCTGGTCAAAAAATGTATTTATTAAAAATTTTAACAATATTTCCGTTACCATATGTTAACTAAAGTTGAGTAGTGTGGCATTCAAGGGTATTGTTTCAGTGATCATGGTTAACCACCTGAGACATTTAATGAAGCGCATTGGGCTCTCCATGTGTTTTTAGGAGGCATCGGCAGGAAACATCTATGCAGACTAACAAAGAAAAAACTGTTCTTGTTGTCGAAGATAACGAACTGAATATGAAGCTGTTCCACGATTTGCTGGAAGCTCAAGGCTATAACATCCTTCAATCAAAAGATGGTATGGAAGCACTTTCGATAGCGCGTACACATAAACCCGATTTGATTTTGATGGACATTCAGCTACCTGAAGTATCAGGTCTGGAAGTGACCAAATGGCTTAAAGAAGATGACAACCTTCGCGCTATTCCTGTCATTGCGGTGACGGCCTTTGCCATGAAGGGGGATGAAGAAAAAATCAGAGAGGGGGGATGTGAAGCCTACATTCCAAAACCAATCTCTGTCACAAAGTTTTTAGAAACTGTCGAAAGATTCCTGAACTAAGGTATTTTACGCCAGTTTTGTTTTTATAATATTGAAAGAGTGCAGCATTTATGGCGGCAAGGATTCTGGTCGTAGACGATATACCTGCTAATGTCAGGCTTCTAGAAGCGAAGCTGATGGCAGAGTATTTCGAGGTAATAACTGCTTCAGATGGACAATCTGCACTGGAAATCGCAGCTAAGGAAATGCCGGATATCATCCTTTTGGATGTGATGATGCCTGGTATGGACGGGTATGAAGTTTGTAGCCGTTTGAAAAGCGATCCCAAGATGCGCCATATTCCTGTCGTTATGGTCACTGCTTTGAGCGAAGTGAGTGACCGGGTTCGTGGACTTGAAGTCGGTGCAGACGATTTTCTGACTAAACCACTGAACGATGTTGCTCTTTTTGCACGTGTAAGATCGCTCGTCCGTCTTAAAATGATGACAGATGAATTGCGTGTTCGCCAAGAGGCTTCTTCCCGTTTTGATTCTCTGGGGGGCGATGAGGCTGACGAAGAAGAAGCCGTATCCAATGCAAACATATTGTTGGCGGAAACAAATGATTTAACTGCCAGCAAAATTATTAATTTCCTGACCGAGTTGGAGCATAGTGTCGATCATTCTCGAGACCCGCGTGAAGTTGTCGAGCTTGGACAAGAAAAATCATATGATCTCTTTATCGTAGCGCTTGATCTGGGGGGGGAAGACGGATTACGACTTTGTTCTCAATTGAGAGCTCATGAAGAAACCAGGCATGTTCCAATTCTTTTGGTTCTGGAAGAAGAAAACCTTTCTCAACTCGCCAAGGGTTTGGATATTGGTGTGACGGACTATCTGGTCAAACCAATAGATCCAAATGAGCTGCGCGCCCGGTGCAAGACTCAAATTAAACGCCGTCGTTATCATGATCGTCTAACTGACATGCTGAAGAAAAGCGTTGCTTTGGCATACACAGACCCACTTACCGGTGTCTATAACCGCCGTTATATGAATGCGCATTTGGATCGTGCGATTATGGAGATTGCGGAAACCGCTAAACCTGTATCAACGCTAATGTTTGATATTGATCACTTTAAACAGGTCAATGATACTTACGGCCATGGCAGTGGTGATGAAGTTCTGAAGGTTTTAGCGAAACGGGTATCAGACGCGGTTCGTGATTTTGATATGCTTGCACGATACGGTGGTGAAGAGTTCGTTGTTATCATGCCCAGTGCTTCATCCGAACAGGCTTTTACCGTTGCAGAACGGCTTAGAACGCGAGTCGGGGACACACCTATAGAAGTTCCGGGGTCACCGGAGCCTTTAACGATCACAATATCTGTCGGTGTTGCGACAACCTCTGACCCCATGGAGATGGCTGACAGTCTTTTGGCGCGTGCAGATACAGCGTTATATGATGCAAAGTCTATGGGGCGTAATTGTGTGTGTATAGAGCATTCAAGCCAAAGTAATCCTGGCCAGAGCGTTACGATCTAACAATAGTACTGTAAACAGAATATAAGTGATGATGATTATCAAAGATTGACCCGTCCTGAAATATGTTGACGGTTTTTAAGTTATAGCCAGCTGTGTATTGCAGCTGGCTTTTTTGTGCACCTGTTCAGGTGTTTTCATACCCAGGCTCAAGTGCGGTCTGAGTTGATTGTATATTGTAATGGACTGAGCAACCAGCTTCTTCAGTTCAGCCAAGGTTTTGCATTTATAGAGCAGGAACTCTTGTTTGAGGATCCCGTTCACTCTCTCAGCCATTGCATTCTGATAGCAATCATATCCATCTGTCATAGAGGGTGATATCTTTTGTTGGGCTAGGAGTTTTTGATACTCACCAGAACAATATTGCAGTCCGCGATCAGAATGATGAATAGCAGGTTTATCTGTTCTTCTCTGTGTCATTGCCATCTTCAACGCCTTGATCACATCGCTTGTCTTCATTTCATTACTGACTTCATAG
>NZ_OMPU01000001.1 GCF_900313065.1 Kiloniella sp. EL199
GGCTCGGAGAGGTGTATATGAGACAGTCCAAGAAGCAACAGGGAGACTACATCTCTCAAGAGCGTACGGGTCTGCGCAAGCTCTATGAAAAAGGTCATGCAACACTCCCGCGCTTGCTGACACTGGAGCGGGAAGCAGCCAGACTGGATGGAGAAATATCCGAACTTRTTGCCAACATTGCCCGTGTTGAAAACCAGATCGGGGAGGCCGAGTTACAAATCCTGCAGGTCGAACAGGATTACCGTGAACGGGCTTTGACGGAGCTTAAGGAAACCAATTCCTCCATATCCGAGTTGGAAGAACAGAAAATAGCCTATCAGGAACAGTTGGCACGGGTGGAAATCAAGGCCCCGGTTGATGGTATTATCCATGGCTCCAGTATCTTTACGGTAGGTGGCGTGGTTTCTCCGGCAGAACCTCTGATGCAGATCGTGCCCTTTGATGAACGCTTGACCGTCGAAGCACAGGTTGATCCGCAGAATGTCGATCAAGTCTACAGCGGCCAACCGGCGGTGGTTAAGTTTCCTGCCTTTAACCAAAAGGTCACACCGGAACTCAACGGCTATGTCCTCAAAGTCTCTCCGGACCGACTACAAGACCCGCAAAGTGGCATACCTTATTATCAGGGCATCATTGAAATCCCCGAAGAAGAAATGGCCCGTTTGAACACAGCCAAGCTGGTTCCCGGCATGCCCGCAGAGATTTATATCCAAACCGGCGAACGTTCTGCTCTGAGCTACCTGATAAAACCACTGACAGATCAGTTGGAGAGAGCTTTCAGGGAAGAGTGATCTTTTGAAGCTATATTAGAAGCCGAGATTTATAATTGCCAGCTCAGTTGCAAATAATGTGAGCTCATTCGCAGCTAATACGATTTGGGGCTACTCCGATAAACGTAATCAATGCGGTTATCAAATCTGCTCTAGCAATGAAAAAAACATCTATCATTGGATAGATTTATAAGGAAAATATTCAATTCCATTTATGTTACCTCCAATAAATGATTGCGGAACAAACCTCTGCCTCATTGGTCAAACATATAATATCAAACTTAATACAAGTTGTTGTTTTTAAACATTCCAAGAAATGTAATATTTTTGCAACTGCAAGTAAGTAACCGTTAAGCATCCAAAAATGATAAAGCCGACTCCCACCAAGGCTGTCGTGCGTTCAGGAGTGCAAAATGATTGAAAATAAAAATGAAGATCTTTCTTTTGATGAATTTGATGAAATCACAAATCCAGGTCCAGAAGTAACCGGATTTGAACAGATCGTAGAAAAAGCCATGTCTCGCCGTAATTTTCTTGGCGGTGGTTTGAGTATAGGAGCATCCGCCTTTGTTTTGGGATCGACAGCTTTAACACCTTTTAATGCGAAAGCTGCCAGTAACTTTGATTTCGAACCAATTCCTGCAAATTCACTGGATACTGTGACAGTTCCCAAAGGATATTCATGGCAAATCGTAACCCAATGGGGGGACGAACTTTGGTCTAAATCTATCCCGTTCGATCACAAAACGCGCGGTACGGGTGAAAGTCAGGAACTTGCGATTGGCGATAACAACGACGGCATGTCGCTCTTTACAGTTGATGGGCACCATCTGCTTGTCTCAAACAATGAATACACAAATCGCAGTATCATGTACGATAATCGCGAAAGTAAATTACCGGAAACCGCGGATGACATTCGTAAAGGCAAAGCCGCTCACGGAGTTACAGTCGTAGAGATCAAACAAGACGGTAAGAATTGGATCATTGTGAAAGATTCCAAATATAACCGCCGTATTACAGCTGATTCACCTATGGAAATTTCTGGCCCCGCCCGTGGTCATGATCTGCTAAAAACATCAACAGATCCATCCGGCACGCAATCACTCGGTACATGGAACAACTGTGGTAATGGCCGTACACCCTGGGGGACTTATCTCGCATGTGAAGAAAATTTCAACGGCTACTTCTCCAGCAGTGATGAAAACTACACACCGAGTAATGAATTGAAACGTTATGGTGTCAAAAATGAGGACTGGGGTTATGCCTGGGCCAAAGAAGATGAACGTTTTGACATCAGCAAAAACCCGAATGAGCCAAACAGAGCTGGCTATGTGGTCGAAATTGATCCAAGTGATCCGGCATCAATACCCAAAAAGCGCACAGCTTTGGGGCGCTTCAAGCATGAAAATGCAGAAGTTGTTGTCAACAAAGACGGTCATGTTGTGGTGTACATGGGCGACGACGAGCGCGGTGAATTCATCTACCGCTTTGTCTCAAAAGGAAAATTTGTTGAAGGCGGCAACAATGCCGATCTCCTGGACGAAGGTCAGCTCTACGTTGCCAAATTCAACGACGACCAAAGTGGTGAATGGCTGGAACTTTCCCCTGCTACAACAGGTATGAAGTCTCAGGCTGAAGTATGCATTCATGCTCGCATCGCGGCTTCAAAAGTTGGTGCAACAACGATGGATCGCCCAGAATGGGTCGCATCTCATCCTAAAAAAGCAGAGATTTACTGTGCTTTAACCAACAACAAAAATCGGGGCAAGAAACCAAATGCTGGTGGTGATGAAACACCTGTAACAGGCCCGAACCCGCGCGCTGCAAACCTTTATGGCCAGATCGTTCGTTGGAAACCAGAGGGTGAAAATCATACTGCCAACACTTTTTCATGGGATCTATTTGTTATGGCGGGGAACCCGACCATCCACAACGATGCCTATGCAGGTTCGAAGAATATTGACGCCCACAATATGTTCAATTCGCCTGATGGTATTTCATTCGATAACAACGGAAAGCTCTGGATCCAGACAGATGGTAAATACTCCAACAAAGATGATTTTGCTGGCATGGGAAATAACCAGATGTTGATCGGGGATACTGAAACCGGCGAAATACAACGTTTCCTCGTTGGCCCCAAAGAATCTGAAGTGACTGGTATTACCTGGAGCGAAGATCGCAAAACAGTTTTTGTTGGTATTCAGCATCCGGGTGAGAAAGGAGACAGCACGTTCCCTGGTGGCGAAGGAACTGCACCACGCTCTGCGATTATTGCTGTCACAAAAGATGACGGAGCCATTCTCGGTTAAAATTTTCATCTAATTAAACAAGAAGGCAGAAGAATATTATCCCTCTGCCTTCTTTCTTTGTTCATTTATCCTGACTTTCTACATGGGGCATGAAATCTGTTGAGAATATCCATAGTTTGATAATCTCACTTTACAGTTGACGTATCACACAAAAAAACGTCGAACAATTCATTCGCCTCTGCCTTAAAAGTAATAGGAAATTAATTTGTGCCTGGGGGTATCACGGATTTCATTTCTTAAGTAAACAATTCCCAGAATATAAACCGAAACAGAGACGATAATGCAAAAAGCTCTGCTAGACGAAGCAGCATCTGTAAAGGCCCGCATTAGAAATCTGCTCAAGGAAAACAGTGTAACTAACCTTGAGGAAATCTCAACTTGAAGCAAGCCCCCACCCCTTGCCCAACGTTTTGATATTCAATAGAACCATTGTGCCGTTCCATAATTTCCCGGACGATTGGTAATCCCAGACCACAGCCTTCATCATCTCGTGTTTCAGAACGATAAAAGCGCTCAAATATCTTGTCTCGCTCTTCTTTGGGAACACCTGGACCATTATCTTCAACTTCAATCACAACGTCTTCGGACATTTGCTTTAATCGAACAGTAACAGTCGAATTTCCAGAGCAATAGTGCAGCGCATTTTCAATCAAATTTTTCAATGCTTCTTTAATCAACTCTTCATTTCCAACAACAGACCCAATTTCTCCCTGTTGCTCGAACCCCAAATCAATCTGCTGAGAAACCGCTTTGGGAACGTAAGCCCGCGTTACCTCTTCGCTTAACACCTTTAAATCGACCGCTTCAAAGTGAAAATTCTCATCTTCCTGATGAGTTCTAGCTAAACTGAGAAGCTGGTTAATCAAACGTGACGTTTGTTTTGTGCTTCGATTTAAATGCTCTAACCGCTTTGCAATTTTTACCGGTTCTTTTTCATCCTGTGCCAACTCAGCTTGGGTTTGAATTGCTGCCAGTGGCGTTCTGAGTTGATGTGCAGCATTTGATGTAAAACGTTGCATAGCCTCAATAGACGCGCCCAACCTTTTCATAAGATCATTAATGGCATCAATCAAATGGCGTACTTCTTGTGGAACTTCGTGCTCAATGGGCCTTAGATCAGAAGACGTACGCCTGTTCAACGCCGCTTCCAAGCGCACAAGAGGTTTTAGCCCCCACCCGATACCAATCCACAACACAATTCCGGCAACCAATATTAAAACTAATTGTCGAACGATTGCTGCCGTCATCATTTCATTGATCAGATTATTGCGCCCCTCAACAGTTTCAGCGACCATCACCGTAAAACGCGCCGACAAACGACCACCAGAAATGTGACGTGAGATTACCCCAACCCGAATAGCATCACCACGATAATCAGCATCAAAGAAAAGCGGCGCGCCATTTTTTGGAATATCCTTATCATCCACGACAGGCAAATCATCATAGCCTGTGATAAAGCTATTTCCCGGGCCAACAACCTGATAGAAAACGCGATCCTGAGCTGCCGACGTCAGCATTTCGAGCGCAACATAGGGGACATCAACCTCTAGCTGTTCCCCAACCACAACGACGCGTTCTGCTATCGCCAGCGCAGACCCCAGCAAGACCCGATCATAAGCCTCATTGGCTGCTTTACTTGCACTGGAACGAACTTCTAAAAGCATCAAGGCAGAAATAATCGCGAGCGCACCGAGCAACCACAACAACAAACGCCGACGGAGAGACTTGCGCTGCCACCTCATTATTTTTCCAACAAATAGCCAAGACCACGTACAGTCTTGATACTGATATTCGCTGCCGCCAGCCTCTTTCTCAAACGGCTAATATAAAGCTCCACAGCATTGGGGCTGATATCCTGATCAAAATTGGCAAGGCTGTCTGCGATTTGTTCTTTACTGACAACCTGCCCGGCCCGACTGATCAAAAGCTCAAGCAAGCAAAATTCACGGCGCGGTAAATCCAAAGGCTCACCCATCAGCGAAACCCGTCGCGCCACACTATCAAAGATCAACGCGCCAATAGCTATTTCCGGTGATTTGAAGCCGCTTTGTCGCCGAAGAAGCGCACGTACTCTTGCTTCTAATTCAACCAAATCAAACGGTTTGGTCAGGTAATCATCCGCCCCGAGATCAAGGCCTTTCACTCTGTCATTTAATGTATCACGCGCCGTAAGAATAAGCACCTGCGCCTTGCCACCGTTCTGCCGATAACGCTTTAAAATATCCAACCCGTCATAGCCCGGCAGGTTCAGGTCCATCACAATCAGGTTAAATTCCTGAGTACGTAGAATAACATCTGCTTCGGTACCGTCACCAACAACATCCACAGCCATTTCCATACGCGTAAGCGCACTGGATATTCCATCCGCCAAAGCGGCATTATCTTCAACAACTAGTATTCTCATGAATAAAAGACTAACTTTGTTCCAAGGCTTTTGAAAAGCCCGAGAAGAAAGAAAAGGTCGAAAGAAAATCAATTTCCTGCCGGATGACAGGTTCCCGACAGCTTCGGGCCATAATGTGTATGAAAAAATTAAAAAAATAAAATCAGGGGTTCAGACAATTAAATCACTATCAACAGCGAGATCACTTTCCCAAGGCTTTATTCCCAAGTCATGGTGTCAGTCACTATGTATAATAGTTGCCATTATCGCCTCACAGCTAATACCATATACTGTCCAGGCAAAAGCTTTTGATTTTCCGGCAGTATCTGGCAAAGAAAACAATGTCATTACAATTTATAGCGTTACCGATGTTGATATCTTTCAAGGTACCATTGCTGACTTTCAAGAACTCTTTCCCGATATCTCTATCATCTATCATGACCTGCAATCACTAGAGCTTTACGAACGCATTCAGGAAGAAACCCTGAACAATAATATAACAGCAGATATCGCCATCAGCTCGGCCATGGATCTGCAAATGAAGCTCGCCAATGACGGTTTTGCACAGCGCGTGGAAATATCAACTGCGCAAGAAATGCCGCCTTGGTCACAATGGCGGAATGAAGTCTTTGGCTTTACATCTGAACCTGCAGTCACGATTTACAACAAGGAATATTTCAAAGACCGACAACTCCCAAAAACCCGTTTGGAAATGCAACGTTTTCTAGCGGAAAGGCCATCTGATCTTTTCGGTCGTATCGCCACATACGACATCGAACGCAGCGGCGTTGGCTTTCTCTTTATGGGAGTTGATTCAGAAAGATACAAAGGCATCTGGAACCTGGTCAAAAGCTTTGGCGCAAATGGCGTTAAACTATCCACAAGCTCGACAGCGATTATAAATAACGTCAATAGTGGCAAATACGTTATCGGATATAATGTTCTTGGTTCATATGCTCTTGCACGGTTAGAAAGCTCGCCAAATCTCGGCATACTATACCCTGAAGACTATACAACTGTTCTCTCTCGCCTTGCAATCATTCCCAAGGCAGCCAAATCCAAAGAATCAGGTAAGCTTTTTCTCGAATACCTTCTCTCAGAACGCGGACAACAGCTGCTCGCGACCAGCGCAAAGCTGAATGCTGTTCACCCCGCGATTAAAAGCAGTGGCCCGGAAGAGATTCTTGCTGCTCAAACCCGCAGCAATTTACAACCCATTAAGGTCGGTCCGGGGTTGTTGGTTTATCTGGATCAGGTGAAAAGACGTAAGACCATAAACCAGTGGAACAAGTCATTACGCGGAGAATAATTCTCAATGAACAACATTATAAAAACAATGCAAATATCTGATTTAATTAATGTTTTAATTTAAAGTAAATTATTTTCCTCAACGACAGGGTAGTGACAGCTTTTTCCCTTAGCCTACATATATTGAATGGTAGGCCGCAGATAAAAAATAATAAAAGCGGTTGGGGAGACAGTATATAAACAGCTCGGATAATCCTCTGATCTGATTAATTCAAATGTGGACACCTCCCTCATCCGACTTCGTTCGGCGGTTTGTTATTCATCGAATTAACAATCATACTCGGAGGCCAATTCATGTTTGGCAAAACAACAAAACTATCTCGCCGTCTTGTGTTATCTATGGCAGCAGCAGCTGTTTCCGTGGGCATGACCATGCCGCTTTCTTCTACTTCAGCTGCAGATCTGGAAAAAATCCACTTCCTGATCCCCGGTGGTGCCGGTGGTGGCTGGGATGGTACCGCACGCGGTACAGGCGAAGCTTTGACAAAATCTGGCTTGCTCGGCTCCGCTTCTTTTGAAAATATGTCCGGTGGTGGTGGCGGTAAAGCTATTGCACACCTTATCGAAACGGCTGAACGTCAGGGTGACACCCTGATGGTGAATTCAACCCCGATCGTTATCCGTTCACTAACAAAGGTTTTTCCACAGTCTTTCCGTGACCTTGTCCCTGTAGCTGGCGTTATTGGTGATTACGCTGCTTTTGTCGTGCCGGCTGATTCCAAATACAAATCCTTCTCCGAGGTCGTCGCTGATTTCAAAGCTGATCCGAAATCCGTGAAAATCGCCGGTGGTTCGGCACGTGGAAGCATGGATCACCTTGTCGCTGCACAAGCCTTTAAAGCGGCTGGCGGTGATCCTAAAGCTGTTAAATACATCCCTTACGATGCTGGTGGTAAAGCCATGGCAGGTCTCCTATCTGGAGAAACAGCACTGCTTTCCACAGGCCTTTCTGAAGCACTTGAGCTGGAACGCAGCGGCCAGGTTCGTATTCTTGCCATGACAGGTGAAAACCGTATTGATGATGCACCAAATATTCCAACCCTGACAGAACAGGGAATTGATGCAACGTTTGTTAACTGGCGCGGTTTCTTTGCTGCTCCGGGTACATCAAAAGAAAAAGTTGCGGCCTATAACGCTACGCTTGAGAAAATGTACGACACACCGGAATGGGAAACTGTCCGTGCGCGTAACGGATGGGTAGAAGTCTTCCAGCCTGCTGATGTTTTCTACACCTTCCTCGAAGAACAGGAAGGCATTGTTGGCGACCTGATGAAAGAGCTTGGCTTTCTCTAAGCCAAGTATCGTGAATTAGTATCTGCACGCAATAGAAAAAGGAATGGAGACAATGACCCTCAGCAAGGAAAAAGCGGGAGCCTTGTGTTTTCTTGTTCTCGCAATCGCTTATGGTATGGAAGCAAGGCATATTCCCTTGTTTCCGGGTGATGAACTGGAACCTTTTACCGCCCGGACTATGCCTATCGCCCTTTCCTGGCTAACAGGTCTTGTCTCCTTTCTTCTTCTCGTTCTCCCTCAACGCGAAGAAACAGATGACATTTTCTCAGTCTTCCGGGGATTGAACTGGGGCAGAACGTCTATCTTGATCGGTCTGATGGTCTTTTACGGATTAACCTTGAGTCCACTTGGGTTCCTGTTATCTACCGTCTTGTTTCTCATTGGTGGCATCTATGCATTGGGTGAAAGACGTTGGTCCATCATTCTTCTTTCATCGGTACCAGCGACTGTTGGTTTCTGGTTCATTCTCGATAAGCTCCTGGGTATCTATCTCGCGCCCGGTGAGATCTTTACTATGTTCGGAGCAAATTAATGCTTGATGGTATTCTTCAAGGGTTAAGCACTGCTGCTTCCCCCGTTAATCTACTCATGGTTTTTGTTGGTTGTTTCGCAGGAACCTTTATCGGCATGTTACCCGGTCTTGGTCCTATTTCTGCCATTGCCCTTATGATACCCATCACCTACGGCTTTGACCCGGCAACGGGTATGATCCTGATGGCTGGTGTATATTATGGCGCCATTTTTGGTGGATCCACATCAGCAATCCTTATCAATGCACCAGGTGTTGCCGGTACCGTTGCGACATCATTTGACGGCTACCCCCTCGCCAAGCAGGGCCATGCTGGTAAAGCTCTGGCAATTGCAGCCTATAGCTCCTTCAGTGGCGGCACCATTGCAGCGATATTCCTTCTTTTCGCAGCCCCGGCTTTGGCTTCGGTATCTCTCAGTTTTCAATCAGCAGACTATTTCGCCCTTATGGTTCTTGGCTTAACCGCAGTCTCCGCCTTTGCCGGAAAGGGTAAGTTCCTGATTGCTGTTCTGATGACGCTCTTTGGCTTAATGCTCTCCACCATCGGAACCGATCAAACGGCAGGACTACAGCGCTTTACCTTTGGCTCTCTCGATTTGATTGACGGTATCAGCTTTCTCCTGCTTGCAATGGCAACCTTTGCCTTATCAGAGGCCCTGATGGTCGTTCTAAAGCCGGAAAAAGTATCTCGGGAAGCTGAAGAAGCCACCAAAGGCAAACTTGGCAGCATGAAAGTTAGCAAAGAAGAGGTCAAAGACCTAGCGCCTGTTGTCGGACGTAGCTCTATTCTTGGTTTCTTTATCGGCGTTCTTCCTGGTGCCGGAGCGACAATTGCCTCTTTTCTCGCCTATGGGATGGAGCGTAGTTTTGCCAGCGCAAAAGAGAAACTGAAATTCGGCAAAGGTTCCATACGAGGCTTGGCTGCGCCGGAAACAGCAAACAACGCTGCCTGTTCTGGGTCCTTCGTTCCTCTTTTAACTCTTGGAATTCCCGGCTCAGGTACAACAGCAGTTATGCTTGGGGCACTTATTTCCTATGGCGTACAGCCCGGGCCAAGACTCTTTGTGGAACAGCCTGCCGTATTCTGGTCTGTGATTATTTCAATGTACATCGGGAATATCATTCTGCTTGTTCTGAACTTGCCGCTAATCCCCTACATTGCTCGGTTGCTGGCCTTGCCCAAGCAAATCCTGACCCCCTTGATCCTGTTCTTTTCTTTGATCGGTGTTTACCTCGTTTCTTTTAATACCTTTGACATTCACATCATGGTCATCGTTGCTATTATTGCGATCATCTTCAGGCTGATTAACTTCCCACTCGCCCCAATGTTATTAGGCTTTATTCTTGGTGGAATGATGGAAGACAACCTTCGTCGCGCCTTGGCAATCAGTGACGGGGAACTCTCCTTCTTGTGGGAACGTCCAATTACCGCAAGCATTCTTGGTATTACAATTGTTGTCTTACTTGCACCACTCGTTCAGAACATTATCGATATTCGCAGAAAAAAGGCCCTCAAGGTAAATGATGGCGAGGGGTGAATGTGCCTTCCTCAAAAACAACGCGCCCGAAAACAGTATTTAAGCTGGTTCTGACTTTTCTATCCGGGTTGGCAGGGGGCTTGGTGTTTTGGACACTGAGCCTCCCGCTTCCCTGGATGTTAGGCTGCTTGACCGGTAGCCTTATGGCATCACTATCTGGTATCCCCGTGGGAGTTACCAAACCCGTTCGCCTGATCATTATGGTTATTCTGGGCGTAATGCTGGGCGGGACCTTTTCCCCCGAAGTTCTTGCCCGTGCCAGCGAATGGATACCTACGCTGATCGCAGCAGTACTCTACCTAGCAGTACTCACCTTTATCGCGCAGTTCTACTGTCGAAAGTTTATGAAGATGGATCGCCTGACTGCAATCTTTGCCGGATTTCCTGGCGGTCTATCAGAAATGACAATTCTCGGGGAAGAAGCCGGGGCTGACGTTCCTGCACTTACCCTCGCCCACGCCTGCCGCGTTGCAACTATACTCCTCGCTATTCCCCTGCTCCTCACCTATTGGTCGGGGTTGGAAATGGTTGAAAGAGAGAGTACTGTCCCTTTGTGGTCTTTTCTTGATATTATCACCCTTCTTATCATTGCCGCCGGTGGATTGTTTTTGGGCAAGATTGCCAAATTCCCGGCCTATCAACTGACAGGCCCGCTTTTATTGAGTGCTATCATTCACACCAGTGGACTCGTTCAGGGCGAACCACCAGAAATCGTTACAATCTTATTGCAAGTAACTCTAGGTTCAGCATTGGGTGCCCGCTTTGTAGGTTATTCTCTCGGCCAAGTCGGTAAATTAATGTTATTGTCTGTGATCATGGCATTCCTGATGCTGGCGGTTACATTGATCGTATCAGGGGCCTTGTCCTACACTTTTGATCTAGAGTTTGAAGCCCTTATCCTTGCCCTGTCCCCCGGCGGATTTGCAGAGATGACATTGGCCGCCTTGTCCATGGGGATAGACCCGGCCTTTGTCACAACGCATCATGCTTTACGTTTGTTGGTAATCGTCTTTATCGTTCCAGTATTTCTAACTCGAATTATCAAGCGACAGAATTAGCGAAAAATTTCATTTCCCCTCAAGTAACTCATTTAATGAACAGCACCCATTAAGATATAATTTTTTTGCATCTTTCTTGACTTACATCAAAGGCAATTTCTCGAAATAGGCAGATGTTTGTTTCCATTAGGATTTTGTCAGTATGTAAGCGAAAGGAGATGCTTCATGCCGAACCAAAAGGCATGGGCAAAGAGTACAACGGAAAAAAACATCACCAAACTACAGGTACTTACTGCCTGTTATGATGTTTCTGCTGTGTTTATTCACAAGCTCATTTTTATATCGCTTCTACTCGGGCTCTCTTTTCTGTTCGCTATCGCTACAGCAGGTGCAGCAACAAACAATTTTGAGAAATATATCTCAAAAGTACAGCCCGCGGAAATTTTTGATGGCGCAACAGATTTCCGCCTTGTTTCCGGCAATCCTTCCTACGCGGAAATTCTAAAAGATACTAAGAAAGTCGGTTATGCCTATCTGAATACCGACTTTGTAAATGCGACTGGTTATTCCGGGAAACCAATCAAGGTTATGGTTGGTTTGACCCCAGAAGGTGTGGTCAGTGGAACAAAGCTGGTAAAGCACAGTGAACCCATTGTTCTAATTGGTATTCCAGAAGAAAAAATATCCAACTTCATGTTCGGTTATACCGGTATTGATGCAGTTAGTCGTACAGGTCAGAGCCGGGATACAGGCGAAGTCGATATGATCAGTGGTGCGACTGTCACCATCATGGTCATCGAAGATTCCATATTTAGATCAGCTATTAAATTTGCAAGATATCTTGGCATTGCTGGCGTACAACAGGATCAGGCATCTGAGCCAACCGAAATCAGACACGTCAACAAAGACATTACTGATGTTACTGACTGGCAAACACTACTTGGCAATGGTGCCGTTCGTCATCGCGTTATTACATTGGCAGAAATTAACGAAGCGTTTGAAAATTCAGGGAACAAAAAAGCAGCTTCTCGTCCTGAAAAAGGGGCGCCAGATGATATCTATATTGACCTTTATGTTGCACCAGTCAGTGTTCCCGCAATCGGTAAAACTCTTTTAGGTGATGTTGAATACAACAATTTGCTCAAACAACTTGAACTTAATCAGGACGCAATACTCATTTTCGCCAATGGCCGCTACTCCTTCAAAGGGTCCGGCTATGTACGTGGTGGTATCTTTGATCGCTTCCAACTCATTCAGGGGGAAAGCTCTGTTCGTTTCCGGGACAAACTTCACAAACGGATCGGTGATCTTGGCGCTGATGGAGCCCCCTATTTCAAGGAAATAGGTCTATTCCGTATTCCGACGGATGTTAACTTCAATCCAGCAGATAATTTTCGCATTGAGCTACTTGCAAACCGTGAAATCGCAGCAATTAAAAAGATATTTCTGGCATTCGAGCTAAATTATGACCTGCCAGATAAGTACATCACGATAGAAAAATTAAAGCCAACGCAGACAGCAACAACAAAAACATCAAATCTTCCTGTTAATCAAGAAGCGTCAGAAGATACCCATCGCGTTGAATTGTGGAAACGCATGTGGAATCTCAAAAGGCCTGACATCGCAGTCCTAACAATTGCGATTGCTATACTAACGGTAATTTTCTTTTTTCAGGACTGGCTGGTCAAACGCCCAAGGCTTTTGACATGGACCAGAAATCTGTTCCTTGTCTTTACAGTTCTCTTCATTGGGTTTTACGCTCAAGCACAGCTTTCTGTCGTCAATGTTCTCACCTTTGCAAATGCTCTGATGACTGATTTCAGCTGGAACTACTTCCTCATGGAACCCATGATCTTCCTGTTATGGCTGTCTGTTGCTGGCGCACTGCTTTTTTGGGGTCGTGGAGCCTATTGTGGGTGGTTATGTCCCTTTGGTGCACTGCAAGAGCTTTTGAACCAAGCTGCCAAATTCTGCAAAGTACCACAGCTTGAACTTCCGTGGGGGCTGCACGAACGCCTGTGGCCGTTGAAATATATTATCTTCCTTGGTTTGTTTGGTCTCTCTCTCTATTCCTTGCAGGATGCAGAACATTGGGCAGAGGTCGAACCCTTCAAAACCTCCATTATTCTGAAATTTGTGCGCGACTGGCCGTGGGTTATTTATGCCCTTGCCCTTTTGGCAGCAGGGCTGTTTGTCGAGCGCTTCTATTGCCGATACATTTGCCCATTAGGCGCAGCATTAGCCATCCCCGGTCGCATGCGCATGTTTGAATGGCTCAAAAGACATCCCAAGGACTGTGGTAATCCCTGCCAAACTTGTGCGAAAGAGTGCATGGTTCAGGCAATTCATCCAACAGGGGAAATCAATCCAAACGAATGTCTCTACTGCCTGCATTGTCAGGTTGTTTACCATGACGAACATCGCTGTCCGCCAATGGTACAAAAGCGCAAGCGTAGGGAACGCCTACAGGATCTTCAAAGCAAAAGCGCTGCTGTCGTCAAAGCAAGCTGCTCTGCGACAGAAATTCCAGATTTCATAGGTGATGACAAGAACAATCCCGGACCTTCTGCAAAAACAGGGGGGAAGGCGCTAGCCCGGAGAAAGTCACCCCGAGCTAGCAAAACAGTCGCCCCAAAGGCGACAGCACGCTCGACCTGTTGAATGGTGAGACACGCGACAGGTTGGGCACTTAAAGAGGAGCATATAAATGTCAAAAGATAAAGGTCTGTCCAGACGTGATCTGCTTGGGGGTTCAGCGAAACTAGCGACTATCGCCGGTGTCGGTGCTGCCTCTGGTATAGCCGGGTTAGGTAGTGTTTCAACAGCATCTGCTGCTGGCGCAAATAACCCGGCAACCGTTGAACCCGGACAGTTGGACGAATATTACGGTTTCTGGTCTTCAGGACAAGCAGGTGAACTGCGTATTCTAGGTCTTCCTTCTATGCGCGAACTTATGCGTGTACCCGTGTTTAACAGGTGTTCTGCAACAGGTTGGGGGCAAACCAACGAAAGTAAGAAAATTCTTACTGAAAATCTTCTGCCACAAACCAAAAAGTTTCTGGAAACACGCGGTGGCGACTATATGAACGGTGACTTACATCACCCCCATATGTCCTTTACCGACGGTGCCTATGATGGTCGTTATCTCTTCATGAATGATAAGGCAAACACACGTGTTGCCCGCATACGCTGTGATATCATGAAGGTTGATAAAATTATCGAAATTCCAAACGCAGCTGATATCCATGGCCTGCGTCCGCAAAAATATCCACGCACTGGTTATATCTTTGCCAATGGTGAACACCGCGTTCCCTTACCGAACGATGGCTCTGTTCTTGATGACCCAAGCAAATACTATTCAGTGTTCTCCGCTATCGACGGTGACACTATGGAGGTTAAGTGGCAGGTTAAGGTCAGTGGTAACCTGGATAACGTTGATGCTGATTACCAAGGTAAATACGCCATTGCTTCTTCTTATAACTCAGAAGAAGGCGTAACCCTTGCGGAAATGACATCTTCTGAACAGGATCACGCCGTTGTTTTCAATATTAAACGTATTGAAGAAGCCGTTGCCAAAGGCGAGTACGAAGTATTTGACGGAGATGTGCCTGTTGTTGATGGAACCAAAGGCTCTTCATTAACAACTTACATTCCAATTTCTAACAGCCCGCATGGTGTAAACTCTGCGCCTGATAAACGCCACATTGTCATTAACGGCAAGCTATCACCTACTGTTTCTGTTATTGATGTCGAACTTCTGGATGATGTTTTTGAAGGAAAGATCAAGCCACGTGATGCGATTGTTGCGGAACCTCAACTTGGTCTTGGTCCGCTTCATACAGCCTTTGACGGCCGAGGTAACGCCTACACCACACTCTTTCTGGATAGTCAGGTGGCAAAATGGGATATGGACAAAGCCATCCGCGCCTATAAAGGTGAAGATGTCGATCCGATCATCCAGAAAATCGATGTTCATTATCAGCCCGGTCATAACCATACATCTATGGGGGAAACCTCTGAGGCTGATGGTAAATGGCTGATCTCTATGAACAAGTTTTCTAAAGATCGCTACATCAACGTAGGCCCCCTAAAACCAGAGAACGAACAGTTGATTGATATCTCTGGCGATGAAATGAAAATCGTTCATGACGGCCCAACGTTTGCCGAGCCACATGATTGTATTATCGTTCACAGGTCCGTTGTTAATCCACTTCATATCTATGATCGCAATGATCCTACCTTTGCCGATACCATTGCAATGGCGAAAGCAGATGGTATTGATCCGGAAGATTGCCAGGATGTTATCAGAGACGGCAACAAGGTTCGTGTTTACATGAACTCTGTTGCACCAGAATTCAGTCTGGAAAAATTCACCGTCAAACAAGGGGATGAAGTCACAATTGTGATTACAAACCTGGATGATGTTGAAGATCTGACCCACGGCTTTACATTGGCAAATTATGGGGTGTGTTTCGAGGTCGGACCTCAACAAACAGCCTCTGCAACCTTTGTAGCTGATCGTCCCGGCGTTCACTGGTTCTATTGTCAGTGGTTCTGTCACGCACTTCATATGGAGATGCGTGGACGTATGCTGGTTGAACCAGCTTAGGGAAAGTTGAGTAGATCGATGGCTTGGTTTTCAAAAAAGTTGGTAATGAAACAATATGTTTTAGCGTTTCTTTCAAGCATCGTCGTCTTAATGACGGTGTTTGAGAGCCAAGCCATCGTTTTACAGGTGACACCTGACACGCTAGCAACCTCATTAATCAAAGCACAGGACGGCGATGTCCTTGTAATGACCAAAGGTCTTTATGCTGGCCCGATTGTACTTAAAAAATCGCTGACACTAAAAGGCGAACAAGGTGCTGTCATTGATGGCAACCGCATAGGTAATACGATTGAAGTCCTCGCCCCTGACAGTGTTATTTCCGGGTTAAAAATTATAAACTCAGGTCAGGATCTTTCTCAACAGAACAGTGGCGTTTTTGTCAATAAAACAGCTCATAATACCGTTGTCGAAAATAACATCCTTCAAGACAATCTGATCGGGGTTTATCTCTGGGGTCCCAGGGATGCTGTTGTCAGAAACAACCGCATTGAAGGATTACAAGTTCTGCAAATCAATGATAGAGGCAACGGTGTCCAACTGTGGAATACACCGGGATCAATTGTTGAAAACAACACCATTCTTTTTGGTCGTGACGGTATCTTCACGACCACAAGTAAAAAGAATATTTTCAGAAACAACATTTTCAAGAAAACACGCTTTGCCATTCATTACATGTACACAAATAACAGCGAAGTCAGTGGTAATATTTCCCGCGGCAACGACGTCGGATACGCTTTGATGTTTTCAAAGAAGCTGAAAGTAACCAACAACCAATCAATCAATGACAAGGAACACGGGTTTGCCCTCAACTACGCAAACTCATCCCTTTTCAAGGAAAATCGGGTCGAGAACGGCGGTAAAAAATGTGTTTTCATATACAATTCCAACAAAAATCGTTTTGTGCAAAATCATTTTGAAGGATGCCAAATAGGTATTCATTTCACAGCCGGATCTGAAAAGAATACTGTTAGTGAAAATGCCTTTATCGGCAATCAACACCAAGTCAAATACGTTGGCACACGTCATCTGGATTGGTCGGAAAATAATCGAGGTAATTATTGGAGCGATAATCCAGCCTTCGATCTGAACGGCGATAATATTGCCGATAGTGTCTATCGACCCAATGACGTTCTGGATCAGGTGATATGGGCTTACCCTTCAGCCAAACTATTGATTAATTCACCCGCTATGGAAATTTTGCGCTGGTCACAATCCCAGTTCCCATCACTACAGCCTGGAGGAGTCTTTGACAGTGCTCCTTTGATGACGCCTCCCCTGATTGATCAGATCTCATTAAATTCCGGCCCATTAGCTTCTGAGCCATTAAATTCTAGCCCACTACATTCTGGCATGGAGACAAATCCATGATTAAAAATAGCATTATTTTAGAAAACGTAAGTAAACATTATCCGTCCCACAAAGCAGTGACAGACGTGAATTTCTCAGTGCCCGAGGGTTGCCTGATGGCACTGGTTGGGCATAACGGCGCAGGCAAAACAACGCTGATGAAGCTAATCCTCGGGTTGGTACAACCAACAACAGGATCTCTCTCAATACTGGGGCATGATCCCAAAGATAAGGCTTCTTTCCATTACCGCAATGCCATTGGTTTTTTACCCGAGAATGTTGCATTTGATGCAAACATGACGGGTAAAGAATTAATCGCGTTTTATGCAAGTCTGAAAAGAGAAACAAAATCCCGCAGCCTAGAGCTCATGGATATGGTTGGCCTCTCTACTGCCCTTGGTCGACGTTATAAAACCTATTCAAAAGGCATGAAGCAGCGTTTGGGGTTGGCACAGGCACTTCTTGGCAAACCGCGTCTGCTTCTTCTAGATGAACCAACATCCGGGCTTGATCCTGCTGCCCGACAGCACTTTTACGACATTATCCGCGACCTTAGAAAAGACGGCGTCACTATTTTACTCTGTTCACATGTATTAACTGAACTCGAAGCCCAGACTGATGCCGTCACCGTTATGAATTCCGGCAGGGTCGTTGCTTCCGGCTCTTTGGAAGACTTGCGCGCACAGGCAGGGTTACCTCTTAGCCTTCGCATTACTGTCCAAGAAGGTATGACCGAAAAAATCGCTCAGCCGCTACAAAACCAGAATGCGACCATAACCTATATGAACGGTAGGCATCTGGAAATTGAATGTGCTCCAAGTTCAAAAATGACAATGCTTCGACGTCTCGGAGAACTTGGTTCCCTTGTTGAAGATATCGAACTTCAAAACACGTCACTAGATCAACTCTACGCCGTCTTTAGTGATCAGAGAGAGTAATAATATGAAAACAATCTGGATCATCGCCCTAAAAGAACTGAAAGATGCCCTGCGTAATCGTTGGATCATCGCGGCATCTTGCTTACTGGCGGTTCTCGCTCTCAGTTTAGCGTTTGTGGGAACTGCTCCTGTAGGCGGCGCAAAGATCAGCACGATGCAAGTAACTGTCGTAAGCCTCTCAAGCCTTTCTGTCTTCCTTGTACCTTTGATCTCATTGATGCTTTCCTATGACAGTATCGTCGGTGAGGTAGAACGCGGCTCTATGCTGCTGCTACTCACCTATCCCATTAATAGATGGCAAATCATCGTGGGCAAGTTCCTCGGCCATACGCTTATTCTGTCTATCGCCACAATTCTCGGGTACGGTGCTGCAGGTTTATTAATTGGCCTTAATTCTGATGGCACGAATATTCAGGATTGGCTCGTATTTGGCAGCTTGATCGCCTCAACAGTATTATTAGGTAGTGCTTTTCTTTCAATTGGCTATCTCTTGAGTGTTTGCGTGAAAGAGCGCCCAACAGCCATTGGCCTGGCCGTAGCTGTTTGGCTGCTGTTTGTTTTGTTGTTTGATATGGCTGTTCTAGGGGCTTTGGTCGTCGATCAAGGCGAGAACCTGAAGTCCGATTTTGTAAACTTCCTGCTTCTTTTTAACCCGGCTGACTCTTTTCGATTACTTAACCTGACTGGCTTTGACAGTACAGCGGCACTTTCAGGCATGTTATCCATTGCTGGACGAGCCGTACTTCCGGTTCAATATGCCATCATTGCACTTCTTGGCTGGATCACTCTACCTCTTTTGCTTTCCGGATACCTCTTTTCAAGGAGAGAGATATGAAAAAGCTCTGCACTTTACTCTTCCTATCAAGCAGTATTCTCTTAAATGGTTGTTTTGGTTCTGATGACACACCAAAACCAGATCCCGCAATGCTGACTTCCGAAGATCAAAGTTACTTTTGTGGTATGACAGCTGCGGGGCACCCCGGACCAAAAGCGCAAATCCATATCCTCGGACAGACAGTGCCCATCTGGTTTGCAGCAACCAGAGATGCCGTGGGCTATATGAAACTTCCGGATGAAAATAATGAAATTACTGCCGTTTATGTCACCGATATGGGAAAAGCCAACTGGCCGTCGCCAGAATCAGGTCCCTGGATTGATATAAAAGAAGCAACACTCGTAATCGAAAGCAAACGACGAGGCGGTATGGGGGCACCCGCAGTAGTCCCCTTTAAAGAATCATCATCTGCTGAAAATTTTATAGCTCAATACGGCGGAAAAATTGTTTCTCTTGATGATATCCCCATTGATTACGTGTTGGGAATGGTCGAAATCCCCGATAATCCTGCGTTATCTACAATCGAATAAAGAACTTTATTCAGGTAAATAGTCATGCCCACCAACAAAACCAGACGACGTTTTCTGCAAATTATCGGAACAACATCTCTTTTTTCACCCTCTTTATTAAAGCAGTCTTTTGCACAAGATAGTTTGCAAAAGACAACGTTTCATAGATGGCAAGGTATTGCTCTGGGGGGGCATGCTGAAATTCTTCTTCCAAACGAAAAGAGATCAGAAATACTCGCTTGGAAAATACGGCAAGAAATAAAGCGATTAGAAAATATCTTCAGCCTTTACATTCCGAACTCTGAAATTAATCGCTTAAATACCGAGGGGAAAATTCTAAACCCCTCTCCTGAACTTTATCACGTGATCTCTATTGCAAACGAAGTATCAAAACTTACCAAAGGTGCTTTTGATATAACGGTTCAGCCTCTATGGCTACTCCACAGTGAAATGCCTAATCTAACAGACTATAAGCGTCAAAGAATGGAGCAAGCTGTCACAGAGTTGGTTGATTATAGAAATATTAATTTTTCTGCAAAACGAATATCTTTCAGGAAACCCGGCATGGCAATTACATTAAATGGTATAGCACAAGGTTTCATTACTGATCGCATATATCACATCTTGAAGAGTCAGGGACTAACAAACAGCCTCGTCAATATTGGGGAAATCAAAGCTTTGGGAACTCATCCATCCGGTCGAGAATGGATCATTGAGATAGATAATGAAGGTCAGCAACTCCGAGGAAACTCTGTAAATCTGCAAGCAGGAAAAGCGATTGCCACGTCAACGCCCACTGGAACAGTTCTTTGTGATGGACATTCTCATCTACTGTCAGTTCATAACTTAAATAGCCAATCTCATAATAAATCCCAGCCTCTTTACCAATCAATGAGTGTTATCGCTGATAGTACTATAAAAGCTGATGCGTTATCGACAGGGCTATCGTTTATACAAGTAAAAGAATTGCAGAACATCATATCGATGGAAAACAGTGTACAGATTATCGCAAAGACGAATGCTGGTGAGACAATCAGGATTTAGATGCAGGTTCCTAATTCTCTCACCCATCAGTTTTTATCTTAGGATTCAGCCATCAATTCATCCGCTTTGCGTTGAGCTTCCGCTCTCTTCGTCAAGATAGATGCAGTAATAACCCCCATCGTGACAATCATAATCAGGATGGTCGACAGTGCGTTAATTTTTGGGGTTACCCCAAGACGAACCTGACTATAGATTTTCATTGGCAAAGTTGTCGCCCCCGGCCCTGAAGTGAAGGAAGCAATCACCAGATCATCCAACGACAGCGTGAAAGATAAAAGCCAAGCCGAAATAATCGCCGGAGCCATAATTGGTAGTGTCACTTTTATAAAGGCCTGAAAGGGCGTGCACCCTAAATCGGTTGCAGCCTCTTCTAATGAACTATCAAACGTCACCATCCTCGACGAAACCACGACTGCCGCATAGCACATGGAAAAAGTGATGTGGGCCATTGTGATGGTCCAAAAACCACGATCTATCCCCATTGCCACAAAAAGTAAAAGCAAGGAAAGTCCCGTAATCACTTCGGGCATCACCAAAGGTGCATAGATCATTCCGGAAAAAAGAGTACGTCCCCGAAATCGCCCGGCGCGGACCATAACAACAGCAGCTAAAGTTCCCAAAATTGTCGCCATTGTTGCCGATAATAAAGCCACACGTAATGTAACTAAAGCAGCATCCAAAAAAGCTTCATCTTTGAAAAGTTCGACATACCACTTGGTCGAGAAACCGGCCCAGACAGTTACAAGCCGGGATTCATTAAAGCTGAAGAAAACTAGAATAAGAATGGGCAGATAGAGAAAGACAAACCCCAGGGTCAACGACGTGGTATTAAACCACGTGAAGCGATTATTACTCACTGTTCTGCCTCCTGCACGCGCTCTTGCTGCTTTTGGAACAGAACAATAGGTACGATTAACAACAACAAGAGTAATACAGCAACGGCAGATGCAACTGGCCAATCTCTGTTACTGAAGAATTCTACCCAAAGCGTCTTACCAATCATTTTGGTATCAGATCCACCAAGAAGATCCGGAATAACGAACTCACCAATAGCAGGTATGAAGACAAGAAAAGATCCCGCAACAATACCCGGAATTGAAAGAGGTAAAGTTACCTTCCAAAAGGCAGAAATTGCCGTACAACCAAGGTCTTGTGCAGCTTCCAAGAGAGAAACGTCCATCTTTTCAAGTGAAGAATAAAGCGGCAAAACCATAAAGGGCAGGTAAGAATAAACAATACCAATATAAACAGCTGTATCAGTGTTCAGGATCTTAAGTGGTTCATCAACAACCCCAACAAACAGTAATAGCTGATTTAACAATCCTTCGGTTTTCAAAATACCTATCCAAGCATAAACCCTAATCAAAAAGCTTGTCCAAAAAGGTAAAATAATCAGCATCAACAGCGTTGGCCGCCATTCAGATGGTGCCTTTGCCATGGAATAGGCCAAAGGATATCCAATCAACAGTGCCAAAACCGTAGAAATTAAAGCAATTCTCAGACTAGATAGATAACTCGTCCAATAGAGATCATCTTCGGTAAGCCAGACATAATTCTCAAAATCCAGCTCTGCCAACAAAGCCTTAAAGCCTTCCCAACCACTCTCAAAATCAAAAGTCGGGGTATAGGGAGGAATGGCAACAGCAACATCAGAGAATGAGATTTTCAGTACAATTCCGAAAGGAACGAGAAAGAGCAGGAATAACCAAAAATATGGTATTCCGATAAGTAATAAACGTCCAAGTTTCTTATCCATAATCTCCGCCTTAATCCAAGAGGACACCAGCGGTATTACGCCACGACAGCCAAACTTGATCCTCCCAGGTAAACTCTCGGTTTGCAAGGCGACGGCGATTTGATTCCTGGGCTTTAAAAATCATACCATTGCTAAGTCTGACGTAATAGGTCGATAGATTGCCAATATAAGCGATGTCATCAATCTGCCCCTTGATCTTATTATCAGCATCTAGTGGTTCTTCGCGCGAGACATGTACTTTTTCAGGACGAATAGCAAAACAGGCATTCTCGCCTTCGGATCTATTGGTATTATTCGCGATCGTAATTTCTGGTTGACCTTCAGCCCAAAATAAATTGATTCCCTCTTCCGTTCTATTATCAAGCCGACCTTCAATAATATTTACGTCTCCAATAAAGTCAGCGACATAACGGCTGTTGGGATATTCATAAATGACTTCCGGTGTTGCAACCTGAATAATTTGACCATGATCCATGACCGCAATCCGACTAGCCACAGTCATCGCTTCTTCTTGATCATGCGTCACAATAACGAAAGTCATACCCAATTTTTCCTGAATATCCATCAATTCAAATTGAGTCTGTTCCCTTAGCTTTTTATCAAGTGCCCCCAAGGGCTCATCAAGCAAGAGTAGCTTGGGTTTTTTGGCGAGCGAGCGTGCAAGCGCAACTCTTTGGCGCTGGCCACCGGAAAGTTGATGCGGTTTTCGCTTGGCAAATTTACGCAGTTGCACAAGCGACAGCATTTCTTCGACGCGTTCTTCAATAAGATTTTTAGGCCATTTATCTTGCTTCAACCCAAAAGCAATATTGGCCTCAACCGTCATATGCGGGAAAAGGGCATAGGACTGAAACATCATATTCACAGGACGTTTATACGGGGGAACTGTGCCAATATCATCATCGCCTAGAGAAATAATACCTTCGCTGGGTGTTTCAAACCCCGCGAGCATTCGCATCATCGTTGTCTTGCCACACCCGGAAGGGCCGAGTAAGGCAAAGAACTCTCGTTCATAAATATCAAGGCTGATATCATCAATCGCTGTAAATGATCCGAAACGCTTGGTAACATTCTTAAATCTCACCAGTGGTTTTTCAGTAGGATCTTCCCAAGGTTCAAAGCGAGATGATGGCTTCTTGGCTGATGAAATATTCATAGCACTCTCAAACTAAGTCTCTATACAAACAAAGTATCGCCCCAAAACTGAGGCGATACTTTTATCAGGGGTTAACTACCACTCTTAACCTTGGTCCACGCACGCGTTACAACACGCTGTATCTTAGGCGGATAAGGAGTAAGAGTATAAAGATTTTGCATTGTGCCAGAATCTGGGTAAATCCTTGTATCTCCAATCAATTCTTCACTAAGTAATTTTTGAGAAGCAAGATTCCCATTAGCGTAAAAAACATAATTGGAAGCCTTAGCCATTACATCATCACGCATCACATAATTAATAAGCTTATGGGCATTATTCGCATTCGCGGCATCCACAGGGATCGCCATTTGATCGAACCACATCAGAGCCCCTTCTTTAGGGATTGAATATTCAATAACGACACCATTCTTAGCTGTCGCGGCACGATCTCGGGCCTGAATCATATCGCCGGACCACCCCACAGAAAGACAGATATCTCCATTGGCCAAAGCCGAGATATATTCTGAGGAATGAAACTTCTGCACATAGGGGCGAATTGATAGAAGTAATTCTTCGGCAAGAGCTATATCCGCTTTATCATGGCTATCTGGATTTTTTCCCAAATAATTCAAAGCGGCAGGAATCAATTCAGTTGGCGCATCAAGCAGATAGACACCACACCCTTTGAGTTTTGATAACTTCTCAGGATCAAAAACAACATCCCAGCTATCTATACGATCAATACCAAGGTGCTCTTTAACTTTTCCAACATTATAACCAATACCTGTGGTGCCCCACATATAATTTACCGAGTAAGCATTACCAGGATCAAAATTTGCAACTCGCTCTTGAACAACATCCCATAGATTTTCTTTGTTCGTTAATTTGGATTGATCAAGTTTCTGAAAAACACCCGCTTGTATTTGCCTAGCCAAAAAAGTACCAGAGGGAACCACCACATCATAACCAGAACTGCCTGCAAGAAGTTTTGTTTCCAACACTTCATTAGAATCAAAGACATCATAAACAACTTTAATTCCTGTCTCTTTTTCAAAATCAGCTAAAATGCTTTCGTCAATATAGTCTGACCAGTTAAAGACATTAACCACTTCTTCCGCACTGGCTTGGGTACTCACAGCCAACCCAAGTGCCAGAACACTGGTCAGCAAACCATTTCCAATTTTTTTCACGATGTAGCCTCCGTTATGTATATGTACCCGGTAAAGTTATGCGGATATCAGCCTCACTTTACAGGTGAGTTACCAATATCCACTCCCAGTCATAACTTTCCAAGATCTTTAGCTGTCAAATCAAGACAATATTTCACTTTTTCCAACAACTCGTCAATTTCCGCCTTCGTCATAACCAATGGCGGCGAAAGAACCATTCGGTCTCCACAAGCCCGCATAATCAGGCCGTTGTTAAAACAATGATCACGACAAATGTTACCGACTTCCGAACCATTTTCAAAAAGTTCGCGGGTTTCCTTGTTTTTCACCATCACCATGCCAGCGACCATGCCGTATCCGACAACTTCACCAATCAAAGGATGATCTTCTAGCTCACGCAAACATTTTTGAAAATAAGGCCCCGTTTCATCACGCACCTTGTCAACAATACCTTCATCTCGCATAAGACGGATATTCTCGATGGCCACCGCACAAGCCGCGGGATGACCAGAATAGGTATAGCCGTGGTAAAATTCTCCGCTTTTCTCAATAAGACTATCGGCAACACGATCACCAACCATCACAGCTGAAATAGGTAAATAGCCAGAAGACATTCCCTTTGCCATGGACATCAGGTCCGGCTTGATCCCAAAAGTCTCACTTCCGAACCAGTTTCCGGTACGACCAAATCCACAGATCACTTCATCTGCAACCAAAAGAATGTCGTACTTTTCACAGATCCGTTGAATTTCAGGCCAATAGGTTTCCGGGGGAACAATCACGCCACCAGCACCTTGAATAGGCTCGCCAATAAAGGCAGCAACCTTTTCCGGGCCGACGTCTAGAATACGTTCTTCCAGTGCTTGTGCCGCTTTCAACCCGAACTCAGCTGGAGACAGATCGCCACCATCCTTGTACCAATAGGGCTGCATAATGTGCTCTATACCAGGCATCATAAGACCGCTTTGCTCATGCATCGGGTCCATACCCCCAAGGGATGCACCGGCAACGGTACTTCCGTGATAGGCATTATTCCTGCTGATAATCACATTTCTATCGAGTTGTCCTTCTGCCTGCCAATAACGACGAACAAGGCGAATGACCGTATCAACCGCTTCTGATCCAGAATTTGCAAAGAACACTCTGTTCAAGCCTTCTGGCGTAATTTCCGCCAAAAGCTGTGAGAGTTCAGTCGCAGGCGCATTTGTCGTTTGAAAGAAGGTATTGTAGTAGGGCAGCTCAAGCATCTGGCGTTGCGCAGCATCGACCAATTCTTTACGGCCATAACCTATATTCACACACCACAGGCCCGCCATCCCGTCAAGCATACGATTACCATCAGAATCCCATAGGTAAACGCCATCAGCTTTGGTAATAACACGGGTGCCTTTTTCATTCAGACTCTTCGTATCTGTAAAGGGGTGCAAATGATGCGCCCGATCCAGTTCCTGCCAATACTCGGTACTTTTATTTATATGGTTCATAACACCCTCTTAATTGCCGATCTTAGAAACAAGATCATGGCACTAAACATTAAGCAACAGATGTTCGCGTTCCCACGAACTGATGACTTGATGGTAATTGTTGTATTCAACTTCTTTGGTTGCGCAATGAGCTTCGACAAAGCGATCACCCAACACATCTTTTATCGGCTTACAATCCATCAATGCGGTAATTGCATCAGATAGATAAAGTGGTAACCCACATGGTAATATGTACGCATTATCCTCGATTTCAGGTTCCGCTTTCAGGCCCTGTGTCATCCCCAGATAACCACAAAGCAAGCTACCTGCTATTGCCAGATAAGGGTTAACATCTGAACCGCACAAACGGTTCTCTACACGGCGGCTTTGCGGGCTGGAATTAGGCACCCGGAAACCACAGCTACGATTATCAATTCCCCAATGGATATTGATCGGTGACTCATCATACCCAAAACGGCGATAAGAATTTACATTCGGCGCAAAGAAAGGCATCGCAGCACTTGAATAGCGTTGCAGACCAGCAATAAAGTTATCAAACAGTTCTGTTACATTCCCATCGACATCGCTAAAGATGTTATTGCCTGTTTTGGCATCAACAACGGAATGGTGAATGTGCATGGAGCTTCCAGGCTCATTCTTCATCGGCTTGGCCATAAAAGTTGCATAGATGTCATGGGACAAAGCCGTCTGGCGAACAGTTCGCTTAAAGAGGAAAACCTGATCCGCTAATGACAAGGGATCACCATGGAGGAAATTGATTTCAATCTGCGCAGCTCCGGCCTCGTGGTTAAGTGTATCTATATCCAGCCCTTGGGCCTCACAGTAGTCGTATACATCTTCAAACACAGGGTCGAATTCATTCACCGCATCAATGCCGTAACACTGACGGGCAGTTTCAGGTCGCCCATTCTTACCAATGGGTGGCACCAAAGGCATATCCGGGTCGGTATTTTTTTGCACCAGATAGAATTCCAACTCAGGAGCAATTACTGGCTCCCACCCCTTTTTCTCGTAAAGTCCCAACACTGTTCGAAGAATTTGACGGGCATAGAGGTCAACGGGCTTCCCATCGGGATAAACACAATCACAAATAACCTGTGCCGTTGGTTCTTTGTACCAGGGCACAGGACGTATCGTACTGGTATCTACTTCCAAAATCACGTCATGATCAGCAATATCAACCCAGGTATCTTCTTCGGGCCATTCGCCGGTAATGGTTTGTGTAAAAATACTTTCGGGAAGACGATGTCCATTACTTCCAATGCCACGTAAGAATTTTTCAGTGGGCAAGATCTTACCGCGTGGCACGCCTGAGATATCAGGTATCATGCACTCGACTTCCGTAATCTTTCGCTCTTTACACCACTGTTCTAATTCTTCAAACGTCATAAATCACCTGTTCTATTGGATATCGGTTTCCTATACCAAATCCTGTTCTACTTACCGTCAACTCGTTACCGCCTACTTGTTATCGTTTCCTGGCGCGTTCCCGGCAAGCATCCCCAAAAGCTTTAAAAATCTTGTTGGAGAACTCATTATCACTAGCGTTCCATTCCGGGTGCCACTGCACTGCCAGCGCAAATGCAGAAGCCCCGGAAACGCTGACGGCTTCAACCAGCCCATCTGGGGCATAAGCTTCAATCGTCAGCCCCTCTCCTAACCGATCAATGCCTTGAGCATGTACGGAATTAACTTTAACTGTCGGACCATTGTTTAACCCTGCCAGAATTCCGCCAGATACTAACTCAATATCGTGGGCCAGCGCGAAACGGTCTTCGATCGCTCCAGTCATATCAGCCCTGTGATCCATTTTTCCGGGTTGGTCCTGCACTTTCTGGAAAAGCGTGCCGCCAAAAACAACATTCAGCTCCTGATATCCTCGGCAGATCGCCAACATTGGGATGCCTCGTTCCAATACTTTTTTGATCAGCGGTAGTGTTGTGGCGTCTCGTGCGGGATCATGCAGTGTTCCCTCTTCACTCTGCTCACCTGCATAGTGCTTGGGTTCAACATTTGACGGGCTCCCCGTAAAAAGCATGCCATCCAGATGATCCAACAGAGCATCACTATCCAATTGATCACCTAATGCAGGTATCCCAACTGGGATTACTTGCGCAACATTAGCACTCGCCTCGGAATAATATCGGCTTACACTATCGTACTCATTACCGTTCTTGGGCATACGACAGGTGGAAACACCAATAAAGGCCTTACCAATACTCATTTTTGAACTACCTTGACGTAACTAATGATCGTTATTCTGAACAGAATGATAGTTCTCATTTTAAAAAAAGAGAACAGGAAAATTTATTTTTTTAGGAAAATCACAAGAAAAATTAAAAATTATTGTTTTATAACAACAAAGTAACAAATGATCAATATAAAGAACAGAATTTACCTTGAATCCTAAAATTTGGACGAAAGAGTTCTTTTTATTGGACATCACTTGACAAATATAAGGTCAAGCTGTGCATAATCCAGAAAATTGCGTAAAATCTGGGCGATAAAAAATGAATAACACGACTGATCATTATTCTGAACAGACTGATTTTTTAAAGAAGCATCCTGAAATTGATTTGATTGAACTTCTTATCGCTGATGGCAATGGTATTTTGCGCGGTAAACGTATTACCCGGGATAAACTGGCATCCGTTTACAAAGATGGTATTCTTCTTCCCGGATCAATCTTTTGCCTAGATACATCCGGGGCTAATGTAGAAGGTGCCGGTTTGGTTTGGGCAAATGGTGATGCCGATCGTGTCTGCCACATCGTCCCCGGAACATTAAAACCAGTTCCATGGCACAGAAAAGGTTTGGCTCAGGTTCTTCTGACAATGCATGAAGAAGATGGCGCCCCCTTCTTTGCAGACCCTCGCCATGTTCTCAAAGGTATAATTGATCGCTTCACCCAAATGGGCCTAAAGCCAGTAACTGCTGTCGAACTTGAATTCTATCTTATGGACAAAGACAGGACGATGGCTGGTTACCCGCAACCGCCAGTATCACCAATTTCAGGATTACGTCACGCGCAGCCAGCGGTTTATGGCATTGATGAGCTTTATGATTTTGATGACTTTCTGGACGAAGTTGCTGCAACGGCCAAAGCACAGGGGATACCTGCTGATACAATGGTCGCGGAATACGCCCCAGGACAATACGAAGTCAACCTGCACCATGTGGATGACCCACTTCTGGCTTGCGACCAGGCCGTTCTGCTTAAACGCCTGATTAAACACGTTGCCCAACGGCACGGCATGGAAGCCACTTTTATGGCAAAACCATACACTCAAGAATCAGGGAATGGCACCCATATCCACGTCAGCTTACTAGACGAAAACAAGAAAAACATCTTTCAAGGCAAAGGAACAGAAGGTGAAAAACGCCTAAGTGATGAAATAAAATGGGCAATGGGTGGCCTATGTGATTCCATGTCAGAATCAATGGCACTTCTTGCTCCGAACGCAAATTCCTATCGTCGGTTCCAGCTAGGCTCTTACGCACCACACACTCCTTGCTGGGGGATCAATAATAGAACGGTTGCCTTGCGCATTCCCGCTGGCCCCCCAGCAGCAACCAGAATTGAACACAGGCTTGCAGGCGCAGATGCCAGTCCGCACCTTGTTATGTCAGCTGTTTTATCTGGCATGCTCCACGGATTGGAAAACAAAATTGATCCCGGTCCACGGGTTACCGGGAATGCCTATGAAGAAAAAGAAGCAACTCTGCCTAATATCTGGCCTGATGCAATTGATGCCTTTGAAAAGGCTGAAATACTACCCAAACACATGGGTAAAGAATTCTGTAATGTCTTCACTATTTGCCGAAAAACAGAACGTGAGCGTTTCAACAGCCACATATCCCCTGTCGAATTTGACTGGTACCTGAGGAGCGTTTGAGTATGAACGGTCAGGCCTACACAAATTCCTATTATACAGCGAGCATGAACCAAAGCCATGATCGCCCGGAAATAACCGGCGAACATAGTTGTGACGTATGTGTCATAGGTGGGGGTATGACCGGGACTTCAGCTGCGCTTCACCTTGCTGAACGCGGGTATAAAGTTATCCTGCTCGAGGCCAGTAAAATCTCATGGGGTGCATCCGGTCGTAGCGGTGGCCAGATGATCATTGGTTACAACCAATCTTATCAAGACATCAAAAAAATGGTTGGCAAGGATGACGCCAGTAAACTCTGGAAGATGGGTGAAGAGGCCATGTCTCTCGCTAAAAGCCAAATCAAAAAACACGATATAGACTGTGATCTGGCATCAGGTCACTATCACGTTAGCACGAAACAACGTCATATTGGCGAACTAGAAGAATATCTCGAGGATTTAGAAACAGCAGGCTACAGAGGTTGCAAGCTTCTTGATCAAAGCGAAATACGTCAAAAAATCGATAGCCAGAAATACCTGTCCGGCATGTATGATCCCAATGGCGGACATCTACACCCCCTGAATTACACTTTGGGCCTGGCCGATGCCGCCGAAAAAGCTGGTGCAAAACTCCATGAACATAGCCGTGTAACAAATATCGAGCACGGAAAAGCTCCAAAAGTTTATACAGACAAAGGTGTTGTGAGCTGCAAGCACGTCGCGCTGTGCACGAACGCATATCTCGACGGTTTGGATAAAAAGCTCGATAAAAAGATCATGCCTGTCGGCACCTACATCCTTGCAACAGAGCCTCTATCAGAAAACGAAGCCACAAAACTTATTCCTGACAATGCAGCTGTTGCTGACATTCTCTTTGTCCTCAACTATTACCGACTATCCGGTGACCGACGCATGCTCTTTGGAGGCGAAGTCAACTATTCAGGCAAAGATCCGTCGGATATCGGTAAAATCATGCAAAAAACCATGCTTGAATACTTCCCCCAACTTGCGCCGAAAAAAATTGATTATGCATGGGGCGGAAACGTCGCCATTACCGTCAACCGCCTTCCGCACTTCGGCAAACTGGCAGAAAGTACATATTTTGCCCATGGTTTTTCTGGGCATGGTGTTGTCCTGACTGGATTGGCTGGAAAGTTAATTGCCGAAGCCATTGCCGGCTCAGAAGAACGCTTTGATGTCTTCAGCCGTATTCCACACCAATCATTCCCAGGCGGGCGCTTGCTTCGAACTCCTGCTCTGGTTTTGGCCATGGCCTATTACCGCCTACGCGATTTACTATAGAGAAAACTCATAGAACCAGACCATAACTGAACGAGGTGAAACAGAACAGATGTCAGCCAGTGTTGGAAAACGCCTAAAAGCCCTACGCGCCATGCACGGCCTTTCACAACGAGAACTTGCCCGACGCGCAGGTGTTACCAACAGTGCAATCTCTATGATTGAACAAGATCGCGTTAGCCCGTCTATTGATTCCTTAACCAAAGTTCTTGCCGGTTTTCCAGTCACAATGATCGAATTCTTTTCGATGGAGCCCGAGCAAGAAGAGAAGATATTTTATGCCGAAGACGAGCTGGTAGAAATGTCCGACGGCACGATGTCAGTCCGTCTGGTCGGTGCTGCCAAAAAAGATCGTAAAATGCGTGTACTGCATGAAAAATATCCGCCCCATGGCGATACAGGCGAAAAGATGATTGTTCAGGAAGGGGAAGAAGCAGGCGTTATTATCCGCGGGCAACTGGAAATCACCGTCGGCAATGAAGTTAAAATTCTCAATGCGGGTGAAGCCTATTACTTTAACGCGGAAATTCCACACCGCTTTCGCAACCCCGGTGACGAAGAATGCGAAGTGGTTAGCTCTGCAACACCCCCTTCGTTCTAAAACCTAACCCGGCAAAATCTCAGCCCGACACCCTTTAAAACAAGACAGAAGATCGTTCTGGAGACACAACATGACCGACATATCCGGTATCAATTCCCAAGGTGATAACGCCTTTATGGCAAAAAGCCTTCTGGGTACAGATGTTGAACCCATGTATTCCGGTGCAAATTCCTTTATGCGTCGTAAATACACCCGCGATCTTCGTGAAGCAGATGTTGCTATATCAGGCATTCCATACGATTGCGCAACCACGGGCCGATCAGGCACAAGACTTGGGCCGCAAGCTGTAAGAAAAGCCTCGGCCAATCTTGCCTGGGCACCACATTTCCCTTCCGGGCTTGATGTCTTTGAAACTTTAGCCGTGGCAGATTATGGCGATCTTGTTTTTGATCCAGGGGAGCCAATGAGCATTCCCGATGCCATAGAAACCCATGCGAAAACAATTCTGGATACAGACACTGCCATGCTGACACTGGGTGGCGATCATTTTGTCACCTACCCCATTCTAAAAGCACATGCAGAGAAACACGGTCAACTCGCTTTGATCCAGATAGATGCCCATTCCGATACCTGGGAAGAAGATCAACAGCGCATTGATCACGGCACGATGTTCTATCATGCCGCCAAACAAGGGATTATTGATCCCTCCTCTTCAGCTCAGGTTGGTATCCGTACACATAACGATAAAACTCACGGCTTTAATATCATTCACGCACCCTGGGTTCACGAAAAAGGCCCCGAAGCTGTTGTAGCAGAGATCAAACGGATCGTTGGCGATAGAAAGGCTTATATAACGTTTGATATTGATAGCCTTGACCCGGCCTTTGCCCCTGGCACAGGAACACCTGTCACTGGTGGTTTAACCCCGCATCAGGCCCTTACAATACTCCGCGGGCTAGAGGACATAAACATTGTCGGGGCAGACGTAGTTGAAGTATCCCCGGCTTACGACATTAGCGATATCACCGCTTTGGCAGGCGCGACAATGGCATTCGAAATGCTCTATCTAATGGCCGTGCAAAAAACGAAAAAGAAGTTATAACCTTCTAGAATCATTACAAGGAAAGTAATACGTCTGTGATACTTTCCTTGTGCTTTGACTAGTTTTGCAATGTAACCACCTGCTGCATTTGCCTTGTTTTATTCTTCTCCTTTAATCATAGGAAGAGCTTGAGATAAGGCCGTTCGTAGATCTTGACCATTGGTCCGAATGCTGCCCGATAACTTTCCCCTGTAGAATACAAGTGAGGTTGGAAGCTCTTGGAGAACTACTTTATGTTTTTTTAAATATGCCTTCATAATCCGATCCTGCACAATTGAGCGCCAGGGGTTGTAATCAAGGCGTGCAAAATTAAAATCCTTAGACATATAACGTGAAGCTTCGTCTATTATCTTATTACCTGTCGTACAAGTTGAACACTCTGCGTCTGTCGAACTTAAAGACAAAACAAGCGGACGATCAAAACTTGTATCCTTAATATAATCTTGGAATTCCGACGGCAGGATATGATCAACGCTAACATTGCCAGGAGTACGTTTTCGATCAATTTTAACTATTTCTGAGATTTGCGTCAAAATTGCAGCCAAATTCTTTTGCTGCCCAGAAACCATTCGAATAGGTTTCCCATCATAAAAAACCATAACAGAAGGTACAGATGTTAACGGGAAGCCAATTTTTTCTTGAAACTCGAGAAGCTCTTTTGCTTTGGAGCTCTCAAAAAAACTGCGCCAAGGATTGAGAGTTACTGAAGCAAAATAATACTCATTTATTCCATTATGAGCAGCTTTTCCAAAAACCTCATTATTCTTAATACAATAACTACACATTCCATCATCTGACGTATAGTGAATTGCAACAAATTGTCCTTCCCCCATTTCGGCAACTAATTTGTTGACTTGGTTTGGTTGAACTCCCTCTATTTCTTGACCTAATACAAATTGCTGAGAACATAACATAATCAACGGAAAGCAGAATATCGTTAGGCAAACTTGCCGGAAGAATTTCATAGACCCCACCTTTGGACTGAAGTAATCGCAAACATAATCATCCCTGCCATAAAGTCCAGAAATCATAAGAGCTTCATGACATAAGAAAACAATCATTTTTTCCTCAATTGAATAAAGCAAGCTATTTAACTTTTCAAAAAACTTGCTTTATTCATACGATTATCAGTTATGCAGAGTAAACTAGCCTAAACACGGTTTCATTCGTTGGTTCGTGGCAATAATGATTAAGCTCAACAAAACCATAGAGATCATAAAACCGACGGCCGATTTTATTTTTCTCAAAGACCTCTACACAAAGAGAACCCTTTAGCTTAAGAGCATGATCGACCAAAGCTTTACCAAACCCTTTGCCATGAAATTCAGGGTATAGAAACAGCCCCCCAATTTCACTACCAACAAGCGCAATAAAGCCAACTGATTTCTGGTTATGATCCAGAACCCAGGTTTCATCATTGGGGAGATATATTTCCCGCATGTTTTTCGCCACTTGGGCAACAAAATTATCACTTAAAAAGGGATGAGCAATCCTGTTTGCAGCAAACCAGATGTCAATTAAGTCTGCCGTATCGGCTATTTCATACTTTCTAATCATAACAATATACTTCTTTCTGATTTATCTGTTATCCAGTTGCGATCGGACTGATCGAATGCCCAAACGGGTAATCCGATAGGGTTGTCCTTTTTGGGATTTGATAAATGATCGCCGCCTCAAACACTGAAAAACTCGATAGTTACAATCAGCAAGCACATAACCATCCCGGGTATAGCAAATTACCTTTGTAATTTTGCCATTCTCACCACGCTCATAATGGATAGCACCACCCTGAGCGAGAACGTGTAAAACACGCTGTTCATACTTTGAAATATTCAATGGATTTTCGTCTTATGTGAGCGTAGAAAAAGGTATCGCCCAGCACACAGCTTGAACGTTACAACAGTTTCAACTGTTCCTGAGAGTCAGGAACTAGCGGATTACCGCAATCTCTAACATAAAATCTCCGTAGGGCCCGAGCGGGATAAAGCATTGCCCAAGCAAAAACATATCTAATAGGGGCTGATTAATTTTACAAGAAAAAATTTTCTAGACACATAAAAGAAAGAAGGGACCCTTACCCGTTATCTCTCTTTATCCAAACACACAAATATTATACAAATGAAATACTTAGCGCCTTTTGAAGCCCCTGTCTGTTGGACATCAAATCTTCCAGAGTATAACGAGACAAAACATCAAAAAATGCAACGACAGCTTCCCCTAAGATGCCCTGTAATCGGCAATAGCCATCAATTTGGCAGCAACCTTTTTTCTTGTCAAAACATTCAACAATATCCAGATTATCTTCCATATCGCGGACGACATCCCCCAGATTTATTTCTACAGGAGATCGCGCCAATAGCATACCGCCTTTTTTACCGCGAATAGTTTTGAGATATCCGTCCTGAGAGAGTTGATTCACAACTTTCATTAAATGATTACGTGAAATGTCATAACGTTCTGAAATTTCAGTAATTGTCGTTAACTCATCCCCTTTTAGCCCTACAAAAATCAGAACACGCAATGAGTAATCAGTATAGGTCGTAAGTCTCATTTCAAACCAAATATCTCAAGTCACAACTGTCGCAGCAAACATACATTCTATATAAACACAAAATAGGGTCACACCATACGGAAAACAATAGGACAGGTTGACGCTATCGAAATCTTACAACCTCACCTGTAACTATGAAAACAAATCACGCGCCGTATCCAGCCAACCAAGTCCAGATTTGGTATCTGCTTTGGGCGTATATTCGCAACCAATCCAACCTTCATATTTGGCTTTTAACAACTCAGAAAATATCCAGCCATAGTTTACCTCCCCATCAGATGGTTCATGTCGATCTGGTACACCCGCAATCTGGATATGCCCGACATAATCCATTTGATGACGGATCAGCACCGAAAGGTCACCTTCCATAATCTGCGCGTGATACAGATCCATCTGTAGCTTGAGGTTCGGCATGGCAATATGATCAATAATCTTTCGTGCTTGCGCTTGATGAGACAAAAGGTATCCGGGAAAAGCCCTTGTATTCAGAGGCTCAATCAATATCATAACATTTGCTGACCGGGCCTGTTCGCAAGCATATGCCAGATTAGCCAGATAAACTTCAAAGCATGCTTCCAGTGCTTCACCTTCGGGACAGATACCTGCCATAACATGCAACTTCCGACAGTTTAGGTGTTCGGCATATTCCAAAGCCATTTCGACGCTGAGTTGAAATTCACTTTCCCGCCCCGGTAGAGCTGCAACTCCGCGCTCTCCTTTTTGCCAATTACCGGCCGGAAAGTTGAACAGTACCTGTTCAAGCCCCGTATCATCCAATCTCACCTTTAGATCCTGCTTTGACCACTCATAAGGAAAAAGAAACTCTACACCTTCAAAACCAGCATCCTGCGCAGCCTTAAAGCGATCAAGAAAAGGAACGTCAGTAAAAAGCATACTGAGATTAGCTGCAAAACGATACATAACATAAACCTTAGTTAATTAGATTTTGAGTTAATCAGATTTTTCAACGGTCCTTATGAAGCCTGCCTGATCAAGGTTGCCAAGCCCTTTATCAATCATTGCTTGCCACAATGTCAAAGCAGTTTCCAACCCTGTAAGGTGAAGGTCATGGTGCTCCGCCAGCTCAACGGCCTGCTTCACATCCTTAAGCTGGACAGTGGCTCTCGCTCCCGGTTCAAAGCTACGCTCTATCATACGTTGGCCGTGCAGTTGAAGTATACGACTATCTGCAAAGCCCCCCAACAAAGCATTGCGAACCTTGGCTGGATCAGCTCCTGCCCTTGACGCCAAAGTCAAAGCTTCGGCAACCGCATCAATTGTCATCCCCACAATCATCTGATTAGCGGTCTTGGCAATCTGACCAGCCCCTAGAGGGCCAACATGATTAATATTCTCACCCAGAATGTTGAAAAGTGGCATGGAACGATGAAAGTCATCTTCTGCACCACCAATCATAATTGAGAGAGTGCCCTGCTCTGCCCCAATAGCTCCACCACTTACTGGCGCATCAAGATATTTAGCGCCAGCTTCCTGGATTTTCCCGGCAAGATCGCGTGTATTCATAACCTGGGTCGTCCCCATATCGATCACAAAGGTATCTGGATGGATCGCCGATAACAATCCATGCTCGCCACAGATCACCTGCTCAACAGCAAATGTGTCAGTTACGCAAATAATAATAAATCCACTATCAACTTTCTGCGCAAGCTCTGCTGGTGTTTGGCAATAAATGAGGCCTTGTGCTTCCAATTCCGACGCCTTGTCGCGCGTTCTGGAATGAATAAACACCTCCATCCCGGCTGTATGCAATCTCTTGGCAAAGTGCCAACCCATTTTCCCAAGACCGACAACACCCACTTTGAGACCAGAAAGAGATGAAAATTCAGAAGATACGACCATACACAAGACAATCTAACAGCTGTTTATTTCCTAAACATTCTGGAAGAGTTATCAAACAAGGTCAAAACAAATAAGTTTAGGTATCAGCTAACCTGGGCCAGACGATCTTCGCGGGGAGTTGCCCCAAAATATCCTCTGTAAGCACGAGAAAAATAAGAAAAAGAAGTAAAACCACAAGCAATGGCAACTTCACTCACTGGTAAAGCTGTTTGCCGTAAAAGTGCGCGAGCTCTTTTCAGTCTCAAGCGCTTATAGTACCGCTTTGGGCTGCAACCGAGGTGACGGGCAAAAAGGCGCTCTATCTGGCGCTTGGAACTGCCGATTTCTTTCGCAATTTCCTCGGCCGTCAACAAAACTTCCAGGTTTTCTTCCATAATGCGAACTGCTTCGGCCAACTTTCCCGACAGCTTTTGCAAAGTCAGATTGCGTTGACGCAAGGGAATGGAGGCTCCGCCTCTGACTTCATAGTTAAAGGCTTCGGCTACCTGCCCGGCGATATCTGTACCGCACTGGTGCTCAATAATATTAAGAATGAGTTCAAGGCATGCAGCTTTACCAGTACAGGTAATACGCTTTCTATCCCAGGAAAAAAGAGCATCCTGTATTTCAACAGAAGGATACAGCTCTTTGAAACTATCATGATAGGCCCACGGAACAGCACATTGATAACCATTCAACAAACCTGCACTCGCAAGCTCATAACAAGCCCCGCCAACAGCCCCAACATAAACACTTTGCCGATCAAGGCGTTTTAACCAATTCACCAGATAATCTGATTTTCCCGTACGAACACCCCATTCACCAAACACCAGAGCAAGATCAATAGATTCGTCATCTCCAACAGCCATATCCGGTTGTAAAACGAAGCCATCTTCCAGATCGATTACTTGACCATCCATTGTCGCAATACGCCAGTGAAAAGCCGCATAACCAGCAACAGCATTAGCCGTTTTTAATGCCTGAATAGTCAAACTGGTGTCCAAAGAGGCCGTGCCAGGAAGAACAATAAAAACCACACGCTGCAAATCTCTTCGGGGTGCTTTTTTCTTTATCTGTGGCTCTGCACTATACACCTTCAGATGCATCAATGCCTCCCTTTCCTGACAGCCGACCATCCCTGTTTCTCGGATTTTCGGCTTTTAGCTTGCTCGTTTTCTCAAAAAATTATGCAGCAACCTGCGTTTTTCACCAAACAAGCATATAAAGAATTTTTTATGTCGTCAACAAAATAAAGATTTCTTTATATAGTATGAATTTTCCATATTAATTAAATAATATCAATTCAATAAGCACATTTGTTAATTAAAAAAATTAAATTGCGTTCAAAAAATTAATCTATAAGCGACATGTTTTCATCTAAATGAGCCTACAAATTTACTCATCCAAATATGTCCAGGAATTAAACATTGCTGCTTGCCCCTTCTTTTGAGCATCCAAATCGTCACTCTCTACAACAGGCAGCACAGTCCAGATTATCACCTTCTCTATTAATAATCTCCGACCAGAACTGGGAATTCTAATCCCTGTGTAATTATCAAAATACCCCTTTTCTTTCGTCGGCTCTAACATAGCAGCACGATCATTGCGAAATTCCGGTTCTGCTGTTTTACCTGCGTGAAGGTGTCCTTGTAAAATCTTCCCAAGCCATTTCCCATAAATTAAGGGCCGTCAAATTCCGATAATTTTGAACAAGATCATCACCGCCATTATGCGATACCACTACAAAAGGAGCTTCGAATGATTGCTGCCCGATACTCGCAATGGCCTCTAGTCCGATTAAATCCCTCCCCGTTACAGCCTTAAAACTATCGATCAATCTTTTGGCATGCTCTTCTTGGAATTTGCTAACGTTAGCCACTTTGAATTTTTTCCTGTAATTTAAAGTCTAAAGAATAATTTTATTCAGAATTCTCCCCAAAAAGTTGTAAAAATAACAGAAAACAAATTAATCCTTGCCTAAAATCATATTATTTCAAATAATATATCCATACGATTATTATCTTATTTTTTAAGTAAGCGACAAGCTGGCTAAGAGAATGCCGTATCAAGGTGTTACTCAAAACTTTAACACGCCCAAATCCCGATAATACTTGACTTTTCTCTAAATTCGTAGATAAAGCTACTATGGTTTTAAAAGTCCCGGCCTCCTCTGCCTGCCCTACACTGGTCACTAAAGAAGATTCCCGGCCTTGCCGAACCCTTTACCAACGGCTGATTTTGGCCGTCACACAAGATAAGTAATTAGGAGTCTCTTTAATGGCGACTGGCGTAGTAAAATGGTTTAACTCCACTAAAGGTTTTGGCTTTATCGAGCCTGATGCTGGTGGTGATGATGCTTTCGTTCATATTTCTGCTGTAGAACGTGCAGGCCTACAAGGTTTGAACGAAGGTCAACGTGTTGAGTTCGAACTGGAACGCGGCCGTAACGGCAAAATGGCTGTCTCAACAATTGCAGTTGCTGAGTAGTGCCATACTGCAATCATTAATTTGATTGTAGGCGACAGACTAAAGGGTACCAACTAGGTACCCTTTTTTCGTGCCTGATTTATGGATTTAAAAACCTATCAGTTTAAACACATAGACCAATCAAACCCTTCATTGAAACAGCACAATAAAATCTCTGATGTTTCGAAGTAGCGAACTACTCCCACACATTTGGTACTTTCATATGAATAAGAGCAGGCTTGTCACTATCCCTTGCCTGTTCAAATGCTTCGGGAAACTGATCCGCGTTATCAACAGTTACACCAAATCCACCATAGGCCCGTGCAAGAGCCGCGAAATCAGGGTTGTTCAATCGGGTAGAAATAACACGGTCAGGATATTCCCGCTCCTGATGCATACGAATTGTTCCAAAACATCCGTTATCAACGACAATAATAATGACATTTGCCTCATATTGAACCGCGGTTGCAATTTCTTGCCCGTTCATCATAAAGCAGCCATCCCCCGCCAAGGTTACAACAACTCTTTCAGGCTCTGTAATCTTGGCACTAATGCCTGCTGGAACACCATATCCCATAGCACCGGAAGTTGGGGCTAGCTGACTTGGATAGGATGAGAATTGATAAAACCGCTGCCCCCAGATGGTATAGTTCCCCGCACCATTGGTAATAATCGCATCATCCGGCAAATTTTCCCTCAGATAGCTGCTGATTTTGTGCATTGGGAAGTCTTTGATGCCAGCTTCCTCTGCAATAAAAGCTTCATAATCAGCACGCGCTTGTGCAACCATGCCCTTCCAAACATGCGTATTGATGGGCGCAAGATCCAACGCTGCTTTTGTAAAGGCAGTCAAATCACTCAAGATTGCCAGCTCTGCATTAAAAACTCGATTAAGCTCTTCTGCGCCGGGCAAAATGTGAACAAGCTTTTGTTTGGTATTTGGACTATCCAGCAAGTTATATCCACTGGTTGTCATTTCGCCCAGACGCGGACCAACAACAATCAGAAGATCACTTTCCTTCACCCGGGCAACCAGCTTTGGATTTGGTGCAATACCAACCTCACCAATATATTGCGCGTGATGATTATTAAAAGCATCTTGCCTGCGGAAAGCACAGGCAACAGGTAAATGATTTTTTTCAGCAAAGGTCGTTATGTTTTCACTGGCTTCTTGTGACCACCCGCCGCCACCAATGAGCAACAAGGGTTTTTGCGCCTCACTTAACAATGCTCTGAAATCAGTCATGTCCTCTGGACGGGGAGCAGAAGCAACCTTCTTGTATGCTCGTGTATCCGCAACGCTTGCCAGTTCGGTCAACATGTCTTCAGGCAGAGCCAACACCACTGGCCCCGGTCGCCCGGATGTCGCGGTATGAAATGCACGATTAAGGTATTCAGGGATACGCTCAGCCGTTTCAATCTGCGCGACCCATTTCGCCATTTCACCAAACATACGGCGATAATCAATTTCCTGAAAAGCTTCCCGATCTTCCTGATCGCGTGCGACTTGACCAATAAACAAGATCATCGGCGTGGAATCCTGATAGGCAGTATGAACACCGATAGAGGCGTTGGTTGCCCCCGGTCCTCGCGTTACAAAACAGATCCCCGGCGTCCCTTTCAGCTTGCCATAGGCTTCAGCCATATAGGCCGCGCCGCCTTCTTGCCGACAGGTCACAACATTGATGTCTTTCGTTAAATCATAAAGACCGTCCAGAACAGCCAGATAGCTTTCACCCGGAACACAAAACACCGTATCGACACCGTGTGCCTGTAGGCCCTGAGCCAAAATTTCCCCGCCTGAACGTTCCGTTACATTTGCCATCAATCTTTCCTGTTCAACTTTTCATTTGTACTTTGTTGCTTTATTTTGGTTCACTTGGATTTTTAACTTACCTGATTATGCCCCGGCTGATTATGCAATAGCCCCAATGCTTCGCAGCTTTTCAATGTCATCCTGTTCCGTGCCAAGGATTTCACCGAGCACTTCATCCGTGTGCTGACCTAACATCGGCGGCGAAAGTTCCGCACCCGATTTTGCCTGTCCATATTTGATTGGCGTTGAAACCAATTGCTGCTTTACACCGCCGGGATGCGCATATTCCTTAAGAATTCCACGCTGCTGGATGTGTGGATCTGAAAAAACCTGTGAAAGGTCATTAATAGATCCACAAGGCACTTTCACCGCTTCAAGAGATGTAATCCAGAAATCGGTTGGCTTTTCCTTTAGGACATTTTGAACAAGGGGAACAAGCTGCGCTCTGTTTTCAACTCTTGCTGTATTTGTCAGGTACTTGGGGTTTTCTGCAAGTTCCATACACCCGGCAACACTGCAAAAAGCCTCGAACTGACGATCATTGCCAACGGCCAAAATCATGAAACCGTCTGACGTTTCAAAAACTTCATAGGGCGAAATGTTGGGATGCGCATTCCCTCTGCGATGGGGAACTTTATCAGAAACCAGGTAGTTTGTAGCCTGGTTAGCTAACATCGCAGCCTGACAATCCATCAGCGCTATATCAATGTGATCGCCACGCCCCGTGCGTTCGCGCTTGAACAAGGCCGCAAGAATGCCCGTTACCCCGTACATCCCGCTGAAAAGGTCAACAACAGCAACACCGACTTTCATCGGCTGCCGGTCAGCCTCCCCGGTAATACTCATCAAGCCGCCCATTCCCTGTATCATCAGGTCATAACCAGCCTTGTCCGCATAGGGACCTTCCTGACCAAAGCCAGTGATTGAACAGTAAATAAGCTTGGGATTTATCTTTGACAGACTTTGGTAATCAAGGTCGTACTTTTTAAGCCCACCGACCTTGAAGTTCTCAATAACAATATCGCAGTGAAGAACAAGATCCTGAAGGATTTTCTGTCCTTCGGCTTTGGTCATATCCACAGCTAGAGATCGCTTTCCGCGATTTGCAGACATGTAATAGGCTGACTCTTGTGTATTCTCACCCGCCGAAGTCTTCACAAAGGGAGGCCCCCAGGCACGGGTATCATCCCCGCAACCCGGGCGCTCTACCTTGATCACATCACATCCCAGATCAGCCAAAGTCTGACCAACCCAGGGACCGGCTAGTACACGTGACAGATCAAGAACCCTAACCCCCTTTAGGGGCATATCCTCCCCGGACATTTTATCGTGGGGCATATCGTCTTCCTGATTATCAGAAGGCTTTGTCACCGTTTTGATCCGTGTCTTATTACTAAGGGCCCGATCCTACATAAAAGCCTGTAAACCGGTTTGCGCCCGCCCCAGAATAAGCGCGTGCACATCATGCGTGCCTTCATATGTGTTTACGGCCTCCAGGTTCATCACATGCCGGATGACATGAAATTCATCGGAGACGCCGTTACCGCCGTGCATATCCCGGGCTGTTCTGGCAATTTCCAGCGACTTGCCACAGGAATTGCGTTTGATCATGGAAATAAGTTCCGGGGCAATCTTGCCCTCGTCAAACAACTGGCCAGCACGCACACAACCCTGCAATCCCAAAGAGATTTCAGTCTGCATGTCCGCAAGCTTTTTCTGTACCAGTTGGGTTTGCGCCAAAGGACGCCCAAACTGTTTACGGTCCAGCGTATATTGGCGCGCCGCATGCCAGCAAAACTCAGCCGCCCCCAATGCGCCCCAGGCAATGCCGTAACGCGCCCGGTTAAGGCACCCAAACGGCCCTTTGAGACCTGTAACTTCCGGGAACATATTTTCCTCTGGCACAAAGACCTTATCCATAACGATCTCACCCGTTACAGAAGCGCGCAGACTGAACTTGCCCTCGATCTTTGGCGTGGAAAGCCCTTCCATGCCCCGTTCCAGAACGAAACCGCGAATAATGCCTTCGTCATTTTTGGCCCAGACTACCATCACATCAGCGATAGGTGAGTTTGTAATCCACATCTTCGCGCCCGATAGCTCGTACCCGCCGTCAACTTTGCGCGCGCGGGTTTTCATGCCGCCGGGATCAGACCCGGCATCGGGTTCTGTTAAACCGAAACAGCCGACATATTCGCCCGTCGCCAGTTTCGGCAGGTACTTTTGCTTTTGCTCTTCTGATCCATAAGCATAGATCGGATGCATCACGAGGGAAGACTGAACAGACATGGCCGAACGATACCCGCTATCGACACGTTCAATTTCACGAGCAATCAGGCCATAGCTGGTATAGCTAACACCTGCACAGCCATAGCCGTCAATGGTCGCGCCCAGAAACCCAAGCTCACCCATTTCGCGCATAATATCGCGATCAAAGTTTTCATTACGGTTCGCGTCCAGAATACGCGGCATCAGCTTGTCTTGCGCATAGTCACGCGCACTGTCCCTGACCATGCGCTCTTCTTCATTCAACTGAACGTCTAACAGGAACGGGTCTTCCCAATCGAATTTTCCAAGTTTGGCAGATGCAGACATGTTCTTCTTTCCGAGCTATACGCGGCACATGAAGTGCCTCAAGGTTTTTATTCGCCTAAATAATATTATAGTTGCTTAACTTAATTCTGGCTCAAGGCGTAAAGAGAGAAATGTAGATTTTCCTACATGAACGATGAAACAACGAAGAGAAAGAGTTGAGTTAAACAACTAGAGTTTATTGTCCCCTGCTGTAACTATAAAGGCCAACGATTATTTTTCCAAACATCATTCATTAAACTCATGACTAATGTATCAAATAACGATATTGTCATTCTGGTAATTCTTTGTTTGATATCTGGGTTTTAATTCTGTGATATACCGATATGTCCCCTCCCTGACTGCCTTACGTACCTTTGAATCATCTGCGCGGCACATGAGCTTTACGAAAGCCGCTGAAGAGTTGAATGTAACGCAAAGTGCGGTCAGCCGACAGATCAGACAACTGGAAGACGAGCTGGGTATTCGACTTTTTGAGAGAGTCCGGCAAAGACTGGTCCTCACCGAAGCTGGCGCAAGCTACGTACAGGAAGTCAGAAAAGGTCTTGATCAGCTCAAATCAGCCACCCTTAACCTGTTGGCTTATCAAGGTGTGGGCGGTGAGTTATTACTGGCATGTTTGCCGACCTTCGGTAGTCGATGGCTCATCCCGCGTTTGGGACGTTTTACATCGCAACATCCCGAAATCAATGTGAACCTCGTCACACGGATCGAAGCTTTTAATTTTGAGAGTGAAGATATTGATGCAGCCATCTATTTTGGGGATAGTAACTGGCCCGGAACAATATCTGATAAACTCATGGGCGAAGAGATGATCCCGGTCTGTAGCCCTTCTCTGTTGGAAGATGTGGGCTCTATAGAAACACCTGCAGATTTAAGCCACCACACTTTGTTGCAGCTTCGGTCCAGACCCTATGCCTGGCAAGAATGGCTCAAGGGCAAGGAAACACAGGATATCAACCCTGCAGCAGGTCCCAAGTTCGAACAGTTTCACATGATCATCAATGCTGCTCTCACGGGTCTTGGGGTAGCTCTCTTACCCGCATTTTTAATCAAGGAAGAACTGAGCAAAGGTCTCCTGACCCAACTTTTTGACGACAGCGTGCGTGGCAAAAATGCCTACTACCTCGTCTATCCCGAAAACAAACGCGGCCTGCCACGCCTGCAAACTTTCCGCCGATGGCTTTTGCGCGAAGCAGCCCGACACGAAAAGAAATAAGGTTGCGCCACTTAGACAAGAAACTCAAGAAAAAGCCAGATATATAGAGGCATGGGAACAAGCACCCAGATCAAGCTAATTGTCAGTGCTTTGATAAGTAGTTTATCAACTTCTAAAGGCATTTTCTCTCTCCTTTTTTCAGGATTTTCCCGGAATTTTCTCCAGTGTCTTCAAGGGATCATTACTGGTCGTAAGCAATTGAGTAAGATTATGTTGCTAACCCATACACATATACGACGGTTCCCGCATACACCGTCGTCAGCCCGACAACGATTGCCCATTTAGCATTGGCTATAAAAAACCGCACCAACGGGTCTCTCCTAGGAAAAGCAGCCTTTTCCCCTTCTTTGACAAATCCGGATATCAACAGGATGTAATTCACAAACCAAAAGGCTGTAAAAAGCTCGGCTGCTAAAACAACATATGCCATAAGCTTCTCCTTTAATGTGTCTCTATTTTTAAACATGTATTTTATATACATGTTATAATATTAAACTCAACAACAGATATCTATACCGGTCAAAATGCCGCAGTCGTGACCTCTATTTATTGGATATATCGAAATACTTTACATAAGGCCAAGTTCATTTTATCAGCGAATAAAGTTCTAATTTATCAATTAAGCAATAAAAAATAACTTCACATACAGAAATAGATATTTAAGGACAAAGACCTTGGAAAAACACCAAAGGCATACAATTCCAACAGCAAAACGTAAAATAGCAAAAAACAGAACACTTAAAATACGCACATGACACCACTAAAGGTTGTTTATCAAATATTTAGACAGCTTTTAACTTGTTATTGGGGCGTCTGCTTTCAACCCTTCTATGCTTCGAACTCCAATGGGATCAAAGTCATATATTGCTAGCCCTAAATAACCTATGCCATACTTGAGATCGCTACGTAAGCGCTACCAATCGTTGTTTGTTAATCTGGGGGAAACAGATGCAACCACTTTTTATTGCAACAGAAAGGTTTGGGCCTTGGGATGGTAAAGCTTGGGTTAAGTACATTGAATGGTCAAAGTTGACACAACTCAAAGAGTTGGTATCTCTTGATGGACTGTTGTGCGAACCCGTGTTGTCGGTGACTAAGGATGAATATTGGCCTTACATAGTCAACGAAGACTATATGTCGGACTACTTTACAGATTTGAACTATTTTCTGAACGAAGTATCTGAAATTGTTAACAAAAACATTCTGTGCGTTTTCAAAAACCCAATTTCCTCTCCCAAGGCTCCATCTGGAAAACTAAAGTTCGAGTTTCTTGGATATGATTTGGTGGATCTAGAAGGTAGTGTAAGCGCCTTGTCTAACTGTGGTGGCTTTCCCTTAGCTTTCTCAAATGAAGAACTTAATCAGTTTGGCTTGCTCGAATCTCACGACCGCGCCGCAAAGATTCGGATTTTGCTAAAAGCTTACTATCCAGAAGAACGTCATGCAGCGTGCCATTTGTGGGCAATATTTCGCGCGAGAACGTCTTAAAACCCTTAACACATACCTGGGAGGGTAATAATCTTGACCAACAGTGGTTTTGTCAGCTTTGCCGTCGTTCGGTATAGAATGTTTTAATTATTACTTTAGGCAGAAATGTGAATACTTCGACAAGATATTTTATCTTGATCCAATCTATTTCCTGACATGGAATACTCTGAAACAAAACACACATCCCTCGCCTCCTTTTAAAAAGCTAATTGCACGCCATGAAATACCTTTATGATACGCACGCTTTCTCTGCTCAAAATCATGCACCGAGTTATTGGCGGGATACGGCGTCGGAGTTAGAGGACTTCCCACGTCTGACAGAAGACACCAAGTGCGAAGTGGCTGTTATCGGCAGTGGGTACACGGGCATGATGGCCGCCTATCGCTTGGCGACGAAATACCAGATTGATGTGAAAGTTTTTGATGCCGCCCAACCCGGTTGGGGCGCGTCGGGGCGTAATGGTGGCTTTTGCTGTATGGGGTCGACAAAGCTCAGTTATCAGCAAATGATCCGTCGTTATGGGCTAGAAGCAACACAAGATTTCTTTGAAGCGCAAAAACAATCCGTGGCCTTTGTGAAGTCTTTTCTGGAAACCCATAACATTGATGCAGATGTTACGGGTAATGGAGAGATTGAGCTGGCCCATAAGACTAACCGCATGGTTGATCTTCGACAGGAACAAGACTTTCTGACCCAAACCTTTGATCACAAAACTCACCTTTTATCCCCGGAGCAATTAGGGGAAATGGGCTTGGCTGGTGATTTTCACGGCGGCCTGCATAATCCAACCGGATTTGGCCTTCATCCGTTAAAATATGCCAGAGGGCTAGCCCGCCTTTTGCGCGACAGTAGTATTGAGGTTTTTGGAAATAGCCCTGTGACCAAGTGGGAAAAGCATGTGGACGGTCATCACCTTCACACACCACAGGGTATTGTCAAAGCCAACCATGTCATCATGGCCACAAATGGTTATACCGCAGAAAACCTGTCTTCGAATGCTGCCGGAAGGTTACTCCCTGCCCTGTCCTCCATTCTGGTAACGCGCCCCTTGAGTGAACAGGAACAGCAAAATCAAGGCTGGAGCAACACGACAACGGTCTATGATAGCCGTATTTTGTTGCATTATTTCCGACTCTTGCCTAATGGGCGATTTCTCTTTGGCGGGCGCGGGGGAACGGATAGCTCGGCCACAGGGGAGAAGCTGGCTGAAAAGCGCGTTAGAGCAGATTTTGAAAAGCTCTTCCCGGCTTGGTCACATGTCAAACACACACATTTCTGGCAGGGGTTTATTTGCTTTGCCAATGATCTCGTTCCCTACATAGGGCCAATAAATAAAGATAAAACGGCGTGGGTTTCACTCGCCTTTCATGGAAACGGCGTGGCCATGTCCGGCTGGGCTGGAAAAGCGCTGGCTGACGAGATTGCCGGAGACAGAACACAGAGTAAGCTACCGATTGTCTTTAGCAAACGTTTCAATAAGTTTCCGTTGCCAGCACTGCGTTTGCAATATTTAAAAGCGGCCTATGCCTTTTATCAAATCAAAGACGAATGGCTTTAAGCCTTCCCCCTTTAAGAACAAGAAAATAAGCAACGCCAATGACCTATCCCGATACCTATTACAGCCGGACAGCTATTAAACATTCAAGCTATCCAACTCTGACAAAAAAACTGGAAACAGATGTCTGCGTCGTCGGTGGTGGTCTGGCGGGACTAAGCTGTGCACTGGAACTTCTGGGCAGAGGAAAGTCCGTGACTATTCTAGAGGCCAACCGCGTGGCCTGGGGTGCATCAGGACGCAATGGCGGCTTTGTTTCGCCGGGTTTTGCGGGCGGTCAGGCCATTGTGGAAAAGCGTCTGGGCATTGATAAAGCACGCGAAGTTTTTGCCTTGTCTCTTGAAGGCGTCAATATGGTCCGGGACAATATTGCCTGCCTGAATTTGCAAGGCGTAAACCCAAGCCCCGGTATGTTGTCGGTCATCCGCTATAACGACCCGGATGGTATGAAACGACACTGCGATGATATGGCAGAACAGTACAATTATCCGCTGGACTATCTATCCCGCGATGACCTTGAGGAAAAATTCAAAAGCCCACGTTATTATCAGGGCAATTTCGACAAGGGTGCATTTCATTTCCATCCCCTGAACTATTGTCTGGGCATCGCACAGGAAATCACAAACAAAGATGGCCTGATCTTTGAAAATACCGAAGCCATTGAAATGAATCTAGAAGGTCCGACAAAAGAAATTCACACGACAGGCGGCACCGTCAAAGCAAAAGACGTTGTTCTCTGTGGCGGAGGCTATTCCGGTAATGTTTTTGACCGTCTCAGACGTGCTTTACTACCCATAGCAACCTATGTGGTTGTCACGGAAAAGCTTGGTGCGCGGGTACATGATCTGGTGAAGACCAGCGCGGCTATTCTGGATGACCGTCAGGCATCGGACTATTACCGCATTGTTGACGAAGACCGTTTACTTTGGGGCGGCAGAATCACCACAAGAACAAGCCAACCCAAACGCCTTGCCCACCTGTTAAAACAGGATATCACAAACGTTTATCCGGAATTGTCGGACGTGAAGATTGATATGGCCTGGACGGGTTTAATGGCCTATGCCCGTCACAAGATGCCCTATATCGGTGAATTAAAACCCGGTGTCTGGTCTTGTACCGCTTTTGGTGGGCACGGCATGAACACAGCACCTATAGGGGGGCGTCTTGTTGCCGAGGGCATAAGCAAAACATCTGACCGTCACAAGCTTTTTCAAGCCTTTGAGCTGGAATGGAACGGTGGTATCTTTGGTCCCCTGGCGGCGCAGAGCGTTTATTGGGGCATGAGAATATCCGACAGATGGCGCGAAGCAGTATCCAGTTAATTCACTGAATTTGCATTCGCTTAACTTGCTGAGTTCAAGTCGCGATTAAAGTCTCTACCCCGGCTTCCTCAAGAGCATCCTGAAGCTCTTGGGGTGGCTCTTTATCTGTCACCAGAAGATCCATGTCTTCGAGACTGGATATATGGACGATACCTTTGCGCTCGAACTTTGTATGGTCAACGACAACAATTACCCGCTCAGAACGTTCCATCACAACCTGACAAAACTCTTTTTCACTGAGCCGGAAGTCCATTAAACCAGCGGGACTAACCGCCCCGATTGAAAACACAGCCGTTTTGACCTGAAATGTTTTGATAAACTCAATTGCCGTTGGCCCGACAGAGGCGGCATCGTCTGTCCGCAACAATCCCCCCGCCATATAGACTTCGTTGCCTTCTCCACTCACCAAGGTCCGAGAAATTTCAGCAGAATTTGTCAGGATCACCAGATCACTGTGATCACACAGAGCTCTCGCCACATAATTGGTTGTCGATCCGGGATGTAAAAAAACTGTCTCACCATCTTCGATCATACGAGAAACAGCGGTGGCAATCTTGACTTTGGCGTCCATATTTTCCTGCATACGCATATGGAACGGCGGCTCTTTGACATCATCCGGCATGGTAACCTTGCCATGGGTTTTAATGACAAGTCCTTTGGCAACCATTGGCTTGATATCACGCCTGATAGTTTCTTCTGAAACAGAAAGAGACGTCGCAATTTCAGATATGGCACAGGTGCCTTTCAAGCGAATTGCCCGTAATATTTCTTGCTGGCGAGACGAAGCAGACATAATAACCCCAAAAGATAAATCGATTATCTTTATGCCGCTCAAACAACTTCATTTCAAGAAATAACCTTAAATAACCACAAAAATCCCAAATTTTTGTGCACTCCAGTCGAAAACTACTCTATTTCCTTATCCTGCTTCTTATCTTTGGGTTTCGGTACAGAAATCATTTTGTTTTCAACCACATGAGCGCCCGGAAACTCTTTGATAAAAATTTCCTGCTGTGGATAAGGAATACCAATTCCGGCTTCCATAAAAGCTTTTCGAATTGAAAACCTCAAATCACTTTCGATACTTAATCTGCTCTCGACATCCCTTAAATAAGCCCTTAATTCAAAATCAAGCGAACTGGCACCAAAATCCATAAACAGGACATAAGGTTCAGGCCGGGGAATAATGCCTGGATGATTTTTTGCAATCTCGGTCAAGATATCCCTAACTTGCTCCTCATCAGCATCATAGGAGACCCCAATACGCACCTCCAGACGGCCAACCTTGCTCTTGTGCGTCCAGTTTTTCATCGTCCCTGAAATAAGGTCAGAGTTCGGAATAATGACCGACGCACGGTCAAAGGTTTCGAGTTCAGTTGCCCGCACCTTGATTTTCCGGACGTAGCCTTCTTCGTTTCCAACCACAACCCAGTCACCTTGCTTTATAGGGCGTTCAAAGATCAAAATCAGGCCAGAAACAAAGTTATTCACAATGGATTGCAACCCAAAACCAATCCCGACAGAAAGAGCACCCGCAATAATCGCGACGTTTGACAGATCAAATCCCGCGGCAGACACCCCGACCAGAACAGCGAGTGTCAGCCCGGCATAACCAACAGACGCTTTAATCGCGTTCCGAACCCCTGAATCAAGTTTTGTCTTTGGTAACAGTCTTTCATCAAGAACATTGGCAAAGACCTTTGTTAAGGCCAATAAACCAAGGAAAAGAACAGCTGCAACAGCAATATCAATAAGCGAGATACGGACTTCCCCGATCTTGAAGCCGGTCAATGCTGTTTGAATAACGTTGAACAGGCGTTGCCCACTCATTCCCCAGATCAATAAGGTTCCGACAATCCCGAGCAGGATCAAGGCACAACCAACACCGAAAACAATCCAAAAACCAAGTCGGTCAGCACCGTCATCATCCAGAGAAAGAATATTCCGCAAACTGCGTCCGATATCTGCATCACCCGAAAGCTCATAATGAGTAACTTCGTGCACAATCACATGTACAAGAAGTAACAGTAAAAATAGCTCTAGCGTCGCGACAAGGTTAAATACGGCAAAATGTGCCAAAGGAATAAAGCCCACAAAAGCCGCGGCAATCATAACGGACATAAACGCAACAATTGCTTTTCGAAAGCGAGACCAGAGGTTTGAAATCTTGATAATCTCTTCGGGAACCTTGCCTGCTAATCGCCACAAGCTTTTCCTGTGAAGCAAAATAACAAGCGTGGCCATAGCAGTAGCGGTAATGAAGTTCCCGATCAGATGCTGGCTTACCGACGCATCAATGACCTCATTTATCACACGGATAATCAAATCAACTGAAAATGTGAAGGCGATGATAATGGCAATTACCCTCACCTGATGTGCCGCAGGTATGGACATGGCGAGAATTCGCCAAGATGAACGTTTGGGAAACAATGTCGCTTTTGTTATCGCTTCGGCAATTGTTAAAAACAAAAGCCCCAAAATTACGGCTTTGAGCATTTGCTCTATCGCCGGTTCCAGTACATCCCCCCAAACAAGTGTGCCTGTCACCAAAACCAGACAAGTAATTGGTATCAATGCCCGCCTTAAAGCGTACAGAGAAGCAGCAAGAACTCTTTTATGATAATCCGGGCGAACAGCGCTGACCTCTACACCGTATCGCCTTCGCATAACGCGCAATAAAAGAGAGACAACAAACGCAGCAGCAAGAACAATAATCCACAGAGGAATAACCTGTTCCCACTGAATATCCGAGCTTAAAGTCCTCACTTCCAGCTTCAGTTGAGCAAGAAAAGACTGCCAATCCGTCTGACTGAGATCCATGGCTTCTTGCCATAATGATCGAGAGATTGGCACTGGACCTCTGCTAAAAACTTCCCGGACAAATAGTTGCCGTTCCATTTTGCTGTATCGATCGATAAGCTCGTCAATCCGCGGGGAAATTAGCTCTGCTTGTTTTATTTGACTATTAACAATCGAAAGTTCTGATTCGAGCTTTTGACGTATAGTAACAATTTGCTCTGTCTCTGGTGCCTGACCTTTTTCAGGTAAGGGTCCCAACCCTTTTAGCTGTCTGTTTAGTTGTGCTTGAATGGGGAGCAGTTGAGCAATAATTTCTCTTGATTCCGTACGAACCACTTCAAGCTGATCACGTGCATTTTCAAAATCATTCTGATTTAAATTAATACGCTCCAAATTTTGTGCTGTTTCATAAAGAACAAACTCCCAAGAAGACAATGCTTCATCAAAACGCCTGGTTAAATCTGTATTAGCCTTAGCGGGCGGCATTGCGCCAACAATTAGGAAGCACATGAGTAATGCCCTTAGAAGCATTTTGTTTAATACTTTCATGAAATTTAATTCTCAGAAATCTACAGAAACAGTGCAAAGCATATCATAATTTTAAATAGGAAAGATAACTCAACGAGATGTCACAATTTAAATCCACAAAAATAGTAACCACTTTGAATACACTTAAGATACCAATTTTCCACCAATAAACTTTAAGAAAAAAGTATAGCAACCATAGGTAAAACGGAGTCAATGCGTGGAATTTCTGGAAAATCCTTGGAGTTGTATTTTGTCTTTTATTTGACCTATTTTTGTAGTTATAGTTTCATATGAAGGCTATAAATGGTTCAAATGAACCCGACAAACGGGTCTGATTTATTCTTCCAATACTTACCCACAGGGAGTTATCTCTATGTTTAAAAGTACTTTCATGGCCATTAGCGCTTTTTCGTGCCTGGCGACAATTAACGTGGCAAATGCTGCAACCGAAGTTCAGTGGTGGCACGCTATGGGTGGAGCCAACGGTGATCGTGTGAATAAAATTGCCGAAGATTTCAATGCGACCCAGTCTGACTATAAAGTCGTCCCGGTATACAAAGGTAACTATACGGAAACAATGACAGCCGCAGTTGCAGCTTTTCGCGCAAAAAAACAACCTCATATTGTTCAGGTATTCGAGGTTGGTACAGCAACAATGATGGCTGCAAAAGGTGCAGTGTATCCTATTGAACAACTTATGAAAGATGTTGGCGAAGAATTCGACAGCTCAGATTATCTACCAGCTGTTGTCAGCTACTATACATCTCCGAATGGCAAACTGCTCTCAATGCCTTTCAATAGTTCAACACCTGTTCTTTGGTATAACAAGGATGCATTTAAAAAAGCCGGGGTTGAAGCTGTTCCAACAACCTGGAAAGAAATGGAAGAAGCCTCTAGAAAACTTGTTGCCAACGGATCGAAATGCGGTTTTTCATTTGGATGGCAATCATGGGTTCAGATTGAGAATTTCAGTGCTTGGCACAACATGCCTACAGGCAGCAAAGATAATGGTTTCTCTGGATTAGACACAGAACTCACTTTTAACAACAAAACGGTGAAACGCCATATCAAAAACCTTGGTCAATGGCAAAAAGATGGTCTGTTTGACTACGGCGGACGTCGCGGAGACAGCTTACCCAAGTTTACAAACGGTGAATGTGCAATGTGGATGAATTCATCTGCATACTATGGCTCAATTAAAGAACAGGCCAAGTTTGATTTTGGTCAAGCAATGCTTCCCTTCTATTCCGACGTTGTCTCGAAACCTCAAAATTCCATTATTGGCGGAGCAACACTATGGACCTTGAAGGGTCACGATCAAGACGATTATAAAGGTGTTGCCAAGTTTATGACTTATTTATCCTCCCCCGAAGTGCAAGCATGGTGGCATCAAGAAACAGGCTACGTGCCAATTACCAAAGCTGCATATAGCCTGAGTCAAGAGCAGGGTTTTTATGAAAGCAACCCGGGTACTGACACTGCAATTAAGCAACTAAGCCTGAATGAACCCACACTAAATTCAAGCGGTTTGCGTTACGGGAATTTTGTTCAAATCCGTGACATCATTAACGAAGAACTTGAAGCTGTATGGAACGATTCCAAGTCTGCGGATGATGCTATGGACACGGCTGTAGAGCGTGGTAACAAGCTTCTTCGTAAGTTTGAAAAAGCAAATAAATAACAATACTTTATAAATATTATAGTCGGGTGTCTTTTAAAGGCGCCCGACTATTTAGTATCGCTGAACTGTCTTTTTCTACTCAGGCTCATCATGATTAAACGGGTACATTTTAATGTCTCGGCCCTACCGTACATATTGGTAGCTCCGCAAGTTGCGATAACCATTATCTTTTTTATTTGGCCTGCAACTCAGGCCCTTTATCAATCATTCCTTGTAGAAGATGCTTTTGGTCTCAGCACTGAATTTGTTTGGTTTGATAACTATAAAGAGTTAATGAATGACCCCTATTATTTGGGGGCTTTCAAAACAACTGTTATTTTCTCAATTCTGGTCGCCGGGTTATCAATGGGGGTTTCTCTTATACTGGCTGCCATGGCTGATCGCGTTATAAAAGGAGCCACCACCTACCGCACTTTGCTAATCTGGCCTTACGCCGTTGCTCCCGCAATTGCAGGGGCTCTCTGGGTTTTCATTTTCGACCCGACACTAGGAATTATAACTTATATTTTTAACTTTCTGGGGTATAGCTGGAATCACAAATTAAACGGTGACCAGGCAATGTTACTTGTTGTTATCGCGGCCGCATGGAAGCAAATCAGCTATAATTTTTTGTTTTTCCTGGCAGGAATGCAAGCCATCCCCAAATCACTTATAGAAGCCGCTGCAATTGACGGTGCAGGTCCGACGAAACGTTTCTGGACAATTATATTTCCCCTTATTTCACCAACAACATTTTTCTTGCTTGTCATCAATATCGTATATGCTTTTTTTGAAACATTTGGAATTATCCATGCCGTCACTCAGGGCGGCCCGGCAAATTCGACACAAATCCTTGTATACAAGGTCTTCAACGATGGTTTTGTTGGCTTAGATCTGGGTGGGTCCGCAGCTCAATCAGTCATCCTCATGGTGATCGTCATTATTCTAACCGCGGTGCAATTCCGGTATGTTGAGAAAAAGGTTGCATATTGACATGATTGAAAATCGTCCGCTCACGACCTTCTTTTCCCATCTGGTATTACTGTGCGGCGTTCTTGTTGTCGCTTTTCCCCTTTGGGTTACGTTTGTTGCATCAACACATGATGCTGTTCGTATGACACAAGTTCCTTTGCCTTTACTTCCAGGTAATCAATTTCTGGTGAACCTGAAACTAGTCCTGTTTAGCGGTCTGGAAGGATCAGGAAGTCCTCCTGTAGGAATTATGCTATTTAATAGCTTGATTATGGCTATTCTGATTGCAGTTGGTAAAATCAGTATTTCTCTATTATCAGCATTTGCCATTGTGTATTTTCGTTTTCCCTTCCGAATTGCCTTTTTCTGGATGATATTTGTAACACTCATGCTTCCGGTAGAGGTACGTATTTTGCCGACATTTGCCGTTGTAGCCAATTTGAACATGCTTGATACTTACTGGGGATTGAGTATTCCCTTGATTGCTTCAGCAACAGCAACATTCATGTTCAGGCAAGTGTTTTTAACAATACCAGATGAACTACTCGAAGCTGCACGTATTGACGGAGCAAGTCCTCTCAGGTTCTTTAAGGACATCTTGCTTCCCATGTCCAGAACCAATATTGCTGCTCTTTTTGTTATTCTGTTTATCTATGGATGGAATCAGTACCTGTGGCCTTTGTTAATAACCACAGATCGCGATATGTACACCGTCGTAATGGGAATATCACAAATGCTGGAAGCTGCAGAACAAGCTCCTGACTGGCACTTGATCATGATGACAGCCCTCATGGCAATGTTACCTCCTGCTATTGTCGTATTGATAATGCAGAAACTATTCGTCAAAGGCCTGACGGAAACGGAGAAATAGACGATGGCTGAAGTCCATATCAATCAAATCACAAAATCCTATGGCAATGATCAAATTATTCACGGGATAGACATCAATATTCAAGATGGCGAGTTTATTGTCATTGTTGGCCCTTCTGGATGTGGAAAATCAACCCTGTTACGGATGGTAGCGGGACTTGAAACCATAACAAGTGGTGACATTTCTATTAATAATCAAGTAGTAAATACGCTTGAACCTAAAGACCGTGATATTGCAATGGTCTTTCAGAATTACGCTCTTTATCCACATATGAGTGTCTTTGAAAATATGGCTTATGGCCTGAAGATCCAAAAACTTGCAAAAAGCGAAATAGAAAATCGCGTTAATAATGCCGCAAAATTACTCCAGATAAGTGATTACTTGACGAGAAAACCAAGGCAACTTTCAGGAGGGCAACGTCAACGGGTTGCTATGGGGCGGGCGATAGTACGCAACCCTTCGGTATTTTTATTTGATGAGCCTTTATCAAACCTTGATGCAAAATTACGCGTCCAAATGCGTTTGGAAATAAAGAAACTTCAAAAACGCCTTAAGGTAACGAGCCTCTACGTTACTCATGATCAGGTAGAAGCCATGACAATGGCCGACAGACTTATCGTTATGAACAAGGGTATCGCAGAACAAATTGGTACACCCATGAATCTCTATGAACACCCTCAAACCACTTTCGTGGCCGGCTTTATTGGTTCACCCGCTATGAACTTTCTCTCCGTGAAAACAAAAGATAATAAAATCGAAATTCCTGTTTCCGGAAAGATCCTGGATATAAAAACAAATATCGAACAACCAGAAGCCATACTAGGAATTCGACCTGAAGATATAGAAATTGTTGACAGCAATTCTTCAGATTTGAAACTGAAAGTCTCCGCAATAGAACCACTTGGTGCCGACAGTCTGATTTATGGTAATTCAGAGGGTTTCAATGATGATTTAGTTGTTCGCGTTAGGGGTAAAACCGAATTTACTGAAGGCGATACTTTCCATGTTTATTTTAAACGGGAAAAACTTCATTTCTTCCATACAATAACCCGGAAGAGATTACAAGCCGTAGCCTAATACACCAACAGGAACAACAAGATAAATCAAGATTCTCTAAATTACAGTACTCACCATTATCTTTAATTATACAACAATTCAGTCATGCGTCTGAGCGAGAGACAAAACCAAATATTGGAATGGACCAGCCGGGAAGATGCCCTAAGCATTGAAGACCTGTCTAACCATTTTCAGTTAAGTACTCAAACCATTCGCAAGGATATAAACGCCCTCTGCGAAACCGGGTTGCTCAGACGTGTACATGGTGGTGTCTGCTTACCTTCAGCTATTGAAAACCTGTCTTTCAACACAAGACAGGTGATGAATGCAAAAAACAAAGACGAAATAGCGCAAGCTGTTGCAGATCAGATACCGGACGGTTCCACAATTTTTCTAGGTATTGGGACAACCGTCGGTTCTGTAGCCAATGCCCTTCTCAAGTTTCAAAACTTGCGTGTACTGACCAACAACCTCAAAGCAGCGGCTATCCTCTGTAACAACGAAAATATTGATACACATGTCTCTGGAGGACGTCTGAGACAGAGCGATCACGATTTGGTCGGGGTTGAAACTATCCGCTTCTTTTCCTCTTTCAAAGCTGACTACGCTATTGTTGGGACAGGCGGATTAGATCCTGCGTATGGCATGATGGACTTCAAGCCTGATGAAGCCTATGTGACGCAGTCTATTCTGGAAAATAGTCGTAAAAAGATTCTTGTCGCAGATAATACAAAATGGAACAGACCTGCAAATGTAAAGGTCGCTTCCTTTAAAGATCTCGATCTGATGGTAACCGATCTTTTACCGGACAATAATGTTCGTATGCAACTGAAACTATCAAAATTAAAAATAAAAGAATGTAGCGTTTAATTCGGCCCTAACATGAATTCCATATTTTAAATCAAGCGATTACGACGCGCACAAGGTCATGAAACGCCCCAAGAGCTCTGCCAGAATGACAGAGCTTATAATGCTGATTTTGTAACTACGCCTCAACAAGCCCGACGCGACGCCCGTCGGGGTCATTAAAAAGACCGATTGTCGGTCCACCGGGAATATCCATTGCCTCCAGAACAATGCTTCCCCCCTTTTGAACGGCCCGCTTCAACGTTTCTTCTACAGAAGGGACTTTTCAACATAAAAAGTCAGATGTCCCCCAGTATCGGCCATATCTTCGCCAATACCACCATTAATTCCCTTCTCATCGCTCTCGGTATCAACCATGCCGTAGTTCATAGGGTTATCAACATCAATATCCCACCCAAAGAGGTCACCATAAAAAGCTTGTGCCTTTTCTGCGTCTTCAGAGATAATTTCAAAATGTACGACCGGGCATCCCATGTATTTTCCCTTCTTATCTTTTAAGTGTTTTAAGCATTAGAGTAATGCCAAATGGTTAGGTTTATTTCCCCGCAAGAACTTCATCGAGACAATCATAGGAGCTTTCCCATCCTTTGCGATGTAGATCACATTGTTCTGTGTCAGCAAAAATCTTTTGAGAAAACTCCATCAAGGTTTTCTCACCTTCATCATGGAGCAAGATTGTCACTTCGGTCTCATGCCCGCGAATTCCATCATGCCCAATCCAAGCCCACGTGAAGACCAACTTGGAAGGATCCTCTACCTCAGTGTAAATACCGCCAACTTGATTAGAAGAACAATCTCCGCCCGTATTTTCCAATATTGTTTTCCACTGACCGCCGACACGAAAATCCATCTCACAGAGGCTACACTCACATCCTTTAGGGCCCCACCAAGTTTTAAATACCTCGGGTTGGGTCAATGCTTTGAAAACCGTTTTCCTTGGTGCGGCAAAGCGACGTGTAATTTCCAAGGTCAAATCAGAAGAAGAAATTTGATCAGAAAAATTTTCCCTATTTCTATGTTCAGTCATCTAATCTGATCCCTCTTCAAAATGCCCTTCTGCCACCATCGCCTTCAAGGTATTATCAAGCTTATCAAAACTGCTTTCCCAAAAATGATTGTATTGCTCCAGCCACTCAGACGCACCTTTCAACGGCTTTTCCTGCAAAATACAGCGACGCAACTGACCATCTTTTTCTTTGCGGATAAGTCCAGAACGTTCAAGGATCTTCAGATGCTTTGTGATCGCCGGGGCAGACATCTCAAAAGGCTGAGCCAACTCCCCCACAGTTGCTTCCCCCTTCGACAGTCTTAATAGAATTGCCCGTCGCGTTGGGTCAGATAGCGCAAAAAATGTATCGCTTAGATTATCCATACCTTAACCAAAAAGAAAATTAACTAACAAGTTAATTATTATATTTCCAAGCTCACGTCAAACAAATCAAAATACTCACCTAGACATTACATCTGAAACTTGGTTGCCTGAGGCACACTGTTGAGAAGTTCGACCACTGCTGTGAGGGATTGCTTAAGAAGGGTATCGTCAATGTTCGTCAGATTAATACGCACCCCCGATGGTGCGGAAACGGGGTCAACAGCGAAGATGCTTGAGGGTGAAACTCTAACGCCTCTTAACCCGAGAGTTTCAGCAAACTCTTCGGCTTTCCAAGTACCCTTCAAAGGGATCCAAAGATGAGACGTTGCATCGTTAAAGCTGTAGGAAATATCTCCAAGGCAAGTAGCTGCCTGTTTGAGTAAGTTGGCTGTTATTGTATTGCGCTGCAATTCCAATTCATTCGCTGTGCCATCCTTGATCCAGTGGCATGCAACCTCGGCCATCAGAGGTGGTGCCATCCAACTGGTCGTCTGACTTGCGGCCAAAAACTGTGACAGCAATCCTTGCGGCGGCATTAAAGTACCAACACGCAGCCCCGGAGAAATGGTTTTCGACAAGCTACTGATATAAACAGTGCGTTCAGGGTTATAGGCTGCGATCGGCTTGAAATCAGACTTAGGACTCCTTGGATTGACATCATCTTCAATGACAAAGAAACCGTATTGATCTGCCATTTTTGCTATTTCAGCAATCCGCGCCTCAGACATCGTTGCGGTGGTCGGATTATGGGCAAAAGGCATACAATAAAGGGCTTTGACAGAATTTCTGAGGCAAGCCTGCTCCACAGATTGCGGCACCAAACCGCCTTCGTCCAAAGCTACGGGAACAAGATTAATGCCAAAGAAACGTGCATAGTTTTTGATACCAGGGTAGGAAAGCTCTTCAACCAGCACAGTATCACCGGGTGATGTCAACGCCCCCAAAGCTGCTGTTAGCGCCTGTTGCGCCCCACCTGTTATAATTAAGCGTTCAGGGTTAGCATTAAAACCGCGTCCCCCAAGCCACTCACCCAGAACTTCACGATGGCGCAACAGCCCCTGACTTTGACCATACTCAAGCATGCCATCAAGATTACTATCTTTGCCAATCTCAATGAGTGAGCGCCGTAATTGTGCTTCCAGATTAATAAAAGGGGGCGTGTTACGACTAAGGTCAACAGCCCCTGTTTCATCCAATGCATCCTGCCTGTACTGCTCATTATCCCTGTGGGCGCGAACAAAGCTCCCCCGTCCCGTTTGCTTGACAAGCAAGCCTCGCTGTTCCGCAAGGTCATAGGCACGCAAAACCGTCCCCACAGTAACACCTAGCTCATCCGCAAGGTCGCGCATTGGGGGAAGCTTTTCCCCCTCCACAAGGCGTCCTTGTTCAATATCAAGCGCCAAACAGTCCGTTATTGCGCGATAGACTGATACTTTTGAATCAAGATTTTGTGGCACCCACATTGTTACCCCAACAATGTTTTTATTGACTAGAACAATAATAAGAACATTATTCTAGTGAATACTACAACAATTTATATTGTTACCATAACAATATGAGGAAAAAATGACTGTTTTAAGCATCAACCTAAACAAAGTTGCGCTGTTACGTAATCAACGGGACATTGATTACCCAAGTATTACCGGAATGGCAAAGATTGCCTTGGCAGCAGGTGCAGGCGGTATAACAGTCCACCCGAGACCGGATCAACGACATACACGAAAATCAGATGTCTATAACCTATCCAGAATGCTTCGCGAAGAATATAGCGCACCTATAGAGTTCAATATCGAAGGTAATCCGACAGAAGAATTCATGCAGCTCGTTGCAGATACCAAACCAGAGCAAGTCACGTTGGTACCAGATGATCCGGACCAAAACACATCTGACCATGGCTGGGATATTCGCAACAACAAAGACAGACTCAAAGAGATCGTTGATCGGCTTCACGCCCAAAATGCACGCGTATCTGTTTTCATTGATCACGATCCTGATGTCGCCCTTGCTGCTGCAGAAATAGGTGCTGATCGTGTCGAGCTTTATACTGGCCCCTACTACGAATGTTTCTTTCGGGATGATCGGGAACAGGTACTTTCCTTGTACAAGAACACAGCGATTACCGCCCGCGATGCAGGCCTTGGTGTTAATGCCGGACACGACCTAAATTTGGATAATCTCGCCCATTTTCTACAAGCAATTCCCTGGACAGATGAAGTGTCTATTGGTCACGCGCTCACCGCTGATGCCCTGATCTATGGAATGGACGGTGCGATCAAGGCCTATCTTGCTGAAATAGAAAAGAAATGATGACTGAATAAGATGCCTGATCTCTATAAGCTAGGCTGTAGCTATACAGTCAGGCATCTTTTGGGTTAAACTACTGGCATGTAAAGAACTTACTGGAAATATATTCTTTCGAGGCATAAAACCAAATGACTTCCAGTCCCTTGCCAGATAACGTTGCTCCTGCATATGAAAAATATTCTGCGGACCTACGCAAAAAGCTTCTCGACCTCAGGGAAATAATACTGGATACAGTCGCTGGTATTCCTGATGTCGGTCCGGTTGAGGAAAGCTTAAAATGGGGGCAGCCAAGCTTTCTGACGACAAAAAGTAAAAGCGGCACAACAATTCGTATTGATAAAACAGGTGATGATCAGGGGCAATACGCTCTTTATGTGCATTGTCAGACCAACCTGCTTGACCAGTTTCGCGAGCTATATCCAACAGAATTCACATATAGCGGCAACAGGGCAATCTTGTTCAAAATAGAGGATGCTCTCAAAACACAAGCACTACAGCACTGTATCTCTCTGGCACTGACTTATCATTTGAAAAAGAAATAACATCAAAGATACTTTGTAATCTCTTTCAACTCATCCAGAGTTTGGCTGGATCGCGCATCTTGATCACCCTGCCCCAAACAATGATCAATATGATCATGAATTAACAGCCTCTTGGCTTTAACCACAGCTTTTTCAACGGCATATAACTGTTGCGCGACGTCAACACAGGATCGTTCTTCTTCGAGCATTTCCATAATCTTATGCATATGACCATGCGCCCGTTTAAGACGATTGATAACCTGTTTATGCGATGCGTGCTGTGTTGACATTTATTCGACCGTCTCATCTGAATGATTATTCTGCATACCAAGATTTTACCATGCCATAAAGAAAAGCCGGAAACGAAACCGCTCCGGCTTTTCTTTAATCTAGTGGGGCAATTTACTTAATCAAAGACAGAGGCAATTTCACCAGAGGAAACACCTTCTTTGCTATTACGCAGATTGTTGTATGTCACAGCACCAACAATAAGAAAGAAGGTCGTTGTAATGACCTGAACCACGGTTGAGATAACAATAGCAACGACACTCAAGCTCGTCCCTACAAAGAAAATCGTGATAAAGTTACTTACAAATCCTAAAACAATAGCAATAACCATAATGATCAGGAAAAGCCCGAGGATAGACCAGCGGTTACCTTTGGTAAGGTCAGCGCTTCTTCCAAGACTGGCAAAGATGCCTGGGCGCTCAACAACCACAACAGGTATCACAACGAAAAAGCATATTGCGGCAAAGATACCCGGAACAATTAGCAATACAATACCAATAACGATAGCAATGTAGGCCAAAAGACCGGATAGAATAACCGGAACCAAAACACTCAGGCTTTTGGACAAACACTCACCAATATTGATATTGCGTCCTGTGATATCCAGAAAAACCCCGTAAACGACGGCAGCGGCTGAAGCAAAGGACATAATTGTAGAAACAATCATAATCCAGATAAATTGGTTACCCATAGTATTAAGGACAGCTTCCGGGTTCTCAACGCTTGCCGTGAATAACCCAGAAGATACAGACCAGATCAGCATTGGTAATTGAAAGATCAACACCAATAGATTCAGCGGAATAAAACGTTTCAGGAAAACACTAAACGTCGTGGCTAACGTGTCACCAATATTAAACTGGCCAACAACGCTCTCATTCAAATTACTCATATTACCCCCTCAGATAATAATTCGACCCAAAAAATTGAAACTAAAGGACTCTATCCCAGAGCATAATTCACTTCAATTGGTTAGTGCTTCTCAGATCATTCGAAAATAGAAGCCACTTGCTTTTTTGTTGGGCCTTCCTGTAACTGACGCAATCCAACATAGGTAAATGCAGACACAACAAGCCAATATGCAGCTACAACTGAGTTGATTATCTCCCCTGTAACAAAATAAATAGGCGCTGCAGTCAAGTCTTTTAAGAATATTATTCCATATGAAAAAACAACCGCCATAAAAATTGAAATAAGAAACAATCCAGCCAGAGGCCAACGACTACCCCGCGATAGTTCACTACTTCGTTTTAAACTAGCAATAATACCCGGTTGCTCTACAACGATTACAGGAATAGCAACATACAACAGAACCATCGCAAAAATTCCAGGAGCAATCAGAAGTGCAAGCCCAATATAAAATGATACGATCATGATAATACCAACTGCCAAGACAGGTATGAAGTTAAACAAGCTGTTTAACACACATTCCCGGATTGATATTTTCTTGTCAGAAATATGTAAAAAAGTACCATAAACAACAGCTGCCTCAGCAAGGAACAACGGGAGTGCCAATAAAAGATAAGCAATAACGTGCTCATCCCATCCTATATCTACAGTAGAATTTTCTATATCTAACAGGTAATAGCCAGAAAATAAGGACCATAGAACATAGGGAATTTTGAATAGCAGAACCAAGGTCGTAAAAATCCAAAATTTATTCGAGAAATAAACGACAAAGCTGTCCTTTAAAACCTTACCCAGATTTAAAGAACTATTTCCCCAGTTATTTTCCAATTTCACATCATGATCATTTATCATGTTTATTTTCCCGGCGAACACCAAAGAGCATCTTGGCTTCAAGCCTTTTACGTAACGCAGCATAATAGGCCTTGAGAAAAGCCTTATCACTTTGCGTATTCGTTCCTTTGTGATCTTTCCAATAAAATGAAGATGTCTCGGCCTTTGGCGGTTCAACCCATTTGATTTTTACTTTGATGCGCTCGGTGACTTCCTTGATCGTTTTGGGAGCAACCTCAGGCTTTCGTAGTAACTCTTCCAGCGTTTGCAATTCATAAATGCCGTAGGCATCAACCTGTTCATCCGAGAAACTGTACAGTTCCTCTTGCCCAGTCTTGGCAGAGCGGCTTTTCATTCTGGAACCCAGCGTATCTTTATCTTGAACGATGTCACCCAACAGGTTTGTTTTCGGTATTTTAACAACCCAGGTTCCTGCAATCATATCCCCTGCCCTTAAACGATCCTTGTTAAAGAAAGGGAGAAAAATGAAAACACCAAGCCAAACCCAAATCAAGAGATCAATGAGTCCATCATATCCGGATGCAAAAGGAGAAAAGAGCATCGAAATCGGAAGGAATAGTTCCAGTTCACGCATCAAATTCCGCGCAAAAACCGCATCAGGCTTCAATTGCCCCCCCTTGCGATCAACAACCCGGATGCCCAAGGCACGTTTTCCCGGTGTTCGCCCCTGCCATTTAATTTCAAAAAAGCTGAAGTAAAAATTATACCAGAGAAACAAAAGAACCGTGATAAAGGAAAAGAGAACATAGAGAAACTCTTCCTTTTCCAGCAGGTTTTCCCAGAGATTAGAGAAAATAAACCCAAGGATAATGAGCAACGGCAAGCCGTATACAATCATCAAATCCAGCAAAACAGCAGCCAGACGATCCCCCCGGGAAGCCAGCTGAAAACTAACTGGCACGCCCTCGGGCGTAATAACCCGTCGCCAGTGACTTTTTTCTTTTTGGGGACTTTTCTCTTTTCTAGGTTTAAAAGCTCTAGCTTTAACCTGTTTATTATTTGGTCCAGATGCTTTTGAAGAAGATGCCTTAGAGTTAGAGGGCGTCACTGTCTGTTGCATATCTTACGCCCCCAATAACCAAAATACACCGCCCAGAACGCAAGCATAGAACCACCGATCAAAAAGCGTGTAGATGTATCCGTTATCCACTGACGGCCAAAGCCTTCGAGTATTGCCGCAATCAAAAGCATAAGCACAGCACCAATAACAATCTTTGCCGCCTGTCGCCCTTCATGCGCAAGGTTTGAAAGTCTGGATTGACGTCCCGGCATAATCATTCCCTTGGCAAGCCCCAGCCCACCAGCACCGCAAAGAATAATCGCCAATAACTCGGTCGTGCCATGAATAGACAACCACCCGGCAACATCCACACCCAAACCACGGCTGCTGTAAAGCGCCACAAATGATCCCAAAGTAAGACCATTATAAAAAATCAACACAATCGTTGGCACACCAAGAGCAAAACCAAGCGCAAAAGAAAACATGCCAACAGACGAATTGTGCGAGAATAAGGATGACGCAAAGACATTTAATTCATGCGCTTCAATGTCAGCACCATCGTACAAACCTTTGCGTAAATCTTCTGTTGCACTGGCCGGCGTACGCCCACTGGACATACCATCACTTACAATCGTGTAATACCACTCTTCGTTTGTAATCGTCAGGTAATAGGCGATAAGCCCGGCAACAAGCATAATAATGGTTGTCAATAATATGCGCCAACGTGCATTCCAGACCGCTGCGGGAAGATCTTCAAACAGGAATTTGAAAACCGTTCTCCCAAAACTGGCATGTACCCCATAGATGCAAAAATATGCCCGCGTTGAAAGAAGTTCAAGATATTCAAGCAGGTTACGATCTAACGAAACACCTCGTGCCACAGACAGCGAAGAAAGCGTAAAACGATAGAGATTTGGAAGACGCATCAATTGATCCGCATCCAACGATTTGACGCCTTTCTTTTCTATTTTTTCCACCAGATCCTGAAGCTCTTTCCACGACGCTTCACGTTCTTTACGAAACTGTGAACTTTTCAGTGTTGCATCTGACATTATGTACGCCTCTTCATATCAGATTAGTTCCTGATGTTTTATGGCCAGATAACGTTCAACAAGATCTGCGCTCAATGATGCCGCCGGGGCCTGAATGCAATGCACCCCAAGACGGCGTAATCTTTCAAAAACAACTCGCCGATCCCTGAGAAAGTCGTCTGCAACAACCGATTTGGCAATATCATTCACGGAATGGGGTTTTCTTTCAGCTACCTCAGAAAGTTCACGATCTTCCAAAGTAACAAAAATAATTAGGTGGCGCTTGGCCATGCGCGTAACATTTTCAATCATCAACTCTGCTGTAACTGTATCAACAAAGTCGGTGTAAAGAACAATTAATGATCTGCGTTGCAATTTGCCCGAAAGGTGAGAAAGCCCCAGCGTAAAGTTGGTTTCATTATGCTGGTAATCCAGTTCTGCACAATTTGACTGTAGATGACTAAAGGCCTGATGTCCGCCCAAAGGTTTTGCAAGCCTTCTAACTTTGGCATCAAAACCATACAAGCCAACCTTATCGCCCCCCCTTAGAGCCATAAATCCCAACAGTAAGCCGGCATTGATCATGTGATCCAACTGCGGCAGCCCATCTATGGGTCTTGTCATCAAATGCCCTGTGTCGAAAGCAAGAATGACATTGTGATTTCGTTCTACCTGAAATTCCTTACATACCAATTTGCGGTGTCTTGCTGAATGCTTCCAATCAATCGAACGCAAATCATACCCCGGCTGATATTCACGCAAGGCATCAAACTCGGTGCCGTCCCCGCGCTGTTGCTGTACCTTTGTGCCATGAAAGGCATCACGACTATCAATCTGAAGTGCGGCTGTCTTTACGGCATGCACGTTCGGTACAATCGATACTCCGTGATTGAGATCCCACTTGGTTTGACGAACGATCAAGCCCCAGGGGCTATACCACTTGAGCCACAGGTTGGTTATCTTAGCTTTGCCTCGCCGTTTTACAACCAGAGGAAACGCCAGTTCACCAACCTCTCTTTGATCCAGACGATCAATAATCACAGGTGCCGCTTTTTTTAAATACTCACTCTCTACATCCAACAAAGCTGTCACACCAAATGCCCGAAGCCGACTGGAAATCGTAAGAGAGAAATAGGCATAATCTTCGTGCCCGGCATAGAGTAACTGCGGAATATTTTGCGACAGAGATATTCGACTTGCCCCCAATGAATTCAGGGCATCAAAACCAATAAGCAAAAGAGCCAGGAACAAATAAACCACGCCAAACAGCCACAGCCCCTCATCCCAAATAATCAAGATAAGGCTGAGGGGTATTCCCAGCGAGATAAGAAGGGCACTACGAAGCGTTGGTCTCATTATCTCGGGGCAGCTGTCTGTTCCAGAATTTCACGAATAACATTGTTTGTCCGTGTTCCTTCAATTTCTGCGCTAGGCGCAAGAACAACACGGTGATGCAATCCGGGAATAGCGACAAATTTCACGTCATCCGGGATCACATAGTCTCGTCCCTGCAAAGCCGCATATGCTCTGGAAGCTGCGGCCAGCATCGTTGCAGATCGAGGAGACCCCCCGAACTGAAGAGCCGGGTGCTCTCGCGTGGCACGAACAACTGAAACAATATAATTGGTTATGTCCGGGTTCAGTCTGATCTGACTGACTAGTGCTCTCATCTCTTCCAGTTTGTCCAGATCAGCAATCCCCTTCATGCCAAACTCATCCAGCTTTGGCATTGACGTTTGATGACCATGCATTGCAACAATAGATCGTTCCTCGGCTTCACTAGGATAATCCAAAACATGCTTGAACATAAAACGATCCAACTGCGCTTCTGGCAGAGGATAGGTTCCTTGTTGTTCAATGGGGTTTTGTGTCGCGATAACCAAGAAACCAGCTCCGAGATCGTGGCTGGTGCCATCAATCGTCACAGACCGTTCACTCATCGCTTCGAGTAAGGCAGATTGTGTCTTCGGGGGTGTTCTGTTGATTTCATCCGCCAAAAGTAAATCGGTAAAGATAGGCCCTTTGGTGAGTGAAAACTCATTCGTCTGAAAATTAAACAGGTTTGTTCCCAGCACATCACCCGGCATAAGATCTGGTGTGAATTGGATACGACCAAATTTTAAATTCAACGCTTTTGAAAATGAACGAACCAACAGGGTCTTGCCTGTTCCCGGCACACCTTCCAATAAAAGGTGCCCCTTACACAACAGGCTGACCAACATCAGATCCAATGCGCCTTCTTGACCAACAATCGTACGACGGACTTCTGCCTTCAAACCTTCACTAATGGTCCGGATATCATCCAGTTCCATGCAGCATCTCCTGTTTCCATCTATGGATATTCTGTGCTGCACGAATGGCAGCAATAACGTTAAATGTATTTGCTTTGTATAAATCTTCTGCCGTCTTAATAACTTCACTACTACTCAAAGCAACGCCACGAGCATGCCCGACACGATCAAGCCACTGAAGAAGTTCGTATGGTTCTACATTCTTTGGTGCGTGCAAGTTCTGAGCAACAGATTGCAAAGATCTGTCCACATACTGCTTGAGCATCAAGGCTCCGTGTCCGCCAAAAGCAAGAAGTTCAGCAGTGTTGCCAATTAAGAATTCTTTGCCCGTCCGGTACTCTTGATCACTCTGTTCTGGCGATCCAAATCGGGTAAAGCTACTCCATGCAAGGAAAAGGACAGATATCCCGACCAACAAAGTGACAACAGCAAAAGGAAACTCGAACATCTTTTGCCATAAACTTGGTTCTGACGCATAACCATGGGATGTTTCATCAATGATGACACCGCCGGCTTTACCGTGAGTAAGTTGGTTCATGACACTGACAATAAAGGCGGCGTTTCCAGCGTTATCCAGACCATGGTTGGACAGGATATCTGGATCACTTAACACCCAGGTACGATCAATATCATAGAAAAAATCAGACTGGATTACTTCAGCTAATAGAATACCCTGATCATTATAAACCAAAGGACGTAACACATCCGGATTTTCAGCAATTAACTGAGGAGCAAGAACAGAAAGTTGCTGATCCAAAGAAAATAATTCAGAATCCCATGTAAAATTTTCAGCCGTCAAAGTAACGTCATTTCGAACCAGTTCCAGATCATCACCGACATAGTCCAGAATACCCTGAACTTGCCCTGATTGACGTAACTCCATCTCCTTGACCCAGCGACTATTCTGTGGATCCTGACGGACATCCCATTTTGGCAAGACAATCAGGGATCCAACGCCACTAAAGCCAGATAAAGTGTTCCATAATGCCTTTTCACTCTGCGGTTCAATCACCAGTTTGACATCAGAAAAGTTAAACCCACTGCGAATTTCCCGACTAATCCGTGTTCGGAAATTCATTTTTTGTAAAAGTTTGGTAAAGGCTTTATGACCAACAGCGGACTCTGAATAGGAATTGGCCCCATATGAATTCAGCTTAACGAGCTTGTCCTGATAGATAGAAGCAACAAAAGCGCCCAAAAAGGAGAGCATTCCAATCACAACCAACCACAACAGCGTTCGCTTGGAAAAGATACGATCGTCCATTATGCCACTCCCTGCTGAGAAGCAGATTGGCTAGCGGACGCCTCGCCTTCCGGCATCATAAAAATCTGGAATGCTTCTCGACATAACGAAAATTCTTCAGGTCCCGCAGAACGCCCGCCAAATTCAGTCAACTCTTCGGCATTCACAATAACAGCCATCTTTTTCTTGATCTCAATTGGCAACCAATCGGCTTGCAAGATCTCTCTATTCGTCAAGGCATCGGGCAGAGTTGTATGATAACTTTCCTTTACATGCTTCAGGCAACACAGAAGAATGGCACGGATCGCAGCTTCAAAGTGGCCCTGATTTGCCAATTGGTCCGCATGTTCTAATGTTTCCTTGCTCAGTTCATCTGATATGCGCGTCACTCTCGCATAGGAGTTAGCCTCTTCTTCAACGGTTGTTTTGTTTTGAGGTCGCCGTTTTAGATCACTGAAATAGCGATAGGCAGCTTTGACAAGCAAAACCACAACAACCGCTAAGAAACCGAAAAGAATAATCTTCCCGAGAAACTCCAACGCCGAGAGATCAAAGGGTTCAGAATTTTCCTTCTTTTTCTCGGGTACTTTCTTTTCGGCCTTCTCGGTCTTTACATCAAAAGGCGGCTCACTTTGGTAACGATCGCCCGAATAGATGTCTTCAATTGCTTCATCAACAGTTGATTGGGCAACAGCCAGAGATGGTGCAAACAAGACCACTCCTAAGTTCAGCAAGATGAACAAAGAGCCTATTAGAATATACTTTTGAATATTCAGATATCGACAGTACGACATCTTATTTTTACTTATAAAAAACAAAAGATAAGGACCCCCACACAACCTTATCAAGCAGATAACACTTTGGCAGACGTTATTTCATTAAAAGACAAGAGCAAATTAAAAATAGCACCAGTACGCACCAAAACCTTGACGAGAATTCAAGGGAGAATGACACAGCCACAAGAATAGTGTCTATAGTTTTTTTTGAGGGCCTTCTATGACAACGGACTCTTTTCCAATCAGGATCGCAGAGTAGGTATGGATAAGTTCTTTCGGCAAAAGGTGATATCTCTATTCGACTGAAGCAAAGAATTTAACAACCGTGAAAAAAGACGAAGTATGATGCCCATAGATCTCCAATAACGATAAGATCAAGCAATACTCCACCAGCAGTTAATGCCCGCAAGACACCAGAAATTCACCTCCCCCTATTGAAGTAAAACCGGAAAACGATCAGAGTAAGCCTCTAACAGTTTTATATCTTTTGTCCCTCGTTTCTCAGGTACCCCATGCTTACCGAATTCAATTCATCTGTGCCACTGGCCTTCACCCCGACGCCCCTGCATCTGCTAAGTAAGTTATCGAAGCATCTCGGCGGGCCAGAGATCTATATCAAACGGGATGACTGCACAGGCTTGGCTGGCGGTGGTAACAAAACCCGCAAGCTGGAATTTCTGATCGCCGATGCACTGGGCAGGGAAGCAACCTGTGTGATTACGGCAGGCGGCTTGCAATCCAACCACGTTCGCCAGACCGCCGCAGCGGCAGCACGATACGGGCTAAAATGCCATCTGGTTCTGGTACGGAATGTAGACTGGCAGGATGCGGCCTATCAGACATCTGGGAACCTTGTTCTCGACAAGTTACTCGGCGCAGAGATTAGCATTCATCCCGGTGGCTCTGACCGGGATCGTATTATGGACGAACTGGCATCTGATCTGGTGGAAACGGGCGAAAAGCCCTATATCATTCCCGTTGGCGGGTCCAATGCGGTTGGTGCCCTTGGCTATGCCAGTGCCCTGATGGAAATTCACGAACAGTGCCGCAGTCTGGGCCTCAGCCCCAAAGCACTTTATCACGCGACATCCAGCGGCGGCACGCAGGCGGGCCTCATTGCCGGGATGATTACCCTGAAACGTCCCTTTCCCATTCTCGGCGTCGAGGTGGATGATGACCCGGCCCCTGTGAGCAACGCCATCAAGTCCATTGTGCCGGAAACACTGGAACGCCTAGGCCGTTTCGAGGTCTGGAACCCGGCACAGGATTTGCAGGTGATCACAGGCTATGGCGGCAGCAACTATGGCATTCCCTCGGATGCCGGAAACGAAGCCATTGAGCTGCTTGCCAGAACCGAAGGGATATTGCTTGATCCCGTCTATTCCGGCAAAGCCTTTGCAGGCCTTGTCGATCATATACGGCAAGGCAGATTTACCGAAAACGATAGCGTGATCTTCTTGCACACAGGCGGGGCACAGGCACTTGGCGCCTACCCTTCTCTCTTCACCTAAGCCCCATAATTGTTCTTCTTAATCCTTTCTTGCCAATATTTCATGAGTTGTTTCACCGTTCATGCAGGCTACCTACACGTCTCTCTTCACGCCTTGAGTAAAAATTAGTTTTAACAATTATGAAAATTTGAACCGCTATAAAGACCGAAAGATAAAAAGATGAAACGAGTTTGTTTTCTGGGTGCGTCCGTTATGGAGGGAATGGGTGATGAAGCGCGATTGGGGATGCCCGGACGCCTCGCCCTGCTAGCCGCGGATAACGACCAGAGCTTTATACACTATAATCTGGGCGTTAGAGGACAAACACTAAGAGAAATATCGGGTCGCGCCGCAGCGGAGTGCCGGGCCAGATTTACAGATGCAAAGGATTTTATTGTCTTTGCCACGGGGTCTAACGATTTTGCCCTGATCGAAAGCAGTACTCCCCAAAAGCCCATGCCCAGAACGCCGATGCCCCGAACCCCCAGGCACAGGGCCATGAAAAACTTCGAAGCCCTGATGAGCGAGCTTTCAGAAATTGCGCCCTTGCTTGTCTTTGGCCCAACGCCTGTTGATGAAAGCAAGCTGCCCTTTTTCTCGACAGTATCAAACATGAATTTTGACTTTAAGAACGAGGAACTCGCCAGCGGTTCAGCAGAATACAGTGCAATCTGTCAGGATCTGAATATTCCCTATATCAATATGCACCAAGCTCTGAGCGAGAGTGATGATTTCATGGCAGGACTGGCAGAGAATGACGGTCTGCATTCAACCGGAAAAGGCTATCAGGCCATGGCAGAAATCGTACAATCGTCGTCCCATTGGCAGGGCCTGCTTCATGCCTAAACATGGTCGTCTAGCTTAACTTTTTCTTCCCAGTATCTCATGGCCTAATATCTCATGAGCTGTTTCATCGCTAATGTAGGTCACCTACACGTCGCGCTTTACGTCTTGAGCTAAAATTAAGTTAGACAACTATCCCAAAAACCTCGGCTTACAAGACTAGAGAGTTCATTAAATCCCGGCAACGCACCGCCAACTAAAATAGGCCAAATCAAAATAGTCAATGACTATTTCTGAGGCTATATCGGCAGCTCCAGCCCGCGTTTGACGTTTTCCATTACAACGGTGGTGGTAAATTCCTGTATTGCCGGGTTATCAAAAAACACACGCTTGGTGAAACTGTCATAGGTTGCCATGTTTTCTGCAGTTACGATCAAGAGGAAATCAAAAGCACCAGTCACGTTGTAACACTGCTGAATTTCAGGTTCGGCAAGGAACTGCGCTGTTAGGGTTTGCAACATCTTGGCGTCACAGCGTTCAATAACCAGCTGAACGATCAGGGTCAGGTTATGGGTAGAAACATCGGGGTTAATCACCGCAATTTCCCGCTCGATAGCCCCCATATCGCGTAATCGTTTAATCCGGCGTTGACATGCGGTCGCAGACAGACCAACTTGTATAGCAATGCTATCTGATTTCAGGCGGGAATTTTCCTGTAGAGATCGCAAGATAGCTTTGTCGAAATTATCTATTTTCATTTTGGTCGTTAAACTGATTTGTCTTGAAGTGGCCTTATTGGGTGACACTAATCTGTTGCCTTAACTTGTTATCGTTTCGGGGTATAGGTCGAAAAAACGCATCAAATTCTATTTGTTGCAGTTTTTTGATCTGAAAACCACTTATTTTGCCGCAAAAGGCCGCAAACAATCAGCTATAATTCAAATAGTGAGTTTCAGTTTTATTTTGAGTATCAGGTAAAGGATATGGATCAGGTTTTAAAAACAACGCAAAGCACAATGACAATGGGTATTATCTATGGCCTGATGGCGGCTCTGTTGTGGGGGGCGTGGCCTGTGGTGTCCAGCCTTGGTCTTCAGAACCAGACTCTGACGCCCTATGATATCACCGCCCTGCGCTTTGGCGTTGCGGGTATTATTCTTTTGCCCCTGATCCTCAAGCGTGGTTTCAAAGGCATCGGTCTGCCCGGTGGACTTCTCTTTGCCTTTGGGGCGGGTGCACCCTATATGCTGCTCACCGTAACAGGGCTTAAATACGCCCCGGCCAGTCATATGGGGATCATTGCGCCAAGCTGTATGATGACCCTGTCCACAATCGGCGGCTGGTTTATCCTTGGGGATCGTCCCGACAGAAATCGTTTACTCGGTCTGGGCGTTATTATTCTGGGCGTTGCCCTGCTCGGTTGGTCCGGCTTTGCCATGGCGGGGGATAACCAGTGGATTGGTCATCTGATGTTTATGGCCGGGGGTGGCTGTTGGGCATGCTATACGGTTGGCACAAAGTATTTCAGGGCCGATCCCCTGCACGCAACGGCGTTGGTTGCTGTGCTGTCCATGATTATTTACCTGCCGCTTTATTTTATCTTTGGCGACCCACAAATCTTTGCAGCCCCTATAGAAGAAACCCTGTTTCAGGCGATCTTTCAGGGTATTGGTTCTGCCATTCTTGCCCTGCTGTTCTATACCAAGGCCGTTGCCTTGCTGGGCGCAGCCAAGGGCGCGGTCTTTGCCGCACTGGTGCCCGGCATCGCCGTTATCCTTGCCCTGCCCGTTCTGGGCGAAGAGCCAACGACCATCGAAATCGTCGGCGTCAGCATCGTCACCATCGGCATGGTCGGTGCCCTGGGCCTGATCAAAGCCCGTAAAGGAAAGAGTGTCTAAGAGCATCCTCCCCTGATCGTTTTAATTTGCTGCTATTCAAGGCGTGAAGAGCGAGGTGACATCATGCCAACTAGTTACTTTAATTGGCTTTTTCTCAAGGCATAAAGAGAGAAGTGTAGATAACCTACACGAACGATGAAATAACGCCGAAGAAAAGTTAAATAAAGTAACTAGAAGCTTTGATCTATTTGCGTCAGGAAAATTCGTCGCTTTTAGAGAAGCAGTTATCCGACTAAATTGCTAGGCCATATAGTCGTAAAACTAAACTCTCAATCTGTGTTGTTTCATCGCTCGTGTAGGTCTCCTACACTTTGCGCTTTACGCCTTGATTAAAAGTTCGTTTTCGCGACTATTAGCTTTTTGTTGTTATGGCAATTACGGATTATTCGGGAATGTTGTTAGGTATTGATACGGGTGGCACCTATACGGATGCGGTTCTTTTCACAGAAGAAGACGGTGTGCTGCGGACCGCCAAGTCCCTGACAACCAAACACGATCTGTCCATCGGTATCTGTGATGCGGTCAACCGGATTATGGATCGCGAGGGCGACCAGATCCGCATGGTATCCCTGTCCACAACCCTTGCCACCAACGCCATTGTCGAAGCCCACGACAGCCCGGTTTGTCTGATTATGATCGGCTATGACAAGGGATCACTGGAACGATCCAACCTCGGCACCGCCATTGGCAAGAACCCCTATGTTTTTATTGATGGCGGGCATACGCCCTTGGGCGACGAGCAATCCGCGCTGGATCTCGACGCGGTGCAACGGGCCATCGACGAACACACTCCCCATGTATCCGCCTTTGCCGTTGCGGGCTATTTTTCTGTGCGCAATGCATCCCACGAAGAAGCCGTGCGCAATCTGATACTGGAAAAGACAGACCACCCGGTGACCTGTGCCCACGAACTGTCATCCGGTCTGGATGCCCCGCGCCGCGCCCTCACCGCTTTTCTGAATGCCCAGTTGATCCCGCAATTGCATCAGCTCATCCATTCCGTCGATATCATGTTACAGGAAAAGGGCATCAAGGCCCCCGTGATGGTGGTCAAGGGCGACGGGTCACTGATCTCTGCGCAAACCGCACTGGAACGCCCGGTTGAAACCATTCTCTCCGGCCCGGCGGCCTCTGTGGTCGGGGCCAAGTATCTCTCAGGCGCCAGCGATGTCTTTGTGGTCGATATGGGCGGCACCACCACCGATATTGCGATCCTGATGGATGGCGAACCCAAGCTCAGCGAAGAAGGCGCCAACGTCGGCGGCTGGCGCACTATGGTCAAGGCCGTCGCCGTCAGCACCTATGGCCTAGGCGGCGACAGTGAAGTCGCCCTCAACCGGACACAAAAGTGTCTATCTATTGGTCCCCGTAGAGCTTATCCCATCAGTTTGTTGGCGCAACAGCACCCAAGCGTTCTGGAAGAACTACAGCAACAGCTCCGTAATGATCGCATTGGCGAGCACGACGGGCGCTTTGCCTTAAAATTGCGCGAACTCAACACCGCGCTCACCAGCCTGTCTCGGCTGGAACTGGAAATCTGGGAAAGTCTCGCCGATGGTCCCGTTGCCCTCAACAGCTTGCTGGAACGCCCGGCCATGGCTGGCCCCTTGCAACGCCTGATTGATCGCGGCCTCGTGATTAATTCCGGCCTGACCCCCAGCGACAGCAGCCATATCCTGAACAAACAGAACAACTGGACCCGCGACGGCGCCCTGCTCTGCGCGCAACTGTTTTTAAGGCAGGCCCAGCGCGACAATCACCTGTTGGGGGTCACGCCCGAAGACCTTGCGGAAATGATTTATCAACAGACGGTGGTTCAGGCGGGCAAAACCATTCTCGATACCGCCTTTATCGAAGAAAACATTCCGCAAATGACCAATACCCAAAGTCTGGGCATGGCCCTGCTGGACAATGCGCTGCGAAACAAAGCCAATAGTAATAAAGGGGACAGCAAAGGCCCCTCTCCCCTTCTGGACTTTAGCGTCAAACTGGGCAGAGGCATCGTGGCAACAGGCGCGCCGTCAGCCATCTATTACCCGGAAATCACCGCGCGCCTGAACACGGAACTGAACCTGCCGGAAAACGCCGACGTGTCAAACGCAGTCGGTGCCGTGTGCGGCGGCGTTGTCCAGAAATACACCGTCCTGATCTCCTCCCCCGAAAAAGGTCGCTTCCGCACCCATATGGGCACCGAGCAAAAGAACTTTACCGTCGCGCAAGACGCCATCGACTACGCCAAATCCCACGCCGAAGAAAAAGCCTATCAAATGGCACAGGAAAGCGGCGCCACCGATATTATCGTCGAGGTTGACCAGTTCGATAAAATCATCACCGACGCCGGCGGCGACCAACTCTTTATCGAAAGTTCCATTATTGCCACCGCCAAGGGGCGACCTGTGTTGATGGGGTGATTAGGCGAGATAAAAATGATTTGTTGCACTGAATATGACACCAAAGGTTGTAGTTAAAATCTTTTTCTATAATATTTGGCTCACATTAAAACTCCAGCAGTTACACTAGAAATAGGCATTCGTGCTGTTTAAAATTCAATTTAATCGGCTTATGTCATTCGATAATCGTTTGAACAATAAGGAAATATAAATTGAGTGACGAACTTAAAAGAAAATACCCCAAAGGTAAGAAAGCTGCAAAAATTTCTAGAGGTGCGCTCCAGGTTGTAAGTGGGACAACTCCCTTTGTAGGCGGAATTTTTTCTGCAATTGCAAGTGCTTGGTCTGAAAGTGAGCAGGAAAAGATTAACCAATTTTTTGAAAATTGGGTTCATATGCTGCAAGATGAGCTCAAAGAAAAAGAAGAAACTATTATCGAAATCATGGCTCGTCTTGACTTGCAAGATGAAACTATTTCAGAACGAATTTCAAGTCCCGAATACCAATCACTCGTCAAAAAAACCTTCCGTGAATGGTCCGGCGCGGAAAGTGAAGACAAGCGTATATATATCCGAAATATATTATCAAATGCTGCCGCTTCAAAAGTATCAAGCGACGATGCTGTTCGCATGTATATTGACTGGATTAATCAATATTCTGAGTTGCATTTTCACGTGATTGGAGCAATCTACAATGCAGATGGAATAACTCGTGGTGGAGTTTGGAAGAAAATTGGGAAAGGGATTGTAAGAGAAGATTCAGCAGATGCTGATCTATATAAACTCTTAATTCGCGATTTGAGTACAGGTGGCATCATTCGGCAACATCGCGAGGTGGATCACAGAGGTAATTTTGTTCAAAAACCAATACAGCGTAGACCTAAAGGCAGTGGCCCCAAACCTCCAGTTTCTGCTTTTGATGAAAAAGAAGGCTATGAATTAACAGGGTTAGGGAAACAATTTGTCCACTATGCAATGTCAGAGCTACCACTTAAAATTGAATTTCAATCTGACGAAACACACTCTTAATATACTGAAAACTCTCAACTCCATTCAATGGAAATAGAATGAGTAAAAACAAAAACCCATTTAAAGAACACCGTGCGTTGAAGCAGGCATTAGATAATCCAATCAATAAACACTCTTCGGTACTGGAGAAATTAGTAAATACAAATCCGTTTAAAGAACACCCCGCGCTGAAGCAGGCATTAGATAATCCAATCAATAAACACTCTTCAGTACTGGAGAAATTAGTAAATACAAATCCGTTTAAAGAACACCCCGCGCTGAAGCAGGCATTAGATAATCCAATCAATAAACACTCTTCAGTACTGGAGAAATTAGTAAATACAAATCCGTTTAAAGAACACCCCGCGCTGAAGCAGGCATTAGATAATCCAATCAATAAACACTCTTCGGTACTGGAGAAATTAGTAAATACAAATCCGTTTAAAGAACACCGTGCGCTGATGCAGGCACTAGACAATCCAATTAAAAATCATTTCCATAATTTGGCTGTCGCTTTGAAAAGTAGCCAATCACTTAAACTACTACAAGATGTCACATTTGATATAAATTCTAACCTTTCAGTAGACGATGACGGAACTATTTCACTTATAGAGAAACGAATCACAGCAACTGAGTTACACGAAATAACAAGTAAAATAGTTCAGAACTCGTCACAAAAGTCTTCATCTTCACTTGAAGAAGCCATTGAAAGTATAGTAGATGAAATAAGGGCACAGAAAGACCCTCTAACTCAAAAGATATTAATGTGGTTTATATTTCCATTTATAATTACAATTATTGCATCATTTATTAATCCAATAACAAATCATTATTTAAAACCATACCTAGGCTATGACAAACGTACTTTATCTAAGCAGATACAATACAGTGCTACATCTTTAGTTGCCGACAAAAATTCTTTAAGTAAATTTAGATATGTCTCAGCTGACATCTTGAATGTAAGATACTCTGCATCTCAAAAATCAGATACAATTGGATATTTACGCTTCGGTTACGCGGTTCTGATAATTGATAAAAAAAAGAGTTGGACATTAATTGAGTGGAATAATCCCGATACTGATGTAAAAATAACAGGTTGGGTCTTCTCAAGATACCTTGCCAAATTTAAATAGATTCTAAAATCTAATATTATATTTCTACAACACGGAGCCTCCAGTTTGAGTAAAGAAAAGTATCAGATTACAAGAAAATCAGACTTTCTTTGCCTGACTATCCTTTTGCATGATTTGAGATGTTTTGATGAAGAGTTGTCAGAACCAATTGAAAATACTGATACCCTCCTTCATAAGATGAGATATACCAGAAATGTGTTTGTATCCTTGCATAATCTTAAGGACACAATAAAAAGAATTAGGATAGATGGTGACACTCAGTTCACCTCAAAAACTAGATCTATAAAACAAGATCTTAATTTTATTGTACATATCCGAAATAAGGGAGTTGGGCACCTTGATCGCCCCCTCATGGAAAGAGCTGCGCAGTGGGTTCCTGAGTTGTTTCACGAAAATACTCATGAAAATGATAATTCTCTAACGTTACTGTCCTACAAGGCAATGCTAGAATCTACTATCAACTCTTACCTAAATGAAGAAGGCCAACAAAAAGTATTCGGTACAGAAATAGATTTCTTTTATCCACCAGATGCTGAGATTTTTTTTGAATTTCTTTCTGATATTGTAAAGCGCTCAATCACATGGCTGGAATACGCACGAGAAATTATCAGGTCAGAGATTGACTTGCACTCAGACGATAAAATACAGGAAATGGGTGCTATTTCAGGAAAGACAAACTTCAATCTTAAGGTTGAATCTGACTTCACATTCAGTGAAGAGGAAATGGTGGAGAGTATTATGTCGGCGATAGATAAAATGCGAAAGTTAGGCGTAGAAGCAAAAGTTATTGAGTTCCTAGAAAGCAAGGTATTGAAATAAAATTAATTTAGTACGACTTGTCTTTAGCTGAAGAGAAGAGAGTAGCTGCACTTGCAGATATTAAATAAAATCTTCTGATACTATTTAAAATAAGATTGCCTGTTATTTCCCCAAAAAATGAGGAACGGCTTTCCATCAATAGAGCCACTTGTCAATTAAAGCTTATGATTAACCCTCAGATTTGAGCACAAAATCACACCGCTTGTCACGTTACTGATCATCGCCCCGGTATTAATCGGGTGATAGATGGGCATTGGCGGGCGGGTGGCGTTTTCAACGCGTCGGTGGATCCATTGTCGGTCTTCCATGCGGCGCAAGGACTGGGACAGGGCGCGGTCTGTGATGGTGGATAGACTGCGCTTGATCTCGCTGAACTGACTTGGTTTTTGCAGGCTTGCCAGCACGGGCAAGGTCCAGGATCTGCGTATCAGGTCCTGTTCTTTTTCTTCGGAAACCTCCAGAATTTTATGCGCCATTTCGGCAGCGATCTGGCCCAGCGGGGTCAGGCGGAATTCCGGGCGCAGGGGGTGGCCGTGGCCGGGGTTACGTTCTAACAGGCCAATGTTGATCAGATGCTCCATACTTTGTGCGAAGGCGGTTCGGCTTGCGCCCGTTGCGCTCAGCAAGGGAGCTTGCCGCCCCGCTATGCCAGCGTGGAGCTTTGCAAGGATGGGCAGTGACCATGCCCGTGATGTGATGTTGACAAATGCATTTATGTCCATAAAATATAGTTACTATATTTAAAAACATATGGCAAAAGGAAAAGCTATGGCGCTCGTAAAGTTGAATGAAACCATCACAATTGCCCTGTCGGTTACAAACCGTCACAAAAGTGCGGACTGGTACCGGGAAATACTGGGGTTTGAGGTTCTTTACCATATGGATGAAGCGGGTTGGTCAGAGATTGCAACCAACACGGAAAACGTGACAATCGGTCTGGGCGAGCACACAAAACCCGCACCGGGGAACTCTGTGCCTGTGTTCGGCATTGCCGATCTGGATAGCGCACGGGGCAAGATGGAAGATGCCGGGGTACGGTTTGACGGCCCTACAGACGTGGTCGAAGGCATGGTCAAAACAGCAACCTTTTATGACCCAGACAACAACGCCCTGATGCTTGCGGAAGATTTAGCAGGAGATTTATCCGGGGCTGCGTAGAGCGGCGTTCCTCTTTTCGGGGGTTGGGCTCTTTTCCCGAGCTTGGAACTCTTCCGAGGTTCAGCCCTCTTCCGGGGGCGATCCCGAGATAATCCTTCAGAGGGTAATCGCTGGATACTCACCGAATAATCACTCGGGCAGATGACCGCTCAGGATGATTATTCAGGGGGGATTATTCGGGGATGGGTATTTGGGGACGATAAACGCTGCTATAAAAAATACGGGGAGAATCCCCCCTAGCGTAAGCGCCCCAGAACGATTTTTTCCAGCGTGTTAAAGTCTTTGTTGCCGATATTCACAAAGCGGGCGCCGAGTTTGCCGTTGTCGGCGTCGGCGCGGCGGATTTCGATATCAATCTTGAAGGGATCAGCTTTTTTCAGCAGAATTTCAAGATTGACGATATCCCCGACCTTTAGGCCCAGTGCGTCGATATCCAGCTTTTCGCCGTCTTCAACGATAACGTCCATGTCGCCGTACTGTTCCAGATCTTCTTCCTCACCAGAAATACCTACGCCGCCGGGACTGATATCATTAATCGTCACCCGCACGCCCTTGAGGATGGCGTCCAGCCCCTTTAGCTTGGCAGCAAGGCTTACGGCGCGGCGATGGTCGCGTCTTCTTTCTTTGTTATAAACCGCTACTACCTTCGCCATAAAACCCTAAAACCCCTTTTTATAGTTATGCAATCTAACTCTTCCTTAGCGTTGTTTCATCGTTCGTGTAGGTCGCCTACACGTCTCTCTTCACGCCTAAAGTAAAAGTCAGGTTTCATAACTATGGTTGTTGAACCTGTATAATAATAGCACGAATATATCGGGAAATCATTTACAAAGCCATAGATAAAGCATTATGGATAATAGATGATTCGCCAAAAAAACAATTGCTTGTAACAGCCTGTCTATGCCCGATAAAGCCCGGAAAAAGCCATCTGACACCCCTTCCCCGAATATCCCGCCCCTGGATATCAAGTGGAACGACGTTTCCGTGCGCCAGTGGCGGGACCTTGTGCGCAAGGCCGGGCAATCAAACCTGTTGCAAAGCTGGCCCTATGCGCAAGCCGTCTTGTTGACCGAACGTCTGGTCGGCAAGTTCGCCACCATTTACTGGCAGGGACGCATTGTTGGCATCTGTCAGGTGCTGGAACAAAAGCTGTTGGGCGTGTTTCACAAGGTACGGCTCTATCGCGGGCCGCTGTGGCTGGAACCCGATATCCCGCAAGAGGTTCACGAATTCTTCTGGGCGGAAATCAAAAAATGCTATCCATCCCGCCCCTGGCGCTTTCGATACTTCCTGCCGGAAATGCCGGATACAGAAGCAAACCGTGCCTTGCTGGCAAAGTTTGGCCTGAACCGTATTCAGACCGAGGGCTATTCATCTATCTGGCTGGACCTGACACAGCCCGAAGAAACCTTGCGCGCGAACCTGAAACAGAACTGGCGCAATACCCTGAACCAGTCAGAAAAAAAGGGGCTTTCACAGGAACTGGACACAGAGGGCAAACACCTGAACTGGCTGCTCAAACTCAGCGAGATGGACAAGATCCTCAAGGAATTCAAAGGGCCAAGCCCTGCACTGGTCGCGCACCTGAAACGCTTTACAAAGGACCGGGGCGATTTCCTGTTGATGCGTGCGCTACTTGATGGCGAAGCGGTGGGGGCCATCCTCTTGTTCCTGCACGAAGGCAGTGCAACCTATCTGGTGGGCTGGAACTCACAGGAAGGGCGCGATGCCCGCGCGCACAATTACCTCTTGTGGCATGCTTTGCTGGAGCTGAAAAAGCGCGATATCAAATGGCTCGACCTCGGCGGGATCAACCCCGATGATGCCAAGGGCGTGACCTTCTTCAAAAAAGGCCTCGGCGGCACCCCCTTCACCCTCATCGGCAGCTACAACTAGGTGGCTATAGCCACTTCTTTTTATAGGGCGATTACCCTTCTTACTCTGACGCCGATCATATTCCCGGCAAGAGCGGCGAAGAGCCAAACCCAGCCGTGCACACTGCCCGATGCGACGCCGCTGAAAAAGGCACCGATGTTACAGCCATAGGCCAAACGCGCGCCATAGCCCAACATCAAGCCACCGATCAGGGCCGTGACAATGCCTTTGGTCGTGACGTTTTGTGACTTGCCAAACTTTCCCGCCAGAACCGCCGCGCTCATGGCCCCGGCGACAATCCCGATATTGGTGGCAGAGGCATCGCTTTTGAACACCGACCGATCCAACGCCGCCATCCGCCCGGACCAATAGGGAATGTCGGACAGATCCGCGCCAAGGAAAGACACCATCTTGCCACCCCACAGCGTAATGCCCGATGTAATCCCCCACGGATGCCCCAACAGCGCCAGCATGGCAAAGTTCAGCAAGGCCAGCGCTACAGCCCCGAGGACAAGCGGCCATGGTCCCGTGGTTATTCGTGTGAACAAGGGAGTTTTGGGTCCATCCTCTGTTTCCTTGATCAAAAAGCTTTTATTTTCGATCTTGCGGACAAAGAGATAGAGCAAGGCAAAGACAAGCAGATGCAGGATCAAAGCCTGTTCCCATCCCCAGAGGTTCACCATGGAAACGGCTTTCCATTTGGGCAGCGCGTGCCAGAATGGCAGATGCACCGTCGCAATGACCGACCCCAGCATAAAGGTGATCAGCGTCACCACCATGCGAACACTGCCACCACCCACGGTAAAGAGCGTCCCACTGGCACAGCCCCCCGCGATTTGCATGCCGATGCCAAAGACAAAGGCCCCGACCACAACACCCGTTCCCGCTGGTGCAACAAAACCCGATGCCCTGTGGCCCAGAATGGTACCGCTATCAAGCACAGGAAAGAACAACGTGACCACAACCGCAAGCATGACAATCTGCGCCTTGAGCCCTGCCCCCCAGCCCTCGGTCAAAAAGCGTCGCCATGCCGAGGTAAAACCAAAAGCCGCGTGATAGAGACTAATGCCAAGGGCAATGCCCAGTCCCGTCGCGATTGCCGATCGCTGCCCCATATAAAAATACAGCACAACAAGCGCCAGCAGAGAGATTACCAGTGGCAAATACCTGTTTGGAGAGATGATGTAGCTTGTTTGCGCCTGCATTATAATGGTTCGCTTGATAAATTATTTAGATCAGACTTCTTAACTGACTTTGAGCGTATCATACCTACCCAGTAACTCTTTTCCTTTCACAATTTTGTCAGAAGGCTGTGTCCGGCCTGTGAAGAGTGTTTGAGCGCAGAGACAAAAATCAGAGCTATTCTGCTGCTTTGGGCCAGCGCAAGCCTTATCACGGTGATCACAACCACCTAAAACACTAAGGTTTGACATCTTTTGTGCACTGGAAATTCCCCCCCGATGCATGCCATATGGAGTTCAAGATTTGAAATCTGCCGTATAAAAATTGCTATGGAGGCACCCCGTGTTGTTTGATTGTCGTGGACACGCAGTAACAGCTTTGAATCAAAACGCCGTTGATCACTTTGACAATACAGTCTCCCTCTTTCTCGCCCATTCAAAGAAAACACCCGAAGCTCTTGGCCTGACCCTTGCCGCCGATCCGCAAATGGTTCTGGCGCTGATTGCCAAGGGCTTTTTCTACAAGATGCTGGCCAAGGTTGAAACAGACCCCGTTGCGCTGGAATCCTTGTTCAAAGCAAAGCTGTCGGTCAGAGAACGCGGCGCCAACCACCGCGAAAGCGAGCTGCTAACCGCCCTGGAAGAATGGTGTTACGGCAATCTGGATAAAGCTATCGCCCGACTGGATGCCCTGTTGGACGACTATCCCCTTGATGCTCTGAGCGTCAAGATCACCCACGCCTGTCAGTTTATTCGTGGCCGAAACCACGGCATGCGGGCCTCGACCACCAAAATCATGAGTGCCTGGAACGAAGGTGTGCGTGACTACGGCTTTATTCTAGGCTGTCACAGCTTTGGTCTGGAAGAAACCGGGTCCTACGAAGAAGCGGAAAAAACAGGTAAACAGGGGGTAGAGATCGCCCCAAACGATGCATGGGGCACCCACGCTGTCGGTCACGTACTGGAAATGTCCAACCGTCCATCAGAAGGCATTAGCTGGCTTAGCCAATACCAGAACGAGTGGGAAAACTGTAACAACTTCTCGTACCATATGCACTGGCACAAGGCGCTGTTCCATCTGGAACTGGGCCAAAAGGACGAAGTTCTTCGCCTGTATGATTCCTACATCCGCAAAGACCATACCGATGATTTCCGCGACATCAGCAATGGCGTTTCCCTGCTCTACCGTCTGGAACTAGAGGGCGTCAATGTCGGCAATCGCTGGGAAGAAATGGCAAAGCTGTCTGCCAACCACGTCAACGACCACAGTCTGGCCTTTGCCGATGCGCACTATCTTCTCGCCATCCTGAGCAGTGGCAACACCAAAGCCGCCGACGCCTTTATTGAAACAATGCGAGAGAAAGCAGAGGGTGAAGGCACGGCGCAGGAAATCTTCCGCAACTATGGCATGCCACTGGCAAAGGCAATTCATGCCTGTAAAACAGGAAATGACGCGCAGTGCGTTGACCATCTTTTGCCCGTCTTTGATGACCTGCAACAAATCGGCGGTAGCCACGCCCAGCGCGATGTCTTCCACAGGCTCCTGATCGATGCGTCTATCAGGGCAGAGCGATATTCAACAGCGAAAGGCCTTCTTGATACCCGCCTCAAACAACGCCCGGAAAACCCCTGGGCCATGAAAAGGCTGGCAAAAATCCCGGAAACGGCAAAGGCCAGGAAAGCGCAAACAGAAACCGCGAATACAATACAGAACGTCGAGTTAGTTTCTTAAACTTGATTTAAGCAGACATGCCCAGTTTAATCGGCGATCCATCGTGAAAACGATCAAGTTTAAAACGACTAAGATCATATTCCATGGGTCGCCCACATATCAAATCAGCAACAACCTTGCCCATACCGGGGCCAATGCCAAAACCATGTCCACTCAAACCTGAAACCATATAAAACCCCTTGATATGATCTGCTTCTGAAACAATTGGCAGAACATCCGGTGTGGTTTCAATCATACCAGCCCAACTCTCAACAAAAGCTGCATTTGCCAGTTCGGGGACATGAGTACGCAAATTCTCTCGCATCTGCTTCAACATGCTCTGATCCGGTTTGGGACTTAGTACTCTGTTCCTTTCAAACGGAGACACGACAGTCGGATTCTTTTTCGCCCGATACCCAATTTCCTTAAAGAAAGATCTGTCAAATTTCAGTGAAACATCCCGATAGGATTTTTTCAGTAAAGGGAGAAACTTTGGTAAATATCGGAAACTGTCGGGTATGATTGAATGAGAGGATTGGTCGGCTAAGGCGATACTATATCCGCCGTCTGTTCTCCGGCGAAAAGCAATATTTTCAGATGCCGCATTTCCCTGAAAAAAATCCGCGACTGGCTCTGTACGCGCAACAGTTCCCTTAACTCTCAATTGAGGAAGAGCTATATTATGATGTCCCGCAAAAAGAGAGGACCACGCCCCCGCAGCAGATACTACCTGTTTGGCTTCTACTCGTCCCAATTCTGTATGTACGCCAGATAACTTACCCGCAACAACATCCAAAGAACGAACAGCACAGTTTTCAATAATTTTCACACCAAGACGCTGTGCCGCTCTTGCCAGTCTGGGAACAGCAATAGAGGGTTCAGCCCGACCATCAGATGCTGTATAGATCGCACTCTTCCAATACTTATCCTTTTGACCTAACAGGGATTGAACTTCCCGCCCGCTTAGTGATTTGGTATCCAAGCTATGTTCACGGGCAATATCAAGCCAATCCTCGTTTTCCTGCTCCATAGCATCGGTCTCGGCAAGGTACAAACAACCACACTGCCGAAATCCAAGATCTTCACCAATTTCCTCGGCCAGTCCCTGCCAAATACGCAGGCTTTCTTTCATAATGGGTAATTCAGAACTATGACGCCCCTGTTGGCGCACCCACCCCCAATTACGACTGGATTGCTCTCCTGCAACCCGCCCCTTTTCGCAAACAAGAACTTTTTTCCCCTGTTTACCCAGGAAATATGCGATCGAAATACCAATAATGCCAGCACCGATTACAACCACATCAACTTCTCTTGGAAGCGTGTCTTTAAAGGTTATCGGAGAATTTTCATTTAAGATCATCCAAACGACCATACCCGAAATTAAAAAATAATGAATCTATTAGACTTAAAAGAGAACAAAGAACAGAGAAAATCAATTGTTATCCCATGTAAAGAAAGATTATTATTTTATCGGTTTGTTATAATTCCCAAACATGGGGAGTTGAGGATGGATGAATTAACAGATGTAAATTGGTTAGCAACAGCTATTGGGACAGTCACCAGTTTTTTAATAGGATGGGCGTGGTACAGCCCGCTTTTGTTCGGGGAAAAATGGGCCGAAGGGTCCCGTGTAGCGCTTGGCAGCGCAGACAAAATGCCTGTCTTTGCCATGGTCACGCAGCTTCTGGCACTTTTGGTTCTGTCCACCGTCATCGCGATTACGGCAAGTAACAATGCGCTTTTTACTGCGTTGCTCGCCATATTGGCAGTCGCGCTGTTTATTGCCTCCACAGGCAGCTTCGTTCGTAAATCGACCTATGCCATGACAGTTGATTTCTTTTACATCCTGCTAGCTGGCACCGTGATGATTGCCGTACAGGGTTTGCTGTAGTCCAGTTTGTTATAATCAGAGCATCAGGGCTTATTTAAGTAGTGACCCGAGCATACACAGAGGAGTCTAGGTAAGCCCACTGCTCCCAATCTGGTCCGCCAGCTCCTACGAACACAAAATAGAGTTTCGGGACACTATCGACGCCGGGATTATATGATCGTTTTCTATCCCCAACTCCACGGTATCATCACGGCTTTCCCCAAGAATTTCTGAACTACTTTCTGCTCTCTCTGCTTTAAATTTGCTATCGATAAAGACCAATGCCTGTTCAATCTCGTCCCGCCACAGTTTCCATGTATGATTGCCATTAGTAATCCGCAATTCGGACGGAAGCTTCCTGCTTTTGAGTTCCTGATAGAGCGCAAAAGTGCCTTCGTAGAGGCCAAACCAGTCATCATCCCCGACCGTCAGGTAAGTATGAGGGAAGCTTTCAGTTTTTGCATTCTGCAGAGCGGTAAAAACATTTTCGCGGTTAAAGATCTCCACTGAAAAGGGATCACCAAAGGCCCCGGCAAAAAGCTTTATCTGCACAGGCTTAAAATAGTCTGTACTTTCAATATTAGGAAAAACTGCCGGGCTTAAACCAGCAGTAGCGATGTATTGTTCCGGAACTTCAAAAGCAAATTTCAATGCCCCGTAGCCCCCCATGGATAAGCCTGCAATAGCGCGTGTTTCTTTTGTGACTTTATTCGCCAGAAGACCTTCCATTACAACCGGAAGCTCTTGCCCAAGACCGGATTGAAAAGCACCATGCTTTTCCGAATTCAGATACCAGGACTTCCCCGCAGCAGGCATTACAACAACAAGGGGGTCAATCACTTTCTTAGCAACCAATCGATCCAAAGTTTTTGCAACTTGTCCCGCCTTTAGCCAGTCCTTATGTGATCCACCATACCCATGCAAAAGATAAAGAACGGGATATAACCTGTTATTAACACAGTATTTTTCAGGGAGATAAATCGAATAATCCAACGGGGTTTGGAAACTCGGCAAGGTAACTTTCTGATCCGTAATAACGAGCCCCTGCGCAAAGGCTGTAAAGGTCCATACCAACCCTAAACAGATAGCACCAATACCAACAAAGAACAGTTTAGTTACTTTACGCAAACTTCCCCCCGATCAACAATTCCTCTTACTCTGCAGGCTGTGCTGCTCGTGCGTTCAAATCCGTTTCAGGTTTTGTCGTCTCTGGTGGGATAGGCTTAGTTGCTGCCTGTCGCCACGGTGAAGATTTAACCCACCCCATAAGATAGGCGAAACCGATCAAGATAGCCATGCCGGTAACATTAACAACTGTTAGCCCCAAAGCATCGCGACCAATCTGATCTAGAACAATGCCGCCTGTCCAGGACAGTGTCATACCCAACAGGAAAACCGGTAGAGCTTGTTGCCCACATTTGATCAACGGCTTGAAATAACGGTGTCTGAGGATCTGCTCCCGGCCTTTCAACAAGGTCACGCAAATGTACGCAAGAGCCAGAAAATGTAACCAGCGCAAAAGACCAAAGTTGGTTTTCTTGAAACCAAGAATAAGCTCGGCACGAACATCCTTCAATTCAGGTATGGCACGCATAATTGGCCAGTTACTGATTGGAATCAGTGCAACCACAAAAACAATACAGGCAATAAGCAGCCACTTGTTAGGCGGTGGAGCCTTGATCCACCTTGCAGATATGGCAAAACCAGTAAAGAACAGCAACTGCCACGTCAGTGGGTTAAAAAACCACGGGCGATCTGAGAAAGGTTCGGCAGGAAATTCCAGTTGCCACTGCCAGCTTGCTGCGTATAGAGCGATCGAGAAAGCAGGAACCAGATAAGGATGTACCCGAGCCAGCAGGATAACCACAGGGACCAACGCCAAAACACCGATATACATAGGCATAATATCGAAAAAATTTGGCACGTAAGTCAGCGTAAACAGAGCTGCGAGGCCCTCAGCTGTATTATTGAAAAAGTATGTCAGGTTGAGCTTGCCGATATAATTGAAATCAACGAAGTATGCCGTTGCAACGGCACAGACCGTCGCCAGAACAAAAAAGAGACCCAGATGCGCCATATAAAGTTGAACACAGCGAATTACGATGCGCATCGTTCCCATGAAGAAGCCGGAACGTCGGAAAGTACCGCCAAAGGCAATTGCTGCGGCAAAGCCCGAACAGAAAACAAACATTTCAGCCGCATCACTGGGGCCAAACCGTGCCGGAATAAACTTTGCCCAATAGTTACCGGGGACATGCGCAACAAAGATAATCAGCATGGCAACACCACGGAAAAAATCCAGCCGCGGATCACGCACTTTTTTACCCCCATTCGTAGCCCCGTTAGCTTGAATAGCTTGGGCTGCTGGCGATAACTTATTCTCAGTAGGTTGCTCGTTCGCTTTATACATTCACTCTTTATCCGGCCGATTCACAATTCGTAAAGAGGTCTCTATAATGAAAATGATACCTGATCAACTCCCCGTACAGTAAACCTTGTTCGCGAACTTGTGATGAGGATTGTATACCCCTTCACTTTGGGAAAGTTTAAAAAAAACCAATCTATTATGGAGAGACATTAAATCATAATAAGGTAAAAAAAATGCAATGACACAGAAATATCCCTTGAAAAACCATTACATTTCAGCGACTTCCTCTGTATTAATTTGAACTTGAATCATTGCACAATGAACCGTAGAAAATTCCTTCTCTCCACTGCAGCGCTTTCTTCCGCCGGCTTGATTACCGGTATAATTTCGCGCCCCTTTGCCAGTAATAACACTGGCACAGGCGTTACCCGTTACGACGATGTCATACAAAAAGCACAGGTTTTATCACAAACTGCCTATAGCAAACCCGAAAGCACCATAAGTGATTTCTGGAAAAGTATGTCAGTCGAAGAATTTTCCAGGATTTACTATAATCCAAACAAGCCTCTTTGGAACGATGGAGGTCCTTATCAGTTACAGTTTTTTCATCCCGGGGGCCCTTGGTTCCACGATACAGTTGATATCAACCTGCAGGTCAACGGCACAGAAAAAGATCAAACCATTCAACCCGGTATGTTCTGGTACGAAGGCAAGCAACCTGCCCCTTCAGATATGGAAGACCTGCACTTTGCCGGCTTCAGGGTTCATCACCAACTCAACAGCGAATATTATGATGAATTGATCTCTTTTCTGGGATCCAACTATTTCCGTGTATTGGGCCAAGGACAGCAATACGGCCTGTCAATAAGAGGGCTGGCAATTGATACCGCTGAACCAACAGGGGAAGAATTCCCGCTTTTCAAAGAGTTCTGGATAGAAAAGCCAGAGAAAGATTCTAAAGAAAAAAATCTCGTTATCATGGCGCTGTTGGACAGCCCAAGTGTCGCCGGAGCTTATCGTTTCACGATACAACCGGGTAAAGACACCGTTGTAGATGTCGAAGTTTCCCTTTTCGCTCGCAGAGATATCAACAAGCTAGGCCTAGCTCCCTTAACAAGCATGTTCCTGTTTGGCGAAAATACAAAGGGACTGGATGATTACAGGCCAGAAGTTCACGATTCAGATGGCTTAATGGTTTGCACCTCCACTGACGAATGGATCTGGCGCCCCCTGACAAGACGCAAAAATCTGACAATTTCTGCCTTTGTAGGTGAAAATACGAATGGTTTCGGCCTTTCCCAGCGTGATAAAAACTTCAATCACTATGGGGATTTGGAATCACGGTACCAAAAACGACCAAGCATCTGGATCGAACCCCAACAAAATTGGGGCAGTGGTCATGTAGAACTGGTCGAAATTCCTTCTGATCTGGAAACAACAGATAACATTGTCGCCTATTGGGTGTCTGATAAACAGATGAAGGCAGGTAGTTCGCTGCAATACAGTTACCGACTAACAAGCTATCTGGAATCAGAACAATGGCCACCAGCAGGAAAGTCAATGAGCACGCGCGAAGGCCCTGCCAACAGAGCAGGTTTTTCCTATGGTCACAGTGCTCAAGCTCGCTTTTTTGTCGTGGAGTTTGAAAGTGATGAACTTAGCGAACTTCCTGCTGATAGCCCTATTGAAGCCATATTCAATTGTCAGGCTGGAAAAATATACGACGTTAAAACGTTTAAAAATACAGAAAACAAGCTCTGGCGTGTCGAGTTCAACATGGAACCGGAAAACGACCAACCTTGTGATTTACGCGGGTATCTGAGAATGGGTGATCGCGCCCTGACTGAAACCTGGACTTATCTCTATACAACTAGATATGCCTAAGGCTGGATAAACTTAATGAGCCATAAAACCAACAAATCTTGCAAGATCGACGTCGCGATTACAAAGCGTAAACGCAGATCTCTGCTTCTCTTGTTGCTCAGCCTGACCGTCGGTGCCCTTAGCACTAATCTGGCACTCAACCTTTTTGAAAACGGTTTGAGTTTGCTCGAAGGCATCTATGTCCTTCTTTCAACAATTGCCTTTCTCTGGATTAGCCAGTCATTCTGGACTGCCATTATCGGCTTTGTTATTCGTGCTTGCCATAATACAAATGCTGCCAAGACGGTTGCACCTGTTGCCCGGGACCTGGACCCGTCCGCGGTACCAGAAGGTAAAGTTGCAGTGGTCATGCCTGCCTATAACGAAGACCCTGAACTGGTTTTTCTAGGCATGGAACAAACACTGAGATCTGTTCTGGCGACAGGGCATGGCAATTCGTTTGAATTTTTCCTCTTAAGCGATACCACAGATCTGTCCATAGCTGCCCAAGAAGAAACATTGGCGCAGGAATTACTGCATCGCTATGCCTTGCAAGGAAAATTTCACTACCGCCGCCGGGAAAAGAACACCCACCGAAAAGTTGGCAACATCAAGGATTTTTGTGATCGTTGGGGATCATCTTTCGACTATATGGTTGTGCTGGATGCAGACAGTATCATGTCTGGCGAAACAATCCTGAACATGACCAGAATGATGGATAATAATCCCAAAGCTGGGTTAATACAGACACTGCCACGCGCTATGGGACAGAAAACCCTGTTTGGTCGCTTGACCCAGTTCAACATCAGGTTGACAGGAGAACTCTTCACAACGGGCCTTAGCTACTGGACGATGAATGATGGTAACTATTGGGGTCATAATGCCATTCTTCGACTGGCACCTTTTATAGAACACTGTGAACTTCCTATATTGTCAGGCCAAGGCCCTCTATCAGGCGAAATTCTAAGTCATGATTTTGTCGAAGCAGCCTTTTTACGCCGTGCAGGACAAGACGTCTGGATCTATCCGGAAGGCAAAGGTAGCTACGAACAAGTTCCAACGAACATTCTGGATCACATCATAAGGGATCAGCGCTGGTGCCAGGGCAACTTCCAACACATGCGACTGGTATCAGAAAAGGGACTTAAAAAGGTTAGCCGTATCCACATGCTTATGGGGGCCATGAGCTATGGATCCTCTTATCTTTGGATGATGCTCTTGTTAATGAGTGCCTTTTTAGTGACAGAACGCACAATGCCCATCAGTCCGGTTATACCCCTGCCCTATGAATGGTCAATGCTGACACCTTACACAGCTTCACCACTCACCTTGTTTATCATTGTAATGAGTATGCTGTTCATGCCAAAAGTTTTGGCACTTCTACTCGCTTACAGAGAAGCACCTGCATATGGTGGGGTTATCAAACTCACCCTTAGTAGCATTCTGGAAATGGTTTTTTCTGCCATTTCGGCACCAGTTATTATGATATTCCATGTTCGTATTATATCCGCATTACTTATCGGGAAAACTGTACAATGGAACGCGCAGAGCCGAAGCGGACGAAATATTCCATGGAAAGAAGCCTTTAAGCAACACAGAGCACACTTAGTTGCAGCTGTTGTGCTTGGCTTTGTGTATCTAAATCAAGCACCAGAGCTTCTGCTTTGGTTAGCACCGATTTTAACGGGCCTCATTTTTGGAGCTCCCTTGGCAGTTGCTTTTGGACAGGAAAAAATCGGACTATTCCTTCAACGTCATGGCATTCTTCTCATTCCTGAAGAAACCAAACCGCCTGAAGAATTACCGCTGATATTTACTCAAGACATACAAGAAAGCGCGCCATTCGGTTCAACTGAACTTGCACCGAAAGCTGCCGAATAAAGTTTAACAGTACACCTAGAGAACATGCCCCGTATTCACACACACGGGGCATGTTTTGTAATAATTTGAGTTATTTGAATCAAGTCGCTTTTATATCTGTTTTCTTGTCTTTTAACGCAACAAAAGTCGTCGCAAACAGAATGCAACTGCCAGCAATATAAAAACTGATTCCCGGAATAATGTTAAAGAAAAAGAAATCAGAGAATACCGCAAAAATTAAAGATAGATATTCAAAGGTTGCTAGTTTCGACGCTTCACTGAATTGATAACTCAATGTCATCATAATATGAGCAACACCACCAGCCAACCCTGAACCAACTAATAATATTAGTTGTGTCATATCAGGTGTCTGCCACCCAAATGGCAAGGTTGCCAAACCAGCCAGAGTACAGGTCAAAGCAAAATACAGGGCAATGGCACCTGCGTTTTCGGTAAGAGCCAAACTGCGAATTTGAATTTTTGCTATTGCCGTAAATCCAGCCATGGCAAACCCAAGCCCAACACCAATCAAATAGCCCCGATCCACATCAAAATCATTTAGTTGCGGCAAAATAAGTACGAGCATTCCAGCAAAACCAAAAACAACGCCAATCCAACGTGCTCTGGAAACAGCTTCCCCCAATATCAACCTCGCCAACAGAACCGTCAGGATCGGTGCCAAATACCCAATGATCGTCGCATCGGCAATTGGCAGATATTTTAAAGAAGCAAATGAAGCAAACATAGCAACACAGCCAAAAAGACAACGGGCAACATGCCCACCAGGGCGTTTGGTTTTCAAGCCTGACGGGAAATCACCCGTTAAAAAAAGAAAAATAACCAGAGGAATCAGAGCAAAGGCACTTCTGTAAAAAACAGTTTGTCCAACAGGAAAGTCTGTTGCCAACATTTTTATAAAAAGAACCATAACGGTGAAAAATAAAGTGGCACCTATTCGTAACGAGATGCCTTTAAAATCAGAACTCATTTTATATTTCCAGATATGGGTTATTTTTCCAAAGCCTGAAGATGATCACGTAAATGATCCCCCATAAGGTTTAGTGTTAAAACAGTTATTAAAACAGCAAGTCCCGGAAAGATCATTACATGTGGCGCGCTTAACATGTATGGCTTTCCATCCAGAAGCATTGCCCCCCATTCAGCTTGGGGAGGCTGAACACCGAAACCAAGAAAGCTCAACCCTGATATTGATAGAATTGTTCTAGACCATGAACTGGTCCAGATCACAACAACACTCAATATTATATTAGGAAGATAGTGCCTTGATAAAACGAGATAATAAGGGATTTTATTTAACTTGGCCTGAATAACATAATCCCGTCGTTTTATATCCTCGGTCAATGCCCGCACCAGACGAGCAAAACGCATCCAGCTAACAAGAATTAATGCAATCACCATATTGATCGTATTTGGCCCCAAGACACCTGTAATCACGATTGCAGCAATTAATTCAGGGAATGCAAAAAAACTATCCGTCATCCGCATGCAAAATCCATCAACAAGCCGCCCAAGTGAACCAGCAAGCAAACCGATTATAGTTCCAATAACAGCCCCAGCGGTTGAAACGATCAAAGCGAGGCCAACTGACCATCCCGCACCGTATAAAATACGAGTGGCAATATCGCGCCCCATTTGATCTGTGCCAAACCAGTTCTGCCAGCTAGGTGAACCTAGACGGTTTAAAAAGTTCGTTTCAACAGGGTTATATGGCGTCATAAAAAAACCAAGAAAAACCAGCCCGGCAAAAAAGCCAAAAACCAAGAGGATAATACTGTGCTTTTTCAAAAGAGTTTTTGTTTGAACTGGTAATACCAAATTTCGAAAAGCAAAGACGCTCATAAAATAACTCATTATCTCTGTAAGGATACAGGGTTGATGAACCATTGAAAAATCTCAACGGCACTATTTATCGTTACATAGGTCACAGCAGAAAAAATCACGATACATTGGATAATTGGAAAATCTCGGCTCATAACCGAATGCACCAATAAAGATCCGACACCGCCACGAGCGAAAACAACCTCGACAATAACTGCCCCTTCCAGCAGGAAAGCCAAATCAAGGCCGAGCATTGTTATAAAAGGAACAAAAGCGTGCCGAACAATATGACGACAAAAAAGCTCTTTTGGGCCAACTCCTCTTATTTTTAAAGTTTCAAGAAACGGTGCTGCACTTGCTTCGAGTAGAAAAGATCTGATCAAACGGGTTTGAGAGGTTAGTACCCATAGGCCCAATGTTGATGCCGGCAAAATCAGGTGCGCAAGGCTTCCTGATCCGTAAGCAGGTAACAATTGCAGTTTCGCCGCGAACACAAAAATAAAGATAAGACCCAACCAATATGATGGAATTGCGGCCCCTACAGATGACAAAGCTATCGCAAAACGATCAATAAAACTTTTAGGCTTCCACACAGAGATCATACTGAGTGGAATAGCAAGAGACATTCCAATAACCAGAGATAAAATCGCCAACTCCAAAGTTTCTTGTAACTGGCTAACAAAAATCTCACTGACAGGCTCCTGAGAAACCAGGGAAACGCCAAAGTCCAATTGAACAATGTCTTGTGCCCAATAGTAGAATTGCACAAGAAATGGTCGATCTATACCTGTCTCTAACCTGATCTGTTCAACCAACTCCGCAGAGGCGCTTCCTTCACCGATATAGCGGGCGTTTGCAATAGCCAGTGCCTTGTCACCCGGAGCGTAATAATAAAGTAAAAAGGTTAGAAAAGAGACACCCAAGAGAACGAGTATTAGGCTGGCGGTCTTAATCAAAGCAAGACGTATAAAATTATTCAAAGTCATGCCACCCGAAATTCTTCTGTCTTCTTTTGAGGTAGAGAACCCAATATATAAGCAGCTTCCAACAACTCTTGACCGTATCTACTTTCCGGTCTTTGGAAGAACAGATTTACATCCCGATATTCTTCTACCTTTCCATTATTTAGCAACAAAATTTTATCAGCATAATGTCGTGCAAATCCCAAATCATGGGTGACAAATATATAACTTAGAGCATTTTGTTTTTTTAACCTGTACAGAAGTTGGGCGATTTGCTTTTGAATAATGGCATCCAAGGCACTTAATGGTTCATCAAAGAACAGGATGCCCGGTTTTGCGACAATTGCCCGCGCGATGCATACCCGCTGAGCCTGTCCCAAAGAAATCTGAGACGGATATCTGTTTTCCATACCTTCGGGCAGTTCCACGTCTCTCAAGGCTTGTTTTACAGCTTGGTCAATCTCAGCAGCCTGTAGTGATAACTTGTACAGGCTTTCCGCAATTGAACATTTTATTTTTTGACGTGGGTTCAACGCAGCAATGGGATCCTGCATGACTATTTGCGTTGATGGCAACCCGATTTGAGATTGTTCTGGGCTCTGATAGACTTGGCTCTCTAACATTACACTTCCCTGAGACATAGGAATTAACCCCAAGAGAGTTCGAAGTAATGTTGTTTTGCCCGATCCACTTTCACCAATAATACAGAGTGTCTCACCACGGTTTAATTGAAAACTAATATCCTCAAGAAGATTTTGTTTTTGCATCCGCACAGATAACTTATTCACCTCAAGCATAATTAAGCTCCCAATGACGGTGTTTAACCAAATTAGAGGTATAAGGGTGTGCCGGAGCGTTCAAAATTTCATCTGTTGTTCCCACTTCCAACAACTTTCCTGAAGAAAGAACAGCAATGCGCTCAGCAAATTGTGTCGCGAGAGCCAAATCATGAGTCACCATGATCACAGAAATATCATTTTCCTTCGCCACTTTAGTAACTTCAACCAGGGCTTTTGCCGCGACAATCGGATCTAAAGCAGATGTCGGTTCATCAAGAATAATTATTCTAGGTCTGGCAACAAGAGCAAAAGCGAGAAGAAGCCGTTGTTGCATCCCCCTGCTCCACTGATGTGGATATTTTTTATCAAAGGCCTTAAGATTTAACTGGGAAAGAATGTGTTGAGAAAAATCGTTCTTTTTAACTTCGCCTTCTTTGTCTGGTTGAACCTTCTTTAAAACCCTCAATGCCTGTCGCCATTGCCACTTCAAACGCTTTAAGGGGTCCAAGCCCACGCTTGGATTTTGAGGAACATAGGCCAGTGAGTTCTTGATCAGAGATGCATTCAATCGATTAAAAGCCAGATCGTGTTTCTGCCCTTCAAATGTTAAAGAACCTGCGACACTCAATTCGCTAGAAGTAACCCCCAGTAAACTTCTTAGCAAAGTGCTCTTTCCAGCACCAGACTCCCCCACAACAGCAAGGATTTCGCCAGAAAAAATATCCAAATTAATGTTATCAAGCAAAATCTGACCGTCACAAGTAACGGTCAGACCAGATAGCTCTAAAAGAGGGGGATTTGATCTACCCTTCAATATCCAACTCCGGAGAAGCCAGATAAGTCTCGGCCGGGTGGATCTTGTATCCCTTAACTTTACCATTACCAACTGATACCTGTGACTTGTGAAATACAGGTATCAAAGGGAAATCTTCAGCAATAATTTCTTGAATTTTATCATAGATAACTTTGCGTTTAGTAGAATCAAACTCACCACGACCTTCTTCAAGCAAGGTATCAAGTTCAGGATTATTATAGCCTGAGAAATTATACCCAGCCTTTGAATCCAGCAATGTCGAAGGGAAATAGTCTGGATCGCCCTGAGGTGCCGTTCCCCACGCCTGCAAATGCATTTGAATTTCCCCAAGCTTCAGGGCATCGTTGTTTGCCTGGAACTCACCCATAGATATTTTGACCTCAAGCCCCAGTTTACTGAGCAAAGCCTGAGTAATTTCAAGTGTTGGCTTAAGAGCCGGCCGACCTTCGTATGATCGCAGTTTAAGAACAATATTCTCGCCATCTATTTCACGAATACCATCATTATTCGTATCCTTGATCCCAGCTTTGTCCAAAATCTCCAGAGCTTGTTTTACATCATAAGATGATTTTAACCCTTCATTAATCCATGACTTCATTGACCCGGGAAAAATAGAATGTGCAGGATCGCCGCCAACGCCAGCCAAAGCAGCCTCAACAATCAACTCACGATCCAATCCCAGAGAGATTGCTTGCCGTAGCGCTTTGCTGGCCAATGGCCCATCAGCTGTTCGAACTTGGTAGAAAAACAACCGTGTCGTCGCGCCAGAAAACCGCTGCCCCTGATTCCCTTTTTCAAGAGCAGCAAAGTCTGGCTCTGAATAATTGGTAACAAGATCAACATTACCCGCCTTTAAAGCAAGTGCTGCCACCGAGGCATCTGAAATGGCATCAAAAACAATACCATCGAGTTTTGGTTTTCCACCCCAATAGTCAGAAAATGCTTTGGTTTGATAAGTTTTTTCCGGCTTCGCAGAAACAAAAACAAAAGGACCGGTTCCAACAATAGGAAGCTTGTCACTACCCTCTTTAATCACGGATGCTGTGGGTTCAGTCAGGGACCAGATAAATGCAGAATTTGGCTTATTTGTTTCAAAAACAAGCGTTCGATCATCTTTTATCGTGATCGTTTTAATATCAAGTAACTTTGTAAGACGTGGATTAAACGCAGAATGCTCTTTGTCATTCAACTTGGAAAATGAATCTTTTACAACGCTTGCTGTTAATTGGCTTCCATCATGGAATTTAACATTTTCACGTAATGTAAATTCCCATTCGGTTGGACTGATATTACGATAGTCTTCGGCCAAACGTGGAAACATTTCCATTTTGTAGTCCAAACCAACCAAAGTTTCGGACACGCCCGCTTTGTTACTCAACCAGCCATTTTGACGTGCTCTTGGATCCGGTATCGAACTTTTCGGACCAAAAGGTACTGCAATCGTTATTACTTTTTCAGCTATTACATTTTCCTGGGAATACGCAAAATTAATAGAGGCAGGGCCAACTGTACTCGCACCAAACGCCATAAATCCGGACGCAAAAACAGCCCTTAATGATCTTTTTTTCATAACTAGGAAGCCTGTGAACAATTAGGAGAAATCCGTGAAAACATCAATTAGTGTCTTCGAACACGCAACATACATAAAACGTTATAACATAACAATTAAAATTTAAATACTGTAAAAACTTGTCACATTAAAAGCTAAAACAAGAGTAAATTAATAACAATATTCAATGTGATAAACGAAACTCAAATCATGTCATCTCAATAGAACGGGGAATATCGACTGTTGCATTCAGGCCCTGAACGGGAAGATTGATCAAATCAAAATGTCCATGATGGGCCTGAATAACGCTGTTAACGATACTCAATCCCAGACCACTGCCCCCGGTTTCTCTATTTCTGGATTTCTCCAGACGGTAAAAAGGTTTGAGGACATTTTTCATTTCATCCTCTGGAATACCTGGACCTTTATCCATAACTTCAATCAAAACACGACTTGGCTCTATTGTTAAGCTGACCTTTGCCTGAAATCCGTATTTAACTGCATTTGCGACAAGATTCGTAATTGCACGTTGTAAAGCTTTGGGCCGCCCCCTCATGTTCCCCTTTAACATACCATCCAAAGGCACTGACTTTTCATGGGAACTGAAAACGGTTCCCTGTGTTCTTAACGTCGGATACTGTATGGGCATAAAGGTAACCGGCATGCCAACATCCGAAAAGTCATCACATATACTTTGAACCAGAGATACGATTTCAAAATATTCTTCATCTTCTCTTTCCAGCCCTCCCTTGAGAAAGTCAATCGCATCTTTTGTCATACCAAGCATTAGATCCAGATCAGAAAGGATCTTGTTTCGTAAAGTTTCATCTTCGATATATTCAGCCCGCAACCTCAAACGAGTGGCAGGTGTACGCAGGTCATGAGAGATTGCCGTTAGCATACGTGTTCTTTCGTCCAGAACTTCTGCTTTCTCTTTCTGTTCTGCTGAAAGGCTGCGGACGATACCTTTTGCTTCTTCTGACCAAAGACCCGTCACCTTCACGTCTTCCAGATCATCACTGCTTTCACTCAGGATTTTGAAAGGTCGGAGTAACGCCCGGGTTCCAACGGCATAAAACACCCCGGAAAAAGCCATCCCCGCCAGACAAATCAACAACCATTGGATTTCAGTGATACGGGCTTTCCAGTATTTTGGGCTTGAAACAACCAGCCTTTCCCCATTGCTAAAGACAATAAAAAGTCTTGCTCGACTATCGTGTCGTGCGATCGCAGACACAAGAAACGTCAACTTGGCTGTTAGATCTTCGGGGGGATAATCGGATTTCAAAATCCGCTGACGAGGATTACGATCAAGAAGCTCAAGGTAAATTCGCGGGTTAGGTCCGAATTGAGAATTTGTATTAAGAAGGAAATGTTCCTCCATAATTTGAGCCTCGTTAAGCTCATTTTCGTTAATCAAAGCAAATTGCACAGCATCGGATCGATTAAAGTTCTCAACTGACAAAAGTCTCCGCTCTAACGGCATACGAGAAATATCTTCATAAACCCGTGCAATGACAGGCCCGATCCAGGTTGTTTCAGCAATTTCAGCTCTACGATTAATAATGGCACCAACCCCGACAGACGCGAAACTTGCCGCAAGGAAGCCGCATAAAAACCCAAAAAGAAGAATTCTCGGACGTATTCTGGCTGGAAGATATTTTTCTATCAAACGAAAGGACATGTCTGTGATCAAGGCCTACTTTGAACCGGTGAGACTGTATTCACAGAAACTTTCTCAGCAAAAATATATCCCTGACCTCGCACAGTTTTAATCAGCTTTGGTCGATCAGCATCGCTTTCAAGTTTTTTGCGCAAACGGCTGACTTGAATATCAATGCTTCGATCAAAGGCAATAGCTTCTACACCTCTGGTCGCGTTGATCAAATCATCACGAGTTAAAATATTTTGCGGCTGTTCCAAAAAAGCAATAAGAAGCGCAAATTCACCGGATGAAAGATGAACAACAAACTTGTCAGGCGATCTTATTTCACGTTTTCCTTCATGTACCTGCCAACCAGAAAATTTAAAAACTCTGTTGGAAACTCTAGCTTCATCGCCAGTTTCATCATCGGTCCCCGCCCCCGTTACACGACGAAAAATTGCCTTCATACGTGCCAAAAGTTCCCTGGGATTGAAGGGCTTTTCCAAATAGTCATCTGCCCCAACTTCCAATCCAACAATGCGATCAGAATCACCAGTTACAGCCGTAAGCATAATGATCGGAACATCAGATTTTTCACGGACAGAACGACAAAGGCTTAAACCATCTTCACCGGGAAGCATGATATCGAGAATAATCAAATCAATTGACCATTTATTCAATTCTCGACGCATTTCTTCGCCCGATCCGGCTTCAGAGACTCGAAACCCGCGTTGCGTGAGAAACCCTGTTAAAAGATCTCTTATCTCTTCATCATCATCTACGATCAGTAGATGTTTGGCCTTTTCCATTCATTTACCTGTCTTTTTTCGCTAATGCGGCAACCCATTAAAAACAAAACACTTTTCCCCGCTATTGTAACGGTTTGTGACGAAGCGAATGATCTGCAATCTTCTGTTACCTTAAAGTAGTCGCAAGTTGCACGCGATAGGGCTTTACTAAGGCTATCGGAACCCTAGCATTCTGAACAGCTAACTATAATCTATGGGACGCTCTTTGGTTCCTTGTCAATATCGCACACGAAATTGGGCCATAATCATGTTGGCTCCACTTCACACGGGGAAGAAAATGGGAATGAAATCTTTTACTCAAAAACTCGCATTTACGACGGCTTTGGTAAGCTCCATTACGCTGGGAGCGTTATCTGCACAGGCAGAACCAACAGCAGAAGTCCTGCACTACTGGACATCTGGTGGCGAAGCGAAAGCAGTTAAAGCACTAAAAGAAGACTTTGAAGCAAATGGCGGCAAGTGGGTCGATGCGCCAGTAGCTGGTGGTGGTGGTGATGCCCAAGCTGCTGTTTTGCGCTCACGTGTCCTATCCGGAAACCCGCCTGCGGCAGTTCAAATTAAAGGACCGAATATTCAGGAATGGGCCGAAGCAGGTGCATTGGGTGATTTGACAGAACTCGGCAAGCAAGAAGGTTGGGATGATGTTCTTCCACCATTACTTCAAGACATCGTTAAACACGATGGAAAATATGTTGCCGTGCCTGTAAATATTCACCGCGTAGACTGGATTTGGGCAAACCCTGAAACCTTGGCAAAAGTTGATGGTGAACCACCACGCACTTGGAAAGAATTCAATGTCCTTGCCGATAAACTACAAGCAGCTGGCATCACGCCACTTGCTCATGGCGGACAACCATGGCAGGACGCGACAGTGTTTGAAACAGTTGCGCTTGGCATTGGTGGCGCAGAATTCTTTAATAAAGCCTTCATCGAAAAAGACACCGCAACGATTAAATCAGACACCATGAAAAAGGTGTTCGATCAGATGCGCAAAATGCGCGGCTATGTTGATGCCGATTTCCCAGGACGAGACTGGAACCTTGCCACAAGCATGGTCATGCGTGGTGAAGCCGCAATGCAGATCATGGGCGATTGGGCCAAAGGTGAATTTATCGCTGCTGGAAAAGCCCCTGGTAAAGACTTCCTCTGTATTCCAACTCCCTCAAACGGCGGATACATCCTTAACTCTGACAGCTTTGCAATGTTTAACGTCAGCAGCGACGATGACAAAGCCGGTCAGCAGCTACTTGCACGTTTGATCCTGGGCGAGAAGTTTCAGGAAACTTTTAACCTCTATAAAGGTTCAATTCCGGCAAGAATGGGCGTATCCACTGAAAACTTTGATGAGTGTGCTGTAAAGTCCATGATTGATCTTCAGGCAGCATCAGAAGGTGGAACTCTGGTTGGTTCTGTAGCACATGAAATAGCTGCGGCGGGCGCTATCCGTGGTGCGGTACTGGATGTTGTAACAGAGCATTTCAATTCTGATATGACATCAGACGCGGCTGTAGAACGTCTTGCAGAAGCGATGGAACTCGCTGAATAATCCTCCCGAAAATGGCGACTCGCTTCGTTTTGTGTGTCGCCATTTTTTCAGGATAAGCATGTTATGTACATGTGCACTTTAAAGTTTTTCAATCTGCGCGATCTTTGGCTGAAAAGCTTTATCTGTTTGACTTAAAGCATTGGCAACCTCTTGTAACGCTACTTACCTGATGTTCCGTACCGTATGCTCCAGAATAAATGATGAGCCTCATGACTCAAAAATCCATACCAGCCCCCAAACCAATCAATAATTGGTTTCGCCGGAATGTATCCAAACTGGTTGTAGCACCAACTTTTGGTCTAATCATATTCTTTGTTTATGGCTTTATAGCCTGGACGGGATATGTATCTTTCACAAAATCCAAAATGCTACCAACCTATTCATTCGAAGGTTTTTACCAGTACATACGCCTTTGGAAAATGACACCTTGGAATGTTGCGATGGAAAACCTGCTTGTTTTTGGCAGTTTGTTTATCCTCATCGCAATTGTTCTTGGGTGCCTACTCGCGATCGCACTGGACCAGAAAGTCCGTGCCGAAGGCGCCTTGCGAACCGTTTACCTCTACCCCATGGCGATTTCCTTTATCATCACAGGTACTGCCTGGAAATGGATATTAAACCCGGGTCTTGGCATTCAGAAACTGGTTCAATCCTGGGGCTGGGAAAGTTTCTCCTTTAACTGGCTTATCAATAGTGAAATGGCGATCTACACCCTGGTGATAGCAGCGGTCTGGCAGTCATCTGGCTTTGTCATGGCACTCTTCCTTGCAGCATTAAGGGGGGTAGATAGTGAAATCATAAAAGCGGCCTATCTGGACGGTGCTTCCTTATCACGTATTTATCTCGTTATCATACTACCAACGTTACGCCCCGTATTCCTGAGTTGCTTTTTTATTCTCACCCACATGGCAGTGAAAAGCTTTGATCTTGTTGTCGCACTCACAGGTGGCGGCCCGGGCTATAGCACAATCATGCCCGCCAATTTCATGTATGAAATGACATTCCGCCGCAACCAGATCGGTCTTGGCGCAGCATCGGCAATGATGATGCTTGCAACGGTAATGGCCATTGTTATCCCTTATCTCTATTCCGAACTAAGGGAGAAGAAAAATGGCTGATCTATCCGCACTCCCGGGTGGTCAAAGCCCATGGCAATCAGCCGCAAGATTTGGCCTCTATACACTTCTGTTGATTTTTGGAGCCTATTATATTCTGCCACTGATTGTCGTTCTTTCAACCTCGTTGAAAGATCTTGACGAAATCCGTAATGGCACCCTGTTATCCCTACCGGCAGAGATAAATTTCGATGCATGGGGCTATGCCTGGAATAAAGCTTGTATCGGTGTTAGCTGCACCGGTCTCAAGCCTTACTTCTGGAATTCAGTGGCCATGACCATTCCAGCGGTTCTGATCTCTACTCTTCTTGGCGCACTGACCGGCTATGCACTCACCAAATTCAAGTTCAAGGGTGCAAATTTGGTCTTCGCGATGATCCTGTTTGGCTGTTTTATCCCCTTTCAGGTTGTATTGCTTCCTATGGCTCAATCATTGGGTTTCTTGCGAATTGCCAACACAGTACCGGGTTTGGTTCTGGTCCATATTGTCTATGGTCTCCCCTTTACGGTGCTTTTTTTCAGAAACTATTACGTCAATATTCCAGACGATCTGATCAAAGCTGCGACAATTGATGGCGCTGGCTTCTTTATGATTTTCTGGCGCATCATGTTGCCATTATCGCCACCGATTATCGTCGTAACTATTATCTGGCAGTTCACTCAAATCTGGAACGATTTCCTTTTTGGAGCCTCTTTCACCACCGGTGGAGGACAACCGGTAACTGTCGCACTCAACAACCTTGTAAACACAACAACTGGCGTCAAACGATACAATGTGGATATGGCTGCTGCACTGATTACAGCAGCACCAACACTCGTCGTATATGTATTGGCAGGTCGTTACTTCGTACGCGGTCTAACCGCAGGCTCTGTTAAAGGGTAAGGAGAAAAATACTCATGGCATCCCTATCCATTCAAAATGTCAAAAAATCATATGGCGCTGTCGAGGTTCTCAAAGGCATTGACCTTGATCTTGAAGATGGTGAATTTTTGGTTCTTTTGGGACCATCCGGTTGCGGAAAATCAACACTGCTGAATATGATCGCAGGTCTGGATACCATTTCAGATGGCGAAATCCTGATTGATCAGAATGTCGTAAACGACGTGCATCCAAAAGACCGTGATATAGCTATGGTTTTCCAAAGCTACGCACTTTATCCCAACATGTCCGTTGCCCGAAACATTGGCTTTGGCCTCGAAATGCGCAAGGTCACCAAGGAAGAACGCGAAAAGCGCGTTGATGAAGCCGCACGGATGCTGCAGATTGACCACTTAAGCGACCGGAAACCTGCACAACTTTCGGGTGGGCAGCGGCAACGCGTTGCCATGGGGCGCGCACTTGTACGTGACCCTGAAATCTTTTTGTTTGATGAGCCTTTGTCAAATCTGGACGCCAAACTTCGTGTGGAAATGCGGACAGAAATCAAAAAACTGCACCAGCGTCTTGGCACAACCATGGTCTATGTGACCCACGACCAAATAGAGGCCATGACACTTGCCAGTCGCATTGCTATTCTGCGAGAGGGCGAAGTTCAACAGTTTGCTAGCCCACAGGAAGTTTACGAAAAACCCGCCAACATGTACGTAGCCGGTTTTGTTGGTTCTCCGCCGATGAACTTTGTTCCCGCGGCTGTTGTCAGCGAAGATGGCAAATTAGGTGTTTCTATTGAACGAACAGCCAATGGAAACAGAAGTTCCGTTTTCCTGGCTTTACCAGATGATAGACAGGATATCGGTGACTGGGTAGGACGGGATGTAATTCTCGGGATCAGACCTGAAACACTTACTCACCGTTCAGATGCAGAAATATCTTTGAATAAAGGCCTTCAGGCATTTGACTGTCAGGTGGAAGTATTAGAACCTACGGGTGCAGATACACTAACCTATATCGAACTTGGCGGGCGTGAAGTGATCGCGCGTGTTAACCCCTATAATACCACAGCACCAGAGGAAACAATGGCGTTCATGGTCGATATGGGAAAAGCCAGTCTCTTTGACCCCAAAACCGAACTTCGCATCTAAAGCACAGCAAAGATAAAACATGACAGTAAACATGACAGCCCAAAAGGCTTTGCCTGAGAAAGTATGGCAGGGACCAGCCCTGTTGGGTGAGGCCCCCCTGTGGGACTATCGTACAAACTTTCTTTACTGGGTTGATATCGAGAATAGTAAACTCTATCGACAAAAAGTTGATGGTTCAGACTACTCGTCAATAGATCTTCCCGCCCCTGCTGGGTCAATTGCTCTGTGTCATAAGAATGGACTGATTGTTGCTTTGGGTCAGGGGCTTTCCCATATTGATCCAGACCGTGATGTTATTACAGCTATAGCACCCGAATTGTGCGATGATAACTGTTTGATGAATGATGGTAAGGCCGACAGGTCGGGTAACTTTGTCTTTGGAGCAAAACATCTCAAGGAATGCGATCCGGTTGCAGGTAGCTGGCGCTATCAGTCTGGTCGAATAACGCCATTGGAGCAAAAATTCATTGTCTTCAATGGCCCGGCGTTTAGTCCTGCAGGCGACAGAATTTATTTCGCAGACTCACCCTCGCAAAAAATCATGACCGCGAGTTATAGCCCAACAGAAGGGGTAACCACAGAGCCAGAAGTTTTTGTTCAACTATCCGGCAATGATGGTTATCCTGATGGAATGACAGTGGATAGTGAAGGTTATCTTTGGAATGCACAGTGGGATGGCTGGGCAATTACACGGTATCACCCTAACGGAACCGTTGATCAAAAAATTGATATGCCCGTTCAACGTCCCACCTCACTTTGTTTTGGTGGAGAAGATCTTAAAACGCTTTTTGTAACCTCGGCATCAACCCGACTATCCACCGAAGAACTCACAGAAAACCCAGATGCAGGTGCTTTGTTCAAATTAGATTTACAAGTTGCCGGGTTGCCAGAAGAAATCATCACTCATTAGATTAAAGTTCTCAATTATGCTTTTGAATAATAAAAATATTCTTATAACCGGGTCCAGTAGTGGAATTGGCCGTGTTATCGCAGAAGAAGCACTAAGTGAAGGTGCCAAGGTTTTCTTGCACGGACGGCGTGATCATCTTGTCGAACAGGCTTTATCCGAGCTAAACAAAGATTTTGGCGCTGATCGCGTTGCCGGGCTTGCCGGTGATATCGCTGACCCAACATTTCCCGAGAAACTGGTTGCAGCCGCCGTCAAGCAATTCGGCAATCTGCATGGTTTGGTCAACAACGCCGGGATATCACCGCGCCATAACATTGATACCGCTTCTGCCGAAGGTTTTGATCAAGTCATGTCGATCAACTTACGTGCACCAATGCTGACTATTCAGGCCGCGATACAGAGTTTTCGGGATAATGGGTCTGCAAGTATCGTTAATATCGGGTCAATAAATGCCCACTGCGGGCAACCGGACCTTCTGCTCTATTCAACATCCAAAGGCGGTCTTCAAACACTGACTAGAAATCTTGGGGATGCTCTGGGTCCGGAAAAAATTCGTGTCAATCAGATCAATGTCGGATGGACCTATACGGAAAACGAGCACCAGCTTCAACTCGCAGAAGGTAGTCCAGAGAACTGGCTCGACAATGTATCACCGCTGTCAGCCCCTTCAGGCACTATCCTTCGCCCTGAACAGGTTGCCAATCATGTGGTATTCTGGTTGTCAGATAAATCAGCGCCCGTCAGCGGCACCGTTTTTGAAGTCGAGCAATACCCACTTATCGGACGTAATCGCGTTACCAGCGGACAAGAGAAATAACTTTTCGCAAACATAATTTTTCCCAGACAAAGCCCCATAGCGCATTCCGGTTTAATAAAGAGAATATGATGAAACAACAACGGATCACCCCTACAGAACTAAGAAGTAAAAAGTGGTTTGATGATGTTGATGATCCCGGAATGTCTGCGCTCTATCTAGAGCGATATCTTAATTTCGGCCTTACCCGCGAAGAACTCCAATCCGGAAAACCGATTATCGGTATTGCACAAACTGGATCAGATCTTACCCCCTGTAACAGACATCACACCGACCTTGCTGTGCGTGTAAAAGAAGGTATCCGTGATGCCGGGGGTATTCCTCTTGAATTTCCGGTGCATCCCATTCAAGAAACCGGCAAACGTCCTACGGCAGCACTTGATCGGAACCTCGCCTATCTTGGTCTGGTCGAAGTTCTCTACGGCTATCCACTTGACGGCGTCGTCCTGACAACTGGCTGTGACAAAACAACACCGGCCTGTTTGATGGCCGCTGCGACAGTCAACATTCCCGCGATTGTCCTTTCGGGCGGTCCCATGTTAGATGGCTACCACAAGGGCAGGACAGTCGGCTCAGGTAGCATCATCTGGGAAGCTCGTGAACAACTGGCGGCGGGTGAAATTGATTACGACGGTTTCATGGATCTAGCTGCGGCATCAGCTCCGTCTGTGGGACATTGTAACACCATGGGCACCGCCCTTTCCATGAATTGTCTTGCCGAAGCATTAGGCATGTCATTACCCGGTTGTGCTTCTATCCCAGCCCCCTATCGGGAACGCGGGCAAATTTCCTATCATACTGGTAAGCGTATCGTTGATATGGTTTGGGAAGATTTAAAGCCATCAAAAATTATGACCAGAGAAGCTTTTGAAAATGCCATTGTCCTGGCATCATCTTTAGGAGCATCAACTAACTGTCCGCCGCATCTTATTGCCATTGCCCGCCATATGGGGGTTGAATTGACAATGGATGACTGGCAGCGCATCGGGTATAGCGTTCCCATGATTGTTGATTGTCAACCAACTGGACGGCATTTGGGTGAACGTTTCCATAAAGCAGGTGGCGTTCCCGCTGTTCTTGCTGAATTGATTAAGGCAGGACTAATCCATGAAGACTGCTTGACGGTAAACAATCTAACCCTTGGTGATAACTGTAGAAAAGCCTTTACCCACGATCGGGATGTTATCAGGCCAACCGACGATCCCCTGTTACAATCTGCTGGCCTAATGGTGTTATCAGGGAACCTTTTTGATAATGCCGTTCTCAAAACATCCGCAATCGACGAAACTTTCCGAAAAAGATATCTGAAAGATCCAGATCATCCCAATGTCTTCACAGGCAAGGCAATTGTCTTTGAAGGATCCGAAGATTATCATCAAAGACGCAACGATCCCGACCTTGGCGTTACCGAGAATTCTATCCTCTTTATCAGAAACTGTGGTCCGGTTGGCTATCCCGGTTCAGCCGAGGTTGTTAACATGTTGCCGCCGGACAGTCTGGTCAAACAAGGCATTACCTCTCTCCCCTGTGTTGGTGATGGCCGCCAAAGTGGAACATCGGGCAGTCCTTCAATTCTCAATGCCTCACCAGAAGCAGCCGTCGGCGGTGGATTGGCGCTTTTAAAAAGCGGTGATGAAGTCCGTGTTGATTTGAATACACGACAGGTGGACATGGTCATCAGTGATCGAGAGCTAGACCGAAGAAAAGCAAACCTCGTGCTGCCTGAACTGGATAATCAAACACCCTGGCAAGAGATATATCGTTCCATGGTTGGGCAATTATCAACAGGCGCCTGTCTGGAGCCAGCCACACTCCACTTACGGGTTGTTGATGAAAAGGGGTTACCAAGGCACTCACACTAATCCAGTATAGCAGACATGAAGGCATTTTCTTGGGCATATTGCTAGCCATTGAATGAGATCTATTTTATAAAATGCACTAATGTCCCAACTAAAGATCCTATTTCAATCAAGATCGGCTTCATCAGGAATATAAACGTGACCTCAATTGGTATCATCGGCGAATGTATGATCGAACTGTCCAGAGTGGATGTTTCTGGAGCGGCAGTTTCTGGGGCGGGTATCTCGGGAAATCAGTTCGAGTTCTATCAAAAGCGATACGGTGGCGATACCTACAATACCGCCTATTATCTTGCCCAATGTGCAAAATCAGCGATTGACGTCAGTTATGTTACTGCACTTGGCGATGATACCATCAGCAAAGACATGATCTCGACTTTTTCAGATGCTGGTGTCAATACAGATTTGATAGAGGAAATCCCCGGTGCTGTGCCCGGCCTTTATGCCATACAGACGGATAAACATGGAGAACGCAGCTTTCTCTACTGGCGATCAGAAGCACCTGCCAGGCAACTTTTGCAAACGCCGCGAAGTGAAACGCTGAAATCCGAACTGTTTAAAAAAAATTGGCTCTATTTCTCCGGTATTACACTTGCTATCCTTTATCCCAAAGGCAGAGAAGCATTTTTCGATTTTTGCCAAGCCTTTCAGGCGCAAGGTGGAAAAATTGCCTTTGATATCAATTACCGCCCGCGCCTGTGGGCAAGTGAAGATGACGCAAAATCTATTATTGATAGAGCTTATGAAATTTGTGATCTGGCCCTCCCTTCCTATGATGACGAAGTGCTCCTCTATAAAGTCAACTCGCCTCAGAAGGCTATAGATCGCATCACAGAACTCGGCGCCAAAGAAATCGTCCTGAAGAACGGGGCAGAAGAAGTTTATGTCCACAATCATGGTCAAACTGAAAAGCATGATATTATTCCGGCAAATCTCGTGAAAGACACCACCTCTGCTGGCGATAGCTTTAATGCCGGGTATCTCTACGCACGGCTATCTGAACAAGATATTTCCACGGCGGTGAAAACAGGGTCAAACCTCGCCAAACAGGTCATTGCCCAAACAGGTGCCATTGTCCCTGTAACTTCCCCAACATTTTAGGCTCTCAATTATGGCTATGATAGATAAGAAACATCAAAGCTTCCTAAGCAAAACATTAGAACAGGCTATCATCTTGCCCGTTCTGGTCATTGAACGTGTAGAGGATGCTATTCCATTAGCGGAAGCTTTACTGGCAGGTGGTTGTAATTCGGTAGAGGTTACTCTGCGAAGTGATGCTGCCCTCGCCGCTATGGAGAAGATCGCGATAAATCTGCCAGAACTTACGTTGGGTGCCGGGACTCTTTTGGAATGCGAACAGTTTCAACAAGTTAAAGATGCAGGTGCCAGTTATGCCCTAAGCCCTGGTGCAACAAAAAAACTTGCCCAGGCCGCCATTGATGCTGACTTTGCCTATGTACCTGCCGCAGCAACCCCGTCTGAGATTCTGGAATTACGAGAGCTGGGATATAAAATTCAAAAGCTCTTTCCCGCCGGTGCTTCAGGGGGGATTGAAATGCTTAAATCTCTGAGCTCTCCAATTGCCGATGTTCGTTTTTGCCCAACAGGTGGCGTTTCAACAGAAAATGTTCAAGACTATTTAAAACAGCCCAACGTTATCTGTGTCGGCGGCAGCTGGCTCGCCCCGAAAAATCTCATCACAGAAAAGAACTGGGCTGCCATTACACAGATTGCTCAAAAAAGCATGACCACCGTTCGCTAAAGCCAACGCTTCCAATAAAGCCCCTTTACCCTGCCATCAACGATTGCGCGCGCGCCGCCGCTTTATCGGCTTTGGCTATATCACCCAATCCCTTGTGGGCGCGGGCAACATAGTTCCAGTTTTGAACAGATGTATTTTTTAACGCACAACGCTCGTTTGCTAATGCCAGCGCAAGGTCATAACGCTTGGATCTTAAAGCAGCTTCTAGAAGGGTCCAGCCAATAATATCCCGCTGTGCATGGCTACCGCCCAGGCGATGCGTCCGATATCGCACAGCTAACAGACGATCAACGCAGCTGTTATAGTTTCCATTCTCAAAATCCTGTAACGCCAGACAGAAAGGAAGTCCAACTTCCCGGCTCATGGCGGTATTTGCATCGGTTGCATGATCGATATAGCGTTCATTGGCGGTGAGAAGTTTTTGTGCTGCTTCGGTTCGTCCGTCGGACACAAAAGTCATCATGGCATGGACATCGTTAAAGGCATAAAGCGTATCAGAAGCACTGGGTTCCCACTTGTCCGCAAGAGATGCCCAACGATCCTCGACATCAACGCCGAGTAACTTGAGACGCCACAACAATGCGGCTGCATCAAGCTCTTCATATTTGTCAATTGTTTGATGCGGTGTTCTGAGATTATTGTCGTAAACATCAAACACACGATCCATTTGACCGATATCAAGATGAAACAGTGACAGATGCCACCAGAGGTGGTTGGCAAAATGGCTTTTTGACCAACTCGGCGCGCGATCACGCATAAAGCTTATACCAGCAGCCTGTCGCCCCTGCATTTCCATCACATGAGAAACCGCATGAACGGCATAGGGGTTATCTGGACGGATCGCAAGCGACATACGCCCCATTTCTTCGGCCTGCAGATAGTCAGAGTTTTCTTCCAGGCCAAAAGAATAAAAACCGAGGACAAATTCATAACCCGGCATATCTTCGTCCCAAAGGGCAAAAACCCTAGCGACACAATCACGTTGCCCCGCAACATCGCCCAGCAAAACATCCGTAAGATGAATTAACTGAAGCGCGAGAAGATCATAAGGGTTGCTGGTTAAAACAGCTTCCCATTGCTGAACTGCCCCGTAAAAATCACCTTCAACCCACGCTTTTACAGCCTTGATATGTCCCTTTTCCCGATCATTGGCTTTATCCCAAAGCGCTTCGGCTGCATTCAACGCAGCAACCATTCTTTTGTAAATACGGGTTTCTAGCGTTTGGGTCAGCCAGGCAGCTTTGAAACAATGCCCCATAATAAAGTCGGGGTGTTCTGAAAGAACTTTGTCAATTCGTCCGATGGGATCACCATAAAAAGACATGGCGCAAATGTGTGCGTCCTCCATGGCATCAATTGCTTTCTGATCCGAATAGGAAACAGGAACACCACGAATATCTTTTAAGCTCACGAACGATCTCTCCGTCTATTTGATTTATCTGCCCCAAGCGCTTGTAGTAAATACGTTTATTATGATCTCAGGAATTATGACCCTAGGGCAGAACCCCCGGACTTTCCAGTACCGGGTTAATTACGAGGGCTTCGTTTCCCCTATGCGAAAAGCAGCCCCAGCTTACTCTTTATTATGCACTTTTGGGCATAACACTTACGTTACGACCACCACCGGCAATTTCCAGCGCCTGATCCAGATCTGCCAGAATATCTTCTTCTTCCTCTAGCCCGACGGACAAACGAACAAGGCTATCTGTAATATCATATTTCAGACGCTCTTCTTCCGTATAGGTAGAATGGGTCATGGTTGCCGGATGCTGAATAAGTGTCTCGGCATCGCCAAGACTTACGGCGCGCACGATCATCTGGCAGGCATCAATCATCTTTTGCCCCATATCCAGACCACCTTTGAGTTCCAATGCAATCATACCACCAAAATCAGACATCTGTTTTTTGGCGACAGCATGCTGCTCAAAGCTTTCAAGGCCGGGATAATAAACCTTGCTAACCAGTTTATGGTTTTCAAGGTATTTCGCGACGGTATGTGCGGTTTTACAGTGCCTGTCCATGCGCAAGTTCAAGGTTTTCAAGCCCCGAAGGATAAGCTGCGCATCCTGAGGAGAGAGAACTGCGCCAGTCATGTCCTTTAGACCAATCAAACGGATATCATGCATAAGTTCGGCAGAACCAACGATAGCACCTGCTGTCAGATCACCATGTCCCCCGAGGTATTTGGTAGCGGAATGGACAACCAGATCTGCGCCGAGTTCCAGTGGACGCTGAAGATAAGGGCTGCAATAGGTATTATCAACAACAACAGTTGCATTTTTGCTGTGAGCAACCTTTGAAATTGCTTCGACATCAACCACACGCATATTTGGATTTGCTGGTGTTTCAAAATACACAACACGTGTCTTGTCACTGATTTCATCTGCCAATTTCGCAGGATCAGTCAAATCAACATGGCGAATGTTAACGCCAAACCGTTCCAATCCATGATTAAAGAACGTGAAGGTACAGCCGTAAAGAGTACGATCAACAATGATTTCATCGCCCGGCTTCACAAGTGTCCAGAAGACGGATGTAATCGCCCCCATACCAGAAGAAGTCACCAAAGCGGCCTCGCCACCTTCCAGAACAGCCATTCGCTCTTCCAAAAGGGCAAGTGTCGGGTTAGAAATACGGCTATAGATATAGCCGCCTTCTTCTTCCGCAAAACGCCTACCGCCTTGCCCGGCGCTATCAAAGGCAAAGGTTGATGTCATGTAAACTGGCGGATTCAATGCCCCCTGATGATCCAAAGGGTTATAGGCATGATGGATTGCACGGGTTGCAAAACCTTTTTTACCAGCAGCATCAGACATTTGTTTCTTCTCCCAGAATGAAGCATTTACTCTGCCCCCTGTCACAGCAACAGTCGTGCCAACAAATAAAATTATTTTATTTCAACAGGTTAGAAGATTATTCATCACTAACGCGTAAGAAATTCCTTACATTCTTTTATAAACTAACCGTCTGTTTCTTTATTATCTTTGATTTTTTGACAAATATGTGTTGTAAATAATTTCTTACGTAAGGAATTATTTACATGCGCGTGCAATTAAAAGGTGATAATCGCTTAGGCATCACCTATGAGGTTTTAAATGTTCTGGTAAAATCCGGGTTGGATATCCGAAATATGGAAGTAACGACACACTTCATATATATGGACATTCCCGCCCTGAGAAAATCCGAGTTGGAAATACTGACGACCGCAGTAAAGTCAGTTCCGGGGATCCATGAGGTCAGTGCCATTGATCTTTTGCCGACAGAACGAAGACGTTTACAATTACATGCCGTGCTATCCAGCTTGCCAGAGCCTGTCATCGCTATTGATACGAATGGGTACATCACTCAAGCAAACGAAGCAGCCCAGGCGATAACCAAACAGTCCGAAGCCAAGTTGCGTAATGCCTCATTGGACACCCTATTGCACACACCATTGATTACGACGCTTCAAGAGTCTGGGTTTCACATTACTGAAACAGAAGCCATTTTGGGCGGGGAAACTTACCTTCTTCGGGCTGAACCAATAACATCAAAAGAAAAATCAGACAGTAAAATATCAGGTAGTGTACTCATTTTCCAAAGACCGGCACAGCTTGGTCGCGCCTTTAGCGCTTTGGACACGCGACAGGCAACCCGCGGTTTTGATGCCATTCTTGGTGAAACAGAAATCATGCAAAACATAAAGGGCAAGGCCGAACGCCTTTCAAAAGTTGATGCCCCTCTTCTTATCCTGGGTGAAACAGGAACAGGCAAAGAGCTTTTTGCCCGCGCATGTCACGAAACCAGTAGTCGTAACAGAAAACCATTCCTTGCATTGAACTGCGCCGCCTTGCCGGAAAACCTGGCTGAAAGCGAGCTATTTGGCTATGCCCCCGGCGCTTTTACCTCTGCGGTGAAAGGCGGCAAACCCGGTTTACTTGAACTGGCAGACACAGGCACACTCTTTCTTGATGAAATCGGCGAACTATCCCCTTATTTGCAGGCAAAGCTTTTAAGGTTTCTGCAAGATGGAATTTTTAGACGTGTTGGCGGTACAAAGGAAATCAAAGTAAACGTCCGGGTAATCAGTGCAACCAACCGTCATCTGGAAGAAATGGTCACAACTGGCTCATTCAGGGAAGATCTTTATTATCGTCTGAACGTACTTTCCATAACCCTCCCTCCGCTTCGACAAAGAAAAGGGGACATTCCTCTTTTAACTCGACACTTTATTACCCGTGCATCCAAACAGGTAAATTGTTCGCCTCCAAAGGTATCTCAAGAGTTGCTCACCTCGCTCAACAACCACGCATGGCCCGGCAATATCCGCCAAATGGAAAATACCCTTTTCAGAGCAGTATCGTTATGTGATGACACAGAACTCACGACAGAAGATATTGACTTTCCCGATGCACAATCATCGAAAATTGCCTCTATCTCAAGTGTGAGATTTGATACTGTCGCCAACTATAAAGAAGCTTTGGAGACATTCGAAAAAGATCTCTTCTCAAGCCTGTACCCACACCACCCAAGTAGCAGAAAACTAGCAAAGGTACTTGCCGTTTCCCACACAACCGTTGCTGAAAAGCTCAAGAAATATGGCATCGTAGATACAAAATAAACAATCACACCTACAACTATCGATTATTTTCCTGAACGCCACATGCGACACAAAAGCGCGAGTAAATCACTCAAGAATTGCTGACAGCAGTCTTATTTATTTGTTTTTATTGATCTTACTTAAGAAAATTTCATTTAAGCAACACAATCTTATGGTTGTCGTTTTTAATATCCTTTAACACTTCTCCTTGATAATACGAAGCGAAATGCCTGTGAGATGTTGTCCTCGCCTTTGAACAAACAAAGTCGAGGCTTTTATTTTTTCAGGTTCTGCTGTCATGTGCCTTGCAAATACACTCAATTTTCGAGTGCTAAAGTTCTATTGAAAGAGTTCGCAATGTTTATCACGAATTTCCAAATCAAACATTTGGGTATGATTTTTTCAGCCGTACTGTTGGCAGTTGTCTGTGTTGTCGGTGCCACAACCTATTTCAGTCACAAAGGTAACGAGGATATAAATCATCATTGGGATACATTCCGCCAAGTTGATTACAGTAAACAACTCGCAATTACGGACTTGCAACGGGCACTTGGTTTTGGTGGCCTGATCCACCAATTCAAGAACTATGTTCTTCGCCAAGATGAACAACGTGTTGCAAAAATTAATGCAACAATCGCCAGCGCAAAAAAAGCATTGGACAGCTATCAGAAACTGGGAGTTGACAAACAAGAAGCTGATGCCCTGAACAATATTGCGAGAGTTGTTGATAATTATGCGACAAAGCTTGCTGAAGCACAGACCATGATCAAGTCAGGAAAATCACCGCAAGAAATAGACGCTGCAGTCAAAATTGACGATCAACCTGCTCTGGATGGTATCGCAATCTTAAATGAGACTGTTCAAAAGAATATCGAACAGGATACACAATACGTTCATCAATCAATTACTTTTGTCGATAGCTTGAATACCTTTGCTCTGACATCGGTCTTTATTTTCCTCATTTTTATGTCTGGTATGAACCTTTGGTGGAGCAGTAATCACCTCAACAAACCAATTACTTCACTAACAGCAGTAATGACGCGTTTGGCCGAAGGAGATCTATCTATCAAGGTACCTGCGGTAGAGTGGAAAAATGAAATCGGGCAAATGGCCCGTGCCGTGTTGGTCTTCAAAGAGAATGCTGAGAAAATTCGCGCAATGGAGACAGAACAAAAAGAGAGAGAAGAACAAGCCGCTCATGAACGCAAAAAACTGATCAATCAACTCGCAAACGATTTTGAGAATCAGGTTGGTTCTACCATTCGCGAAGTCAGCAATGCGGCAACTGGCATGGAAACATCAGCCCAGCTTCTTGCAAAAACGGCCGCGAATACCTCTGAACAGGCAACCTCTGTTGCTGCTGCATCTGATGAAGCAGCGTCCAATGTACAGACCGTCGCCGCAGCGGCCGAAGAACTTTCAGCCTCTGAACGCGAGATTAACCGTCAGGTTGGACGCTCTTCAGAAGTTGTCGCTGTCGCCGTTGAAAAAGCAGGAGGAGCACATGAAACTGTCGGCACTCTTGTAAGCTCGGTTGATGAAATTGGCAAAGTTGTAGAGCTAATTACTGGTATTGCCGAACAAACCAACCTTCTTGCCCTCAATGCAACGATTGAAGCAGCCCGTGCAGGTGAATCCGGTAAAGGTTTTGCCGTAGTTGCAAGCGAAGTGAAAAACCTCGCCAATCAGACAGCAAAAGCGACTGAAGAAATTTCCGGTCAAATTTCCAATGTACAGTCAGTTACAGAGGATGCTGCGAAGGCACTGGAAGCAATTGGTAATTCTATCCGTGAGGTTAATGAAATTGGCGAAGCTATCTCAACCGCTGTTGAAGAACAAGGGGCTGCAACTCAGGAGATTGCCCGTAATGTCGAGCAAGCATCTGCGGGCACCCGCGAAGTTTCCGGTAATATCCAGCACGTAAGACAGGCCGCAGCAGATACAGGAGAAACAGCAAAAGAAATCCTGAATGCATCTAGCAGCTTGTCACAACAATCCGTTCACCTTCAACAAGGATTGGATGCATTCCTGTCTCAAGTGCGCAGTGGTTAGGAAGCCTTGCTCCTCGTTTTTAGTAAAGGAAAATAACAATAAAAAGGGTTGGAAAATTTCTCCAACCCTTTTGTTTTCAATGCTTTTTTTGCTTAAAATTGTTAATCAAGAGCCAACTTTAACATCCTCGGGTCTATAAAAAATGCCTAACATCAGGCTTTGGGCAATTCTTTCGGCTTTTTCTTGTATATGGTCTGCAATCTCAGTTGTGAACAGTTGTTGATTGGTCTGCCTAAACAGCTCTAGCCACCGAGCAAATAACTCGCGCTTGATACCATCAACCTTCATATGAACCATCATGGGGTTCCCCTTGTACTGGCCAGAGGTCAGCAAAACCGAAGACCAGAAGCGACACATGGTGGCCAAATGGGGGTCCCATTTATCGCCAATACTATTGTTAAAAACATCCTTTAACAGCGGATCTTGACGCACGCGATCATAAAAGCTGTGCACCATCCTGTGAATGGTTTCATCTGTAATTTCTGTAAACGGTTGGTGCATTTCTATGTACTCAATAAAACAAATAATAAGATGATTATAATATATATCTTTAGTTTTGCGAATGGTAAAATTGTCGCAATATCCCCCCTATTGATATGTTGTCAGAAACAAGGAGAAAAACATCAGGTAAAATAAAGCCACCTCTTTTGCACTGACAGCGTTTTTGGGCTACATAGTGTCGCGCAGGCGTCTGTACGCATGCTTGTCTATGTATATTTAATAAGAAAACCCCGAAAAGAATTGGGGTTATTGTTTATAAATTTTGGGTAAATACCCTACTTTACCGGAGACGCACCGATATGACCCGTACGATCGTTAGTTCAGCGACCAAAGAGATCGCAATTGGTTTTGATGATCCTTTCTGTATTATTGGTGAGCGGATCAACCCGACAGGCCGTAAAAAACTTGCGGAAGAAATGGCCAATGGTGATTACAGCCGTGTGGAATCCGACTGTCTGGCACAGGTTGCCGCTGGCGCACACATGCTCGACGTCAACGCAGGTATTCCTCTGGCGGATGAGCCGAAGATCCTTGCAGAAACCATTCAGCTGGTTCAAGGCCTGACAGATCTTCCCCTTTGCATTGACTCCTCTATCATCGATGCCCTGGAAGCAGGTCTGAAGGTTTACAAAGGTCGTGCCCTTGTTAACTCTGTGACCGGTGAAGATGAATCTCTCGAACGTGTTCTTCCGCTAGTAAAGCAGTATGATGCAGCTGTTGTTGCCATTTCAAATGATGAAACCGGTATCTCTGAAGATCCGAACGTTCGTTACGAAGTTGCCAAGAAGATTGTTGAGCGTGCTGCTGATCACGGCATTTCCCGTGACCGTGTTGTCGTTGATCCACTGGTTATGCCCATTGGTGCCATGGGTACAGCCGGGAAACAGGTCTTTGCCCTGCTYCACCGTCTGAAAACAGAACTTGGTGTTAACACAACCTGTGGCGCATCCAACATTTCWTTCGGCYTGCCAAACCGTCAYGCCATGAACGCACACTTCCTTGCTATGGCAGCCGCCGCAGGTATGACATCTGCGATCATGAACCCGCTGCACGAAGAAGAGCTGGCCGGGATCCGYGCTTCTGACGTTTTGCTTGCAAAAGATCAGGACTGCCTGAAGTGGATCGGCAAGTACCGTGAGCCAGCCCCGGAAGGTCAGGCCGGTGCACGTGGCGAACGTCGTAGCAGACGCAGACGGGCCTGATAACTCTTATATAGAATTAGCAAAACCCCGCCATAAGGCGGGGTTTTCTTTTGGCATTCCATCAAAGCAGGAAATCCAATGTCATTGAGAATCTTCATACCATGAAGCAAAATCCGGTCTTTTCTACCATACCAGAGACAGAGCTCTCTCGTTCACAACATTAAGAAACCAAAGAACAATAGAGGCTCTGCAAAATGCAGAGCCTTTATGAATTTTACCTGTCTTAAAAAATTAAGTCATGATGACTTTATTTTTGCGCTGTAATACGACCGGAAACAGTTCCTTCTACAGGGCTGTTTGCTGCAATATAATCAGCAAGGGCATCTTCCAGACTTGGACCAAAATCATAGGCATCAATAGCGTGTTTCGCTAGAACACTGTATCCATCACCACCGTTACGGACATAGTTGTTTGTTACCATGCTATAGATTTTGTTTTCATCCAGAGCAACAAAACCATCCTTGTCGTTGCCAACTTCAACAGAGACAACACGTGAACCGGGTTCTGCTTTTGGATCCCATGTATAACGTGCGCCTGAAAGCTGCGGGAAGCGACCAGCACCTTCCTCAACTTTTGAAAGGCCATTTTCAAGTGCTTCAATGAAGTGAGCACCTTTCAACTTGAAGGTCGCAATTGTGTTCTGGAATGGGAGAACAGTAAGTACCTCCCCCATTGTTACAGGACCAGCGTCAATAGAGGCACGCACACCGCCACCATTCTGAAGCGCGATTACTGCATCTCCACCGGTGGAATTCACACGGGCAAGCATAGCATCAGCCACCATATTTGCCATCGCACATTCACCTGAACGGCAAACAGATCTGGAACCTTCAATAACACTGGATGCAGATCCTACTTCCCGTTTTTGAATTTCATCCAATGGCTTGTTGAGTTCAGCAATACGGGCCTGCATCTTGGCATCTTCCGGATAGGACTGATCAAGAAGAACGGTATCACCACTCCAGCCTTTCAGATTACCATCATCATCAAATGTCAGATTAAGCTCACCCATAAACTTCGAATAGGCATAGGCCTGTACAATTGGAACCTTCTTGCCGTCAGGGGCCGTTTCAACAACGGGGTATGGCCCTTCCGCGCGGTCATTGGAGTTGGAAAGCAAAGTGTGGCTATGACCACCGACAATGACATCGACCCCAGTCAATTGCTTGGCAACTTCTTTATCCCGTGGAACACCCAAGTGACTTAGCAAGATAATCTTGTTAACACCCTGCGCCTGCATTTGATCAACAATTGGTTGCACTGCGTTCGCAGTGTCAAAGAAAGAGATATCATCGCCCGGGCTTGATGTCTCGTCAGTATCTTCCGCCAGCGCACCAATAATACCAATTTTTTCGCCGCCGCGTTCCAAAACAATAGAAGTCCCGTATTTGCCACGCAAAACGGACCCTGGTGCCGCAATTGTATTGGCACCAACAATCGGGAAATTGGCTTTTTCAATAAAATTCAGAAAAACATCAGGGCCATCATCAAATTCATGGTTACCAATGGTCATGACATCAAAACCGGTCATGTTCATCAACTCAACAGCAGCCTGACCTTTGTAATTTGTATAAAACAATGATCCCTGGAACTGGTCACCGGCATCAAGAACCAATACATTACCACCTTTGGCTTCCAAGGCAGCACGGCGATCATTCAATGCCTTTGAAACACGGGCAAAACCGCCAAAGCATTTTCCTTCGGCAAGATCTTCTGCCCCACAAGTAGAATCATACTTGTTCACAGGCAGAATGCGCGAATGTAAATCATTAATATGTAGAATGTTTAAGGAATAATCGGCCTGCACAGGTGCTGTCATCAAACATAAGCCCGTTGCAATAGCCGCCGCTCCGGAAAGATGCTTTAACATCATGAAACTCCCAAATTAAAGTTATTCTTGTTATAGGAGAGAAAGAGTAAAAGCCTTTTCAGTTTCAGTCTACAAGAATTCAATAAAAGCCTGTCAACACAACAAATAAGACTTAAAGCTACAAAAAACACAACCTATCATTAACAAAATATCAACTATGAAAATTGTAAATTGAAGTTGATACTCGCGTCGTTTTTAAAATCATGGATCAGAATTTTTCATAACAGGGCACACATGAACGCTAATTCAGCCACTCAAGTTGAAACTGACCAAACTGAAGCACACTACCGGGCAGAAGCAAACACACTACCAAATTTCCCCTTTCCCTCGCTTTCAATTCTGACAGCCTCCCTTGCGATCAATGTGTTCTCGTTGGCTTTACCAGTGGTCATTCTACAGATATATGACCGCGTACTCCCCAATGCATCAATAAACACAATGGCCTTTTTTATTTTAGGTCTCGGAATTGTTCTTTTTATAGATGGATTATTTCAATTTACAAGGAACTACCTATCCAATTGGCAAGCAATGCAATACGAGCACCTAAGCGGATGCCGTGCAGTAAAAAGAATGCTTGCTTGTGATATCAGATCATTTGAAAAAAATGCCCCTGGGGATCACATGGATCGCTTCAATGCACTTGAAATAATCAGAGATTTTCATGCAGGCCAATCCAAAACCCTCATTATTGATCTCGCGTTTGCAAGTCTGTTTTTAGCTGTTATCTATGTGATCGCCGGAACTCTTGTATACACAATTCTAGCTATACTTGGCATATTAATTATCTTTGCCGGATTTGTCGGTCTTATCTTAAAAAAACATATCAAGCAAAAATCAAAACACGACGACTATCGTTTTAATTTTATTATTGAGGTTTTAACACACATACACACAGTCAAGTCACTGGCTATGGAAACTTTAATGCTGCGCCGATATGAGCGACTGCAGGAAAATGGTGCAGCCAGTACTTATCTTGTCACGTTCTGGAGTAACATTGCGCAAACGCTAGGATTGATTTTCTCTCTCTTGATTATGGTCGCTGTAGCAGCGATAGGCTCAACGCATGTAATTGCAGGTAATTTAAGTATGGGGGCATTAGCTGCAAGCACTTTATTGGCAGGCCGCACTGCACAGCCATTATTACGTGCTCTTGGCATTTGGACACAATTTCAAACCATAAAAGTCGCGCAAAATTCATTGAGAGAACTGTTTGCACTTAATGAGGAAAGCAATAGAGAGAGAAAAGAAGTCCCCCCGCTAAAAGGGAGATTGGAACTCAAAAACATTAGCTTTGCATATGACAAAAAAACATCTTTGCTTACAGACATTTCACTAAACGTTGAAGTCAGCCAATTTATTGGCATATCCGGCGGTACCGGTAGTGGGAAATCAACCTTGCTCCAACTTGTCTTAGGCGCTCTTTCTCCAACGAGCGGGAGTGTTCTTTATGACGGTTTGGACTCAACAGATTTTGCCCCGCAAGGCATCCGCAATCAAATAGCCTACTTATCTCAACAGCCCGTTCTCTTCCGGGGGACAATTCTGGAAAACATCACTCTTTTTCATAAAAAAAGCTCTGTAGACGATGCGATTAAAGCAACTCAACTACTTGGCATAGATAAACCAATTAACCGATTACCACTTGGTTACGATACTTTGGTTGCCAATGGTACCTCAGAAGACATTTCAGTTGGACTAAAACAAGGTATTGCTATGGCGAGAGCCTTATCAAAAGGCTCCAAGATCATTCTTTTTGATGAAGCAAACTCGGCGCTCGATAATCAAAGTGACGAAAAACTTAGACAAATGATGGAACGTTTAAAAGGTCTTGCCACAATAATTCTTATATCGCAAAGGCCATCGTTATTAAATCTGGCCGATTGTCAATTCAATTTGATTAATGGTGCCCTTAAAGAAAAAGAAATGACGAATACTTCAGTTGCAGATAAAGCAGTTGATAAGCCCAATATCCCCCCAATAGCAGCAGGATAACAATATGTCGTCATCAAACATGTTTGTTTCCCCAAACAAACAGTTTAACAGTGATGTTGGAAGTGCCGGGGCAACATCAACAACACACGTTTCACTTGGTGGTCTTGAAGAAAAGTCAGACATTGCGGCCTGTATCCCGACACTTCTTCACCATTTAGGCTGGAATGGAACTCGCAGACATATTATAGAGGCCTTGCCTCATTTTCCGGATGAAATCGGCTGCTCAGAGCTTTTAAAGATATTATCAAACTTAAACATTCCGGCATATCCCAAAAAAATAAACCTTAACAAACTTGATCCACGCCTTGTCCCTTGCCTGTACACCCCAAAAAAAGGCGTAGCACTTGTTATTCTTTCAATAAATGGCAACAAGGCAACCATTTATAACAGCCATGAAAAAAAGATACTAAATATAGATACAAAGGGCATTAGCGGCACAGCATATCTTATAGATAAACTTTCAGACAATCAGTCTGACACACAAAAACAATCAACCTCTGATCAGTGGTTTGATACAATAAGCAGGCGATTTAAACCACTTGTCTGGCAAATGCTCGGCGTTACAGCCTTCATTAATACTTTAGCCCTGAGTGTCCCACTCTTTATCATGGCAGTATATGACAAGGTAATTATTTCATCATCACAGCTAACTCTCACCAATTTGGTTCTGGGCGTGTCGATTGCCATCATTGCAGACACTCTGTTACGTGTTATGAGGGCGCGCATGTTGTCTTTTATCGCCGGGCGAATGGATTTAATTATAGGGACAGCAGCCTTTCGACAAATTATCCACTTGCCAATTGCCATGACGGAGCGAGCAAGTATTGGATCTCAAATTGCTCGTCTGAAACAATTTGAAGGAATACGAGATTTCTTCACAGGTCCTCTCGCATCTGTTTTTCTGGATCTGCCTTATACAGTTTTATATATTCTCGTGATTGCAATTGTGGCAGGACCGCTGGCTTGGATCCCGCTTGTTCTCATCACTCTTTTTGCACTCATCGGTGCTATTTTTCATCCCCTACTCAAACGCTCTATTAAAAGTTCAAGTTCAGCAAAGTCAAAAAGACAGGAATTTCTTGTTGAAATGATGTCACAATACAGAGCCATAAAACTAGTTGGGGCAGAAGCTATATGGCATGGACGATTCAGAGATATTTCCGCCCAAACAGCAAAAAGCAACTTTGATAGCACCCAGATATCGTCTTTGATTCAAACCTTGGCACAATTTCTGATGATGCTTTCAGGCATCGCAACCCTTGCTGTTGGTGCATTACTTGTTCTTGGTGGCAGTATCACTTTAGGTGGTTTGATTGCATCCATGGCCTTGGTCTGGCGTGTTCTTTCTCCTCTTCAAACCGGCTTTCTCTCTTTCACAAAACTTGAACAGATACAAACCGGGATACATCAACTCAATCAACTCATGAAACTTGAGTTAGAAAAAAAGCCTAACTCAATTATCAACAGGCATCGACGCTTTCGAGGGGAAATAACCTTTAATCGTGTGAGCATGCGCTATTCATCTACTGCCGAGCCAGCTCTTTTAGGTACAGAATTTAATATTAAACAAGGTGAATTTGTCTGCGTAACCGGGCCGAATGGATCTGGAAAGTCAACTATTCTTCGCCTTATTGCTGGTCTTTATAAGCCACAATCCGGTGCCATCATGATTGACGGCATTAATATTCGTCAACTTGATATGGGGGAACTTAGAAATTCAATCGCCTATGCCCCTCAACAATGTCACCTGTTCCATGGCACTATTATCCAGAACCTTCAATTGTCAGAGCCTGGCGCCAGCAAAGAGCTAATCTTACAGGCAATTAAGGAGGTAGGTTTGGAAGAGGAAATTAAAGAACTTTCAAACGGTTTAGAAACACGCATTACCGATCAACTGCAACGTCAGCTTCCAGCTGGATTTAAACAAAAACTTCTCTTGGCGCGCGCATATATCAAGCAAGCAAACATTATGCTATTGGACGAACCTGCGAATAATCTCGATTGGGCAGGCGACGCACTCTTGCTCGACAAGATAAATAACCTGAGGGGACAAACAACAATCGTAGCTGTCACTCATCGTCCAAGTCATATGCGTCAAGCCGACAGAATACTTTATCTTGAAAATGGAACAGTTGTATTAAATGGCCCACCAGGACCTGTTATGGAAAAACTTGGCATGGGAAAACTTGGCATGGGAAAACCAATGCCACCCGTTAACATAGTATCTGAGAACAGGTGATATCATGAGCGATATGAAAGTAAAAAAGAGCCTGCCTGTCCGTGTGAACAGATCTCTTATTCGTTTTCTTTCCCAGCCTCTTTTATTGGAAGAAGGTGGACCACCAAAGCTTTTGGGACAATTTATTATCGTTGTTGTTACCATTTTTACTTGCGTTGGCATCTGGGCGATATCAGCACAGATCAGCGAAAGATCTTCAACTCGTGGGAGTATCGTACCAGCGGGAAATTTGCATGTTGTACAACATCTTGAAGGCGGCATTATTTCCGAAATCTTGATTGATAATGGAGAAATTGTAAAAAAAGGAGACCTTTTACTTCGATTGGATGAAACTGTAGCCCGAGGAGAATTGGAACAGCTAAAAGCCCGTGAAGCAGGCTTAGCATTGCGAGCAGAAAGGTTGGAAGCGTTTGTTTTAGGACGGTCTCCCGATTTCAACTTTGCGAAAGATTATCCGGACCTGGTCAATGATCAAAAAGCAATTCTCGCGTTACAACTTGAAGCCCTCAAAAGCCAGAAATCTGTTTTACAATCACGTATAGAACAAAGAGACAGTGAAACGAAATCTTTGGTCAATCGAGAACAAAACATTAAAAAACAAATAGTTATCACAAATGAACAAGTAGAGTTACATAGAAATCTATACAAAAAAGGAATTGAGGCACGCGCCAGCTTATTAGATGTTGAACGATCCCTGACACAGGTGACAGGAGAATTATTACTCGTTCAAGGCGATATCATTCGCTCACGAGAAGCAAAAATAGAAGCCCAAAATAGCCTCATTGAATTAGAAGCCAATCTAAGAAATGATTCACTTCTTGAAATGGGATCTGTAACTGCCGAATTAGCAGAAGTCAGAGAAGCAAAAGCCAAACTGATAGATAGGGTTTCCCGACTAGAAATTACAGCACCAACAGACGGTATTATCAAAGGACTAGCCACCAGGACAATAAGTGCTGTTATTGGTCCCGGTGATGTTCTTATGGAAATTGTGCCCCTTTCCGAAAAGCTTATAGCCGAAATAGAGATACAACCAAAAGACGTTGGTCACCTCAAAATTGGACAACCTGCGAAAATCAAAATAACGTCTTATGATGTATCCCGCTTTGGTAATGTATCAGGCGTATTAACCCACATCTCGGCTTCAACATTTCAGGATGAAGAAGGTGAGCCCTTTTATAAGGGCAGAATTGATCTTGATAAAAATTATGTAGGAAACAACCCCGAACGGAATTTGATTTTACCAGGAATGGTCCTTGATGCAGACATCAACACTGGTGAGCGTACTGTGATGCAATATTTACTCAAGCCTATTTACAGAGCCCTGGACAGTTCATTTGGTGAGCGTTGAGCTTACTCAACAAGGCTTTTAAACAGTTCAAGTTTTCCGTTAGCTGCCCGCTCGAGATCTGCATAACAATTAACAACGACCTCACCCTCGAAAGATAGTGCCTTTTTTGCCCAAATAGAAAGCTTCTGGAACTGCTGCTCTGATAGCTCCCCATAAACAGCAACATTCAATTCCAGCTTTTCAAACGAAACCTGAATAATTTGGTATTCACGAATAGGTGCAATTTCAAGTAATTCGCCATATTCTTTGGCGGATATTGCTATCCAGCGATACTGACCGTCAGGTTGGCGTAGCCTGTTTCTCTCTCTGCCTAAAATAGATTTCAAAACCGGCAGGCCACGACCACATGAACAGCTTTCTCCCATGACACCGTAATCACCAACAGCATAGCGAACCAAAGGCATAACAAAATTATGTAACGGCGTAACAACTATTTTCCCGGGGACACCAATTGGGCACGGTTTACCTTCATCATCCACAACCTCAAGGTAAACCCCTTCGCTTTGCACATGATAATGATTATTTTCCGGGCACTGTAACCCTAAATACCCAAGTTCCCTTGTTGAGTAGAGATCAACAATTTTAACGCCAAAAGCACGGTATACAAGCTTTCGAACCTTATCAGTTAAAACTTCCGATATCGTTTCAACCTGTTTTAAATTTGAGGGTTGAATTTTGTTTTTAGAGCAATATTCAGCCAATTTCTGTATCACACTGGGATAGGTAATCAAAAAATCAGGATCATTCCGGACCAGCCATTCTGCCTGATCTTCAACTCTGGTATTGATATTTAAACCCGCAATTGGTCCGGTTTCAATCAGAGCATTTTTTCCTTTAAGTGCTCCCCATCCTTGACCGACAGTACCCGGATATTCCGCTGTTCCTTTTTTTGCCACCCTTATATGGCCCAACTTCCAATTCGGATCTCGCTCGTGCCAAATATGATCTCGTGTTGTAAAGGCACGCCAGAATATTCTGCTCAATTGAGTATTCTTCACGCCAATCGGTTGTCCTGTTGACCCTGAAGTATATTGAGTATTTATCTTTCCATGACTTCTGGGCGGATGCAAAGAAACAAGATCATCACTTTTCCCAACAATATTGCCCCGCTCTAAAATGGGGATATCATGCCAAATCCGCTGTAAATCTTCTGCATTTTTGGGAACGTTTAATTCTTTGTAGTAAGGAACGGTTTTGATTGCATGTCGGATAAGTTGATATAGTTGTGTGAACTGTACTTCCTTGATTTCATCTGCTGACCACCATTGACTGTTTTCCATTTGCGTTAAAGCACTGATAACAGCCATATTCGTGGGTGTACCAAGTTTTGGGAATTCCAAATGAGGCATCGCACTGGTAATTTGATACCTATTTAACCAGTTGGAATTTTTCAAAATATCCTTTTCCCCATTAAAATGGTCGTCATTAAAATCCATCTATCAATCAAAATTACCATGTAAAACTTTCAACACTCTCAAATGATATCGTTGCGCCATTCCCTGTTGTTATTGTCCCAGAATCATCCGTCAATAATGATGGATCATAGGCATCAGCGCTAGAAAAACTGTCTCCATTATCCAAGACGACTGTCCAGCCATCTAGCGCGTTCGTCAGATCAATGGTATCTGTACCTTGCCCCCCATCGACCCAATCGGCATCTCCTGTTTCGTTAGACCCATCAAAAACAAAAAGATCATTGCCCTGTTCTCCGGCCATATTGTCACTTCCGGATCCACCATATAAAGTATCTGTGCCTTGGCCGCCGGCCATATTGTCGCTTCCAGATCCCCCGTAAAGCGTATCGGCGCCGGTATCTCCATCCATAACATCCTGACCAGCCCCACCATACAAGATATCGCCGGAATTTCCACCTGACAGCACATCATTTCCTTCACCACCGACAAGCGTATCAGCCTGATTACTGCCAGAGATAACATCATTTCCATCTAGCCCCCAGATTTCATCCTTATGAACCGTCCCACTTAAAACATCATCACCTGAAGTTCCGATTAAAGTGGCCCCTGACATATCACCAGGATCGTTAATATCAGTAGTAGCGGTATCATTCACATCAGAAACACCGATGGAGAAGGTCTCCTGATAGCTGTTGCCTGCTCCATCGGTCACCTCAACAGTCACACTGTGAGAATTAGTCTGTTCGTAATCAACACCTGCGGCAAGCTTGAGCTCATTGCCATCAATAGTGAACTTGCTATCGGGATCTGAGACAATACTGTAGCTAAAGGAACTACTGTCCGCATCTGTAGCTGAAAGCGTCCCAACAACAGTGCCAATGCCTGCACTCTCCGATACTGAAGTCGAACTCAATGCTATATCTGTTGCAGCGGTATCATCCACATCGGAAACACCAATGGAGAAAGTCTCCTGATAACTGTTGCCTGCTCCGTCTGTTACTTCAACGGTGACGGAATGTGATGTCGCACTCTCGGCATCAACACCTGCGGCAAGCTTGAGCTCATTGCCATCTATAGTGAACTTGCTATCGGGATCAGAGACAATACTGTAGCTAAAGGAACTACTGTCCGCATCTGTGGCTGAAAGCGTCCCAACAACAGTGCCAATGCCTGCACTCTCCGATACTGAAGTCGAACTCAATGCTATATCCGTCGCAGCGGTATCATCCATATCGCWTATACACAT
>NZ_OMPU01000009.1 GCF_900313065.1 Kiloniella sp. EL199
ATCATGTTCTTCACATAGTCAGCGTGACCCGGGCAGTCAACGTGAGCATAGTGACGACCTTCTGTCTCATACTCAACGTGTGCCGTAGAAATGGTGATACCACGTGCACGCTCTTCAGGTGCCTTATCAATATCTTCAAACGCTGTCGCGTCCTGGCCGTTCTGCTCAGCCAATACTTTTGTGATCGCAGCAGTAAGAGTTGTCTTACCATGGTCAACGTGACCAATTGTGCCTACGTTACAGTGCGGTTTCGTCCGCTCAAACTTTTCCTTAGCCATCGGCTATAACTCCTATTAAGTCTTTAGTAGAGGCTGTTAAGCCAGTTTAGCAACCACTTCGTCAGCAACTGCCTTAGGCACCTGCTCGTAGTGATCAAAGACCATTGAATATTGTGCACGACCCTGGCTCATAGAGCGCAGGTTGTTTACGTAACCAAACATGTTTGCCAAAGGCACCATTGCGTTAATAACCTGAGCATTACCGCGTGCATCCATGCCCTGAACTTGACCGCGACGGCTGTTCAGATCACCAATGATATCACCCATGTATTCGTCAGGTGTTACAACTTCGACCTTCATGACAGGTTCAAGAAGAACGGAACCGCCCTTCGGAATACCTTCACGGAATGCTGCTTTAGCAGCGATCTCAAAGGCAAGCACAGAAGAATCGACATCGTGGCTAGCACCATCAATCAGGGTAGCCTTGTAGTCGATCATCGGGAAGCCCGCGACAACACCGGCGTCATTGGACTGCGTAAGTCCTTTTTCAACACCAGGGATGTATTCACGAGGAACAGAACCACCGACAATCTTGCTTTCAAATTCAAACCCTGAGCCTGGCTCCAATGGTTCAAATTCAACTTTGATACGCGCGAACTGACCTGAACCACCAGACTGTTTCTTATGCGTGTAATCAATTTCACACTTACGTGTGATTGTTTCACGATAAGCAACCTGTGGCGCACCAACGTTCGCATCAACTTTAAATTCACGACGCATACGGTCAACAAGAATATCAAGGTGAAGCTCACCCATGCCTTTGATGACAGTCTGACCACTTTCGTTATCAGAAGATACACGGAAAGAAGGATCTTCCTGAGCCAAACGGTTCAGAGCGATACCCATTTTTTCCTGGTCAGCTTTAGTCTTAGGCTCAACAGCAACCTCGATAACAGGCTCTGGGAATTCCATACGCTCAAGAATAATTGGCTTGAGGTTATCACAGAGTGTGTCACCAGTTGTTGTATCTTTAAGACCCGCAATAGCAACGATGTCACCTGCGCGTGCCTGTTTAACATCTTCACGGCTGTTCGCATGCATCTGAAGCATACGACCAATACGCTCGCGCTTACCCTTAACAGAGTTCGTGATCTGAGTACCAGTCTCAAGAACACCAGAGTAAATACGTACGAATGTCAACGAACCAACAAATGGGTCAGTCATGATCTTGAAAGCAAGACCAGAAGCTGGCGCATCATCAGAAGTTGGACGTGAATCTTCAGCTTCTGTATCAGGGTGAACACCCTGAACATCGTCGATGTCTAGCGGAGACGGCATATAATCGATAACAGCATCAAGCAAAGGCTGAACACCTTTGTTCTTAAATGCAGTACCGTTCAGAACAGGAACGAAAGAAAGGTTCATTGTACCAGTACGGATACAACGCTTAAGCGTTTCCATATCTGGCTCTTGACCTTCAAGGTAAGCTTCCATAACGGCTTCGTCTTGCTCAACAGCAAGTTCGATAAGCTGCTCACGATATTCGTTCGCTTTATCTACGAGATCTGCAGGAATGTCTTCTTCGTCGTAGTTCGCACCCATGCTTTCGTCATTCCAGACGATCGCCTTCATTTTCAGAAGATCTACAACACCTTTATATTCGGCTTCTGCGCCGATTGGAATTTGTAGAACGAGAGGAACAGCGCTTAGACGCTTAACCATCATATCGACGCAGCGATAGAAATCAGCACCTGTACGATCCATCTTGTTGACGAAACACATACGAGGAACACTGTATTTATCAGCCTGACGCCAAACTGTTTCAGATTGAGGCTCAACACCAGCAACCGAATCAAAGACAGCTACCGCACCATCGAGAACACGCAAGGAACGCTCAACTTCAATCGTGAAGTCAACGTGGCCCGGTGTATCAATGATGTTAATACGGTGATCATTCCAGAAACAGGTTGTTGCAGCAGAGGTAATGGTAATACCTCGCTCTTGCTCCTGCTCCATCCAGTCCATAGTCGCATTACCGTCGTGTACTTCACCAATTTTGTGAGACACGCCAGTATAATACAGAATACGTTCTGTGGTTGTTGTTTTACCAGCATCAATGTGTGCCATGATACCGATGTTACGATACCGCTCAAGCGGGGTCGTCCGTGACATAACGATGACCTCTTTAAATTACCAACGGTAGTGTGAGAAGGCTTTGTTAGCCTCTGCCATTTTATGCGTGTCTTCACGCTTCTTAACAGCAGCACCGCGGTTGTTAGCAGCATCCATCAGCTCATTAGCTAGACGGTCAACCATTGTATTTTCAGAACGCTTACGCGCAGCACCAATCAACCAACGAATGGCGAGGGCTTGGGCACGTGTAGAGCGAACTTCAACTGGAACCTGGTAAGTTGCACCACCAACACGGCGGGAGCGAACTTCCAAATCCGGACGAACATTACCTAGTGCTTCATGAAAAACAGAAACTGTATCTTCTGTTTTATTACGTTCTTCAATACGCTCAAGCGCACCGTAAACGATCTTTTCAGCAACTGCTTTTTTACCGTCAAGCATCAGGCAGTTCATAAATTTACTTAGCGTGATATCACCAAACTTTGGGTCTGGCAGGATTTCACGCTTCTCAGCTCTATGGCGACGAGACATGGTAGATCCTTTGCCTTACTTCGGACGCTTCGCGCCGTATTTTGAACGACGTTGGCGACGATCTTTGACACCCTGAGTATCCAGAGTACCACGAATTACATGATAACGAACACCAGGCAAATCCTTCACACGACCGCCGCGAATCATCACGACAGAGTGTTCTTGAAGGTTATGACCTTCGCCTGGAATGTAGCTAGTAACTTCAAACCCATTCGTCAGACGCACACGTGCAACTTTACGAAGAGCAGAGTTAGGTTTTTTCGGCGTCGTGGTATAAACACGAGTACATACACCACGTTTTTGTGGGCATGATTCTAGCGCCGGTACTTTGGTCCGCTGAAACGGCGCTTTACGCGGTTTACGGATCAATTGGTTAATTGTAGGCATCAGGCAATCCTTAAAGCCAGTATTACAGTACTAATTGTCACGCGTTCGGATAACAACGTCCGCGGACATCTCAATCCTGTGTAACAGTTAGAAAGCTTGGGTATCGAGTCCACACCCCACGCCTCACGGCAGGAGATGACTTCCCGAAAGTGGGCGCATACTATTGTTGCGTCCCTCACCCGTCAAGTCTTGCAAGCAATTTTTGACGGTTCCAACAAAATCTTTAACCAGAAGCGCAGTTTCCTGCGCCTCTGGTCAAGATTAAACTTTTTTACCTAACAGAGTAATTTCTTACTCAGCAGGAGTCTGTTCACCAGGGAGGCTAGAGTCGATAGCCTCAATCGCTGCGGCATCCTGAGACGCTGCGATGATCTGATCCTGTTCTTCAGCAAGTTTCTTAACTCGCTTCATTACAGCACCAGTACCCGCAGGTATCAGGCGACCAACAATAACGTTTTCTTTCAGCCCGATCAGTGTATCCATTTTACCATGGGTCGCAGCTTCGGTCAGAACGCGTGTTGTTTCCTGGAACGAAGCAGCAGAGATAAATGAACGGGTCTGCAAGCTGGCTTTCGTAATCCCTTGCAGGATTGGACGACCAGTCGCAACACGACCACCTTCTTTAATTGCTTTTTCGTTTTCTTCCACGAACTCTTCGCGGTCTGCAGTTTCACCAACCAGGAAGGTTGTGTCACCACCGTCGATAATTTCAATTTTCTGCAGCATTTGGCGAATGATGACTTCGATATGTTTATCGTTAATCTTCACGCCTTGCAGACGGTAAACACTCTGGATTTCGTTAACGAGATAATCAGCCAAAGCCTCAACCCCAAGAACATCCAGAATATCGTGTAGAACCAAGCTACCATCCATAAGTAGATCGCCGACTTCAACGAGGTCACCCTCTTGAACAGCTAGGTGTCTACCTTTTGGAAGTAGATATTCGCGTGGCTCGATGCTCTCGTCTTCGGAACGAACAACAATCCGACGCTTGGCTTTGTAGTCTTTACCATACTCAACACGACCTGCGATTTCAGACATAACAGCGAAATCTTTAGGTTTACGTGCTTCGAAAAGCTCAGCAACACGTGGTAGACCACCGGTAATATCACGTGTTTTCGATCCTTCGCGCGGGATACGCGCAAGAACGTCACCAGCTTTAATTTCAGTACCAGGCTCAACAGAAAGGATCGCACCAACTGACAGGAAGTAACGTGCTTCCATATCATTATCGAGCAAGATAACTTCACCGTTTTCGTCACGTAGTGTAATACGTGGCTTCAGATCAGAACCTTTTGATGCTGTTTTCCATTCCACAACTTCGCGGTTGGAAATACCCGTTGTTTCATCAACGACTTCACGCATGGAAACACCGTCAACCAAGTCAACGAAATTGGCAATACCTTCTCTTTCAGAGATGATCGGGGTCGTATACGGATCCCATTCTGCCAACTTTTGACCTTTTTTACAGGCAACGCCTTCGTCAACAAGTAACTTGGCACCATACTGCAAACGGTGACGTGCACGTTCACGGTTATTTTCGTCACGGATAATCAATTCCTGACTACGGCCCATCACAATTGGCAAGCCGTCGGAATTAACAACCACGTTACGATTTTTAATGTGAACAGTACCATCAAGAGACGCTTCGATAGATGATTGTTCTGAACCACCCTGCGCAGCACCACCAATGTGGAAAGTACGCATTGTTAGCTGCGTACCCGGCTCACCAATAGACTGAGCTGCGATAACACCAACAGCTTCACCAGAATAAACCTTCGTACCACGAGACAAGTCACGTCCATAACACTGCGCACAAACACCACTTTTGGATTCACACATCAGCGGCGAACGTACAAGAACAGAGTCCAAACCAGAACGATCGATTTCGTCCAGATGTTCCTCTGAAATGATCTGCCCGGCAGGAACAATGACCTCTTTGGTTAGCGGGCTAACCATATCTGACATTGTCGTACGTCCAAGCAAGCGCTCACTCAAGGAAGCGATCACTTCACCACCATCAATAACAGCGGCAATGTTCATACCAGTCTCTGTACCACAATCTTCTTCGGTGATAATTGCATCCTGTGCAACATCAACAAGACGACGTGTCAAATAACCAGAGTTCGCAGTTTTAAGCGCTGTATCCGCAAGACCTTTACGTGCACCGTGCGTTGAGTTGAAGTACTCAAGAACGGTTAGGCCTTCTTTAAAGTTTGAAATAATTGGTGTCTCAATAATAGAGCCATCCGGTTTAGCCATCAAACCACGCATACCCGCAAGCTGTTTAATCTGAGCCGCAGAACCACGCGCACCAGAGTGTGCCATCATGTAAACAGAGTTTACCTTGTCGCCTTTACCTGATCCGATAACTTCCATCATCTCATCGGCAACACGGTCAGAACACTGCGCCCAAATATCAACGACCTTGTTGTACTTCTCACCACGTGTGATCAGACCATCAAGATACTGCTGTTCAAACTCTTTCACCTGTGCTTGAGCTTCTTCGATCAATGCTTCTTTCGCAGCAGGGATCTGCATGTCGTCTTTACCGAACGAAATACCAGCTTTACAAGCGTGACTGAAACCAAGTTTCATGATCTGGTCACAGAAAATCACAGTCTCTTTCTGACCACAATGACGATAAACCATATCAATCACTTCAGACACTTCACGTTTTGGAAGCAAACGGTTCAGCATAGAGAACGGCAACTTAGGATGACGTGGATAAAGCTCGGCAAGCTTCATACGACCCGCCGTCGTTTCTTCCAGAGTTGACGTCGGATTACCTTCCGCATCAACAGAATGGTAACGTGCTTTTATTTTGGTATGTAGCGAGATCACTTTGTTGTTCAAAGCATGATCAATCTCAGCCATATCACCAAAGGCCATACCTTCACCGACATCACCTTCGTTCATCATGGAAAGATAGTAGATACCAAGAACAATATCCTGAGAAGGAACAATAATCGGTTTACCGTTCGCAGGGGACAGGATGTTGTTGGTAGACATCATCAAGACACGAGCTTCCAGCTGCGCTTCCAGAGAAAGCGGCACGTGGACAGCCATTTGATCGCCATCAAAGTCAGCGTTAAACGCAGTACATACCAATGGGTGAAGCTGGATAGCTTTACCTTCGATCAATGTAGGTTCAAACGCCTGGATACCAAGTCTATGAAGTGTTGGCGCACGGTTCAGCATCACAGGATGCTCACGGATTACCTCTTCCAGAATATCCCAAACTTCCGGGCGGGCTTTCTCAACCATACGCTTTGCAGCTTTAATGGTTGTCGCCAAACCGTAAAGTTCAAGCTTGGAGTAAATAAACGGCTTGAAAAGTTCAAGCGCCATCTTCTTCGGCAAACCACACTGATGCAGTTTCAATTCCGGACCAACCACGATAACCGAACGACCGGAATAGTCGACACGTTTACCCAGAAGGTTCTGACGGAAACGACCCTGTTTACCTTTCAACATGTCTGAAAGAGATTTCAGAGGACGCTTGTTAGCACCGGTAATTACACGACCACGACGACCGTTATCGAAGAGAGCATCGACGGATTCCTGAAGCATACGTTTTTCATTACGTACGATAATATCAGGCGCACGCAGCTCAATCAGACGCTTCAAGCGGTTATTACGGTTAATCACACGACGGTAAAGATCGTTAAGATCTGATGTCGCAAAACGACCACCATCCAAAGGAACAAGCGGGCGAAGCTCTGGTGGGATCACTGGAACAACATCCAGAATCATCCACTCTGGGCGCGATCCTGATTCCAGGAAAGCTTCGACAATTTTAAGACGCTTAACAAGCTTCTTACGCTTTGCTTCGGAATTGGTATCACGAAGTTCCTGACGGATATCATCTTTCTCTTCTTCAAGATCAAGATTACTCAGGATATCCTTAATCGCTTCAGCACCAATTTTCGCAGTGAAAGCATCATCACCGTACTCGTCTTGCGCATCCATGAACTCTTCTTCAGAAAGCAGCTGATGCTGTTTCATCGGTGTCAGCCCAGGCTCAACAACAACGAAATTCTCGAAATAGAGAATACGTTCCAGATCTTTCAGCGGCATATCAACCAAAAGGCCAATACGGCTAGGAAGAGATTTCAAGAACCAAATATGTGCAACCGGGCTCGCCAGTTCAATGTGACCCATACGTTCGCGACGTACCTTGGAAAGTGTGACTTCAACACCACATTTTTCACAGATAATACCACGATATTTCATACGCTTGTATTTACCACACAAGCATTCGTAATCTTTAATCGGACCAAAAATTCGCGCACAGAAAAGGCCGTCGCGTTCTGGTTTAAAAGTACGATAGTTGATGGTTTCTGGCTTCTTGATTTCGCCAAATGACCATGAACGGATCCGCTCAGGGCTCGCAATAGAGATCCTGATCTGATCGAACGTCGCTGGCCCAGAAGTTTGGCCGAAAATATTCATCAACTCATTGGACATCGGTGTCTCCCGACAAAATTTTATTCACTAAATCTTTAACGTTAATTACAGGGGCTCGAAGGCCCCTGTTATCAAGCATCACTTTGTGTCAATTCCACATTCAGACCAAGAGAACGAAGCTCTTTGACCAAAACGTTAAAGGACTCAGGAATACCTGCTTCGAAGTTCTCATCACCCTTGACGATAGCTTCATAAACTTTGGTACGTCCGGACACGTCATCAGATTTAACTGTCAACATTTCCTGCAAGGTATAAGCAGCACCATAAGCTTCGAGTGCCCAAACCTCCATCTCACCGAAACGCTGTCCACCAAACTGAGCTTTACCGCCCAATGGCTGCTGCGTAACAAGAGAGTATGGGCCAATAGAACGTGCATGGATCTTGTCGTCAACAAGGTGATGCAGTTTCAACATATAGATATAACCAACGGTTACACTACGGTCGAACTGTTCACCGGTACGACCATCAATGAGACGAACCTGACCAGAACTATCCAATCCGGCCTTTTCCAGCATCTCAACGACGTCTTTTTCCTTGGCACCATCAAATACAGGAGTTGCAATCGGAACACCGTTACGTAGGTTGTAACCCAGTTCGTCAAGCTCATCAGTATTCATATCTATGATGTCGTCGTTATAGTCTTTTTCACCATAAACATCGAGTAACTTAGATTTAAGATTATCGTAATCACCTGTACGACGCGCATCCACAGCCATATCACCAATCTGGTGACCAAGGCCACGACACGCCCAACCCAAGTGAGTTTCGAGGATTTGACCAACGTTCATACGTGATGGAACACCCAGAGGGTTCAACACGATATCAACAGGTGTGCCATCTTCGGTATAAGGCATATCTTCCACAGGCATAATGCGAGAGATAACACCTTTGTTTCCGTGACGACCAGCCATCTTATCACCAGGCTGAAGCTTACGCTTCACAGCAACAAAGACTTTAACCATCTTCATCACGCCAGGAAGAAGCTCATCACCACGCTGTAGCTTTTGAACCTTGTCATCAAAGCGCTTTGTCAGTTCGTCAATTGACTCTTCAAACTGCTTGTTAAGTGCTTCAATTTCAGTCTGGGCGGCATCGTCTTCAACAGCAATCTGACGCCACTGGCCAGGTGTGAAGTCAGCAAGAAGAGCTTCGTCAACCTTAACACCGGTAGACATACCCTTTGGACCACTAACAACAACATTACCAAGAACGAATTCTTTCAGACGATCATAGAAGGAACGTTCCAGAATACCACGTTCATCATCACGGTCTTTCGCAAGATGTTCGATTTCCAGACGCTCAATAGCAAGTTCACGCTCATCTTTCTCAACACCACGGCGAGAGAAGACGCGTACGTCAACAACAGTACCAACGCCCCCAGGAGGAACGCGAAGGGATGTATCGCGAACGTCAGATGCTTTTTCACCAAAGATCGCACGAAGAAGTTTTTCTTCCGGCGTCATCGGAGACTCGCCTTTTGGCGTTACCTTACCAACAAGGATATCACCCGGCTGAACTTCAGCACCGATGTAAACCATACCAGCTTCATCGAGGTTGCGAAGGGCATCTTCACCAACGTTTGGAATATCACGTGTGATTTCTTCCTGACCAAGCTTGGTATCACGTGCCATTACTTCATAAGCTTCGATATGAATTGAAGTAAAGACATCGTCGCGTACAATACGCTCAGAGATCAGAATTGAATCTTCATAGTTATAACCATTCCAAGGCATAAATGCCACGAGAACGTTACGACCAAGAGCCAATTCGCCAAGATCAGTAGAAGGACCATCAGCCATGATGTCACCGCGGGAAACACGGTCACCAACTTTAACCAACGGACGTTGGTTAATACATGTACCCTGATTTGAACGCTGGAATTTCGACAGGTTATAAATGTCGACCGCGCCCTCACCCGTGGACATGTCATCACGAACACGAACAACGATACGCGTTGCATCTACCTGGTCAACAACACCACCACGGCGTGCTGAAATAGATACACCGGAATCCTGCGCAACACGTGGCTCCATACCTGTTCCAACAAACGGTGCTTCTGCTTTAAGCAGCGGAACCGCCTGACGTTGCATGTTAGAGCCCATAAGAGCACGGTTCGCATCATCGTTTTCAAGGAACGGAATCAAAGCAGCAGCAACAGAAACGAGCTGTTTCGGCGACACATCAATCAGGTTGATATCTTCACTACGCGAAATGAAGTAGTCACCACTCTTACGGCAAGAAACCAGTTCTTCCACAAAAGTATTGTCTTCGTTCAGTGCAGCATTTGCTTCCGCAATTGTATAACGACCTTCTTCGATCGCGCTGAGGTAAACAACCTCATCAGTAACAACACCGTCAACAACTTTGCGATACGGGCTCTCAATAAAGCCATAAGGATTCACGCGCGCGAAAGTCGCCAGAGAGTTAATCAGACCAATGTTTGGTCCCTCTGGTGTCTCAATCGGGCAGATACGTCCGTAGTGCGTTGCATGCACGTCACGAACCTCAAAGCCAGCACGCTCACGCGTTAGACCGCCAGGGCCCAATGCAGAAACACGACGCTTGTGCGTAATTTCTGAAAGCGGGTTCGTCTGATCCATAAACTGTGAAAGCTGTGAAGAACCAAAGAATTCACGAATAGCAGCAGCAACAGGTTTCGCATTGATCAGATCGTGAGGCATAACCGTGTCGATCTCAACAGAGCTCATGCGCTCCTTGATCGCACGTTCCATACGCAGGAGGCCGACGCGGAACTGGTTTTCCATCAACTCACCAACAGAACGAACACGACGGTTACCAAGGTGATCGATATCATCAATTTCACCCTTACCATCTTTCAGTTCGCAGAGGATCTTGACGATCTCCATGATGTCTTCACGACGCAATGTACGAAGCTGGTCATCAGTCTCGAAATCAAGACGTGCGTTCATCTTCACACGGCCAACAGAAGAAAGATCATAGCGCTCTGAATCAAAGAACAGACCGTTGAACATTTTTTCAGCAGCTTCAAGGGTTGGAGGCTCACCAGGACGCATCACACGATAGATATCCAGAAGAGCATCTTCACGTGTTGCATTCTTATCCGCAGCAAGTGTGTTACGGATATATGGACCAACCTTCACATTGTCGATACCGAGAACTTCAATTTCAGAAAGTCCTGTACCAGCAAGTTCTTCCAAAAGCTCTTCGGTAATTTCTTCACCAGCTTCACAAATAACTTCACCAGTAGATGCATTGATGTGATCATTCGCAATGTAAGATCCAAACAGATCATCACCTGGGACAAAAATATCCGTCAGACCACCATCAACCAGCTTACGAATTTGACGCGGTGTCAACTTCGTTCCTGCTTCCGCAGCAACATCACCCGTTTTCGCATCAATAAGATCGTTGTTAAGCTTAACACCCTTCAAGGCTTCAGCATCAAAAGGACGCTTCCAGCCGTTTCCGGATTTTTCATAAGTCACAGTGTCATAAAAGAAGTTCAACAGATCTTCTGGTGACATACCCTGTGCTTCTTGAGGATCAAGAACTTCGTTTGCTTCTTCCAGCTCAGCGCGACGTGCAGCCGTTTCTGCATTATCAAGCGCGAGTAATAGCGTTGTAGCAGGAAGCTTACGGCGGCGATCGATACGAACATAGACAAGGTCTTTCGCATCAAATTCAAGGTCAAGCCATGAACCACGGTAAGGGATAACGCGAGCAGCAAACAGGAATTTACCTGATGAATGGGTTTTGCCACGATCATGGTCAAAGAATACACCGGGACTACGGTGCATCTGAGAAACGATTACACGCTCAGTGCCATTCACAACAAATGTACCGTAACGCGTCATCATCGGCAGATCACCCATGTAGACATCTTGTTCCTTGATGTCACGGATTGATCTTGCGCCAGTATCTTCGTCTACGTCCCAAACGACCAGCCTCAAGGTAACCTTGAGAGGTGCAGCATAGGTAATGCCACGTTGTTGGCATTCTTCTACGTCAAACTTAGGTTGTTCCAGCTCGTAACGCAGAAACTGCAGTTCAGACTTTTCAGCAAAATCTTTGATCGAGAAAATCGATTCAAATACTTCTTGAAGTCCGGTAGTTTTGCGCTCAGCAGCAGGAACGCCTACCTGTAGGAACTGATCGTAAGATGCTTTCTGGACTTCAATCAAATTAGGCATAGTGCTCACTTCCGTGATACGCCCGAAGTCCTTGCGAATGCGCTTGCGACCCGTAAACGATCTCGCCATGTCAGTAACGTCCTCGTCCCATTGGGTGTTGACGAAAGGGAGGCTCCCCAACGCCAATAAATGTCTAAACAATCGCCAACAAATCTGTCCGTGTTAACCCGAACAACTTAGTTAGCTTCAGGATAATTTCACGCCTTACCCCTGAAAGGCGCAGAAAACCGGCGCGACACACAGCTTGCGCTGTGTACCGGCCGGGTTTTCTAAAACTGGTAGTGACGCAAGAGCCAAAATTACTTGACTTCTACAGTTGCGCCAGCTGCTTCCAGTTTACCTTTGATGTCTTCAGCTTCTGCTTTATCGACACCTTCTTTAACAGCTTTAGGAGCAGATTCAACTAGCTCTTTTGCTTCTTTCAGACCAAGGCCTGTGATGCCGCGAACTTCTTTAATTACGTTGATTTTCTTATCACCAACAGAAGCCAGAACAACATCGAACTCAGTCTTTTCAGCAGCAGCACCACCAGCATCACCGCCGCCAGCAGCAGCAGCTACAGCTACAGGAGCAGCAGCAGAAACGCCCCAGTGCTCTTCAAGCTTTTTGGAAAGTTCAGCAGCTTCAAGAACTGTCAGTTTGGACAGTTCGTCAACCAATTTATCAAGATCAGCCATAATAATTCATATCCTCTAAAGGCTTGAACAGAGAAAATTTAACAAAACCGTTAAGCAGCTTCGCCTTGAGACCCGTAGGCACCAAATACGCGTGCTAGCTGACCAGCCGGAGCTTGCGTAACACCTGCAACTTTTGTAGCAGGCGCCTGCAACAGGCCAACCAGTTTGCCGCGCAATTCGTCGAGTGAAGGAAGAGTTGCAAGAGCCTTAACGCCATCAGCATCAAGGATTGTGTCACCCATCGCACCACCGACAACAGTCAGCTTCTCGTTCTTCTTGGCGAACTCGACGCAGACTTTAGCCGCTGCAATTGGGTCAACAGATGTCGTAACAGCTGTTGGACCAGTAAACAGTGGCTTCAGTGCCTCAAATTTCGTGCCGTCAAGAGCAATTTTCGCCAGCCGGTTTTTCGCAACTTTGTAGCTAGCGCCGTTATCCCTTGCGTCTGAACGCAATTCGGAAACTTCTGAAACTGTCAGACCAGATTGCTGAGTAACAACAACAAGGCCGGAGTCGTCGAAGACTTCCTTAAGGAAAGCGACGAGCTGTTCTTTCTGTGTACGATCCACGGTAGCTCCGCTCGTTTTTGATCTAACTCACATGGACTCGGCCAAATGAATTCAGATCGATTTGCACGAGAACCCCTCATCACTAGAAGGATTCGGTTCGCCTGTCCTGGAAGTTCAAGCCTTACACAGCCGGAGGACCCGGCGTGCTATAACTCGCTTCCCGTCTATGTAGGCCCCACAAGGACTTAAGTTCCGCCGAAGCACAACACCCACAGTCTCGGACAGGTCGCAACAGAATTAAAAATCCTGCTGCAGGAACAGCGGAAGAACGAATTCTCCCGCTGAGTGATGCCCTAATACACCAAAAATTTCTCTACGTACAGAGATTACTCTGCAGAAAGTGAAGAAACTTCCAGTTTAACGCCTGGACCCATCGTGGATGAGATCGCAACACGCTTTACATATGTACCTTTTGCGCCTGCTGGCTTCGCTTTGTTGATCGCGGCTACGAACGCGCGAACGTTCTCAACCAACTGATCTTCACCAAAGCTCATTTTGCCAATGCCAGCGTGAACAATACCGGCTTTCTCGGCACGGAACTCAACCTGACCGGATTTAGCAGCTTCAACAGCGCCTTTAACGTCAGGAGTAACAGTACCAAGTTTCGGGTTTGGCATAAGACCGCGAGGACCAAGAACCTTACCAAGACGACCAACAATAGCCATCATGTCAGGAGTCGCAATCACACGATCGAAATCCATTTCGCCGCCCTGGATCTTCTCCATAAGATCTTCAGCACCAACGATTTCCGCACCAGCTTCTTTCGCTTCTTCAGCTTTTGCATCACGTGCAAAAACAGCAACACGAACAGATTTACCTGTACCGTGTGGCAAAGGAACAACGCCGCGAACGTTCTGGTCAGCATGACGTGGGTCAACACCCAGGTTCATCGCAATTTCCAGAGTTTCGTCGAACTTTGTTTTTGCATTAGCTTTGATGTGCTTTACAGCTTCACCAAGATCATAAAGCTTTTCACGGTCAAGACCTTCATAGGCGCTTGAAATACGCTTACCTTTTTTCGCCATGATCTTATCCCTTCACTTCCAAGCCCATGGAACGCGCTGTACCCATAATGATTTGGCTAGCAGCATCCAGATCGTTTGCGTTCAGATCTACAAGTTTAGTCTGAGCAATCTCACGAACCTGATCCATTGTTACAGAACCAACATAACCCTTACCGGTTTCAGAAGAACCCTTAGCAAGGCCTGCAGCTTTTTTCAGATAGAAGCTGGCAGGTGGCGTTTTTGTAACGAATGTGAAAGAACGGTCACTGTATGCAGTAATGATAACAGGAACTGGAGTGTTTTTCTCCATGTCACCTGTTGCAGCATTAAATGCCTTACAGAATTCCATGATATTAAGACCACGCTGACCAAGCGCAGGACCCACAGGTGGTGATGGATTAGCAGCACCAGCAGGGATCTCAAGCTTGATATAGCCTTCGATTTTCTTTGCCATTGATTTACCCTCATTTAGTTTGGGTGCGCGGTATGGCTATGGCAGGCCCACCGCACCAGGAGCAACCACACATATGATCGCTTAACGAAAAACTTGAAACGATTTTACTGCTTCTCGACCTGATCGTATTCCAGTTCAACCGGCGTTGAACGACCAAAGATAGAGACAGCAACCTTGAGACGGGCTTTTTCTTCGTCAACTTCTTCAACAACACCGTTAAACGAAGCAAACGGACCATCGCTAACACGAATGGTTTCCCCAACCTCAAACGTAACAGATGGACGAGGACGATCGACACCTTCCTGGACCTGCTGCAGCATTGCCTGCGCTTCCCGCTCGGATATCGGCAAAGGACGCCCCTTCCCACCAAGAAAACCTGTAACTTTTGGCGTATCTTTCACCAAGTGCCAGCTCTCATCCGTCAGGTCCATCTTGACCATCACATAACCGGGAAAGAACTTACGCTCAGCATTAATACGTTGACCGCGGCGCATCTCGACTACTTCTTCAGTAGGAACCAGCACTTCTTCAAAACGGTCTTCCATACCCTTTTTAGCAGCTTGCTCACGAATGGATTCAGCTACTTTTTTTTCAAATCCGGAATAGACATGGATTACATACCAACGTACAGCCATGATTTTATCCTCCCAGACCTAAGACAAGTTTCACACCCTGATTAAGAACCAAGTCGACGAGAAAGAAGAATGTCGCCGTCAGAGTAACCATCACGAACACCATACCAGTGGTAACGAGAGTCTCTTTACGGGTTGGCCAGGTAACTTTGCTCAGTTCCTGACGAAATTCCTTCATGAGCTGACCGGGGTTGGTCTTTGCCATTCTCAAACGCCTTTGACTTAATGCTCTTACAGAGCGGATCGATACAAACTTATTTAGTTATACACCGTATTATTTGCAAGAAATAAGACCTGGTGCCAACTATGCCAAAACCCAGCACACGCTGGGTTCTAAGTGGCAGGAGAGGAGGGACTCGAACCCACAACCCCCGGTTTTGGAGACCGGTGCTCTACCAATTGAGCTACTCTCCTACATTTTTTCGTTGCATCCAAGTGAATCGGAGAAGATCAACTTGGAGACGGGGCGTTCTAACAGGACGCCCCGTCGCTATCAACGTTTTTTTATTTTATTTTGAGATGCTTGAAACGACACCAGCACCAACGGTACGGCCGCCTTCACGGATCGCAAAACGCAGACCATCGCTCATCGCGATTGGCGCAATAAGCTCAACATCCATAGCAATGTTATCACCTGGCATTACCATCTCTGTACCCTCTGGCAGAGAAACAACACCCGTAACATCTGTGGTACGGAAGTAAAACTGTGGACGATAGTTAGAGAAGAATGGTGTGTGACGACCACCCTCTTCTTTCGTCAGAATATAAGCTTCTGCCTTGAAGTTTGTGTGAGGCGTAATCGAACCTGGCTTCGCAAGAACCTGACCACGCTCAACATCTTCACGACCAACGCCACGTAGAAGTGCACCAACGTTATCACCCGCTTCACCCTGATCGAGAAGCTTGCGGAACATTTCAACACCAGTACAAGTCGTTTTCTGAGTATCACGGATACCAACGATCTCGATCTCTTCACCAACTTTAAGAACACCTGTCTCAACACGACCGGTAACAACTGTACCACGGCCTGAGATAGAGAACACGTCTTCGATTGGCATCAGGAAGTCCTGATC
>NZ_OMPU01000010.1 GCF_900313065.1 Kiloniella sp. EL199
ATACTTCGCCTATCCAGGCTCGTTTCCTCACTACGTTCCGGACGCCTCAATGGCTTGCCTCACTAACGTTCGGTAAGGCTAAGCATCCATCGCAAAATTCCGAACGAAGTAAGACAAGGACACCATCGAATAAAATGGCGTCCGCCCGCAGAAAAACGAGGAAGCGAGAGCAAAGCTCGAAGCATCGTTAAAAGACTAATATCACCCGAACGCGGGGTGGAGCAGCCCGGTAGCTCGTCAGGCTCATAACCTGAAGGTCGTAGGTTCAAATCCTACCCCCGCAACCAATAAAATCAACGCCTTAGTGGAAACACGGTGGGGTGTTTGTTATTGTCGGGAGACTGCCATGTTATTTGACCGGGCCTAGGGATTCTCGTATGCACAAAGTCGTTTCAAGTTTTATGCTTTTTTCTTTGACTTTACGGCCTGTTACTAGATTGACAAGAATTTGTGCGGCGTCTTTACCCATTTTCCTGTGGGGTACATGAACGGTTGTCAAAGAGGGGGATACAATGCTGGCGAGCTGGAGGTCGTCAAAACCAGTAATAGAAATATCCTGAGGTATTCTAATACCCATTTTCTTGGCTTGTCTCATCGCACCCGCAGCGAGAACATCATTTCCACAGAGGATTACTGTCGGTCTTGTTTTTGTTTTTATGACTTTTTTAAAAGCTTCAGCACCTTCGTCTATACCGTAGGATGTTTCGTAAATCGTCAAGCTTTGTTCTTCGATGTTTGCATCTTTAAGGGCGGATTTTATACCCAGAACACGTTGATAGGCCCGGTCATTATTGTGCATAGAAGCAGAAATTACGGCAATATTTTTATGCCCCAGATCAATTATTTTATTGGTTAATTCTTTCATGGCTTCACAGTTATCAAAACCAACGGAGTACTGATTAAGATCTGGTCGAAATACCCAACTCAATACAACTGGAATATTTCGTTGCTCCAGAAACTTATATATTTTATCAGACCGATGAGCTCCAATGAGAAGTAATCCGTCAGCACCACGTGACACCAGTTTATGGATTTGTTCTTCTTCTATCTCCTCCCGATAGGATGAACTTGCTACCAGTAGCGTAAAACCATGATACTTAAGCTCTTCCTGAAAAGCCTGAAGACCCCGAGCAAAAATTGCATTTTCCATTGTCGGAATTATTGCGCCAATTGTATTTGTCCGTTTGGCAGCTAAAACACGTGCACCAAAGTTTGGTGTGTAGCCTAACTCAGTAATTGCTGACATAACTCTATCTCGAGTCGAGGCTGAAACCTGATCCGGAAAATTGAGACACCTGGATACAGTTGCTGTGGAAACTTTAGCGCGTTTCGCAACATCGGCTAAAGTTGGAAGAGCCTGATTTTTCAATTACTTTGTGATCTCCGTATTGTTGCTGAATTGGTTTTTATATCTACCGGGCATCAAGGGCTTTTAGACGACTTAACTATACATGATAAATGTAAGCGCTTGCAAAAAATAATGTAAGCGCTTACATTGTGCTTAATAACGAAACTAAATGATCACCAGACACGGGGGAGCTTATGCTCCGAATTATTGCAATTCTTCTGTTTCTTATCTTTGCAAGCAATGTCGTTTTGGGATCATCTGGACAAGCCGTCTTCCTTGGTGATGTGACAGAAATGCTTGTTCTTTTCGCTGCGGTTATCGCTTTTGTGGCGATGATTTTGCAAAAGGAAGCTGTTCAAAAAGAAAAAAACAAGAGCAGCTGAAAATATAGCCATTTGGGAGGCTTGAAATGGATAACGATCATAAAGAAATTGAATCAAACGAGCGCCGTAATTTTTTCAAACTGTTTGGATCGAGTGCTTTTACTGCAGCCGTTGTAGCTGGGGCTGCCGGCACCTTGTGGTCTGAAGAAGCCGCAGCGCAGACTGCAATTGAAGAAAATGAGCGTGAAAAAGCTGCTGATCATATTATGACTATTGCGACGGCCTATATTTTAGGAGCATCGCGGAGTTACCCAATTCTGCAGCTGGATCTAAAAGAGAACATTCAAAATGCAACGAATGGTAAGGTCTATGTGAAACTTGCACCTGGCGGTCAGTTGGGGGCTGGCGGGGCTTTGGCTCAGAAAGTTCAAACAGGAACAATTCAAGCTGCTCAGCATTCACTGTCAAACTTTGCACCTTTTGCTTCTACCGTTGATCTAATTAATATGCCTTATTTTTGTGGTTCTAATCAGCGATTTACCAACCTTGTTACCTCTGAGGCATGGAAAAAAGAAGTCCATCCAAAGGTTGAAGCATCTGGTTTCAAAGCACTGTTTTATGTTGTCATTGACCCGCGTGTTGTTGCCGTCCGTAAAGGAGGGAATGCTGTTATTACACCAAGCGATCTGGCTGGTGTTAAATTTAGAGTGCCTGGGTCCAAGATGTTGCAACAATATTACCGCCTTGTAGGGGCGAACCCGACACCAATCGCCTGGGGTGAAACACCATCTGCGATCAAACAGGGCGTTGCCGATGCTTTGGATCCATCTGTTGGGGCACTTTATGTCTTTGGATTTAAAGATATTCTAAGCCATGTAACCTTCACGCAGGCAGTTCCTGACAGTCAGGTCTATTCTTGCAATCTGGAATGGTTTAATTCCCTGCCCGCGGATGTTCAGGAAGCTATCGAATTTGCTTCAGAGATCACGGCCCAGCAAAACCTTGCTAAGGTTCCAGCTGCAAGAGCCTATGCTATGTCTGAACTCACTAAATCGGGTGTTGAATTTCACAGTCTGTCGCAGGATCAATTGGCAGAGTGGAAAGAAACCGGGGGCTATCAACATCCTGACTGGGATGTTTTCAAGAAAGAACTGGCGGGCTCCCTTGATGCTTTCTCAAAGCTGGAAGAAGCAGCATCTACTCAGGGACGTTATTACGTACATGACGCCTGATAAGATATATAATGCAAGGTTTCAAATTAATGGAACCTTGCATGAATATTTGTTTCATGGTTGAGGCCAAGCCAATAGTGCCTTTGGGCGCATGACTTATGGCAGGCTGAAAATACTGAATCCATCAACAAGTCTGAAAAATATTAATCTGTTTTAGATTATTGGTTTGGAGGCAAGCCCATGAAGGGTTTTCTGAAAGCCCTGGATTTGAATGCCGAACGGTGGGCATTACTGGTTTTCTATACAATGCTGGTTGTTACCATGGCAGTTGAAGTCCTGCGGCGTGAAATATTCAGCTACTCATCAATCTGGGGTGAGGAAATTGTCCGATATTCCTTCATCTATCTGGCATGGGTTGGGGCTGCTGCGGCTGTGAAAGAAAGAGCTCACATTCGTATTGATGTAGTCATGCACTATCTTGGCAGGCGGGCAAAAACGTTACTTTATATCTTCGGCGATATGGTGATGTTTGCTGTTGCGCTTGTTGCTTTGTACTGGTCGTTTGAAACAGTTCTTGTTTCTGCGAAGTTCGGGTCCGTCAGCCATGGTCTCCGCGTATCAATGGTCTGGTTCCTGTTTGCTGTGCCTTTTGGGTTTTCTCTGATGATTTGGCGTTTAATTCAATCTTTTTTACGAGATGTGAAAAGCTTGCGTGATGGAAATCCTGTGTATGAAGGCGATCGCCTGTTTGACTGATTGGGGAATTTAATGCTCTGGAACACTTTAAATCAGGCAGTTGATCTTGGATGGGATTTTTATCTTCCAATCCTTTTGTTTGTTGTGCTTTGCGCAACGGCGGTGCCTGTTTGGGCGTCTATTGGTGTCGCGGCAATTGCGATGCTGGTTATGTCTGGTGACTTGCCTTTATCTTTAATTGGCGAAAGCCTTTTTGATGGAATAGATGCATTTGCGCTAACGGCTGTGCCTTTATTCATCTTAACAGGGGATGTTCTGGTCAGAACAGGATTGAGCCGGAAATTTCTTGATGTGGCAGATGCCTTAACCTGTTGGACACGAGGTGGTTTTGGTTCTGCAACAGTCCTCGTTTGTGGCATGTTTTCAGCCATTTCCGGGTCGGATGCTGCGGGTGCTGCAGCTGTTGGACGTATGACAATAGATCGTCTTGTCGAGAGCGGGTACCCACGCCCTTATGCATGTGCATTGGTCGCAGCAGGAGCTTGTACTGGAATCCTTATTCCGCCATCGATTGCGTATATTATCATCGGTTTGGTTCTTGGAATATCGGCTTCAACACTTTTCCTTGCCGCTCTGGTCCCGGGACTGGCAATTCTTATATCTATTCTGATCACCAATATCGTGATGAATCGAATTTACGCTTATGAAGGCGGAGGTGAAATCTCAGCAGGGGAATGGCTGGGTAATGTAGGGGCTGCTATAAAATCTGGATGGTATGCTTTTGTTGTACCGGGGATCATTTTTTACGGGATTTTTTCTGGCCGCTTAACGCCGACAGAAGCAGGTGCTGTGGCAGTTGTTGTTACTGTTATTCTCGGGTTGGCTCTGGGAACTTTAAAGTTATCTGATTTCCCCTCAATGCTGGTTAGTTCTGCTAAGGTTAACGGCATTATTTTACCAATTATCGCCTTCTCTCTTCCCTTGGCTCAAGCGCTTGCAATTATGGGTGTGCCGCAAGGCTTTGTTTATTCCGTAACATCTTTGACCAGCGATCCCGTCATATTGATTTTATTGATGATCGGTATTTTGATTGCGGCTGGTTGTATCATGGAAACAACGCCTAACATTGTCATTCTGGCGCCAATTCTCAAACCATTGGCAGATAACATTGGTATGAACGAAATCCAGTTTTGTATCATGATGATTACGGCGCTTGGTGTTGGATTTATTACACCGCCTTTGGGTTTAAACCTCTTTGTCGTTTCCGGAATCACCGGTGAATCAATCCTCAAGATTGCGTCACGTGCTGTCCCCTTTGTCTTCTTTATGCTGATGGTTGTGCTGCTCATTGCGTACGTTCCAGAAATCTCGACAACACTTTTGCCTGATATTTACAAGTAGGATTAAGAAAGATGTCAATTACATATTTAAAGAAGGCAACTTTAACCTCTAAATCTGATGCGAATGATGTATCTGATATCGTTCAAAATATCCTTGATGATATTGAAGCTGGTGGTGATGCTGCTGCATTATCATATGCTGCCAGGTTTGATCAGTACAAAGGCAATGTCATATTGACAAAGGAAGAAATAGAGGCGGCAATTGCCTTGGTCCCTGATCGTTTGAAGCGTGACATCGACTTTGCACATGATAACGTGAAGCGTTTTGCTGAAGCACAAAAAACGACATTACAGGATATCGAAGTTGAAATCATTCCAGGCTTGGTTGCGGGACAAAAATCTATCCCTGTACACACAGCCGGATGTTACATCCCTGGGGGCCGATATAGCCACATTGCCAGTGCGATCATGACTGTGACAACAGCCAGAGTAGCAGGCTGTGAACGAATTATTGCCTGTTCGCCACCACGCCCTGAAGACGGAGTTGCACCGGCAATAGTTTATGCTGCGTATAAAAGCGGTGCAGATACAATCATGGCAATGGGGGGGGTGCAGGGCGTAGCTGCAATGACTTTTGGCCTGTTCGATTTGCCCAAAGCAAATATTCTTGTCGGTCCAGGTAATCAGTTTGTTGCAGAAGCCAAGCGTATACTGTTCGGACGTGTTGGGATTGACATGATTGCTGGTCCAACCGACAGTTTGATTTTAGCTGATAAAACCGCGGACCCAAAAGTGATCGCTGTGGACCTGGTGAGTCAGGCTGAACACGGTTACAACTCGCCTGTGTGGCTTGTAACGGACAGCCAGATGATTGCCGAAGAAGTTATGAAACATGTCCCTGATTTAATTGATGATTTACCCGAGTTGAATCGTGATAACGCAGCAGCAGCTTGGCGTGACTATGCCGAAGTTATTCTTTGTGACACGAAAGAAGAGATGGCCCGGACATCTGATCGTTATGCTCCTGAACACCTCACGGTTCAGGCCGAAAACCTGGATTGGTGGCGTAATCGTTTGACCTGTTATGGCTCTTTGTTTCTGGGGGAAGAAACGACCGTATCGTATGGGGATAAAGCATCAGGTACTAATCACGTTTTGCCAACATCTGGTGCTGCGTCTTATACAGGGGGACTTTCTGTTCACAAGTACATGAAGATTGTGACTTGGCAGCAATCGACGAAAGAAGCCTCCAAACGAATAGGAGAAGCGACGGCAAGAATTTCACGCCTGGAAGGGATGGAAGGGCATGCGCGGGCTGCGGATGTACGCCTTGCCAAATATTTTCCTGATGAAGTCTTTGACCTGACAGTGGGTTGATCCAATGCATAATCGTGTTTCCACTCTCTTTGATGTTAGGGGCAAAGTTGCCTGTGTAACGGGTGCCAGTTCTGGCCTGGGACGAAGAGCTGCAACTGTTTTGACAGGGGCAGGGGCAAAGGTCATTGGGGTCGCCAGACGTCAAGATGTTTTGCAAGAATGGCAGGCTGAATCTCACGGAGATACGCATACCATTTCTTATGATCTTTGTAATCGGGATAACATCGAAGATTTAGCTCGACAGATATGCGAACCGTATGGTTATCCAGATATCCTAATTCATGCTGCGGGTATTAATACCCGTGAAGCTGCCGATGATGTTACAGTAGAAGGATGGGACACGACCCTCGCACTTAACCTGACCATACCCTTTTTTCTGAGTAAACACTTGCTTGAAGGGATGAAGAAAAAACAATGGGGGCGTATTGTTAACTTTGCATCACTTCAAACAACGCGTGCGTTTCCAGGTGGCATTGCGTATGGAGCCTCAAAAGCTGGTATTGGTCAACTAACTCGTGCAATGGCAGAAGCTTGGTCTGAGTATGGAATTTGTATAAACGCTATCGGACCTGGTTTTTTTAAAACAGAACTGACTGCAGCTGTCTTTGCTGATCCGGAACGTGCATCAAGAAATGCTGCTCTGACTTGTTTGAAACGGAATGGTGAACCAGAAGACATGGATGGCCCTCTGCTATTCCTTTGTTCGGAAGCATCTGGATATGTCACAGGCCAGGTTCTGATGGTTGATGGAGGGTTTACTGCAAAATGAAAGCTTTGCTTTATATGGGCCCAAAACAACTCGATTATCAGGATGTCCCCGATGCTGTTCCGCAAGAAGGTGAAGAGCTGGTCTGTGTTTCTCATGTGGGGATTTGTGGATCGGATATGCATGCTTATCTTGGGCATGATGAACGTCGTCCAGCACCTTTGATCCTCGGGCATGAAGCAGCTGGTTTTATTCAGGGCGGAGAAAATGACGGGAAACGGGTCGCGATTAATCCTTTGGTTTCATGCCTGAAGTGTTCGGTCTGTTTATCTGGTCGTGAGAACTTGTGTGCAAAAAGGCAAATTATTTCGATGTTTCCTCGCGAGGGGGCTTTTGCTGAATTGGTTGCTATACCACGCAATAACCTCGTGTTTATTCCTGATCATGTTTCTTTGACTAAAGCAGCTTTAACAGAACCGATTGCTTGTGGATGGCATGCATCACGTATGGTTCAAGAATCTTTGGATAATTCAATCACAAAACCTTCTGCTTTAATATTAGGCGGGGGGGCTATCGGAGTAGGTGCGGCCTTGAGTATCAAGGCGCAGGGTGTTCAAAATGTAACTCTTCTTGAAACCAATCCTGTGCGCCGAGATTACCTTGCTCGTATAAGAGAAATCAATGTCATCGGGCTTAATGAACTAACTGATAATATCATGTTTGATATCGTTATTGATGGTGTTGGTTTTGCCGGAACAAGAGAGGTTGCAACTAAATATGTTTTGCCCGGAGGTGTAATCGCTCATATAGGGTTGGGCGACAATGAAGGTGGTCTTGATATTCGACGTATGACGCTGCAGGAAATTACATTTATTGGGACTTACACCTACACTCAAAAAGATTTTAATCAAACGGCGATAGCAATATTTGATGATCGTCTCGGTGAATTGAACTGGGTTGAAAAGCGTTCACTTTCAGAAGGTGCGCAGGCTTTTAAAGATATTTATGAAGGTCAATGTTCTGCACCTAAGATCATTTTACAGCCTGAAATTTTGCCATAATTTAAGAGACGCAATTATGTATAAGCGCATCATCCTTTCCCTATCACTGGCTCATGGTTTTGCTCACAAAGCGATGACCCTTGCGCGTAATCTTTGTGATGAAAAAGGGGAGATTATTGCAGTCCATGTTTACGAAACACCTAGTGGATCCGTACGCTTTTTTGGACGAAGATGTTGTTGCCAAAGCCTACGCAGCTGCTGAAGATCGCCTTGCTGAAAGAGTTGCAGGAGAAGAGGGAGTTCAGGCCAAGATGCTCAAAGGGCATTCGGCTCAGGCTATAATGGATTATGCAAAGGATATTGATGCCGATCTGGTGATCGTTGGTTCTCATAAGCCAGGGCTAAGTGATTATTTCCTTGGCTCGACGGCTTCGCGTATCGTTCGACATGCTTGCTGTAATGTTCATGTGCTCAGGCATCTGTAAACTTATTGAATGTATTGAATTAATTATTTCAGATAGGAGTAATTAGAGTGTTATCAATTGATAAGACGATTGTGAAGGATCTGGTGGCCAATGACATTAGTTTCGTAACCACGGTTCCTTGTAAGCAATTAGCTGGCGTCATTGATGAAATAGATAACCACCCTGACGTTTTTCATATTCCATCAAATAAAGAAGACGAGGGCATGGGGCTTTGTGCTGGTGCCTGGATGGGGGGAAAACGCCCGGCAATTATTATGCAAAATACTGCTCTTGGCGTCACTCTGAATACGTTAGCAACTTTGACACAATACTACCGAATGCCTCTACCGATGCTAATTTCTTACCGCGGGGAATTGGGTGAACCGGTCGCTTGCCAGGTCGAGATGGCGTTGCATACCAAAGCATTATTGGCACAAATGAACATCCCGACTTATCACTTTCATAAACGTGAAGATGCTGAGGAACTGGATAGTATTTTGAAGTACACTTTTATGTGTAACAAGCCTGTCGCCATATTAACCGATGCGACGTTTTGGGGAGGGTACTAAGTAATGATCCGTTCTGAGATATTGAAAGAGATAGCACCAGTTATCCGTAATGAATTGGTGATTTGTAATATCGGTATTCCGAGCCAGGAGCTGCATGCTATTGATGATCAGGCAACTAATTTTTATATGCTTGGTACGATGGGCTTGGCGTCTTCAATAGGGCTTGGATTGGCCCTTTCCCAAGAGAAAACCGTTGTTGTGATTGATGGTGATGGCTCTGTGTTAACTAATCTTGGTACTTTACCAACAATCGCGAACAATGTTGCAGACAATTATATTCTTCTAATCGTTGATAATGGATCTTATGGTTCTACGGGGGATCAGGTTACCTATGCCGGTAAAAAAACGTCTCTGACAGAAGTTGCCAGAGCTTGTGGTTGCGACAATGTAGTTGAGTGCTGTGCGGAAGAGACTGCTAAGGTTCTAAGGGATGCAATTACTTCGCGAAGAATGACAGTTATTGTCTCGAAGTGTGAAAGCGGTAATGCAAAGATGCCAGTGATAACAATGGATCCTGTTGTTATACGTGATCGATTTATGAAAGCAGTACAGGCATAAAACATGTTATTTGAGGCTGGTATACATTCGGTTGCAGATGCCCGTCGGTTAGCACAACGTAGATTGCCCTGGATGGTTTTTGATTACATTGATGGTGCTGCTGGTGATGAAACTGGTCCGGAAGCAAACCGCCGGGCTTTGCAGGATGTTCATTTGATGCCTAGAGTCTTGCGTAACGTAAGTAATCGCAGTCTGTCGGTTTCTCTTTTTGGTGAGGAAAAAGAGCGACCATTTGGTATTTGCCCTATGGGAATGTGCAATCTCTCAACTCCGGGCGCAGATCTCATGCTTGCCCGCCTTGCTGCTAAATACAAAATTCCCCACGGTGTTTCTACTGTTTCCTCGACTACAATGGAGGAAATTTACGAAACATCCGAAGGACAAGCCTGGTTTCAGCTCTATTTCAGTGGAGATGGGGTGGGCACGATGAAACTTCTCGAACGGGCCAAAAACATTGGCTATAAAACGCTTGTTTTAACTTTGGATGTACCTGAAGTGGGCCGTCGTCCTCGTGAACTACGTCACGGATTTAAGATGCCTTTTAAAATTGGTCTCAGCCAGTTTGTCGATTTTGCAATGCATCCCCGCTGGTCTCTTTCAACTCTTTTAGCCGGGAAACCCCAGATGGCAAACTTCGACGGCAAAGAATATGTTTTTGATCGTACAGAAAGCCGGGCCGCTGCGGATTGGAAAACTTTTGAACGTATACGTGATTCCTGGCCAGGAAATCTGGTAGCCAAAGGAGTTTTGGCCTGTGAGGATGCAAGGCGTTTGAAAGATTCTGGAGTGGATGCAATACAGGTGTCTAGTCATGGTAGTCGCCAACTTAATGCGGCGCCGCCTCCTATCTTGGCTTTGCAAGAAATTCGTAAAGAAATTGGGGAAGATTTTCCTCTTTTTTATGATTCTGGTATTCGTTCCGGTGAAGATATTGTCAAGGCGTATGCTATGGGTGCCGACTATGTATTCCTTGGTCGTGCTCTCCTTTTTGCATTGGCTGCGGGTGGGGAAAAGGGACTGGTAAGGTTATTTGAAATTCTTTCTCGAGAAATTGATATTTCTTTAGCTCAATTAGGTGCAACCAAGATTTTACTGGGTAAGGATAGAAATAAGTTTGGTGTATCTTTAACTGTTAAGCCTTGAGTATCCTTTGGTAAATTCATGAATATGAAATTCATTATTCTTTTGGAAGGTACAGGCATCACGAAATTCGGTTAACAGAAACATTGGCGATTGTGTGCTTTCGTAATCAATGAAGGGGCTGTACCAGTTTGAAAAGAAGCGGGTTTTGAGCTTATGAAAGACGCGCTTGTACTTAATATCAAGATCATTAAACTCACTCGTAATAGGTACTATGAATTGAAGTGAAAAGAAGATTTTCATATGAGGCAGTGTGGATAGATGAAAACGTTTCTTCATCGGCTTGTTTGGGCGGGTGTGTTTATCGGGGTGATCTTTCCTGTCGGGCTGATCCTGTTTTATCGGGTGCTACCGCCCTTGGTGACGCCTCTTATGGTGCTTAGAGGTACGCCTGTGAGGTATGATTTTGTGAAGTTGGAGGATGTCTCGCCAAACTTGGTGAAGGCAGTTCTGGTTTCGGAAGATCAACGATTTTGCGATCATACAGGCTTTGACTGGAGACAAATGGAAATCGTTTTGAAAGAGGCCCTTTACAAGGGATCAGCTTCGCGTGGAGCCAGCACGATTTCTATGCAGACTGCGAAGAACCTGTTTCTGTGGCCCTCACGCAGTAAAGTTCGAAAGCTTCTTGAGGTCCCGCTTACTCTGATGCTTGAAACATTGTTACCGAAGCGACGCATTTTGGAGCTCTACTTGAACATCGCGGAATTTGGCGATGGTATTTATGGTGCAGAAGCTGCTGCTCAAAATCATTTCAATACAACAGCGAAAAATTTAACCCGACGTCAGTCAACTCGCCTTGCCGCAGTATTGCCGAACCCGCTGACTCGAAATGCGGCCCGACCCAGTCAGAATGTGCAAAATCGGGCTGATAAAATTCGAAGAGGCATCAGGATTGCTCCTGCTTCCCTATGGTCTTGTCTCTAGTTTGTATTTTCACTCAAACAGCAGAGATATATTTTGCGGTTCTTTTGCTGTTAATCAGATGGTTTCCTTGATGAGTTAACTTGATCATTTGCAGTTGTTATCCATGAGAAAATATAGGGTGAAATAAACACAGATATCAGGTTTGCAGAGAAGTGTAATAAGTCACATGCTATTATATGAATGGAGAGCTTCAAGAAAGGTTAAGCGTAGTGCCGAAACACTTTACTATCGATTTAACTAAGCGGAGTTAAATCTTTATGATTTCAGCATCCATTCATGGGCCGGGTCGTTATGGAATTTCCAGATACGTTTGGGGCCAGCCATAACATTGAGATAATAGAGGTCATACCCGTGAGGGGCACCGCAAGGATGGTAACCTTTCGGCACCAAAACGACATTGCCATCTTCTACCGCAAAGGTTTCGTCCAGTGATCTGTCATCTGTATAAACTCGCTGGAAGGCAAAACCCTGTGCTGGGTTCAGGCGATGATAATAGGTTTCTTCAAGCAATGATTCATTTGGCAGTTTATCCTGATCATGCTTGTGAGGGGGATAGGAAGACCAGTGTCCACCGGGTGTTATAACTTCTACAACAAGCAGGCTGTCCGCAGGCTCGGTTTCGGGCAGAATATTGGCTACATGGCGAACGTTTGTACCCTGTCCACGTGTCTCTCTGCTTGCCTGTTCCGGCGAAATGACACGAGGTTTGAGGCGTTTATCAAGAGAGGATGTTACAGGGGCTGAGCAAATCGCCAATTCCACATTTGTTTTTGCAGTTAAAGACCATGTGCATCCTCCGGGGATATAAACTGACCAGGGGCCGCCCTCGAAAGGGGACATGCGTTCGCCCAGAGAGCCGAAGTCCTGACCATCTACGATGACCTGACCTTTGCCCGAGATGAAAACGAGACAAATTTCCCGGTCAGCTGTTTGTTTAGACAGGGTCTGATCTTTTGCAAGTTTATGGATATTAAAGCCAACATATTCCCAGTCAGCACTGTCGGGGGTAATTTCTATCACTTTTCCATTTTGGTCAGGTGCTGATGGTTTTATAAGTAAATGGCTCATTCTGATTTCTCGTACGCTTAAACGGGGTCATCTAAATTCAATTATTCATTGGTTGCTGTGTTCTGTTTTACGCTGCTTCTTCAAGCAAACCTGATTCCGGCAAGATCGCTACCAAACTAGCACAACTCGTTTTCCAAATTCGGCCCACTCTTCGCCTTTTAAGATCGGGTGTTTGAAAAGGCTTTGTTGGTATGGGCTCTTGTTCATGAAGCGCGTGTTGCTTTTTCGACTTCTATCCATGCATCTGTCAAACGGCGGAATTTATTTTCCATATCTGCAATTGCGGCTTTGTCATCAATCTCGCCCTTTAACCATGCATTTGCAGCGGCGGCAAATATTGTGCGTCCAACCGCGAAGCCTTTGACCCAAGGAGAGGATATCGCAGAGGCAAAAGCTTCTTTGAGTTCGTCTTCGGGTGCTTCCAATCCTAAGAGTACAATCCCCCGGCAATAGGGATCGTTTTCTTCGATTACACTGCTTATGTTTTGCCATGCAACGGTGCTGGTCTGTGGTTCCAGTTTCCACCAGTCCGGTTTGATGCCTAGATTATAAAGTCTGCTCATGACCGTGGAAATTGTTTCGTCATCAAGAGGACCATTTTTCCCTGCAATGATTTCAATAAGAAGTTCACGGCCAACTTTGCGTGCTGCTTCGTGAAGCCTTAACAGAGCTTTTTCCTGTTGTTTCTTGAGGCTTTCTTCGTCGTCTGGATGGTAAAAGCAGAGACATTTTACAACATGATCCACCGGCCATTCGTTCAAATGTGATCCCAAATCTTCGATCTGGTCAAAATCCAGAGGGCGAGAACCCGGTAATTCCACAGGACGCCCAATCCATAAGGGTTCTTTTGCGACATCAAACAGTGCTTTCACACCATAGGTACTGTCTAGAAGCATGCCATAATTCGGACGTCCCTGCGCGATATTGCTGGCTGCTTGTGCGGCTAATTGTTTGAAGTAAGAGATGTGATCGCGAGATACACCGGCACGATCGGCCATATCTTCTAGTTGTGATCGGTGGTCAATGGCAAAAGCCATGAGGCTTGTATCCGCCGGGCGTCGTGTTGTTGCCCAGTGAATGTGATTGATATCCTGATCCTTGCGTAATACATGGTATTTGCTGCCGATTTTCAGGAAGTATTGTAGTTCGTCCCATGTCGGAATCTCTGGCGAGCAAAGCAGGCGTGATACGGCAAAAGCACCACAGGCATTGGCCCACTTTGCACAGATCTCAAAGTCTTCACCCCGGAGCCACCCTCGTAAAAAACCGGACATAAAGGCATCACCAGCTCCAAGCACATTGTAAACTTCAACGGGAAAGCCGGGACCTGTGATGCCTTCTTCGAGATTTGCCGGTATCGTGTCAGGATAGACCACACAGCCCATAGGGCCGCGTTTGAGCACAACCACAGCCTTGGAAAGAGATCGGATGACTTTAAGGGCTTCGAGTGTGTTTTCCGTGCCGCCAGCAATGTGAACTTCTTCTTCGGTGCCAACAATAAGATCACAGTCCGCTAGAACAGATTGAAGGTGCTTTGTTACAAGATCCGATTTAATGAAACGTTCTTCACCGGCTTCATGACCGGCCAACCCCCAAAGATTGGGGCGGTAATCGATATCAAGAATAACTTTGCGACCTGCAGATTTGGCAATGGATACAGCTTTTTGGCTTGCAGCAAGAACATTAGGTTTAGACAAATGTGTGCCGCTGATGAGAACCGATTGTGATCTATCAATAAACGCAGGATTAATGTCTTCTTCACACAGAGCCATGTCTGCGCAATTTTCGCGATAGAAAATCAAGGGAAAAGTGTCATCATCCTTTACCCCCAATAGTACCAGTGCAGTCAGTCGCTCTTTGTCGGTGATGATACCGTCGGTAGCGACGTTTTCACGGGCCATTTGCTCTCGGATATAGCGCCCCATCTGTTCGTCTCCGACCCGGGTGATGAAGCCGGAATGCAAACCCAATCTCGACGTACCAATTGCGATGTTTGCCGGGCATCCGCCGACAGATTTTGCGAAGCTTGCCATGTCTTCCAGACGGCCACCAATCTGCTGACCGTAAAGATCTACCGAAGCCCGCCCAATGGTGATAACGTCAAGATCGTGTTGCTTTGTCATGATTTTTGTCATTTCTTCTTAACAGCTTCATACCTTGTTCTTGTATTAATGGAACATGTATTCTATAAAAAAGTCAACTAGGAATAAATATTCCTTATGGAGGGTTTTTTGATTGGTTTTGGATTAATCGGTGCGGGTCGGATTGGCCAACTCCACGCAGATAATATTGTGACAAACAGTCGGGCAAATCTGATTACTGTTTCAGATGCTTTTGTTGAGGCTGCAGAATCTTTGGCGGTAAAAACAGGTGCCAAGGTCTCGTCAGTTGAAGACATGTTGGCGCGAGATGATGTCCATGCAGTTTTTGTCGCTTCTTCAACGGATACTCATGCAGATTTTATCGAAGCTGGAGCGCGTGCAGGCAAAGCTGTTTTTTGTGAAAAGCCTGTGGACATGGATGCGGACAGAATTCGTTCTTGCCTTGACGTTGTTGAGGGGTGCAAGCAATCGTTGATGATTGGTTTCAATCGCCGTTTTGATCCTAATTTTGCGTCATTACAACGACGATTGTCTGATGGTGAAATTGGGGATATTGAAATCGTTACCATTCAATCAAGAGATCCTTCACCACCTCCGGTTTCCTATATTGAGAGATCCGGTGGATTGTTCAGGGACATGATGATCCATGACCTTGATATGGCACGCTTTCTTTTGGGAGAAGAGCCGGTTTCTATCTACGCCACTGGTTCGGCATTGGTTGATCCAACTATTGGGGATGCTGGTGATGTGGATACTGCACTTGCTGTTCTCAAAACTGCAAGCGGCAAGGTTTGTCAGATCTCCAACTCACGCCGGGCAAGCTATGGCTATGACCAGCGCATCGAAGTTCACGGATCAAAAGGGATGCTTCGCGCGGGAAATGTCCATGAAACAACTGTGGAAATCGCAACGTCTGCCGGTTTCAAGACTGATCCTGTTCAGCATTTCTTTCTAGAGCGTTACATGGCGGCGTACCGAGATGAACTCAATGCCTTTATCGATGTTGTCGAGCAGGGCAAAAAACCTTCGCCAGATGGTTACGACGGCCTTATGGCGCAGACCCTGGCAGATGCAGCAACAGAATCCTTGAAAACGGGTGATCCTGTTTCACTTGTCTGACCTCAAGAACGAGAGGCTATTTGATGACTTTGCCTGATACCTATGATGCATTGAGGGATGAATTGGCATTACGCCATGGTGAACTTAGCAAACGCTTGAAGCAGATCGCAGAATATGCACTGGATAACCCAAACGATATGGCGCTGGAAACCGTTTCTGCAGTTGCAGAACGTGCAAAGGTTCAGCCTTCGAGTCTTATCCGTTTTGCCAAAACTTTTGGATACTCGGGCTTTAGTGAAATGCAGAAGGTTTTTCGTTCGCGCCTTGTAGAGAGTGATTCCAGTTATAAAGAACGTATCCGATCATTAAGTAGAGATAACGTACGTCAATCCAATAGTTCCAGCGTGGTGCTGGACAATTTTATAGACGGTGGTGTCGCTGCGTTGAATAACCTGCGTGAAGTGCTTGATCCAGAAAATCTGGAACAGGTTGTTGAGGTTCTGGTGAGTGCAGATGTTATATATCTGGCGGCGCAAAGAAGGGCTTTTCCTGTTGCGAGTTATCTGGCGTATGCATTGGCACAGCTGGAAAAACGCTGTGTGCTTATAGATGGCAATGGCGGCATGTTTTTTGAACAGGCACGCTCCATCCGTAAGGGAGATGCATTGCTGGCGATTAGTTTTAAAAGCTATGCCCCTGAAGTTATTCAGCTCGTTAGGGAAACGAAGAACAAGGATATATCCGTCGTTTCGATCAGCGATGGCGTTTTAAGTCCTTTGGCTCAGCATTCAGATGTGTGTTTGGAGGTCGAGGAAGTCGAAGTACATGCCTTCCGGTCACTTTCTGCAAGCATGACTTTGGCTCTGACGCTGGTTGTGGCTTTGGGGCATGCTTTGGATCAAGAGGTTTGATTTATGATGTTAATTGGACAGCGCCCTTTAGGGCAAAGAGACTCTAGGGGCGCTGTCGAGTTTCGCCAGATGTTATCTAGCGTGCTTTTTAACTAGAAGGCTTTATTTGTCATCCTTTTTCATCTTCTGGAACTCTTTGTTGAGTTTGTATTCTTCAGAAGACACATGTTTTTCCATATCTGCAGTTCGGCGTTCCAGATCCTCGAACTCTCGGCAAAGTTCGGAAAAATCCAGATTGTCATCTCTGCTATATTCATGGGGTGACGTTTGTTCCGCGCCTGCATAGGCATATTGTGTTTGGTATTTACTGCTATTATTACCGCTCGCCCAGTTTTTTGCTTTGTTGGCCATTTTGTTGAACTTTCCCTCTAGCCGGCCAGGGTTATTTACCCAGTAGAGGGAGAGAAAAAAAACGATTAAGGTCAGAACAAAGTTTATAAAAAGACCAATAATAAAGGCGGCCAGAACAAGTTTTCGTGGTACGCCAAAGCGATCAGCGATAGCGCGCGTTACCCGTTTGACCGGACCGTGATGATGATAGGCCTGATAACTGTGACAGCCTGATTTTTTTCTTTGATTGTGCATTTGAATAATCCCGTTCTCTTCTGGTCGCTGTTTTATTTGGTGAGAGTGCTGTTGGTGTCTAGGCACAGGTTTGGTTGTCAATCCTGTTCAAGTACTTTTTCTAGTGTGGCAACGCGGTCAGCCAGCTTTTTCGCAACGTCACGCATCTTTAAAAGTTCTTCTTTGGGGACAGCAACCATACCATTTCCCAGGTCTTGTTTTTTCATCGTTTTCCACTTTGTTATGTAATGGAAAATGATCCAGAGTGGGGCGACGATAGACAGGAACACCACCAAGGGGACGAAGAAAGCTACAGCGAAGCTCATTGTTTTGTTTTCTTTCTCAGTTCAAAATCTGTTTATTCTAAATCCCGGCCACTCTGGACCGTTGCAGGCTAGGGGCATTATTTCTTGGACTTCGACATTTTTGCCTTCAATGCCGCAAGTTCGTCAGCGATTTCTGATTCTGCTTCCAGTTCCGAGAATTCATCGTTAAGCGTTTTGGTGCGCCCGAGGTCATATGAATCAGCTTCCGCATCCAGTTCTGTGATTTTACGTTCCAGATTATCGTAACGAGCCAGAGCGTCATCAACGCGCCCATCGTAAGTTGTCTTACGAAGTTTTACTCTTTTTTCAGCTGTATTTAAACGAATTTCCATAGACTTCTTCTTGGCCTTGGCTTCGTCCAGTTTTGCCTGAAGTTTTGAAAGGTCGTCGTTGGATTTTGCAAGGCTTTCTTCTATATAGCCAAGTTCAGCTTGAAGGGCGTCAGCTTGCTCCTCAATCTTTCTCTTTGCCAAAAGAGCGCCTTTGGCGAGATCGTCACGACCTTTTGAAAGTGCGAATTCAGCTTTGTTTGCCCATTCAGCCTTGGACGTTTCAAGTGCTGCGAGCTTTTTCTCAATGTCTTTTTTGTCGGCAATTGCCTTTACAGAAGATGAACGGACCTCAATCAAGGTGTCTTCCATTTCCTGAATCATTAGGCGGGCCATTTTTTCCGGTTCTTCCGCACGGTCCAACAGGGAATTGATGTTGGAATTAACAATGTCGGTCAGACGGGAAAAGATACTCATAACAATTTCCTTTCGAGGAGTAAGAATGCTTTGATCGATTGCATGAGGTGTGCCAATTCTAAATCATATTTAAAAACAATAACTTAGAGAATGGACTTGAAAATTCATCTACTAATTCCGATATTAATTAGCGAATATAGATAACTTATGTAGCTAATTATATGGATGCTCTTGTCAATATTATCGGGGAAGACCCACATTTCCTGGATGTGGTCGAAAAAGCCTCTCAGCTTGCTTTGATCGATAAGCCATGCCTAGTGGTTGGAGAGCGGGGGACGGGTAAAGAGCTATTTACATCTCGTTTGCACTATTTATCCCGACGCTGGGATGGCCCCTTGGTCAAAATTAACTGTGCTGCTTTAACTGATAGCTTGTTGGAGAGTGAGTTGTTTGGGCATGAACGTGGTGCTTTTACGGGGGCGCAACGGACACATGTTGGGCGGTTCGAGCGTGCGGATGGCGGTACTTTGATACTGGATGAGATTGCGACGGCATCCAGTGCGGTCCAGGAGAAAGTTCTTCGTGTTATCGAATATGGAGAATTTGAGCGAGTTGGTGGCAGTGAAACGCTTCATGTGGATGTGCGCGTAATTGGGGCTGCAAACGTTGATTTGCCAGCTCTTGCCGCCGAGGGTGGATTTCGGGCGGATCTGTTGGATCGTTTGGCCTTTGATGTTCTGACATTACCGCCTTTACGTGTGAGGCCCAGAGATATTCTGACGTTGGCTCATCATTTTGCGTTGGAAGTCATCCGGGAAGTTGGGCGTGATCTTTTTCCCGGGTTTTCAGAGAAGGCGCGAAAGCAGCTTGTCGGCTATGCCTGGCCGGGTAATGTGAGAGAGCTTAAGAACGCCGTTGAGCGGACGATTTGCAGATTACCAGTCTCTGAGGCAGCAATTGATGAAATCTATATAGATCCCTTTGATAGTCCTTGGCGGTTCGGAGAAGTCGAGAAGAAAAAACAAGATGCCATAGAGGCAGAGAGTGTCGTCGTTAATAATTTTGCCGAAGCGGTTGCCGGTTTTGAACGTGGTATTCTCACGCAGACTCTCGAGAAGTATCAATTTAACCAAACTGATGCAGCACAAGCCTTGTCATTGAGTTATCATCAATTTCGGAGACTCCTAAAGAAGTATGATGTGTCTGTGCGATCAAAATAAACAGCCCACACACTTTCAGAGCCTAGAGAGCCAGTTTCAGGAACTTTATTTTCCGGTGTAGCGTTGCGCGGCTTATGCCCATGGCACTGGCAGCAGCAGAAACATTGCCATTTGTGTGGGCGAGTGCCTGAAGGATAACCCGACGTTCCGCGCGTTCGTATTCTTTGGCATGATTGACTTCTCTGCCTCTGAGATCGGCAAGTAGAATAGGTTCTTTTATGGGGCCATTCTCAAGCCCATAGAGGCGACGTGCCCCCCGGGAGGCACCAATGACAAGTCCATCCTGATCAACCGCTAAAAGAGCCGTTTGCAGGGTGGAGGATATCTCGGGTTGTCCGTTAGGCGGTGTGGCGAGAATAATATCGACGTTGTGGTAGGTTTGCCGAAAATACTCTGATTCTATTTGTCGGGCGGCATCGATAACAGAGAAAGAGATAATCTTTGCAAAATCAGGTGTTAAGTCTGCACGGCTGGATGAGACGTCAATGGCGGCGAGTAAATGGCCTTCGTGGTCAAATATAGGCGCTGCGCTACAAGACAGGTTCGTGTTTTTACTATGGAAATGCTGATCTTTGTGGATCGTCAGGGGGCGTTTTTCAACGATACAGGTGCCAATGCCATTGGTGCCCTCGCTCTCTTCACTCCATAATGCGCCAGTGCAAAGGCCCCAATCATCATAGGTTCTGTCGTCACCAACGGCGCCTCTTCTGTCAACTGCGATACCGCTTGCATCAGCAAGGACAACGCAACAGCCTGCATTTCCAACGGCTAGATAAAGACGGTCAAGACTCGTCTCTGCAGTGTGAATTAACGGGCCGAGTTTTTCCCGAGCCTGTTTCAGTTCCGAAGAAGATATACGTTCAGGTGGTCGCGTGTAATCGGGGGAGAGTTGGTGCAAAAGTTTGGAGCGACGCCATGAAGCTGCGATTGCATTCTGAGCGGCGGCGTTTGTCTCTAATGTATTTTCCACATGTGCTGCGTGGTTATTTGTCGATCCCATGTTCGTTGCCTCAAGAGCATCTCACAGGCAAATACACAGCTGTATTCCGGATATTGCTCTATTCCTGACGTTTTTAGTGTGCCGTTTATTTGTGTATTGTTATACTACGGTTTCACTATCCCTTTTGTTCTTTTGTGTAGAACATTGTTTTGTTATGAGCGCTTGTTTTGCACTCTTGTTATTTCTTCACGTTAAAACAAGTGGAATCATTTCGCAAACTTTACAAGTTTGCGAAGCTTTGCGTCTTGGCGTTGTTAGGGCAACTATCTCTGAATTTCTTAGGGCTAAAGAGACGCTGCGGCTCTGGAGGCTTGATCGTAAAGTCCGGAAATACTGCGCAAAATCTGGGCGGTATGAGTGACTTCATCAAATCTTGTGTCGGTGGCAACTGCCGGATCGATCAGACACAGTTCCCTGATTTTTCTATACTCAGAGCAAGCTTCAGCGCCTTCCTCTGTTGTAGAATAAAAAATCTCTTTCCCTTTTTTGGTTCCTTTGACCAGCTTGCCTTTTATCAGCTTTTTTAGTGAATAGTTCACTGTGTGGGGATCTTCTACGTTTAGAACAAAACAAATGTCGTTCAGTCGTTTTTCCCTATTGCGGTGGTTTACATTGTGAAGCACCAGAACATCCAGAGGGTTGAAATCCTGATGCCCAGCGGCATTCATGCAGCGAACCATCCAACGGGAAAAGCCATTAAATGCGATGATTAATCCATATTCCAGCTCACTCATCTGCCATCCCTGATCACTGGCCAGGTGTTCCGATGAAACGATGTGGCGCGGAGTTTTGGGTTTGTCAGACATACAGGAACCTTTTGATCAATAGAACGGATTATTTCGCAGTTGGCATGGTTATTTTGCCTACATATTGTTCGGAAGGTAGGTCACGATTTCCGGAACGGCAATGATAATAGCAAGCGCCAGTATCAACAGGCCAAAGAATGGCAGGGCAGCCTTTGCAACCGTTAAGATGTTTCGCCCGGTTAATGCCTGTAGAACAAAGAGATTGAAGCCTACGGGGGGCGTAATCTGTGACATCTCGACGACAATGACGATGTATATACCAAACCAAAGCGGATCAATGCCTGCCTGCTCTACCATTGGCATGATCACTGATGTGGTCAGAACGACAACACTGATCCCATCAAGGAAGCAACCGAGTACAACAAAAAATACGGTCAGTGCCGCGAGGAGGGCATAGGGGCTGAGTTCTAGCTCGCCAATCCATTCTGCTAATAGTTTGGGGATGCCAGTAAAGCCCATGGCCACTGTTAAAAAGGCAGCGCCAGCCAGAATAAAGGCAATCATGCAGGATGTTTTGGTTGCGCCCATCAAGCCTTCGAAAAATGTTGTTTTGTTCAGGTCCCCTGTAAACCAGGATAAGAGGAGGGCCAGAACGACACCAACAGCTGCGGCATCAGTCGGAGACGCGATGCCCGTATAAATGGAGCCAATAACACCGCTGATGAGAATGATGACCGGGAGCAGGCTTTTTGCACGTTTCAGCTTTTCGCCCAGAGATATCTCTTCAATAACGTCGGGCAGAATATCCCTATTCATCATGGCCCAGATAATGACAAAGCCGACAAAAAGGCCTACAAGAAGCAGGCCTGGCAGGACACCAGCGATAAAAAGACGGGCGATGGACTGCTCCGTGGCAACGCCATAAACAATCAGAATGATGGATGGCGGAATAAGCAGGCCAAGAGTGGCTGATCCGGCCAAGGTGCCAATCATCATACTTTCCGGGTATTTGCGTTTGGAAAGCTCTGGAATTGACATCTTGCCAATGGTTGCTGCCGTTGCGGCGGATGATCCAGAAACCGCTGCGAAGATTGCGCAGCCAAAGATATTGACGTGTAGAAGCTTGCCCGGAACTTTCCCCATCCAAGGGGAGAGGCCGCTGAACATATCTTCTGATAAGCGGGATCGAAACAGTATTTCCCCCATCCAGATAAAGAGGGGTAAAGCGGCAAGAGCCCATGAATTACTTGCCCCCCAAACGGTTGTGGCAAGAACATCTCCAACCGGTGCATCTGTGAAGAGTGTCATACCAAACAGGCCAACGCCAAAGAGGGAGAAGGCAACCCAGACCCCTGATCCCAGAAGAGCAAACAGGGTGAGCATGAGAAGAAGGGTTAAATAAATTTCTGACATCGTTCTTACCCTCCTTATTCAGCGTGATCTTGTTCTAGCAAGTTTTCACCCTTGCCTTCGTAGCTCGGTTGGCCACCTGTCATAACGCAAAGTAGCTCATCTATCAGGGCAACTGCGAGAATGGCTAACCCTATGAGCATGGGCAGCATGGGTGTCCAGATTGGTATCGCGACCATGCCCGGCGACAGGTCGTTGTATATGTATGATTCGTGCACCAAAAAGCCTGTGTAGACCGTGAAGTAAGCAGTCATTGTCGCTGCGATAGCCAGGCACCAGATTTCAACGCCATGACGTAGCTTTGGTGAGAGGTGTTGCAAAACCAGAGATACCCTGATGTGGCTGCCGTCTCTTAGTGTATAGGCAAGGGCGAGGAATGAGGCGCCAGCTAAAAAAAAGCCGGTAAAATCAGCGTAAGATGGGATTGTTAATCCTATTGCTTCACCGGTGATACGGCTACTGAGGCGATCAAGGAGGTTCAGGAAAACCTGTGCCATGACTATGAGGCAAATCGCGACAATAAAAAAAGCTGCCGTCCAACCGCTTATTGAGTATATTTTATTGAGTATTTGTCTCATGGTCATACACATTCTTGAGTGATGAACACGCCCGCAGGCATTTATTCAAATCAAGCTCTGATTTAAAGGCTCGGGATTTAAAGCCTAAATGAAAGCCGGTATAAGAAAGGGCGATTTATCCACAAACTATGGTGAGATGAACCGCCCAACAGAGAACTTATTTGTTGTAGGCTGTGAGGATCTCTGATCCTTCACTTCCTGCTGATTCTTTCCAATCAGAAAGCATACCGGCACCGACTTCTTTCAGGCCAGTCATCAATTCAGCCGCAGGCGGGTTCACGATTGTCACGCCGTTGTCTTGCATGACTTTGATTTTTGCAGCTGTTTCTTCCTGACTCATTGCCCAACCGCGCTTTTCAGCCTTTTCTGCGGCAGCTAAAACAGCTTTTTGTGTCGCTTCGTCAAGCTTGCGCCAGTATTTTTTGTTAATCACCACAATGTTTTTTGGTACCCACGCTTGAATGTGTGTGTAATGAGAAACAAAGTCCCAGGCTTTGCTGTTTGCGCCAGTGGACGGGGATGTGATCATTGCTTCCACACGACCAGTTGCGTAAGCTTGTGGAATATCAGGAACTTCTACCTGTGTCGGTGCTGCACCTGAAAGCTGGGCGAACTTCTCTAGCGTTGCGTTATAAGCTCTGAACTTAAGGCCTTTGAGGTCATCAACAGTGTTGACTTCCTTCTTGGTGTAAAGCCCTTGTGGTGGCCATGGAACAGAGAAAAGAGGCATCAGACCCTGTTTGTCTAGTAATTTGCTGATCACAGGTTTTTGAGAGGACCATAGCTTTCCTGCTTCGTCATAATTTGTCGCAAGGAATGGAAGCGAGTCTGCGCCAAATGCAGCATGTTCATTCGATAGGCGAGACAGAAAGAATTCTCCGATTGGAACCTGACCACTACGAACAGCATTTTTGATTTCGGGGTGTTTGAAAAGTGATCCGGCGGAATGAACTTTAATTTTCAGGTCACCGTTTGTTGCCGTTTCTACATCTTTGGCAAATTCAATGATGTTGGCAGTATGAAATGTTTTGTCCGGGTATGGTGTTGGCATATCCCAGGTGTCAGCAGCTGCTGTGGCAATTCCACCCATCGCAAGGGCGGCAATACCAGCGGTGAAGTTACGTAAGAGTTTCATTTTTAAAACCTCCCAGGTTTTTCTATCGGTTGGCCTAATATTCGTAGCGATATTTGTGGCCTTAAACGTTCTTTTTGGCTCAATCCTCTTCGTTGATTCGGGAAAAGGTGAGCAATACAGCGCGATGAATGAGCCAAAAATACTTGTGTCATCATTAACGCATGAATTAACGATGACGTTTTGTTGACAAAAAGTCAATAAAACAATAACGATTTATAGTTGATGCGTATCTAATGCTGTAGTTCAATAACGAAAAACTCAAAGAGAGCTAAATTGGATATCCGAGTCCTTACATTAGGCGACAGTGCCTTTACGATTGAGTTTTCTCAGTTTAAGGGAGCAGTCGGAGCGCGCTCAGTCCGCGCTTTAAGACGCTCTGTTGAGCAAGAAATTGAAGAGGGGCGTTTGCCCGGCGTTTTCGATATTATCTCTGCGAGTCGCTCTTTAACGGTGTGTTTGAACCCGGATTTGGTTGATTATAATCAGGTGACAGAACGCGTGGGTGCACTGGCACAGATGCCATCGAATGATGAGGGGGCAAACAAAGAACTTTGGATTCTACCCGCGTGCTACGAGGGTGAATTTGCCCCTGATCTGGAGGAAGTTGCCCAGCGTAGCGGGCTTTCGGTGGCTGAGGTCATAGATGTTCACTCGTCAGCAACATACGACATTTTTTTGATTGGCTTCTTGCCGGGTTTTGCCTTTATGGGAGAGATTGATCAGAGGTTACAATTCCCCAGAAGAACAAGCCCTCGAGTAAGAGTCCCGGCGGGATCTGTTGGTATCGCGAACGAGCAAACGGCTGTTTACCCATGGGAAAGCCCTGGTGGGTGGCATTTGCTTGCCCGCTGTCCGGTTCCTTTCTTTAACAGCGCTTGGGCACAGCCAAGTTTACTCTCCGCGGGTGGCTCGGTGAAGTTCAGGCCTGTTACCACAGAAGAATATAACGATATTAAAGCTGATCTATCTGCGGAGCGACTTGCGCCGCAGAGCTTTCTTTCTTGTGAAGGGGAGAGCTGATGGCAGCAGTCTTAAAAATCCTTTCTCCGGGCATACTCGCGTCTCTTCAGGATGAAGGGCGTCAGGGCTATGCTGGATTTGGTGTGCCAAGAAGTGGTGCGGCAGACTCACTGTCTTTGCAATTGGGAAATGCTTTGGTTGGCAATACACCCTTTGAAACCGCAATAGAATTTCGATTTCTGGGGCCAAAAGTGATCGCAGAAGGCGGGCGAATACGTCTTGGTCTTGCCGGCGACGTAACTGCTGAACACAAATTTGCTGATAGTGGTGAAAGTATAGCCATAAAACCCTGGCAATCATTAACTCTGGATGATGGGGATGTTCTTGCTGTCGATCCATTGAAAGATGGTGCAACTGGCTATCTGACCGTAGAAGGCGGTTTTGATTTGGCCCCAGTACTTGATAGTTGTTCGACGTATGCCCGGGCACGGTTGGGGGGGGTGAATGGTCTTCCTTTGCAAGCAGGGGATAAAATTCAAACAAAGCAGCTTCATCCCCAGGATGGTCTGGAGAGAATTGTTTCTGACCCCATCTCTACATTAACCAAAACGATCCGTGTGCTAGCTGGTCCACAGGATGACTATTTTTCTGAGGTCGAGATCTCTAAGTTCATTGGGGGGCACTATAAAGTTAGTTCCGATGTGGATCGAATGGGTATTCGGTTAGAAGGGCCTGAGTTGGAGCCTTTGCCGGAAAAGGGAAGTGATCTTATTTCAGATGGAATTGTGCCCGGAGCGATTCAGGTGCCGGGAAGTGGGCAACCAATTATTTTGTTTGTCGATTGCCAGACAATTGGCGGTTATCCCAAAATAGGCGTAGTTATTACATCGGACCTTCCGCTTCTTGGGCAGTTGGTGCCTGGGAATGAAATTTGCTTTCAACTGGTTTCGCTTGAGGAGGCGCAAGCTGCGCGGAAAGCTCGAAAATCAGAATTGGAGCGGGCCATATCATCTATTCAGGATTATTTCGGCGAAGGGGTGATGGATTTGAAGGCCTTGTACGAAGTAAATTTGATTGGTGGTGTTGTGAATGCCAGCTTAACAGGGCATTTCCCCGGCCATCTAGAGGGAGGCACAAATGAAAAAAATTAATTTAAATGCTGATATGGGCGAAGGCTTTGGAATGTATTCCATTGGTAATGATGCGGCGATGCTGGATATCATTGGATCTGCAAATATAGCCTGTGGTTACCATGCGGGGGATCCGTTGGTTATGTCAGATGTAACCCGTGCAGCCAGGGATAAAGGGGTGAGTATTGGTGCGCATCCGGCCTTCCCTGATTTGCAAGGGTTTGGGCGTCGTAAAATGCATCTGCCATTGCCCGAGCTGGAAGCTATGATGGTGTATCAAATTGGTGCTCTGATGGCCGTGGCCAAAAGCCAAGGCACCAAGGTCACGCATGTAAAACCGCACGGCGCATTAAATAATATGGCAGCTGTTGATATGGGGATGTCTTTGGCTATTGCCCGTGGAATTGCAGCTGTTGACCCTTCTCTTATCATGTTGGCAACTGCGGGATCTTGTCTATGTAAGGCTGGTCTTGAGCTCGGCTTGCCAACAGCGGGTGAGATTTTTGCAGATAGAACTTATGATGAGAACGGAAACCTGACTCCAAGGTCTGAACCTCATGCCGTAATACATGATCCTGAGCAGTCTGCTGACCAGATCCTCTCTTTTGTAGAGGAAGGTAAGATTATCACGCCATCTGGTAAGCGCATTGATACGCCTATTCATAGTATTTGCGTTCATGGTGATACTGCTGAAGCCGTTGCAATCGCCCGTCGTGTGAAAGAGCGACTGGAACAAGCTGGTTTTGAGTTGGCAACTCTGCCCCGAGTTATGGAAAGCTAGAGAAGCAAAATGCTTTAGCTTTAGTTGCAAGGGTTTAAGTTATTGAGGTTTATGTTACTAAACCTCTTGCACTTACCGCTGTTTTTTCAAGATGATGGCCGTCTAACAAGTAAACATAATCCACCATATTGGATACGACGCAGGCGTGGTTGGGGATGATATGAATTTGGTCCCCGACTTTCGGTGACCATTTACTGTTGCTGAGGTCAAGGATACCGTGTTCTTCACTCAGGCTGGCAATTTTTGCGTCTTGGGCTTCTTTGATCAGGCCGAAGCCTTCCATGCCCAGAAGATCCGATGTCAGCATTTTTGAGCCTGCATCTATGACCGCGCGATCATCTGTTGGGCGGCTGACAACCGTTGCCAGAACGCTCAGGGCGCAATCTTCAATCCGACAAAGGCCTGCTTGAACAAGGGACCTGTCGTTATAGATGTAGGTGCCTGACCTGTGTTCTGTTGCTACAGAAACGTCCTGTGAACGCCACATGTTTGGCGTGCCGCCGTTACTTATTTTAGGGCAGGGAAGACCATTTTCTATCAGTAGATCTTTTGCACGTTTCAGCCAGTTGTTCACTTGGCTCTGGTCGCCCATTGGGGGATAGGTCATTAATCCACCAAGTGTCAGGCCACTTGCGTTGTGAATTAAACGGCCGAGATCAAGTGCTTCCTCAGCCGATTGTACACCGCAGCGATTTGCCCCGGTATCGCACTCAATCAAAACTTCCAGCGGATATTCGGCCTTGGTAAAGGTTTTTGCCAGGCCGTCCACGACATAAGCATTATCGGCAACAACAGACAGGCTACATCTTTGAGCAAGCTTCTCCAGTCTATGTAACTTTTGAGCCCCGATAATGTTGTAGGTAATGAGGATGTCTTTGATGTCTGCCTTAGCCATCGTTTCAGCTTCACCAATCTTTTGACAGGTAATGCCGATTGCACCGGCTGAAATCTGGCGCTGGGCCATAGAGGGTAATTTATGGGTTTTGATGTGGGGGCGAAGCAGGATACCGTGTTGGTCACAGTGACTTTGCAGTTTCTCAATGTTTTTTTGAACGATGTGTGTGTCGATTATAACCGCGGGGGTCATGATATCGTTTGTTACGACAGTTTCAGCCTGTGAAGTATAATCCATACTCAATCCCCAATTGGCTGTGGGTCTGTATTGCCATGAAGAGCAGTGAGGGATGCTCTGATCCGGCGCAGCTTCTCTTTGGTTTTTTCGGGCATCTGGCGTGCGACAGATGCTGCCAAAATATCAATGACAGCAAGGAAGACTAGGCGCGACGCCGTGGGTTTATATATGTCCGGGTCTTCGGGAAGCTCCATACCGATGGTGATGGTGCAGACTTGAGAAAGCTCTGAATTTGGTTTGGTCAGACACACGGTTGTGGCGCCGTATTGATTAGCAATCTTGGCCGTGTCAATCAAAGCTCTGGGGGTGCCCGTTGATGAAATAAAGAACATAAGGTCATCCGGGCCGAGAGTGGCGGCATGCATTCTGAGAAGATATGCATCATGAAGAGACAGGGCTGTAATGCCAAGTCTGAAGAATCTGTTGGCGGCATCAAAGGCAACCGTTGTCGAGCCGCCACCAACGCCACAAAAGATGAGTGTCTTCGTTCGGGTCAGAGCATCGACGGCTCGGGCTATCTCCTCGTGATTTATTTGATTTTTGGCGATCTCGGTCGTTGAGATAAGGGCATCCAGAACCTGATCAACTGTGCTGTCTGTTGATGTGGTAGGTTTATCCGAGCGGGATAGGTATTGCATGCTGACAGCGACGTTTTGTGCCAATTGGATTTTAAAATCCTTGAAGCCATCACAACCAAGTTTTCTGCAAAAGCGAATGACAGTTGGTTCACTGACATCGCAAAACTTGGCTAATGAATTCACGCTGATTTGGCTAACGCTTTCAAGGTTGTTCAGTACGTAGGTTGCGACCTGTTGTTCTCGGGCTTTAAAGCTGCCGTCCATTTTTTTTATTTTTGTGATCAGATCAAAAGTCGCAGCCAATTGAACATCCTTATGCATTTAAGTTCGATATAAATCCATACTACGTAGTTAAATTACAAAAACAATGGTTTTTGATTATGAGGACTAGTTATGTCCATAAAGTTACGTCATGTTACTGCAAAATGAAATTAATTTACGTAATTTTACTTTACAAAAATCGATTCTGAACAGTAAATGTAGTTAAGCTACGTTTTGGGAGGGGTGATGAGAGCTTTTGCCGCAAAAGCCAGTAAAAGAATGAATTGGGTTGTGGAGCGCATTGTTGCTGTACTGATGCTGTTATTGGTTCTGGATGTATGGTTGGGTGTTGTTGATCGATATCTTTTTCATTGGCAACTACCCTGGCCAGAAGTTCTGGCCCGCTATCTGATGATCTGGGCGGCACTTCTGGCTATCTCGGCAGGGATTGCACGCAGAGAACATATCGGCCTTTCCCTCCTAATTGATCGTTTGCCACAGGTTTTCCGCAAGCCCCTCCTTATTCTAGTTGATGTGATGACTTTTGCCCTGTTCGCTTTTTTATGTTGGTACGGCATAGATTTTACTGTTGGTGGCGGGAACCGTCAGGCCATGATTTTTGGTATGACATTGGCGATGCCTTTTGCCGCGATACCGGTTTCTTCTGCTGTTGCTGCGATCCAGGTCTTGTTGGTTGCTTTCAGGGATCAGGGCGACGTAATGACCGATTCTAACGATAGCTTACCGTCTGGTGCAGGAGCAGTTCAATGATCGTTGGTATTGCTTTTGTCGTTCTGGTTTTGATTGGAATGCCCATTGGTTTTGCCCTCGGGCTTGCGGGGGTTATTGGGCTTGTTGACATGGGGGGAGGTGCTTTTTTTGCACTGGCTCCAAGTAAGATGTTCAATGGACTGAATATCTTTCCTTTTCTGGCAATGCCTTTTTTTATCCTCGCTGGTGAAATTATGAACCACACAGGGATTACACATCGTCTGGTGACTTTGGCACAGGCATTGGTCGGGCATTTCCGGGGTGGATTGGCGCACACCAACATGCTTGCTTCGGTTTTCTTTGCCGGCTTAACGGGGGCGGCAACGGCAGATGCTGCGGCTTTTGGCAAGACACTTGTTCCGGCAATGGTCAAGCGGGGCTATAGCCGGGATTATGCCTGTGCAGTAACAGCAGCGGGGTCCATTATTGGTCCGACGATTCCTCCCTCTGGTTTGATGGTTGTTTATGGCTCTTTGATGGGGGTTTCCATTGGTGGGCTGTTTGCAGCGGGAATTCTGCCGGGCTTATTGATTTGCCTTGTTTGTATGATTGTTATTGCTGTTGGTGTTAAGGCAAATAATCTTCCAGAAGCGGAAGAGAGGTCCAGTTTTAGAGAGCTTTGGCAGGTTTTTAAGTCTTCGATATTGGCACTCTTTATGCCAATTATCATTCTTGGCGGCATACTTGGTGGCATTGTTACACCTACAGAGGCTGCTTCGATTGCCGTGGGTTATGCGTTGTTTATTGGTGTTGTGGTTTATCGTGCAATTACAGTCTCTGATTTTATCGGAATGTTGATCCGCACAGCCCGTATCACCGGGGTAATTTTTGTCATCATTGCCTTTGCCGCAATTTTGGGATGGTGGATGAGCTTTAACCGCATCCCACAGGAAATTGCCGAAGCTATTCTGTCGATTTCAAACAACCCTTACATCATTATCGGTTTGGTTATCTTTTTGCTTCTTGCCATTGGGATGGTGATGGATATCACAGCCATCTTGATTTTGCTGGCCCCGGTTCTTGTACCATTGACTGAACATGTTGGTCTGGAACCTATTCACGCCGGGATCATTTTTGTTCTTGCTTTGAACATATCCTTGATGACGCCACCGGTAGGGGCCTGTCTCTTTGTCTTGTCTTCTGTAACGGGGGAAAGGCTGGAACGTATAGCGGCAAAGCTATGGCCTTTCCTTATTGCCGAAATCGTCATCCTGTTCATTTTTGCCTTTTGGGAGGATCTGGCCCTGGCCCTTCCCCGATTACTGGGATTTGCCTGATCCCAGCGAGATGAGGAGTGGCGGCTGCTCCTTCATTTTATTGAAACTACAGACGCAAGTTTGAAAAAGAAATAAATATAGGGAGACGTAAAATGAAGTTACTGAAAAAAGTGGCGACTTCTGTTGCAGTGGGTGCTTTGCTTTGTTCAAGTGTTACGGGGGCAATGGCGGGACCTAAAGTTCTCAAGTTCGGTCACGATAACAAGATGGACCCGTTTGAAAATCCGGCACATGCCTGTACAGCGGTTTTTGCCAATATTGTTGAGGCCGATACGAACGGTTCTATCGAAGTTGAAGTCTATCCTTCGAATCAACTCGGGTCTGCGAAAGAACACGTTCAGTTGGTGCGTGATAATGTGATACAGGCGACATTGACTTCCACGGGGGCAATCTCGTCTTACTATCCACGTATTGATGTTTTGAATCTGGCTTTTGCCTTTGATCATAATGCAGCGACCTATGACGTTTTTGATGGTCCCTTTGGTGCCGAACTATCCAGAGATATCGAAGAAACTGTCAGTGGTGTAAAGGTACTCGGTTTCCCCGACACAGGCGGTTTCTTTGCGGTGACAAACTCTAAGCATCCGATTAAAAATCTTGAAGATTTCAAGGGAATTCGTGTTCGTACAATGACCTTGCCATCTCATCAGAAGATTATTCAATCACTTGGTGGCGAAGCCTATCCTTTGGCGTGGGGTGAAGTTTATTCCGGTTTGCAGACAGGTGTAATTGACGGGCAAATGAATCCGGTGCCGATTATCTCGTTTGCCAAGTTCTCTGAAGTTCAGAAATACATGACCCTGACCAACCATCTTTTTGCGCCTTATACCTTTATGGTCTCAAAGGCTTTCTGGGATGACCTTACTGCTGATGAGCAGCGTGTTTTGAACTACGCGGCCAATTCCTGTGTGGTTGCGAGCCGTGGCCTTAGTCGTGTTATTGAAGCTTCTGATCGTGGCTTGGCGGGTTTGAAAGACAAGATTGAGGTTACCGCCCTGTCAGCAGAAGCCCGTGATCAGTTTAAATCTGCGGCACAACCTGTTGTTCTGAAACATGTAGAAGAAACACTTGGGGAAAAAGGTATTACGCTTCTGAATCTTTTCCAAGAAGAACTGGGTAAAGCCAATACACGTAATTATCTCAAATAATTACTCATTTAACCCGAGGGAGGAATCTCCCTCGGGCTTTCTTTTAGAATATTTATACGATTACTTTATAAGGATTTCCTGTGCGAATATTTTGCGCATCAATCGCTACCGAGACAAATACCTTTTCTCCACTGCGTGCAGATCTGAATGATTTTAAGGAAAGCTTCTACGCCGCGCCGGGGGAACACCCTGAAACGCCAACGCTTTGCAGTGCTGTTTTCCCTGTGTGTCGAAGAAAAGCAAAAGAAGAGGGGTGGGAGCTTGTTGAGGGGACGGCAACCTGGGCAGAACCGGGAGGCATTGTAAATGCGAAAACCTGGGATGCATTAAGAGAAGAAGTTCTGGATCAATTGCGATCAGCTCTTCCTGTTGATGCTGTTGTCCTTGGGCTACATGGGGCCATGGTCGCCCAGAACTGCCAGGATTGTGAGGGGGCATTACTCGAGGCTGTTCGGGAAATTGTTGGTCCGGATGTTGTTATCGGGGCGACCCTTGATCCGCATAGCCATCTTTCGCAAAAACGAACCAAGAATGCTGATATTCTTGTTGCCTTCAAAGAGTTTCCTCATACGGATTTTGTTGAATGTGCCGAGAGTTGTGTTGATCTGATTGCGCGTACGGTAAAAGGAGAAATTATCCCCGAACTTCATGTGGCCGATTGCAATATGATCGAAGTCCTGCCAACAAGCCGTGAACCAATGCGAAGTTTTGTGGACAAGATCAAGAACCTTGAAGGCCAAAAGGGTATTTTATCCATTTCTGTTATTCACGGTTTTATGGCCGGAGATGTTCCGGATATGGGGACAAAAGTACTGATTGTTGCTGAACAGGGACAAGAGCAAGCCTCGTTATTGGCTCAAGATCTCAGTCAGGAACTGTTTTCCTTTCGGGGGGCAACACGCCCGGAATTTTTGTCTGCGTCAGAAGCCGTTGCCCGGGCAAAGGTTTCTGATAGCTCCCCTGTTGTTATTGCTGATGTCTGGGATAATCCTGGCGGAGGTGTGCCGGGCGATTCAACAATTTTACTTCGCACCTTGGTTGAGCAAAAAGCCTTTGATGCGGCTGTTGGCACAATTTGGGATCCAATAGCTGTAAAGACATGCATTTCAGCAGGCGAAGGCGCCAGGCTCAAATTGCGATTTGGAAGTAAAATGTCGAACACAGCTGGCCCCCCCATAGATGCTGAAGTGACGGTTCTCAAAATTGTTCTGAATGCAACGCAGAATTTTGGGACATCTATTGTTCCGTTGGGGGATAGTGTTGCGATTGATTACCTCGGGATCACTGTCATCCTCAATTCCAACCGCAGTCAGAGCTTTGATCCAAGCTTGTTCCGAAACCTTGGTGTTGAACCGGAGTCAAAAAAGATTTTGGTGATTAAATCCACCAATCATTTTTACGATGCCTTTGCTCCCGTAGCATCGGAAATTCTCTATGCCAGTGTCGACGGACCTTATCCTAATGATCCCAGAACAACGGATTACAAGTTTGCCCGTGCAGATATTTGGCCGAGAAGAGGGGACGGAGCTAATTAATATTTTTGCCTGCTTCAGCAATGTCCCAAAAAAGCCCAGCCATGTTTCTAAGGCCATCTTTTACAATTGACTTGAGCAGGTGTTCATTGGGGGCATGTTGCGAGCAACCACCATAAGAGTGGGGCACCCATACTGTTGGAAGGCCTAGAATTTCACTAAAGGTTTCGTTAGGGAGAGATCCGGCGAGATTGGGAAGTATGTGTGGTGATTTGCCACTTGTTTTTTGAATGGATTTTGCGGCAAAATTTACCCAAGGATGGTCCGGGTCAAGGCGGGTCGCATGGAAAAAAGCTTCTTTACTTGGAATAATTTCAACAGAAGAAAAACCGGATTTATCAAGATGCCTGCGGAGTGCGGGGAGAATGTCATCCGTGTCAGTCCCAACCACAAATCTGAGCTGGCAATGGGCATTGGCATGACCTGCAATGGCATTCACCGGAGCTTCAGGGATACCACTTTTCATGGCAAGAACTGCAAAGGAATTCCAGCCAAAAGCACGTTGCGCCGGATCCAGTCCTTCTTCCCCCCAATCGTGGTTGATTTCCGGACCACCATCTATGGGAAGATCTTTTAAAGTATTTTTAATGTCATCTGTCAGACTTGATGGGCGCCATTCTGGAATTTGAATTTGACCTTTGGCATCTGTGATTGTTGATATGGCGTGGGATAGTATTATTGCAGGATCTGCGAGCAAGCCGCCCCAGTTACCTGAATGGTTCGCGCCATTCCGTAAATTAACCGCCAGGTCAAAGTTAATGGCCCCACGAGTTCCCATGAACAAGGTTGGGGTATCTGATTGAAGTCTGGGGCCATCAGATGCAATCAGGACATCGGCTTTCAAAAGGTCTTTGTGACTCTCAAAAAATTGAGCAAGGCCGGCTGATCCAGTTTCTTCGGACGTTTCAATAATAACTTTCAGATTGAAACCCAATGCCCTTCGTTCTTCTAGAAGACATGTCAGCGCGGCAAGATTGATTAGATGCTGTCCTTTGTTATCTGCGGTTCCCCGGCCATAGATTTTTTCGCCTTTGGTTTCGACTTCAAAGGGATGTAGCCCTTCCTGCCATTGATCCGTTTGTGCACGAATGACATCACCGTGACCATAGGTGAGAACTGTTGGTAAATCAGGAGATTCGAGTCGTTCGCCGATCAGGAAAGGTCCCCCGGCTGGATCAGGGTTTTCGTATATATGGCCCTTGATACCGAGTTTGTCCAAGAGCGGGGTTATTTCTTCGCGAAGATATCGATAAAGCTCTGTATGCTGATCCGGGTTTTGACTTTCGGTTTCAACCGCTATCAAACGCTCCAGATCAGTGAGAAACTGGCCATTATCAAAGTAATTTTCAGCCCGTTTTATCGTTGCTTCACGTGTCGCCATTATTCCGTTTCTCCCTCTGCAACAGCATCACCCCATGGTGACATGATTTCTGTGCATCCTGAATTCATGCCGTTTTCTCTGGAGACACCAGCAGGGCAGGCAAAGGCGTAGGGGAATACGGTTCGTTTTGTTGTGGTAACGTCGTGCTTCCTGGATAGTTCTGTAAGAATTTCAGGGGCAAGATCTTCGTCCGCAATAATAACATCACCGCCGGAAACATCCATTCTGGGATGATGAAACGCGTCTTCGAGGCTCATGTTATGATCTGTCATAAAAGAAGAAAGCTGCATAACTGCGGGCATGATTTTTCGTCCGCCCGAGGCACCAATCGCAAAGCGTCGCAGGTTCTGCCCATCTGCTCCCTGTTCGTCGATGACCTGCTCGCCGATTATGGGACAGACATTCATCAGGCAGCGTTTGTTAGGTGCAAGGGAATTTGGATGCCCCTGTTCCGGATCAAACCACATGATGCCATTATTCATAAGCAATCCGGTACTCGGTGAGATAACCCGCGATCCAAAAAGAGACAGCAGCGTTTGAGTCATGGAAACCATATTGCCGTGTCGATCAACAATGGAAAAGTGTGTGGTGCAGGATGGGGCATGGGGAGCATCCTGGTCCCCCATTGTTGCCAGTCGTCTTTCATATGCTTTATTCAAAGCCTCAGCATAGGCACTGAAGCTTTTCACTGAGGGAGAACGTTCAGGCGTAAACATCTGTTCCATTTGCCCTAAAGTATCTGCGAGTGTTGGTCCGGCAGTAAGCATTGGTGTGGCGAATATACGGTTGCCTCTATAGGGAATGGCCAGAGGATCTTCAAACTCGATTGCATAGGAGGCAAGATCATCCAGAGAAAGAAAGCCGCCTTTGCCTTGAATGTCTTGCACCATTGAGGCGGCGATATCTCCCCGATAGAAGTCTTCGGGACCTTGTTCCGCTAAATGGGTTAACGTGCTGGCAAACAAAGACTGATCTATGCGTTTTTCGGATAAGGCTGTCCAACCCGCGATAGTTGGCCATTGTCCATTTTCTAAAAACATCGCAGCTGCGTCTGGGTCTTTGGACAGTGCCTGAGTGGCCGAGGCTATAATCAAGGCAGCATACCAATCAACGAGCAACCCGGATCTTGCTTCCTTGATGGCGGGCTGTAACAGATCTTTCCAGGGCATCTTGCCAAATGCTTTGTGGGCTTTTCCTGCGCCCGCAACAGTACTCGGAACGGCAATGGAAAGAGGTCCCTGGACGTTTAAATCACCTTCTACGGCGCGCCAGGGGAAAAGGTCAGCGGCTTTCCCGTCTGCTGATAGTGGAAAGGCGTTAATATCCAGTGATCTAGGTGATTTCATTCCGTAAGTGAGAGCATAGGATTTTTGTTCCGCCTCGCGCCATATCATCATGGCCCCTCCACCTGCCGGGCCACTCATCCAGGGTTCAAGAACGCCCATTGCAAAGGAAACGGCAACCGCAGCATCAATCGCATCTCCACCTTGTTCCAGAACTTCTGCACCTATTTCTGCTGCTTTTATGTGTTGAGCTGCGACAATGCCGCCATTTGATTTCGTGGCAGGTTTACGGACGATTTGAGATCTGGAAAAACTATGTGACACAGGGAGTACTCACTGAAAATCATGAAAGGATGATACGGTCAGGAAAGCTATTTTGTCGATCTTATGAACAGAGGTCAAAGAATTGCTGACACATAGTGTGATTGGATGAATAGCAAGGAAGCAATCATCGGATTCTGAAAATTAACCATATATATTCATTCTGCCATATATATTCATTTTGATTGTATGCTGTAAGAAACTCAGATGAAAAGTTTTTTATGGCGATAAGAGCACGCACTGATTGATAACAGGGAAAGGGAAAAGAATGGGCGAGATCATATCGTTGCTGGCAGCATCCGTAATCGCGGTTTTGTTGTTTAGTCGATTGGGTCTTGGATCAGTTCTTGGATATCTTGCCGCGGGCGCGTTTATTGGCCCGGCTGGCTTTGGTCTTGTAAATGATGCCGACTATATGCGTCATATCGGCGAATTTGGTGTTGTTTTCCTCCTCTTTTTAATCGGTATAGAAATCAAGCCACAGCGTCTTTGGGTGCTGAGAAAGTTGGTGTTTGGTCTGGGCGGGCTTCAGGTTGCCGTTACGGGGGTATTTATCGCTGCTCTTAGTTATTTTGCTTTCGGAATTACGCGGGAAACAGCACTGGTTATCGGCTTTGGCTTGGCACTTTCTTCTACGGCTTTTGGTGTTCAGATCCTGGCTGATCAGCATCAAACGACCAGCCACTGGGGACGGACAAGTTTTTCTATCCTCCTTTTTCAGGATCTTGCGGTTGTTCCTTTATTGATTCTGCTGCCTCTATTGTCATTTGGTGAGATGCGGTTTTCTGTGTCCATGGGGTTTGCGCTTTTACAATCAGTGGGCATTTTTATCTCGGTTCTGATTGCCGGGCGTTATGCCATCAATCCGATACTACATGCTATTGCCCACAGTAAGAATAGTGATGTTTTTGTCGCGACCGCTCTTTTGCTCGTACTTGGCTTTGCCTGGATTATGGAACTTGTTGGGCTTTCCATGGCAATGGGCGCTTTTATTGCCGGTGTCCTGCTTTCTGAATCAGAATACAAACAACAGATTGAAGCAGACGTAATGCCATTTCGGGGTCTGTTGCTCGGGTTGTTTTTTATGAGTGTAGGCATGTCGTTTGTGCCAGAAACTGTCCTGGATAATCTGGAAGTCGTCATCCTTGGTGCTGGTGCTCTTATTGCTGTTAAAGCAGTGGTTATTATTGTCTTGGCCAAACTATGGAAGACGCCAGTTGCAATTGCTGTTAAGTGTGGATTCCTACTCTCTCAGGCCGGGGAATTTGGATTTGTACTCTTTACCCTCGGCGATAGCCTGGGTCTGTTACCAGAAGACATGATGGAGACATTGATCGCTGTCATTGTTTTGAGCATGGTGACAACGCCTTTGATGGTTAAAATAGGCGAATTACTTGCAGAATGGCTGAAATCGCCAGCATCGGATGCGATGGAGGTTTCTGAACCTGTGCCGGAACGCCCCGTTATTGTTGCTGGATTTGGGCGGGTAGGGGAGGTGATCGCCGGGATGTTACGGAAGGTTGATGTCTCGACTGTGGCAATTGATATGGATGCCAAGAAAGTCGCCGAAGGTCGTCGTCTTGGTTACAATGTTCTTTTTGGCGATGCCAGCCGCCCAGAAATCTTAAAATCAGTCGGGGCAGGTCGTGCGCGTCTGGTTGTGATAACGCTGGATAATTATAAAGCTGCCGAAGGAGTCGTACGGACAATGAAGAGACACTATCCTGACATACCACTCCACGTGAGGGTCAGGGATTGGCCGGATGCGGATCACTTTACAGGGCTCGGTGCATCCCACGCGATCCCGGAGACTGTAGAGGCCAGTTTGCGCCTAGGGGCTTCTGCTCTTGAGGCAGCAGGGGTCGGGGAAGAGGAACGGCGTACGCTGTTTGAATATCTTCGTGAAGGTGATTACGAAAAACTTCGGGATTATCACAAGCTCTAGTGATACCAGCTTATACCGTATTTATCGGAGAGTTCAGTTGCTGTTTCCCGCATGGAAGCATTAATCTTTGTTCCTGTTATCATTGAGGATTGAAAGGCAAAATGGCAGATTTAATAATCAGATTTTGAGATGCGCCCTCGGCCCTTTTTTATTTCTCCGCGCTGTTTCTTTTTGTCCGTTCGTTTGGCCTTGGCGGATTTTGAAGGCTTGGTTGGTCGGCGGAATTTTTGCTGCACTGTCGCTTTCTTGATTAAATCGGCAAGTCTTTCACGGGCATCCTGACGGTTTCGTTCCTGAGTACGATGGCTGTTTGCGGTAATCAGGATCTCGCCGTCCTGTGTCATCAGATGACTGGCAATATTCTTTAAGCGGTTGAATACAAATATCGAAATAGCAGGGCTGGTTTTTGCATTAAACCTTAATTGTACAGCCGTAGATACTTTATTGACGTTTTGACCGCCAGAACCCGAAGCTCTGATAAAGGTTTCTTGCAGTTCTTCCTGAGCAATCTGAATAGTGTTGGTAATCTTTAACATGATTTTGCCTTTGGAAAATCAGCATGCGTTCATTGGAACTACTGTTCTATTCGTTATCCCGTTTTTACTTATGAGTTTTTATATTTGATTTTCTTTACGATTAGACTTTTTTAGTCAGAGTGTTGTTCCGGGAAATAGGTTATGGGATCACCTGTGGCCCATACAGGGTATTTTTTCAAAATCCCTTTGAAGCGAGAAGAGTCAAGAAACTCATATAACCAGAGCTTCAGATGTGGATAATTTGTTTGATCAAACCACGCACGGTCAACATTGGCGAACTGCCTGATAAAAGGTGCTATGGCCATATCAGCCAGTGATCGTCGCGAGCCAAATAAAAAGAGGTCTTGGGTGAGTAATTTGTTTAATTCATCCAAAAAATCTTCAGCCTGCGTGCGATGCATTATCGGATCGGCACCTTCATAACGCGGGGCATATTTGTATCGATCCAAATGCTCCTTGAACTCAACCTCGCAACGATTAATGAGATCCAGCATTGTATCCAGGGTGCCTATTTCAGGGTTTAGCCAGCTCTCTGGATCATTTTGATTGAGGGCCCAGAGCATAATATCCAGGCTTTCTTCCAGAACATCATCATTTGACAGTACGAGAACAGGAACTGTCCCCTTTGGTGAGGCCTGAAGCATTTCCGTAGGTTTATTGCGTAAAACAATTTCCCTTATTTCACAGATCTGATGGCTACTTTGCAAGCCTAACCTGGCTCGCATGGCATAGGGACAGCGTCTAAAACTGTAGAGAAGGGGAATTTTTTGCGGCATGATTAATGGGTCCGAAAAATAATTATCTTTATGAATTTATCGCTATCGTTTTGTCGTTTCAATGCCTTATACACCGCACATATTCTGTTGCTTTAATGGAAAATTATTCTCTAGGTATTATTGCGGATAGAGATAAATTTTATATGTAAATATATATTTATGATAAATGAAGTAGATAATTGAAATGCATTGTCTGTATTTGTTCACATCAAAAGGATGTAACAAGGTCAAGAGATGAAACAGGGTGGCGTTCTGCTGCTGCAGAGCTGGTTTATGGGGCAGTTTATAGAATGAAGTCAGAATACGACAGATTGATAACACTGGATTTTCTTGACTCCTGTCCAGAAAACATTCGGGAATTCTACAAATATTGGGATTCAAAACGTAAAGGGCGTTCAATGCCTTCACGCTCTGACCTTGAGCCAGTTGAAATGAAGTCATTTCTGGCAAGTATGATTTTGGTTGATGTCAAGCGAAAGCCGCTTGATTTTATCTATCGCCTTGTTGGGACAAAAGAAGTCGAAGCACGCGGGTTTGATCCTACCGGTAAACCTGTTGCAGAAGGTAGCTTTGGCATAACAGTAGAAGACGTATTGACAAACTATCGCATTGTGTCAGAAAAAAAGTGCCCGGTTTATGATCGCGAAGGTGTTCCATCAGATATTCCGCATTTATGGCAAGGGGATGTTATTTTACTCCCACTATCGGATGATGATGAAATCGTGAATATGGTTGTTACCTTTACGGATTTTATTCATCTTTAATGACGAGATAAGTTTTTCTTTTTTAGTATCGTTTGATGCGAAGCGAGCTTTATGCTGCTTGGCGCTTGGTGAATCTTTTCTGGGATCTGTTTTCACCATTGGTGTTTTGAGCCTGACGATTGCCAAAACCACCATTGCCGTTACCTGCGGAACGACCACGCCCTGAACTGCCACGTCCGGGGCCACCGCGACCACGATTACTTCCGGGCTTGCCACCAGGTTTGCCAAAGTTCCGACCACGACGATTGTTCGGGCGCTGGGAATTTGCATCGCGTTTGCTGATTTCAACGTGGAAAGGGTGATCCTTTTCAACGGTGATATCCTGACGGATGGATTTCTCAATGCGTTTCAGCGTACCAATTTCTTTCGGTGAGCAGAATGAATAGGCATCGCCAGTCGCTTCGGCACGACCAGTACGACCAATACGGTGCACATAATTTTCCGGGTCGGTCGGCAAGTCGATATTCACAACAACCTTGATGCCTTGTACGTCAATACCACGGGCAGCAACATCGGTTGCAACGAGAACGTCAATATCACCGCGACGGAATTTATTGAGAACTTTTGTTCTGATGCGCTGTTGTTTGTCACCGTGAATTGCATCCACGCGGCGCCCATCTTCGCGAAGGGCGTCAGACCAGCGATCACATTCTGCTTTGGTCTGCATGAAAACCAGAACACGCTCGCCGGGATGTTTATCCAGAATATGGCCCAGAAGAGCCTGTTTCTGTCCACCGTGAACATAAAACGCACGCTGTGTAACGTTGGTTGCAGTTGTTGACTCTTTCGCTGTTTCAATGCGAACCGGATCTTTCAAAAGCTGTGTGATCAGACGATCAACAGATTTTGGCATTGTCGCAGAGAAAAGAACCGTCTGATGTTCACTTGGCAGACTGTTTGCGATTTCAATTACTTCATCTGAGAAACCAAGATCAAGCATGCGATCAGCTTCATCGAGAATAAGCGTTGTTGTGTGGTCGAATTTAACAGATCCACGCTTTACGTGATCGATCAGACGACCAGGTGTTGCCACAAGAATATGCACGCCGCGATTAAGGTCACGGAACTGTGGGAACATTGGTGCACCGCCAGTAACCGTTGTGTAACGGATCGGCAAGAACTTTGACAAGCCGCGAAGAACGTGACCAATCTGCATGGCTATTTCACGTGTTGGTGCAAGAATTAATGCTTGTGGATGGTTGGCAACATAGCGCTCTTTTCGTTCGTACAGACGCTGTAATAGCGGAAGAACGAAGGCAGCTGTTTTTCCACCACCTGTTTGGGAAAGACCAATAACATCTCTGCCTTCCATAAGGGCAGGAATAGTTTTGGACTGAATAGCAGTAGGCGTGGTGAAACCTTGTGCGTCGATAGCACGTTGAAGCGGCTCAATCAGATTGAGCTCGGAAAACTGAGTCATGCAGGAAAGTTCCTTTAAAAGCATGGTGAAGGCTATACCTGGATCAATCTAGCTCTTCGCCGCACTTTTGGAGACATCAATGTCCAACACAAGGATAAGCGCTATCGATCTAGGCGGGGCTATTACACAACCCCATCAGAGCGAAAAACCATGTGCCGAAACCCACGCTCTCTCGCGAAGTGACGCTTGAATATAGGAAGGGCCTCTTGGGGTCAAGCCCGATCCACTGATATCTTTTGCATGGCGCCTATGCATTGATCGTAATCGCAATCAGATTTGGACAGTGATTCAATGAAGTGGAAAAGACGCTCAAGTCTTAGGATACTCTATTTTCGGCGATAAAAAGTTGCCTGTTCCAAGCCCTTCGACTACCGTATCCGCCATAAAAATATAGGGAGGTTCCGGGCTGTTGGCTTCGGACCGTAAATCGCGAGACAAGTTCTTGGCTCGTTTTTCAAGGGGCAAAAAATGAAAAAAAACAAACATCTGTTACCAATGTTAATGGCGGGTGCAATGGCACTAAGCGCAGGTTTTGCATCACCAGCAGTTCAGGCTGCGGAACCTGTTAAAATTGGCATGATCACAACATTATCCGGTGGCGGCGCCAGCCTTGGTATTGATATTCGTGACGGGTTCATGCTCGGTCTGAAAATGAAAGATGGCAAGCTGGGGGGCGTTGAAACGCAAGTTATTGAAGTTGATGATGCCCGCAAGGTTGAAAATGCGAAGCAAATTGCGACGCGGATGATCAAACAGGACGATGTTGATATTGTAACCGGAATTGTCTGGTCAAATCTGGCGATGGCTGTTGTTCCAAGTGTGACTCGTGCTGGCAAGTTTTACATCAGCCCGAATGCAGGTCCTTCTGCTTTGGCGGGTAAAAAATGTCATGAGAACTATTTCAATGTCGCATGGCAAAATGACAATTTGCACGAGGCTGCCGGGCAATATGTGACCGATAAGGGGTTGAAGAACGTTTATCTCATGGCCCCGAACTACCCGGCAGGTAAAGATGCGATTGCCGGTTTCAAGCGGTTTTATAAAGGTAACGTAGCAGGCGAAGTTTATACGAAACTTGGTCAGGTCGACTATGCTGCTGAGTTGGCGAACCTTCGTGCGGCAAAACCGGATGCCGTTTATTTCTTCCTGCCAGGTGGTATGGGGATCAACTTTGTGAAGCAATATTCTCAGGCTGGTCTTGGTGCTGATACACCGCTTTTTGGCCCTGCGTTCTCATTTGACGAAGGCATTTTGAAGGCTGTTGGTGACGCGGCTATTGGTGTTTACAACACATCACAGTGGAACAAGGATATTGATAACGCTGCAAATGCATCCTTTGTGAAGGCATTCAAAGAAGCTTATGGGCGTAATCCGTCACTCTATGCCAGCCAGGGGTATGATGCTGCGCTTTTGATTGATTCAGCAATTACGTCTGTCGATGGGGATCTTTCTGATGATGACAAGTTCCGCGATGCCCTTCGCAAGGCAGAGTTTGAGTCCGTTCGGGGCGACTTCAAATTTGGATCAAACCAGCACCCGGTACAGGATATTTATGTACGCATTGTTCACAAAGACGGGGACACTGTAACCAACAAAATTGTGAGCAAAGTCTTCTCTGCGCATCAGGATGCTTACGCGGCAGAATGTAAGCTTTAAGTATAACCAAAGCCGAATGATAGGCCCTTATAGTGTCAGGGTCGGTTACCATCTGGACAAGTGTTTTGCACACTTGGGATGACAACCGATCCTGCTGTTATATGAGGGTATCTGGCTTGGTCATATCTAGACCGTTTCTGGCCATATCTGGAATGTATTTATGTTAACGATAGAACTGTTTTTTGAACAGTCGCTGAACGGGCTTCAACAGGGGGTAATGCTTTTCCTTATGGCAGCGGGATTGACGCTGGTTTTTGGGATTATGCATCTTATTAATTTGGCTCATGGTTCTCTCTATATGATCGGGGCTTATGTCGCGGCCAGTGTAACGCAGGCAAGTGACAGTTTCGTCCTTGGCATTCTTGCCGCCCTGACGGCGGCGGGATTGACCGGAATGTTACTGGAATTCTCTGCTTTGCGCAGATTGTATAACCGCGATCATCTTGATCAGGTGCTTGCAACCTTTGGCATGATACTGTTTTTCAATGAGTTGGTTAAAATCCTGTGGGGGCCTCAAGCTCTGTTTCTATCAACGCCGGAACTTCTTTCCGGAACACTGGAATTTATTCCCGGTGCCCCATATCCATCCTATCGGCTGTTTATTATTGGGGCAGGTCTTGTTGTGGCTTTGCTTCTGCGACATCTGATCATTCACACCCGGGTCGGTATGTTAATTCGGGCAGGGGCAACGCACCGTGAAATGGTTGGGGCCCTAGGGGTGAATATTGATCAGCTTTATACAATTGTCTTCGGGTTAGGGGCGATGCTGGCGGGCCTTGCCGGGGCTTTGGCCGGGCCGATGCTGGCGGTTGAGGTCGGGATGGGGGAGAAAATTCTGATCCTTACCTTTGTGGTTATTATCATTGGAGGAATTGGCTCTGTTCGTGGCGCATTGGTTGGTGCGTTACTGGTGGGGATGGTCGATACCTATGGTCGCGCTTTTTTACCCACGATCATGCGGGAACTTCTTGATCCTGCATCTGCTGATACTGTTGCTGCCTCTATGTCTTCTGTTGCCATTTATGTGCTGATGGCAGTGGTGTTGATCTGGAAGCCTCGCGGCCTGTTTCAGGCATATGGGAGCTAGCTGATCATATGTTTCTAAATAAAATTATTGGTTCTGAGGCTAATTTAAGAGCAAAGATTGTTGCCTTGATTGGACTTTTTGTGCTTTTTACCGTTCCGCTATTGGCCAACCTTTTCAATGAACCTTTTCTGGTTGATATCGCAAGTCGTATTCTGATCTATGCATTGGTTGCTGTTAGTCTTGATCTTATCCTTGGCTATGGAGGAATGGTTAGCTTTGGTCATGGTGCTTTTCTCGGATTGGGGGCCTATGTTGTCGGTATCTTGACCCATCACAGCTATGAAGGCACCGCTGTGGCCTTTTTGCCGGGTGAATGGCGGGGAACTACGCAGGCCTTTATCCAGTGGCCGCTCGCAATGTTTCTCAGTGGCTTTCTGGCATTGATAATCGGGGCATTAAGCCTGCGAACATCAGGTGTGTACTTCATCATGATAACGCTGGCGTTTGCTCAGATGTTGTACTTTTTCATGATCTCTATTCCGACCTATGGCGGCGAAGATGGCCTTAATATCTGGGAGAGAAGTGAAATTCCTCTGTTGGATCTTTATGACGCCCAAAGCTTCTATTTTACCTGTTTATTTCTTTTGCTTTTGTGTCTGTGGTGTTGCTTGCGGGTCGTGAAAAGCCGTTTTGGTATGGTTTTACGCGGGTGCCGACAGAACGAAGTCAGAATGAAGGCGCTGGGGTATCCTGTATATCGATACAAGCTGATGGCTTTTGTTTTGTCAGGTATGATCGCTGGCCTTGCAGGCGCTTTGCTGGCGAACCATACCGAGTTTGTTGGTCCCGGCCTGATGCATTGGACCCGTTCGGGTGAGATCATGATCATGGTCATTCTCGGTGGGATGGGGTCTTTGGTTGGTCCGGTTCTTGGGTCTGCGGCCTTGTTGATGATGGAAGAAATTTTGGCAGGTTTAACCGAGCACTGGATGATTTTCCTGGGGCCAATGCTGGTCTTGACTGTTCTTTTTGCGCGCAAGGGGCTTTACGGATTACTTGTCGGGAAGGGAACAGATCATGGCTGATCCTATTCTCGAAGTGATAAGTTTGACGAAATGCTTTGGCGCCATTGCTGCAAGTGATGGCCTGACCTTTTCTGTCAAGCGCGGCACCATTCATGGGTTAATTGGTCCGAATGGGGCGGGTAAATCCACAGCGATTGCACAGTTGTCCGGTGAACTGCAATCTGACGCAGGGCGTGTTCGGTTTGATGGACAGGATGTGACTCGCTGGCCTGTGGACAAGCGGGCAAGATCTGGATTGCAACGATCGTATCAAATCACCAGCTTACTGCCGGAATTCACGGCTGAAGACAATGTGGCAATGGCGATACAGTCCCAGCAAGGTCACAGTTTCCGTTTTTGGGATAATGCGCGCAGAGATCACAGCTTGCGTACGCCTTCGCGGAAAATACTGGAACGTGTCGGCCTCTCAGATTTTGCAGATAGTCCGGTTATGGATCTGGCGCATGGACAGCAAAGGCAGTTAGAGTTGGCAATGGTCTTGGCGACAGCGCCGTCGATGTTGTTGCTGGATGAACCTATGGCCGGTATGGGGCAATCGGAATCTTTACGAATGATGGAACTTTTACGTCCCTTGAAAGGGGATGTAACGATGCTGTTGGTTGAGCATGATATGGATGTTGTATTTGCGCTTGCTGATATGATCACAGTTTTGGTCAAGGGACAGGTACTGGTAACGGGAACACCTGACGAGATCAAGAACCATCCCGAGGTGCGGCGTGCATATCTGGGGGAGTATTAAATGGGTAACTTGAAGCTCTCGAGTGTTGAAACCAGTTATGGTCCCAGCCAGGTTCTGTTTGGTGTTGATCTGGAAATCAAGGCTGGAGAGGTCGTAACGCTTATGGGACGTAATGGTATGGGTAAAACCACCACTGTTCGTTCAATTATGGGACTTACGCCTGCGCAAAAAGGCGAGATCTCTTTTGGTGGTGTCGCCATTCAGGATTTTCGAAGCCATAATATAGCACAGCTGGGTATCGGTTATGTTCCTGAAGGCCGACAGGTTTTTTCAAACCTGACCGTGCTTGAAAATCTGGTTGCTACTGCAGCCAACCACGCTGGCGTTGACGACCCCTGGTCCATTGATATGGTTATGGATTTATTCCCCCGCCTTAGAGAAAGAGCCAAGCAATATGCACGGACACTTTCTGGCGGTGAACAGCAGATGTTGGCGATTGGTCGCGCCTTGATGACCAACCCTAGCTTTATGATTCTAGACGAAGCCACGGAAGGGCTTGCCCCTATTATTCGCGATGAAATCTGGCATGTTCTGGAGCATAATCTCAAAAAATCCGGACAGGCAATTCTCGTAATTGATAAACATCCCGAGGCGATGGCCCGGATAGCTGACCGACACTATGTAATGGAAAAGGGACGCGTTGTCTGGTCGGGAACCTCTGAAGATCTCTTGGCAAATGAGGATATGCAACATCGCTATCTGGGGGTATAGGCTGTGATGATAGATCCAGAACGAGACAAGCTTTATAATGTCCGTGCTGCGATACCGGACCATATGGATATTTTTGCGAAATGGGAACGATGCGCGGCGGATTTCAACCAAACCTACGCCGGATTGTTGGATCTTCCTTATGGGACTGGTGAACGGACGAAGCTGGATCTTTATTTGACTGAGAATAAAGAGGCGCCATTGCATGTCTTTATTCACGGTGGTTATTGGCAGGCAATGGATAAAAGCCAATCCAGCTTTTTGGCCAAGGCTTTTCTGGATGCAGGCGTGAATGTTGCCATGCTTGGCTATGACCTTTGCCCAACAGTAACATTGAGAGAGCTTGTTGAAGAAGTCAGGCAGGCTTTTGTCTGGCTTTGGCATCGTGCGAATGAATATGGCTATAACCAACATAAAATTCAGATCAGTGGACACTCGGCAGGGGGGCATCTGGTTGGCATGCTATTAGCCACAGATTGGTCGAAATATGATCTGCCATCTGATGTCGATCCAATACACAGTGCAATTGCAATTAGTGGCCTTTTTGACCTTACACAGTTGGTTCCGACATCTATCAATAACAAGTTGGGGCTGGATATGGGGGAAGCAAAGGCGTTAAGTCCTTTATTTGTTGAACCCGAAAATATTTGCCCTTTTCTTCTCGTGGTCGGTGATGATGAAAGCAATGGTTTCCATCAACAGTCTGATAATCTGGAAAGGACGTGGGGAGACAAGTTTGAACAAATTGACCGCATGAGTGTGACAGACTGCCATCACTTATCTGTTGTGGCTTTGCTGGCCGAGAAAGAAAGCGCTTTGTTCCAATGGGCTATACATCAGCTTGGATACTGATGCATAGCCTCATTTTTGTATAACCGAAATGATTGCTTATTATCGCCTGCTTTGTGCGATGTAATAAATAAAATCGTTGAGATGTTTGTCATTGAAGTCGATAATTTTCTTTAGAATATCAGGATTATTCTCTCGAAAGCGATTACCTGCATCAGGTGTGTCGTAATAGATAACAACCGCTTCATCTGGGGTGGGAATACCATAGGCTTGTGATACGCCGACAAAGGCCTCTGTTTGGTAGGTATCTGTTCTTGGATGAACAAGTGTTCCCAATGTTGATAGATCTTCATCTCTCTGGGCAGGATTACTGTTATTGTAGTAGCTTACCTTGAGGATAAAGGAACGGGTAGTTGCTGTTCTTTCGAAAGATGCTTCATCATGTAAAATAGTAACTCCTTCTACGGCAACCGCGTATTCAAGGCCTTGGTTCAGTTGTGATATTAACTTTCTGCCATCTGTATGTCCCAGAAATGAAGATGAGCAAGTCATATAGATAAAGCGGTTGGGTTGATCCAGATCTATATCCCCGTCTTCAGCAAGAACGGGGCCTTCACGTAGAATACGACAGCCCTGTGCGTTAACCCGAGTTTCAAAGGTGCCAAGTTTATTGTCATAGGTGGCAACATCGTCTGTATTGATCAGGGCAAGGACTCCTTTGCTGGTTGTCTCTGCAAGGGATAAAGAGTTGCTACTGACAAAGAAGCTTGTTGCCGTGAGAAATAGTGCCATCAATTTCATTTTTGTCTCCATATAGATGCATTTAAGTCGTCAGATGATCTTTAAACTTCGAATTCGACGATGTTGTTTTTAAAGACATCAACAGGGGATGTTTCTGGTGTTGGTTTCAGTGCATTGATGCACTCAATCGGCTTGCCGAGGAAGGTCATAGGGTGGGCTGGTTTGGGCATGCTAGGCGCGAAGCCATTAAAGCGTGCAGTGAAATGTTCCGGCGTCCAGAAATAATCAAGAGTTGCCAACGTTTCACCTTTCGTTTCGATTGCCAAGCTCATTTCGCCGTTCATGGCTTCGCGAATATCAGCTTCAATTAGTGTTACTTGGTATTTCATTTTTCTATCCATCTTGTGTTTGTGTGAGCAGGAATAAGAAAAAGATGGCATGAAGTAAGTGGATGTGAAATTATCCAAAATTAAACCGCTGTGGACGAAAAATGATCCAACCATTTAATTGGGATGATATTCGTATCTTTCTGGCATTAACCCGATCTGGTTCTGTTCGAGAAGCATCCCGACGATTAAACGTGACGCATGCCACTGTTTCCAGGCGGTTACGGATTTTGGAAGAAAATGTTGGTGTTCCTTTATTTGAACGTGTCACAACTGGACTGCATTTAAGTGAAGCCGGGCGTGAAATTCTATCCGCAGCCGAAGATGCTGAAGCCTCTATGCAAGAACTGGATCGCAGGGTTTTTGCGCGCGATACGCAAATTGCGGGCAAAGTACGGCTATCAATGTCAGAAACACTTTTCCTAAGTTTGTTGCATCCAAAAATCGCATCTTTTCAAGAGCTTTACCCCATGGTGGAGCTGGTGCTGGAAAGTTCTGACCAAATGGCAAAGCTCTCGCAACGTGAAGCCGATGTTGTCATCCGTATTACCCGTAATCCTCCACCGGAAGCCGTGGGGCGGCGAATTGCCGAAAGCCCTCTGGGATGTTACGCCTCTACAGAGTATTTGGCGGATCGCCCCAAGCTGGATCGCTGGATTTCACAAAGCTACGAAGGGGCCGCAAAACCTGTCTTGCCAGCGCGGATTTCTGCGACGGCTACCTCTGCCAATTCTGTACAGGTTATGCTGCGAAATGGTATGGGGATTGGTATGCTTCCCTGTTATATGGGGGATACTGATCCTCATTTGGAACGTGTCCCGGGGACAAAGTTGATTCCTGATAATACGATGTGGGTTTTGGTGCATGCCGATATAAAAGAAAATCGTCGGGTAAGAGTTCTGCTTGATTTTCTATATGAAGCAATGGAAGGCTATAAACCTGTTATCGAGGGGAAAGGCAAGCAAAGTAGATAAAGACTTAGCCGGGCATGAGAGAAAAAAAGGCTCCGTAAAAAACGAACCAAAACCCAAAGAAAATTTTTATAATTTGTGATTGAGAGAAGATTTTTTGAAGATAAAAGAGAACGAACTGGCAGAACACAATGACCAGTGCCCATCGAAAAAGGCGTGCTGGAATACTTATCAGAACAAATTGTACGAGGTTTATTGATTGTTGCCCTGCTTCATAAGAATACAGTTTATAGGGTACACCAGTGAACGATCCGACAACTAAACTGCTTAATCCATACTGGGTTTTCTCTCTCACTTCTTGCATCATATCAGTGTTGATAGCAGGCAGCCTTTCCAGCAAATTATATATGATTTCAGGATAAGCACGTCCCAAATAATATAATAAGACACCCCCGACTAATGCCCCAGCCAATGTCAGCAATGAGAAACAAATGGCTTGATATGCGTTATAACGAATGCAAATCAGACTGAGGAAAAGGTCCGGTACAATAAAGAAGAAAGTCGCTTCAGAGATCCCCCATAAAAATGCAACATAATATAGTGAAACTATACTGATGAGAGGGAATAGTCTTTGGTTTGCGGGTTGATGATTCTGTTTGGAATGAAACATTCTGAATCAATTTGAAGTTCTGATGGTAGCTGAGTTTATCAGCTACCATCAGAAGGTACAGGCGTTTTAGATTACCTGGTCAGTATACAATGATATGTCAGTTTGTAGGAAAAGATCTGCACCAGAAACCAAATCTGTGTAGTGAGTAAAGGTTTCTCCATGCGCTTCAACTGTTCCAAGATTTTGCATATTGGCATCAATCGTGACGCTGTCTTGATTGGCATCACCAAATACAAAAAGTTGATCATCATCATTCATATCCAGAATATCACTAATATTCAGAGCAAGAGTATCTGATTCAGGGTTCTCCCAATCTCGCATGTCAATTGCTTCGATATTCAGCAATCGTCCTGTTAGCGAGATTTCATCTGAAGTATTCTCTACTGCTGCCAGTGATAACGTATCAAAACCATCTCCACCTGATGTCCATGAATCTGCTGCATCGTAGAACAACACATCGTCTCCATCTCCACCATAAAGATAGTCTGCACCTGCACCGCCATAGAGAACATCGTTACCATCGTGACCAAATAGTTTTTCACCAGCATGATCACTTCCGATGACAATATTGTCCTCTGCGTTACCATTCATATGTTTTCCGGCGCTGTGACCATCATTGATAAGAACTTCAACATGATCGGCAAGGGTATATGCCCATCCTCCTTTCCAGATTACGGCATCCAGGCCTTGGCCTGCAGTCTCGACGATTTCATGCTGGCCATTGGCAAGATAAACATCATCTCCCAATCCGCCAGTTAAAGTTTTCATACCTTTTGTCACAGCTTCCAAAACGTCATTACCGTCTGTGCCGTTCACAGTATGTGTACCCCAGCCTTTGCTGAAATAGAAGCCGTCATTATTGCCTACATTATCAATATATTCAGGCATAAACTGTGCTAATGCATCAGGAATCTCTATTTCAGATACTCCGGATTCATCAACATGGCGTGCACCATCTGGTATCACTGGTGGTTCAGGATCCGGGTCCGGGATTGGATCCGGATCGGGTACTATTGGTTGTGGAGTATCTCCACTATTAATGAAATCAAGGATATCGTTATATGTATATACCCCTTCATTCATAGCCACGTGTTCTACATTGGCCATTATGGTGTCTGTATTTCCATTCTGATGTGTGAGACGAATTTGTGAAGAATTACCAATCAGAGTGAAATCGGTTAGATTTCCTGAAATAATAACGGTGTCTTCACCGTCGCCTCCATCAAAGCGATCTCCGCCATTTGCGCCACCAAAGAGAATGTCATCTCCATCATGACCGTTGAGGCTTTCCCCGGAGAACTCACTGCCGACAATAATATTGTCTATGGCGTTTCCATGCATGTGGGTGCCTTTGCCTCCGGCATTGAATAGAACTTCAACATTGTCGGCCAAAGTATAAGCCCATCCACCGTTCCAGATTAAAGTGTCAAAACCTTCATTTGCATCTTCAATCACTTCATGTTGACCATTGGCCAGATAAATATCATCGCCAAGTCCGCCGGTCAGAGTTTTCATACCTTTTGTTACTGCCTCCAGAACATCATTACCGTCTGTTCCGTTTACAGTGTGTGCACCCCAACCCTTGCTGAAGTATCTACCTCCGTTTTGTCCGGCTTGCTGTTCAAAATCCGTAAGGTAGCTGTCCAATTCTGCAGGTATATTGTATTTACCTAGTTCTGCATCATCGACTGGCAACCCAAGATCAGGATCAGGAGTTGGATCGGGATCGGGATCGGGATCAGGATCTGGGTCCGGATCAGGATCAGGAATTGGATCCGGATCAATCCCGGCAATAATATCCTGTAGTTCCGAGAAGGTGTACGTTGCATCCGAAAAGGCAATGTTTTCTACATTCCCAAGAATTGTATCAGAAAGCCCATTTTCATAGGTCACTCTGATCTGGCCTGTTCCGGAAAGTTCATAATCGTCAAGAGCACCGTCAAATACGACAGTATCAGTACCATTACCTCCGTCGTATCTGTCTCCGCCTGAATTCCCACCAAACAGAACGTCATCACCATCGTGGCCGTTAAGGTTCTCACCGCTATGCTGGCTACCCATGATAACGTTGTCAAGATCGTTACCATTCATGTAACGCCCTTGCGAATTCCCTTTGTTGATAAGGTTTTCTACATTCTCCGGAAGAGCAAAGGCCCAACCGCCATTCCAGAATACCGTATCTGTTCCTTCGTTGGCGTTTTCTCTTATTTCATACTGTCCATCCAGAAGGTATACATCATCACCAGCTCCGCCGGACATGATCTTGTTACCTTTGTAAATAGCATGCAATACGTCTCGCCCGTCAGTTCCTTCCAGATGGGCATCACCCCAGCCAGCCAGCTTGTAAACACCACCATCGCTTACCCAGTTATACTCAGGCTGTGCGCCGGGAAGGTCTCCAAAATCAAAATGTTTCGGTGGCTGGAGTTGGAAATTATCCCACTGTGGATCAAATGATCCATTCTCCATAGGAGTACCGTTTAAGGTATTTCCTTCACTCTCATAGCGGTTGTTTGTGATTTTAAGCTGTCCGCCATGATCTGTAATGATATTGTCGTACAGATTAATAATAACATGCGGATCATCTGTTCCGACGCCAATAATCGTACCGCCTTCGCTGCCCTGATTGTAGTGGTTGATAATTTGATTTCCGCGGATAATAACTTCACCGCCTTCAATGGAATTATCCCGGTCCGTTGAATACCACATAATATTGGGATTATCAGAGGCGTTTGACTGGATGATAGTGTTGTTTTCAACCAGCATGTCACCACCGGCAGTCACATCGACAGCCATACTGGCTGTGCCGTTACCATCATCAAGAATACTGTCACGAACAATTGTTTTCTCTGCGAGGGATTTTACATGGTGACCGATATTGGTGTCTTTGAACTCGCTGCCCTCAACGATAAGCGCATCGCCTCGGTTTGCGTATATGGCGTGGCTGAAACCGTCACCCATGCCATTGTCGACAAATTCTGAATCAATGATGTGGATTGTATGTCCGTCTGCGCCACCCAGAATACCGTTTTCGTTTGATTCAAAAGTTGAATCCACAACGGTCAGATCCCCGTCCTGATGACGGATACCGGCACCGTTGAAGTCTCTGTTGTTTGCACCCTGGAAATGGATGTTTTCAACGTACAGACTTCCGCCTTCTGTTGTAACCAACGCACCTTTGGAGACGTAACCTATGTCAAATACAACATCTCCCACGCCAATAATCTGTGTTTGCTGAGAAATGTTAAGCGGATGGTCATCGTCATAGCGATGATAATATTCGTTCCCTGAAAAGGAATATGTTCCCTCGAAAACGAGAATTGTATCTCCTGGCTGAGATGCTGCCCACGCTTCTTGGGGGGTCGCATATTGTTTGCCGGCACCGACTTCCAGATAAACTCCGGAACCTGGGGGACGGATATGATCGTATTGTGAATTTAAGTTTACAGTCATTGAATACCTACCTCTTTAAATTGAGTTTCTCAAATTCTCACAGGTACATCGATCTGCAACTTTTTGGCATAAACAGACATACCCCCCCGATGTGAGGGTGACATAATAAACGTTAGCAATAGCTTATTTATTGTGACAAAAAAGAGGCCTGGTAAGAAAATTGTCTATACTTCATTTAAGTGATTGATATAAAACAATTTATTTTTTGTGAATTATTTTTACCCTTATGATTGAAATTGTTGGTACATGATATGTTAAATGATGTGTTAACTATACTTTGATCAGAAGTTTATTAAATGTTCTTATGATATGTTGATTCCTGCGTTTTCAGAAACAGGTAAATCATAACCTTGGTAGATTATGTTTATCGTGAATTAGTAATGATTATGAGATGAGATTTGACGTTATGATACTATTCCCATTCGGGAAAGTTCCCTTGCTGCGAAAGGTCGGCGATCTGTGTTTCCAAATTTTGCATAAAATAATCTTTTTCTCCATACCAAAATTGAGCATCTCCTACAAATATATCGCAAAAGAACGGGACAAAGACGGCATCTCCTTTGGGAAGAGCTTTTCCTAATCCATGTAAAAATAATGGCGTTATTGGGACGTCCGGGAATTTTTTACTGATCAGGGAAATACCCTTTTTGAATTTTGTTAATTCTTCAGGCTGACCACGAGATCCTTCGGGATAGATAATGAGAATTTCATCGTTCCGTAGTGCCTCAAAAGCTTGATGTAACGGATTTCCACCTTTGCTTGATCGTTGAATGGGAATGATGCCAATAATCTTGGTCGCAAACCAGGCGAGAACAGGATTGCTGAGAAAGTAATCCGCAGCAGCAACGGGACGAACTCTGGGTAAGAGAGACAGGGGGAAAAGAGACAGGATCACCAATGTATCAAGGTGCGAATTGTGATTGGCAATAACCACAGCAGGACCTTGGGTTGGTAATGACTGTCTGTTGCGAATATTGATCCCTAAGCCGATTAGTACCAAGGGACGGACAAGCAACATAAAGAACAGCGATCTAAGAAGAGTATTGATCATCGTTAATAATAAAAATAGCGAAGGAAATGGAAAAAGATCGGTGCCGTGTAGGTCAAACTATCTACCCTGTCGAGTAAACCGCCGTGACCGGGTATTGTACTTCCTGTATCTTTTACTTTCAGGTCTCTTTTCACTGCAGAAATGGTGACGTCACCGATAAACCCTGTAAAGGAAATGATTACGCCGGCCAGAGCTGCCATATGCAGTGACATAGGCGAGATCACGAGTGACAGCAGCATAGATAGTAGCGCTGTCGAAACGATACCTCCTAAAAAGCCTGCCCATGTCTTCCCTGGACTTACCTTGGGAATAATTTTAGGGCCACCAATAAGTCGCCCCCACACATATTGAGCGACATCATTAAACTGTGTCAGCAGTACGAGTAAGAATAAAAGCGCTGCACCACTTTTATCAAACACAGGAGTATGGTGCTCCGAAGCCGTTTCGGGCAATACAATCAGATACGCGGCATGTGAAAGGCTGAAGACTGTCATCATCAGTCCCCAATTCAGGGTTCCAATAGCCTTGAGGAAACCGTCAGTCTCCCCCTTTAGAACCATTCGGAAGGGAAGGAAAAGGAAGACCCAAACGGGAATGAAAATAATAAACATGCCGTACCAACCGCTATAGACCCAATAGTACTGCAAGGGAATTGCGATGTAGGCCCAAAAGAGTACACGACGATCGGCACGTCGGGTTGGGATCATCGACAGATATTCTTTCAAAGCCAGGTAGGATATCAGGCCGAGGAAGATAACGGATAGTGTACGGTTTATGCAGATTGCAAAGGTAAAGATGGTAATCATATACCACCAGGATTTTACCCGGAGCCAAAGTTCCAGATGTTTTTCCGGTGCCTGTCCTCGACGCATCAAGGAAACAATAACTGTTGCCAGGCACAAGAGTACATAAACGCCAGCAATGATATAAAGCAGGTTTTGTGTGATTGGTAATTGCTCAAGGAGATTCATGATGATTTCCTTGCTTCTCGCAGTGCTTGCCTTGCTCGATTAAATATTGTGTAACAAGACAGGGCAATTAAGGCGGAAAATAATATATTCAGCCAAAAGTCGGGTGCAAAATCCAAGGCTAAGACGACGGCAATAAAGCCGAAGGCAAAAGCGCGATCACTTTTCCCAAAAGGGCCGTCATAACGACGGGACGCACCAATTTGAATAGACACAACCCCAATCATTTCGACCAGAATTCCAAGTGTTACAAGAGCGACAATCAAATAGGCATTGATGCCGGGTATAAGCGCAAAGGGCAGATAAAGCAGAGCGTCGGCGATTACATCTGTAAGTTCATTGAGTATGGCACCCAGATTGCTTTTTTGATTAAACTCCCGCGCCATCATACCGTCGATGGCATTAAGAGCCATTCTGATAAAGAGTAAGACAGGCAAAAGTAACAAAGGTACCGAGCTTGTTGAGTAAAACAAGATTGCAGCCCCGCCAGCTGCGGATAATACAGCTGCGAAAACAGTGACCTGATTTGCTGTTATCCCCGCGGATACAAGTTTGGTGCAAAGAGGGCGAAGAAGATTTTGAAACCTGGGTTTCAAGTCATATATAGTAATCACGTTTAGCCTGCGTGGATTATTTGTAGCTCATAAATAAGTTACAATAGAGGCTTGAAGATAGGGTTGCAAACATTTGGGAAGTCATTCAATCAAACGTTTTCTGAGATTGCTGTCTGGCAATAGGCAGCTGTCAGCGCGCCCAAATAAACGATATCGGTTTTGCGCGACCAGATCATACAACCAGTTATCAATCGGAGAAGGCAGAAGTCTGGCTAGACTTAGGAATTTGGCAGGATAGGGTAAGAGAGACGTTGTTTGAGAAAATGCAGACATCTTGGCATAGGCTTTGCCTTTTGAAATCAAAAGGTTGGTTTCAAAGTTTACAGTATCCAAATTATAGTGCGTGAAGAGTGCCTGACCTAAACTGGATTGTCCTGTTGTAAATTGAAATTCTTCAAACTTATCGTGTCTGATAACAAATTGAATAAAAGCAGAACAAAGAGCACATTCGCCATCGAAAACAATTATCGGTCTGCTGTCGTCAAAGTTAGAAAACTTGATGGCATCTCGGTAACTATAGTCTTTAAAGGGCAGTGCATTTGTTGACATAGGTTTTCCTGATAAGGTTTTGTATCAGTATTACCCAAGCCTAAAACAAAGAAAAGTTGTTAACCTATTTGTGATATAGTTCCTCTTTAGTGGGTTTAAACATCAGCTTGACTGATGGAATATAAAGAGGTTGGCGATGATATCGCGCGTATGTTCGGTTGTTTTCCTAAGCATTTTAGCATGCTTTTGGGCGCAGGTTGCGACTGCGGCTGCTTGTGAGAGAGCTTATTCTATTGCTTATTCCAATAATTATATTCCCTATCAATATGTTCCCAAAAACTTGATTCCTACCGGGTTGGACATTGATGTTGTGAAGTCTGTCATGGCAGAAATGGGCTGTGAATATAATTTGCTTTTGATGCCTTCTAAACGTGGACAAATGCTTTTGAAGCGCGGTGCATTGGATATTATGCCTGCGGCTTCTATAACCGTCGAACGATCTGAATATGCTCATTTCTCAGCGCCTTATCGCGATGAAACTGTGACGATGTTTGTTCGGGCATCAGATTATGATCAATACAAAGGCTATAAGTTCAAGGATGCTGTCGATCAAAGGTTGAGTATAACTGCCGGGTTAGGCGGGTGGTATGGTCCAGAGTATGGTAAGGAGAAGCAAAGAGCGCTGGATACCGGTGCGCTGAGTTTAAATGCGCAAACTGAGGCCCGTATTCAGCAGTTATTGCATAATCGTGTGGATATGGTTATTGCAGATTTGTACGTTGGATACCACCATGTTATCAAAGCACGTCAACTCGATGCCATTCGTCCTTTGCCCCATTTTCTTAATACTGATCCCGTACACTTTATGTTAAGCAAGAAGTCTGTATCTCCTGACTTTGTGTTAACGTTCAATCAGGCTTTGGCGGTTGTTTTAAAAAGCCGGGAATACAAAGAGCTTCTTGGAAAATATCGACCAATAAAGAGCACTCCGTCAAATTAACCCTGTTTCAGGATAATGTTAAGAGTATATAGAGCGCCAAGCCCACCAATAATACCTGACGTAACATTGATGTTGGTAATGCCCCCTGGCGAAAGTCGGGTGCGTAAAACACTGCCTATGAAGATAATAATTATCCACTATCCCAGAGATCCTAAGAAAATTTCCGTGGTTATAACCGATTTCCCTTCATGAGGTACTTCATCCTCTAATCCAGAAAATATCGCCAGAAGGACCAGTATGGCCATCGGATTCATCTTGCCCTGTTGCTTGTTCTGTTGTGATTGATTTCTTTTGTGAAGGAGATGGTTTTTTCTGGACTTGAAAAATAACCAAGCGATCATAATGTTTTAGGTTGTGTTTCTTATACCTTTTAGGTGAAATTTACTTCTTGCTATTCTATTCAGGTGAAAATTGTGTCCGGACATATTTCGCAATCGACAATTTTGAATGCTCACGATTTGATACGCGCGCATATTCGCCGCACCCCGATTTTAAGAGTACCTGCGGGTGAACTTGTCGATAACGTTCCTGTAACCTTAAAATTTGAACAAATGCAGTATTCCGGCTCTTTTAAAGCCAGAGGCGGGTTCAATGCGCTTTTGTCTGGGGATGTTCCCGAAACTGGAGTTATTGCTGCCTCTGGTGGAAATCATGGAGCAGCTGTTGCCTATGCCGCAAGTAAATTAGGGGTTCGAGCTGAGATTTTTGTCCCTGAAATTATATCACCCGCAAAATTGGCAAAGCTGGAACAATACGGTGCTCGGATTAATGTCATCGGAGAAAATTTCTCTGAATCTTTAGCGGCGTGCCTTGAACGTCAGAAAGAAACTGGCGCCAAATTACTTCACGCTTATGACCAACCGGAAATTGTGGCTGGTCAAGGAACTGTCGGCCTCGAATTTGAAGAACAGGCGCCCGAGCTTGATAGTCTGTTGGTGGCTGTTGGCGGTGGTGGACTCATTGGCGGTGTGGCGTCGTGGTATCGTGGACGAATCAAAATTATCGCTGTTGAAACTGAAGGAACGGCCACATTACACTCTGCGTTAAATGCGGGCCATCCCGTTGGTGTTTCTGTCTCTGGCCTTGCTGCGGATGCTTTGGGGGCTAGCCTGATTGGTGATCATGGCTTTGAAGCTAGTCAGAATTTTGTTCATCAATCTGTTCTGGTTAATGATGGTGATGTCAAAGCCGCACAGGATTGTCTTTGGAATAGTTATCGTCAGATAGCTGAACCGGGTGGGGCAACCGCGCTGGCTGCCTTGTTATCCGGAGCTTATGTTCCGGAACAAAATGAGAAGGTCGGCGTTTTGGTTTGTGGTGGTAATGCTTTGCTATCTTCTTTTTAGCGTTATTACTCTTCTTGTCGCGTAAGATAGAAAACGGCTAACCAATTAAATGATTAGCCGTTTTCTTGTGAATAGGCCTTTCCGGGGGGGGGCGCCTATTCTGTAACCTTCGGGAGCTTAGGTTACTTTAGCCTTGCAACGCCGAGAGGAACGTCGAATTTTTCACACCAAACATAGATTTCGTTGAAGTTTGCCGGGTTGATGTTTGCTGGAAGGCTATATTCCTGTTTGCCGGTTTTGCTTTTGAGAGGCGCAAAGATTGTGCTTCTGTCAACACCATCTTTACCAAAGGCAAGTTTTGGATCCGGGGCTCCATCAAGTGAGAAGTTGTCAGCAAGAATGACAATGTAACTACCATCACTTGCTTTTTTGATTTCAACATTGCCAGTCGTGATGTGATCGCTTCTGCCTTCAAAAGATCCTTTTGAAACGCTACCGCCGGCGTGCGCAGATGTGATTGAGAAAGTTGTCGCTGCCAAGAAAGCTACGGCGAGGAATTTGAATAAACGTTTCATTTTTTGTCTCCACAATAAAGAAGTAGCTGAACGGTTTTAATTAAGCCATCCATCATCTGATATAGATCTCTACCCGACCGAACACTTGATCCGGCTTCCTAGCTAATATAGTATTAGGAACTGATCAGTCAAAAACACAAAAGCGTGATGATGACGTTATGTGGGTGTACCCCAATGTTTTGGCGACCTAATGCGAAAGAAGTGCCAGTTAAATATTAGATTATATGGACAAGCTAAAAGGATAGAATAATTGGCAAGACCACGTGAGTTTGATGAAGCGGATGCATTAGACAAAGCAATGCAGGTTTTCTGGTTCAAAGGCTATGAAGGGGCTGGGATCAGTGACCTTCTTGAGGCCATGCAAATTGCCCGGGGGAGTCTTTATAAAGCTTTTGGTGACAAAAAAGGCTTGTTTCTCGCTGCATTAAAGCAATACGAAACCAGCTGTATTGAACCGGGGTTACAGCTGCTAAATGACAAGAAAATTCCAGACGGGGCGCAGCGGATTCAACTGTTATTGGAAACGGTTGTTGCGGTTGTTGAAAACGGCAATGATCGCCGGGGATGTTTCCTCTGTAATACTGCTGTTGATCAGGCCCCGCATGATCCGGAAATAAGTAAAACCTGTCAGGATATGATGGGAAAAATGGTGCAGGGATTTTTCTGTGCCTTGAAAGATGCCGCCCAACATAAGGATCTCGATGAAGAGGCTTTACAAAAGAAAGCAATGGGGCTGAACATTGCGTATAATGGTCTTCGTGTGATAGTCAAAGCGGGCTATACGCCGGAAGACGTTCGAAAAACAATCAATTCTATATTGGCCGAGTTTGATCTTTTGGAATAATGCCTGTCTGTATAATTTCGATCTCTAAAGCGTCGCATTGATCTTTTTGAGAATGAGAACTTGCAGATCTCAATGATAGTTTCCTACGATTCATGCCTTGATGAATGCCATTTCATGCCTTAGCTTCCTTTTGCCTGCATGTGGTTTGCACAAACAATGCGGGCAAAATTCAAAAACGTCTGGAAATGGGGCCTGCAAACGAGGCCTGAAAAAGGGGTGTGAATGTCGTCTCAACGCTGGGCAATTCTGTTTCTGATAATTGCGCAATTCCTTTGGTCGGGGAACTTTATTGTTGGGCGCGCTGTTTCTACAGAGATAGCGCCTCTTACGCTTTCTTTCTGGCGTTGGACCCTTGCTCTTACTTGCTTGTTTCCCTTCACGGTCTTTTCACTAAAGAAAGATTGGCATCTGTTTCGTCCGGTTATGGGGAAGATGATTATCTTGGGATTATTGAGTGTTGCGAGCTTTAATACGCTTCTTTATTTTGGGCTACAGACAACTGCTGCCACGAATGCTGCGCTTTTTAATTCTATGATCCCGGTTATTATTATTGCCCTGTCTTTCCTTGTCTTTGGCGACAGAATTCGGTCAATACAGGCTGTTGGAATTGTGATTTCCTTTTGCGGCGTTATGACTCTTCTTGTCAGAGGTCATCCGGAAAATCTTTTCAGTTTGACCCTCAATAGCGGTGATTTGTTTGTTCTGGGTGCTGTGATGAGTTGGTCTTTGTATTCCTTATTACTTCGCTGGAAACCAACGGGTGCATCACCGTTTTCATTCATTTTATTAAGCGTGCTTATTGGTGAAGTCGCTCTTGCCGTGCTCTATTTACCCGGTTGGATAGAGTCAGCTCCTTTGGAAATGACAACCAACAATTTGCTTGCGGTGTTCTATGCCGGGGTTCCGGTTTCTATTGTTGCCTTCATTTGCTGGAATGAAGGGGTGAAACATGTTGGCGCCAGCTTGGCAGGGCAGTTTATTCATCTCTTGCCTGTCTTTGCTGCAACCCTGGCTATTCTTTTGTTGGGGGAAAAACCAGAGGTTTATCACGCTGTTGGCGCAGTATTAATCGGGTTTGGTGTCTGGCTATCCGTTCGGAAAAAGCGTAAGCCAGTGGTCGTGTCGTCGCAATAACAGCACGTTGTTAAAGATTCTATGAGATCGGGCAGGTAAGACTTATGGGGGCACTATCCATACTGTTTACGAGTATCGGGAACAGAGCTTCTGTTATTTTAGCACTGAGCTTACCGCTTTGTGCCTATCTTCCTTCTGCAGTTAGCAATGCTCTTCTGCCCTATATGACCTTTATTATAATTGGTCTTATATCAGTTGCTATGATCAGGGTTGATTTAACGCGTGTCGTCGGTCACTTAAAGAACCCGGTTTCTCTACTGATTGCTCTGGTTGTTTTGATGCTGGCCTTTCCTTTGGGTGTGCATTGGATTGCAAGATATTTTTCACTTGCTGGACCTGTTCATATCGCACTTGTCCTGATGGCTTGTGCGCCCCCCTTAGGTTCTGCGCCAAATCTCGCGTATCTTTTGAAGCTTGATGGCGAATTGGTGTTCAATATCACCTTGGCGGGAACTGCGATTGTTCCTCTGACAGCACCCTGGATTATTGGCATTACACTGGGGGATCAGATGTCGTTTGACCCGTGGATGCTTTTTCAAAAACTGTTGATTACGGTTGGAAGCTCTTTTCTGATTGCGATTGTCGTCCGTAAGGTCTTGGGGCGCGAGCGAATTAAAAGAAGTGGTGCTCAATTGGATGGGATAAGCACAGTTATAATGGTGCTTTTTGTTGCAACAGCAATGGCTGGGGTATCGGAAACGATTGAAAGTGATCCTGTTTATATGCTGTTTCTGTTATCTATCGCTTTTGCATCTAATTTTGGCGCTCAATTTCTATTTTCAATCGCGGGACTTTTTGTTCGGCGTATCTTCCAATTGTTCAATTCGGGCGAAGGTATGAAAGCGGAGAGTGTTTTATCTTTTGCAATGGTTGCCGGGAACAGAAATTTGGGACTTGTGGCAGCCGTTATCCCGATTGCTTTTCTACAAGAGATCCTACCTTTTTTAGCTCTTTATCAGGTGCCGATTTATTTGACGCCTCTTATGGGAGGCTTGTTTTACAGGTATGTATTGAGAAGAAAATAAATGTGTAACGGGTGGAAGTTCTTACCTGAGAATTGTCTCTTGTGCAGGCGCGATTCGTCTGTAATTTGAAACGTTATGACATCCATTCTGCGTGTATTAATTATTTGACTTACAAATATTATTTTTGTTTTTGTGATTGATTTTAATGATTTTGTTCTCTTTTTGTTCTTTTTGATGTATTTCTTGTTTATGAGGCAAAATACAGACCATATACCGGAAAAAAGAGAAGAGCTTCTAAAGGGACAGCTCCATCCAGATGCCCGTCGTGGACGGGGGGCGATTACAAATCGTGTTGGCCGTTTTGAGGTGTATGAGCGTGAACGAACAGATGATGGTTGGGGAAGTCTGGATGAAGGAGAAAAACTACAGACTGAGATCTCTCCAGGTCCCAGTCGTTCGGTAATCTCAAAGAATAATTCTCCGGATATACCCTTTGAGCTATCTTTCAATCCTTATAAGGGGTGTGAACATGGTTGTATCTATTGTTTTGCGCGGCCAACGCATGCATATCTTGGTCATTCACCCGGTGTAGATTTTGAGCGCCTGATCTATGTGAAAGATGAGGCGGCTGAATTGTTGGGTAAGGAGTTATCAAAAAAATCTTACAAATGTAAGGTTATCGCATTTGGGGCGAATACAGATCCATATCAGCCTATTGAGCGGGAACAAAGAATTACCAGACAAGCTTTGGAAGTCTGCGAAGCTTTTAACCAGCCCGTTGGTATCATTACTAAAGGCTATCTAGTGATGCGGGACGCAGATATTTTGCAACGTATGGCGCAAAAGAAACTGGTTTCTGTAGCGATATCGGTAACGACACTTGACCGGAAGTTAGCCCGGGCGATGGAACCCAGAGCGAGTACACCGACCAAACGTCTGGACGCTGTCCGACAACTTACAGAACTTGGCGTACCTGTCTCGGTGTTAATGGCACCAATTATTCCAGCGTTGAATGATCATGAAATAGAACGCGTTCTGGGGCTTGCAGCACGTGCAGGCGCTGTTTCCTGTAGCTATGTGTTGCTGCGTTTGCCCGGCGAGATAAGAGACCTGTGGATCGAATGGCTCCAGTTACATTATCCGGATCGGGCAAATCGTATCATGGGGATATTGAAATCGATGCGAGGGGGGCGTGATTATGATTCGCGTTGGGGAAAACGTATGCGTGGTGAAGGTGTCTTTGCACAGCTCATTGCTGACCGTTTCTCTTTGGCTCGAAAGCGCTATGGGTTAAACAAAAGATCTTTGCGGCATCTCGATGTTAGTCAGTTTTCAGTTCCACCTGATTTTTGCAAGTCGGATACTGGTAATAGGTCAGGTACTGATAAGAATATCACATCTACGAAGCAGATGGATTTATTTGGCTGACATGATCATCAAAACTCTAATCCTGTGCTCGCAAATAGTACATTATGTCTAGGGAAGGAGGTGCAACATTGGTTTGACTTAAAAGACAGTGTACTTGACCACGATGGTGCGTTTGATGGTTAAAGGTATGCCGAAGAAGAGTACTCATCGGATCGCAATGGGTGTTACCGGCAATATTGGTATAGGTCAGGCTACTGTCCAGTGTGTTCTGAGTAGTGTTTCGAGCGTATTCAAGGATACGTAAATCCTCTGTATCACGTGCCGTTAGCAGGCTGGCAAAATCCTGGCACAGGATATCGGATAAAGAAAGTTTTTCGGGTTTGCCTTCGAAACGACCAAACCAAATTCTATCACCAACGAGGATGTGATTCAGCGTGTTGTGGATTGATCCGAAAAAGCTGGGGCGTTCTGCCTTGTATTCAGTTTCAGAAAGATCAGAGCAGCTTTTATAGAGGGTTTGATTGGCCCAGTGGTTATATTCGGCGAGTTGTTGTAATTCGTCTGGTGTCATGTGCTGGCGGTTCCAATTTTTGACATAATTTTGAGCTAAGTGGTGTGTGGTTGAGGTGTAAATTTTTCAATATTATAATGACGTAATTTATTAATATAAAAGGTTTTTTGTGACTGAAAGTACAAGTAAAGATCATTTTGAAATTCGCCTTGCCAAAGAAGACGAAATCCAGTTTTTGTGCGATCTGGCTGCGGGTGAAGGCTGGAACCCCGGTCTTAGAGACATTGAGTGTTTTTATCAGGCGGACAAGACCGGCTTTTTTATTGGGCTTTTGAATGATGAGCCTATTGCATGTATTTCTGCCGTTAAATACGGCGCTGATTATGGATTTGTCGGCTTTTATATCGTCCGGGAACCATGGCGGGGTAAGGGCTTTGGTCTTGCTATATGGGACTATGCCTTGAATAGCTTGAGCGGCCGTATTGTTGGCTTGGATGGTGTTGTTGACCAACAGGATAACTATATCAAATCAGGCTTTAAACTTTCGCACCGGAATATTCGTTTCGAAGGTACAGCGCGGATACAGGAAAAAAAGGCACCAAATCTGGTTGATGTGAAGACCCTGCCTTTTGAACAAATTATGGCATTTGACGCGGGGTGTTTTTTCCTGGAACGTGAGAATTTTTTGAAAACCTGGCTTGGTGAAGAAGGACACTTGGGCCTTGCAGCCTTTGATGGTCATGAGATCAAAGGTTACGGTCTTATTCGTCCTTATTGCGACGGTTATAAAACCGGCCCTTTGTTTGCGGATACGCCTGTTGACGCTAATGATATTTTCAATGCGCTCTGTGCAGAGGTAGAAGGCAGTAATATTATTCTGGATGTGCCGGAAAATAACGTGAACGGGTTACTGTTGGCAGAACGTTACGGGCTTGTGCAAAGCTTTGAAACCGCTCGAATGTACAAGGAAGGAGATGTGGATCTCCCGCTGGATAGGATATACGGGATCACGTCATTTGAACTGGGCTAAAGATTTGATGAATTGGGCGCGTTGTCTGCTAAGATAATGCTGCGACGTTGTGAAGCGTCACTTTGTTATCGTATAAAGCGCAATTACAGACTATCTATTGTTCCATAACAAATCGGTCCTGCGCTTTTTAGCAAGGTACCGAATAACAATGTGGAATTGAACATGCACGATACAGCAGAGAAGGTTTATCCCAAACTGTCTTCTATGAAGACGGGTACCCGTGGGAAATGTCCAAGATGTGGCGAAGGTAAAATCTTTGACGGATTTTTAACCGTTGCCAAAGGGTGTAAAGTTTGTGGTCTTGACTATTCCTTTGCAGATCCTGCTGATGGTCCTGCTTTTTTCATTCAGATGTTGTTTTGTATTCCTGTTGTTGTCTTTGCGCTCTGGTTCGAAGTGAAGTTTGAACCTGCTATCTGGGCGCACTTTCTCACAACGATGCCCTTGCTTTTGTTGACCTGTATTCTTCCTCTGCGTCCTTTGAAGGGGTGGTTGATTGCAAGCCAGTTCTTCTTCAAGGCTGAAGAAGGACGGTTGGTTGTCGAGAGCGACGACAACTAAAATTCAATATAGAGCTTTGAAACTCGATCTATTGGTTCTTGGTCTAGGCTTCTAATTCTCGGTTAAGAACCAAAGATGTTTTTAGCTCACTGACAACCGGGTTTGCAGACAATCTGTTCCGTACATCGTTGAGGGCTTCGGGAGTGTTTGCCATGACTTCAACCAGAAGATCAGGTTCTCCGGCAAGGGAATAACAACGGATCACTTCCGGGAAACTGGATATTTCGGTAATTAAATCCTTTGCAGGTGTGTGCGCCAGATTCAAAAACAGGAACGCTCCGAAGCCACGGGTTGATGCATTTTTAAGTTCAACTCTGTACCCCGTAATGATTTGGTCTTCTTCAAGACGCTGGAGACGGTGACGTACTGTGGATCTGGCAATATTGGTCTGTGCCGCTATTCCCTTGATCGTTTCGCGCGCGTTGTGGCGTAGAACCTGTAGGATCAGGCGATCAATCTCATCTAAATCACGCATCGAACCGTCAACATCAATTGTTTGGTGAAAATAACGGGCAGAGAATATCAGGCACCTACCATAAAAACAATCAAACGCGCATAATGGCGAAAGATATGGGCGTTTATTTTTTCTATACTGTTTTCAACAGATTATTCCAGAAGATTTCTCAGGAAATTACTTCGGAGATTCCCTAGGGTAATATCGGGAAAATGAACAACAGAGACAAGTCTCTGAAACAGACACAGTACAGGGTGCATCAGATGTCCGTAGATAAACTCCATGTTTACACTGAAAGTGAAGCCGAAACTCTTTTTCAGGAGTTTTATGGTCTTGCTGCAAAAGCCAGTAGTCTGCCAAGTGAAAGGGATCAGAACTTTCGAATGAATGCAGCAGAGGGGCAGAGCTATGTTCTCAAACTATATGCACCTGAGACAGTCATTTGTTGGCTGGATGCACAGGATCAGCTGCTCATAGAATTGGCAAATCAAGATGCGAGTTTGCCGCTGCCGCGGATTATCGAGAATAAACAAAAAGCAACAACAGATAAGATTACGGATTGCGACGGACAGGTTCGATATATCCGCGTACTCACTTGGTTGGATGGCGACGTCTGGAATAGGGCTGCAAAGGAACAGAAACTTGATTTCTCTCAAATCGGGAGCTTGATGGGACGCATGGATCTGGCTTTGAAATCTTTTATGCATGCCGGGGCGGATAGAACCTTTTTATGGGATATTGCTCAAGCATCTGCACATACGGCATTTGTTGCCTTGATTGAAGATGTCGCTATACGTGAAATCGTTGTGTCCATTCTGGATAGATTTTCCAGAGAAACGGCCAGTGCTTTGAGCCGATTGCCACGACAGGTCATTCACAATGATGCCAATGATTACAACATTCTTGTCGATAAACAGGGAAATATTAGCGGCCTCATTGATTTTGGTGATTTCATTCAAAGTCATCGGATATGCGAAGTCGCTGTCGCTTGTGCTTATGCCATGTTGTCACAGAACGATCCGGTAGGGCGCGTCTGTGATGTTGTCTCAGGTTATCACAGGGTAAATCCATTGCAGGAAGACGAGCTTGCCATTCTGTATGATTTGATACGGGTGCGTTTGGCGGAATCATCCTGTATGGCTGCACAGCAATATGCGGCCAACCCTGATAATGAATACCTGTTGATCAGCCAGAAAGACATACGTGATATCCTGCACAAGATGGAACAGATCAATCCACAGGTAGTGCACTATCGTTTGCGTGATGTCTGTGGTTATGAGGCCTGTGCCGGGGCGCGGAAGCTGGAACAGTGGCTTTTGAAAAATGTAGACAGGATCGGCCCAATTTGCCAACACGATCTCTCGCCTGAAAATGTACTGGTTCTCGATCTTTCTCCCTTGTCAGTGAACGATGAAGGGATACCGCGCAGTGCCGAAGAGGCTACTGATGTCATTTTTACTATGATGAAAGGCGCTGGTGCTGCCGTTGGGGTTGGTAGTTATCTGGAAGATCGCGATGTGTATAAAGGAGATTTTTTTGAGACAGTAGATCCGGATGAAAAACGCACAGTTCATCTGGGTATTGATCTCTTTCTTCCTGCCTATGAGCCGCTCTATGCGCCATTAGACGGAATTGTTCGTGTTCATAATGATAACACGCGGGATTATGACTATGGTCCGGTTGTTATTCTGGAGCACAAGACAGATGAGGGACAGGTATTCTATACAAAATACGGTCATTTGAGCCGGACATCACTAGAGCTTTGGGAAGATGGTAAAGCCTTTAAGAAGGGGGATGTTATCGGTTATCTCGGCCCTTATCCTGAGAATGGAAACTGGGCACCTCATGTACATTTTCAACTTCTGCTGGACCTTATGGGCATGGAAAACGATGTCTGTGGCGTTGCTGCACGTAGCGAAATCAATGTCTGGTCATCTGTTTGCCCAAGTCCGAACCTTATTCTCGGGATGAAAACCAAATGTCAGGGGGATATGACGCGTAGTTCTAAAAGCATCCGCGAAGAACGCACCAGACATTTAAGTCCCAATCTGAGCTTGTCTTACTCGGAGCCTCTCAAAATTGTTCGCGGTGAAGGACAGTACCTCTATACCGAACAGGGCGAGCAGTATCTGGATATGGTGAACAATGTTTGTCATGTGGGGCACTGTCATCCTCGGGTTGTTGCGGCGGCTACCGAGCAAATGCCAGTTCTCAACACAAATACACGTTACATGCACGATAATATTGTCAATTATGCACGTGAATTGTTGGCAACTTTTCCGGACTCTCTGGAAGTATGTTTCTTTACGAATTCTGGCAGTGAGGCTAATGACTTGGCTTTGCGTTTGTCACAGAACTATACCGGGCAAAAGGATATGCTGATTGTTGATCATGCATATCACGGAAACCTGACGTCTCTCATTGATCTAAGCCCCTACAAATTTAATCGCAAAGGGGGCAAGGGCTGTCCGGATCATGTGAAAATCTGTCCGATGCCAGATGGATATCGCGGCCCGGTAAAATGGGATGATCCTGATTGTGGTTTAAAATATGCCGATATGGCTATTGAGCAGTTGGAAGCCTTGCAAAAACAGGGGCGAAAACCTGCGGCTTTTATTGCTGAATCCTTATTGGGATGCGGCGGGCAAATTGTTCTGCCTGATGGGTATCTGAAACGTGTTTATGAAGTCGTGCGAAGTGCAGGCGGTCTTTGTATTGCGGACGAGGTGCAGGTCGGTTTTGGTCGCATCGGAAGCCACATGTGGGGCTTTGAGTTGCAGGATGTTGTGCCGGATATTGTAACCCTCGGAAAACCGATCGGAAATGGCCATCCTATGGGGGCAGTGATCACAACCCGGGCCGTTGCGGATGCTTTTTTCAATGGTATGGAATATTTCAATACTTTTGGTGGAAATCCTGTTTCCTGTGCAATAGGTCGGGAAGTGTTACAGGTCATCAGGGACGAACGCTTGCAACATAATGCTGGCGAAGTTGGGCAACATATTCTGGAGGGTTTGACCGAAATGATGGAACGCTATCCATTGATCGGTGAAGTTCGTGGACGGGGGCTCTTTATCGGGGCTGAATTGGTGTACGACCGAGAAACCCTGGAGCCTGCAACTGCGGAAGCCAGCAAGATTGTTAACTTTATGAAGAGAAAGAAAATTCTGCTGTCAACAGATGGTCCTTTGGATAATGTCGTGAAAATCAAGCCGCCAGTTTGCTTTACTATGGAGAATGCGAATCAGTTCCTGAAAGAGTTTGATACCTGTATGGCTTTGATTAGTCAGGCCTGATCTAATTTAAAAGGCTTCATGTGTTACCCCAAAGGAGTTTGAGCAGTTTCAGGTTCTTTTGGGTTTTCGTTTGCGTATTGAGTAGTATAGTGAGTACTTAATCACAGTTGGAATTGGGGTGATTAATTTATGCGTGATGGCACGGCGACAAAAAACAAAATCAATCGGGTGGCAATGGAGCTCTTTGCTGAAAAAGGAGTGACGGAAACCACGACCAAAGATATTGCAGCCGGGGCAGAAATTGCGGAAGGTACAATATACCGCCATTACAAAAGCAAAGATGAACTCGTGAAAAAACTGTTTCTGTCGCTCTATGAAGAACAGGGAAATTATTTACGCGACATTGCTGCGACAGAAAAAAATATCAAGCAGAAAATTGCCGACATGATTGCCAGATTTTGCCAGCTGTTTGCAGAGGACAAAGCTCTCTTTACCTTTTTGCTTTTGACGCAACATGGACAGCTAAGGGAAGTTCCCGATGACATGGTTACGCCAGTCGTTGTTTTGCGTGATTTAATCACGCGCGGGCAGAATGCCGGTGCTGTAAAGCAGGGCGATCCTGATTTGATGGCAGCAATGGTTCTGGGGGTGGTTGTTCAACCCGCTGTCTTTCATGTTTATGGTCGGCTGACGCAGGATTATAAGAGCTTCACACAAGACCTGACAGAAGCTGCGTGGGGCGTCCTTGGCCTTAATTGAGGGAGTATAGAACCTGTCAGGTCTGATGCTTTATGTTTTGACTAGGCGACCATTTGGTGAAAACGATCAAGTTCCCGCCAAGTGCCAGTATAACGCCGAGAATTGCTGTCTCGGTCCAGATATATCCTTCAAAAAAGGTTGAGAGTGACAGGGCCACAATTGGGAACAGGACAGTGGAATAGGCCGCTTTCTCAGCACCGATTTTACCGACAAGTTTCAGGTACATGGCGAAACCTATCACTGTCCCGGGAATGGCAAGATAAATGAGTGAACCAAGGTACTTAAAGGAGCTTTCCATATCAAAAGAATAACCCTGGATCAGGCACCAAATCCCGAGTGTCATACTACCATAAACCAAGGCATAAGAATTCGAAACAAGGACGTTTCTACCCATTCTTTGCTGGTGCTGTGAGACTAGGTTGCCAAGAGAGAAACAATAGGTTCCCGCGACAGACAAAAGTAAACCCAGTAGGCTGTTACTGGCCCAGTTGCCGAGTTGAATGTCTTCCCAGAAGAGAGCGCAAACCCCTAAAACACCGAGGCATGAACCAATCAAGGATCTTAGTGTTGGTGGCTTCTGCTGAAAAACAAAGGCATTAATCATGTTGAAGATACTGGCCAGAGAGAAAACAACGGCAATCAACCCGCTGGGCAAAAATTTTGCGGCGTTATAAAAGAAAATGAAATTCAGACAAAAAAGACACCAGCCCTGAAGGATGAACCACTTATGCTGTCTGACAGGCACCCAAGTTATTTTTCGTAATGCCAGCATAAAGAGGATCTGTACAAATGCTGCCAGGGAAAAACGATAAAAGGCTGAAACCTCTACCTGTACAGTTCCAACCTGGAAAGTAATTGCCAACCACGTGGTTCCCCAAATTAAGACTGTTCCCAGATACAGCAGTATGTTCACAAAACTATCCTGACAAATTTACGGCTCGAAATAGGCAGAAGTCATAGAACAGAAGAAGTCAGGCTGTATATCAATTTTAAATGTTTTTTTCACATTCCTGCGGTTAAGTGAAAGTTGAAACCTTCTCAAAAGAGAACAAGAGGACTAAACTAAAGGAAACTTGTTTCAGTAAATGTCATGCGACCAGAAGAACTGTATATATATAAAACCCTGAAAAAAGTAGGGGCACAGTCGAGTCAGACTCTTGATGTTGGATCGGGACTCTCTTTGTCTGCATGGCATAATGACGGAGGTTATGCAGTGTATGAGAGGGCTAGTCATCATACGCTGAGTTATTATCTACAGGGTGGCAGAGGTACGCGACGTCATCATGGAGAACGCTCGCTCGGTAAGGGGCATCCTGGTGCTGTTTGTATTATGCCCGCAGATGTTCGTTCTGAATGGAGTATTGAAGCACCCTTCAAATTTATGCATCTCTATTTTGATCAATCAGAGTTCAATCGGATTGCTTTGGAAAGTTACGATATTGATCCGGACCTGGTTGAACTGGAAGACATTGCTTTTCAAAGTGATCCTGTTATTGAACAGCTATTTCGCCAAGTTATTCTGCCTTTGGATTGGCAAAATCCTGCGGATAAAATGAGTTTGTCTCATGCTGGGCAGATTCTAATACAGCATCTTTTTCGACACTATAGTAATCAAAATGTCGAACCAGAGTTTGTTCGGGGCGGATTGTCCCCTTTTGTTACAAAAAGGGTGAAGGACTATGTTGAAGAAGCATTGGGGCAAGGACTGGTTGTTGAGGATTTGGCCAGGATTGCCGATTTAAGTCCGTTTCATTTTACACGGATGTTTCAACTTACAATGAGGGTTAGCCCACATCAGTATGTTTTGTCCCGCCGTGTACAAAGAGCAAAAGATTTGCTGGGTGATACTCATAATACGTTGAGTGCAATTGCGCTTCAATGTGGCTTTAGCAGCCAAAGTCATCTGACAACACGGTTTCGGCGGGCAACCGGTTTAACACCGAGTAAGTTTCGACAGCTGTCTTAAAAATTTATCTGGCTTAAAATCTTATTTTATCGCGTTAATCTCTCTGGGTTCAAAGTCCGTCCCATGTTATGGCATGTTTAGCTGATAATATTCTTGTCTAAATAGGGGGAAATGAGATGGCTTTGCCGGAAGATCGAAATAAACCTTTTCATATCGTTGCTGTGGTCGGGAGTTTACGCAAAGCTTCTTATAATCTTGCATTGTTGAAGGAAGCGGTTGCAGCGGCACCGGAGGGGGTGACCGTCGAAGTTTTTGACCAACTGGCTGATATGCCGTTTTTTAATCAGGATGTTGAAGATATTGAAACACCTGCTGCGGCGTTGGCGTTTAAAGAGGTTATTCGTAAAGCAGATGGATTGCTTGTTGTTACACCAGAATATAACAGTGGTTTACCGGCTGTTTTGAAGAATGCCATTGATTGGGCTTCGCGCGGGACACCTTCAGTTTTTAAAAATCTTGCTGTTGGTATTATGGGGACTAGTCCGGGGGCTTTGGGGACATCGAAAGTACAGCAGCAATTAAAGCAAAGCTTCTCTGGGTTAGGTGCCTATCCGCTGGCGGCACCGGATTTCGTTTTGCCACTTTACAAAAATCAATTTGATGTCGAGATGAAATTGAGTGATCCCAAAACAGTAACACGTATCACCAGCTATCTGGATCGTTTGCGAGAATTGGGATTATGCCTCAATGCTATCCGTCCTAAATCATAATGGTTTGAGGCGATGATAGGGTGTTATTCTATTTCAGAAACATAATTCATAACCAAGAGGTTCACGGTGCCTGTAGCTAGTTTGGGGATGAGTGATGCAATCGCACAGCAACTCAGAAGTGAAATTCTCAGGGGAGAAATTTCTGGTGGAGATCGTTTACGTCAGGATCATATTGCTGCGCGATTTGGCGCAAGCCACGTCCCTGTCCGTGAAGCCTTGCAAAAGCTTGGTGCCGAAGGGTTAGTACTTTTCCAGCCTCGGCGAGGAGCAATGGTCACACCCTTGACAATGGAAGATGCTCAGGAAATTACGGATATTCGTATTGAACTGGAGTGTCTGGCCCTTAAAAAGGCGATAACCATGTTTCCTGTAGCTGATTATGAAAGCGCACAGCAGGCTATTAGAAAGGGGAATGAAGCAGAGGATCTTGATCAGCTAATGTCGGCGAACTGGGATTTTCATCAATCTATTTATGCCGGGGAACAACAACCCAGATTGATGAAGTCACTTGATGCGTTGTGGTTGCATAATGAACGGTATCAGCGGTTGGTGTTTGAAACGATCCCTTACAAGTTGAAATCTCAACAGGAGCATGCCGATATTTTAGCTGCTGTAGAAGCCGGTAAGTCTGATGAGGCTGTTGATTTGCTCGCACAGCATATCAATGAGGGAGGAGCGATGATGATACAAATACTAAAGAAACGATTGCCTTGATTCTTGTTGCCAAAGTTAGGCGTTCTCTGGACTGGAAAGTTAGTAATTCTGGTGCTAAATCTAATGCAGACTACAGTAGTGATGCTTAAAATTGACATAATTCAGATATATTTTCTCTTGGTTTATACTTTGATTTCTTTCAAAAAGGTTCTCCCGTGTCGTTTCAAAATTATTGTCAGACTGTTGTGAAAAACTTTGAAGCACTAAGTGCTTTGGGGGAGGTCATGGATGAGGCTGCTGATGTTTGGGTGCAGGCACTCAAACGTGGTAATAAAATTATCTTCTGTGGAAACGGGGGATCTGCGTCTGATTCCCAGCATTTGGCTGCAGAGTTAGTTGGACGGTACATCATCGAGCGTGATTCTCTTCCCTCCATCGCCTTAACCGTAGATACCTCTGCCTTGACGGCAATCGCAAATGACTATGGATACGAACAGGTCTTTGCACGCCAATTAAGCGGTCTGGGCAAAGAGGGAGATGTTTTTGTTGGTATCACGACAAGTGGTAATAGTGAAAATATTGTCGCTGCTGTTGATGTGGCAAAGAAGATGGGAATTACGGTGATGGGGTTCACTGGACAGGGTGGTGGCAAACTTGCCGAACTTTGTGATCTCTGTATCAAGGTGCCATCGGATACAACAAACCATATTCAGGAAATGCATATTGCTGTTGGGCATTATATCTGTGGTGTGATCGAAATCAGATTGCGAGACGAAAAATAAACGTAGTTGAATTGTTGTCGGTTATCCCGGTTCATGCCCGGTTTTCTTGTTCTTTCGTTTATCATGATCAAAAGAAAAGGGCGTTGGAGCATAAAAAAGTATTAGGCTATCAATAGTGGCAGGTTCTGAGCATCTTTAATCGAGTAAGCTTCTTTGATTTGATAATCTGAACTGGTTAGTTGTCTTGCGAGAGTGACTTCTCCTGCGCGAGATCCGTGCCCGGTTAAAACGTGTAAGCCACCAGCCAATCCCGCTTTTTTTCCAGCTTCAAGATCTGAGGCTCTATCGCCGACAATCCATGATTTTCCCATGTTGATTGAAAACATCTTGCTGGCCCGTAAAAGCATACCATTATTGGGCTTTCTCGCTTCATGATCTGAATGTCCGCCCCAAGGCGTTTGCCCTTTTTGGTGAAAGGGGCAGGCGTAGACCGCGTCTACATAGGCGTCTTTGGCTTCCAGTTCTGCATGCATTCTGTTTTGGACATCTTGAAAGTCCTGCCAATCAAAATAGCCATAGGCGATTCCCGCTTGGTTGGTAACAACAATCACTGGAATGTTTTGTCTGTTGGCAGCTTTTATCGTTTCAATAGCACCGGGAATGAGTTCAACATCGTCCGGATTTTGAAGATAGTTCACTTCTTTGACAATAACACCATCACGATCAAGAAAGAGTGCTGGACTGTTTGCTGGAAGCGTTTGGCCTTGATATTTTCTGCTTTCACACCAGATGCCATCTTGCTGAATATGAGGCATTGCTGTGTAAGGAAAATCTGGATCATTAAAGAGTGTATTCATGTCTCTCATGCTGTCGGTCAATCAATAGAGAATATATAGCCTGAGTATCTTGATGAGTACAAACTCTGAAACACAGGAAGGTGCAGAAAGCGGGTAAAATACATTTATGTGATGTTATTTATGGTTTTTATTTTACATGGCCTTGGCTTTGAAATGATGAGAAATTCCTTAATTAATTGAAATATATTTATAATTTTAAAAATTTATAATAACATATTTTTTGTGTTTAATTGTAGAAATATCTTTTAATGTTGTTAAGTAAAATGTATTACCTATTTCATGGATTATTATGGCGCTGATTTTTGTTATTAACAAATTTTAAGTGTTTAATTTGTAGCTCTAATTTTGACTAAGAACTTGACATCTGTTGAGTTTATGGCTGCTTTGGGGCTGAATTATTTGTACTTTACCTGCTTGATAGCAGTATATCGGAGAAAACGGTGAACGACCCGTATCTGACACACTTAAAACAGCTCGAAGCTGAGAGTATTCATATCATTCGTGAGGTGGCGGCAGAGTTTCGTAACCCTGTGATGCTTTACTCCATTGGTAAGGATTCTGCCGTTATGTTGCATTTGGCACGTAAGGCCTTTTATCCTTCAAAACTTCCCTTTCCTTTAATGCATGTCGATACCACATGGAAGTTCAGGGAAATGATTGCTTTCCGTGATAAAATGGCTGCGGAATATGGATTTGATCTCATCGTTCATACCAATGAAGAAGGTCGTGAAAAAGGGATGAACCCTTTTGATCACGGTTCTGCGCTTTATACCGACGTGATGAAAACCGAGGCGTTGAAGCAGGCATTGGAAAAATACAAGTTCGATGCAGCTTTTGGCGGCGCACGCCGGGACGAAGAGAAATCGCGTGCGAAAGAACGGGTATTTTCTTTCCGATCAGAGAACCATCGCTGGGATCCGAAAAATCAACGTCCAGAGTTATGGAATGTGTACAACGCACGGGTAAAACCGGGTGAGAGCATTCGTGCTTTCCCGATTTCCAACTGGACCGAGTTGGATATCTGGCAATACATCTATCGTGAAAATATCCCTATTGTTCCGCTTTATTATTCTGCGGAACGTCCAGTTGTTGAACGTGATGGTGCTCTGATAATGGTTGATGATGATCGTATGCCATTGAAGCCTAATGAAAAACCTGAGATGAAATCTGTCCGTTTCAGAACCCTTGGGTGTTATCCGCTTACGGGTGCGGTTGAATCCGAAGCTGCAACATTGCCGGATATCATTCAGGAAATGTTACTGACAACGACTTCAGAACGTCAGGGACGTGTCATTGATCACGACCAGGCGGGTTCAATGGAAAAGAAAAAGCAGGAGGGCTACTTCTAATGGCCCACAAAGATACCCTTATTTCCGAAGATATTCTGGCCTATCTTAAGGCACAGGAAGAAAAAAGCCTGTTGAGGTTTATTACCTGTGGTTCTGTCGATGATGGAAAATCCACACTTATTGGTCGTTTGCTTTATGATTCAAAACTTATTTTTGAAGATCAGTTAACGGCGCTGGAAAGCGACAGTAAAAAGGTTGGAACAACAGGCGAAGATATTGATCTGGCCTTGTTGGTTGATGGTCTTCAGGCTGAGCGAGAGCAAGGCATTACAATTGATGTCGCTTATCGCTTTTTTTCGACTGACAAACGCAAGTTTATTGTGGCGGATACACCGGGCCACGAACAATACACCCGTAATATGGCAACGGGGGCATCAGGGGCAGAGCTTGCGCTCATTCTCGTTGATGCGCGCAAAGGTGTTCTGACTCAGACGCGACGTCATAGTTATATCGTGTCTCAGTTTGGCATAAAAAATGTCGTGCTTGTGGTCAACAAAATGGATCTGGTTGACTATTCTCAAGACAGATATGACGAAGTCGTTGAAGAGTATCTGGCCTTTGCGGATAAGTTGGATATTCCAAACATTATCACGACACCGATCTCTGCGCTTAAAGGCGAGAATGTTATTGAACAGAGCTCAGCAATGGATTGGTACAAAGGCCCAACCTTGCTTGGTCATCTTGAAACCGTTGATGTTACCACGGATATAACCGAGACAGCTTTCCGGATGCCTGTGCAATGGGTCAACCGTCCGAACCTTGATTTCCGTGGCTTTAGCGGAACGATTGCATCTGGCCGGATCAAACCGGGGGATGATATTGCGGTTTCTCCATCAGGCAAAACATCCAAAGTTGATCGCATTGTTACCTTTGATGGCGATCTGGATGAGGCGATTGCCGGGCAAGCAGTCACTATTACCTTGCAGGATGAAATTGATATCAGCCGTGGAGATATTCTGTCCAAGGCTGATGAAGTGCCAGAGCTTAGCGACCAATTACGGGCTCACATCCTGTGGATGCAGGAAGATGCCTTGTTACCTGGGCGTCCATATCTTCTGAAGACGGCGGCGACGACTGTTCCCGTAGTTATTTCAGATCTTCATCACAAGGTAAATGTGAATACGCTGGAAGAACAGGCAGGTAAAACACTGGAGTTGAATGAGGTTGGTGTTTGTAATTTGGCTCTGGATCGCGCTATTCCTTTTGATGCCTATAAAGATAATCGTGAAACAGGTTCCTTCATCCTGATTGACCGCTATTCCAACGCAACGGTTGGTGCAGGGATGATTGATTTCGGATTACGCCGCGCAAGTAACATTGTTTGGCAGGAGCTTGATGTTAATAAAGGTAATCGAGCTGAGCAGAAGGGGCAAAAACCTTGCGTTCTTTGGTTTACCGGCCTGTCCGGTGCAGGTAAGTCGACAGTTGCAAACCTGGTTGAGAAAAAACTCTTCGCCGAAGGTCGGCATACCTACACCCTGGATGGGGATAATGTACGTCATGGCCTGAACAAAGATCTTGGCTTTACAGATGCTGACCGTGTTGAAAACATTCGCCGTGTCTCTGAAACCGCCAGCCTTTTTGTCGATGCTGGATTGATTGTTCTGGTATCTTTCATTTCACCCTTTAGAAGCGAGCGCCGTATGGCACGTGAACTAATGGGTGAAAGTGAATTTCTCGAAGTCTTTGTGGATACGCCACTGGAAGTTTGTGAAGAACGAGATCCAAAAGGGCTTTATAAAAAAGCCCGCGCCGGAGATATCAAAAACTTTACAGGTATCGATTCAGCTTACGAGGCGCCTGTTAATGCAGAGATTGTCTTGGCGGGCGGAAGTGCAGAGCCAGAAGTTTTAGCGGATCATGTTATTGCCCAGCTCAAAGAGCGTGGTTTTATATAGAAACACACTCGATTTGGTGTGAAGACAAAGGGGATGGTATTTTTTTACCATCCCCTTTTTTGCGCCTTAATCTTACGCGAAAGTAGGTAATGTTAATACTACCTTAGCCCGTATTATGGTCTACTGAGTAGTAGAAGAATTGAGATATGATGCGTTTTGATCTCTGAATTGTGATTTTAAGGTGAGGGTGATCGTACACAGATAATTACTGTAAGACCTTTTATTCGACAGAGGTATTACAGATAACGGCTTAGGTGGGGAGATGGATACAGAACTGGACCTCGACTTTAAACCTACATATGACTGGTGTGTGAAGGCTTTTTCCCTGGTTAAAAAGCGGTTGGGCATCAATATCTGTTTGCATGATGATTACGATAAATTTGCCGAGGGTGATATTTATCTCTTCAATCATTTTGCCCGATTTGAAACCATTATTCCTCAATACCTTATCCATGAAGAAACAGGCAAATATTGTCGTTGTGTTGCAGCGGGTGAATTGTTTGAAAACAGTGAGGCCTTTACCAGTTTTTTATATGGCGTTGGTGCTGTGCCCCATAATCATCCCGGATTACTTCCGTTCCTAGCTGCTGAAATTCTGAGAGGGCGAAAAGTAATCATTTTTCCAGAAGGGGGAATGGTCAAAGACAGGCATGTTGTCGGTCCTTCTGGGGAATACAGTATTTTCTCCCCAACAGCGAAGACAAGGCGTAAGCACCATACCGGAGCAGCTGTCCTTGCGCTGACTGTGGAGCTATTTAAACAACGTGTTTTGTCTGTTTTTGATGCCAATGAGTATGCGCGCCTTGAGAGATGGGCGAAGGCGCTGGAAATGGAGACAACAGAAGAACTTCTAGCTGTTGCGAGTAAGCCGACCGAAATCATTCCGGCAAACATCACTTTTTATCCAATCAGGGCGAGCGACAATATTTTAAGCCGAAGCGCGGAATTTTTTAGTAAGGGAAGTAACCCCAGGCTAGTTGAGGAAGTCTTGATTGAGGCGAACATGATCCTCAAGGATTGTGATATGGATATCCGTGTTAGCAAGCCTCTGGACGTCAGGCATGTCTGGAGATGGTGGGAAAAACGTTTGTTATCCAGAGTGTTTAATCAAATAAATTCTCTGGATGATTTCTTCAAACTTTCTCATGCACCAGATACGCTGAATGAAAAGATATTCAAACTATGTAGTACACGTGGCACCAATCGTCTGCGTGACTATTATATGGATGCCATCTATTCCGGGGTCACGGTTAATCTTTATCATCTAGCTTCGTGCTTGATCAGATATCTGGTTTTGAAAAAAGAAACCAGAATTAGCAAAGTTGACTTCCATAGAATTCTCTATTTAGCGATTAAATCCTGTCAGAAAAAAGCGGATATTCATCTACATCGTAGCCTGACAAAGCCAGAGAATTATTGGAACCTGAACAATGGTCAAACATGTGACATTCTAGAAAAGTATATGTCTGCGGAAGGTTGTGCGGAACATATAAACGAAGATGGAAATGATTACCTGTTTGATGAAACGGTCCTTGAGGAGACAAGTTTCAATACGGTGCGTTTGGAAAACCTGATCCGTGTTTATGCCAATGAGGTTACGCCCATAAAAGAAGCGGTGATAAGTGTCGAAGATGCGCGTGAGACTGTATCCGATATAGATAGAAAGATGTTGGCACTTTATCTTTTGGATGATGAAGATTTATCCCTTGTCTGTGATCGTAAAACTTTCACGAAACCTCAACATCATGACGTGAATGTTAAAGAAACAGCCAGTACTCCGGCTGACCCTTATTTGATTGTACCGGAAAACTGTCGTAATACCGGGGTCCTTGTTGTTCATGGCCTTCTGGCTTCACCAGCAGAGCTTTATGAGTTCGGAAGAGACATATCCGAACTTGGGTATGCTGTTATGGGAGTCCGCTTGAAGGGGCACGGCACGTCCCCCTGGGATTTGAGAGATAAGCACTGGGAAGATTGGATGGCTTCCATCGCACGCGGGCGGCAGATCTTGTCAGCTTTTGTCGATGATATAAGTTTGGTTGGCTTTGCGACGGGTGGTACTCTTTCCCTACTTGAAGCTGCTCATAATCCAGAAGGCATATCATCCGTTTCTGCTGTTTCTGTTCCTTGGCAGTTCAAGACCAGCAATCTGTTGTTTGCGCATCTGGCTCATGGACTGGAAAGACTGACAAGCTGGGCTCCGGCGATAGAAGAAAAGGGTATATTCAAAGAACATCCCAGCGAAAACCCGAAAATCAATTATCGCAGTGTACCCGTGCGTACGACCTATGAACTATATCAATTACATGAACAGCTACGGGAAAACCTTCCCAGTGTCTCTTGCCCGGTGAAGCTTTTTCAGGGGATAGAGGATCCAATTGTCGATGCCAAAGGAATTAATGAAGTCTTTGATTTAATCGGTACGCACGACAAAGAGCTAATTATGGTTGAAGCAGAAAGGCACGGAATTCTGCATGAAAATATAGGAAACTGTCGTCAGGGCATCCTTGATTTTCTGAAAAGCATTGATCAGCAAGCAGCAAACTATTCCGAGGTTCAGGCAAAAGAGAGATCAGAAGAATATTTGCAAGAAAAACGGGGTGCTGGCCCATGAGCAACAAGGCAAAAAAAGCGTCTCACAGAGGAGCCTATCCCGAGGCCTCTTTATTGCGCGATGATACTGTTCGGCCTGATAACCAGTCTCTTTATCAGAATATGGAACAGGTTACGGCGCGTTTCCCTGACCGCCTCTGTGTCGAGTTTCTCGGAAGGAGCTATAGTTATGCCGACATTTTTGAGCAGGTACAATTAGTTGCCGCAGGATTGCAACGTCAAGGGGTAGGCAAGGGTGACTGCGTGGTCCTGTTCTTGCCGAACTGTCCTTATTTTGTTGTTTGTTACTATGCGATTCTAAAAATTGGTGCGATTGTTGTTAACTCAAACCCTTTGTATGCACCAGAAGAGTTGGAGCATCAGCTGAATGACTGTGGTGCGAAGCTCTTGATTACACTGGATGTTAAAGAGCTTTGCGAGAAAGTTGAAAAACAACTTTCTCAAACACCGCTGGAAAAAGCCGTGATCTGTCGATTAGCTCAGTCGATGCCAACGATAAAAGGGGCGTTATTTTCTTTATTGCAGTTTCACAAGATATCACACCCCTCGGGGCCTGAGTTTATAGAGTTTACTGATTTGGTTGAAACTACTGAGGGAGCTTATCCTGTTGATGTTTGTCGCAAAGATACAGCAGTATTGCAGTATACGGGGGGAACCACCGGGAAACCCAAGGGGGCCATCTTAAGCCATGGTAATGTTCTGGCCAATACAGCCCAGGTTGTTGCCTGGTTTTCAGACGCTGTGCCAGGAGAAGAACGTATCCTCGGTGTTTTGCCGATGTTTCATGTTTTTGCAATGACGACAGTTTTGAATATGGGAATTGCTCTGGGAGCTGGAATAATTCTGCTTCCTCGTTTTCAGTTGGGGCAAATGTTAAAGGCAATTGATCGATTAAAACCCACGATAATGATGGGTGTGCCCCCTTTATACGGTGCGGTGAATAATTCACCTGTTGTCGAGCGATATGATCTGTCTTCTATCAAGTACTGTATCTCAGGGGGAGCACCTTTGCCTTTGGATGCAAAGAAGCAATTTGAAGCTTTGACAGGCTGTGTTCTTGTTGAAGGTTATGGTTTGAGTGAGGCTTCACCAGTTTGCGCCTGTAACCCGGTTATAGGGCAGAATAAAGAAGGATCTATTGGGCTTCCGCTACCAGAAACACATTTTGAAATACGGGACATAGAGGCTCCTCATGCCTTGCTTGATATTGGTGAGAAGGGAGAGCTTTGTGTTATGGGGCCGCAGGTTATGCAAGGTTATTGGCATAATGAGGAGGCAACAGGGCTAGTGATAAGAGAAGGTCGTCTTCATACCGGGGATGTCGGTTATATGGATGACGAAGGATATGTATTTCTTTTGGATCGTCTCAAAGACCTGATTATATGCAACGGATACAACGTTTATCCCCGAAATATTGAAGAGGCGATCAATCGCCATTCATCAGTGGAAGAAGTCACGGTCATTGGTATTGCCGAGGCTGAACACGGCGAAATTCCCAAAGCCTTTATCAAGTTGCGTGTAGGCTTAAGTTTGGGCGAGGATGAACTTATAGAATTCCTTGAAGAGTATTTGTCCCCAATTGAAATGCCGAGGGAAATTGAATTCAGGTCTGAACTACCTAAAACCATGATTGGTAAGCTTTCAAAGAAAGAACTTCGGGAAGAAGCGTCTTCACCGTAATACTTTAAAGAGAATAGTAACCAGAGCTTAAATGCAGAACAAAGGTTCCGAGAACAACTGAGGTAAGAAGATGGTCGATATTGTTATAGCTGGCTACGCGCGGTCTCCCTTCCATTTCGCGAATAAGGGAGCTTTGATTAAAGTTCGACCTGACGATCTCGTTTCCCAGGTGATCAAAGGCTTGGTGCATAAAACCGGGATTGAAGGTAAAGCCATTGAAGCAGTCTTCATGGGATGTGCTTTTCCTGAAGGAGAGCAAGGGCTGAATGTCGCCCGTCTGGCCGTGTTTCTTGCTGATTTACCTCAATCAGTGGGGGGCGCGACGATTAATCATTTTTGTGGGTCGTCCATGCAGGCAATCCATATGGCTGCCGGTGCTATTTCTATGGGGGCCGGGGATGCTTATATTTGTGCGGGCATCGAATCAATGACGCGGGTGCCAATGATGGGCTTTAACCCTCTGTTGAATCCAGCTCTCGCAAAAGAATATCCCACGGCTTATGTTTCCATGGGGGAAACGGCTGAGAATGTTGCGGATAAATACGCCATCAGTCGTAAGGACCAAGATCAGTTCTCTCTTAAAAGTCATCTTAAAGCAGCTGAAGCACAGGATAAGGGAAATTTTAAGGATGAAATTATTCCAATCAAAACTGGTGCTGGGGATATAGTTGATCAGGATGGATGTATTCGGGGCAACAGTACGATTGAAAGTTTGTCCGGTCTTTCGCCTGCTTTTAAAGAAGGTGGAAATGTAACGGCGGGGTCTTCATCACCTCTGACAGACGGAGCAACCGCTGTCATTGTTTGTACGGCTGATTTTGCGAAAAAGCAGGAGTTGGATGTGCTTGCCAAAATTCGCAGTATTGCCGTTGCGGGTTGCGCACCGGAGATAATGGGGATTGGCCCTGTAGCAGCAACCAACAAGGCAATTGCCCGTGCAGGAATTTCTATTTCTGATCTGGATGTTATCGAGTTAAACGAAGCTTTCGCCAGTCAGGCATTAGCCTGCATGGCGGATTTGCAACTGGACGAAAGTAAAATCAATCTTGATGGCGGTGCGATTGCCATAGGGCATCCTTTGGGCGCAACGGGCGCTCGTATTACAGGTAAGGCTGCCCAGTTGTTAAGGCGAGAAAAGGGCAAGTTCGCATTGGCAACTCAGTGTATTGGCGGAGGTCAGGGAATAGCGACCGTTTTGGAGGCTATTGAATGAAGGGTGTAAATAAAGTTGCCGTTATTGGTGCAGGTGTCATGGGCGCGGGCATTGCAGCACAGATTGCGAATGCGGGTGTATCAGTTCTCCTTTTTGATCGCCCACCAGAAAATTCAGGAGATAAAGAAGAACGCAATCAGATAGCCAAGAATGCTATTGGTAAGCTGATCAAAAGCAATCCAGCTGCTTTGATGAGCAAGCAAAATGCAAACCGTATTACCCCAATGAACACAGAAGATGATCTTGAGCTTTTGGCCGATTGTGACTGGGTTATTGAGGCGATTATCGAAGACGTTGGTATCAAGCAGGCGCTCTATAAAAAAATCGATAAGTTCCGCAAGAAGGGTGCCGTTGTCTCGTCGAACACTTCTACCCTCTGCCGAGAACAGCTTGTTGCTGATTTACCTGAAAGTTTCAGACGTGATTTTCTGATTACCCACTTCTTTAATCCTCCTCGTTATATGCGTTTGCTTGAATTGGTCTCGGACCCTGAAGTTTCTGAAGAGCAATGCAAACGTATTGAGAGATTTTGTGATCACAGTTTGGGTAAAGGGGTTGTTCATTGTAAAGACACGCCGGGTTTCCTTGCTAACCGTATTGGTATTTTCTGGCTGCAATGTGCCGTTGTTGAGGCCATGAAACAGAATATATCTATTGAAGTTGCAGATGCTGTGATTGGCCGTCCTTTTGGCATTCCCAAAACAGGTGTTTTTGCACTTTTGGATATGGTGGGGCTGGATCTAATGCCTCATGTTCTTTCATCCATGTCAGAAAGTTTGCCGCCTGAAGATCCTTTTCATGGAATTTATCAAGAACCCGAGTTGATCAAGACGCTTATTGCCGATGGGTATACCGGGCGTAAAGGGAAAGGAGGCTTCTATCGCCTCAAGCCTGATAGTGTTGAGAAGATAAAAGAGGCGATCAATTTAAAGACAGGTGAATATGCAAAAGCGGAACGTCCCGCCGTTGCAATTGTTAAAAAGGCCGGCCGCAAGAACCCGCGCAAGGTTCTGGAAGATGATAGCTTAGTTGGTCGCTATGCGTGGTCTGTTATGTCAAAAACCTTGGCATATGCAGCATCGCTTGTGCCGGATGTTTCTGATGATATTGAAGCTGTCGATGAAGCTATGCGGTTGGGATACAATTGGAAATATGGCCCTTTTGAGCTGTTGGATCAAATTGGCGTGGAATGGTTTTGTGCAAAACTACGGTCCGAAAAGACAGATATTCCCACTGTTTTAAAAAGTATTGGTAAGGGAAAATTTTATCGCAAGTCAAAAGGCTTTCGAGAAGTTTTTGGGCATGAGGGACAGTATTTAAAGCGCTCTCCCAATGCAGGTGTGCTCAAGCTTGATGATATTAAAGCCAGATCAAAAGCTGTCATGCGTAATCCGTCCGCATCTTTGTGGAATCTGGATGATGATGTCTTGTGTCTGGAATTTCATAGCAAGATGAATTCTCTCAATCTTTGGACTTTGTCCATGATGGATCGGGCAAGGGAAAAAATTGAAAACAGTGAATACAAAGCACTGGTTGTTTATAATGATGGAACCAACTTTTCTGTTGGCGCCAATATCGGTTTAATGTCTGTTGCGGCCAGATTGTGGGCCTATCCTTTTATTGACTATATGGTTCGGCGCGGTCAGGAAATTTATAAGGCGTTGAAATTTGCACCATTTCCGGTTGTTTCTGCCCCATCGGGGCTAGCGTTGGGTGGTGCCTGTGAACTGCTATTGCACAGTGATGCTGTACAGGCACATGCAGAAACATATACCGGTTTGGTAGAGGTCGGCGTTGGTATTATCCCGGGATGGGGTGGTTGCAAGGAAATGATGTGTCGCTGGTCTTTGGCACCTGATGTACCACGAGGTCCAATGCCTGCTGTATCCAAAGTTTTTGAGTTGATCGGATTGGCACAGGTTGCCAAATCGGCAGAAGAAGCCCGGGATATGAAAATCATCCGTGCGAGTGACGGGATAACGATGAACCGTGACCGAGTTCTTGCAGATGCCAAAGAGCGTGCGCTTGAAATGGTTTCTGGATATCGCCCGCCAACAGCAATTGACTTAACTTTGCCGGGTGAAAGTGGGAAGGTTGCTTTGGACTTGGCAGTAGAAGGTTTCCGTAAATCGGGCAAAGCCACGCCTCATGATGTTGTCGTTTCATCTGCTCTTTCGACAATCCTTAGCGGTGGTGATACGGATATGACTGGCAAAATCACGGAAGACAAATTGTTGGAGTTGGAGCGCAAAGCGTTCCATACTTTATGTCGCCATCCTGATACTATTGAGAGAGTACATCACATGCTTAAAACGGGTAAGCCTTTGAGAAATTAGGTGCGGTTATAAATTTGATTGAAATCTGAGGTAGCAAATCAGTAAAAGGAAGAGGTCCCCATTATGATTATCTTTTTCGCTTTTGTACTTGCGATTATTGTTTTCGCAACGCTGTTATATCGCGGACAAGGATTTTGGGGATGGGTGTTGGCTTTTCTGGTGCTCATCGCAGGTGGTGACCTAGCTGGAATGCCAACCGTTCTTACAGGGTGGGCAATCATCTTTACGGCTGTTCTTTCCGGTTTGTTTGGAATTCATTCCATTAGACGGCCTTTCCTAACTGCAGCGTTAATGAAAATAGTCAAACGTAGCTTGCCAAAGATCAGCGAGACAGAACAGACGGCATTGGATGCAGGTACGGTGTGGTGGGATGCCGAAATATTTAGCGGAAGGCCTGACTGGGATAAGCTCGAAGAATTTAAGGTTTCCGGGTTAACAAAAGAAGAGCAGGCTTTTGTCGATGGGCCTGTAGAAGAAGTCTGTCGGGAAACGGATGACTGGAAGATTGCTCAGGATCGAGATCTTCCTGAAGAGTTATGGCAAAAACTAAGAGACATGAAGTTTTTTGGGATGATCATTCCAAAGAAATACGGCGGTTTGGGGTTTTCTGCGCAGGCTCATTCTGCTGTGGTGTTGAAACTCTCATCCCGTTCTCTCCCCCTGTCGGTTATTGTGATGGTGCCTAACTCTTTGGGGCCTGCTGAACTTTTGCTCCACTATGGGACAGAGGAACAAAAAGATTATTACCTCCCTCGTTTAGCTTCCGGGGTAGAGATGCCGTGTTTTGCTTTAACAGAGCCAAAGGCGGGGAGTGACGCAGCCTCTATTCAAAGTCACGGTATTATTTGTGAAGAGAAAATAAAGGGTAAAAAAGTTCTGGGCATTCGCCTTAACTGGCGCAAGCGCTACATTACTTTAGCTCCCGTTGCGACGGTGATTGGCTTGGCGTTCAAGCTGACTGATCCCGATGGTTTATTGGGCAGCAAGGAAAATTTGGGTATAACCTGTGCGCTGATCCCGAGGGATACAAAAGGTATGTCGATTGGCAGACGTCATGATCCGATGGGCATTCCCTTTCCAAATGGCCCCATTGAGGGGAAAGATGTTTTCATCCCAATCAGCTATGTTATTGGTGGAGAAGAAGGTGTCGGTCAGGGCTGGCGCATGTTGATGGAATCCCTCGCTGCGGGTCGATCAGTTTCTCTTCCATCCCTTTCTTTGGGAGCCTCACAATTGGCGACGCGTGTGACGGGGGCCTATTCTGCTGTTCGTCGACAGTTTGGATTACCAATTGGCAAGTTTGAAGGGGTTGCTGAACGACTGGCCCGAATTGGTGGATTGACCTATGGGATGGATGCTGCACGTCAATTAACCTGCGCTGCTGTTGATGCTGGTGAACGACCTTCCGTGTTATCGGGAATAGCCAAGGCTTATTTAACTGAAAACATGCGAACGGTTTTTTTGGACGCGATGGATATATTGGGTGGTGCTGCCATTTGCCGAGGTCCCAAAAATCTTTTGAGCCGAGCTTATGATGGCCTGCCGATTGCTATTACTGTTGAAGGGGCGAATATCCTTACCAGGTCCATGATTATCTTTGGTCAGGGCTCAATTCGTGGCCATCCTTTTGTCCCCAAAGAACTGGAAGCTGTGGCTAGCAACAGTCTCAAAGATTTTGATGATGCCTTTTGGGGGCATATCAACTTTACGGTTTGTAATGCTGCTAGAGCTGGTATTGATGGTTTGACAGCAGGGCGTTTTCTAAAGGTAAAAGGTACGGCGAAAGCTCGTCGACATAAGCAGTTGATAACCCGTTATTCATCAGCCTTTGTCTTGGTCGCGGATGTTTCGATGTTGTTATTGGGCAGTAGTTTAAAGCGGCGGGAAACGCTCAGCGGGCGTTTAGCGGATGTTTTATCCTGGCTTTATTTGGCAACAGCAGCGGTGAAGCGTTTTGAAGATGAAGGAAGTGCGAAAGAAGACGAACTTTATCTGGACTGGTTTTGCGCTCATGCTTATCAGGAAATTGAAAAGGCATTGCTGACAATAACCCATAACTATCCGGTGAAGTTTGTTGGGACGATGCTTCGCCTGCGTTTGTTCTTGCTGGGCCAAAAGGCTCACGGTCCAACAGATCTACAGAACATTGCGCTGGCCAACCGGATGATGGGTGATCTGGGGGGACGCGAGAAACTGTCCAGCGATATTTCCAAGTCGGATAAACGGGATGATGCCATGGGTGCTTTGGAAGAAGCTTATCGTAAGATGCAAATGGTTATTCCGTTGGAAGCGCGTATTCGAACGGCCCGCAAAACGGGCGTCTTGAGAGGTGTTGAGCGTGAAGAGTTATATCGGGTCGCTGCAGAAGAAGGTGTTGTTGACGATGAAGAGTTCCAGCAATTGCTGGAAGCGCAAAGCCTTGCTGATGAAGTTGTGGAAGTGGATGACTATAGCCAGACAGCTTACAAACGATTGAAGGGGTGATGGTTGCATCAAGCCTTTGAGATTAAAGAAACAGGTTGTAAGTACAGGTAAATTATAGCACTTATCAGTTTCAGAATAATAAGCTAATTTCATTAGGCGATGAGTAACTCTCGTATTGTAATGTCAGGGTATGGTTTTAATTACGGTCTGATTGATGTTGATCAATATCAACTGAACAAATCTTGCATTATATCAGCTGTGAAATGCGGTAAATATTATCAGAGCTATTCAATGATGTCGGATGTTTTGGTGAGTTTACTTAAATAAAACTCGACAGAGAAGAAAGATTGCTGGGGGAAAGTATGGAACGGTATGAACTTGTTGTTATCGGAAGCGGGCCATCGGGGCGTCGTGCCGCTGTTCAGGCTGCAAAATGGAACAAACGAGTTCTTGTTATTGAAAAAAGCCCTGCAATTGGTGGGGTTTCTGTTCATACTGGTACATTGCCAAGTAAAACGCTGCGGGAAACGGTTTTGAACTTGTCAGGCTGGCGTGAGCGTACTTTCTATGGCCGCTCTTATCGTGTGAAAGATAACATTACCGCCGAAGATCTTCTTGAACGTTTGCATATGACCTTGCAGCACGAGGTAGATAACCTTGAACATCAGTTTGTTCGTAACAAGGTCGAATGGATACAGGGACTTGCCCATTTTGTTAGCCCTAACACGCTTGAGATCGTTGATGATGACGGTGAGGTGACGTCTGTTCATGGCGATAAAATTCTTATTGCGACGGGTACCCAGCCACACAGACCTGACTATATTCCCTTTGACGGGGAAACGATCATCGATAGTGATGAGATTATTGATTTAAAAACCTTGCCAAGGTCACTTGCTGTGATCGGGGCAGGTGTTATTGGTATTGAATACGCCACTATATTCAGTGCACTGGATGTTGCCGTAACGGTTATTGAACCGCGAGAAACAATGCTCGATTTTATCGACCGCGAGCTTATTGCTGAATTTATGCACCTCCTTAGGCAGCAAAATGTCACTTTCCGTTTTGGGCAAGGTGTTGAAGCAATCGAGAAAGTTGAGGGCGGCGGCAATATGATTACGCTTGAGAACAAACGTATTGTGAAAGCCGACATGGTTCTCTTCTCTGCTGGGCGAATGGGGGCAACTGATAAACTTGGTCTGGATAAAGCTGGTATTAAGGCTGACCATCGTAATCGAATTCAGGTTAATGAGAATTTTCAAACCGAAGTTGATCACATCTATGCGGCCGGAGATGTCATTGGTTTCCCAAGTCTGGCGTCAACATCAATGGAACAGGGGCGTATTGTGGCATGCCATGCTTTTGAGAAAGACGCTTATGATGCTCCTGAATACTTCCCTTATGGTATTTATTCTGTCCCGGAAATGTCCACAGTTGGCATGTCAGAGGAAGAAGTACAACAGCGCGGTATTCCTTATGAATGTGGTATTTGTCATTTCCATGAAACAGCACGAGGACAGATTATGGGCCTCAGCCATGGTATGATGAAAATGATTTTCTCGCTCAAAACCCGACGTCTTCTGGGGGTTCATATTGTCGGGGAGGGGGCAACTGAACTCATTCATATTGGGCAGGCCGTTCTCAACCTGAAGGGAACGTTGGAGTATTTTGTTGAAAATACATTCAACTATCCAACACTTGCCGAAGCCTATAAAGTCGCAGCATTGGATGCATGGAATAGAATGCCGTCTGAATAGAGTGATAATCACGGTCAGTTTCTTTGCGTCTGACCGTGAATGTTGAACTGATTTATGCTCCGATTTTTATTTGAGGCTTGTGGTGAATTGGGAAGTTCACTGATCTGGCAATAAAGCAGAGTTTATTTGCCTCATGATGTAGCTGAATAGCTTTTTCTTTATTTGAATCCTCACTTATGGTGATCACCGGGTTAAGCGTTGCTGTTGAAAATTGTCCGCTACCATCAGCGTTCATGATCATCGTTGCTGTCGACGTGTCTTGATAATCTAGGACAATGATTTTATTGATTGAACAGAGATGTAAATACCAAAGCATGTGACAGGAAGAGATCGAGGCAAGCAGTAGATCTTCCGGATTATGTCTCGTGGGGTCGCCGCGAAAAGCCGGATCTGAAGAGCCCGGCAACGTGGTCTTACCTTCAATTATAATATCGTAATGACGATCATAAGCTCGGTAGTTACTCGTCCCGGTTCCCTTGTTTCCTGTCCAGGAAAGGTGTGTTTCGTACTGGTGCTCTTGGCTCATTGGCATAATCCTGTCACAGGGTTTCGATATTTAGTTCAATTTTCCCAAATTTTGTCCAAGTAAAATTATACGTAATTAAATTTATAAATAAAAATGTTTGTTTTTGATCAATATTAGTACAAAAATGAATAAATGAATAAATGAATAAATGAATAAATGAATAAATGAATAAATGAATAAATGAATAAATGAATAAATGAATAAATGAATAAATGAATAAATGAATAAATGAATAAATGAATAAATGAATAAATGAATAAATGAATAAATGAATAAATGAATAAATGAATAAATGAATAAATGAATAAATGAATAAATGAATAAATGAATAGATGAATAGATGAATAGATGAATAGATGAATAGATGAATAGATGAATAGATGAATAGATGAATAGATGAATAGATGAATGATTGGGATGATTATCGATATTTTCAAGCTGTTATTAAAAACGGCGGACTTTCTGCGGCTGCACGAGAGCTAGATGTTAGTCAACCAACCGTTGGACGACGCATTACAGCTATGGAAGAGCGGCTTGGACAACAACTTTTGGAACGCGATGGCAAGTATGTACGTCCGACTGCTTATGGCCTGCTACTTGCCAAGCGGATTACGCCCCTTGTTGAAACGGCTTTTCGTCTTGAAAGAGAGTTGGAGAGCTTTGGGCAACGTGATTATCCACCTGTTCGTTTGACGGCAACTGGGGGGTTAGCTACCTATTGGGTACCGCAAGTTGTCGCTCAACTTCAGTTGCGGGAACCGGATCTGAAAGTCTTACTAAAACCCGGGAACCAACTGGAAGATATACATCGTGGTGATGCTGATATTGCTTTCAGAATTAGCGGGCGCAAAGATACAGAGCTGATTGAAAAGCAGATATTCGCGTTAAAAAACGGATTGTGGGCATCGGAAAAATACCTTGAAACCTATGGTGTGCCTAGTTCTCAGACTGATCTAAGTTCACATAAGCTTGTTGCCTTTAACGAGGCTTATATGTCGATGCCTGCTATGGAAAGTTTTGCATCTCGCGCAGTTTCCAAGAATATTGTCTTTCGATCTGATAATGTACCTGTTCAAGCGCAGGCAGTACAGGCGGGGGTCGGTATAGGTATTTTACCTAGTTATATCGCAACATCCCTAGGGCTTTGTCGAATCAGGTGGGAAGATTCAATACCTGAAACTGAGGTCTCAATGCTGTGTCATCCTGAGGTGCTTAAAAACTCTCATGTCAACTTCCTGTGGCATAAGTTCTTACAAGACGGTGCAGGGTTAATGGCCAGCCTTCAAGCCTAGGATATCATAGACATCCTAGGCTTGATTACGATCGATCAGGGATATTATTACCCCTTTTGTCTTTGCGAGATTATCGTGATGACAATACCCATGGCTATGATTCCTGCTCCGCCCCAGGTAAAGAGACTATAACGTTCACCTAGAATAAAGGTTGCGGTAATAAGGCCGACTGCCGCGGCAACATACCCAATCTGGCTAAGAAGAACAGGCCCGCCTTTTTGTTGCAGTCTAAAGAAAACCGGAAAAGTTAAACCCGCAACAACAGCTTGGGTTAGTGCTATCCAAGGAATGACCGCCAATTCTGAAATGCGAACTGTTCCTGTGGTCGCAAGAAGCAAGACGATGAATACAAAGATTGCAAAGCTATGGCTCCAGAATGCAAGGCTATCGGGTAGGGCATTTTCAGGCCAATCGATGGTTCTATAGATGTTACCGCACGCCAATGTTAGCGGTATGAGGATCGCTGCGATGATCCAGATAAGTTCCGGTGCTTCCGCAGATCCGGCACGGGTGATACTGACCACGATGGCGCCGACCAGGCCGATGGCAATGCCTGTTATTCCCAAAAGATTAGGTGTTTTTAGCCTGAATAAAGTTGCAAGCGCCAGTGTGAACACAGGCGAGAGGGCAAACATTAATCCTGTGTAACCCGCCCCGGCATGAGGGATAACGCTAAAGAGCAAAAGGTTAGGGATTACAAAGGAAATAAGGGCAGATAAAACCGCGTAGCGTAACGTTCTACCTTTGGGTATTTGCAGTTGCTTGCGAAAAAGCAAGTTTGGCAAAAGTAGGCTGCAAACCCCGACAGAGACCAGAAGAGCCCAAATCATTGGTGAAACGTTTGCTTCACCAGCAATCTTCCCCAAGGGAAAGTTGAAACCAATCAATGTGCCGGTAATCAGGAGAAGGCTGGTTGGGCTTTTCAGTACGTTATTACCTTTTATATTCTTTCCGCCTATATTCTTATCGGAAGTATTCTCTGTGGTTGATAAACTCATATTATCTTCTCCTGAGTACTAGAGCACTTTTGCACTTCTCTGAAGCTGTAAAAAAACATTACGTATGAAGCTCTATGAAAAGGTGCCTGCAAAAATAATATCGTTACTTTCAAGGCGTTGACTTGGGATTTCTCTTTCCTGTAGTTCAGGGGCAAGAAAATCCGGGGTTGTATTTTTGCCAATTGCAACGGCAATCTCGACCTTGTAGCGCTCGGGGAGTTTTAAGGCCTCTTGCGCTTTATCGAAATATAGACCTGCCATCGCGTGGGCTTTGTATCCACTGATAGAAGCCTGGAGAGCCAACTGAGCCCAGGCAGCACCTGCGTCAAAGCTATTGTAATTTGAAGGCCTGTCCGGTCGTGTGCCATCTCCCGAGACAATCTTGTCCGATATTACAAAGACAAGTGCCGAAGCATTTTGCGCCCAACTTTTGTTGAATGGATCTAGAAGGTCTAGTTGTGTGTTCCAGTGCTCATCGCCACGGTGAGAATAAACAAAGCGCCAGGGTTGGACATTAAACGCTGAAGGTGCCCATCTTGCTGCTTCGAGAATGGTTTGCAGGTCTTCGTTTGGAATATTGTTGCTATCAAAAGCACGGGGCGACCATCTGTTGATAAATATTGAATCAATTGGGTAGTTAGGGGAGCGGTGTGGAAGTGGTGTATTTGGCATAACGAAGTCCTTTACAATTTTCAGGACGTCATGTATCTCTGTTTAGGATAATTTGATATAAGATATTTTGACGTCAAATAATTTGATATCAAAATAAATAAGGATTGTTTTGAGATGAGTCAAGGCCCTAAAAAGGCGATTCTAAAAAATAGCGCTACACCGCAGGCTGTAGAAGGCGGCCCAATGGAAGGTATTTTGGCACAATGGCGTCGGGAAAGGCCCGATATTGATCCCGCGCCAATGGCCGTTTGTGGAGAGGTTTGGCGGGCCGGGGAAAAACTTCGACAGGGAGTTCTAGGCAACATTTCCAACTATAATCTGGACTTTGCCGGCATGGATGTTTTGTTGACGTTACGTCGTCAAGGGGAAGGAGAGACGCTGTCTCCTTCGTTGTTAGCTAAAGACATGATGCTGTCGACATCTGCTATGACCAATCGGCTGGATCGCCTTGAAAAGCGCGGTCTTGTCGAGAGGAAGATGGATCCGAATGATAGACGGGGGCAGATGGTTGCCTTAACCCGTGAGGGTTTTGAATTGGCCAATGAAGTCGTGGTAACGCATGTGGAAACAGAAGAAAAAATGTTGTCAAATCTATCAAATGAAGAGCGGCAACACCTTCGCTTTTTATTGGAAAAAATAACTTGATGATGAGTTAGGAAAGAAGCCGGGACGTTTAGTCAGGCATGGTAATAGCCACCAGGTTTGACAGAAGGGGGAAGGCTTTCTTCATTTAGTGTCTCTAGCAAATTGATTTCATATTATAAGACATTGTGGTCAGGGCAAGATCGTGTGCCGAAATACCAAAAGGATCTTTCAGTTCTTCCCCCTAAAGCATCCGTTCAGAAGAATATATAAGCACACAAACGACAAGATTGATGGGAATTTATGATCAGTGCAATTCGTATATTTGATGTTGCGAACAGAGAGCATAGAACTCTCAACTCTCTGCGGAAATAACGTTGTATCTCAGCTTTGTTAGAGCGAGCCTAGCGCGCCTTATATTGTGAATGTGCGGTAAAGAGTGTCCATTCAACAAGTTTTTTAGTGACTTTCCCCAAACCTTCATCGAAAGCTGCAACAACTGAGTTCAGTTGATCTGATTGGGCAGGAATGTTTGCTTCGAAGCTTAGCGAGCCAATGATGGTTCTACGGGGCATCTGTACAATTTTTGCATTGATAACCACTCTGACTTCAGGCCGATTGCCCAAATAAAGTGTTTGGAATTCACGAAGTTCTGTCTTCAGAATAAAGTCTGATCTCAAACCAATGGTTTCTCGACCAACAGCAACAATTTTACCCGTGTTTTCAAATGATTCTACCAGAAGCGTCTGTACCATGATAGGGGCTTTGTCGACCCATCCGGCGTTTGCGTAGTATTCCATCTGATTGGCTTTACGTTGCAAGGCGATCTTTGTCGTATTCAGACTAGCATTGGCTGAAGTCTGTTCCAGAACCAGTTGCCAAGGAACTTTGGGTAAGGCTGTGTCAAAGGTACTTTTGGGCGATAGGCGATAGAGGTCGGGCAATGGTCCTTGGCCGGGGATAAGTGTGGAACAGGAAGCAATGAGCCCGGAAACAGGAAGCAGGGCAGCAAGTTTCAGGAAGTGGCGTCTATTGTTATCTTTTGTATTGTTCATTGGGCTCACTTGTTCTGTCTTTGTCATTGTTGCTTTAGAGAGATCGTAACAATTCGATCCTGGTTCTTTAAGGGGCATGATTCTTATGTATCATAATACCTGTACATTATTCTGGTGGTTCAAAACCTTTTTGCTTGTCACCAAAGAAAAACCTCGCGGGGTCGCGTTCGATTTCTCCGGCAATAAGTTGTAAATCTCTGACAAGAGTTCTGGTTTCGGACAATAGATTTGCAAACTCGTACAGGCCTGTAGAGGTGAAATCTTGAAGTGGTTCTCGGTTTTCTTTGATTAGGGCTTCGACCTGATCACTTGTCTTCGCAAAACTGCGGGCTGTTTGTTGGAAGTCCTGTACCAGCACTTTAATTTCCGGTGAGCTTTCGGCAACGAGCTTGTCAATGGATACAGCAGCATTATCTAATGAAGCTATTGCATTGTTGGTTTTACCTATTATTTCCGAACTGCCCTGTTGCAGGTCTTCGGTTAGCTCTTTTACCGATACTGACACTGCCTTCATATTACTGGCGGTAATTGCGGTATCATCTATAAGCCGTGCAATTTGAATTTCTTTCTCGGCAAGTACTTTTGTCAGGGCTTCAATATTTTGCAACGTTTGGGCAATGCTTGCTCTGTTTTGATCTTTCAGAAGGTCATTTCCGCGGGCAAGGAGTACGTTGGCGTTTGAGACAAGCTCTGGTGCACCTTCCAATAACTGATCCAATGCTGATGTTTGGGATTTGATAACAGGGTGTCCATAAGGGCCCTCTTCGACAAGAGCTTCTGACTGCATGTTACCGATTGTTAGTTGGACGGACTTAACTCCTGTAATACCTTCGAGTTGAAGGGTTGCTGTTGTGTCTTCCTTTACCGGTGTGCCTTCTTCGACTTCCAGCAGAATAACGACTTCTTCGGCAGGTTTATCTGGCGAAAGGGCAACATCAATGACTTCCCCCACATTGACCCCGTGATAACGGACCGGACTACCGGATTTCAAGCCTGTCACATCCCCACGGTAGATGATGTTGTAGTGGGTATAACTACGATCTGCTTCAAACTTGGCAAGCCAGACTACAAAGATTAAAGCCCCTATAAAAAAGGCAATGACAAAAGAACCGACAATCATATGGTTTGCACGGGTTTCCATTATATCTCCTCGCCTGAACAGGACGCGTCAGCATAAGCTTTGGTGGGATTGCTGTTGTCAAAACTGTTCAAAATAGCTTCGTCATTATTTATATAGTTATCAATCATGTGATCTCGTTGCAGCACGCCCTCTGGGACCGCCAAAGTATTCTTTAATCCAGAGATCAGTTTCCTTGGTCAATTCATTGATCGTACCAACCTTGATCTTTTTATCCAGTAAAACGCCAATACGATTACAAATGGCATGAAGTGAATCCAGATCATGGGTAATCATGACGACCGTGAGACCCAGGGTGTCTTGCAGCTTTGCGATTAAGGCGTCAAATTGTGCTGCCCCAATTGGATCGAGACCGGCTGTTGGCTCATCCAGAAAAAGAATATCAGGGTCCAGAGCTAACGCGCGGGCAATACCAGCTCTTTTCCTCATGCCCCCTGACAGTTCTGAAGGGTATTTGTCTCCGGCTTCAACGGGCAGGCCAGCCAACGCGATTTTCAGGGCTGCGATCTCTCGGACAAACTGTGCGGGTAGTTTTGTGTGTTCATTGATCACAGCTTCGATGTTTTGCGAAACAGTAAGCGAGGAAAAGAGGGCGCCGTCCTGAAACAGAACCCCCATGCGTTGCCTTAAAGTACTTAGTTCTGCTTGTGATATCCGATCGACGTCTTGGCCAAGAATTTTAATTGTCCCGGCTGCTTTTTGATTAAGCCCGACGATTGTACGCATAAGAACTGATTTGCCCGTTCCAGAACCACCTACGATGCCAATGACTTCGCCTTTTCTTATATCCAGGTTGAGATGATTGTGAAGGACTTGATCACCGAACTGATTTCGAATGTCTCTAAGAGATATGACAAAATCTTGAGATTTAATTTCTTTGGGCATCCTCAAATCCCCATAACTGAAAAGAGGATGGAAAGAAGGGCATCCAGAACAATGACAAAGAAGATAGCCTCGACAACGGATCGGGTTGTTTGTCGCCCGACTGATTCGGCACTTCTGCTGACCTGAAGACCTTCATGACAGCCAATCAAAGCGATTATAAACGCAAAAATTGGTGCCTTGATCATACCAACAAAGAAATCGCCCAGAGATGCGGCATCCTGAAGATACCGGATGTATTGAAAAAGTGACAGGTCCAGAGTGATCATGGTCATAGCGGCCCCGCCGAGTAATCCCATGATATCCGCATAAAAAGTGAGCAGAGGTAATACCAGAATGAGGCCGAAGATGCGGGGGAGGACTAAAACATCAATTGGATCAAGACCGATGGTGCGCATGGCATCAATTTCTTCATTAACCTTCATTGTTCCAAGCTGGGCGGTGAAAGCACTGCCTGATCGGCCAGCAACGATGATTGCCGTTAACAAAATCCCCATTTCTCTCAAAACGCCAACGGCAACAAGATTAATGGTAAAAATTTGCGCCCCAAAGCGTTCTAATTGTCCCGCACCCTGGAAAGCAAGGACAACGCCGATAAGGAATGAAATGAGCCCCACAATTGGAAGAGCATGAATTCCGATTTGTTCCATTTGGGCAACAAGTGGTGTCCAGCGGATACGCTTTGGATTGACAAGTTGTTTACCAAATGCGTTGAGAACAAGTCCCAAAAAAGAGATCAGTTCATACCCTTGCGCCATAATTGTGTAAAAGCTTTCACCCGTATCGGTGAGCAGTTTTTTCATGCCTTTGGGGGCGTTTTCTGGTGGGCACTCTTTGATACGGTGCTCTTGTACGGTATCAAGAATCTGTCTGACATGCTTGGGGACATTCTTGAGTAATGTTTTGTGCCCGTTTGCTTCTGCTTTGTCTTGATATTGTAAAAAGTAGAGCGCACCTGCTGTATCCATGATCTCAACGGTCTTGAGGTCAAAAATCTGTTCTTTACAGGCTGTTTCACTTTTATTGGCTGTTTGGGGGATAACACGCGCAAGTTCTTGCGTTGTCCAGGAACCGGAAAGAGAGCAAGTCAAGGTCGTTTTGTCTGAGGAGAACTTGATTTCCGGTGAAGTCAAATTATCAGTGGCCGCATTTTTGTTTCAATAGGTTAGTGAATATATATTAAGCGTTCTTTTCCTTAAAAGGCCAGTTTAAAGAAAGTTATGTGACCTGATATGTGGAAACCAGTTTCTGAACAGCGTCTCCACCAGCGATAAAAGCGGCTTCAACCTGTTTGGCATAATCCACATGTAAAAGGCGTTTGTTTGACAATGTTTTGTCATGTCGACCTGTACCACCCAAGACATAATCTTTTATCAAGGCTGGCGGTGTTGGAACTATTCGTTGTTCTTCGGGTAACTCAACCTCTGCCAGAGAGAAATAGGTTTTTCCCTGATCTTTCAAGAAATCCACATCCCATGTCATGCCATCAACGATGAATTTGAAACGAATTTTTGAAACATCGTATTCGCGCACAGACCAAAGGCGATTGAAATCCTCTTCGGATATATCCGTCTCGACTTCGATGACGTCGTCATCTACGCGATGTTTATAGGTGAAAATATAGCGAACGGTTTGAGATTGTAGATCATGCCATTCGCGAATACGAGCACCTTTTCGGATATAACCCTGCCGTATAGCGACACGAAAACAATCCGAGGTTAACAGCTTTTCTTCCAGTTTGCCATCTGGGTCGTATAGAGCAAACTTATACTCGTTTTCAACTGGCACTATTTCGCCTTTCACCTTTGCTGAGAAGATTTATTACCTTTTTCCAGCAGCGCAAGCCAGAGTAAGAAGTTGCTGTCACAATAGTTTCATATTTCTCAATTTTCTCTAAATAACAGTGTAAATATGCCGCTTTAATATAACACTTTATGGCTGGTGGGATTGTTGTGATGATTCGCTCGTACTCGCCGAAAAACCATGGGGTTTCTATAACGAATCAGGATATTTGGACGTTATTATAGTTTCTTATTTCGAAACCTTACCCAAGTTTTTGGGCGAACCGATTGAAATTGTTAGCGTATCAAGGCAGAGATTTATCCTGGGGATGGAGAAGGGTGAATATGATCTGGCAGTTACATTTCCTGAATATCTATCGGAAAAGTTTGCAACACCGCTAGAGCTTACAATACGGTTTGATAAAATGCTTATTGGCCTAAAGGGACTTAACATTTCCTCAACAAGCGATATTGAGAAGTTGCGTTTGGCTATTGTTAAGAGAGCAAACACAGACACATGGATAGATCAGAGCCGTACAATCTAAAAGGTTGAAACGGCAAACTTTACAGAAGGTCTCTGGATTTTGAAAAAGGGCGAGTGGGGCGCTCATTACACTGAACCCTCTGACTTTAGTCGGAGGAGGTTCAGTTGTAGTGCGCTAGTGCGTCTTGACGGTCATAAAATGCAGCTTCTTGCGTATTTTCAAGAGTAACGGGGCGTGCCTTGATATACTTATTCTTGCGAGCCGCTTCCTTAGCTTGTGAAGCTTTCCATTTCTTGGAAATTTTCTGACGCCATGCCGCATCTTTTGCCAAAGCTGCAAGGTTTATGGCCTGGCCTTTATGATTCTTGGGAATACTGACGTCTGAGGAATAGGCCTGGCTTGAGAGTGAGAAAGACATCAGGATAAGAGATATGATAAGGAAAGATTTTTTCATTATTAAGAACTCAATTACAGTTTTTAAGGTGATGAACTTATTTTGTTTTGTCGGCTTGACTAACTAATGTGGTAATCAGCCTGTGCTGTTCTTGGCGTGAAAGATCGACGTTAAAGCTGCACGAAATAAACTTCATTTAGACACGGCATAAATACTGCAATCCGGGCTCCTCTTATTTTAATCTGTCTAACTTTGGTTAGAATATTAATCCACGATGGTTTTAATCTTGAGATAACCCTAATGGATGCGAGGAAGCCTGTGGTGTGATATTTAAAAGACAATCATTTGTTCACAAAGAGGCAGAAGAAAATTGGTGCGTTTCAAGAAGAAATAGTGTTTTATTTTGTCATTAATAACAGTTGCTTATGTTATTTGACTTTGTAGGTGACTGTCTCTCTCTTAAACGTACTATGTCACGTTGTGACACATAATTCTCACAGAACGGCCCTTCTTTATGTTGCCCGATGTTTCTTTCAGTTTCTATTTTGTTGCGGCGATAGCCGTTCTTATAACCGGGATTTCCAAAAGCGGATTTTCAGGAGGAATGGGGGCTTTAACAGTGCCCTTGATGGCAATGTTCATTTCGCCTTTCAAGGCTGCTGCGATAATGCTCCCTATTCTGTGTTGTATGGATGTGCTCAGTATTTGGGCCTATCGGAAGAGTTTCCATCGTAAAAATCTGATGGTGTTAGTCTTAGGGGCTTTATCAGGTATTGGTATCGGCGCTTTGACCTATAGCTATGTAGATGCCAATAATATCAGGGTTCTACTCGGGCTCCTGACCTTGTTGTTTGGGATGAGTTATTTTATTGGGAATCAGAAAGAGAAGAAGCAGGCGCGGGTATCCACATCTGTCGGTGTTGGTTGCGGACTGGTAGCTGGATTTACCAGTTTTGTCGCGCATGCAGGCGGGCCGCCGGTTAAATTTTTTCTTCTGAGGCAGAGGTTGGATAAAACGGTTTTTGTTGGGACAAATGTCGCCTTCTTTTTAATTGTTAATCAGCTCAAGTTGATACCCTACGCCTGGATGGGGCAATTTTCTGCCGAAAACCTGATGTTATCGCTTTTCTTTGTGCCAATTGTACCTTTGGGTATTTGGTTAGGGCTTAAGCTACATAAAATAATCGCACCGGATTTATTTTACCAAATCAGTTACCTGATGATGATTCTTGCAGGTACAAAGTTACTCTATGATGGAATGTCACCACTTGTTTGGTAAAAAAACAAAAAGCCCGATCCTGATGGGGCGAGCTTTTTGTTAACTTGTCGGGGTGACAAGTTAAGTGTATTTGCGTCCGAGAACACGCAGGCGACTTTCAAAATCGCTTCGATCTACATAGCAACCTCTTAGGTGTCTTGCGCCGCTATAGCCTTCGCCAGCTTCGAATGCATTCCGACCATGCATGACCCTTCTGTTATCAAAGATGCATAGATCACCGGGTTTCATTTTTACGGAAATAACAAATCGAGGATCATTAATCAGGACCATGAGTTTTCTGAACGCTAAATAGAAGCCGTCTATCATGCTTTCATCCATGTCGAAGGTATCAACTAGGTGAGGGCTGTACCTCAATTCGACAAGTTGACCGTTTTCATTCGCCTTTATAATTGTATTACGTGTACGAATGTCGGTTTCCGTATCGTAAAAGCGCATTGGAACAGTAACGGTACTCAGTAAATGAAAAGCTTCCGGGTCTGTTTCTCTGAGCTCTTCGATAATTTTAAAGCCGTCAGCGTAGGTAGATTCTCCACCCTGGCTGTCATTCACAAGACAGTGCAGAAATTGATATCCTGGTGGTATCTCCTGATTGATCAAATCAATGTGCAGTGGGAGAGCTTCGGATGTATAGGCATTATTGATTGGGTTTGGCTTTGATTGTACATCAAAAACAATTCCAAAATTCGTTTGCCGCAAGAAGGAAATACGATTGGCAACGTTGGTTACACCTTCATCTATGCAGGGCACGTTACGCACGTAGGAAATACCGGATTTTTGCACTGCTTTTAACCAATTGAAGAGGGCAAGATCATCCTGCATCAGGTCGTTGTAGTCGACCTCGTACATATTATTCAGGATTTCTGTTCCCCAAGGTACGATAGTGGATGTATCCGTTTTCTTGAAATCCGGAGAGTAGGCGTTTTCATAAAGCCACTGAAGCCGGTATGCGCTTTTGTGTGCGCCCTCTGACCAGGTGATATAAAGCGTGTTTTTGTCGAAATGACCGTTAATGGCGTATATGTCGGGGCTTACGCTTGTCAGGTTGAACAAGCGTTCTTGCGTCGATGGATGAAAGCCATTGGGGCAATTATCGCGAAGCCATAGGTAATGGAATGTTGCAATTTTGCCGTCTGACCACCTGATTTCAAGTGATCTTTCTGAAAGACTGAGTGTTTCTACTGAAACAGTAAATTGCTCTTCTTGGGCGAGCGAACTCATTTGCTACTCCATATATAACTGTTTCGTCCCAACTGAGTGAGGGAGAATTTGTTGATGATTTAAAAAGAATTTGGAGTAGGTCAGTTTTATCGGGAAGTGATTTTATTTGGTGAACCAGTCAGTTTTTCTCAGGGAATGATGAGAATAGCAGAATTCTAAATAATAGTTTCAACTTTCATTGTGTGAAAATCGGCTAAGGTGTTACTATTAATACAAGAAATTCTAAACGGGAGCCAAAACCATGAAAGATGCCAATTCTGTCCTCTCTTCCTATAGTACCACTGTTTTTGAAGTGATGTCGCAATTGGCGCTGGAGCATGATGCTATCAACCTGGGGCAGGGATTTCCCGATGAAGATGGTCCTGAAGAGCTGAGAAAAATAGCGGCTGATAGCTTGATGGAAGGACCTAACCAGTATCCATCAATGATGGGCATCCCGGAATTGCGTCAGGCAATTGCGAAACACGACAAAAAGTTCTATGGCATCAGTCTGGATTGGAAGACAGAGGTGATGGTGACCTCTGGCGCAACTGAAGCCTTGTCGAATTGTTTATTCGGGCTGATTGAACCGGGCGATGAAGTTGTCGTTCTGGAACCATCGTATGATTGCTATATCCCCTTGATTAAAAGGGCAGGTGGAATTCCGGTAACAGTGCCTATGTCGGCGCCGGACTGGAAGTTGCCGATCGAAGAGCTGGACGAAGCTCTTACGCATGACACCAAACTGATTATTATCAACAGCCCGATGAACCCCACTGGAAAGGCGTTTCATTGGGATGAACTGGAAGCCTTGGCTGAATTATGCCTGCGCTATGATATCTATGCGGTTTGTGACGAAGTTTATGAACATCTCATTTTTGATGGACGGAAACACTATCCGCTGATCACACTTCCAGGGATGAGGGATCGAACAGTTCGTATTGGATCTGCTGGAAAAAGCTTTGCACTCACGGGGTGGAAAGTTGGTTATGTTTGTGGAGCACCAGAGGTTTTGACGCCTATTATCAAGGCGCATCAGTTCACGACCTTTACCACACCACCAAATTTGCAAAAGGCTGTTGCCGCTGGTTTGTCAAAAGACCAGAGCTATTTCGATAGTCTGACAAAAGATCTGGAAGCTAAACGGGATTATCTGGCGAAGGCCTTGGCTGATCTTGGTTTTGATGTTCTACCCTGTGATGGAACCTATTTCGTGACAGTAGATATTCGTGGTGTCCATAATGGCCGTGATGAAGATTTCTGTCGTTACATAACGACCGAGGCAAAGGTGGCTGCAATTCCGGTCAGTGTGTTCTACGATATCGAAGGCCCATCCAACCTTGTCCGTTTTTGCTTTAGTAAACGCATGGAAGTTCTTGAAGAAGCGATGAGCAGGCTAAAACAAGCTTTGGTGTGATTTTCCATAAGTTTAAAGCGCTCGGAGATCCTCAGTTATTAGAGGATCTCTTTCAGTATTCTTGCCATACCTTTGATGCCATCGGGAATTTTTTCTTCAGGTGTGCCTGCAAAGCCGATCATGAAACCTTTCCGCTTAAGTGGTCTCATGCAGTAATAGTCCAGATTGTTCACGGCGTAGCCAGCGGCTCGTAAGGTTTGCTCTACCTGTTCAGGATCTGCGTGATCCGGAAGCCAGGCATTACAGTGAAAACCTTGTTCCACTGGATTTATTTCCACCAAACCTTTGAGGTGTTTTTCTGCTGCTTCAATAAGAATTTGCTGACGCTGGTGGTATATCCGGCGCATTTTTCGCATGTGTGTTGTGAAGAAACCTTCGTTTATAAAGTCGGCGATGATCTGTTGGGTTAACTTGGGGGTTGAGCGTTGTAAAATAGTTGCGGCATGGGCAAAATCCTCTGCCATTGATTTGGGGACGATCATATAGCCCAGCCGAAGGCCGGGGTAGAGTATCTTGGTAAAAGAGCTGACGTAGAGAACACGCCCGCCCTTGTCCAGACCTTGCAGGGCAGACAGGGGGCGACCTGTATATCTGAATTCACTGTTATAATCGTCTTCAAATATCCAGGTATTGTTTTGCTGTGCCCATTCCAAAAGTTTGATGCGCCGAGTGAGAGGCATGCGATAACCCAGGGGATGTTGACTGGACGGCGTTACATAGGCAAGGCGTGCCTTTTTATTTTGAGCCTCTTCCGGGCAAAGGTCAGGGTTGAAACCATGTTCATCCGAAGAAACGGGAACGACATTGGCACCAGTTCCTTCGAACACACAACGTGCTGCTGTATGGCCGGGATCTTCCATCCAGACCGTATCGCCAGGATCAAGCAGGAGCTGACTGGCAAGATTAAGAGCGGACTGTGTCCCAGAGGTGATAATGATTTGCTCGGGCGTGCACCGCACAGAACGTGACGTTTTCAAATAACTTGAAATGGCTTCTCTTAAAGGCATGAATCCGCCACGATCAGCGTAGGTCAGATCGTCGTTAGACGGCTTGCGTTGGTATCTGTTGGTCAGGCGAGAGAATATGTCGTGCGGTAACAGTTCATAGGCTGGCTGACTGGGTCTAAAGGTATAGATGCCTTCCGGTTCATATTGGTGAGGCAATTCCGAATATCTAAGGCCGCGCTTTGAAAGCGTTAGATCGGAATCTTCTTCGAAGCAATCGGGGTCGTCATCGCTGGCAGATTGGTAGAAATCTGTCATGGCTGATAAACGGCGAGTTACATAAGTGCCGGCTCCCCGACGTGTTTCAAGAAAACCTTCGGATATCATTTGCTCAATTGTGTTGATAACGGTCGTTCTGGAAATTTCGAGCTCAGTGGCGATTATGCGGCTCGCCGAGAGCTTGGTTCCAGGGGGTAAGTCGCCGGAAAGAATAAGCTTTCGTATCCCGCTATAGAGTTGTCTGTAAAGCGGGGTTTGTGATGTTGGGTCCAGTTTGATGCCTTCGAGCAAGGCGCCGGATGCAAATTTAGCCATAATCGTGAACTTAATGTAAAATTGGTCTGCTTGGGTGTCCAATAATGGATCTTAAAGTAATGCCACTATCTGTGTAATATTTCCAAAATTACAAAGCCGCAAGCAAAACTGTGTAAAAGCGGAATTGCAAACAAAGTTCAATGTCACTGTAATACATGCCCTGTAGGTGTGCATTCATGATAGAAAAATGTTCCTTCTGAACATTGAAATCAGACTTGGAGAGCTCTTGTTCGGTGAATAAAAAATCCCTTTGGGGGTTGGGACGCATTCGAACATGCGCATTTATAAACACGGAGGTTTTTTTATGATTAACACGAAAGCCAAGCTTTCGCTTAAACAGGCAATTCTGGGTGTGACTGCTATCGCAGGCCTGGCGTTTGCTGGTCAGGCGCACGCAGAAGAATTACGTCTTCTTACCTGGGGTGGTTATGCTCCTGAATCTGTTGTTAAGCAGTTCAAGGAAGAAACTGGCATCGATGTTAAGGTTACTAAATCTAATAACGAAGAAATGATCGCAAAGCTTCGTGCGACTGGCGGTGGCGGGTTTGACCTTGCACAACCAAGCCAAGACCGTATTTCCGGTGCGCAGGCCGAACACAGAATTTACAAGCCAATTGATCTTTCCAAAATCGATTCCAGCCAGTTCATTGGCTCGATGCTTGAAGCTACTAAAGCCAATACAACTTTCAAAGACGAAGTGTATGGTGTTCCTCATGTATGGGGCACAAGTGGTCTCGTACTTGATACTAAACAAGCTGCCGTGATTAAAGATTATACGGATCTATGTAATGATGCTGTTGCTGGTAAGGCTTCTTATCGTCTAAAGCGTCCGACATTGATCGGTTTTGCTTTCGCTCTTGGTCATGATCCTTTTGCTGCTTATGGCGATAAAGCAAAATATGAAGAAATCATGGGCGATGTTGAGAAAACATTGATTTCTTGTAAGCCTAAAGTGAAAGCATATCATGAGGGTGGTGATTCTCTTCTGAATCTTGTTCGTTCTGGTGAAGTTGTTGCTGCCATGGGCTGGGATGCCGGTGGATGGAAGCTTAACAATGACAATGCCGACATTACTTTTGTGGCGCCGAAGTCTGGTGCCCTTGGTTGGATGGATACCTTTGCTCTACCCAAGAAAACAGAAAACGAAGCTGCTGCTTACAAGTGGATCAACTTCGTAATGCGTCCTGAAATTGCTGCACAGATTACCGCTGCGGCTGGTAACTTTACAGCATCTAAAGGCGCTGACGAGCACGCTGATGACAAACTGAAAGCTCAGTTCCAGGGTAGTTTCCCTCAGGCTGACCTGGACAACATCAAATGGTACCCGACTGTACCACCAGGGCTTGAAACTATCGAAGGTAAAGTTCTGGACCGTGTTAAGGCTGCTTCTTCTAACTAAGAAGAAGTTGATATGCGGTGCATAAACGGCAACCCCCGGTCTTTGGTAAGATCGGGGGTATTGCCATCAGCGGTGTAATGGATCATTTTCCGCTCAAGTCCTAATCTCGGGGGCCTCTAAAGCCCGGCATAAGAGGTCGATAGACCTGCTAAAACACAACGTCCTTTCACAGGTAAATAAAGAATATGAGCAATCAATTGGATCTTGAGTGTCGCCAGCTGGTGAAATCCTTTGGGAAGTTTACAGCGGTTGATAATGTGTCTTTGGAAATTCCAAAGGGATCTTTTTTCTCGATACTCGGTCCAAGTGGCTGTGGTAAAACCACTCTTTTACGTATGCTTGCCGGTTTTATTGAACCGAGTGCGGGTGACATTGTGATCAAAGGACAATCCATGTTGGGGGTTCCCCCAAACAAACGCCCTGTGAACATGGTTTTCCAGCATCTCGCACTCTTCCCTATGATGAACGTTGCTGAGAATATTGCCTACGGCCTGAAACGCAGGAAATTGCCACAGGCAGAAATCGATAAAAAAGTCGCAGATGTTCTGGAACGGGTAAGCTTGCCAGATGCGGGACCAAAGGATGTCACACAGCTTTCCGGTGGACAGCGTCAGCGCATCGCAATTGCGCGATCCCTTGTCCTTGAGCCGGCGGTTTTACTTCTTGATGAGCCATTAGGCGCTCTCGATTTAAAGCTTCGTGAACACATGAAGGTTGAACTGAAACAGCTTCAACACGAAGTTGGAACAACCTTTGTTTATATTACGCATGATCAGTCCGAAGCCTTGGTGATGTCCGATAATGTTGCTGTTATGAACGAAGGCCGTTTTGAGCAAGTGGGATCTCCGCAGGATCTCTATTATAATCCTCAGACAGCTTTTGTCGCCGGCTTTGTTGGCGATTCAAATCGCTGGAGTGGGCGGGTTGATTCTCTTGATAACGGGAAGGCGCTGGTGTCGCTTGACGATGGGGGTGCTATTGCCGGTATTAGTGGAAATGACAGAGTACTTAATGTTGGCGATCGCGTAGAGCTTTTTGTTCGTCCAGAAGCTATTACGATTGAACGTGACAGCTCTGCACAAACAGGCACCCATATAGAAGATGGTCAGAATACCCTGTCAGGGATTGTTGAAAACCTTTTGTTTGATGGAGCAAACAGCCGCGCGCAGGTACGGGATCAGCAAACAGGTCATCAAGTAACCGTTTCCTTGCCTCAGACCGGTGCTTTTAGTGATCTCAAGTCAGGTGAGCAGATTCGTTTATCCTGGGGTGTAGATAAAGCTCGCGCTTATGTCTCTCAGGCTGGTGTTGGTAAGGAGCAGGCAGCATGAGTACGCTCCAGATGACCTCTGGAACAGAAAAGAGCACAACAATTCCGATGATCAAGCTCGGGACTTTCCTGTTGATGCTGCCGCTTTTGCTTTGGCTGTTCTTGCTTATTATTTTACCGCATCTAGATCTTCTGACGGTTTCTCTGCGTGAAAAACTCGGGTATCGGGAATACGCTTTCAGTCTTCAGAACTATATCGAGTTCTTTACCGAGCCGCTTTATTGGAACACCTTTGTTCGTACCGCGGTTATGTCAATTGTTGCAACAGCGATAACCCTGATCGTGGGCTTTCCGGTGTCCTATTACATCGCCAAAGTTATCAAGGGTAAAAAGCGCAACCTGCTCTTTATGATGTGCCTGATCCCTTTTTGGGTTTCCGAGCTTGTCAGAACCTTTGGGTGGATGATCTTGCTGCGTGAATCCGGCGTAATAAGCAACTTTCTGCAATGGACAGGGCTTGTTGATGGTCCAGTTGAATTACTCTACACCGATGCAACCTTGATGGTTGGTTTGGTTTATACATCCATGCTCTTTATGGTCGTGCCGCTGGTTTCTGTTCTGGACACGCTGGATGATAGTTTGATTGAAGCCGGGTATGATCTGGGTGGGAGTACCTATTCTATTTTGCGTGAGATTGTTATTCCACACGCGATGCCGGGGATTGCTTCTGGCTGTATTGTCGTCTTTATGCTGACGTTGGGGAATTACCTAACGCCAACGCTTCTTGGCGGGAAAGACAGCCTTTGGTTTACCGAACAAATCTATAACCAGTTTATTACACGGTTTAACTGGGAATCAGGATCTGCTTTTGGTTTCTTATTGCTGTTCCTCTCATCTGTCATTGTGTTTGTTGGCCTGAAACTCAGTCGCCAAACGCTTGCCGATACCGTGAAATAGGGGGCTTTGATATGATACCATCTCTTCCTCAGTCAAAGTTCAGCACGCGCCTTTACGCGGCTTATATAACGCTGTTTTTTATTTATCTGGCGGCACCGCTTGTGGTCGTTGGTGTCTTCGCTTTCAATGATAGTTTGTTTCCTTCCATGCCTTGGAACGGTGTTACCTTTGATTGGTTTATCGGCACTGAAGAACCTCGTATTGGTGTTTTCAATGATGGTCAGCTTTTGGAATCAATTGGCTATTCCGGCTTTATTGCTGTTTGCGTTACGCTGTTGTCGGTCTTTGTTGGGACTTGTAATGCGTTTTTGTTCGAACGCCATAATTTCCCGGGAAAAAATGTTCTCTATATCTTTGCCCTGATGCCATTGGTTATTCCCGGCGTGATTTTGGGAATTTCGATTTTGATTTTCACCAACTCGATTGCCAATGGTGTAGAAGATAGCTTTGGTCTGGATCTGGACTTTCTTCGCCCGGGTTTGTTTATCGTCATTATGGGGCAGTTCGCTTTTGTAACGACGATTACAACACTCGTGATTTCGGCGCGACTACGAAAGTTTGATACCAGTTTGGAAGAAGCTGCTTTGAATTTGGGGGCAACAAAGTGGGAAGCGATGAAGACTATTACACTTCCCTTTTTGAAGCCGGCAATGATAGGTGCAGGGATTGTCTGTTTTCTTATGTCTTTTGAGAATTTCAATACAACTTTGATGCTGGTGGGATCGGACTCACCTCTGACAATCACGATGTTTGACCGTCTCAAGCAAGGGTCGACGCCTGCATTGAATGCTGTGTCGTTGATGTTGATGGTCGTGTCAGGTGCCCTGGCCCTTGTCTCGGTATTTGTACAGCGTGACAAGAATGTACCAGACAATGAGTAATTGTGTGGCTCTGAGAAAATTAACTGAGGGATTTCTGTTCAGATTAGAAGGATTATGTGTCGTCCGATCCAAAGGGTGACAGATAAAAAAGTTGCTCTTCAAGTAATTTACCCCACGACTTGCCGGGCTTATTAGCCCGGTCTTTTTTCGATTGCGTTGTAAATGTTGAGTTACTTTCAGAGTGGCTTTTTTGTGGCGAGCCTATTATGCTGTGTGCTGATATCTCGTTGAAGGATTGGGGACTGATCTTTGACAAGGGTATATTAGGTATTTTGATAGCGTTTTATTTAACTGGATTAGGCAAATGGGTTAAGTGGGGGCTTGGCCGTATTGTCTAAATTAAGAATGTATTGGAAAGTATCAGTCCATGGTCGTGCCGTATCGTCCACCTGCTCAAAGTTCACAGGCCTTTTGCCCATCTCATTGCGAGAAAAGCGTTGTCCAAGTTGAAAAATCAGATCATGAAATTAGTCGCCGTCATCTTCTCAAAGGTGCGATTAGCTTTGCGGGAATAGCTTGTTCGTCTCCCTTTCTTGCATCTCCGGCCATTAGTGCAGAACAAGAACTGGAAGTATTTTCCTGGCAGGGGTATTTCAGTGATGGCATGATCTCAGAGTTTAAAAAAGATACAGGCATACAGATTTATTTGACTGAATACGAGAATAATAACGAAGCCCTCTTGACCTTAAAGGCGACAAAAGGGCGAGGATTTGATCTCGTATTCCCATCATTGTCTTTCCTGACAAACTGGTATCTGGCAAGAGATCTCTTGCGCCCGATTGAAGAGGAAAAACTAAACCTTGATCTCATACATGGCAGCATTTTGAAGAGTGCTGAAAATATGGGAACGATATACAGGGGGCGACGATACGCATTGCCTTTTGTTTGGGGATGCGAAGGCATTATCTTTGATAGTATTTTGCGAGATTACCAACCGGGTGAACTTTCATGGAACGATCAATGGTCATTTGAGAATAAAGGTTTTGTGACAACGCGCCCTGAATCTGCACTGAACTCAATGGCGTTAATGCTGGATGGTACCGGGGAGCGTTTGAATTCTGCCTATCTTAACGAGGAATCAGCCCGCCAGATTTTAGGCGAAGCGCTTCTTTTTGCACAAGAGCATAAATCCCATGTTCGCCAATTTTGGATGGATACAGAAGGCTTGACCTCTGCCTTTACGCTTAACAACTGTGTTGTCGGGCAAGGTTGGGGGGGCACGGCGCACACGCTATGGAAACAAACAACCAGCCGGTTTAAATTTCTGGCCCCGAAAGAGGGCGCGTTTGCCTGGATGGATACGCTTGCTATTCCCGAAGGGAGCCAGAATGTGGATCAGAGCTACGAGTTGATTAACTGGTTGCTCTCACCTAAAGGTGCTGGAATGTTTATGGCTTACTCCGGGTATAATTCTGCAGTCAAAGATGCTCATAAAGAGCTGGATCTGGCTGCGCAAGAGTGGTTCAATTTCTCTTATGATCAGGGAAAAGCTATTGAGGACCTTTATTGGCTCAAGCCAGAGCCTGCTTGGTTCAAGGATTTACAGGCCGTTTATGTTCGTAAATATAAAGAAGCCTGATCTCATTTTTTTGTTGGAAATGATGAAAGGTATTTCGGTATGAGCTGAAATGTTTGGTTTCTAACATGATGTGTACTGTTCAAATACAAAGCAAAGTTTTAAAGTTTTTGAAATTTTATGTCAAAAAAAGATCTAATAAAGTCGTTTTTGTATAAATAATAGAAAATTTACGATCTATAATGATTGTATAATACACAAGAAAAAGGAACTGTGACATGGCGAGTACCGTTATCCTTACAGTTATTGGCTCTGACCGACCCGGATTGGTTGATGACCTGTCCACGATGGTGAACAAACATGGTGGAAACTGGCTGGAAAGCCGGATGACCAGACTATCCAGTAACTTCGCTGGTATTGTTCGCGTTTCGGTTCCTGAAGGAAATCATGAGGCGCTAGAGCGCGATATTCAGTCTCTTGGATGTGCAAACTGTCAACTTATTATGGAACAAGAATCCAAGGCAGGATCTGATGAAACACTGCGTGAGTTGAGTTTGGAAATTATCGGTCCGGATCATCCTGGCATTGTTCAGGATATTTCCCACGCACTGGCAGAGAAAAAAATCGGAATAAATGAAATTTCAACAGACTGTCAGGATGGTGCAATGTCTTCTGAAAGAATTTTCAGTGCCGAGATAAATATTGCGATCCCGTCTTCTGTTCCTGTTGATAGTATTCGTGACCAGTTGGAAGAGTTGGCAAATCAATTGTTTGTCGATATTACGATGGATGACTTACAAGGGACGGTGACACGAATTTAAATTCACATACAATAAGAAATCAATAAAGACAGTCAAAAGTTGGTTCAGAAAAGTCGTAATGGTTTAAGCGTTATGGACTTTCAGGAAGAAGCCAATTGATAGCTGTCTTTTTTTGTTGTTCCAGATAGGCATTTGCTTGGGAAAAATGCCTATTCCCAAAGAAACCACGATGTGCACTTAAAGGTGAAGGGTGAGGTGATTGCAGAACAAGGTGGCGATTTCGATCAATAACAGCTCCCTTTTTCTGCGCATAGCTTCCCCATAACATAAAGACCAAGCCATGATGGCGGTCATTAAGTGTTTCAATTATTTTATCGGTAAAAAGCTCCCAGCCACGCCCTTGATGGGATCCAGCTTTATTTTGTTCGACAGTTAGAACTGAATTGAGCAACAAAACGCCCTGTTTGGCCCAAGAGTTTAAATAACCATGTAATGGTTGATGAATCCCAAGGTCCTGTTCCATTTCCTTGTAGATATTCTTGAGTGACGGGGGGATGGGAACACCCGGTTTAACAGAGAAACACAAACCATGGGCTTGACCGGGGCCGTGGTAAGGATCTTGCCCTAAAATAACGATTTTCACTTTATTTAAAGGGGTCAGGTCAAGTGCTTGAAAGTACTCTGTTCCCTTTGGGAATATGACTCTCCGGCTTTCTTTTTGTTGCTTTAAAAAGGTTTTCAGGTTTCGCATATAGTCTTTGCCAAACTCGGAAAACAGAGCCTCTTTCCAACTTGGGTCGAGTTTAATTGTATCTGCTGTTGTATTCATTACAAGATGTTAATCATCAATAAGTGTCAGGAGAACTTCCATGGCATTTTCTGCACCTTGAGCAATGTCAGGTACAGTGGCATCCAACATATAGCACGGCGTTGTGACGAGCTTGTTCGTACGATCAACAATGACTTCTCCGTGCCCTGTGGTTTCGTGGTGAGCCCCCATACTTTCAAGTGTGCTGGCTGTATCGACATCTTGTCCGATGGTAAGTGTGGGGTGATTGTATAAACGGGCGACTACTGCTGGTGATATACACAATGCAGCGACCGGTTTGCTCATTTTGATCATTCCACTGATTGCATTTTCAACATCGGGATTGATGGTGCAATCGGCGCCGTCATGCGCAAAGGATGAGAGATTTTTTGCCGCACCAAAGCCACCGGGAAGGGCCATTGCATCGACATTAGCGGGATTAAAATCAGCTAAATCACTAATTTGCCCACGCGCTATTCTCGCAGATTCAATCAGTACATTTCTGCTTTCACTGAGAACTGTTTTTTTTGTCAGGTGGTTTACAACATCGTGTTGCTCGATATCTGGTGCGAAACATAATGTTTCAGCCCCTAATTTTTGCAAGGCATAGAGTGTCATGACTGCTTCATGGATTTCTGCGCCATCCAGAAAGCCACAACCAGAAAGAATAACCGCAACTTTGACACTCATTTTTTTCTCCTAAGCTTACAATAGAATTTGCAACGATGCTTGATTAGCTTTTCTGACCAGCTTCCTGTAGTTGCTTTTCGACATCCAAGCGCTTGGTATGTTTAAAGAACTCTTTTGCAATGGGCGAACTGGGTTCTCTCTTCGCGATAATCATGCCGATCTTGTTGACAAGTCTGGGCTCTGAAAGCGGTATGGCAACAACACCTTCCAGATTTCGCAGAATGTGAATCAAGCTGATGGGGACAATACTGGATGTATTCCCAAATCTCGTTTCATGGAGAAGTTGTGTGATGGAATTTGTTTGTGTGTGGGGAGTGACGAAACAGTCTAATTCTTCAAAAGTTTTGTCGATGATACGGCGATACTGCATATCACGCGTCAAAAGACTGAGCGGAATCTCGGCAGCTTCCTGCCAAGTGATGGTGTTTCTGTCCTTCAGCGGTCCGTCTGCTTTGTGAATGAGGGAATATTCTTCGTGATAAAGCTCGTGGCTTTCAACGTTGGTGCTTAATTCATTACTTAGATAGGTGACACCAACTTCGAGATCAAATTTTTCCAGACTGAGTTGTATTTCGGCCGAGGAAAGAGACAGGATTGAAACGGTAATATTCGGATGGGCTTCGCAAAAAGGATTTTTAATGAGTGACATCATTGGCATCGCTGATGGAATGGCACCGATACGCAGATGGCCGGCTAGGCCCTTGCTCATTTGGCTCAAAGACTGCTTTAAGGTTCGGGCTTCGGCAAGAATGCGTTGTGCGATAGAGACAACCAATTCTCCTTCGGTTGTTAGGCCCTGAAAACTACGTTCTCGCTTTACGATTGGAACACCAAGTTCATTTTCCAGTTGTCGAATTCTCGCAGAAAAAGCGGGTTGAGAAATGTTACAGTTCTTGGCTGCCCGCCCAAAATGTTTTTCGCGCGCCAGCGCACAGAGTAGTTCCAATTGGCGCAAATCCAAGGTAGTCACCTCCTGTGGTGCAGTAAGTTTTATTGTCTTGTTATTGTTTTAAGAATTACGGCGTGCCGAATTCCTGACATATGGATATATATAACATATCCCTAGAAGATATAAGGGGATATGTTTTTAAAGCCATTAATCAAAGCGCCAATGTCATATAACTCTGGCGACATGGATGGATTATTTTTTTATTTCCTTGCCCGTCATTAGGCTTGGCGTTCCAAGAGGAGATGTCATTCCTGATTTCATCATGAAATGACGCAAAGGAGAAAAATTCCTGACGGCTGATAACCCAAGATCCCGGACCTTGTGAAGGATGGCACTGTCATTCGATGCAAATCGATTGAGGCCGTCTGCAGCTGCAAGACGAGTGAAAACATCAAAGCGTCTGGCACGATCATATTCTGCTAGCAATTGGATCTCGCCAAGATCGTTGCCTTTGTTGTTTTGATTAATCAACAGTTCTGCAAGAACAGCGACGTCACGTAAACTTAGGTTTAGCCCCTGAGCAGCAATCGGGGGCAGGGCATGGGCCGCTTCAGCGATAAGAGCAAAGCGTCTATCGTGAAAAGAGTTACTGAGCATGGCAGATATGGGGAAGCCGCCTCGTTTTCCAAACAACTTGACGGTTCCCAGGCGGCCTTTGATTTTCTCTTTAAGCGCTTTGGTAAAAGATTCTTCGTCTTGGGCGAGCAGTTTTTTGGCAAGTGAAGTTTCTTCAACCCAAACGATGGATGATCGTTTGCCCATCATAGGAACGAGGGTGAAAGGCCCAGCGGGATAATGGGTTTCGGTTGAAATATTTTGATGATCTTTACTGTGCTCGATATAACAGGTTATCGCGGTTTGAGGATAAGGCCATGACATTGACTTGATGCCAACGGCTTTGCGGCTTTGTGAATTTTTCCCGTCTGCACCGACTGTAAGTTGTGCGCTAGATTTCTGTCCATCAGATAGATCAAGAATATAACCCTTTTCGCTGACCTCCATCTTTTCCATTTTCGTAGAGGTCAGGTGCGTGACAGAGGGCAGTTCATTTAGTCTGTTGCATAATGATCTTCGCAATACAGCATTGGGGACGTTAAAGCCAAAGGGGCTATCATTGATTTCACGGGAATCAAAATCTGTAGAACTGGGATATTTTTGTTTTCCCCTGGGTAAATTAACAATTCGCATTACTGTTAATGCGGTGGCGTATTCCTCACATCCAACCCAGGCGCCGCAAGCTTTCAGTAAATTAATGGAATTTTGGATCAATGCTGTTGTGCGGTTGTCTTTTGCGTCCTGATAAGGATCTTCTGGCAAAGGAGGTTCAAGATCGATCAGAAGCGTTTTTATCTCAGCTGTTCCAAGTGCTGCGGCGAGACTTAAACCAGCCAATCCTCCACCAATAATCTGAACCTGATTTGTGAGCATTGAAGAAGAATTCTGGCTAGTCATTGTCTCTGGTTACACTTGTACTGAATGCGAAAGATATTGTTTTGTATTTGAGGTACTCTCAAAGTAGCAGTGGTGCAAGGCGTTGTCTTGTCACAGTTCAGAGTTTTTTACGATGAGATATAAAAATGGGGCTTCTGATAATTCAGAAACCCCATTTTAAATTGTGTTTGGCTATTTTATTTTAGTCACCAAGCAAACCTTTTAAGGCATCCCCAGCACCATCAGCAGCATCCTTCAAACCTTCACCAGCATCAGAAGCGGCATCACTTACGGTATCCGTTACTGCAGAAGCGCCACCGGTGACGCCATCTGCAACACCTTTAACGCCATCTGTTACGCCCTTGGCTAATCCTTTCAGATCAACAGATCCTAACGCGCCTGTAATGTTTTTGGTAACGGCACCAAGTGCAGCTTTTAAAATGACATCCGGACTGGCACCACTATCACCTTTTCCAATATCTTTGAGATGGATATTTGGTAAGACAAGATCAATTGTTTTGTCGCCAAGTGGTGCGGCGGCAACAGAAATCTCACCATCATTCAGGTATAGATGTTCCACGATAAATTTGGGGCCATCATCTGATCCACTGTCCGAACCCTCAGATGAACTGCTATTTGTCTGCGCATTTTCGTTGATTGTATCAATATTACTTTTGGAGGGACCAACTTCATAAGTTATATGAGGTGCTGTTATGCTGATCTCGTTAATTATGACAACATCGTTGGCGATTGAGGTCGGGTCAACTTTGATGCTGATATTTTCGAATTTAAAAGCATCATCCGACTTAAAGCCTTCAGGGTTACTCATGGTAAAGCCGCTTAGGCTGCCTTCACCTGTGGTCGGTGAGATAGAGACGTTGTCCAGTGTGACTTCTGTTTGTGTCATGTCCGAAGCAACACTTTCAACCGCTGCTTTGACGATTGAATCCAGAGATGAATAGATGAAGATGACACCGACAACGATCAGTACCGCGATCGAGATAAGTGTGATGCCAGCAATTTTGATAGTTTTGTTCATTGTTTCAGGCTTCCCCGAGTTTTTTTATGATGGAGCACTTAAACATTTGTGATCTCTAAAATCTATAGGTAGATGCCACAAAACGATGTCAGTTATTCGTAAAAATCCGGATGAATCCATAAAAATCAATAACTTTTAATGTAGTAAACATGGTTAACGTTTGAAGTAAAAAGGTTAATTACAATACAAGGCATTAAAGGGGCGTTTGGAATACTTTTCCTCGTTGCAATTTTATCACAGGGCATTTTTGAAATAAAAATTATTAACGTAAAGAATTCATGAAATAGGAGTGAGTTTAAAATAAATGTTTTATATCAACTGTTTGTTGTTTTTGAATTGCCTTGGAGTTCAAGTCTCATTTTTATCACAATAAATAGGGGTGCTTTTCATTGGATGGCATAGGGACTATGCGAAAGTTGCATGGCTAATTATTTTTTATTTAAAGTAAAAACAAAGTTTTTAAAGTAAAAACTGTTTTTAGTTAATGTATTTATTGGTAATGAAAGTATTTTTACGCGTTTTTGTCTCTAATTCATGATAAATATTTCTTTGACTCTTGATGTTAATCTCTTGTAAAGATTTGGTCGTAACAAGCGACACAGGGTTGCTTGTTTTTAATTCATCCCCATATCGGGGTACGCTCACAATGATACAGGCTGTGTGGGCACGGGCTTGAAAAAGCTGCTGAAGTGATAAACTGAGGTACTTTATAAATGAGACGTGGTTTACGACAGATCATACGCTTGGGATATAGGCTACGAGGCCAATTCCGCAGTCATTGGTACGGATTTTCATCATTCCTTTTTGCGCTTGTTATTAGTGCTGGCTTGATTGCGCCTGAAGCGCAAAAAAACGCGCAAGCTGTTCAGGTTGCCGAGGATGATTTTATCTCCCCTGTTGATGTGAGACCTTTGGCCCGTGATTACGCCGTCCTGCCTGAGCTGGAACGTCGTCGTCCAACACTTGCAAATTATGATACTGAGTTAGAGTGTCTGGCACAGAATATCTATTTTGAATCTCGCAGTGAGAATACAAGTGGGAAACGTGCTGTTGCTCATGTTGTTCTTAACCGTGTTGCGAGCAAAAGGTTCCCTTCGACTATTTGTGGTGTCGTACAGCAAGGTGGTTCTTCTCGCTTGAACAAATGCCAGTTTTCCTGGTGGTGTGACGGTAAAAAAGACGAAATTAAAGATCAGGCATCCTGGGAAGAAGCGCAAAAACTTGCCCGCTATGTTTATTGGGGTGTTTCCAACGATGTCAGCGAAGGTGCACTTTGGTACCATGCGGATTACGTAAATCCCAAGTGGCGTACGGCATTTGATCAGGGACCGACAATTGGTCGCCATATTTTCTATCGCGAGAAAACAAATGATCTGGAAGTTGCTTCTCTTGAAGTGAAGTAAGCTTTTATAAAATTCTGATGAATTGAAAAGCGCTGCTAGTTGGCGCTTTTTGTTTGTCTGGTTGTTATTTCATTCGCATCTATTTATCTAACTTGTGATCGTCGACGATTTTCGCCTGACGTTTATTCTCGATTTTGGAACTTTCTTTCTCAGCTTTTGTTCGGCCAAATGCGATCCGGTTATCGGCAGCTTTTGCGTCCTTTTCCTCACGTTTCTTGTTTTTGCGAACTTGTTTTAGATTAATAACATTACTCATGAAATACCTCTGCCTTTGTAAAGGTTGTCATCAAATGTGATTTCCTGTCATTTCTTGTTTTCTAATATGATGTAACCATTTAATGCTTCTGGACCAGAATTTTTTTTATGACCTGATGGAATCAAGATGACCAGCAATCCTGTCTCTGAAAATGCCTTTGCCCCAAAAGCACAGCAAAAACCTTACGTACATGAACTTCACAATGATCAGCGCGAAGATCTTTACGCGTGGTTGCGGGCTGATAATTGGCAGGAAGTCATGCGTCAACCGGATAAACTAGCACCGGATATTCGGGATTATCTTGAACAGGAAAACGGGTATTGCAAAGCTGTTATGGCAGATACGGAAGATCTGCAAAAATTATTGTTCGAGGAATTGAAGGGGCGCATTAAAGAAGATGATTCTTCTGTACCATCCCCGGATGGTCTCTGGCTTTATTATGTTCGCTATGAAGAGGGGCAACAGCACCCGGTATTCTGTCGCAAGCCGAGAGAAGACAACGGGATTGAAAACAGGGGGAATGAAGAAGTACTTCTTGATGGTAACGTAAAGGCCGAAGGGAAAGATTTTTTCCAAATCGCAAGCTGTGCACACAGTCCGGATCATCGTTACATCGCCTATAGTGTCGATGAGACAGGTTCTGAATACTATACACTGCGAATTAAGGATCTGACGACTGGCATAGAACTGGAGGATGTGATTGATAGCACTTCCGGTTCTGTGGTGTGGGCAGCCGATAATCAAACGCTGTTCTATACAGTGTTGGATGATAATCATCGACCGTCAAAGGTACTCCGGCACTGTCTGGGGGATGAAGAAAACCTTGACGTCCTCGTGTACGAGGAAAGTGATCCCGGTTTTTTTGTTGGCATAGGGAAAAGCGAGTCTGGCAAGTGCATTCAGATATTGGCGCACGACCACCAGACATCTGAAGTTCATTTAATTCCGGCAGGTAACCCCGCCTCTAAACCTGTTGTCGTATCAGTGCGTGAACCGGGTATAGAGTATGAAGTCAGTGATCATGATGACCGCCTTCTTGTTTTGACCAATGCTGATGATGCAGTAGATTTTAAAATCTGCGAGACATCTTTTGATAAAATGGGGCGGGAAAACTGGAAAGACCTGATTGCCCATAAACCCGGCGTTTTGATTTTGAGCTTGCTTGTGTTCAAAGATTTCATGGCAAGGTTGGAGCGTGTTGAAGGCTTGCCAAAGATTATTGTGACGCATTTTTCTGATAATCAGGAGCACGAGATCGCTTTTGATGAAGAGGCTTATAGCCTTGGTATATCAGCCGGATATGAGTTTGATACCAAGATTTTGCGTTTTAGCTATTCATCGCCTTCAACACCGACACGTGTATTCGATTATGATATGGAAAGCCGAGAACGGACATTACGCAAGGAAGACGAAATTCCAAGCGGGCATAATCCTGATGCTTACACTGTTCGACGGTTGTTAGCACCTTCGCATGATGGGGCTCTTGTGCCGGTTTCTTTAATTCATAGAAAAGATACCGTTCTTGATGGCAAAGCACCGCTCCTGCTTTATGGCTATGGTTCTTATGGGAATGCGATGCCTGCAGGGTTCATGCGCAACTGCTTTTCATTGGTGGATCGGGGCTTCGTCTATGCTATCGCCCATATACGTGGGGGCACGGACAAGGGCTATGGTTGGTACCTCGATGGTAAGATGGATAAGAAGAAGAATACCTTCATCGATTTTATCGCCGCGGCAGAACACCTGATTGCCGAGGGCTATACCGCGGCGGGACAGATTGCGGCGCATGGTGGCAGTGCGGGTGGCATGTTAATGGGCGTGGTTTCCAACATGCGCCCGGATCTTTTCAAGGCGATTGTTGCGGATGTGCCCTTTGTGGATGTTCTGACAACCATGTGTGATGAAACCTTGCCGCTGACGCCACCGGAATGGCCAGAGTGGGGTAACCCAATCGCGAGTAAAGAGGCTTATGACTATATCAAGTCCTACTCGCCTGTGGATAATGTAACGGCACAGGATTACCCGAATATGCTGGTCACAGCTGGGCTGACCGATCCGCGCGTGACCTATTGGGAGCCCGCAAAGTGGGTCGCGCGTCTGCGTGAACTTAAAACAGATAGCAATCATCTGATTTTTAAAACCAATATGTCCGCGGGTCACGGTGGTGCTTCCGGACGTTTCGAGCGCTTGAAAGAAGTCGCACTGATGGATGCGTTTTTACTTAAAACATTTGATCTGTAAGTAATATCATAAAGGAGAGGGAAAACATGAAGAGACGATATGGAAGTTTTTTGAAAGTATTCTCTCTCCTTTTTGTATTCACGATTTTTGAGGGGAAGGCAGAGGAAAGTTCGAAAACATTGGTTGTCGGAGAGCTGGTTTACAAAGAATTCCATGATCCGGGCTATGTTTATTTCCAGACAGAGCAGGGCAAAAAGCTGGAAGCGGCCTTCTACTATCGGTTTATCACTTTTGAGCAAATAGAGAAGTGGACCCGCGGCGAAAATTTTGAGTTGGTTATTGATGATCGCAAGGGTGTCGGGGTACGGCGCAAATCCGATCATGGATTTTTTAAAGTTGTCTTTGCTCGGCCCGATAACCCAATCCACCTGTTAGAAAAAGCGTGTCTGGATACGGCAATGACAACCCTGGATATTGCAGGGTGTTATTACCAAAGTGCTGAGCGTTGGGGGCGTGAAAGTGATTATCTCTTTCGCGAACTTTCACGCAGTGTTTCTAAAGCCGTGTTAGCCCAACTTTCTGATGCTAAAATGAAATGGTTAGCCTATGAAGCAAGTTTAATGGATGGCTTTTATAAGTACGGGGAGGAGCAAGGTGGTTCTATTATGAGAATTCATAATGCGTCTCTAAAGAGTGAACTTTCTCAATCTTTCTTTTATCAAATCGTTCGCTTTTTAGAGTAGATGTGATGTAAATTTTAAGCACTAAAAGGGCCAGAGTTATTTGATCTGGCCCAAACTGTAATAGGCTATAGCAAGCCAGTTACGATCTGTTCACTGACTTCGCGGATGGCATCTTCAGCACCACTTTCGGATGAAAATGGATGTGACGCTGATTTTCCTTCTGCCTTGAAGGTGGTGATAACTTCGCCAGTGGCTTGATCTTTTAGAGTAACGTCGGCTGTTACATTGTTTGAGCCAGCAAAAACGCCAAATAGAACTCTTGCCGCGCCAGATACTTTTTTGGCTCCGGAAATTGTAATTTCCAAATTATATTTGGCTGTTGCGTCATTTTGATTCACGTTCGAAAAAACTTTACGGCTAACGAGCTTTCCAAAAAGACGGTCCTGAAGCCGATTTGCAAAATCCTTTGCATCTTTTTGCTGCCCTGTAGAAATGCTCAAATTTGCGTGGGCAGAATGGTCAATTGCAGATGTCGGGGCAACAGTTTGGGTTAATTTTCCAGATGAGCTACAAGCTGTGACAAAGAGAGTTAAAAAAAGAGTTATTAGGATTTTTTTAAACACGATAACGATCCTTGCTAATCATTAAATTTGAATAGGGGATGTTTGTTCGTTTTCCTCTGTTGCTGCAAGTTTTAATTTGGAAGTATTCCTCTTAAAGTTGTCTTTTGCTGGTCAGCAAGAGTTAAATCGAGTGAGAAGCATAGGCAGAAAGCAAACTGAGGACTTTGATATTTCTCATCCCGATTTATTTCGTTAGAGTAAAGCTTACATTTGGATTATCGCCTCACGGATGTCAGCAATCTTTGGACCTGCTGCTGCAAGACCACGACTGGAGCTGACCACAATTCTCTTTAGGTCAGGGGTGAGGGCTTTGATATTTTCCAGCCTTGCGCCTTGTTTTCCGATCCCTGGGGCCAGGAAGTAAGCGTTGGGTAGCTGTTCAAGGGCATACTTTAAATCGGCAGGGACTGTTGCCCCGACGACTGCACCAATGGTTTTGTTACCGCGGTTTGCCTCCCAAGTGCCGATGTCATCTAAAATTGTTTGCCAGAGTTTAGGGTTCCCGTGTTCCTGCAAGGTCGTCCCTTCCGGGTTTGATGAGCGGGCGACAACAAAGACATAAGCACCGGTATCATAAGCTCTATCAAGCAGGGGCGTTAAAGAACCAAACCCAAGGTATGGCGTAACGGTAATAGCATCTACCTGCATCGGGGCCTTGTCGCCAAGCCAAGCTTGGGAATAGGCATCGATAGTGGAGCCAATATCGCCTCTTTTTACATCTGCCAGGACAAGGAGACCCATGTCCTTTGCTTCCTTGATAATATCAGTTAGTACACTATAGCCTTCGACCCCAAATCTTTCAAAATAGGCAATCTGAGGTTTTACGATAGGGGCATTATTGTGAGCTGCTTCTAGCATAGTCAGTGCAAAGGCTCGAGCACCAGCAGCGGTGTCATCTAACCCCCAGGCTGATAACGTATCTTGAGTAGGATCAATCCCGACACACTTTGTTAGAGCATCACATGGAGCTTCTGATAAGGTTTCGAAAAATGTCATGATTGATGCTCCTCTTTATATATATTGTCGCCGATTTGATTGTGATGTTGTTAGTTTCTTTTTCTTACAAAACGCCGTTGCCAAACAGGGCTATTCACATTTGGTGGTGTGTGGTGACAAAGGGCGCAGTTGGGGAGTGGTTGGTAATCCGGCAAATCGAAATGATGCTTGATGGCCCCATAGAGGCCACCGTGGGCGGCGATTAAAACTGGACCCGGGCGATTAATCGCCTCGTTGACGGCATTTGTGGCGCGTTGGATGAATTTTTGCCTTGTTTCTGCACCTTCAGGGGTAAACACACCATCTTTCCAGTCTTCAAACCATCCGTTGTCAACAAGCCCTTCTTGACTTCCAAAGCCCGCTTCTTTCAGATCATCAATAATGACAATTTCGCAATTAAGAACCTTATTCAGTATTTGTGCTGTTTCCAGAGCTCGTTCCAGTGGGCTGGCACAGATGGTTTGAATTTTAACCTGCTTGATGGCTTCTGCTGCTTCGTAAGCCTGCTTGCGCCCAGTTTCGTTGAGGGGGATATCGGTAAAACCCTGCATCAAACCCTTGGCGTTCCAGTCAGTTTGTCCATGGCGAATGTAGTAGAATTCTTTGTGAAGGAGCATAAGAGAATGGACCTGTTTTATAATTGCTTTGTTTAACTCTTGCCTGCCGTTTTTTCATTGTTGGTTTAGGACTTCTCTCTTCACGCCTAACGCAAAAATACAACAAACCGGCGATATAAAAAAATACCCGGTATCTCAAAGGAGATACCGGGTAGCATATAGCCAAAGAATTGTGGCTTAAATATATTCAATCTTGACGATTTCGTAGCCTTTTTCACCGGCTGGTGTTCTGACTTCAACAGAATCGCCTTCTTCTTTTCCGATCATTGCGCGTGCCATTGGCGAGGTAATTGCAATTCGGCCAGCTTTGACATCTGCTTCCAGATCACCAACCAGTTGGTAAGTGGATTCTTCGTCGGTATCTTCGTCGGCAATGGTGATAGTTGCACCGAATTTCACGGTTGAACCGCTCATTGCAGCAACATCGATAACCTCTGCACGAGATATTCGTGCCTCAAGTTCAAGAACGCGGCCCTCAATAAAGCTCTGCTTTTCGCGGGCGGCGTGGTACTCGGCGTTCTCTGACAGATCACCGTGCTCACGTGCTTCGGCAATCGCGCGAATCACTGCCGGACGTTCGACAACTTTCAGGTTACGGAGCTCTTCTTCAAGGCGGGCAAGGCCCTCCTTGGTCATTGGGAACTTTTCACTCATTCGCTTTTCCAGGCGTATTTACAAACAGTTACTCCCGATTCCACCACCGTTTTAGGGCAGAATCGGGAGCCACTTAAATTAGAACGAAGATTTAAAATAAGCCTGAAGTGGCTCGACTTCAAGTAGGCCTTCTTTTTTTGCTTTTAAAGCCTCTACCATGGCACGGGCCCCATTGGCAGTTGTGAAGTAAGGAACCGAGCTGTCGAGGGCACCCCGACGGATATCAAAACTATCCGCAATTGCTTTGGCGCCTTCGGTTGTGTTGATGATCAGGTGAACTTTGCCGGACTTGATGTTATCGGCAATGTTCGGGCGACCTTCACGAACCTTCAAAGCTCGTTCTACTTCAAAACCTTTTTCCTGAAGATGGGTTGCGGTACCGCTGGTTGCGACAATCTTGTAGCCCATATCCAAGAGATCTTTGGCCAAGTCTTCCATTACTTTTTTGTCACGATCTTTGACGGAAATGAAGACTGTTCCTTCATCCGGAAGATCAATGCCGACAGCCATTTGTGCCTTGAGGAAAGCACGACCAAAGGATGTATCCAAGCCCATAACTTCACCGGTTGACCGCATTTCCGGGCCAAGCATTACATCGACTCCGGGGAAGCGGTTGAAGGGGAAAACAGCTTCCTTGATGGCAATATGTTCGCCGCGTTCTGTGATCAAATTAATGTTGGCGAGCTTTTCACCAGCCATCACACGGGAAGCAATTTTAGCAACAGCATTTCCGGTTGCTTTTGCAACAAAAGGTACAGTACGGCTGGCGCGTGGGTTTACTTCGAGAATATAAACGACATCGTCTTTAACCGCGAACTGCACATTCATCAGGCCGACAACGTTAAGCGCGAGAGCTAGCTTGTGCGCCTGTTCATTAATTTCGGCAATGATACCTTCTGACAGACTGTAGGGTGGCAAGGAGCAAGCTGAGTCGCCTGAGTGAATACCCGCTTCTTCGATGTGTTCCATGATCCCGGCAACAAAAACATCTTTGCCATCGCAGATCGCATCAACATCTACTTCGATTGCATCCTGAAGATAACCGTCAAGCAGGACAGGGTTCTTTCCGGATACCTGTACAGCTGTGTTGATATAACGTTCCAGCTGACTTGTTTCGTGAATGATCTCCATGGCGCGGCCACCCAAAACATAGGATGGACGAATAACAACAGGGAAGCCGATACGTTCAGCAACGGCGAAAGCTTCTTCTTTGGTCGTTGCTGTACCGTTGATTGGCTGACGCAAGTCAAGTTCTTGCAAGAGCTTCTGAAAACGCTCACGATCTTCTGCAAGGTCAATGGCATCCGGTGAGGTTCCAAGGATTGGAATACCTGCATCTTCGAGAGCCTGAGACAATTTAAGTGGTGTTTGGCCACCAAACTGTACAATTACGCCTTTGAGGATGCCGTTACTTTGTTCTTTACGAGCAATCTCGATAACATCTTCACCTGTAAGAGGTTCGAAATAGAGACGGTCCGACGTATCGTAATCGGTGGAAACTGTTTCCGGGTTACAGTTAACCATAATGGTTTCGTATCCAGCATCGCTAAGGGCGTAGGCCGCGTGGACGCAGCAATAATCAAATTCGATACCTTGGCCAATACGGTTTGGGCCACCACCAAGGATCATGATTTTTTCTCGGTCAGTCGGCTCTGATTCACATTCCGCCGGGTTAACACCGTCGCCTTCATAACAAGAGTACATATAAGGCGTGGTGGACGGGAACTCACCGGCGCAGGTATCAATTCGCTTGAAAACAGGGGTGACATTCAAACTGTGACGATGTTTGGTGACGTCGCTTTCTTCCTGATTGGTTAACTCGGCAAGACGCGCGTCTGCAAAGCCCATTTTCTTGAGGGTCAGGAAGGATTGACGATCTTTCGGCAGGCCGTTTTCACGAATGTCATTTTCCATCAAGACAATGTCTTCGATCTGGCGCACAAACCATGGATCAAATTTGGTGACGTCAAAAATTTCTTCAACAGTCAAACCGTGACGCAATGCCTGCGCAATTGTCAGCATTCTGTCTTTTGTTGGCTTTGAGAGGAAAGAGCGAACAGTGTCTTTATCCACATTGCCGTCTGCATCGACTGCGCCGGGAATATTGACTTCGTTAAAGCCTGTCAGGCCTGTTTCCATAGACCGCAGTGCTTTTTGAACAGATTCACCAAAGCAGCGGCCAATGGACATGGCTTCGCCCACAGATTTCATTGCTGTAGTGAGATAATCTTCAGCACCGGGGAATTTCTCGAAGGTAAAGCGTGGGATTTTGGTCACGACATAATCAATTGTCGGTTCAAAAGATGCCGGTGTGACCTTGGTAATATCGTTCTTGAGTTCATCCAGCGTGTAACCAACGGCCAGTTTTGCCGCGATCTTGGCAATCGGGAAACCTGTTGCCTTGGATGCCAGCGCAGAAGAGCGGGATACACGCGGGTTCATTTCAATAACCACGAGCTCGCCGTTTTCCGGGTTGAGGCCAAACTGTACGTTTGAGCCACCTGTGTCGACACCAATTTCACGCAGGCAGTCGATAGAGGCGTCTCTGAGGATCTGGTATTCTTTATCTGTCAGTGTCAGGGCCGGGGCGACGGTAACTGAGTCGCCAGTGTGAATGCCCATAGGGTCAATGTTTTCGATGGAACAGATGATGATGCAGTTGTCGGCACTGTCGCGCACAACTTCCATTTCATATTCTTTCCACCCCAGAACAGACTGTTCGACCAGTACTTCGGTTGTTGGCGAAGCCTTTAGGCCGCTTTTGACAATCTCTTCAAACTCTTCCGGGTTATAGGCAATTCCGCCACCCGTTCCGCCGAGGGTAAAGGATGGACGGATAATTGCCGGAATGCCGACATATTCCAAGGCTTCCAGAGCTTCTTCGTAAGAGTGAACAACCTTTGAGCGCGGAGAATTCAGGCCAATTTTTTCCATGGCGGTTCTGAACAGCAAGCGGTCTTCTGCCTTTTCAATGACATCGGCTTTCGCACCAATCATTTCAACGCCATGTTTGTGCAGAGCACCTGAACGTTCCAGCGCTAGTCCTGTGTTCAGGGCTGTCTGCCCGCCCATTGTTGGCAAAAGTGCATCGGGTTTTTCTTTCTCGATGATTTTCTCAACAACTTCCGGCGTGATGGGCTCGACATAGGTTGCATCAGCAAGACCGGGATCAGTCATGATTGTCGCCGGGTTCGAGTTCACCAGGATAACTCGGTACCCTTCTTCGCGAAGTGCTTTACAGGCCTGTGCACCGGAATAGTCAAACTCACAAGCCTGACCGATAATGATTGGTCCCGCGCCGATGATCATGATGGATTTGATGTCTGTTCTTTTAGGCATGGTCTGCTTTACTCATCTTTGTGTCTGTTTGCTCTTGCCATACGCTGGACAGTGAGCTGTTCAGCTGTCTCGTTAAAACAATGGCGGCTGCTGTTGAAAGCGCCGCCATTGCAACTTATTTTCGGCGGTCTGCTATAAGATCGCGGAACCGCTTGAACAGGTATTGGCTGTCTTGTGGTCCGGGCGAAGCCTCTGGGTGATATTGAACAGAGAACACCGGGCGATCTTTCAGACGGATACCCTGATTGGTATTGTCGAAAAGCGAAATGTGAGTCTCTTCAACATTTTCAGGCAGGCTGTCTTTGTCCACCATAAAACCATGATTTTGACTGGTGATCTCAACTTTGTTCGTGGTGAAATCTTTGACCGGGTGGTTTGCGCCACGGTGACCAAGGTGCATTTTTTTCGTGTCAGCGCCAAGTGCGAGGGCAAGGATCTGATGACCAAGGCAGATGCCAAAGATTGGCAGATCTTTTTCGTTCAGGAGTGCCTGTACCATAGGAATGGCGTACTCACCCGTTGCTGCCGGATCTCCCGGACCGTTGGATAAGAAGACGCCATCGGGGTTGTAAGCAAGAATTTCATCAGCAGTTGCATTTGCAGGAACAACTGTTACGCGGCACCCTTGGGAACTGAGAGAGCGCAGGATATTGCGTTTGGCTCCAAAATCTACAGCAACAACATGAAACTCAGGATTTTCTTCGGCTTGATACCCTTCTTCAAGGGTCCAGCGTTTCTCGTTCCAGTTTGATGTCTGGGCACAGGTAACCTCTTTGGCGAGGTCCATACCGTTCAGACCGGGAAAGTCTGCTGCTTTTTTCCTAAGCGCTTCAAGGTCAAATTTGCCGTCAGCGTGATAGGCGATACAGCCGTTAGGTGCGCCATTGTCACGGATGAGGCGGGTAAGAACGCGGGTGTCCACACCTGTGATCGCACTGAGATTATGGGATTTTAGCCAAGCATCAAGATCGCGGGTTGCGCGCCAGTTAGAAGGCTGCGTGATATCCATTCGGAGAATAGCGCCGCGTGAGGACGGCGTGACCGTTTCGATATCTTCATCATTGGCCCCGACATTCCCGATGTGAGGGAAGGTAAAGGTGATGATTTGTCCGGCATAGGAAGGGTCTGTCAGAATTTCCTGATATCCTGTCATCGAGGTATTGAAGCAAACTTCTGCAACGGCTTCACCTTCTGCGCCCAAACCTCTTCCCCAAAATACTTGCCCGTTGGCAAGAACGAGGACCGCGGTTGCTCCCGCAGGTTGTTTGCAGGCAGAATCAATAGCCCCTGTCTGGGAGACGGAGGTTTCTTTTGATGTCATAATACTCATGGATGGGGCGTCCTTTAGGCAGACGTAATCGTCAGCGATTTAATAGCTGAGGCCTTTGTATAAGCATAAGTGGCTTTTAGGTCAAGAAAAACACGAAAGAAAATATCTTTTAATAACAGTAGCTTATAAAGTTTTTAAAACTTTGCCATTTCCTGTTTTTTAGAGTAGGTTCTGGTCCTTTCTAAACTTGTTCGGGGCAAATGATGCTACGCAACAGCTTGAACGATGCTCTCAAAGAGGCTATGCGCAACAAAGATAAACAAGCGATATCAACGCTTAGGCTTATTTTGGCTGCTTTAAAAGACCGCGATATTGCGGCGCGTGGCGAGGGGAGTGATCCTATTGGCGAGGAAGCGGTTCTGGAAATGCTCCAGAAAATGATTCGCCAAAGAAGAGATTCGATTGAAATGTACGAGAAGGCTGGTCGCACAGAACTTGCAGAACGCGAGCAGAGTGAAATTTCGGTCATCGAAAAGTTTCTTCCGAAGCAGATGTCTTCTGAAGAAATTGAGAAGATTGTCGAAGAGCTTATTGCCGAACTCGGGGTGGATTCCATTAAAGACATGGGAAAAATCATGGGTGCGCTCAAAGCCAAGTACGCCGGTACAATGGACTTTGGCAAAGCCAGTGGTGTTGTAAAAGCCAAACTGGTTTAAATCTGCCAAAAGCTGATTATATGTAAACAGAACTCATGGGGTGCCTATGGGTTCTGTTTTCTTTTGCACTGCTGTGATAAGCTAACTTTCAGATCTAAGGTACTGTTGGTTTGGGAACACGCCCTTCAATGTCATTCACGCCTGAGTTTTTAGATGAACTGCGCGCACGTGTGCCGGTTTCCGGCGTGGTCGGGCGCAAGGTAAAGCTTACCAAACGCGGCCGGGAATTCAGTGGTCTTTGCCCTTTTCACAACGAAAAAACGCCTTCGTTTACCGTTAATGATGATAAAGGATTCTATCACTGTTTTGGCTGTGGTGCCCATGGGGATGTCATCACCTTTGTCACCGAGACAGAGGGACTTTCTTTTCCGGAGTCTGTAGAACGCCTGGCCGAACAGGCTGGCTTGCAGGTGCCCAAAGCCACCAGGGAAGAGGCTGAACGGTCGAAGAAACGCGCCAGTCTATATGATGTGATGGAAGAAATCGCCAAGTGGTTCGAAGAACAACTGGCGGGTGACACAGGAAAAGAAGCGCGGAATTATGTGAATCGTCGCGGATTAAGACCGGAAACCGTTAGTCGTTTTCGTCTTGGCTATTCCCCCAATCAGCGTGGTTTGATCCGCAAGGCTATGAACGCACGCGGTATCGACGACGAACAACTGGTTGATGTCGGGGTGATCAAACATAGTGATGAGGACCGTCGTAAAGATGGCCGTAAAGATGGCAGCGAATACTGGGATTACTTTATCCATCGGTTGATGTTCCCTATTACAGATCGCCGTGGCCGGATTATTGCCTTTGGGGGGCGTGCGCTTGGTGACAGTAAGGCGAAGTATCTGAATTCACCTGATACAATCCTCTTCCATAAAGGCAAGGTGCTTTACAATTTGGCGAGTGCGCGGCAGGCCGCCCATGATTTGGGCGAGGTGGTTGTGACAGAGGGTTACATGGATGTTATTGCCCTTTCGCAGGCAGGTTTCCCATCGGCTGTTGCCCCCTTAGGAACGGCGGTAACGGAAGACCAGATACAGGAACTTTGGCGGATGGTGCCAGAGCCAGTGTTATGTCTTGATGGTGATACCGCAGGTATTCGCGCAGCGCATAGAGTAGTCGAGCGTGCTTTACCCATTATCCAGCCGGGGAAATCTCTACGCTTTGCAACTTTGCCCGAGGGAGAAGACCCGGACAGTCTTATACAAACGCAAGGTTCTGCTCAGATGCGTGAGGTTCTGCGCACGGCAAAACCCCTGTCAGAAATGCTGTGGCGGAAAACCACCATGGGTGCGGACATCGAAACACCAGAACGTCGTGCTGCGCTAAAGGCCGAACTGCGTAGGCAATTCAGTGCTATCACGGATAAGGATTTGAGGTTTGAATACCAAAAGGAAATGTTCCGACGCTTTGATGAATTGACGGGTGTGACCATAAAAGGTGCCGCGCAATCTGCTGCGCAGGCCGGAAGGCAGGGATATGATTCACCGGGTTACAATCAGGGGTACAACAAACCGTTCAGGAAACAGGCTGGTCGCAAGCAGAATCGCAACCGCCAATGGGGGAAGAAGGATTCGTTTGAACTGGACCCACGCATCCCCCGACCGAATTTACCCGCGAGAAAATTAGCGCAGCGACAGGAACAGGTTTTGCTGGCGACGTTGATCAATCATCCCAATGTTTTGTCCAAACAGCTAGAGGATCTGGCGAGTTTGAGGCTTCCGAGTGAGGAATATAACAGGGTGTTACAAGATCTCGTGGATGTTATTGTTCGAGACCCGGATCTTGACAGAGAGGCACTTAAATGCCAACTCTGCGATAAGGGATATTCTCGACTGATGGATGAACTCTTGAGTCCTGCTGTTATGGATCACGGAAAATTTGCGCGACCGGCAACGGACAGCTACGCAGCTGAGCACGGTGTGACGCATATAGCGGCTATGTTCCGCGAGAAACAGGCAGAACAGGAAAAAGGTGTTCACAGTCGCGAATTTGCGGCGAATATGGACGAAACGGGATTGACTCAGCTAGAGGCGCACAAGCAACTCCGGCAAGAGACATCCGGTGTAGCTATTGATTTGGATAGTTATGACCCGGATGCCTATGAAGACAGTCACTAAGCGTTACGAGAGAGCACGTTGGCTAATTATCGAATCGGCTAGCGTGCTAAATTGCTATTTGGGGTACAAGGTTATATGGCGACCAAGGCGACCGAAACCGCTGAAAAAAGCACGGAAAATCGGGAAGAAACTTCCGACGGACCTCTAATGGATATTACATCCGCGACCGTCAAAAAGATGATCGCGAAGGCAAAAGAAGTTGGCTATGTCACTTATGACGAGCTCAACAAGGTTTTGCCATCTGATGAGATGTCATCCGAGCAGATCGAAGACATCATGGCCCTTCTTTCCGAGATGGGTATCAATGTCGTCGAGAATGAAGAAACAGACGAAGCCGTTGACGAGGAAGCGAAACCCGACGAAGCCGTTGTCGGGAACGTAAAGGAAGAGGACGCCGGACGTACCGATGATCCTGTCCGGATGTATCTTCGTGAAATGGGTACGGTTGAATTGCTCTCTCGCGAAGGTGAGATTGCGATTGCGAAGCGTATTGAAGCTGGTCGTGACAAAATGATTGGTGGGATTTGCGAAAGTCCGTTGACCATTCGTTCATTGCTTCACTGGCGTGAAGGCCTGATTCAAGGGGATCTTCTGCTCAGAGATATTATCGATCTGGATGCCACCTATGGCGGGGGACCAAACGACGATGATATCGCGTTTGAAGAATCCGGCGCTGGTGATAAAGCAGATGTCGAAGACGAATTGGTCAGTCAGCCTGGCGAAAAAGTCGATGATGATGACGACGACGACAAACCTGCACCTGCTGAAGGCGAAGAAGAATCTGGCGAGGGTGGCGAAGATGATGGCGAAGAGAACAACATGTCTCTTGCTGCCATGGAAGAAGCTTTGCTGCCGCAAGTTCTCGAGATGCTCGAAAACATTGCCGGTCATCAACAGAAGCTGAGTAAGGTTCAAGAAAAGCGCCTGACATCACTGCTTGCCGGTGACAAGGTACCGGACGCTGTAGAGAAAAAATACAGCAAGATGAAGCAGGAAATGATCGAGCTTATGGAAGGGGTTCACTTTAACTCCAACCGTCTTGAGCAGCTTATGGATCAGCTTTACGGCCTGAACAAAAACCTGATGTCTCAAGAAGGTAAACTTCTGCGTCTGGCTGAAAAGTCAGGTGTTGCGCGTCAGGAATTCCTTGATACCTATTTTGGTAGTGAGCTTCACCCGAATTGGCTTGAAGAAATTAAAACCTACAAAGGCAAGGGCTGGGATAAGTTCGCAGAACGCTACGCGGACGATATTACCAAAATCCGCGGTAGTATTTCCAAGGTTGCCGATGATGTTGGTTTGCCAATTCCTGAATTCCGTAAGACTGTTAAAGTCGTGCAGACCAGTGAAAAAGAAGCCAGCCGAGCCAAGACCGAAATGGTCGAAGCCAACCTGCGTCTTGTGATTTCTATTGCCAAGAAGTACACGAACCGTGGCCTTCAGTTCCTGGATCTTATTCAGGAAGGTAATATTGGTCTGATGAAGGCGGTGGACAAGTTTGAATACCGTCGTGGTTATAAGTTCTCGACCTATGCGACGTGGTGGATCCGTCAGGCGATTACGCGCTCTATTGCGGATCAGGCCCGGACAATCCGTATTCCGGTTCATATGATTGAAACCATCAACAAGCTGGTTCGCACCAGCCGCCAGATGCTTCATGAAATTGGTCGCGAGCCACAGCCGGAAGAATTGGCCGAACGTCTGGGCATGCCACTTGAAAAAGTGCGCAAAGTCCTGAAGATTGCCAAGGAGCCGATATCGCTCGAAACCCCGATCGGGGACGAGGAAGACAGTCATCTCGGTGATTTCATCGAAGATAAGAACGCTGTTATTCCGCTCGATTCTGCGATCCAGTCAAACTTGCGCGAAACTACGACCCGTGTTCTCGCCAGCTTGACCCCGCGTGAAGAGCGTGTGCTGCGCATGCGTTTTGGTATCGGTATGAACACCGACCACACTTTGGAAGAAGTTGGTCAGCAGTTCTCGGTCACACGTGAACGTATTCGTCAGATCGAAGCGAAAGCACTCCGCAAGCTCAAGCATCCAAGTCGTTCGCGCAAACTGCGCAGCTTCCTGGATACATAATTGCTGGGACCTGAAGATAGTGGGAAATCCACTTCGGGAATCAGATGAAAAGCTAGAGGCGTTCTGGAAAATCTGTCGGGACTATATTCCGACAGAAGACCGGAACGCCTCTTTTTCGTCATGGTTCTTTGGTGATAGTCCTGAAATGGCCGACGATCTTCTGGCTCTTGTTATGGAAGACAAGAAAACGGCAACCTGTGGTGCGTTGTTCGATTATGAGTACGATGACGAAGATCTTCCCGAAGAGGGTAGTTATCATATCCTGACCGATTTTGCAGGAAAACCACGCTGTTTGATCCAAATGACGTTGGTATCACTCGCTGCTTACAGAGATGTTACAGAAGACTTTGCTCTGGCAGAGGGTGAGGGAACTTACGAAAAATGGCTACGAGATCATCAGGCATTTTTCACACGCCGTGCTGCGGTAACTGGAAACAACTTTACGCATGATACGCTGTTGGTGCTTGAGCGTTTCAAGTTGATCTATTCAATAAAACAATAATAGTTTCATTTGATACTTTTCTGTGCAAAGTACAAAGCCGAGAAGTTAGTTATAAGAAAGCGTGCCATAACGTCCGCATCAAGACGGACAAGATGTGACGGATAATAGGGAGCTAAAGATGGATATCACACTTTTGGGGACAGGCTGCCCGGCGGTCCACACAGAACGCTATGGAGCAGGGCAATTGATCCGCCATTCTGGTATTGATGGTGATACGGAAATCCTGATCGACTGCGGTTCCGGTGTGACGCAACGTCTTGTTGGTACGAGCTCATCCGGGGCCAAGCTGGATGCTATTCTGCTCACCCATCTGCATTCTGATCATGTGATTGATATCTATCAGGTTATTGTTTCTGCCTGGCATCAAGGCAGAACAACGCCGCAACGGATCTATGGCCCCACGGGAACGCGCAAGTTTGTTGAGGGGCTGATGGCAGTCTGGAAAGAAGAGCTGGACTTGCGTATCGCGCACGAAAAGCGTCCATCGACTGCGGCTCTGGAGTTGGATATTACCGAAATCAAAGCCGGCGAGCGTCTCCAATTCGGGGAAGTCACCGTTGATGTTGTCGCTGTGGATCATCAACCTATTGATCCCGCTTTTGGCTTTGTCTTTGCTGCACCCAAAGAAAGTGGAAAGGGTAAAGGAGCAACCAAGATTGCATTGTCTGGTGATACCACCTATTGCCCGGCCCTGATCAAGGCAGCCAAAGGTGTTGACCTCTTGGTGCACGAGGTTTTTGTCCACCGGGAAATGCACGTTGTTGAAGGCGTACGCTCTGCCGAGACCATCGCAGCTGTTGCGGGCTATCACACCTTATCAGACGAAGTGGGAAAGGTGGCAAGCGAAGCTGGTGTTGGATGTTTGCTCCTGACCCATATCGTTCCGCCAAACAGTAACCGCGATGACCTGCTTGCCGAAGTCCAGAAGTCATTCGACGGCCCCGTACTGGTCGGCGAAGACTTGATGCGTGTTGATCCTGTCAGTAAATCTGTTTCCTACGGTGCCGCACGCCTTTCCTATGCTTGATGCACTTCGTGTACCATTTTGTTTATAGACGTGTATGATGCTAAGAGTGATATCTATCACCTGTCATTAGGCTCAATATTTGATGGGTAAAATTATCAAGTCGAAAATTTTTATAATTCTGTTACAGAATCGAACATTTAACACTTGAAGATTCCGAGCGCCTGAGCAACATTAGGCGCTCAAGTGGGCCTGTAGTTCAGTTGGTTAGAACCCTCCGCTCATAACGGAGATGTCGCAGGTTCAAGTCCTGCCGGGCCCACCATTTTGCATTCTTATGTTGAAGTTCCCGTTGTCTTAGACCTTGGAGGGAACACGCAGTAAGGCTAATCAGTATTCTCTAACCGAGAACTAGGATCAGTCACCGCCCTCGAGAAAATCTGATGCATCTATGAACAGTAGATTAAATCGCTTAAGTGAACTTAAGAAAATACCTAAAATTGCCCAACTGGATCATCGTCTCCTTTTAGATGGATCGGGTAAACCATTTTTTCTTAAGAATATGTCCAGAAAAGAGCGCCGTAAACTTAAGGCCGCTTCGAGAAAGATTGCAAGGCAGTATACTCTTGTTTTGCAATCTCTATATTCGTCTGGAGTTGGTTTTCCAGTCGATCAAACGATGCGACAGATGGCTGCTGAATATACCCACCGCTATGCGTCTTCGGGGACAGGAAATCAGCCTGTCAGTTTTAATTACTTTGAACCATTTCTAAATTTGAAACTAATGAAGGGTTCGGTTGCTCCCTATACTGAACTCACTCCAGAGACAAATCACTTGTTCTATGCAACAGATTTTTTTGATTTTCTAACTTCGAATGACAGTGACGGCCTCGATGTTTCGGATTTACTTGATTTGCCAGAAGCAGAAACATTTCATTTTTCGAACAACGGGGTAGTTGAAGAGATTTCTTTCTTTGATGCAAAAGGACGAGAATATATTTTTTCTGGCTTCAGTATGGTGCGGAGGAATGATTCAATTCACTGGTTCCTCGTTGCTGGCGAAAAACTGACCGAAGAAGAGTGGAATCTCAGGAGTGATGAAGGTACGCAAAAGATAGATATTGAGAATATAGATCCTTGGAAACGTGCATTTTTGACGGAGAGTATTGAGAGCACTGGCTCATCTATGGGGGCTCCGCTGAAGCTTGAAGGTGCTGATTTTGCTGCACGTACACTTACGGCTGGTGAATTCGATCTCAAAGCAAAGAAACATATTGAACGAAGCCTTTTTATCGAAACAGAGAATTCATACGCTGTGTTTTCTGACGACCCAGAAATCTTGCTGACTCTTACTCCTAAAAAGAAGGAGCAGATTATTGAGAAAGCTTTAGATCGTATAGCGCAGGCTGATATACTTTGGAACCTTGCTGAGGGTTTTCTTCAATTGCCGAGATATTTTGAAACCCGTATCACTATTCCCAAGAGCTTAATAAAAGGTCAAGGTAAACAGCATGGTCTAAAAGGCAAAGGCGGTAAGGGGGTTTCAGCAGACTACGTAGCAGTTGAAGCAGTTAGTATTGAGGATAATGAGGCTCCGTCAATAGTGCGCCGTGTTAGTATGCCAGTGTATTCCACTGAAACGGAAGGACATTGGAGGCGTCTCAAGTTAGGGCAGTCTGGTAAGGATCGTAATGGTTGCCCAATCTCAGGCAAGACATGGGTGAGCAAGTCTAATCCTTGGCGTAACGAACGTAAAAGAGACAGTACTATTTTCGTCAAAGACAGCCTTGCCGTTGCGAAAAGTCGAGTTGAAGAAATTTATGCAATTGCGGCAGCTGCAGCAAGCGACGAAGAAGCTGTGCGCACAGGAAACGGGGAACTATACGTTCTTCGATGTACGCTCATGGAAGAAGAAGTTTATAAGGTTGGTTGGACGTCTGCTACAGCGAAGGAGCGAGCTAAGCAGCTATCATCTGCGACAGGGGTACCCTTGTCTTATGTCGTGGTTGAGAGTTGGGAACACGATGATCCAGAGGCACTGGAGACTGAGGTGCATGCGCAGTTATCTCCATATAGAATTAACAATCAGCGAGAGTTCTTCCGGCTAAGCTTTGCTTCCATTAGAAAAATAGTTATTACCACTATTATGCGTACCAATCTTAACGAAGATAAAAGTTAGCTTCTATTATTTATATTTGTATACTCTTGCTTAGCTAACAAGTTTGCTCGGGCATGCGGCTTGCTTCCTTCCTTTGCAGATCTCGTAAGTGATTGAGATTTCTCTTTCTTCTTTGGGCTCCTTATAGGGCCGTCCTTCGTCAATACCAGGTTATTTGTTATGGGGGAAAGGCATAGGTAGTGGGGCCATGGCTGTGCTTTTGCTCACAGCCCTATAGATGGTCTTGCTCCATCTATAGTTATTTATCTTATCATTTCCGCGCCACAATAAATGTTGAATGGCTCTTTTTCGGTTCCCATGAAGTGATGATTTCAAAGTCTGCATTGGTGATGCTTTTTTCCAGATGTTCGGCGGAGAAGAATTTTACCAGTGGCATAAAACCGAACAGTCTGCCGATGGGGACGATCAGTTGCAGGAACCTCATCATTCCGGTCAGGCAGACGGTGCTGCTGATGAAATAGCCGCCGGGTTTGAGCATTTTATGGATGTTGGCGATGGTGGCTTCTTTGTCTTCGAGCAGGTGGAGCACGCTGTGGGTCATGATAATGTCATAGGATTGATCCGGGGCATTGAAAGTATCAATGGCGGCCTGATCAAAAGTGACGTTCGTGATGTTCTGTTGTTTTGCTTTGTCTCGTGCGATTTCCAGCATCTTTTCCGAGATATCAACGGCGCGGATATGTTTTACAAAGGGCGCGTGAATAAGGGCCGTTGTACCTGTACCGCAGCCAAGCTCCAGCACCTCTAGGTCTGGTGTGAGGTGGCTTTGCGTGATTTCTAGTTTCTTTTCATAGGCGACCTGATTGGATACGGGAGATTTTGAATAGCGATCTGCCATTTTGTTCCAAAATTTCGCGGAAGGAGCTTCTGGTAGTGATGGTTCCTCTGATGTTGCCATGTTTATTTCTCTATTTGCTCGATTAATGATCTAGTTGGCTGCGGCACTTTAAAAAGGCCTTCAATGAAGATGCTCGTACTGTGACTTCATTTTGAAATTGAGTCAAATATATTTGACTCTGAGTTCAATTTATTTGATAATGTGTCGTGAATATAAGACACATCATACGGTAATAATTAAGCGAGATGACAGAAAGATAACGGCGATGTCTCAACAGGAAAGAAGAGTGGGTGTTTCCCTTATAACCACGTTGATTATGTTTGGGGTATTTGGCTTTTATATGTTCGGCCTCTATCAGGACGGGGCGATGGACGGGCCGGATGGATATCGTTTGATCGGGAAGAGTTTCTTTGTTCTTGTGGGCGGTGGCATTGCGGTTAGCATTGTGGTGCATATCCTCTTTACCATTATCCATGCCATCGTGACCAAGGACTATGAACCCATGATGAATGACGAGCGGGACAAGTTGTTCGATCTTAAGTCCATGCAAATCATTTTGTTGGTTTTCAGCTTTGGTTTTATGGTGTCCATGGGGGTCTTGGCGCTGGATGTCCTTGCGCCTGCACTGGTTTTTCTGTTGATTATTTTTTTCATGTTTATCGCCAATGTTATCGGTGATCTCGTCAAGCTGTTCCTCTATCGCGGGGGGATTTAAAATGGTCAAAAGAGGTATGGTAAAGGGTCAGATTACCAACAATATTCGTCGATTGCGGTTTGATCACGATGAGATGACGCAAAAGGAATTGGCGGAAAAAACGGGTGTTTCCCGACAGACGATTGTGGCGATTGAAAAGGCGAAATACTCTCCGTCGCTAAAGCTGGCTTTTCAGATCGCCCATGTGTTTGGCTGTTCGCTGGGGGATGTTTTTTCTTATGAGATTAGTGATTAACTCAGATCAATAAACATTTTGGGGAGCATTTTGTTTTGTACTTCTGAGGGAACTTCCCCCACACGTTTGGCGCCCATGGCTTTGTAAAACCCTTCGGCATAGATGTCAGCGATTGCCGTAAGGTTAGGCCAGTTAAGTTTTTTTGCTTCTTCAACGAGAAGGTCAAAGGCTTGTTTACCATAACCTTTGCCAATATTTTCTGGCAACAACCAGAAATTATCAATCATCGGTACTTCTTTCCATAGCAGGCTGCCCATACCAATAATTTCCTCATCTTGCTTGATGAGGAAAGTGTAGGATTCTTCTAAGTATTCTTCAGTGAATTCCTCTTCAAAGAAGATTTTACACTTGTCCAGAAAATCCTGGGGATAATCCCAATGACTTTTTGATCTCAAGGCAATTGAGGGAAGAAGTGGTAGATCTTCGAGGCGAGCTGTTACGAGTTTCATGATGGATTAATCTTCATAGGTACGAATATGAAAGGGCGCGAGTTCTTGAAGGTAATCGTCTAGAGTAACGAGTCCTACACAGGGCATGGCACCGATTGGTATATCTTCGCCGAGGGTGTCTCTGCTGTGGATAATTTTCTTGGCAAGGATGATGGCCGGAATTGTCGGAATCTGTGGGCCGTCACCGTCCAACCCAATAATAAACCACTTTTTTGTTAACGGCTGATTATTGTGATCTTTCCCCTTGAGGATGACATGCATGCCGCCGTCACTGGTGCCAAAAATGTCGAACAAATTACTGAGTTTGAGCAAAGATACGGCGTAATTCTCCAGTTTTAAGGGGAAACCCCAGCGAATAAGCCATGAGAGACACCATAGACCGAGGTGAATCAGGCCAAGTTCCATCCCGGCTGAAAACTGCAGTGACTTAATGTTGTAGTGTGATGGCAAAAGATCTAGATCGGGAATGTCGCAATTGGCCATCCAGCGTTTTCCGAGTAAGGGAAATCCCTGACGATAAATATCCTGCCATCCATAACGTGAGGCTGATGATCCCTGCACAGGAGAGAGTTTTTTGCCCAAGTAGCTCATAATGCCTTGTGTTGTGGCGAGACCGCGTTCGGCACCTTGTCCGGGGGAAATGCCATAGATCATTTGGTCAATCTCGGAAAAGAGACCGTTGTATTTATCCAATACTGCAGATGACAGTCCGGGGACTGTTGAGGCGCCAGAGATAACAGGAATGCCAGCTGATCTGGCTTTGTCATCCAAGGTTTTTATGCCGACAACAAAATTCCGACCATCGGCAAGATCAATATAGGGAATGGATGCCTTTATACAGATTTCGGCAACATCGTAGTTACTGTTTTGAAAGGGGCCACAGGTATTGATAACAACGGTTGGCTCAAGACGCTTCAGTTCAGTGGCAAGATTTTTGTGCACATCGAAACAGGCTGTTTGTACCAGTTTCGTGGGGAGTTGCTTTGCAAAGCTATTGGCTTTTTCTACATTGCGGCCCGCGATGATAACCGAGGTATTGTCTCGGGTTAGGGCAGAGGCAATGCGTTTGCCAAAGTTACCATAGCCACCGAGGATAAGAACTGATCGCTGTATCTTTGAGGTCGTTTTAATTTCTGATGTTGTTTTTATTTGGGACATTTGACGTCCGTGACTTTAAAGGTACCTGCGTAACCAAAGGTTGGCCCAAAGAGGGAGTGTTTGGCGTGAGTCCACATGGAAAATTCATCATCGGAAAGTGGTGTTTCTTCTGCGTGACCTTTGCCCATCACAAAAGAGAGAGGCAGAGGTAATAATTTGCCAAACAGCCGCCAGACATATCCTTTGTGGTGCAGGATAACCTTTTCGCCATCCCATTCATAGGCAAGTTTCCAGCCAATACCAAACCGTATGAATTCAACCAGTATGTTGTCTTGAATCTGTTCCATACGAGAGCGAAAGATAATGTCGCCGTGGTCAGGAAAATGAAATGTACGGTCAAAATAAAAGGACGCATTGTGTCTGGAGGGACTGGCTTGTTCATCACTTCTGAAGGCAACAGTCACGGGGATGTCTTTGCCTGAGTAAGCGAGAAGCATGCCACTAATTCGTGCCATCAAGCTGACCATTGGCGAGATTTTTATATCCAGCTTTCCCTTTACTTCTACACGATCACTGCTATTGGAACGGACGGCGTAATGTTTTTTCATTACGGGGGGAAGCTTGTCCCAATCTTTTCCGAAGACAGATTTGAATATAGGGTCCCCTGCAGACACGTTTTGCTCCGAAAGATAGGGTTTATAACGAGACGTGGATATTAAATCAGTTTAGGCAGGATTTTATTTGTGGAACAAGCCGAAAACAAACTAACCTTTCAAATGCTTAAGAATACTAACGTAGATTATTACGCATAGAGTAAGGCCAAATGAGCAATGGATTATTATCTTCTGAAATGGATACATATACTGAGCTCAACGATTCTGTTTGGTACAGGGGTTGGCAGTGCATTTTATATGTTTATGGCCAATCGCAGTCGAGATTTGCCGGCAATGTACTTCGCTGTACGCCATGTGGTTATTGCTGATTGGCTGTTTACAGCGCCTGCCGTGATCGTACAGTTCCTTTCAGGTATCGGATTACTTTATACCACAGGCTATGGTCTGAGTAATATTTGGCTTGTGTGGGGTATTGTTCCTTATTTTTGTGCTGGTGCTTGCTGGCTCCCGGTTGTGTGGTTGCAAATTCGAATGCGGGATTTGGTCAAGAGTGCTCTGGATAACAACACAGATGTGCCCTTAAGCTATTGGCTATTTGATCGTTGGTGGATTTTATTAGGATCTCTGGCCTTTCCCATGATTGTCGTCGTCTTCTATCTTATGGTCTTTAAGCCGGATTAAGGAAACATGTGCTATACTGGTAGCATAGGGTGAAATCTCGCTGTCTTATGCGGAGAGAAAACAAGTGCAAGGTATGTCAGATAGACGTGAAGAGCTAAATATTGAAGCACCTCATCTCGTGGAATTACTAGAGTATTGGGAAGCTTTGCCGAGGGTGAAAGACCTGCCTTCTCGTGCTGATATTGATCCGCAGGCAATTCCTTCTTTGCTTCCCTATTGTGAACTTATCGATGTTCACCGAAATCCGCTTGATTTTGAATATCGACTTATTGGAACCCTGATTGATGAAATTGCGACACAGAGCTATACGGGTTTGAGGGTAAGCGAGATTCCAACGCAAAATCCGCCGAGCTTGCTGTTTGAGCTTTACGAACGTGTTACCCACGAGAAAAAACCTGTTCGAACTATTTTGCCCTATACTGGGGATCAATCGGGCATCAAAGATGTCGAAAGCCTTGTTCTCCCACTTTCTTGTCAGGGAGATAAGGTTGATATGCTGCTTGGTGGAATTGCCCTAAGAGAACCTGATGAAGATAGTTTTTGATTACAATCTTCATTGATAATTTGATTTACAAAATAGTTGTAAAACATACCCCCATTTGACCTACGTCAAAGTCAGGTCCGCGCACCACTTCTATTATCGTAACTGTAGATGGCAGTAATAAGGGAGTGGGAATGTCACAGCACACACCGCATGAACTCGTAGAGGAATTTCCTGAGTTTAAGGACCGCATTCACACCAAGAAGCAGTCTGATGCACACTTTGCAAAACTTGCCGAGGATTATCACCGAATTAACAGGATAGTTCATCGGCATGAAAGTGAGGTTGAGACGTTAAGTGATGATCACATTCATGAGATCAAAAAGGAACGTTTGGCGCTTAAAGATACGATCTACTCGTTATTAGCTGTTTAATTTACTTGTTAAATTCCCCAAGACAAACTTTGGCTGCCTGTTATAGGCAGCCTTTTTTTATGTGTTGGGAAGCCAAATTGCTCAAGGTTCAGACCATAGTCGTAACAGGTTGGCGTGGGACTTGGTCAGGAGATCAAATTCCCTGTTTTTTCCATCGCGTTCAAAAAGAGCGCGACGTGTGTTATCTATGTCATAGATAATTTCGCGGTGTTCCGCAGATCTGACCAGACTCTGTATCCAGCTGACAGCGACTTGTCTGACGCCTTGGGTAACAGGGGCAACTCTGTGCAATGTGGTAGAAGGATAAACAACTGCTGAACCTGCGGGCAGTTTGAACTTTTGCTCACCAACAGAACTATCCATGACCAGCTCTCCGCCTTCGTAACTTTCCGGATCATTCAGGAATACTGTAAAAGATACATCAGTTCGAAAACCTCTGTCTGAACCCATGATCGCGTCATCGACATGATTGCCGTACTCCATGCCGGGCTGGTAGCGGCTGAAAAGAAGAGGGCGCATTCGCCGCAGCAGAGTGGCGCGCGCGAAAATGCTGTTTCGTTGCAGTGCGTTTGTTAAAAGAGCTGTTGCCTGTTTTGCCGCTTTATCTTTGCTGGAAAGCTGTGTGTTGTTTTTAACAAGCTTTGCATGCCATCCCGCGGTTAGTTTTCCATCCTTGAATTGCCCCTGTTCAAGAAGTTCATTGATTCTGGCGAGGTTCGTTTGATCTAAAACATCTGGTAGGATTATTAACATCTCTATCGTTCTTGCTGGAGAGAAGAGCAGGATGAGATGAAGAATACCATTATGGATGTTAAGGAGCGATAAGAATTACTTGTAGCCGTTTAACTCAACTCTTGTTTTTCTTTGTTTTATCATTCATGCAGAAAGTTTTATGTTTCTCTCCTTGCGCCTTGAGTGAGAATTAAATTCACAGCAACAGGCCAGTATTATTATTCTGATGGATCAACTAACAGCACTAAGGTGATTATCCCAGGCAATTTCCGGGTTATGATAGATAGCTTTGTTATTTTGCCATAAATTTCCCTGTCCATCGGATATGGTAAAGCCTTTGCCATTCGGGGCAACACCCCCTGCATCCTGATGCGTTATGATTTTTACAAGTTCACGAGTATCACTATTCCATATGGCTATTTTGTTGCCTTTGGGGGCGCTGGTCGCAACCAGACTGCCGTTTGCATTGGTGCTGACAGATCCAATGTATTGTTTCATACCGAGATAGGTTTGTCCTTTAGATACAGGTTTGATTTCTTCGCCAATGCGATGAGTGGCAACAAGACTGATACTGTTGCTTGGGCCACCTTCGTATTGACCGCCAATCCATATGTGGTCTTTTGCTGCACTCATGTGGCGCAAGGAGAGTTGAGTGTATTCAGAAGGTAATTTGCTTTGCGCTATAAGCTTTCCATCGCGCCGATCTACGTAGCTTATCTGTGGCTCCATAGAGGCCAGGTTCAATTTCTGTCTGGGATAATCCGGATGGGTAATAATACCGCCATTCGAAATGGCAATGGTAATACCGTCAGAAAGCAGGATCGCTTCGTGCGGGCCTATGCCAAAACTGTTATGCTGTCCGATACGCGCAAAGTCATTTTCTGTATCATATATGCCGATAATACCACGTTCGTTCTCATAATCATTTTCTGTTGCATAGAGAATCTTTCCGTCGGGAGAAAAAAATCCATGCCCATAGAAATGATGATTAGCCGGGGGAGCAAAAGCCAGATGACGTTGATTGTTTACGAGATTGAGCACCAAGGCAAAACGCCCCGGACGACGGGCAAAGATCACAGCGAATTTTTTGTCGGGAGAGATCGCTGTCGCATGGCCCCGGTCATCCAGCTGTTCTTGAAAAATTAATTCCCCCGAATGGTCGATAACAGCGGCGGCATAGTGACCATCAGACTGTCTGAGAGTGGAAACGTAAGCCGCTTGGGAAGGGCTTGTTTTTACCTGAGAAAAAGCCGGAGCAAAAGAGGCCAGAGGTAGTTGCCCAGTTGCGAGAACGCCGCTGGCGGCGAGGCGGTTTAAGAACTCTCTTCGGGATAAAGGCATCCGTTAATCGCCATCCAAGGAATTAAAGCCAAGGCTTAGGCCAAGTTCTTGAGGGATGAGTTCTCCAACGATGTATTGTGCACCTTGCAGAGGGATAAGTGTAAAGGTCAGGAGATCGTGGGCTTCTTTTTGTTTTACCTGTTTCTCCCAAGGTGTGTTTTCTTTTTCCAGTTTTGCCAAGAATTTACCCGTCTGTTTCAATTCGAAGGTAAGTGATTTTGTATAGCGAGGGGTAAGTTTACCAAGACCGCCAATGGTGAAGAGAGTCTCAACAGCTTTGAGGTTGTTTTGGTACGCATGGAGCGTCAAATTGGATCGCCAAAAGGGCGCGCGCTTTGGTTTTGACTTTTCCGGATTGTCTCTGATTGTATTTTGAATCTTGAGATCCCGCGTACTCTGTATCATTTCACTACTGATACGGAGCAAATCCTGCATGACTTCTGCATCGGATCGGTAAATCGGGTTTGTCGTATTTGTATTGAGCATTAGCGTGGCGTAACCCGATGGTGATGTCCAGTCGTTTACAATTGTTTTTGCTGTTGCTCCGATTGCCTGGGCAACAGTCGCACCATACATGCACCGATAAGATTTGGAGTCAGAGGTTGAGAGTGCCTCTGAGTTTCTCCCAAAAAGAATATATTCAAGTGCCAAAAGCCCCTGAACCGCGACGCTTTTCTTTTGCAATGTTTTTATCGTGAGTGCGGTTTGTTCCTCGGTATCGATGAGCTTCCGGACCTGTCGCAAGCCAATTGATTTTCTATCCGGCCAAAAGAACAGCTTTTCTTGTCGATGATCTTTAATTGATGGACCAATACGGTACATCTCAACACGCGACCAGGCAGAAACAAGAGAGCGAAACTCCTCTCGGGCGCGACTCAAATTGCTTTCGTTTGGTGATAAACATAGTTTCTCTATGTCGTTCCCTTGCTGAGCAGCAATCTCGGACAGATTCTCATAGCCGGGCAGGATGGTATTTTCTATAACCTGCTTGATAATTGGCTTATAAGACGTTTCTTTCGATTGCCCCCATGCGTTCGCTGAGATTCCTGTAATTGCGATCCCGGTGATTATACCGCCGGTAAGCATGCCACAAATAGCATCTGCCAAACGACGCCCTAGCATTGCTGGGGATTTTTTGGGAGTGTCGATCATTATTAAAGAGATTCCAGAAAGGTGATCAGGGATTTCCGTTCTTCGGGTGACATGATGACAACTTTGTTCCGTGCTGCTTGTGCTTCGCCGCCGTGCCAGATAATTGCTTCTAACAGATTTCGTGCCCGTCCATCGTGAAGAAAATAGGTGTGGCCGTTCACTTTTTCTGTTAGCCCGATCCCCCATAGAGGTGGCGTTCGCCATTCATTTCCTGTGGCATTGCCAACTGGACGATTGTCGGACAAGCCTTCACCCATGTCATGGAGAAGAAGATCGCTGTATGGCCAGATAAGCTGGAAAGCCAGTTCTTTTTGATCGGCATCTCTGCGGGTGACAAATTTGGGTTGGTGACAGGATACACAGCCGCTTTTGTAAAAGAGTTCCTTGCCTTTTAGAACTTCCGGATCACTGACATTGCGTCGTGCGGGTACTGCGAGATTTTTGGAATAAAAAACAACTAAATCCAGTACTTTTTGTGGTGCTTCGCCATTGCCAAGATTTTTCTGTGATCCATGAGGTTGGGAAAGACATTTGGGTTGGTTGGAAGTGCAGTCCCCCCAGTGTGCCGGGATGTCCGGGGTTGATAACCCTATGTCCCCTGCAAAGGCGTTTGCTGATTGTGTGTGGACAGTTCTATTGGAGGCTTTCCAGCCAAAACGACCTATTTCTTTTCGCCCTGTCTCTGGGTTTAAAATCAAGCTGGCCTTGCCAGAGATACCATTATTGTCCTTATCCTCTGGATCAACCAGAGCCAAAAGGTCCTGCTCATGAATTGCTTCCAAAAGACCCAAGCCGATCATTGGCGGTGCAACACGTGGCGAAAGCATGACATCGGGATCCATTTCGCCATAGGCAAGTTCGTCAACGCTATAGCTTGGTTTGCGTAAGGATACGCTTTCGCCGCCGTTTAAGAGTATAACTTCTTCTTCATAGGAAATTCGCATTTTCCCTTCGGCTGGCAGGCCTGTCACGGCTTGGTCTTGCAATTGACCACCATAGGTTGGCTCTACGATGCGAAGCTGTTCGCCACTGCGAAGGGCTTTCTTTTCTGCTTCGGTTCTTGCGGGAACCGACAGGCGCAAGAACATTGATGTAGCCAGATCATCATTGCTTTCTGGTGGATGTCCACGACCATCCTGCAAATGACATCGTTGACAGGACCTGGCGTTGAAAAGAGGACCTAATCCATCTGATGCTTTGGTGGATGAAGGTGAAGAAACCCAGATTTTTTTAAAGAGACTATTTCCAAGTTTGAAATCGCGCTCTCCCTCAAATGATAAATTGGCCGAGGAATGAGAGAAGGATTTTGACGATACTGTTTTTTTTGATGTCGGGGCCCCGGCAGATTTTTTTTCGTATGCTTCTGCTTTGGAAAAATCACTTGTGGGTTTTGTAATGGCTTGTACTCGCTCCAGATCCTTTTGATTTAGATCGTCGCGTTGAAGAGAAGTGGCATTAACGTTTGAAACTAACCCTATTCCAATAAGCAAGGCGTAAAAGAAGGGCAGGTGTTTTCCTGATGACGTTGGCATTTTATTATTATTTATCAAAATTCTGAGAATGTGAAATGGGCAGCTCTGAATTCAGAGCTGCCCACAAACTAACATAACCGTAGATTCTGAATAGATAGACACGAAGTCGCAGTGCCTCTGTTGCCTATCATTCATACTCAGATCTTAGTTAAAAACCGCATCTGGATTATCCAGGCTATCAGAACCTTCAACTTCGATGGCTGAAAGACCAAGAGCAACAACAGCACGTTCGATTGAGCGAGTCTGGTTGATCAGACCGTCGATTGCTTTTTGAACAACAGCATTGCCGACAACATTGCCTTCACCAATCATCTGGTCATAGGCTTCGATGCTTTCAGCACGTGCTTTCATCACAGCCATAGATGTTACAGTCGCATCCAGTTTTGCAGTCAATTCACTATCAACTGTTGCATCTTTTGCTTTGACAAGGTCAGAAATGGATGGGCCGCTCACAACAGAGCCGTCTAGACGACGGTAGTGGCCAGTGTACACATTGCGAATACCGATTTGGTCAAAGTAGTGAGAGTTATGTGTGTTGTCAGAGAAGCAGTCATGCTCTTCCTCTGGATCATTCAGCAAAAGACCCAGTTTCATACGCTCACCCGCAAGCTCGCCGTATGAAAGGGAGCCCATACCTGTCAGGATTGTTGTCAGGCCAGCAGAGGTATCTTGTAGAAGGTTGGCTCTTGCTTCACCTTTTTCACCCCAGTTTGCTTTCATTTCTTCCAGATCAGCAATCAGAAGTGTTGAAGCAGACTTTAGGTATTGGGCACGACGATCACAGTTACCGCCTGTACAATTCTTAACGTCAAAGTCAGTGGCTGGACGATTGCCCGCACCTGCGCCATTGCCGTTCAGATCTTGTCCCCAAAGAAGGAATTCAATCGCGTGATAACCTGTTGCGACGTTTGATTCGACTTCTTCTGCTTCGTGCAGTGTTTCAGAAATCAGTGTTGGTGTAATTGTAGAGGCATCAACACTTTTACCATTAACGGATAGTTTCGTGTTTGCTACCACGTTTACAGTGTAGAGTGCGTTTTCATCTGATTCATCGCCATAAGAAGTATCGACATAATCGATGAGGCCTTCATCCAAAGGCCAGGCGTTAACACGGCCTTCCCAGTCATCAACGATGGCGTTACCAAAACGATAAACTTCAGTCTGTTGATAAGGAGCACGCGCGGAAACCCATGCCGCACGGGCAGCATTCAGTGATGCCGACGTTGGAGAGGCAATGAGCTTATCAATTGCACTGTCCAAGGCTTTTGCTGATGTCAGAGAATCTTCAAAGCCTGCATGGGCAATGTTTGCGTAGTTGTCCAAGACGCCTTTAGCGTCAACAGTGTCTGCGAATGCAGTACCTGCACCGAGAACGGTAAGAACGGTGACAGCGCTTGCTACATGGGTAGCTTTTTTGAGAGCGTGACTCATTTTCATTCCAGTTTAACTTTGCCAATTTGTTTTGGCTATTTCGGTCTTTAATAGCCGGGCGATATAATCTGTTGCTTCTGAAGAAAACAAAAGCAGATGAGTATTATTCGCAACAATTAACACGTTTGAGAATGAGTTGCAATTTCGTAATTATTATTTTTCGTAAAAAATACTGTACTGAAAAAGTCGGATTATTGAGGCAAATACTTGATGATTAAAGAGTTCTACTGAAAGAAGTTGTGAGAAATTTAATTAAACAATTTGATTTAGACACAAAAAAGCCAGCTGTATGAAACAGCTGGCTATAATCAAAACTGATCAACCTGTTACAGGACAGGTTTGCTTGGTGAGTCTTGAGGCGTAAGGGGATTTAGTCGCCTTCAACTTTGCTCTGAGATTGAATATAATTCTGGATACCAATACGTTTGATCAATTCAAACTGTGATTCCAGGTGGTCCACGTGCTCTTCTTCATCGACAAGAATTTCGCGAAGGAGTTCGCGGCTGCCGTAGTCTTGCACAGACTCACAATAGGCGATGCCTTCTTTGTAAACTTCAACAGCTTCAAGTTCCCCGGCGAGGTCGCATTTCAAAACTTCTTCAACATCTTCGCCGATTTTCAGCTTGTTAAGATTTTGAAGGTTCGGGAAGCCATCAAGAAGCAAAATGCGATCCATAAGCTTGTCAGCATGATGCATTTCTTCGATGGATTCTTTGTATTCGTGCTTGGCAAGACCCTCAACGCCCCAATCCTGAAGAAGCTTGTAATGCAAGTAATACTGGTTAATTGCGGTTAATTCATGTGTTAGAGCTGTGTTCAGGTGCTCAATAACTTTTTTGTCGCCTTTCATAGTGTCCTCGCTTTGAATTTGTTCTTATCTAAAATTTATTATCTTACTACGGCTTGTGTACTAGTTTAGAATCTTTCCAATAATGTAAATTGTTTGGAGAAATTTTCAAGTATTTTATGAGAAAACATATTTGTTGATAATGATTATTAATAACTGTGTTTGTGGCTCTCGAAGAGACAAAGTATAAGTTTGAAGATTATTAGTAATTGTGAATATTTGGTAGTATTTTGACTGTTATTTTGAGTGATCAAATTTCTGTTATTTAGCGAAATGAATTACAGTCTAATTTTTTATATTTTTGTTTTTGTTTTAAAAGAAATCGCACGAAATTTCATTTGAAGTTGAAAGAACTGTCTTTAGCTTTATTAAGCCTTGTTCCAGTTTTTGTATTGTTTCAGGAGCCATGATTGAGAGTCTGATGTTTTGTTCCCCTGCGGTTGTATTGTTGGCAAAACGGCTACCGCCCAGAATATGGACTCCGGCCTTGGACGCCTGGTGTACGAGTTGTGATATCGAGATTGTTTCCGGCAGTTGGACCCATGCGTGGGATTGGCATGAGTCGTAGTTGTTGATGTAAGGTGTTAATATGCGACTTGTTAAATCATGGCGTTCTTTTGCTGCAGCGGTTATCTGGAGAGTCAAAGCGGCAAGGTCATCTGCGCGGCTGGAGATTTCTAACGCAGCGTTGATTAGTACGGGTGAAACCATCCATGTCTGGGCTGTGATACCCTGGGCCATGAGCATGGTGAGATGAGGCGATGCAACAGCAAAACCTATACGCAAGGAAGGGCTTATTCGTTTGGCCAAGCCACTGAGATAGATTGCCTGTTCCGGGAAAAGCTTGGCGTAAGGAGGTGGGGCATCAGGATACAGGAAGCCATAGATGTCATCTTCCATAATAAGAACATCATACTTCTGGGCTATTCGTCCAATTTCGTTCCTGCGAGAGAGGGGCGTTGTGATGCAGGTGGGATTGTGACCTGTGGCTGTTGTAACCAGAATGCGAACACGGCCCTTTTTGCATTGCTGTTCAAAAGAAACAGGGCAAATTCCCTGATCATCAGTATCTACTGTTAAACTGGATAATCCCAGTTGTGATATTGCGGCAGAGACACCAGGGTAGCTGAGGGGTTCCTGACATACTGTATCGCCTGGTGAAGATAAACGCCCAAGGGCAGTATAAATCCCATTTTGGGCACCATGATTGATGAGTATTCTGTCTTCACCTATTCCACGTAATGGCTCTGGTAAAAAAGCTCGGAGGGCCAGCTTTTGTTGGGTATCACCGAAGCCATCGCGATAGGTCATCAGGTTGAAACTTGACGCTTTGGTTGAGGTCCGCTGCAGTGCCCAGCGAATTATTTCTTCACCCCAATCGTTGGCAATAGCATTCATTCCCAAATCTATTATGGAGTCTTTTGTAACGGAGTGTTTCTTCGGAGGTTGGTGAAGATTGGGTAGAATGACATCGGCGCCGATGTTTGCCGTTTCCTGAACGAATGTGCCCTGACCTACTCTGGCATTCACCAATCCTTTTCGCTCTAGAGAGCTGTATACCCGAGACATTGTACCAAGGCTGCATTTGGCTTCCCAGGCTGCTGTTCGTAAGGGTGGTAATTTTTCGCCCGGCCTTAAAACTCCGTCGCGAATGGCCGCTTTGAACAGCTGTTCAAGGTGCGCGTACTTTTGACCGTCGTCTGGCTGGTTTGCTGCAATGAGAGTTAAAATTGTCATAGGAACAATATAATAATTGTTCAATGAACATTTCAAGCCCAATTTAAACGCATGACAGGCGGTCAGATATTTTATCTGACTAGGTGAAGGAAAAGGGTGAAATGTCATGCCAATAGAGAATGTTATTCCAGCGCTTATTTTTGCGGCGGTTATGTCTGGCACACCGGGGCCAGCAAATATGATTTTGATGGCAACAGGGGCCAAGTTGGGTTTCCGTGGTGCGTTGCCTTTTACCTTTGGTGTGCAAAGTGGTTTCTTTCTTGTCCTTGCTGTCGCCGCCTTTGGTATTACAAGCCTTCTAAAGGAAATGCCTATGTTAGGGCCTGTGATAACTGTGATTAGCAGCTGTTATTTGTTGTATCTCGCATGGAAAATTGCCAGATCGGATCCAGGAACATTATCCAGCAATCAAAGTGCTGATACTGTGGGGTATTTGAACGGCTTGATTGTACATCCCATGAACCCGAAAGCATGGTTGATGGCAACAACGGTATTTGCTCAATTCACCAATCAAACAAGCCCGGTACTAGAGCAGTGGGCTGTGATGTGTGTGGTTTTTATTGTTGGTGGATTTCCAACAAACTGTATGTGGTCATGGGGTGGCGCCAGAATAATATCGGCAATCCAGAGTCCCAAAAAACGTCTGGTTGTCAATGGTGTCCTGGCTGTATTGACGGTTGCTATTGTGGCCTATATGGCTGTGGTGCAAATCTTGATTTGATATATTGTCAATAAAATTGAAAAAAACGAGAGGGGCATAGCCTCTCTCGCTCAGTAAGGTCGATAGAGCTTCGCTGATCACAAAGTTGGCGATAATCAGCTTGCCTATATCCCCAAAGCATCTTTTGTTCTGGCGAAAACACAAAACACCTGAACCTGCTTCAGAGATCAATTTCCTGTCTTAATCTGAATGCTTTTCTTTTTCCGCTAGGAAGAGCTGCATCGCAGGACAGGGGTATGATGACTCATGCACAAAAGCCATAACTAACATCATCAAGCACAGGGACTGACTTGTTCGTATGAAGTAAGCCTAGAATTCCGAGGCAGGGATGACAATAAAACGTTGAGTAGTTTTGAAAATTTTGTAAAATTATTTAGGGTGATTTTCTAAATTTTGTGAAAGCTGTAAATGTCATGGCGCGACAAATATTTGCGGGGCGAAAAATTCGCCATTTAAGAAATCAGATCGGGCTTACTCAAATTGCCATGGCCAAGAAAATTGAGATTTCTGCAGCCTATCTGAATTTAGTTGAACATAATCAGCGTCCCTTATCAAGGAAGCTGCAAAAGAAGCTGGAAGAAGCCTTTAATGTGAAAGAGGGCGAGCTTACTGGTGGAGAAGAAGCACGGCTTCTTTCTGCAATGAACGAGCTTTTTTCAGATTCTTTATTTGAAAGGTCAAGGCCCGATACCACGATACTTGGCGATTTTGTTGCCATGCATCCTGAAATCAGCCGTGCTTTGCTAAAGTTGTATCGTGCTTTTCGCAACGCGCGTGAAGATACACTTAAGGCACGGGAATCAATTTCTTCTGACCCCTATTTTACTGAAACCAGCCATCAGCTTCTGACACAGTTAACATCGATCAGATCGTTTGCTGAAATTTTACAAGATAATGATGACCTTTCAGAACATCAGCGGGAAAGATTTACTAATGTCCTTGTTGATGAAAGCCAAAAATTGACCTCGATGGTTGGCGAGTTGTTTGATTTTATTAATGGGGAATCAAAACAGGCTGCTTTGCTGAGTGAAACGCCTACAGATGAAGTGGTTGATATGCTATCCGCCAATGACCATTATTTCCCGGTTTTGGAACAGGCGGCCGAGGAGCTGAGAGATCGCTTGGGTGAACCAAAGCCATACGGATTGTTCGATGCTCTGGCGAGTTATCTGGATCAGCAGTTAGGAATCGAGGTTGAGATTGTTCCTGTATCGTCGCAAGAAACGCTCTTGCGAGGAATGTGGGAGTTGCAGGGAGAGGACGGTGGTACGCTGAGGTTGATGGAAACGTTGGCGATAAGTTCTTTGAACTTCAGAATGGCAAGAATCATCGCTGAAGTTGCCTATGCTGATGTGCTGGAAAAGGTTCTTGCCGATGTTCCTTTGAGTAGTAAAGAAGCTAAAAATTTGTGTTTGAAAGCTTTAGGAAGTTATTTTGCCGGGGCGGTAATGATGCCCTACAGTGTATTTCGAAGCGCTGCTTTTGAACTGCGGCATGATGTTGATTTGCTGCGTAGACGCTTTCGAGCAGGTTTCGAGCAGGTTTGTCATCGCTTGACTACGTTACAAAAGCCTGAAGAAGAAGGGGTGCCATTCCACTTTATCCGGGTTGATCTTGCCGGGCAGATATCAAAACGCTTCAGTGCATCCGGTTTGAGGATACCAAGATATGGTGTTCTTTCGCCCGACTGGGGCGTGCAGGACGCATTTTTAAAGCCGGGACGTGTTAATCTTCATTCTTTACGTGCAGAAGATCAGAGTGTTTATTTTTCAATATCAAAGACAGTTACCAAGCCTGGTGTGATGGTGGGGCAGGCGGGCAATACTTTTGCTGTGAGTTTAGGGTGTGAGGCCTCGTTTGCACGACATGTCGTTTATGCCGATGGCATCGATTTTGCCCACCCCGACAGCGTTTTAATTGGAAATTAATGCCCGGTAGTCTGGCCGACAAGGTGAAGGTGTGAAAACACACCTTGGCAAAACGTAGGCCTACACTGTAGTGTTAGGTCAACAGGGAATAAATAAAGAGATAACCGGATAGCGGAGAAAGGCAGAAAATGCCTCAGACGGTTCTCGTGGTCGAGGACGAGCCTCATATTGTCGACTCATTAAGCTTTCTGATGAAGAAAGCTGGCTTTGAAGTCTTTATTGCGCGTGATGGTGATGCAGCTTTGCGGATGGTCGAAAGCCGTCCGCCTGATCTGATATTGCTTGATATCATGTTGCCAAGAAGGGACGGTTTTGAAGTTTTGAAGTATCTACGTGCAAATGATACGTGGAAGGCTATGCGTGTTATTTTGTTGACGGCAAAAGGGCGTGACGTTGATCGATTGAAGGGGATGGAACTCGGCGCCGATGATTTTGTGACGAAGCCTTTTTCAACAAAAGATGTGGTTAGATTGGTTAAACAGCATCTGGGCGTTGAAGAGAAGCTGGCCTAGTTTCCCAAAATTAATGGCAATCAAGTATACGAGTTCGCTATTTCCCTGGGAGGAGCATGAGTGAGCCGACCCGGTGATAAAGGTGATCGCAGTATTGCACTGTTCCTGTTGGCGCTACTGCTTTTCAGCCCTCTTTTCCTTTCTATCTTTAGTGATGAAAAGCTTCTGTGGGGGCTTCCGCCGCTATTTTTGTATCTTTTTGCTGCTTGGGGCGGGGTTATCGCTGCTGTAGCCTGGTCAGCTTCGAAAGATGCTAATGATGCAATAAATGCGCTTGATCCCAATGAGCCGACTGTGATTGATGTTCTGATATCGGATGCGAGTGTTTCTTCGGATAAAAAAGGGTCAGCAGTAGAGAATACCAATCTTTCTTCAAAGGATGGTGATCATGCTGGTTGACTGGATCATCATACTTTCTTCTATCGGCTATCTTCTGGTGCTTTTTGCGATTGCTTACATTGCAGACAAGCGTGCGGAGCGTGGGGCGGGAATCACGTCACACCCTTATATTTATGCCCTCTCATTGGGGGTGTATTGTACATCTTGGACATTCTATGGTTCAGTTGGACGTGCGGCGTCTAGTGGTTTGGATTTTCTGCCCATTTATTTGGGGCCTACTCTTGTTTTTGTTTTGTGGTGGCTGGTTGTCAAGAAAATCATCCGAATAACAAAAGCCCATCGTATAACATCAATTGCCGATTTTATCTCTTCCCGTTACGGGAAAAGCACGCCTTTGAGTGCCTTGGTAACAGTAATCGCGGTTGTGGGAATTGTCCCCTATATATCCCTGCAGCTCAAAGCTGTTGCTACGAGTTTTAATGTTTTAAAGCAATATCCGGAAGTCATTGCTCCACTTAATTCTCCGCCAATTGCCACGGTTGCAGACACGGCTTTTTGGGTCGCTTTGGTTTTGGCTATTTTTGCGATCCTCTTTGGGACCAGACATATTGATAACAGTGAGCATCATGATGGTGTTGTGGTTGCCATTGCTTTTGAATCCGTTGTGAAGCTTCTTGCTTTTTTGGCTGTCGGGATTTTTGTCACCTTCGGACTCTATGATGGTTTTGGTGATCTTTTTCAGCAGGCGTCACGAGTGCCGGAACTTGTCCAGTTGATGACTTTTGAGAAGGAAGGTGCTTACACAACGTGGGTGACTTTAACGACCTTGTCCATGGTTGCGGCAGTATGTTTGCCACGACAGTTTCAGGTTATTGCCGTTGAGAACGTTAACGAACCCGAGTTACGAAAAGGTGTATGGTTTTTCCCGCTCTACCTGCTTGCCATCAATATCTTTGTTTTGCCCATTGCTTTGGGGGGAATGCTTCAGTTTCCACGCGGGGATGTAAATGCAGATACTTTTATCCTCACGCTCCCTATGGCGCACGAACAGGAAATGCTTGCTCTTCTTGTGTTTCTGGGTGGTCTTTCTGCTGCAACATCTATGGTTATTGTTGCTACGATCGCTTTGAGTACGATGGTTTGCAATGATCTGGTGATGCCTGTGCTTTTGAGGTGGAACTGGCTTGGCCTGAAGAAAAAAAGTGATTTTACAGGTGTTCTGCTTTTTGTGCGGCGCAGCAGTATTATCCTCATCCTTTTGTTTGGGTACGCCTATTTTCGTTTTTTGGGTGAGAGTGACGCACTTGTTACCATTGGTCTTATTTCTTTTGCGGCGGTTTTCCAGTTTGCACCTGCCATGATCGGGGGGATGTTCTGGAAAGGGGGAAATCGCAAAGGGGCGTTGACTGGTCTTACTCTGGGTTTTGTTGTTTGGGCCTATACGCTTTTGTTACCGGCTTTTGCAAAGTCGGGTTTGTTACCGATTACTTTTATCCCGGCTGGCCCTATGGGGATTGAATTATTGAGACCCTATGAGTTGTTTGGCTTACAAGGGCTTGACCATTTAACCCATGCTCTTTTCTGGACAACGGTGTTTAACGCTGGCGCTTATGTGTTTGTATCGCTCTATACCCGTCATTCCGCAATTGAACGTGTACAAGGAGCGTTATTTGTTGATGTCTATCGATATGCCGATCAGGGGCCGCGATCACAGCTATGGCAAGGCTCTGCTTCTGTGGAAGATTTGTTTAATCTCCTTGTTCGCTTTTTAGGGCGAGCGAGAGCGGACAGAGCTTTTAGTGGATACTTCAGAGATCGAGGTCTAGAGCGCAGACGGGTGATTACGGCTGATGCTGATCTGGTTCACGTAACCGAACGTCTTCTTTCCGGTGCTATTGGTGCAGCGTCCGCCCGTGTGATGATTTCTTCTGTTGTGAAGGGAGAAGTTGTCCGTCTTGAAGAGGTGATGACAATTCTGGATGAGACGTCGCAAGTTATCGAATATAGCCAAAATTTGGAACAAAAATCGAGAGAACTGGAAAGCACAACAGCGCAATTACGGTCGGCGAATGAGCGCTTGCAAGAGCTGGATCGCTTGAAGGATGAATTTTTATCGACGGTCAGTCATGAACTCAGAACACCCTTAACGTCTATTCGATCTTTCAGTGAAATTTTGAGCGATCACCCCGACTTGGAAGAAGAGGAAAAAAACAGATTTCTGGGTATCATTGTGAAAGAGAGTGTCCGCTTGACGCGGTTGATTAACCAGGTCCTTGATCTGGCAAAGATAGAAGCGGGACAAATGGAATGGATTCTTGAGGATCTGGATATCCCGCAAGTTGTCGAGAACTCAATGGACACAATGTCTGCAATTCTGAGTGAGAAAGAAATCACGCTTGATGTGGATTTTGCACCTGACCTCCCCATGATTAGGGGGGACAGGGACAGGCTTATGCAAGTGTTTGTTAATTTGTTGTCCAATGCGGTTAAATTCTGTGATGAAGATCGTGGATGGGTAAAGGTATCTGTTTTCAGGCAAGGTGAGGAAATTGTAATTACTGTTGCAGATAACGGACGGGGAGTACCATGGCAAGCGCGTGAGCATATCTTTGAGAAATTCCACCAATCCCGCGAAGGCTTAGCAGATAAACCCCACGGAACTGGTCTGGGTTTGAGCATTTCGCGCCAGATTGTTGAGTATTTTGGCGGCCGTCTAGAACTCGTCGAAACAGGTGGTAAGGGATCTGTTTTTGGTGCCTTTTTGCCTCTTCGAACTGAGCAGATAATCGCAAAAGCCGGGGAGTAAGAGGGGGGGATTAAGGCCTGGATAATCTTGTCAGGTGGAGATTGCTTCTGGCTGTTCAATAGGGTAAAACCGCATCAACGCAGGGACATCTGCTTACAACAATTGACCTTTAATTGGATTGACCTTTAATTGGAGCGCCGAATGGCATCATATCAGTACATCTACCAAATGGATGGAGTTTCTAAAACTTTCCCCGGTGGAAAACAGGTTCTAAAAAACATTCATTTGAACTTTCTCCCCGGCGCCAAAATTGGTGTTCTGGGTTTGAACGGTTCAGGTAAATCTACCTTGATGAAAGTCATGGCTGGTCTTGATAATGAAATCAATGGCGAAGCTCGTGCTGCTGATGGTGTCAAGGTTGGGTACTTGCCTCAGGAACCTCAACTTAACCCTGATAAGGATGTTGCGGGGAATGTTTTTGAAGGGGTTGCCGAGACAAAAGCGCTGCTGGAAAATTTTGAAGCTTTGAGTGCCAAATTTGCAGAGGTTGATCCGGAGGAAATGGATGATCTGATTGCGCAGCAAGGCGAGCTTCAGGAAAAGATCGATGCGCTTGATGCCTGGGATCTGGATCGTCAGGTGGAAATTGCGATGGATGCATTGCGTTGCCCGCCGGGTGATGCTGATGTGACAAAGCTGTCTGGTGGTGAACGTCGTCGTGTTGCTCTTTGTCAATTGCTTTTATCCAGCCCGGATATGCTTCTTCTCGATGAGCCGACCAACCATCTGGATGCTGAATCAGTATCGTGGCTGGAACGCTTTTTGGAAGATTATAAAGGGACTGTTGTCTGCGTAACGCACGATAGATACTTCCTCGATAATGTTGCTGGTTGGATCCTTGAACTCGATCGCGGCGAGGGTATTCCTTATGAAGGAAATTATTCAAGCTGGTTGGAGCAGAAACAGAAACGTCTTGCTATTGAAGAGAAGCAAGAAAGCGCCAAGCAGAAGTTCCTGAAAGATGAATTGCAATGGGTACGTCAGGGTGCAAAAGCGCGCCAAACCAAATCCAAAGCTCGTTTGCAGGCTTATGAAACACTTGTACAGGAAGAAAGTTCTCGTGCTCCTGATCCGGGTCGTATTGTAATCCCGCCGGCACCTAGATTGGGTGATCTTGTTATTGAGGCGAATAATCTTTCAAAGGCTTTTGGTGACAAGCTTCTTATTGAAGATCTGAATTTCAGGATTCCAAAAGGGGCAATCGTTGGTATTATCGGCCCCAATGGCGCAGGTAAAACAACCTTGTTCAGAATGATCACCGGTCAAGAAAAGCCGAATGAAGGCTCGCTGAATGTCGGCGAGACTGTTGAAATCGGGTATGTTGATCAAAGTCGTGATGCACTTTCTGCCGATAAGAATGTGTGGGAAGAGATCTCAGACGGTCTTGATGTGATTGAAATTGGCAAGCACACCTACCAATCCCGCTCTTATGTCGGAGCTTTTAACTTTAAGGGTGGCGATCAGCAGAAGAAGGTTGGCCAACTTTCTGGTGGTGAGCGAAATCGTGTGCATCTTGCAAAGATGCTGCGAAAAAGCGCGAACGTTATCCTTCTCGATGAGCCGACAAACGACCTGGATGTGGATACACTGCGCTCTTTGGAAGAATCGATTCTTGAATATAGTGGTTGTGTTCTGGTGACATCGCATGATCGTTGGTTCCTTGATCGTATTGCAACTCATATTCTTGCTTTTGAGGGGGATAGTCAGGTTGTTTGGTTCGAGGGGAATTACGAAGACTATGAAGCTGACCGTAAGCGTCGCCTGGGAGCGGAAGCTGATCAACCACACCGTATTAAGTACAAGCCACTTAAACGATAAAGTCTTGTGATTAAGTCTTAATTGGAAAGCGCTGAGTCATCGATTGTTTCAGCGCTTTTTGTTTGATGCTGGATCTTCTTTTATTGAGTTTGTCATCCGATAGTCTGCAAGTATGGTTTTGCTCACAAAAAAAAGCCTCGGTTTTAACATCCGAGGCTTTTTTATAAGTCGTCTAAGAGAATGTTTTGATCTCTACACTCTTAGCTGCTTTCTTTGGGGGCAAAGTCACCGGACTGTACTTTTTCGCGAAGCTTGCTGTTGAGCTCAGAGAGATTCCCTCCCAAGCTTTTAAGCGCTGATGTGTAGTCAGAGCGATAGGTAGAACGCAGGCTAATGCCTTCAGCAGCTATGTCTGTGATGATATAGTCGGATGAATTATCTTTCTTTTCTATTCGCCATAAAACTTGTGAGGGTTCACCATTTTCAGTTTTAACTTTACTAAAAACAATAAAGAAAGATTTCTTCGGAACAACTTTTGTGACTTTGAATTCTGAATCAGCGTACTGAGAGAAAGTCGGGAGAAAGCGTTGAACCATGACATCTTCAAAAATTGTCGTGAATTCCTTGCGGTGGCTGTCTTCTGCTTTTCGCCAGTATTTCCCAATTACAAAGCGCGCAATTCCGTCAATATCAAAGTTTTTATTAAGGAGTGCGCGGAATTGTTTTTCGCGCTCTTCTGTTGATATATCTTCGTTCGATAGTTGGCTGATTGCCTTTTTCTGCAGGGTTTTTAGAAAATGACCTGCAGCATCATCTGCGTTTGCTGCCCCATTAAAGACAGCTAAACAGAAAGCAGCCCCCGCAAGGAGGGCTGCGATATTTTTTATAAAGCCTGTAATCTGCTTCATGACTTATTCCGCATAAGATACCTGATCATCATCTTCGGGGAAGATGTCAGTTAGTCCTGGCGCTAATGTTGGTTCAGTTGTCCCATCATTGATTTCGTTTTCGCGTTTCTGATGATAAAGTGAACGAACACGAGCATAAAAATCGACAGAATCACGTTTTAGCTCATCAACCGTTTCGATGTTACGTGATCTTTTATCAATACCGTCGGTTACTTTGCGTCCAATCAGAACTTCTGTTTTGGCAACATAAGTCAGAGGATCAAGAAGAGCATCCCCAACCAGACCAACACTGTCCCGAACGTTCGACGGCCCCAGGATTGGCAGAACAAGGTAAGGGCCTTCGGGTACACCCCATGTTCCCATCGTCTGACCAAAATCTTCTGAGTGATATTCCAGACCTGTTTGGCTAGCAACATCAGCCAAGCCGCCAGCACCGGCAATTGTGTTTATCAGGAAACGGGCAAAAGTATTTTCCGCCTTCTCCAGATCACCTTGCAGCAAGTCGTTGGCTAGAATGACAGGTGTGTATGTGTTTCTGAGGAAGTTGCGAACAGAATCACGAATAGGAGAAGGAACCAGGAAACGATACCCTTCTGCAACTGGTCGGAAAATGATCGTGTCTGCTGCATCGTTAAACGCAAAAATAAAGCGGTTAACGGTTTCAATCGGATCGTTGTCACCTTCGTCGACTGCGGTTGAGCCTTCGGTCTGCGCCCACTGATCATCAGTGCTTGCATTGGCTTCATCTTGCAGTGTTGAATTCGGCTTACTTGCACAGCCTGTCACAAAAATAGCAACAGCGGTAAAAGCTACCAAACGTTTAATCAGTCGAGAATTAATCTCGGACAAAATACCTAACCCCACGACATTTCGCCTATCATTTGTTTCTACAGTCATAACACTTGCTCACCAGAGACCCCCCTGACATTTGCTGCCAACATAATAATATCGCAACACAAACGAATGTGAGCAAAACAAAATACTTAAATGTTCTCTAAGGCAAAAACAGTACATACCCTTAAAGACACTAAAACTTAGTATGGTTGATTATCACAGGCTTGATGGCAAAACCAGTCATAAGAGTCATTAAATGTAGTTGAGGAAACATACTGTTGTATTTTTGCACCAGGCTCTCTTGATTTGTTTTAAATTTTAACGAATATGGTCTTGCGAATCTTCTCTAGCGTAATGTTATTTTAATCTTTTTTCTTTTGAGGCCTTTTGTTCGATTCGTGCTAACTGTGTTGTTTTACCGTTTTCGTTAAAGGAATTGTGCTGTGATTGACCCAAAAGAGGTAACGCCTTTAATTAGTTTTGAGGGAACTGTGCCGTCAGAATGGCTTGATTATAACGGGCATATGAATGTGGCCTATTACATGCACGTTTTTTGTGATGCGACAGATGCCTTTTTGGAGTTTTTTGGTGTTACAGAAGGTTATCGTCAGGAAATGAACTGTTCGACCTTTGTTGTCGAAAATCATGTGAACTACATGAAAGAGCTTCACCTTGGGTCTAATATGCGGGTGGAGACCCGGTTACTTGGGTATGATGTTAAAAGGATGAGTTATCATCATTCTCTATATAATGTTGATAAAGGTTATTTAGCTGCAACATCCGAATGGATATCTCTTCATGTGGATTTGAAAAGGCGTAGCTCATGCGAGATGCCAAATATTTTGCTTGATAATCTGAAAGATATATACGCAGCTCAAAAAGGCTTACCCTTGCCTGTTAACATCGGGCGTTCGATAATGTCCTGGAATACAACGCACTGATCTATTTATTTGCCCCATTTATTCCCATTTATTCCCATTTATTCCCATTTATTCAATGTGAAACTGTTAAAGGCAAAACGAGTGACCGTAAATTTACTTGAAGTTAAGAGTCTGGTTTCTAACATTAAGCTTATGAATAAAAGCCTTTGTTTTGCGATTGTCACCTTTATCTATTTTCAGTTTTCCTCTGCTGTTATCGCGGCCTGTACAGACCCGGCCGGGGCTGATGTGAACTGGCAGCGATGTAACATGGACGGCCTAAATCTGGATGATGTAAATCTTTCTGGCGCTCGATTGAGAGATACGAGTTTTTTACGCGGATCTCTCAACAGGGCAGATCTGAAAAATATTTCTGCCTTCAGGACCAAGTTTGTCAGCGCTTCATTAGTGGATGCCGATTTCACCAGAGCTTCTTTGCCAGAAGCTGATTTTACCAAGGCTGATTTGCAAGGTGCGGATTTTTCCAAAGCAAATTTAAAGCGTGCGCGCCTTTTCAAAACGATATTGCGCGGAGCCAATCTTTCGAAGGCAAAAATCGAAGGTGCGGATTTAACGAAAGCCGATTTGTCCGGAGCAACGTGGATTGACGGTAAAAGAATCTGTGCGGAAGGTTCGATTGGTCGCTGTAAGTGATTTTAAACGATTGCTCTCGGTAATTTTACAGAAAAATATACTGTTCCAGTGGAACAATAATTTCCATAGCGTTATAACGGTTATTAGAACTATTAAATACTATAGCTATGGTGGCGGTCCTGGGTACTTTAACTTGCAATTCTGATTTGTCTTTAGGGAGGAATAGCGACGTATTCTGTAAAGGTAGTTCGTATTTTGGCTCTATCGTTGGCAATTTCCTGAACCGGGGGCGCCATGTCTCAGAATAAGGGCACTCGGTTATCGCTACTACAACAGATCAGACAATTTATACAAAATGAGCAAGTCATCCTGTCATCTTTGGCAGTGATCATTGGTGTGGCTGCCGGACTTGCGGCTATGGCTTTCCGTCACTTTATTGACCTTGTTCAGATGTTTTTTTACGGATTTCAAGGCGAAAAGGTATCTGCTGGTATCGCTGGATTACCTTGGTGGCAGATTGTGCTCGTTCCTGTTATTGGCGGTGGAATTGTCGGGCTGTTTATTCGGTATTTTTTACCGGATGGAAAGCCACAGGGTGTCCCGCACGTTATTGAAGCAACGGCTCTCAAGGGCGGACGTATGTCTTTGAAGATTGGCGTCCGGGCTGCAATTGCATCAGCTTTTTCGATTGGCGTTGGGGCTTCGGTCGGACGTGAGGGCCCTGTCGTTCACCTTGGGGCATCAATTGGTGCCTGGCTTTCCAAGAGATTACATCTGGGTTATTCGCTCTTCCGTACACTGCTTGGATGTGGGGTTGCCGCGGCTATTGCGACATCTTTTAATGCACCGATTGCGGGTGTCTTTTTTGCACTGGAAGTTGTTGTTGGTCACTACGCGCTTTCAGCATTTGCGCCGATTGTTATTGCGTCAGTTGTCGGCACAATCATCAGCCGTATTTACTATGGTGATTTTCCTGCCTTTATTCTACCTAAAGCAATGTCATTGTCATCATTCTGGGAGTTCCCGGCTTTTGCTATTCTGGGAATTATTTCAGCTTTGGCGGCAATTGCCTTTATGTGGTCCGTGATCTTTGCGGAAGACACCTTTAAGAAATTGAATGTTCCTTTCTGGGGAAAACCTATGATCGGGGGACTGGCCCTAGGTGTTATGGCCCTTGTTTTTCCTCAGGTTCTTGGTGTTGGCTATGAAGCCACCGATGCAGCCTTGTCTGAACTTTATCCCTTGTGGCTGCTATTGGCTTTGATCGTGGTTAAGACGATTGCAACGGCCATTTCTCTTGGGTCGGGTTTTTCTGGCGGTGTGTTTTCACCCTCGATCTTTCTTGGGGCAATGGTTGGTGGAGCCTATGGAATTGTCGCGACCAGCATTTTTCCAGAACTTTCTTCCGGGACAGGGGCCTATACCGTCATTGGTATGGGGGCCGTTGCTGGGGCAGTTCTTGGGGCGCCAGTCTCAACCATCCTGATGATTTTTGAGCTAACAAACGACTATGCTCTAACCATTGCCGTTATGATTGCTACTTCTCTTTCAAGCGTCATCACGCAACAGGTTCATGGACGCTCCTTTTTCATGTGGCAACTTGAAAGGCGCGGCGTTGAAATTCGCGGCGGACGCGAAGCCAGCCTGATGAGATCTATCACCATATCGCATATGGTGCATTGTGAAGTATCAACTGTTGATATCACCGCAAATTTAAATCACGTCAGGGAAGAGATTAGAAAAACACGACTGGGTCAGGTCTTTGTTATTGATGAAGGCGAACATTATAAAGGTTCTATTACCTTTATTGAGTTGGCTGACGGACTGGATTTGCAAGAAGAAAAAGGAGTTGCTCTCACCGCATTGGATATTGCGCGAACCAAGGCAGTTCAACTGGAAGAAGACTCTAATATTGAGCAAGCGCTTCAAGCGCATGGGGCGAGCGGGGAAGTTTATATCCCCGTGATTGATAAAGAAGGTATCCTTAAAGGTGTTTTACACGAGCACGATGTTGCGCTTGCCTATAAAAAAGCGATGGAGCAAGCCCGGGCTGAAGAGCGCGGTGATATGTAATCTCGTTCGCCAGTAAATATACAGTGCGGAAAGTATCTGTTGATATATATAAAGGCTGAGAACTGCTCAGCTTTTATTACTTTAGAGATTCGAATTTACTGTAAAGATTTAATCTTCCAAAAGGTATCCTGCTTTTAGTGGTTCGTTTCCTGCAACTTTCCCAACGACAAGACCGGGTTTCACTGCTTTGTGTTGGCGGCGCGTAAAGAAGACGCCGTCTGTTCCCGCGTAGATCGGTGTGCGGGATTGGGTTGGGTTTTCTGCTGCAGGATCTATCAAAGTAGCGATCTGATCGCCTTTTTTTACGATTTCGCCCAATTCTTTACAATAGGTAACAAAACCTGCACCTGGTGAGGGGATAATCTCACAAGCGTCTGTGCCTGTTGCATCACACAACGGGGCAGGTAAGGAGCCTGCATCGCCTTCGATCAGGCCTCGGCGGATAAAGAATTTATAGAGCGCATCAGCATCTTTTGCTCCGATCTGGTCTGATACATCCGGGCGACCGCGATGTTCAACAGTCATTGACATAGTTGCCTGCGGAATTGCGGCATCCGGGAAAAGGCGAGAGAGTTCAGCCCATGGGCGAGTATATACTTCGTCGAAGCTACCACCCCCGGAATTTTCAGCCATCATAACAGCAACGGCACCAAAGTCGGCGGCAAAATCCTGGCAGTCGGGCCAGTTCAGATCAGAAATATAGAGATAGGGTAGAGATTCGTCATCGCAATGAAGATCAAAAACATAATCGGCGCGGGTGGCTTCTTTCGCTAATATTTTGCGAAGGCTAGCGAATTCGCTCGTCGGCGTAACTTCGTCCAGAACGTCCTGCATTGTCGCGCGAATAAGTTTTACATTATCGCTTTCATCATTGCCGAGTTTACCTGCAAGGCGATCTTTCATCATTGCTGTCAGGTCGTACCACCCCCGGTTAAAATTACCATCGCCGCCACGGTGAACACGACCAAGAAGAATATCGTCTTCAAATTGATCAAGTCCAATCGGGTTTGCAAAAGGTACAACGACGATCTCACCTTTCAATAATCCTTGTTGATCGGCTTCTTCCAAGCGTTGTAATAGATGGTGAGTACAGGCCATGGCCGGCGTTTCGTCGGCATGAAGACAGGCTTGAACATAGGCAACTTTACCATTTGTACCCGCGCCGTAACGATGCATTGTTACAACCCGTTGTGTGCTCGGTGTTTCAGGAAGTAGCGCGTGGCGTTCTGTAATACGGGTCATGTTTTTTCCTGTAAATTCTTGCGATCTAGAGTTTGGCATAACATAAAGAATTGTTTGATCTTTAGGTCAAGAGGTAAAAGTGGATGAGCTTGGTGAGAAGCTGCGCTATAAACCAATTATGACAGACGAATCGCAAATGCAAAACGACGGGCTACCGCCTTATCTTACTGGTCTTAATGAATCGCAGATGGATGCCGTTCAGACCACGGATGGACCCGTTCTTGTCTTGGCTGGGGCCGGGACGGGGAAGACGCGAGTTTTGACAACACGCCTAGCCCATATTTTAGCGACAGGAAAAGCTTTCCCTGGTCAGGTCCTTGCTGTGACCTTTACCAATAAAGCGGCGCAGGAAATGAAAGAGCGTGTTGCTTCGATTCTGAATGAACCGACCGTCGAGCGCTGGTGGTTGGGTACTTTTCATGCCATCGCGGTTCGTATGTTGCGGGCTCATGCAGAGAAGGTTGGCCTAGGAAGTGATTTTGCGATTATTGACACGGATGATCAGTTGCGGTTGGTGAAGCAACTTCTGAAAGAAAATAATCTCGACGATAAAAAATGGCCACCGAAATCTGTTCTTGGTGTTATTCAGCGCTGGAAGGATCGGGGGCAAACACCTGATCATGTTTCCGCCAATGAAGCCAAAGAATTCGCAGGTGGGCGCATTCATAAAATTTACCAGAGCTATCAACAGCGTATGAAAGAACTTAACGCCTGTGATTTTGGCGATTTGCTCTTGCATACCTTGGTGATTTTCCAAACCTATCCGGATGTGTTGGCGGATTACCATCGGCGTTTTCATTATATTCTGGTTGATGAGTACCAGGATACCAACGTGGCCCAGTATCTTTGGTTGCGTCTTTTAGCGCAGGGGCACCAAAATGTGTGCTGTGTCGGGGATGATGACCAATCCATCTATGGATGGCGTGGGGCAGAGGTTGGTAATATCCTTCGCTTTGAAAAAGATTTTCCCGGTGCAAAAGTTGTTCGTCTGGAGCGAAACTATCGTTCAACCGGGCGCATTCTTGCTGCAGCCTCTTCTGTCATCAGTCATAACGAAGGGCGACTAGGCAAGACGCTCTGGACCGACGATGATGAAGGGGAAATGCTTCGAGTGCGCGGACTATGGGATGGCGAAGCCGAAGCTAGGTTTGTCGGCGAAGAGACGGAAAGCTTGCAACGTCAAGGGCAATCATTGGATCAGATTGCTGTTCTTGTTCGCACAGGGGCGATGACCCGTGAATTTGAAGAACGGTTTTTGACGCTGGGCATTCCCTATCGGGTGATCGGCGGTGCGCGTTTCTATGAACGTATGGAAATACGTGATGCTCTGGCTTATTTGCGCCTTGTGAATTCAGCGGATGACAGTTTGGCTTTTGAACGTTGTATTGCTAAGCCCAAAAGAGGGTTGGGGCCTGCTGCGATGGCAGTGATCCACCAGCTAGCACGACAGAATGAAACATCTCTGTTTAAGGCGGCACAGGAAATTGTTGAAACGGATGAGTTGCGCCCTGCTGCACGTAAGTCCATGGCAAATTTTGTCGCACAAGTTGAAAGTTGGCAGAGTAAGAAGAATGAGCTGGAACATACCGAATTGGCTGGTCTTGTTTTGGAAGAAAGTGGTTATTTGGAATTCTGGCGGAATGATAAATCCGTAGAGGCCAAAGGGCGTGTTGAAAACTTGGGTGAGTTGGTCAATGCCTTGGATGAATTTGAAAGCCTTTCTGATTTTCTTGAACACGTGAGCCTTGTGATGGATACCAACAGCCAGCAGAATCAGGAAATGGTTTCTATCATGACGTTGCATGGAGCCAAGGGACTGGAGTTTGAAACTGTTTTCCTGCCGGGCTGGGAAGAGGGGTTGTTCCCGAACCAACGCGCAATGGACGAACAAGGACTTAAGGGCTTGGAAGAAGAACGTCGGTTGGCTTACGTGGGGCTTACTCGCGCCAGAGAGCGTGCGATTATTTCCTTTGCTGCGAATAGACGTATGCACGGATCTTGGGCCTCTGCAATTCCGTCACGGTTTGTAGATGAACTTCCTCATGAACATATTGAACGAGAAAGTGATCGCGGTATCTATTCGGCACCGTTAGAGCCGTCGTATGGCGGGTTTGGTTCTGGAAATAGAGGGTGGCAGGATAATGATCGCACTAGTCCGGGCATGCAGCGCGCCAGAAGCTATTCAGGAGGTGAACCTCAGCTTGTACGGCAAGCCGCGCAAAAAGTTTCAGAAAGTAAAAGTGGTTTTGGGCGTGGAGAGCGAGTTTTTCACCAAAAATTCGGCTATGGGCTCGTCACTTCGGTAGAAGGCGAACGCCTGACAATTTCCTTTGATAAGGCGGGAAGCAAAAAAGTTCTGAGTAACTTCGTGGTTCCCGCCGAACAGGCAGGTATGTAATGAGAGAAGATAATTCCGCAGTTTGGGTTGTTGCCCTGGATATAAAAGAGGTCAACTTGCCGATCTATGAGCTTGCTCTGGAACCGCTTGATGGCGCGATTGTCACAACAAACCCTGACGAGGCAGGTGTTGTTTCTGTTAAAGTATATGTCGATGGCAAGCCATCTGATGTGCAGGTCAACAACATCTTAGCCAGTACGGCGGAAATTATTGGTGGTGACGTGCCTGCGATAACGGTTGCACAGCTTCCGGATATTGACTGGGTTGCTGAAAGCCAAAAAGCTTTGCCGCCAATCGTGGCCGGGAAGTTCTTTGTGCATGGATCTCATGTAACAGAGCAGCCACCAAAAGATTCAGTTCCTCTTTTAATTGAAGCAAACGTAGCGTTTGGTACGGGGCAGCACGATACGACAAAGGGATGTTTGATCGCACTCACGGATTTGGCCGGGGACAAAAAAATCGTTAATGCGTTGGATATGGGGTGCGGGTCCGGTATTCTCTCCATGGGAATCAAGATTCTATGGGATTGCCCTGTTCTGGGCGTGGATATTGATGCTGATTCTGTACGTGTGGCGCTGGAAAATGCAGATCTGAATAACGTTTCAGATATTACCGGTGTTTGTGGTGACGGGTATAATGTACCTGAAGTTACTACACGTGGACCTTATGATCTGATCGCAGCAAACATTCTTGCTGAACCGCTTTGCCAAATGGCGCCTTTGTTGGAAAAGAACTTGGCCAAAGATGGTGTTGCTGTACTTTCTGGATTGCTTATTACCCAGCAGGATAAAGTGGTAAAAGCCCACGAATCCTTGGGGTTGAAAGTTATTCGTGAACTTCACTTGGGTGAATGGTCAACGCTGGTATTATCTAGATAAATCTTATTCAGTGTTATCTTGAAGAACTCATCATGTGATTACGTGCATTTATAGGAAAAGCTTGAAAATAACATCTTTATTATAAATACTTTGCAGATGATGAAAGCCTCTGAGAAACATTACGAATTGCTTGGCAAAATGAGTGTTGCCGATGATCTCGGAGTATATCAGGAGGCTTTGATCCATTTTGGCGGTTTGCTGTTTTCCCCCCAGAGTATATTGGTGATTTTGTTTCATAAACGAAAGCAGCCGCAAATTGTGTTTCGGTGGATTCCAGACCAAATCTTGCAAGAAACATTTGATAATATTTATCATCGTCTTGGATACATGTTAGATCCTTTTTATCAACATGCATTTGACGAAAAGTTACAGCAGTGTGCGTATCATTTGAATGAGATTGCTCCAGATAGATTTGAACAAAGTGATTATTTTTCGACTTATTTTCGCGCAACTCGCATGGTTGATGAACTTGGTGCCCTTTTCCCGTTAGACGGGGATAGAACTGTTCACTTATCCATGGGGCGAAGTGCTGGTAATTCTCGGTATCGCGTTAGCGAAGTAAGAGCGTTCAAAGAAGTATCCCTTGCATTGATGCCTAAGTTGGTTCAGCTGATAGACAAGAATCAGACTAACTTTGAGGCTAAAGTTGATCACTCCGAACTTGTGGAACAATTTCTTTTTGTTTCTCAGGATAATGATACTAAATTGTCTGCGCGTGAAGCTCAGGTTGCTGCTCTCATCGTTCAAGGGCACTCTAGTCGTGCAATTGGGATGAAATTGGAAATATCAAGGCAAACTGTCAAGGTTCATCGGCGGAATTTGTATTCTAAGCTTGGTATTTCAGCTCAAAATGAACTTTTTGCCATTTTGATGAGACAGTTCCCCTGATATTTTTTTAGGTTAACATGCTTTTTCAAAACCATTTAGAACGTTAACTGTATTGATCCCAACTTTTTCGACAGCATAGCCACCTTCCATAATAAAAACGGTTGGTAGCTCTAAATCTGCGATTAATGCACCATAGTCTGTAAAATTATGGCTCTTTAGTTTGAAAAAACTGATCGGATCATCCTCAAATGTATCAACACCAAGTGATACCAGTAATAAATCAGGGCTGTAGGCTTTTATTTTGTCAAGCGCGTCAGTCAGAGATTGTTTCCAGATTTTGTAATCTGATTTAGGGGGCATTGGATAGTTTGCAGTATATCCAATACCAGCTTTGTCACCAGTTTCATCTGTATGCCCTAGAAAATAGGGGAAAGTATCCATTGGGTCCCCATGAAGGGATAGAAAAAAAACATCATCACGATCATAAAAGATGTGTTGTGTTCCGTTTCCATGGTGAAAATCTACATCCAGAATCGCAACCTTTTTTGCTCCATTGTCACGCGCATACTGTGCTGCAATAGCGGCGTTATTCAGAAAGCAATATCCGCCAAACTGGTCAGCTGCAGCGTGGTGACCAGGTGGACGACATAAGGCAAAAACGGCGCGCTCACCTTGCATAACTTTATCCGTTGCGGTTAATGCGACGTTTTTACTTGCAAGCGCTGCTTCCCATGTACCTTTGGTAATAGTTGTTTCACTTGCCAATGCATAATACCCGATTTTGCCTTCTATATGACGGGGAATATGTGGGGCATTCATAGTTCGAGTTGGCCAACAGTTTGCGACAGCTTCACCATTAAAATCTTCTTTTTCCCATTCCGACCAGCAAGTTTCTAAAAATGTGAGGTAAGCTTTGTCGTGAATTTTTTCTACGGGCTCCATTCCGTATTCAATCGGCGGTTCAATTGGCCCCAATTCTACCGTCTTAATTCGATCAAGAATAATGTCCATTCGCTTTGGGCATTCAAAGGGAGGAACAATTTCGCCCCCGAAAATCTCCATCTTTGAATTCCGCAGAGCATGTTTTTTAGAATAAATAGTTATCATAAAACTTTGTCCAGAACTTGAGGCTAAATCAGAATCAGGATTGTAGGTAGGCGGTGCTATTGCACCGCCTGAAGTGGTGTCTTTATTGCAGCAAGGTTGTCCAAACTTTACTTTGCAATTTGATTGCTTTTTCAGAGCAGGTTTTGGTGAAAACCATTGGTGTCCCTTCGGGAGGGGATAATTCTTGAGCCGCCTTTAGTTTATCAGTAAAAAATTCCTGACTGCCTGTGATTCCGTTTGAATACCCTGCGAAATTCGACTGAATGGCAATGTTTTCAGGTTGCATCATGAACTTGATAAACTTGAGTGCGTTATCTAAGTTTTTTGCACCTTTTGGAATGGCCAGATTATCAGCCCAGGTAATTACGCCTTCTTTAGGAAAGGCATAACGCATACTGGCTTTAGCTTCGCGAGCGCGAATGGAATAACCATTCCAATTCTGGTGAATTGCTGTATCGCCAGAAGTCAGGCGTTCAAGAATACCATCAGAGTTATAAACTTTTACAAATGGCTTTTGAGTTTGAAGCAAATCTAATACTTGCCGCATTTCTTCTGGATTTTCATTACACAGAGATAAGCCCAGTGAAATCTGTGCCATAGAAATCACTTCATCTGCGGACTTAAACATTCCGATTTTACCTTGTAATTCTGATGGAGGCTGGAACAAGATCTCATACGTGTTGATGTCGCCATCGTATACTTCTGTATCAACAGTGAAGGATGTCGTTCCCCATTGCCAAGGTATTGTATATTGATTGTCTTTATCCCAAGGTGGGCTTTTGAAGTTAGCCGTCAGATTTTTATAGCTGGGCATGTCTGCTGCATTGATCTTTTGTAGAAGACCTTCGGTTACAAAAATTTCTACAAAATTGTGGCTGGGAACAACAATATCATAGCCTTTTGCCCCGGATTTTAATTTTGCGAGAAGTGTTTCATTGGTATCGTATGTGTCCAATGTCACAGATATACCTGTTTCGGACTCAAATTTGGTGATCAGATCAGGGGCAGTGTAATCTGTCCAATTATATATGAACAGATCTCCGTCTGCTGATGCAGGGGACGTACAGGCGATTATAGTCGCTGTTATTCCTGCTATGAGTGTGTTTCTTTTTTGTAAATCCATTTTAGAAGCCTTTCCCATTGTTTTATCTCACCGTTTTTTTTCGACCAGGTATGAGATGGTTACAAAGATGATCGAAATGCATAATAGGATTGTTGATACTGCGTTCACTTCCGGCGTAATACCAATGCGGACCAATGAATAGATATAGATTGGAAGAGTTGTTGATCCTGCTTCGGCGACCATGAGTGTGATAATAAAATCATCAATAGATATGATAAATGCGAGCATTGCCCCTGAAATAATTCCAGGGGTGAGTAATGGCAATGTTACATAACGTAGGGTTGCCCATTTTGAGGCATATAAATCCTGTGCTGCAATTTCCATATTTTTATCCATGCCATGAAGCCGCGCACGAATAGGCAAATAGGCAAAAGGAATACAGAATACAGTATGGGCGATAATAATATTTCCCAGCCCAAGAGATAAACCTATAACAGAAAAGAAAGTTAGTGTTGCAACTGCAGTGACGATTTCTGGAACCATAAGCGGCAGCATTAACACGCCATTAAAAACTGGTTTATGTTTTATTTGGTGATTCCGAGCAAGAGCCAAAGCGGCCATTGTTGCAAACGATGTGGCAAAAATAGTTGCAAATGTTGCGACAACAAGACTGTTCCAAGCTGCCCGACGAATGTCACTATTATCAAAGGCTTTGGCATACCAATTGAGACTGAACCCGTCCCAAACGGTGGCTGAATGCGTTGCGTTGAATGAAAAGACGACGAGTATTAGCAATGGAATGTACAAATATATAAAGAACCCAATGGTTGCTAGCCGAAACCCGGGTAATGTGCGTATGTCTGTTTTCTGTGCCATCAGTGGATTGTACCTTCACTGTTGTTTTTATGTGCATTTCGTGCGTAGAGCATCAACGCAAGCATGACTACAATTAGGATGATGACAGCTAAAGCTGATCCAAAAGGCCAGTTTCGAGCTGATGAAAATTGAAGCTGTACCAAGCTTCCCAACATCAGTTTTTGTCCGCCGCCCAGAAGTTCGGGTGCGATAAAAGCGCCTAAGGCAGGGATGAAAACCAGAATAGATCCGGCAACGATTCCGGGCATCGATAGTGGTAGAATAATTTTACGTAATGTAATCCATCTCGTGGCGTATAGATCACGGGATGCTTCGATGAGCTTTACATCCAGTCGCTCTAGTGACGCGTAAATTGGTAAGATCATAAAAGGGATATATGTATATATCAGCCCCAGAGCGATTGCGCCTTCGGTATAGAGAAGTTTTACAGGCGTATCTGTAATACCAAACACTTGAAGGCTGTTATTGACTAATCCAGTATCTCGTAAGACTAAAATCCAAGAATAGGTCCGGATCAAAAGATTTGTCCAAAAGGGAACGGTTATCAGTAGAATTAAAAAATTACGACGAGAGGGGGGCTGTATTGCGATGTAATAGGCGACGGGGAATCCTGCCACAAGGCATAGAATAACTGTGATTAGCGCAATCCAGATAGACCTGAAAATAATCACTAGATATGCCGAATTAAATGATATCTCATCAAAAAGATCTCGTTCATACAGGATCTTTGTATAGGCCTCAGTTGTCAGATTCCAGTTCACTCCACCATAAGGGTTTGCTTCAAGAAGAGAGTAGGTAACGATAATAAGAATCGGTATGAACATGAAAAAACCGATCACAAATATTGCAGGCATTATTCCTACATATTGTTTGATCTTATTTATCATGAGTTTTCACTCTCTAATATGCGTATAGATGTGGGATCTATACGAAGCGAGACCTTGTCACCGGGCTTGGCAATAGCTAACCCGTTTTGTTGGTTTTCGTTGCGTACAACAATTGAAAGTGATGAATTTAACTCTATTTGATAATCTGTTGAGCTTCCCAGATAAACGATATCTTTTATTTCCCCGCTTACGAGTTCTAGAGTACTGAAATTAATAATGCTGATTTTCTCGGGACGGACAAAAAGTGTGACTTTAGCATTATCAGGCATGTTTGGGCGTAAGGGACCTTTCAGATGTACTCCGTTACCGATTTGATATGTTGTTACATCATTCTCTGATTTGACTATTGATGCGTCATAAAAGTTTGCATCGCCTATGAAATCTGCAACAAACCTATTCGCAGGGGTTTCATAGATTTCATCTGGCTTTGCAATCTGTTGAACTTTACCTGCGGACATAACGGCAATACGGTCACTCATTGCGAGAGCTTCTTCTTGATCATGAGTGACAAAAACAAATGTTATGCCTGTTTCGCGCTGGAGGCGTTTAAGTTCTAAACGCATATTTTGCCGTAACTTTAGGTCTAACGCAGATAGGGGCTCATCCAGTAGCAGGACTTTGGGCTGTGGTGCTAAAGCACGGGCTAATGCTACGCGTTGTTGTTGCCCACCAGACAGTTGTTTAGGCATGCGCGTTGCAAAATCGTCTAGGTGCACAAGCTCAAGCATTTTTTCAGCAGCAGTATTGGCTTCATTCTCTGTTTTCCCCAAACGGCGCAGACCAAATGCGACATTTTCAATAATTGTCATATGTGGGAAGAGTGCATAGTGCTGAAAGACAGTGTTTACAGGTCGTTTTTCAGGAGGGAGATGAGATATATTTTGTTCAAACAGATGAAGTTTGCCAGCCGTTAAGTCTTCAAAGCCTGCAATTAATCTTAACAGAGTTGTTTTCCCGCATCCAGAAGGGCCAAGCAGGGTGAAGAATTCATTATGGTGTATATCAAAAGAGATATTTTTAAGGGCATCAATAGATGGTGAGCCATGGTACGTTTTCTTGACATTTCGTACGGAAACTGCAACAGCCATCATTTTTCCTCATTTTGCAAATTGCCTTACCAATATTACTTGGAATGGCAAGAATTCAAAATCATGCTGGAATATAATGAACTTGGAAATACCACCAAAGGGGTAGTATTTTAGTTAAATATTTTGCTTTATTTAGATGTGTAGGAAAAGTTTACTGAGGAACTTTAGATAACTTAAATTGATGCTTTATATAAAAAACGCGCCGGAGTTTCCGGCGCGTTTCAACAAGTAGTGCTGCAAGCAAAAGGGGGATTATGCTGCGCGTACTGGCTTGCTGTTGTTTTCAGCTTTGTTTGTTTCTTGTGTAGAAACGAAGTCTGAAGAAGAAAGGAAAGAGAAACCTGGCTCAAAGGTTTTGGCTTCTTTTTCTTCTGCTTCAGCATAGAGGCTGTTTACAGTTGCTTCGATATTACCGCGACTTAGACCAATGTCGTTAAGTTCATGGTCGCTTAGGTTCCAAAGCTGATTTACAGTCGCACGGCGCTCCATGTAACTTTTGAAGCTCTGAACCATGCCGGAAATAGCAGCATAGATACGGTATGTTTTTGTGTAGCGGTGTGGTGCTACAGTAACGAATACAGGCTGGTTAGCGATTTCGTTGGCCGCGAATACGAATTTATCTTCTCTCATGATCATTTCTCCTAGATCAGTTAATGCGGCCGACTATTGCTTTCTATTGCCGCTGTGCTGTTGCACTATATCTAGCGTATAAAAGTTTTTTCGGTAGCGGTGATTCTGCACCACAGCCATGCATTTTGGGCATGATTTGATTTTTATCTTGTTAAGTTGTTGAATATAAATGTTTTAGTATTATGCAAAAGCAAGTATTGTTATGCGCGAGTGGCTCAGATAATCTGCTGAAAACTGGATTGTATATTGTATAGGGACTATAGAAATGCCCGAAACGGCTACTCTTGATCACACTGCTCGCCTGAAAGCATTGCGCGACCAACTGGTATCAGAAGGTGTGGACGGCTTTATCGTGCCCAGAACTGATGAGCACCAAGGTGAATATGTTCCTCCACAAGCCCAGAGGCTGGCATGGTTGAGTGGCTTTACGGGGTCGGCCGGGCTTGCGACGGTCCTGATGGACCGCGCTGCAATCTTCGTGGATGGTCGCTATACAATTCAGGTCCGTCAAGAGGTGAGTGATCAGCTATTTGCCTATCAGCATCTGGTTGAAGAGCCTGCTCATCAATGGTTGGCGGATCATGTTTCCGAAGGGATGCGTATTGCCTATGATCCTTGGTTACAGAGCGAAAATCAGATCAAAGCTTTGCGCAAAGGTGTTGAAAAAGCGGGTGGCGTTCTGGTTCCTCTTTCAGAGAATCCTCTTGATAAAGTTTGGCTGGATCAGCCTGCGCGCCCTTGCACTAAATCCATACCATATGATTTAAAACATGCGGGGAAATCTTCGCGCGATAAACGGGACGAGATTGGTAAGCTGCTTGCAAACTCAGATGCAGACTGTGCTGTTTTGAGTTTACCAGACTCTGTTGCATGGCTTTTGAATGTGCGTGGTGAGGACGTGGCTCATACACCCTTGGTTCTTTCCTTTGCGATTGTCCATGCCGATGGAGCTGTACAGTGGTTTGTCGATTCAGAAAAAGTGACAAGCGAAACGCTTTCGGCGCTAGATAATCAGGTTGAAGTGGCTGAGCCAGGCACATTGGAGGCTCGCCTTGAAGCTTTCGCACGCGAAGGTAAGAAGGTCTTGATTGATCCTGCAACCTGCCCAGAACGTATTACTGTCCTCTTGGAAGAAAGTGGCGCACAGCTTGTTCGGGATATGGATCCAGTTAGCCTGCCAAAGGCCAGAAAGAATACATCAGAACTGGATGGTATCCGTGCTGCACATATCCGTGATGGTGCTGCTATGGTTCGATTCCTCAAGTGGGTAACGGAAACCGCGACGGAACGAGCTGGTACAGAAAACCCTGTGACTGAAATGGAAGCGGCTGAAAAACTCAGAGTATTCAGGGAAGAGGTTCCTTTATATAAAGATACCTCTTTTGATACCATTTCTGGCGCAGGACCGAATGGTGCGCTTTGCCATTATAAAGTAAGTGATGAGAGTTCTTTGCCGCTTAACAAGGATGAAATCTTTCTGATTGATTCCGGGGGGCAGTATCTGGATGGTACAACAGATATCACTCGCACTGTTATTATTGGGACAGCAAATGAAGAAATGAAAGATCGTTTCACCCGCGTATTGATGGGTCACATTTCTCTGTCCACGGCAAAATTCCCGAAAGGGACTAATGGTATTCAATTGGATAGCCTTGCCAGACGACCACTCTGGGACGCTGGTTTAGACTATGACCATGGAACAGGGCATGGTGTCGGGTGTTTCCTTGGTGTACATGAAGGCCCACAACGGATAGCAAAAACTTCATCGCCAGTGGCTTTGGAGCCTGGTATGTTTCTGTCAAATGAACCCGGTTATTACAAAGCCGGGGAATATGGTATCCGCATCGAAAATCTTATGATCGTACGTGATGCGGGGCAGATGGTTGGATTGGATATACCGTTATATGACTTTGAAACAGTGACCTTGTGTCCGATTGATTTGCGTTTGATTGAACCATCTTTGATGAGTGCTGCAGAGATTAAATGGTTGAATGATTACCACGCCTGGGTTCGCAAAGAGTTGACACCCTTGCTTGATGAAGAGCATGCGGTATGGCTTGAAACTGCGACGCAGGCAATTTGATTGTACGCACCCGCTCTCTGATTTTAATCAGAGAGCGGGTAGCTATATCGTACTCTCTTTATTCTGATTACGTATCCAGGTTAAGAACTTCTTCAAATGTGACGGAATGATACCTTGTTTATAAACAAGGTGATATCCGGTAAGTTCGTGTCCTGAGAGAGAGAAAAGCTCTATCAGCTGACCGCTTTTAATGTCTTCCTGCACCCAGTTTGAAGGCAAGACACCGACACCTTGACCATCACGAATAGCATCCTTGGTTAAATAGCCTGATAGGTGAATTTTTGCATAGTGTGCGTGAAAATCAATTTCATGATGTTTAAGCCAGAAGTGCCACTCTGAGTCGTTGTGATCAATATCGCATACCCAGGGTAACTTCATAAGGTCTTTCGGTTCTTTAATTTGCACATCTTTCAGAAGCTTGGGGGATACAACAATGCTGGTATAACTGGGCATGAGCTGTTCAACACTAAAGCCGGGCCAGTTTCCAGCACCATAGCGAATGGCAAGATCGTAATCATCCCTGCGGAGATCGACGACATCGCTGTTTGCATTCAAGAGAATTTCAACATCCGGGTGTTGTTTGCGAAAATCGCCCAATCGTGGCATGAGCCAGAAATTTACGAAGGTTGGCGTCATGGTAATGCGCAAGGGGCGATCTGTTGTGCTGTCTTTGAGATCCCTGACAGCATCATCAATGATGTCAAAGCTCTTTCCCAGTTCAGTACCGAGGCGAAAACCTGCCTCTGTAGGAACAACGCCCCGTCCTTCACGTTGAGTGAGTGTTGCGCCCAACCATTCTTCCAGACGTTTAATTTGTTGGGCAACAGCAGCGTGAGTCACATTTAGCTCTTTGGCTGCGTGACTTAGGTTGTGGTGCCGCACGACTGCTTCGAAGGCACGTAGGCTGGAAAGGGAAGGGAAATCACGCATTAAATGTAAGAAAATCTAACATTATAAGATTTTTCCTGATTTGAATTTAAATTCATTCCGCCTGATATTTATGAGAATAGTTATACAGAAGGAATGGATCAATGATAAATGTTTTAGGGCAAACTTACATTTTAGCTACGAGATTAGAGAATCGTGATGCGTTTACCGAGAACGGTAATTTTGAACAAAAAGATAATAATTTTAAGTCAGAGAGGCCGAGGAAGAGCGCAAAAATGAACTGGAAGTTCAAATCTGGCGGCCTTTTCAAGTTACTTGGTGCTTCGACTGAATGCTCTTGTCATTAAGTCCCGTTATTAAGCCCTGGTATTCTTCTTGAGATCGGGGAGGCATTTTTTATCAATAAAAGATATTTGCTATTTTTTGATCAGAAGTTCATTCGTTTATAAGGGTGTTGTTCTCCGGTGCAGTAGAGTTTGGCTTCAACATTTTTGCTGATGCTAGAAAGGCACCACCAACAATGAGCAAGCAGGCGATGGCAATGCTCCAGCTTGCTTGCGCCAAACCCACGGCTACCAGTAATAAGGTGCTGAGAAGAGGAGCACCATAGGAGAGAGCGCCTAATACCTGAATATCTCCATGTTTGGTTCCGTAATCCCAAACAAAGAAGGCGAGGCCAACTGGGCCAAGCCCTAGGGCCAGAATAGCGAGTGACTGAATGCTTGTTGGTGTTATCCATGTTTCTGTGCCGAGGTGAAAAATCAACCCCAAAAAAGCAGTTACCCCACAAAAACCGGTCACAGCATCGGTTGGAACCTCTTTGAATTTTCTGTTCAGGACAGAATAGCCTGACCAGATGAGCGCGCAGATGATTGCAGCGAGGTACCCCATATAGTGTTCTGCATTCCAGGATAAACTTTGCCCTTTGGTGACGATCAGGACAGCGCCAGTCAGACCGATTAAAGTGCCAGCAATATGAAACCAGTAGAGACGTTCACCCGATAGTAATGCAGAGAAGAATACAATCAGAAGGGGCCAGAGGTATGCAATCAGGCTTGCTTCTATGGCCGGGGCATTATGCAGGGCAATAAAATAGAACAAATGATAACCAAAGAGACCGCCAACAGAGATAATCCAGACAATAGGTTTTTGTTTTAAGCTCTGAAAAGATTTTTTGCCTTTGGTGCTCAAAACGATAAGCCCGGAAACAAAGGCAATAAAAAATGTGAGAGCTAATAGCTGGAAGGGAGGGACACCTTTTGCCCAAGTTGTAAAAAGTGCCAAAAGTGCCCACAAAAGAATAGCAACGATCCCAATAAGAGTGGCACGGGTATTATGGCTTGGTGAGGATGTCATTCTTGTTTAATTCCAAAGTTGCGGACCAGATATAAGGTTTGGAATGTACAGATTTTAGAGCAGATGTCTTGTCTCTGGTTCTGTTTATTTTTACCAGGATTCTGCTTTTTGAGATTCTGTTTCAGACTTTATTGTGGAGTGTTCGGTCCGTGCCGGGTGTCGTGCCAAAGCTATTGCGATAGGCACGATTAAAGCTACTTTGATCTGAATACCCGATGTTATGCGCGATTTCTGTCAGGGAAAATTTTGTGTTTAAAACGAGTTGTCGGGCATGTTCTAACTTCAGATTAGTTTGAAATCTTTGCGGCGAATAGCCCAAATAGTTACTGAAGAGTGCATGTAGGTGGCTTATCGATAGGCAAGCTTGTTCAGCGATATCTTTAGACGATAGTTTTCTTGTGTGGTTTTGTTTGATAAATTTTAGGGCCTTTTGCAGCTTTTCTGGCAGCTTGTTGTCTTCAGAGTTGTTTCTATCGGCAAGGGCCAACAAGAAGAGCTTTATGCTTTGTTCCCCGATAGATGTTATGGACTGATCTTTTAATTCCGAGGCCGTAAATTGACTGAGGTTTAAGAGGCCTTCATCAAGTGGAAAAAGAATCTGGTTGTGTGCGCTATCCCAAAGTGAATTGAGTTCAGGCATATAGTTGGCGTCAGCAAAATCAAAATCGACAACAGTAAAGCTGTTGGGGTTAAGGCCTCTGAAAGCATGGGTGTCATTGGCGGTTATAATGGCAACCTGATCTATTCTGGCAATTCCTGACGATTGTTCAGCTTCAAGTTCCAATTCACCCTTGTGTGGAATAATAAGCTGGTGAAAAGTACTGTGGTTGTGACTTTTAAAATCGCTTGTATAGCTACGGCAGTTTACTTTCATCCCTCCATTTTATCAGGCTTACTTTATAAGCCAAGCTATGTTGGTAAAAAGCAGGTCACACCTGATTTACTGATTTAGTTCTAAAGGAGGGAGTACTGGTAGTGCTTCATAAAATAGATCGTTTTCTTAAGCACAAGTTAAAACAATTTTCCTATGATAGATGTTCTTTTGGTTAATCATTTTGCTGAAGGACAAAGGTCAGATCAGATTTTTTTGTGATTTATAGCCAAAGATTACGAGTACTGTGGGCTTGGTTGGTACCTATGAAATTATGCAGATATGGAGTTGTATTTTATTTGCTGTTGGGCGTGTTTTTTGGATCTGCGCATTCGCAAAATATATATACGGAGAACTTCCCACCCTATAACTACCAGGTTGATGGTGAGTTATTGGGATTATCCAGTAAAGTTATTCAGGAAATGGCTCGTGAAATAGGTGTAGAACCTTCCATTACCTTTTTGCCTTGGGCAAGGGCCTATAGGTATGCAAAAGAGAAGGAGAATAGCGGAATTTTCTCTATTGTCCGTGTTCCCCCCAGAGAAGCTGACTTTCAATGGGTTGGCCCTATCGAGAGTGTGAATTTGGGGATATACACATCTGAACTGAACAGTGTTGAATACTCTGGGGAAAATGAGAAAAGGCTCGAACAAGCCAGACAGGCTACTAGTGTCGGGGTACAGCGAGGTGGTGCTGCGGAGAAGATACTTACATCAATGGGGTTCAAGAATTTGTATCATTCCGCAACAACGCGCAAAGCTATTTTGAGGTTGGCCGACTATAGATACGAACTGTTGGCACTTGATGAAAATTATTTGCGGTTCATATTAGAAGCAGAAAATATTCCGCTATCACGTATCCGTCGAGTTGCTGATCTTGGTGAATTTGATCTCTACCTTGCTTTTTCAAACAGTACACCAATAGAAGTCGTTAAAAAATGGCGACATGCATTGGATATCATTAGAAGCCGTTCGCAGAGTGAGGATAAAGACCTAATGAATTAATGATTTATCATTCTCAATAAGTCGAGTGTGGTAGTTGGAAATCACAATTTTAAACAAACAGCGTAGAGTTGTTTTACCCTGATTAACTGGGATGAGGGCGTCATAAACGCATAGAAACTTTTAACTCACAAGTGTGTGCCATTCTTCTTCACTTAGAACACTGACCCCTAAATCGGCAGCTTTTTTTAGTTTGGAACCCGCATCAGCGCCAGCCACAACATAATCGGTTTTCTTGGAAACAGATCCTGAAACCTTGGCGCCAAGGCTTTCTGCTTTTGCCTTGGCTTCATCCCTGGACATCGTCTGCAATTTACCTGTGAAAACAACCGTCTTTCCAGCTACGGGTGAATCAGAACTAACTTCAAGAACAAACTCTTCAATGTTTATCTGGGCTTTAAGGTCTGCAATAACTTCCTGATTATGGGGTTCGTTAAAGAAGGCAATCAGATCGCCGGCCATAGAAGCACCAATACCGTCAATTGATAGTAGCTCTTGTAGTGCGTCGCTCTCAGGATAATGTGCAAGCCGGGTGATTTCTTCTATGCGCTCTAGCGTGCCATAGTTTTTGGCCATCAGCTTGGCGGTGGCCTGTCCAATCTGGGGAATACCAAGAGCAAAGATAAAGCGATCCAGCTGGATTGTTCTTTTACTTTCTATGGCATTATAGAGATTTTCTACGGATTGTCGCCCCCACCCAGCTTGGTTGCGGAGGGGTGTCAGACTTCTGCGATCTTTCTCTGCCAGTCGGAATAGATCAGCAGGTGATTTGATGGTGCCTTGATCAAAGAAAAACTTGATTTGTTTATCGCCCAGTCCTTCGATATCAAAGGCGTTTCTACTGACAAAATGCTTTAGACGTTCTACGGCCTGTGCCGGGCATATCAAGCCGCCAGTACAGCGTGTAACAACTTCGCCGTCTTCCTGTGTGGCCTGTGATCCACATTCAGGGCAACGATCAGGGAAAGGGAAGGGAGCAGAGTCAGCGGGACGCTTGTCGAGAATAACTTCAACGACCTGTGGAATTACGTCGCCAGCGCGTTGGATGACGATACTATCGCCTTCGCGCACGTCTTTTCGTTCGATCTCGTCCTTGTTGTGCAGGGTTGCCCGGGAAACGACAACACCACCCACCGTTATCGGTTCTAGATTGGCAACAGGGGTAAGTGCGCCTGTTCTGCCCACTTGAATGGTTATTTCGCTAAGGCGCGTAATCGCACGCTCGGCGGGGAATTTGTGTGCAATAGCCCAACGTGGTGCACGACTGACAAAGCCGAGGCGTTCCTGCCAATCCAGGCGATTAACCTTGTATACTATTCCGTCAATTTCATGATTGAGATCTGGTCGATCTGTCATAATTTGACGATAATAGTCTAGGATTTCATCTAACGAGGTACAGAGCTGACCGGGATTCACTGGTAATCCCCAGGCTTCCATTTTTGCCCGAACATCTGTCAGGCTTTCGCCTAAAGAGGATGACGTTTCGCCCCAAGCATATGCATAGAAATCAAGAGGTCTTGCCGCAGTGATGGATGGATCAAGTTGTCTTAATGATCCCGCCGCAGCATTTCGGGGATTAGCAAAGGTTTTCCCGCCTGTTGAAGTCTGATTTGTATTAAGTTCCAGGAAACGGTCACGTCGCATGTAAACTTCACCGCGGATTTCAATAACATCGGGATATGAAGTTTCGGTAAGCTGGTGAGGAATAGAGGAAATGGTTTTAACGTTTGCTGTAATGTTTTCACCGATGGCACCATCGCCACGGGTTGCGGCTTGTACGAGGACACCTTTCTCGTAACGGATAGAACATGAAAGGCCATCGATTTTGGGTTCGGCAAAGATATGCACTAATTCGTCTTTGCCTAAACCAAGAAAGCGTCTAATACGGGTAAGAAACTCTGAAACATCTTCGTCTGCAAAAGCATTTCCAAGCGACAGCATTGGCACACTATGTTTTATCTTGCCGAAACCGGAAGAGGGGGAGGACCCTACTTTGTTTGTCGGGCTGTCTTCGCGGACAAGATGAGGGAATGCCTTTTCAATTGCTTCATTCCGACGTCTGAGAATGTCGTACTCGGTGTCAGTTAACTCTGGTTCATCTTTTTGATGATAAAGTACATCATGACGCGCTATTTCAGTTGCAAGATGTGCGAGTTCTGTCGCGGCCTGATCATCGGTAAGCCTTTCTGTCTCTGGATCAAAGAGAGAGAATATAGGGGTATCTTTTGTCAAGGTATCTATCCTAAAAGACTATCGGCGGCTGAACGTGCTTCGTTTGTTATCTCTGCACCAGAGAGCATGCGAGCTACTTCTTCCCGGCGTTCTTCGTGGCTTAAATGGAAAACGGTTGTTGTGGTTTGATCCGCTTTTGATGATTTGACAACTTTGAGATGTTGCATGCCTTTTGCCGCGACTTGGGGACTGTGAGTAATGACGAGAATTTGTCGCTCCTTTGCAAGGCGGGACAGGCGTTCGCCAACAGCATGGGCCGTCGCACCGCCGATGCCCGCATCAACTTCGTCAAAGACAAGACAAGCAACCGGGCTGACCTTTGCCATAACCACCTTCAGGGCAAGCAGAAAGCGTGCAAGCTCACCACCGGAGGCAATCTTTCCCAATGGACCTGGGGCGGAGCCTGAGTTTGTCGCCACAAGAAATGCGACCTGATCCCAACCGTGTTGCCCCCAGCTTTCTTCCGGCTGAATGATCAGCGAGGTTTCAAAAACAGCGCGTTCAAGCTTTAGGGGCGGCAATTCGTTATTGATTGCCTGATCCAATTCTTTTGCTTTTGCATGTCTGGCTTTACTTAATTTTTCTGCTGCTTTGGCATAGGCAGATCTTGCTTCCTCGCATAAACGATCCAGCTCTTGCAGGTGCTCATTGCCTGTGTCGATGAGCTTTAGCTGTTCTGCTATTGCGTCCTTTACCCTGGTTAGTTCCTCCGGCTCGACACGATGTTTTCTGGCGAGATCCTGATAGAGAAAATAGCGTTCTTCTGTTTCCTGAAGGCGGGTTGGGTCGAGATCAAGATCATTTGATATATCTTGTAACGAAGCAAGAGCATCCTGTATTTCGTAGGTTGCTCGATCCAGAGCTTCGACAACGGGTTCCAGCTTTTTCCCGACATTTTCGGGGGTAGTTGCCAAATGGCGTTGAGCTTCTGCAAGGGAACTTTCGGCACCACCGATGCCGTTTTCTCCACTGAGTTCCAGTGTGCAAGCATTCATTGCCTGTATTAGCTTTTCACTGTGGATCAGTAGCTGCCTCTGGGAAGAGAGGTTTTCCAGCTCCCCGTCAATGGGGGATAAATTATCCAGTTCTTCCAGAGAGTGGCGCAGGAATGTCTCTTCTCGTTGTGCTTGTGCCAACTTGTCGTCTGCTTCGGACCGATCTTTGGCAATAGCTTGCCATTTTCGCCAAAGTTCCGATGTCTGTATTATAAGGTGATCATTATCACTTGCCGCGTCGAGTAAGCTTCTGTGATTACTTTGGTCCAAAAGCCCGCGTTGTTCGAACTGTCCTTGTATCTCAATTAGTAAATCGCCCGCCTGTCTGAGCAGATTAGCAGAAACTGGTGTATCATTAATGTAAGCACGACTTCTGCCATCGGCGTTTACGACACGTCTGAAAACCAGCAAATCATCATCTATGGTGACGTCTTTATCTTTTAGGAACTCAAAAACGGGATGTGTTGGTATGGGGTCGAAAACTGCGGATACGATTGCTTTGTCTGTGCCGTGACGAACCAGTCTGGATTCAGCTCTTGCTCCAAGGGCCAGTCCCAGAGAATCAAGCAGTATCGATTTTCCTGCACCTGTCTCGCCCGTTAGAACACAGAGGCCATTGTCAAAAGAAAGTTCAAGGCGGTCAATAAGAACAACATTGCTGATGGAAAGGTTCAGCAGCATAGAACACCTATTACTAGAGAATGGAATCCCAAACTTCAGAAATCCAGGAGCCGTCCTTTTCTTCAGGCTCCAGATCTTGGCCAGTTAAGAGAGCGTAACTGTCTTGATACCAACGCTCACCAGGAAAATTATGCCCCAAAACCGAAGCAGTTGCCTGCGCTTCGTCGATAATACCGAGGGCAAGATATGCTTCTACCAAGCGGTGTAATGCTTCAGGAACATGAGTAGTCGTCTGGTATTCGCCTATTACGGTTCTAAAGCGGTTAATTGCAGCCAGATATTCTTTTCTGTTTAAATAAAAACGACCAATGGTCATTTGCTTGCCTGCGAGATGATCGTTTGCAAGGTCAATTTTTAATTGGGCATCGCGCGCATATTTGCTGTCGGGGAATCTGCGGACAACATCACGCAGGGATGACAGGGCATCCCGCGTCATCTTTTGATCACGTCCAACATCTGAAATTTGTTCGTAATAACAAAGTGCTTTCAGATAGTAAGCATAAGGTGTGTCACGGTTACCAGGGTGCAGATCAATAAAGCGATCTAGGGCGCTAATTGCATCGTCATATTTATTATCAGAATAAAGAGCATAAGCGGCCATTAGCTGAGCTTTTGATGCCCATACCGAATAGGGATGCTGGCGTTCAACTTCGTCAAAGAGCCTTGCCGCATCCTCGTTGTCACCTGCTTTTAAGGCGCTATTCGCACTGTTGTAAAGCTCTTCAACAGGGCGTTCTACATAGGCCGGCCTGTCATCAGAGCTACAAGCAGCCAATACGGCGAGTAGAGACGCTGCAAGGATTATCTGTTTGTAGGAGTTATCAATCTGCTGTCCGAAAAGACGGAAATTCATCTTAGGTTACTCTTTAAATCAAAACCAAATTACGCATCCCCAAATGACTTATTCGGGTTTGTTCCACAGGCATTCAAACGCCAACGGCAAGGATATAGCCAGAGCACTATAAGGCTTCACACTCGTGTCCTCAAGCATCCTTGAGATAACTTGATCTCTTTAAAGATAAAAAAAATATTTTTTTCGATGTTGCAAATGCAAGAAGCCCAGAAAAACCAGGCTTTTTGTGCTTTTATATATAGTTTGGTGAATTAAACGGAAGCAGCGACGGCACGCTCTGGTGCAACGTAGCTGGAACTACGAGCAACAGTGTTTTCCACAGGTAGAGTGGCCCATTCCCAAGCACTGTTGTCGGAGAGAAGCTGTTTCACCAAGCGGTATGTTTGGGCGTGACCGCTTTTAATGCCGTGGTAATGGCCAATAATTGGTGCACCAGCAAGGAAGAGATCCCCGATAGAATCCAGAATTTTGTGACGGACAAATTCGTTACCATAACGAAGTCCGCCTTCGTTCATCACATCGTCGCCGTCAATAACAATGGCATTGTCCAGTGACCCGCCACGGGCCAAGCCCATTTTACGAAGCTGATCTGCTTCGTGCAGAAAGCCGAAAGTACGTGCGCGACTTACTTCCTGTTTATAGTGGTCGGGGCGGACTTCCATAAAGAGTTCCTGGTGTCCAATTGCCTGTGTATTAAAGTCGATTTCGAAACTGACAGAGAAACCTTCCGCTGGGCTTAAGATGCCTGAGCGAGCTTCTTCATCATCACGTACTTCTTTGAGTATACGGATGGCACGTTTTGGGGCATTTTGCTCAACTACGCCTGCACATTCGATCAAAAACACAAACGGAGAAGAGCTGCCATCCATAACAGGTACTTCGCAAGCATTGATCTCAATACGGCAGTTGTCGATGCCAAAGCCGGCAAATGCTGACATAAGGTGTTCAATGGTACCGATTTTTACATCATCTTTAACAAGAGTTGTACAAAGAGGGGATTCAATGGCGTATTCCCAAGTTGCTGGAATAACAACCCCTTTTCCAGTGACATCAGTACGGTGAAAAACGATACCTGTACCTGGCTCAGCAGGGTAAAGTGTCATAACAACATTGTCGCCTGAATGTAATCCGACACCAGAGCAATTGATTGCGCTTTTGAGTGTCTTTTGTCTCTGTACACGATTGGCAGCAGTGTTGGTTTTCATGAGTACGCTTCGTTTGTTAGTTAATCCCCCCGGTGCAGCCGAACTGTTCATCCGATAAAATGCAACAGGGGAACGATAGCTCGTCCCCCTGTTTCTAACAAATCACTGTTTGTTTCAGTATGTTACGAAATGTAACGTACTTTGAAACATTTGCCTTTAATTGGCCTGACGCCGCAGAAATGCTGGGATATCCAGAAGGTCTTCTTCGGCTGACGGCGTCTGAATCCGCTCTTGTGGATCCAAACCTGTCAATCTGGGCTGTTGACTGTTACCAGTAGCAGGCGATTCGGATGGTGTCGCTGCTGGCGCTACAGACGGTGCAGCAGGGGCATTAACGGTTGCTTTTCCCATCTCAAGCTCTTCTTGCTCTTCTGACTGTGTGGCCGCTTGAAGAGCACGTGCTGCGCCACCGGTAATGCGCCCGAACAGACCGCGTCCTTTTTTGGATGCGTCTTCGTGCTTGTCTGTGCCGTTAGCAAGTGCAGCCGCTGCAAAAGGATCTGCCTTTTGCCCTGTTATCTGAGGAGCCGCAGGCTTCTGGTTTGTAACAGTGGCTGGGGCAGGGGCAACAAAAGTATCGCTCTTGATTTCAGCTTGCGGCGCAGCTGTCGAAACAGGCTGTGTCTCAGCTTCACTACGTGTAATCGCTGATTCGATACTTGTTTGTGACGGGCCAGTTTCAATGATTGGCTGAGTAGCATGTTCTGTACTTGCCGCTGCAGCAGGTGCTGCTACCGGTGCTGCGGGCTGCGGTGCTTCAGCCACAGATGCAACCGCTTGTTCTGGCTGAGGTTCTGCTGGTGCTTCAGGTGTCACATCCAATGGTGCTGGCGGCGCTTTGAATTCTTTTGTCTCCGGCGGGCGAATGTTTTTCATTGATTCGACATCAATGCCGGTTGCAACAACTGACACCCGCATGGTGCCTTCCATATTCGGATCGTAGGTAGAACCAAAGATGATGTTCGCTTCGGGATCGACCTCGTCACGGATACGGTTTGCAGCTTCGTCCACTTCAAACAGTGTCAGATCTGGTCCACCAGTGATGTTGATCAGAACGCCACGTGCTCCTTTCATGGAAACTTCGTCAAGCAGCGGGTTTGAAATTGCTGCTTCGGCAGCATCCATTGCACGGCTTTCGCCATCGGCTTCGCCTGTTCCCATCATGGCTTTGCCCATTTCTGTCATCACGGCGCGAATATCTGCAAAATCGAGATTGATCAAGCCTGGCATAACCATAAGATCGGTGACGCCACTAACACCTGAGCGCAATACATCATCCGCCATCTTAAAGGCGTCGGCGAAGGTTGTTTTTTCGTTGGCAATTCTGAACAGATTCTGGTTTGGAATAATAATCAGTGTATCAACGTATTGTGCCAGCTCTTCAATGCCTTTCTCCGCAAGGCGCATACGATGCACGCCTTCGAAGTGGAAAGGCTTGGTCACAACGCCAACTGTCAAAATGCCAGCATCGCGTGCCGATTTGGCAATAACAGGTGCTGCACCAGTTCCGGTGCCACCGCCCATACCAGCTGTGATAAAGACCATATTTGATCCCTCGAGGTGACCAAGGATTTCATCCATGGCTTCCTCTGCCGCAGCTTGACCAATGTCAGGACGTGACCCGGCACCAAGGCCCTGGGTAATGTTTCTGCCCAGCTGGATCGTGCGATCACATGATGACTGTGCAATTGCCTGCGCGTCGGTATTTGCGATTAAAAACTCGACACCCTCCAGATTACTCTGGATCATGTTGTTTACAGCATTACCGCCTGCACCACCGACCCCTATAACCGTAATCTGAGGGGTCAGTTCGGAATCAACTGGTGGTACATCTAAATTTAAAGCCATCACTAACCTCCGTTGCACGCCGACTCGGCGCATTCGTTTGTCAAGTTGTACTATAAAGTAGTGGAATCAGTCGAGCTAATTCCTAACTTTTTCTTAAAAATTTTCACTGAACCACTTCCCAAACTTACTAATGAAGTTCTGAGGCTGAGTCTCCTCGGGGGTTTTATCGGTTTGAACATCATTATGGGCAATGGTTGCGTAGGTCAAAAGACCTGCGCAGGTAGAGAAGCTTGGCCCGCCTGTAGCGTCTGCCAAGCCGGTTACACGCATCGGCCTGCCTATCCGAACCTGTTTGTCGAGTATTAAACTCGCAAGATCCGGTAACCCGGGAAGTTGACTGGCGCCGCCTGTTAAAACAACGCGTCGACCACCAACTTTATCAAAGCCACTCATTTCCAGTTTCGAACGAACGATCTCAAATGTTTCTTCCAGTCTGGGTTGTATGATGCCGACCAGAAGTGATCGCGGTACTTGTTGCGGTTGGCTGCCGGCTTCTTCACCAACTTGTGGAACATCAATCATTTCCCGTTCATCTGTAACGGTTGCTACGGCATGCCCGTACAAGGTTTTCATACGTTCAGCTTCGGCAACCGGTGTGGAAAGGCCGCGCGCAACATCATTGGTTACATGGTGACCACCAACAGGAATAACATCGCTGAAAACAAGCTTGCCTTCGCTGAAGACAGCGATTGATGTTGTCGTGCCACCCATATCAACCAGTGTGACTCCTAACTCCATTTCATCATCGACCAGACAAGCAAGGCCTGATGCGTAAGGAGTAAGAACAAAACTCAGAGGATCAAGGTGGCAACGTTTGATACAGGTTGTCAGGTTTCTCAGGGAATTTGCCGCAGCCGTGATAAGGTGCATTGTTACACCCAACATTTCCCCGTGCATGCCTCGGGGATCTTTGACCCCGCGATTACCGTCAAGGGTAAAGCCTGTTGGCAGTGAATGGAGGAGTTGACGACCCTGTTCTGGGTTACCTTCGGGTCCCTGGATTTTACTGGCGTGTTCGAGGGCCTGTTTTAAATCTGTCTCGGTAACTTCGTGGCCATTAATCGCAACTTCAAGATTGATGTTGTGTGATGTTGGTGATCCGCCAGAGAGATTTACAAGTACTGTGTTAACGGTTTCGCTTGCCATCTGTTCGGCAGAATGCACTGCGTTGAGAATGGAATCTTCCAATGCTTCCATATCAACAATGTTCCCGCTTTTCATACCGTGGCTGGCCTGTTGGCCTATACCGATCACTTTTGGAGGATTATCACCATCCATCTGAGCAATGAAACAGCAAATTTTACTGCTGCCCACATCAATGGCAGCGATTGTTCCATGTTTGATAGCCCCGGGGTTCCGCTTCATGATTGGCGATTTCCCTGAATAAGAGGCATGATCGTTATGTTTGTCCGGAAACGCGAGGACAGCACCATTAAGTTTTCTTTCCTTTTACTTTCTTGGTTTTGTTTTTTTCAGAGCCACCGGATGTTCTGACAATAAGACGGTCTCTTAGGCGTAAATCAACAACGATAACATCGCGTTCCAAAACGCCTTCGTCTCGTTCGATGCGGGCAAAAAAAGACCAGGCATCGTTTGCGTCTTCTTCGGGTAATTGCACATCAACACCATTGTTGAGGCGGATATTCCAACGACGTCCGCTTACACGAACAGCTGCCTTTACCCGATTACCAAGCTCTGGCTCGCTTTCAATAAGGGCGAGCACTTCCCGGGCATGATCTGGAGCGTCAGGCCCCACGATAAGAGGTAGCTTTGAAAATTTGCTAGCTTTGGCAGATGCGATCACCTCACCGCTTTGATCAATGACATGCAGAACGCCTTTTTCCTGCCAAAGTGCCAGTGGCTCTCTTTCTTCCAGTTTGACGTAAATAACATTCGGCAAACGACGTTCGACGATAGCTCTTTGAACCCAGGGTAATTCTTCGAGTTCAGCTTTTGCCTGTTCGGGGGAGAAGGATAAAATTGGCGTGCCGCGTTCTACATCTAACTTGCTGAGAATAGCAGCCGCGTTGCTTCTTTTCCGACCTTCGACGAGCACATCTTCAACGGACAGTCCGGTATCAGCCATCATGCCATGAAAATCTTCAACACCCTGATTGATCTTTTCCGGGATCCAGCCATTGGTCCATAAAACAGTGACAAGGCCTATGGTCGCGACAAGGCTCCCTGCGGCTGTGCCCCAAAATACTTTGCGCCAGTTCGTATCTCGAAAGGGAGTTTTACCCCTTTTCTGGGGTCTTTTGCGCCTATGCGCGGTTTTTTTATTATTACTCATAGCTCCTCCTTGTTCCCCAAGGCTTCTTGAACCATCCAGGAACAGAGTTCAGAGAAAGAAATACCGATGTGTTTTGCCTGTTCAGGAACCAGACTAAGATTTGTCATCCCAGGTTGAGTGTTGGTTTCCAGATAATAGAGCTTGCCATCACCATTTTCTGTGTCGTCGTAACGGAAATCGCTCCGGCTCACTCCGGAGCAACCAAGAACCTGGTGGGCTTTCAGAGCAGCATCCATTGCCTCCTGATATATGGCTGCGGGAATTGGCGCAGGAATTATATGATCGGTTTTGCCCTCGGTATATTTGGCTTCATAATCATAAAAACCTTCTTTTGGGGAAAGCTCTGTAACAGCAAGTGACTTGTTTCCCATCACAGCAACAGTTAGTTCGCGTCCGGGAATGTAGCGCTCTACCATGATGTCACCGGAAAATCCGAGGTCTGCGCGTGTGGTTGCAATGTGATTGTCCCCCTCAAGGACAATGTGAACACCAACGGATGAACCTTCACTCAATGGCTTGATAACATATGGTCGGGGCAGGGGATCACCTGCAGCTAGGTCTGTTGCCTGAATGCTTTTGCTTTCGGGAACACGTACACCAACTTGTTCAACCATCGCTTTGGCGCGTTCTTTGTGCATGGCAAGGGCTGAGCTTAAAACCTTGGAGTGGGTATAGGGCAGGGACAAGAGTTCCAGAAGCCCCTGGACACAGCCATCTTCACCCCATTGCCCGTGGAGCGCATTGAAAACGACAGCAGCTTTGCTTTCCTGTAACTGAGAAATCAATGCCGGAATATCCTGGTTAACATCTATTTCGGTTACGGTATAACCTGCCTTGCGCAATGCCTCAGCACAGGCAGCTCCGCTAGCAAGAGAAACGTCCCGCTCAGCTGAGAAACCACCTTTTAGTAATGCGACATGACAAGTCATAAATGTTTATTCCTTTTGTATTCCTAGTGTTCGCCAATTTTGTTGTTCAGAGTTTTATTTCCGAGACGCTTTATTTCCCAGTGCAACTCTATGCCAGAGTTTTCCTTGACTCGTTTCCTGACTTCTTCACCAAGGTTTTCCAGATCACTGGCTGACGCCTTGTTGTTATTTATCAGAAAATTACAGTGTTGTTCGGATACCTGAGCATCACCAAGCTTGAGGCCACGGCATCCAGCTTTATCTATTAACTGCCAGGCTTTATTGCCATCAGGGTTTTTAAACGTACTGCCCCCTGTGCGGGATTTGATGGGTTGTGTGCTACCGCGTGCATCCTGAATTTCTTTCATTCTCTCAGCAATTTCGCTTGAATTGCCAGCTGTTCCGGCAAAACAGGCGCGAACAAAAATCCACTCTTTTCCTAAATCACAATGACGATAAGCGTACCCCAATTGATCTGACGTAAAGCGTTGAATGTTTCCTGCCAGATCGATTGCTTCGGCCCAAACCAGGATGTCTTTGGTTTCTCGACCATAAGCTCCGGCATTCATTCTCAATGCGCCACCAATTGTGCCGGGAACTCCGCAGAGGAATTCCAGCCCACTAATTCCTGCTTTCATTGCTGTTTTTGCGACTTTGACATCTAAGGCTGCGGCACCGGCAATAATCTGATTTTCTGTTTCATCTGATGATTCTACCTTCGCAAAAGCGGGGCCAAGGCGAATAACAACACCGGGAATACCACCGTCACGGATCAAGAGATTTGAGCCGACCCCGATGACAAGAACGGGAATGTCCACCGGTTTGTTCTGCAAGAAATAAATCAGATCGCCCTGATCTGCTGGTGTATATAGTATATCTGTAGGTCCCCCGACTTTAAACCAGGTGACCTTTGCCAATTGTGCATCAGTCTTATAGCTGCCCCGAACTTGGGGCAGGCTATGTATAATATGGTTTTCTGGAAGAGCCTGTTGGGACATGCTTATTTACTGCCTCCGGATAGTACTGCATCCAGTTCATCTGGCAAGGCATGTGCCCAAGCGGATATTGATCCAGCACCAAGGCATACGATCACGTCACCTTTAGTGGCTGTCTCTGCTACTAATTTAGCGAGCTTGTCTGGGCCGGGTAGAGCAACTGCGTTTCTGTGTCCACGTGTCAAAAGCCCTTTGACAAGGCTGTCTCGATTAGCACCTTCTATAGGATCTTCGCCTGCTGTGTATACATCGGACACGATAACCTGATCGGCATCATTAAAGCATGAGCAGAAACCTTCAAAATGATCTGACAGGCGTGAATAGCGATGCGGTTGCACGACGGCAATGACTTTTGAATCTTCGTCTATGGCTTGTCTCGCTGCCTGTAAAACGGCAGCAATTTCTACCGGATGGTGTCCATAGTCATCGATAATGGTTATACCGTTTACCTCACCTGTTTTGGTGAAACGACGCTTCACGCCTTTAAAATCCAACAGTGATGCCCGGATTTCATCGTCATTCATGCCCAGTTCACTGGCGACGGAAATTGCGGCAAGCGCATTGAGAATGTTGTGGTTACCCAGCATTGGTAAGTGACAGTCGGTAATGGTTCTGCTGTCAGATTCGTTACGTTTTGAAATGACGACATCAAAGACATTACCCGTGATTTCAGTGCGAACATTTACGGCACGGAACTTTGCCTGTGGACTAAAGCCATAGGTGACAATTCTGCGATCTTCTATGCGTCCGATTAACGATTGAACCACAGGGTGATCTATGCACAAAACAGAAAACCCATAGAAGGGGATATTTTTAACAAACGTTGCAAAGGCATCATGGAGTGCTTCAATTGAGCCGTAAAATTCCATGTGTTCCGGGTCAATGTTGGTAATGACCGAGATTGTCGCGGGCAACTTGATGAAGGTACCATCGCTTTCGTCAGCTTCGACAACCATCCAGTCTCCATCGCCCAAACGTGCGTTGGTGCCATAGGCATTGATAATTCCACCGTTGATAACTGTTGGATCAAATCGTCCACCGTCAAGCAAGGCTGCAATCATTGAGGTTGTCGTTGTTTTCCCGTGAGTTCCGCCCACAGCAACGCAGGATTTAAAGCGCATCAGTTCGGCAAGCATTTCGGCACGACGAACAATCGGAGTCAGATTATTACGCGCTTCTTCTACCTCGGGATTATCAAGTTTGATGGCTGAAGAAACCACGACGACACGAGCATCTTTAACATTCTCGGCCTTGTGCCCGATCATGACCTTTATACCCATATTGCGCAGGCGGAGAACGTTGGATGATTCAGCAATATCACTGCCTTGAATTTGATATCCGAGATTGTGGAGGATTTCGGCAATTCCGCTCATCCCGATACCGCCAATACCAACAAAGTGCAGAGGACCTATATCAAGTGGCATGCCTTTCATGCTACCGCCCCCGTTGAAACGTTCTCGCTTGTTAATTTTTCGTCTCCGTTACTTTCTTTCATGCCACATACAACATCCGCGAGATTACTCGCGGCACCAGTAATGGCGCTGCTGCGGGCACAAGATGCTGATCTTTCGAGCAGTTGTGTGTGTGAAAAAAGTGAAATTAATCTATCAGCCAGTTTTTGCGGTTCCAAACAACCTTGAGCCATAAGCCAGCCAGCACCTGCATCCGTGAAATCACGCGCATTCTCTGTCTGATGATCATCCGTCGCATGGGGGTAGGGAACCAGAATAGCAGGGCGACCCGCTGCGGCCAACTCCGTCACTGTTGAAGCACCAGAACGGCAGATGGCAATATGTGCAGCTGCCAATCTTGTTGGCATGTCATCAAAAAAGGCTCTTAGGTCCGCTTTGATGCCTTTTTTCTTGTAAAGAGCTTCAATTATTTCAACACCTTCGCCGCGAACTTGCTGCGAAACATTAAGGCGTGTCCGAACTTCTTCGGGGAGAAGGGCAAGAGCCTCGGGAACAACTGTATTGAATACTGTGGCACCCTGACTGCCACCAGTGACGAGAATGTTTAACGCGGATTGATGATCTGGTGTCTGATAGGCCGTATCACGAAGAGACAGAATTTCAGGGCGAACCGGATTTCCCGTCAGAGTAATTTTTCTCTCCAGGTTTTGCGGGATATGGCTTACGCTTTTGAAGGAAGTACAAATGCCACGGGCTTTACTGGCCATTAATCGATTGGCGCGACCAAGCACAGCGTTTTGTTCGTGCAGGTAAAGGGGGATACCAAATTGCCCCGCTGCTAGTCCGGCAGGTACAGAGGCATAACCACCAAACGCGACGACAACATCGGCTTTGATCGATTTTAGAAGTTTACGCGCTTTCAGTGTACCAACAAAGATTTTGCCCAAGCTCAAAACTTTACGCAGAATGCCACCGCCAGCAACCCCACCGGCTGATACACGATAGACCGTTACGTCTGTGAGATCATCCCCGAACCCGGCCCCTCTAAGATCTGTGACAAGGCTGACTTTATTGCCTCGGGCTAATAGTTCTTCGGCAAGGGCACGCGCCGGGAACATGTGGCCGCCAGTTCCACCGGCTGTAAGTACGATATGCATTGGGTTATTTGTCGTCATTACATGCCCCCGTCATAATCACCATGAGGACGACGTCTGGTGAAGGCCAATACCATTCCCATGCCAATCGCCAAGGCAAGAAGAGATGATCCGCCATAGCTGATGAAGGGAAGTGTCATACCCTTGGTCGGGATGAGATGAATTGCAGAGGCCATATTAATAATAGCTTGCAGGCCAAATTGTACCAACAAGCCTGTGCAAGCAAGCAAGACAAAAAGATTGTTTTCCTGCAATAGACGGCTAAAGCCTCGTAAGACTACAAAAGCAAACAAGCTGACTATGATCAGGCAGGCAATGAGGCCGAGTTCTTCACCAGCCACAGAAAAGATAAAATCAGAATGCGCATCCGGGAGTTGGGATTTCACAGTGCCTTCGCCTGGTCCTTGGCCAAGTAATCCACCATTCTTGAAAGCTTCCATCGACCGATTAACCTGGTATCGGTTCCCGGCATCAGGATCCAGAAAACCGTCAATACGGGCGGTAACGTGAGGCAGGGTAAAATAAGCTGTAATTAAGCCGAGGGCAGCAAAAAGAATGAGACCTCCAACCAGAATCATAGGTAATCCGGCCAGAAAGAGTTGAACGCCGCCAATGACAGTCACGACAACCGTTTGTCCCAGATCGGGCTGCATTAACAACAGGCTGATAACGACGAGCCAGATACCAATCGCAATCCAGGTGCCGGGAATACCTTCATCACTCTTTGCACTGGCAAGCATCCAGGCGACAGTTACCGCAAAAAAAGGTTTCACAAATTCAGACGGCTGAAGAGAGAAGCCGAGAACATTGATCCATCGGGTCGCACCTTTGATCTCAACACCTAGTACGAGTGTTGCCAGTAAGGCGAACACTGTCAACCCCATCCCGATAACAGCAAAACGGCGTACTTTTTTCACAGGCATTAAGGATATGCCGATCATAAACGCTGCCGCCGCCGGGAGTAACAGGAAATGACGTTTTGCGAGTTGGAAGGTACCAACACCGCTGATCCGATCTGCGGCTGCGGGCGAGGCGGCAAGGACCAAAAGAGCGCCAAATCCCATAAGTGCAAGTAATGCAGCAAGATTCCAGCGATCCACCGTCCACCACCAGCGACCTAAAACAGATGTGTCTGTACGAGAAAAAGTGCTCATGAGGCAATTTCCTTTACAGGCTGGTATTTAAGCTCTGATACACACTCTTTGAAGTGATCGCCCCGAAGTTCAAAGCTGCGGTATTGATCCCAAGATGCACAAGCCGGGGATAGAAGAACAACAGGGTCTTTTTCTGTCGATTGAGCAGCATCGTTAGCTGCTTTTTTGACAGCAACATCGAGCGTTCCGCAAACCTCATAGGCAAGAGAATTGCCAATCTGATTTGCAAAAATATTAGCGCTCTCACCAACCAAATAGGCTTTTCGAATACGTGGAAAGTATGATGACAAGCTTTCAATGCCGCCTTCTTTTGCGCGTCCGCCGGCTATCCAGTAGATATTGTCATAACTACCGAGTGCACGTGCGGCAGCATCGGCATTGGTGGCTTTCGAATCGTTGATATAGCGAATGCCGCCCTTGGTTGTTACAAGCTCCTGACGATGAGCCAAACCGGGAAATGATTTCATCCCGGTGCTGATTTCGCTATCTGTTAATCCAACGGATCGGCAGGCTGCAAAAGCAGCCGCAGCATTCTGATAATTGTGGTTGCCCGGCAAACGTTCGATTGAACTAAGATCAGTAATACTTTTTTCGTCTGAAAAAGCATCGTCAATAAGCTGACCTTCCGCCACAAAAACACCTTCCGCCAGTCTGGTTGAACCGGAAATAGGTACAGCTTTTACGGTTCCCATCTGGTTGATGGAATCAAAGACTGCACGAGTGTAGTTATCATCCATTCCAATGATGGCTGTATCGTTTTTTGTCTGACGTTCGAAAATATGTTTCTTTGCTTTGATATAGCCATTTATATCGCCATGGCGGTCAAGATGATCTGGGCTGATGTTCATGAAAAGCGCGACATCAAAAGTTAGTTGAGATAATAGATCGAGCTGATAAGACGACATCTCCAGAACATAGATACCCGTTGTGTCCAACGGTGGTAATTCCAGAGCTGGGGTGCCAAGATTACCCCCGACAGCAACCTTACGTCCGGCCGAGGTCAAAATGTGTGCGATAAGACTTGTGGTCGTTGATTTCCCATTGGTGCCAGTAATACCAATGAAAGTCGGTTCAGAGGCTGCTCGGTAAAGAAGCTCGACTTCGCATATGATCTCAACATCATTATTTTTGGCCGCTGCTGCAACCGGATGTGGTGCGGGGTGTGTCAAAGGGATGCCAGGTGACATTACGAGAGTTTGTACTGCATCCCAATCACAGCTGTTCAGATCAATAAGCTCAAGCCCCGCTTTTTCAGCTTTTTCACGCCCTGCTGGATTGTCATCCCAAGCCCAAACTTTTGCGCCAGAGCGAACAAGAGCACATGCAGCCGTCAACCCGGAACGCCCCAAACCTAAAACGGCAAAGGCTTTTCCACTGGTTGAGCTGATATATGTGTTCAAGTCGATCATTACTTCTTATCTAAGTTTCAATGTGGCTAGACCAATGAGGGCAAGGATCATAGAGATAATCCAAAAGCGAATAACAACCGTTGGTTCTGCCCACCCTTTCTTTTCAAAGTGATGATGCAGAGGAGCCATTCGGAAAACGCGTTTCCCTGTCGTTTTGAATGAGGCGACTTGAACGATTACCGAAACCGTTTCAAGAACAAAGAGGCCACCGATTATTGAAAGAACAATTTCGTGCTTGGTGATGACAGCAATAGTACCCAAGGCACCGCCCATGCTTAGGGATCCGGTATCGCCCATAAAGACCATTGCGGGCGGAGCATTGAACCAAAGGAACCCAAGGCAAGCGCCGACAAGAGCACCACAGAAGACTGTCAGCTCACCTGTACCCGGTATATAGGAAATCTGCAGGTACTCAGAAAAAATGGTATTACCGACAAGGTATGAGATCAGGCCGAAGCAGGCTCCGGCGATCATGACGGGAACGGTTGCCAATCCATCAAGTCCGTCCGTCAGGTTAACTGCATTTGATGCGCCAACCATAACAAAGACGGCAAACGGAACATAGAAAAGACCAAGGTTCAGCATAAGTTCCTTGAAGAAAGGGATCGCCAGATGAGTTCCCATTTCAGAGGGGCTGACAGCCATTGTGCCCGTAGCAGCAAGAACAGATATCAGGACTTGGGCAAGTAATTTGGCTTTGCCCGGAAGTCCTTTGGTATTACGTTGTGTTAGCTTGAGGTAATCATCCCCAAAACCAATAAGGCCAAAGCCAATGGTCACAAGCAGAATAATCCAGATAAAAGGATTGCTAAGATTTGCCCAAAGCAAGGTGGAGATCGACAGGGCGAGCAGTATCAGTGCGCCTCCCATAGTCGGGGTTCCTTTTTTGGTCAAGAGATGGCTTTCCGGCCCATCATCTCTGATCGGTTGACCTTCACCTTGCTTGTCTTTAAGCCAGCGAATGATTTTGGGGCCAAAGATAAAGGAGATGAGCAGGGCGGTCAGAACGGCACCACCGCTTCTGAAGGTAATGTATCGGAAAACATTGAACAGGGAATAGTTATCAAACAGTGGAAAGAATATTTCATACAACATTACTCGTTTCCTCCATCATTTTGTACGGATAGAGATTTCAGAGCTTCTATAATCACGGACATCTTGCTTCCCAATGATCCTTTGACTGATACAATGTCATCGGCCTGAAGTTCCGTGGCCAGAACGACGGCTAATTCTTGTGAACTTTCTGTGTGAACACCGCGTAACCTCGCGGGCAGGGCTTCGTGTAAGGATTTCATGTATTGCCCGCAAGTAAACACGAGATTTATATTGGCATCGTTAAGGGGAGCGGCGAGATCTGCGTGTATTTTCCTTGCTTCTTTACCAAGCTCCAACATGTCACCCAGAACTGCTATCCTGCGTCCTGTGTTATCGGGGACGGAATTTGCCAGGACATTTATGCTGGCGCGAACGGATGCCGGGTTTGCATTGTAGCTGTCGTCGATGAGTTCGAAATGTTTGCCGTTTGCGAGGGCCTGTACGGATTTTTCGCCACGCCCGGGTAGTCCGTGTATGGTGCTTAAATCGGCTGCCGCTTTCTCTACATCTGCACCAACGGCGTCAATTGCGGCAAGGGCGGCTAGGCTATTTAAAATCCAGTGAAATCCGGGATTGGAAATTGTGTAATCAACAATCTTGCCGCAAATATCTGCCTGAACCCGACTGTATTCAGCAAAAAGCTCGTATCCGATCAGGCGAGCCTGCGCTTTGGGATGCTCCCCAAAACTGATAATATTTGTAATGCTGTTTATTTTTGCGCGTTCAGCCATGAAGTCAAAAAGCGGATGATCGCGATTTAGTATTGCGATACCGTCTGAAGACATGGCTTCGAATATTTCACACTTTGCCTCTGCAATTTCTTCAAGTGATTTAAAAAATTCAAAGTGTGCAGCTTCGATAGTGCTGATGATGGCAACGTCGGGGCGTACCAGCTTGGTTAACTCGCGAATTTCCCCGCTACTGCTCATGCCTATTTCATTGACAGCATAGACAGCGTTGCGTTGCATCCTTGCCAGACTGAGCGGAACACCCCAATGATTATTGAAGCTTGCTGCGCTGGCTGCGGTTTCGGCCTGTTGGCTGAGACAGTGACGTAATATTTCTTTGATTGTTGTTTTGCCGACGGAACCTGTTACGCCGATGAATTTAGCAGGGCTGCTGGCACGAGCTGCCGCCCCAAATCGGTTGAGGGCGCCGAGTGTATCATCGACGATCAGGAGAGGAGCATCATCAGGCAGGCGTTCGGGTCGACGTTGAACGACTGCTGCGGATGCGCCTTCTTCAAAGGCCTTGGCGACATAATCGTGTCCATCAAAGTTTGGACCTTGCAGTGCAAAAAACAAGTCGCCTTTTTCCAGGCTTCTGGTGTTCAGAGACAGGCCTGTTGCTTGCCAGTCATGTGTATTCTCGCCACCTGTTGCATTTGCTGCTTCTGCGGCCGTCCACAAAACTTCACGCACGATCTGGATCTCCTGTATCCTGGGCTGTATTCCGGTTTTCTAGCGTATGCTCTATTGCTTCTTTGGCAACAATGCGATCATCAAAGGGAAGAACTTTATCACCGACAATTTGGCCGCTTTCATGACCTTTTCCGGCAATAATAAGGAGATCTCCGTCACTTAGGTCTGAAACGGCTCTAAAAATGGCTTTTTTACGATCATCAATCTCAATCGCATTTGGGGCAGCAGCCATTGCCTGTGCGCGGATAGTCGCGGGGTCTTCCGTTCTGGGGTTGTCGTCTGTAATGTAAGCTTGATCTGCCAACTTATCAGCAATGCGACCCATTAGAGGGCGTTTCCCCGGATCGCGGTCACCACCACAACCTATAATAATAGAAAGTTTACCCGATGTGTGCGGGCGCAGTGCCTGAATAATGATTTCAACAGCATTAGGAGTATGGGCATAGTCAACATAAACTGCGCCGCCTTTTGCCGTTTTGCCAATTTTTTCGGCGCGCCCAGGAACACCTTCCAAAGAAGGTAAGATTGCAAGGATTTCTTTAAGATCTGCACCATCCGCAAGCGTGAGGCCAACTGCTGCCATAATATTGGAAGCCTGAAAACTGCCTGTCACAGGCAGTGTAACTTCATGGAGTTCCCCGAAAAGGCACAAGGTCAGATCTTGCCCTTCTGTTGTTGGGTTTTGTTTTATGATTTGCAGATCGCTGGTGGTGTGACCATAGCTGATAATTTGGTGATTTTTTCCAGCGCAAATTTTGGCAATTTTCCTATACTCTGGCATATCTGCATTGAGAACAGCAGTTGCGCCCGCAGGGAGTAAGTCGCGGAATAATCTTAGCTTGGCGTCCAGATAGCTGACCATATCCGGGTGGTAGTCGAGATGATCTTGGGAAAGATTACTAAAAGCGGCTGCTTTCAAACGAAGGCCGTCAAGACGGTATTGATCCAATCCGTGACTGGATGCTTCAAGAGCCAAATGGCTATAGCCGAGGGTAGCCAGATCTTTGAGGCTATTAAAAAGTCCAATAGAGTCAGGTGTTGTTAAGGCCGCCGGTGCATTTGGAATCGGTGGGTAAATACCAAGGGTTCCAAGGCTGGCAGCTTTATGCCCAAGAGCTCCCCAAATTTGTCGTGTGAAAGTCGCAATTGATGTTTTGCCATTTGTGCCTGTAATCGCAACCAGTGTTTGTGGTTGTTCCTCGCTAAAAGCAGCTGCCAGTAATGATATCGTCTGTCGTGGGTTATCACTTTTCAGAACAGCAACTTTGGCTTCGTATGCAGAGGTGTCTTTGTCGGATGCTACAAGAATAGTGGTTGCGCCGGAAGCCAGAGCCTGCGGAATAAAGTCAAAGCCATCGGGGCCGCCTTCAACTGCTGAAGGCAGAGCAGCAAAAAGGTAACCTGTTTCTATTCTTCTACTATCAAGAGACAATCCTGTTATTTCCCTGTTGTCATCACTGTTTGAGGGACGAAGTTCTTCAGGTATTTTTGACAACAGTTTATCTAGCCGCAACCTTACGTCCTTCCATGCGGGCTTTTGCCTTTTTCAAAATCGTATTTCCTACAGTATCGGCATCTTCAATATACGCGGGCTCAATACCCATTAGTGGCGCCATTCTCTCTACAACACGTTTGACAACGGGGGCTGCGACCCAACCACCTGTTGCAAATCCATATGTTTTCTTGGTGCCTTTGGGTTCATCGACCATGACATAAACAACATAGCGTGGATTGTTCATCGGGAAGGCCGCAACAAACGAGGAAACGCGTGAATTTTTTACGTAACGCCCGCCTCTTAATTTGTCAGCAGTACCTGTTTTTCCTCCGACGAGATACCCCTTGGCATTGGCGTTTTTACCTGAACCGTGCAAAACAACAAGTCTCATTAAATCACGCATATAATCAGACGTTTTTTCGTTTAGAATACGACGCCCAAGAGGAACGTCATCTTCTGCGCGTTTAATGAAAGTAGCAGGCTTTAATGTGCCGCCGTTCACAAGGCTGGAGATGGCAGAGCTCAGTTGTAATGGGCTTACGGCAATACCGTGGCCGTAAGAGATGGTCATGGTATTGATTTCACGCCATGGTGAGGGAACAAGTGGGGTGCCAACTTCATTTATTTCAACGGATGCCGGACGTAGTAAACCAAAGTTGGACAGATATTTGCGCTGGGCTTTTGTACCAACTTCCATTGCCATCTGAACGGTACCGATGTTGCTGGAATAAATAAGAATTTCCGGAACAGAGAGCCAACGTTTTAAAGGCTTGTAGTCATTGATCGTAAAGCGGGATACACGAATAGGCTGGCTGACATCATAACCATCATAGACCGAGGCAATACCTTCATCAAGCGCCATGGATGATGTGAGTAGTTTGAAAGTAGAACCCATTTCATAAATACCGAGCGTCGCGCGGTTAAATCGTGAATCATCAGAGGCTGTTCCCGGGTTACTGGGGTCAAAACTGGGGAGTGACACTGAGGAGATGATTTCACCTGTGTGCACGTCCATGACAATGCCTGCGGCACCAATAGCACTGAACTCTTTCATCGAGCGTGCCATTTCTTCACGCAATATATGTTGGATACGCAGATCAAGGCTTAGTTGAATAGGTTCAGGATTTTCACGCAAGACACGGTCAAAAGAGCGCTCTATTCCGGCCAAACCTTTGTTATCAACATTTGTAAAGCCGATGACATGGGCACCAAGGTTACCATGGGGGTAAAACCGGCGCTGTTCTTGTTCAAATTCCAGACCGGGAATGCCCAGATTGTTAATCGCATGTTGCTGACGTGGTGTCAGATTGCGTTTTATCCAGATAAAGCCGCGGTTTGATGAAAGTTTTTTTAGCAACTTGTCTTGGGAAATTTCAGGCAAAACATCCGCCAGAACTCTGGCAGCGGCTTCCGGATTGGGAATTTTCCTTGGTTCGGCGTAAAGTGATGCAGTTGGAAGTGTTGTGGCTAAAACAATACCGTTACGATCAACAATATCGGCACGGGTTGTTTGAATCGGCGGAGCCTCGTCAATTTCCTGTACTGTTTTTGTGCTTGCTCTGGGGCCTTGTAAAAGAGTCAGGTCAACTAAACGAATAGAGATGACCATAAAGGCCATAGCCATCAAGGCACCAGATACAATCAACCTTGTTCGACCAACTTCGAGTGCTTGCCGCAATCGTCCATCCAGTGTGATGACTGACTTGGGCGTCTGAGGATTGTTTAAATTGGTTAAACGGCCTTGTTTGTTATCATCGCGCCAATCACTCATTCTGTCACCTCTGCGCTGGCAGGGGTTGCGGACCCTGGTAGTTTGATGCTTGTACCGGGCACTTGTTCCTGATCTTTGTAGGGAAGATCTGATAGGGTGACAATTTGCGCCGGATCCAATGGTTTTAGTTCCAGATACTGTGAAGACAAACGTGCCAAGCGCTCTGGACGATTAAGATAGCTCCACTCCGCCTGTAAAATGCGAATGGCTTCTTTATCCCGTTTAATTTGGGATTCAACCTGAGCCAACTGCCCTTCAAGGGCGTTTACTTCTTCTTTGATTTGAAAGAGCACAATCGCACAGGCGGCGCCAACAACGATCCAGATAGTGAGGCCAAGATTTTTCATGCGGCCCCCCCTTGTGTATAGGGCGCATCCGTGCGGATCGCTACCCGTAGCTTTGCGGAACGGGAACGAGGATTTTCGTTACATTCTTCCTCGCTGGGTGCGATGGCCTTTTTTGTCGGCAGAGTGAAGGGGGCTTTACGCAGAGCCGCGGGCTCGACCGTCGGAGAATGACGGGAGCCCTGCGGCGTCCCCCCACTGCGTTCGCGTAAAAAGTTTTTAACGATACGATCTTCCAGAGAATGGAACGAGACTATTGCCAGGCGTCCACCGGAATTCAGAAGTTGTTCTGCAGCTTCCAAACCACGTTCCAACTCACCCAGTTCGTCATTGACGAAGATGCGTAATGCTTGGAATGAACGGGTGGCGGGGTGGATCGATTTTCCATCTTTTCGCGGTTTTTGTCTTATAATGCGGCGAATGAGTTCCGCGAGCTGTAATGTCGTCTCAAAAGGCTTCTCGATCCGATCTGTAACAATTGCACGTGCAATCAGGCGAGATTTTTTTTCTTCTCCATATTTGTAGAGAATATCAGCAATCTCTTTTTCTTCGTAGGTATTAACGATGTGGGATGCTGGCGGACGTTGGTTTGAATTTGGTCCGTCCATGCGCATATCAAGTGGGCCATCTTCCTGAAAGGAGAAACCACGTTCTGCTTGATCAAGTTGCATAGAGGAAACGCCTAAATCCAGCGTGATGCCGTCAACTTTGTTTATGCCGGCCTGTTTCAGGAGCTTTTGCATATCACCAAAACAGCCGGAAAGTGTCGAGATTTTACCTGAAATGACTTCGGGTAATTTTTTCGCGCTTTCATGCGCGGTTGGGTCCCGATCAATACCAAAAACTTTACAATCTGCCTGTTGTGCAATCGCACAACTATAGCCACCGGCACCAAAGGTGCCATCGACAAAAATTTCGTTGTCCTGTGGGGTCAGGGCAGCGATGATTTCTGGCAACATGACTGAGTAATGACCATCTTGCTTGGCATTGAGATTAACCGCAGATGATGTTGATGCTTGATCGTGTGAGCAGAAAGCAGGTTGCGGGATAGCAAGCGGAGAAAGATGTGGGGTCATCCATTCTCTCCTTCTCTATCCAGTGTAATCGTCAGCTTTTTGGCTTTGGCGCGATCACGGGCTTCTTGTTTTTTCTCTTCCAGAGTTGCAGGATTCCAAACTTGAAACAGGTCTCCCTTTCCAACAAAGGCAGCGCGATCATCGATTTGGGCGTGTGCGATCAGTGCAGGAGGCAAAAGAATTCGCCCGTCGCCGTCAAATGAAAGCTGGTGAGAGTCTGCAAGTATAGCTGTAGCAAGATCATCGTGCTCGTCAGAGAAGAGATCGAGATTTGAACTCATGCTTTTGTGGAGGCGGCGCATGAAATCCATCCCAGCTGCTTCCAGGGCATTTGCACGATAGGAGCGGAAAATAACTATTCCCTGAAAAGGTTGATCAGCGAGCATTTGGCGAAAGGTAGCCGGAACCGATACGCGGCCCTTCTTGTCTACCTTGTTTTCAAATGTACCTATAAAAAAGGTCACTGATTTCGCCCCAAAATAAATTGACCGATATTGGTCTTTTAAGAACACACCCCTGTGTTCTTATCTCGCCCTGTTCCCGATTTGGTCTGAAATGGGTCGTTTCTGATCTCAAATGGGATATTATGGGATATCATGGGATTTGATGGGTGTCAATGGTTTCAGGTTGTGTCAAGGTATGGTTAAAACATAGTTAATTGCTTATTTTTTATGATAAATTTTATGCAAATATTCTGTGTGTTTGGGCGGTTTTTTGGTTTGATTTTGTTGATGAAACTGTTCTTGATCTTTAAATATGGGGATGATGTAGGTATGAGGTATTGACCTTGGTTTTTATGGATTGGGGTGGTCGGGGCAAAAAGTAGGAAAAATATGTCAGACGGTCATAAGCCGGGTTTTGTCGCTTGTCACAAAGCCGAAGCCCGTAACAACGGAAGGCTATTCATCTGGGATGCTCATTACTGAACACCTCTCGCAACTGACCCGGTCGACGATGCGGAAAAACACCTGATTCCTCAAAACAAGGTTTTGTGAACCTGCCGACCCTATTTAGTTTTGCTCCCGGTGGGGTTTACCGTGCCGCTTCCATTTCTGGCCGCGCGGTGTGCTCTTACCACACCCTTTCACCCTTACCTGCTTGTCACAATCCATAAAGGAATGCTGCCTACAGGCGGTTTGCTTTCTGTGGCACTTTCCCTAGGGTCGCCCCCGCCGGGCGTTACCCGGCACCGTATTCCCGTGGAGCCCGGACTTTCCTCCCTTTCCGGTTCAGGCAAGGCCTGCCAGAAAGAGCAGCCTGTCGGACCGTCTGACGCGCTACAGTTAGGGGGCTTATGGTCTGTCGTCAAGCTGTGAATAGAGATCTGCAAGAATTTGGCAGCATTCCTGATCAATTTTCCCATCCAGCTTGCTTGATCGAAAGTGCCTTTGGAAGGCAATGATGGCAGCTTTTGTTATTGGTCCCGTTGGGTTTTCAATATCAAGTCGATAACCGTATTTGCTCAATTTTAAAAGAAAGCCGTCTTTTGAAATGCTGTTATTCTCTGTTGTTTTGTCTGGGAAAAGGCCGATGCCTTGTTTTGCTAGAATCTCCCAATTAAATAGTTCTCCAGGATCTTCTTTGCGATCGGGTGCTACGTCTGAGTGGGCCAATACTCTTTGCGCTGGAATAGAGTGTCGTTCTAAAATTCCTTTGCTAAGGATTATTACTGCTTCCATTTGTGCGGCGGGAAAGGGGCGGTATCCCCACTCGTGACCGGGGTTGACGATTTCTATTCCTATAGAACAACTGTTGATGTCTGTCTCTCCGTTCCAGTATGCAAGCCCAGCATGCCATGCACGCTGTTCTTCCGGGACAAGCTTAAAAATCTCTCCATTCTCTTCGATAAGGTAATGGGCGCTTACTTGTGCTGCTCTATCACATAGGCGTTCAAGTGCCTCTTTGCCTGCTTTCATACCTGTGTAGTGAAGCAAAAGCATATCTATCTCAGATCCCTCTGGGCGAGGGCCAAAGTTCGGAGACTGGAAAGTAGTATTTATTTTCATAGAGGGCTTTCCGTTTCTGCCATCGGTGCTTTGTGTGGTTTCGCTTCAAGCTCTTTTAGGATTGGATTGTGGGCAATGATATCTTCGTTGACAGAGAGTAACCACTGTCTGAATTTCCGAAGGGCGGGCCTGTTGGCTTTGTTTTTCGGACTGACAATATGATATTGCCCGATAAGGGATACAAGATGAGGAAAAGGTATGACAAGTCGCCCGGCAGCCACATCGCTTTCGATCATCATAAGATCGCCTAGAGCGATCCCATGCCCCATTGCTGCAGCCTGAAGGGCGCTATCAGTGGTGTCAAAGGCTTCACCTTGATTTGGGTCTAGAGATGTCGTTTTTGCTTCTTTGCACCATTGTGCCCATTCCCTGTATTTGCTCTGAGGGGTTAATTGGCTCCCGTCTTTATGGGAACTGCCACAATGCAAGAGCATTGCTTCGTTAAGCGAATTAGGATCTTGAGGGTTAGAGAGCTTTTCCAAAGTTGTGGGGGCGCAAACGGGTGTCATCCATTCATTTGTAACGATGGTGTCGTGAAGGCCTGATTGCATACAGTGGCTATGCAATATTCCCGCGTCGAAATTTTCCCTGTCAAAATCGACAGGAAACCAGGCTGTGGTTAGTCTTATATTAATATCAGGTTCAAGCTGTTGAAATTGGGATAATCGGGGGATAAGCCATCTTACTGCAAAGGAAGGGAAGACTTTGATTGTAAGCTCTTCGGATGTTCCTGTGAGCTCTTCAGATATTTCGTGAACACGGTCAAATACATCACTTAAAACCGGAAGCAATTTTCTCCCGTTTTCAGTAAGGCTGAGGCCTCGGTGCTCTCGTTCGAACAGTTGAACTTGATAATAATCTTCCAGTGTTTTTATTTGGCGGCTTATTGCACCTTGCGTCACATTCAGTTCATCTGCTGCATCTGTAAAGCTTAACCTTCTGGCTGCGGTTTCAAATGCTTTGAGTGCATTAAGGGGAGGGAGCTGTCGGCGCATTTTTTTCCTATGAGAAAATCTCATTCCAGTATGACAAATACCAGTTTGAATAACAATAGCCATTAATCTTAACTATTGATCAGAATTGAAAATTCAGATTGTTGCTCGTTACTAAGGATTATTGCGATGAGAAAAATTCGACTGATACATCAGCTTTTGCAATACTTCTCCTTGAAAAAAGAGATGCAGAATTCTTATCGTTTGGGTGGCTTTACTTTTGGTGCCGAAAAGAGGCGTCGAGACTTCCTCGCAAAGCCTATTCTGCCTGATGCGAAGGCTGATGCTTTTTTCCTAGATGCCAAGCGTCAGAACTTTTTCGGCAATGGCCATAGACGCAGTCAATCCCGGAGATTCAATCCCAAAGAGGTTTATTAAGCCGGGAATACCGTGATTGTTTTTATCTTGAATGACAAAGTCCACGGCTGGAGCACCCGGTGCCTGAAGTTTCGGGCGTATGCCGGAATAATCAGGTGTTAAAGTATCATCTTTTAGGTTAGGCCAATAACGCCGGATCGCATCGTAAAATGGCTTGGACCTGTCAGGAGATACTTCGTAGTTAAGGCGTTCTACCCATTCCACATCCGGGCCAAATCTGATTTGGCCTTCCATGTCCAAGGTAACATGAACGCCTAAGCCAGCAACTTCTGGGACAGGATATATCAGGCTTGAAAAAGGTGCTTTACCATTGAGGCTAAAGTAATTGCCTTTTGCATAGAAGAGGTTGGGCACACAGTCTTTTGGAAAGTGAGTGAGGTTGCTTGCTAATCTCGGAGCATGGAGTCCCCCAGCATTGATGACTGTTTTTGCCCGAAGTGTCATCGGGCTTTCGCCGCCAGTATGTAGGATAATTCCTTGGTCGCTGACCTCGCCACCAGTAACAGGTGTATTAAAGGCAATCATACCGCCCCGGTTTTCCAGATCACCCTGAAAAGCCAGGATAAGATTGTGAACGTCAACAATTCCCGTGGATGGTGAGTAAAGGGCTTTGGTCGCGCGGAGTTCTGGTTCGCGATCTTTTATTTCTGATTGGGAAAGATAGTATAAATCATCAACGCCGTTTTTGTGTGCTCGTTGCCTGATGTCTTCCAGTGTTTTTTCTTCTGCGGATGTTGTTGCGACGATCAGTTTGCCGCAATTTTCATGGGGCACTGCGTGATTATTGCAATAGCTATAGAGCAGTTCTTTACCTTTGACGCAAAGTTCTGCCTTTAGGCTGTTTTGTGGATAGTAAATGCCTGCATGAATTACGCCACTGTTTCTGGCTGAGATCTCAGATCCGGGCATGGACTCTTTTTCAATGACGATAACTTCGCGTCCAGATAATGCCAGTGCACGAGCACAGGCCATACCAACAACGCCCGCGCCAATGACAACACAATCAACTTGTTCCATGCTTGCGTTTTAATCCTTAATCAACCTTGCTGCTAGGGAATGACCTGTGGCTCTACTGCTTCCCAGTTTTGAGGTTCTCTTGTTTTTCTTCCAGTTCCAACCAGCGTTCTTCCGCGGCTTCAAGTTCGCTTTGTGCTTTTTCAAGAAGTTTACTGGCTTCCTGAAAACGTTCCGGTTTTTTACTGTAGAGTTCCGGATCAGCCATTTCTGCCTGAAGCTTTTCAGATTGCTCGGTTAGTTTTTCGATTAAACCCGGTAATGAGTCGAGTTCCCGCTGTTCTTTGTATCCAAGCTTTGCAGAGGATTTTGCCCGTGGAGCATTTTCCTTTTTGGATGTTTTGGATTTTCCGGAAGCTTTTTCAGACGACGTGCCAGATACGTCATCTGCGTTATTGCTGAGCGCTTTCTGAGCACGATAATCACTATAGCCACCAGCGTATTCGATAACGGTGCCATCGCCTTCAACCGCATAAATGGCGGTTGCCAGCCGGTCGAGAAAATCACGATCATGACTTACCAGTAAAAGTGTGCCATCATATTCATCAAGCACCTCGACCAACAGATCAAGAGTATCCATGTCCAGATCATTTGTGGGCTCATCCAGGATCAGCAAGTTACTTGCCTGAGCAAACATACGGGCAAGCAACAGGCGGTTCTTTTCACCACCAGAGAGAGTGTAAACTGGTTGGCGAACCTGGCCTTCGTCGAACAGGAAGTCTTTCAAGTAACTGACAACATGCTTTTGTTGTCCCCGGACCATGATGGAATCACCGCCCCCTGGAGACATGGTTTCCCAAAGAGTACTGTTGGGGTCAAGATCTTCGCGTTTTTGATCAAAGTACAGCATGGTCAGATTTGTACCCAGATCGACTTTGCCGGTATCCGGTTCAATCTTTTCAACCAGCATTTTGACAAGGGTGGATTTTCCGGCACCATTGGGGCCAACAATACCAATACGATCACCGCGTTTGACCTTGGTACTGAAATCTTTAATGATTTCGCGGGTTCCACCGTCGGCCAGAGGATAAGATTTACTAATGTTTTCGGCAGTGATGACTTTATCCCCGCCAGTATCAAGCGTCTCTACCTGAAGCTTGGCGGTTCCCGGGCCTTTCATCCACTCTGCGCGCTTTTGCCGGAGGTCCTGTAAGTTCCGCAGGCGGCCCATGTTACGTTTCCGTCGCCCGGTCACGCCGCGTTGGAGCCAGTGCTCTTCTCGGACAATTTTTCGTTTGAGCCGATGGAGCTCCTGTTCCTCGTTCTCACGCATTTCTTCGGCCCAGGCTTCGTAATGCTCAAAACCTTTGCCAAGACGATGAATGGCGCCACGGTCAAGCCAAAATGTTTGGCGGGTAAGGTGATTGAGAAAAGCTCTGTCATGACTGATAACCATCAGGGCACCACGGAAGTTTTTCAGCTCTTCTTCCAGCCATTGTATTGTCGGTAGGTCGAGGTGGTTCGTTGGTTCATCCATCAAGAGGACTTCGGGATCGCTGATCAGCGCACGCGCCAATGCTGCACGACGGCCTTCGCCACCGGATAGGCCCGTTAATCGTCTGTCACCCGGAAGCTTGACGTGGTTGAGCATGGCATCGACGAGATAGTCCGCTTCGCTGACATCCGGACGCAATCCAGCTTTTACATGATCAAAGACAGTTTCATCCTGATTGAAGACAGGATCCTGCGGTAGATAGGCAACAGTTATGCCGGGTTGAAGGAAACGTTGCCCTTCGTCCAGTTCCTGTTGTCCTGCCATGATTTTCAAAAGCGTGGACTTGCCCGTACCGTTTCTGCCAACCAAACAGGCTTTTTCGCCGCGAGCCAAACCAAAGGTGAGATCATTAAAGAGCGTTTTTGTACCAAAACGCAATCCGGCGCTATTAAGAGCGACTAGATGAGAAGGAGGCGCCATTTTACTTTTGATTCTTAACTTCTGAGTTGTTTGATTTGGTCGTAAGCAGCATTGATAGCGGCAAGTTTTTCATTTGCAAGATCCACAAACTCTTGTGGCATGCCCTGTGCTACAAGCTTGTCCGGGTGATTTTCAATAACAAGTTTTCGGTGTGCGGACTTAATTTCCTGATCACTGCTTTCACGTGTAATGCCTAGAATTTTATAAGGATCTGATTTGTCCGGCCCTATGTTTGATGCGTGCAGGCGATCCCATTGCGTTTCGCTAAAGCCAAAAATTTCCGCAACACGTTGCAGATAAACAACCTCTTCGGGGGAAACATTGCCGTCAGCCTTCGCAATGTGAAATAGACCATTCAAGAGTTCTTCAAGAACAGCTGGATTGTCTTTAAAGGTTCTCCCGATTTGATTCGCATAGGGTTCAAAGCCTTCAGCATCTTGTCTTGCGCGATCAAAAAGACGTCCAACATTCTTCATCTCTTCCGGGGGAATACGGAAAACCTGTTTAAAGGCAGCAACTTCATCCTTGGTAACAACGCCGTCGGCCTTTGCCATCTTTGCGCCAAGGACGATCACGCCAATCGTAAAGGTAATTTGTTTGGTGCTGTCTGTGCCTTCTTCCTCTGTTTCCGAGCGCATACGGTCAACTGCGTGCCCGGCCATAGCGCCGAGAAAAGCACCAATAGGTCCACCAAGTGCGAAGCCTGCTGCTCCGCCAACAATTTTTCCCCAGATACTCATTGTCTGTTTATTATGCCTTTGTCTGTGGTGCGTCTATCGTAGAGGCTTCTGAAAGTGCTGTAATGTAATTCTTTTGCACTAGCTTGCCACTGCATGAGAGTCAATCCCTGTAACAGTAGGCAAGGGAACCAAAATCATAAGGTTACAGCTTCTAACGGTATTTATAACGTTAATTTTCTAATTTGAAATTTATATCAGGAGTTTTTGTCAATTTTGCGATTGGGATGCAGCAGAACTTTCTATGAAGCCAACTTTGCCAATACCGGGCAAGCGCAGGGCTACGTTATCCGGGTCAACGCCGAAGTTTAACCCGAGGATATTGATCTCCAGACCTTCCGATTTGGCAAGTGTAATACCTGCGATGCCATAGAGAGACAATTGAAGGCCTGTGTTACTGGGAGCTGCGGCAAAGAAATAATCTTCTTCATCCAGATAGTCTTTGCCAATGGCTGTCGGCGGTAGATCAACATTCAAAGATGGAATTTGCCTGATAACATGAGCCGTAAAGGTATTTGAGTTTGGCCCCGGCCATGCTTCGTATTGATCAGGAAAACGATATGTTTTTGCAGCTTCTATAATCTTTGGGATGATTTCAGCGGCTTGTTTGCCACGAACGTCATAATAAATTTCAGGCTTGGATCCAAACCAGTTTCTGTCAGGCCATCCGGATGACACAGAAGTAACTGGCATCCCCCGGTAGTGACGCCAGCCGATGACTTCCAGCCGTGTGTATTCTCGGGCGTTCTTTTCCTTAAACGCAATCCATGTATGAACTGCAAATGCTCCGCGCCAGTTAAAGGTGCGTGCTCCATAGATCTGTACAATGGCTTCGGAAGCAAGGTTAGGATCGGGCGCTATGCCTGTTCTGTCATGGTTTGCTTTGCTCCAGGATGTATTCAAATCAACCTGACCTGTCAGAATAACAAGTCCGGGACCAACGAGTAAAAGCAATACAATGGCTGTGAGGCGTTTTATCGATTTAAAAAAATACTTCATGCCCTATTCCTAAAAGGATAATAGGGCACCGATGTGGCAAGTTATCAAAGAAAATTATATCACTTGGTCGTGATAAGTTACACATGCAGTTTGTGAGATGGGCTTGCCGCTTTCATTGTTTTTCGTAAATTTATAGCAGCACTTACTTTGCGGGTGGCTTCAATATGTGGAGGCTTTTTATGATGTCATCATATTCTTTGATGGCTTCAAGGCCTTTGGGAGACAGCTCGTATATTCCTCTTTCAACACGGATGAACCAGCCATAAACATCTCGTTGAAGTATCGCAGCTGTTTTTTCCACTAATGTATTCTTCCGTATATCCGCGACCTTTGCTTTTTGTTGCTGATACAGGTAATTCGCACAGCGTAAAGCGTCCTGGCGATAAGCTGTGATGATTGGACGTTTATTCGTACCACCTTCGTTGGGGTCGCCAACTCTGCGTTCAAACTCTTGAAGCAGTAATCCTTGGCGACGCTTGTTCTTGCTTGGTTGATAGGGGACGGGATCAACGTGAACCTGAATATCTGTTGGTTGATTTGCTCCCATGCGTACCGTGATAAGGCCCAACCCCAAACGACGACAGAGCTTGATGATATCTTTTTGCTGACGAAACCAGGGGTTTGTTTTCTTTAATTTGTGGGGAATGGCAAAGGCTATGTAAACATCGTCACTCAAGGCTTGCCGATCAATGCCTTGAAAAAGGAGTGTCAGGTTAAAGCTGGTTTTCAGCTCAACAACAACAGGTGTCTCATTGCCGCGAACAGCAATGACATCGCATCCTTTTATTTCAGATTTTACTTCATATCCCTGATTTTCAAGATATGCCTTTACTGGTGGATATAACTCTGTTTCTCGCAAAGGGGTGCCCGTATCTCTATGAAACTTAAATAAATATTATTGTCAGGTGGTTGATGATTTCCTTCCGTGATAGGGTAATCATCTCATGATGTTAGTCCAGCATGATTTGTTTCTTCAGGACCTTAAAGTCCAATCTTCATAGTTTCGCAGGTGGTTTAATGAGGAATAGAGTGCGTCTTAATGATAAGTTGAAGTCTTCCCTTATTGAAATTCTTGGGGATCGATTGAACTTTTCAGCCGCTATTTGTGAGAGGCACGGTAAGGGTGAATCCCATCATCCTGTGATGCCGCCAGAGGCCGTGGCCTTTGTGCGTTCAACGGAAGAAGCCTCTGCCATCATGAAGCTTTGCCACGAACATGATTGTCCGGTCATTCCCTTTGGGACAGGAACGTCATTAGAGGGACATGTTGCGGCTGTTGCAGGTGGCCTCTGTATTGATCTTTCTGAAATGAGAAACATTCTGGAAGTAAATGACGAAGATCTGGACTGTCGGGTTGAGGCTGGTGTAACCCGTAAACAGATTAATCATCATTTGCGGGATATGGGAATGTTTTTCCCAATTGATCCTGGTGCGGATGCATCCCTGGGCGGGATGGCAGCAACGCGAGCGTCAGGGACCAATGCTGTGCGTTATGGAACAATGCGTGATAATGTTCTGGGACTAACGGTTGTTTTGCCTGACGGAGAAATTATTCGCACAGGCGGACGGGCGCGAAAATCTTCCGCTGGTTATGATCTCACACGACTTATGGTGGGCTCAGAAGGCACACTGGGTATTATTACAGAGCTACAGTTAAAGCTCTATGGTATCCCCGAAGCGATATCATCAGCTGTTTGCTCTTTTGACGAGCTTAAGGCCGCTGTGGATGCGGTAATGTTGATTGTGCAAACGGGTATTCTGGTGGCGCGCATTGAATTGCTTGATGATGCGCAGATGGATGCGGTTAATCGCTATTCTAAATTGAATTATCCTGTTTTACCGACTCTTTTCTTTGAATTTCATGGAACTGCGGCTGGTGTTGCCGAACAAGCCGAGCAGGTCGGTGAAATAGTTAAAGATTATGGGGGGGGTGATTTTCAATGGGCCTCTGAACAGGAGGATCGTAATAAGCTATGGCAGGCACGTCATGATGCCTATTATGCCAGTATCAATCTGCGGTCTGATTGTGAAGGTTGGCCCACGGATGTTTGTGTCCCTGTTTCAAAGCTATCAGAATGTATTCTGCAAACGCGAAAACTGATTGACGAGGCCGAGTTGGTTGCGCCGATTATCGGACATGTAGGAGATGGAAATTTCCATGTTCTTTTTATTGTTGATCCGGAAAACCAAAATGAAATGGACAGTGCGGCACGCATCAACAAAGCTATGGTGGAAATGGCTATAGGTTTTGGGGGGACCTGTACCGGAGAGCACGGCATCGGTATGGGGAAGAAAAAGTATCTTGTCAAAGAACATGGTGATCGTGCGGTTAATGTCATGCGTAAAATCAAACAGGCACTGGACCCAAAGGGGCTTTTGAATCCAGGTAAGGTTGTTCCGGAAGTTTGATGGATGTTAAATCTCGTGTAATCATAGGAGGAGGATTTCCTCTTTGTTGGTCAGGATTCGTTTACAGTTAGTACTCTAAACCAGTGGACAAAAATCCTGACAGGTTCTGATTTTTCAATCTAAAGTTATTATAAATATCCTGAGTTCGTATTAATTTCGTTCTCTGATAAAGCGGCGAGATTGCCTCGTGCTATCTCGGCCTTGTAAACTTCTAGGGGGAGGGGGCATAAGACGATTCCGTGTCCTGCCATAACAGCAGGAGTCATCAGGTTAGTATTTTGAAATACAGGACCTTCTATATGTTGCTTATCAGATAATCTTGCCGTGTTGAACCAGTTGTGCCAATCTTGTTTTGTCATGAAATAGAAGGGCTGTCTGTATCAGTTCCAGAGTTGGGGTATTCGTCCAAAAAATGGGACTGCAAACAGGTCGTGTGGCCGATAAAAAAACTTGCCCGCTTTGGGGGTATGATCGTTATCTTCGCCTAGGGTAATCAGGACGTCATAGTCAGCGCTAGATAGCTTATTATCTGCGCGGGTGTAAAGAACTTGTAATTCAATACCATCATGTTTTTGGGTGAGACTTCTTATGTGCTTATGTGCCGATTAAGCCAGCATATGGTAATTGAGGGATACAGCCAACGGATAAAGTGGCTCGATGTTTGTTGGATTTTATGTGTTGGCATGTCTCAGTAAGATCTGAGTACATTACAGATTGAGGAGTTGTTTATCCTAACTTTCTTAGTTTGTGATAGGACAAGGCGTTGTGATGGATTTCATTTTGTATATTGACGATTTTAAAGATGAAAATGTCGCAATTGAACGAAAATAAAGTCATTATGTCTCAATTGTTCATGTTAATGTCACACTTGTTCATGACAGTAATTGGTTCATGAGCCATCGTGATTGAGGTTTGGCAGTTATGTTAAACAATAGTTCAAGCTCTCACTAAGAAGAGTGTTTCGATGGGCTGTAAAATGATCATGCCCGTCTGTGTTTAAGCAAAGAAATAAAAAAACTCGATACAAATCGAGTAAGGGAGACAGGGTCAGTGAAGTCTTTGATAGAGACAAGAATTTCAATGTCGAAAAATAAATAGAATTTAATGCTTGTTCTATGAATTTGCACAATAATTTGTTGTGAGTGCTTGATTCATTAGGAATTAGCGTTTCTAATGTACGCGAAAATAAAATAAGCGCGTACGGCGTGAAAAATTTGAACAGGTAGCGAGGCGATAAGCGCTATGGCGAATCCCGCATCTAGTGAAGCGTATGTACGCTTTGATGGGGTCCAAAAGAGTTATGACGGCGTAAATCTGGTTGTTAAAGACCTTAACGTCGACATACCACGGGGCGAATTCTTAACAATGTTGGGGCCTTCTGGCTCTGGTAAAACCACTTCACTGATGATGCTTGCCGGATTTGAAACCGCAACGCATGGTGACATTTTCCTGAACGGACGTTCCATCAACAATGTCGCTCCACATAAACGTGGCATTGGCATGGTGTTCCAGAACTATGCTCTTTTCCCACATATGACCGTTGCGGAAAATCTGGCGTTTCCATTGCAGGTCAGAAAAATGGGCAAGGCTGAAGTTGAAGAGAAAGTTCAGCGAGCTCTGGATATGGTTGAATTGGGAGAGTTCGGAAATCGACGCCCAGCCCAGTTGTCTGGTGGTCAGCAGCAGCGAGTTGCTGTGGCGCGTGCCCTTGTTTTTGAGCCTGACCTCGTTCTTATGGATGAGCCCCTTGGTGCGTTGGATAAAAACCTGCGCGAGCAGATGCAGTATGAAATCAAACATATTCATGAGCGTCTTGGTGTTACTGTTGTATACGTGACGCATGATCAATCCGAGGCTTTGACGATGTCCAACCGGATTGCTGTTTTCGAAGATGGCCGTATTCAGCAACTTGCACCGCCAACAGAACTTTATGAAAAGCCTGAAAATGCCTTTGTTGCCCAGTTTATTGGTGAGAACAATAAACTCAGCGGTAAAGTCGATGCTTTAGCAGATGGTATCTGTGAGGTTGTTCTGGATAGCGGTGAACGTGTTAAGGCCTTGGATATCAACACCGATGGTGCTGGCACTGCAACAACTCTTTCTCTGCGGCCTGAACGCGTGTTCCTAAATCCTTCTGAAGGGCAATGTCAGAACGTGTTCACAGGTAAAGCTGAAGAAGTCATTTATTTGGGTGATCATATCCGTGTTCGTATGAACGTTTGCGGACATGATGACTTTATCGTCAAAGTTCCAAACTCTTCTGACAAGAAGGGGCTCGCAGAAGGAGATACAATCCCTGTGGGCTGGAGTATTGATGACTGTCGGGCACTTGATGCCTGATAACCGACCGTCTTTTGTTTATTCCAGAGCAAAAGATTACATGGTGTTTTTCTAACATAAGGTCACAAAAAGCCTTAGGGAGGCATATTAAGAATGAAGAAAACTTTGAAACTATCTACAGCAATTGCGCTGGGTTCTATGGTTGTTGCTGGTGCAGCTCAGGCTGCTGAGAGCATCACAGTTGTGTCCTGGGGCGGCGCTTATACCGCTAGCCAACGTGGTGCGTACAGTGACCCGTACACTGCAAAAACTGGCATCGAAGTTCTTGACGAGGACAAATCTGGTAACGGTCTTGCCGGTATGCGTGCACAGGCAGAAGCTGGTAACGGTACCTGGGATGTTGTTGATATCCTAGAAGGTAACGCGTTAACAGCTTGTGACGAAGGTCTGGTTGAAGAAATCGACTACAACGAAGACCTCGACAAAGGCGCTGACGGTTCATTTCCTCTTGATGATTTCGTTGACGGTTCTTTGAGCGGTTGCTTCGTACCTACAATCGTTTATGCAACTCTCTTTGCGTACAACAACAACGCATTCTCTGGTGATGCTCCGAAGACAATTGCAGACGTTTTTGACCTGAAAAAGTTCCCAGGTAAGCGTGCTCTTGAGAAAATTCCTGGTGCAAACCTAGAGTGGGCTCTTGCTGCTGACGGTGTACCTTACGACGAGATCTATGACGTTTTGGACACTCCAGAAGGTGTTGATCGTGCGTTTGCTAAGCTAGACACAATTAAAGATTCTGTTGTTTGGTGGGACGCTGGTGCGCAACCTCCACAGCTTCTTGCTGATGGTGAGGTAACAATTGCCTCTGCATACAACGGTCGTATCTTTAACGCACAGGTCGTTGAAAATCAGCCTTTCACGATCATCTGGGACGGTCAGATGTTTGAGCTTGATGGTTGGGTAATTCCTAAGAATGCTCCAAACAAAAAAGCTGCGATGGACTACCTTCGTTTCTCCACAACGACTCAAGCTCTTGCTGACCAAGCTAAGTACATCTCTTATGGTCCAGCACGTAAGTCTTCTGCACCGTTGATTACGACACACATCGACACCGGTGTGGACATGAACCCACACATGCCTACTAACCCTGCAAACTTCAAAACTCCTATCAAGAAGGATGCTGGTTTCTGGGCGGATAACGGTGATGATCTAAGCGAACGTTTCAACGCTTGGTTGGCTCAATAAGCCATATTGCGAGAGGGAGCCAGCTGGCTCCCTCCTTCGTATCAAAATAAGTAAGAGCTAGATTAATAGCTGACCCCAAAAAGATAACGGACCCTAACAGGGAAAAACTCTTTGGGTAATCAATGACTAAAATTGAAACTCAAAGAAGGTCTGGGAAAAATTCATGTCGATATCAGTTGAGGCATCGGGCGATCTAGCCCCAGAAGAGCAGAAACGGCTAAAAGCTGACCTTTCTCGCTCATTACGCCGGAACAAAATAAGAGCATCCTTGTTGGTTGCTCCGCTAGTTATTTTCATTATCGTGACCTTTGTTGCCCCGATTGGAAATATGCTTTGGCGCAGTGTTGATAATCCGCTGGTTCGTGATTTCATGCCACAGACAACACTTGCCCTCGAGAGTTGGGATGAGCAAGAGCTACCGGATGAAGCGATTTATGCGGCCCTTGCCCAAGACATCATCGAAGGTCGAAAAGCCAAAACAATTGGTAAAGCTGCGAAGCGCCTGAACTATGAAAAGGGCGGCATGCGTAGCTTGGTCATGGGGACCGCGCGAAAACATAAAAAGATTGAAGCGCCCTATAAAGAATCCCTCATCAAAATTAAAAAGGGGTGGGGTGACATTGAGAATTGGCGTGTGATTAAGCGCCTGGGCTCTAGCTTCACGGCATCTTATTACATTGCTGCTTTTGACATGGAGACCTCCCCAGAAGGTGATGTGTCATTTGTTGATGAGAAAGAGCAAATTTATCTGAAGCTGTTCTGGCGTACAGTATGGATGTCATTGCTCATCACAGCTATGACCGTCTTGCTGGGCTATCCAGTGTCTTATCTCTTGGCATCAATGCCGCTTAAGACTGCTAACGTCTTGATGATCCTTGTGCTGCTACCTTTCTGGACTTCATTGCTTGTGCGTACGAGTTCCTGGATTGCGATGCTACAGGCGCAGGGTATCTTGAATGACCTATTAGTTTGGTTGGGAATCATTGCTGATGAAGCCCGTGTGCAAATGATCTATAATGCGATTGGGACGGTGGTCGCTATGACCCATATCCTGTTGCCGTTTATGATCTTGCCACTTTATTCCGTGATGAAAACAGTTCCACCGAGTTATCTACGAGCAGCGCGTTCACTGGGTGCTACTCCTTGGACCGCATTCTGGCAGGTTTACTTGCCACAGACGGTTCCTGGTATCTCTGCGGGGGCGATCCTCGTCTTTATCCTGTCCATTGGTTACTACATTACGCCTGCCCTGGTTGGCGGACAATCTGGTCAGTTTATCGGTAACCTGATCGCTTATCACATGCAGGGATCACTTAACTGGGGTCTTGCCGCTGCACTCGGTGTTATGCTGCTGGTGTTGGTGTTGGGTATCTATGGCGTCTACAACCGCATTGTCGGCGTTAATAATGTGAAGTTGGGGTAGAGAACATGGCTATACCTACATATGCTGGTCCACTGGAACGTGCTTGGTATTACATCTTCCGTATATTCTGTGTGGCAGTATTTATCTTCTTGATTGCGCCAATTCTTGTAATTGTACCGCTTTCATTTAATGCCGAACCTTATTTCAGCTTTACTCAAGGTATGCTGACTTTGGATCCGGGTGCATACTCCCTTCGTTGGTATGAGGAGTTTTTGACCAGTGATCGCTGGCTTGATTCAATCAAGAACTCTGTGATTATTGCGTTCTTCTCTACTATTCTATCAGCCGCGTTGGGCACTCTTGCTGCTTTGGGGTTGAGTCGGTCTGAGCTGCCTTTCAAGGGTGTGATTATGGGGCTGTTGATCTCCCCAATGATTGTGCCTTTGATTATTGCTGCAGCAGGTATGTTCTTCTTCTATTCCAGCCTTGGTATCTCTCAGAGCTATGTTGGCTTGATTTTGGCCCACACAGCACTTGGGACACCATTTGTGGTTATTACCGTTACGGCAACGCTCAGTAACTTTGACCACACCTTAATTAAAGCTGGTGCAAGTCTTGGTGCGACACCGACTTACACCTTCTTTAAAGTGACAATGCCGTTGATTATGACAGGTGTTATCTCTGGCGCCCTGTTTGCCATGATGACTTCGTTTGATGAGGTGATCGTTGCAATCTTTATTGCTGGTGTTGAGCAGCGTACGATCCCGCTTCAAATGTGGTCGGGTATTCGTGAGCAGATTAGCCCGACAATCCTTGCTGTTGCGACAATCTTGATCACCTTCTCGGTTATCATGTTGACCACAGTAGAAATCCTGCGTCGCCGCTCTGATCGGATCCGTGGTATTTCCTAGGCCAGTTTGTGTCCTGATAGATTTGTTTGTTTCCAAAAAAGGCAGAGCTTGGTTCAGGCTCTGCCTTTTTTTGCTGGTGCTTTCCGTCTATTCGAATTCCAGTTTTGAAAGGTTTTCCGGCATAAGACTTTGCAACATCGCCTGACCCTCTTCACGATGGCTGCGGACGATTGAAGGCGGGCGTTTGAAGGTTTTGCTAAAATGCCGGGAAAAATGGGACGCATCGGAGAAACCACAATCGGCTGCAATGTCACTGATAGCCTTATCGGTGTTGAGCAGCTGCCATAACCCATGCCTTAAGCGAAGATCCCTGTAGCAGGCTTGAGGAGAGACACCAAGCTGCTCGCTAAAGGTGCGTTCCAGTTGGCGTTTTGAAATATTCACTCGATTGGATAATTCTTCGATAGAAAGCGGCACGGACATATTCTGTTCCATGGTTAAAACCGCTTTCTTGACACGATCATTATGGGATAGCTGCACTGTCGGAGGTTGGGGTTGAGGAGCTGATGCGGAACGAACTCTGTCAACCTGGAGAATTCTCAGGCTTTTTTGTGCGACAGCTTTCCCCAAATGCTTTTCAACAAGCCAGGCTGCCAAATCCAATGCACCTGCGCCACCAGCACAAGTAATTCTTTTTCCATCAATGACATAAACCTGATCAGCGACAGGCTTAACGTCGGCAAACTCTTCTAGAAAATCGTTATAGTGATACCAGCTGACACAGCATCTGCGTCCTTGCATCAATCCAGCCCTGATCATCGCGAAACTGCCGGTGCACAGTCCGATGATAGAGACACCTTGTGCTGCAGCTTTTTGTAAAACTGAGATGCTTTCCTGATCTGCCTGTGGTCCTTTGTGCAGAAGGCCGCCAACCACGACGAGATAATCATATTGTGAAAGATCATTAATTCCCTGAGATGGTGTAATTTCCACGCCGCAACTTGATTTAACCGGCTTACCGGGTTTGGGGCTGATAATGGACCATCTGCATTTAAGGGGGCGACTGTAATCTTCATCGTCTGCTGCGAGTCTCAGGGTATCAATAACAGAGGAAAAGGGAGTAAGAGTAAAGTTTGGAAGCAGGATAAATGCGACACTTAGCGAAGTCGTTTCTTTTGGGGGTAATGTATCTGCTTGTGAGCTTCTGTATGTCATGCACCGTGGGCCTTTGAAAGGTTTTTCTCTTATATCCCGGATTTACCTATAAAGACAGAAATATGTCGCCTGTAAACACGAATAGTATCAGAATGTCGCAAGTATTCAATGACCTTGTCTTCGCCGTACATGGAAGTGTTTTGAAACTAGGCGTAGGATGTGGACAACTAATAGAGGAGTGTGAACGGCTATGTCCCGTTTTTCGATTTTCAGTTTGGCAAGGAATGCCATGAGCTGGCATCAGAACTGGCCCCGCCAATGGCGTAGTCCAGATCCGAAGCCGGAATATGACGTTGTGATTATTGGTGCTGGCGGCCATGGTTTGGCGACTGCCTATTATCTGGCGAAAGAACACGGTATTACCAACGTTGCCGTTATTGAAAAAGGCTGGCTTGGCGGTGGTAACACCGGGCGTAATACGACGATTGTTCGTTCGAACTATTTGTGGGACGAGTCTGGCTTGTTCTATGAAAACGCTATGAAGCTATGGGAAAACCTTTCCCAGGAATTGAACTACAACGTGATGTTCTCTCAACGTGGTGTTCTGAATTTGGCTCATAACCTTGGTGACGTTCGCGAATCAATTCGCCGTGTGAATGCCAACAACCTGAACGGTATTGATGCTGAATGGCTGAATGCAGAACAGGTGAAAGAATTCTGCCCGATCATAAACATTTCAAAAGACAGCCGTTACCCGGTTATGGGAGCTACCTTGCAACGCCGTGGTGGTACAGCCCGTCATGATGCTGTTGCCTGGGGCTATGCTCGTGGTGCGGATGACATGGGTGTTGATGTTATTCAGAACTGCGAAGTTCAGGGAATGATGATTGAGAATGGTACTGTAAAAGGCGTTCGTACGTCACTTGGTGATATCAAGGCCAAGAAAGTTGCCATGGCTTGTGCCGGACATACATCTGTTGTTGCAGATATGGCTGGTATCCGCTTGCCAATCGAATCACATCCTTTGCAAGCACTTGTTTCTGAGCCGATGAAACCTGTGATTGATTGTGTAGTGATGTCAAACGCAGTGCATGTTTATGTGTCTCAGTCTGATAAGGGCGAATTGGTCATGGGCGCGGGTATTGATGCCTATGTTGGCTATAGCCAACGCGGTTCGCTACATGTGATCGAAGATCAGCTGGCATCGGCTATGGAACTTTTCCCGTTGTTCTCGCGAACACGTATGATGCGTTCTTGGGGTGGTATTGTTGATACCTGTCCTGATGCGTCCCCGATTGTTGGTAAAACCCCGGTTAAAAACCTTTATGTTAATGCAGGCTGGGGTACTGGTGGCTTTAAGGCAACCCCAGGTGCTGGTTGGTGCTATGCCCATACAATCGCAAAAGATGAACCGCATGATCTTAATGCGCCGTTCTCTATTGATCGTTTTATTACCGGTGCGCTTGTGGATGAACACGGCGCTGCTGGTGTGGCCCACTAAGGAGTAAATTGGATGCTTTATATCAAATGTCCCTGGTGTGGTGAACGCGACGAAACAGAATATCACTACGGTGGCGAGGCACACATTGTACGCCCGGAAAACCCGGATGAATTAACGGATGCAGAATGGGCCGAATACGTTTTCATGCGGACGAATACCAAGGGTGTTCACCGCGAACGTTGGGTGCATTCTGACGGATGCCGTCGTTGGTTCAATGTTGCACGTAATACCGTAACCAATGAAATCGTCTCTGTTTACAAAGTAGGTGAAAAACCGGATCTTCCCGAAGCTTCTGCTTCGAAACATGCTCCGGCTAAAAAGACCTCTGCTAAAAAGAAAGAGGGCGCGTGATGACCGAGAAGTTCCGTACGACACAGGGAACACGGGTTGACCGTTCCAACGTCATTAACTTTACTTTTAATGGTAAAAATTACACAGGTGTCAAAGGGGATACCCTGGCATCTGCATTGGTTGCCAATGGGGTCCATCTGGTTGGCCGTAGTTTCAAGACGCACCGCCCGCGTGGTATTCTGACCGCTGGTTCTGAAGAACCGAATGCGATTATCCAGTTGGAAACCGGACCACGCAGCGAGCCAAACGTCCGTGCAACACAGATCGAACTCTACGAAGGCCTGACAGCAAAATCAGTTAACTGCTGGCCATCTGTGAACTTTGATCTTGCCGCGGTTAACTCTGTTGCATCCCGCATCTTTGTTGCAGGTTTCTATTACAAAACCTTTATGGATCCGAAGTCCATGTGGATGACGGTGTACGAGCCGATTATTCGTCGCATGGCCGGTCTGGGTGTTCTGCCACGCGAAAAAGATCCTGATACCTATGATCACATGAACGAGTTTTGTGAAGTCATGGTTGTCGGGGCTGGTCCTGCTGGTTTGAGTGCCGCGCTTGAAGCTGGACGTACTGGTGCTCGCGTTGTCCTTTGTGATGAACAGCCTGAGTTTGGTGGTTCTTTGCTGAACACAAAGCAGATCATTGACGGTAAACCAGCTCAGGAATGGGTTGATTCTGCCGTATCTGAATTGGAAGCTATGGATAATGTGCGTCTGTTAAAGCGCGCGAATGCCTTTGGCTATTATGATCATAACTACATCACTGTTCATGAACGCAGAACAGACCATTTTGGTCCGGGTGCGAAGCCGGGCCTGAGTAAACATCGCATCTGGCATTTCCGTGCGAAACAGGTTGTTCTTGCGACCGGATCACACGAACGTCCACTGGTTTTTGCCGACAATGATCGTCCGGGCATTATGTTGGCCAATGCTGGTCAGGCCTATGCGAACCGTTATGGTGCACTACCTGGCCGTCGCGGTGTTATTTTCACAAATAATGACAGTGCTTATTCAGCGGCGATTGATCTGATTGATGCGGGAATGGATATTCCAACCGTTATTGACTTGCGTGAAGTCGTTGATGGTGATCTGCCCAACGCAGCGCGTCAAAAAGGCATCGAAATTCTGACAGGTTCAGGCATTGTCGCTACCCTTGGCAGTAAACGTGTTAAGGGTGTCGAGGTGGCGAAAGTTTCTTCGGATGGCAGCAAGATCACTGGTAGCAGACGAAAAATTGATTGCGACACCATCCTGACATCTGGTGGATGGAACCCGGCTGTCCATCTTTTCTCTCAGTCAATCGGTAAGCTCCGTTATGATGAAGAGAAAGTTTGTTTTGTACCGAATATCTCTGCGCAGAACGAGCGAACTGTTGGGGCTTGTAAAGGTGCTTTTGATCTTCAGTCTGCCCTTGATGAAGGTGCTGCTGCGGGTGCTGCTGCGGCCACGGATACAGGTTTTGGCAAAGGCAAGGCGAAAGCTTCACCGAAAGCGCTTGTTGTTGAAGAAAAAGCGATTAAAGCCTACTGGGTTGTTCCAACGGATCACCCTGTAGGTCAGGGTAAGCGTAAACATTATGTTGATTATCAACATGATGTTACTGCCGCAGATATTATGCTGGCGGCGCGTGAAGGTATGCACTCTGTCGAACACATGAAGCGTTATACCACGACAGGTATGGCGACCGATCAGGGGAAACTTTCCAATGTAAATGGTTTGGCGATCCTGTCTTCCCAGTTGGAAAAAGATATTCCAAAGGTTGGTACAACGACTTTCCGTCCACCGTATACACCTGTTAATTTTGGTGCTTTGGCTGGACGTGGAATTAATGGTGATCTTGCTGATCCTGTTCGCCGTACTTCCATGTATAGCTGGCATCTGGAAAACGGCACTGCTTTTGAGCCCGTCGGTCAATGGCAACGTGCCTGGTACTACCCGAAAACCGGGGAAGACATGGATGCGGCTGTTGCGCGTGAAACTGCAGCTCTTCGTGAAGGTGTCGGTATTCTTGATGCGTCCACACTGGGTAAGATTGATATTCAGGGTAAAGATGCAGCCAAGTTCCTTAACCTGGTTTATACAAATGCATGGCTAAAGCTGCCTGTCGGATCTTGTCGTTATGGTTTCATGCTTAAAGAAGATGGTATGGTCTTTGATGATGGTGTGACGTCACGTCTTGGGGAGAATCATTTCCACATGACAACGACGACTGGTGGTGCTGCTGGTGTTCTTGATTGGCTTGAAGAATACCTGCAGACAGAATGGCCTGATCTGGAAGTTTACTGTACTTCTGTTACAGAAGAATGGTCGACGCTTTCTATTGGTGGTCCAAAAGCCCGTCAGCTATTGGAAGAGCTTGCGCCAGAGATGGATTTCTCTAACGAAGCTTTCCCGTTTATGACATGGCGTGAAGGTGAAGTTGCGGGGGTTCCTGCACGTGTCTTCCGTATTTCCTTTACCGGTGATCTTTCTTACGAAATCAATGTCAGAAACTGGCATGGCCTTCATCTGTGGAAGAAATGTATGGAACTGGGTGAAAAGAACGACATTACGCCGTACGGCACCGAAACCATGCACGTTCTTCGTGCGGAAAAAGGTTTTGTGATTATTGGTCAGGAAACTGATGGGACACAGACGCCACAAGATCTTGGTATGGATTGGATTGTTGCAAAGAAGAAAGGTGACTTTATTGGTCGTCGTTCCTTTGCACGTGAAGATACAGCACGTGAAGATCGCAAACAGCTTGTCGGTCTTGTCACTGAAAATCCAAAGGAAGTTCTGGAAGAGGGCGCGCAGCTTACCTATGAGCGTGTGAACCCGACACCAGCACCAATGGTGGGACACGTAACATCGTCTTACTGGAGCCCGAATTTGGGGCATTCTATCGCAATGGCCTTGGTAAAGGATGGACATAACCGTATGGGACAATGGATTTACGCGCATGATCGCGGCAAGGTGACAAAGGTGAAAATTGTCAGCCCGGTCTTCTATGATCCAAAAGGAGAACGTCGTGATGGTTGATACATTCCGTAGCAGTATTATTGCGCACAAGGAACAGGCCATGATCAATGGCTCTGTGAGTGGAGAACAGGGCGTCAACTTGTCAGAAGTTCCTTTTTTGGCCCAAGTAAATATCCGTGGTAATGCCGAAGATAAAAAGTTCGTTTCTGCGGTGAAGAAGGTGGTTGGTGTTGCTGTGCCAACTGATCCAAACACATATGTCATCAAGGATGACTTTACTGTTTTCTGGCTTGGGCCGGACGAATGGCAGGTTGTTGGTCCGGTTGATGGGCAAGATGATCTTGTTAAAAAGCTTCGTGATGCTCTGGGTGAATTGCATGTTGCTGTTATCGATGTTTCCGGTAACCGTACAGCACTTGATTTGACAGGTGCTCAGGCACGTAACGTGATGAAGAAAAGCTGCCGTCTGGACATGGATGCTCAATCTTTTGCACCGGGACAGGCCGTTCAAACGCGTGTTGGGAAAGCACCGGTACTTTTGCAAATGCTGGATGATAAACCGACTTACAGAATGTTTGTTCGTCCGTCATTTGCTGAGTATCTGGTTGACTGGCTTTTGGATGCGATGGGTGAATATCATCATCTCTAATAGGATGATATTTAGCTTATCTAAATAAAAGTATCCTTTAAAAAAATCCAGCTGTAACTTTGTACAGCTGGATTTTTTTTACTTTGAGTAATGGATTTCTAGATATTCAGTTAATTATGGTAAATCCAAGTTTTATTCGGCTGCTTCTGCCAGTCCCGGGCGGGATTTCAGCTCCTGATTATGCAGGCGATCTTTTTCAAGAGTACGCTCCATCAAGGAGAGCATTGGCGGAATGATCAGCAGGGTTAAGACCGCTGATAGCGAGAGTCCACCGACCACAACAGATCCCAAGCCACGATAAAGTTCTGAGCCTGCGCCTGGGACCAGAACCAGAGGCAACATGCCGACAACCGAGGTCAGTGTTGACATGAAGATCGGGCGAATACGATTTCTGGTGGCCTCAAGAATAGCCTGTTGTGCGGGCATGTTCTCGACCCTTAAGTGATGAAGGGTTTGATGGACGACCAGAATAGCATTGTTCACGACGATCCCGACGAGAATAACAAAGCCGAGAAGCGTCAACATATCCAGAGGCTGGAAGACAAAACTGTTGAGGAATACCAATCCTGCGACACCACCGGCTGTGGCCAAAGGAACCGCCAGTAAGATAATCAGAGGATAGAAGAAGCTTTCAAAAAGAACTGCCATGACAAGATAGACGATGACGATAGCCAACAACAAGTTAACTACCATGGCATCCCAGGTTTGGGCCAGATTATCGGCTGTCCCACTCAGGCTCATCTTTACATCGTTTGGCAATCCGGCTTCTTCCATTGGTCCGATGACTTCTGCCTGTAAGGTTTCCAATGCAGCTTCAAGGGGCACACCTGCAGAGGGACGTAGTTCCAGTGTAATTGTCCGTAAACGTTCACGGTGACGAATTTCGGTCGGTCCTGCTGTTAGAATAATGTCAGCCAAGCTGGACGCTGGAACAATTGTGCCATCAGACGTCACAACAGGCAGGCTTGAGATGCCCTGAGTTTGAGTAACGCCTTTGTTGGGGCCCTTAAGGGTTAGATCAAGGCGCTTGTTCCCAACAGTTACTTCCTCCACTCTCAGGCCATCATTAAAGACGTCAATGGATGTGCCAAGATCGTTAACGGACAGCCCGTTATCTGCCAGACGTATTCTATCGGGTAAAACGCGAACTTCCGGCGCGCCAAGTTCAAGACCCGGTTTGGGACGGAACTGATTGCCTTCACTGGCTGGGAAACCCGCAAGCATCTTTCCTGTTGCCTGCCCGGCGATCGCCAGAATCTCGTTGAGATTAGATCCGGAGATGTCGAGGTCAATTTTACGCCCGCCACCGATACCACGCCCGAAAAGAGAAGGCTGGTAGATAAAGCCAAAGGTTCCGGGCTCTTTGAAAACAGGTTTTTGAAGGACGGGTATGAGTTCCGCGACACGTTGCCCATCAACAGAAATAGCCCCAAGGAAGGTGTTGGATCTTGTCGCGACAAAGAAAAACCGTTCCATCTTTGGCGGTTGATCTAGTTCAGAATCTGGCCCTGTTTCGCTTGCCCATAAGTGACGAATAGAGTTTTCTACTTCTACAGCAATGGATGTCATTGTATCAAGATTATAACCAGGGGGAGGAATAATAATTCCAAAGACCAGATTTTGGTTACCTTCTGGCAAATACTCAAGCTTAGGGAGGAATTTCCATGTGCCGAGGGATGCAACAGCGGTAATGGCGCTGACCAAAGCTATGGCAACGATTTTTCGCTGAACAACAATGGCCTGAAACCCCATGACAAATTTAACAAATCCAGAGCCAAATTGGTCGATACCGGGTAACGGGATACGTTTTACCGTGTCGCTGCCATCGGCGTCATGATCACGTAAAAAACGTCGGGATAGGGCAGGAATAACCGTGATGGAAACAACAAGTGACAGAGTAACTGATACAGATATAGCGACCGCAATATCCCGGAATAGCTGGCCGACTTCGAGTTCCATAATCATGATCGGAATAAAGACCATAACCGTGGTTAGGGCTGAAACAAGAATGGCTCCCCAAACTTGCTGCGCACCTTCATAAGCGGCGACAGCAGGTGATTTTCCTTCTTCCTTCAGGCGGAAGATATTTTCCAGAACAACAATGGCGGCATCAACCACCATCCCGACGGCAAAGGCCAATCCTGCCAGTGAAATCACATTGATCGATCTGCCGAGGGCGGCCATGGCAACAAAGGATCCGACCACAGAGACCGGGATAGCCATGGAAATAATAACGGTGGCACGAACAGACCTTAAAAAGGTCAAGAGAATAATCGCAGCGAGGATACCACCAAACCATATATTTTGTCGGACAAGGTCAATTGCAGAGTTGATATAAACAGTCTCGTCGTAAACCTGTTCCAGTTTCAGGCCCGCTTCGGGGATTGCCCGGGCATTAAGCTCTTCTACTGCTTCGTAGATACCATCCATCGTTTCGATGACATTGGCACCAGTTTCTCGCGTGGCATTAAAGGCGATCGCGGCATTGCCTAACACACGAATTTTTGCACCGGGGTCTTTATAGTTAAAGTTTACACGCGCAATATCGCCCACGGTCACGCGCGCTACACCACCAGTAAAGTCATCTCTTGTGCTCCGTAAGACAACTTTTTTAACTGCTTCAAGCGTGTTTAAATCACCTTCAGTTCTGACGATGTAACGCCTTTTTCCTTCTTCGACGTCACCTGCTGAAATAGATGAGCTCGCTGCTCTGAGAGTGTTGACTACGGAACTGGCGGTTAAGCCGTAGCGGGCGAGTAATCTGGGTTGGATAACGATTTCGATTTCGCGTTCGCTACCACCATAGATATTGACACCGCTTACCCCTTGAACGCGTTCAATTCTGTCTTTGACAATGTCCTCGACAAAATCCCCGTAGGTATGGATTGGGGCCGTGTTGCCATCTTCACGAGTGAGCACGAACCAGGCAATGGGGCTGTCTTCGGCACCTGCAGTATCAAGGGTTGGTTCATCGGCTTCGTCTGGGTAACCGCTGACACGGTCCAGTCGATTGGCGGTGAGTAGAAGGGCTTTGCCCATGTCCGTGCCGACGTTGAATTCCAGGGTAATCTGACCAGACCCATAGGATGAGTTACTGGTCATGCTATGAAGGTTCTCCAAGCCCTTAAGCTTTTCTTCCTGCTCGGTAATGATTTGTCGTTCGACTTCAGCGGGGGCTGCGCCACCCCAGTTGGTTCTTATAGTGATAACTGGTCGGTTCACATCAGGTGTTAACTGGATAGGGATGAGCTGTAAGGCCACGGCCCCGAACAGGACGACCATGATCACGGCTGAAATGATTGCGATTGGCCGTTCAATGGAAATTTTGATCAGATTCATTACGAGGCTCCCTCGCTTTTATCTGCATCTTCTTTAGTGGCTTTTTTCGCAGTATTGTCCTCTTTTTTGTCTGGTTCAGCTGGTGATGTTGCTCCATTGATCTGAAGGGGAACACCGGGGAACAGTCTTTCGTTGCCACGGATTACGACTTCATCATCTGCCTGCAGGCCGTATATGACTTCGATACGCTCACCAACCTGTTGCCCTAACTGAACAGGGCGCGGTTGCGCATGCCCTTCAGTATTGAGGAAAACCATTGGCCCATTGGGGCTTTGAATGATTGCATCCTTGTGGACTGTTGCCACTTCTCTTTTTGGTCCAGCAGGAACCAGAAGGGTAATGCTCTGGTTATTCGCCAGGGTGTCCTGATTGGGTAGTTTTGCGGTTAATCTGACGGGGCGTGTCCGCGTCAGAGGATTTTCGTGTGGTAAAATTGCTCTGATTTTTGCGACCAGTGGCGTATCATCTGCCAGACTTAGGGTGAATTCCATGCCTGCTTTTATGCCGGCAAGACGACGTGCTGGTACATCGACTTCAATCTCGAGACTTTCACGTGAAAGCAATGTAACTACGGCATCACCAGTAGCTACATAGGCACCTGTTTCTGTTTCTTTTGCCATAATGACACCGTCATAAGGTGCTTTGATTTCTGTGTAGGCAAGGTTTATCTCTGCCCGGCGGAGGCGGGCTTGGGCTGTGTTAATATCAGCACGCGCCTGAGAAACTTCGGCTTTGGCAATTGAGCTGTTCTGGACGGCATCTTCATAGCGCGACTTGTTGAATGCGGCTGACTTTTTCAGTTTTCCCATACGCTGAAGTTCTTGACTGGCGAGCTTCAATCTTGCCTGAAAGGTACCTTGTTTGCTTCTTGCTGCGGCAACTTCGCTGGCTGCGAGATCTCGCTCGGCTTTCAGGGTTGCTGCATTCAGACGTGCTATGACTTGTCCTTTACTGACCTTGTCCCCGACTTCAACCAGAATGTCATCGACCGGGCCAGCTATTCTGGCCGAGACACTTCCTGTTTGTCTGGCAACTAAACGGCCAATAACGGGAACTGTCTGGCTCATGGACTCGATGCGTACTTTGTCAACACCAACCAGTGAAGGCTGTTGCGCTGACGCAGCCAAGGGAACAATCATCAAGCTAGCGGCTATCAGAAGATAAGAAGTGACAAACAGCTGGCGCAAACCGGCCTCCTGACATGAAGTCAGACATAGGTGTCTGATCGATATTTAAAACGATTTAATCCTGTGGTTGCTATGAAGGTATTCAGCACCACTGGCGATGTTATAGGAAAGTAGGCAGTATTGCACTAAAATGTGCTACCGTTCTCTTTTTGTACTGTAGATGATTGTCTCTGGATCTGTAAAGGATTAGTCATGGTATTAAATCGTTCAATTACATTTTGTGTGTCTTAAGCGGATGATTACGTTCTGCTTGTTTAAACGAATGGAATGGATTTTCCCGTCGTTCTGACTCAAATAGTGTTATATAGATAAAAATAACGAGTTGATCCCCATTAAGTTTCTGTGATGCCCACTTATTCTTAATCATGCCATTTCTATGAGGAGACATTTATGACGACGGCGTTTTTTTATCATCCTGTCAGTCTTTTACATGATACGGGTATTCATCACCCGGAATCATCTCGTAGAATTGAAGACGTCTTGAACGTTTTGTCGGATGCTGACTTTGATATGCTGGATCGCTGCGAAGCACCTGTTGTTGATAATGCAAAGTTATTATGGGCACACACAGAAGAACATGTTGTCAGAGTTTTTGAAGCGATCCCGGATACAGGGTATGTCGCTGTAGACGGTGATACTGTTATCTGCAAGGATTCAGGTGAAGCAGCGTTACGGGCTGCGGGCGGTATTTGCGCTGCAGTTGATGCGGTTATAACAGGTGAGGCCGATAACGCTTTTTGCCTGAGCCGTCCCCCCGGACATCATGCAGAACGTGATCGAGCTATGGGGTTTTGTCTCTTTTGTAACCCGGCTATTGGCGCGTATCAGGCACGAAATAAACATGGGTTCAAAAAAATCGCAGTGATTGATTTTGACGTTCACCACGGTAATGGCACGCAGGATGTTTTTTGGAATGACCCGGACATGTTTTATGCCTCGACGCACGAATCACCTCTTTTTCCTGGTACAGGGAGTGAAGGGGAAATCGGTGTCGCAGGAAATATTATGAATTGTCCATTGCCCAGTGGTGCCGGGTCTTTTGAATTTCGTAAGGCTATGGAAGACAAAATCTTTCCGGCAGTTCAGGGTTTTGGACCGGAATTGATTATTGTGTCGGCTGGCTTTGATGCGCACCGTGAAGATCCCTTGGCATCCTTGAATTTGGAGGATGAAGATTTTGGGTGGGTAAGCAAACGTATAGTTGAGTTGTCCCAAGATCTATGTGATGGACGGTTGGTCTCGGTTCTGGAAGGTGGGTATAACACTGATGCTCTTGCGAGATCTGTCGCGTTACATGTAAAGGCATTGATGAATGCGACAGAATAGTCGAGGGTCATTTTTCACTGTAAAATATGCTTATAAAGTCATGACTTGTCCTTGTTTGGTTCTTGTTTGCGGGGGGATGAAGACGTAGAGTGCAGGAGAATATGTAATTTGAGGTTTCTCCTATGAATGATACACAATCCGGTGGTAGCTTGGCTGGTGACAGCATGGCCGATATCAACACCATGAGTTTCGAGGTTGCTCTTGCCGAATTGAAAACAATTGTTGAACGTCTTGAACAGGGCGAGGGCAAGCTTGATGAAGCAATTGATGCTTATGATCGTGGTGCCAAGCTGAAAGCACATTGTGAAACAAAACTTCGCGAAGCTCAGGAAAAGATTGAAAAGATTGCTATGGGGCCTGACGGGCAACCACGTGCAGAACCTTTTGATGTTTCGTGACATCGTTTGTTCCGAGTTAAACATTTTGGGCTATAACGGATAAACATCTATATGTCTGATATTTCCCTTGCTTTGGCCGACTGCGCGCAGGCAGTAGAAGAAAAGCTGGATGAGCTTTTACCGACAGTTCAAACGCCAGAGGGCGAAGTTGTTGAAGCCATGCGCTATAGCGCATTGGGCAGTGGTAAACGATTGCGTCCCTTTCTGGTTATGGAAACAGCCAAGCTTTTTGATGTTGATCAAACCAATGCCCTTCAGGTCGCAGCTGCCCTCGAAATGGTTCATTGCTATAGTCTGGTGCACGATGATCTGCCCGCGATGGACGATAGTGATCTTCGGCGTGGTCGGGTGTCGGTTCATAAAAAGTGGGATGATGCGACAGCAATCCTTGCGGGAGATGGGCTTTTAACCGAAGCTTTCGCCGTTTTGGCGGATCAGATGACGCATCCAGACATGGGAGTTCGGTTAAAACTCGTATCCGGATTGGCGGTTGCAGCTGGTGCCAAAGGGATGGTTGGAGGACAAATGATTGATCTGTCTCCATCTCGGGCAAGTTTGAATTTAGAAGGTATTACACGCTTACAAGCGCTTAAAACAGGGGCTTTAATTCGTTATGCCTGTGAAGCCGGGGCGATACTGGGGAATGCCAGATCAGAGGAATATCAGGCACTTAGCCTTTATGCGGAAGATATTGGACTGGCCTTTCAGATTGTAGATGACTTGCTTGATTATGAAGGCACACCCGAAGAAACCGGGAAGCCCACAGGCGTTGATAGTGATGCTGGTAAAGCGACATTTGTCGGTCAGCTTGGGCTGGAAAATGCCCGTCGAAAAGCTAATGAATTAATTGATTCTGCAAAATCTAGACTTGATATTTTCGCAGGAAAGGCGCAGTTACTTCGCGATACAGCCACATTTATTGTTGAACGTAGGTCTTGAAGTTAAAACATTAAGTCCTGATTTGTTCCTATGGAATTGTTAACCCAAAAAGAATTATACTTTAGGGCTGGCTGTCAAGGGATATGAAATTATCTCAAGCCTTTGTTGAAGGTTATTGAGAAAAGATGTGATGGAGATAAGGGTGAGTCAATTCGGGCACAATCGTCAGACCCCGTTGTTGGACACAATTCATAATCCGGCTGATTTACGCAAGCTGGATGAAAGCCAACTTCCACAGTTGGCAGAAGAAGTGCGTCTGGATATGGTCAACGCTGTCTCTCGTACCGGCGGACACTTGGGGGCTGGATTGGGTGTTGTCGAACTCACCGTTGCCATCCATCATGTTTTTAATACCCCGGATGATAAACTTATCTGGGATGTTGGACATCAGTGCTATCCACATAAAATTTTGACAGAGCGTCGCGACCAGTTGAGCACGATCAGGCAGGGTGGTGGACTATCCGGTTTCACGACACGCAAGGAATCAATATATGATCCTTTTGGCGCGGCGCATAGTTCAACTTCTATTTCTGCCGGACTTGGCTATGCCGTAGCTCGTGATCTCGCAGGAAAAACGAACAATGTTATATCGGTCATTGGCGACGGTTCCATGACCGCCGGCATGGCTTATGAAGCTATGAATAATGCAGGTGCGATGAATTCACGTTTAGTCGTAATCTTAAATGATAATGATATGTCGATTGCGCCACCTGTCGGTGCTTTGAGTGCATATCTGTCGCGTTTGATTTCTGCCAAACCCTATCAATCCATGCGCCATCTTGCGAAAGAAATTATTAGCAAATTTCCGCCACGCCTTGAAACGGCAGCTAAACGTGCGGAAGAGTATGCGCGTGGATTTTTTACTGGTGGGACCTTGTTCGAAGAACTTGGTTTTTTCTACATAGGCCCTGTTGACGGGCATGATTTTTCTCACCTTTTACCTGTTTTGAAAAATGTTCGTGATTGTGGCTTTGATGGCCCGGTCCTTATCCACGCTGTTACGCAAAAAGGTAAAGGTTATGAGCCTGCCGAACAGGCTGCGGATAAATATCATGGCGTTTCTAAATTTGATGTGGTGAGTGGCAAGCAGGAAAAAATGCCCCCTAAAGCTCCATTGTATCAGAATGTTTTTGCCAAGGCGCTGATTGCCGAAGCCAAACGTGATGACAAGATTGTTGCTATGACAGCAGCGATGCCGTCAGGTACGGGATTAAACGTGTTTCAGGAAGAATTTCCTGATCGTACCTTTGATGTTGGGATTGCCGAGCAGCACGGGGTAACTTTTTGCGCAGGGATGGCCTGTGATGGTTACAAACCTTACGCAACGATTTATTCAACCTTTTTACAGCGTGCTTATGATCAGGTGGTTCATGATGTGGCCATTCAAAGTCTGCCTGTTCGTTTCATTATTGATCGTGCAGGCATGGTTGGTGCTGATGGCGTTACGCACCAGGGAAGTTACGACCTTGCTTATCTTGGTTGTATTCCGGATATGATTATTATGGCGCCTTCAGATGAACTTGAACTGATGAATATGGTGGCAACTTCTGCCACCATTGATGATAAGCCAAGTGCCATTAGATTCCCCCGTGGCGAAGCAACGGGCAAAGTCTCATTGCCAGAACGAGGTTCTGTTATTGAAATTGGCAAAGGTCGGGTTATTCGCGAAGGAAAGCATGTTGCTATACTGGCTTTGGGGACACGTCTTGCTGATTGTCTGGAAGCGGCTGACAAGCTTGCTGCTCACGGGTTTAGTGCGACAGTCGCGGATGCGCGTTTTGTCAAACCACTGGATGCTGAGTTGGTGAAAAATCTGGCGTCCAATCATGAAGTCTTCCTGACGGTCGAAGAAGGATCTATTGGTGGTTTTTCCTCACTTGTATCCAATCTGTTGGCAAATGAGGGATTATTCGATAATGGACTGAAATTCCGCCCTGTCTGTATGCCAGATGCTTTTATTGACCATGACAGCCCTGCAAAACAGCTGGAACAGGCTGGTTTGGATGTGAATGGAATTTTTGCCAAGGCTATGAGCGCGTTGGGACAGGAAGTGGCTAAATCCTCTTCTTCGATAGCATAAAATAGTATCGGTAACGCCGGCGGCTTTAGATCGCGACTTTGAGTAACTCTACAAAAGCTCTATACAACTTGTTTGCAAGTCGCTAGGGTATTCTTCTTCGTATTAAGTTTGCCTCACCCAAAGGGACGACGAACAACCGTATAATCGGCTGCGTGCGTTGGCAAATTTCAGTTTTTGGGATCCGTATAATGTCAACCGGACTGTTTGCAGGCAGAGCCTCTGAGGCTTCTGGCCAGCCATTGCCGCCTTCTATCGGGTGGACTGATGAAGTCAAAGCAAGCTTTCACCTTGCTTGGCCGCTTGTGGTCGCGCAGGTGGCGCAAATGGCTCTCTTCACGACTGATGTTATTATGATGGGATGGTTGGGTCCCAAGTTTCTGGCGGCAGGGACGCTCGCGACCAGTTTGATGAGTCCTTTTCTTCTCTTTGGTATCGGTCTTATCACGGCAGTTGCGCCAATGATGGCGCAGGCGATTGGTGCGCGTGATTTTAAATCAGTTCGTCGAACTACGCGTCAGGGGTTTTGGGCCTCTGTTGTTGTTGCTGCTGTTCTTATTGCATTGATATGGAACGCTGAAGTGTTTTTCCTCTTGCTTGGTCAGACCGAGGAGAACGCAGCTTTGGCACAGGGATATATTCGCTTTGCTGTATGGAACTTCTTTCCATCGTTTTTGTTTCTTGTCTTACGTTGCTTGTTGTCTGCCCACGGAAAAACAACGGTGGTTTTGAACATTACGATTGTTGGCATTGTCGTAAATGCAATTTGTAACTACGCCCTGATGTTTGGTAACTGGGGCTTTCCAAGGCTGGAGTTGGCCGGGGCAGGGATCAGCACGACCTTTGTTAACTTGGTGATGTTCTTGCTGATACTTGGCTATATCATGACCCACAAGCGTTACAAGCGATACGCTGTGCTTGTGCGCTTATGGAAATCTGACTGGGCGCGCTTTAAAGAGATTTTTCGTATCGGATTGCCAATTGGGTGTACTCTAACGGCAGAAACGGGTCTGTTTGCTGCTGCTACCATTTTAATGGGATGGCTTGGGACAAATGAGCTTGCTGCGCATGCGATTGCCCTACAGTGTGCTTCAGTTGCGTTTATGGTGCCATTAGGGATCAGTCAGGCAGCGACAATCCGGGTTGGGCTTGCTTTGGGTAAAAATGATCCTGAAGGTATAAAGAAAGCAGGGTGGGTTTCTATCATCATGGGAACTGGTTTCATGATTACGACCTGTCTGGCTTTCTGGTTGATACCCAAATTCTTTATTGGGTTTTATCTGGATCTTGATGTGCCTGAAAATCAGATTTCTTTCGGACTTGCCGTTTCGTATCTGGCGGTTGCTGCACTTTTTCAGTTGGTTGATGGGTGTCAGGTCGTAGCGGCCGGGGCCTTGAGAGGGCTGAGTGACACGAAGGTTCCAATGATACTCGCTATTATGGGCTATTGGATATTTGGCTTACCAATCTCTTATTATGGTGGTTTTATTCTTGGTGGTGGCGGTACGGGCATCTGGTTAGGTCTTGCAGCTGGGCTTGCTTTTGTGGCAGTGGTGTTTGTAATACGCTTTGCATGGCGTGAACGCCTGGGATTAATGAATTACAAGAGCATGGAACGTGGCTAAAGTCGGGAAAAGAAGGGCTGATCAGTTACTGGTTGATCGGGGACTGGTTGAAAGCAAGACCAAGGCGCAGGCCCGGATTATGGCCGGGCAAGTCTATACAGAAACCAAGCGAGTTGATAAGCCAGGCCAACCTTTGGCAGAGGACGCGCCACTGACTGTAAAGGGTGAGGATCATCCCTGGGTTAGTCGAGGCGGTCTCAAGCTTGAAAAAGGACTCAAGGAATTTGATATTGATCCAACAGGCAAGATTTGTATCGACGTTGGAGCATCGACAGGTGGTTTTACTGACGTTCTGCTGACCAATGGTGCAGAAAAAGTCTATGCTGTTGATGTTGGTCATGGTCAGCTTGCCTGGAAGATTCGTAAAGACGAGCGCGTTGTTGTGATGGAGCGCACAAATGCTCGACATCTGACGTCGGAGCAGATTGCGGAAGCTCTTGATATGATTGTCTGTGACGCCAGCTTTATCGGGTTAGAGACTATTTTGCCAGCTGCAATGGCTTTGGCTGGACCCGGTGCACTTATGATTGCGTTAATAAAACCTCAGTTCGAAGTTGGTAAAGGGCGTGTTGGCAAGGGGGGAGTTGTGCGCGAGCCTGAACTGCATCTGGAAGTTTGTGATCGTATTGAAACCTGGTTGAACGAGGAAACCGATTGGGCTGTTCTGGGCTTAACACAAAGCCCTATAAAGGGGCCGGAAGGTAATATTGAGTTTTTGATTGCGGCCCGTAAGTTTATATAGTGGCTGTTCTTTAAAAAGATGGTTAATTGATCTCTTCTCATGATCGATTTAAATAAGCTCCTCCTGATGAATACTAATTCTTTTAAGGTTAACATCTTTATTCCCTGTTAACCGTCTCGGGGTATCCTGTTTGTATAACAAAGATAAAAGAATCGTCGGGTAGGTTGTGGTTTAGGGAGGTTTTGTCACCTGTCAGAATAAGGGGTGACAGAGTGTCTGAATTCTCCTGATACCGTTGCCGTTTGTTTGATGGCGTACCCGGCAAGCATTGGATGATTGCTTTGGGGGCAGCTTTTAATGGCAAACAGGGGCATGAATATAAAAAAGACAATAATTGCAGGCTTATGTCGATTCAATAGTCGTGAAACCGGGAACCGTAGGCGCTAGATCGATATGGCTTTTAAATCTGTCCGTACGAAACTGCTTGTGATTTGTACTCTGTGTGTTTTGGTCACAGGGCTAGTGCCATTCCTTTTCTTTGAAGTCCGTTTTTTCCGATTGGAAGAAGAACGTATCGCCCAACGTGCACGCGATGTGGCGACCAAGGTGTCAATTCCCTTAACCAGATCTCTGTGGGATTATGACGAAAGCACAGTAATACTCGTACTCGAAACGTTGATGAGAGATCCGGATCTTGTGCGGGTGAGGATTATTTTGCCTGATGGTGCCGGAGAATTTTATCCAGCCGAAGACCCAAATTTATCCGATGTTGAGCTTTCCGAAGTCGATTTTATTCGTATCCCGCTTGTTTATTCTGCCTTTGGTAATAAAGAAGTGTTGGGGCATCTGGAGGTGGGGTATACGACGAATCGTGCCTATGCGGACGTATGGACCCGTGTTTTTGTTGATGCCTTTATCTTTTTGTTGATCTTGACCACGCTTGGTGGCGGAGCTGCAATTGCGATCAATCGTGCTGTCGGTCGCCCTTTGAAGCTGTTATCTACATCTATCGATGAAATGGCCTATCAGAAAAAACCGGTATTGGTGCAATGGCGATCTGATGACGAGCTGGGGCAAACTGTAGAGGCTTATAACAATATGCTGATCACAATTGACCAGCATGACAGAGTTTTGACAGAAGCTAAGGAAACAGCAGAGATTGCGAACCGTGCGAAAACCTCTTTTCTGGCTAATATGAGCCACGAATTAAGAACTCCACTGAATGCAATTATTGGCTTCTCTGAGATTTTAATGAAAGAGGATGACTACAAGGTCGATCAGAAGCGCCGGGAAGAATATTTGGGATATATTTTTGAAGCTGGGTCAAGCCTGATGACGATGGTGACTGACATTCAACAAATATCAAGGCTGGAGTCAGCGGAGGCCGGGTTACAGGATGAAGAGCTTGACGTTAGTGATGAAGTTTTGAGCTGTGTTCGTGCCTTGGAGTTACGGGCATCAGATAAAGGTGTTCTTGTTGAGTGTTCCATTCAGGATGACTTGCCTTATTTGAGAACAAATGCTCAGAGTTTCAAACAAGTTGTTATTAATCTGTTGAGTAATGCTGTCCATTTTACCCCCCGTGATGGAAGAGTGGATATCTCAGCGCTTTATGACCCTTATTCGGGCCTTAGCGTTCGGTTTTCTGATACAGGTACGGGAATTCAAAAAGAAGACTTGCCTTTTGTTACAGATCCGTTCTGGAAGTCGGATGAAGAGGCCGAAGAAAGAAGTGGTTTGGGCTTGAGTATTGTGAAGGCCATCATTGAACGCAATCAAGGCTCACTCTCTATAGAGAGTGAGCCTGATAAAGGAACTTCAGTAACAATTAATTTCCCGCTTGATCGTTTGATTGATCGAGCATCTTTACTTCAACAAACAGCTTCGGGATCATCCTGATTTTATTGTTGTCCTATAGGCGTGACGTGAGAGTTCAGAACATCGGTTCTGGGGTCTTGAACAGTTTGCTCAAAGGTTCTTAAAACCGGTGAAGTTATTTTTACCAGTGTGCTTAATGATTTAACAACAGCAGGGTCCGTTAGAATCATTTGCCCGCCCATCGCATTTTCCAGAAGCTCTTCGAGTGGATCTTTGGGTTCAGGGAAATAAACGAGTTGATGATCAAACTCTTCGCTGATCATTGCTGCTTCGCGGGCTACTTGAATAGCTTCTCTAAAGCCGCCTAACTCATCAACCAATCCATTGTCTTTTGCCTGAGCACCACTCCAGATTTGTCCCTTGGCAATTGTATGGATTTCTTGCTGGCTTTTACCGCGGCCTTCGCCAACCTTAACTGTGAAGTCCTCGTAAATGCGGTCAAGGGACCCCTGCAAACGGGCCCAACCTTCATTGGTGAATGCTTTGTTTGCACTGTAAAGGTCGGCGTTTTCCCCGGCTTTTACACCATCCCATTTTACGCCGACTTTATTCCAGAGATCCGTGAGAACCATTTTGCCGCCAGCAACGCCGATTGACCCGGTGATTGTAACTGGATTGGCCAGGATTTTATGGGCAGGTGCAGATACAAAATAACCGCCAGATGCTGCAACATCGCCCATGGAAATAATCACAGGCTTATCAGCTTCCTTGGCTCGTACAACTTCACGCCACATGACGTCTGACGCGACATAAGATCCCCCGGGGCTATCTATTCGTAGAATAATTGCTTCGATTGAGTCATCATCAATGGCATCGGAAATTGCTTGTGCAATCGTATCTGACCCCATAGTCATTCCACCGCCAAAGAAGGGATCGCCCTGGCTCTGCCCAAGATGAATTTCGCCAATGCCATAGATCACAGCAATTCTGGATGCTCCTTCTGAAATCTCTGGCGTTGTGCTCATGGCATAATCAGCAAGGTGTATAAATTCACGATCGCCTGTGAGTGCTTCATCAGTAATTTCATCCCAATAGCCAACACGGTCAACGAGATCGGCATCAATAGCTTCAACAGCGCTGAGTGGTGAGTTGTTCATAAGTGTTCCGATTTCACCCGGCTTTTCTCTGCTGATGGAGATTTCTTTTTCAATAACATCAAAGATTGAGTTCAAAACACTTTGTGTGTTTTGCTTCACAGGGGTAGGCATATGGTCATCTGTGAACATATTCATCACGCCCTTGTATTCATACCGTTGGCTGAATTGAGGAAGAATTCCTAGTTCGTCCAATACTGGGCGTAGATAGGGGCTTTCCATGCTAAAGCCGGAAATATCCAGATCTCCAGAAGGTTGAACCCAAACAGCATCTGCTGCGCTGGCCAGATAGTAATGCAAGGTACCATGCCCAGCTTCACCGTAGGTTTCTGCGAATGAAGCAGTCCATTTACCTGTTTTGGTAAAGGCGCGGATTGCTTTCCTGAGTTCTTGCGCCTGAGCAAGTTGAATAGGTCCTTGACCTGCACGTATCAAAAGCCCTTTGACGCGATTGTCGTCTTGGGCGCGATACAGTGCGTCAATAGCATCATGCAAAGGCAATCCCGGTTGGAATGAGTTGCTGAAATAAGATGCTTTTGTTGGGCCTTCGAACAGGCCTTCCGACAGATCTATTGTCAGGATCATTTCTTGTGGCAGGTTTTGGTTATCCACTGCCTTGCCAATATCTTCAACATTGTTGAGGGAGACGCCAATTAATACGCCCAGGAGAATGACAAGGAGACCAAGGGCCGCAAAAAGCCCGACGACCCCCTTGAAGATAAATTTAAGAAAAGACATGAATTTAAGAACCTGAAATTTTAAGAGTGATATAGTTGTTGATAAAGATGATAGGCCAACAACATTTTTGCAAGCTTCGGATGCGGAGAGCTCAGGATTTAACCCCAGTGTCATCCAGATTTCTGCAAACTTGTTTGTAAAAGATTATGCTTGCGATTGCGGCTTGCAAAAAAACTGTTAGATTGGCGAAAAATGATCCTGCGGTTAGAGCAGTAAAAATCAATCAAAATCAGGTGTCAGGAAGAATGAGACGTAAAGCGCGCCGTGGCGGCGGAAAGCAGATAGAGATAACGATCGATACGCTCGGTGCGCGTGGGGATGGAGTTGCTGATCATGAGGGGCGGCCAGTTTATGTGCCAATGACAATGCCCGGTGATCAGCTTCGGGTAAAGCTTGTTGGTGAACGATCAGGTGGCTTTAAGGCCGAAATTCTGGAGCTTCAGGAGTTGGGTGCGAACCATGTCGACCCGCCGTGCGAACATTTTGGCCCCTGTGGTGGCTGTACGGTACAGCACGTTGCCTCTGATTTTTACAGAACATGGAAAAGAGATGCGGTTGTTCAAGCTCTAACCCGTAAAGGGTTTAGTGGTGGCGAAGTTGCAGACCTTATCCAAATTGAAGTAGGCACCAGACGTCGCGCTGTTTTTGCCGCAGCGGCACGGGGCAAGAAAATTGACCTTGGATTTCATGAACGTGAAAGCCATAAGGTTGTTAATGTTATTGACTGCAAATTACTTGCACCAGAATTAAGTCGGCTGGTTGATCCCTTGCGAGAGCTTTTGAAAGTTTTGCTGGGACCGGAACAGGCTAAAGCCGATATTACAATTATTGGATCTTCGGCAGGGCCGGATATTTTGATTGTGACTGATGCCAAACTGGTTTTGGAAGGTCGTGAAGCAATTACAGCTTTTGCTGAGAAGTATTCTGTTGCGCGCTTTGCCTGGGGGCGCCCAAAACAGGAGCCGGAACCTGTCGCGATCAGGGATAATCCTTATCAGAAATTTGGCGATATTCAGGTTTTGCCACCTGAAGGTGCCTTCTTGCAACCAAGTCAGGAAGGGCAGAATGCTCTGACCGATTTAGTGCTCGGCTATTTACCGGAAGAGCTGGAAACGGTCGCGGATCTGTTTTCCGGGTGCGGAACCTTCACTTTTCCACTATCAAAACGTGCACAGGTACACGCTGTTGAAGGGGATGAGCGGGCGATTACAGCACTTACGTCAACTGCGCGCCGCAATGATACACTGCACCGTATCACCTCTGACTGTCGTGACCTTGTGAAAGATCCTGTAACCGCTGATGAGCTTCAGGGGGGAGATTGTGTTGTCCTAGACCCACCAAGAACAGGTGCAAAAGAACAGTGTTATGAATTGGCACAGTCAGATATCAGAACAATTATCTATGTTTCATGTAATCCCAATACCTTTGCCCGTGATGCGAGGATATTGGTCGAAGGGGGGTATGCCCTTAAAGAAGTTACACCTGTCGATCAATTTATCTGGAGCGGTCATCTCGAAGTCGTGGGGTGTTTTGAACTGGACGATTTTGACGATGATGAACTTGAAATCGACGGATAAGGGCTTGTAGGATCAAGCCCCGTTCCTAAATTATGAATTAGTTTTTGCATGAGGCATTATGGCGCGATTGCTGAAAGCAATAAATCCGCGCTTTGCAGGTTTGTCATTTACTTATATGGTTTTGAAAACTGTTATTTAATTAGATGAGCTGCAGAGCTCCCTTCTAGAATTTTCAGGCCTTTGATATTTTATGACCATGCAAGTTATCCCCGAAAATCACCCACAAATACCATCTGAAAAAGTCGGTGTTCTTTTAATGAATTTGGGAACGCCAGACGGCACAGACTATTGGTCTATGCGCCGCTATCTTAGTGAGTTTTTGAGCGATCCCAGGGTGATTGAAGCGCCAAAATGGCTTTGGCAAATAATATTGCAGGGCATTATTCTGACGACCCGCCCGAATAAAAGTGGGGAGGCTTATAAAGAAATCTGGAATAAGGAAAAAGACGAATCTCCTCTGCGTACCATTACACGGGATCAGGCGGAAAAGTTACAGACCGCACTCTCAGAAGATCATCCCAATGTGATCGTTGATTGGGGATGGCGCTATGGAAATCCAGCGGTTAAAGAGCGGATAGAAGATTTTCAGAAGCAAGGATGCAACCGTATTCTTCTTTTTGCCCTCTATCCGCAGTATTCTGCAACGACGACAGCCACGGCCTATGACAAGTGTTTTGATGCGCTGAAAACCATGCGTTGGCAGCCGGCTGTTCGCTGTGTTCCGGCGTATCATGACACGCCTGTTTATATTAATGCTCTGGCGGAATCAGTTGAAGAGGGCATTGAGAAATTACCTTGGAAACCTGATATAACCATTGCTTCTTTTCATGGCCTTCCAGTGGAGTACCACGAAAAGGGAGATCCTTATTATTGTCATTGTGCCAAGACAGCGCGCCTGTTACGTGAAAGATTAGGTTGGTCGGAAGATGAGTTGAAACTGTGTTTTCAATCGTTGTTTGGACCCAAGGAATGGCTTAAACCCTATACGCAGCCAACTGTGGAAGAAATGGCCCGTAATGGTGTGAAAAATCTTGTTATCCTGACACCCGGCTTTTCTGTTGATTGTGTAGAAACTCTCGAAGAAATTGATATAGGTGTACGCGAAGCTTTCCTGGAGAATGGCGGTGAAAACTTTGCCTTTATCCCGTGCCTGAATGATAGTGTTGGTGGCATGGATGTCATTAAAGAAATCACCTTACGTGAACTTCAGGGCTGGATCTAGTCGTTCACCTTATCTGAAAGCTGAAAGTACGTTGGAATAGTCATCCGTCCAGGGTTGATCCGTCTTTTGATATACAAGCTCTCTCCAGACGTTGTGTTTTTCATCGCTGGGGTTTTTTGAAAGTGGTATGTGCCGGTCTAAGTGGTGAGGAGCCTTTGCGAGAGCAACCCAAGTTGATGCAAAGCGATTTGGATGTTTTTCGTTTTCCTTCTCATTTTTTGTATAGCTATATATTCTGGAATGAAGTCCGGATGCATTAGATGTTACAGCAATGATTGGTTCCAGATCAAAATAACGATTGGATATATGTAAGATTATGATGCCATTATCTTTTATTTTGTTCTTATAAATATCAAAGGCCTCTTTTGTTAAGAGGTGTGCAGGTATTGAATCTGATGAAAAAGCATCTGCGATTAAAAGATCATAAGATTGGTTTTGGATCTTTTTTAATGACAAGCGTGCATCGCCAATTATCACATCAGTCTCTTTTCCACATTCATTCATGTAGGTAAAAAGCTCAGGATCTCTTGCCATGACTTCGACGAGGGGATCAATCTCAAAGAAAACCCAGTTTTGCTCTGGACGGCTGTAACATATGGCAGTACCTGCGCCCAAACCTATTGCGGCTACTGTTTTAATTGCCTTGTTTTGTCGTTGATCGGCTTTTAAGAGCTGTCCCAGACCCGTATCATGATGGTAGTAGCTCAAAGGCTCAAGGGATCCCTTGTTTTGAATTCCATGTATTGTTGTTCCGTGGGTGGCAATATGAACAGTTTGGTCATTGTTATTAGCTTTCCGCACTGTATAGACGCCAAAGAAACTACGTTCTTGAAAAATGAGCTGACCTGACGAACCACTGATAAGGGGAACGACCAAGAGGCTAATGCCTATGCTTAAAGCTAGACGAAGGGGACGTCCTGTACCTTCTACCAACAAGAGCAGGATTAGAGTTAGCGGAATAATCTTCAGAAGTTTAAAAATTAAATCATCTGATTGTATTTGCTGTATTAATAAAATTAATCCGAGCAAGATGATAGAAAAGATAATATCTGCAAAATAGCTGTAGGCTTTCTGGCCTACTCTACGATTGATAATTGCTATGATTGTTTGGGTTTTAATGGGCATCAAAAGAGCCACAAGCATTAACAGTAAAACATATTCATATATGTTTGAGAAAATAACAGGCGCGATAATACCCACAAATATGCCACCTAAAACGCCACCAAAGGACATCGCAATATAAAAGTTCGTCAAATGGGTTGCTGGCGGCCGGGCTAAAGCCAAGCGTCCATGACAGTATAGTGCAAGGACAAAGAAACTGATTAAGCTGCCAATGACATAGGGAATAATTGTACCTGCGTGTGTCGTGGACATATTGAAAACAGCCGTTGCAATCAGGCAATAGGGAGCAATGATCGCTATAAATTTATGGGGAATAATCGGCCTCTGAGAAAAGACAATAACAAAGGTCAGTAAATAGAGACCTAGGGGAATGACCCATAACAGCGGAGTGGCAAGAAGATCAGTTGTGATTTTATTGGTAGTGCTTAGTAGTAATGCAGAAGGTACAAATGCAAGAAGAATCCAATTGAGATAAGCCTTTAAGTCTGGAGCATGTTCCGCAACATTATCTTCGTTATTTTTTGCCAAAGAAGAATTGTCAGGCATTTTGTTTCTAAGCAAAATCCCGCATAGAAAAATTAAAAAAAGTAAGAATAGAAAGCCATAAGACCAGAGAAAGGTCTGTGTTTTTAATCCAAATTGTATTTCAATGAATAGTGGGTAGGCCGCCAAAGCTGCAATACTGCCTATGTTGCTGGCTGCATAGAGAAAGTAAGGATCATGTGCGTCTTTGTCTTGGGAAGATCGAAACCAGTCTTGTAATAGTGGAGCATTAGCTGAAATGATGAAAAAAGGCAGGCCAATAGCAATTGTAAACAATCCCAGTAACCATATAGTTGGCCAACTTTCTGATGGTGCTTCATAGCCAGTGGGGATTGCGATTGGTAAAAATAGAATCGCCGCTGCCATAAGAACCAAATGAATAACAATCTGCTTTTTCAACGTGAATGCTGATGACAGAAAATGTGCGTAGAGATATCCGGCTAATAATATTGATTGAAAGAATATCATTGCCGTATTCCACACAGCTGGCGCGCCCCCAAGTAATGGAAGCACCAGCTTTGTGAACATTGGCTGGATCAGAAATAATAAAAATGCGCTAGAGCATAGGGTTAAAATAAAAAGATAGCGTACAAGCGTGTCCGATTTTGTATTTGTCGTTTTGGTATTGCTATTCATCGCGATCAAAACTACCCCTCTATGACAGAGTAGTGGATAGTATTGATGACACGTTAAAACAGATTTAATTCATTCGACCACAGTGCATTAAATCTGTTTTAACAAATTATCCGTTTTGTGCTTTGTGTCTTAGCCAGTGATCGGCAAGTGTCAGAGCCATCATTGCTTCCCCAACCGGCACGCCACGAATACCGACGCAGGGATCATGACGTCCTTTGGTAAAGATGTCGGTTTCTTCGCCGTCTGTCGTTACCGTTTTGCGTGGTGTCAGGATTGAGCTAGTTGGCTTGATAGCGAAACGAACAACCACATCCTGACCCGTGGAAATTCCACCTAATATGCCTCCAGCATGATTGGTGGTAAAATGTGGCTTGCCATCAACCATGCGAATTTCATCAGCATTTTCTTCGCCGCTGTAAGCCGCCGTTTCAAAGCCGTCTCCAATTTCAACGCCTTTGACGGCATTGATTGACATCATGGCTTTTGCCAGATCTGAATCCAGCTTATCGTAGACGGGGTCACCCAATCCGACAGGTACATTAGAGGCGACAACCTCAATGACTGCGCCTAGCGAAGAGCCTGCTTTTCTGGCTGAATCCAAATAGGTTTCCCATTCTTTTGCAGCAACAGGGTCGGGGCACCAGAAAGGATTATTGGAAACTTCATTCCAGTCCCACCGTGCACGATCAATCTTGTGAGGGCCCATTTGAACCAGTGCGCCACGGATTTGCACACCACCTTCAATCTGGGTGTTCAGTACTTTGCGAGCGATTGCGCCTGCGGCAACGCGCATGGCTGTTTCTCTGGCCGAAGATCGGCCCCCGCCGCGATAGTCACGGATGCCGTATTTTTCCCAATAGGTGAAGTCGGCATGGCCCGGGCGGAATTTTTTGGCGATGTCGCCATAATCCTTGGAGCGTTGATCTGTGTTTTCGATAATCAGGCCGATTGGCGTGCCTGTCGTTTTTCCTTCGAAAACACCGGAAACTATTTTAACACTATCCGGTTCTTTCCGCTGTGTTGTAAAACGATTTTGGCCGGGCTTTCGGGCATCCAGATACACCTGAATTTCTTCTTCGGATATATCAATGAGTGGCGGTGTTCCATCAACGACACAACCAATCGACGGACCGTGACTTTCGCCCCAGGTTGTAAAACGGAAAATTTCACCAAAAGTATTACCAGCCATGATGCTCTCGTAGCGTTAGATCGTTCGAATTAAAAAGGGAGCGGCAGCTCAGCCGCGCTCCCTTATAAATATATTACGTTTCAGCAGGGATTTAAGATTGCGGGTTAAAATTACCCAGCAATTCTGAAAGTTCCTGAGCTTTGTCCACATTCATCATACCGACGACGTGATAGCCAGAATCAACGTGGTGAATTTCACCTGTTACGCCACCTGACATATCGGACAGAAGGTAAAGACCTGCGCCACCGACTTGCTCAATGCTTACATTGCGTTGCATCGGTGAATTTAGCTCATTCCATTTCAGGATATGACGGAAATCACCAATACCGGAAGCCGCAAGCGTTTTGATTGGACCAGCAGAGATGGCGTTAACACGAATATTATCCGGGCCAAGGTCGTCAGCCAGATAACGCACAGATGCTTCAAGCGCAGCCTTGGCAACACCCATAACATTGTAATGTGGCATAACCTGCTCGGCACCATAATAGGTCAAGGTGACCATGCTGCCGCCTTCTGTCATCAATGGTGCAGCGTGCTGAGCGATTGATGTAAAAGAGTAGCAAGAGATATCCATACTTTGAAGAAAGTTCTCACGGCTGGTATTGAGGTACTTGCCTTTGAGTTCTTCTTTGTCAGCATAGGCAATAGCATGGATTAGGAAATCCAGTTTACCCCATTTTTCTTCAATTTCTTTAAAAACGGCTTTGACGCTGGCGTCATCGGTAACGTCACATTGCAAAAGAATGTCTGAGTTAACTGATTCTGCGAGCGGTGCAACGCGTTTTTTCAAGGCATCGCCCTGATAGGTGAAAGCCAGTTCTGCGCCTTGGTCTGCAACCGCCTTGGCGATCCCCCAGGCGATAGAGCGGTCATTGGCAACGCCCATTACTAGGCCGCGTTTACCAGCCATCAACGGTTGTGGGTTGGACATCGGGTTCCTCACTGTGAGATTGTCCTGAAAACTAAAGTGCAGCATCCTACAACATTGCCGGGATTGGTCAAAGATTTGGCGACAAATAGAACGCTTTTTCTGACTTTTAGCTGGGAATTTCGCTTTCTGCCAGCGATAGTTAACAAGAAATGTCAAAATGGTTGAATTTTGAGGGCAACTTTAGATGATAGATTCGAAAACCCGACGTTTGTTACTAACTCTGGGCTCGGTATTTAAAAAAGAGAATCTGGATGATGCTGTTCTTTTTCTTGGCTATGTCTTTAAACGCTTTGCTAAAGATAAAGGGACACGGGTGGCTGCATCGTTAAGTTATTCATCCCTTTTGGCAATTGTACCGATGATGACGATTGCCTTGGCCCTTCTTTCTGCCTTTCCGGGCTTCGAGGATTCCAGAGGCGAATTACAAGCGACACTTTTTAATAACCTTTTGCCATCTGCCGAACTTCAAATCAGCGAACAGTTAAATGCCTTTGTGGATAACGCAAAGAACATGACAACAATAGGGGTTCTTGCGCTGGCAGTGACGGCGATAATGCTGCTCTACACGATCTCTAATTCTTTTAACAGTATTTGGCGTGTTCAAGAACGTCGCCCCATTTTCAATCTGATTTTGGTTTATTGGGCACTTTTGACGCTTGGTCCTCTGATGTTAGGGGCATCCTTAACGGTATCCAGTTATGGTTTTGCGATTACCGAACTTGCAGATCAATCCGGGCGTACGAGTTCGCTGGTAACTTTACTTGCACCAATCTTTCTGGGGTGTACTGCCTTTACGGTACTCTTCCTTGTGGTGCCTAACCGCCCCGTTCTCTTTACGCACGCTCTAATTGGTGGCGTTGTTTCGACAACGTTGTTTGAACTGTTAAAACGGGGATTTGGGCTTTATTTACAATATTTCCCCTCTTATCAGGCTATTTACGGAGCATTGGCGACAATTCCGATTTTTCTGATCTGGATGTATCTTTCATGGGTTGTTATTTTATTAGGAGCCGAAATCACAGCTGCTTTGCCGGAAAGGCGGGCGGCATTACGTAAAGATATCAAACGGGAAGGGATTGGGGATCGTCTGGCTTTGACAATTGCTTTGCTTCAGAAACTGGAAGGTGCTGGAAGAGTTGGTGCAACCTTGAAAGAAACTGTGATGATGCGAGGGCTTCCAGCCGATTTAAAATCAACAGCAGAGGTTTTATCTGATTTGAAAGACATGCATATTGCTGAACGTACAGGCCGTGGACGCTGGGTGCTTTGTCGAGATCTTGAAACGATTACTCTGGGGGATCTGCTTCAGGAAATGGACCTGAATTATGATCCCAAACGTAATTGGCCCGAAGGGGTCAAGGATGTAGTTGATATCCTTGAAGAAAACCCCAAAGATGTTCGATGTAAAAGCCTTAAGGAAATACTACAGCGGGACGCTTTCGCAACAGATAGTCATGATATTAAACTCGCTTATAGGTCCTCAGAGAAACACGATCAACTATAGTGACGTGCGTATCTGGATGATGCATTTCGTCGACTTATACAATAGCCAGAAGGCATCTTGTCTGTGGTACTTTTACGTAATCTGTCAGGAATGTTGAGGTTTATATCTACAGGCCCTGATTTCGAATAATATCTTCCAGATCCTGACGCGCATCTGCGGGAAGTTCCTGAATTGCAGAGGCCAGAGCACTCAGCAGTTTTCGCAGGTTATAAACCTGGTCCATACTGCGAAGAATGACGGGCATGGACTCATAGTTGGCCCCGATTTCGTGGATAAGCTCCCGCAAGAGTTTTACACGGGCTTCATCATCATCTGTGAAAATGAGTGTCCCGTCTTCCTGGGTTGGCATAACCCAGTTGCTTTCGATCCAGTTGGATAATTCTGAACCACTTACGTCCTGATCAATGACGATTTCATCAAAAGTTTTCATGCTTCTTGGGTCCTTTATCCAAAGCTGTAATAAGCCTTATACCGCTGGCTTAATTAATAACAGCGGCACTATTTAGGCGGTATGTGTATTGAATGCAAGCTGTGTATTCACTGCTTTGGTTAATCAAAAATACCGGTATCTTTGCGGGGGTCATAGTCTTTGGATCTGGACCAGTTACGCAAGAAGTCCCGAAGTTCTTTGTCTGTTTCATTGGGCAGCGTGACCAAAAGGCGAATGAGTTGATCGCCTCGATTATGTCCTTTGATGTCGTCAACACCTTTGCCTTTGAGGCGTAAAGTAGTACCCGTATTAGAATCTGCGGGAACTTTCACTTTTACTTTGCCTGTTACGGTTGGCACGGTAAGGGTTGTTCCTTCGACGGCTTCCATAAGTGTTATGGGGACATCGAGATGAACATCATAGCCCTTTCGTGTGAACATGGGATGGGCTTCGATTTTAACCTCTACCAATGCATCACCGTTTGGCGCGCCGCCTTTACCGGGTAATCCCTGATTTTTCAAGCGTAGAACTTGTTTGTTATCAGTTCCGGGGGGGATGGTTACATTCAGTGTTTTCCCGTCGGCAAGGTTAATGCGTTTTTTTGCGCCAGCAGCAGCTTCGACAAAATTGACGGTGCATTCGTATTTTACATCACTGCCTTTACGCTTGGGGACGCCGCCACCTCTGGCACCGGCACCTCTTGGTCCTTGTCTCCGTCCGCCGAACAGGTCGGAAAAGATATCTCCGATGTCCATTTCCTGTCCAAAATCAAAACCTCCGCCAGCACCGTGGCCTGCGGCTCCGCTGCGTGGACGCCCTTGATGTGTGTAACCAGAATGGAACGGGTTTTTTTGTTGGCCCGAGGCATCAATTTCGCCCCGGTCATATTGCTGTTTTTTCTTGGCATCGCCGAGAATGCCGTATGCCTGAGATACCTCTTTAAATTTTTGCTCAATAGCCTTGTCATCCGGATTAAGGTCAGGATGGTATTTTTTGGCGAGCTTACGGTATGCAGATTTAATTTCCGCATCAGAAGCGGTCCTGCTCGTGCCGAGGATTTGATAGAGGTCTTTCATTGTCGTGGATGAAACCATTCAAACGTTATAAAGGTAATACATATGCCGTGATATACACGTTTGTGCAAAGCTAATGTAATAAATTAAACATAAGTTTAAAAGGGGCAGAAAGAAATCCCTCTAACTTTGGTGGTTGAGTTGTATTGCTTGGAACCTGAATCTCAAATTTTTTATTGTATCCAGATAGACAAAAGCCCCGCATAGAGCAGGGCTTCTGAGCTAAAATTTGTTTTTCAGGTGAGTGTTTACTGAATTTCCCAGGATCCGTCTTCCTGACGGCAAGCTGTTCCATAGGCTTCTTCCGTTTTCCCACCAACCACAACAGTCTGTTGATATTCGCGACAATATTTGCCTTCGGAAGAGGTACCATCACGAACAGGTGTTACTGTACCGGAGTTCCCTGAATCAGGGTTATTCCAGGCGATGGTTTGGCCGACGGGGGCCGTCTGAGCCTGATTGTAAGCTGTATCAGCTTTGCGTTTATCTTCGTCATCCATATAGCGCCCGACTTCACTGCCCAGGAAACCACCAATAACGGCACCTGCCGCTGCAGCTACGATTTGGCCAGAGCCTTTACCAAATTGAGCGCCAAGAAGGCCGCCAGCCAAGGCACCACCTAAACCACCTACGGTTTGTTTGATTCCAGTATCGTTTGAGCAGGCTGTCGTCGACAAGGCTATCAACAGGGCTGCTATACTCGCTTTGACTTTCATCGTCTTGCTCTCTTGTAATTATTTGTCTGCATTAGTAAGTGAAGGATCCGCTCAGCCTCTTGTTTTTTTCTGGGCATCTTGTTCTTTCGCACACAGTTGCTTAAGTCTCAACATATCAGATAAAAGGTAATTGAGGCACTATTATGGCTTCAAGATTTTTTCTGTGACATATCTGTGTTACTGGCTGCATTTTATAGGGGGCTGTATTTTGCCATGATTACTTTGCCTCGTTTATATGACTTATTAAAACGGGGTTTTACTGCAAGATTTCACCAAGATGTCGCACTTGAGAATGTTGTGGCCTGGACCTAGTTCTGATAAAGCATTCTAATACTATTCTTGCGTATGGCTTCTCGCTAAAAGGCTGTTTTTATTATGATCCGCGATAATACTCCTTCTGATCCCTATGATATTTTCGATGCCTGGTTAAAAGAGGCAGAAGAAAAGGAACCGAATGATCCAACGGCGATGAGCTTATCAACGGTTGATGAAACCGGAATGCCGTCTTCAAGGATGGTTTTGCTCAAGGATTGGGATCAACAGGGTTTTGTGTTTTACACAAACTATGAAAGCCGCAAAGGCGAACAGCTTATCGCGCACCCCAAGGCGGCTTTGATGTTTCATTGGAAATCTGTTCGTCGCTCTGTCCGCATCGAAGGGCTTGTTGAACAAGTAGCACCGGAAGAAGCTGATGAATATTTTGCCAGCCGTCCCAAGCAAAGCCAGATAGGTGCCTGGGCCAGTGACCAGTCCCGTCCCCTCGAAGGGCGTTTTGAGCTGGAAAAAAGAGTGGCAAAGTACGCAGCCAAATATGGATTGGGTAAAGTTCCTCGTCCGCCGCATTGGTCTGGCTTTCGCGTTTGCCCAACACGTATAGAATTCTGGCAGGATGGTCCCTTTAGATTACATGATCGGCTGGTGTATTCGACCGAGGATGTTAAGCAAAGTGGGCAGTGGAACACCGAACGACTTTTCCCTTAAACAGGAAGAGTGATCATTACATGGCCGATAATGCTCAAAACCCCAAAGCGCAAAACTCTGGAATGCGTAATTCCCGAATAGGAAACCAAAGGGAACGAACCGCACAATTAATGCAGCGTGCTGGCTATGCTGCAGTTACTGCTGCTTTGATTTTGATCGCTGCAAAGCTTTCGGCCTGGGCCTATACGGGATCTGTGTCTGTCTTGACGACGTTGGTTGATTCTTTACTGGATGCGGGAGCTTCCCTTTTAAACCTTTTGGCGATCAGGCACGCTTTGACCCCGGCAGACAACGAGCATCGTTTTGGGCATGGAAAAGCCGAAGGCTTGGCTGCGCTGGCTCAGGCAGCTTTTATTTCAGGTTCAGCTATTTTCTTGATCTTGCAGGCGGGGGAAAGATTTTCAAATCATCATGTTGTTGAGAACAGCAGTGTCGGGATCGGGGTTATGGTTTTCTCTATTCTGACCACTTTTGTTCTGACCAGATATCAACACTATGTTGTCAAGGAAACGGGATCAGTAGCGATTCAGGCTGATGCTCTGCATTATGTTGGTGATATGATCGTGAACGGCGTTGTGATCCTGGCATTGGTACTGGGATTTTATTTTGATCTTCCCTGGATTGATCCTGTTTTTGCCTTGGTGATTTCCCTGTACATTCTTACCTATGCATGGGGTGTTTTGAAAAAGGCACTGGATATGCTGATGGATCGGGAACTGAATGATGAAGAACGGGCGCGAATTGAAGGTCTGATACTGGCACATGATGAAGTTCTGGGAGTACATGACATCAGAACCCGGATATCCGGGCCAGATCTTTTTATTCAGTTTCACATGGAATTGGACGGTGCCATCAGCTTGGCGCAATCTTATGATATTGCCGAAGAAGTAGATCGTGAAATTTGTCAAATATATCCGCACGCAGAAATTATTGTGTTACAGGAACCCTATGGTATCGAAGTGCAGAAAAACATGCTGAAGAAACAGAACGGCGACAAATCAGGTGAAGCAATCACGGATGCAGGGTGAAGGAAATCGTAAATGATAAATACTTCCAATGAGAACACTGGTGCCAATAGTGCTGATACCAACGATACAAATAGTATGAATGAACGTAAAACCTTGATCTTGACGGGTGCCAGCCGGGGAATAGGTCATGCAACTGTTCAGTATTTTAGCCAGAGAAACTGGAAAGTTATTACCTGTTCCCGCGAGGATGTGCCCGAACATTGTAAACGTGACCCTAATTGGGCGGATCACATTGTCACCGATTTAAATGACACCGCCAGTACGCAGAGCTTTATTGATCGTGCGAATGAAATTCTGGATGGTGAGCCAATTCATGCCTTGGTCAATAACGCAGCTGTCTCTCCTAAAACTTCCTATAAAGAGCGGTTGGGGTGTTTGAATGGCGATGTTGATACATGGCGGGAAGTTTTTGAGCTGAATTTCTTTGCGCCCCTGATGTTATGCCGAGGTTTTGCATCTGCCCTTGGCAAGGGAGAAGGGGCCGTTGTCAATATTACGTCGATTGCCGGGCATGGGGTCCATCCCTTTGCTGGTTCTGCCTATTCTACTTCCAAGTCAGCACTTTCAGCTCTTACACGCGAACTCGCCGTTGAATTTGCCCAGTTTGGGGTGCGGGTTAATGCCGTGGCACCGGGCGAAATTGAAACAGCGATGATAGGGGAAGAATACGAAGCTTTGATCCCCCGAATTCCCATGAATAGAATGGGTGAACCAAGTGAAGTTGCTTCAGCTGTTTATCAACTGTGTACGCCAAACTTTGGTTACGTTACGGGCACTGAAATCTTCGTCACAGGTGGGCAACATTTATTTTAATTTTACACTCCAGTGAGTTATGCGACGGGAATGATCATTCAGGACGAAGGAGGAAATGCAAATTTTTCAAAGAATGATTTATAAATATCTCTCTTTTTTGTTTGTCTTTTGGCTTTTTGTCTCTGGTATGACGTTCATGGTTTCTTCTGTTCGGGCTGAAAAAGTAAATATTGCTGTCGCTGCCAACTTTACTGCTTCAGCAAAAAGGCTTGCGACAGACTTCAATGAAAGAACGGGTTACAGAGCGGTCTTATCTTTTGGGTCGACGGGGAAACTCTATGCGCAGATCGTGAATGGCGCTCCTTTTGATGTCTTTCTTTCTGCAGATCGTAGACGGCCTCAGCAGTTGGAAGGACTTGGTTATGGCGTTTTATTTTCCCGCTTTACCTATGCATACGGACAGATCGCTCTTTGGTCGCGGAATGCTGAGCTTCTTACTGATACAAATCTGGATGATGAAGAGATAGCGCGATTGCTGACAGGAAACAGAGTGACCCGCGTTGCGATAGCTAACCATAAAACAGCGCCTTATGGAGTTGCTGCGCTGGAATATCTCTCAAAACTTGGTGTTTATAATGAAATTAGGAAGAAGCTGGTTTATGGTGAGAATATAGCCCAAACCTACCAGTTCGCTTATACAGGGAATGCAGATTTGGCAATTGTTGCCTATACACAAGTTTTGGATAACCCTATCGGTAAAGGTTGGCTTATTCCAAAAGAAAAACATAAACACAGCCCTTTGGTGCAGGATGCGATTTTACTTAAAAAAGGACAATCCAACAAAGCTGCCTTTGCTTTCATCGATTATCTGAAAAGTAGAGATGCAGCTGTTATCATGACAAAATTCGGATACGCTCTTGGATCAGAGTAAAATATAAAATCGGCAAAGAAGCTTTTCAGGGAGAGTTTATATATGTGGGATCCTATCTGGATCACTGTAAAGCTGGCTTTTGTTACAACAGTTATTTTACTGGCGTTGGGGACGCCTGTCGGATGGTGGCTGGCCCGATCCAAAGCATGGTGGAAAGAAGCTATTGCTGCAATTGTTGCGCTGCCGATTGTATTACCGCCGACAGTGATGGGGTTTTATCTTCTTATTGCCCTTGGACCGGACAGTCCGATTGGACAAATCTCGACAGAAATCTTTGGCAGAGCCTTGCCTTTTACCTTTGCGGGATTGGTTGTCGGGTCCGTTATCTATTCCATGCCTTTTGTTATACAGCCTATCCGCAATGCTTTTGAGGCAATTGGCGATCGCCCGCTAGAGGTCGCCGCGACATTACGGGCATCACGGCTGGACAGTTTTTTCTCTGTAGCGTTACCAATGGCCAGACCGGGGTTGTTGACTGGTGCAGTTCTAGGCTTTGCGCACACGGTTGGTGAGTTCGGGGTTATATTGATGATTGGGGGTAATATTCCGGGAGAGACCAGGGTGCTCTCAGTTGCCATCTATGACCATGTGGAAGCATTGGAATGGGGGCAAGCACATATTCTTTCCGCCGGACTTCTTGTGTTTTCTTTTGTTGTCATCCTGAGCATGATGATGCTGGAGAAAAAGTTAGGGCGGCGATTGCGATGAAAGATACGCAGGGTAAAGAGATTGTCGCAACGTTTTCTGGCTCATTGGATCAGTTTGATCTTACTGTGAATTTCACTTTGCCAGCGCAGGGTGTAACAGCACTCTTTGGGCGTTCGGGTTGCGGGAAAACAACGGTTTTGCGTTGTTTGGCTGGATTGTCACGGACAAAAACCGGATATCTGTCGGTCAAGGGACAGATTTGGCAGGATAAAGATCGTTTTCTGCCAACTTACAAAAGACCTGTTGGTTTTGTCTTTCAGGAAGCAAGTTTGTTTCCACATCTTTCCGTTGGCGAAAATCTGGTTTTTGGACAAAAAAGAGCTAGCGAGCAGGCCAGACAACGGACCAACATTATTTCCAAAGATAATCTTGTGGAACTGTTGGGGCTTGGGGATTTACTGAATCGTTCTACCCATCATTTGTCTGGTGGCGAGCGCCAAAGGGTTGCCATTGGGCGTGCCTTGTTATCTGGCCCGGAATTATTGTTGATGGATGAACCTTTGGCAGCGCTGGACAGGTTTAGCAAAGATGAAATCATTCCCTATCTGGATCGTTTGTTTAAGACACTTGATATCCCCATGATATTTGTCAGCCACGATACCGAAGAGGTTGAAAGGCTGGCAGACCATATGATTTTGATGGATCGGGGAAAGGTTGTTTCAACAGGGTCGTTAAGTGAGGTACTTTCCGATCCTGCTTTGTTTATTGCTGAGGGGCCAAAAACATCATCTGTGATTGCGGTTGAGGTCATGTCCTTTTCAGAAGCTGATCGCATTACAGAAGTCCGGACCGAAGGTGGTTCACTTCAAATCCCCGGACGACAGGGGGAAATTGGCAGCAAACACCGGATATCTATCGCGGCAAACGATGTCAGTCTGGCAAGGGAACAGCCTTCTGAAACGACAATTTTAAATATTTTGCCTGCACGTATTCTGGATATTCATTTGCTGGATGGTGCCCGATGTAATTTGCTGCTGTCCATAGGTCATGAGGACGAGAATGGGGCAAGGTTTTTGGCACGTATTACACAGCGATCCTTGCGAAAGTTTGATTTTGCTATTGGACAAAATATTTATGCACAGGTGAAATCTGTTTCAATGGTCGGTGCCAAAAGCTGAAGTTTCAGCCGAAATTAAATGAGAGCAAAAAAACAGATGACCTTCGAAAGAAAGCCATCTGAAACTGGTTTATGTTTAAACCTCAAGCAGACCGTACTGTTTCAAGAAATTTCCCAATTTCTGTACTCAACACGTCTGTTTGCAAGGAAAGCTCACCAGTTGCAGATAAAACTTCCTGGGCGTTGGTCTCTGTCTGAGAGGCACCGTTCTTGACTTCGGATATACTGCTGGAAACCTCTTGTGTGCCTTGCGAAGCCTGTTGAATGTTGCGGGAAATTTCCTGTGTAGCTGCTTCCTGTTCCTGTGCAACCCCGGCAATTTGCTTGGTAATATCATTCACCTTGTTGATGGTACTGCTGATATTACTAATAGCTTCAGCAGTATTACCCGCCACATTCTGCATTTCTGCAATCTGTTCTGAAATTTCCTGTGTGGCCTTTGCTGTTTGGTTGGCTAGATTTTTAACCTCGCTGGCAACAACGGCAAAGCCTTTACCGGCTTCGCCTGCACGTGCAGCCTCAATTGTTGCGTTCAATGCCAAAAGATTGGTTTGCTCCGCAATATCATTAATAAGGCTGACAACGGAACCGATTTTATCTGCCATTTCTGCCATGCCCTGCACTGTGCTGTTGGCACTTTCGCCTTCGGTTACAGCCTTGGCAGTGATATCAGATGATTCCTTAACCTGCCGGGTGATTTCCTGTACGGAATAAGAAAGTTCCTCGGTCGCCGATGCGACAGTTTGCACATTGTGTGAGGCTTGATCTGATGCTGATGAGACTGAAAGAGCCTGTATATCAGTTTCTTTTGCGATGGACGTCAAGGCTTCAGCAGAGGCATGCATTTCAGTAGCTGTGGCTGCAACGGACTGGATAACGCCACCAACGGTATCTTCTAGGTTTTGCGCCATATCAAGGCGTGCTTGTTCTGCTGCTTTTGCTGCACGCTCTTTCAAGGCGGCCGCTTCTGCCTGAAGTTCATTGTTTTCCTGAAGTTTCTCTCGAAAGATATTGAGGGCACTTGCAACTCTGCCAATTTCATCATTGCTTTGGATATCAACAGACGTCGTAGTATCGCCGGATAACAGGCGACCCAATGAGACAACGATTTTTGCAAGTGGGGTCATAATCGATTTTTTGATAATGATAAAGGAGATAAGGGGGTGCCAGAATCAGAACAACAATAGTCAGGATAATCAATACACGCAGTGCAAAGATTTCATGGTGTTCTGCTGCCAGTGCTGCATTGGCGGTAAATTCTTCAACTTCAAACAGAATTTCTTCAAGCTCATGTATTAACTGTTCTGCTTCGGCTTCAAACTTTTCTTCCGCGGCGAAGGCTTCTTTGAGCTTACCCGCTTCTAACAGGTTAAATATTTCATTGGCATGCTTGTCATAGTCGTGATGTTCTTTCTCAACTTTTTTCAAGACTTCCAGAACATGAGTGAATTCTTTAAATTCGGCCTCGTTATGAGCACGAGATATCGCATCTGCGGCAATTTCCTCGCCTTTGAGTATTTCTTCATCAACAAGAATGGTTAGATCTTGAAAGGATTTCTTAGCTTTGTCGTACAGTTCACCAAAATGAGCATCATCAGTGCGATGTTCGCCGTATTTTGCTGCACGTTCATAGCTGATGGCTTGTTCAAGTTGGTGTGTGGTGATTTTTGTCAGAATATTTGTGAGAGGAATATTCTGTTCTGCTATTCCTTCCAGTTCTTCACCGATTTGTTGCATTTGGTAGATTGAAAAGCCAGACACACTCATAAGCGAGAGCATGCACAATGCAATGACGCCCAGGATTTTTGCGCTCACAGATGTCATTTTATTTTTTATATTCTGCACTATGTATAACTCCTACCCAGATATGCCCCTAAGATACTAAAATGTAACTATATATTTATTTTTAAACATACTGTTGTATGCAACAGATTAAGCTAGTTCAGTTAACAGGTTCCTAATGTTCGTTGTCCCCTAGAATAGCGGGAAAAGATTTATGAAGTGTGACCTGAAACAATATCAAATGCATTAAGAGTTGTTTGTTGAATTTCATTGGAAAACACTCTGCGTTCTGTGATGCAGATTATATGATGAAAAATGACAAAGTGTTGAGGTTTAGCCAATAAATAGAATTAATATCTTGGTAATTATGATTCGTTATGGTTTAGAAAAAACGATAACATTCCAGGTAGTTGTCTTATGAAGTGGTCATCTCTTAAAACTATGCCAAAGATTTTAATTGGCATAGCTATTCCTCTGGCTTTGCTTGTTGTAATCAGTTTGGTGAGCTTTACATCAATAGGCAATATATCGACTGCAACCAAAAATGTTGAAGATGCCCATGAAACACTTTCGGAAATGACAGATGCCATTGCGTCTGCAGTTGATATGCAGACATCAATGCGGGGGTATCTTTTGGCGGGTCAGGCCAGTTTTCTCACTCCTTATGAACAAGGACAGGAAGAAACTTATACTAAGATCGCAAAGCTGAAGGATTATGTGAGCGACAATCCGGAACAACTGGCGCTTTTGAACGAGGCCGAGACGATCTTGCGGGAATGGCAGGATGTTGTTACAGGGCCGTCGATAGAATTACGTCGGCAAATCGGTGATGCCGAAACCATGAATGATATGGCACGTTTGGTTGCCGAGAACAAAGGCAAGGTTTATTTTGAAAAAGTCCAAGCCCAAATAGAAAGTCTTATCAAACAGGTTGTGACGCAAAGGGCAGAACGGCAAAAGAAAATTGACGCTGTTTTGATGTTTACAAAACTGGATGCTGACTCCGTCGGTAAAATGCTGAAGGAAGTTAATGACACAAACAGCATCATCATCCAGGCAAATGCAGTTTTCAAGGCTGCAGTTGACATGGAAACCGGTATGCGCGGCTATCTTTTGGCCGGGCAGGAAGACTTCCTTAAACCCTATACGGACGGCAGTGTTGAGTTATTTAAACTCTCAGCTGATCTCAAGACAGCTCTCAAGGACAACAAAGAACAGGTCGAGCTGCTCAATCAATTGGATGAAACTGTCAAGGAATGGCAGTCAAAGGTTGTTGAGCCGCTCATTACCCTGCGCCGGAAAATCGGATCGGCAAAAACAATGGATGACATGGCTGATTTGGTTGGGGAGGCCAAAGGCGAAGAATATTTCACAGCTTTCAGATCTTCCATGGTCGCCTTTGGAAAAAACGAGTTGTCAAAGCTGGAAAGTCTAAAGGTTGAAACTGATGGCACGGTGACCACAACAAATACTGTGATCATTGGGGCAACTGTTATTGCTATTCTCTTGGGCGGTGGTTTGGGTATGTTGGTTGGTCGTGGTATTGCGCAACCGATCAAACAAATGACTGGGGTGATGGGACGATTGGCCGGGGGAGAGAAAAACGTTGATATTCCCGGGTTGGGGCGTGAAGACGAAGTTGGCGAAATGGCCACTGCTGTTCAGGTCTTCAAAGATAATATGATCAAAACCGACGAGCTTGCGAAAGAGCAGGCGGAAGTCCAGCAACTGCGTGAAGAACGCACGAACAAGATTTCGTCTCTGACACAAGATTTTGACAGCGGTGTTTCCGTGCTATTGGAATCGGTTGGCGCCGCGATTTCAGAAATGAGGGGTACTGCAGTTTCCATGTCTGACATTGCGCAACAGACCAAGGAACGAGCAACCGTCGTATCCGGTGCGGCACAGGAAGCTTCGGTCAATGTTCAATCGGTTGCCAGTGCGACAGAAGAATTATCCTATTCTATTAAAGAGATTGGTCAGCAGGTAAACCAGTCTTCTGAAATTACCAGCAAGGCGGTTGCTGAAGCTGGTAAAACCGATCAGCAAATCCAGGGCCTGGCCAATACAGCAGACCAGATCGGGGATGTTGTCAGTCTTATTTCCGATATTGCGGAACAGACCAATCTTTTGGCATTGAATGCAACAATTGAGGCGGCGCGGGCTGGTGAAGCAGGCAAGGGTTTTGCCGTTGTTGCCAGTGAGGTGAAGAACCTTGCCAGCCAGACAGCAAAGGCAACAGAGCAGATATCATCACAAATTGATGCTGTTCAGGCTGATACCAAAAGTGCGGTAACAGCAATTCAGTCTATTACGTCCACCATTAATGAAATGAATCAGATTGCCTCGGCCATTGCTTCGGCTGTTGAAGAACAGGGCGCTGCAACATCTGAAATTTCAAGAAACATTGAGTTGGCTGCGAACGGTGCCGGTGAAGTTACAAACAATATTGAATCTGTTAGCCTTGCTGCAAATGACGCTGGAACCACATCCGAGCAGGTTTCTACTGCAACACAGGAACTTAACACCAAAGCAGATAATTTACGCGGGGAAGTCGAGAACTTCCTGAGTGCGATACGCGCTGTATAACGACATGGAAATACTGGAAAAAAGAGAACTCTGGTCTCTTCTCAGATTAACGACAGACTCTGTGGTTTTCCAAAGATTCTGACCATGTCTATTTTTGTTGGTGCTGGTTTTCAAATGGTTGCTGTCATACTGAAAATAAAAACAAAGAGATACCAGTCCGGTGCTTCGCGCTTTATTATAAAGCGGCGTAGAAGCTGTGTGCCTGTTATTATTTAGGCAACACTTTTGCCATATCTTCAGCTATATTTTCGTAGGTTTTAAGCTGTTCGGTTGTGTGTTTGATATCAAGATCAAGCCAGCTATCAAATTGACCTTCTGTGGTGGAATAGCCCTGCTTTAGTTCCAAAAGACGATTGAGTTGTCTTTCATAGATATCGACCAGCAAGTTTACCTGCATCGTCTGTGTTGTCTGATCAGCGAGGTGAAGCAAACGCATTTTAATTGCAATGATCAGTTTACTCATGTCAGTAACGGGTGCGCGAAGGTTCGATCCCATTAGATAGGAAAATTCTTCTTGCCCGGCATCTGTCAAAGACAGTGTTTCTGTATCAGAAGCATCATTCACACTCACAAGGCCTTCGACTTTCAAAACTTCCAGCGGTGTGCCGATAAGATCAAGAGAAGGGCCAACCACAAGGCTGGTGAAACCGCGAACAGTCTGGGCCAACATGGCATAGCTCATGGGATTTTCCATCAGCAGGCCAAGTGCGAGAAGGCGCGTGGCTTCTGCGGGGACCAATGTGTTGTCGCGGTACATAGAGTTCTCTCTCCGGGATAGAAGGTGTCACTGACAAGATATCAAACTAGGAGTAAAATATCCCGAAGTTTTTCACCTGTCCAGTTAAATGAGAACTATTCGCAATTAAGGTAATTTTCAGGCAGCAATTTTAAGCTCCAGTTCCTGCCAGATTTCCTTGAGTGCTTTTACCAGATAATCAATATCATCATCACTATGAACCGGTGAGGGAGTTAGCCGTAATCGTTCTGTTCCCCTCGGTACCGTCGGATAGTTAATCGGTTGAACATAGATACCATAGCGAGACATCAGGGTGTCTGTTATCTGGCGGCAAACTTTCGGATCTCCAACCATGACCGGTACGATATGCGTTTCCGAATCGAGAACAGGCAGACCAGCCTTCTTAAGGCGCTTGCGGGTTTCCTGTGCGCGATCCTGATGACGGCTCCGTTCAAAAGCGCTTTCTTTCAGATGCTTGATTGAAGTCAATGCACCTGCAGCGACAGCCGGGGGGAGTGAGGTCGTAAAGATAAACCCGGATGCGTAACTACGGATGAAATCAACCAGGCTTGCTGATGCTGTAATATATCCGCCGACAACACCTACGGCTTTGCCCAGTGTGCCTTCGATGACATCCAAACGGTGTGTCAGGTTATCCCTGTCGGTGATACCGCCGCCACGTGATCCATAAAGACCGACAGCATGGACTTCATCCAGATAGGTCAGGGCATTATATTTGTCGGCCAGATCACAGAATGCCTCAATAGGGGCAACATCGCCATCCATTGAATAGACGGATTCAAACGCGATGATCTTTGGGCGAGATGGATCGATTTCTTTTAACTTGGCTTCCAGATCTTCGGGATTGTTATGCTCAAAGATAACTCTGTCCGCTTTACTGTGGCGAATGCCTTCAATCATAGAGGCATGGTTCATGGAATCAGACAGAACAACACAGTTCGGCAGTTTTGATGCCAAGGTGCTCAAGGCAGCCCAGTTAGATACATAGCCCGAAGTAAAGAGCAGCGCAGATTCCTTGTGATGCCAGTCTGCCAACTCTTGTTCAAGAAGAACGTGGTAATGATTGTTGCCGGAAATGTTACGGGTACCACCAGCGCCAGCACCGCATTTATCCAACGCCTCGTGCATTGCGGCAATTACCTTGGGGTTTTGGCCCATACCAAGGTAGTCATTGGAACACCATACCGTTACCGGATGGGTACCGTTGGCGCTATAATGTGTCGCATTGGGAAACTTACCAGCCTTACGCTCCAAGTCAGCAAAAACACGATAACGACCTTCTTCTCTCAGGTTTTCTATCGCCGTACTGAAATACTCTTCGTAGTTCATATTGCTCTTCTCGCCTAACGTGAGCCGTTTTACCCGGCTTGTTTTTACTTGTGTACAGGCTTTCCTGAAACAAGCTTATCAGCTGTTGAATTAATGAATAGTTTAACTGAATTCAACAACAATTCGCACTCTAATGCGCCGTTATTATAACACCAACGCGACTGAACGACGCATAAAGATTCATATTCCTTATACACAACAGTGTTATCGCAGTTTGAACGGGGCGTAATTGATCGATGTCAATTAGGGGAATTGTATTCGGAATTCTTTTGATCGTGTTTTGATGCCGATTGCGCCACAGTTCTGCAGTTTCATAATTGACCTCAGTAACATGTGGCGCATTTTTTCGGTGCTTTTTTTTCGATAGAGAGTTAAATCAAATCTTCTGCTTTAACCCAGTCCAGAGTTTTGTCCAAAGCTGTCCTGAAACGATGAATGATATGATCAATTTCATCTGTTGTGATGATCAGGGGAGGACAGAAGGCAATTGAGTCACCCATATTTCTGATAATCAATCCTTCTTCAATTGCGCGTTCATTCAAATAGGTTCCAACTTTCCCAACGGGATCAAAGCTAGCTTTTGTGTCTTTGTTTTGAACAAGCTCTACAGCGGCAATTAGGCCAATACCCCGGACTTCTCCAACCAGCGGGTGATCTTTGAACTGCGCGAGCTCTGCTTGAAGATGTTCACCCACACGGGCGGCTTCATCGAAAAGATTTCGCTCTTCATAGATCTTGAGTGTTTCCAAGGCGACCGCGGCACAAACAGGATGCCCTGAATAGGTGTAGCCATGACCCAGTACGCCTATTTTGGCAGAGTTATCTGCGATACCTTGGTACAACTCGTCTGTAATCATGACTGCTGAGATCGGCAGATAAGAAGAACTCAGGGCTTTGGCAACGGAAATAATATCTGGTTTCATGCCAAAGGTTTCACAGCCAAAGGCATTGCCCGTACGGCCAAAACCGCAAATGACTTCATCAGCAATCAATAGAACGTCATACTTTTTCAAAACAGCCTGAATTTTCTCCCAATAATCTTTTGGGGGAACAATAACACCGCCAGCACCCATAACGGGTTCACCAATAAAGGCGGCGATGGTCTCTGGACCTTCGTCCAGAATCATTTTCTCCAGATCATCCGCCATACGGTTTGAGAAATCTTCTTCACTTTCTCCTTCCTGTCCAAAACGCCAGTAATGAGGGCAGGAGGTATGAAGAATATTGGTAATTGGAAGATCAAAATCAGTATGGTTTGCAGGCAGGCCGGTCATACTGGCACTGGCAACCGTCACACCATGGTATCCTTTGATACGGCTGATGATTTTTTTCTTATCCGGGCGTCCGACTGCGTTGTTGTAGTACCAGATCAGTTTGACGACCGTGTCATTGGCCTCTGATCCGGAATTGGCGAAGAAGACTTTCGACATGGGAACAGGTGCCATGGAAAGAAGCTTTTCTGATAATTCAATCGGGGGGATCGGTGTTTTATGTGTAAAGCTGTGATAATAAGGCAGCTCTTTCATCTGTTTGTTTGCCGCTTCAATTAAGCGCTCTTCTCCAAAACCAAGCGAGGTCGACCAAAGACCTGCCATGGCTTCGATATAAGAGTTTCCCTGATCGTCGAATACATTGACGCCTTGGCCATGCGTAATAACCAATGGTCCTTTTTCTTCATGCGCCCGGGCATTTGTATAGGGATGAAGACAATAGGCAACATCACGACCTGCAGTGGAATTGGGGGCAATAGCGCTTGGCGTGTTACTCATCTGGCAATCCTGTTCAGAGATATTTTGTATTATTTTTTGATTACAGCCGAGACAAGAGCGGACTTCAAGCAGAGAAATGCATAAGATTATGTTTTTATTTGCACACGTTTTTGTGGAATAACCTTTATGCGAAAAAAGAAATACCTTAGCTTATAACTCTGGTAATACTTTTTGTATTAGATTGAAGCATAAAAATAAAACCTGACTTAACCAGTGATTCGAAAGTTAAAGATATCAATGGCTTTTAAAAATGTGGACGAGGGGTTCCAAGGGTTAAGAATAGAGTTTGCTGACCAATGCCGCGTTGTGACGGATGAACTGGAAGGTCTGTTAAATCAGGTCTATGACGGCAGACATGATGTTGGTACTGCTATCCAGCTTATTCGTCGCGAAATGCACAACCTTAAAGGACAAGGAAGTGTCTTCGGATATCCCGTAATATCCATGATTGCGCATCGCCTGGAAGATTATCTTGCGAAAGAAAATGCGCTTGAGATTACAAATATCAACGAAGTTAATATCTATCTGGATCATATCAGAGGGATAATTAACAGCGCGAAGCTGCCAACTGAGGCAGAGACAACCGAGCTTCTAAGATCTCTTCCTCAATCGGGTTTTTCAAATCATAGCGATGTTGAAATCGAAGCGATTTCGGAAGAAGTCGAAATCATGACTGTTACCTCTAGCAAGTTACACCGTCATCGATTGGAAAATGCAGTAAACAAGCCTGGTTGGCGACTGATTTCTTTTAACAGTACGCTGAATCTTTTGGAAAACGCGTTGGCAAGTCCTCCAAATGGTGTGATTGTTTCTGGTGAGTTACCCTCAATTTCCGGTATTGAACTCGCAACTGTTTTTCAGGCGTTATCAAAACTGAAAGATGTTCCGTTTGCCATCTTAACAAGCCGTCCCAAAACAGATAGCCATTTTAAAAGTTTGCCGGATACAGTTGAGTATATTTCAACCGGGCAGGGATTTGCCGAGGATGTTAAACGCATGATCGAGGCATTCTCGCCGCAGACAAATGCTGTTACCTCTCTGAAAAGCACCCCGCCCAGCACTTCGAAATCATCATCCAGGCAGCTTGAAGTTCTTTTTGCTGAAGACAATAGAATTAATCAAATTCTTGTTCAGCGGTTCCTGGATGAACACTCCTTTAATGTGATGTTGGTTGAGAATGGTGTTGATGCAGTAGAAGCCTGTAAAAATAAGAAATTCGACATCGTATTGATGGATGTGATGATGCCGAAAATGGGCGGTGTCGAAGCCACCGAAACTATTCGCAAGCTTAATAAGCCTTGGGTAAAGGATATGCCTATTATCGCGTTGACAGCAGACTATTCTGCCGAACATCAAAAGAATTATAAAAAAGCAGGAATGAATGATTGTATTGGCAAGCCAATCGAACCAGACAACCTCACGCGTATGATTAATGATTTAACGCAATAGTTTTTGCTCATGTAAAGTGTTCTGACAAGAACACAGAAACTTTATAGGACGTGATAAATAATTTGATACGTTAAGTAGTAGAGTAACGACATAGAATTTTGTGTGTGGCCTCCTTTTTAAAAAGGTGATTTGATGATTAGCACTTTTTCAGATGTTTTCCGCTCATCAATCAGGAAGTTGAAACTGTTACCTGTCGGACTTGTTGTTACAACGGGTGTCTTTTCTTCTTATTGGACGGCTGCTTTGGCCGCTACTTCTCCTCAGCGTGTACAAATCGAAGGCGAAATTATTGATACCTGGTGTTATGTCACCGAAATTATGGGGGATGCACAAGGAACAGCACATCATTTGTGTGCTGTTTGGTGTGCGATTGGTGGCATTCCTGTCAGTATTCTGGGCGAAGACGGGCAGGTATATATGGTTTTAAGGGTTGAGAACGAAGACACGAATGTTGCGAACCCTACCATTGTAAATATCCAGACACATAAGGTAACTGTGGATGGAGATCTCTATGAACGTGATGGTGTGAAGTATCTCTTTGTTGATCAGGTCGCTGATGACAAAGGTGTGGTGAACTTGAACCACGAAGATTATGGCATCATCCCTTTCGGAGAATAGAGATATGAGAACCTTTCCAAAACTACTATTAACATCAATTTTCTCTCTTTCTGTTGCTCTTGGAACTGCGCAGGCTGCGAATGAATGGGGCATAGAACACGAAGAAGCCAAGGAACTTGATGGCAAAGTTGTTGATCTGGCTTGTGAGTTATCTGGTAATTGCCCGGCTAATTGTGGCGATGGTAAAAGGCAACTTGGCCTGCTGCTGGATGATGGAACGCTTTACCCTGTCGTCAAAGGCGGCACAAACTTTGCCGGTGGAACAGATGATCTCATCGGTCAGTGTGGCAAGACGGTGCATGTGGATGGCCTTTTGATCAAAGATCCTTTGATGACCATTTATTTCGTTCAGCGTATCAAATCTGAAGAGACAGGTGAGTGGTCGAAAGCCAATCAATGGGGCAAGAACTGGAAAGCGGCCAACCCCGGTAAAAAGCTTGGTCGCTGGTTCCGCGAAGATCCCCGGGTTGCAAAGATTGTCGAGAAAAGTGGAAAGCTTGGTATTCCCGGCTTGGTGTATGTGGAAGAATAATTGATGAAACTTTGTTTTGTATCGGGATACTCCGGTTTTAAGTATTCTGTTGTCTCAATATTTTCAGTATTGGTTATGGCTACAGGTGTTACTTTTGCTGCCGAAACCAGCGTGACCCATGAGAGCCATTCAACAACCCATGAAAAGCCAGTAATAGATGACAAGAAAGTCCCGAAGGGGCCTGCAGCCCTGGACGCTTTGTTTGGTGGTCCTTTTGAGCTTGAAGATCACACAGGGAAAACGAGGCGTGATAGCGATTGGGACGGGCAGTTTAAGTTAATATTCTTTGGCTATACAAACTGTCCGGCGATATGCCCGACAACGTTGAGTGATATTACCGATGCTCTGGATTTATTGGGTGAGTCTGCCAAGGATATTCAGCCGATTTTTATTACGATTGATCCTGAACGAGATACTCAGGAAGTTCTTGCGGATTATGTTACTGCTTTTCATCCAAGTTTAATCGGTTTGACTGGTAGTGAAGAAAAGATCAGTAAGGCTGCTAAAAGCTATCGAGTACAGCGTCATAAAATCTTGTTGTCTGAAGAAGATCATACTAATCACGGAGCCAATCATGGATCTGGGCATGGTGCTGAAGTTAATTACGACGCTGCGCACAGTACGCTCACATACTTGATGGATCGGAATGGCAAGTTCCTGACGCTTTTCCCTTATGACACCAGAGGTGATGTTATGGCTGAGCGCCTAAGGGGGTATCTGTCGGGTAGTTCTTAACGCCAGCGTGTTTTCTTAACACGGGAATACTCTGGAAGTGGTTGAAGTGGAAATGAAAAGCTGATCTAAGGATAGAGGCGTTTCTTTTCGATTTCTGCACTATCCAGGCCCTTTATCCCATGCTAGTTGTTTTCGAGAGTATTTTCCCGATCTTTGCAATTATTCTGCTTGGATTTGGCCTACGCAAAAGCAACTTTGTTCCCAAAGAGCACTGGCGGGTTCTCGAAGAGCTTTGTTTCTGGATATTTTTCCCCTGTATTCTGGCAACAACGCTGATCAAAGCGGACCTTTCTGCGATTGAACTCGGACCGTATGTTTTTACGGCACTTGCCATGATGCTGAGCCTTGGCCTTTTCACTCTGGCTCTATGGCCTTTACTGCAAAAAATATGGGGAACACGTCGGGGGCAATTTTCCACGGTCTATCAGACGGTAACTCGTTGGCACGGTTTCATAGCCTTGGCAATTGTCCTGAAACTGTACGGACAAGATGGTGGAGCTTTGATTGCGCTGGCGATGGCGGTCATGGTGCCATTTCTGCAAATCACCAATATTTTTGTTCTGGCAACATTTTCAGATTCAGACGACCAATCAGGGCCGTCTCTTTCAAAGATTACAAGGACCATTGTCATTAATCCTATTCTATGGGGTGTTTTGACCGGTCTAGTTCTTAACCTACTTGATGTAACGGTCTGGGAACCTGCGATGACAATGGCGGACCTTCTGGGGCGCGCAGCCTTGAGCATGTCGCTATTGGCACTAGGGGCCGGGTTAAGTCTAAAAGCCGCTCTCAAGCCATCAAGGGAGTTACTGGTGGGATTGATTGGCAAGTTGTTTATCACGCCGGCCGTTATGGCTGGTTGGGCTTTGTGGTTCGGTATCTCTGGTCTGTCGTTCTCCGTTCTTATGGTCTGCGCATCAGTACCAACAGCCATGAACGGCTATTTGCTAGCCAAGAAAATGGGGGGTGATGCAGATCTCTATGCGGCGACGTCAACGGTACAGACTGTCGTGTCCTTCTTTAGCATTCCTCTGGTTTTATGGTTGGCTAAAACCTATGCCAGCGGGCTTTGATTTTTAATCATTTTATGTTTTAGACGCTTTAAATCTGACGGGACAATTAATCTGTGAGCAATAGAGACCGGTAGCATATAGATACGCCCAAACAGGTTATGAGTTTTAACAGATGATGTAATGGTTAATTTGGTTCCATCTGTCGTGATACAGGTCATCACATCCAGATGTTTGTCTCTTACGGTTAGTGTCAGAACATTTGGCGAGATGTGCCGACCAGAAAGAAGTCGAGTTGTTCACCGACTTGTAAGTTATCCGGCCATTGACCTGAAAAACCTTTGATTGGTTTGACGCCAAAACAGGACGATATTCTGTCACGAATTTGAAAGGCGAGTTTCATTATCGGGAGAGGATTTGAGACAATCATCCGCCATGCATCTGACGCCGTAATTTCCTCGGGCAGAACGACAGATTGTGCATCATAAAAATTGAGTTGCTCTCGTGGGGCCAGCAGTTAAATATTTGAGCTCTCGGAAAGAAAAACGTGATTTATTATCAAAAAATTAGCTGTAGGTATGAGGGTTGAAATCTATATCTATGCCTGCCGTTCAAAATTTCAATGATCTTTTGTCTCTGAAATCAATGTCTGCTCTGGATAGATTTAGCTATTCCCATTAGTTAAATGTAGTGTTGAAAGTATTGTGCTTTATAAATGCGGTGCGATGTTGTGTTGAAACCACTGTTCCGTTGGCTTATCTGCAGGGAAAAAGGTCTCCATTCGAATATCCTCTAACGTGGCATCGTTTGACAGGCCGACGGTGGTAATCATTGAAAATAACGTGATGTCGTTCTCCCCAAGTTTAAATTGCATGGTCAGCAGGGGCGGAGGATCTTCTTTGGTCTTTAGATCCAAAGCGACATTGACATCAGGAAGGTTCTTTAGTTCCTGAAGAAGTTCGAAAGCTTCGTGGTCATTTGGGCGGCGAGCTACTTCCAGTTCAAACAAGCGCATCAGGCTTTGTATCTTTTCCGCCCAGTTATTCATACTGTCGCGCACCTTTCCCGGTTTTAGAAGTGCCCTTAGCATATTGGGGTCGCCATCATGGCCAAGCATCTGAAAGAAAACACCTGCTGCAGAGTTTGCTTTTTGCAGGTTCCATATCCGGTCAACGGCAACAGCCGGGTAGGGGTTATGGCTTGCCAGAATATGATCGATAGATGAATTGATAGCGGTACGTGTTGCCTCTGACCAATTGCGGTTGTTTGTGCGTGTGGCAAACCCAGCTGTAAGCATTAGAACATCAATTTCAGAAGCGGGTAAGTTCATCGCCTGTCCAAGCTGTTGGATTGAATAGCGACTTGGTTTTGATCTTCCTGTTTCCAGAAAACTGACATGCCTTTGTGAAAGGCCGGCTTCTAATGCCAGATCCAGTTGGCTGAACCGGCTTTTCTTGCGCCAGTTTTTTAATAGCTCGGGGAAAGCTTGTGATCTATGGGGGGCTTGATGACTCATGAAGACATTATTTCTGGATAATAGGTCAGAGTCTATTACTTCCGAGGTAATTGAATCTCATTTTTACATCATGGATGGTTGGCAGAAATAAATTTAGGAGAAGGCAAATGCAAAACCATGTCCCAAGTTTCTTCTGGGCCCGCGTTTTTCTTGGGCTGAACGCCGGGTTCTCTATTGTTACAGGATCTGCATTGATTTTCTTTCCGGATGTCATTGCCGAGATAATGATGGCAAAAGAAATGCCCTGGATTTCCGGCGCTTTTATAGGGTTAGGAGTATTGCTTTTGGCTTTCGCGATTAATCTTATTGTTCTGGTTCGGGATCACTATCTGTCCAAACCAAAGATCATGTCTATTTCTGCTGCTGATGTTGGGTGGGTGGTAAGTAGCTTTATTGTCGTTTTGTTGTTTACTGACTTTCTGACAGCCAGAGGCGTCGCTATTGTCATTGGCATAAGCGCCTTTGTTGCTGTTTTTGCGATCGGACAGTTTGTGGGGGCACGGGGCACTATTGCGGTATGATATACTTGGATCATCATCCGTCGAGTTTTTTGATGAATAGTTAAAAGATTTACAACTCAACAGGCTGTCCATGAGGAGTGCGCAGATAGGCGCTGCGCCACTCTTCCTTACGCGCGATCATTTCCTCAGATTTGATTGCTTGTTTCTGAGTGACGATTTTCTCAAGTACATTGAGCCAATGATTGTAATAGGTATTACCTAGATCGGGATCACCATTTACTTGTGCAAGTTTGATTTCCTGACTGAACATATCGACCCATTCCGACCATGTGAAATGACCTTCATCACAAAGGTGGACAGCCAGGGCAAAGGCCTGTGCCTGCCATGGTTCGGCAAAAACAGGTCCTTCTGCGTCGGTTGGGATTTGAGGAAGGCTATTACAAAAATGCTGGGTGGTCTTACTCATGCTGGTTCCATGTAACTTTGCCAGAGATCAACGTGTATCGTTGTATCGTTGTCGTCGCCCCACAATTGATTTCCATCAAAAGAAACATTGTACAGGTGCTGCCCGATTTTATTTCCCTGCGCATTTTCATCAGGTAAAATAAAACTACCGTAATAATCACTAATTATTCCTTCGTGACCTCTAACATATCTTGGGGCGCGCGTGTGTCCTATGGGATTGAATTGAATAACTTTAATCTTGTCGCCTATCTGGAATGTTTGCGGGATATCGGTTTCCAAATCACATGGCCCGCCAGACGAGAGAATACCTTGAACGGCTGAAGCCGGGGCACATTTTTCTGTAAGCTCATCAGGTGTTGGATCAATCGCTTTTCCCTGCGCCAGTTCTTCGGGCGAGATAACTCCGCGTTCCACCAGAAGCGTTTCCAGACCAGCCAACCAGTTTTCATAATAGCTGTTAGAAAGATAAGCTACGGGGTGTTGGCGTTCACGAGCAAAGCGAGAAATGTCGATGTTCCACTGCCCAAGCCATCCCGCGGTTAAGGTTAAACCCAGAGCACGTTTTTCCCACTCAGCATGAAAAGTTAGCTCTTCCTGTTCCGGTTCAGGATTGATCGGCCCTAATCCGTGCATTCCACCCAAATCGTGTGCGCCGTTCATAAAATCTCTCCTGTCATAAAAGTCTTTGATCTATGAATAGTTAGTAATTCGGGAATATTTATGGTCAAGGCTTTTCGTTTGCTTCTATAATTTGCAGTTTTTCAGGCGTTAACGCTTGCTCGACACCGATCATGGAATTACGGGTAACAAGCTTTTCAAGCTCTGTTGCAGTCCAATCATCGGTGCCTTCGGGGCGCAGGGGAAGAACAAGGAAACGCATTTCTGACGTTGAATCCCATACGGAAATTTTCACATCTTTGGGGAGCGTTGTACCAAACTCTGCCAAAACGCCTTTGGGGTCGGATACGGCTCGGGCCCGATAGGGAGCAGACTTGTACCAGACAGGGGGGAGTCCAAGAACAGTCCAAGGGTAGCAGGAACAAAGGGTGCAAACGACAAGATTATGTCGGATTGCTGTATTCTCGACCACTTTCATGTGTTCACCCTGACGTCCTGTATAGCCCATGGAATGAATAGCTTTGTTGGCATCCAAGAGTAACAGGGATTTAAAATCAGGGTCTGTCCAGGCTCTGGCTACAACCTTTGCACCATTTCTCGGGCCAACTTTGGTCTCATAGGTTTCGATAATTTCATCGATGGCGGCGGGATCAACTAACCCTTTTTCCACAAGTAAGGATTCAAGGGCTTTGACCCTGAGCGCTGGATCAGAAGGCGGATCTGTATGGTCGTGTGAATGATCGTGTCCCATGATGCATCCTGTTTGGTCATTTGGATTGTTATATTTCAGATATGTAGCAACTAGAAGTATGGAATAGGGATTATCAGGAACACAACAGTTATGATAAATTTCATTTATCAAATGTAGTTTACCGATTGTTTATTGGGCTTCGGTTTTGAGTTTATTTTGAAGTTTAGGAAAGTCACTTAAAGGCCGATATTCTTGTGTCATTGAACACCGGCCCTGATTGAATAAAGTGTTTGTTACAAGCCCACCCAAACCAATCCGGCTCCGCTGAGCGCAGAGATCAATAAAACACGCGTGAGGCTCCAATGACATTTCAGGATTAGCAAGCTACACACTGACGAGAGTAAAATAACTCGCCAGTCCAGTGAACTTAAATCAGGTATCCAGACAGTAAATGGACCGAAAGCTTCAGCTTCTACTTTGGCAAAGAAAACGTGTAATCCAAACCAGATAGACAGATTTAAGATCACGCCGACAACCGCGGCGGCAATGCCGCTCAGGGCACTCCGTAATCTTGGTTGACCTCCAATCCAGTCGATGTAAGGAGCACCAACAAAGATCCAAAGAAAACAGGGGGCAAATGTCACCCACAGTGTTACCAGAGCACCGAGCAGACCAAGGCTTAGGCCGCCTTCGCGGAAAGCAGCTATAAATCCGACAAACTCTGTTACCAAAATCAAGGGGCCGGGGGTGGTTTCTGCCAGTCCCAATCCATCCATCATTTCTCCGGCTGTTAACCAGCCAAAATGAATAACAACGTCCTGTGACATATAGGCAAGAACAGCATAAGCGCCGCCGAATGTAACCACAGCGAGTTTGGAAAAGAAGATCCCGATGTCATTGAGGATAGACTGTGGTGCGAAGACGTCTAGCAGGACAAGCGGGGTCGCCCATATGACAAGCCATAGCGCAATGGTGCCAAGAGTTTGCTTGAAATTACGGGTACGCTTCTTGACTTCATCGGTGGCGGTTGTATCGGCGTTGTTACGTAGAAAGCCAAACAAGGCAGCAACAAAAATGATCATGGGGAAGGGAAGATTTAAAAAGAAAATACCGATAAATGCCAATCCGGCAATAATCCAATGTTCAGGTAAACGCAGGACTTTCTTGGCGACGCGATGAAGAGCCTCAATAACAATAATCAAGACACAGGCTTTCACGCCAAGGAAAAGAGCATTTACAAGGGGGACATCTCCAAAGAGGGCATAGATTGTGGCGAAGGTCAGTACGACCAAGGCACCAGGGATAACAAAAAGTAACCCTGACAATAAGCCCCCAAGAAAACCGTGCAATCGCCACCCTGTATAGGTAGCAAGTTGCATGGCCTCAGGTCCGGGCAGCAACATGCAAAAACTGAGGGCGTTGAGGTATTGCCGTTCGCTTAACCAAGGCCGTTCTTCGACAATCATGCGATGCATTAAGGCTATTTGAGCTGTTGGGCCGCCGAATGAAAGCAGTCCAATTTTAAGCCAGACATGAAACAACTCGCCCATAGATGGGTGAGCAGAGGCAGTTTCTGCTGTCTCTTGGGATGTAATCTCTGATGATTTACTATTCTTTGACATATTGTTTTCTATCGAAGACATGACCTAATTCCCTTTTGAGGGGCGTTGGGAATTGGGGGCTGGCCAATCATGACTTTCACTGGTGGCATCTCGTGCCCAGCGGTAAAAGGCATCATAGAGCGCTATGCCTGCATCTAGTTGTTGCAGATCGTCACGATACATGCGTGATAACCCCAAGGATGCGGCGAGAAGCCCGGCAGCTTCCGGTGCCAAATCATGTCGGTTGGTATCTGCGCCGCGAACGATTGTTGCAAGTCGTTTAAGCGGTTCTGTTTCAAGGCAGAATTCTTCAATCATCGTATCGAATGTGCACTTCTCGCCGCGGTGGCTCCAGTAAACATCTTCAACATCAAAGGGTGTGGCATTGAATTTCTCTGCGACATCCATGACTTCAGGTGCTGTTACATAAAGAATTTGAGCATTGCGGTCGATAAAACGGCGGATTAACCAGGGACAAGCCAAGCGATCAATCTTTGGGCGTAATCTGGTCACCCATACTGTTCGCGCATCGATGTTTCTATCAGGGATTTTATCGACAGGAACCAGCGGATTGCCTGCTTCTTTCCAGCCAAGAAATCCTCCTTCCAGACTTTCAGTTCGCACGCCATGGTCACGCAAGATAGCAGCCGTTCCCTGGCTGATTTTTTTTCCTTTGTGACAGCTAACGACCACATGCTGGTTTTGCAGGGATGGTGCCAAGGCAGCAATGTTCTGAAAAGGATAGCGAAAGGACTGGGGAATAAGTTCTGGATCTTCTGCAAAGTCTTCATCAATTCGCAGGTCGATAATAACCGGAGAGTCCGGTGTGCCGACGAGACGGGACAATTGAGATACTTTAATTTCATTAGGTGATGGCATAGCGCATCCTCTCACACTTTAGGTGTTGAATTAGGATGCGAAACTTAGGCTGTCGCCTCACGGGGTGTTCGCAACCCCATGTCATAATTCTACTCGGTTATTTCCAGAGGTCAATCGAGCTTTGATGAAATTTTAAGTTTGGAAATTGAATAAGGGCCTTAGCTGGAACTAAGGCCCTTGTTTCTGTTCGGAAACCCTAGAGGGTTACCCAAGCCGTAAAAGCATACCCCGATAGGATTGCCCCAAAAAGGCCGAGCAGAAGATACAGGATGAAGACTGGCTTTTTGACCAGTGCGTATACCCCCATCGCGGCCGGAATTGAGGAGACTGAACCTGCAAGCATAAAGGTCATTCCTGTACCTGCGCCCATACCAAGTTCGATCAAACTATTGATGGTGGGAATGGCGGCATAGCCGTTCAGATAGGCTGGAATACCGATAAGCGCCCCAAGCGGAATTGACCACCACTGTTCATCTCCGAAGAGCAAGGCAACCTTATCAACAGGCAGATAGGCGACCATCAAGCTTTCGAACAGGAACGCAAGTGCCAGCCATTTGAAAAGGAACCAGCCATTGGTCATGGCCTCTGTCTTAAAGGTCTCTGTTCGCTTGGGATCGTGCCAGAACTTCCAATAGATTGTTGTATCCGGTTTCTGATTAGTGGCACAAGACGATCCGCAGCCCCCTGATGTTTGTGGACGCATGATTTCCTGAAAATAACCCGCGCGAACCATCAGATAAGCAATAATACCGCCCGTTGTTCCCATCAGAAAAGCTGCAATCGTTTTGAAGGTCGTGAATTCCAGGCCAAAAACGGCGCTGGTTAGAATAAACATTTCGGGGTCCATCAGGGGAGAGGAGATCCAGAATGCCATAACCGGGGCGAGGGGAACGCCCGCACGGAGCAAGCCAGCGATTAAAGGAATGACACCACAGGAACAGAAGGGGGATAGCGTGCCAAACAAGGCAGCTATGCCAATACTGACAATGGGGTTTCCAGATGTCGTTGTATTGATTTTGCTGTCGAGATTACTCACCTTTGTATAGGCCGCAACACCAATAGAGAGAGCAATAAAGGGAAGGATGGCAACAATGTTCTTTACTGCAAAAACGATCGAAGGCCATAGCTGGTTTTGATCAAGAATGGCAATTAATACGAGGGTGAGCAAAAATGCGAGGATAACCTTGTCCAGTCGCAAACTGTTCCATTTTGTTATTTCAAGGAAAGACATATCATTACCTTGTTTCTAGAATTATCAAAATATTTGAGTGAACTTTTTTCATTATGGCTCTCTTACTTTTAATTTACGATTTAGTTTGTCCCGAGTTTAATCTCTGTTGTTAAGCTTCCTGAAGTCCTTTACAGCAGTCTTCCATCAGATAATCCAACAGACTGTTTGTCAGTTTGTAATCCAGTCGGCAACGTAGAACTCGACCTTCACGTGACTGGATCAAAAGCCCTGATGCCATCATATGCGAGATATGATGTGAGAGTGTGGAATGAGGCATATCCAGTTCTTTTTGAATGTCACCTACAGCAAGTCCTTCGTCCCCGGCTTTAACCAACAGGCGGAACATTGCGAGACGTGCCGGGTTCCCCAGTTTTGAAAGGCAGATTGCTGCTTTATCCAGATCCATAGTATCCTCAGATATAATTTCTATATTTATCGAAATAATATCTGAGGAGTGTTTTGTCAAGTTATTGTATTTTCACAATGAGAGTTTTGTTCATCACCAAAGATAGTACACGCAAAAGGACGGTAGATAACCGCCCTTTGAACACAATTGTCTGATTCAAGAAAGAGCTAGTCGGCTTTGCCGCTGCGCTCTTTTGACCATTCGTTGGGATTACTCAGGAAGGATCTGACAGTCACAAGGTTATCGTTTTGAAGATAGCCCTTTTCTTCGGCAACTTTGAGGGCGTCCCACCAAGTGGCGAGGGCATGTAGTGTCACGCCTTCCTTGGCCAAATCGCTCACGGATTGTGGGAAAATGCCGTAGTGGAAGAAAACAAAGGTGTGGTCACATTTGCCACCAGCTTTGCGGATGGCTTCAACAAAGTTAAGTTTTGATCCGCCGTCTGTTGCCAGATCTTCAACCAGAAGAACGCGACTGCCTTCAGCCATATAGCCTTCTATCTGTGCATCGCGTCCAAAACCTTTTGGTTTTTTACGAACATACAACATGGGCAGGCCCATACGTTCTGCAATCATCGCGGCAAAGGGAATACCGGCTGTTTCTCCGCCAGCAATGGCATCAATGGATTCATATCCAATATTGCGCTGGATAAGCTCAACAGCCATGTCCATGAGCCTGGCCCGGGCGCGGGGGAAGGAAATAATTTTCCGGCAGTCAACATAAACGGGACTGATACGGCCAGATGTAAAGGTAAAGGGATCTTCCGGGCGGAAGAGAACCGCTTCGATTTCCATTAGAATTGAGGCTGTTGTTCTGGCAGTTTCGGTGATTTTGCTCATCGCGTGTCCGGTCCTTGGGTCTGTTGCCAATAGCTTTTGGTTCATCGCTACTCAAATAATTTGGATCTGTTTACCTCTTGCTTTGCTTCGCTGCAATATTTTTCCCGTTTGGAGGGGGGTGGTCAAAAAACATTCATGTTAGTGATAGCGTCATATGATGGGGGTGGTTATTTTATTGCGAAGCCCTGCTTGTCAAAATAGCTCTTTTCGTGAGGAAGAATGTCTAAAAATTCCCAAAAAAATAATAAGAAAAACAATCAAGACACTGTCTTGGTTTGGCGCGAAGGAAATGTGGCGACGGTTGTGTTGAACCGCCCGGAGAAGCTTAATGCTTTTAATCTGGCTATGTGGCAGGATCTTGGGACTGTCATGCTTAAGCTTGGGAAGGATGATACCTTGCGCTGTGTTGTTATTCGCGGTGCTGGCGGTCAAGCTTTTGCGGCGGGTGCAGATATTGCAGAGTTTCAGAAAGTCCGCTTTTCATCACTGCAAGCTGCTAACTATGCCAAGCCAATGGATCGGGCGGCTGTTGCTATTCGCCAATGCCCGCATCCAACGCTAGCTTTTGTTGAGGGGGCGTGCATGGGTGGAGGGTTGGAAATTGCAACTCAGTGTGATCTTAGGATAGCCAATCAATCAGCCAGATTTGGTATTCCGATTAATAAAATCGGTAATGTATTGCCATATCCGGCGATGATTGCCTTGGTCGATCTGGTAGGGCGCAGTGTGGCGATGGAACTCCTTCTGGAAGGGCGCATTTTCTCAGCAGAAGAAGCCTGTGTAAAAGGACTCGTTGGCAGAGTTGTTGAAGATAATATCGCAGAAGCAGAAGCATATAATTCTGCGCGGCGGATTGCAGAGGGCGCGCCGTTGGCTGCACGGTGGCATAAGAAACATGCGACAAGGGCACAAAACCCGGAACCTTTGACCACGGCAGAATTGGCGCAGCCATTTCTTTGCTGTGATACCGCGGACTATAAAGAGGGAATTGCTGCTTTCCTTGAAAAGCGAAAGCCTCACTTTGAGGGTAAGTAACAGTCCATCAACAGGAATTACATTTTTTAGTCTCTATCTTTATATCAAGAAAAGTGTATATACTTGAATGACTTGGTCGGAAGTCGTTGTTTTCCTGTTTTTTATTTTGAATTGGCTGGTGTGTATGTATCAAGTTCTGGATCTGGATGAGATCCCGGATAATTCCCCGGTATCCTATATGGCTTCTTATTATGACGGCTTGCCTAAATTGCAGCTAACAAATTCTGATCAAGCTCCTTTGCCCCAATGGTCCGATTTTAACCCGCTTGAGGTGCGAAAAATATTGCCTTGGATCATGGTGATCCAGCGAAATGGCTCTAATCCATCCGGCCATATCATTAAACTTGAGGGTGAAAAAGTAATCGAAGCCTCCGGTGTCAATTCTATGGGGCAAAGTCTGGCTGAAGCTTTTGATTCCGATGTGGCTGAAATTAAATGGCGGGAAATGGAAAATGTAGCTCAACAACGATGTGCATCTTTCACGTTAAGCCCTGTCCCGAGATCAGACCGATCCTTTATTGACCTCTACCGCGGATGCTTTCCCTTTTGTGATGAGCAGGGAGAAGTGTGTCGTTTGGTGATTACCGTTGCTCCGGTAAAAGACGTTGTTCGTTAGTTAAACAAGAAAATATTACATATCTCTAGCCAAGATTTTTTAGAATATTTTCATGACGGCTTCGCCATGACCAACTAGCTGTCCATTTTGATTTTTAACATCACATGATAAAAACTTGATGTGCTTGCCACCACCTTTCAGCGTGCCTGTTGCGAGTAACTTGTCACCAACTTGGGCGGCAGCTGTAAATTGTGTGTTGAGAGAAAGTGTTACTGCCCGCCGACGCTTTGCGGGATCCGGGTTGTGGATGAGTGTATAACCGCAGGCTGTATCGATCAGGGTCGCAAGGACACCACCATGCATAATACCGGCACTGTTCAGGTGACAATCTGCTATGGCCAGCGCAATGCTGGCTGATTTTTCAGTCCACTCTGCAAGGCGGTACCCCATGTGTTGCCCAAAATTACTGATGCTTTCTTGCGGATCCGATGTGCTCATAACAGTCTCTTTGTGAAAGGTATTCTGAATGGAATTATAGTAGCTAAAAATTATCTTTTACCGGAAGGATGTTGGTGTTTTTAACTTCTTCCATAACAACGTAACTGTGGGTTTGGGACACCCAGGGTGTTGCAGCCAGTTTATCCCCCAAAATGCCTCGGTATTCAACCATATCAGCTGCGCGGACTTTTATCAGATAATCAAACCCGCCGGAAACCATATGGCACTCCAGAACTTCAGGAATCTCCATCATGGATTTTTTGAATTCTTCAAAGGCAGCAGAGGTTGTTCTTTCTAGGGTGATTTGGACATAAACCAAAAGGCTTGCGTTAATCTTAACGGGGTTAAGTGTCGCCATATAGCCTTTAATATAGTTACTTTGCTCTAGCCTTTTGACCCTTTCCAAACAGGGTGTTGGACTCAAATTCACACGTCGGGCAAGTTCAACGTTTGAGACGCGCCCGTCTTCTTGCAAAACACGAAGGATGTTTCTGTCTATTCGATCCAGCTTTTTCTCACTCATGTAGATTATATATCTGGGAAAAGTAAAATTTTCTAGAGAAAATATCGTATATTATGTTAAAATGGCAGCATATATCGCTGCATTTGATGTAAATTAATCCCGGATATGAATATGAAATACGCGCCTGAACGCGATATCTGGGATTTATGAAATGATTATCAATAAAGAACTGGCAAACGCCACGCCTTTAATGACGACTCTACGACTTGCTTACCGTATGGATGAAACGCAGGCCGTAAACGATTTGGTCAATGGATTGGATTTGTCGAGTGATGCGCTTGATAGAATTTCAGCAAGGGCCCGTGATCTTGTGAAGGAGGTTCGAAAATCACGCGTGGGGCAGGGCGGTATTGATGCTTTCATGCATGAATTTGAACTGTCCTCTAAAGAAGGCGTTGTTCTTATGTGCTTGGCCGAAGCATTGTTGCGGGTTCCAGATAGCGAAACTATCGATAAACTAATTCGCGACAAGCTTTCTTCTGCAGATTGGGAAGCCCATCTTGGTCACAGTGATTCCTTGTTTGTGAATGCATCAACATGGGCATTGATGCTGACAGGACGTGTCGTGAACATCAAGAAGGAAGAAAGTAGCGATTTTTCCGGCCTCTTCCAAAGAATGGTTCAAAAAAGTGGTGAGCCTGTCATTCGGAAGGCTGTGCGTCAGGCAATGAAGATTTTGGGCCGTCAGTTTGTCATGGGGCGCAGTATTAACGAAGCGTTGGATCGCGCTGTTGAAGACGAAAAGAAGGGCTATCGTTATTCTTACGACATGCTTGGGGAAGGCGCCCGTACGATGCCTGATGCTGACCGATACTTTGAAGCTTACCGCACGGCTATTGCTGAAATTGGAAAAGCAGCAGCTGGGCGTGGTGTGATTGATTCACCGGGCATTTCTATCAAGTTATCGGCGATACATCCTCGGTACGAGTTTACGCATCGTGCACGGGTAATGAGTGAGGTCGTATCACGTTTGAAAGAGCTGGCTCTGGATGCGAAACGATATGACATTGGTTTAACTGTCGATGCTGAAGAAGCGGATCGGTTAGAGATCTCGTTAGATGTTCTGGAAGCCGTTTCCGGTGATCCGGAACTTAAAGGCTGGAACGGTCTTGGTCTCGCTGTGCAGGCTTATCAAAAGCGTTCACCTTTTGTGATCGATTGGTTAGCTGATATGGCCCATCGCCACGGACGACGCTTGATGGTTCGACTGGTAAAGGGAGCTTATTGGGACACGGAAATTAAACTTGCTCAGGAAGAGGGGCAAGAGGGCTATCCTGTCTATACCCGTAAAGTATCCACCGATGTGTCCTATTTGGCATGTGCACGTAAAATGCTGGCAGACCCGGAAGCTTTTTACCCGCAGTTTGCGTCACATAATGCGCATACCGTTGCTTCCATTATGGAAATGGCTGGACCTGAGCAGGATTTCGAGTTTCAGCGTTTGCATGGCATGGGCGAGGCTCTTTATGATCAAGTTGTTGGTAAAGCGGGAAAGGGCTATCCAGTTCGAATTTACGCCCCTGTTGGTAGCCATGAAGATCTGTTAGCATATCTTGTCAGACGCCTGCTGGAGAATGGTGCAAATTCATCGTTTGTGAATAGAATTCAGGATGAAAAACTCCCCATCGATGAAATTATTGCTGATCCAATTCTGAAGGCCCGTAGCCTGTTTAATATTCCGCATCCGCAAATCCCTCTGCCCTTGCATCTTTTTGGCACTGAGCGTTTGAATTCAAAAGGGTTGGATCTCTCCGATGCTGTGCAGCTATCCCAAATTGGCAAAGATGTTCACAAGTTCTCAAACGAAGGATGGCACGGTGGACCGATCATTGGAGGTGTCGAACAGGCAGGTGTAAATCACTCTGTTACATCGCCAAGTGATCGTCGCAATAAAGTCGGTGAGATTGCCTGGGCTTCTGCTGAACAGGCCGAAAATGCATTGGCACGGGCAGATCGTGCCTGGTGGGAATGGGATCAAACCCCTGCCAGCGTTCGTGGTGATTGTTTGGAGCGGATGGCAGATTTGCTTGAAGAAAATACCGCAGAGTTTATGGCTTTATGTATGCGCGAAGCTGGTAAAACCACGGCCGATGCCATTGCCGAAATCCGTGAAGCTGTTGATTTTTGCCGCTATTATGCGGTGAAATGCCGTCAGGATTTTGGTGATCCTCTTGTGATGCCTGGCCCAACAGGAGAGCGCAATGAACTATCTATGCACGGACGGGGTGTTTTCTTGTGCATTAGCCCTTGGAATTTCCCGCTGGCAATCTTTCTGGGACAGGTATCTGCCGCATTGGCGGCCGGCAATGCAGTTATTGCCAAACCTGCTGAACAAACCGGATTGGTAGCAACAAGAGCTATCAAGCTCTTTCATCAAGCAGGGATCCCGGGTGATGTTCTTCATTTGCTACCGGGGGATGGCCCGACGGTTGCCGGTCCACTTTTATCTGATGATCGTATCAAAGGTGTTGCCTTTACCGGGTCGACTGAAACCGCGAAGCTCATTCAACGGGCCTTGGCGGCACGTGATGGCGAAATTGTGCCTCTTATTGCTGAAACGGGCGGCCAGAATGCCATGATCGTGGATTCAACGGCACTGCCGGAACAGATTGTACGCGATGTTTTGGCATCTTCTTTCCAATCGGCGGGGCAACGTTGCTCTGCTTTACGCGTGCTCTTTTTACAGGATGATGTTGCCGATAAAATTCTGACTATGCTTGCCGGGGCAATGGACCAATTGACCGTGGGTGATTCATCACTACTTTCGACTGATGTAGGGCCTGTGATCGACGAAGATGCCTTGGCAATGCTCAACAAACATGTTGCCCAGATGAAAACAGAAGCAAAGATCATTCGCGAGCTACCTTTGCCGCAGAGTACCTCGAACGGGACATTTATCGCGCCTGTTGCTTTTGAAATAGCAGGGCTTCATCAGCTTAAGAAAGAGGTTTTTGGTCCGGTCTTGCATGTGATCCGTTACAAAGCGTCTGAACTGGATAGCATTATTGATCAGATTAATAATTCCGGCTTTGGTCTGACGCTGGGTATTCACAGTCGCATTGATGAGACGGTGAACTACATTGCACGTCGTGTTCGGGTCGGGAACGCCTATGTGAACCGAAATCAGATCGGTGCAATTGTCGGGGTGCAACCTTTCGGGGGAATGGGCTTGTCTGGTACAGGTCCAAAAGCTGGTGGGCCTCGTTATCTTCATCGCTTTGCGACAGAGCATTCAATTTCTATTGATACAACAGCCGCGGGTGGAAATACGTCTCTTATGACACTCTGATTTCTATGTTCTAGTTTTCTCTCCATAAAGATAGAAAGCCCGGTTTGATCTCTTCGAGATTGTAGCCGGGTTTTTTATTGCCTTCGTGTTGTGATGAATTATTTTAATCTCTTGTTTTTCAAGAAGGCTATAAGAGAAATTTGATTTGCACGAAGATGATCTGAAAGAATTTGTACAAGCAGGTATTCGTGCTGACGAAGAACCGTTATGGTATGCGCAGCCCAAGTTTTCCAGAATTTGGCAACGGGAAACAACATCCCCGGTGACAAAAATTTTCCTTCTTGGTGGAATTCTTGCCGTTCTGTTGAATATTACCGCACTTATATTTTTCAGTTTATCGACGACTTTAAATATCGTTCTTATTGTCACTATTGGTAGTGTGATTCTAAGATTCTGTTGGATCTATTATTTAGGGCGACGCTTGGTTTATGTACTGACATCAAAGCGTTTGGTGTTTTTTTTGGAATCGGCAAAACCGATTAAGTACAAATCCTTTCCACTGGATAAGCTTGGTAAACCCACATTAACTAGTGGAATTGACGGGTATGATGATGTCGCTTTCGCTGGTTTAAAAGATGGTCTCTGGGGGATATTTGAGGGCGATAAGGTTGTGGCTTTACTTCTTTCAGGAAACACATCCAAAGGGCTTTAATGCTGATGAAGATTACTTGTCGAAAAGTTTAATCATAGAATATATCTCACTAATTAAGATCAGGACGACATCATGCGCTTAGTTATTTCAGCCTTAACATTTGCTGAGTCGTATATTCCCTTGAAACCTTTTTTGACTTCATGAGTCGTGCTTCGACTAGACGAATTGTCGTCGCGATCATTGCTCGAAGTACTAGTCATGAGTGTCTTGGTGAAATAGATATCCCCAGTACCGTCCTTGTTTTCTGAGTGCTCCAGAAATTCAATTTTATCCAGGTCATAGCTTTCAACGGATTTTCTTTTGTAATCGTCAATGATCAATAAACGTTTGTCAGTGATTGCATAACAGGTTTGTTCAGCGCGCTTTCTGGCTTCGTTTGGTTTGTTCAATAGCTTTCGGACAATAAATAGAAGTGGTAAAGCAAAAATGATCAGAGAGAGCAATCATGTTGCCACTGGAAAAACTGGTATAGGTTACGCCGAGTACCCATAAAATAATAAAGCCAATTATAACTTTTCCAGCGATTGCTGCTTTGATTTTCTTTCTGTAAAAACGCTCGCTGACGGGGCGATCTGCCCAAATCAACTGTTCATTTCCGATAAGCTCTGATCGTACGCGTTCCAAAGGATTATTATTCAATCTGATAAACCTGCTATGACAATATTTCCCCCTTTGATCATATTCAATTGCTGTAATAGCAGAGAAAAGTGTGATCAATTTATCTGTCAGATCAAAATACATACTTTAGATAATGGTTACTATCTAAATAAGGATCTCAAAATAGAAAAGGCCCGAACTCTTTGTTCGGGCCCTTGGTGAAAATCTTAGATTTTCGTCCGCAGATGGAAAGATTTTGGACGGGTCAGGTGTTCGTATGCGACTTTTGACAAGCTGCAACCGCGACCCGAATTTTTCACACCTGTCCAGGCTAGGGCTGGATCAAGATAATCACAGCGGTTCATAAACCATGTACCTGTGTTGATGTCGTCACCGATTGCCAGTGCTGCGTCTGCATCTTCTGTCCAGATTGAGGCGGTCAAACCGAACACGCTGTCATTCATCAGTTTGATGGCTTCTTCATCGGAAGAAACTTTCATCACGCCAACAACCGGGCCAAAACTCTCTTCGTTCATCACACGCATGGAATGATCAACCCCTACAACAAGCTGAGGTGCAAGATATGAAGTACCTTCTTTGTCAGCAGCGAAGAAGCCGGGATCAATCAGCGCTTCTGCACCTGATTTAACAGCTTCAGCAACTTGTCCACGTACAAACTCGGCAGCGCTGGCTTTAACTACAGGGCCCAGATTGGTGTTTGTATCTGTTGGGTTGCCAAGTTTGTATTGTTTTAGAAGGTCAACGGCACCAGATACGAAGTCATCATATACGCTTTCGTGTACATAAATGCGTTCGATACCACAACAGGATTGGCCAGAGTTGAACATGGCACCATCAACAAGGCTTTCGATCGCATAGGCTATATTTGCATCCGCACGCACATAGCCGGGATCTTTACCGCCTAGCTCAAGACCAGTCGCAATAAAACGTCCGGAAGCGGCTTTTTGAATGGCGTGTCCTGCCGGAACAGATCCCGTGAAGTTGACAAAGTCAACACCATCAGAACCGATTAATTTAGCGGCACTGTCGTGACTCATATGAAGATGCTGGAAGACACCGTCTGGCAGACCAGCAGCTTTGAAGGCTTCGCTAAAACGTTCCGCGCAAAGTGGTGTTTGGGCTGCGTGTTTTAGAAGGACTGTGTTCCCGGCCAACAGAGCTGGAACAATACAGTTAACTGCTGTCATCAATGGGAAGTTCCATGGCGCAACAACAAAAACAACGCCGAGAGCTTCTTTGCGAATAAAGCGGGTGAAACCTTCCTTATCACCAACATTCTGGTCTGCCAGTGATTCCGGGGCAATGTCGATCATATAACGCGCACGCTCTTCGAAACCACCAATCTCGCCGGGTGATTGAGAAATTGGACGACCAATTTGCCATGTAATTTCTGCGGCAATCGCATCTTTGTTGGCAACAAAGTAATCAACAGCTTTGCGTAAGAGGGCTTGTTTTTCGCTGATCGGTACTTTGCGCCAGCTTTTTTGGGCTGTCACCGCTTTATCCAGGGCCGTCTGGATATCGCTATCATTTGATAGCGGGCGTTCAACGTAAACGGATCCGTCTACGGGTGAGATACATTTTAACAATTGGCTCATGGAAGGGGCTCTCCTTGGTGTTGTGGAGTATTTTGTGAAACCTTCTTAAAGGGAAGTAAAGCCTGCGACAAGATGTGCCAGAGGAAGCCCAGATATGCGTTTTACACATGGCTATACGCGAAAAATGCATGGCTGAGCGAATGTTCAGTTTGGGTTATTTGAAAAAATATTGTTCAACACCCTTACATATGAAGAGACATTGCGCAGAATGACATCAAAAATTGGTGGTCGCTTTGGAACATAAATTTTTTTTAAGTAACAGGAAATTAGGAGCATGTATGAAAAGCTCTATTTGTTTGATATCACTCAAGCTCTGTAATGCAGAGGTAAATTAACGAATCGTTAATGATAAAAAATTATCTTAAAGGGTGAAAAATATTGTCGGAGCATGTAGCTCGATTTCTGTTCTTGACTAAAGTAATTCAAGAACAGGGCGACCTCAGGAGGAGAAAATGGCTCTTTCCACACTAGGTTTATTACAACAAGGTATTGATACCCTTCGTGGTCTTCGAGGGCAGGAACTCGGTGACCGGAACGGGGCTAAAGGCGCAAACACTGAAAATGCTGCCGAGCAGTCATCACGCCCGGTGATTGATGATCAAGTTGATGTGCCGCAAAATCTTTTGAGAGACAGAGACCAAGGTAATGATACCGAATCAGGCGCTTTGCCTCCCTCGGAAGCTGTTCAGCGTACTTTAGGCGCAGCACTTGATTCCATCGTGGGAACACTTGCCGAAGTGTTTGAGCGCCTAGGTAATACAAAAGAAGCAGCTTTGGAGTTTGCCCAAAATCTCGTGAACTCAATTAAAGAATCAGCGAAAAACTCGGATGAGTTCAATTATTCTTTCAGGCAGTCCGTTGCTTCAAGTTCAAAAACTGCAATTTCTTATGCGGGTGCGGATGGAATTGCTTCTGGTACAAGAGAACAAAGCTATCTAGCTGTCCAGTCTCTGGATATTTATGTCAACAACACAACAGGTGAGTTATCGTTTAACTTCGCATCTGTTCAAGCAGAAATTACGCGTACAACGGCAGTTGCACAATCTGGGTCCGTAACCGGGGCAAACGCACTTTTAGGAAAAGTTATGAACGGGCTTGAGGAGGGCAACCTTCTTGACGCTGGAGATAATCTGCTGCTTGATAAACAAGGACAGGGGCTTGGTGAGTTGATCAGTAAACTGGTAACGCCACCGCAAAAGGACAAAGAACAAGAGAATAAAAATGTGCTTGAACCTCTCTTTAGAGATGGTCCGTTATTAGCTATTCGTGACCGGGAGGAGATTCCGGCAAAAGAAGCCGAGGGGGATGCTGTAACACGCTTGAAAGTGGATTTACTGGTCCCGATCGGTCAACTTTTTAACGGACCCCATGGCCCTGAATTTGAAGGAAAAGAGGGTGTTCGGCAACTCCTTGCTGGAATCTTTGGGGATGACAAAAACAGAACAGACATTAATGCTTGAATAAAAAAGTTTCGGGACGAATCCCGGGAAGCTGAGTGCATGTATTGTGCACCTATGGGCAAATCAAGGGGCTGTTTGTTTCAGTCCCTTGATTTATAAGGGAATGGTTTTTTGCTCAGGGACGAGCTAACAATCCCCCGTCTACAACCAGTTCAGTGCCCGTGATATAGCTGGCTTTGTCTGATAGAAGAAAGAGGGTAGCATCAGCGATATCTTGGGTTGTTCCTGTACGTCCAAGCGGAATAACACTTTCAGTCGCGCGCTGGAGTTTGGGGTTTTTAACCCACCTTTCCTGCATTGGTGATACTGTGGGGCCAGGCAGGATGGAATTTGATCTTATGCCATTTTTAGCTCCTTCCAGAGCAACTGTTTTCGAGAGGGAAATGATTCCGGCTTTTGAAGCTTGGTAGGCAACTTGCGGTTTATCATCCCCGCGTATGGCTTGGACAGATGCGATATGCACCATGGCTCCTGATCCTGTTTCGCGCATATAGGGAAGGACATGACGACAGGTAATGATCATGGATTTAAGGTTTATTTCCATGATGCGATCCCAGGCATCCAGATCTACATCTTCTGTCGAGCGATCTTTGTCGAACCATAAAACCCCGGCTGCATTCACCAGATAATCGATACGCCCGGTCCTCGTGTGCGTTCTCTTCGTAATGTCTTTAATAAAATCGGAATTAGTTACATCTCCTTGCTCAAAGACAACTCTATTTTTGTTGATATGTGATTCAAGATCAATCGTGGCAGGTTTAATATCTATGAGAACAACATGTGTGCCCTCATCTGCGAGATTGAGGGCGATGTTAAGCCCCATGCCCCCCGCAGCACCTGTGACAATGGCTGTTTTTCCTGAAAAGCTCATAGAGACCTCGTTGAATTGTGGTTGAGTTTGGAAAGCTTTTGCTTTTTGACGGATATGAGTTTTTGGAAAGGATGTAAAGTTTTCAGATCAACTGAATTTATTTTAGGTTCATCAAACGCTCAATGCGTAGAGATGTTGCCGGATGTGTTGATGTCAGATCACTGGCGAACTCGCTGAAAGATCTGTTCGGATTGATGATAAAAAGGTGCTCGGTTGCTGCGTTCTTTTCCTTTAAACGGGCATGCCCTTCAATTTTACGCAAGGCAGAGGCCAATCCCTTTGGATTTCTTGTTAATTGTGCTGCTGTTGCATCGGCGAGGTATTCTCGCTCTCTTGATATTGCCATTCTGACAAGATAGGCGACAAGAGGGGCAAGAATAGCGGCAAGTAGCCAGATCACACCTACGACCACCAAGAGCATGCCGCGGCCGCCTTTTTTATTTTTACTTGAATTTGAAGAGCCGGAATAAAAGAAAAGCCTGCTGATTCTTAGCATAATTTCGGCAAAAACAGCAATTAATCCTGCCCCGACAGCGACAAGGGTTGCATATTGTACATCGCGATTAAGGATATGGGCCATTTCATGTGCTATGACGCCTTGAAGTTCATCACGAGACATTTTGTCATAAAGACCGGTTGTGATCGTTACAGAGGCCTTGTCGGGTCGCAACCCGGTTGCGAAAGCATTTATACCCGAGTCGCCTATTATATAGACCGCTGGCTTTGGCAGGCCAGAAGCAATCGCCATTTCCTCAACCACATTGTGCAAATCTTCATAAGCTCTTGTGTCTGCTTCTATTGCCCCATTCATACTGAGCAAAGTTTGGTCGGCTGCGTAGTAGGTCCAGATCAAGGCCAGAATAGAGAAAACAATCATCCCTGCTGTGGCAGAGATTCCCCAATCACTTATTGCGGTCGATTTTAGTAACTCAAGAAGGTCAGCATCATAAGGTGCCGTATTTAACGCAGGATGTGTATTGGTAAAAATTTCAGCAGCCCAACCGGATACATAACCAAGCAAAGCGGCTGTAAAGATCATGATCAGACAAAGGAAAAACGAGTTACGTTTATTTCGTGCTTGCGCAGATTTTTACGTTTATTTCGTGCTTGCGCAGATTTAAAGTCAGTTGAGATCAGTGCAAGGTTGTCTGATGGCATCAATCTTAACCTTGAAGAAAAGTTGTACTTTAGAACGACACTTTAGGTGGTTCCTGAGCGGCCTCGCGGGTGGCTTCGTCAAGCTCCCAAAGGTCTTCAAGCTCGAACTTGAAAAACGAGGCAAAAATGTTGGAAGGGAACTGTTGTACTCGGTTGTTTTGAGCTGTTGTAATGTCATTGTAGTGCTGGCGAGCAAAAGCAACCTTGTTTTCGGTCGTTGTTAACTCTTCGGTCAGGTCGCTCACGCTTTCCTGTGATTTGATGTCAGGATAGTTTTCCATGACCGCAAGTAAATTTGCCGTAGCATTAGAGAGCAAATTATTGCTTTCGATCGCCTCGCTTTTTGAATCCGCATTGTAAGCGCGGGTTCTGGCTTCGGTTACCTGTCTAAGGACCTCTTTTTCGTGAGCCATAAAGCCTTTAACGGTTTCAAGAAGGTTGGGGATTAGGTCCAGACGGCGTTTGAGTTGTACGTCGATTTGTTTCCAGGCATTTTCGACAGAGTTTCGGCCAGCCACGAGTGCATTATAAACCGTAATGGCGTAAAATCCTGCGACAACAATAATACCAAGAACAATGTATTCAGTCATAACTCCCCCTGTGGATAAAACGCCTTCATAATTAAGAGACGGTAATCGATTGTCCCAGATTTGTGCATTTCCTTCAGAAAATCAAGCGATAGAAGATTATAGCCGGGAAGTCCAATGGTGCGTTTTCTGTTATGTTGTATGCCTGGGTTATGATTTTTTTGTTTTCACTGGTTTGGTTCTGTCAGGGTAGCAAGTTGTGCAAATTTCGCATTTGGTGCCATCACAACCGCGCGCGGAACAGTATTCTCTGCCATAATAGATGATTTCCAGATGCAGGTCGTTCCAACGATCTTTTGGGAAGAGACGTTTCAAATCTTTTTCTGTTTGTTCGACATTTTTACCGTTGGTCAACCCCCAGCGCTGGGCAAGGCGATGGATGTGTGTGTCTACTGGAAAAGAAGGAACACCAAAAGCTTGCGACATAACGACACCAGCTGTTTTGTGCCCAACGCCAGGTAATTCCTCTAGGGCTTCCATCGATTGAGGCACTTCACCGTTGTATTTTTCAATCAGGATTTTTGAAAGTTCTGAAATTGCTCTGGACTTCCGGGGGGATAAACCGCAGGGGCGGATGATCTCTCTTATTTCTTCAGTAGGCACTTTTGCCATATCAAAGGGATTATCCGCGCGAGAAAAGAGGGCAGGGGTGATTTTATTAACGCGCTCATCTGTGCATTGAGCTGAAAGCAGGACCGCGACCAATAAAGTGTAGGGATCTGTGTGATCGAGTGGAATTGGTAAGGTTGGATAGATCTCTTTCAAGCGCTTATTTATGTATATAACGCGATTTTTTTTTAACATTTTGTAACTTATCTCGCAGATTCAGGAATTGTTAGCTTTTGGTATACTTTATGTTAACGCTCACCACGAATAATCATCTTGGTTGCCATAAAAGCAATAATATTATTCTCTCGTAAAGAGACTTGTATGTAAGGTCGGGGTCAAGTCGTGTCAGAAGAACAAAACAAAAATACAGATGAAAGCCAAGAAGACGCTATCATCGATGAAGCCAATCCAAATACTCTCCAAGCAGAAGAAAATTCTGAAGAAGGTGTTGAAAAAATAGAAACACAAGAATATGCCGATGAGAATGATGGATCAGGAAATCCAGAGTTTGAAACAGAGCTAGAGGAAGCCCCAAGGACGACGTTTCTCGGAAATTTTTCTCTAACCACGCGCATATCAGCATTAATGTCATTGGGTATTGTTGCCCTAGGGGTTATTTGTGCGATTTATTTTGTGGGTGATGTTTTGTTGTCCCAAAGTCGCAATCAGTTGGCGCAAAACCAGGTAAAGTTAACACAAAGTCAGGAGCTGCTGGCTGAAGATCAGGCCTTATTGAAAAAATCTCAATACGTGCAGAAGCTGGTAGATGAGATTGAAGTTACGATCAATCACCTGGCTTTGAATGAAAAAGATTTCCTTTTGAAAAGTGATCTCGAGTTTGAAGATCTTTTCTTTAAAGAGATGGATATTGTAAATGCCAAGCTAGAAGAGTTGAAAAAGCACGCCACCAATGAAGAAATCAAGGCGGCTGCTCAGGATTTGGAAGATAAACTCAGGGCATACGAAGATGGATTTGGTGTTGTTGTTCAGGACAAGTCAACGCTTGGTATGACTAAGAATGCAGGTCTAAAGGGGAAGCTTAATAATTCAGCCTTTGCAATCGAAGATAGTCTGAAAGCGCCATATCTGGTGAAGCTTGCTGGTGAAATGACTGCGATTAGAACTGTAGAGAAAACATTTATTATTACGCATGAGCAGGACGACATGAAAGCCGTCCTTAAGAAAGGGAAAAAATTCCTGCGTAATGTTAAGTATGCTTTGCTATCGAAAAAAGAGAAGAAAAAAATTCAGGAAATGGTTCAAATTTACCTGACTGATTTCGAAAATTTTGCCAAGACAACCCTTAGTTTTGACGGTGGTACAGTTAGTTTGGTGGAAGCTTTTGGCAAGTTGAAGCCACCAATCCAGAAAATGGCTGACCTAAGTAAATCAGAATTGGCCGTAATTGCTGAACGTGTAGCTGCCGTATCTGCCGATGTTGAAGTTGTTTCTGCCGATGTTAAGAAGGTTTCTTTGGAAGCCGATGAGAATGCATCTTCTATTCGGAACCTTATTATAGGTGCAGCTATTGTTATTTTTATTTTGATGGTTGCAATCGGAGTCGTTGTTTTACGTAGCCTGACGGGTCCTATTCGTTTGATTACCAATGTCACAACGCGATTGTCAGAGGGGGATAAAGAAGTTGATATTCCTGCTGTGGATAACCGTGATGAAGTTGGTGAGATGGCACGGTCTCTTTTGGTTTTCAAAGAAAACTTGATCGAAAACGAACGGAATGAGGCAGAGCGTCGCGAGCAGCGACAAGAACGCGAAGCTCGTGCGAAACGTCTTGAAGAACTGGCTGAACGTTTTGATGATGAAGTAAGGGAAGTTCTTTCCGGTCTTCAGAGTTCAACAGGTCGCATGGGTGACACAGCTTCAACAATGTCAACGATTGCCGATGAAACAAAAGCACAGTCATCGGCGGTTTCTTCTGCATCTGACTTGGCATCGACAAATGTTCAGACCGTGGCTTCAGCTGCGGAAGAACTGTCTGCATCAATCAATGAGATTAGTCGTCAGGTTATGGAATCTGCCGATGTGACCAATCGCGCTGTTAATGAGGCGACCAAAACAAGTCAGACGGTTCAGGAGCTATCGGATGCAGCGCAGAAGATTGGTGAGGTTGTTCACCTGATCAATGATATTGCCGAACAGACTAACTTGCTTGCGTTGAATGCGACTATTGAGGCCGCGCGTGCAGGGGAGGCTGGTAAAGGTTTTGCCGTTGTTGCTTCGGAAGTTAAATCACTTGCTAATCAGACGGGTAAAGCAACCGAAGAAATTTCTGAACAAATTGCAACAATGCAACGCCAGACTGGTTCTGCGGTTAGTGATATTGAGGGTATTAGCAAGATCATTAATCAGGTCAACGAGATTGCATCGGGAATTTCTGCTGCGGTGGAAGAACAGGGTGCGGCTACACAGGAGATCGCGCGTAATACGCAGGAAGCTGCAAGAGGTACCCAGGAAGTTTCCGCGAATATTTCTGGTGTGAGTCAGGCCGCTGAGAAGTCTGGTCAGGCTTCGGATCAGGTTATGACTGCAGTTGATGAGTTGAAAACACAAGGCGATAATTTGAATTCTCAAGTGCAGAACTTCTTGCGTGAGATTCAAAGCGCTTAAGTATCAAGACAAAACTTTGGCTTATAAATGCCGGGAACCTTTGGTTTTCCGGCATTTTTTGTAAGCATTTTTTTTATGAACTGGAAGCTGACTTCCTAAGTTTTATTCTGCTAACAGCAATACCGGATAAAATGAGGAACAAGCCTATCATGGTTGTTGAAGGTAATCGTTCACTCAGAAACAATGCCCCCCATAAAACGCCAAAAAACGGGACGAGATATCCGACATAGGATGCAAAGGTTACTCCAACTTCGCGGATGAGATAAAACCTAAGAATAAAAGCAAGCGCCGTTGGTATTAACCCAAGATATAGAAGGGCGAGAATGGAATTGGCTTCGCTTGTTACAATTGCAGTCCATGGCGTTTCCAAAATCAAACTAACAGGCAATATCAAGATGGTTGCCGAGATTAGGATAGAAGCCGTGATAACGGTATTGGATTTTTCTTTTACCTGCCGTACCAAGATTCCAGAACAGGCATAACACATTGCGGCAAGCATTGTGATGATCTGTGCATAGAAATTATCCCCGATGCTTGAGAATGTTTCTAATCCAAGAACGACGACAACCCCGGAAAATCCAACAAGAACACCTAAAAGTTTAAACAACGTAAAGCGATCATCTGTACTGAAAAAATGAGAAAGAATGAGTGCAATAAGAGGGCCTGTTGCCATTAAGATCGCTGTCAGGCCAGAGCTAATAAACTGTTCGGCCCAACTAATCATTGCAAAGGGGGCTGCCATACTGAAAAAGCTAATCAGGATCATTTGGCGCCAGAAGCTTTTATCTCTTGGCAAGTTAAGTGATCTGGAACGCATATAAATATAAATGACAATACTTGCAATCAATAGACGTCCGGCTGCAATGGTGGCCGGGGGAATATCTTCAACGGTAATTTTAATAGCCAAAAATGCGGATCCCCAAATGGCTGCCAGTGATGTCAGCAGGATAAAATCCCATAAGGTTGGTGCGCGCATAGTAATCCCAGCTAAAGCTTTAGTTGAATGACACCATTCGTCTTTCAGTTAGAAAACAGCAAGGAAAAAATTTAAAATTGTAAGATTGCTGTGAGAAAATGTGGGCAGTAAAGTACAGAAATATGCTGAATTTGTTTTATTCGTTATGGCCTTGTTAATGCTTAGAGGGCATATAGGTTTTTAGTATTATTATTTTGAAGCAGATCTTTATGACTGAGCAGAACAAGCCGCATCGGCCCCGTATTGTCGTTGTCGGTAATGAAAAAGGTGGGTCAGGTAAATCCACCACGACAATGCATCTTGTTGTTTCTTTACTCAAAGAAGGCTATCGGGTTGGGACGATTGATCTGGATGCAAGACAGGGTACCCTATCTCGTTATCTTGAGAACAGAGCGAGTTTTGCGAATGGATCAATTGGTTCTATTCTTATGCCCGAGCACAGGCGTGTGTATCGCTCTCAAGCCGTGACAACACAAGAAAGTGAAGCTGAAGACAAAAAAAACCTTGAGCAAGCAATGACTGAACTTTGGGATCGGGATTTCATTGTCTTTGATACCCCCGGAAGCGATAATTACCTTTCCCGCCTTGGCCATAGCTATGCAGATATTCTGGTTACCCCTCTTAATGACAGTTTTCTGGATATGGATATGCTGGCGAAGGTTGAAGTTCAAAACGATGAATTGAAACTGACACCAAGTACTTATAGCCAAATGGTTTGGGAACAGCGCCAACAACGCGCTATTCAACGGAAGAAGCCAATCGATTGGGTCGTGATGAGAAACCGACTATCCCATATTGATGCCAAGAATAAAAGAGATATGGGTGTGTTGCTCGAACACTTGGCCAAACGTCTGCAATTTAGATTGGCATCAGGTTTTGGTGAACGTGTTATTTTCAGAGAACTCTTTCCAAAAGGACTGACCTTGCTTGATCTGGATGAAAAGGGAACTGGTGTGACAATGAGTATGAGTCATGTTGCTGCTCGTCAGGAAGTGAGATCGCTCTTGAATGTGATTGGCCTTAACAAGGAAGATGTACCTAATTGACCTCCTGTAGGACTATGCTTCTATACGTGAATACCTATATAGTAGTGTTGTGTGAAACTGTATTTTACTGATCGGCATAGCAAAGGAGCTTTCTGTGCCCGAGAAGAAATCCGTCATAAAAAAAGAAAAAGTTGCTTCGCCAATCAAAAGATCTACGGATAAAGAGGTTGATCTGTTTTTGGGTAAACTTTCGCAAATACCAAGAGGAACGCAGGCAAAAGGGCGTTTGATCTTTGCGCTGGATGCAACAGCAAGTCGACAGATGACCTGGGATCATGCATGTCACATTCAGGCCATGATGTTTGAAGAAGCGGGGAATGTTGGCGGGTTGGAAATTCAGTTGATTTTCTATCGTGGATTTCGCGAATGCAAAGCATCAAGCTGGGTCGAGGATACAGACCGCTTGTCCCGGTTGATGACATCCGTCAGTTGTCTGGCGGGGAATACCCAGATTGAAAAAGTGTTTAAGCGAGCTATCAGCGAAACGAACGAGAACAAGGTCAATGCTGTAGTATTTGTCGGCGATGCAATGGAAGAAGATATTGATACTCTTGGCCACCTAGCAGGGCAACTCGGTTTACATGGTGTTCCTTGTTTTATGTTTCACGAAGGTAGTGATCAGATTGCCACAACTGCTTTCAAGCAATTTGCGAGATTATCTGGCGGCGCATACTGTTCTTTCGATGAGGGAGCAGCGCAACAGTTGAAAGATTTATTAACAGCAGTTGCTGTTTTTGCTGCGGGAGGTCGAAAAGCTCTTGCTGATTATTCTCAAAAAAATAAAGGTAAAGTGGCGAAATTACTCTCACAAATCCCACAATAATGAGTGATGTGAATCTTCTGCCTGATTATGCTTATTAATTTTTTTGCTGGATGGAGGTATTTTTAGCGTGATTGCCTATTTTATACTCGGCGTTGGTTTGTTTTTTGGGGCTCTTTTTCTTGCCCAATGGTATAGCCGAGCTAATCCGGTAATGGTGTTAAAAACCGCAAAAATTATCGCTGCCATAATTGGCCTCTTTGTTGCCCTATTCTTGCTATTCACCGGGTGGATATTTCTGGTGCTTGCTGCAATACCCTTTTTACTTCCGCTTATCTTGCGTTCACGGGCTTTACTTTCTCGTCTCAAGGCTGCTTCTGGTGGAACATCAGGTCAAAGTTCGGAAGTTGTCACCAGGTTCTTGAAGATGAAACTGGATCATGATAGCGGAGATATGGATGGTTTGGTTTTAACAGGAGAACGGGAAGGGCAATGGTTGTCTGAACTGGATCTTGCGGCGATTGAGCAGTTGTACCGTATCTATTTGGTTGAAGAAAACAAGTCAGCTGAATTGCTAACTGCTTATGCTTCAAGGCGCTTTGGGAACGCGTGGAATGATGAAGCCGAAGCGGGTTTTAAAGGGGATGATGAATATGAACAAAGTTTTGATGGTCAGATGGACCGTAAGAGGGCATTGGAAATTCTAGGATTAACCGGAACACCATCTGATGACGAAATACGAAGTGCTCACCGGAGGTTGATGCAAAAATTACATCCGGATCATGGGGGAAATACCTACCTTGCAACCCAGGTAAATCAAGCCAAGGATACTCTTTTAAATCGCTCTGGTTGAGTTTCCATCTATACTGTGGCAAAGACATAACTGATTTTAATTTAATGAGGAGTGCGGCTTCTATGCGCCGACCCGTTCGTAAAGCGATCTTCCCAGTTGGGGGACTTGGAACCCGATTTTTACCCGCAACCAAGGCAATGCCGAAAGAGATGTTGCCAGTGGTTGATAAGCCCTTGATTCAATATGCTGTTGAAGAGGCAAAAGCTGCTGGAATTGAGGAATTTATTTTTGTTACCGGGCGTGGAAAAACAGCAATTGAAAATCATTTCGATCGTGAATACGAACTGGAAGCTGTATTGGAAAGTCGCGGAAAAGAAAAAGAGTTAAAAGATTTGGCAAGTTTGCTTCTTGAAGCAGGAAGTGTGACTTATATGCGCCAGCAGGAACCATTGGGATTGGGGCATGCTGTCTGGTGCGCCAGAAATGCAATTGGTAATGAGCCTTTTGCTGTCTTGCTTGCGGATGATCTTATTCAGGCGGGGACGCCTTGTCTTAAGCAAATGATTGATAGTTATCAGGACACAGGTGGTCATTTAGTCGCGGTTATGGACGTTCCAAGAGAACAGACAAATCGCTATGGTATTTTGGATGTCGTTTCTGAGAGTGGGCCATTGGCAAAGGCTAAAAGCCTGATAGAAAAACCTGCACCGGAAGTTGCACCATCAACACTTTCTATTATTGGACGTTATGTTTTGGATCCATCTGTTTTCACTGAACTGGATAAAAAAGAGCGTGGAGCGGGAGGGGAAATTCAACTTACTGATGCATTGGCCGCGACTTTGGATAACGTTGATTTCCATGGATTAAGATTTAACGGAACAAGGTTTGATTGCGGTAGCAAGGCCGGGTTTCTGGAAGCAACGATCGCCTTCGCTTTAGAACGTGAAGACCTTGGAGGTCGGATGCGCGATATTTTGACCAAGTATATCAGATAAAAGATACATAATGCCTGTTATTGGGCATTCTAAGGAGTAGTAAATGCGTATTGCAATGATCGGTACAGGCTATGTTGGTCTGGTATCCGGGACCTGTTTTTCCGAGTTTGGAACTGACGTTGTTTGTGTCGATAAGGATTTGAAGAAAATCGAAGGTCTTAAGAAAGGTGTGATCCCGATTTTCGAACCGGGTTTGGATGCGCTTGTCAAAAATAACTCTGAAGCGGGGCGTTTGACCTTTTCCACTGATCTTGCAGCTGCGGCAAAAGATGCTGATGCTATCTTTATTGCGGTTGGAACTCCTCCTGGTGAAAATGATGGCCAGGCTGATCTTTCCTATGTTTATCAAGCGGCGAAAGAAATTGCTGACGTGATTGATGGCTATAAAGTCATTATAACAAAATCGACTGTGCCTGTTGGTACGGGGCGTGCCGTTGAACGTATTATTCGGGAAGCGAGACCTGATGCTGAATTTGATGTGGTTTCCAATCCTGAGTTTTTACGTGAGGGGGCTGCGATTAATGACTTCATGCGCCCTGATCGAGTTGTGATTGGTGCAGAAACCAAACGAGCGCAAGATGTTATGGCAGAACTTTATCGTCCTTTATACTTGATTGAAACGCCTATCCTGTTCACAAAACTGGAGACATCGGAACTCATTAAATATGCAGGTAATGCCTTCCTTGCGACAAAGATCTCTTTCATAAATCAAATGGCAGATCTTTGTGAAAAAGTAGGGGCTGATGTCCATCAAGTTGCCAAAGGGATTGGCCTTGATGGTCGTATTGGACGCAAATTTCTTCACGCAGGTCCGGGTTATGGCGGGTCCTGTTTTCCAAAGGATACTCAGGCCCTTGCCTATACAGCACGAGAATATGATGCCCCTGTAAGTCTTGTTGAAGATGTTATTTCTTATAACAGTGCACGAAAGCGCCAGATGGCCGAGAAGGTTGTTGCTCAGTGCGGTGGTTCTGTTGCAGACAAGAAGATCGCAATACTAGGGCTTACTTTTAAGCCAAATACAGATGACATGCGGGACTCTCCAAGCCTAGATATTATACCTTTCCTCCAGGCAGAAGGTGCGCAAATAACCGCATATGACCCTGAGGGTATGACAGAGGCACAGGAACTTTTATCCAATGTGTCTTACGGTGAGAATGCGTACGAAATTATGAATGACGCAGATGCTCTTGTTATTATTACCGAATGGAATGAGTTCCGTCGTCTTGATCTTGAGCGTGTAAAAGGATTGCTGAAATCCCCTGTAATGATCGACCTTCGAAATATCTATAATCCGGATGAAATGAAAGAAGCGGGGTTTGACTACCTTTGTGTTGGCCGTCCGTTGTCTGCATTTCTTGCCGAATAAAATTTAAACTCCAAGCTAAACGAGATCGCTTTGTATAATTTTGATCCGACAATTATTCGTGAGTATGACATCCGGGGTATAATCGGAGAAACTCTTTCTTCTGCTGATGCCACAGCTATTGGACGTGCTTTTGGTACGATTATACGCCGTGCTGGCGGCAATAAGGTTGCTGTGGGGTATGATGGACGGACGTCGTCTCCTGATTTGGCTGATGCTCTCTCTCAAGGGTTGAGAGCGTCCGGTGTTACTGTCTATGGAGTTGGTCGCGGTCCTACACCAATGCTGTACTTTGCGGCTTATACATTGCCTGTAGATGGCGGGATTATGATCACAGGATCTCATAACCCGGGCAACCATAATGGTTTTAAGCTGGTTCAGAACAAACAGGCTTTTTTCGGAGAGCAAATCAAGGAAATCGACAGGATTGCCAAGTCAGGTGATTTTGAACAAGGTGAGGGTGATTATATCGAACATCCTATCTTTGATGCTTATATTGCGCGGCTTCTGGAAGAAGTTCAATTTAATCAAAGCGGATTAAAGGTAATTTGGGATGCAGGTAACGGGGCGGCTGGAGAAGCGATGTCGTCTCTTACTGCGAAGTTACCGGGACAACATGAACTGTTGTTTGCGGATATTGATGGAACGTTTCCAAATCACCATCCGGATCCAACTGTCCCGGAGAACCTTGCGGATTTGCAAAGAGCTATTTACGAAAATAAGGCTGATCTGGGGATTGCTTTTGATGGTGATGGAGACCGTATCGGACTGGTTGATGCCGAAGGTGAGATCTTGTGGGGAGATCAAATTATGCTCTTCCTTGCCAAAGGTGTACTCAAAGACCTGCCCGGAGCCACCATTATTGCTGATGTGAAAGCTAGTCAGGTGCTTTTCAATGAGGTTGAAAAGTCAGGTGGTAAGCCGGTTATGTGGAAAACAGGACATTCACATATCAAGTCTAAAATGATTGAATTGAATGCACCCTTTGCTGGTGAAATGTCGGCGCATCTTTTCTTTGCGGATCGTTATTATGGCTATGACGATGCTCTTTATGCAGCGGTTCGTGTTTTGAATATCATCGAAAATGAAGAACTATCACTGGCCGAGTTCAGGAAATCTTTACCAAAGGCTGTGAATACACCCGAGATGCGATTTGAGTGTGCAGATACTCGCAAATTTAGCGTGGTGGAAGAAGTTGCTGCACGCCTAGCCGAAGAAAAAGCTGATGTCGTATCTGTTGATGGCGTTCGTGTGAACACTGAAGATGGTTGGTGGCTGTTACGGGCATCAAACACTCAGGCTGTTCTGGTCGCCCGCTGTGAAGCATCTAGCGAGGATGGTTTGAAACGGCTCCAGAAGCAACTTGCAGATCAGCTTCTCAAAAGCGATGTCGCTATTCCAAATTAAATTTGGAAACCAAACCTTAAAAGAAGAAAGCCGACACAAAATAGTTTGTGTCGGCTTTTTTGTGTCCGGGAAAAGAAACTAAGGCGGTTAAAGTTTTTCGGCTTTTGACGTCTTTAAACGCAGTCTCTTTAAAATAGTCCAGGGGGAACGGCAACACACGACATACGTTGTTGCTTAAGCTCACGACAAGCATTGCGCGCAGCGACTTCATCAAGGCCTTTCAGGCGAGCGCGATAGAGAGAGCCATCTGCTTTGTTTACTTGCTGAATATGGACCTGTGTTCCTGTCGGTGTTGATTTAATCTGAGCCAAAGCCTGATCTGCGGCCATTTTTGCCGGTTCGTATTTTCTAAAAGCGCCGACCTGAATACCCCAATCAGAGATTGGTTGAACTGCGGCGCTGCTATCCGGCTGAATAGCTGCAATCTGACCTGGTAGGGAGAGGTCGGTTGACGCTGTCAGGGTTGGGCGTGATTTTGGCAGTGGTGGTGCGGATACAAAAACGCTTTCCCGACGAGGGTTTCGTTTTGGAGCAACCGGTAATTTCGCAACCTGTGTAATACCAACACGTTTGAAGCTTTTGTCCAATATTTCTTTCATGTGTCGATCACGGGAGCGGCCTGTTTTACCACCAAACACAACGCCAATCAGGCGGCGATTATTACGAACAACCGAGGCAACCAGATTAAACCCGGATGCACGGGTGTAGCCTGTTTTTATGCCATCTGTTCCCTGATAGCTGGCCAGCAGCTTGTTATGATTTCTATAGGATCTGTTTTTATACTTGTAACTTTGTGTTGAGAACAGGTGATAGTACTGCGGAAAATCACGTTTCAGCGCAATTGCCAGCTTTGACATGTCACGGGCTGTGCTCAATTGACCGCGGTTCGGTAAGCCAGAAGCATTGCGGAATGTTGTCCTCGTCATGCCAAGAGAATGTGCTTTTTTTGTCATCATCTTGGCAAAAGTTGTTTCTTTTCCACCGATAGCTTCGGCCATAACAACAGCGGCATCATTGGCTGATTTTGTAACCAAAGCCATAACAACGTCTTTGGTAGAAATTGTGCTTTTATATCTTAACCCAAGCTTTGATGGTGCCATTCCGGCGGCCCGTTTTGATACAGGCAGCTTTTGTTTCATGGTTAACTTGCCCTTTTCCAAGGCATCAAATGCCATGTAGAGGGTCATCATTTTTGTCAAAGAGGCGGGATAGTTACGCGTATCAGCGTTTCTACTGTAAAGAACTTCGCCAGTATGTGCATCAATCACTAGGGATGCATACTTGGCCTGTGCCGGTGCCATAAGCACGAACAGGGTCAGAAGCATAGTGGTAATGAGCTTCAGTCCTAGGTTCATTAATTCCCCCCTTTAAATGGGTTTGTAGATAAATCTTAGGCGATTTATCGAATGTTATAACTCAAATACATCTGCTAACCATTTAAAACAGAAGGATTCTACATAAAATCGATTCTTCTGTCCAGCTGCCATTAGGATGACATATTTATCTTGAGAATGTGTAAAGATACAATGCCAATGTTAATAAATGGCAAAAATGGCGGAAAATTGGTTAATTTTATACATTGAGGATAAAATGCGTTTAGCTCAATTTGTACCTTTAGTACTTTCGCCGCTTCTAATTGCTGCGGGGTGTACATACCAAGGGAATATCGACAAACCCTATACCCAAAAAGCAACCTGGTTCAGCTATGTTGGCGGAGATGACATCCGTGCGCGCTGTGCACCAGGGCTTACGGAATATCGGTTAATATATAATGCCGTGTATGACGAGCAGATTCGCAGCTATGAGATCAAAGGAAAGCCAGGTGAAGCCGCTGAAATGATTTCCCGTGTTCAGGAAGGTCATGGGCTTGATGTGACAGAAGTCTCTTTGTCTGATCCTTTGGCGCAATTTGGTTGGGAAAAATCGACAACTATTCTTTCTGTTTCAGAAATGGACGAACTGGAATCTCTATTGAAGGTATCTGGTGCCGGAGAACCAATAACAAAAGGAGCACGTTTGCGATCAGACGATTTCTATTGGGTCTCAGCACTCTGCTATGATGGGGCCTTTGTTTATAATGGTTGGAGAAAAACACCAGAAGGTTTTGAGCATCTGGCCTTTATGCCTTTCCTTTTGAAGCATGATGGAACCGGTGTTGCGGTTAATCCTTTTCGAGATGTCGGTGGTAAACATATTGCGCGACTGCATCAATCCAGGGCGGAAAAACGCAAACACTTTGACCTTGAAGTGGGGAACAATGGTCTTGTAACAGGCTTTTGATAAAGGAGAAAAAACAAAAACAGGCGGGCTAGTTGTCCCGCCTGTTTTACTGAGCTATTAAGTGAAATGATTTCTGTCAGCATAATCGATCATCAGGTCTTTTTTTCTTGATTAAAACCATTAGGTGGTTATGAGAATAACTTCATTTTGAGCCAGGTCATCAAGACTACCTAATTCGGTTATACCTTCTAACCGGGCAATAGCCTGATATTCAGCTTGTTGATTACCAGTACTATTGACCATTAACACTGTATCGCCCTCGACTTCATCCAATCTGATATAGTTTTCCAGGATGATATTATCTTGTCCATCAAAGGAGAGCAGATCAGAGATATCAAGGATATCCCCTTCGGCAAGATTAAAATCTCTGACCACATCCTGGCCATGATCTAAAGAGTCAAAGACAAAACGATCCGCACCACTGCCTCCAAGAACAGTATCTGAACCATTACCACTGATCAGGATGTCGTTGCCATCTCCGCCGTGTAAACCATCATTACCTGCACCACCCAGTAAAATATCGTTACCGTCGCCTGCGATTAAGAAGTCTTCTTCGACTGTGCCTGTCAGTGTCTCGGCCGCTTCTATGCCAAAGATTCGTACTCCCTGATCAAAGGTTCCTTCTGGTCTTTGCGCCCAGTCCGGGGCTTCTTCGTTAAACTCCTTCAAGGCATCCCAGCGCGGGGAATTATCAAGAAGATCCTGTAATGCAGAGAAACTTCCCCAATTACTGTGTACGCCGACTTCCTGAAACTGATTGAAAAGAGTTGTGCCCTCAATGTCCAGCCACCCTTCGTAAACTTGGGCATAGAGATCCCCCATTCTTGGGTCCACATGTAATTCTTGGAAAAACTCTGATAGAGCATCCATAACATCCAATGTTGTGCCGACCATGTGTGAGCCGCCTTCATAGGAATTCACGGTCCAGCCATATTGTTGGGCAAATTCGGCCTGTACGCGAATGTAATCCAAAGCTGTTTGTATAGTTGGCGGGGAAGCCCAGTCAGGTTGTCCGGTCATGTCCACATGTTGTGCTGTTCCGGAAAGCTGTTCAAATATCATGTCTTTGGCGCGTGTTTCGCCGAATGCGGCAATCCAATCTATGACCTGTTCGGCGAAACCGCCGTGAGCGGCGGGTGACCCGAAGCCTCCACCAAAATACCAGGTTGTCGAAATTTCATCGAAAAGTTCAGATACAGATTTGCCAACAGATTCAGCGTAAACTTCTGCGCCGCGTACAGCTGTGTACAGAGGCCAGTCGTCATTACGGGTTTGCGTTGCGAGAACGCTGATCAACTGTTCATCAGCTGTATCGCCAAAAGCATCGCGGAAAATATCCTGAACCTGTGCAGATCTGTATCCATAATATTCTCGGTGCGGATGGTCACCGAATGTTGTTCCGAAAAGTTCACGGCCAAGAACGTTCGCATCCTCGGTTTGAGAGAAGCCGTAGCCGTAATTCCATACTTCGTTGGAATATTCCACATAGGCTTTTAAAGAAGGGTCCAGATTTTCTTTTACATAAGCTGCAAACTCTCGGATGTATTCATCTGTGGCGTGGAACGGGATTGTGAACCATGGATCTGTCCCGGTTTGGTTGGCAAGTTCGACCATCACTTCCAGTGGTACACCGGCATCGCGGTTCCAGGCAAGGTCATCGACTTGAGGTTGGTCTGACAGCTCTTTGACCGCAGACCCGTTGGTATTCATCCATTCCATAAAGCGAAGGACACGGAAGTCTTCAACCAGATCCAGCCATTGCGGATTGAAAATTTCTCCAGTTTCGTACAGCTCCAGATAGTCACTTTTTACGACCGAAATGTTTTTGATGTAATCACCGGTTTGATTGGAATCTGTCCCATCTACGTGGACGGTAATTGAATGCTGATCTCCGGAAAGTTCAAAGGTGATTTCCCCGTCCTGCCGGGATAGAACGGTTAAACCATGACCCTGAAGATTGATTTCTCCTTCCCCTTCGTAGCGTAGAGTGTATTCACCTGCTGTAACTTCCGGATTGTGTTCTGATGCCTTTACATCCATGACAATTGACGTCAGGCGCCAGGCACCATCAGGCATTTCGGTTATCCAGCCATGAGTGTCTTCCAGACCGGCATCCCGTACTTCCTGCATATCTATGCCGCCCCACCAGCTACCTTCTTCGGTAACAACCCACTCTCTTGCCTGTTTCATTAAATCTAGGAAGGGAAGGTTAGACCCCCAATCCCGAACAGCAGACAAGTTCAGGGCTACAGAGGGGTGTTGCAGTCCTTCAGCAAGATCTGGATCCGGGTCAGGATCGACAGGATCTTCTGTAACATCAAATTCGACAGAGGTTGTGATATGTGCACCGCTATTGTCTGTTGCCGTGATAACGATGTCATGCTGGCCTTCCTGTCCCTGTGCGGGGGAGAGACGCAAGTTCGAGCCTTCTATGGAGGCAAAATCAGCGCCTACAACGTTAAAGGTCAGGATATCGCCATCCGGGTCTGTGAAACTGGACGAAAGATCAATTAGAATATCGTTGCCAGCTCCAAGGCTTGGAATATGGATAATGTCTGTAAGTACTGGTGCGTCATTGACAGGAGTAACGGTCAGGGAAACATCCTGTTCGAGTATGTTGCCATCTTCGTCCTGCACTTGATAGCGAAAGGTATCAACACCGTTAAAGTTATCGTCTGGTGTATAGGTAACCGTTCCATCCGGGTTGATAGAAACGGTCCCGTTCTCTGCAGGAAAAACCTGTATGAGAGAGAGCGTATCGCCGTCGGCATCACTGTCGTTAGCCATTGGATCAATGATAACAGAGGTATCTTCTATGACTTCTGCGTGGTCAGGAATTAGTACCGGAACTGTATCTTCGGCCGTTTGTGGTGTTACATGAAAAGTTACGTTGGTTTCTGCTATCTCGCCACTTGGGTCACGTGCTTGAATGGTAATTGTGTAATCACCTTTGTGTCCTTTGTTAGGGGTGAGACGAAGAATATTTCCTTCGATATTTGCAAAAGAAGCACCTGTAACTGTAAAGCCTAGCTGATCGCCATCTTTATCGGTAAAATAGCTTGCCAGATTAATTTCAAGATTCTGACCTTCTACCAGTTCACCTACGGAGATTTCAGCCGAAAGCTCGGGCGTATCATTCACAGGAGTAACGTTTACAGTGACATTTTGGCGGATGAAATTACCGTCTTCATCAGCGACCTTGTAACGAAATGTATCCTGGCCATTAAAGTCGGCATTGGGCCTGTACGTTATTGTTCCATCGCTATTTGCTGTAACCTCGCCGTGTTCAGCTTGATAGGCGTAAGAAAGATAGAGTTGATCACCATCAGCATCATAATCATTGGACAGGACATCAATGATAACGCTGCCATCTTCATTAACCGTGGCTGTATCGGCGGCGAGTACCGGTATGGTATCAGGCACTTTTGTCAGGTAGGAACGCCCCTGTTCATCTGTTTTTTCTTCCAGATTTTCATCACCGAAATACTGTTCGGGGACTTTGTAAAAAGCACTGCCATCAAAAATGTTGTCAGCTGATCCATCTTTTTGGGCATCTATTTGTAACAAGCTACCACCACGGTTGTCGAAGTAGGTGATTTCTATTTCATAGAGGCCGCTTTCAAAGCGACCCTGTCCTTCGCTTCGCCCAGGTGCACGAAGGTCTTCAAAGGAAGTGATAACCTGCCCGCCAATTTTTAACTCAAAGCCATCATCTGTGTATGCTGAAAAATTGTAACTGCCAGCATCAAGGTAAACGTATCCGGTCAGGGATACCATAAAATGATCAAGGTTTTGATTGGGGACCCAGGTGGAGAGGTTGTCGATATCATTGCCAAGAAAGTCACTAAATGATGTTGGTTCCCAGCCAGTGCCTTCGCCATAATTCAGGGATCTTGCCGTAAAGGTTGCTTCCACATATCCCTGTTCATCGCGTAATTTCTTGGCTTCGGAAAGGGAATATATGTCCCTTTCAAAAAAGTAAAATTGTCCTTCGAGTCCTTTTGGCGCACCCATCTTGCTTCCTCTCTATTTTCCCAATTAACTCAAAAACCACACACAAAAATTCAGGGCTTCATGAGTAAAGCCTGGAAATTATATGAAGAAGGGATAGGGAAGGTCATACGCCATTCGGGGTATGATTGCGGGTCGAACAGGGATGTCATAACAATGCCACAAGCTGAATAATCTTGATAACTTCTTGTAGTTATGGCCGTTGTTGCCCCTGCAGTGACACGAATACAGCTATAGAGATTAGTGGTTTGGCGTTGCTTTCGCTTTAGTTGCTATGTGTCAGTTTGGTTGCAATAGCGTTATGTGTTTATTGCATTGCAGCATTGTCCTTGAAATTCTAAATTATATGTGTATGTTAATATCAATGTTGCGTTGCAGCATGAGTGAGTTGTCAGTTGGGGAGGATGAACGTTCCGCCCTGAATTAAGAGCGAAGGCAGCCTTAAATCTTTGCCTCGGAAAGAGGTAATACAGGTGGAACGCTGTGAAGACGAACTGATCCTAGGAGACTAAGGTGACAACAACCAAGAAAAAGTTGGCAGATACGACTGAGAGTAAAGCGAAGGCTACACAAGCTAACGCAAAGAATACTGGTAAAGATACTGTTATTAACGGAACTGATACCGTGGAGAATATAATGAAATCAAGTATGGACGCTGCTGCTAAAGGTTATGAGCAGGCTTTTTCTTTTTCTCAAGCTCAGGCAGAAAAAGTTATGGATACTCTATACAAACAGTGTGAAAGTGCAGCTGAATTAAGTAGAGAAAATGTTGAACTGGCTGCTAAGTCAGGCAACAGTATTTCCGAAGGTTATCAAAAGCTGAACTCAATGTTCATGGGCATGGCACAGGATGCTATGAAAAAGAACTTTGCTGTTGCAGAAGCTTTTCTTGGCGCAAAAGATTTTAACGAAGTAACAGACATTCAGTCTAATTTTGCACGCGAATCTTTTGATGCTATGGTTAAAAATGGTAATGAGTTGACAACATTTACAACCAAGCTGACAACCGAAGCTGTTGAGCCGGTTCGCAAGCAGGTTACTGAAGCTGTTGAGAAAATGACAAAAGCCGCTGCTTAAAGTTAAAAGCACGTTTTTAGGTAACGCCGGAAGCCCTGTATTTTGCAGGGCTTTTTGTGTGAAAATAACTCTTCATCATAGCTCTCTATCTTGAAGAGAGAATGCGGGCACCTTATACTATAATGCTGTTGGTGGCAGGGTATCATGTGCCATGTGCAGACTTGGCGGTTTTTCGGGGGGTGCTTAAGTTTGCGAGTTATTGAATTTTGTTGCCTGTTTACCAATACATAATAAAACTGTAGATCTTTTAACGCGATTATTGAGATATCGCTGAAAAGATTATCGTTAAAAGATCAGGAATGATTAGGTAGTTTCTCTATGAGTGGAAAAGAGCGTGATGATGATTTTGGCACGTCGGATGACATTCTCGTAAAACCACGCGAGAAAACCAAACGTCCGTCGATGTACAAAGTTTTATTGTTGAATGATGATTACACGCCAATGGAATTTGTCATTCATGTTCTGACACAGTTTTTTGGCAAAGATCATGATGATGCAACGCGTATCATGCTTCAGGTACACCAAAAAGGTGTCGGGATCTGTGGCGTTTTCAGCTATGATGTTGCAGAAACAAAAGCAACACAGGTTGTCGATTTTGCCCGAAAAAATCAGCACCCGTTGCAATGTACTATTGAAAAAGAATAAAGCTACTGGTTGATATTTAACATGGGGGCTGTTTGTCCCCATCTATCTAAAATTTGAAAAAATTCAAATTTCTCTCGATATTTTTACCCTTTCTTCTTTTTTTTATCTCTACAATAATTTTGTACGATTTAGGTAACGCCCTGATAAAATATGTGATTTCGGGGAAACGTACCTATTTTGGCCATGATTACAGGCGATAAAGGAATTGTTATTTATCCAACGCCTTGTTGAGCGAACATACTCTCCCTAGGTATAGTTTGTAACAATGATCAAAGAGATTGGGTTGATATTAGGGTATTGGGACCTCGGTATTCGTAAATGTATGATGTTTACATATTGAAGTGCTGATAAGTCAGCTCAAACGATCAGATCACGATGATTGTGAAGGGAAGTTAATTTATGGCAATGCTATCAAACAATCTGGAACAGACACTGCACAGAGCCTTGGCCTATGCCAATGAACGTCGGCACGAATACGCCACGCTAGAGCACCTGTTGCTGTCGCTTACAGAAGATCAGGATGGCATTTCAGTCTTTAGAGCTTGCGGTGTGGAAATTGAAACACTACGCGAAGATCTGCTGGATTACATCGATAACGATCTTTCCAATCTGACCACCATTCACCTGGGTGATGCAAAGCCGACAGCAGGTTTTCAGCGCGTTTTGCAACGTGCAGCAATACATGTGCAATCATCCGGCCGTGAAGAAGTTACTGGTGCCAATGTTTTGGTTGCCATGTTCTCTGAACGGGAAAGTCACGCAGTCTTTTTCTTGCAAGAACAGGAAATGAGTAGACTGGACGCGGTGAACTATATCAGCCATGGCATCACAAAGGTCGAAGGGTTGGAAGAAACCCGGACTATTCACGGAGCAGACGACCTGATGGAAGATGGCGAGAGCCAGGCAACCAAAGGACGTGAAGCTATCGATGCCTATTGTGTTGATCTGAACCAGAAGGCGAAAGACGGGAAAATCGATCTGCTGGTAGGACGCGAGCAGGAACTGGAACGCACAATTCAGGTTCTGTGTCGTCGGACAAAAAACAATCCTTTGTATGTTGGAGATCCTGGTGTTGGTAAAACAGCCATTGCGGAAGGTTTAGCCAAAAAGATTGTGGATGGTGAAGTTCCTGAAGTTCTGAAAGAAACTAAAATCTTTGCTCTCGATATGGGATCTCTTCTCGCTGGAACACGTTATCGTGGTGATTTTGAAGAGCGTTTAAAAGGCGTCGTCAAAGAAATCGAGGCTATGGAAGGTGCGGTTCTCTTTATTGACGAGATCCACACCGTCATTGGTGCCGGGGCGACTTCTGGTGGTTCTATGGATGCTTCAAACTTGTTGAAACCTGCCCTGCAGAATGGTGAACTTAGCTGCATTGGATCGACAACCTATAAAGAATATCGCAACCATTTTGAAAAAGACCGGGCGTTGGTGCGTCGCTTCCAAAAAATTGATGTGGCAGAACCTTCCATCGAAGATGCGGTCAAGATTTTGCGAGGCCTGAAGCCTTATTACGAAGAGCATCACGCGGTGAAATATTCTAGCGAAGCCTTACGTACGGCTGTAGAGCTTTCCGCACGTTATATTGGTGACCGGAAACTACCGGACAAAGCGATTGATGTGATTGATGAGGTTGGCGCATCACAGATGCTTTTGCCTGAAGATAAACGCAAAAAATCGCTGGGCGTGAAAGACGTTGAAGCTGTCGTTGCCAAGATCGCCCGCATCCCGCCGAAATCAGTTTCCAAGGATGACAAGTCTGTGCTCAAAAATCTTGAGCGCGATTTGAAAACCATGGTTTACGGACAGGATCAGGTAATCACCTCGCTTGCGTCCGCGATCAAACTAGCCCGTGCCGGCTTGCGGACACCGGAAAAACCAATCGGCTGTTACCTCTTCACTGGTCCAACTGGTGTCGGTAAGACAGAGGTCGCCAAGCAGTTGTCTCATTCATTGGGTGTTGAACTCACCCGTTTTGATATGTCCGAGTATATGGAACGTCACGCGGTCTCTCGTTTGATCGGTGCGCCGCCGGGCTATGTCGGATTTGATCAGGGCGGCCTGTTGACTGACGCCATTGATAAGACACCACATTGCATTTTGTTGTTGGATGAAATTGAAAAGGCGCACCCGGATATCTTTAATATCCTGTTACAGGTTATGGATAATGGCCGCTTGACCGATAATAATGGCAAGACCATTGATTTTCGGAACGTGATCCTGATCATGACTTCCAACGCTGGTGCTGCGGATATGGCGAAACCTGCAATTGGGTTTGGGCGCGAAGTACGGATCGGTGATGATGAAGAGGCTGTGAACAAGATCTTCACACCAGAATTCAGAAACCGTCTGGATGCGATCATTCCCTTTAAGAACCTGTCGCCGGTCGTTATGGCCAAGGTGGTCGACAAGTTCATTATGGAACTGGAAACTCAACTTGCTGACCGTCAGGTTACCTTTGAGTTATCACCAAAGGCCAAGAAGTGGCTGGCAACGGAAGGTTATGATCCGCTCTATGGGGCACGACCGTTGGCCCGTGTGATCCAGAACGAGATCAAAAAGCCACTGGCTGAAGAACTCTTATTTGGCAAGCTGACCCGTGGTGGTGTTGTTCGTATTGATATTAAGGACAACAAGCCTAGTTTCAGCTTTCCGGATGAAAAGAAATCCGGACCCAAAAAATCAAGGCGGAAAGAAAAAGCCTGATAGGCTGCTTACTTAATTAAAGGCCTCGCAAAATGCGGGGCCTTTTCTTTTGAGAGAAATGTAAAGAGTCATTGGTAAGATAAACTCTCGAATTATTATGCTGTCATAGCCATTCAATTTTGGGGATATTTGATCTAATTTCTATTTCTCCTCAATCACCAGTAAGGTAATATTTTTTCGAGGATATGGTGAAGGTATCTATGTTTCCAATATCTTGACTTCCATCAATATCTGTAGTGTAGATCATGTTTTTCTTATGCCAAACTACAGATTGTAAATTCTTGAAAGTGATTTTCCCTATCCTATAACAATACTGTTCATTCACGTTTGGCGGTTGGTAAGCAGGATGTTCTTCCTGCAAAGCTATTTCGGCAATAAATGATATTTCTGTTTTGGTCTCCTTAATGTTTAGGAGCCAGCTGTCTTCGAGATAAATATTCTCAAAGCCGGGTATATGAAAGTATTGCTGCAATGTTTAAGTGGCCTAAGTATGTGCGTTTTTAGAGGAGTTAGCGAAATATTTTTGCAGTGATAATTTGTACGTTTTATGTGTGAGTATTCTCAAACATCAACGACTTGTTCTATATCGGGAATGGCTTGGTTATCGTTTTGCGAAATGCGGTTTAAAAAGTCGGAATACTGTTCCGGTTGTAGGGGCTTGGCGTAGAGATATCCCTGGAATTGATCGTACCCGAGTGACTTGAGATAGTTTGCCTGTTCCTTGGTTTCCACGCCCTCTGCAATAATGGTTAGGTTGAGAGCATGCCCCAGACCTGAAATTGCTTTGGCGATTGCCAAAGCATCACTTTCTGGTAAGTCTTTCACAAAAGATCTGTCCAGCTTGAGATGTGTTACCGGTAGTTCTTTGAGGTAGCTTAGGGAAGAATAGCCCGTGCCAAAGTCATCAATGGCAATGGTTGCTCCTGCCTCCCTCAATTTGGCAAGCATTGGGGTGATCAGCTCTAACTGCTGAAGAGTGGTACTTTCTGTGATTTCGATCTGGACATCGCCAGGATTGAGGCTATAGCGTTCAACGATATCCTGGTAATCCCCATAGACATCGCCATGGAGTAACTGAACGGCAGAAACGTTGATTGCAACGTGCCCGGGGGTAAAGTGCTGGTCTCGCCATTTAGCAATCTGTTCACCGGCGAGATGCATGATTTTTGTCCCGAGCGGGATAATCTGTCTGCTTTCTTCGGCAATGGGAATGAATTGATCCGGGTAAATAGGCCCCTGTGGAGTTTGCCATCTGACAAGGGCTTCACAGCCAACTGGTTGCTCGCTGTCGGCATCAACTTTTGGCTGATAGAGGAGGAAAAATTCGTTGTTTTCGATACCCGAAGATATTTGCTTCTCCATTTGAATGTTTTCAAGCAGTTTCTTGTCGAGTTCGGGATCAAAAACTTCAATACCAGTCAGTTTTTCTTGTTTCGCATGTTTGTTGAGCTGCTCACATTTGCTCAGGAGTATTTCGGCATCTTGGCCATCTTTTGGATAAACACAGGCTGAAAATGTTGCTTCCAAATCCAGATTATAAGTGGTTTTTTCCTGCGGTGAGTCCGGGTGACTGGCTGTGTGTTTGAATTTCAAGGTTTCAAGAATTTCATCGCGCAGGAAATTCAGTTGTCGATGAGACAGGTTTGGGGGGGAGAGTAGAATAAAGTGCCCGCCACCAAGGTGGCCAAGTGTGCAATCCTCGCCCAACAGTTTTTGCAGTCTCTGGCTAATTTCAATTAATATTTCATCACCAACCTCTCGACTTAGGAGTTCGTTGATTTTGTGGAAAGATGAGATATCAAAATAAAGGATATAAAAGTTGTGTTTATGAGAAATTCTGGCCTTTTGTGTGATGTGCTCAATAATTAGTGTTCTATTGGGCAATCCGGTTAAAGTATCTCGTGTTGCCAGAGACCTCAATTCTTTTTCGGCTTGTATCTGGTAACTGACGTCGAGCATAACAGCTTGCTTTTTCAACGAGCCATGCCATTCAATTGTATTGATGTTGGTATCCAGAAATATTGGCGTACCATCATGGCGCAGACGTTTTTCGGCAGCAAAGTGTATATGGCCTTCCTTTGGCATTTTATTGAGTGATATCAGATCGTTTGGATCGACAAAGGTTTTTGCATAATCGCCAAGATTGATGAAATCTTCAGCAGTATCATATCCAAAAATTTTGGCGGCAGCAGTATTGGAATAGACAATTTTATTATCCTCATCTGTGACGACAAAACCCTGTAGCGAATTCTCCAGGAGGTCTTTAAATCTCTGTTCTGAAGACTTGATCTGTTTATTGCTACTGACCAGGCGGCGGACAAACATTTTTAGTGTTTTGGCAATATGTGCGATTTCATCTCTTTTATTAAAACGGCTGACTTTTACGGGTTCGTATTGCGATGGTGTATCAGGATCAAGCGCAAGAATATTTTTGCTGATTAGTGACAAAGGCTTTGTGACATATAGGTAAGTAACAAGAAGCGTGGTGAAGAAGATGATCGCACTGATTGTAAAAATTGATTGAGCGAGATAACTTACAAGGACGGTTATATCTTCGATCTGGTATTCTATCGAACCATCAACGATTAGCATTCCAACAGGTTCTTTGGAAAAGCCGTCAATTGTTTGTGTTTTATAGAAAAGATCAATGGATATTTGTTCCAAGTGTTTGTATGTAAAGCTAACAATTGTATCTCTGATAAGTTTGTCAAAAAGAGATTCAGTATGTTGTGATACTTCTGGCGCTGATTTGTGCGCAATGACTTCTTTGTCTTCGTTGAGGATTGTCACAGCTTGAACAGCGGGATCTTCTATCAGGCCGGTAACCAAGGAATTTATTGCATCTTCGTCAAAGTTCCATAAAGCAACCGAGGCACTGAAAGAAGCGAGTTCTGCTTTGTTGTTCAGTCTTTCTTGCTGTTCTTTCAGCGCAAGTTTGGTCAGGCTTTGCCCCATGTACCAACAGACAATGCTGCCAACTATGAAGCAGATGCAGAGGGATATTAAAGCTATTTTCAGGCCGAGACTTTGGTTCTTCTCTTCGACAAAATCAAACTTTTTCTTAAACAAGGAAAAGCTCATGAGATTAATCCCTCACACGAATGACTTTAAGTTATGTTTTGATTCTTAAGATTCTGTCATCAGTGTAGGCATGATTTGTAAAAATAGTATGAAGCACTACTTTGGGGGATTTTTAGGAAGGGTTGAGTGCAAAAGTTGTTCGCATTTTTGCACAATATGTTTTCGGACAGAAGAGGTGCAGAAGAAAGTACTTCTTCTGCCCGAAAATAATAACTTATGTTTCTAATACCTCTTGATCTAACTCTTTTGTTCTTGGCTTTTCAATTGAGTCTTTGTTCAGATTTCTGGTCATGTACATCATTACCAACAAGACCAATAACAATAGGCTGCTGCCCATGGTCAGGGCATAGTCTTCCATCTGCAAAATAGAGTAGAGAAAGCCATAAAGAACCGTGAGCAGACTGCCAATTGCCAAACCATTGGTACGGTTTTTTGTTGCAGCGGTAATATAGCTGGATATGGAAAGAACAGTGACAAGCGCTGCCAGAGTGTAGGAGATATAGAAACTGATGTGCTCGGACAGTGTTAGCAGCAGCAGGTAAAAGATGGACAGGGATACACCGACCAGTAAGTACTGTACCAGATGTAATCGTATGCCCCGGGTAAATTCAAAGGCCAGTAACATCAGGTAGGTCAGGGCGACAAACATGATGCCGTACTTTGCTGCACGAATGGATGTACCGTAGTGCGAGACGGGTTCAAAAAGCTGAGCTTCGGCAATGATTTCGCCAAGATTCAAATCGTCTGAATCTCGAAAAATTTGGGGGTAATTACGGGATAGATGACTGACCTCCCATGCGGCACGAAAGCTCTCATTTGTGATATCCCGATTTTTGGGAAGGAACTGTCGGAAGCTTGGGTGGGGCCAGTCTGCTGATATTTCAATATGGGTGTTCATACCCAAAGGAATGGCACTGATGTTCCTGCTACCTCGCAAGGTGGTATCAAACTGAATGGAAAAGTTGGAAAAGTCCTGTGAAGGGTCAAGCTTTGCGGAAAAACCACTACCCAGATAAGCGGTGCGTAAACCTGTACCAGGCATGAGTTCCAGCTTTTTTCCATCCAGTCGAACTGCCGGGGAAGAGCCAATACCGCTGTTGTCGGTCAGGGCGATGGCAACATAGGCCTGATCGTAATGGATTTTTTGCAGGTTTTTGATCGGGGGAGGGTCCAGACGAAAGTTGGCAGAGCCTTTTATATCAGCAGTGTAAACCAGACTTTTATAGATAGAACGCTCTCTGAAATCATGGGCAAGATCACTGTTTAGTTTGAGTTGGTCGGGCAGGACAACGAGCTTGTCTTGCCCCACAACAATCCGATCTTTGCCGTCACTGTCGGTAATACGCGTTTCTGTCGTGTAGGGAACAACAAGTACGGGCGCGGCGAGGGTTTGTTGTTGTCCCCATTCCTGATCAGTCTCATGTATGACCGAGCGATAGAGGTTGTGCCTTTCCTGCATCAGATCGTGAACCAGAGCGGTAGGAATAAGCATCATCAATGTCAGGAAACCAATGATAACTGCTTTAATCATTAGTGGATTGCTATTGGCAATTTTTCCACCCAGATCCCCCGTTAATCCGGAAGCCTGTTGCGCATAGCGGCCATAGAGCCAGCGCAGGCAGACAAGCCCGACAATGGCGCAAACGCCTAAAAACAGGACGACGGCCAGAATGACCAGTACGGTCGTAAAGTCGATCATTTTTCCTCCCCCTTAAAGGAAATGTATAATTGGGCGCTTGAAGAAAGCGCGTTGGTCATGAATGCAAAAGAAATAACGTTAATGGTACACGAAGGTAGAAAAGGTTTGAGCAGATTTTTTGAACTGATTGGGGCAATCCAGGGAAAAATGGCACAAACTTGCCACAGTTTAAGCAAACCTTTCTGCAAAGTTTGTTTCCATGGATATTGATCGTATACGAACCTGTAGGGGGATTTGATGGTGAAAAGGCCTATTCTTTCAACTGTCTGTATCGGAACATTTCTGGCTTTTTCCAGCTCTGTCTGGGCCGAAAGTTTCACTGGACAAAGTCTTGCCGAGGCCGCCCTGGAGCGCACAACTCAGAATGTTATTTATGATGGCAGTTATTATTCGATTGCTTATCCCGGTGGTGACGTACCTGCGAATATTGGTGTTTGCACGGATGTGGTTATCCGAAGTTATCGGGCGCTGGGGATTGACCTGCAAAAGCTGGTGCACGAAGACATGCGGGCCAATTTTGCCAGCTATCCAAAGATATGGGGATTGAAGTCAACGGATCGAAACATTGATCATCGCCGTGTTCCGAATTTGCGGGTTTTCTTTACCCGTCATGGTCAATCGTTACCTTTATCCAAGGATGCCGCTGACTATCTGCCGGGCGATCTGGTGACATGGAACTTGAACGAGAGCGGATCATTGCCGCATATAGGTATCATCAGTAATCAAAAATCATCCAGCGGCGTGCCATTGGTCGTTCACAATATTGGTTTCGGACCGCAGCTCGAAAATATGCTGTTTGATTATAAAATGACCGGGCATTACCGATATATAGAACGGTAACGAAGTTACTTTTTGAAAGGGCGGAGTTCGCAGAGCATTTCGATCTCACGATCAACTGCAGGGTTTTCGCTTTGTAAAAAGCGGGCAATGGCATCGCGGAAATTGGGATCGGATATACCATGGAGACTGTAAGTTCTATTTGGTAGATAGCCGCGCTGAATTTTATGTTCTCCCTGCGCTCCGGCTTCTACACGCTTGAGGCCATGGGTGATGGCATAGTCTATAGCCTGATAGTAACATAGCTCAAAGTGCAGGTTTGGATAATGGCCGTGGGAACCCCAGTTGCGGCCATAGAGTGTATCGCCGCCGAGCAGATTAAGCGCGCCGGCCACCATCACTGGACTGGCGTATGAATAATCCCACGCGGTGCTCAGGATAACTTTTTTGCCGAGCTTTGATCCCAAAAGCTGAAAGAAATCACGATTGAGATAATCGTGCGCGTATTTCTTATCGACTGTGCTGAGGTAGAGTTGATAGAACTGATCGCAGATTTCAGAGGTCAGATCGCTACCTGTTAAGGTTTTTATTTCCAGACCATGGCTGTGTGCGTCGCGGCGTTCTTTTTTAATGGCTTTGCGTTTGCGCGAAGACAGGGCGGCAAGAAAATCGTCAAAGTTTTGATAGTTGTTATTTTCCCAGTGGTACTGCATCCCGGTGCGGGCCAACAATCCGGCGGCTTTAAGTTCGTGCCATTCCTGTTCAGTGGTAAAGGTCAGGTGCAGGGATGAAGCTTCGTACTGTTGCAGGATTTGCAGCATGGCATTGATGAGGGCCAGACGTAGCTCTTTTGTTTGTTCCGGTGTGGTCGGAGCGATGAGCAGGCGTTTGCCTGTCACCGGGCTAAAGGGAACTGCGGACTGCAGTTTGGGGTAATAGGCACGTCCCGCTCGCTCGTAAGCGTTTGCCCAGCTCCAGTCAAAGACGTACTCACCGTAGGAATGGCTTTTTAGATAGAGTGGCGCACAGGCAATTATATTGCCGTTATCGCCCATGATCGTCAGGTGTTGAGGTTGCCACCCCGTTTCTGCGCTGACGGAGCCGCTTTCTTCCAGTACTGATAAAAAGGCATGGGAAATAAAGGGATTATTATCTAGCGCATCGTTCTGGGCACAGCGATCCCAAGCTTCTGAAGGAATGCTGTTTATGCCGGGGTGAACTTCAACGCGCAATTGGCTCATTCAAGACCTGATTAATCAAAGCGGGGTAGGAATGCTGTTTGCTAAAAATAGGAAGATAGGCTTGTGGATACAAGGTTTAGAGAGAGTATGAGGTTACTTTTGAATAAGATCTTGATTTTCCTCGTTTTTAAAAAAGCAAAAAGGCAGGTTGTCGCGCCTGCCTTTTGTTGTATTCGCTTCTTCTGTTTTGATTTTTGCGAGGATTCCTACCCGAAGAAAAATATCTTAGTCAATCTCAGCAACACAATCGACTTCAACCGCAATGCCAAGTGGCAGGCTAGGCGCAGAAACGGCTGCACGGGCATGCACGCCTTTGTCACCAAAAACTTCAACCATCAGGTCAGAAACACCATTAATGACTTTTGGTTGATCAACAAAGTCAGGTGTAGAATTTACAAAACCGCCAAGTTTGACGATGCGCTTCACGCGATCAAGATTACCATCTGTTGCTGCATTAAGTTGTGCAATGATGTTGATGCCGCAAAGACGGGCCGCTTCCTGACCTTCTTCAACAGACATGTTGTCACCAAGCTTGCCTTTGTAGAGGACTTCACCATCTTTGATCGTGATCTGGCCAGATATAAAAACGGTATTGCCGGATGTTACGTAACCAACATAGTTTGCAACTGCTTTTGCAGGCTGAGGGACTTCAATTCCAAGTTCTTTCAAACGGGCATCAACTGTACCAGTCATGACTCTATCCTTATTCGTTTTATAACGTTACCTTTTAAGAACGCGTCCCTTTTCACAGGGATCTCGTTTAGTGTTCCGGGGACGTGTTCTCAAGCTTGTACAAGAACAAACAACTCTATGATTTTGCATAGATGATTTTATGTTTTGCTCTTCTCAACTTAAAAAACTGCGCGAATTTTATCTCTCCTGCTTGCAGACGCAAGCAAAGTTCGCAAAAGAGCAGGAAAAAACAGGATTTTTAAACCCTGCTATCGCATTTGAGGAACATTGTGTCGTTTATGTTCTACTGATCTTTGCGGTGAGGCTTCTCACACCTTTTTAAGAAATCGATTCTATAGTGAGGTTAGGAGGGGGAGGTAATGAATATCAAAATGTCTTTGTGACTGAAGTTATTTTTATACAATTTACTGCCCTATCTTATATGGGGAAGCTGTTTAGCAGTCCCATCTGTGATTCAATATTATGAGATAATGTCAGCAGGAAGGCTTAACTTTGTCTTTTACGCTTACTTTTTCTTGATTCCTGCAGTGTTTTTAATGAATTTTTTCTTATTCAAAAGGCAGAAACTACAGATTAAATCGGTAGCTTATTCTCTTTTGTTATCTTGTTTATATGCCTTAGTTGGGCATCCGATGATATTCATTTATCCTATTGTGAGACTTGAATTAGGCTTGGGGATATAGTCATACAAAAAGGGTGGCCGGGGCCACCCTTTTTGCTGCGAAGAAGCGGGAAGCGACAAGAGAGATCTGGATCCTGTCGCGCTCACCGCTGCTCTATCAGTCATCCCTCACGGTGTTTTACCACGATGACTGAAAAACTGCTCTCTTAGGAGCAACCTGTTGTCCCGCCGCAGGTATCGCATTTCAGGCAGGTACCGTTACGGACAAGGGTAAAATTTCCACACTCGGGGCAAGAGTCGCCTTCATAGCCTTTCATACGGGCTTCGCGAACTTTTTCCATGCGTGGGTTTGCTGCTTTTGTTGTGGTTGTTTCCACAACAGTTTCCGTTGTTGTCGGGGCCGGAGTTGCAATTTCCTGAGTTGCTTCGGCTGTTGCCGCAGAAGCCACGATTTCTTCAGTTGGGCGTCCACCGTTTACAACCATCAATTTGTTGCGGACGTAACCTGTGGACGCAACACGACGTACTGTTTCTGCTACAGCATCTTCAGGCTTTGGCGGTGTGCTTTCGCCAGTGCCTTTACCCAGCGTGTCTGGCGTGATGTCTGCGGGTTCCACGTGGGCGAGATCATTACGACCAAGGTAGGAAACAGCCAATTCACGGAAGAGGTAATCAAGGATGGATGTTGCCATCTTGATGACATCGTTCCCTTCGACCATGCCTGACGGTTCAAAGCGGGTGAAGGTATAGGCCTCGACGTACTCTTCCAATGGAACACCGTATTGCAGACCGATGGAAATTGCGATGGCGAAGTTGTTCATCAGGCTGCGGAAGGCGGCACCTTCTTTGTGCATATCGACAAAGATTTCACCCAGGGCACCATCTTCGTACTCACCCGTACGCAGATAAACCTTGTGACCCCCAACGATGGCTTTTTGTGTATAGCCTTTACGACGAGATGGAAGCTTCTTACGCTCGGTAACTGTTTTTTCGATAACGCGTTCAATGATACGTTCGGCAACAATTTCGACACGTTTTGAAGAGGATGCTTCTTCCATTGCCTCTTGTTCGTCTTCGTCGAGTTCAAGAAGAACACCGGAAGAAAGAGGCTGTGACAGTTTGGAGCCGTCACGGTACAGCGCATTCGCTTTCAAGCCGAGTTTCCATGACAGCATGTAAGCATCTTTACAATCGTCGATAATCGCATTTGCCGGCATGTTGATTGTTTTGGAAATCGCACCGGAAATAAACGGCTGGGATGCGGCCATCATACGAATGTGGCTTTCGGCAGAAAGGAAACGTTTGCCGGTTTTACCGCATGGGTTCGCACAATCGAAGATTGGTAAATGTTCGTCCTTAAGGTGCGGTGCACCTTCGAGGGTCATGGAGCCTGTGCAATAGATGTTTGCGGCATCAATGTCTTTACGGTTGAAACCCAGTTCAACAAGCATGTCAAAGTTCATGTCGTTGAGTTGTTCATCCTTGAAGCCCAGTACATTTTTGCACAGATCGTCACCAAGGGTCCATTTATTGAAAATGAACTTGATGTCAAAGGCACTGCCAAGACCAGCTTCGACCGCTTCGACCGCTTCGTCTGTAAAGCCCTTGGCTTTCAGGGCTTCGTGGTTGATGCCTGGCGCATTCTTCAACGTGCCATGACCAACTGCAAACTTGATGATATCGTTAATCTGGTCTTCGCTGTAGCCAAGATTACCGAGAGCACCGGGAACAGTACGATTGATGATCTTGAAGTAGCCACCGCCAGCAAGTTTTTTGAATTTCACAAGCGCGAAGTCAGGCTCGATACCTGTGGTATCACAATCCATAACAAGGCCGATTGTTCCTGTCGGGGCAATCACAGTGGTCTGTGCGTTACGATAGCCGTGCTTTTCACCAAGCTCTAGCGCCTGATCCCAAGCGGCTTTGGCTGCTTCGACCATTTTCTGATCCGGGCAGTCTTTGGCGACGATTGGCACAGGAAGAACTTCGAGTTCTTCATAGCCAGCTTCTTCGCCATAGGCAGCGCGACGGTGGTTACGCATCACGCGCAGCATGTCTTTTTTGTTGAGGTCGTAGCGTTTGAACGCGCCGAGTTCACCCGCCATTTCAGCAGATGTGGCATAGGCTGTACCGGTCATGATCGCGCTTAGGGTCGCACAGATTGCACGGCCTTCGTCTGAATCATAAGAAACGCCAGTGGACATTAACATGCCGCCGATGTTGGCAAAACCGAGACCTAGTGTACGGAACTCATAAGAATACTGAGCGATGGATTTTGACGGGAACTGTGCCATCAAAACGGAAATTTCCAACGCAATAGTCCACAGACGTGTTGTGTGGATGTAAGCTTCGATATCAAAGCTGCCGTCTTCGCGCAGGAAGGTCATCAGGTTCATGGATGCCAAGTTACAGGCTGTATCATCCAGGAACATGTACTCAGAACAAGGGTTAGAGCCGTTAATGCGACCGGACTTAGGGCAGGTATGCCACTCGTTAATCGTGGTGTCATACTGGATGCCGGGGTCAGCACAGGCCCAGGCTGCGTGTGAGATCTGGTCCCAAAGATCACGCGCCTTGACCGTTTTATGCACTTTCCCATCTGAACGACGGATTAAATCCCAGTCGCCATCTTCTTCAAGTGTCTGGAAGAAACCGTTGGCAACACGCACAGAGTTATTGGAATTCTGGCCGGATACTGTCAGATAGGCATCTGAATCCCAGTCCGTGTTGTAGGTTTCAAACTCAATGTTTGTGAAACCCTGTTCTGCGAATTGAAGAACGCGCTGAACGTAGCTCATGGGAACTTCGTGACTGCGCGCAGATTTGATGGCTGCTTTCAATGTGGTGTTCTTGCGCGGATCAACCCGGTCTTTGCCCGAGAGCTGATCTGTATTACACGCTGCCATAATTTTGGTCAGATGTGTCTGGCAGATTTTTGAGCCGGCTACAAGGGCGGCAACTTTCTGTTCTTCGACAACTTTCCAGTTGATGTATTCCTCGATATCCGGGTGATCCAGATCCACGGTTACCATCTTGGCTGCCCGTCGTGTTGTTCCACCGGATTTGATTGCCCCGGCGGCACGGTCACCAATTTTGAGGAAGCTCATCAGGCCGGAAGATTTCCCGCCACCTGAAAGAGGTTCTGCAGCACCACGAACACGAGAGAAGTTTGTACCTGTACCTGAACCATATTTAAACAGACGCGCTTCACGAACCCAAAGATCCATGATGCCGTTTTCATTTACAAGATCGTCATCAACGGACTGGATGAAACAGGCATGGGGCTGTGGATGCTCATAAGATGATTTTGATTTGGTGAGCTTGCCGGTTTTGTAATCGACATAATGGTGTCCCTGTCCGGGGCCATCAATACCATAGGCCCAGTGCAGGCCGGTGTTGAACCACTGTGGAGAATTTGGCGCCGTCATCTGATTGGTGAGCATATAGCGCATTTCGTCAAAATAGGTACGGGCGTCTTCTTCACTATCGAAGTAGCCGCCTTTCCAGCCCCAGTATGTCCAGGTACCTGCCAGACGGTCAAAAACCTGTTTGGCAGAAGTTTCACCAATGATGCGTTCGTCTTCGGGGATGTCAGACATTGCGTCATGATCTGGTTCTGAGCGCCACAACCATGACGGGACAGAGTTTTCTTCTACTCGTTTAAGTTTTTGCGGGATACCGCGTTTTCGGAAGTATTTTTGCGCGATAATATCGCATGCCACCTGGCTCCAGTTAGCTGGAACTTCAATGTCCTTAGCCTGGAAGACTATAGAGCCATCCGGATTTTTGATTTCACTGGTTGTGAAGCGAAACTCAATTGCGTCGTAGACATCTTTCCCGGTTTCCGTAAAGCGACGTGCGATGCGCATGCCGTATCCCCTTTAAATATAACAAGACTCATTAATAGAGCTCTGGAAAAAAGGTGTTGATATCCTGTCCCAGAACTCACTCGTATCACTCAGCCCACAAGTTCAGAACTCTGCGGGTTTCTGCGAGTAGAAGCACATTTTGTTGATCTGAATTGATTTAACCACAATATTTGGTTGTCGTCATCACTATTTTGCGTATTGACACACTATTTTGTATGTACCCGGTTTTGAATAAGCCTGTGGATAAATCTGTTGATGAGAAGAGGACGAAATCTATTGTGTTTGAAAAGTGGCGGAAAAATCAAACTCTTTAACAGATATATAAAATGCGATTTTATTTATTTAAAAACGTGAAAAAAATATCTCAAAGAATTTCGAATCTGATCGGAATATCCCAGTGTGAATTTTGCCGGGTTTTCATTACCGATTCGTGTCAGTAAAAAGAAAATTAAACAATTACATTTCACGATGAATTCCTGATTATGAGATCGTATTACCATAAATATCTGAAAAATATAGGCTTAACCAATAAGTTGTAATAACAGAAAAAAATCGTGAAATAATTTGCCATGATGAGAGTGCAAGGTTGCGGAGACACGAGGGTTGGTTCTCTGGATTAGGGTGCTGCTACTCTAACCGGTCGATAGCAGGAAATAACAACGGCACTTAAAACAAAAATTGATCCGATTATCTGGGGCTGATTTAAGGTCTCGTGCAACACAATGACGGCTGTTATGATTGTAATCACTGGCTCTATGTTAAAGAGCATGGCTGTTCTGGAAGGGCCAATAAAATTGACAGTTGCGATTTGCCCCAAAGTTGCCAGCAGGTAAAGTAGGGCAATTGTTATCGAAAGAACCCAGCCAAACCATTGATTTGACCATTCGTTCGGCAAACTGACATTGCCATCGAAAAGAAGATACAGGCAAGTCAAGGCCGTTGCGACAATGTTCACATAAAATACAATTGTCAGGTTGGGGACATGGCTTACCACTGATCTGCTGACAATTAGCGTGCCGGATATGGAAAAGGCAGCCCCCATAACAAACAGAACACCCCGCCAATCCAGCTCTTCTATATTTGTACCCAGGGCAATCGTGATGCCTGTAAACGCGAGAATGGAAAGACCGAGTTGGATAAGGCTTGGTAAACGTCTTTGCAGTAGTGGATCGATTACAGTGACAATAACAGGGTAGGTGTAGAATAAAATGGCACCGAGGCTAACAGGAATGTAGGTAACGGCGGATAGATAACAGACCGTGACACCGAAAATAAGTAATCCCATGCTACAAAGAGGCAGGATTTTATTTTTAGGTACGGTCAATGTGCTTTTGGTGACAAGAATTATGGCAGCCATAATCAGGCTGCCAATGATAAAGCGTATGATCGTTGCGCTACTGGCTGTAACCCCAAGGCTATGAGCAAAGGGGAAGACTGGTGTGATTAGCCCAAAGGCAGTACCTCCTGCAAGACCTGTGACAATACCAGCGAGTGGCGGCTTTTTTGTTTGTGCATTGTTCACTGGGACGTTCTTTGGGATGTTCTTTGGCCTCTCGCTAATATTCTATAAAAAAGTGCAGGAATCAGTAGTGCTTTGAGAACGGATACCTTTATTTATACAGTGCTGTCTGGCTACCAGTTGATATTATTTGATGATGACTAAAGCTTTTTTTGCTGAGTGCTGCAAGGAAAAGCATTTACGATATGTATCTATGAGCTAACGAAATTTAATGAATTTTCCGGGGTGTGACTTTTGGCCTGCAATCAAAGAGGCATCAGAGCGTGTATCATCCGGTTGTCTATGTTATTTAAGTTCCAGATTAATACGGCGTAATTAGAAGATCAAAAAGACCGGAGTGAGAACGGCTCTATGAGAGTTTCCCTATTAGATTTCCGCGACAGGCTTGAAGATTGCCTTGAGGCAAGAGGAGCACAGGAAATTACCCTTGATCGGGCTTCATCCATGATACAATGGGCTGAACGCCTTCATCGTTGTGGTATTCGTTTTTTGGCTAAGAATAATGATGCCTATAGCCGAACGGATATGACCAGGATTGAAGAGGTAACTGAAAAGGGGAATGCCGTATTCCTGAATGCGAATGGGCAATCATTGGCAGTTGCCGGCATTCAGGCACTGGAAAAAGCCAGCGTTAGTGCAAAAGAGCAAGGTATGGGGCTTGCCGTTATTTCCGGCGTTTGTGATTTGGTTGGCTTGGGACAACTTGTTGAGGAAACTGTGCAGGACGGTTTGGCTTGTTTTGCGACCTTTATGGTTGATCCTGTTTCTGAAGAGGGGCAGATCCTGACAGAGCTTTATGGCAATAGCCGTGGTATTGTTGGTGTACCGGGGGATGACGAAGATCTTTATATAGAACTGTATGGCCTCCCCGTTAGTCATGATGTTTTTATGCAGGGTATCACACCAAGCAATATCGGGGAATTGGTTGTAAGCGCCCTGACTAAATCAGATCAGGCAAAATCGGATAAGCAGGTATCAGGCTGTACGATTTTGGTTTTGGATCTTCCCCAGCTGTATCTGGATATGATTAAGGGGCTTGAAGCCGGTGTTTCCTCTGCGCCTGCGCGTTTATTTAATCCGGCAGATCAGATTGCCAGAAATCAGGATATTGCAGAACAAGGTTACCAGATTGAGGAAGGAGATTGGGAGATGATCTGTGCACAGGAAGGGCTGGCAAGCGTGTCTAAAGAGGGTACAGAGGCATAGCTGGGTAAAAATTGCGTCATTTTTGCGCCCTTTAGGCTGGACTGAAAGAGGTTGCAGTGTAATATTCAGCGCAGAACGACAAGTAGCGTTTCGCGAACGATGCTTAGTATTTATTAAAAAGAGCGGTTACTTTAAGTAGCTGTTCATAAGACAGATATATAAGAATAGGGTTAGAACCCAATTCAATTAAGGAAGAGATATGGCTGGAACTCCTCTTGGAACTCGTCTGTTTACATGGCTCAAAGGTGAGTTGGTTGGACAAGATCAGGACGGTAACAAGTTCTATCGCACAAAGGGCGGCAGTGAAGTACATAAGAATAGCCTGCGGTCCGAACGTCGTTGGGTTATTTATAACGGTGAACCTGAAGCAAGTCGTGTTTCTGCTGACTGGCATGCCTGGATCCATCATACAACGGATGAATTACCACCAGAAGGTGGGTATGCCAAACATGATTGGCAGCAAGAACATCAGCCAAATAAAACAGGTACAGCCGAAGCATACCGTCCACAGGGAAGTATGTTAAAAGCAGGCGAACGCCCACGTGTTTCTGGCGATTATGATGCCTGGCAACCTGAATAAATTTTATTATTAGAGGCTGAGGTTGGTTTTTCTGAGCTTCTGCCTTTATTTTATTAATTAATTTGTCTTATCACAGGTGAACTTGATGAATAGAAGTATTGTTGAAACAATTATTGGCGGCTTTGTTTTGCTTGTTGCTGTTTCCTTTGGCTTCTATGCCTTTAGTAACAATTCGGGTGGATCTTCTGCGGGATATGAAGTTGTTGCCGAGTTTGATAATGCAAGTGGTTTGGTTTCAGGCACAGATGTTGAAATCGCTGGGGTAAAGGTTGGAACTGTTCTTCGTCAGGAACTTGACAAAGATACCTATTTTGCTGTTGTCACACTTTTGATTGATGAGGATGTCAAGCTCCCCAAAGGAACTTCGGCACGCATTCTTTCTGATAGTTTGCTGGGCGGCAATTTCGTTAGTCTTGAACCTGGTGGAGAAGACGAGTACATCGAAGCCGGTGGATCAATTGATGATACCCAGGGTTTTGTAAATCTAATGGACCTTCTTGGTCGTTTTGTCTTCTCTTCCGCTGATAGCGATTGATCATAGATTTCAAAAGAGAATCTTAAGGGTGGCGTAATCATGACAGATAAGTCGAAATCATTAACTGTCTGGCGCCAACCTGATGGAGAACCTCTTTCCTGCCTTGAAAAGATCAAAGTCTTGAATGAAAATCTGGAAGAAATAAGAGAACTCTCGCAAGACGCACTGGAAGATGCTGTCCTTATGGGGGGGGACGAAGGTCAGCTAAGAGAAGTTTTGAAGACTATTGTTGATGATCTGGTGAATCCCTACGCGTCAAAAAAACACTGATAGGCCCTGACAACTGATAGGCCCTGACAACTGATAGGCCCAGACAAAGGAACATTGTTAACTTGTTACAGGTTGTGAATAAAATTACTCCTAAGCGAGGCAGTTCACCGTCGATGACGGCTTTAATTGTCGGGGTTTTCATGGGTAGCTTTGTCGGAACGGTTTCTCAATCTGCCAAGGCCGAGATGATTTCTTATGAGGTTGCTGTTTTACAGGGGTTGAACAAGATAACGGCGCGTGTATCAGAACTGCGAGTACCCGTAAATCAACCAGTTCGTTTTGGTTCGCTTGAGATTATCGCGAGAGAGTGTCGTAAAAGTCGCCCGGAAGAAATGCCTGAGTCTGCTTCCTTTCTCGAAATTGATGACTATAAAGAAAACATTGAGGCAACGCAGATGTTTGCTGGCTGGATGTTTGCTTCTTCCCCTGCCGTGTCGGCGATGGAGCATCCTGTCTATGATATCTGGGTGGTGAATTGTATTTCCCGGGATGAGGCGCAAGCTTTATCCGAGCAAACTGAAAAAGAAACAAAGGCAGAGTAAGAATAATCGCACTTCCATGAGATTTCTCTAAGTGGAAGATGCTTTCAATTACGACTCATAAAATCAATCTCCTGTGTATAGAGTGGGGCGATTGCCTTTACAGCTTTCAATGAAATCTGATAGTTCGTTTTCTGATAGTTCTATTGGGAAACGGGCAGGGGCCTGCATCGCTTCGAACAGACATTTCTTGTATATCTCACGATCTACTTCAATTGCGCCAAACTGGCTTAGGTGTTCTGTGGTAAACTGTGTGTCCAGTAGGCTGTAGCTCCCTTTCACAAGGCGAGCGGCGAGATGGATAAGAGCCACTTTGCTTGCATTACTACGACGCGAAAACATGCTTTCGCCAAAGAAAGCTCCGCCCAAAGAGACTCCATAAAGACCGCCAACGAGTTTACCATCAAGCCAACACTCTACGGAATGAGCAAAACCTCTCTTGTGAAGCTGGGTGTATATTTTTTTTATAAGTGGATTAATCCAGGTATCCGGGCGTTGCGATGTTGCTGCTGCACACATTTCCAACACGTTAGGAAAGGCGGTATTACAGCGGATTTCGAAAGGTTTTTTTCGTAGCGTTTTGCCTAAAGACCGAGAGATATGGATCTTATCCAGAGGAAGTATGCCGCGATTCTCTGGATCTATCCAATGGAGATCCAGAGAATCATGACTTTCAGCCATTGGAAAAACGCCAATGGTATATGCTTTTAAGAGTAGATCTGCAGTGATCTCCATGAACACCTATGCCCTGAAAAATTATGCTTAAACACTTAATTCGGGGAATGCTTGTCCAGTTTTTTTACCCTTTATTCAAGCTATCAACAAACTTTTCCAGCCAGTGGATGTCATAGACACCTGATTGGAATTGTTCATTATTTACCAACTCCATGTGTAGTGGAATTGATGTGTTCACACCATCAATAACGTACTCTTGCAAAGCACGTCTCGTTTTCATGATGCAATCTGCACGATCATCGCCATGAACAATCAACTTGGCAATCATGCTATCATAAGTTGGTGGAACTTTGTATCCCGCATAGATCGCCGCATCAACACGAACACCAAGTCCGCCAGGTGCATGATAGCCTTTGATTTGGCCGGGAGAAGGCATAAAGTTGAAGGGATGCTCGGCATTGATGCGACACTCAATAGCGTGACCATTTAGAACAACTTCGTCCTGCGTGTGGCTTAGCTTTTCACCTGCGGCAACGCGAATCATTTCTCGCATGAGATCAATGCCACTGATGGCTTCGGAAATCGTGTGCTCAACCTGAATACGAGTGTTCATTTCAATGAAATAGAATTCACCGTTTTCATAGAGATATTCGATCGTGCCTGCACTTTTGTATCCAAAGCCAAGCATGGCATCGGCAGAAATTTTACCAATACGGTTACGTTCTTCTTCGGTGAGCATCGGCGATGGTGCTTCTTCAAGTACCTTTTGGTGACGCCGTTGAAGCGAGCAATCGCGCTCACCCACGTGGATTGCGCCACCTTGTCCATCGCCTAGCAGCTGGATTTCAATATGCCGGGGCGTGCCCAGATATTTTTCCATATAGACAACATCATCACCAAACGCTGCTTTTGCTTCATTACGGGCCAGTCGGAAACCGTCACGAAGTTCGTCATCGTTGTTGGCCACTTTCATGCCGCGGCCACCACCACCCGAGCGTGCCTTGATCAGAACTGGGTAGCCAATTTCCTTGGCAATTCTGATGCCATCTTCGGCACTTTCCAGTGCTCCGTCAGACCCGGGAACAACCGGAATGCCAAGTTTGATGGCCGTTTCTTTGGCTGCTACTTTATCCCCCATAATCCGAATGTGTTCAGGAGAGGGGCCAATAAAGGTAAAGCCATGCTCTTCAACCATTTCTGCAAAGTCAGCATTTTCTGAAAGAAAACCAACGCCGGGGTGAATTGCATCAGCGCCCGTCATTGTCGCTGCCGAGAGGATGGCTGGTATGTTAAGGTAACTGTCTTTACTTGGTGCAGGGCCAATACAAACGGACTCATCGGCAAGGCGAACGTGCATTGCATCGGAATCTATTGTGGAATGAACTGCAACGGTTTCGATGCCCATATCGCGACAGGCTCGAAGAATTCTAAGCGCTATTTCGCCGCGATTGGCAATGAGGATCTTTTTGAACATGAAGCCTTCTTGTGTCAGCTATTATTCAATAACCATCAGTGGTTCGCCAAACTCGATTGGCTGACCGTCACTGACGAGGATCTGTTTTACAACGCCTGATTTCGGGCTAGGCAGCGGGTTCATGACTTTCATTGCTTCGAGAATAAGAAGCGTCTGTCCCTCTGATACAGTGTCGCCTACTTTCACAAAAGTTGGCGCTCCTGGTTCTCCGGCGAGGTAGGCTGTGCCAACCATTGGTGAGGTAATGGCGTTTGCAGGTGCGCCGCCAGTGTCATCAACTGCGGGTGCCGCGGCAGGAACCGCAGCGGGTGCAATGGCTGCTGGTGCCGCAGCATGGACAACGGTTCCGCCCCGGACCAGACGGATACGGTGACCATCTGCTTCGTATTCAATTTCGCTCAGGTCCGTTTCATCCAGCAAGCCGGCGAGGGTACGGATAACCTTCTCATTTACTTCAAGTTTGGACATTATAAATCTTGTTCGCTGTTCAAAACGTTAGCTATCGCATCTATCGCCAAGAGGTAGCCCTGACGTCCCAAACCACAAATAACCCCGAGAGCAGCTTGTGATACATAGGATTGATGTCGAAAGCTTTCGCGACGATGGATGTTGGATATATGTACTTCAATAACAGGTAAATCAACACCTTTCAAAGCATCGAGCAACCCGATTGATGTATGGGTAAGTGCACCCGGATTGATGATGATACCTTCATGTACACCGCGTGCGTTGTGGATCCAGTCAATAAGTTGACCTTCCCAGTTGGATTGCTGACACACTAAAGAAACCCCCAGAGCTTTGGCACGTTTGTGACAAAGCATATTAAGGTCTTCTAGGGTTTCCGGACCATATATTTCCGGTTCACGGCTACCCAGTAAATTTAAATTGGGTCCGTTTAAAAGCAATACTGACGGCAAAGGTATGCACCATTCATTTCAGTTAAATGAATTGATTAGGCGTAACATAGCAGTGCTGATCGTGCAATCAATTGCGACGAAAGTTGTTGCTTTTTTCTATCTCCCAGTCGCAGGGAACCATTGATGACTTCACAAGGAATAAAAGAATGTAACAACTTTACTTAACTGGCTTTTTCTGCACGTATATTTTCAATCAATGCTTTGAATTGCTCGTAAGTTGTGTTGGGGGGCACACTTGTTGTCCCGACAATAAAGGCGGGGGTACCATTGGCTCCAATTCTTTGCGCCAGAGTGCGGGTGTTGAGAATTTCCTGTCCGGTTTCAGGCGATTTCATGTCATCCTTAAATTGGTCAATGTCCAGATCCAGCTCTTCTGCCAGGTTAAAAAGCCTGTCTTGGGAAAGATCAGAAGCATTGTCCATCAAGGCGAAGTGATACTCGTTGTATTTTCCTTGTTTCATTGCTGCCAGTGCTGCACGGGCTGCGATCATGGATTCAGGACTGAGGATTGGAAACTCTTTCATGACAACTTTGAGATTTGGATCATCTTGAACAAGCTGTTTCACGACAGAAGCGGCTCTGTGGCAATAGGGACAGCGATAATCAAAGAATTCAACCAGAACGACGTCACCATCCGGGTTTCCCAAATAGGGCGATGTTGCTGAATTATGGAGCTCTTCTGCGTTACTGATAATGGCAAGTTGTTTTTGTTCTTCTTCACGTTGCGCTTGAAGTTCCTGATATCTGGTGAGGGAATCTATAATAACTTCAGGATTTTGTATAAGATACTCTTTGACTGCTTCTTCGAAAGCTTTTGTCTGTTCTGCTGTCTTAAGAGGAAAGAGTGATGAGTTGTCTTTGGCGTCTTGCGCGTGGCCAACTGTTCCCAAAGCAATTGTGGTGGAAAGAGCAATGGCACCAGCGAAAGTCGGCTTGCAGAGTGTTGTCCAGTTTTGGACGGTGTAATTTTTTTTGTGAAGGAACATAGGAATAAGCTTTTTCTTAATGACAAATAATCAAAGAGATAATGATGAAATCCTTACAAATATGCAAAGAACTTTCCCGTGAACAGAAATGTTCTTTAAGGTTGTTTTTCGACAACTTTGTGTACTAGTTGTTTTTGCGCTTTTTATCTTTCCGATCTGCAGCACTGTTGAGATCAGAAGCCCGTAACCATGCAGGAGATCCCTTGGGCAAGAGTTCTCGTGCGCGTTCGGACTGAATTACGGCTTCGGTATATTTTCCCCGGCCATATGCCGCCTCGGCAAGTGCCAATGATGTCATTCCCTTATCGCCACGACGGCCATAGACGATAGCAGCTTGGCGCCAAACGCCAGGATTGTTAGGCTCTTGAGCCAGGATACTTTGAATGTGTTCTAAAGCTATTGAGTCCTTTTCCGGGTTGTTTTCTTCGATAAGGACCCGAACGTATAAGGTTTTTATCGGTGCTGCATCAGGGGCTAACTCAACAGCTTTTTGAAGATAGGGAGCGGCTTCTTTCCCACGGGCAAATTCAAAAAGGATTTGTCCTTTAAGTTCCAGAAAATACGGATCATTAGGATAGTCATCTAACAAGCTCTCCAGTTCACGCAAGGCGTTATCAATATCTGTTGATCTGTAATAGGAGATAGCACGAGCGTATCTTCCTTCTTGTGACATATCTTCAGGGGGGTACTTTCTTAGAACTTTTGCAGAAGATTCCAGAAAGCCGATGAGTTTGGCGACGATACGTTTGTGAAGCTGTACTACCTCTGGCGAATCGGGTTTGCCAGAATAGGGAGATTTAAGCACTTCATTCTCAAGGAAGTTATATCTCTGTTGGGATAGGGGATGACTTCGTAAATACGGGTCCTGATTTTGGCTAAGAAGTACCTCTTGTCCTCTGAGTACTCCCATAAAATCCCTGAGACCTTCTGCTGTTTGCCCTGTTGCACGCAAGTACTTAACTGCGGCTTGGTCAGCGGCAGATTCTTGCTGGCGGGTGTAACTCAGGAAATTTCGTAAGGCCAAAGATTGTCCGGCACCGATAATAACACCAGCGGCCTCTCCTTTACCTGTTGCGATGGCAGCGCCAATTCCCAATAAATAGCTGGCAATGTTTGTTACAATGGCCTTGTCGGCACTATCGCCTCGAAAGGCGACATGACCACCTGCCAGATGCCCTGTTTCGTGGGCTATAACGCCGATAACCTCTGAAGGAGTCTTTGCAGTTGTCAAAAGCCCGGTGTTAATAAACATCCGATTTCCTGCGGTGACAAAGGCGTTAAGGCTTTTGTCATTTACGATGAAAATCCTTACACTCTGCGGGCTTATTCCTGCTGCCTGGAAAATAGGGGTAGAATAAATTCTGAGGGCGTGTTCAGTTTCAGCGTCACGAATCAGCTTCAATCCCTGAGCTTTTACTGGAAAGGTAAAAGTAACAGTGGCAATAAGTGCAATGATGCGTAAAATCAGGCGGGCTGGTCGTTCATTCAACGGACAGTTCTCACAGGTTTAAAAGATTTCGTTATAGTCAATTGGGGGCAAAGCGTCAGTAATGCAAGACACCTTTTTCGGTAAAACAAAACTTCATTCCGCTATCTTAACAGCATGTTTGGGGGGAATGCTACTCTCAGCTTGTGAAACTGCGGATGAAGCTGCAAAAGGAAACCTTCAAGTTGTCGAAGGTTTTGCTGGCGTTGTATCGGCTGATGAGCCAAGAGCTGCCCAGGTTGGGCGGGAGCTTCTGGGGAATGGCGCGACTGCAGCGGACACAGCTGTTGCAATGTATTTCACCATGGTGGTAACGATGCCTTCACGAGTCAGTCTTGCTGGTGGTGGGGTGTGTTCTTATTATGACAAGGAAGAAAACAAAGCCGTTGCGATGAATTTTCTTCCAAAGTCCTCTCCTTCAGGTGGTGTTATCCCCAAAGCACCCCGAGTGATGGCGGCAATGCATGCGAGATTTGGCGCTGTACGTTGGCAACAGCTGGTCGCATATGGCGAGAATCTGGCACGTTTCGGGAACCCGGTCAGCCGCTCTTTTGCTTACGACCTTGCCCTTGCAAATAAACGTTTGGGCGTCAATGCTGAACTCTTGAGCAAATTTACGCGCGAGGATGGAAAGCTACCACGCGAAGGCGATAAACTTGTACAACCTGAATTATCGGGAGTTCTTGGTGGATTGAGAGCTCAAGGTGCTGGCTATTTGTACGCAGGCCCTTTAACGCGGCGCTATGCCGAAGCATCTACAAATGCTGGTTTCCCATTGACTGGTGATGACATTCGTAATTATCTCCCTGCCTTTGATGAGCCTTTGGATGTTCAGGTTAAGGACGATGTGGCTCATTTTTCGGGTGACGTATCGGGAAGCGCGTTAATAGCCGCAAATGCGTTGGGGCAGTTAAGTGTTAATGGCGATTATGAAGGTGCATCCCTGGAAGAGCGTTCGCATATGTTTGTCGAAGCACTTAAGCGTGCACAGGTTGTTAGGGCCGGGGTTGCTTCCGGACAGGTTGCTGCAGAGGCAACATTGACAGAAGAAGTTCTCGAGAATGTCTCTGAAAGCTATAATTCCGGTGCTGCAACACCCATGTCAAACCTTCCTTATCAGGCTTTACCTGCATCGGGGAACCCCTATGCAGCGGGTTTTTCGGTTATTGATAAGTACAATAATTCTGTTGCCTGTAGCTTTACGCTGAACGGTTTGTTCGGTTCTGGTCGTATGTTACAGGATATGGGCATAGTTTTACCTGCGCCACCTCGTTCAGCCGCAGATGGTTTGGATACGCTTGTGAGTGTTGTTGTTGCGAATGAACCCACGGCTTTTTCTCGTTATGCCGGGACATCTGCTGGTGGAGCTGTAAGTGCGTCAGCTTTGGGTAAAGTAATGGCGGATACGTTGTTGGCAGGGGTGACGTTGAAGGATGCAGAAGTTTCTGCGCGACTACACCACAGTGGTAAGCCTGATGTGGTTTTTTATGAACAAAATAGTCCAAGTGACATTGTGGAAAGCTTGAAGAGTAAAGGTCATGACGCAAGGCCTGCTCCAGAGTTTGGGCGTGTTAATTCCAGTCATTGTGCAAAAAGTTTAAAGTTTAACCCTGAAACCTGTAGTTCTGCTGCGGATACACGTGGTTATGGTTTGAGCCGCTTGGCGCGTTAGGACATAGAATGCCTTTGAAGCTTTCAAACAGGGGGGATATTCCCCCCTTTATCGTAATGGATGTTTTGCGTGCAGCAAATGAGCGTGCAGCTGCTGGCGAAAACATTCTTCATCTTTCTCTGGGGCAACCTGCAACGCCTGCACCTGATCATGTCTTGGAGACGGTAAAATCAGCCCTAGACACCGAAATGATTGGCTATACCGATGCCATGGGGATCTCAGAGCTGCGACAGGGGATAGCGGATCATTACAAGCATATGTACCAGCTAGAAGTTGATCCCAGGCGTGTCATGGTGACGACGGGGTCATCTGCGGGTTTTCTGTTATCTTTCCTTGCTGCTTTTAATCCGGGGGATCGTGTTGCTTTGGCGGCACCGGGATATCCGGCATACAGGAATATTCTTGTTACGCTGGATATTGAACCTGTACTGATTGAGGTTGGTCCTGTTGAACGTTTCCAGCCAACAGCTGAGTTATTGGCGGCAGAAGGCGAATTGGACGGTGTTATTATTGCCAGCCCTTCTAATCCAGCGGGAACAATGTTGAGTGACGAGGCGTTCAAGGGGATTATTGATTACTGTACTTTGCATGATATCAGATTGATTTCAGACGAGATTTATCATGGCATTACTTATGAATCAGAAGCCTCAACGGCTTTGAAATACACCGAAAATGCTTTCATCATAAACTCTTTCTCCAAGTATTTTTCTATGACGGGGTGGAGATTGGGATGGATGATCTTGCCTGAAGACATGTTACGGGCAGAAGAGTGTCTTGCTCAGAATCTCTTTATTTCCCCGCCGGCTTTGTCTCAAATAGCCGGCGCTGCGGTTTTTAACTGTTATGATGTTCTTGAGGGCTATGTTGCACAATATGCGCGTAACCGAGAGATATTGCTCAATGAATTACCTAAAGTCGGTTTTGATAATCTTGCCCCAGCTGATGGTGGGTTCTACATCTATGCGGATATCAGTCAACGGACCAATGATAGCCAGTCTTTTTGTTCACGCCTTTTAAGCGAGACAGGTATTGCTGCGACGCCAGGTGTTGATTTTGACCCCTTCCACGGCAATCATTTTATGCGATTTTCTTTTGCAGGATCAGAGCAGACAATCCTGGAAGCTGTCAAACGCCTCAAGGATTGGCGATAAACGTATAATTGCTTAGACAAGCAAAAAGCCCCGGGCGATGAGTCCGGGGCTTTTTGCTGTCGTGAAAATGGTTAGTTACCGGTTATCCTGCTCCACCAACCTTTTTTCTTTGGTCCAGAAGGCTGCGCTGGTTTTGGTGCTTCAGTTTGAACTGATGCACTTTCAGTAGCGACAGCAACAGGTTTGGGCTCAGGTTTACTCTCTGTTTTGATCTTGGCAACAGGAGTTTCAATCGGAATATTCTTCACTTCTGCAGAAGGTGTTGAAGTCTTCTCAGCAGCAGGTGTCGCTGTTTTCCGCGGCCTTCCAACAGGGCGGCCCGTTTTGGTCGCAGCTTTTGCACGAGTTCTGGTTCTTGGCTTGGCTTTGGGGGCACTATCTGATGAAGTTTCGGTTTCAGATGCCGGGGTGGCAGCTTCTACTTTCTCTTCTACTGTGTCAGCTGATGGAGCCACTGTTGTTTTTGTAGTTTTTTCTACGGCTTCATCCCCAGCTTTCTTACGCGGACGCCGTGTTGTCGTTGCCCTTTTACGAGGGGCACGAGAAGATTTCTTCGGCTTGTCTTCATCATCAGAGGATTGAGCTTCTGTTGAAGGCACGCTTTCGCTGGCACTGTCTGCATCTGAAGTTGTAGCAGTCGATGCTGTAGGTTCTACGGCTACCGTATCCTGAGTAGGTGTTTCTTCAGCAGATACGTCTGATGTAGTAGCTTTTCTACGACGAGGACCACGGCGACGCTTGGGCTTTTCTTCATCAGGCGCTTTGTCTTCAGAGGACGCAGAAGTTTCTTGTGTTATTTCGGAAGTCGCATCTGTTTTTTGTGCTGTTGCGTCACTATTATCAGCTTCGGATGCACTCTGATTTTCAGGGCTGTCCAACTGTTCTTCTTCGCCCTCAGGACGTCTGGTTCTTCTTCGTCCACCACGCTTGCCACGACGGCGACGTTTGCGGGGGCGTCCATCATCATCAAATCCGTCCTCGGAACGAGATGCATCCTGATCATTGTCGCTGGATTGGTTTTCATCCAGAGATGAAGTTACATTTTCATCACTATCCGTATCAGAAAATTCTGAGCGGTCTTTACGGCGACGGCGACGGCGACGGCGTTTTGGATCTCCGTCCTGACGATCATTATGCTCTGAGCGCTCAGGCCGTTCTTCATTCAGGTTTCGTGTTGATTTGACCTGTGCTGATTTCACAGATTCAAGTGGCATTATCTCATCGACAGGACCGTCGTTGTTTGCGATCAAACGTTCCAGCCGGAAGTTTGGAATAACGATGCTGTTATCAGCATTGATATCAACAGTAAAGTTGTAGCGCTGTTCTATTTCGATAAGGCGAGAACGTTTCTGATTAAGGATATAGAGAGCAACTTCGGTAGGCACGAAAAGGGCAACCTTGCCGCTTCCTTTACGGATACCGTCTTCTTCCAGCGCACGAAGGGCGTGGAGTGCAGCAGACTCTGTTGTTCTTACTGTTCCTATTCCATCGCAGTGCGGGCAAGTCAGTGTTGAGTTTTCAACAATACTCGGGCGCAATCGCTGGCGAGACATTTCCAGTAAGCCAAAGGGGCTAATCCGTCCCAACTGGATACGTGCTCGGTCCGCCTGCATGGCGTCTTTAAGGCGACGTTCAACTTCGCGGTTATGTTTGGGATCATCCATATCGATGAAGTCAATGACCAATAATCCTGCCAAATCACGCAGGCGTACTTGCCGTGCAACTTCATCAGCAGCTTCCTGATTGGTCTTGAAAGCTGTTTCTTCGATATGACGCTCTTTGGTGGCACGACCAGAGTTAACATCTACAGCCACCAAGGCCTCTGTTGGGTTAATGACCAGATATCCACCTGATTTAAGTTGCACAATCGGATTGTGCATTGCATCGATTTGTGTTTCCACCTGGAATCGGTGATACAATGGAACCTGCATGCCCTTGTAGTGTTTAACTTTTTTAGCATGGCTTGGCATTAGGGAACGCATGCAGCTTTTGGCCATCTTGTATCCGCGTTCGCCTTCAACCAAAATCTCTTCCATGTCACTGGTGTAGAGATCACGCATTGCCCGCTTGATCAGATTTGCCTCTTCATAAATCAGGTTGGGTGCTTCGGATTTTAGCGTATTCTCGCGAATTTCGTTCCAGAGACGAATAAGATACTCGTAATCACGCTTGATTTCCATTTTCGTACGCTGGCTACCAGCTGTACGAACGATCACAGCAATTCCTTCGGGAATCTTCAGTTCGGATAGAATATCCTTTAGGCGTTTACGATCATTTGGATTACTGATTTTACGACTAATCCCGCCACCTTTATTGGTGTTGGGCATTAGAACGGAATAGCGACCTGCAAGGGAAAGGTAGGTTGTTAAGGCAGCCCCTTTGTTGCCGCGCTCTTCTTTCGCCACTTGAACAAGAATAACCTGACGACGCTTGATGACCTCTTGAATTTTGTAACGTTTCATGAGGTTCACGCGAGACTTTGTTTTTGTTTCAAAGTCTGATTCGTCTTCATTGATGCTATCAACAGAGGTTTCCCCGGCGATTTCCTCAATGGTATCGTCTTGCTGTTTTTCTACACTTTCAAGGGAATCTGAAGAAACATCGGGTGTATCTTCCTCTGCCTGCGATGCGTTGTTTTCTTCCTCTTCCTGAGGTTCAACAACAGCTTCTTCTTCCATAATACTATCGCGATCCGCAACCGGAACACGGTAGTAATCCGGATGGATTTCGCTAAAAGGAAGGAAGCCGTGTCTGTTCCCGCCGTATTCTACGAATGCAGCTTGGAGAGAAGGTTCAACACGGGTTACACGAGCGAGGTAGATATTTCCTTTTAGTTGTTTCTTGGATTGGGTTTCAAAATCGAAATCTTCAAGTTTGTTTTCGTTGTGCACCACAACCCGGACTTCTTCCGGGTGGGTGGCATCGATTAGCATACGTTTTGCCATACGTGAGTAACTCCAGCGTGCGGCCAGCGCCTTTGGTAAGCCATAACAAAGGCGGCGCACGGAACATCATTGTCGATGAATTTATATGATCAAGAGCGTTCATTACCGTTTCTTTAATCCTGCGTATCCGTAGTTTCGAACGGGAACGCTCTCGCCTGAGAATCACCTCAAAATAGAGATGATTCGACTAAGTTAAAAATGTTGAGGGGGTAGTTGTTTTTGTGAAACCTTGCCCCATCAGTTTGGCTTGTTGTACTTGCTTCTCAGGGCGTCTTTTGTATAAAGACCGAAATCTGCAGCTTCTGGCTAACAGAGCCTCCTGAGGCATCAGTACACGCTTCTAGCCGGATTCATTGTTCCGCTGTCAGCGTAGAATTTTCTGCCTGTAGATTAACAGGAGCTCTCCCTCTGTGCTAGAAGGTAATTTCACTTTTTTGGATTCATTTTAAAAATACGTGATAATAGGGTTGCCTTACAGGGATGTTTTTTGGGTAACATATTTAGATTAAACCGAAAATAGCTTGGTATTAAACAGTGATATTTGAGATAAAGAGCGCATGAACGTTAGGTTTTTTAGCTGTACCAGATTGGCGGGACTTCTCCTGACCCTGGTAGCTCTTTTGGGAACAGCAGGTGCACAGAGTTCTGATCTGGATGCCATTCGAATCGGAAAACATCCGGACAAAACCCGCTTCGTTATGGAATTATCTGAAGAGCCTGCCTATCGAATCTTCACGCTTCCTGATCCCTATCGCATTGTCATTGATCTGCCCAAGTTGAACTGGAAGGTGCCCAAGAACAAGGTTCCAAGAGCGACAGGTGCTGTTCAGGCTCTCCGTTTTGGTCTGTTTGAACCAAACATCAGTCGTGTGGTTTTGGATGCACGATATCCGGTTTCTATCTCATCGGCTTTTTTGTTGCCCCCGAAAGAAGGACATAAACATCGTCTGGTTGTTGATATCAAAAGGGTTTCTGCTGCAACTTACAAGTCATCTGGTGAACAGAAACGACAACTCACTTCGGTGAAGCCCTTGAAAGAAGAAACACAGGTTGCTGCCACACCTGTTGTTCCCACCTTGATTGCACCAAAGACAACAAAGAAGAAATCCAAAAAGGTTATCGTAATTGACCCCGGGCATGGTGGTGTTGACCCGGGGGCAATTGGTGTATCCGGTATTCAGGAAAAAAACCTGGCACTGAGTTATGCAAAGAGCCTAAAGGCCGTTTTGGAGAAATCCGGGCGCTATAAAGTCGTTATGACAAGGAACTCTGACACCTCATTGGCACTTCGACAAAGGGTTGGTATTGCCCAAAAGGCGGATGGTGATCTGTTTATTTCTCTACATGCGAATAAACATCCCTCTAGCAGGGTTCGGGGATTTTCTGTTTACAGTTTGTCTGAAAAGGGATCGGATAAAGAAGCCGAAGCACTCGCCGCAAAAGAGAACAAGGCCGATATTATTATTGGCTTTGATTTGAGTGAGCAGTCCGCTGATGTCAGTAAAATTTTGATCGATCTTGCACAACGCGAGACTAATAATCAGGGCAAGCAGTTTGCGAATGTACTGGTTGGTGAAATGAAGCGTGAGGCAAAGTTGTTGGGGCGCCCGCATCGTTCTGCCGGTTTTGCTGTGTTGAAATCACCGGTAATTCCGTCTGTTTTGGTAGAGCTTGGGTATATGTCAAATAGACAGGAAGAGCGGTTACTCAGAAGTGACAAGCACAGGGAAAGATTGGTGACTGCGATAAGTCGCGCTGTCGATCAATATTTCGGGAAGTTGGAAAGTTACAATACGCAATAACTGGTTTCTTGAGGCTTTCTGGTATAATAACAGGGAAAATTACCTCAAGCCGCGCTTTTGGGCGTGATGGGGAGTGATAAACAGGTGATTGCCTGTTTTGCCATATGGCTGTCATAGTTTTGAGGCAGATTTGCGGATTATAGCGTTGATGCTGGTTAGGATTTAAGGCGTGAAGTTTCTTAAGATATTGGGCTATTTGTTTGGTCTGGGAATTGTGATGGCAATTGCTGGCGGAGGCGTAGTTCTCTACGCTTTTTATGAATATGGCAAAGGCCTGCCGGAACATACTGATCTTAAGGATTATGACCCGCCGACTGTAACGCGGGTACATGCGGGTGACGGACGCTTGATGGAAGAATACGCAAAGGAGAAGCGTATTTACGTGCCAATAACGGCAATACCAACTCGTGTTAAAGATGCTTTCCTTGCTGCAGAGGATAAAGATTTCTATACCCATGGTGGTTTGAATTATCTCTCTCTTGCCCGTGCGATGATGACCAATATCAAGAACATTGGATCTGGCAAGCGGCTGGTTGGGGCATCGACGATTACCCAACAGGTGGCAAAGAACTTTTTGCTTACCAACGAAGTGTCCTATGAGCGTAAGATTAAAGAAGCCATTTTGACGTTCCGCATTGAAAATGCCTTTGAAAAAGAACGTATTCTGGATCTGTATCTGAACGAAATATTTCTGGGCTATCGATCCTACGGTGTGGCGGCAGCTTCATTGAACTACTTCAACAAATCACTCGATGAACTTACAATTGCCGAAGCAGCTTACCTGGCTGCCTTGCCAAAAGCACCGTCCAACTATCACCCTGTTCGTCGCCATGCTCCGGCGCTTGCGCGGCGTAACTGGGTTATTGGCCGAATGTTGGAAAATGGAAAGATTACCAAAGCAGAGGCTGAAACGGCCTGGCAGTCACCGTTAGAAGTTATCAAACGGGATCAAACTGAAATTGTTGATGCCCCTTACTTTGCAGAAGAAGTTCGCCGTGAGCTAATTGATCTTTACGGGGAAGATGGGCTGTATGAGGGGGGATTGTCTGTTCGTACGACTTTACAGCCGAGATTGCAGAAAATTGCGCAAAAGAGCTTGCGAGATGGTTTGATCGCATATGATCGCCGCCATGGCTGGCGGGGCCCAGTCGCTACCTATGATCCGGAGTCACCGGATGGGTGGAAGAGGCAGTTGGAAGCAATCCCTACGCCCAAAGGTGCCGAACCCTGGAAACTTGCGGCTGTTCTGGAAGTCGGTGAAAAGTCTGTTGCTATCGGTCTTGCAGATGGGACACGCGGCACTATTCCCATGACTGAGATGAAATGGGCGCGAAAGTGGCTTAAAAATCAACGCTTTGGTGGGGTGCCAAGTACACCGGGGCACGTATTGTCAGTGGGCGACGTTGTTCTTGTCGAAGGTGTTGTGAAGACTCCAAAGGGGAATGACTACCCTAAAAACACCTTTGCTTTACGGCAGATTCCGGATGTGAACGGTGGTCTTATTGCTATTGATCCTCATACGGGTAGGGTTTTGGCTATGTCAGGTGGTTTTTCTTTTGCCCGTAGCTCATTTAATCGCGCGACACAGGCGATACGGCAACCGGGGTCAGCAATCAAACCGTTCATTTATCTGAGTGGCCTTGATAATGGTTATACACCTGCAACACTTATACAGGATGCACCCTTCTCTTTGGATCAGGGAGCTGGCCTTGGTAAATGGAAACCGGGTAACTATACCAAAAAGTTCTATGGACCGACACGTATGCGGGTTGGTTTGGAAAAGTCCCGTAATCTCATGACAGTTCGCCTTGCCCAGAATGTGGGAATGGACAAAGTCGTCGAGTACGTAAAACGCTTTGGTATTGATAACAACATGAAACCTGTGTTGTCGATGTCGCTGGGGGCGGGTGAAACATCCCTGCTGCAGATGACGACTGCTTATGCAATGTTGGTAAATGGCGGGAAGCGTATTGAACCGTCACTTGTTGATCGAATTCAGGATCGACGGGGACGGACTGTTTTCAGGCATGATTCGCGCAACTGTTTGCCATGCGTTAGCGATGGTGCATGGAACAATCAGCCGGTGCCAACCCTGCCGGATACCAGAGAGCAGATTGTTGACCCTGCGTCAGCTTATCAGATGGTGTCCATGCTGGAAGGTGTCGTGCAACGGGGGACGGGGCGCAGGATCAAATCTATTGGTAAGCCGCTTGGCGGGAAAACGGGCACAACCAATAAAAGCTTTGATGCCTGGTTCCTCGGCTTCTCTCCGGATTTGGCTGTTGGTGCCTATGTTGGCTTTGATAACCCGAGAACCTTGGGGGCAAAGGAGCAGGGCGCAAGTGCTGCTGCTCCAATCTTCAAATCTTTCATGGAAGAAGCCTTGAAAGATGCACCTGCTACACCTTTCCGTGTTCCGGCAGGCATTCGACTTGTCCGTATTAATGCTGAAACGGGCCGCTTGGCCGGGGCCAATGATGACAATGTTATTGTCGAAGCCTTCAAGCCACAAAACGTTCCATCACCGAATTTTTCAGGTGTTGGGGAAGAGAATGACAATCCTCTTTTATCTGTGACCGATGGATTGACAACCGAGGGGTTGTATTAACCCACCCTAAGCAGGTAGAAGAAGCCGAATTATTTATTTTTAAATCTAGCTGACGAGGAGGCCGTATAAGCATGCGCGCCGAGATCGAAGCAGCGGTTGGCGATATTGAACAGTCGCTGATCCTGCTGAGGAGGCATCTTTGACTGGGATGCCGCACTTAGACGACTGGACGAACTGAACGTTCGAGCCGAAGACCCGGAACTCTGGAATGATCAACAGCTTGCCCAGACGCTGATGAAAGAGCGTACCCATCTGGAGCAGTCGATTGCGGCTGTTCGCAAGATCGAGAGCGACGTGGAAGAAGCCACCTTGCTGATCGAGATGGGCGAGGACGAAGGTGATCAGGAGTCTGTGGACGAGGGGGAAAACCAGATTTTCGCCCTGAAGGAACTGGCGGATAAAAAGCAGTTGGAAAGCCTGTTGTCTGGTGAAGCCGATGCAAATGACTGTTACCTGCAGGTCAATGCCGGGGCTGGCGGGACAGAGGCACAGGACTGGGCCGAAATGCTGTTGCGTATGTACACGCGCTGGGCAGAACAGCATGGCTATAAAGTTGAGTGGCTGGAAGAAAGCAGCGGTGAAGAAGCTGGTTTGAAATCGGCCACGGTCATTATCAAGGGTCATAATGCCTATGGTTGGCTGAAAACCGAAGCTGGTGTTCACCGCCTTGTGCGTATTTCGCCCTATGATTCACAGGCCCGTCGTCATACATCCTTTAGCTCTGCGTGGGTGTATCCGGTTATTGATGACAGCTTTGATATTGAGATTCTCGACAAGGATATCCGCGTTGATACTTTCCGTGCTTCCGGCGCGGGGGGGCAGCACGTGAACACAACAGATTCAGCGATCCGTATTGTCCACGAACCCACAGGTATCGTTGTGCAGTGTCAGAATGACCGTTCGCAGCATAAAAACCGCGCGACCGCGATGAACATGTTGAAATCACGCTTGTTCGAACACGAAATGCAAAAGCGGGAAGAAGCTGCACAGGCTGAAGCCGATTCAAAAACCGAGATCGGGTGGGGACGACAGATCAGATCTTACGTCTTGCAACCCTATCAGATGGTGAAGGATCTCCGCACAGGGGCAGAGACCAGCAACTCGGGCGCTGTGCTGAACGGGGATATTGATATGTTCCTCGAGGCATCACTGGCGTCCAAGCTCAAGGGCGGTACGAGTGAAGACGAAGAAGTCGAAGAGCTTCTGTAATCAAATTCTTTGATCGTTAAATATAAGGGGCTAGGGCTAATGCGCTGATCCTGTAAATAGTGATTAAGAAAAACCCGATAGGATGGATAGTCCTATCGGGTTTAGTTTTAGCATAATCAAACAGCAGGTTTGTCAGCTAAAGAACAGGAATAGGTGCGAGCAGGTGCCAGATTAAGCCAACCGATTTTATCTACTGGGATTGTCCAAGACGATCAGTTGGTAAATCCCAATAAGCGCGAAGACTTTCTTGACGAACCTGTTCTTGATTGACGCCAATATCTTCCAACTGCTGAGGCGTGAGGCCAGCCAATGAGCGGCGTTCTTCGCGAATTTCAAAGGCTTTTACAATTAAGCCCAAGACGCGGGAAAAGAATGTTGTTGCTTCTTTTGTCGAGGAAGCAAAAATTTTGTGATCCCGAGAAAAAGAAGCCCCGCAAGTGCCGTTCGTGCCCACAGTGTGACATGCGTTCAAGGTATGACATGGTTGTTTTAGCATTTCATCCTCCATTGCATAATGTGATGGTTTCGATCGTTGCGATCAATGTTATTGATATATTGGCATGGATTTATTATTATGGAAGTGAATAGTTTTGATGAATGTCATCACAAAAATTGATAGTTCTGTTTTTAGACGCAGGACTAATAGAAGAAAGTCAGTAGATTGAGAAATTTTGACCTCGGAACATTACGCAGTTTTATCACGGTCAGTGAAACCGGTGGTATGACCGCTGCGGCAAACAAACTTCACATGACCCAGTCAACAATCAGCATGCAGATCAAGCGCCTGGAAGAAAGTGTTGGTCTGCCGCTACTGGACCGTAATAACGGGCGCGGTATCCGGCCAACTGCAGAGGGCGATCAGCTGCTTGGTTATGCAAGGTCAATGCTGGATTTGAACGATGAAATTTGGGGCAGGTTAACAGCCCCGAAATATGAGGGAAGCATCTGCCTTGGCGTGCCCGGCGATGTGATCAGGCCCCATATTCCACATGTCCTCAAACAGTTCAACCGTGACTTCCCCCGTGTGCAGGTTAAGCTGAAAACCGCGGGATCAATCGATCTGGCTGCCGAAATAGAACACGGCCAACAGGATTTGATCCTGACGACAGAGGTATATAACAAGGATCAAAAATTGCCCGAAAATGCCGAACTTCTGGCCGTGCAGCCTCTGTTATGGACGGGCGCTGTAAATGGTCACGCGTGGATGGCGCGTCCTTTACCTGTCGCAATGGTACGCGGCTGTGCGTTTCGGCGGTCCATGATTGATGCCTTGGAGCAGGCGAATATTCCCTGGCTGGACGCGGTCGATACGGACAGCGAAGATTCTACTTCAGTGGCCGTCGCCGCAGACTTCGCGGTTCGTCCTGAACTGCCAACCTTCACCGACCCCGGCATCGAAGAAATCGACCATCGCGGCGAGCTACCAACTCTCCCCCGATGTAGCATAAACATGTACCTCGCCGACGGCCCGAATAAGGCCTTGGCAGAAGAGTTGGCGATCTATATCCGAGGTGCTTTTCGGGGGTAGGGGAAACGGGCATCAAGCTGTTATCACGAGATAAAAATTTGCCTATTAAATTAAAAAATAACACTAAAGGTTGTGCATTGAATTGTTTTATATGATGTTTAATTCTTCCTTCTGACCCAAAGCGGACATACGGATAAATGGACTGAAATAATATAATTGTGAATTTTGACAAAAAACTAAGTGCATTAGCAAAAATTAATTTAGGGAATATGTGTTGTAAGACATGTAATATGTAAACATGCATGTGTTTATTGATACGAATATCATACTGAGCTTTCTTCATTTTTCTAAAGATGATCTGGATGCTCTTCAAAATGTTTTTGCTTCCCATACGCATGGTTCGGCAAGCATTCATCTAACTCAGCAGGTGTGTGACGAATTCAAAAGAAATAGAGAAAATCGAATAAAAGACGCTTTAAAGCGATTTAAAGACAATAAGTTTTCAGCACAATTACCATCGTTTATGAAGCCTTATAGTGAGTATGATGAAATTAGAGAACTCAGCTCTAAATTGCAAAAAAAGCAAAAAGATATTTTGGTTAAAGTTGATCAAGAAGTTACCGAACAAAATTTGCTTGCGGATAAGCTAATCAAAGAGATTTTTGATAAGTCAGACATAATTGAAACTTCACGCGAAATTTATGACCTTGCATCAATGCGTATGTCTATAGGTAATCCGCCAGGTAAAAATAGTTCAATTGGAGATGCTATAAATTGGATTATTTTGTTAGACGTTGTTCCTAATGGTGAAAACCTCCATGTCATTAGCGAGGATGGTGATTTTTATTCCTCAATAAATGAAATTTCTCCCCACCCATTTTTACAAGAGGAATGGAGTGAAAAAAAAGGTTCAGAATTAGTTGTGTATAGGAAACTGTCTGAATTTATGAAGGAACACTTTGATGGAGTTGCCTTTTCATTCGATAAAAATAAAGAGGCACTTTTTGATGAGCTAATGAACGCAGGTTCGTTTTCGAGAACACATGGGATCATTTCAAGATTAGAAGAATATTCGTATTTTTCACTCAAGGAAGTCTGTAAAATATTAGATGGGGCTTCAGAGAATGACCAATTTGGCTCCATAATTACTGACTATGATGTGTCTGATTTTCTTAATCGAATAGCCGTTCCTCGTCTTGGAGAACTTATTTCTGACAAGCACAAACAAATTGTCCAATATGTTATTGATGAGCAGAAGGAGCGTTAAAAGTAGAATGCGTTCTTTTTCAAAAGTAATATTTTTTACCAGTTTTGATAAATTAACGGCTGAACAAAATGGCACAGGGAATCTTATACTTTTTGGTAAATGAAGCAATGCCGGGACTGGTTAAAATCGGTCATACAACTGCTAGTCTAGAAGAACGGTTAGGACAATTATCCTCCACTGGTGTGCCGAAACGATTTGGAGTAGTTGCTAGTTTTTATGTTAGTAACTCAATGCAATGTGAGAAGGATGTTCATCTTAAGTTGAAGTCTTATAGGGCAAATCCGAAACGAGAGTTCTTTGTGGGATCTCCTGTGAAACTGATCGAAGAGTCCATTTTTGTAATTGGGAAATATTTAGCGTCAGATGAAAACATAAAATTTCAAGGATCTCTACCAAAGTACCAAGTTGATGAAGATGATATCTATTTCTTGCTTTATTTGCTGCACGACTGCTACCCAGTGGGCGGATCTTATTCGAGTGCTGAGCTAATAGAGCACCACAACGCTTATGATCCTGTCACCTTAGATGTGAAATTAATGAATTTAGAAAAGTATGGTTATGTTAAGAGAATTAATCCACCGCACGAAGGCATAGGCCGGTGGTGTATCATGCCAGAAGGTGTGAAATTGATGCTTGATGGGAACCATCATGACCAATCATTACTTGATGAGTTGCGCTAGAATACCGTTCTATGATGCTTGCTACGATGCACAGTAGCTAACAAATACCCACTTCTAGCGTTAAGCGACGAAGGCTGTGATCGATTAAATTCACTGATAAAGTTTGTTTCAAAACCTGGGTAACTATAGTCTGTTATTGAGTTACCTATATGTGTAAATGCTTAAATCAAACTCCAAATTTCTCTACCCCTTATACGTCCTCAATATTCCCGGCCCGCCCAATCCTTGCATGCTTTCTCTCGCAACGATTATCAGAATAATCATCGAGAGCAGAAGGCCGCTCCAGACGGCTGTGAAGACAGCGGTCCAGACGCCCCATTCGTTCCAGTTCAGGACATAGATGAAAAGGGCGGCAAAGCCTGCCGAGGCGAAGATTTGTCGGTAGATCCCGATCCATACGGTCCAGATCGGGCGCTTGATGCCTTGGAAAAAGGACATCATGGCAAAGAGGGTGAGGTAGGCTGGCAGCATGGGGGCTGCGAGTAGCAGATAATCAAACCCGACGGAAATGACATCTGGATCCTGAGTAAAAAGGCCTAGCAAGAACTTACCACCGAGTAGGAGCAGAAGCGCGCCAATGAGCATCATGCCGATGCCTGTCAGCACACACCACCAAAAGGCATAGCGCACTCTGTCGAGTGCTTTGGCCCCGTGATTTTGCGCAATTATTGGCAAGAGAACGATTGTCAGCCCCAAGCCGGGCAGCAGGACAAGCTGTTCAATGCGCAGGGCAATGCCATAGGCCGCGACCGCGGTTGCGCCAAAGGGTTGCAGGAAATACTGGATGACAAAAACACCCACAGTGATGGTCAGGAAATTCAGGCTTGCCGGGGCACCCTGATCCACGATGTCCTTGATGATCTTTAGATGGGGGATGAAGCAAGACAGCTTTGTCTGTGCCATTGCTCGCGATTTCAGGGCGTGGGACAAAAGGTAGAAGGCCACGAACCATTCGATGATAACGGTGGATATGGCGAGGCCGTCAAAGCCAAGCCCCGGAATGCCAAAGGCTCCGAAAATGAATAGCGGGTTCAAGAGGCAATTGGCGAGAAATCCCCCGATCAGGGCATTGCGGTTTGTGACAGTATCGCCCTGGGCACTCAGAATGCCGTTGGCAGCGAAAGCGATCATGAAGGCGGGTGCAGCAAAGAGAATAAGTATCAGATAATCGTGGGCTAATGTTCTGTAGCCGTTATAAACCCCGAGTAAATCCAGCAGGTGAGGGATAGCGTAGTAGCCCGCCACACAAAGGAGGAAAGAGAAGAGAGTGGCAAAGCTGAGGCCCTGAGCAGATATATCCTTGGGAGCAGCGATATCAATATCTTTTGAAGTCTGTTCCTCTGCATCACTGGTTGCGTCTGTAGTTGTAGCCGTATTCGTACTCTCATTTGAATTTGTCTGAGTGCTGGCTCCAATGGCTGTACCAACCAGGGCTGAAATTCCCTGTCCAAATCCGATACCAAAAGCGATGAGAATGAAGAATACGGTAAAGGAAACTGAAAGCCCGGCCTGGGCATCCGTCGAGATCATCCCGGCAAAGAAGGTATCGACGACATTGTAGAGCGTGTTAAACAGCATCCCTATTCCAGCGGGTATTGCCAAAGCCCTGAAGTGTTCGGGAAGGCTACCTTTAACGAGATCTCTTTCACGGGTTTTTGTAGCTTTGGCTTTTTTGATTTTTCCGTTTTGAACCACGCGGCGGCTTTCTGTTTGAAATCTGGGCTATATGAAACTCTGGTTTTCGCAGAGTTTGGTTTTAAAAACGTTTGTCTTCAAGAAATTGGGGATGAAATGCTTTTGTTTTCATCGTTCATGCTTTTTCGTTTGGTGGCAATGTCAGACAGGGCGCTTCGCCAACTGGGATGGGAACGAGCTAACTCCTGAAAAGTTTCTTTTTCTAGGAGCAAAAGGTGCGAGTAACTTATGGATTTTACATCTGCGCTTCTATGCGCTTCGTCCAGAAGTGCCATTTCCCCGAAGAAATCGCCATGACCAAGGCGATGTAGCTCGTCCCCAACACGAATTTCCACGGCACCACTTTCAATGAAATAGAGGCCGTCAGCACTGTCGCCTTTGCGAAACACATAAGCGCCATCGGCAAGCACGCGAGGTTGCAGCTTTTTCGCAATCTCTTTCAGTTCAGGGTGAGAAAGATTGGAAAACACAGGGAAGGCGGACAGAAGTTCTGCGGTTGTTGCTTTGATATCAACGCGAATTTTGGAGCGGTTGGTTACGTGGATTGAATTCGTTTCATTCTTCAGGCTGCGTGACAGATCATCACTGATGATGCCTGACTCTCTCAAGGTTTCAATTTGCTCTATTTCATCCTGGTAGGCAAAGCGTTCCAGAATTCGCTGATCAAGTGTGCGCGCAAATTTAGGATACTGAAGTCTTAATGCTGCCAAATGTCTTTCGATACTTTCCAGTCTTTGGTTCAGTATTTCATGGAGTACTTCGACCGGGCGAGGTCCCAGAAGATCACAAAGTCTGTTATCTAGAAAACCTTCCAGTTCCATGACCAGTATGCGGCTGATCAGAAGAAACTGGAAATGCTTTCCCAGATGTGATGCGAGTGGACGGTTAAGCCCAAGATGAGTTTGACACCAGCCCAACATCAAAAAATTAGGTGTGTGTCGATAAGGTTTTTTTGCTGCATTCAGATAGCCCAAACGTCCGTCTTCACGCGCACTGTCAATCATGTTTTCTACGACCAGAAGATACTGATCAACCAATTCATGACGCAAAACACCGCTTAATCTCTGTTCAAATAAAAGAGTCTTTTCCTGATTTGCCAAGGCGACAAGGCCAATGACCAAGCGATCTTTATCGCTAATTTCCTCTTCGTAGGATTTGTCTTCTGTAACTGTCGACAGCCGGTTGCTGTAGGGTTTTATCGTCAATTCAACCAGTTTGGGATCCAGTTCAAAGCGATTGGCAAAGCTGGTCAGGCTGGATTTTACCGTTGAAAGTGATTGCGATAATACCTGTGTTCTGAAAGCACGTTCAATGGGGGATAGTTGATCCAGTTTTAACCACTTCATTAATGGTGTCAGGCTTGGTCCCTGAATGAGAAGAGTGAAGAGCGCAAAACCTGTGGCTTGAATAGCAATGAAGCGTTGGGTTTCATTGTCGATAAGGGGGTTTTCCGTTACAGAAAGCGCCAAAGCAAGCGTAACCGCACCGCGCAGCCCGCCCCATATAATAACTGTCTTCGTCGGGTTATTAACCCGTTGGGTTATTTTCACCAGGGTTAATAGAGGGAATATACCAAAAAGAATGGCTGCTCTTGCGAACAAGGCAGCGACGACAGCAACCAATATCACGATCAGATCTGAAAAGGCGAAATCGGATAATAAATCGGGAACCATAAGTGCGGCGAGTACAAAAACCAGCCCACCGGCCCACCAAGCCAGTTGATCTAGGGTCTCAAGGAAAAAAGTGAAGGTTTCAGATTGAAAACGAGACCGTGCCATCGCACTGAGAACGAGACCACTGGTTACGACAGCGATAACGCCGGAAATATGAATGTAGTTGTTGGCCAGGGTATATACGATAAAAGGCAAAGCCACAGTGATGGTAAGCTGTGCAGCCCGAAAAGAGCCTAACCAGGATATAAGAGCGATTGCCAAGCGTCCAAAAATAGCGCCTGTAATAATCCCGCCGAGGAAAGATACCCCAAACTCTTTTACAAGAAGACCGGGCTCGTAACCGCCCCCCGATATAATCAGCGTTAGAAACGCGCTGAAAGCAGCAATGGCGGTTGCATCGTTAAGCAGGCTTTCTCCTTCGACCAGACGGGTGAGACGTGCTGGTGCCCCTAAGTCTCTAAAAAGTGCAATGACGGCACTGGGGTCTGTGGTTGCGACGATGGCACCAAATAAAAGACAAACGATCAAAGGCGCGCTGGATACAAGTGATACAGCACCGCCGATAAGACCGATGGCAACAAAGACACCTAAAACGGCTAGAAAGATGATCGGGATAATATCTTTAGCCAGACGTCTGACATCAATGGTAATTGCACCTTGAAACAACAAGATAGGAAGTAAAATATCCAAAAATGTCGAGGATGATATCGGGATGTTAACGACAAGTGCTGCAACATCGTTAAATTGGTCTGTCAGGCGAGTATGCAGAAGCCAGTTTGCACCAGACGCAATGAGAACACCAATAAACCCCAAGACTACGGTAAAAGGTAAACCGCTACGCCTTGCAAGCGGTTGTGTGCACGCGATTATAATAAGCAACGCTGAAATTGTAAGAACAATGTCTGAAACTGGCACGCTGAATGTCCATCAAGTTAGTGCACAAAATTACTTGCGATGACTATATAGATAATTTTTCAGTGTACCCTAGGATAATCGGTATAAATTTCTGAAAATTTCCAAGAAATATCTATAAACAGTGATGATCAGATCATTGAGGGATCAACGTATCTCATTGCCGGGAAATCCAGAACAACTTTCGTTCCGTTATTGACTTCACTTGTCAAACTTAATGTGCCGTCATGAAGTTCTGTGAGCATCTTGCTTAGGGATAGGCCCAATCCTGTTCCCTCGTGAGCAGTGCGCGCATTGATGCGCGCCTGTCCAAATGGAGCAAGAACAATGGGAATATCATTCTCTTCAATGCCGCAGCCCGTATCACTGATTGTTATGCGGATGTTTTTCTGATCATCTCTTTGCAATTCAAGGAGTATTTTTCCATCAACTGGCGTGAACTTTATGGCATTGGAGAGCAGGTTCAGGATAATCTGACGCATAATGCGTTCGTCACCCTGAAAGTAAATCTTCTCTTTTGCTGTTTTTACTTCGATATCAAGTGTTGTTGCATCTGGTCGCCCCCGAATGATTTGCATACAGGCAGCAATCGTATCCTTTAGATCGAGAATGTCTTCGTTTAATTCGAACTTTCCGGCTTCTACTTTGGATATATCCAGTACGTCATTGATTAGATTGAGAAGGTGTTCACCGGAATGATGGACATCGTTGATGTATTCTCTATATCTTGGGTGCCCTAAATCGCCGAGTAATTCGTCGCGCATAACCTGTGTGAAGCCAAGGATTGAGTTCAAAGGTGTACGCAATTCATGGCTCATATGTGCCAGAAATTCTGACTTGGTGTTATTGGCGATATCGGCCTCATCCCTTGCCCGCATCAGTGCGAATTCGGCTTCTTTGATATCTGTAATGTCTTTTTGAATACTGACCATATAGCGATCTTCAGTGACACGATCGCTGAGGAGAAGATATCGACCATCACTGAGTTGCACAATTGTTGACTGTGGCGGGCCTTTGTCCAGATCTTGCCGTCGATTGATGTAATTTTGGTTATCTCCATCCAGTACAACAACAGTTCCTCGTTCTATGTCAAGCTTACCGAGTTCATACTCGATGACACCGGGTTTGGCTTCATCATCGCTATAGTTATAAAACTCTTTGAAATTATTGTTGCATATTACCAGTCGCCCGTCCGGATCATAGAGGACAAATCCTTCGCTCATGGCTTCTAGTGCATCAACTAACATTTTTCGCGAAGATACAGCTGAATTTTTAACTTTTAGCTCTTCAGTAATGTCGTATCCACAAAATAAAAGATAGTTTTTTTGTTTTAAAACAATTGATTGTATTGTGATTGAAAAATCGTGGAGAGATCCGTCTTTGCCTCTTAGACAAGCATGAAATCGATTAACAATATTGTCAGTTTTTATGCGTCGGATCATGTCCGCACGCTTTTTAGGACTTAGCCAGATATTAAGTTCCTGTGATGAATGACCGACAACTTCTTCTTTTTTATAGCGCAGTGTTTTAAGCCACGCGTCACTGATCGCATGGATTAAACCCGTTTGAGGATCCGTAATAACAAAATAGGTGCCTGAAGCGGCAAAAATAGCTTCCAGAAGTTCCGCTGAATCAAGGCTGAAGTCTGTGAATAAGGGTTCCGGCGCAGGCAATTCTCGTCCTCTTATAGCAACAAACCTTGTTCTCCAAAATTTTATCTGTAGAGGAGTAAAGACCAAGGATTCTGGAAAGTAAGAGAACAGAAACTAACAGAAGTCATGGGGGGAAGGCAAATAATTGCAGTTCCTCTAGAAGACAAAAAGATGAAATTCAACCTAGGGAGTTGTCGTTTCTTGTTTGAATAGGCCTAACTTGTATCCGGTTCTATTGGCATTGTGAGATAGTATGAACAGGGTCAACAAGATCATTAAAATTTCTGTCAAAGGTCCGCTATACCAGATCCCGATCTCGCCGAAATAAAGCGGCAGAATAAAGGTAAGCGGGATTGAAAAGATGTAAGTTCTCGTCAAGCTAATAAGCGCAGATCTTTTTGCGTCGCCAATGGCTTGGAAAAAACCAGATAGAATTAAGCTGGGGCCAAACGCGAAATAAAGTAAGGTAATCAGGGGCAGTATCCGTGCCGTTTCCGAGATGATTTTGGGGTCATCAACAAAGATGGATCCCAGGCTATCAGCCATAAAATCAAAGATCAGCTGTAAGGCAAGGCAGTAGCTGAAAGCAGCTAATATAGCGATCCTTAAACTGCTGTTGACGCGGGAGAAAATTTGAGCGCCCTGGTTGTTGCCTGCGATCGTTTGAAAGCCGAGATTCAGGCCCAGTAATGGCAGGAAGCTGAAGGTCAGTATACGCGTTGTTATGCCGTAAGCTGTAACTGTGGCCTCGTAATCATTCCCTCCCCACTTCTGAAGCGAATAAAAAACAGCACCGGAAGATAAGGAAATTCCCAAATATGAAAGGCTTTGTGGGGCACCCAGTGCAAGAAAATTGCGCCAGAAAATAGTGACTTTCTTTCTTGGCGATAAAGTAAAGGAAATGGTCGAAGATGTGTTGTAGCGATAAATAATGATTGCAATCAGCGAAAGTGTTTGCGCAAGCAAAGTGCCATATGCGGAACCTGCAACCCCCTGATCCATTTGCACGATCAGGATGTAATTAAAGAGTACATTCAAAAGAGTAGACAGGACCGAGATAAAGGTCATGAAGCCCAGTTTACCTTCGCATCTGAGCGCATCAACACTAATGGTCAGAATAAAGATGAGGGGGGATCCGTAAATCAGGATAGAAATATAGGTGTACCCCATCGCGCCTAATATCTCTGAGCCTTTGGTAACCCAGTTTATCATTTGATCGCCGCCTAAACTGAAAATGGCGATGAGCATTAGACAGATAACCCCGGAAAGAGCAAAAGCACTTGTGAAGGCGGCACTGGCTTTACCAAATTCTCTCGCCCCAAGAAGGCGGGCCAGGACAGATGAAAACCCGCCGGATACCCATGTTGAGAGAGCCACAATGAGCATAAATACGGGGAACATCATTGTTACAGCTGTCAGGGCATCAGCACTGACAAATTCACCAAGAAAGTAAGCATCAACAAGGGTGAAAAGACCATTTACCAACATGACCAGAATAATCGGTGTGGCTGTTTTAACGAATAAAAGCGGGAGTGACCCGAAGAGGAAGAAATTTTGTCCAGTGCTGTTAGGGGAGTTTTTGAGGGGGTGGGAAGTATTGCTCACAAGGAAATCCTTTGAGTTTCAATAGGAATATAAGTCAAAAATTCTGGTGTGCGCGAGAGGAACATAACGAAAGATGCAGGTGAAAGTATCTTATCGACGGGCAATCGTTTTGATCAGGATTGCCCTAACAGTCAATATTCATAACCCAATTGGTTTTTACAGTTAAACTGGACCGGGCCGCAACCGTAATATCCTGATGACTGTTTATTGTATGTTCAAGCAGGATAATGGGCCTGTTTTACAGATCAGCAATCGGGTCGTAAAAATCAATCGGGAAATCCGCCTGGTTGCGTCCATCAATATTAAAGGGTGATTTTACACGACCTTTAAAGAGGGTGAGGATAATGTTCTGCCAGCTTTCAACGGGGTCTTCATTGTCCTGTTGGCAAAGATATTCGAACCAACGCTTTCCTTTGGCAACATGAGTAATTTCATCGTCATATATGATCTGTAAACGACGTGCACTTTCATAATCTTTGGCGAGTTTGAGCTTGTCGATCATGCCAGGTGTTACATCAATACCACGAGCCTCGAGCACCATAGGGACAACAGCCAGCCGTGCTTTGAGATTATGTTCGGTGACTTCTGCGCCTTGCCATAATCCTGCATGAGCAGGCAAAGCCCCATAATGTGAACCCAGTTGTGCCAACCTTTCACAGAGCAGCAAGTGGTGATGTGCTTCATCATCAGCGACTGAAACCCAGTCATCGTAAAAGCCTTTGGGCATTTCGGTTGCTGCAAAGCGAACAATGATATCCCAACACAGGTTTATTGCATGAAGCTCAATATGGGTGAGCGCATGGAGAAGGGCAATTCGTCCTTCAACTTCCGGGGTGATTTTTCTGCGTGGAACTTTTCTGGGCAGAACGAGTTCCGGTTTGTCTTCGCGTGCTGGTTCTTTTGGTATTTCAGCTATGCCAATGTCTTGAATGTCGTCTTGTTGCCACGCTCTGGCAAAGACTCTGCTCAGTTCAGCTTTTTCTATGGAATTGGCTGTGATCAGTGCAATGCGGGCAGCTTCTGACAGGGTGGAGGGTATCTTTGCCATTTTGGTGCCTGCAAGAAGACGTTGTACAAAATTGGGTTGCCTTTTGTGTTTAGGTGAAAAAATCAGCCAAATCAATATCGCCGTGTTTTTGGTAAAAATCATGCGGCAAGTCAAATGACATGCCGATGATTGTCTCCTGATACATGAAATAATTCACGGAAATGATCTCGGTGGCTTTACTGTCATCATCAAAAGATATTTCTTCCTCGACAGTGACAATTTCGATATCTTCTTCCAGAACATCTTCTTTTTTGAGCACAAAATACTCTTGCCCCGGGCGGAGGCTCCCCCAACTGTTATTCAAAGTGTTATTCTCGAAGAGATTCAAAGTCTCGTTATTAACAATAAAGAAATTGAAACCGTCGCCCCCAAAAACAGCGAGCTCTTCGGTGGCAAAAAGAAGTGCGTCGTCATCCAGTTCAATAAGAATGTAGTTGTCTTCCTCAATAATGTCGAATTCATTTTCCTTGTTGAATTCTTGCAGACTGACGGTTTTGGATTTGTCCAGCTCTTTCAATTTGATCGGGCTGAAATTACTGTAGGTTGCAACATCTTCCAACAGGTGATCCAGCCGAATATCTTTTGGTTGGAACTCGGTTGACGTACCCAAATGATTCTGGCTATCCACAAAGTCATCAATTCTTAAAGTCAGTGATTTTAAAGTACCGGTTTCCCGAGACCAGTCTGTGTTTGCAGAAGAGAGTAATGCCTCATCCGGCGTATGTGTATCATCAGCAAGAGCAAGCGCACCGGGAACAGAGGTTTGTTGTTTGTCTTCTGCATTTGCAGCATTCATTTGAACAAGGGCTAGAAACAGAGCCTCTAGATAAAGGGCATTGTACAGCCGCTTGAAGAAAGGGGTTGGCTTTTCGTTTTTTTCCTTTGCGGCACGTGAAAAGTGATTTGCTGCAAGAGGAGCATTGTTTTGCTGTATTGTAGATGGGGAATGAGTATTTCGATGTTGATTGTTGTCTTGATGTTTTGGCGTTTCAGATTGATTGGTTTTTTCTGGTAATGATAAGGGAGATGCTGGCACGTCAAAAGGTTCGGCATCTCCCTTGTTACCAAACTTTTTGCCAGCTTTGAGTGTTTTATAAATTCTCTTTAGTTCTTTGAACATCGTCTTTGCTGCAGAAACGTATCAGGTAAAGTCGTGCAAGCTTACCGACGGGGCAAGCTAACATAATCATTATGTCAAAAGGATGACAACTGAGAACTCTTGGAAAATGACTCCATAATAACAGAATCCTGATTGAGGAGGGGCTTGTACAAACAATTGTTTTAGAGTGTTTCTAGCGCCGCTTTGACTTCTGTCACATGGTTTTTTACCTTCACTTTACGCCAGATTTTTTGCACGATCCCCTGTGGGTCAATTAAAAAGGTAGCGCGTTCAATGCCCATGTATTCCCGGCCGTAGAGTTTCTTTAAAACCCAGACACCATACGCCTCGCAAATTTTTCCATCCAGATCAGCAACAAGATCAAAGTTCAGGGTATTCTTGGCAATGAAATTGTCATGACGTTTTACACTGTCTTTTGAAACACCGACGACCTTTGCATTTAATTTGGCGAAACCCGGCTGCGCATCCCGAAAATCACAAGCCTCGGTCGTACAGCCCGGCGTAGAATCTTTTGGATAAAAATAAAGAACAACGGCTTGACCTTTAAGTGAGCCAAGGGATAGTTCTCCGTCGTCTTGGATAGGTGCAGTAAAATCCGGGGCAATGTCGCCAATTTCGAGTGCCATGAGTTTATGTCCTTATGAAAGTCTTGCAGGCGTTTTATTATGCAATGCCTTTCAAGGCAACAAATGGTATAAAAATCGCTGATGATTATTTATAAGAAGACAGCTTTGTAATTCGAGTTAAAGTCTGAAATATGGAAATGAACTATAAGCAAGAGCAATGCATACGAAGCACCATTTTGTATGCATTGCTCTTCTGATATTAGGCTTTCCGTACATCTGCCAGGAAGAATTCGACTTCTTCGTTCAGAAGCTCGGCCTGTTTTGATAATTCGTTTGATGATGCCAGGAACTGCGTTGCGCTTTGACTGTTGCTGGTTGCTGTTTCAGTTACACCGCCAATGTTGGATGTAACGTTCCGAGTGCCGGTATGGGCTTGTTGAACATTACTGGAAATTTCATCTGTCGCAGCACTTTGCTCTTCAACGGCTGCCGCGATGGCTGTTGCAATTTCATTAATTTGCCCGATAGTGCCGGATATACTGCCAATGGCTCCGACTGCTTCGTGTGTTGCTGATTGAATACCAGAGATCTGTGTGGATATTTGTTCTGTCGCCGTTGCGGTTTGGTTTGCAAGATTCTTCACTTCAGACGCAACAACAGCAAACCCTTTTCCTGCCTCTCCCGCCCGGGCCGCTTCAATGGTTGCGTTCAAAGCAAGAAGATTGGTTTGCTCTGCGATATCCGAAATCAGGTTGATAACTTCGCCTATTTTATCAGCGGCATCCGCTAATCCTCTGATCTGCTCTGTCGTTTTCTCTGCTTCATTCACGGCGCTGCTTGCTACTTCTGATGATTGTGTGACTTGTTGGGAGATTTTTGAAATTGAATTCGATAACTCTTCAGCAGCTGTTGCGACTGTTTGCACATTTGACGATGCAAGTTCTGCAGCATTTGCGACGATTCCGGCCATTTCAGTTGTTTTAGCAGAGCTTTGGTTCATGTGTTCGGCATTGGTTTTCATGCCGTCGGCTGCCGAAGAAACTGTTTGTACGATAGAGCCAATTTTTGCTTCAAACTTGTCCGCCATACCAAGCCTTTCGCTCAATCGTTGCTGATTCAAATCTTCTTCAGACTGTTTTTGTTCGATGCGTTGCTTTTCGGCTTCTATTTGATTCTCTTTGAAGATAAGGAGGGCTCGAGCCATGGCGCCGACTTCATCCTTGTTGTCGGTAGCAGGAACGTCAACATTCATGTTACCTGCGGCAAGATCAGATGTGGCATCAGTGAGTACACGGATAGGACGGGTTAAAGAGCGCATGACCAGCAGCCCCAACAGCAGAAGTATTCCCCCGGCCAAGATCGATGTTATTCTAAGTATTTGTTCTGTTGATTCTGTTGCTATCAGAGCTTCTGATTTGGCATTTGCCAAATTGCTTGTGGTAAATTCATGCAGTACTGATAGTGGTTCAGACATTTCTTTGTAGATTGAACTTAATCGTTTTACTTCTGGCACCAAAGCAACCGACTTCAAGCCAAAAGATTTCATTTCAGATTGATAACTATCCATGAGGGAGGAAATAAGTGTTTTGTCTTTGTTGTTAAGGGGAGATTCAGCAAGGAGCAGATCAAATTCTGCCCGACGTTTTTCTATTCGTGTGAGGTATTTATCCGCACCGCGGAGCATAAAGTCTTTTTCATGACGTCTCATCATGAGCATTTTGATTATAAGGTTGTCTTGCTTCGCCGTCTTTAATTTCTCTTCTACTGCATGCACAGCTTTGCGCAGACTGCCTTGAAGGCCTTCTTTTTCACTAAGTCCAAGTTCATTTGCGATATCGACAGTTTTTTTGAACTGTTTTTTATGTTCTTCGAGCTTGGTAATGATTGCATCGATTCTGTCTATTACGGGTGCAGCGTCTGGAATAACTTTGATATTTTCGAGTAAGGCTATCGTTTTCGCATGATCCCCTTGGTACTTAGACCAGTATTTCATGTCTTTTCGGATCAGGAAATCCTTCTCGCGCCTTCGAAGCATGAGTGCACCAGCATCGGTTTTTAAAACAATACGTTCTATTTCTGCAAAAGATTTTTCTTTTTCAACGCTAACAGCAAGGTGGCGGCTGCCAATTTCAGAGATCACTTCGGTAGCAAGAAGGGTAACAAGTCCAAGGATTATAAGGAAACTGATACGCCATGATATGGCAATATCCCCCATGAAAGTTTTCTTTTTCATAGAAGGGGCAGGTGTTGTATCAGTCACGGCAGTACGCTCCTAAATTATCATTACATACAAGGGTATGTAGAGTGTGCTGGATTTATATTACTATTATGTTAATTGTACAGTTGAATATTAATATAGCTAATCTGGTTTTTAGATATTACAGTTAGTTATTTAGCGTATTTTCTATTAATTTCTTATATATCTTTGATACATGGTTTTTTGTTATTCTGTATCTTTCTTTTAATTCTGGGAATCCTGTCTCATTACAGGCCTTTGCCAGGCGAGCTAAAACTTCGGATGATGTCCTGTTTTCGTCAAGGGCTTCACCGATCGTCAAGCGAAAGAGATTTTGCAATTGATGGAATAGATCAAAAGCATCAATTAGATCGGATGTGTCAACTGATGAAACAAATCCGGCTTTTCCCAGTTGTTTGAAAGCTTGTTTCGTGTTTGGGTGCAAGATTGATGGATCTGAGTATCCATGCCTGAGTTGCAGATATTGGCTTAAAAATTCCAGATCTATCAGTCCGCCTTCAACCAGTTTGATATCCCATTCGCTCTGTGCCGGCTTTTCCCGGGCAATTCGTTGTCTCATGTCAGCGATATCGCCAACAAGTTTTTGTGGGTCTCTTTCTATGCAGAGTATTGATTTGATCGTGTTATTGATTTGATCGCAAAATATCTGGTTTCCTGCGATAGCTCTGGCGCGTGTTAAGGCCATATGCTCCCATGTCCAGGCTTCATTGCGCTGGTATTTTTCAAAGGCTTGTAAAGATAAAGCCAAGGGTCCGGACCCGCCAGAGGGACGCAAGCGCATATCAATTTCGTAGAGACGTCCTTCGGGTGTCATGACGTTCAAGGCATTGGTGAAGCGTTGGGTTAGCCGTGCAAAATATTGTGTCGGATCCAGTGGACGATTGCCGTCAGAATATACATCAATTTCCTGAAGATCATAAAGGCTGATCAGGTCAAGGTCTGATGTAACGGTCATTTCTTGTGATCCAAGCTTTCCCATTGCTAGAATAGCAAAATTGCTTTTAGGAATTTCACCATGCTTTTTCTTCAACTCGTCTTTTACGTGGGGAAGTAAAGAGTTGATACTACATTCTGCGATATTGGAAAGATCTTTACTGGAACGTTCGATCGAACAGGTTGTTCTCAGAATTTGCAGGCCGATACGAAACTTTTGATCGTTTGCCCACCGTCTGGTGTCATCCAGTACATCCTGAAAATCTTTGGCTTCTTCAAGAATGTGTTCCAGCTGGTTCTGCAAAGTGCCCAATTGAGGTAAGGCTGTAAAAAAATCTTCGCTTAGAACAGCTTCCAATAACCCGGGTGCGTGGCTTAAACGGTCTGCCAGAGCAGGGGCAGAGCCCATGATTTCAGCCAAAAGATCCAAAAGATTGGGATTGGTTTGCAACATAGAAAATAACTGTACACCTGTTGGCAAACCCGAGAGAAAATCATCAAATTTATTCAAGGCTGTATCAGGTGCTGTGGATTTACTGAATGCTTCCAGCAGAATGGGAACAATCTCGGTAATTAATCGTCTGGAGCGATCAGATCGAACTGCTCGATATTTTCCCTGTTTCCATTTTGTTATAATCTGAAAAACACGAGAGCCGTCCTGAAAGCCAATCTTTTCAAGTTCTTCGACGAGTTCTGGTGTCGCCTCGTGGCCCGTGAAAATCAGGTTCTTTGTCGTACTCGGTTGGGTACATTCTTCTTCAAAAAGTGCAGCGTAGTGGTTTTCAACGATGTGCAAATGGTTTGAAAGCTCTTCGCTGAACTCATCAACATGATCGTAACCGAGAAAGGCAGAAATATCAGCAAGATCTTCGTCGGTATCTGGTAGAAACTGTGTCTGTTGATCATCCACCATTTGTAGCCGATTTTCGACACGGCGAAGAAACCAGTATGCTTCGGTCATATCATGGAGGGCTTTTGGGGATATCAGATGTGCTTTGTGAAGCTGTTCCAGAGCAAAGATCGTTGAGTTACTCCGTAGATCGTGATTACGTCCACCCCAAATGAGTTGTTGAGTTTGTGCGAAAAACTCTATTTCACGGATGCCACCCCGACCAAGTTTTATATTATGCCCTTTGATGGCGATCTTGCTGCCGCCTTTATGGGCATAGATCTGGCGTTTTATAGCATGAATGTCGTTGATTGCTGCAAAGTCAAGGTGCTTGCGCCAGACAAAGGGCTTGATTTCGTTGATAAAACGCTGACCAAGTTCTTCGTCTCCGGCAATGGGGTTCGCCTTGATCATGGCGCAGCGTTCCCAATTCAGGCCAGTGGTCTCATAATAGGTCATGGCTGCATTAAACGAAAGGGCAAGGGGGGTGGCACCGGGGTCTGGTCTAAGACGTAGGTCGGTTCTGAATACATAGCCGTCCTTTGTTCTGTCATCGAGACAACGTACCAAATCCCTCGTCAGTCTGACCATGCCTTCCTGAACACCGCGGTCATGCAAGTAAGTTATTTTTTCCGGATCATAGAGAATGATGAGATCAATATCTGATGAATAGTTCAGCTCCCAGGCACCAAGTTTTCCCATGGCCATGACAACATAGCCACAATCTTCTTCTGGGATTTCAGGATTTTTTAATTCAATTTGCCCGCGTTTTTGCAATTCAAGTAACAGATGAGAAACCACTGTTGATATGGCTGTAGAGGCAAAACCTGTGAGCTCTTCGACAACGCGACGATCTGTCCATTGGCCTGTGATATCAGCAAATCCAATCGCAAGTGATGCTCTTTTTTTTACTCGGCGGAGTTCGCTCATAACCCTTTGGCGATCCGTAGAAATTGCGACGTCCTGTAAAAGATGATGATGGATTGTTGTCAGACTTTTTTCAGGTCCCTGCTTTAAAAGTTGGCAAAGGAATTCCATATCTCCCAAAAGGCAATCTGAAAGATAGGGGCTGTTTGAGAAGACGGCTGCAAGCAGCGATTTCACTTTCGGAATCTCTTGGAAATGGATAAGATCCTGCTTTAAATCAGAATTTTCAATACGCTCGATACGTTCGTTCCAGTTAGAAAAGCCGAGTTCGGCCCTGTTGGAGCTGGATATTTTGGGTAATGTTTCTTCGGAATAGGAAAATGAAAGTATCATGAGCGCCGCTAGCTTGTTTCGAGTACAGTGCAAAGGCTGTAGAAAATGGTCAAGAGTAACCGTTCGTAAATATATGCCCTATTCTAATCGCCTGACAACTGTTGTGCTTGCGCGGAGCTCATTCGATCTATGATTCGTAAAACATCTGTGGTTATTCTGGAAGTTATTGCGGCCCTGTTGGTGCTGTCTGCCGTGCTGGCGGGGATCGCTATTTGGCGTCTTTCTTCCGGGCCTGTTCAACTTGATTTCCTGACCCCCTATGTGGAAGAGGCTTTTGCAGATCCTGACCGGGAAATACAGCTGGATGTGGATACAACGGTCCTGGTCTGGTTGCCAAAAGAACGCGCGATTGCGATCCAGGTCGCGAATGTGCGCCTGCTTGATAGTACGGATCGTGTGATTGCTGCTATTCCCTTGATGGGGGTGGATCTTGATGCCGGGGCGCTTGTTCGCGGAAATGTTGTCCCCACGGGTGTGGATATTATAGGCCCAGAACTAAAGCTTGTTCGGGCGGCTGACGGCCATTTCGAAATTGATGATGCGCTGGACAGCAGCGATGATGAAAATGGCCAAAGCTTTGGCGAAGCACTGCCGGAAATTCTTGATAATCTTATGGCAGAACGGGAAGCCGGTCATCCACTTGCCTATTTTAACCAGCTGCAAATTGTTGGCGCCAGGATGCAGATTGATGATCGCAAATTGGGAATGGTCTTTGACGTTCCCTATGCGGATATCAGCATTCGTCGCGATAAACTCGGTTTACAGGGCGATATTGATTTAACCGTTGATATTGCAAGTGACGAAGCGATTTTAAATGGTGCCTTTGTTTATGACAGTGAGCTTCAGGTGGTTGATCTTGCCTTCCAGCTTTCGGGAATAAACCCGCCAACACTGGCACAGCTGGACCCGGCTTTGTCGGTGCTGGAGACTTTTGAGATACCGCTTGCAGCCTCTGTGGCGACCTCTGTGAATGTTCAGGGTGAGTTTGGCCGGAGCCGATTTGAAGTTTCCGGTGGCAGTGGCACGATTGAAATTCCAGACCTGAAGGTGCCGCAGCTGCCTGTGCAGGGACTTTTTCTGAAAGGCAGCTATAGCAGAAGTAATCAAAAGATCACGGTGGATAATGCCGCTATCAACTTTGGCCTCGAAGGTGAACAGGGGCCACAACTTTCAGTCGCAGGTTCTGTTTCCGGTCTGGATGGGGATATGCAGGTTCTGGCCGGGGTAAAGGCTGTGCAGGTTCCCGTAGATGATCTGGCTTTGTATTGGCCGGAACCCATGGCGACGGATGCGCGGGCATGGGTTACGGAAAATATTAAAACGGGCATTGCTGAAGAGGCGGTGGTCAAGGCTGTACTGGATATTCCGGCTGGCGATTTTGAACAGGCCAAACTGGTGTCTTTGGACGGCAGTATGAAGTATCGGGATCTGGATGTGCATTATCTCCGGCCCTTACCCCCGGTAAAAGGTGTTGCGGGGACAGCCAAGGTGCGTGCTGATGGGCTTTCCCTGTTCACGGAAGGTGGAAGGCTGGAAGATATGTCGGTCCTGCCTTCTACCATTGAAATAACCGGGTTGGACATTGAAGAAGAGCATATCGCTATTCAAACTGCTGTTGAGGGGCCGGTCAACACGGCTCTGTCCATTCTGAATAGTGAGAACCTGCGGCTGATTGATGAACTGGGGATCAAGCCGGAAGAAACCAGTGGAAACGCAGCGGTTGCTGTTGATTTTGCATTTTTGCTGTTAAAGGACCTCAAATTCAAGGACATGTCCATCGATGCTTCGGCAGAGATAAAAGAAGCCCGGATTGGCAAGATCTATAACGGACATGATGCGACGGACGGGGATCTGAAACTCAATGTCACCCGGGAAGGAATGCACGTCACGGGACCGCTTTTGCTGGCTGATATTCCCCTGTCGGTCGATTGGAAAGAACAGTTTGGCAGCGAGGTGACGGTTCGAACCAATCTGAAAGCCGATATTCCGCGTATTGAACCGGATGGGCTATCTAAACTGGGGATTCCGGTATCCGATTATCTGGAAGGTCCTGTTTCCCTTGCTTTGGCATTGGAAAACAAGGTCGATGATACCGGTGTTGTGCAGATTGCTGCAAACCTACAGGACGCCCTGCTGAAGATTGAAGATCTTAAGTATTTCAAGCAACCAAAAGATCCCGGCCAGATACAGGCAATAGTCTCTTTGGTTGATGGCGAAGCCGTGCACATCAACAGTTTTAATCTGGAGGCAAATGACTTTGCCGCCAGTGGGGAGCTGTCTCTGACTGAAGGCAAAATATCGACGGCAAATCTTGATCAGTTTCAGCTTGGAAAATCGTTGTTGACTGGCGTGGAGGCTGATTTCTCTACTGATAAACCGTCAATTGTTATCGGTGGCGGTGTTCTTGATGCTGAATGGTTTGTGGGGGACGCACCTGATGAAAGCATTAATGCTGAAACAAGCCAGCCTCAAGATAAACCTGATGTCACAGGCACAGGACAGGATAACGATGCGATCAAGGCGGAGGATGAGAAGAGTTTAGGGGCAAACCAGACAGCGCCGATCAGCGTTATTGCTGAAAACCTGGATGCCATATATATGGCCGAAGGCCGTTTCTTCCGCAAGGCATCACTGTGGCTGGACAAGGAACCTGAAGGCTGGAAACGGATGCAGTTTTCCGGCGAAATTCCAAAAGAACTCTGGTATGCCGAGGGGGCAAAAGCCACCCCGGAAACAGAGAACGTTAAACGTACCTTCTCTATGGCCTATCAACCACTGGAAGATGGGCGTCAGGGGCTGAATATTACAGCAAATGATTTCGGGGCCATGTTACGGGCGCTTGATGTGCTGGATACGGTGCAGGGCGGTTCGCTTCAGATCTCTGGAATTGCCGAGAATTATTATAGCGAAAGCCTGTTAAAGGGAAATATTGAAGCTCGGGGCTTGCGATTGGTCAAGGCGCCAACGCTTGCCAAGATGCTGGCCTTTGCTTCATTGACCGGGCCTGTAACAACATTAACCACCGAGGGTATCGCCTTTAATGAACTCAAAGGCGATTTTACGCTTCAGAACGGTTTGCTGCGCAGTGATCTTATCAAGCTCTATTCTTCTTCTATTGGCCTGACGGCCAAGGGGGAAGTCGATACCAACAGAAAGCTGGTCGCGGCCAAGGGAACAATTGTACCAGCCTATACGATAAATCGTATTCTTGGCGGTATTCCCATACTGGGTGATATCCTGACCGGTGGTGATGGACAGGGGATTGTTGCCTTTAATTATAGCTTGAACGGGGATTTGGAAGAGCCAGAGGTTTCGATCAACCCGCTTTCAGGTCTGGCCCCCGGATTTTTACGGAATATCTTTGGCAACGCGACCCCGACAACAGAAAAAAAGATTGAAGAGAAAGAAGAAACTCCGGATGAGACAAAGCCTGAAAAATAAGCTGTTTCAGGAGGGAAAGTCGAGTTTGTGTTCTTGAACACAGATCTTCTTAACAACAAAGGGGCTGCGATGTTCGCAGCCCCTTTCGTTTTTTGTTCTCAAAGACAGGATTAAACAGGTTTTACCAGAATGTGCCTTTTCTTGCCTGCGGAGATCTTGATTGATCCTTCGTCAGTCAGGTCTGACAGAGAGATCGAAAGACTGTCATCTTTGATCTGCGTGTCATTCAGACGACCTCCACCACCTTTGATCAGCTTGCGGGCTTCGCTATTACTGCTTGCGAGGCCGATTTCCTTGAAGAGCAGGAATGCCGGAATGCCTTCTTCCAAGCGCGATTTTTCAATGTCGTGGCTTGGCAGGTCGGCACTCATGCTGCGTTCTTCAAAGGCTTTGCGTGCGGTTTCAGCGGCGGCTTCAGCGGCTTCAAGACCGTGGCACAGTCGGGTCGCTTCTGTTGCCAGAACCTTTTTGGCTTCGTTGATATCTGCACCCTGCATCGTTTCCAGCTTTTGAATCTCTTCTTCGGGAAGTTCCGTGAACAGGCGGAGGAAGCGACCAACATCGGCATCTTCGGTGTTGCGCCAGTATTGCCAGAAGTCATAAACGGACAGACGTTCTTCGTTGAGCCATACCGCCCCGCCAACGGTTTTACCCATTTTTACACCGGAAGATGTGGTCAATAGTGGAGAGGTCAGGCCGTAAACTTCGTTTTGGCTGATACGACGGGTCAAATCCACACCGTTGACAATGTTGCCCCATTGGTCCGAGCCACCCATTTGCAACAGACAGTCCCGACGCTTGTTTAGTTCCATGAAGTCATAAGCTTGCAGGATCATGTAGTTGAATTCCAGGAACGACAGGGATTGTTCACGGTCGAGACGCAGTTTTACTGAATCAAAACTCAGCATCCGGTTGACCGAAAAGTGAACGCCGTAATCACGCAAAAATTCAAGGTAGTTAATATTGTCGAGCCAGTCGGCATTGTTGAGCATAACCGCATCAGTCGGCCCATCACCAAAGGTCAGGTATTTTGAAAATACCTTTTTAATGCCATCCATATTGTGTTGGATTTCTGCGTCAGTGATCAGCTTGCGGGCTTCGTCCTTGAAGGAGGGATCGCCAACTTTACTGGTGCCGCCGCCCATCAGAACAATCGGCTTGTGGCCTGTTTTCTGGAGCCAGCGCAACAGCATGATCTGAACAAGACTGCCCACATGCAGGGAATCTGCTGTGCAGTCAAAGCCGATATAGGCTGCCACAGGACCTTTTTCGAGTTTTGCATCCAGGGCGTCCATATCCGTACATTGATGGATATAACCGCGTGCGCTCAGTTCACGAAGGAATTCTGAACGGAAATCGGTTTTTTGTGGCGCAGTCATTGTAACTCTCGCTTGTTTCGAAAAAGGTCATAAAAATGGGCGCAAAAGGCAACCTGCCTCTTGCCGTAGCCGCTGGGATTTACCACAATCATTTCCCATAAACAATGGGGGAAACAATTGGCCAAACAATGGTGATTAAAGCAGTTGGGATGAAACAATGGGCAGAAAGCCCGTCAAAGAACAGGGATTAGAGCGGACAGATGGGTAACGACAAGTGGCTTCTGGGATTGATGAGCGGGACGTCCATGGATGGGATTGATGCGGCCCTGATTAAAAGTGATGGATACCATGTGACAGAAACCGGCGCGACACTGAGTTATAGCTACAGCCCGGAACAGCGTTCTTTACTTCAAAGTGTTATGGGCGAGGGAAAGGACGTGCGGGTTGCCGAAGAACAGATGACCCGGTGGCACCATGACGCTGTGACGGCGTTACTGAATAAAGCTAATCTGACTTCTGAGGATGTTGAGCTTATCGGCTTCCACGGCCAAACGACCTTTCATGATCCATCCCGACGCATCACTGTCCAGATTGGGGATGGCGACCTGCTTGCCAAACTGTCCGGTATCCCTGTGGTGAATGATTTCCGCAAAGCCGATGTTGCTGCGGGGGGCGAAGGTGCGCCCTTTGCACCGCTTTATCATCAGGCATTGGCAAAGGATCTGGAAAAACCGCTTGTGGTGCTCAACATTGGCGGGGTTTCCAATATTACCTATCTTGACCCGGATGGAGCAGTGCTGGCCTGTGATACTGGCCCGGGAAACGGTTTGATTGATGACTGGGTGGAAAAGCATTTCGGGCAAGCAATGGATGAAGGGGGAAAGATTGCAGGCAAAGGAACGGTGAATACAGCAGCTTTGGACGTCATGCTCGACAATCCGTTCTTTGATCAGGCCCCGCCAAAGTCACTGGATCGATATGATTTTAATCTGGATGCGGTGCAGAACCTTAACCCGAAAGATGGTGCCGCAACCCTGACGGCTTTCACGGCGGCGGTAAATGCAAAGATTGTCGGCTTCCTGCCGAAAAGGCCTGAACGCTGGATCGTCACAGGCGGCGGACGGCATAATCCGGTTTTGATGGAGGCTTTGCGATCTGCTTTGGGTGTAACAGTTGACCCGGTAGAACGCGTTGGATGGGACGGGGATGCATTGGAAGCACAAGCCTTTGCCTTCCTTGCCAAACGCAGCCAGTTGAAGTTACCGCTGTCTTTGCCAACCACAACCAAGGTTCCAGAACCCTGCCTCGGCGGTGTGTTGCACGCGGCATAAGAAGAAAGGCCGCTCAAGAACATCAATCTTAAGCGGCCTTTTCTATACTTGGTTAGAGGAATATATCTCAGATTTATCCTGCAACCTTTATTCTCAAGCTCTTACTCTTCAACCGGAGCAACCAGGCGCTGGCTGACGTAATCCTGAATATGGCTGTCGATGATTTCCATCTCGTTTTCGAAATAGTGTCCGGCGGTTGGCTCAACGCGGTAATCAATTGCGATACCTTTTTGGGCGTTTAGCTTGTCAACCAGTTTGGCCGTTGCAGATTCCGGCACAACATCATCACGCTCGCCCTGAACAATCAGACCGGATGACGGACAAGGGGCGAGGAAGCTGAAATCAAACATGTTTGCCGGGGGCGCGATAGAGATAAAGCCGTCAATTTCCGGGCGGCGCATCAAAAGCTGCATGCTGATCCAGGCCCCGAACGAGAAGCCGGAAACCCAGCACTGGCTTGCATTGGCGTTGACAGACTGAAGCCAGTCCAGTGCGGATGCGGCATCAGACAGTTCGCCTTCACCTTCGTCGAAAGTTCCTTGTGAACGACCAACGCCACGGAAGTTGAAACGCAGAACGGAAAAGCCCTGTGCCTTGAATGAATTGAACATCGTGTAAACGATTTTGTTGTTCATCGTGCCGCCGTGCTGTGGATGCGGGTGAAGCATCAAGGCAATGGGCGCATTTGGTGTTGGATTGTGAAAATAGCGTCCTTCGAGACGTCCTTCCGGACCGTTCAAAATAATATCAGGCATGCAGTCACAGTTCCCCTTCGTCGAATTTCGAGGCTTTATTTCAGCCGTGCACCTGTTTAGACTGACCCGGACTTAGCCAAGGTGGTCGGTCCAAACACTATAGTTACACTTGACCCTGACGATCTTGATAATTATATCGCAGACAATGTGCAATGTGTTTTCAATGCATTGTATATAAGCCAGTGCTTGCCCTGAGCCAAATACCTTTTTCAATAAAGTAAAAAGGTTCACAAGGAAACGAACCCATGTTCGACAGAATTAAGGCCGAAATTGATGCAACCATGTCCCGTGATCCGGCTGCGCGATCACGTATGGAAGTGGTTTTGTGTTATCCCGGTTTTCAGGCCGTTACGCTCCATCGTTTGTCGAACAAGCTCTGGCGAAGTAACTGGCGCTTGCTGGCCCGCAGTCTGTCCCATATCGGGCGGGTTATCACGGGAATAGAGATTCACCCCGGTGCGACAATCGGTAAAGGCTTTTTTATTGATCACGGCATGGGGGTTGTTATTGGCGAGACCTCTATCATTGGCGACAATGTGACGCTTTATCATGGCGTGACTTTGGGCGGTGTTGCCCCTAGTGTCGATTCTGACAGTCAGCGGGGAACAAAAAGACATCCGACGCTGGAATGTGGGGTGATCGTTGGATCGGGTGCACAGGTGTTGGGGCCTATTACAATATCCAGATGCGCGCGTATCGGGGCCAATGCTGTGGTGACCAAAGATATTCCAAAGTGTGCAACAGTGGTAGGTATTCCGGGCAAGGTTGTGAATACCAAATCTGATCGACTTTCTGCACCGACGCTGCCTGTTATCGAAGATCAGCCCTTTGTTGCCTATGGAACCCCGACCGGTGATGTTCCCGATCCGGTGGCAAAGACGCTGGAAGGTCTGTTGAACGAGGTTCAGTCATTGCGAAGTCGGTTGAATGCACTGGAAGGTCAGGAAGATTATCAAAAAAATCTGCTGACAAAGTCAGTTGAGAATGACAAAAATGATGACGTTGGAGATAAAACTCCTTCGTAAAGAGAATGGTAGCATCATTTCCGGATAGATGTAGTTATGATGCGGGAAAACCATTTATAAAGTTAGGAGAGTAAGGCCGTGAAACTGAGCACAAAAGGTCGTTATGCCGTTATGGCAATGGTTGATCTGGCTCTTTATGCCAATGAGCGCCCCGTGTCTCTTGCTGAGATAGCGGACCGGCAGGAAATCTCGCTTTCTTATCTTGAGCAGTTGTTCGCAAAACTTCGGCGCGAAAAACTCGTAATGTCCATTCGCGGCCCTGGCGGGGGGTATCGCATGGCTAAAGAGGCAAAAGATACTGATATTGCCGAGATTTGCAAAGCCGTTGAAGAACCGATAAAGGCAACGGCTTGTAATCCCATGTCACCCCACGGCTGCCGCAGTGACAAAAGCAGATGCGTTACCCATGATTTATGGCAAGGTCTGTCCAATCACATCTATCGTTACCTTCATGGCGTATCAATAGCAGATGTGATCGAACGGCGTGTTGATCCTGGGTCGGACATGTTTATTTCTCCTGAACCTAATGACGGTGTTGCCGCTCAATAATGAATGCTTGGAGCCAGAGAACCGTTGTAACATAACGTTATGTTTGTTCATGGGGTAATCTGAAACGGGTTGACCTGATTTGGTTCAGATTATCTATTTAAGCCAGTTTATTTAAGCCCAATTTTAAAGAATGTGATAGCCCTTTATGAACCGCACGATTTATCTGGATTATAATGCAACCGCGCCTGTTCGCCCCGAAGCGATTGATGCTGTTACGGCTGCGATGAAACAAACGGGTAATCCATCGTCTATTCATGCCTATGGCCGGGCCGCACGACGACTGGTGGAAGATGCTCGGGCTGAAATTGCATCTTTAATGGGGACAAAACCAGCCCGGATCGTTTTTACATCTGGAGGAACGGAAGCAAATAATCTGGCGTTGCGCGGGGCAGAAAGATCCCGTGTTTTAATCTCATCCATTGAACACGATTCTGTTTTACAGGTTCGTGAAAATGCAATCAGGATCCCAGTGGATCAGCATGGTCGAATTGATCTAAGCGCGCTTGAAGAACTATTAGCTGTTGATCCTGAAAACACACTGGTTTCAGTTATGATGGCAAATAATGAAACGGGTGTCTTGCAGCCCGTAAAAGAGATTATTTCCCTCGCACATGCAAAGGGCGCTCTAGTTCATTGCGATGCTGTTCAGGCCGCGGGAAAGACGGATATTAACTGCGAAGAGTTGAACATCGATTTTACAACAATTTCCTCGCACAAGATGGGTGGCCCACAAGGTGTGGGGGCTCTTATTCTTGGCAAGGGGTTGGAAATAAAATCCCAGCAACTCGGCGGGGGGCAGGAACGTCGCCGCCGGGGTGGAACGGAAAATGTGCCGGGTATCGCAGGTTTCGGAGTGGCGGCCAAATTTTCTCGTGAAGGTTTGGCTGAGATGCAGAAAAAATCATACCTTCGAAACGAGATGGAAGAAAAGATGCTGACTGCCGCACCGGGGGCGCGTGTCTTTGGGGCAGAGGTGGAACGAGTGCCAAATACAACAACGATAACAATGCCCGGAGTGCCATCAGATACACAGCTTATGGTACTGGATCTGGAAGGATATGCGGTTTCATCCGGCTCGGCCTGTTCTTCGGGCAAGGTTCAGACTTCCCACGTGCTTCAGGCAATGGGGGCGGATGAAAAAGCGGCTGGAGAAGCAATCCGTATTTCTACGGGGTGGGCCAGTGCGGACAACGATCTGGATCTGTTTGCGGATGCCTGGATTGCGTTGTTCAAGCGCAAGGGCGAACGCCCAGATTAAGAGCACTATCCAATTGATAAAGTAAAGTATCGATGCCCTGATCAATAGCTAAAAACGAATAACCAGAAACAATGCCACAGTTAAAAGCAAACAGATCTGAAAAGCCTATTTATCTTGACTATCAGGCAACAACCCCGACAGATCCCCGGGTTGTAAAGGACATGATGCCTTATTTTACCGAGAGCTTTGGCAATCCTCACTCGGTCGATCATGCTTATGGTTGGGAAGCGGAAGAGGTTGTGGACAAGGCCCGAGAACAGATTGCCGATGCTATTGGGGCGGACCCAAGGGAAATAGTTTTTACGTCTGGTGCGACGGAATCAAATAATCTGGCGATTAAGGGCACGGCGCGTTTTATTCAGGATCATCCAAAAGGGACACCGCGTGATCAGGTCGTAACGGCAGTCACAGAGCATAAATGTGTTCTGGAATCTGTTGCCCGTCTGGAGCGTGAAGGCTTTGACGTCGTGCGGTTATCTGTTGATGACGGTGGTTTGATTGACCTGAACCAGTTGGAAGATACTGTTTCCGAAAAAACGGCTCTTGTTTCGTTGATGGCCGTTAATAACGAGATCGGTGTTATTCAAAACCTCACCCGGATTGGTGAGATTTGCAAAGAGGTTGGCGCAAAGTTCCATAGCGATGCTGCACAGGCGATTGGCAAAATTCCGCTGGATGTAAACCGGATGCAAATTGATTTAATGAGCATCTCTGGACATAAAATTTATGGCCCTAAAGGCATAGGGGCACTTTATGTGCGCAGGCGTCCCCGGGTGCGTTTAGAACCCTTGATGGATGGTGGCGGTCAGGAACGCGGCTTTCGCTCGGGGACATTGGCAACACCGCTTTGTGTCGGGCTGGGGGCTGCCGCTCAATACGCCAACGAGGCTTTATTTACGGAATATGATCGCTTGTCTTCGTTGAGTGTGCAGTTTCGAGATGCCCTTGAAACCAAGGTTGATGGCTTGAGATTTAATGGCGATGAAGACCAACGCATTCCGGGTAACCTTAATATAACCTTCGAAGGTGTTTCCGGGGCAGATATTATGAAAGCGGCACCAAAACTGGCGCTGTCTATGGGATCAGCATGCACATCTGCTGATCTGGATCCATCCTATGTTTTGAAAGCATTGGGACACAGCGATGATCAAGCTCTGGCTTCGTTACGTATCGGCTTTGGGCGTTTCACAACAGAAGAAGAGGTGGACGAGGCCGTAGAGATTTTAGCTGTAACCGTAAAGAAACTAAGATTATCTATAGAATAATTTTCTGACTTTTCATACTTTCTCTGTCACTGATTATTCTTGTCTCTGAATGATTTCTGGTACGTGGTTTTGGCGTTGTTTTATCTGCACTAGAAGAATGGGGGCAAAAAGTAAAATACCAATGCCCATTGTCTCTAAGCCTGGTGCGATAAATAGTAGAGACACCAAACCAACCCACCAGCGTTGTAATGTGTTGAGAGGGGCAAGAAAATATCCGGCAAAGGCTATTCCAATCAAACTGATCCCCATCATGGCACCGGTAAGAGTGATTGTAAAAGCAGTCCAGGTAAATCCATCTGCGACAAGCAGTAGGGCAGGCGAATAAACAAAAACAAACGGCACGAGTGCTTTTGCAATGCCTAACCTGAAAGCTGTATTTCCGGTTTTAAAGGGATTGGACCCTGCTATTCCGGCGGCGGCATAAGCTGCGAGGGCAACCGGGGGAGTGATGTCTGCCAAAACCCCATAATAAAAGACAAAAAAGTGGGAAACTAGCGGCTGTATTTGCAACTGAGCAAGGGCCGGGGCCGCGACAGCAACCAGAATAATATAGGTGGCTGTGGTGGGAATTCCTGCCCCCATAATGATACAGGATAGGGCAATAAGGATAAGAGTGAAAAACAGTGCCCACTGTTCAATCGCAAAGTAAGACAGGGGCCATATATTACCGATAAGATTACCAAGATCTGTCGCTGTTTGTATGACGACATATCCCAGACGAAAGCCAACACCCGTTAATGTGACAACTCCGACTATGATCCCGACACAGGCAGCGGCGGCCCCTACGGCAAGTGTGTTTTTTGCACCAAGAGAAAGAGCGTTCCATAGGTCTGTCAGGGTCAGTCGATTGACGGGATTTAAAAAACCGACCATAACACAAGCAATAATCCCGTAGACGGCTGCAAAATCTGGTGTTTTTCCACTTAGTATTAAATAAACAAGGATTGCCAGTGGTATGATTGATAGCCAGTGCTGTTTCAAAACGAGAGCGGTCTTGGGCAGTTCATCTTTTGATAGTCCTTTGAGGCCAAGTTTTCTGGCTTCTAGGTGAACCATGATAAATATACCAAAGTAGTGTAACAGGGCGGGGAATAGAGCCGCAGCCAGAATATCGCGAAGTGGTATTTCCAGATACTCGACCATAATAAAAGCTGCTGCGCCAAGTATGGGCGGGGTTATTTGTCCGCCTGTTGATGCGGTTGCTTCAACAGCCCCTGAAAAATGTGAGGGATAACCGACCCTTTTCATTGCAGGAATGGTCAGAGCGCCCGTTGTGACTGTGTTGGCGATGGAGGATCCGGAAATGGTTCCCATAAAAGCTGATGAAAAAATAGCGACCTTTGCGGGGCCACCGGAATAGCGTCCGGCGATGACCATTGCGAGATCGATAAAGAGTTGCCCCAAGCCGATACGTGTTGCCAGAACACCGAACAGAATGAAAAGAAAAACATATTGGGCCATGACACCGATGGCGATACCATAAATCCCTTGATTGGTCAGATAGAGATGATTAACCAAACCGACCCAACTGGTGCCGCCGTGTTTCAGAGCACCGGGGGCCAAGGGACCAAACAGAGCAAAAAGAATAAATATCAAACCAATAATAGGGAGCGTAGGGCCAACAGAGCGCCTTGCGGCTTCCAGTGTGAGAACCAAGAGTGTTGTCCCCATCAAGATATCATTTTGCGATGGGTTCCCTACTCTGATAGCAAGCTGCTCAGGTGGAAGAAGTGGTAGGTAAAGGGCGGTGACCACCGCAAGAATAGCAAAAATTAAATCGAGAAATGAAATGCCGTTAAAATAAAAGAAACCTGTTTGTAGAGTTTTAGTGATCTTTTTTCGGAAACCAAAAAGTAAAAATACCAGACTTAAGACAAAAGAAAGATGGATACCCCGGTGTAGAACTTCGCGGATAAGAGCAAAGCCAGAGGCGTAAAAATGGTAAAGTGACATGGAAACCAACAACAGAGTCACCAAGAGCGTGATTATATGGCCCGTTGGGCGAAACGCCGTTTCAGGGTCGTATTTCTCTTCTATTGCTGCCAGTTGTTCGGCTGTTAAATTTTCGCCACTCATACTTTGGTTTCCTGACTTGCCCAGGCTTGTTACGGGGACTTTATAATAAGGTTTATGACCGGGATTAGTTCCCGTTTTATTTAACCAGGGTCCCAAAGTTATCTTTAATAATCTTGGGACTCTGGGTTGTTTTCTCTAACGCTTTCTAACGGAAAGAAGTTGGATTATTTGATGAGACCAACTTCTTTGTAATAACGCTCTGCACCCGGGTGAACGGGCACACCGATACCTGAAAGCGCAGTTTCAAGGGTGATTGTTTTGCCTTTGGCGTGACCAACATCCAATAATTTACGTGACTTGTCATTCCAAAGTGCTTTGGTGATTTGATAAATTAGTTCTTCGTCTTGATCTGCTGATGTATACCACTGGGCCCCAACAGCGACCGTTGGTGTTTCTTCGACACCTTCATAAGCTCCAGCTGGAATAACGCTCTGTGAAAAGAAGCCGTATTTCTCTGCCAATGCCTTTGCTCCTTTACCGTCGATTGGAACAAGCTTGATATCATCGGCTGAGGCCAATTCAACTAAAGATCCCGTTGGATAACCTGCAACGACAAAAAAGGCGTCAATCTTACCATTTCTCAAGGCTTCTGCTGCAGCGTTTCCTTTTAAGGCTTCTGCGGTTACATCATCCAGTGCCAAGCCGTTGGCTTCGAGAATAAGGCCTGCATCGACGTAGGTTCCAGAACCTGGTTCGTCCAACGAAACGCGTTTACCCTTTAGGTCCGCAACAGAGTTGATGCCGCTTTTATCAAGAGTAACCAGATGGATATGCTCTTCAAATAAAGCCGCGATGGAACGCAATTTTGTTGCTGGCTCCTTGCCTTTCATCGTGCCTGTTCCTGTGTAGGCCCAATAGGCAACATCAGACTGGGCAAAACCAGAGTTTCTGAGGCCTGAAAGAATAGCATTGATGTTATCAACGGAGCCGCGTGATGATACGGCAGAGGCAATCAACCCATCAACACCACAGCTACCACCTTCTTCACAGGGCCGAGATCCTGGCGGTTTGGAAATAGCATTGGCGATGACACCACCAACTGGATAATAGGTGTAGGCAGTACCACCAGTACCGATGGTAAAAAAGTTTATGTCCTGTGCCTGAGCAGAGATAGCGCTCAGGGTCAAAGTGGTTGCAGTCAGTATCCCTGCAGCCATTTTTTTTGCTATAAATTTCATTGTTGATTTCCTCCTAAAATGGACCACGTATTGACGCCATTAATGATATCGGATTGCCGAATAGTATTACTGGCAGCGTTAATTTTTATATTGTGGAATTAAACGGTTGGATTGGTTTTGAGAGATAGTTACTTTTAATTGCCATATCAGGGTAGTTTTTGTCTTCCAAATGCACAACAAAAGATTTTAAATTACCCAGGGAAATTTTATGGCCATAAATAAAGCCCATATAAATCAAGTGGTCTGCAGATGAATTTAAGTCTTGAAATGCTTGTAAGTGAATGAAGGGGTCGTTATTCCGCAAGCAGGTAACGAAAATAGCTTCCCAAAATGGTCTTTGGCAGCGTATATAAGCTGCAATATTCAGGTTATCGCATTAAAATGATGGCAGAGCGATGCTATGTTAGGAGAGTTGGCAGATGCCAAAAATGACTTTTGTCGAAAATAACGGAACTGAAAAAGAAGTGGATGCACCACTGGGTCTTTCTGTCCTCGAAATTGCTCAACGTAATGATATTGATATCGAAGGTGCTTGCGAAGGATCACTCGCCTGTGCAACTTGTCATGTGGTCATTGATCCCAGTTGGTATGGCAAGTTGGAAGAAGTCTCTGAAGACGAAGAAGATATGCTTGATCTTGCCTTTAATCTGACTGAGACATCGCGTTTGGGGTGCCAGTTGATTATCACCGAAGAACTGGATGGTCTTAAAGTAAAGCTTCCAGACGCACTTTGAGTAACAACATCTAGCTGGCGGTTTGGTTCCCGAACCGCTTTTTTCTTGTTTGAAACCCAACAATTGAAATCAACAAGCCATGTCTTTCTACGAAGATCTAAAAGCACAGTGTCCTGACGATTGGACGTCATATGTCTATCATCCCTTTGTTCAGGGGATGGGTGAAGGTACTTTGCCAAAAGATGCTTTTAAGCATTATCTGATTCAGGATTATCTCTTTCTGATTAATTTTGGTCGTGCCTATGCGCTTGCTGTTTTCAAAAGCGATAACCTTGACGATATGCGCCAAGCTGCGGCGACGATGAATGCGCTGTTGAACGATGAGATGCAGTTGCATATCAGCTACTGTGCAGAGTGGGGAATTGCAAAAGATGTCCTGGAAGCGGAGCAAGAAGCATCTGCAAACCTGGCTTATACACGTTATGTGATGGAACGCGGGCTTTCAGGTGATATTCTGGATCTGTTGGTTGCTTTGGCCCCTTGTGTCATGGGATATGCCGAGATTGGGTCTCGCTTGGCCGAAGAGCATATGGCAGACATGGAAAACAATCCCTATCGCCCCTGGATTGAAATGTATGCTTCCAGCGATTATCAGCAAGCAGCTGCGGGTGCTTATGGTCAGCTGGAGCGGGTCGCCATGTCTCGGCTGGGTGAAGACTATCAGAATTCAGGGCGTTGGAAAGATCTCTGCAATACCTTTGCAACGGCAACCAGACTTGAAGCAGGTTTCTGGGAAATGGGTATGACTGGATCTATGTAACGTTAATTGAGTTTCTGGCATATGTATAAAGGCAGAGAATATTTTCTCACTGCCTTTTCTGTATCCAGTTTTGTCTATGTTCAGAGTTTATGTTCCGGGCTTGTTTATTTCACGAAGCGTTCAACGACTTTTTTGACTGTTAGGCCCTGAATGATGATCGAGAAAATAACAACACCATAGGTAATTGCGAGCAAACTTTCTTTTTCTGGAATGTTGGGAAGAGAGAGTACCAATGCAACAGATATGCCGCCGCGAAGACCGCCCCATGTGAGTACGGCAATGGCACCGGGTGTGTATTTTGCTTTCAAACTGAGTAAGCTGATGGGAAGACCGACAGCAATAAAACGCGCCAAAAGAACAACAGGAATCATGAGCAAAGTTGCAACAAGATTTGTTGCTGTTTCTGTAATTGCCAAGATCTCAAACCCGATGATCAGGAAAAGGGCCGCATTCAGGATTTCATCAAGCAAGGTCCAGAATTTGTGCACATGGTCGCGTGTGCTATCTGACATAGCAAAGCGCATACCTCTATTCCCTATGAGAAGTCCGGCAATCACAACGGCAATGGGGCCGGAAAAGTGTAGGGCATAAGCCAGGCTGTAACTCATCATGACCAGCGCAAGTGTAATGAGAACTTCGATCGTGTATTCATCAATACTTTTAAGGGCCAGATAGGCAATATACCCGGTAGCAAGACCCAGAACGGCACCTCCACCAGCTTCTAGCAAAAAGAGACGGGTGATTTCATAAGCACCAATGGCGTCATCTGATGGGGTTTGGGTTGCAATAGCGACCAGAATGGTAAAGACGACAACACCGACACCATCATTGAACAGACTTTCCCCGGCTATTTTAGCTTTGAGAGAGGAAGGTACTTTAACTGTCTTGAGAATACCCAGCACCGCAACGGGATCGGTTGGGGCAATAAGGCTGCCAAAAACCAGACAGTAAATCAGCGGGATTTCAAGATTGATAAGGCCCGTCAGATAAAACATGGCAAAGCCGATCAGGAAGGTGGATATCAACACACCAAAGGTTGCCATAAGAGTGATAGCATACTTGCGATGTAACAGATCTTCTATGTCAACGTGCAGGGCGCCGGCAAAGAGAAGAAAAGACAACATCCCTTTCATCAGGGTTTCATGGAAATCAATTTGAGCAAGGGAAAGCCTTACAGCGTTCTGAATACCTAGTTCGGGTAAGATAATATCTGCCAACATTACAAAAAACGAAGCGACTAGGGCAATGATGACCAGTCCGATAGAAATCGGCATTCGAAGCCAGCGATGATTAATGTACCCGAAACAGGCGGCGAGTGTGATGGTAATGGCGGCAATATTAAAGAGGGAAAGAGTTGGCATGAATAAATCGCTAATTTCAAAAATGCAGGTACGCCAGCTTATCGTCCAAAACTGTGAGTTCAACAAGGGAAAGTGTCAGGTTTAAATATTTCAGGTGATTGAAGTGAAATATAGATACCCGTCAGGTTTCTGTAAGGAACACATTTTATATCTAATTTTATATCTAGCAGGCTAAAAGCCTTATGATTTGGCACAGGTTATTTCTTTTATAGATGGAATTTATGAAAATTGATGCGAATCAAGGCTTTGAAAATATTCTTGTGACAATTTCAGTTAAAGACAAAAAAGTTTTGGTGTGTAAATGCAGGACCTGAATTTAGATATTTTTACGATGATCAATGCGACTTCAGATGCAGCGTTATGGCTAATTGACTGGGGGAGGTTTTTATCATGGTGGCCGCAGCTAATTGCTGTTTCGGGGCTGTTAATCCTCGTCCTGAGCAAAAATGACGATATCATTGAAGGAATTTTACCCGTAATTTCGACCATTGTTGTGGCTACAGGTATTAACCACTTGGTTGCATGGGCTTATCCGCTTGTAACGCCTGGCGATATTAGTGTCGGATATTCCTGGATGAGAGGAACTTCGTTAGGGCAGTGGATGGGACCTTATCCGATCTTTCTATTCACGCTTATACTGGCGTGTATGATATGGTTCAGACGATTTGTGTTCTGCAGCACCCTTTTCTGCCTTGGTATTGCAAATGCGTGGGGCACCATCTTGGTCGGAAATTATTTTCCGTTTCAAATTTTAATGGGAATGGTTATTGGTGTGTTTAGTTCTCTTTTGGTTGTTTTGTTCGTTCGGGGCCAGAAAAGATTACGATACTATTTCACATCTAATCAGGAAAACCTAAAGACGATGACCTGATTGGGTTTCCAACTTTATGTTATCTTAAAAGGGTTAATGGTTTGGTGATAGATAAGGCCATCTATCGCTTTTCTTTTTGATCTTTGTTGTGATGATTTTTCTGAGTACTTAATTACTCGACCAATTCGTTTTTACAGTATCCGTATTCACTTATATCTTGATGGTTGGTAAAAACTTGAAAAGCCTGTCAGTTGTAGTTTTCTCATTATTATATGATAGTATAAATTAATTAGTTGTCACTGTTTGAAAATATTCCCTAATGATTGATGAGTTGCGTGCTATGGCGGTGTTCGCCAAGACTGTTGAAACCGGGTCTTTTCGGGCTGCATCACGCGAGTTGGCACTGTCGCCTTCTGTGATCAGCCATCATGTTTCTCAACTGGAAGACAAGCTTGGGGTCGCACTGTTATATCGTTCAACCCGCCGCCTGTCATTGACCAACGATGGAGAGAAACTTTTTGGTTATGCAAAGGAAATGCTGGCGCTGGCAGAAAGCGGTTTTGATGCTATTGCTCAAAGAGCAGCCGAACCTGCGGGTAAGTTAAACATTACTCTGCCAGCCGGATTTATTCACGGACCGTTGGTCAATGATCTGGCCGCTTTTGCACAGGCTTTCCCCAGAATAAACCTTTCTGTTAATTTCAGTGATCATCAACAGGATATTATTCGTGACAGTATTGATCTGGCTATCCGTGTAGGAACAGTGCAAGACAGCACTTTGAAATCGAAGAAGTTGACTGACCTCAAGCGTAAGCTTGTTGTCTCGCCGGACTATTACAAAAAACATCCGGAACCTCGTAAAATTCAGGATCTGTCGAACTGGAATTTCATTGGTCTTAAAATGAGACCAAATGACAAACTGTTAACAAATCAATCAGGCAAATCCATATGCCTAACCTATGAACCGCAAATTGTGTTGGATAGCATTCATGCTGTTGTACAGATGGCTCGCGCCGGGGCAGGTATCATTACACCGCCAGATTTTCTGGTTGCTGAGGATATCAAGCAGGGGCGTATGATTGAGCTTTTCCCCGAATGGACAGTTGAAAGTTTACCTGTTTATACCATTTGGCCACCGAATGCCCCCCGCGAAGGTTTGACGCGTCGGCTCATTGATTACCTTGAAGTCTGTGAAAAGAAACACAGATCATTAGTAGAATAGGGTTTTTCCGGTTTCTGTTGAAAAGACGAAATAACAAGAGGCATGGAGTTAAGGAAATTATTAATGTTTGTTACTATCTTTTTGGATATGTAAGGTTGGTATACTAGGTTTCTCTGACGGGAGCACAGAATTGGCATCACGATTGCTGATTGTTCTATTCAAGCACTTGCAGCTTTTTTGTCTTGGCCTGTTTTTCTTTTCATCACAGGTCTCAGGTAAAGAAGTCACTATTGGTATGGGTAATTTCGAACCCTATTATATTGCCGAAGGTGAAACAGGTATTTTCACAGATATTATTACAGCGGTTTTCCAAAAGATTCCCGATCACGAACCTGTTTTTGTCTTCGGGCGTCCGAACAACAGGTTATGGCAGGATTTCAACCGTCGCAAGGTTGATGCTGTTTCCAATTTATTTGACAGTGTTGAAATTCAGGGATGTCGGTCTGATCCTGTTTTCAGGTTTCGTGATGTTGCGATAACCCGGGCAGAAGAAAATCACTCGCTTGAAAAAATAGGGGATCTTAGAGGGCTTAATATTATTGCCTTTCAAGGGGCAAAAGAGTTTTTTGGCCCAGAGTTCTCTGCAATGATTGATGATAGTACCTTTGCTGTTGCTTCAGAGCCTGGTGTACAAGCTCAGGCCTTGTGGGATGGGCGCGTTGATGTGAGCGTGGGCGATCTTTTTATTTTCCTGCACAGTTTGGAAAAAGTAAGTGGGAATGGTGCGTTGGCTAGTAAGTTCACGGTGCATGATATACTTCCCGTTGCTTATAGCCGTATGGGGTTCTGGGATGATCATCTTTGTGCAGAATTCAACCGGGCTTTGCAGAAGATAAAAGACAATGGTGAGTACGAGAAAATATATGACCGCTATTTCCATCTCCTCGGAGTAGAAGTCAACTCGGGTAACTAAAGTTATGCTTTCTTTTCTCTTAAAGATAGGTTCGTACTATGGCTGTTCTGCTAAACACTACTGGCAATCTCTTTCAGCCATGTTTTAACAAGATCAATCTGTTGTGTAACGCGAATATCTTTAGGGTAAATTAAGCCGTATTGGCTGCCGTCTTCTTTGAAGCCCAGGGGGGCGATTAAGCGCCCTTTTTCCAAATCATCCCTAGCTAGAATATAGGGGCAAAGTGCAACGCCAAGACCATTCACGGCTGCTTCAATCATCAAAAAGTGATGGTCCAGTGTGCGGATTTCTCTCGGGGTAGGTGGGCCGTTTTGTCGAAATAACCATTCTTGCCAAGCTTTGGGGCGGGTTTTTGATGCCAGGCCGATGTAGTTATGATTATCGAAATGCACACGCATACCGGGTTGCATCACAGGCCCTGTTTTTTCTTGTGAGAGGACATTTATTTCCCAATCCGGGTTTAGCGGAAAATCCAGCCTGCGAATAGCCAGCGTTATTCTGTCACGTTTAAAATCCAGAGTACCACCGCCCACGGACAGGTGGAGTTCGACATCTGGATAACGATCCTGAAAATCACTTAATCTTGGAATAAGCCAGCGCATTGCGACTGATCTTTCGCAGGAAAGAACAATAGGACTATTGTTTGTATCATGCTTGATTGTTGCAACAGCTGTAATCAACTCATCCAATGCGTTACGTGCAGCTTTGTTTAGGATCTCTCCTTCTCTGGTTATGCGAATACCTCGACCTTCGGGTTCTGATAATTTGATACCAATGTCTCGGGATAGCTTGGTGATGCGCCTGCTGACCGCGCCATGAGTCAGGGCAAGTTCTTCTGATGCTGCCTTAACAGAACCCAGCCGGGCAACGGCTTCAAAGGCGCGTATATCATCTAAAGAGGGAATGTCGGACCGTTTCATTCGTGATTATATATCACGAGTATTGGTTATTTCATATAGATATTCATTGTTTATTTGTTTGATATTATCACGGTATGAAAAATGCAAATTCAAAATATCCAACGGTTGTTGTTATTGCAGATGACCTGACGAGTGCGGCGGATGGGGCAGGTCCATTTCTGGAAAGAGGACTTAAAGTCACAGTTTGCAGGCCGACATCAGATAATTATTCAAATGCATTGGCAGACGTTATTTCGATTAATTGTCGTAGCCGGTCGTTAAGTGAAACCCAAGCCGCTTGTGCTGTAAGGCAGGCGATGAAGCAGGTACCTGATTGCGCGATTCTTTTTAAGACTGTTGATTCTACTTTACGGGGTCATATCAAAGCAGAATTGGAAGCTGTTTATGAAGTCTCTGGCCGTAAGAAGGTTGTTATCGCACCGGCATTTCCTGATGCAGGAAGAACAACACGAAATGGTCGGCAATTTGTTCATGATATCCCTGTTTCTCAATCTTCCTATGCAAATGATCCTGTTCATCCTGCTAAAACAGCTTTGATCAGAGATTTGATTCCTTCAGCAATCAAGAACGTCGTTATCCTTGATGCTGATACGCAAAAGGATCTTAATAAGCAGGTACGCGCTTTTGATCGCCCAGAGGAAATATTGTGGATTGGGTCTCCGGGGTTGGCAATTGCGTTGGCTGCGACACAATTTGACAAAAAAGTTTGCAATCAACCGATACCTCATCGCGAAAATCCTTTGATTGTGGTGGGAAGTGCTAATGCAGTGAGTAAAGCTCAGGTTAAAAATGCACAAAAAGTTAAAAGTCTTACCTGCCTTACGACCCCGGAAGAGAGAACAAGAAATCCAGATGCGGTTTTATCCGAGCTTATTTTAAAGGCAAGTGAGCTTGCGAAAAGTGGTTGCTATGGTGCTTTAATCGCAACTGGCGGTGATACAATGGAAGCACTGCTCGACAGGTTACATATTTACGAGTTTTTGCTTCTTGGTGAATTCGAGCCGGGATTTCCATTTGGTGTCGCTCTACTAGAGAATGGAGAGAATATTGTTATTGCGATGAAAGCTGGTGGATTTGGCTCTGAAAACACGCTCACTCAAGCCGTTGAACAGCTTCTGTCTTCCAATTTCGAACTCGCAAAGGTGATGTAATGAATAATGCCCCGAAGCCTTTAGCAATTACCATGGGAGATCCTGCGGGGATTGGTCCCGAGATTGTTGTAGCTAGTCTTAAGAAGCAACCTGATAGCGCGAAAAATATTGTATTCGGGTGCCCCAATGTCATGAAGCGTGCTGTCGAAGCCTTAAAAGCTGATATGACCGTCTCTATACTGGATCGAATAGATGATGCGCGTTTTGAACCAGATGTTATTGAGGTCATCTCTACAAGCTGTTTCACGTCCTTGCCACCCTATGGAAAAGTTGCTGCAGAGTGCGGAAATGCGGCTTATGATGCCGTCGTTCGAAGCATTAGAAGTGCTGTAGATGGAAAAGTAAGCGGTATTGTGACAGCACCAATTCACAAAGAAGCTCTTTCTATTGCGGGTATTGAGTATCCGGGTCACACTGAAATTTTAGCAGACTTTGGCGGTGCTGAACGCGTTGCCATGTTATTGGGTAATGATGAAATTCGCACTGTCTTGGTAACTGTCCACTGTTCGTTGTCTGAGGCTATTAAACGTGCAGATTATGACGCACAGTTGTCGGCTATTCGATTGGCTCATGAAGGAGCAACAGCTCTTGGTTTTGAAAATCCAAAAGTTGCCGTTGCAGGCCTAAATCCCCATGCTGGTGAAAGCGGCCTGTTTGGTCGTGAAGAAATTGAAATTATTTCCCCTGCGATTAAAGCTGCACAAAAAGAAGATATTCATGTGTCCGGTCCATGGCCGGGGGATACGGTATTTATGCAAGCACGCAAAGGGAAATTTGATATTGTTGTGGCTCAATATCACGATCAAGGACTGATACCTGTAAAATATATGGGACTTGAAAACGGTGTTAATATTACTCTTGGCTTGCCCTTTGTTCGAACAAGTCCTGATCACGGGACTGCATTTGATATTGCGGGCCGGGGAGTTGCTGATGCCGCAAGCTTTGAAACTGCAATAAATTATGCACAACAATTGGTTAAAGTTCAAATGAAGGACTTCGCGTAATGGGATTACGATTTATCTTTATGCTGACACGGAATGATAAAACCGTTGATGATGCAGAGAAGCATTTACAAACTGCACTTGCTGCTGGTGTCCATCATATTGGTTTCAAGGATGTTGGCCTTCCTTTTGAGCGTTTGAAAAAGTTAAATCAGTCAATCAAAAAAGGGGGAGCAACGAGTTACCTTGAGGTGGTTTCCTTGGATCGGGATAGCGAAGTTGCTTCGGCGCAGGCCGCGGTGGAAATCGGGGTTGATATCTTGCTCGGCGGCACCAATGTTGACGCGGTATTACCTATTATAAAAGGTGCTGGCATCCAGTATTACCCCTTCCCGGGCAAAATTGTGGGGCATCCGAGTACCCTTGAGGGGACTATTGAGGAAATTGCGGCCAGTGCAAAGGATCTGTCATCACGTGAAGGGGTGGATGGTTTGGATCTTCTTGCCTATAGGTCACGGGAAGACGTTGGCAAACTAATGGCGGCCGTGTGTGCCGTTACGGATAAACCTGTGATCATGGCGGGATCAATTGACACCAAAGCACGCATAGCTGATGTCAAAAGTTCGGGGGCGGGCGGTTTTACAATCGGCACAGCTGCTTTGGATGGAATATATCCCGCACAAGGAAATGATCTGGATGCACAGCTCCGTTCTATTTTGAAAGATGTCGCGGATGTAAACGATCATGTTTCAAGATTTTCAACAAAAAATCTGGATGAGTCTTTCAGTAAGTTTACGGAAACCTGGAGCCCGCGGATTGCAGGACAGGTAAACAATATGATGATCAAGCTTGCCAAGTTTGAAGGCGAGTTTGTGTGGCATCATCATGCCGTTGAAGATGAATTGTTTCTTGTTCACAAGGGGAGCCTGATGATGAAGTTTCGTGATCGGGATGAAATGGTTCATGAAGGGGAATTCATCATTGTCCCCCACGGTGTTGAACATTGTCCGGTTGCAATGTCTGATATTTGCGAGGTTATTCTTCTGGAACCTGCGACGACCGTTAACACAGGAAACACCGAGGATGATCGACGGGTTACAAATTTGGCTGAAGTATAAATGTTGCCTTAGATAAGGTTGTTCTTTTCAATGGCTGTATTCTTGCGCAGCTATTTGATGACCATACTTGTTGATGACCATACTTGTTGATGACCATACTTGGCTCTTGCAAGAATCTGGTTATAACAATGATAGTAAATGGCATTGTTTCCAGAAATCAGATCATCATGAGTAACTTACCTAAAGATCAAATAACATTCCGAAATGTTGACGACGACGATATACCCTTTATTCAGGAAATTTATGCTGATGAAGTATTGCACGGGGTGTCGAGTTGGGAAGAAACGCCACCAGATCACGTTGAAATGTTAAAGCGAAAAAATGGTGTCGTTGAGGGGGGGTATCCCTATCGGGTTGCGGTAAGGAACAAACAGGTCGTTGGCTACGCTTATGCGTCGGCCTATCGTCCCCGCCCAGGCTATCGTTATACGGTGGAAAATTCGATTTATGTTCACAAAGATGCCCGTGGCACAGGGCTTGGTCGTCTGCTGTTGAATGACCTGATTGTTGAATGCGAGACCCGCGGTTATCGCCAGATGATCGCTGTCATTGGTGATTCTGAAAACCTGCCTTCTATTGCGTTTCATCAAAAAATGGGGTTCGAGTTATCTGGAACAATCAGGTCTATAGGTTTTAAATTTGGCCGCTGGATGGATAGCGTTCTCATGCAGCGGCCTCTTAATGATGGAAGCAACAGTCTTCCCGAATAGTTTGCACCTGAATTTTATCATGTTCAGGAGTTAAAGCGCGAATATTGCTTCAATTTCAATCTTTAATTCTGGTGCAAAAAGGGCGTCGATTTTGATCAAAGAACTCGCTGGGGTGTGATCGCCATAGATTTGTGTAAGTGCCACTCGAAGAGCGTCAATATCTGACATATCTGTCACAAAAATTGTAACTTTAACAAGATTTTGTAAGGATATGTGCTGAGCTTTGGCAATGATTTCCAATTGAGCGAAAATTGCTTTTGCCTGCTCTGCTATCGAAGCACTTTGCTCTGGTGTCCCAAAGGCTGTGAAGCCTGATGTGTAAAGAGTATTCCCTTGAATAACGGCATGGCTATAAGGTCCAACCGGTAACCCAAGTTCTGGATAGTTGATCCGTTCAAGTGACATGTTTTTCTACCTGTATTAATTAAGAAATTTTACGAACGATCTGGTGACTTGTTAATTGGATGAAAGGCCCTAAGGCAAAGGCTATTATGGCAGCTGCTGGCCAAGCCAACCGAAAGGCGATGAACCACTTTGCTATGAAGTCTGGCCCCCATCCCAAATTTATCCAGGTAACCCAACAGGTCATCAAAAGGGAAAGAATAAGGGACATCAGGATTGAAAAGACAATGCGGTGTTTCATTTTGTCTAGGCCGCAGTATTCATCTGCAGGCGTTCGATATAACTGACCTTGGTGTAGTTGTTTTCCAGATAAGCTTTGGTGTGTGGAGCTTCGAAATGGGCTGTTAAGGCATCGTCGTTCACCCAACATTCCCAAAGTGTGAAGCATTCAGGTTTGTCCTGCTGTTGTAAGATTTCGAATGTGATGCAGCCGGGTTCTTTGATTGTATCTTCAACCAGCTGGCAGAGGGCTTTTTTTGTTGCCTTTAAATCGGCGCCATCCTGAAGTTCGATGCCTGCACTAATCCAGAGTTTGCTCATTTGTATCTCCGTTAAAAAGGGGTGTGTTACAGGAGATATCTTTATATGTTTTCATAATCAGGATATATATCTAATAATGAGTTTTTAAATTCCATATATGAAACTATGTTTGACGATATTTCCCTTTTTGTTCGCATTGTAGAAAATCGCAGTCTCTCTGCTGCGGGGCAAGATTTGAACCTGCCTGCGGCAACGGTCTCGCGCCGATTACAAAAGCTGGAAGAGAAACTGGGGTGTCAGCTTGTTCATCGTTCTGCACGCAAGTTCAATTTGACTGCAGAAGGAGAGGTTTATTATCAGGCCTATGCAGACCTGGTGCAGCAATTTGAAGCGACAAGCAGGAATTTAAGTGCTGATGTGCATCAATTAAACGGTAAACTGACAGTACTGGCACCCACAAATGCATCTGTCGGAATTCTGCAGCCGATGTGGTCGGAATTCATCCGGCTCTACCCGGAAATACAACTCAACCTTTTCCTGAGTAATCAGACCAAGGATATTCATCAAGGTCAGGTTGATATGGCTTTGCGAATTGGCCCGCAGGAAGATTCTCAACTTTTCCAGAGGAAATTGGGCAGTGTTGCGACGATTCTGGTTGCCTCGCCTGACTATCTTGCCCGTAAAGGTGAACCAGATGATCTTGACATCTTTCATGAGCACAGAATTCTTCTTGTAAACACAATGCCATTATGGAGGCTGCAGTATTGCCCGGAAGGTTTTGTGAATAAAAATCGTTGGGAGGAAATGCGCCCCCGGGCAACAACCGTTATTGATGATATTGCACTGGCAAGACAATTGGCCCGGGACGGGCATGGTATCGTCCTGTTGCCTGTCAGTGAAATTGAGACAGAATTGAGTGAGGGGACGCTGGCACGTGTGTTACCGGAATGGCAAGGAGCGCCACGGGAAATTTTTGCTGTGTGGCCTACGGGGCGTTTGTTGAGTACCCGGGCGAAATGTTTACGGGATTTTATGCAAGATTTCATTGCGCGGAATCCGATTTTGCAAGGAGAAATACCGCCAAGATAAAAAGATAAAAAGATAAAAAGATAAAAAGATAAAAAGATAATATGTATTCCGTTTTCATTTAACCCGGAGTTGTTGAAGTTTTAGCTTCAAATATCTCTTTCCCTTTAATCAGAATTCGAGTTTCAGGAGATAATTGTTAAATATGCCTTGAATAATTTAAGTTGTGTACAATATAATGCCTCACAATTTAAATTTTACTTGGAGTAAATATTATGAGTCAAGCAGCACAGAAGTTAGAGAAAGTTGTTTATACCGCATATGCAGAAGCCACAGGTGGCCGCGAAGGAACGGTTAAATCAAATGACGGGGCACTGGATATTGTTCTGACAACTCCGAAGGAGCTTGGGGGCGCAGGCACGTTGGGCGTGAACCCTGAACAGATGTTTGCGGGGGGTTATGCCGCTTGTTTCATTGGCGCGCTCAAGGTCGTTGCTGGTCATGAAAAGGTGACGCTCCCGGATGACGCAAAAATCGCGGGCGAGGTTGGTATCGGACCCATCCCCGGCGGCTATAACATTGCTGTCGTTTTGAACATCAGTCTTCCGGGAATAGAAGCATCGGTTGCAAATGACCTTATTGAAAAAGCGCACAAGGTATGCCCCTATTCAAACGCAATACGTGGTAACGTGGATGTTGAACTCAAGCTTGCTTCGTAATACTGCGGCAGCTGAAAAGCGATAGCTGGATTAGAGCGTGCTACCTCTGTTTATGTCAAAGACAAAGGTAGTACGCTTTAACGTTCCTGAACAGTTTTCCCGTTGCAAAGATCATGCGGTAAGGTACTCTTGGGAAATTCAGGAATACAGAACAAGCCCGCCCGGACTAAATGATGAACAGCGCGCATAAAAAACCTTCCGGGATCAAGCCTTCGGCAAAGATATCCGATGTGTCAAAGAAATCCCGCTTGTCAAAAGTTTCACAGTTGGAAGAACAGCTTTGTTTTGCGCTTTATCGCAATTCACAGGCGATTATCAAAAAATACCAACCTTATCTGAAAGCACTAAACCTGACCTATCCGCAGTATCTGGTGTATCTGGCGCTGGAACCAGGGGGGGAGACCACGGTGAATGCATTGGGGAAGGATCTCGGTCTTGATTCCGGTACGTTATCTCCTTTGTTGAAACGAATGGAGCTGGCCGGGTTCGTCAGCCGCAATCGCTCTGCCGAGGATGAGCGCAAAGTGATGATCAAACTTACGGCGAAGGGGCGATCGCTTGAGGAGGGGGTTGCGAAGATGCAGCATGCCGTTTCTTGCTCTGTAGGTATTTCAATGGGTGAATTTCAAGATCTTCTCGGGCGGCTCAATCATATGGCCAAGGCTATGGGGGCGAAAACGTAATGAATTCAAATTGCGTCAGTTGGATTTGTACCCGATAAGACTATAGAGAGCTTTGTCTGGAAACATAAGAACGTGATATCCGGGTAGTTGTTGTACTGATTTTTTGTGACAGTCAGGTGATTTGATAACGCTGGGGTACAGACTGTTTTGTTTAAATAAATTGCTGAAAGGCCGGAACTATTCGGATCTTTGATCAAAAGAAATCAAGAGAGAGTGTCCGGCGGGGATTAGCTGAAATTTTTCCCCGTCTGTGGCGCTATTGTCTGGTTTTGACGCGAAACAGGGATAGTGCGAACGATCTGGCACAGGCTGCTTGTGAACGGGCGCTGGAAAAGGCCGACAGGTTTGAAACCGGTACGCATCTGGATCGTTGGATATTCCGAATTGCACAACGGATCTGGCTAAACGAATTACGATCCCAGGCTGTTCGTCGTGGTGGTGGGCTGGTTTCCGTTAACGATATTGATCTGCCGGATACAAAGGCGGATACAGAAACGAATATATACGCTTCTCAAGTGTTAAAAGAGGTGTATCTCTTGCCCGAAGCACAGCGTGTGACCGTTCTGCTGGTTTATGTCGAAGGCTTTAGCTACAAGGATGCGGCTGAGGTGCTGGATATACCCATTGGCACAGTGATGAGCCGGCTGGCGGCGGCACGTGGACGGATTGCGCAAAGAATGGACAAAGAAAAGACAGGTACGGAATGAGCCGGATGACACAGTTCACAGACGAAAATCTGACGGCTTTTCTTGATGGGGAAGCGACTGATGATCTGGCCTATCAAATAGAGCGCGCTCTTGAGGTTGATGCTGTTTTAAAAACGCGCCTCGAAGATCTTTCTTTACCTGTAGATGAGCTAAAAAAAGCAATGCAGCAGGTTAGGGATCAGGCACCTGATTTACCCTCTGTTTTGACAGAGGATGCGACTGTATCAAACAGGCGTTCCGGTAACTGGGCTTATGCAGGATCTTTGGCGGCATCTGTTTTAATTAGCCTTATTATTGGCGGCCTGTTTGCAAGGACGTACCTTGCGCCAGACGAAGCCCGGGGGTGGAAGAGTTATGTGGCTGCATATCAATCGCTTTATGTTGGCCAGACACTGGATACCATTGAATTAACGCCGGAACAGATACAGAAGAACCTTGATAACCTGTCTGTTGAAATGGGCATTGATCTGGCCAAAATGACATCTGGTTCCGAATTGATTTTTAAACGGGCACAGTTATTGGGATTCAAAGGAAAGCCTTTGGTCCAGTTGGCTTATCTCTCGCCTGAAGGGCAGCCCGTTGCGCTTTGCATTATTCGAACGGATAAAGGTGACACAGAAGCAATCGGTATGGATGAGCTAGAGGGAATGGCTGCTGCCAGCTGGCGCAAGGATGGTTACGCATATCTCTTCATCGGTGGGCAGGATGAAGCTGTTATTCGTGAGGGCGCGGCGCGTCTCAAGGCATTGTTATAGAGTTTTTCGAAATCCCCGGTCATGGATGCCTTGGTTTTTAAATGTTCCTGTTCCAGGGAAATGTGTCCTCTGGAATAAAGCTCACGTCATCCTCTTCACGCTGATCATCTTTGGAATTATCATGTTTACGCCGTCGACAGGGACCGACATAGCTTTCAATACGGACAAAGGGGCGTGGATGTTTAATGATACGCTCAATGGCTTTGTACAACATCATTGGTGACAGGGGTTTGAGAATGAATTCGTTCATACCCTTGTCACGTGCTGTTGTGACATCTGTTTTTTCTGCAAGCGCGGTTAGAACAATAATTTGAATATAGGGTGTCGGGCTACTGTCTTCTGTGCGAAGCTGACGGATAAGGTCATTGCCATTCACTGGCGCCATATCCAGGTCAATAATGGCAATGTCCGCTGGCATGGTCCGCAGTGCCTGAATGGCTTCTTCCGCCGAAGAGGCGACCCGTGGATTGCTGACCTCAAAGGCGCGCAGGATTGTTTTCACAATACGCTGCATCACAGGATTGTCGTCAACAATCAGAAATTCAATGTTCTTAAGATCACAGGCAGCGGTCAATTTTACATCACTCTAGAACAAACTGTTTGAAACTCTAAAAAGAATATACTTCAAAGAATATGACCAGAAGGACTATTCATAGAGTGTCATATAATCAAAGAGATAGATATGACGCCATCCTGGTTTATTTTTCGTTAAATCTTTAGTTTGTTGTTTTTCTGGTGTCTTTTATAACCAGTTCTTTTCTGTTTTTGAGCTTGAACATTCGCTTGCTATGAATAATCACACATTTATATACTTCGTATAATTGAGTATATACTTCGTGTAATTGAGAAAAGTATCCTAAACTCAGGCATGAATTGCATTACAGTTTCTCTCCCTCAAATCAATGGAGAGAAACATGTTTGTGCAAATAGATCCCAATCACTACGAGTATTTTCAACCACAGATCAGATCCATGTTTGAATTGCGCTATCGCGTTTTTTGCGAACGTCTGGGCTGGGTTCCTGGTGAAAATCTGATGGAACGGGATTTGCCTGTGTCCGTTTATTTCGATGATTGAGTTTAGATAAGCAAGGGATTGTAGTGCCCCCATTTTAGCAAGCCCGTTTTAAGATAGTTTTGGTGTGCAGTTTTTGGTTAAACTCACTCTCAAATTTTTCAGGCAGCATGTAGCCGAGCGTTGAGTGCAAATAGCTGCTGTTTATAGTGCTCAATCCATTTGTTTAAAGCTTCAAAAAATACGGTTGGGCTTGTCCATTCATTGATCCAGACAAGCTCTTCTTTCAGGGTCCGCATAAAACGTTCGGTATCAGCATTGCCCTTTGGATTGTTGTAAGAGGTAAAGGCCTGCTTTATGCCCATTGCGTTGCAGGCTTTCATAAAAGAAGTTGCTGTTGGCTGGCAGCCATTATCTGACATCAGTTTCAGATCGTGTTCTCTGACGCCACCAGGAAACTGTCGGTTAACACCGATATTAAGAGCCACCAGCCAGTGCCAGGCTTTGGATTGCAGGCCAGCATGATGACCAACAATCTTCTTGGTATGCCAGTCGATAACAATCGTAACATAAACCCAACCATAACCTTCGATCATAACCTTGGTCATATCAATGCCCCACCACTGGTTTGGACGATCTGGTTTTGGCTTTTTGGTATTTGCCCGGCGAATAGCCTTAAGCTTCATGTTTTTTGTCACCAAAAGATTGTGCTCCTTCATCAAGCGGTGCACACGGTTCTTGCTGAGATTGATATTATCCACATACCTCAAGTGTGCCCATGTCCTGCGATAACCCCAGAAAGGATGGTCTGATTTAATCTCCCCTATACGTCTGACAAGAGGCGCATTTTTAACAGCGACTGCTGCATAAGAACCCCGCTTCATAACCACGGCTCGCTTTTTTTTAATTCAAGCGTTAGTTCTCCAACCAGTCCTTTGAGTTTCTGGTTCTCAATTTCAAGCCGAGCCTGCTTCTTGCCAACCTTCTCACTATCAAATGCCCTCGAAGCATTCGACAAAAACTGGTCTCGCCACTGATAATATTGTGCCTGACTGATGCCATGCTCAGTACAAATATCGCTGACGGATTGTCCCTGCAAGCCTGACAATACAATCAGGCTCTTCATCTCACTCGTCCATTTACGTCTTTTCATACATCGGTCTCCCGGTATCAAACTGCAAAAAGACTATCTTACTTTAAGCTAATTTTAAATCGGGGGCAGGATACTGTTTGCTGTAAGGGTTGCTAGCTAATCCCCTAAATCGGATATATTTTATTGGACGTTTCACCCTGAATTGCTAGGGTGAAACGTTCTTTTCGTTGATTGGATAGGGCCATGAAATACTCTGAGTTAGTGTTGTCATTGAAAGAAATAAAACAATGCGAAACAACTGATGATTTGCAGAGTGTTCTTACTAAAGTTATTCACAGATTAGATTTTCAGCAGTTTGTTTATGTCCTCTTTACCAAGAATTGTGTGGCGATTGAGGTATCGATCTATACCTATAGTGAAGAATGGAAAGCTATTTATTTTGAAAAAAGATACGATCAAATAGATCCCGTTTTTGTCGAAGCATTCAATAGAAATGCTACTTTTTTCTGGTCAGCTTGCATGCCAGAGTTTACGGGGAAGTATCAGGATTTTTTTGATGAAGCGACAAAATATGGTGTTTTTAACGGAATAACAGTTCCTCTCAAATCGGTTGCAAAAGCAAAGGCGATTTTGACAATGGCTGCAGCAAAAACAGATGAAAATAAAAATGTCAGGGAAGCATCGCCAGAAAAAATCGCTTGTGCGACAGCTATTGCTGAATGTTTTCACCAAGTAGCGATACATGTTTCCAAAGAGGGAAATCTGACATTAAAGCTTCGGCAAAAACAAGCTTTGACGCTTGCCTCCTATGGAATGTCATCAAAGGAGATTGCTGCAACGTTGGATAAATCTGAAGCCTATATCAATGAATTGATTACAGGTGTTTTGCATAAGTTAGGTACTCAATCACGGACAGCTGCTGTTCGAAGAGCACTAGAACTTGGTTTGCTCGATTGATAATTAGTTCACCCTTAATTCCTAGGGTTTATCTGATTTTCACTTTCTATAGTATGTACACTTATTGGTTGTTAGTTATAAGTATGAACTTCGCAGGGGTGTATTGGTAACATGGCAACTTTAGTATTTAGAGAAACCCCGATACGACTTAAGTGAAAGTGCGTACAAATGGTCACAAAGCTAAAGTGTAGTCGAGCATTGTTACAGGCTCTTGATGCTGTAACCGCTATGGAGCAAGCGGGGCAGCAAGCCAAGCGCAGTAGTTCACACAAAAATTCTGGTAATGTTATTGGCTCGCATAACAATAAAGAATTGAGACATAACGAATTTTTTGATCTACCAGTGATTAATTCGAAAAAGTTACAATAGACTTATTTAGCTATTATTTTCCTCACTTCTTATTATGTTCCTCAGTATCTGGATCGTCGTTTAAGTAAAAAACTATGGATCGTTAATCATTGTTGAAATTGACAAATGACAAAGATTGCCATTAAATAATGTTTCTTTTAGAGGAGTTTTGGTATGGCGACGATGAATGTGTCCCTTCCGGATCAGATGAAGAGCTGGGTTGAGGATAATGTGCAATCCGGGCGCTATGCTAATGCGTCTGATTATGTGCGAGATCTTATTCGGCAAGATCATTTGCGATTGGAAAAGCTTCGTGAAGCCTTAATCGAAGGTGAGAAATCGGGGGCTTCTTCCGCCTTGGATTTAGAAGCATTTCTGGTCGATAAAAATAAATCACTGACACTATGAAGGGGGCATTCGCCCTTACAGATTGTATTCACACCGCTTGCAAAAAGAGACCTCAGTGATATTTGGAATTACACCAACAATCAATGGGGAGCCAAGCAGGCTGATAACTATGTCAGAGAACTTTATGCTGCGATAGAAAGGCACAGAGAAGAGCCTTTCTTGGCTAAGGATATTTCTGATGTCCGTAGTGGCTATCGGAAATTTTTATCTGGATCTCACGTAACTTTCTTTCAACAAGATAAGAGGGTTATCAACGTTATCCGGATACTGCATAAGTCGATGGATTTTGACCGACATTTGTAAATTGAGCGCTATCCGAACGATTAACTGCGGATGATCCTCTGTATATCCATTATTCAAAAAATACCGCAACACTCTATGAAGAATGCTGCGGTAGAGTTGGTTCCTTATTTGACAGAACCGGGTTAATCCACAGTGTACGGTCTAATGGCTTGGGAGAGCTTGAGGGGCGTACAGTGGTTTTATACGGGCTTGTGTGTGCCCGCTTGGCAGGTGGTGTCGAGCGGGGAAGGCCCGCAGCCGATGACTGGCTGGTACAATCGGCTGGAGCTTATTCCCGGACCTTCACCCGTCTGCTTTAGGCCGTTCTGACTTCGGGTCGTAAAGTGGCTTCAGGGACAAGGTGGCTTCAAAGCGTTCACAAGCGATTTCGACCGAGAAATTATCTTCTTTTACCCAGTCAACTGTGACGCCGTTTTCATCGTGGACATAACCAAGACCGATCGTACAGCCCAGCGTATGACTGTAACGACCAGATGTAATCTTGCCGACAATCCTGTCACCTTTGTAGATCGGTTCGTTGTGGTACATCATCGGCGGTTCACCATTCGCGGTTTTGGCATCCTTGAGCTGGAGGGCAACCATCCGTTTGGTAAGTGGTCTTCCCTTCTGTTCCAGCAAAGCTTCGCGGCCAATGAAGCCATCTGGCTTGTCCCAGGCAAGCGCAAAGCCAAGACCTGCTTCCAACGGGGTATCCTCGTCAGAAATTTCGTGGCTCCAGTGACGGAAGCCTTTTTCCAAGCGCAAGGTATCCACCGCGTGCATGCCGCCAAGGGTGAGGTCCATATCCTTGCCTGCTTCCATCAGAGTATCAAAGACATGAACGGCATATTCGGATGGCACATAAAGTTCCCACCCCAATTCACCCACATAGGTGATGCGTCCGGCTTTGATCTTGGCATAGCCCATCTCGATTTCCTGACAGGTGCCAAAGGGGAAGGCTGCGTTGGAAAGGTCGGCAGGGGTTACCTTTTTCAATAGCTCACGGCTGTTTGGCCCCATAACAGCAAAGAGCGCATAGCCGGATGTGACATCTGTTGCAAAGCAATGGTCATCTTCTGAAATATGGCTGTTGAGGAAATGGAAATCACGGGTCTGTGTGCCGCCTGATGACAGCACCATAAAGCTGTTTTCTGCCAGACGGGTTACGGTCAGATCTGCTTCGATGCCACCGCGTTTGTTCAACCATTGCGTATAGACCATCTTGCCAACCGGGACGTCAATGTTGGCCCCTGAAATCCGGTTGAGGATTTTCACAGCGTCCTTACCCTGCACCATGTATTTCCCGAAAGAGCTCATATCAAAAAGAGCAACGTTTTCACGGGCCGCTTTACATTCTGCGCCGCAGTAATCATGCCAGTTCTGCGGCCCATAGGAGTATTCATATTTTGGTTCAACACCTTCGGGGGCAAACCAGTTTGCGCGTTCCCAGCCAGCCATCTGCCCAAAACAGGCGTTGGCTTTTTCAAGGCGATCATGAATGGGGGAACGTTTGATATCGCGACAGGTAACGGGTTGTTTTTCCGGCCAATGCATTTCATAGAGCAGGCCAAGAGCCTCTGTTGTGCGATCAAAAAGATATTTGTCACCACCCTGGAAGGGCTGAACACGGCGGATATCAACATCCCACAGATCAACCGGACAATGGCCTTTGGCAATCCAGTTGGCGAGCATCATGCCTGCGCCACCGGCGGATTGGATACCCGTCGAGTTAAAACCAGCAGCAACGTAGAAATTTTTCATCTCGGGTGCTTCGCCAAGGTAGAAACGGTTGTCGGGTGTAAAGCTTTCCGGACCGTTAAAGAAGGTATGAATGCCAGCACTTTCCAACAGAGGAATACGCGCCATGGCATTTTCCAGTGCCGGGGTGAACTGATCCCAGTTTTCAGGCAATTCATCAAAACAGAAATTATCAGGAATACCTTTGTGGCCCCATGGCACTGCATTTGGCTCAAAGCAACCTATCAGCAGCTTGCCCGCATCTTCCTTGTAGTAATTATAGCCATCCGGATCGCGGAGTGTGGGTAGTTTTGGCAGGCCTTCGATGGCCTCGGTCACGATGTAATAGTGTTCGGCTGCATGAAGGGGGACATTCACACCGACTTTTTTCGCCACTTCGCGCGCCCACATACCGCCGCAGTTCACAACGATTTCAGCACGAACGTCACCCTGATCGGTGAGAACGCCTGTCACTTTACCTCCATCCGGGCCGGGTTCTGTTATGATGTCTTCGACCTTGATGCCTTCGATAATCGTGGCACCACCCTGGCGAGCACCCTTTGCGAGGGCCTGTGTTGTATCAATCGGGTTTGTCTGTCCATCCCCCGGAAGATAAACACCACCGACAAGGTTACTGACATCAGCAATAGGATAGTGTTCCAGAATTTGTTCCGGTGTGATGACATCAACTTCCAGACCAAAGTTGCGGGCCATAGATGCGCCACGTTTGAGTTCTTCAAATCGACCTTCGGTCTGGGCAACAGAGACTGAGCCAGTGTGAACCAGCCCGGTTTCCTGTCCGGTTTCTGCTGCAAGGTTCTTGTATAGATCAGCAGTGTATTTTGCCATTTTGGTCAGGTTTTCCGTTGCACGGAGTTGACCAACCAAACCCGCAGCATGCCAGGTCGTACCACAGGTAAGTTGTTTTCTTTCCAGCAGCAGAACATCTTTCCATCCGAGTTTGGTCAAATGATAGGCCACTGAGCAGCCGATTACACCGCCGCCAATAATTACAACCTGTGCCTGTTCGGGAAGAGCTTTTTTATTCGCCATCTTACTAATTCCATACAAGAGGGGGCTCAGTACAAGAGGAGTGGGCCCCGGGGCATTGTTTTATTTTGTTGGGGGTAGTCTTGAACGTAGCCCCCAACGAGTATCGATCACAGATCGTTAGTAGTGGGGCGGAGAGAGTATCCAGAGGACTTCTGCCTCTTCCGCGCCATTGTTATAGGTTTTGTGCGGATCTCCGGGATTGATGCGAAAGCTGTCACCAACACCGAGTTCATAGGTGTCTTCCCCGATTTCAACCGCGATGGTTCCTTTTATGACGTGTCCGGAAACTTCAACCTTTTCCCGGGTAATCTGTTCTTCACCTGTTGCTGATCCCGGCTCAAAACGCCCCATAATCAATTCGACGTCACCGCTAAGATCGGGGGACATCAGCTCTTCGACCATGCCGGATCCGGTAAAGCTGAGGCGACGACGACTGCCTGCACGCACAACATGAGCCTTCTCGGTTGGATCTGCGTCATTTTCACCGTGGAAAAACCATGAATTTGAGATTTCAAGTGCTGCAGAGATTTTGTTGAGAATGGGAATGGAAACCGCAGAGATACCGCGCTCGATCTGACTGACGTAGCCAACAGATTTACCGATTTTTTCAGCCAGTGTTGTCACCGACATGCGTTTGGCCTTGCGCAGATCCCGGATCTGCCCACCAACGGTGACTGACTCTTCTTCCAACTCGTTCTCTACTTTGGGTCGCGCCATAACTTACCAAACTCTTCTAACCTGTTTGCATAATAGAGGCAGAATTAAATGAAAAAAGATAGCAAAAATTTCATTTTAATGAAAAAAATATGTGAATTTCATATGATTTCATAATGGTGTTTTAAGTTTTATTCTTTTGAAAATATTACATAAAATTATGTTTTTGGCTTTTTATGCGAAATGAAAAAAAAGCCCGAAAGACATGAAAATCCTTCGGGCCGTGAAAATGCTTTGGAGTCAGCGCACAGCGTTTTAATCCTGTTTTGATTCTGGCAAGTAGGCATGTCAGGTGAAAACAGATGCTCCAAAGCGGGGAAGAGGTTTGTTCGGGAACCTCTTCAAACTCGAGATCAATTTGAAAAACGATCCTTGTAGCGTAGAGGCGTTGTGGCATTGTGCGCCATGGTCGCAAGGGTTGTCAGGTCGAATACGGGCAATCCCGTTTCCCTTTGAATTCGATGGGCGTAAGGCGGCATATCAGTACATTCCAGAACCAGTGACTTGGTATCGGGCGCCCGTGCCAGCAGTTTTCGGGCAGCATCGAGAACTTCATCTTCTATTCTTTGCAGATCCATATCAGTACGTTGGTTTTTTAGAATGACAGTCGAGAATTCAGGTTGATCCTCCATACCCTGTATTTCCACAGGAATATCGGCAGCTCCTACCGCCGCAAAGTGGGCAGGGGTAAGTCCCTTACTATTGGCGGTGAGCACACCCACCGGGGCTTTGCAGCCTGTCATATTCCAAACCAATGGGATCTGGATCAGGCTGGAAGCAAAGACCGGTACATCCACTGCTGCGGCGAGTTCTTTTTGATAGAGCGCTGAAAAACCGCAGCTACTCGTAATGGCCCGCGCGCCTTCGCGTACCAAATCCTTAGCCGCCGTAATAAAGCGATCTCGTAAGGCAGCATCCGGAGCATTAATAAGTTTTTGCACCGTGGCGCCTTTAATCGTGTGATAGAGCACAGGGAAGGATAAGCCTGCCGGATTTTTGATATGGCCAGATGGCTTGGGGAAATAACTTTCAAGGCAGATAACCCCGATGGAAACACCATAGATATTCCGATCACCACGTGTTCTATTACCTAAAGTTGGATGCCCGATATTATTGGCCTTTTGTCTCGTGTTTTTTGGTATCTGTGGCATGTTAATTCACTATTCAAATTTTGTGTTTACTTATTTTATTATGCTTTATTTTCTGGTGAAACGTTCAGGCTTAAAGGCAGACAAGTCTGTGTTGATTGGATTGTTCATAACGATATCAGCGACAAGTGCGCCAGTTTTGGGGGCCATCATTAATCCGTAATGACTGTGCCCAAATGCGGCGTATAGATTTTTGGAACCAGAAAATTCTCCGATACAGGGCAAGCTATCAGGCAAAGAAGGGCGGGTTCCCATCCACGTTTCCGGGGGTGTTTCAGGCAAATTCGGAACCATCTGTCTCGCTAAATTTCCCATACGATTCGCACGGAATTTTGTGGGTGGTTTTTCCAAATCAGCGAATTCAGCCTGTCCGGCGACACGCAAACCATCATTCATTGAAGAGGCCACGCATTTGTAATCTACATCCATGATAGAGTGCGTCAGGGCTACACCCGGATCTTTGAACATGGCGTGATATCCACGTTCATACTGCAAAGGAATGTCGTACCCAAGAGGCTTTAGTAATTCTGTCGACCATGCTCCGGCAGCAATGACAACATTGTCCGTAACAATCTGTTCCTCTGTTGTTTTCACGCGCCACTGATCACCTGTTTGTCGGAGGTCAAGCACATTTGATCTTGTGATCGCCCCCCCCATAGAGAGAAATTTATTGGCAAGGATTTCGCCAATTAAGCCGGGTGAAGTTGCTCTTGCCTGTCCTTTTATCAGGATTGCAGCTTTGTAATTATGGGTAAGAGCAGGTTCCAGTTTTTGTAATGCTGAGGCATCAACTCGCTCAAGATCAGCCCCTTTTTCTTGCCTGATTTTATATTCCAAACTGGAAAGATCTGCGGCGTTGGCATTGCGATAGGCGTGGACATAGTAACTATCTTGAATGAGATGTTCGTATCCTGTGTCTTTGAGGTGTGTGCGATAACGCTGGATATTGTCTTGATTAAGAAGTTCCATCGCCTCGACGGCGGCATGAACATGTGGTGGCTTGGCTTGGGAAAGAAATTTTAATGCCCAAGGAATGAGCTTGGGTAGATGCGAGAAGTCAACTGATACAGGGCCATTGGGATCCAATAGCCATTTGGGTATGTTTTTCCAAACGCCCGGCATTGATTGTGGGATGATAGACCAGGGCGAGATAACTCCCGCATTTCCGTATGAGGTTCCTTGTCCCGGGGCATCACGATCAATCAGTTGTACCTTGGCCCCGGCTTCGATCAGGGACAAGCTGGTACATATGCCGACAATGCCGGCACCTATAACTGTTATTTCTTTCATCTTTTACGATCTTTACTTAGGCCAGATATCTATGATCAAAAGCTTATTGATTTTAGGCATTTACTAACGGGCTTTGCTCTCGTTGATTCCATTGCTGAATGAGCACTGGAATAACAATGACGAGAGACAAAAGATCACTATTTAAACTAGGTGCAACCATCAACAACCCGGCAACCGCCATCAGGAGACGCCAAATTCCTGTGAGGTGGGTAAGGAAGTAACCAGAAACGGATGTGGCTATGGCAAAAATACCCATAGCACAGGTTATTGTGACCTGAAGGAATGATGACAGACTATAATACTCTGGCAGGACAATCAGCATCGTCGGTGCATAGACAAAGACCATCGGGACCATAAGCTTGCCAAGACCAAGGGTGAAAGCACTGATGCCAGTTCTAAAGGGGTTTGCCCCTGCAATACCCGCCGCCGCATAGGCAGAAGCGCAAACAGGTGGCGTAATTTCAGAGATCACCCCGTAATAAAGCACGAACATATGTGTGGCGAGAGGTGGCACACCCAATTGAGAGAGAGCAGGCTGTGCCACTGAAACGAGCATGATGTAGAGGGCTGTTGTCGGTAATCCTGCACCCATCAGAATGCAGGCAATAGCAATAAGAACAAGCGACAAGAATTGTTGTATGGATGCTTGAGTAAAGGCATCGACAGGAATCCAACCCAGAATGGCATGGAGGGTTTCAGCCATTTCTGCAGCACCACCGGTAACCATAAAGCCTAATCTAAACCCAACCCCGGTTGTGTTTATGACCCCGACAACAATACCAACGGCTGCTGAAGCAGCACCCACTGCCAAGGCGTATTGAACGCCAACATGAAGACTGTCAAAAAGTGACCTGAAGCTATGACGTTCTCCTTTGTGGATCATCCCGATAATAATACAGGCAGCTAAAACACCAGCCATAACAGGTGAGAAACCTTCTCCACTGAGGGCAGACGCTTTCCAGAACACAAAGGCAAGCAAAGCCAGTGGCAAAATCAGGGTGAGAGGTTTTCTAAAGCTTGAAAAGCCGACTGTAATACAAAGACTAAGGCCAATAAATGCGGCCATATTCGGGGAGTAACCGGAAAAAAGAACAACCAAAAGAGCAATAAGGGGGATGATTGTATGCCAGCCTTCTTTCCAAACTCTTATGAGAATAGGGAGTTCCTCTTTGGTGTAGGTCTTGAGGTTGAGCTTTTTAGCGGTGAAATGGACAATAGACATCACGCCGATATAGTGCATCAGGGCCGGAATAATGGCGGCAATAACGATCGTCGTGTAGGGAACTTCCAGATATTCAGCCATCAAGAAACTTGCTGCGCCCATAATCGGGGGCGTTATCTGTCCACCCGCACTGGCTGCTGCCTCAACACCACCAGCAAAATGGCCCGGATAGCCCATCTTTTTCATGTTGGGAATTGTGAGAGAACCCGTGGAGACAGTATTGGCAATGGAAGAGCCGGATATCGTGCCAAAAAAGGCAGATGAAACGACGGAAACTTTCGCAGGGCCACCCGTGTAGCGACCAGCAGCGATCATGGCATTATCGACAAAGAATTGACCAAGTCCCATCCGTTGGGCAACGACACCAAATAACACGAAGTGAAATACGACAGTTGAAACGACCCAGAGCGTAACCCCGAAAATACCTTCGAATGGGAAGTACATGTTGTTTACGAACTGATACCAGTCCACACCGGGGTGTTGTAATATTTGTACAGGCATTTGAGGGCCAAAAATCGCGTAGATCATAAAGATCATAATAATAAGAGGCAGAACAAAACCGATTGTTCTTCGAGCGATTTCAAGAACGGCTAGGATAAGTACCGAGCCAAAGAAAACATCAAGTCCAGTGGGGTTTCCCTGACGTAACATCTGGCTGGGAACTTCATACCCGATGAGTGAAACACCTTGCCAGCTCACCCACAAAAATAGTGATGCGGCAATCGCGAGTATCATGAAGATCCAGTCATAGAGAGGAACGTTGGCAGGTTTAATGAAACCTATCGGATTGTATTCTAGTCGTGTTTGATTTTTGATGATTGGAAAACCAATGAAAATAAACAGAAACAAACCCGATAGATGCAGACCCATATGAACATAATCCACAGGCGTTCCAAAACCAGCTGTCCATAAATGATAAAGGGCAAAGGCAACTGTCGCCCAATAGATGCATTTTGTTAAAAGCGGCCCGTTTTCTCTGGTGTTGAGAGAAGTATCATATTTTCTCTCAATGGCATCCAGAGCTTTCTGGTCGAGTTCGGATTGTAACGACATGTTTCACCCAAGTCTTCTACAGCAGAGATTTGTTTATGTTTATTTATTGAAATTGGTCGTTAAACAGGGAGCAAGGTTGTTTGCTCCCTGTTACAAGATCAGTTTGATTTTACTTGATCATACCGACTTCTTTATAGAAACGTTCCGCGCCGGGGTGCAGAGGCACACCGATACCTTCGACACCATCGAGTGCCGTTTCAAGGGTAATGGCTTTACCTTTGGCGTGACCGTTGTCCAAAAGTTTGCGGGCAGTATCTGACCACATTGCTTTTGTGATCTGATAGATCAGTTCTTCATCCTGATTGGCGTTGGTTACAAGAATACCTGATACAGCAACAGTATTTACGTCATAGGTAACGCCGGGGTAGGTACCCGCAGGGATTTTTGACGGAATGTAATAAGGCACTGTTTTGTTCGCCTGTTTTACTTCTTCGTCAGTGAAGGAATAAAGCTCCATCCCTTTGGTGTTATCCAGCTGGATCATTGCAGCAACCGGCGTTCCTGCAGCGTAGAAATAAGCATCTAGCTGCCCATCAGCAACACGTTCTGCACTTTGAGAATTGTTAAGCTCTGCTTCTTCGATATTATCGCGATTAACGCCATAATCCCCGATAATCAGTTCAACCGCGATCTGTGTGCCTGATCCTGCCTGTGCAATACCAACGCGTTTACCTTTTAGATCTCCGATACCATCAAGTGATCCGCCTTTGGGCATCACAAGGTGAAGATCTTCGGGGTAAAGATTGGCAATGATACGAAGGTCCGGTTTGGCGTTTCCTTCGTATTTGCCAATACCTTTATAGGCAAAGTGCAGGGTTGCCGCGCCGGAAAGACCGGCTTCCATCTGTCCGGCCTGAATAGCGTTTACGTTATGAGCCGATGCATTTGTTGATTGAGCCATGGCGACAAGGCCCGGAACGCCACAGTTACCGCCTTCGCCGCAAGCACGTGAACCTGGTGGGTTGGATATGGCGTTGGCAATGATGCCTCCAATTGGGAAGTAGGTCCCACCAGCACCGCCGGTCCCAATTCTAAAGAACTTCATTTCTTGCGCGGATGCAGCACCTGCGAGCATAGAACAGGCAAGAAGAGCACCTGTAATCTTGGTTAAACGTTTCATTGTATTTCTCCACTGTTGTCATCAGTTCGATTGAATCGAAGCTTGTTTTTATGTGTTTTGGAAATAACGAGAATCACAGTGACAAGAATTATTCATAAATACAAATTTGAAATATCTTGGTTTTGATAAAAATAATTTATATATATTTCATATGAATTTAAAAAACCTGGCTATTTTCCGCGAAGTAATGCGGACGGGATCTGTTTCTCAGGCGGCCCGTAATCTGAATAGAACCCAACCAGCTTTGAGCGCGGGTTTGAAAGCGCTGGAGGATGAGTTGGGAATTTCCTTGTTCGAACGTCGGAGCCGTCGACTTATTCCTGTTCCCGAAGCGCATTATTTAATGTCTGAAGCGACTGATATTTTGTCCCGGTTACAGACAACTGAACAAAATATGCGCTCTATTCGTGATTTTGAAAAAGGCGTTCTTAGAATTGTAGCGATGCCGGGGCCGTCAGCGTTTTTACTTCCCAAAGTTATCAGTCAGTTCACAGGGGAGCAGGAAAATATCAGAGTGACCCTGACAACAAGGAGTTCACCACAAGTTCACAAGATGGTCGCAACGCAGAGTTTTGATCTGGGTATTGCTGATATCAGTGGCACAGATCACGAGGATGACTTGTTGAACGGTGGTGTCATGAAGGGAAACTGTTTGTGTGCTTTGCACAGGGATGATGATCTTGCAAAGGCCTTCATGTCCAAGTGGAATGATGAAGTTCACAGGATTATTAATTACTTCGAAACCTCGAATATTGATAAGACTGATAATACAGAAAGGCCCTAGAGCCATTCTGTACCTCGCAATATTTTAAGATTTGAACCAGCGATAGCTGAAACCAGCGACGAGTGCGCCAAGAAGTGGGGCAATCCAGAATAGCCAAAGCTGTTCAAGTGCCCATCCGCCAACAAAAAGAGCAGGGCCTGTGCTACGGGCAGGATTTACCGAGGTGTTCGTGACAGGGATAGAGATCAGGTGAATGAGGACAAGCGCGAGGCCAATAGCCAAGGGTGCAAAGCCCGCTGGTGCCTTTTCATCGGTGACACCCAAAATGATGAAGAGAAAGAAGAAGGTTAGAAGGACTTCAATAAGGAGGCCACTCATCATAGAATATCCCATCGGCGAATGTTCCCCGTATCCATTCGAGGCAAAGCCACCAGTTACAGAAAAATCCGGGACACTGCTTGCAATCACATAGAGTAATCCGGCTGCAATAAAGGCACCAGCGAGTTGGGCAATCCAATAGGGAATGATTTGTCCTGCAGCGAATTTGCCCCCCGCCCACAGGCCAAGAGTAACAGCAGGATTAAAATGCCCGCCGGATATATGGCCAACAGCATAAGCCATTGTAACAACGGTAAGACCAAAGGCGAGAGAAACACCGACAAAACCAATGCCAAGATCAGGAATACCTGCCGCGAGGACAGCCGATCCACAGCCACCGAAAACCAACCAGAAGGTGCCAAGGAACTCGGCACTATATGCTTTTATACTCATTTTGAAACCTTTCCCGTTCAGCAGGCCAAATTGATGTCATACGTGCCCGGAGTTTTGAGCATCATATCCAGCCTCTGAAGTTTATGTGTCGATGACGCACCAAATAATATCACGCCTCTGATGAAAAGATGCTGCGTAATGATACTTAGTCTTCATCAGGGGAGGGGTGAAAGTTGTTTTGAAAGATTACTTTCACTGAGAAATCACGGCAGGGTCATATCTTGGTAATAGGCAGGGAGCAGGATGATGAGATCCTATCTTCTTATTCTTCTTCTTGGCGAAAGTGATTTTTTGTTATGAGTAATGTTAAATTGGGGATGACCCGCCGTCGGTTGCTTCTTGGGGGTGTGGTTGCGGCATCTGCTGTTGGTTTTTCTCCCTTTTTAACGATGCGTAGTAATGCGTCACCACTGGCTGGGGAACTGCAATTGGTTCCTGCTACACCCAATCCTTTGGGATCGATAGAAAAACTGTTTTTGCTCAAGGGAGACCCATTGAGCGGTGCAATTAAACAGATTGTCACTGAAGAAGGTAGCCCGGTTCCATCACCAACACTTACTGCTGGTGAACGGCGGGTTCTACGAATTCTTCATTTTAATGACATGCATAATCATATTACCGAAATGCATGGGAAAAAAGGAGATACCTATCGTTTTTCCCAGATTGTAAAGCGGGTAAAGGCTGCACGTGCGTCGGCTGCTGAAAACGAGGCCGTGCTTTTTGTATCTGCCGGGGATGACCACACGGGATCAATCTTTGATGAACTTATGGGGTGGAACGTAGATGAGTTCGTCGCTGATGCAGGCTATAGAACCTATTCTGCAGCAGGTCTGGACATTGCGGCCATTGGTAATCACGAATTTGATCGCGGTGCGGAACTTTTGAAAAAAGCGGTACAAACCGATGCACGTTTTCCATTGTTATCCGCGAATGTGCATTCTTCTCAACATTTAAAGCGAGATGAAGATTATGTCGCGGCGGTGATTGCCGAAATCAAAGGCCTGCGGGTTGGCTTGGTTGGACTGACAACCAACATCGATACTCGTGTTGGACAACCGGATGACAAAACGCTGGCCGTCGATCGTCCTTTGAAGGCGATCGAGAACATTTTGCCTGCAGTTGCTGAAATTTCTGATGTTGTCGTGATTCTTTCACACTGTGGCTATGGGGTTGGTAAACATACATCCGGGAAGGCTGCGACAGTACGTGATGTTGGAGAGGGGGATTTTGCAATCGCCGGACTTGCCAGCAAGTTGACAGACAAGCCCGTTGTCGTCGTCGGGGGACATACGCACACGCGTCTTAATGAAGAGAAGATGGATGAAAACAATCTAATTGACGGTGTATTGATTACGCAGGCAGAAGCACATGGCAAGTATCTGGGGGATATTGCCATGTCTATTGCGGCAGAGAACGGTCGCAAAGACTGGTATAGCTCGGTTTCTCTACATCCGATTAAACCCGGGGATAAACGTGTTGCTGTTGATGATCCAAAATTTCCGTCACTGCAAAACGAAGACGACTATGATGCAGAGTTTGAAAAGCAGCATATAACACCGCTAATCAAGGCGCTGGATAGTAAACTAGCAGAAGTAATTGGTAGAGTTGAAAGTACTGATCTGATACGTAAGGAGATGATTGCATCGCGCTATGTCGGGGAAAATAAGCTTGCGAACTATATGAATGATGCTGTGCTGGCAAGATCTGAAAGCTTCGCCGGGGGGCAGGTTGACTTTGCACAATTTAACGCAACAGGTATTTCAACGGGTGTAGAACACGGTCCCCTCAGCTTCAAGAACTGGTATGATGTTATGCCCTACGCGGATGCCATTCACATCGCCAGCCTTAACGGACAACAGATAAATGAGATGCTGCAATCTAATGCCAAAAGGTTATTGCGTCAGGAAGAAGTTGAAAACACCAATCTTGATGGATTTGTATCGCGTGGTTTTCTGCATTTTTCTTCCGGCATTCGTTATGAAATTGATCCCGGAGCATCAGCACGTGATGCGAGGGCTGTGAACATCACCTTGAAAGGCGAGCCTATCGAGAAGTGCTTGGAAAAAAGCTATACGATGGTCGTGAATACCTATCTTGCACTCGGAGGCTTTGGTGAAAATTGGAACGGTAAGACAATTGGCGGTGGCGTTCCTGAGGGAATTCCAAGTTTTGATATGCGCAAACTGGACTACGACCACACAGGATTGATCTATCGAAATGAAGTTATTGCTCACATTCGCAACAGTCAGATTATTTCACCTGAAACAGGTGCCAGACTGGACGGGCGGCTTGTTGTTTTGGGGTAGGATACTATTGGCTACCTGGCTCAATTCTTTCCTGCGTTTTCCCAAAAATGTACTATCGCCTATGCAGAGAAATATACATTTCCTTTAGCCTTTAGCAAAAATCAAGTTAAACACCTATATCGGTTCAATTTGATTTTTGATGCTGTGTGTTTCAGAGCAAGGTCACCTAACGGGCTGGCCTTGCTGCTGGCTTGAAAAGTGTGATCAAGTTAACGCGCTTTTTGCCTGTGACTAGTGGTCGGGTACATTGATCTTGATTAGAAGTTTTGAAAGCGTTCCAAGATCATTTTCTGACAGTCCGGAACCTATAATATCTTGGATTGCTTTTGCGTAGATTGGCCACATCCTTAATCTTGTATCTCGTCCCTTTTTTGTGATGACTATCCGATGTCCCCGACCATCTTCTTCACAGGGTATACGTTGTAGATAGCCATTTTTTTCGATGCGATCCAACAAGCGAGACAATCCATACTGCGGAAGCAGCAGGTTACGTTCAATTTCGAAAGGACGGAGGCCATTGTTACCAGCTTTATCCAGCTCTAACAGGATATCATACCATGAAAGTCGGGGAAGCTGTTCGGCCTTGAGTGCATTTTCTGTATAGGCCAAAGCTTTTTTCTGGATGCGGAATATTCGCCCCCAGATTTTCATGATTTCTTGTGTTGGTATATGCGTCATCTGACAACAATGACAGGTAGCTGCAATTGCATCAAGTTTGACATATATATGCATTTGCATTAATGTACATGCAAATGCATATATGTGGAGGTATCGCAATGACTCAGGATAATTTGACGGAACTTACTACTTTTGTACTTCGAGTAGCGCTTGGCATCATGTATTTAGCGCATGGCGTTGTTTTGAAGTTTTACATTTTCGGATTGGCAGCAGCGGCTGATTTTTTTGAAACAATTGGTTTTCCCGGCTGGACTGTCTACGCCGTTTTCACTGCTGAATTAATCGGTGGTCTTATGCTGGTGTTGGGAATTCAGGCGCGATGGGTTGCACTGGCCTTGCTTCCCATTCTTCTTGGGGCAACATGGGTACATGCTGGTAATGGATGGGTTTTCTCTTATCCTAATGGTGGTTGGGAATATCCAGTTTATTTAATTTTGCTGTCTTTCGCACAGTTCACACTTGGTGACGGTCGTTTTGCGTTAAGCAAATCCAAAGTTCTACCAAACATGATTTCGTAATTATAGAACCCTTAAGACTATGTTTTGTTAATGCAGGCGCTGTCTTGAATCAACAGGTTGTACTAGTTACAAAATTTGCGTCATTTGAAGCCGGAAATAATGTTACGCTTGCTATTCTTTCGCGGTGTGCCGCAGGTCTGTTGCTATGGTTTGTAACGAACCCTTCCTTTGTTGGAAGCAATAGAACGTTCCATGAGTATCTGCGCCACCGGGGAGAATACTGTTTACCCACAAATCCTTCGGAGCCGTATTTTGTTGCGAGACGTTCATCACGCCATTGATTCCGGATTTTAGAGCTGCATAGGGTGCCATATCCAGCATATCAATGGTGTGCTCGACAAAAGTGGAGGTGAAAAAACAAAAATTCAAAAGCAAGAACCAGAGTTTGGATAGATGATCTTTGAGATAGCTTTTAGAAACTGACGAAATGTTGTGTTACAAGTTGGATGACAGGAGCAAAAGAGATGGCAAATGTTATGGGTGCCTCACCAGAATTTTTAACGGATGATGAGCGTTATCAGGCGATTGTAGATCGTAATACTGCGGCTGATGATGTTTTTTATTATGCTGTCTTGACGACAGGAGTTTACTGCCGTCCTTCCTGTGCTGCGCGTTTGGCATTGCGAGAAAATGTCAGCTTTCACAGCAGCTGTGAAGAGGCTGAAAAAGCAGGATATCGTGCTTGTAAACGGTGCCGTCCCAATGAAATGAAAAAGGAAGAACGTCAGGCTCTTGCAATTGAAAAAGCCTGCCGCCTGATCGAAGAAGCCGAGGACGCACCGGATCTTGATACCTTGGCAGAAGCTGTTGGCATGAGCCGTTTTTATTTCCACCGTACCTTTAAGGCGATCACAGGCGTCACACCAAAAGCCTACAGCAATGCACATCGGGATGATCGGGTACGTAAAGGGTTGAACAAAAGCGAGACGGTGACAGAAGCCATTTATAATGCCGGCTTTAATTCCAATGGTCGCTTCTATGCCAACACTGAAAAGTTGTTGGGGATGAAGCCAACGAGCTATCGCAAAGGGGGCAAGGATACTGAAATTCATTTTGCCCTTGGGGAATGTTCGCTGGGATCAATCCTTGTTGCTGCAAGTGAAAAGGGAATTTGTTCCATTATTCTTGGCGATGATCCCGAGATCATGTTGCAGGATCTGCAAGATCGTTTTTCCAATGCAATCCTGAAGGGTGGTGACACGGAATTTGAAAAATGGGTGGCACAGGTGGTCGGGTTTGTCGATGACCCCGCAATTGGTCTTGATCTGCCGTTGGATATTCGGGGCACAGCCTTTCAACAGCGCGTCTGGAAAGCTTTGGTTGATATTCCGGTGGGAAGCCGATTGAGCTATGCGGAAGTGGCAGAGAAAATTGGCTCACCTAAGGCGGTTCGGGCTGTGGCCTCGGCTTGTGCGGCAAACCATATTGCCGTTGCCATTCCTTGTCATCGCGTTGTCCGTAGTGATGGTGCTTTGTCCGGCTATCGCTGGGGCGTAGAACGCAAGCAAAAGTTATTGGATTGTGAAGCGGTTGCAGCCCAATGAAAATTCTTGAAAATATGGATGTGGCAGAGAGCTTCAGTGATCAATTTTTGGGTTATCGGGGGTTCTGTGCGATATCTGAGGTCAAGATGGCGCAAGACTTGGATAAAAAAGGTTACGCCATCCTCAAGGGAGCAATTTCTGAGCGCGATTGTCATGTTCTGGCTGCCGGTTATGACGCAGAAGATCCTTATCGCTCTCGGGTGGTTATGTCCCGACATGGTTTTGGACAGGGAGAATATAAATATTTTGATTATCCTCTCCCGGATCTCATTGCTCGTTTGCGAAGGGAATTTTATGAGCCCTTGGCTAAAATTGGAAACAGGTGGAATGGGTTGATGAAAATAGATCAACGCTTTCCCGGAACGCATCAAGAGTATCTCGATATTTGCCACGACGCAGGACAAAGCAAGGCTACGCCTTTGTTATTGCAATACGGAGTTGGGGATTATAACTGTCTGCATCAGGACGTATACGGTGAGTTCATCTTTCCCTTGCAAGTTGCTTGCCTGCTTTCCAAGCCCGAACAGGATTTTACCGGGGGTGAGTTTGTTCTCACAGAACAGCGACCCCGTATGCAGTCGCGTGTAGAGGTTGTTCCTCTTGATCAAGGTGATGCCGTTATTTTTCCTGTTCGTCATCGCCCTAAACATGGAACACGTGGAACTTATCGGGTGAATATACGACATGGTGTTAGTGAAATCAGGTCCGGCAAGCGCCACACCCTCGGTCTGATTTTCCACGATGCGCAATAATATTTGCGATAGCTATTTAAGCCAAAGGTCTAAGGCTTTGATAGGAAAATTTATCCTCGGCAAACGTTTTATTAACTTAAATACGGGACCTTATTATCTGCGATTTTGAGAAGTACAGGCATTACAGGATGCCTTAAAAAAAACAGGGGGTGTTATCGCCGAATGGAGAAAATTGCGACTAGTGAGAACACGGATAATTTAACGCTGGCTGAACGGCGGGCTTATGCTGCCCGTCGCGATCTTCATACACTTGGAGATGCTCTGCAGGGAGAGTTTGAAGGAACAATGTCCCAGGTCAAATTGGCGGGGGACGCGATGCAGGATGCAAGTATGGCAACGCGGAATGCGTTGGATAGTGTCAGTACCCAGGCTAGCCAACTGGAAAATGACGCTAATACCGCAACACAAAATGTTGATGCTGTTGCAGCTGCAACGGAAGAAATGAATGCTTCTGTTGCGTTGGTGGGCGAACATGTAGCCAAAACTGCGGAAAGTGCGAAGGGTGCTGCAAAAGAAGCCAAAGGAGCAACTGATACTATCCAGATCCTTGCGCAGGCTTCCGAACGGATTGGGGATGTTGTCAAACTGATTGAAGGTATAGCCGGGCAAACCAATCTTTTAGCTCTGAATGCGACAATCGAAGCTGCCCGGGCAGGGGATGCCGGGAAAGGATTTGCCGTTGTTGCCAGTGAAGTGAAAAGCCTTGCGCAACAAACTGCGGAAGCAACAAAAGACATAACTGATCAGATTAGTGAAATTCAGTCGGTGACAGGGCAAGTGGTCGAGGTGATTTCGAACATTTCTTCTGTTATCAATTCTGTCGAAGATTTTTCTTCGGAAGTATCTGATCGTGTTCAGGAACAAGTCTCTGCAATTAATGAAATCGGCAAGAATGCACAGCAAGCTGCCGTTAGCACGCGCCAGGTAACAGATTCTATGTCGAAAGTTGTTGCAGAAGTGAACGATGTTTGCAGTTTGACAGGAACGCAGGAAAGCAGTGCAAATCAGATGCGGGATCTTCTTGAGGCGCTTAATCTTCGTTTAGAGACTGCAGTTAAGGAAACACACTCGGATGGCGGAGAACAACTCGAACGTATCCCGTATGATCTATATGGTATTGTGGCTTATGAAGGAACCCGTCAGCCCGTAACATTGCGAGATTTTACAACAGAAGGTGTTTTATTATGCAGACTCGATATGATTTTGGAAGAGGGGAATTCTGTTGATATTGAGTTACGCCCCTATGGAATGCTTCATGGTGTTGTGCAGGACGCTCATGTTTCAGGAATTAAAGTCTCTTTTAATCAAGAGTCTAGTGAAATCGCGAAAACATGTTTGGAAGGGGTGATTGCAATTGACCAGCCCTTTATTGCAAAGGGAATAAGTGTAGCGGAAGATATTGGCCGACGCTTTGAAAAGGGGGTCGATGCGGGTGAAATATCATTGGATGATTTGTTTGACCGAGACTATCAAGCTGTTGAAAACAGCAATCCACAACAACACACGACAAGGTATCTGGACTTCACTGATCGCGTCTTGCCCGAAGCTCAAGAACCTGTTCTTGATTTTCATGAGAAGGTTGCTTTTTGTGCGGCAGTTGATGTTAACGGATATCTGCCAACCCATAACTTGATTTATAATAATCCGCAAAGACCAGATGATCCTGTCTGGAATGCGGGTAATTGTCGAAATCGGCGAATTTTCACAGATAGGACAGGGGCGTCTGCCGGAGCGAATGTACTCGAATACCTGTTGCAAAGTTATTTACGGGATATGGGCGGAGGGAACTTTGTTTTAATGAAAGATCTAAGTACCCCAATCATGGTTAAAGGAAAGCAGTGGGGTAATTTGCGCATGGGCTATGCACCCTGAATAATCAAGCCTTATTCCGCTATCATTTATTTACAAGGCTTTTATCCATTGGGCCTCATGGTTGGTAGCTGCCGATGTTTGTGATCGGAAAATAGCGGTTGTCTTTTTGACATACTCTGGGTCCCCGGAAGTGAAGTATTGCGTTTTGCCTTGTTGTTTTGTTGTTTTGTTTGTCAGCTTGGGGTGTCTTTTTAGGTAATCTGCTAGACTGTCAGCACAGATAGAGGGTTGGCAGAGAATGGGAACACCTTGGCCCATGATATTGCCGATGATTTTGTCAGCAGCCTTCTCAAACGCTTTTTTAAGCAAGGGATAGTGCGTACAACCCAGCATGATCCAGTTGGGGATTTTATTGTTTTCCTCAACCAGTTGGCTTACATAATCTTCGACTAATGCATCTGTTATTGCTGAGTCTATTTTCGTTTCCAGCGCAGGAACCAGTTCCGGACAGGCTTGTTGGATGACGTTAAGCTGTGGCGCACGTTTGCCAATTTCAACAAGATAGGTCTTGCTTTTCACCGTAGCTTCGGTAGCAAAGATACCCACAGTTCCCTGTAGATATTGTTGGGGGTGTTGTTCCCACTTAATCCAGGGGCGGTCCGTGATAGTTTCAACCATGGGAACAAGCACGCCGAGGATACGTTTGTTGGGGGCATAGGAAGGCAACCATTCCTGTTGCAACTTTCGCAGGGCAATGGCTGATGCTGTGTTGCAGGCCAGAATGACAAGGTTGCATCCCTGATCGAACAGGAATCGAACTGCTTGTCGGGTCATTTCATAAACTTCCGGCCCGGTTTTCTCACCGTAAGGTGCCCGCTGATGATCCCCGAAATAGAGGAAATCATGCATTGGTAAAGTGGTTTGTAGCGCCTGTAATATGGTAAGGCCTCCCGACCCGGAATCAAAAACGCCGATAGAACCAGATAGATTTATTGTATCGAATTGTTTTGGTATGGATGTGTCAGCTTTGAGCATTTTTACAGCTATAAACACCACTTATGGCAGCAATTTGACGATGATGGTAGCTCAGTTGAAATTCTGCATCCGGTACTATTTCCACAGGGCTTTTCGCAGCTTCCTGAAGCAAAAGAGCACAGAAGCTTTTCAGGTTTCCGTCCAGAGTCTCTTGTGAGAGAGCATTGTCGTCAGAAGCGCCAGTGATGAGAAAGCGTACTTCGCGATCTGAAAGGATTTCAACCTGTCCAATCCCTTTGTCTTTAAGCGATCCGTAATTGCTTACCGCAGCACGGATAAACTGCCGCTGATCAGGAGCAGTTTTTTCTTCGGGTAATATATAAAATAATGAGAGCGATAGAAGAGCAATAACTGCTAAGCTGCTGATGATCCACTTGTTTGTTCGCATGGTTGCTTTGCACTCAATTCCTGTGTAAAAAAATAGAAGTATTTGGTTATGTACTTTTTATGTACTGCCGTACTATATAGGCCCGATTATCCCGCGGGTCATCTAAATTTGTAGGAATTGATTTCGGGGTAGAGTGCGACCTGAGTTGGGGGATCCCGGTAACACCCCTGTTACAGGGATGTTGTTTGCGAAATATATCACGGTGTTGTTAATGCGAAAGCCAATTTTCGGCCTGTTGCCGTTTGTCGGTACTATTGCCCTTATGGTTCTCTTTGTACTTGTCCTGGGGGGGATAAATCCTAGAGTTGCCTTTGCTGATTTTACAGAGGGAAAAAAGGCGTTTGATGCTGAAGACTATTCAACTGCTTTTCGCTATTGGCACACCAGTGCGGATCAAGGTGAAGCGAAGTCGCAATTGGAGTTAGCGCGCCTTTATCGTGATGGCAAAGGTACAAATGAAGACAAGATTGTTGCCTCGCTTTATTTTACCTTGGCTGCCCAACAGCAAATAAAAGTCGCAGCCAAAGAACAACAGGATCTCGTCGAGGGACTATCGGAAGAAGAACTGGTCCTGGCGCAGAAGCTTGTTGCGAGTTGGGAGCCGGTTGATGCGAAATCCAGCCCTGAAAAAACTGAACTGAATAGCCAGGAAAAGGAAGCGTTACGCTGGTTTAAAGCGGCAGAAAAAGGAACCGTCAAAACAATTAAAGAAATGATCTCGGGCGGGATTGATCTCAATAAAAGAGATAAAGACGGCTGGACGGCCCTTATGTTGGCTGCTCTTAACAATCATAAAGTGACATCCAAGATTTTGATTGAGGCAGGCGCTGACCTTAATATTGCTGATCCTTTGGGGATGACGGCATTGATGGCTGCGTCTGTGGCCGGAAACAAACTGCTGGTCGAGTTTATGGTTAAATCCGGTGCCGATATCGAACAGGAAGATACGGTCGGTGAAACGGCTGAATATATGGCTGAACAGGCCGGGCACGTGACGATCGCTCGCTACTTCTCGACACTGGAATTACCTGAAGAGCAGATTAAAGAGGCACAAGAACTTTTGATTGCTCTTGGTTATTTAGAGGGAAGTGCTGATGGCAAGACAGGGCCAAAAACGTCTGAAGCCATAAAGAAATTTCAAAAGTCCAGTGGACAGAAACAAACCGGGCTTGTTCGTAAGCTGTTATTAGAAACTCTTGAAGATAAAGTAACAAATAGGCCATTGCTTCCGGTTGAGAAAACAGAAAGCCCGTTTGAGGCCGCTTCAGTAACGGCGGAGTGATAAATCGTACTGCCAAGGAAATTTGCTTTTTTCATAATGAGAGAGTACTTCTGGTCTGGCCTGTATCGCTGAACAGTTAAAGGATCCAACTCTTTTATTGACAAGAGTGGCTTAGATGTTTAGCTCCTCACAGCGTTTGAAGCGGGAAGATATCTCATCGTCAAAAAATGTGGGAAGTTTGGGAACTTTTGCCAGATTTTTGGTGTTATTGGTGATGTATCGAAAGATATTTCAAATCAGAGACTCGACTCGAGTTACCTAAATCTATAAGGTAGCCCGTCATTCGCGGTAGCTGGGTATCTTGATAGGTGTTTTGGTTTTCGCTTCATATTTGATTTTAATTTACACTTTAAGGCAGTCTAGATGAACTGGACGGAAGAGCGTATTGAGCTTCTGAAAAAACTATGGGCAGAAGGCCATAGTGCTTCACAAATAGGAAAAATGCTGGGCGTTTCTAAAAACGCTGTGGTTGGTAAAGCGCACCGGATGAAACTGGCGGCGAGACCTTCACCTATTAAACGAAGTGCGAAAAGTGACGGTACGAAAAAAGATGCTCCGGCTAAAAAAGCAGCTCCTAAAGCTGCTAAGCCAGCAGCACCTGCGGCACCAAAACCAGCAGCCAAACCTGCTGCTGCGCCTGTCGCAGCGAAGCCAGTTGCTGCACATGTTCCGCCGAAACCAAAAGCGCCAGTGGCACCGGCTGCTCGTGTTGCTACACCGAGGCCTGTGACGCCTGCAGCTCAACCGACGCCTGAGGAAATTAAAGCTGCTTCACTGCCTGCAAAAGCACGTCGTAAAGCCAGCATGGATGCAGCTGATCGCAAACTTTTCAGTGGTGCAATGGAAAAGCGCAGAGGGCCAAAGTGTCTTTGGCCTCATGGTGATCCCGGGGATGCGGATTTCCATTTCTGTGGTGCACCGGCGGTTCCGGGGAAACCATATTGCGCTGAACATTGTGCTCGTGCTTACATTACCAAGAGCAGCCGTAACAGCAGTAATTCAGGTAACGAGCAGGAAAGCAGTGAAAGTGAGGCAGTCAAGCCAGGCGAAGCGGGTAGCAAACAAGCTTAAGTCGTATTTTTACATGTAATGCAAAGGGTGCCTTTGGTGCCCTTTTTGTTTGTGCTTGTATGCCTGAGAGCCAGCTTAATATAGCTATCGTGAACACGTGGCTTGTTAGCAGTACGTAAAAATCCCAATACTGCCAGACTTTCGCCAGAATTATATGTTTATATAGGTGATATAAAGGTCTGTGAGTTTATTCTCGCTTTGTTGTGCAGGTCTTGATCAAAGATAAGAGGACGGTCTTGTGACAAAGAGTATTCAAAAGTTGAACGCTGACTTTAAGTTGAAACTTAAGAAGTTTTCTCTGTGTTTTGCCGTTTTAAGCGGTCTTGTTCTTTCATTTGCATTGCCTCAACACAGCTGGGCACAGGAAGAAGAAAATCCGGGCGAACTCGCGCGTGAAAGCCTGGAGCTTATGATGAAGTCTCTCAGTCTTGTCATTGATTCCATCCCGCAATACGAAATGCCTGTTATTACTGAAAACGGTGATATTATTATCCGCCGCAAACAAAAAGATGACTGGGAAGATCTGGACGAAACCCCGGCACCTGAGGAAAACGAAGATTCCAAACAGATATAAATTTTTGCCTATTTTATAGGGGCTCTTTTTGCTAAACCTTCTTTCAAGTGCTCAATGAGTAGACGTACTTTGGAAGAGAGCTGACGGTTATGTGGATAAATTGCCCAGATGCCTTCGTCTGAAGAGCGAAAATGATCCAATATAGGGACTAATTTACCTGTTTCTATGTACAATTGGACATAATAATCAGGCAATTGGATAAGGCCGATGCCTTTGAGTGCAGCATCCACAAGTGACCAACCGCTATTGCATTGCAAGTTTCCCTTTACGCGAATTTGTCGTGTTTTTCCATTCTCTTCAAAACGCCATGTGTCCAGAGTTCCTCTCAAGCAATTATGTTGATCTAACTCTGTCAGATTTCGTGGTTTGGAGTTTTCTTTTAAGTATTCTGGTGATGCACAAATGTAATTTGTTCTTGATGAAAGCCGCTTTGCAATCATTGTACTGTCTTCAAGTTGACCTAGGCGGATTGCCAGATCGTAACTTTCGGCAACAAGATCTAGCTTGTGATTTGTAAGTGCTAAACTAATTCTCAGATCAGGATACTGTTTTGAGAAATCATTTATGAGAGGGGCGATAACATTTTCTCCATAGGTCACTGGGGCAGTCAGGTTCAATCTTCCTTGTGGTGATTGATTTAGATCGGTTACGACCCGTTCTGCTTCTTCCAAGCTATCAAGTATCTGCCTACAGTGATTATAATAAATTTGGCCCGTTTCTGTTATGCTTACCTTTCTGGTTGTACGATAAAATAATTTAACGTTTAGTCGGCCTTCCAATACGTTAATTTGGCGACTTACTTGGGCTGTTGATATTCCCAAATGCCTAGATGCATCTGTAAAGCTCTTGCGTTCTGCGACGGCTACAAACTCTGTAACGCCTTCCCAATTATGCAATTTTTTCTCCTTTGCCAGATCATTATTGGTATATTCTAACTATTACTATATGGTAATAATGTTTTGCAAATAACGGTAATTGTATCGTATGTGAAATAGTTTAAGTCATAGCTAACAACGGACGACTAAATGTCGGAAGTTTTATTATGATGGAGAAACTTACATATGACTGAAATCCTTAAATCCCGAGCTGCTATAGCCTGGGGATCAAAGCAACCTTTATCAATCGAAGAAATTGATGTTTTACCTCCTAAGAAGGGTGAGGTCCGGATACGTATTATTGCAACTGGTGTCTGTCATACTGATGCCTTTACTTTATCAGGCGATGATCCCGAAGGCATTTTCCCTGTCGTTTTGGGGCATGAAGGGGGCGGAATTGTTGAATCCGTTGGTGAGGGAGTAACTGGCCTTGCTGTTGGGGATCACGTGATTCCGCTGTACACACCAGAATGTGGTGAGTGTAAATTCTGCACATCCGGTAAAACAAACCTGTGTCAGAAAATCCGGGATACGCAAGGTAAGGGATTGATGCCTGACGGGACCACTCGTTTTTATAAAGATGGCAAACCTCTTTTCCATTATATGGGGTGTTCGACATTTTCTGAATACACAGTGCTGCCTGAAATATCGCTGGCAAAGGTAAATCCGGCTGCTCCATTGGAAGAAATCTGTTTGCTTGGATGTGGTGTTACAACCGGTATGGGCGCGGTCATGAATACAGCAAAGGTTGAAAAGGATTCAACTGTCGCAATTTTCGGGATGGGGGGGATCGGTCTTTCTGCTGTTATCGGTGCAACAATGGCTAAAGCAAGTCGAATTATTGTAATTGACATTAATGAAAGTAAGTTTGACTTGGCTCGTAAGCTTGGTGCGACAGATTTCATCAACCCCAAAGATTACGACAAGCCAATTCAAGATGTGATTGTTGAGTTGACAGAGGGTGGTGTTGATTACTCATTTGAATGCATTGGTAATGTTGACGTGATGCGCTCTGCACTGGAATGTTGCCATAAAGGATGGGGAGAATCTATTGTCATCGGCGTTGCGGGTGCTGGACAGGAAATATCTACTCGGCCTTTTCAGCTTGTGACAGGTCGTGTTTGGCGTGGTTCTGCTTTTGGTGGCGTTAAAGGACGCTCTGAATTACCAGATTATGTTGAGCGTTATCTGCAAGGTGAGTTTGAGTTAAATAACTTTATTACGCATACGATGGGAATTGATGACATCAATGAAGCATTTGAGTTGATGCATAGAGGAGAAAGCATTCGAACTGTTATTCACTTCGAAAAGTAATATTGAAAATAAAGAGTATCTGGACGAAGTCGCATCGTTATGTGCGGCTTCGCTTTTATTATTGTGTGCTTGCAGTATTGATCTTTCAAAGGTACCTCATTTAAGCAGAGATGAGTGAAAAAGGAACGGTTGGAATGTTTGATAGCCTTGGTGCTTTTGTTCCCGGTGGTAATATGACTTTTGAAGGGACCGAGAAAGGACCTTTGAAAGGCTTTGGCTTTGCAGTCAAGGATATCTATGACCTCAAAGGTTATGTGACGGGCTATGGCAACCCTGACTGGCAGAGCCGCCGCCGCCCTTCGAAAAAGCATGCTGCTGTTGTACAAAAGCTGCTGGATGCTGGGGCTATGGTCATTGGCAAGACGATCACTGACGAATTTGCCAGCAGTCTCGATGGGCAGAATTATCATTACGGTACACCGGCAAATCCCGAAGCTCCCGGTCGCATTCCCGGTGGTTCATCCAGTGGTTCAGCCTCTGCTGTGGCTGGCGGATTGGTTGATTTTGCTTTGGGGTCCGATACGGGGGGATCTATCCGTATACCGGGTAGCTATTGTGGTTTATTTGGTCTGCGACCTACCCATGACCGAATAACGAAAGAAGGTGTTCTTCCCCTTGCAGACAGCTTTGACACCGTTGGCTGGTTCACTCGCGATGCCTGGTTACTTAATCTGGTTGGTGAAGTCCTGATGGAAGCCAAAGCGGATCAAGGGGCAATGCCAGAAAAGCTTTTGGTGGCAGTGGATGCCTTTGATGTGCTGGATGAAAAATCGCGGGCTGCGCTAAAACCACATCTGGACCGTTTGGAGCAGCGTTTGGGAAAGGCAGAATATGTTTCTCTGAACCCTGATAATCTGCACGTAATTGGTTTCGATGAGTCGCTTTCACAAGGGCTACAGGGGTTGGCAACTCTTTTCCAGGTTGCTCAAGGGCGTGAAGTTATTGAAACTCATGGCGCATGGTTTGACCGTGTAAAACCAAAAATGGGGCCGGAAATTCAACAGCGCATGGATTGGCGAAAAACAATCACCGATGAACAGGTAAGTGAGGCTCTTGAAAAAAGATCTCTGTTCAAAGCACGGATGAAAGCCCTGATCCCAAGTAAGAGCGTTGTGTGTTTACCCTCTGCCCCGGGCATTGCCCCAAGAATTAATGAAGACCCTGATGTTTTGAACGCACACAGATCGAAAATCCTGTCTCTGACTTCTGCGTCTGGTTTAGCAGGAAACCCCCAGATTACCATGCCACTGGCAACTGTTGACGGATGCCCGCTTGGTCTCTCTTTAATCGGACCTCATGGATCCGATCTGGAGCTTTTGGCCTTTGCGGAAAGCTTTTGTTCCATGGAAGATGAACAGCAAAGCCTTTCTCCTTTTTGATCAACTAAAGCTGGATGTGGTAATTTGATATCGCCTGAATGAAAGAGAATAATCATGTCCTTTCGTAACCCAATGGTTATCGCAACAAGTTTGTGCCCAGAGCATAGCTTCTCCAAACCAACTGTTGATGCTTTGGAATTGATAACAGGGCAAGGGATAAAAGGCGATGCTCATTGTGGAGTGACAGTCAAACATCGTTCTCGTGTCGCCAAGGGGCCAAGCACGCCAAACTTACGGCAGGTACATTTGATTCATTCAGAACTTCATGCAGAATTGCTTGCAGCTGGCTTCAAGGTAGGTCCGGGTATTATGGGGGAGAACATCACGACACAGGGTGTTGACCTGCTCAAATTACCAGTCGGAACGATTCTACGTTTGGGGGCAGAGGCCGTGATTTGGATTACGGGCTTAAGAAACCCCTGCAAACAGTTGGATGAATATCAACAAGGTTTGACGCAGGCTGTATTAGGGCGTGATGAACACAATAATCTTGTACGCAAAGCCGGGGTAATGGCAATGGTTCTCGAAGGCGGTATCGTGCAAGCCGGGGACAGAATTATTATTGAACTGCCCCCGCTACCACATAGGCCATTGGAAAAAATCTAAAAGCCTAGAGTTCTGGTGACCAGATAATCTTTAATCGTCGTATTGAATGAGTGACGTGACGGGCAGTCCACCAAGTTTGTCCCGGCCTTTCAGGAAGTTCAGTTCAATAATACAGGCAATTCTTCTGACATCGGCACCAGCCTGTTTCATAAGTGCGACAGCGGCTTCCATAGTTCCCCCTGTTGCCAAGAGATCATCAAGCATGACGATGCGCTGGCCGGGTTTGATTGCATCTTCCTGAATTTCGATGGTGTCGGTGCCGTATTCCAGATCATAAGTATAGGGAATGGTTTTTCCCGGTAATTTGCCTTTTTTACGGATCATCATAAAGCCCATACCCAAACGCATTGCCAGCGGTGCAGCCAAAAGAAAACCACGGGATTCAATACCGGCGAGAACATCGGGCTTTTCTTGTTCAATAACAGTGGCCAATTGTTCAATGGTTTCATGCCAGGCTTCTGCATGTGCCAGAAGGGTAGAGATATCATAGAAAAGAATACCGGGTTTGGGATAGTCTGGAACTTCCCGGATGTGATCTTTCAGATTGATGTTCATGGTCTCTATGATCCCTTATTCGCTGGTATTATTTAGACTTGGGTGGAAGGCTTTAGTTTCTGCCCTATAAATGACACTGATGTTTATGCAGAACTTGCGCTCGACTTGCAATGATTCGGCCACAAGACTTTGAAAGAGAAATATAGAGAAACAGCCAATTTCGCAGAACAAAGCAGCAATATAGATATCCTATCAGATACGATGAGAGAAGCTATCACGAAGTGGTGAGGTCTGTTGCCATGGCATAAAGCTTATGGTGCTATCCAATAGATATTTCGGGAAGCAAAAATCTTGTGGTGGCAAGTGTTGCTTCCTATGTGAAGTATTCAAATTTTTCAGTTTGTTGTTTTCCAACTATACGATTTTTCAGGGCAGGAGAAGTCACATGATCAGGCGTCGTTACGGTTTAATAGGATTTATTTTGAAATCATTACCTCTGTTAACAATGGTTCTGTTCGGGAGTGTTGTGTCGCCGTCTTTATTCATGTCAGGGGCACAGGCGGATCAGGGATATCCCTATGAAGGGATGGTTGTTATGAAAACAGAGAAATCCTTTAAAACACTTGTCGATGACCTGAAATCTTCTATCAAAACAAACAAAATGGGGCTTGTTACACGTGCGAGTGCTTCTGGTGGTGCGGCTAAGGCGGGGATCACGATACCGGGGAACATGGTTGTCGGTGTTTATCGTAATGATTTTGCCCGGCGTATGCTGGCTGCATCCGTTCCAGCTGGCATTGAAGCGCCGATACGGTTTTATTTGACTGAAAGCAGTGACGGTACTTCTGTTTTGGCATACCGGAAACCAACTGCGGTTTTTGCGCCTTATGATTCTGCTGATCTGAATGTTATGGCAAAAGAACTAGATGATATTTTTGAAGCCATTGCCAAGGGGGCGATAAAATAAGTCTCATTTCAAGGTGGTTTTCCTCATTTTAAGGTGATTTTCTAGGCATGTTATTTGTCTGGAATTGAGAACACGTAGTTATTGTAACCTCATGTCTTTGATGATGATGTGACCTTTTGTTATGGCTTTACCCTTTTGAGGTGATCGTTTAGAGAGGTATCTTTGATAAGCTTCGATACTGAGCTAATTCGAGAAGGCCACGAATGAAACGGCGCGTTAAAGACCCCTTATCGGAAGCAAATAGTGATGAGCTTGCAGAAGGTCATTTGTTTTGTGACTTTGCAGGTGGTGCGGTTGGTCATCGATTAAAATTTGGGGGGGGCAGAGGGCAAGCTCTGCCAAAAGCTGCGGGCTTTACCAAGGGGCGGACGCCGACGGTTATAGACGCAACAGCAGGGTTTGGTCGGGATGCGTTTCTTCTGGCATCCCTGGGGGCCGAAGTTGTCTTGATCGAACGGTCTCCTGATGTACATGCAATGTTGGAAGAAGGGTTGGAAAGAGCACGCGTAGCCGATCCACAAATTGCGGCGATAGTTGCTAGAATGAAACTTCTCTTCGGTGATGCCAAAGAGCTTATCCCTGATTTGTCAGCAGATGTTATTGTGGTGGATCCGATGCATCCGCCACGGAAGACCAAGGCATTGGTGAAAAAAGAGATGAGAATTCTTCGAAGCTACGTTGGGTCAGACCCTGACGCCGAAGAGTTGGTGAAGGTGGCATTAAAAGTGGCAAAAAAACGTGTCGTTTTGAAGTGGCCTGCCAAGGGCGACCCTTTACCCAATATTAGAAAACCATCTCACCAACTGATGGGAAAGTCGACCCGTTACGATGTTTTTATGACTGAGTAGATTGCCATAAGTACTTGGGGAGCCTTTTGAAGTAATTTCCTAAAATTGTTTTTATCTGTTATTATTTCATAATGACGGGGATGTGGTTTTTGTTTTTTTATTCTCCTACAGTTGGTTGAAATCGTCGTAATTCATACGGCAAGAAAATATGATACGTGCGGCACGCACTCATTATTCACGAAGCCGGCTTTAAGTTGATCTTATCTGAAATCTACTGGCTTAAGTCGGTAGTGATTTAGTGCCGAAATGTCCTTATCTCCTTGTTGAGGTGTTTGCTGATGTCGGCTAAATGGATTTTCAAGTGCATATTGTTTTCTCTTTTCATTACCTTGCCTCTGGCCATTGCTCTTCTTTTGGCAATTTCTTCTGCCAAAGCTCAAAGTCTGGTTGAAATTCAAAAGAGAAAACTGCTTGTTGCCTCTATTGACTGGTGTCCTCAGTTATGCCCAAAGGCGAAGCAGGAAGGGTATATTATGGATACTGTGAAAGAGATTTTTGCCGAAAGTCCTTATGAACTGGAAATTGTGACCTATCCCTGGTCTCGATCAATATATATGACACGAATGGGTGAAGTGCATGCCCTGTTATCGCCTGCTCGTGCTGAAGCGCCGGATCTCTTGTATCCAAAGGAAGAGGTCGGAGCTCAGAAAATGTGCTTCTTTGCGTCGCGCGGATCAGCGTGGACTTACCAGGGAGAAGCATCTTTAAAAGGACAGATGATTGGTATCGCCCACGACACGTCTATTGAAGAACTCAATGATTATATCGCAGAAAACAAAGAAGGATTTCACTTTCTGACTTATGGTCCCCGTTATCTCCCACTGAGCTTTCGCATGGTTGATGGCAGGCGATTGAACAGTTTTCTTTTTACTTATAATTCAACGGTTTACGCGCTTAAGAAAGAGGGTTATGCCGATAAAATTGTATCTGCAGGCTGTGTGTCCAAAGCAAACGTCTATATGGCTTTTACGCCAGATTTGAATAAAAGGGCTTTTGTTCTGGAGGCAATGGAATATTTTGACCAGAAAATGAAAGCTCTGGTGCAAGCTGGGCGTGTCCCGGAGATTATGAAAGCTTATGGGTTACCAGATTGGAAAGGGGCATTACCGTCTGTTTTTTAGAAGTTTATATCAGTTTTGTGTCATGAAGCTCCTGATACTCTTTGGTCAGGGGTTTTGTCTTTCTGCGTATACCAGCCACATAACTGTGAAACTACGCTTCTAACGATTAGATCTGATCGATTAAGAGGCGCTTTCACACTAGTAAACAGACGCTCATATACATTTGTGTCGTCGTAATCCTTCTATGTCAAAGAGAGCCTTGCCAGTAAGTTGGGTCATCAAAAAATGACCACCATCAGAGAGGGGCAACTGCTTTTCCATATTGATGATGGTCGATATAGGAAAAATAAGATGTCTAATCTGGATAATTACTCTCACGGGGCCGTTCTTGATGAAACAAAGCAACCTTCGTTATTTGTTGCTTTGCTCCCGGTTTTAATGACACTGGCTGTCCTCGGTGTTCAGTTGTTTTATTTTGAGGATTTTACGCCACATATTCCATTGGCGATTGGCATTGCTATTACGGCAACAATTGGCCTTACTCTAGGGCATAAGTGGTCAAGTACTGAAAAAGGTATTTTTCATGTAATTAATGTGTCGTTACCATCTGTTTCCATTCTGGTTACAGTAGGGATGATTATTGGTGTATGGATTGCCAGTGGCACAGTACCTACGCTGATTTATTATGGGCTTGTTCTGTTGTCTCCAGAGATTTTCCTGGCAGCTGGTATGATTTTGTGTTCAATCGTTTCTGTATCTCTTGGTACATCATGGGGGACTGTTGGAACAGTAGGACTTGCTTTGATGGGGATTGGGGCAGGTTTTGATATTCCTGTCTACTGGACGGCGGGTGCTGTTGTTTCCGGCGCCTTTTTTGGCGATAAGATTTCACCCTTGTCTGATACAACAAATTTGGCTCCGGCTGTTACGGGTACCAAGTTGTTTGACCATATCCGTAACATGATGCCAACAACTGTGCCAGCGATGCTCATTGCATTGGTTATCTATACTTTCGTAGGTTTTACGCTGATTGATGGGGATGGTGCATCGTTTGATCGGATCGAAATGATCACGACAGCTTTGCAAGATAGCTTCGTTATTTCTCCTGTTCTGTTACTACCTGCTGTGCTTGTTATTGTTTTGGCAGTTGCGAAACAGCCCCCAATTCCTTCTTTGTTTGCTGGTGTTGTTGCCGGTGGTTTTATGGCTATATTCGTACAAGACCAGGGATTACATGATGTCTTCTCTTATGCAAACTCCGGCTATAAAATTGATACTGGGGTGTCCGAGATCGACAGTTTGTTGAATCGTGGCGGTATTCAATCAATGATGTGGACTATTTCTTTGGTTCTTCTGGCGCTGGGGTTTGGCGGCGCACTTGAGCGCACTGGCTGTTTGCAGACGATTATTATGAAGATTCTGCAACAGGTTAGAACTTTTGCAGGTATTCAGACTTCTGCTACTTGCACATCAATTGCAACCAATCTGGTTGCTGGTGACCCTTATTTATCAATTGCATTGCCGGGCCGCATGTATGCTCCTGTTTATCGAGGGATGGGATATTCTACATTAAATTTGTCTCGCGCCATTGAAGAAGGTGGGACACTGATTTCTCCATTAATTCCATGGAATGCAGGTGGGGCCTTTGTTATTAGCGCTTTGGCTCTTGGTATCGGAGATGGCAGTTTTGAAAATTTACTGTATATCCCCCTTGCTTTTGCTTGCTGGATTTCACCGCTTTTAGGTGTGATTTATGCAACAACCGGACTGTTTTCACCCAAAGCTTCTGACTCAGAAAAAGAAGAATGGGCAAAAAATGATGAGGATATTCAGAATATCTAGGTTTTGAAAGACCTGTTAAAAGGATGTTTGGTCTTGTGATCAAGTATCCTTTTTTGTTTTGTGCTGTGCTCGATATTGGATTTTGTCTCTCATGGGATATAATTAAAGAATCTGATGTATTTTATTTTTTTATTAAGCATGAATTAACTGGCTATACTCATAATGTTTCGTGGAAATGTCACTAATCCATGCCGGATGTGTGATCAACGGGTTTGGAAGAAGCTGGAGAACCATGAGTCTTACGCAGCAAGATGTAGCGAAATTATTGGCAGATTCTTCACCAGAGGTGAGGGCCGAGACCACAATCAAAGTTGCTTCTCATTTTGAAGCTAAAGAGTTTACTGACGAAGAGAAAGCAGTCGCGGAAGATATTTTTCGCGCTTTGGTCAAAGATGCCGAGATCGTTGTCAGGGAAGCCTTGGCAAATTCGCTGAAGGTTGCCGAGGATCTTCCAAAAGATGTCGCTTTGGCCATGGCTGCAGATGTTGAATCTGTCTCTTTGCCTGTACTGAAGTTCTCTGATGTTTTCTCGGATGAAGACCTGATTAACATTCTGAAATCAGAAGGCGCGGCGAAACAGGAAGCAATTGCGCTTCGCCCTAATGTATCTGAAGCTGTATCTGATGCGGTGATTGATACTGGTAACGAAAATGCTGTTGCCAAGTTGGTGGCAAATGAAGGTGCAGCAATAACCGAGCAAGGTTATGGACGTGTGATGACAGAATATAAGGAGAGTGAGATCGTCGCAGGCTCTCTCTCCAGAAGACCTTCTTTACCAGCTTCGGTCTCTGAGCGTTTGATGAATTCGTTATCAGATCGTTTGCGTCATTATATCGTAAGTAAGCATGAACTCGATTATGATCAAGCGTCTAACCTTATCCTTCAAGTTCGTGAGCGAGCGACTGTTTCCCTCTTAAAAGAAGGTAACAGTCAGGACGAATTGGTGAAGCTTGTAAAACAATTACATAAAGGTGGAAAATTAACCCCTTCACTGGTTTTAAGAGCTTTGTGTTCAGGCGATATGATGTTTTTTGAAACAGCAATGGCTGAATTGGCTGGTATTAAGTTGAATAATGCTCAGGCGCTTATTCATGATGAAGGACAACTTGGTCTGAAATCTCTTTATAACAAAGCAGGAATGCTGATGGCTTACTTCCCGTTTGTAAAAGAGGCAATTAAGGTTTACCGGGAAATGAATTATAACGGGGAAGGCAATGATCGGGAAATCTTCGCAAGTCGATTGCTCGAGCGGGTTTTGACCGTATTCGAAGTTCCAGATGAGGAACTTAGCCCTAATGAAATTGAGTATTTGATAAACAAACTTCAGCAATATTCTGCTTGATTATTTCGTTACAGATTATGACAGAAAATAAAGCGGTCTAGTTTATAGGCCGCTTTATTTTTTATGTTCTGTTTTAAGCTTATGAGCTATTAGCCCTTGTAAAAGAGTATAGGGAAGAATACATCGAAAAGGACTTATAAAAACGCTTTCCCTTAAAAGTACCCTCCCAAGATGAGAAGATGCCCGGACCTGATTTAACAACAACCCTCGCGATAATGTTTTCAGGGCTCGGAGTGATCCTTCTTGCCGGCTGGTGGGCCAAAAGACCAAGAATTCCCGGTACAATACGTTGGATTTCTCCGACTGCGATTCAGTTCCTGGCTTTGATTGTTATTGTTTTAATGGTGCCTCATCTTGTCGGGTTACTTGGGGGACAAGATTTTGTTGCTCATATGTCTTCGAACAGGTCAATGGGGCGTTAATGCATGCTGTTGTTTCGTTGGTTTCAGATAAAGAACAGGCCCCGGTGGGGGGATGTACCGGGGCCTGTTCATCAAACAAAAGTCAGGGGGTGGAGATCAAGCGACCCTAACCTTGCTTAAAAAGGCTTCCACTTCTTTACCTAACTGGTCTGCATTGTCAGTCATCTGGGTTATCATCTTTTCAACAGCCTGAGCCGCTGCATTTGCATTTTCGGCCGTGCTGCGAACACGGTCAACAGTATCTGTAACCTGGCCTGTACTGTATGACGCTTCCTGCACATTCTGCGCAATATCTTGCGTTGCCTGATTTTGACGCTCCACGGCTTCTGATATTGTACCAGAAATCTCATCGATTTGTGTAATAATATCTTGAATACCTTTGATCGCACCTACAGCAGTCCCTGTTGCTGATTGCATTGATGTGATTTGCTCGGAAATTTCCTCGGTTGCTTTGGCTGTCTGTGTTGCCAGAGATTTGACCTCGGAAGCAACAACGGCAAAACCTTTACCTGCTTCACCTGCACGGGCTGCTTCGATGGTGGCGTTCAATGCCAACAGGTTGGTCTGTTCGGCAATATCTGAAATCAAACCGACGACATCACCAATTTTACGGGCGGCTTCGGAAAGGCCTTCAACCTCTTCGTTTGTCTTTTTGATTTGACTAACCGCTTCGGTCGCAACAGAAGAGGATTCATGTACTCGTGTATCAATTTCTTCGATTGAGTTGGTCAACAGTTGGGACGCATTGGTAACGGCATTTACGCTTTTGGACGCCACATGACAGACTTCAACAATTGCGCTGGCTTCGCTGCTGGTTTCCCCGGCAATGGCGGCCATTTCCTGTGCACCGGTGCTGGATTGAACGGCGCCGTTTGCCACCTGTTGTGTCAGGGCTCCAACAGACTGTTCAAAGTTACTGGCAAGTTCAGCCAACATCGCCTGTTTTTCTTCATTGGCGCGACGTTGCTGCTCTTCCTGTTCTCCCTGCAGGCGTTCACGTTCAACTGCATTTGCATGGAAGACTTCCATTGCTGCGGCCATGTCTTTTATCTCATCATTGAATTTGGGTTGTGGAACTTCCGCATCGGTTTTTCCATGGGCCAAGTTCATCATTGCCTGTGTCATTTTACTCAGGGGAGAGGTAATGCTGCGGGTCACGGCTATGGAAATAATGATGGTGATGACCAACACAGTCAGCATAATGCCGATAAGAAGCTGTATGCGCTCTAACAGAGCAGCATCAAAATCATCCATGTAAACACCGGTGCCGATAATCCAGCCCCAGTTTTTGTACTTTTGAACATATGAAAGTTTCTCGACAGGATCTTCCGATCCGGGCTTGGGCCATAGATAGTCAACATAACCTCCACCAGTAGAAGAAGTATTTACAACGTTGACAAAGGCTGGGAAGATCAGCTTTCCATTTTTATCTTCCAATTTGCTGAGATCTTTTCCGTCCAGTGCCGGTTTGATCGGATGCATGATCATGACCGAGTTACTGTCGTTGACCCAAAGATAATCGCCATTGCCATATCGAATGCCATTGATAGCTGAAAGAGCAGCTTTTTGTGCTTCTTCTTCGGACATTTCACCGTCCTGTGTACGTTTGTAATACCTGTCAGACAAACTTATGGCGGATTCAATAATATGTTTCAGCTCGGTTTGCTTTTGCTGGAACAGGTCACTTCTCAAACTGTTAAGAGAAACTCCGCCGACGATGAGTAGGCCCAATGAAGCAAAGACAATCAATGCGATTAATCTGTGCCCAATACGGAATCCTGTATTTTTCATTATATTCATTTGTCTTCCCGGTTCATATGACGTCAGGAATACAAGGATATGACGAAAAGATTAAAAATATCTTTTCCGGTGATTTTGATTGTTTTTGTCTGCTTTATCGAGGATTCGGCTATCCCATAAAAATCAAGCCAGTTCCGATAACAACAATCATTGCCCCGATCCAAGCGCCAATTGCCGGGCGTTCTCTGGTTCTAAACCACATCAAGGGGAGCATGATAACGGGTGTCGTTGCGGACAGGGTGGCAACAACACCGACATCGCCTTTTGCCAACGCATACAGGATCAGTGTCATACCAACGAACATGCCGAGAAAACCGGAGACGACAATATGAGTGATTATTTGAGTATTAAGCTTTGTCTTTAGCTTAAAGACCTGCACGGGTGCTGAGCACAAAATAATCAAACCAAGGGCCGTGATACCGACACGCATTGCCGAAACAGCAAAGGGATCTGCCCCGGAAGCCATTACAGGTTTGGCTATCAGTGCACCAACAGACTGTCCCAAAGCAGCAATCAGTCCAATACCAACGCCAACAATTAACGGGCCTTTTACAGCTTCCCATTTGTGGAGTTGGTCACGACGTTTGCCGTAAACAATAGCAAGAATAACCCCAATAATTACCAGAATGGTTCCAAGCAATGCCATTGGTGGCAAAGCTTCACCCAGAAATATCCAGCCCAAAAGCGTACTCATGGGAGCATTGGTGGAGAACAGAATGGCTGTCCGACGGGGACCCAGTCGGTTCATCGTTGCAAAAAGAGCTGTGTCCCCAAGCAGGATACCAATAAAGCCGGATAGCATTATTTCAGCGATTTGATCATTCTGGATTGTTTCCCAGCCGCCAAAAATCGTGACGTAACTGCCAAGCATGGCAAAAACGATGATCATACGAATACGATTAAATCCTATGGTTCCTAGACGCTCTACAGGCATTACCGAGACAATGCTTCCAATAGCCCAGCAGGTCGCGGCAGAAAGGGCCGCAATTTCAACGAGAAACATAGGGGGGTCCTGTTATTGAGAAAGTTTAGTTGTTTTGTCTTTGATTATGACTTCTTGGGACTTTAGCGGGATTGTTATATCTGACAAGTCGATAAAACTGTATTCAAAGATTAGTTTTTCTAATCTGAGGGTGATCTTATTGTTACAATGGAATATTTGGATGATGTATTTTGGCCAAGTCTCTTGTTATCAGGACGGTAAGAGTTCCCCTTAATCTGACTGATCTTGTGTTGTATTGTCTGTATTTTTAGGGTCCCAAATACGCCAAAGACTAATAATGGCCCACAATCCGGGGATCGGGGCAAGCAGAGTCAACCATTCATCATCAAAGAGATTGTTGATCAGCCCAAAAATAACTGCGAAGGCAATAATAACCATGATGGTTTTCGTGGTTTTTGACGGCGGAGCCAGAACGCGCTTTTGTTTGACTTTCTGACCCGCATCTTGCGTTGAAGACAGGGCAATATGCGGATCTATCGTTGCTTTGGCCCAGTTGGGTTCGGCTTTGGTTGCCATGTCCCCGTTTTTCCAAACACCGTCGGATGTTTCTTCATCAACAATTTCTGCATCAATGATATTGCTGTTTTGAGAATTGGAAGCATCTTCCTCTTTGGTGTTCTTTCTATTGCCCAAAGCCTTTGAAAGAATGTTGTCTAACCAATCGCCCAGAATAGTTGCAAGTAAGGCCGTAATGCGAACGGCAATCCATACGGCTATGGCAATGGCAAGCATAATGCCGCCGAATTTTATAATTTCAAAGCCAGCAGGGATTTTCTGGTTCTTCAGCATGACAATACCGATGAATACCAAGGGTACTAGTATTGCTAGTATAATGCTGAGGCGATTAACTGCCTTTGTGGTCTTGAATTTATTCATGCCATACCGTACTAGGTTTTCCCCTTGGCTCAACTTTAGTTCGCCGAACTCTCAATGAACGGCAGCATAAATCATCCTGATTGATAGAGGGTTAACAGATGTTAACCTTTCAGTTCGAACTCATATTATTTTCTTCAAGAAGCGATATGGGGCGAGTTTAATTATTGTCGCTAAAGGCCAGTCTGAAGCCAAATCCGGCAAAGGCTGCGGCTGTTGTTCTTCTAAACCAACGCATAAAACGTTCGCTTTTTAAGGCGAAGTTCCCAATGAAAGCTGCGAAAATCCCATAGCCGATGAAGACGATAAAAGTCATAGCCATGAATGTTAGGCCTAATATGAAAGTATCTAGCATCCATGTAGCTGATTTGCTTTCGACAAACTGGGGCAAAAAAGCAAGAAAGAAAATAGATAGCTTTGGGTTCAATACATTAATGAGAGCACCGGTGGAGACAATTTTCTTCGTACTTACAGGTAATCTGTCTTGTTGTTCCAGCGAAACGGGACCGTTATCTTTGAATGTTTGGTATGCGAGATAAAGCAGATAGGCTACGCCGGCAAATTTAACAGCCTGGAATAAGAGTGCGCTTGTGTGGAGAATGGCAGCGAGTCCAAAAACAGCGGCTGCAAGCGCGGGGACAATACCCAGTGTACAGCCAAAAGCAGCCGCAATACTGGCGGTTCGCCCTGCGGCGAGGCCTGTAGCAATGGTGTATAAAACGCCTGTGCCCGGAATTAAAATGATCACAATAGAGGTTAATAAAAACTCAATCGTCATAAATTCTATCCCTATGTGAATTTTAAAAACATTTCCAATAACGACCTATTGTCGATCCGCGAATAAATTTGCAAGATTCCGAGTTTTTTGAGAAGAAGAGGGAGATTATCGGCTATGGTTTTGCATGGCAATAGAGAAGCGTAACCAAAGAGTGGTTATCTACTGGGGTAGCAATGTTTATCGTATGAGAGGGGGAAAATTCTCTCTCAAAACTTGTTTCTTAGAATTCTCGGGCGACTGAAAACTCTACAGCGCCAATGAGGGCAGACTTCTCCTGGCTATCCGGGAATATATCCAGCTCAGCGATAGCCTTTTGAACATAGTTCCGAGCTGTTGCCATACTATCTTCAAGTGCATTGTATTTATTCAGTAAGGCAATAGCTGTGTCCAGATCATCGTCATCTTGCTCAAGTTTTTCAATGACACGTTTCCAAAAAGCCTTTTCTTCATCATCTGCCCGTTCGTATGCAAGAATGATCGGGAGGGTCATTTTTCCTTCGCGGAAATCATCCCCGACAGTTTTCCCCAACGCAGCCTGTTTGGCAGAATAATCAAGAATGTCATCGACGAGTTGGAAAGCAATGCCAAGATATTGCCCATAATTTTCCAAAGCCTGTTCTTCTGCTGTCGGGCGTTCAGCAACCACGGCACCTAGCTGACACGATGCAGCAAAAAGAACGGCGGTTTTGCCACTGATGACTTCCAGATAGGCCTCGCGATCTGTTTCCAAATCGTTTGTTGTCATCAACTGTTGAACTTCACCTTCGGCAATTATGGCAGAGGCATCAGACAGAATACGAATCACTTTGAGAGAACTGTCACGTGACATGAGCTGGAAAGCTCTGCTGAAAAGAAAATCACCAACGAGAACGCTAGGCTTGTTACCAAAAATGGCGTTTGCTGTATCCTGTCCTCTGCGCAGGTTACTTTCATCAACGACATCGTCGTGTAAAAGTGTTGCCGTGTGGATGAACTCTATACAGGCGGCCAGGCCATAATGACGCTCACCCTGATAGCCACACAACCTTGAAGAAGCCAAGGTTAATAAAGGGCGCAACCTCTTGCCACCGGCGGCAATCAAGTGACCCGCCAGTTGCGGGATGAGAACCACATCGGATTGCATATGTTTCATGATCAGAGCGTTCACAGCTTGCAAGTCGTCAGATACGAGATCCATAAGGACGTCCATGCCATTCTTGGGCATATCGTTCTTTTGCGTGCTGTTTTGAGAGACGCTATTTTGAGATTCCATGGTCGAGGTGACGCCAGGATCTTGTTGATCAGAATTTACATCCGCAGCAATGGCCACGTTCTTCCCCTAATAATTACCAAGGTCCATGAACAGCAGAAGGAACCTTCTTCTTTGATCGCTCTTCATCGATCATTAAATTCCTTGTTGGCAGCCCCGGGACCATTATTCCCGATAGGTCGTTCTTATAGGAAGGTGTTGGGGGAGTAAACCGGATAACGGCATTTTTATAAAACTGTGATTACAAGAAGCGTCAAAGAAGCCAACATCCATGTTACCTAAATGTTTGATTGCTTGCACTGTCATAGGTATTGAACACTTATGTTGAGATTGATAATGCCTCAAGTTGTTTTTGGCTGATCAATTGAGAGAGGTAGGAATCCTTTTTAAGGAGGAAGCTGATCAATCTACTTTGATAATCTTCTGTGACAGCTTGAATGACTGAAGTACGTTTGGACAGTTTTGTCCGATACTTTTTTACGCGTGGTGTGTTTTGGAAAAAATTGTCAGAGATGAAAAGCTCTAGAGTGTCAAAATAACGGAATATAGGGCCATATACAGCGTCAATAAATTGGAAATTATCTGCTGCAAAGTAGCTCGTCTCTCCTAACTGTGCTTCCAGCTGTTCAAATTTAGTAACAATAACATGGTGTTTTTGCTGAAAGGTTTCGTGGTCTGGTGCACTGTAAAGTCCTGCGATTGCAGCCAGAATCGTTGAGCCGAATTCTATCCAGGATCGGTGACGGGCTTTTTCAAAAGGGTCTGCAGGGTGGAGTGTGCCTGTTGTTATTTCGTCCAGATATTCGCCAATGACAGCAGATTCAAACAAAACGCCCTGCTCTGTCTGTAACAGAGGAACTTTACCTAGCGGAGAGATTTTTTTGAACCATTCCGGCTTGTTTGATAAATCAATATATGTCCGAATATGTGGGATTTCTTTCTCGTCCAAAATAATCACGGCTCTTTGTACATAAGGACAGAGAACAAAGCTCACAAGCTCTATTCTGCTGTCTGCTGTGATGTGTTTTCCATTGTGCGTGATGTTATCTTCCCGTATTGACGGGGATTTGGTATTTGCTTCAGTTTTGTCTGATGAAAGATCATTTGTCATCTGTCTCTCCTGTCAGTAGCTTGGTAACAGTGCAAGGTATCTCTACAAGGTGATTGCCCTTCTTGAGTTAATGACTTAATTTGTACATATACGCATATCAATTGCCATAAAATGAAAATTATATTTGCATGAATGAACAGGGTGAGTATTGGCGGGATTTAAGAACAGTGCTGGCAGTTGCCAGATCGGGTTCTTTATCCGGTGCTGCGCGACAATTGGGGATAAGTCATGCGACTGTCTTTCGACATATAAACCACATCGAAGAAAAGCTGGAAGTCAAGCTCTTTGAGCGTAACAGGGGCGGTTATTGCCTTACAACAGCGGGTGAATCTGTAACCGGATTGGCTGAAAAATTTGATCAGGATCTGATGGTTTTAGAACGTCAGATTCTGGGGGAAGAACTACAACCTCGTGGTCTGGTCCGGATTACAACAACGGATACGCTGTTAATTAATTTTCTGTCGCCAATTTTTGCCGATTTGCAAAAAACCTACCCTGAAATAGAATTGGAAATAGGTTGTTCCAATGAGTTGGTTAACCTGAACAAGCGAGAAGCCGAGATTGCGATCCGTCCCAGTAAAATCAGCCCGGATAATATGGTAGGCAGAAAGATGGCGGATATCCATGTCGGCGTATACGGCAGGGTGCAGGATCATCAATATCTATTGGAAAATAATCGTAAGGTTGAAAGCCTGAATAAGCTAACGGGACTGAACTGGATTGGTCCGGATGAAAGCCTGGCCCATTTACGGATCTACAAATGGCTTCAGGATAATAACCTCTACGCACAGGTGAAAACCAGATATAACAGCCTGCTTGCAGTTGCGGATGCTGTACGCAATGGTGGGGGTATTGCTATCCTCCCCTGTTTTATGGCTGCAATTGATCCTACTTTATTGGCACTTAAGGCGCCGCTGGAAGAATTTGATAATGAACTCTGGCTTTTAACGCATCCTGATTTGCGCAAGGTTGGGCGTATTCGGGCCTGTATGGATTTTCTAGGTACGGCAATTGATAAAAAAAGACACCTCTTTGAGGGGCAATCCGAAACTGTCAGGGATAAGCTGTGATCTTCCCTTGCCGCGCGCCTGTTCGGACGATAGTTTCCTGTGGTGAACAATGAGTCACAATTTTCACTGTTAAGTATATTTTGTGAAAAGCGTTCCGGGTTTAGTAAGTTCCGGGTTTAGTAAACTGGATCTAAGCGGGCTGGCAGATGTGATCGAAATTTATCGTACCAATGATATCGTCAAACTATCCTGGCTTCAGGCTTTGTTGTCTGATGCGGGAATAGAATGCGTGGTGCTTGACCAACATGCTTCTATTATCGAAGGATCAATTGGGGCAATCCAACGAAGAGTTATGGTTCTGAAAGAAGATGCCACGCGTGCACGTCGTGTACTGGGTGATGCGGGTGAGATAGAGGAAAGTACTGATGTCTGACCTTTCCAAGAACCTTCTAAAAAAGGATCTTCTCAAAGATTTTGACCTGACGGAAGATGAATTTATTGGCGGTAAAATAACGGTTTTCCAGCCTGCCAAGGGATATCGCGCAGGTATTGATGCGGTACTTCTGGCGGCAACTGTCGTTGCAAACCCCGGAGAGAGAATTCTGGATTTGGGCAGTGGTGTTGGAACCGCAGGCCTTTGTTTGATGGGCCGTGAACCAGAAGCAAAAGTAACGGGACTGGAATTACAAGCTGTTCTGTTTCAAATTGCACAAAAAAACAAAGAAACAAACCAACTGGAAGATCGCTGGTCCCTGGTTAATGGAGATCTTTTACAATTACCTGATGATTTGCCTCTGGGATCTTTTGATCAAATTATTTGCAATCCACCCTTTATGCCAAAAGGGACTTCGCACGGATCCCCGGATCCGATTAAGTTGCTTGCCAATCATGAAGGTGAAGCCACCTTACGTGACTGGTTGTTGGCATCATTGAAGCTGGTTAAACCTAAAGGTGCTGTTACCATTATTCATCGAGCTGACCGTCTGGATGAAATTCTGTCTGTCTTTAGAGAGAAAAAAGCCGGGGCAATTGAAGTATGCCCCTTGTGGCCTTATGACGGACAGCCAGCCAAGCGGGTCATTGTACGTGCCCGCCGAGGGATATCAAAGCCTATGATTATAACAGCCGGGCATAAACTGCATGAAACTGATGGCTCCTATACGGATATTATTGACGGGGCTTTGAGAAGGGGACAGGCACTCCCACTTTAGGAAGCAAAAAGATTTTTTGCGTTTGGTCCATAAAGTAAGGTTGTTCATGGTTGTGGGATTTCTTTTCAACAGTTACAAGTTTTGGGAACAATTTTAATAAGGCACATTATGAAGCTGAAAAAGCTGTTAGCTAAACTACCTGTCGAACGTTTTCGTAATCCACCTGCAAAGGTTGCTGTGGTCGCGCTTAATGGCGTGATAGGTGCCGCAGGGCCAATGCGATCCGGTCTTACTCTTGCCTCTGTCGAAGATCAGTTGACTGAAGCTTTTAAAATGGATGGCATCAAGGCTGTGGCCCTGTCGATCAATTCCCCGGGCGGATCACCTGTTCAATCTGACTTGATTGGACGCTTGATTCGTGATCTGGCCGATAAACATGAGCTTAAGGTCTATGCTTTCTGCGAAGACGTTGCTGCCTCAGGTGGTTATTGGCTGGCTTGTGCTGCGGATGAAATCTATGCCATGGAATCATCTGTGATTGGATCAATTGGTGTGATTTCATCTGGCTTCGGTTTTCCAGAATTGATTAAAAAGTACGGTATCGAACGTCGTGTTCGTACGGCAGGTGATTTGAAATCAACACTTGATCCCTTTGAAAAAGAAAATCCCAAAGACGTAAAGCGCCTCAAGGGTATTTTGACACAAATCCATGAAAACTTTATGGATTGGGTTCGTGGACGTCGCACAGGCAAGCTCAAAGTCGATGAAAAAGAGATTTTTTCCGGTGAGTTCTGGACAGGTGTTACAGCCAAAGAATACGGTCTGATTGATGGTCTGGGTTCAATGCATCAGATCATGCGCTTTGAATATGGCGAGAAAGTAAAGCTCATCAAGGTTGAGGGTAAACGCAGTTGGCTCAAGACAAAATTGGGCCTTGGCGGTGGTGATGCTCTTCTGAAAAATGCCGGATTAGCTGGTTTGGGCGGAGTGAATGCCGCTGCTATTGCTGGCGGTATGATGGCGGCTGTTGAAGAGCGCGCTCACTGGGATCGTTACGGCCTTTAAGCTGTCGGGGCTTTATATCGCCCAAAGCAAAGAGTGGAATTCGGGATAGTATGGTCCCGGATTCCCTTTAAATAAAAAGACCGCAATACGCGGTATGGTTAGGATAGTATGTTCGGAATACCCTCTATAGGTAAGTTATTGATACTCGGATTGGTTATTGCCGGGGTTTACCTGTTTTTCAAAGCTGCGGGACGACGTGAGCAATCTCGTGGTAATGGCGGCCAGAAAAATATGGGGGAAAACACTGGGCGTACGCCAAGCCAAAACCAAGGAAATCAAGATGATAACGGATCACTGGATATGGTTCAGTGTCCGGCTTGCAAAGCCTATATCCCTGCGAAGAGTAAATGCTCTTGCGGTGGCAACGGCTAGAAGCGTCAAAAAATATCTCGACTCCGGCATTGTGGCTGTTGATTCCAAATGCTGGTCATTATAAGTTCATTCAAATTTCGCACTGCAGCAAAATGACCCATAACGATATGTCCCAGTCCGACGTTAAAAAGTCCGACACCTTTAAAAGCCCGGCTCTAGCTACTATGGAAGCCAAGGCGAAGACGAAGGTCATTGTTGACCCTGAACGGTGTGTGCAACGCCTTATTCTCAAGCTTCAGGATTATTGGGCACGTCAAGGGTGCGTTATTCTACAGCCCTATGACATGGAGGTCGGGGCAGGGACGTTCCATCCTGCGACAACGCTTCGGTCTTTGGGGCCAGATACGTGGCGCGCTGCCTATGTGCAACCGTGTCGCCGTCCAGCTGATGGTCGGTATGGGGATAACCCGAACCGTTTGCAGCACTATTACCAGTTTCAGGTTATCATGAAGCCATCCCCTGCGAATTCGCAGGAGCTTTATCTGGGGTCGCTGGATGCCATTGGCATTGATTCATCCAAGCACGATCTTCGTTTTGTCGAAGATGACTGGGAAAGCCCGACACTGGGGGCCTGGGGCCTTGGTTGGGAAGTCTGGTGTGATGGCATGGAAGTCAGCCAGTTTACCTATTTTCAACAGGTTGGCGGTATCGAATGTAATCCGGTTCCTTTGGAACTGACCTATGGTCTTGAACGTCTCTTTATGTATGTTCAAGGTGTTGAAAACGTTTACGATCTTGATTGGGATGGAGTTTCTGCCGAAGAAGGCGGGAAAACCTATGGCGATGTATTCCATCAAAACGAAGTAGAGTTCTCTACCTTCAACTTTGAAATTGCTTCGACCGACGAATTGTTCAGGCATTTTGAGGATGCCGAAGCCGAATGTGCGCGGATCTTGAAGTTCGGCGAAGCCAATGCCGAGAAGAACGGTAAGGCAAAAGGTAATCTCTTGCCTCTACCTGCCTATGATCAGTGTATGAAAGCCAGTCATCTCTTTAACTTGCTCGATGCCCGCGGTGTGATCTCCGTGACGGAACGTCAGGCCTATATTGGTCGCGTACGTGAGTTGGCAAAAGCATGTTGCGAAGCCTGGAATAAAACCCAGTTGGAAGAGGCCTAAGGGTATGTCTGAATTTCTACTTGAACTTCACTCGGAAGAAATCCCGGCACGCATGCAGGCGAAGGCTGCGGCCGATCTTAAGAAAATTGTATGTGATCAGTTAAAAACGGCTGGTCTTGCCTATGTTGATGCACGTTCATTTGTGACACCACGCCGTTTGGCACTGGTCGTTGATGGCTTGCCTGAAAAGCAACCTGATGTCAGTGAAGAAAAAAAAGGCCCGAAAGTCGGTGCGCATGAAAAGGCACTCGAAGGCTTTATGAAGGCCAACAGCCTGACGTCTATTGATCAGGCTGAAGTCAGGAATACACCCAAAGGTGATTTCTATTTTGTGGTCAATGAAATCAAAGGACGTGACACCACGGAAGTTCTCTCTGAGATTATTGTTGAAACACTAAAGAGCTTTCCATGGCCGAAATCCATGAAGTGGTCGAGAAACTCTTTCCGCTGGGTACGTCCGCTGCATTCCATTCTTGCTATTTTCAAAGGCGAAACTCTCAAAGGCTTGTTCGATTTCGGAAATCAGACGCTGGATTTCGGTAACCAGACCCGTGGTCACCGCTTTTTGGCACCGGATTGGTTCGAAGTTAAAAATCTGGATGATTATTTGCACAAACTTCGTCTCGCCAAAGTTCTTGTGGACGAGAACGAGCGCCGCGATCTAATCGAAACTCAAGCCAAAGAGTTGTGTATTGCAGAGGGGTTGAGCTTAAAAGATGATCAGGGACTTCTGAATGAAGTGGCTGGTTTGGTGGAATGGCCTGTTCTGTTGATGGGCCAAATAGCAGACCGCTTTATGTCTGTGCCTCATGAAGTGCTGTCCACATCAATGAAAGAGCATCAGAAGTATTTCTCTGTTCTTGATGGTGACGGTAAACTGGCGAACCGCTTTGTTTTTGCGGCGAACACAGAAACCGTTGATGGCGGTCAAACAATCATCTCTGGTAACGAGCGCGTTCTGGCATCTCGCCTTTCCGATGCAGAATTCTTCTGGGATCAGGATAAAAAAGACAAACTGGACAGTCGTGTAGAAGCTCTCTCTTCTATTGTGTTTCAAGCCAAACTGGGGACGCTGGCCGAAAAGATTTCCCGCGTACAGGATTTGGCAGAAGCTTTATCAGAACAGGTGGGCTGTGGTGCCAAACAGGCGCGTAGAGCCGCTGAACTGGCCAAGGCAGATTTGACGACGGGAATGGTGTATGAGTTCCCCGAGTTACAGGGCGTTATGGGCCGCTATTACGCACTTCACGACGGGGAAAACTCGGAAGTAGCAGAGGCAATCGCCGAACACTATTCGCCACTTGGTCCGTCTGACCGCTGTCCGTCTGCACCAATTTCGGTTGCGGTAGCGCTGGCAGACAAGATTGATACATTGGTGGGTTTCTTCGGTATTGATGAACTGCCAACGGGCTCAAAAGACCCCTTTGCGTTACGTCGTGCTGCACTTAGCATTATTCGCCTGATTACAGAAAATAACTTGCAGATTAATTTGCGCAAAGCATTCGCTGCAAGCTTCTCGGCCTATACAGGCCAGTTGACGCAACCTGAAGATAAAACCATTGATGGTTTGATGTCCTTTATTGCTGATCGCCTCAAGGTCGCCTTGAAGGATAAAGGGGTGCGTCATGATCTGATTACGGCTGTCTTCGCCCTCGGGGACGAAGATGATCTGGTTCGTTTGCTGGCTCGTGTTGATGCACTTGCCGGATTGCTGAAAACCGATGACGGGGCCAACCTTCTGGCCGCTTATCGTCGGGCCGCGAACATTGTACGGATCGAAGAGAAAAAAGATAAAACGGTATTCGATGCGACAGTCGATACCGTGTTGTTGCAACAGTCTGAAGAACAGGCGTTGCACGAGGCTCTGGAAGGAGCTTCCCAGGAAGCCACAAAGGCACTGGAACGTGAAGATTTCACCGGGGCGATGGCGGCTTTGGCCGGACTTCGTCCTCCGATGGACGCGTTTTTTGATAAGGTAACGGTGAACGATGATGATCCGGCCTTACGAAAAAACCGTCTGTGCTTGTTATCTCGGATTGGTGTGATCCTGGGGCAGGTTGCAGACTTCTCACGAATAGAAGGATAGATGAGAACATGACCAAATGGGTCTACAGTTTCGGTAATGGCAAGGCTGACGGCAAAGCCGACATGAAGGAACTACTCGGCGGCAAGGGCGCTAACCTTGCCGAGATGTCATCGCTGGGGCTTCCGGTCCCGCCCGGTTTTACCATCTCCACCGAAGTCTGTACGGCCTATTATGATAATGATCGAAACTATCCGGATGATCTCTCTGGTCAGGTTGATGAAGCCCTCGGCCAGATAGAAGATATTGTTGGTGTAAAATTCGGAGACAACGCGAACCCTCTGCTTGTCTCTGTCCGTTCTGGCGCACGTGCTTCTATGCCCGGTATGATGGATACAGTCCTCAATCTTGGCCTTAACGATATTACCGTCGAAGGTCTGGCCAAGGTATCTGGTGATGAACGTTTCGCCTATGACAGCTATCGTCGCTTTATCCAGATGTATAGTGATGTTGTTCTTGAAGTTGATCACCACTTCTTCGAAGAAATACTTGAGCTACACAAAGAAGATAATGGCCTGATCCTTGATACGGAGCTTTCCGCTGAAGACTGGAAGGGTATTATTGTCCAGTACAAGAAGATTGTTGAAGAAGAATACGGCAAGCCTTTCCCGCAGGACCCGAAAGAACAGCTTTGGGGCGCGGTATCTGCTGTATTTGGTTCCTGGATGAATGCCCGTGCAACAACCTATCGTAAATTGAATGATATCCCTGCAGCGTGGGGTACGGCGGTTAACGTGCAGGCCATGGTTTTTGGTAATATGGGCGATGACTGCTCGACAGGGGTTGCCTTTACCCGTAATCCATCCACAGGTGAAAATGCTTTTTATGGTGAGTACCTGATCAATGCGCAGGGCGAAGATGTGGTTGCGGGTATCCGTACGCCGCAAAATCTGACGATCAAAGGCAAAGAAGAACAGAATTCTGACCTTCCATCTATGGAAGAGACAATGCCAGAGGTGTTCAAACAGCTTGATGAAACTCGTCATATTCTTGAAAAGCACTATCGCGATATGCAGGACATCGAATTCACGGTTCAGTCCAATAAGCTTTTCATGCTGCAAACACGTGCCGGTAAACGTACAACGGCTGCGGCCCTTCAGATCGCCGTTGATATGGTTGACCAAGGTCTTATCACAAAAGAAGAAGCTGTTGGCCGTGTTGAACCGGCAGCACTTGATCAGCTGTTGCACCCAACACTTGATCCTGACGCGGAACGTAATGTCATAGGGCACGGTTTGCCGGCTTCACCTGGCGCGGCATCCGGACAGATTGTTTTTTCTGCCGATGAAGCTGAAAAGATGGCCCAGTCTGGTAAAGATGTAGTTCTTTGCCGCACAGAAACTTCGCCTGAAGATATTCATGGTATGCACGCTGCCAAAGGTATTCTGACTTCTCGTGGGGGCATGACGTCACATGCGGCTGTTGTGGCTCGCGGAATGGGACGCCCTTGTGTATCCGGTGCGGGTGATCTGCGTATGGATTACAAAAACGAGACTATGATTGTCCGCGGCGAAGAACTGAAGGCTGGTGATATCATTACCATCGACGGCAGTAACGGTGAGGTTATGTTGGGGGAAATCCCTACAATTCAGCCGGAAATGTCTGGTAACTTCTCCACGCTTATGGAATGGGCAGATAGCATCCGGACAATGAAGGTACGTACCAATGCCGAGACGCCTAATGATTGCCGCACAGCGCGCAGTTTTGGAGCAGAGGGCATCGGACTTTGTCGTACCGAGCATATGTTCTTTGATGCAGATCGTATTGTCGCCGTTCGTGAAATGATCTTGTCTGATGATGAAGCTGGACGTCGTAAAGCTCTGGATAAAATTCTGCCGATGCAGCGTGAAGATTTTGTTGAAATCTTCAAAATTATGGCGGGCTTGCCCGTTACAATCCGTTTGCTAGATCCGCCACTGCATGAATTTCTGCCACACGGCACGGAAGAGATGCAGGATGTTGCTGATGCTGCGGGTGTACCGATTGAAAAGCTTCATGCGCGTGCAGCAAAGATGTCGGAAACAAACCCGATGCTTGGACATCGCGGATGTCGTTTGGGAATTTCCTATCCGGAAATCTATGAAATGCAGGCTCGAGCAATATTTGAAGCGGCAGCGCAGGTTTCAAAGTCCGAAGGTCAGACGGTTGAACCAGAAGTGATGATCCCGTTGGTTGGTATGAAAAAAGAGCTAGAGATCCTCAAGGCTCTTGTCGACCGTGTTGCCAAAGAAGTGATGGCTGCCGAAGGTGTGCAGATGAAATACCTTGTGGGGACGATGATCGAACTACCGCGTGCGGCTCTGCGTGCTGCGGATATTGCGGAAGAGGCTGAGTTTTTCTCATTCGGTACCAACGACCTGACACAGACGACCTTTGGTTTGTCTCGTGATGATGCGGGTAATTTCCTTGGTGCTTACGAGCGTAACGGTATCATCGAGCAGGATCCTTTTATCTCTCTTGATCAGGAAGGTGTTGGTGAACTCGTTGAAATTGCTGCGGAGCGTGGACGTAAAACCCGGAACGGTATCAAACTTGGTATCTGTGGTGAACATGGTGGTGATCCGGCGTCGATCAATTTCTGTCAGAAGATCGGTTTGAACTACGTTTCCTGTTCTCCGTTCCGTGTGCCAATCGCTCGCCTTGCCGCAGCGCAAGCCGCTATTAAAAAGTAGTACTGTCCAAAAAATAAGTGACCGTTTTGAAAGGGTAGCTTTGTCTACCCTTTTTTGTTTAGAATTAAATATGCATATAAAATGCACCATTAACTTGTTTGAAAGAAATACTACTTATAATACCCTTTGATTCAGGTTCTGGATTGGGGGAAAATACAATATTATGCTTTGTGAAAGCAGGATAAATGGGGCGGAAAAATAACTTGTAAAGAGCATCAAATGAATGATGCCATTGGTTTTGTTTTGCTTGCACAGTGTTATGAATAAATGAACAATTTCCTCACATTCGAGCAGAAAGCTATCGAACAAAAGGTTTTCTCTAACAGGTAATCTGGATATGTCCAAGTACGTTTGGTGTGCTTGTTTAGATGTTTGTGTTTAATTAAGTGTGTGATGATTGTGGAGAGTAAAATGAAATCTTTTTTTCGTGTTTTAACTGTTATTTTTCCTATGTTTTTAATAGCAAATGTACAGGCGGATGAAATATCACCACTGGAGGTTTCTGGTGCAAAAACAGTAGATGTTACAGAGGCAAAGGCTCTTTTTGATGAGGGTGTATATTTTGTTGATGTACGAAAAGATTCTGATTGGGAAGCCGGTCGGGTACCTGATGCGATTCATATTGAGTTAAAAAAAATATACAGTGAGCAAACTTTAAGCGAAGAAGTTGAGAAGGATGCCAAAGTTGTTATCTACTGTAATGGTGAAAAATGTCTGCGTTCAGCGAAAGCAGTAACACAAGCCGTTGAATGGGGATTTGCCAATGTTTTCTATTTCCGTGATGGTTTCCCCGCATGGAAGACAGCCGGTTATCCTGTTGAATAGGTGTTAGAGAAATACAAGAGGTGGGCAGGTGCTCATCTCTTGTACATGTACACGGGTCGTTTTGGGGGAAAAGAAAATGTTGTTGCGTGTCAGAGTTTTGATCGCTGCTCTTGGTGCTATGCTATCTGTTGTCCTTGTAATGTTAGGGGCGGGTTACATTGCTCTTTCAGCTTCGGAAGAGAGATACGATGATACTGCTATGTCTTCCCAGAATTTGTTGTTTAATAAAACGGTCGCAGTACGACAACAGGCAATGACTGAAGCATTGCCAAAGCTTGCTCGAAACAAAGAACTTAAAAAGGCTTTATCAAAGAAAAAGTGGGATAAAGTATCAGAATCGGTGGTTACCACCTTTACTGCCTTTAGCGCAGGAGGATTAGTGGATGGTTTGCAAGTTGCCGATATGGAAGGAATTCTCAGATTTTCGCCTGAAGGTGAAAACATTGTCGGGCAACAAACAGCTTCCTTACTTGTCAATGAAGCTATAGAAACTGGCAAGATTGTAAGTGGGATAGATAAAGATAAATCGGGTCATATTTATATTTCTGTTGCAAGTGGAATCAATTTGCGGGGGAAACCTATCGGTATCGGTATTTTACAAAAAGATATAAATAGTGCCTTTATCGAATTGAAGTCTGACACATCAATTGACAGTGTTTTTCTTAGGCCTGATGGATCTCTATATAGCGAAACAACGGAAAATATATGGGCTGATTTTGGTCCAAAATTTTCTATTCAAAATCAATCTGGAACAGAGGTTATTTCTTTTGATGATCTTACTTATGAAGTTATATACAGGCCATTAAACTTTGTTGATGGCTCATTGGCGGGTACTTGGGTTACCTTTTTTGATGTTACTGAAGTGTATGCAGAAACCTTAATTATTCGCCAGATCACAATTGCTGTCCTTGTTATTACGTTGCTGGTGCTGGTGTCCGGTATTTATTGGTATCTTCGAAAATCCCTGCGTCCATTGACAGCAATTGTGAAAATCATGCATCGCCTTATGCAGGGGGAACGTGAATTCGAGATTCCTGAAGCTGTTCGTAAAGACGAGATAGGTAATATTACAGAGGCTGTTGTATTGTTCCGTGAAAATATGATTAGGTCAGAACAACTAACTGCGGCGGAAAATAATCGACAAGCGAGACAAATTGAACTGGCGGCAAAGAATGATGAGTTGATCAAGACTTTTGATGAGGTCATTGGTATCGCAATAAAGTCAATGGGAACTGAAATTGAAGACATGCGTATAACTGCTGATAGTCTGGGACAACTATCGGATGAGACCGGGCGTTTTGCAAAATCCGTTGCGACCTCTGCGGATGATGCATTATCCAACGTATCTACTGTATCGGCTGCAGCCGAAGAGTTAAATGCATCGATTGGGGAGATTAATCGGCAGGTTCAAGGATCAGTCGAAATTGCTGATGACGCATCTATCAAAGCCAATAAAACCGAAGAAAACATAAAACAGCTTGCGGTTGCCACAGAAGAGATTAGCAAAATCATTGATTTGATTACCTCTATTGCTGAGCAGACAAATTTGCTAGCCTTAAATGCGACGATTGAAGCAGCACGAGCTGGCGAAGCAGGGAAAGGATTTGCCGTTGTCGCCGGAGAAGTAAAAAGCCTTGCATCACAAACAGCAAAGGCAACAGACCAAATTACAAATCAGATTGCTTCTATCCAAGAGGCTTCTGCGACGGCAGTTACCGGTATTAGTGAAATAGCGGTGACGGTCAGTGACGTTAAGAATGTTGCGACTGCGATTGCTTCCGCCGTTGAAGAACAAGGTGTTGCCACGCAGGAAATCGCCCGAAATATCGAACAGGCTTCTGGTGGTACGTCTGAAGTCAACAGTAATATACAACAGGTCAGTTCTGCTGCAAATCAAACGAGAAAAGAAGCGGGAAAGGTTGTGACGGCTGTTAATGTTGTTTCTGACAATACCAAAACGGTCCAACAGGCTGTTGAAAAATTTTTAAGGGATGTAAGACAGGCTCAGTCAGCGTAGCGATAAACTTTACCATTTTTGATTTGTTAAACAGGCTTCAGGTAAATGTATATAGTGGTTATCATAGTACAAAAGTGCGTGTGGTTTTGGTTGTAATGCTGCATAAGAGTATAAAAAGATACCGATGAAACTGTTGTGGATTTCTGTGTTTAGCGTTTGTTTCTATGTGAAAGCGCTGTGTGTAGCTGAGGTAGCAACAGCCTCGGGAAAAGAACTGGTTATTTCACGACTTAATAGTACAGATGGCGATATTGTCATTTCCTACGTTTTAGAGAAAATCTATAGCCGTATAGGATATAATGTTTCTTTTGCCGATTATCCTGGGCGCGAGTCTTTGGAAAACGCCAATGCTGGAATAACAGACGGCGAAAACATGCGCCGGGCCGGTTTAGAGTCGGAGTATCCAAATTTGATCCAGCTAGCTTACCCGCATGTAGATCTTAGTTTTCGGATCTATACCAATCGTGAAAAAGGGTTTTTAACTACGGTTGATAGCTGGAAAAACAAAAGAATTGGTATTGAAGAAGGCGTGCTCATTTCCGAAGAAGTTACAAAAGGTTTAAATCCGTCGCTTTATAGTTCAGTGGGGGACATGTTCAAGCAACTGGATGCGGGAAATGTTGATGTAGTTATTGCAACCGATTTGATCGGTGGTCTTGAAGTTCTCAAAAATTTTAAAGGGAAAAATATAAGAACGCATGGTCCGGCCCTGAAAGTCGTATCCTTGTTTCACTATCTTCATAAACGTCATGCAGATCTGGTTCCTGTCCTTAACAAGGAAATAGAACTTCTGCGCAAGAATGGAGAGTTAGACAAGCTTTACCTTGATGCGTTTAAAGCCGTTCGTGAAAAGACAGGTGAAGCCCAATAGAAGACTAAACAACTCGATTTCTCGAGACGATCAAGACGCCGATAGCTGCAACAGTCATCCCACCCCAAGCGAGCAGGGGCATTTCTTCGCCCAGAAGTAACCATCCGAACAAAGCTGCAAGTGGAGGCACGAGAAACATTAGGGACGAAACGCTTGACACTTCTCCGGCCCTGATCATGGCAAGAAGCAAGCTCATGGCCAGAATTGAATTGCCAATTGCCAAATAACCAAGGGCGGCAACGAATTCAACAGTCCAGTTGATCTGCATGGTTTCGAAGGTCAGGGCAATGGGGGCTACAACCGCAAAACCAGCGGCATATTGAACCATATTGGCAACAATCGGATGGTAGCCGCCGCCAAAGCGTTTTGCATAGATTACACCACTGGTGATCCCCAATAACCCCAATACACTAAAGCTGACACCGATCAGAGTTGGGGGTTCGATGTCTGATCTGGCGATGATGACAATCAGAACTCCTGTGAGTCCCAGTATTAGCCCGAGCCAGCGGAACCAGCTAACTTTTTCTTTTGCAAGCCTTGGGGCCAAAATGGCAACGAAGATGGGTTGCAAAGACATGAAAATAGCCAAAACACCAGCCGATACGCCAGATCTGAACGCCCACCAGCAAAATCCAAAATATACGGCTTGTACCAGAATCCCTACGACAACCAGATGAACCCAGTCAGCAATCCGTTGAGGCAGGGATGGCTTGAAAAAGAGATAAAAAGGAACCAGTAAAATCACGACAAATGAAAACCGCATGGAAAGTAACGTCATCGGTTCCGCATATTGTAGTCCTACCTTGGCAACGCCGTATCCCCCTGCCCATAAAAATGTAAAGGCAACAGGTGCGAGTATTAACCAAAGAGGTTTTTTGCTTATCGTCATGGTGGGAGGATCCAGAAAAGGGGTGTATTCATCACACTATCAAGCAAAAAAGCTGATGGATATAGCCAATGTGAATTTATTGATAGGGACAGATTGGCGTTATAGCATGTTTGATAAGAAATTTTTATTGCGAATCATTTGCATTCTCATTTATTTTAAGTATCCTGCCTCCGTTCTATGTTTCTGGTCGATGCTCTGGGTTAAAATAGCTCTTATTTTTTCCTGCAAGCTGAATGCGGGACTTGACCCCGTTGGAGGAAATCAAATGAAAATCACGAAATTAAAAGCTGCTGCTACCGGTTTTGCGGCGACTTTGGCAATGACTGTTGGTCTTGCTGCTGTATCATCAAGTGCGGCCTTGGCCGACAAAGTAACGATTACAGATATTGCCGGGCGTACTGTAGAAGTGGAAAAAAACCCGGAGAAGATTGTTCTGGGTGAAGGGCGTATGATCTATTCCATCGCTGTTCTCGATAGAGAAAATCCCTTCAAGCGGGTTGTTGGATGGAAAGATGATTTGATTAATTATGATCCCGATGCCTATCGCAAGTATATGGCACGCTTTCCGGAGGTAGCAAACATTGAGAACCTTGGTAGTCCCTATGCTGCTGAATATAGCCTGGAGACAGTGATTTCGCTGGATACAGATGTTGTCTTTCTCAATCTTGGTAATCTGTTAAAGGCGCAGGAAAGTGGCCTTCTGGACAAGTTGGATAAAGCTGGTATCCCTGTGGTTTTCCTGGATTTCCGTCAACGTCCAACTCAACATACTGTTCCAAGTTTGCAAATTTTAGGGCGTGTCTTTGACGAGCGCGATAACGCAGACGAGTTTGTTGATTACTATCAGAAAAACATGATGACAGTGTTTTCACGCGTCGCAGAAATCAAAGACGAAGACAAACCAGTTGTCTTTATCGAAAATGCGGCGGGATACAATCCAGACAAGTGTTGCACCACTTACGGCAGTGCTAACCTGGGGCGTCTTGTTGATCTGGCCGGGGGATTGAACTGGGGAACGAAAAAATTCCCCGGACTAAAGGGAAAAGTGAACCCGGAAGTGATCTTTACAGACGATCCGGACATCATCATGGGAACAGGTGCAAACTGGTCAGAAGCTCAGCCCGGTACGATGGCGGTTTTGTTTGGCTATGAAGCAAGTGAAGATCTGGTGAATCAAAGATTGGCAGCCTTGGCGGGTCGCAAAGGGTGGAGCGAGCTAAAGGCTGTGAAATCAGGACGTTTTCATTCTATCTATCACCAATTCTATAACAGCCCTTATCATTTCGTGGCGTTACAGACTTTCGCTAAATGGTTCTATCCAGAGAAGTTTGCCGACCTCGATCCGGAAGCGACCTTTGTTGAGTTACATGACAAATTCCTCCCGATTGACTATAGCGGTGTGTTCTGGGGATCTTTGCCAGCAACACAGTAACTCCTGAAATGAAGCCTGCGAGATTTGTGATACTCCTTTAATTTTCAGGGGGCACTATATCTCGCAGGTCTTTTGCTCTTTGGTGTTGAACATATAACGGGGCATTTTTAGCTCTGTGCCCAGTGTTTATTTTTTAGAGTATGTATTCAGAAAGAACGGTAATGTCTTTTAGCCCTGAAAAGTTTGGCAGTGCAGACGAGGTGGATGCTGCTATCAGTACTTATGAAAGCACAACTGTTCAGATAGGGTATCGCCGACAGTTGAGGCATCGTTATATAATCTTGTTGGGCGTTACACTTTTACTGTGTGCCTCTTTTGTTTTTGATGTGGCTAATGGCCCTGGAAACTTTCCGCTTTCTGTTGTTTTTGAAACACTGCTAAACCCTCAAGCACATGGAATAAAGCTAGAGGTTATTATCTGGGATTATCGTTTGCCCATTGCGATTACCGCTGTATTGGTCGGTGCCATTCTGGCGCTTGCCGGGGCACAGATGCAAACAGTGCTGAATAATCCCTTGGCCGAACCTTTCACATTAGGGGTGTCTTCTGCAGCTTCATTTGGTGCGGCTCTTGCCATTGTTGTTGGCTGGAGCATTGTACCCAATCTTGGGCCATTGTTGGTGACCTTTAATGCCTTCGTCTTTGCGTTGATGACGTGCGTTTTCATTTTGGTTGCAACCCGTATCAAAGGGGTTGGTACCGAGACGATGATCCTGTTCGGGATAGCTGTCTTCTTTGCTTTTAACGCGGCGCTTGCCATGATGCAGTATATGGCTTCCGAAGATGAATTGGCTCGTATCGTTTTTTGGATGATGGGATCTCTTTCCCGTGCAAGCTGGGAGAAGATATCTTTGGGGGCAATCCTCTTAAGTTTGGCACTTCCCTATAGCTTTTATCGAACCTGGCAGTTGACAGCCTTGCGAATGGGGGATGACACAGCGATCAGTCTGGGCATTGATGTCGCCCGGTTGCGGGTTGAGATGCTGATTGTCATTTCTTTGCTCGCTGCAACTGCGGTCGCCTTTGTCGGCACAGTCGGTTTTGTCGGTTTGGTCGGCCCTCATATTGCCCGGTTAATTGTCGGAGAGGATCAACGCTTCTTTGTTCCGCTTTCTGCTCTGGTCGGTGCACTGACTCTCTCGCTTACATCCATCATAAGTAAAATGATAACCCCGGGAATCATTTATCCGATTGGTATTATTACTGCCTTGATCGGTGTTCCTGTTTTCATTTCGCTTATCCTCAGTACCCGAAAGGAGCGGTTGTCATGACGTTTGAAATTTCCAAACTTTGTTCTGGCTATGGGAAAAAGCAAATCCTAAAAGGTGTTTCTGTTGCAAAAGTATCGGGGGGTGAATTTGTAGGGCTTATTGGCCCGAATGCATCAGGTAAATCAACTTTGTTCAAATCAATCGCCGGAGCTGTCAGGCCAACTGATGGGGTAATTACTCTTGATGGACAGGATCTTAGACGTGCAAGTCGCGGGCAACGATCCCGAGTTGTAGCCTATATGCCCCAATCTTATGGATGTAATGCGGTTTTGACTGTTTTCGAATGCGTGTTGCTAGCTTTAAAACAGATGACGGGATGGCGGGTAAAGCAAGATGATCTTCAACGCGTTTCTAATGTTCTGAATGCTTTGGGGTTATCGCATCTGGCTGATCGCGGTATTTCAAAGTTGAGTGGTGGTCAGGCGCAAATGGTCGCTGTGGCTCAAACGCTAGTGAGGGAACCCCGGCTGGTTTTACTGGATGAGCCGACTTCTGCGCTGGACTTGCATCATCAACTCTCAATTCTTTCGACGATCCGTGCCTTTATGCGGAACAAGAACATGATTGTGATAGCAGCACTTCACGATCTTAATCTTGCTGCTCAGTTTTGTGATCGTCTTGTGCTGATCAAGGAAGGGGAAATCCTTGCAGATGGGAAGCCCGAGAAGGTTTTGGCACTCAAGGAAATTGACGAAACTTATAGAGTCATGACTAATCTGGAAAGAACCAGCCGTGATACGCTCTACGTGGATGCTCGTCTGTCAGCTTGAACAAGATCTATTTTGATTGCTTGGGCCAATCTAGTCCCTCTTTTCCTGTTTTGAAAATTTGAAAAGCATGTTCGGGTATCAGGATTCTGCACTGCTTTAACAAGCAAGCTATATGCTATGGTCGGGAAATAAAGACTGTACATTTTTCGGGGTATAGCCTTCAAAGAGCAAATCCCATGTGCAAGCAAATCCCATGTGCAACGGGGGCCTTTTTGAAAGTATTGGGACTTTTTCCTGAGTTGTCCAAAATTGGATTTGTAATTCTTACGCAATACTATAGTGAGAAGTGCTATCAACGGGTGAGAATTTTACTGAAAGCGCAAGAGGGGGAGCTAACCGATAATAAGCTGAGTTTGCGCTCTATCCTGTCATGGTCCAGTGAAAAAATTAATTAAAAATGCTATTTATATTTTAGGAGAACTTCTGATAAGTCGGTCTGATAAGTAATATCATGCTAATCTGCTTTGTGTTCCTTTAATCACTTCCTGTGTGGTTAACTTCATGAGTTTATATTATGGGGTTGCAATAATTCCTTTATTGTGAATTTTTAGGATCTGATTAATTTAATATTTTAGAAAGTATACAATCAGCGCGTCAAGTTCGCCTTTTTGACAATTTTTATTGAGAGAACCGAAATGAGTTATACTGATATCCTTCAGCGCCTGGAATTGACAAAAGAAGAAACCTTGGGCGGTTCCCTTTGTGTTATATCACCTGTTGATGGTTCGGAGATCGCTAAAGTCCATGAGATTTCTGCTGACAAAGTTACTGATGTTATCCTTGCTTCGAAAAATGCATTTAAAGTATGGCAAAAGGTCCCGGCGCCTAGACGGGGGGAATTGGTCAGGCTTCTTGGCGAAGAACTGCGTGCATCCAAAGAAGACCTCGGCCGTCTTGTCACACTGGAATGCGGGAAAATTTATGAAGAGGGTCTGGGCGAAGTACAGGAAATGATTGATATCTGTGACTTTGCTGTCGGGCTTTCGCGTCAACTTTATGGATTGACAATTGCTTCTGAAAGACCTGGTCATCACATGCGGGAAACCTGGCATCCACAAGGTGTCTGTGGCGTTATTTCGGCCTTTAACTTCCCGGTTGCTGTCTGGTCCTGGAATACAGCGCTTGCCCTTGTTTGCGGGAATTCAGTTATCTGGAAACCGTCGGAAAAAGCACCGTTAACAGCCCTGGCTTGCCAAAAAATATTCAAACGGGCTGTTGCCCGCTTTGGTGATGATGCACCGGAAGATTTACATCAGGTAATTGTTGGTGGTCGCAATGTTGGTGATGTTTTGGTCAGTAGTGACGATGTTCCAATTGTTTCTGCTACAGGGAGTACTGCGATGGGACGCCTAGTCGGGCCGAAAGTCGCTGAACGTTTTGGTCGATCTATTCTGGAGTTGGGGGGCAACAATGCGATGATTGTCTCGCCGAGTGCGGATCTTGACATGGCTGTTCGTGCTATTCTGTTTTCAGCTGTCGGAACTGCGGGGCAACGTTGCACAACCTTGCGTCGGTTGATTGTACACAAAGATATCTATGATCAGCTAATGCCGCGTGTGATTTCTGCCTACCAGTCTGTCAAGGTTGGTGATCCCTTGGTTCAGGGGACACTTGTTGGACCGCTGATAGATCGAGGATCTTTTGATGCTATGCAAAGTGCGCTAGCTGCCGCCAGGAAATCAGGTGGTGTTGTTCACGGTGGGGACCGTGAGCTGGAAGATACCTTCCCGGGTGGATTTTATGTCCGTCCGGCTGTTGTTGAGATGCAGGAACAGAATGATGTCGTGAAGACAGAAACCTTTGCTCCCATACTCTATGCCATGAAGTATGATGATTTCGAGACGGCAATAGAAATACAGAACGATGTCCCGCAGGGGCTTTCGTCATGCATCTTCACCACGGATGTGCGCGAGGCCGAACAGTTCCTTTCCGATGTCGGGTCAGACTGCGGCATTGCAAATGTGAACATCGGTCCAAGCGGCGCAGAAATCGGTGGTGCCTTTGGCGGTGAAAAGGAAACAGGTGGTGGTCGAGAAAGTGGCTCTGATGCGTGGAAAGCCTATATGCGTCGTCAGACAAACACTGTGAACTATTCCCGAGAATTGCCGCTGGCTCAGGGTATTACCTTTGATATTGATTAGGGTGATATTGATTAAGTTAGACTGATACTATCCGGATAGACACAAACAACAAGTCGTTTTCGAGTGGCTTGTTGTTTTCGTTTATTTCTTTGTTTTAACTTTCAACCCATAAATAAAGCGTTCGACTGTGCTGTCCACAATCGCGTCAATCTCTTCGGGGGAGGGTGGTGGTGCACCTGTGACGAGGCAGTCGAGATATCGGGCACCGAAGAGCATGGAATAAAAACTTTGACCGGTTTCGATTGGGTCTGCGATGTCAATTTCACCGTCGGCCATCTTTTCTTCCAGATAGGCTGCAAGAATTTCGCGGGAAATTTTAGGCCCTTGTTTCATAAATTCGATGCCGTGAGATGGGTCAGTTTCTGCCTGTGAAATCAGGATGCGAAAAAGCGAAACGCTGCCGTGATAATGCAACATATGAAGAAACTTTGTGCCCAATTCTACAAGGCACTCTTTCAACGGCAGGTTATGGTTTGGTTTGACATCAAGCTCTTCACGCTTGAGATCGCAAAAATTGGTAATCGTGTGTGCAAAAAGTTCTTCTTTAGAACCAAAGTGACTGTAAACGGTACGCTTTGACACGCCGGCAAGTGCTGCAATTTTATCCATACTTGCAGCTTCGAAGCCCTGTGTAATAAAAATTTCACTGGCAGCGTTTCGAATGTCGTTTCTTTTTTGTTCCGAACGACTTAATTTTTGACCAAGTGATGCAAAAAGACACCTGTCCTGGTCCCAGCTTGATGGATTTTGAACCGAGTCTTGATCAGCATTTATTTCTTTTTTTGAGGCCCTATGCCCCAGTGTACCTAGGATACAATTATCTTTTGTCAAATTCGACTCCAAATAAACTACACCGTGTAGTTTACATTGAATTAGAAATAAGTAAACTACACCGACTAGTTTACTTCATTAGTGATCATGTTTCAAGTTAAGGTAATACCGGAAAACGTTTGATTTCCAAAACAAAAGCGATCTTTGGTGCGTATAAAACTGAATTTGTTTTAGTCTTGTCGTGCTTCAGAGGTCATAGTTTCGGTAAAAGCTAAAGAATTATGATTGCTTGGAAGAAAGCGATATCTATTCGGAGCTTGGCAAATGAGCAATTTTATGGACCGCCTGTCAGTCAGTTATGCAAAAGGCATAATTCGCTGGCGCTGGCTCGTCCTCCTGGTCACAATTTTGGCGACGCTTGGTGTCGCATCAGGCGGACGTTTTCTTTCCTTTACAAGTGATTATCGTGTCTTTTTTGGCGACGACAATCCGCAATTGAATGCATTCGAAAGTTTGCAGGATATCTATACTAAAACTGATAATATTCTGTTTGTCCTCAAGCCAAATAATGGCAAGGTCTTCACGACACAGTGGTTGGAAGTTGTAAAGGATCTTACAGAAGAGTCCTGGCAAATCCCCTATTCTATTCGTGTGGATTCCATTACCAATTTTCAGCATACGGAAGCTATTGAAGACGATTTGACTGTTGCTGATCTGGTCGAAGAAACCGGCGGTTTAAGTCAGACCGGATTGGACCGGATAGAGCAAATTGCGTTGAGTGAGCCTGCGCTGGCAAAGCGGATTATTTCCGAAGACAGTACCACAACAGGGGTACAGATTACCCTTCAACTGCCGCCAGATGATGCGGTTGCTCTTGATCAGGCTGTAAAGTATGCGGAAAACATGGCTGCAGTCATTGAGGCTGCTAACCCGGAACTTGAAGTGGCGATCACAGGCCTTGCGCCATTAAGTAATGCCTTCCCGGCTGCTTCCATGGCAGATATGGGCACACTGACACCTTTGATGTTCCTTGTGATCATCATCTTTCTCGTGGCTTTCCTGCGTTCCTTTACCGGGACTTTGGGCACGTTGCTGGTGACCATCTTTTCGACGATGGTGGCAATGGGGGCTGCGGGTTTTGCGGGTATCAAAATGACACCACCATCCGCAATGGCCCCAACAATTATCCTGACAATTGCTATTGCTGACTGTGTGCATATTCTGGTGACAATGTTCCATGAAATGCGTCACGGTACTGCAAAGCGGGATGCTATTGTGGAAAGTTTACGCGTTAATATGCAGCCAGTATTTCTGACATCATTAACAACTGTTATTGGTTTCCTTAGCCTGAATTTCTCCGAAGCGCCACCGTTCCACGACCTTGGCAATATTGCGGCTGTTGGGGTTATTGCAGCCTGGATTATTTCTATTGCTTTCTTGCCTGCCTTTATTGCAGTGATGCCTGTTCGGGTTAAGCCTGTTGTGACGGGGAAATCATCTGTCATGGAGCGTCTTGGCGAGTTTGTAATTGGCCACAGAACAAAGCTTTTGCTGGGCATGGGGCTGATCGTTGTTGGGACATCGTCTTTCATCTCAAAAATTGAGCTTGATGACCGTTTTATAGAATACTTCGATACCACTGTTCCTTTCCGTGTTGATAGCGACTTTACACGGGATAACCTGACCGGGGTTTATCAGGTTGAATTTTCGATCAATGCTGAAGAATCAGGTGGTGTTTCCAGCCCAGTATATCTGGCACATCTGGAAAATTTTGCGAACTGGTTGCGTGACAAGCCAGAGGTTGTTCATGTGAATTCGATCACTGACATTCTCAAACGCCTGAACAAATCAATGCATGGGGATGACGAAAGCTGGTACAGATTGCCAGAGGAACGTGATCTCGCAGCACAGTATCTGCTGTTGTATGAAATGTCTTTGCCTTATGGTCTTGATCTTAACAGTCAGATTAATATCGATAAATCAGCATCCCGGATGACGGTCACACTGGATAATGTTTCTTCCAACGATATGCGGGAAATTGCGTTGGAATCAACACAGTGGCTGCAGGATAATGTCCCCGGGTATATGGTGGCTGATGGTTCCGGCGCCGCAGTAATGTTTGCACACCTTGCTGATCGTAACATCAAATCCATGTTGAGTGGTACAGCGTTGGCCTTTGTCTTGATTTCCCTTTCATTGGTATTTGCCTTGCGCAGCCTCAAGCTTGGTCTCATTAGTCTGATCCCGAACATGGTTCCTGCGATTATGGCCTTTGGCGTCTGGGGATTATTTGTTGGTCAGGTTGGTCTTGCGGTTTCCGTGATCGCGGCGACGTCACTTGGCTTGATCGTGGATGCAACAGTTCACTTCCTGAGCAAGTATAACCGTGCCCGGAAAGAGCGCGGTGAGTCATCTGCGGATGCTGTCCGCTATGGTTTCAGGACTGTGGGTAGTGCGCTGTGGATTACAACGGCTGTATTGGTTGCCGGTTTTGCGATCCTGTCCCTGTCAACCTTTGCAGTGAATGCAGATATGGGGTTGTTGACGGCTATAACAATTGCCATCGCCCTGTTCATTGATTTTCTGTTACTGCCGCCACTGTTGATGTTGTTCGATAGAGAAAAGGCAACAGCCACTAGCACAGCGCCAGCTGCGCCAGCTGAATAAAGAAGTTGGAGTTTTTAAAAATGAGTAAAAAACTATTATCGACCGTTTTCTCTCTCTCCCTTGTGGCATTCACTTCCGGTACGGCGCTTTCTAGCGCCGCACTGGCTGATGAAGCTGCGGATATTGCAAAGGGAACTCAGATTGCCGAGGAGTGGGATCGCCGTGATTGGGGATTTGGTGATACTGAATCCTATATGGAAATGCAGTTGGAAAACCGTCATGGTGATAAATCTGTTCGTGAGATGCGTCAAAAGACTCTGGAAGTTCCAGGCCATGACGTAGGTGATAAAAGTCTCACGATTTTTGACAAGCCAAGGGATGTCAAAGGAACTGCTTTCTTGAGCTTTGCAAAGATCTTTGATCCTGATGATCAATGGATGTATTTGCCAGCTGTGAAACGTGTAAAGCGTATTTCATCCAAGAATAAATCCGGGCCATTTTTAGGGTCAGAGTTTGCGTATGAGGATCTGTCTGCGCAGGAGTTGAAAAAATATACCTACAAATGGTTACGAGACGAACCCTGTGGTGAATTGCAGTGTGCGGTTGTCGAGCAAACGCCGACCTATGAAAATTCTGGCTATACCAAGATGATCACTTGGTATGATCTGGCTGAATATCGTCAGCAGAAAATCGACTATTATGACCGTAAGGGCAAGTTGCTGAAAACACTGACATCTTCAGACTTTAAGCAACACCTCGATAAATACTGGCGTCCGTATAACATGTACATGGAAAATCACCAGACAGGTAAGAAAACACGACTGGTCTTTTCCAAAATTGAGTTCCAGAAGGGCTTGAAGGATAGCGAGCTTACCAAAAATACGCTCAAGCGTGTGAGATAAGAGAGTGAGTAGATGAGATCGCGTTTCATCCTTTTTAGAAAAATGAAGCTGATCAAGTTGGCCGCCCTGATTATTGTAACCGGGGCCGTCTCATTGGGGGCGTCTATTCTTTCTGCTGTATCTGCGAGTCAGGCGTATGCTCAAGAACAGGCAGATGAAGTCGAAAGCGATATTTATTGGGAATACTCTGGTTCTGCGAGTTTTGACTTACGAGTTTTTCCTGATTCAGCCCTGCACAGCGGACAACGGGATCAACACTTGAATCCATCAATCGTTCTTGAACCGGAATTTCTGATGGAATGGAATGCTGGCGATGACCGTATTGATTTTAAGCCCTTCCTCAGACTGGATGCGCAGGATGATGAACGGCGTCATGGAGATATCCGTGAACTGAAATACCAACATATTGATGATGGTTGGGATTTGAAAGTCGGGGCTGATAAGGTCTTTTGGGGGGTCACAGAATCTCGACACCTTGTCGACATTATCAATCAGACTGATGGTGTTGAAGATGTCGATGGTGAAGATAAGCTTGGTCAACCCATGGTCAACCTGGGTATTCAGAATAGCTGGGGTGATATTAACATCTTCGCCATGCCCTATTTCCGCGAACGTACTTTTCCGGGACGGAAGGGGCGCTTGAGGTCTGCATTACCGGTGGATACGGATAGTGCAGAATATGAGTCGGATCTGGAAGAGTTCCATCCTGATTTTGCTCTGCGCTATTCAACGGTTCTCGGAGATTGGGATCTGGGACTTGCTCATTTCTATGGGACAAGTAGAGAGCCACGGTTTGTCGTCAAGCCAGATGGTAATGGTCAACCAAGACTGATTCCCTTCTATGATATTATTAATCAAAGCTCCATTGATGTTCAGGCCACTTTTGATGAGTGGCTCTGGAAAGGGGAAGGTATATATCGCCGGGGGCAGGGGGATGATTTCATCGCCTTTTCGGGCGGCGTTGAATATACTTTTTTTGGCATTATTGGTGATTCTGGTGACCTGGGGTTACTGGCAGAATATCATTATGATGGTCGTGATCAGGATGAAGCGCCGGGCGCAGTGCTGGATGATGATATCTTTGTTGGGGCACGCATCACGCTGAACGATGTTGAAGATACAGATTTTCTCGCAGGTGTTATTGTTGATCGTTTAAGCCATGCCCGGAGTTTTTCTATCGAGGCAGATCGACGCCTGAATGACAGGTGGACAATCGAGGCCGAGTTACGGATTACAGATGGTCTAACAGCAAAAGAGCTCCAATACGATGTTCGCCGGGATGATCATCTTCAGGTTCGCCTCAGCTACTATTTCTAATGAGTGATACTAATTCTTCTTTTGGGGCGTAAAACCAATTCTGGGCTTTCGGGTTTTCTATTCCCCGATAGATTCCATCCGAAAGCAAAGAAGAGAAAGGGTCGCATTTTGCGGCCCTTTTTGGTGTTCATTTCCAACACTTACAAGTCGGGAGATGCAAAATTTTCCAAATATTTACCACTCAGGTTGCGAAAAGCTCTTTTTCAATATCTTTGAAGCCTTTGAATTCCAGTGCGTTTCCAGAGGGATCAGTGAAAAACATGGTACCCTGTTCTCCTGCTTCTCCTTCAAAGCGAATGTAAGGTTCTATAATAAAGTCATCAATAATATTGCGCATGCGTTCAGCGAGGTTTTGCCAATCTTTCATTTGCAAGACAACTCCGCAATGGGGAACGGGTACACCATGCCCATCAACGGCATTTCGAATTTGTCCAACACTACCATCTTTCCCCAATGTTTCATCCAGGTGAACCACGAATTGATGCCCGAACATATTATAGTCAATCCATTTATCGCTGCTTCGACCTTCGGAGAACCCCATTTTTGTGCCATAAAACTCTCTGGCTTCATTAATATCCCGAACCGGGACCGCGATATGGAAAGGTGTTAGCATTGTGATGGCTTTCTCTTGAATGTTACTTGCGAAAGAGGAAATATTTTCTTGGCGGAATATCGCCGAGCACCTAACATTTTCTGAAAACACCCTGAATGACGGATGTTTTGTTTAATGCCAGATTTTTTTTCAAATTTTTGGCGCGTTCGGGGAAGTCTTTGCCGATGAAAAGTGCTGGATTAAGCTCTTTTGATAGTTTGTGGTCATCATTATCCGTTGCACTGTAGTTGTGAAACCACAGATGTGTTTCTGCTGTTACATCAGTCCAGATTTCCCTATGAAATCCAAGGTCTTTCAATATATCTCGAGTGGCTTCCCCAGTGATCAGGTGATTGTGTTCCGGTTGGCTTGCCCAGGGAACGGGGAGCTGGATTTGTCGTTCTTCGCTTGTTTTAAGGGTGTCGTTGGAAAATATATCGTGAAATAAAAAGGTACCACCGGGTTTGAGAACTCGTTTGATTTCTGAATAAAAAGTTTTTTTATCAGCTATATTCATGGATGTATGCTGGGTCCAGACGATATCAAAATGACCATCGTCATAGGGCATGTCACAGGCATTACCATGTGTAATGTCAATACGTTTATCCAGCCCACAAAGGCGGTTTAATAGAATGGCTGTTTCACAAAAATCTTTAGTCAGATCAATGCCATAAACCTTGCAGACAAACCTTTCAGCGATAAAACGGGCTGGCCCACCAATGCCACAGCCAATATCCAGAAGTTTGGATCCGGGATGTGCGGAAAGATATTCACTGAGTTCCTGTGTAGAGGCGCGTCCTCTGGAATGGAGGTGGTCAAAAACGGAAAAATCCTTTGCACTGAAGAGGGGCTTCTGCGGACTGTTTTTATCATTCTGATCGTTTGCATGATTATTCAGGTTTGCAATATCTACCTCCAACAAGCTTGCAACTCTCTTAGCAAGATTGCCATCGCCACCATATTTAATACTTGATTTTTCCATAGCTCGTTCTTCTTTCGCCCCCTGTTCTCTTCTCATACCAAATTTTCTTCTGGGCTTAGGCCGTTTTTTATGTGGATGCATTTTTTATTATTATCCAAGGAATTTATAATGAAATAAAGCGATAGTTATTTAATGCTGAAACAGATTGCTTTTGTTAGCATTGTGTTATGCAGAGTTTGATTAAAGGGCATAGTGGAATATGGTTGAATGTGTAACACCGGGTTTGGCATCGCTTCGGCAAGGCCGGAAACTGGATTTTTCACGTGCACTTTCCGGGTTGGAGCAATCCTATGAAAAAATGCTACCTCTTTTGAGTGAATGTTATGCGCAACCTTGTGCGCAGGTCATTGGTATTACGGGGCCGCCTGGCGTTGGCAAATCGACTTTGCTATCCGAAATGATTTCAATCTATCGCGAGCAAGGACGAACGGTTGGTGTCATTGCAATTGACCCTTCATCAAAACAATCTGGTGGGGCCTTTCTAGGGGATCGTGTTCGTTTCTCTACGGAGCCGGAAGACCAAGGTGTTTTTGTTCGATCAATGGCAGCGCGACAGCGATTGGGCGGGTTGGCTGATCATACAACAGCTGCAATGGTTTTAATGCGTGCCGTATTTGATATTGTCTTAATTGAAACAGTTGGCGTAGGGCAGTCAGAAACAGATGTGTCCAGTGTTGCGGATAGCATTGTGTTTTGTGTTCAACCGGGATCGGGTGATTCTTTGCAGTTTATGAAGGCCGGGATTGCTGAAATTCCTGATATCGCCTTGGTAACCAAGGCTGATTTGGGGGAAGCGGCGGAACGCGCAAAAGCAGATTTACGGGGGGCATTGTCCCTGGCTTCCACGCATTCGGATGAATGGGGTGTCAAAGTTTTATCTGTTTCAGCCAGCAGTCAGGCAACAAACAATCAAACCAATAATAATCAGGATAGCGTGCAAGATTTTATTTCTACTCTTGGTGAACACTATCAGTGGATGCAGGGAAAGGGGGTGCTTGCTGACAAGCGTCAAAAACAGGCTCAACATTGGTTGTTTGAGGGATTGAAAGACAATTTTGGCCGTAAAGGCCTTGATTTTATCCAGCAGAGAAAGCTTTTGCCGGATAATTTGGATTTATGTTCTCCCTTTGAAGTGTTAGGGACGATAAATAGCCAACTTGGGTTTTCGACAACGGGATGACAGAGACTAGATCCGGTCCTGTCCATATTTGTCTGGTGTCTGATACCAGCTTGCCAAATCTTAACCCGGCACTGGCGACGATAGCGGAAAGTCGTTTTTTTCCTCCTAAACGAGTGTTGCTCCTTTGTGATAATCGTCATTTGGAACAGGCCCGTTATCTCAAAGAAGCGCTTGTCGATCATAAGATTATCGTTGATATCCACACCATAGATGAAGGACTTGACCCCGTGGAGATTTCTTCCCTGATTGGTCAAATTTCTGCTGTGTTCGAAACTCTTTCTCCTGATGAAAAACAGTTGGCTGTTCTTAATGCTTCTGGTGGAGGTAAAGCACTTAGCCTGGCAGCTGTATCAGTTTTTATGCGCAATCACCTGCCTGTATTCTTGGTTGATTCAAAAAATGATCGGATTGTGTGGCTAAGTGGTGCGGCAAAATCAGCCTTTGATATCCCTGATAACGCGTCTCTCGAAGATGTTTTGTCGGGAAACGGATTTAAAATTATTCCACCGAACCCCGTTCGCCACATGCTCAGCGAAAAGCAGGTGCGACTTGGGGAAAACATGGCCAAAAATGCGAAGAAGTTTTCGCAGGTTATTGGTGCTTTCAACGGGTATATGAGCAGAGCAAAAGAAATGAAGGGCTATTACCAAGCAGGCCCTGTTTCACATAAATTGCGTAAAAATAATAGCTTTATGCATATGGTCGATTGTTTTTGTGAAACTGGATTTCTTGAATGGAAAAAGCAACATTTGGTTTTCAGAGGGCAGGAGACAGCCAGGTTTTTGAGAGGTGGCTGGTTTGAGCTTTATGGCTATGGGGTTATTAATCAGCTTAAACGTCAATGGGCAGAACAAAATTATCCGGTGCAGATTGGGGATATTGTCAGCGGTGTTAATATTGAGGCACCAACAGGATCGCGGAACGAAATTGATATTGCGTTCCTTTGTAATAATCGTCTCTATCTTATTGAGTGCAAGACCGGATATTTTAGCCCCAATTCTCATCCCTCGGGGCCGTCGAGTACAATGCTCTACAAACTGGATTGGCTAAAAGATTTAGGCGCACCAGCGAGTAAAACGGCTATATTCAGCTATCGTTCCTTACCTGATCATGATCGGGAACGCGCTCGACAGATGCATATTGAAGTAGTGGCCGGGTGGCCGGATATTTCTGGTTTAAAAACTTTCCTTGAAAACTGGATTGAAGTGCCGCAAACAAACTAGCTCTGTAGATCTCTTTATGATCTAAATAGAGGATGAGTTCATATTCTGACCTATCTTTCACCTAAAGGCTAAAATCCATGTCCGTTTATTTTATTTTGGCAATTGCAATCGTGAGCGAAGTCGTTGCCACGCTTTCGTTAAAAGCAGCGGACGGCTTTACAAAACCTTTGCCGACGACGGTCTCGATTGTTGGTTATTTGATAGCGGTTTATCTGTTGTCTATCGTGACAAGGCAGTTGTCCATCGGTGTGACCTATGCTGTATGGTCAGGTGCCGGCATCGTCCTGACCGCCGGATTTGGCATTATCATTTACGGTGAGAAAATGGATCTGGCCGGTATTATCGGGATCGGGATGATTATAGGTGGTGTTTTGATCCTTAATCTGATTTCCAATGCGTCAGGTCATTGAGACTTTCGTCGATTTTATATGTAAACAATAACAGAACTCTTCTGAATTGCTCTTATCTGATAATTTCCGTGTTTTATTCTGCTTGATGAAACCTAGCTTTTTGTAGAGTTGATGTGCTTTGGTAAAGCGTGAATCCGTCCAAAGAAATAGTTCCGCAATATTTCTATGGCGGGCTTCTTTTATGACTTCATTCACCAGATATTGTGCAAGGCCATGTCCCCGGTAATCGTGTGAAACATAGAGCTTTTTAAACTCCATTTTCCTAGTGCCCGATAAGCGAGGTTCTGATTGTGTAAAACCACAAACTGCGACTAAGCTTTCTGGATCGAATGATGACCGGATACCTAATAACTTGCCATTGTGAGCAGCAAAATGAGATGCAGGTTTCAGAAGTTCTGTTTCTTCCTGTATATCGAAGATAACACCTTGATTTTTATACTCCTCATAGCAAAATTTTATCAACTTGATTAATGAGGAGGCATCGGTGTCGGTTACCGGGTTTTGCTTGAATTTTTGATCAAGCTTTTTCATGAAGTGATTTCTATCCAGTCAGGAAGTTGGGGGGTTACAATTGCTTCATTGCAAAGCAATTGATCAGAACCGAGTGCGTCAATTTTTAATGTCGCTAGTCCCTGATTTCCATAAAGTGATCTTAAGACACCGACATTTTTCCCCGCATTTGTAATGTCTGAGCCTATTAGAGGTAATGGGCCTGTTAAGGTTACAGGCACAAGACGTTTTTTGATGAGAGCACGATATTTGGTGCGGGCTGTAAGTTCCTGACCGATATAACAGCCTTTGTCCCAATCAATCGCCCCGAGTTCATTGAAACCATTTTCAAGCAATATTGACTTTTCAACCTCAAGATCACGGCTGCCATCGGGAATACCAAGTGCAACCCTTGTTTGATCATAGCCCGCAAGAGTACCTTCTGTAAGATCGTACTCTTTCATGAATACAGCAAGGTTCTCTGTGGGAATAATAGCTCTTGCGCCGATGGCCTGATGACGAGGGTCTATATAAACACAACCGCCAAAAGTTTCTTTGCTCGAACCTTTCTTGAGCGAAAGTTCAAATTTTTTATCTAAATCATGACCTTGTAATGCAAGGACCGTGTAGTGATTGTCTGTTAGTTCTAATGTTGCTTTAGAGCGCATTTTATAGAGCTTAAGACGTCGTAAAAGATCTGGAGCTCGCTCTTTTTCACAATCGAGGAAAAGACCACCATTGAGGGATGATGTCACAAAAAAATCGTGAAGAAATTTACCTTGCGGCGTTAACAAGGCAGACCAGACAGACTTGGTGGGCGTTACCTGACTGATATCCTGCGTAACGACAGCTTGCAAAAAGGGAATGAGTTCGTCGCCAGCCAGCTTTAGGACAGTTCGATGTTCAAGTTTTATTGCAACAATATCATTCATTTTCTTTTCAATCTCTATGGTCGATTATTTTTTGAACACAATAAATGGTATTTTTAGGGAATTGTTATGGGTGAATAACTATCCGATCTGAAATATTTAGTGTGATATATAAGCTGTTAGAAGTGTTGATGAAAGAGTAAGCTTACTATAAATCATCTGAAACTTATTTAGGTACATTGCTGGAATAGCTGCATTGAGAATACTTTTTATTACCTCTAACAGAATTGGTGATGCTGTTTTATCAAATGGCGTCTTGCACTCTATGTTAGATCAATACCCTGGTGCAAAAGTCACTGTCGCAACCGGGAATGTTGTAGCTTCTTTGTACGAGGCGGTACCCGGTCTGGAAGAAATCATTCCTGTCTCAAAGTTAAAATACCATGCTCATTGGTTTAAATTGTGGGGGCGGTGTGTCAAAAAACGTTGGGATGTTGTTGTTGATATGCGCGGGACAGGTATCAGTTATTTTCTTGCAGCAAAACGTCGATTGATTCACTCATCGAAAGATGGACAAGTTCATCGTGTTGTTGAGCTGTCAAGAGTACTCAATAGTGTGGAACCTCCTTCTCCGGTTATTTGGACTGATGATAGTCACGAAAAAAAAGCTGTGGAATTTATCCCTGATGGCGCTAAAGTTTTGGCCGTAGGACCTGCTGCAAATTGGAGCGGTAAACAATGGCCAGTAGAGAACTTTTCCCAATTAATACAAACTTTGATCCGGCCCGATGGTCTTCTTCCTGACGCGCGTCTTGTGATACTTGCTGCGCCACATGAAAGAGAGCAAATTGCATCCTTGTTAACTTCTTTGCCGGAAAGTCGTGTGGTTGATCTTATCGGGCATGATTTGGTTACAGCAGCAGCTTGTTTGAAGCGTTGTGATCTTTTTGTGGGCAATGATTCTGGTTTGATGCATCTTGCTGCCGCTGCTGGAGTAAAAACGCTGGGATTATTCGGCCCCAGCCCTGAATGGCGTTATCATCCTTGGGGGGGGGACTGTGCTTGTGTGCGTACACCAGAAAGCTATCGAGAAATTATTAATCATCCAGATTATGACTATAGGCATGGTGCCGAGAGTTATATGAAATCCCTTTCCGTGGATACAGTTGTTACTGCGGCAGAGGAGCTCTATAACCGTGGGCATAACATTGCCCCCGTTTGATAAAAGCTTCCGCCTGTATATAGGACATATATATGTTGATTGAAAATGATATGCCTCTAGATGATATTCAACTATCAGCACTGCTTGTTATTCATAACGAGGAAGCGCGTATTCGTGACTGTCTTGAGCGTGTTAAATTCTGTGATGAGATTGTTGTTGTTCTCGATCGTTGCACGGACGGATCAAAAGATATTGTATTGGAATACACAGATCGTGTTGTTGAAGGTGGCTGGCCGATAGAGGGCGATCGGCGCAATACGGGCAATAATATGTGTCGTGGGCAATGGGTTCTGGAAATTGACGCTGATGAACATATTACCCCTGAATTGGCTCAAGAAATCAGGTCAACTATTCAACGGGATGATGCTGATTACTATTTAATTCCTGTTGATAATTATATCGGCGGTAATCTGGTTCGATATGGATGGGGTGCCCAGTTTGGAAAAGCGTCTGCTTCTTGTTTGTGCAGAAAAGGTGTTAAGCGTTGGGGGAATGACCGGGTACACCCTAAGCTGCACTGGAAAGAAGGAACGCGTAGAGGCGTGAAACTGGAAAACAGACTCGTCCATTATGTGGATAACAATATTTCCGATATGATCAGGCGTTTTGACTCTTATACGACAGCCAGAGCAAAAGATTTGATTGATAGTGGCGAGATTGGAACCATGCCGCATAATGCCCGGCGTATTTTAAGCCGTTTTTGGCGTTGCTTTGTTCGCCGGAAAGGATACCGGGAAGGGGGATATGGTTTTCTCATCGCAACTTTTGCAGCACTTTATCCTATGGTTTCTCATATAAAGGCGCGTTACGAAGCAGAGCAGTTGAAGTCCTGACCACTTGTTTTGTTCTTCGATGTTATGTGCGTGATGTTTCCATTGGCAAGGCCGTGGTGACTCTTGCGAGTTCAAGATTCTGTAAATCGTCAACCTGGATTATTTCTACATCAGGGCCAATAGGTGAGATTTTATTTGGGTCTGAGGCATTCGAGAAAAGAGTAACAACGGGGCAACCTGCGGCTGAAATCAGATGCATCGGTCCGGTATCATTTCCCACAGAGAATTGGGCTTTTCTCGCGATAACGGCGATTTGCTCCAGACTGGTTTTCCCGCAGAGATTAACAGCGGCAGAGCATGAATTTTTGATCCGCTCACATTCTGTGCGCTCTGCTTTTGTGCCTATAATAACCGGCGTAATTCCCAAGTGGGTCATATGATCAGCGAGTTCGGAATAACGGGCAACAGGCCAACGTTTTTCAGGGCGATGAGGAGCCCCACCCGGTACAAGAAGTGCGTAGGATCTTGGTAGAGCCAGATCCTCGACATCTGCTTTGATAAACGACAAATCCGGAAGTTTTATATTTGTAATCCCGGCGATCGCAAGTTGCGCTTTTTCTCTGACAGAAATGTGGAAAATGCCTTCGGTTGGCTTTTCATAATAATGTGAGCATCCTCGAACATTTCCAACCCATTCCGGTTTTGTTGCTGGAAATAGTTTGTAGTAAAAACCTGTGCGTTCATTGCGTTGTAGATCGTACACTCGATCGAATTTGTGCGAACGCAGCGTTTTCCGAAGCTTTAAGATAGATGGTATTTCATAGATCTTTGGCTTCTTGTCTGTAAGGACAGAGTTGAAACAGCCGCTGGCTTTGGCGAGTGCCACATAGGGTTTAGTGGTCAATAAAGTGATATCTGCGTTTGGGTGATACGCCCGAATGGCTTGAAATGACCGTATGGAGAGAATGAAATCGCCAAAGGCTGACAGTTTGATAACTAAAACACGTTTGGGGTTCCCTGGTGTTGGCTCAGAGTTTCCAACATTTGCCGCATTTTCAAAGGCGACAAGGTCAGGGTCTTCGGTTGTTATGTCAGGGCGCTCAACTGTCATGCTTTTGCCATGTTAGTTTGTATGTTCGAACACACTGTTAGTTTTTGACCAGATTAACTGGGTGCACAGATATCTATGAAAGCAGTGAGCTTTCTAAAAATCGCAAAACGGCCAGCATTCTAAACAGCAAGAATAGCACACTTTCGGGGTGAATCGTGTTGCTAAGGATGTAATCTGAAAATAGCCTTGTGAAAACCTTATAGTGTAATAGTTTAGCGGAAATATTTTTTTAAGAATATGTTTTTGTGCTCTGGTCGCAATTTGGTCACAAGGATCATTTTTTATATTAAACCATATTATTTTTTTACCATTTCCATTTAATTATCGGGTCGCAGTTTGTTTTTATAAATATTTCCGGTAAAGAGGATACTTTAATTCCGGGGCTTTTATCCTGGATTTGAGCTCATGAGTGATTTGGTGAATTATATGGCTGGGTTTAACCGGGGAGAACCAACAAGGTGAAGGTCCTATTGGTATTGGGAGCAGGGGGAGAAGGTGGAGCTGAAACCTTCTATACACATATAACGCTCGCTCTCCATCGTGCTGGTATTGAAACCCAGGCCGCTCTTCGGCAAAATGACAACCGTGTGAATTTGTTCAAGTCTGCAGGTATTGAAACACTGGTTCTTCCTTTTGGTAAGCTTTTTGATTTTAAAACCAAAAAAAGGTTAAAGCAGAAAATCAAAGAGTTCAAACCTGATGTGGTTATGACCTTTATGAACAGAGCCACGTCCCTGTGCCCCAAAGGTGATTTCTTGCACATTGCCCGTTTAGGTGGGTATTACAAGCTCAAGAACTATAAAAATTGCGATCATCTTATTGGAAATACCAAAGATATTGTGGATTATTTGACATCTGTTGGATGGCCAGCGGAAAAATCACACCATGTTCCGAATTTTGCTTCTGTTGAGGCGGATGCTCTTCCTGTTTCCAGATTTGATCTGAACACACCCGATGATGCGACTGTCCTGCTGTCTTTGGGACGACTACACGAAAATAAAGCCTTTGATACCTTGTTGCGTGCGGTGGAAATAGAAACCCGACCTTATGTCTGGATTGCGGGTGAGGGACCTTTACGGGAAGAACTGGAGACCTTGGCAAAAGATCTGGGTGTGCTGGATCGCGTTCGGTTTTTAGGCTGGCGCAATGATCGTGGTGCTTTATTGGCGGCGGCGGATATTTGCGTTTTCCCCTCGCGGTTTGAACCCTTTGGCTCGGTTATGATTGAGGCGTGGGCGACAAAAACGCCGTTGGTGACAACGCGGACAGCGGGACCGGAAGAGATGGCCACTGACAATCATGATGCACTTATGGTACCTGTTGATGATCATAAGAGGATGGCTGTGGCAATTTCCCGGGTTATGGACGAGAAGGACTTGGTTGAACGCCTGACGGCAGCTGGCTTTGAGACCTATCAAAAAGACTATACCGAAGAGGCATGTGTGCATAATTACATCGACCTCTTTGATAAACTTTTAGCGCAAGAAAAAAGGATTGCTTCATGAGCGAAAGCTACGACCTGATCATTAAGGGCGGCGATGTTGTTACGCCGAATGGGACCGAGAAAATTGATGTCGGTGTGAAGGGCGGGCGTATTGTCGCTCTTGGTGACCTCAAAGGCGCAACGTCTATGGAAGAATATGACGCGACAGGGCAACATGTTTTGCCGGGGGCTATTGATACCCAAGTCCATTTTCGTGAACCCGGACTTGAACACAAGGAAGATCTGGCCTGTGGTACCGCTGCGGCGGCGTTGGGTGGTATTGTGGCTATCTTTGAAATGCCGAATACAAATCCTAATACCCTTGGTCCTGTGGAGCTTGCTGACAAGCTGGCCCGTTGTGAAAACAGGGCCTGGACGGACCATGCTTTCTTTATCGGTGCTGCCGAAGAGAATGTGGATGAGCTGGGGGAGTTGGAAAAACTTCCAGGCTGTGCCGGGATTAAAATCTTCATGGGGTCTTCTACCGGAAGTCTTTTAGTTGAAGAAGAGGGGTTATTGGTCGAAGTTCTGAAAAACGGGACACGTCGCTGCCCGGTACATGCCGAAGATGAAAACCGTCTGAGAGAGCGTTTTGCACTCGTGCGTGATGGCGCAGAACCAACAATGCATCCGGTGTGGAGAGATCCGGAAGCGGCCGTTCTGGCAACAACCCGGATCTGTCGACTTGCGCGCCAAACAGGCCGTCGGGTGCATGTGCTGCATGTGACCAGCAAGGATGAAATGCCAATCCTTGCGGCAAACAAAGATCTTGTGACGGTTGAAACGACACCACAGCATCTGACACTCAGTGCGCCGGGGTGTTATGAAGAACTTGGTACTTTCGCTCAGATGAACCCGCCAATTCGTGATGAAGAGCACCGCCTTGGTCTGTGGGAAGGTATTCGTACAGGTATTGTTGATGTACTTGGATCAGATCATGCGCCTCATACTCTGGAAGAAAAGCAAAAGCCTTATCCTGCGTCTCCATCTGGTATGCCGGGCGTGCAAACCCTTATGCCTTTGATGTTGGATCATGTAAATAAAGGGAACTTATCGCTTGAGCGTTTGGTTGATCTGACGGCTTCAGGCCCTGCGCGGATCTATAATATTGCGGGTAAGGGGCGTATCGCTTGTGGATTTGATGCTGATTTCACGATTGTTGATATGAACAAAGAAGAAACAATCAGCAAAGATTGGCTTGCCTATAAATGTGGGTGGTCTCCATTCGAAGGCGTGACGGTTAAGGGCTGGCCAATGGCAACAATCATCCGTGGATCTGTTGTTATGAAAGACGGCGAGTTGATTGGTGATCCACAAGGAAAACCCGTTCGTTTTACAGACACTGAACCTGCTAAAAACTCCTGATCTGGGCACCCTAGAGACAATACTTAAATATTATATGTGAAACAAAGGCTTGGAAATGAATTTCAAGCCTTTGTTATATCTTGATTCAATTAAAGCCTTCTGACTAAATTCTCGCTTCTGCTGTATCTTAATATCTGAAATTGAGGCTCCACTCATGGCTAATCAAAGCTATATTCTTGAGACTATTCTTACGGGAAAATCCGTTCCCTTTGGGCCTAAGGGACAGCCAAGTGCAATAGCGAAGAAGCCTGTTTCAGGCTCTTTGAAAGTGACAAATCTGGGCTTTGTTGATGACGAGCAGGCTGACCCAAGACATCACGGTGGTCCGGAAAAAGCGTTGCATCACTATGCACGTGATCATTATAGTGCTTGGATGCATGAGTTTCCTCAAATTGATCCTGCTGTGCTGCAAGTCGGGGCCTTTGGCGAAAATATCTCGACAACCGGATTACAGGAAAAAGATGTTTGCATCGGGGATGTCTTTCGTTTTGGGTCTGCGACTGTTCAGGTTGCGCAAGGACGACAACCCTGTTGGAAACTTAATGTTCGGTTTGCTTTCCCCAAGATGGCCGCGACGGTTCAAAAATCTGGACGTACAGGCTGGTATTACCGTGTTTTGGAAGAGGGAAGTGTCAAACAGGGGGATGAGTTAACTTTGATTGATCAGCCTAATCCCGATTGGAGTTTGTTGCGAATTCAAAATGTTCTCTATGTTGATATGCTCAATCTGGAAAACTTGCAGGCGCTGGCATCCTTGAAGGAATTGGCGAGTAACTGGCAAGAGTTGGCGCGGAAGCGTTTGTCGCGTCTGGAGGTCGAAGACTGGAATCCGCGTTTGCAAACGCCAGTCTGAACCATTACTTCGTTTTGTTTTTCTATAAGCCTTTTCTATAGAGCTTCGAGGGCGCGTTCGACAAAGTCCAGTCGATCCTGTCCGTAAAAATTCTCACCATCGACAAAGTATGTTGGGGCACCAATCACACCGCGCATAATGGCTTCCCGGCAGTTGCGTTCCAGTTCAGCCTGAACAGCTGGTGAAAGAGCTTCTTCGATCAGGTTTGGCAGGTTTTCAAAGCTTGCACTTTCACAAAGTTCAGTGATGACCTTTTCATTGGCAATATCGCGATCATCCCGCCAAAGTGCTTCCACGACCTTGAGGCTGAGTAAATTAAGATCTCCCGCTTCTCCACGATCTTTTGCACGTTGAGCGGCGATGACAATGCCGGAAGGTAGCTCTATGGGGCCATCATGGTGGATTGGCTCTCTTTGTAATGAAATGCCAAGATACTCTGCCCAACGGAGCGCATCGTTCATGGCATAATTTCGCAACATCGTCGGACGATCATCAAAGGGCAAGCCGCCAATAGCAGGCATTGTGACTGACAATATGATGGGGCGATGAACAATTTTGCGGCTATACTTTTCCGCCAGAGCATTCAAACGCGCGGCACCAAGATAGGTGAAATTAGAGCGTGTAGAGTAATAATAGTCGATGGTTTCCATGTCGTTCCAAGCCTTGGATTTCGTGTAGCCTGTTCCTGGTGGGTATGTGCATTTTCTACTTGAAGATAGTTGTATTGTCACTTTGAGGAAACGATGAATTTAAGGAATTTGTTTCAGGAAGGACCAAAGGAATATCTAATTTTGGTAAGTACATAAAATTTAAGGTAAATAAATTGTGATTTAAATGATAAAATCATACATATTAGTGTAGTTTTTTTGTACATCCTGGTTGTGATTTTTCCCGGTATATGTATATTTGTCGGCAATATTATTACATTATTAATGAATTTTTCCTTTTGGCGAGCAACTCTGGTTAATCCACAATAACTCGTTCTGACAAATATTTGGGATAGGGGTCCTAATTGACATGACTGATGGTTTTACGAAAACAGATAATGAAACTGTTTCTGGAGAAGAAGTAAATGATCTTTTGGTCGGGCAGGCTTCTTCTGCTCTGGAGATTACAGCTCCGGCAGCTGGCGAAACCAGGACGATCTCTCTAGAAAAAGGCCAGACAGTAACCCTGAGCTTTGATGCAACGTCAGCAACCCCGGTATTGGAAGGTAATGACTTTGTTCTGACCTTTGACAGTAATGGCGACGGTAGTGCCGATAGTCGTATCGTATTCCAGAATCTGGTTGAAAATGCTCAAGGGGCTGATGCTCCTGTTCTTGTTATTGGTGGTGTCGAACTTTCCTCTGGTCTTTTGATTGGTCAGGCGCAGGCCCTGGCCGAAGGCGAGACGCTGGAAACCGCAGCTGGGGCAGGCGCTGGCCCACAAGGTGGTGGCGGTAGTGTTTACAATGATAACCTGGGTGATCTGATTGATTTGCTACAGGCGCAAGAGGGACTTGATGGAACCGGCTTGGAAAGCAGCTTACTTGCTGATGGCGGTGATATACTGGATCCGGCCGAGGGCATTTTAAACATTTCATTTGAGACAGAAATTTTCGGTACAGAAATTGATGGTCAGGTCTTTGGTGGCGGTTTTGAGGACTGGGATCATCGTCAGGATGATTGTGATGACGGTCATTCTCCCATGCAGATTCTTGTCGAATTTGTCCCAGCTGATAACGAAGATCTTGTTGATCTCACCATTTCCGGTATTCCCGAAGGAGCACTGTTCTTTATTGGAAATCCAGTTGATGCCAATGGTGATTTCGATCCGTCAGCAGCTGAAGCACTTGTAGGGGGAAGCATCACCTTGACCTCTGCGCAGTTGGCAGAGGGTATCTTCCTGTTACCGCCGGAGAACAGCGATGCAGATATCCCACTGGAATTTGCGGCGACAATCTTTGATAAAGATTCTGGCAATAGTGCAACCATCACAGCTGGCGCGACAGCAACAATTGATGCTGTTGTTGATAAAGCAGTGTTGAATATTGACGATTCTGATGAAGGTCCGCAGAGTGAAGTTGGTGACTTTGTGACGATTTGGGGTGCTCGGTATCGTGGTCATCTGGTTGCCGCTGAATTTGATGCAGATGATGCTGATAATGTTTTGATTGATAATCGTGCTCCCTACATGGCTGATCCGTCAATAGAGACATTGGCAAACGGTGGATTTGTGGCTGTTTGGCACGATTATTCAAGTGGCGGAGGTGCCGCATACCAGATTAAAGCTCAGGTTTTTGGCGTTGATGGCGATCCAAAAGGAGAGACATTTATCGTCGATAATGTGGACATTTTTGGTGATGCTTATCCAGATGTCGCTGCCCTTTCAGATGGCGGATTTGCTACTGTGTGGGTGGATCGGAATAGTTTTCATGACGTTAAACACAGCAGCCGAGATGAAGAGCTGAATGATAACCAGTCAACGTCACTAAATGACAGTCTGATTGTCAAAATCTATCAATATAATAACGCAGAAGAAATTAAGATAAATATAGCGCAGCCGGATGGATATGAAGCTATTGGGGAACCAAGTATTACGGGGCTTTCCGGTGGTGGATTTGTTGTCGCCTGGACTGGGGAAACTGGTGGTTCCTACGACGACCTGAATGCTACTGATTCTGATGTGTATCTGCAGCGCTTTGATGCCAGCGGGAATCCTGTCAGCGATAGCGGTCCTGTCCGTATTGAGACCCCTGAAAATGCTGACAGTAAGCCGGATGTTACAGCTACGGCAGATGGGGGGTTCATTCTTGCTTGGTCGAAAACAGATGGAGACGGTAATTCTGTTGAAATACGCCGTTTTTCAGCTGATTCAGATGGTTCTTCTCCTGCGCCTGTTTCAATCAACATTGATGAACCAGATGTTAATTACTCGAATGTCGAAGTAACAAGTTTGGGTAATGGTGGGTTTGCTGTTGTCTATGGCGTGTCAACTGATTCTGATGATGTGCCGAGAGATCCTGAAGATAAAAGAGATAGAGATCCTGAAGCCGAAAAAGATCATGACATTCAAGTGAAAGTGTATGATCAGAATAACGATCTGGTTGAAACGGTCACAATAGATCTAGGTGTTTTCGCGGGCAGTGTTGGTGATCCGCATGTTAGTAGCCTGGATAATGGTGGTTTCGTTGTTGTTTGGCAGGCCCAGGGCAAAGAGGCTGGTATTGTTGCTCAACGATTTAACGTAAACGGCAAACCAATTGATAGTGATGGTAATGTTCTTGATGAAATTAATCCATCGCTTGTCAGTGAGGGAATGTCTAGTGGCCGTGCAAATGACCCGCATGTGACCGAGGCACCTTGTGATGATATCGGTGCGACAGTTACATTTGCCGAAGATAATGCAACGCCTGTGAAGGATTCTGGTTCTGATAATTCAAACGATAATGAAGAGCGGAAATCAGATTCTATTGATAATGAAGTATGTTATGTGGATGGAGAGCCTATCTATCCAATTGGATTTAATGCTTCTATTGGTGAAGATCGTGATGGTTCCGAAGAGTTAACTGTTATTAATATCGGTCTTGTTGACCAGTTGCTTGGTGAAGAAGATCCCCGTGCACTTGGCCTTGAGGCAGATGGATCTAGTCTTGAACGTGGTGATGCTCAGCTTTGGATTAATCAGCCTGTTAGTGAACCGGATAATGACACGCCAACTGATGATATCCCGACTGCCAAAGCTGTAGTGGCTGATAAAACCGAATCGGTTATGCTTGTTGACGGCGCAATCATCAAGATTATGGGAACCTGGGTCGATCTGGATGCTGATGGCAATGTTGTTGTTGATGGTGCTGGTAAGCCAATTGTTCACAGTGGATTTGTGAATGCGCAGGTTCTCTTTGGTGAAGATGGTACGTTATCCCTAAACTTTGATTTTGACAGTGAAGGTGAGATCGTTGGTAATGAAGGTATCCGTGTTTGGTCAGTTGACCTGAGCGCAGACAGCGAAACAGCACTTTCTGTTCGTGTTTCTCAACACAGTGATCATGATTTTGATATAAATTATGGTGTAACAACACGTGATAATGCCCAAGATGAAGAGTTGTTGACAACAAACAACGAAACTACAGCCAAAGGTACATTACACGTAAATATTGAAGCTGTGGCTGATGGTGCCGAGTTGTCAAATGGCTATATTTCAGGGCCAGATGAACTTGTTGATGACGAAGGTCTGAAATCGGTTGAATTTAACAAAGACGGAAATGTTGTCTTAACATACAGTGAAGACGCCGAATCAGCTATATCAGATCATGGTGCTGGTGCGACAAATGAAACGCCGTTGACTGTTCAGGTCCGGGTTGATGCAGACTTGACTGATGATGACGGTTCAGAAGCCGTAACCCGGATTGTTATCAATAAAGGTGTCAGTGATGGTGTCTGGGTAAACACCTCTGTTGATCCTGCAGTAAATATTGCTGATGCGATTGCTGCTGAATCTGGTAACTATATTGTTAAAATTGATGGTTTTGATGCAGTTGCCACAATTGACGAGGACGGAAATCTTGTTCTTTCTTTCTCTGAAGAAGCTGATGCCGCACACGTTGGCAAAGATATCTCAATAACAGATGAAATTGGTATCCAATTACCAATTGATGATAGTACTGATTTCCAAATTTCGATTGACGTTACAACGTCCGAAGTCAACCCTGAAGGTGAAGTCAGGCATGAAGACTGCACCCATGAAATCAAAATTGATGTTGTCGTTGAAGGCGTTGTCGGAACTGCAAGAATTGAACACGAAGCGTTTGACGGTGATGAATATTGCGGTCTTTCCAACCTTGGCTTTGTTGCAGATAGCTTAGAGACTATTGTTGAAAAACGTGACATTGGCTATGGAAACAATGCTATGCCGATTGACCGTGAGCGTTTCTTCTTTAACAAAAGCGAAAATGCTGGTGAGTTAAACCTTAAGGTTAAAGTCCTTGATTATGATCGTAATGCGAAATTCCGCGATGATGTGAAAATTGAACTGCAAGAAGGTGAAACTATTACCGTTAAAGTCAGTGGCAATGGCACACCCATGGCAGCGATTGTTGATGCTTATGGTAATCCAGTTACAGGCAGCGTCTTTAACGAAGCAGATGGTACCCTGACCTTTACTGCGGAAAGTAGTGGTCCGGTTCTGTTGAGCCTGTATAACACTGGTGCATCACCTGATACCAATGATGGCGGTACTTATTCTGTAAATTCACAGATTTCCATCGCACCTGGTATCCCAACATATGTCTTTGCGGAAGATGGTGACCCGGATACCGCAGACCAGGGCGCAGAAACTGGCCCATTGGTTATTGGCGCTAACTTCAACCTTCATACTGAAGATGGTAAGGGGCAGGATACAAACGATCCAACGCCATCTAACGATGACGACAACTCTGAAGCGATCACGGCGGTTAAACTGACGCTGACGGGGGCGCCTGATGGAACCGAGTTTGTTGTTGCAACGGATACTCCTGATGGGTCAACAGTCACCATTGATGGGTCGGTTTATACCGTTGCTATTGTCGGATCAGAGCTAACACTCACGCTTTCCTCTGGGACAGGTGCACAGAATATTGCTTTGGGTGATGTTGTATCTGTGAAGCTTCCGCAACATACGGATGATGATTTCCGCATGGATGTTGTGGTTGAAACCACTGAATATGATGATGACGGTGGAGCCAGCCAGACAACAACAGCAACTGATGCAATGAAGATTGTCATCGATGCTGTGGCGGATACACCTTCGGCGATTAATGAAGAGATCACACCGACTGTTAGCCTTGATGAGGAAGCAACTGTAACCATTCCTGTTGAAGTCAGCTTTGCCGATAATGATGGTTCAGAAACGCATACAATTGTTCTCAACGATATTCCGTCTGACTGGATACCTGATTTTAATCTACCGGATGGTGCGACATATAAGGTTGAGGAGGGAATAACTCCGGGTGATTCTTCACTGAAAACAACCTATAGCATCACAATCGACGTGACGTCCCTTGGTGCTGATGTTGATCTGGATCTTTCGTTTAATCCACAGGACTGGACATCTTCACGCTGGGATGACGGTACAGCGCATGATGGTGGTGATGCATCAATCGGTATTGTGGCGAACGCCTATGAAACCGGCACACCTGATTCAGGCGTTGAGCCGAAAGATGCCAATAATCATGCGGAAAGCTCAACAGCTTATACTGTCAGTATTGCCGAAGATATCCCAACTGTTAAAAATACATTCATTCATTTGGATGAAACTGAAGGGCTTCAGACCAACGCTGAAAAACGTGTTGAAAATAGTAAATACGAAGCACGTGTAACTGAGGGACAGGATAAAGTTTCTGCTGCTCTTATTGCCGCGGGCCTCAAAGTTGGAGATGTTGTTAGTTCCGGTTATCGTAAAGATAAAAATCGCATTGATATGGAAAGCGATGGTACAACAGATGCAAATCCAGCGGATCAGGATGGCCAGGAAAGCATTCAATTCTTTGCTTACGATGGAACACAAGATTCTGGATTAAACACAACTGCTGGCGAAGATATCTATCTCTTCACTTCCAGTGCTGATTCATCAGTCGTATTTGGCGTTATTAACCCTGTGATTGGTGAAGATGGAGAGCTGACTGGTGGGACTGTGGTTCTATCAGCAACGATCTCTTCCGACTTGGTTAATGAGAACAATGCAATCCACATGTATGTGGAACAGTATGAGAGCCTCGAGCATCCAAATGAAAACAGTCACAATGAATCTATCAATCTAGATCTGAAATATTTCGTAACTGATGACGAAGGTGATCAAAGTGATACTGCGCGCCTACGTATCCAGTTCCGCGACGATGGTCCGACAATTGATGCTGAGAATGCCAAGATCGTTATTGATGATGACGATGTTCCGGGTGTTGATGGTAATCCGGGTGGTGTTGATGATGATGCTCCAGCGAATACGACTGGTACATTAAGCCACAATTACGGTGCCGACGAAGAAGGCGCAACAACACTTCTGCTTGATACAGGCGTAGCACCGGCTGGCTTTATCTATGAAGTCAATAGCGATGGCACTGTTCTGACTGTTAAGCAGGGTGATGTTGCTGTGATGAGCATCACACTGGATGACACAACATCTGGTAACTATACCGTCACTCAGCTTAATCCGATCAAGCATCCAGAAGGCTCTGACGAAAACAACGTTGAATTTGTCTTTAACTATCGTGTGACCGATGGTGACAAAGATACTGTGGATGGAACACTTTCTGTATCTGTTGATGATGACACACCTGTTGTCACCGATGAATACGCTGGTCTTATCAAAGAAAAGCGTCTGGATGACAATAATCCGAATAACAGCACGGTAAGTGATACACTGGACATTGATTTTGGTGCTGACGGTGGATCTGTTACCGGTATTGAATTCAAAGGTTGGACTGATACAGAAGATAATGATCCTTCTGGTTCTATTCTTTATTCCGGGAAAGTAGCTGTTGTCTTTGCTTCCGAGGTTGTTGGCGATGAACTGATCTATACTGGATCTGCAAATGGTCAGGATGTGATCAAGGTGGTCATCAATCAGAAGACTGGTGAATACTCGGTGACACAGCTTGGTCCTGTTGACCATCCTGATATTTCTTATGATAGAGAACATGACGCCATTCCTGATGGTCAGTCACACAGCAATGACTATGATCCAATCACATTGCGGTTCGAATATACTGTAACTGATGGCGATGGGGATATTGCCTCTGCTGATCTGAATGTCGTTATTGAAGATGATGAAGTTGATTCGAAAAGCGTTTTTGCTGATCGAAATGTCTTTATTGATGAAGCAACCTTAGTTGATAGCATTGATAATAACTCGTTTATCACTGGTAAATTGGTGCTTGGTCTGGGTGCTGATGGTGGATCCGTTACTGATATCTGGTTTGATTCCTGGGAAGACTCGGAAGATGGTCGTCCAGATGGGCAAACCCTCACCTCAGGTGGTGTTCCTGTTGTTTTTGGGGACGCGGCAGATGATGGCGTCAACATAGTTCTTGTTGGTAAAGTTGGTGAACAGGAAATCGTTACTGTTACGATTAACAAAACGACTGGTGATTATAGAATTGAGCTTCAAGGGGCAATTGATCATCCTGATACTGGTGGTGGTCAATTTGATCCTGTGACACTAAGTTTCCGTTATGAAACGATTGATGGTGATGGTGATCAGGATATCAGCGCACTTGAGATCATCATCGAAGATGATCAATCAATTGCGGTCGCAGATAATAACGATGCTGACGCTGTACAGGAAGATAGTGATCTAGTTGCTATTGGTAATGTCTTGGATAATGATACTATCGGTGCGGATGGTGCTGTCGTTACAACAACTTCAGAACTGGTTGGTATTTATGGGTCTGTTACCATTGGTGCTGATGGTCAATACACATACAACCTGAATAATGCGGCAGATAATGTTCAGGCGCTTGCCGAAGGTGAAGTCGTTTATGATACCTTTAGCTATGAGATTGAAGATGGTGATGGCGATACTTCTACTGCAGAATTGAAAATCAAGATTACTGGCACAAATGATGCGCCCGTTGCTGTTGATGATATCGTCCTGACAAATGTTGCTGGTCCGGTTGATATTCCGGATTGGGCATTGACGCAGAATGATACTGATATTGATGGTGATGCATTGATTGTCGATGATGTCAGCAACCCGGTTCATGCGACTGTTTCGCACGAGAGTAGCGCGAAGACGGTTACGTTTGAGCAGGATGTTGATTTCCTTGGCTTTGACCAAGCAGGAGCTGATGGAAAAGCGATAGAAATAGCCAGTGGTATAGATGGACATACCTATTGGAGATTTGGTCCGTTTGACGGTATCGTTAAATTTGAGTTGAATAGTGATCATGACTTAAATCCGGATAACCTCAACATTGCAACCGATCTTGATCGGGGAGACTGGATACGAGATCTTAGCCAGCCTGCTGATAAGGTGGTGCATAAAATTGATGTGTCTGGCGAAATACGAGATGCTGCTGACTTTGATAAAAGACGTAATGGCAGCATTAGAGAAAGGCAGGCTTTAGATAAAGATGCTTACGTTGTCCATCTGATGGCTGGGGAAATCCTATCTCTTGCAAGCTTTACTGATGCTAGTGGAATGCTCACAGTTAAACTGTTTGCGGAAAATGGTACCGAGATTTCTTTTGATGCAAGCTCACCATTTACCTCTGTAAATGGTGGAACGTACTATATCGATGTTGCTTCTAGTGATGATCTTGATAGTGAAGGTAATCGTTCCCGCGATTATGATATTGAACTAAATATTGACAGCACTGCACTTGTTGATTCGAGCTTTGATTACACAGTAAGTGACAACATTGATACAGATGTTGCGACTGTTTCTGTTGATGTACAGGGCGGCGATACTGTTGAAGGTGCTGCTGGCGATGTGGATGAAATCCTTATCGGTGGTGCTGGAGCAGATACTTTGATTGGTAATGCTGGTGACGATACTCTTATTGGTAACGGCGGGGATGATATTCTCATCGGTGGTGCTGGTAGTGATATTTTGGTTGGTGGATCAGGTAAAGATATCTTTGACTTTGCTGGCCATGTCGTTGGAACCGATGTTGACGTTATTAAAGACTATATGTCAGGAGAGGGTGATGTGCTGGATGTTAGTGATCTTGTTTCATTCACCGATGGTGCTGACGATATTGCAGACTTTATCCAGACAAGTATTGGGACGGATGGTCATACACATGTCAGCGTTAGTACTGATGGTGGTACTTCCTATAAAGAAATCGCTATTCTTGAGAACGTCTCCCTAGGAGACACGATCAAAGTTGTATTGGATGATACTGAAATCGATTTCACTGTATAATAAGAAACTTAAGACTTTGATTTATATAAAGGGCGCCCATGAGGGCGTCCTTTTTTATGGGTGTTGTCTTGTATTGATTGAAGCGTTTAATTTTATCGCGGTTTTACTTAATTCTTTTTTGTTGACGTCTTATGGATTGCTTCATTGCTTGTGCGTGGATAGCGCCAGATAACAAGTTCAAGATATTCGATGATAAATGATTAAGCTTTGAATTTTGGTTTGAGGCCTAGTTGTATGTTGGTAAGCTCTTGGGTCCAAACCTAATTTTCTGGTGCAGGGCTTAATCTTTTTTGGAACTGTAATGATAGCGAAAATCACAATGACTTGCGCCTTCCATAATGGTTTGGCTGCGATTTAGCTTTATTTGCGGATCATAGCCTGTACAAAAAGTTCCGTCGCGGCTACAGGATAAAATGTGACCGATTTCACCTAAGCCCATTTCAGTGTACATTTCAGCAAAGCGACAGCGAGTCACGTTATAATCGACGTTATTTTCATTTTCCTGAAGAATATCAACCTCAAGCGCACCATTTGCCATCCACTGTGGCAATAGAGCATGAAAACTTAATAGTGATGTGGGTTTTTCTTTGGCCTCTGCATAGGCTTTACCGTGTGAAATCGCATTCTTAACAATTGCATTCTTCAAAATTGACTTTGCCCGCTTAGAACCAATTTCGGCAACCATCTCATCATAGATTGGCTTGATTATATTTGCCTCTATTCGACGCTGCTCTAGTATTGGTGAATCAGTTTTGCTCATGTGCTATTCTGTTTTTCTATCTGGCACGTTTTTTTATGGATGATTATGGTATCGTGTTTTCAAATTACAGCGATGGTTTTCTGTGATTTATGTCTTAAATAAAGCCCCTCAATACAAGGAATCAGGGCGATGAGGATAGCAATGACCTGTGCGTAGAAGATAACGCGGTAGGCTTCGACTTCCTGCAGGCCATAAAGCTTGGCGCCCTGGTACACGATCTCGAGGATTTCGAGACCAAATTCAGTCCCAAACATAATCACCAGTGCGGGTAACAAAGCCATCACAGGATTACCGCGACATTCAGCCATAACAACGCCGACGATGACGGTGGTGACCAGTCCCATGCCTGCCTGAGCAACCATTTTTGAAGTGTAGAAAAAAGATGCATCAACGGGCAGGTCTGGATAGCGAATAAAACCGAGTGAACCGATGAGCAAGAGTAGAATGCCTGATAGTAATAACACGGGCATCAGACGGGGCCAACGAACAAAGAGGGCTCCACCAAGGGCAACAGCCGCAATCTGGGATGCAGCCCCCAAAGAGGCCCGATCTTCGATCAGGGTTGGGGCGCAGAGGTGCCTGATAAGATAGGCACCATCAAAGAAACCTGTCGAAGGAACTTCCAGGATAAAGAGGCCGATAAGTAAAAAGGTTGCTGTGGGGGGCAGGCCTTTTCGTTGTTTTTCATCCCCGATATTATTGAGGACATTTTGCTGTCTTTTCTTTTTGAGTTGCAATCCGGCAATTAACGCGATGACAAAGAATGCCCCCATAAAAGACAGGCTTATGGCCGAAATCACGCCAGCAAGAGAATTGGACAGGGTCCAGGCCTCAAAGGCAGCAATAGTAACAATGATAAAACCAATGGTTTGCCAATCAATCTTCTCGCTCGACAGGGTTTCCCTGTTGGTTGTCGAAGCGTTCGTTGTTTGAGTAGGGGATGATTTCAGGACAGTCTTGGTCAAGAAGAGGTAAATGACTGGAAAGATCGCAAAAATCAGAAAGTAATTCCCTGTACCAATATCCAGAGCCACATACTTTACAAGCTGTGGTGTAATGAGAAAGGCAACAGGTTGTGCCGATGTCCAGATCGTGGTCAGGAAAACCCGTTCATGTTCATTATCCACATCGTTAATGGCAAGTTGTGCGATGGGGGCAAAGAAAGAGATAAAGAACCCGCCCAGTGCGAAGGTAATGATTACCATTAACTCGCGAACGAAGAGTGCAGGCCCTAATGTCATGGTCAGGCCTAGGGCCGCGTAACACCCTGCGGCCACCAAGGCCGAGACAGATGCTATCTTGTGTGCCCGTTGACGGGTTAGCAAAAAAGGGGCGACTGCCAGTGCCATAACGGAACTACCAATCAGCAGTTCGACGAGGATCTGGGTTTTGTCGACAGAGATATTCAGGAAACTGGCAAATTCGCCCTCGGAAACAAAAACTGTTGAGGTGACAACAGATTTCAATGCATTTCCGAGGAAGACAAAAGAGAGAATTGCCAGGCTGACAACACTAAACAACCTGTTCATGAAGTTAACACCTTTTCACTAAGCACATGTCCGAAAATACATGCCCCGGAACATATACCCCGGAACATATGCTCGGCTTGTCTTCCTGTTTATCACCGAAAACTCTTTTCCCGATGGGGTTCGTTATGGGGTTTGGGCCAGTTTCTTTTCCATGTGTCCTGCCGCACGTATGGCGAGCGCCGCGATCGTCAGCGATGGCGCATTCACCGGTGTGGTGACATGACTGCTGGAACCAATGATATAAAGGTTGTCGTGATCGTGCGCAACCAGATCAGCATTGACCACAGAGGTTTTAACGTCGGTTCCCATGCGCGTTGTGCCGCCAATGATGGCATTGGACAGATAAGGATCGTTGTGTTTGACCTCTGTCGCCCCCATGTTCTTGAAGACTTCCAGATTGATGTCCAGACCGACCTTGAGGCCTTCTTTGGTATAGTCATCCATCTTGAAGGTAATCTTGGGCTTGGGGATACCTGCGGTGTCCATTTGATCAGAAAGCTCAAGCCGGTTATTTCGATCCGGCAAGACCTCTGCTGAAGAATTCAGGCGCAAGTGGCGGGAAACTTTTTCATTGATCTGTTTTGAAAGCTCTGCACCGACAATGCCTTGATCAATAAGATCATGGGCCATGTTGATGGCATCACTGTTCCCTGACCAACCGTTATTCATAAAGGATGTACCAATGGCGGCCATCTTGCTTCTGAATTCACCATCTCGTCGCTCGACTAGACCAGATGTCTGTTGTGGGCCGCGATAGGGGAAGACAGGGTCCGGGGTGAATCCGGTGGTATCCTGATTGGCTTGGGTCAGTAGATAGCGCCCGACAGAGTCAGAAGAATTTGCAACACCTTTGCTTGCGGTTTCTTGCTTTGAGTTGAGTAGAAGTCTCGGGTTTTCGATGGCGTGACCACAAAGAGCAAAAGCCTTGCCGCCAACCCAGAAGGTTGATCCGTCCGGTTTTTGAACCTTGACGCGTGTGATTTTCTGATTTTTATCAACTTCCATAAAGGTCACAAGGGCATTGACCTCGACACGAGCGCCTTCTTCTTCTGCCTTCTGTGCATCCACAGATGCATCGTATTTAGCCCCAATAGGGCAGATTGGTACACAGGTATTGTTACCACAGCAAACAGGACGGTTATCATAAATCACAGAGTTACGGGCATGAGAGAAGATCGCCGAATGCAAACCCATTTTGGTAAGGGCCTTGGTGACTTGCTTATCCAGATAGGTTTCGGGAATAGGCGGCATCTGGTAAGGCGTTTTTCTAGGTGCGCCCCAGACGTGATTTGGATCACCGGCAACGCCCCAGCGCTTTTCTGCGATTTCGTAATAGGGTTCCAGAAGTTCATAGTCAATGGGCCAGTCTTCGGCCACGCCATAGAGGCTCTTCATGCGAAAATCTGCCGGACGAAGACGATCTGCGAAACCTGTCCAATGCCATGTTGTACCGCCAAAGATACGTAAGTAAGCCCCGATGAAGAGGTTTTCTTTCAATGTATCTTTGTCCTGCACATAAAAATCTGCGTACTTGTTGTCTTCGGGATGTGGTGCGGAAGGAATACTTGGGTAAGGGGCTTGAGGACCCTTGACCGGGTTTTCATAGAAAACTTTGAGGAAGTCATCACGCGGACGCCTGTCTCCAGCCTCCAGGATCAGGACGTCAATGCCTTTTTCGCGCAGAGAACGGGCAAGGTGTGCTCCGGCCATACCGGCACCGATAATGACCACATCGGCGTTCATTTTATTTTCTTTTGCCATTACATCACGCCTCCCTTAAGCGGACCATGTGTCCAGTGCCCAAATTTAGGCCCGCCGCAAATGCCGGGTGCTTTTGCAAAAGCAAGAGATGACCAGGCCAGTGACCAAGGATAGTACGGGACAGTTGTTGTACTGTTACCCTTATCATCTGTTCGGGTGACCTCGCCGGTATAGAGAACCCGGGCAATCAGCTTTGTTTGTTCCTTGAATTCATCGCTGGCGTTGATCAGGGCCTCGGTAATCGAGCGCCCGTCAACCATCTGGATAAAGGTATTCATGGCGTCTTGTCCATAGACGGCGAGGAATTCTGTCTCGACAGCACGGACCATGTGATCGGCGATATCAACGACACCGCCAATCTGACGAACTGCTTCGCCAAATACCCGCGAACCCGACCCCAAGCTCAATGCCTGTGCCTGTCCTGCCAAGGGGATCAGCGCTGCAGAGGCCAGTAAAGAGCGTCTGCTTAGTTTCATGTGACTTCTCCTGACGACCTCTATAGAGGTCTTTCTTTTTTTATGTAGGCCCTTGATGATCTGGTGGATCTATTGACTGACGATGACGGCACCACGCGCTCTGTTCGATGTGGAATCCTTGTCCATCATCGCGCCATATAGTTCGGCGATTGTTAGCCACACTGGTGGGTATTTATAGCGGGCTACATCCATAACAAGCACGCGATCTGTATCGGCATCATAGGCCGCAACAGGTGATATATGTCCGCCACCAACTTGACCAATTGGTTTGCGCGAATAGTTGGCGACAAAACGCTTGTTTGGATCGGCAAGTGTTTTGGTAATGGTTTCACGCAGCCAGTTTTCGTCAAAGTCATCAGCGTGTTTAAACTCTGCTTTTGCCCCCAGATTAATGAAGAATTGGGCCAGTTGCGGCAATTCCAGTCCTTCGTGTTCAACCATAGCATAGGATTTTACCTTCTGGTTCTCCGGGGTGAAGATTGAGACCTGGGTAAAGAGAGGCCAAGGGTAAAGTTCCGGTGGTTGCGGGCGCTCGATATCCAGCGAATTCATGACGCCGGCAATTGATGCTGGCCCACAGAAAGTCAGGATATGCTCACTTTCCAGATAGCTCGCCAGTTTTAGGTAATCAGTCAGAATTTCTGCATCGCGGAACAGCTGCTCACCCTCTGGGGAGGTCAGATAGATGTTGTTATCTACCCTGGCGGTGCTATCAGCCTGTACGGTGCTGGTAAGAGATCCGGCAAGAGACAGAGTAACAAGAGTGGCCAGGACAATTGTATTCAGAGTGGCAACTGTATTTAGTAGGAACTTTCTCATTTCTGTTCTCCAAACCATTTTGCGAGTTCTTCAATATCTTTATCGGTGAGGTCTTTGACCATTTCCTGCATGACAAGCGCTTGTCCACCTGTGCGCTGTCCGTTTTTATAATGTCGCAATGCATTTGCCAGATAGATCGGCTGTTGCCCGGCGATGATCGGCACATCAGCCAGCGCCGGACGGCCATCTTCACCGTGACAGGAAAGGCATTGTGAGCCTGATGCAGGGATAGGCGTAGGAGCGGGAGTATCTGCCACCACTGTGTTTCCAAGGAATATACCACCAACCAAAAGGGCACTGGTGGCGTAAATTGTATGTAATTTCGTCATGTTTCAGTAATCCAGTTCGTTGCGCGGGTCTAAGCTTCGATATTCACATTAATCATCATGCCGGTGTCTTCGTGGGGAAGAATGTGGCAGTGCATGACATAGCGACCAGAGAAATCCAGAAAACGGGTCCGGAAGGTCACAGAGCCTGCGGCAGGAACCCCAATAGTATCCATCCACGGTTTGTCCGGATCAGGGACACCATTGATTGATCTCACCTGAAAAGGGTTTACGTGGATATGGATCGGGTGTGGAAAAGGCGTTGTGTTGATTAACGTCCATTCTTCGACAGCGCCAACCTTGGAGACCACATCGTCGCGCTTGGGGTCAAATGGCTCTCCATTAATGGTAAAGAGCGTATCGTGGAAGAAACCCTTCACATCTTCGACGCCTAGAACAATCTTGCGATGACCTGTCAATTCGTCGTCTGTGATATCGGTCAATATCTGGTTTTTGGGCAGATCACCTTGCGGAATGGCCCGTCCAAAGGGAGTGCCCGCCGGAATCCGAGGATCATCTTTGGGAATGACAAAGACATTGGCGAGATGTACTGGTGGTAAAGATGCTTTGCCCTGATCAAACATCGGGCGGCGGAGGACGTAGGCACCGGGCTTAACAGCTTTGACCAATACATCAACGCGATTGCCAGGGGCGAGATGAATTTCTTCTCGACGCTGGGCCTTGGGCAACGGGTTACCATCGCGACCAATTTCGTAAATTTCCAATTCGTCCATTTTGAAGGGGAAGAACTGAGCGTCACCAGCATGCAGAATACGCCAACGCTGAACTTCGCCCTCGCGGATATAAATTCGGGGCTGGTATTCGCCATTGACCAGAAAGTTGCGTTCCGCATCAAGTGGCCAGATTGGATCTTCGGCATCAAGTATGCCATCGACACCGGGGATCGGGGCCTGAATGACAAGAACCCGTTCCACGGCCTCTTTGATTTCAGGGACATCATCCAGTGTACCTGTGATCACTGCCATGCCCGCAGCACCTGAGGCTACCTGTGCTGAAACAGAACCGTGGCGGTGTGGGTGATACCAGTAACTCCCCGCGGGGTGATCATCAGGGATTTCAACAACATAGTTAAACTTCTGATCCGGTTCGATATTCAGATAGACGTTGTCGCTGTTGCCTTTGGGACTGACGTGAAACCCGTGATAGTGCATGTTTGTGGTGTTGAAGTGATTTGGAATGTTCACTTCGGTTGGTTGATCCGGTGAATTTTCCGGCATGCGATTTTCAAACGCGAGTTCGAGTGTATCGCCGGGATCAATGCGCAATGTCGGACCGGGCAGGCTATTGTTGAAGTTTCGTAACAGCGCAGTACCACTGGGCAGCTCAACCTTGTTATAGCTCATATATATCTGGGCCCGAAGTTGACCATCCACAGATCGTAATTCGGGCGGATTGCGCAGGTCGTCAGAAATCCCCAGCGGCGATGTGCTGGCCTGGACTTCCTGTGCGTAACTGAAACCGCTGTCTGTGATACCTTTGAGCGCGATACCGCCAGCTGAAAGGGCGGCAGCCCCTTTCAAAAACGTTCGCCGTTCTATTTTTTTCATTTAATTTAATTCCCCTGACGACTTAATATTGAGGCGAAAAATACTAATGTGTCGTTAACGTGAGCAGCATATCATAAGTTAGCTGGCCACCGTTGATCTTTGTTATTATTTTTATGTTCTTATGTTTGAAATGATGTTTTGATTTGTAATCATAAGTTGTTGCGATTTGTTCTTATCTCTCTGAAATAGATCATTCTTTCCCAGAAGAGGATGCACAAATCCGTAAAATTATAGAATTTCTTTTTAAATTTTTTCTCTTGTATTTTATGACTGATATACCCACAACAGAATTGTGCATTTGTTAAATTTTGTGAGCTATCGTTACCATGAAAATGACTCGTCCCTGTGTGAGGGAAAAAGTACTATCCCCCAGGGAGTGTCAGCAGTTAATTGATTTGTTTGAAGCTTCATCAGATGTGGCCGATGCCAAGCTGGCTGGCGGGGTTAAAAGCGCACTTCGTGAGTGCAGCTATTTATGGTTGGATGATACGGACGAAACGTCCTGGGTTTTCAAAAAACTTGCCGGACTGGTGTCGAGGGTTAATCAGGACTGGTTTCAGTTTGATTTGAAAGACTTTAAAGAAGGCCTGCAACTGATCAGATACGATGCACCGGAAGATCCGAAAGCACCAGCTGGTCACTATGGCGCACATATGGATATCGGTGCGTCTGGTTCCACGGTTAGCCGAAAATTATCCATCTCAATCCAGTTAAGCCACGGCGCAAGTTACAATGGTGGTGAATTGAGCGTGGATAACGAAGGCAAAGATTGGACTGCCCCAAAAGATCAGGGAACTGCCATGATCTTCTCTAGCTTTTTACAGCATCAGGTGCATCCAGTGACAAAAGGCACACGCTATGCTTTGGTGGCGTGGGTACACGGACCAGCCTTTAGATGAATTTCTTTTAATTTCACATATTGGTTAAATCCTCCGACTTCAGTCGGATAGAGATGTAATCTTGCGCCAAAGGCGCTCACTACACTGAACCCTTCGACTTTAGTCGGAGGAGGTTCAGTTTAGATACTTGGTAGATATCAGGTTGTTATGATCAGTTAGTTGTGCCTGTCGCGGGACATTAGCAGCGTTTGTGATTAGATTTTAAGGTTACTCCTTTTATCGTACCTTCTTTGGTGGTTCTTATTTTTGTCTTGGAATAAAATGGAAATTCTGAGCTTCTAGCTTGATTATTCACAAGCTTTTGATCTGTTACCAGCTTGATAAAATTATCTCCGAAATCAGATATAATATGCCTCTTAATTTGGATGGCTTTTTAAAAACAAGGCGTATTCTATTGGTTGGAAATAATGGTCTCATCACCTTGGGCAGTTTTAATAGACGGCTTTTATTCTGTCTGGCGAATTTAATCTTTATTTAGCTTTCATTTGTCAGAGTGTCCGCTTGCTTGCGAAGTCAGTTTGTTTTTACCCCACCAATCGTTTGCCTGAGCGCGCTATTCAGGTGAACGAGCCATTTGGGAAATTCTGATTTAATGAACGAAGAACTCAAACTCTGGGCTGGCGCATCGTTGAAGACGGTGCTTAATGGTCAATCCATTATAGATTCCCCGCGATTACAGGTTTCCTCGCTTGAAGAAGCAGAAGCTTTTCTGGACTGTTATGGCTATGATTACGATCAGTTAGAGGATCGACAGGAAATTGAAGCTATACGTCAGGAATCTATTGATTTTATCGAAGATGTCTTATTGGAAGACGGTGAGGAAATTCCATCACTGGTTCGTAATCAGGAAAACATCCTGCACTTGTTAATGTGGGTATCAGAGCCAGAAGCAACAGAACGTTCGCGGTGGAGCTGTGCCTTATTACGTGTCATGCACACCTATGCGCACTGTGGGTCTTTTTTTAACGAGCATTATCACGGGCAGGTTCAGGATCAGATTTTTAGTCGGTTTGAGCAGCATATTCGCTATACGTCCAACGGTATTTTTATTGGTGACATTGAGCTTGTTTCCTATGAAAGCCGGGCGTCAAAATCACGAAAATCTGCTGTGCTCAAGCTGTTGCACAAAGCTGAAAATGTTGCTGCTGATATCTTTGACTGGATCGGTATCCGCATGGTGACGCGCTATCCGCTGGATGCGCTGCGGGTTCTTTGTTACCTGCGGAACCATAATGTTGTGATGTTCGCCAATATCAAACCATCACGGTCTCGAAATAGTCTGATTGATGTTGATTGGGTCGAAGAACGCTGGAAAGGGGTTGATGATCTGGCACAGGTCAGTGCGGATCTACAGGAAATGGAATACCCCAAGGAAGTCGGGCGGATGAGTGATAATGTCTTTAGTGGTGATAGCTATCGTGCTTTGCAGTTTACCTGTCGCCAGCGGATTAAGCTAAGGGACACAGACGGTCGGCCGCGCCGTTTTTACTTTCCCTACGAAATCCAGATACAGGATGAAGAAAGTTATCAGACCAACCGAAATGGCGAAGCATCACACGAACAATATAAACAGCGTCAAGTGAGATCCGCCAGATACCGTGTTCTGGGCACCCTCTGTCGTAAAATTAATCGAGACGTGGCGTCTTGAAATCACTTTGAGTGTTTTCCAGCGTAACGTGCTCTGAATTATAGTTGTATGTAGAGGTACCATTCAGTGGGTGTATTTCATTAATTATCAGGGCTAAGTATCGGGCATTTCCTCAAGTATATTTCATATAAATATGACATATGTCCATTGACATAACGTCATTTGTCGCTATTTATTGTAGATAAGATATTACTATCCTTTGAGAGGTGACCATGTACGCGACGGAATATGCCTTGCTTGGGGGCAATGCCAAGGCAATGAATACCACGGAAAATGCATTGAATGTAATCCGGCAGGGGTTGCCGGTGGATATGATTGATCATGCCGGGGATGTTTTACGTGTGGCCAAAGGTGATCTCGTGCCGCTGATCGGGGCAAACCTGCGCAGTATTCAACGTAAAAAAGGTGATGGATACCTTACCCCACAACAGAGCGAGCATACCTTGGCGATTATGGGGGTTCTTACTTCTGCAACTGACTATTTCAATGACCGCGAGACTGCATTAGAATGGATGAAAACGCCGCAAATCGCATTAGGGAACAAAAGTGCCTTTTCCTATCTGGATACAATGGCTGGTATCAATTTTGTAAATGACATCATCAATCGCATGAAGTACGGGATGACAGCCTAAAGTGGAACTCTATCGGCTTACCCATAAAAACTATGCTGATTTGTCGGGGCAGGGCGGGCTATATGGCTCCGGGCGCTGGCATCACAAAGGTCTGCCCGTTCTCTATACGGCATCATCCCGTTCACTTGCCGCGCTGGAACGCTTCGTACATGAAACAGCTTCGACACTACCACAGTTAGTCATGCTTACTATCTGGATACCAGATAATCTCTCTCTTAAGCGAGTTACGGAAAAACAATTGCCTAAAGGGTGGGATCAATTGCCTGATACCTTTGTTTCCCGCAACTTTGGCGCGAAATGGTTGCAAGAGGGTAAAGAAGCAGCTTTGGAAATCCCCTCAGCCATCGTGAGGGATGAATACAACATTCTGATTAATCCCAGTCACCCGGAAACGGCAGACCTAAAAATACTGGAAAAGACTAATTTTTACTATGATCCTCGCCTCCAAAAGATGATCAGATAAAGGGAAGATACAATCCCTCGAATAATTTTCCCTCTTTTATTCGTGGAATTAGAGAGGAAAACCTAATGATTTACTCGGATATTACAATTAAGTGTTACATTCTGTTTTTTAATTAACTAAAAATTTACAAGGTAAGGTTTCAAATAAGCCTGAATATAATATTATTTAGGGCGCAACTTCATGGCCGATAACACACCCACGCTTTCTCCAAAGAATATTAGTGCGTTAAAACTTCTTTCAAATCTGAAAATAAACACCAAGCTTTTAAGCAGCTTTGGTGTTGTCATCCTCATATTTTTCTCTGTTATGGGATTGGCCTATTGGAACTTCGTGAAAGTTGGTCATGAAGTCGAGGAAATGGAGTTCGCAGCCAAAGAATTGGAATTGGCGACAAATATTGAACTCAAATTCTTGAAGATGAGCCGGGCGGCGCGCGCCTTTGTTCAAAAAGGTGATGATGCGTCAGAAGCCGCGACACATAAATACGAAAAAGAAACTGCCGAGGCAATTAAACTCGCCGAAGAAGGCATTCCGATCGAAGAGCATCAAAAGCTGATTTCTGATATCAAGGTGGCGTTTGAATCTTATTCCAAGGATTTCCTGATCGTTGCGAAGAAAAAGCATGAGTTTTTGACATTGGTTGATGAGGAACTGGAACCTGCTGCTGATCTTATGATCAAGGATCTGGATGGCTTGATTGCTGATGCGCGGGAAGAAAACAACGCAAAGTTAATGGATCTGGCTTTTGAAGCCCGGGAGCATGCTTTCCTTATTCAGGTTGATACAGGGCGATTGCTGTTCGAAGGCAAGAAAGAATACGCAAAAAAGGTTTCAGATGAATTTGCGTTATTTGATAAGACTTTGAAGGCGGCAGAACCAGAACTTCATACGGATCACGAGCGCGAGCTTTATAAAGAGTTACAGGACCTTAGAGCAAAGTACGAAGAAACGTACGATATTGTTTTGAAAGATCAGATTGAATTGACCGAAATGATGGACGTTGAAATGCCGAATTTTTCAGCGATCATATTAAATACATCAGAAGAATTGGCCCATGTTGCCGCTGAACATGAGCACGAAATTGCGGTTCAGGCGCAGGGGGAAATTGCCTTGGCGGAGCTGGAGCTGGTTGTCGTTGGTGCTGTTGGATTGGTTGTCGCAATTGGAATAGCTCTGGCTTTGGGACAGGTTATTGGTGGTCCTGTGAGGGGCATGACCGTAGCAATGCAGCAACTGGCAGAAGGCGATAAAACAGTTACTATACCTGCACAGGATCGCCGTGATGAAATTGGCGAAATGGCGGTAACTGTAGAAGTCTTTAAAAACAATATGCTTGAAAGCGAGCGTCTGGCGAAAGAGAAATTGGAAGAGGAAGCTGCCAAGTTACAGCGGGCCGGGGAAGTGGCCGCGGCAATCAAAGATTTCGAAACTCAGGCCGCAGATTTAATTGCACAGGTCATGGATGTGGCTGAACGTATAGATGGTGCGGCGGCATCATCAGGTACGGAAACAACGAAAACAGGTAATCGATCCTTTGAGGTCGCCATGGCTGCGGAACGTACATCATCCAACGTTGATTCGACCGCTGCAGCAGCAGAAGAATTGTCAGCTTCCATTTCTGAAATATCGCAACAGGTAACCCAGTCTTCTACAATCGCAGAAACAGCGGTTACAGAGGTTGATCAAGCGACGAATATGGTTCGTGGGCTGGAAAAAGAAAGCCAGAAGGTCGGCGAGGTCTCAGAAATGATTTCTGCGATTGCGGAACAAACCAATCTCTTGGCACTTAACGCAACGATTGAAGCCGCCCGTGCCGGGGACGCCGGAAAGGGATTTGCTGTTGTCGCATCAGAGGTTAAAAACCTTGCAACCCAGACAGCAAAAGCAACTGAGCAGATTTCTTCAATCATTAATACAATCCAAAGTTCTACGGGCGAGTCTGTAACGGCGATTGAACGTATTGGCAGTGTTATGGATGAAGTTAATACGGCAACAACAATCATTGCTAGTGCGATCGAAGAGCAAAATGCCGTTACACAAGAAATTGCACGGACAGCAAGTAGTGTTAGTTCGGACGCAAACATGGTGCTGGATAGTGTGGGTAACTTGACAATGTCAGCAGCACGTTCTTCAAGAAAATCTGTTCAAATGTTATGGGAAGCCAAATCTCTTGATGAAACGATGACGACTTTCCGGATAGAAATTCAAAGTTTCTTAAAGTCTGTTAGCTAAGATTTTAAAAGCTTTACGGTATTACTGATTATTATATTAGAGGATTCTAGGACATTGGATTATTCAACAACACAAAATGGTAATACGGTCTCCATTTCTTTTCGCGGGGAATTCGGATTTTCTGATAATCCCAAAACACAGCAAATTATCAAAGACGTGAAAGAAAGTAGCTGCTCAGGCTATTCCATTGATTTGAGCGGGCTGGAATCAATTGATTCTGCAGGTCTTGGTATGCTTTTGCTGATCAATGATGCGGCTGAGGAAGGCGGGAAAAACCTGGAACTGTGTAGTCCGACAGGACAGGTTCGGAAGATGCTCGAAATTTCCAAGTTTTCAGAAATCATTTCGATCAAGTGATAAATACGGTGAAGGGATGATCGTATAAAAAGGTGGGTTTTATATATTTGTTATTAACCGTTTCAGGAAAGATAATCGTACCTGAAAAGTCGTCGCCGAAGGAAAGAAAACAACCTGGCTCTTGCCTGATAATTAAAGGGTTGTGAATTTAACTGGTTTGACAGAGGAGAATTGAGGGCTGCTTCTGTTTATGTGTGGTATTAGGCTTGTGTATGGAAATCATTACTAATGCTGGATCTTCTCATGGTTCAGTCGGCGAAAATCAGGATGACGTATCGGTAAAACTGGTTGATGTAAAAACCTGCCATATCCTGGTCGTTGATGATGAGATGCTAATCCGTGAGTTGATCAAGGCTCAATTAAGTTCAGCCGGGTTTGTTTCTATTGATGTTGCCGAAGACGGACTTGCCGGGATTCAGCGGATTAAGGACACCAGGCCCGATCTTGTTATTCTTGATATTCAGATGCCGGGTATGACCGGTATAGAGGTTCTGAAACAAATAAGAGCAGACCCCGTTTTTGATGACATGCCGATCATCGTGGAAACAGGGCACGACGATAAAGCGTTCCGAAATGAAGTTTTGCATGCCGGGGCCACGGATATTATTTCAAAGCCAATTGATTTTAAACTTCTGCGGTTGCGTGTTCGGACCCATTTGGAACACCGCCTTCTCTTCACAAACCTGAAGTCCTATCAGCAAAGAGTTGAGCATGAATTAGAAGCAGCCCGGTCCATGCAGCTACAGCTGCTGCCCCGCGAACATGATATTCTGGCCGTTGAGGAAAAATATGGAATCAAGCTCGACTGGCATTATAAACCGTCATCTGAGCTCAGTGGCGATTGTTGGGGCGTACATCCAATCAGTGATACAAGCTTCGGAATTTTTATCGTCGATTTCACCGGACATGGCGTTGGTGCTGCGGTAAATACATTTCGTTTTCACACCGTCGTAAAAGATCTGGAACCAGATGCCGAGAATCCGGCACGGTATCTGGAAAAGTTGAATGATCAGTTGATCGATCTCATACCACGTGGTCAGTTCGCGACAGTGAATTATTCAATAATCAATGTTGAAAAAAATACACTAACCTATGCTTCGGCCGGACATACAGCGCCTGTTATGGGGGCTGCTTCAATAAATGAAGTCTTCCTAGGCATCCCGGATGGATTGCCAATTGGTATCAAGAAGTCAATTGAATTCCAGGATCACGAGATTGCTCTGAACCCCGACGGATTTTTGCTTTTGTACTCGGATGCTCTGATTGAAACGCCAGATGATAACGCCACGCCACTAGAGGATGATGGACTTGTGAAACTGGTACATAAAACTCTATCCCAATCAAGCGAGAAAAGACCACTGGAAGACCTGTTAAACAGTTTTTATGCACGTTCTGAAATCCCCCCAAATGATGATGTAACTGCTATCTGGATTCAGCGTTAAACGGTTTTACAGGTTTTGATCATCGATTTGGCGCTTGAAACATCCTTCCTGAGAAGTTATTTTTACGGGGTATGAATTTGGGCGCTGAGCGCGGCAGGCTGATGAGCAGCAGGCAACCGCGGCGCTTTGCCCCGATTGGAATACGGTCTTTATCTTCTTTGCGGAGTGAAGCATCTAAAAGGGGCGAAAGCGGAGAACCCTTTTGATGAAGACCATAATTGAACCCTTTCGTATAAAATCTGTAGAACCTATTCGCATGACAACGCTGCAAGAGCGTCGTGATTTGTTGAAGAAGGCCGAATATAACCTTTTTAAACTGCATTCTGATGATGTGTTGATTGACCTGTTAACCGACAGTGGAACATCGGCCATGTCATCGCGGCAATGGTCTGCGCTGATGGCGGGGGATGAATGCTATGCAGGATCGCCGTCATTCTATCGTTTTGAAGCTGCTGTGCGGGATTTGATGGATTTCAAGCATATTATCCCGACGCATCAAGGACGCGCGGCTGAGGCAATCCTTTTCTCTATTCTGGGGGGCGAGGGGAAGCACATTCCATCCAACACACACTTTGATACCACACGGGGGAATATTGAAAATAGCGGGGCGGAAGCCACGGACCTCGTAATCGAAGAAGGCAAAGACCCGGCAGTGATCCATCCCTTTAAGGGCAATATGGATTTGGGCAAGTTGGAAAGCTATCTGGGGGAGTATGGTGATAAAGTGCCCTGTGTCATGCTGACCATCACCAATAATGCCGGGGGAGGGCAACCTGTGTCATTGGAAAATATCCGTGGCACAGCGGCACTGGCGAAACGTTTTGGGAAACCCTTTATCATTGATGGCTGTCGCTTTGCGGAAAATGCATGGTTTATTCAACAGCGCGAAGCCGGGCAGGGTGACCGGACAATCAAGGAAATCGTGCGTGATTGTTTTTCCCTTGCAGATGGCATGACGATGTCGGCGAAAAAGGACGCCTTTGCCAACATTGGTGGCTGGCTTGCGCTCAATGATGATGAGTTGGCAGAAAATTGTCGTGCACGTCTGATCATGACAGAGGGTTTTCCCACCTATGGCGGTCTTGCTGGACGGGATCTGGACGCGATCGCACAGGGATTGACAGAGATTGTTGACGAGAACTATTTGCGGTATCGCATTCGCACCAACGAATATATTGGTGAACGGCTGGATGCATTGGGCGTGCCTGTGGTCAAACCTGCGGGGGGACATGCGGTCTTTATCGATTCCCGGAGCTGGTTGTCACATATCGCACCGTTGCAATACCCTGGACAGGCGGTTGCCTGTGCACTTTACGAACTCGGTGGTATCAGGGGGTGCGAAATTGGCACGGTTATGTTTGGACGTGCCCCAGACGGATCTGAAAAGCCTGCGGCTATGGATCTGGTACGTTTGGCCATCCCACGCCGGGTTTATACGCAATCCCATGCAGACTATATGGTTGAGGTCTTTGAAGAGCTTTCTGCCATAAAAGATACCTTGCCGGGATATCGTATTACCGAAGAACCCAAAATGCTGCGCCACTTCACGGCAAGTTTTGAGCCTCTTCTTTGATGCGGTGATAAGAGATTAAAAGATAGTCTTTATCGAAGAAACTCAAGCTCGAGAGAGGGAAGGTTTATGACCTCTTTCGAGCTGTGAGAGAGTGATTCTATTCAAGAGAAGAAAGGTTTTTTAGCGAACGATATAGTGGCGTGATCGTTAGACGATATTCCATTTTTTCTTGAGGGCAATCTGGACCTGTTGCATACGCAGGAAGAAAGTGCCTTCTTCTGCGCCTTCATTTTCCAGCCATTTGACCAAGGGGTGCAGACTTTTAGAGGCAAGCATCATACTGGCACAGGTTTTGATTTCTGGCTCAAATCTTTTCTGATTCAGACGGCTGATCATTTCACGGAAATTTTCGAACATTTCTTCGATTTTCTGGATGTTACCGATTTTTTTCTGCGCTTCAAAGATAATCTGTTTTGCCATGTGAATAGGCTGACGGCCCAGTTCTGCGGCAATCAACGGGCGTGCTTCGAGCATTGCATCGCGGGTTCGGCCTGATCCAATACAGATGTCCTGTAATGCTTTATAAGTTAACAGACTGCGTTCCTCACCAACGGCATGGGCGGAAAGGGCAATGATGTCAAACTCCAGCTCTTCGGTTTCATTGACGATCTGATCGATTTGCAAGACAATCTGGCTATGATCATTGCCGTATTTGGTCGCGTTCTGAATTTCCTTGATGGAATGAAGAAAGCGCCCTTTGTTGAGGGTGTAAAAATGCTTGATCAGTACAAAGCCGGCTGTTTGCGGCAGGAAGTATTCATTAATTTCGGAATGAAGTTTTAGCTTGTCGCGCAATTCCTGGACAAGAAGTTCTTCAGCGGTAAATTCTTCTGAAATTTCAGATTGATCGGAAGATTTTTTTGCGGTGATACTATGTTCTATGGATATGGCCCAATCCAGGAGTTTTGTGACTTGTTCGTCAATATGGATCACATTATCTTCGAAGAAAGAGGCATGATTTTTTCCAACCCCGATGACATCACGGGTCAGAGGTTCATAAATTGTGGTCTGGATCTTTTTATTGCGAAAGCGTTGGGTAATAAGCTTGGTTATAAGATCCCGAATGCCAGACGCGTAGAGCGTGGCATAGATACACAGGGGATGAACAGCAAATTCGCGGCGACCTTTTCTAAAGCCGGGATGGGCGGAAACTTCCCCCCTCATCAATGATAGATTGTTGGCAATTTTGCTGCAGATGTGATTGACCAGTAAATATTCCGCACGCAGATATTGATAGTCGTCATATTCGCTTGGTTCATCCTTTTGATAAAGCTCTGGAATAATCTTTTGCGATATGGATTGTGCCAGTTCCACGCGACCTGGATGAACGGTAGATTTCAGGCTGTTCAAAAAATCCAAGAGGTCAGCAATAGATCGCCGGGCTGTTGCTGGATCTATGGTATTCTTAACCGTTATGCGCAGGTCTTCGATGACCGCGGCGACAACTTCGCTGACTTCGGTTTTATCAGAATTACTATTAAGCCGTGCAAAGCGTTGTAAGGATGGCAATGAGGCAGCCATGAGATCTTCCATATCCAAGAAACCGTCGTAAATGTAGCACCTGAATGATGAAATAAAGTTAACAAGCTGTCTTTTCTAGCTTTTTTTTAATTTTTTGTTTCGAATTTACCAGAAATTCTCGGAATATTTGATGTTAATTTGTCGCGTTAACCAATTGCCTGTAAATTTTTGGCAGGGCCTGAGAGAGGCGGGCAGCATTCCCAACGATGTGATAGGCTCCACGTCCAAAGATTGTAGGGAAATAGTCTTTTGCCTCCTGATCTATGGTGACACCAAAGACTGTTATGCCTTTGCGACGACATTCCTGTACTGCCTTTCTGGCGTCTTCAATACCGTAACGGCCTTCGTAATGATCCACGTCATTGGGTTTGCCGTCTGTCAGGATCAATAAGAGTTTCTGCTTGTTGGGTCTGATATCCAGTTCCTCGGCCATGACCCTGATCGCGGCACCGATACGGGTGTAATATCCGGGCTTTAGCGCGCCAACGCGTTGCATAACCTTATCATTTAATGGTTCTTCAAAACCCTTTACCCGATCCAGACGGATATAATGACGCTTGCGGGATGTGAAGGTATGTATGGACAGATCGTCACCTGCGGCATCCAGACCATTGGCCAGAATAGCAAGAGACTCTTTTTCCACATCGATCACCCGACGATCATCCAGCCAACTATCTGTTGAGAGGGAAACATCCATCAGGATAGAGACAGCAATGTCACGATCAATCTTGCGGGTATTGACATATATGCGGTCTGAACAAATCCCGCTTGCCTTTAAATCGCCCTGTGCCCGAACCAGTGCTTCGATATCAAGGTCATTGCCTTCGGGCTGTGCGCGTAAAAGCTTGCGATCATTTTTGAAGGCCTCAAACTGTCGACGGACCAGACGAATACGTTTGCCAGCTTCCTGACCTAATTCCCATCCCGTATCTTCGTCAGATGCTTCCCGCATGGTGATTGCGCAGTAGTTGGGCAAAAAAGCATTTTTGCGATAGTGCCATTCATGGACAGTTCGTTTTGCTTCTATTCGACTTTCATCCAGCTCATTTGCCGGTAGGTCCAAATCCATCTTGATTTGGGTAGCAACCTTTTCTTTGTGATTGCTTAGGGTGATGCGGTCAATATCATCGGCTGTTTCCAGGGCGTCCTCTTCTTCGTCTTCTTTGATGTTTCTGTCCAGATTGATTACATCAGATACGGCCATGAGTTTGTCGTAAACGCTGACGAAAAACCCATCCCCCTTTTGTGTCTGATCCAGTTCCTGCCGTTCTGCCCGGCGTTTTTTTTTATCCCGAGAATGCTTGTTGGTACCGCTGCCGCTCTCTGTCTCGGAAGAGCTATTGGTAGAGGCAGTCGGGATGACCTCACCCCACAAAGGAACAGGCAAGAAAGGACGATAGCTCTGTTTGGCTTGCTCAAATCCACTGAGATCTAGATTTGTTGATGCCAGATCGGCCAAGGAGGGGCATTGAATGATCGCGAGGTACAGCTTGGCGCGATCAGAAAAAGCTGAGGACTGTTTTTTTGTATTGTGATCAAGCAAATAAAGGATGGCATCTTCAAGAGCTTTTTCCTGATCGGGCAAGTAGTCCCGTTTGGGGCGTAATTCCAGCAAGTTCTGGCAAAGCGATCTATAAACTTTCCGAAGGCCGGGGAGTTCATCCAAAATGAATAGAGAGACCTGATATGCCTGACGAATGAAAAGGATATCGGCTAACAAAGGATTACTTATATCAATAGGTTTTTCGTTTTGATGTTGAGAAAAGAAAGCTGCAAGCCAGAGATAGAGATCTCGATTGAGGGATCTTTGTGGAAAGAGAGCAATTTGATCGGGCAGCATCATGGTACGACCGTCAAGGGTCGGGCGAGAGAGCTTTTCGATGTCGATGCCCAGCTTTTGGCGAAAGGAAAGGCGGTGATTGGACTTTTCACTGCCACTGGCGGCAATCTCAACGGCGTTTTCCCCACCCAAAGCTCGAAAGAATACGCTGAGCAAAACCTTAACGTCATCCAGTACCACAGCCTGATCAGCAAAAGCAGGATAGCTTTCTGCATTGGCAATAAGTTTGTGCCATTGTCGGCCCACAAACTCTTCTACCTCTATCAGTTCCATTATACCCATGACGCGACTTTCTTCTTTTATTTTTAACTTTAGCTTAGTGTTTGAGATGGAGTTCTGGGATGAAAATGGGTTTATCCGAAGCTGACCCGAACCACTTCTTCCAGTCCCTGTTTCACATCATACTCATCGGTCAAAGGTTCGATCATGGCGTGACGAATGGCTTCGTCATACCCTAGTCCCGCCTGAATAAGTGTTGCGCAATAGACCAGAAGGCGGGTCGAAACACCTTCTTCCAGATCATGCCCTTTCATGTCCCTTAGCTTGCGGGCCAGTCTGACAAGACCCATTGTGCGATCCTGATCCAGGCCACTTTCCGTTGAAACAATGCGTGTTTCGGTCTGGGCATCGGGAAAGTCAAATTCGGCGGCGATAAAGCGTTGCCTTGTGCTGGGCTTGAGGCTTTTCATCATGTTCTGGTAACCGGGGTTATAGGAAACAACCAACATGAAATCATCTGGTGCTTCCAGCAATTCGCCCGTACGCTCCAGCGGCAGTAGCCGTCGATCATCAGTTAAGGGGTGAAGGACAACAGCAACATCCTTGCGTGCTTCGACAACTTCATCAAGATAACAGATCCCGCCTTCCCGGACGGCTTTGGTCAAGGGACCATCCGTCCAGACTGTATCTCCGCCTTTGAGAAGATAACGCCCCGTCAAGTCAGAGGCTGAAAGATCGTCATGACAGGAAACGGTGTGAAGGGGAACGCCGATCTGGTGCGCCATATGACTGACAAAACGTGTTTTCCCGCATCCTGTTGGTCCTTTTAGCAACAGGGGAAGTTTGTTTTTGAATGCCTGTTCGAAAAGGAGGCACTCGTTTGCTGTTGGTTCGTAATAAGGTTGTGGCTGTGCCATAACAAACACCTGTTTTAATAAATGAAATGACGAATAAATTTTCTAGTTTAAAAGTGGGCTGATTGGGGTTTGAAACGCCAAACCCCAATCGCCATAACAACAGCCTCTATTCCGCGGGTTGTTGTGCCGATGCATTCACAGGCTGTGTTTCTTTTCTTGGAACAAGAAGGGCGTACACAATGATGAAAGCGCCTATTACAACGACCAGACCGGAACCAAGACGCAATTGGTAGAAAAACATCATCTGATCCTGAACATCCATATAGGACTCACCCAGAAAGCGCTGAACGTGAGACTGGATGACCCCGGCAAATGTCAGGGTAAAGGTCATAAAGGCAACCCCGGATGAGCAAACCCAGAAACCCCACATGTTAAGAGTCTGGTTGTAAGGTTCGCGTCCCAAAATTTTAGGCAGGGCATAGGTGATGATTGCCAGATTGACCATGACATAGGCACCATAGAAGGCAAGGTGGCCATGAGCGGCTGTAACCTGGGTTCCGTGTGTGTAGTAGTTCACGTTGGCCAAGGTGTGAAGGAAGCCCCAGACACCGGCACCGAAGAAGGCGAACACAGAACAGCCAAGTGCCCAGAGAATAGCGGCGTGGTTTGGATGTTTCCGACCACCTTTCCAGACCATGTAGAAGGTAAAGAGAACCATGGCAAAGAACGGAGCGACTTCCAGTGTTGAGAAGACTGAACCAATCCACTGCCAGTAACCGGGCGCACCGATCCAGTAGTAATGGTGTCCTGTTCCCAGCAATCCGGTGAAGAGTGCGAGGCTGACGATAAGATAAAGCCATTTTTCGACAATCTCGCGGTCAACACCGGTCATCTTGATCATCAGAAAGGCGAGGATAGAGGCCATAATCAATTCCCAGACACCTTCAACCCACAGGTGGACAACGAACCACCAGAATACCTTGTCCAGGACGAGGTTGACCGGATTGTAGAAGGCAAAAAGGAAGAGAAGGGCAACCATCCACAGGCCGATCACAAGGATCATGGAAACAGCTGTTTTCCGACCTTTGAGGACTGTCATGCTGAGATTGAATAGGAAAATCAGCATCACACCGACAATGGCGAGCTTGATCCAGAGCGGTTGTTCCAGGAACTCACGACCACCGTGAACACCGAAGATGTAGCCTACGATTGCGGCGGCACCCCCACCAAGGAACAGCCAGAATTGCAATTTTGCCAAAAAGGGACTGTAGATCTCGGTTTCAGCTTCTTCGGGAACCAGATAATAGGCAGCTCCCATAAAGCCCATCAGCAGCCAGACAATAAGGCTGTTGGTGTGGATCATACGAATGATGTTAAAGGGAAGTGTTTCTGCCAAAAGATTTGGCCACACATAAACGGCTCCGGCCAAGGCCCCGAAGGTTACCTGGGAAAGAAATAAGACGAGCGCTCCGACGAAGTAATAGAGTGCTACTTTTTGAGTTTGATATTTCATGTGATAGTTCCCCTGGCTCACCCTTCTTCGTTTGGTGGCCAATTCTGGGTATTGATCCCATTGGTCCACTTGAAGAACTCGACAAGAGCATCCAATTCTTCTTCACTAAGGTCAAAATTCGGCATTTGACGGCGACCTTCGATACCAGTTGGCTGCGATTTCATCCATTCTTTGATGTAATCGGCCGCGCCCTCTGCATCTTCTTCACCTCCGCGACGTGCCCAGACGTTTCCGAGTTCTGGCGCAAAATAGGCGCCTTCGCCAAGAAGGGTGTGACAGTTAATACAGGAATGCCGTTCCCATACTTCTTTACCAAGGGCGACTTGCTCGTTGAGTTCTTCCGCATTTGATGTTTCAGGATCAGTTGCGTAGTAAACAGAATCAATGACGAGACCAATAAAGATCACGGCAAAGAAGATAGTCCCTCCGTAGAAGATATTCCGGGCGGCGCTGATTGATAAGCGCTCATTCATAATGGATCTCCTAAACTTGCTAAACGGATGCGAAAGACCACGACTGAATGTCACCAGTCCCTCCACCTGTCTGTATAGATACATTGGTGCCGCATCTTTAGATTTGACGATGGTCAATTTGTAGGCTGAGCAGGCTTTATTTATACGGCTTTCTTGTTTGGTAATTTTAATGCTGAAATGTCAGAGATTTGCTTGTGAATAAAGGTATCTGAATAGTGCGACAAAATGTACCAAATCAAATTAATTTATTTAAAAACAATTAGTTAGTTAGGATTCTCTTTGAGAAGTTTAAGTGCTCTTAGCCTTCTTGCTCAAAGTCAAATCACTGATCGGAAATTTGGATTACCTCTTAGGCGTGAGTTGATATTAGGACGGCTCGCGATCAGAGGCCTATCCCTTCCTGTAAACCTAAGGGGTCACAAGAGTTCCGACAGAGATTGGAACCTTATCTAGGAGCAAAGATTATGGAAAACAACAACGACAAAACAATGGATCGTCGCAGCTTCTTGCGAGGAACGACACTGGCATCAACAGGGGCTGCCTTGGGTGCTATCACAATGGCCGGTACTGCCGGAGCAGCGGGTACAGGCACTCCAAGCAATACAAAGCTGGGGTATGATCAAATTGCAAGTGCCGAGATAAAGGTAAAACCATCCCTTAGTGAAGAAGAAATCGCCAAGCTGCCCCGTGTTAAGCAAGAGTTGGTTGCACCGCCTTTTGCACCTGAACACGACCATGTGGCCAAAGGTGGCCCGAAGGTTGTCGAAGTGATTATGACGATTGAAGAGAAGCCATGGCAGATTGATGATGAGGCTGAAACGATTGCCTTAACCTTCAATGGAAGTGTTCCCGGACCATTGATTGTGGTTCACGAAGGGGATTATGTGGAAGTCACATTGGAAAACCCGGAAACCAACGCGATGGAACACAACGTTGATTTTCATGCTGCAACAGGCGCTCTTGGTGGTGGAGGACTTACCCACGTCCTTCCTGGTGAAACAGCTGTCATGCGCTGGAAAGCGACTAAACCGGGTGCTTTTGTGTACCACTGTGCACCGGGCGGATCTATGATCCCTTATCATGTGATCAAAGGTATGAATGGCGCGGTTGTTGTTCTGCCGCGTGATGGGCTGACCGATGGTCGGGGTAAAGCGATTACCTATGACAAAATGTACTACATCGGAGAACAGGACTTTTATGTACCAAAAGGTGAAGACGGCGAGTACATGAAATTCACCGAAGCGGGCGAAGATTTCTCTGAAGTTATGGAACTTGCGCGTGGCTTAATTCCAACGCACGAAGTTTTCAACGGTAAGGTTGGTGCCCTGACGGGTGACAGTGCGATGAAAGCCAAAGTTGGCGAAAAAGTTCTCTTTATTCATTCTCAAGCTAACAGAGATTGTCGTCCGCACCTTATTGGCGGGCACTGGAACTATTCCTGGGAGGCCGGATCTTTTGATGACATCGCAGGACGTGGACACGAAACAGCTATCATCCGCGGTGGATCAGCCGGGGTCTTCCACTATGAATTCCTGCAACCGGGCGTCTATGCCTATGTAAATCATAATTTGATTGAAGCAACTGAGTTGGGTGCCGTTGGCCATATGGTTGTCGAAGGCGAATGGGACGACGATCTCATGAAGCAAGTTAAGAAAGGTGGCACGAGCTAAGAGCGGATTTAGTGACGTAGGTAAAGGTTGTTTGGCTCTGGTTTTTCCAGATTGATCAAGGGATCAGATGATGAATATTAGATATATTGTTCTGGGCTTGTTTCTTAGTCTTGCTGTCGCAAGCGGTGTTCTTTTGTTCGGCAAAGTTGTTGAGGAAAAGGATAAGCTGGATGCTGTGATGGCAGAGACCCCGGAGTATCATCCAAGGTTGGTTCGTATAGAACTGGAGCCAAACGAAACGTCAAGTTTTACTGATCGCAAAACGATTTTTGTGAGCTATTCAGAGGTGACAATCGGGCATTGGCAAGCATGTTATGATGATGGGGGGTGTAGTTATCAGCCCAAGATGCGGGATAACGAAACTCTTCGGCATCCTGTGACCAAAGTCAGTTATTTTGATACGGAAGAGTTTATTCGCTGGATTTCTCTCAAAACAGGGCAAACTTTCCGTTTGCCTTTGGAATCAGAGTGGAACTATTTTTCTCGTGATGTGATTAGTCCGCCTGAAAAATTGTTTGATGATCCCCGCCTTGCCTGGGCTGCTGATTATGTCACCTTTAGCAATCGCCCGAAAACAAGTAAGACCAAGGTTACTGGTGGATACGGTACAAACCAATATGGGTTGGTTGATCTGGAAGGTAATGTCTGGGAATGGACGCAAACCTGTTGGAGTACAGACTATAGTGATCTTACAACTTCAAAGGAAAGAAGTGAGGCCTGTGGTGGTGTGCGTATTATGCAGGGAGAACATAGATCATATCAGTCCGAGCTTATTAGAGATCCCAAAATTGGTGGTTGTTCAGTTGGTTCTCCACCAAATAATGTAGGTTTTCGCTTGGTAATGGAACAAGGAGTGTGACGAAAAATATTCTTGATTGTATCACTCTTTTTCAAGAACCAGAACGCGATAATCATCAATGTTATCGTTGGTATCATCTCTAGAATTATGGTGGGCTTTTGTGTTCGAGATACATATCCATCCACGCTCGGATAGTATGTCTCTGAATTTATCCGAAAAACGATTTATCTCTATACCGAAACAGTCAGCATCTAGTGATGTATCCATAAATCGTAACACTTCAAGGAAATCATTCGGATAGCTGAAGGAGCGAACATTAATGGTGATAATATCATCGTCGAAATGAAATACAGCCTTAGCTGTATCGGTTGTTTTTTGCTTTTTCTCTACCAACGCTTGATCACGATAAATATGAAAAAGCCAACCTTCTGAACTTTCTTTATGATCAATAATACACCCCATCTTGCTTAGTTTTAAGCGTAAAGGGATCGGGTCAAAATTTGATTGCAGCATCACCTGAGTCTCTTCATCGGATGCAAAGAGAGCATTTGTGACGACATCAACGGGAATGCGACCTTCTGCAATTATATCTTCAACTCTGAGGATACAATAATTGCTGTCCTCATCGTTGGAGGTGATTTCATGACCCATATAGGTTCTGTCCTGTATCTGTTTCGACGCGTTTTTGATTTAAGCAGACATCAAGAGCTTATTGTCATCAAAAATATAACCAAATCCGGCGCAATAGAGACGTAATTTTTCCGGATCTGTAATGATTACTTCCTGTTTTTCGCAAACGATCCCGGCGTCTTCAAGTCGGCGTAATACACGTGAAAAGCTGGCAGGATCTATGCCGATGTTACTCGCCATGGTTTGTTTGCAACGAGGTAGATTGCCTGACCCTTTCCATTTATTGCTTTCGTAAAGAGAAAGTAATTTAGAAGCGACCCGTTGGCAGGGTGAGAGACTTTTTAGAATTTTGATTTCACTAATTAAAAACTGTTGTCGCTTGATAAGCGCACTGAGCAAATGAAGAGCTGCTTCCGGATTGCCTGAAATTTTCTTTTCAAACATCACTTTGGAAAGTTTAACAATTCGCGACTTGGGCATTGCTGTTGCGTTGATGGGGAATGTGCCAAGTCCAAGCATTGCAGCTTCGGCAAAGCTTTCGCCAGGTTCGACTATGCGTACAAGGCTTTGCGCGCCATCAGCAGTTAAAATCGTAAGGTGAACTTCGCCTGATAAAAGAATATAAAAGCTGTCAGCCGGATCACCAGCCATAAACAAATCAGTCTGGTTTAGATAGTATGCAGCCGATGCATTTTCAAAAAGTTCCTTCAACAGTTTTTCCGGCAATTGCGAAAAGATGGCGACCTTTGACAAGGCCTCAAGTTCGCTATCTCCAATTGTAAAGTGTTTCATTAGTGAAGGCCTTTAGCTTTTTGAAAACTCTATTCTAGACGAATGAATATCCACAATAATCAGCAAGTTTTTCGATGTCTCCAATAGTAACTCTATTACCGGGACGGGTATCAACATCTATTTTTCTTAATTTTGCAAAGGTGCGGGATAGGGTTTCCGGTGACATACCTAATTTGTCTGCAATAACGCGTTTATCATATGGCAGGGTTATTGTGACAGATCCTTCCTCTTTACCAGAAAGATCGATAAGGAACATGCTAAGGCGCTCGGCTGTTGAACGCATTTTTAAATCGGCAATTTGTGTCATGAGAGAATGCATGTTGAGAGAAATACTTCCCATCATACGAAAAAGAAGTACGGGATCTTCCAACAAAATTCGCCTGAGAACGTCACCAGGTATAACCCGCGTTTCGACATCATCCAAGGCAACACAAGTGAAGTTGCTCAACGCCGAAGTGGTGATTGATTCTTCACCAAAGGCACTGCCGGGGCCGAGGACATCGATGGTTGATTTCTTATCGCCATAGGTGGAATTCAATAAAAGGCGGACATATCCGTCTTCTAGAACATAAAAGTTTTCAGCCTTTTCGCCGAATTTGACAATAGTAGCCCCCGCAGGAAAGGTTTCTATACGGCTAAGGGGTAAGAGAACTTTTTTTTTTCTGCGGTCAGCTCAAGAAATGGAGAATGAAACTGGTTCTCTCTGGATGTATGCGTATGTTGTGACATGCCGATTGTTCTCCTTCACCGGGCATAGTTGGACACAGGGCATAACTGAGCACTGATTTTGAAAGAGCTTAACCTATTTGCATATGTATGAACTTGATTTGGATCAAGTAGCTTAGGTGTTATTTCTGGGGCGCTATTCCAGAGATGCGATTTTGTGAGCGTTATTGCTGGACCGTTGCAAGTTTGACCGCCAGTGCGATGAAAACAAGACCTGCAGTTTTGTTCATAATATTTTGTGCCTTGGTTGATCGTTGTAAATACCCACCGATAGCCCCTGCGAGCAAAGCAATGCCACCAAATATTAAAATGGTTGAAAGGATGAAAAAGCCACCAAGCTGGATCATCTGTAGTGACATGTTCCCCCGCGTTGGGTCTGCAAACTGGGGTAAAAAAGAAAGGAAGAAAATCGATACCTTTGGGTTTGTTACATTCATAATGATGCCCCGTCTGTATAGTTTGAAATACCCGATTTTCTGGGCGCGATTTACATCCTGTTCTCCGTTTGAGTTCCCATCCTCGACAGAGATGTCTTCAGCTTTAGCTCGTAATGCACCCCATGCAAGGTAGAGCAGATAAAGTGCACCTATGATTTTCAGAACATTGAACGCGGTAGGGGATGCCTGAAAAATAGCGGCAACACCCAGCGCAACAGCCGTGGTATGAATCAAGACACCTGTGCAAAGGCCAAGAACAACAAGAATACCAGCCATTTTTCCATTCAAGGCTGATTGGGTCAGAACAAAGATATTATCTGGTCCCGGTGTGAGGGCGAGTAGAATGCAGAGTGGAAAAAAGAGTACAAGGACCTCAAAAGAAAGCACGCGTAAAACTCCGTCGTTTATCCAGGCGTTGGTATTTGACGCTGGTTCTTGTTCATAAAATTGGGGTTTCTCTGTGGAAGATCACGTTGCCTCGTAAAGTATTCAGCCAAGTCACATCAAATACAGATGGGAAGGGTTCCTGGGCATTTCTCTGCTAGTGAAAAATCTGGTTCGGCAACAGATCTTATCACTTAAAATGCTTTTGGTATGAAGTAGCTCTGATGACAAGAAACAGAGGCTATCGTCTGTATTTGTGTGAACAGGATGTTTGTGTATTTCTAACAACCTGTTGGTTCATAAGTCTATAGAGACAACGTGATCTTCTTGCTTATCATTTGTAACTGATTTTGTTTTTTTAACAATAAAATGCTAAAAAATGTTCACTATGCGAACATAGATATGTTTCAGGTTCTACTTCAATTACGCAGGGAAAAGACCTTTCCTATGAGATGTGATGTTAATAAATCAGCACGGCACAAGCCAGTAAGGGCTCTTTCGCGGGGACTTACTATCTTACAGATTTTAAATCGTGAGGGGCCATTATCTGTTCAAGAGCTTTCAAATTTGAGCGCATTAAATCGGACGACAGTTTATCGATTGTTGGAAACATTGGAACGCGACGGATTTGTTCAATCCGGAGTGTTGTCATCATCTTTGTGGCATTTGACAATGGATGTAAAATCCCTGAGTGAAGGTTACGATCATAGAGATTGGGTGACACAGCTTGGGGCGCCTGTGTTGGGTAAGCTGCTCAAAAAAGTTATATGGCCTACTGATCTAGCTGCGTTTGATGGCAAGGGGATGCTTATACGCGAGACAACGCATAAATTCAGCCCTCTTTCAAACCACAGATCCATGGTTGGGGTCAGGTGGCCTGTTCTTTCATCATCTTTAGGACGTGCGTTTTTTTGTTATTCTGATGAAAAAACAAGAACATCAATTCTTCGGGTTTTAAAAACATCTGATGATCCTGCAGACCGCGTTGCAAAAGATCAAACCCATGTTGATAGTCTGGTGCGGATGACAAGAGAACGCGGATATGCTCAGAGCATTGACGAGACAGCACAGGGAATTTCATCAATTGCACGGCCTGTTTTTTTCCAGGGGCAAGTTGTCGCATCGATTAACATGGTGTTTTTTTCTTCTGCTCTTGTGCCCAAAGTTGCGGCAGATAAACATCTCTCTGAGATCAATCAGGCTGTGGCAGAGCTTGAGGAAAATTTGATGGACAGTAGTGATGTCTTTAAGCTGCAACTTGAAGACAAACCCTATTAGAAACAGAGTTGTTGGTAATCTCGCTCACAAAGACATTGTTTAAATGTACTCACTCTATTGTGACAGGTAATAGAGAATTAAGACCTGATTTTTGTGATTTGGCTTGATAGTGTTAAAATCATGAACCTGACGAAATGTAGTTCCAAGGTCGCTGTTGTATCGGTCTTGTTGGTTTTTTTGTTTTATGGCCTCTACGTTTCCAATAATTATTCTGAACACTCGTTTAGAAGTCGATTTCTGAAGACAGTTTTAAGATTAAATAAATCTGGTCATCAAATCTGGCCAATAAATCTGGGAGGAAGTTCTATGTGTGATGCGTGTGTTATTGAAGCCGTCAAAGAAAAGATGTTATCCCGTCGTGATCTATTTAGGAAAGCTGCGGCCACTGCAGCTGTTGGTGTTGTCGGTGGTGCAGCCGTTTCTATAGGTTCTTCTGCGCCGGTTCTTGCGGTCGGGGCAAGCAAAGTGGAAGACATGACACATGAACTTCATGAAGATTTTCCAACTTATTTCGGGACTCAAGGCTTTTTCAGGGAACAGAAATTTAATTATGCGGAGCACAAATTTAATTTATTGGAATTGAAAGTGAACGAGCACACTGGCACGCACCTGGATGCACCTCTTCATTTTTCTGAAAATGGTCAATCCGTTGCTGAAATACCTGTGGAAAACCTAGTGGTTCCCTTGTGTGTAATTGATATTAAAGAAAAAGCCGCCACAAATGCCGACGCACAGGTAACTCCGGATGATATCAAGGCTTGGGTTTCTAAAAATGGCCCTATTCCAGATCGTGCTTGTGTGGCGATGAATTCAGGATGGGACAAATTTACGGACAGTGACAAATTTCGCAATGTTGGCGATGACGAAAAGATGCATTTCCCTGGCTTCCATGTTGAAGCAACACAGATGCTTTTGGAAACAAATGCCGTTGGATTAGCGTCGGATAGTTTGTCGCTGGATTATGGGCAGTCAGCTGATTTTGCCTCTCATTATGCATGGTTGCCGACAAATCGTTGGGGCATTGAATGCCTTGCCAATCTGGACATGGTTCCAGCCAAAGGGGCAACATTGGTTGTTGGATCGCCAAAACATCGAGGTGGTACAGGTGGACCATCCCGTATTTTTGCAATGTTCTAATCTCTCTCTAATTGAAATCTTTTGTCTGATTGGGGATGTTGTCTTCTTCTATGAATTGAGAGGATAACGTCCCCAATTTGTTAAGTGTTTGGTCATTAAATTTTGCGCTCGAAAGCCTGTTTGGAAAACCAATGCAGATTATTATTTTACCTGAAATATATGGGCGTACGTCTTTTATTACGAAACTTGAGGCCGTCTTTCTCAAGCAAGATATTCCTGTGAAGACGCTTGATCTTTATGAAGGAGAACAACCCGTCTTTACAGATGAACAACAAGCCTATGACCATTTTATCAATAGTGGGGGGCATGACGAGTATCTGGCTCTACTGCAAAAAGCAATTCAACAGACAGAGGGGCCGTTATTTATTTTGGGGTTTAGTGTTGGGGCTTCAACAGTGTGGCGTGTACTGGATAATCCAGATATTGCGAAAAGAGTTCAGCGCTTTGTTGGCTTTTACTCTAGCCAGATACGGCATTATCTTTCCGTTAATCCAGAATGTCCGGTGACTTTAATTTTCCCGAAAGAAGAAACACATTTTTCTGTTCGGGACATAATAGATGTCGTGCAGAGAAAAGATTTCGTCACCTGCTATCAAAGTGAAGCGTTGCATGGATTTTTAAACCCTCACTCAAATAATTTTATATCTGAATTGTCAGATGAATTCTTACGTGTTTTCCAAGGCTCTTACTGTGATAATTGGGTGAGTAGGTTAGATGCTTATTTACTGAAAGCTTTTAAATAATTCTCTTTTCCGAGGGATTTTTGTGACGACCCTTTTTAAAATTTATAGGAACCGTTAAACCCAAGCTTATGGAGATTCTATAAACCTTCTTCTTCAAATGAGAGAGGTTTTATCTTACCTCAGTTATCTGCTAGAAATGGGGATGACATTTTTCCGCCATGATCTATTTGTAGGGATAGGGCGTTTATATGTTATGGGATTTAAATAGCTGGTTGGGGGATATCCCGGTTTGAAAGTTACGTTACTCTTATCTGGAATTTTATCTGGATTAATATCGGGTGGATTTGTTTTCGGTAGCTCGCCATTGCTTGCGCAGGATGCTGATCCGTCAACAGATTCTGATGCTACCTTTCAAGAACAGTTAACGGGCCGGGTCGCGAACAAGAAAGAAGACCAGTATATTTCACTGGTTATCGAGAATGATTCTCTTGGCACAGCTGGAACCGATAAGAACTATACTAGCGGTGTGCGTTTGGGTTATTTGGATGTAAACGCAGATCTGCCTGATATAGCCTATACGCTGGACCGTGTTATTCCTACTTTTGGTATCAATGAAACATCCAGTGTGTTCTATGCTTTGGGCCAGAACATCTATACACCGCGAAATATTCGCCAGCGCGAACAGGACCAGAATGATCGTCCTTGGGCAGCACACCTTTACGGGTCAATCGGTCTGGTAACTGTAACAGATAATCATCTGGACGAGATCGAAGCGTCTCTTGGTGTTGTTGGTCCGGCGGCATTGGGTGAACAGGCCCAGAAGTTTGTTCATACCCATGTAACCCCCAGCAGTCCAACCCCGCATGGCTGGTCAAACCAGCTTAATCATGAGCCCGCATTTTCATTGGGGTGGCAACGACGGTTTCCCGAGTACTGGTCTGTTGACATGGCTGGATTAAGCTTGGGCGCATCCCCTTACTATGGGGCAACACTTGGCAATGTGCATACCTTTGCCGATGTCGGTATTAACTTCAGGCTGACGCCAGAACAGGATGTGTGGCAGGACGCACCTGTACGTGTGAAACCGGGCCTTCCCGGCACAGGATATTTTGATACGCCAGATGATGGGTGGAGCTGGTATCTCTTTGCCGGATTGGAAGGACGTGCGGTGGCACGGAATATCTTTCTGGATGGTAATACCTTTAGTGACTCTCACTCGGTTGATAAACACCATTTTGTTGCTGATATTAATGGTGGGTTAGCCATGACCTATGACCGTTATCGCGTTAGCTATACCATGGTGTATCGTACCAAAGAATTCGAAGGACAGGACGATCCCGCGGTCTTTGGCGCTGTCAGTTTCGGCGTGCGGTTTTAAGACTGGTCGTGGGTACTGGAATATGATTATGCTAATGGTCGTGTTCAATTAATTCAGCCATTTCAGGAGCATGATATGTCCACTGTTCTTCCGCCCGAAGATCTGGAAAGTAATCCACGGGTAAAAGCTGTTTTTGATGATATCCGGGCAACGCGTCAGACAGATTTTATCAACAATATCTGGCGATATCTGGCTTTTGATACTGATCTTCTGGAACGTACATGGACAGAGGTAAAAGCCGTGATGGCAACACCTTCTGATCTGGATCCCCTGACCAAGGAGATGCTCTATCTCGCGGTATCCATTGTCAATAACTGTAATTATTGTGTGCATTCCCATACCGCAGGGGCCAAAGCCAAAGGAATGACGCAGGCACAACATGCTGAAGTGCTCAAGATTGTGGCACTTGCGTCAAAAACCAACCAGTTGGCAACAGCTCTGCAATTGCCAACTGATCCTGAATTTCTGATGGAAGGGTAATCGCGTTTTAGTTAGGTTTCAGAATTGTGTTGTCGGGCAATTTTATTCTGTCCAGTTTATTTGCCCAAATTTTACTTTGGTGTTTAGGGGGGCAAGGTATTGAAATGATATGATTTACGGCTTACCTGGAACGGGCATTTTTTTAAAACGAGAACACGGAAGTTAACGATGACCTATGCAATAGTTGCACGCGGAAAAGGCGGCAGTAATGTTCTGGAACAGGTTGAGTTGGATCGCCTAACGCCCGCTGCCGGGGAAGTTATGGTTCGTCATACGGCCATCGGGGTCAATTTTATCGATACCTATTTCCGTACCGGGCTTTATCCATGGTCTGTCGAAAAAGATCTGGTTTTGGGGAGTGAAGCCGCTGGCGTTGTTGAAGCCGCGGGGGAAGAAGTATCCGGGTTTTCTGTTGGTGATCGTGTTGCCTATACCATTCCCAATGGAGCCTATGTTTCTCATCGTGCCATAGAGGCCAAACATCTGGTAAAACTGCCAGATGGTATTTCTGATGAAACAGCAGCTGCATCAATGCTCAAGGGATTGACGGCTCATTATCTTTTGCATCGTAGTTTTGAGGCCCAATCCGGGCACAAGGTTCTGTTTCATGCTGCGGCTGGTGGTGTAGGCCTTATTGCCGGGCAGTGGTTGGCGTCAAAAGGCGTTACAGCGATTGGAACAGCCGGTGGGCCAGAAAAGTGCGCACTGGCATCTGCCTATGGCTATCGTCAGATGATTGATTACAAGTCAGAAGATTTTGTTGAGCGGATCAAGGAAATCACCGAAGGGCAGGGTGTTGATGCGGTTTATGACAGTATCGGTCAAGATACCTATCCCGGATCTTTACATTGCTTGAAGAATTTTGGCTCGTTGGTCAGCTTTGGGCAGTCATCTGGCCCAGCGCTTGATTTCAAACTATCAGATCTCGCCGCTGGTTCGTATTCTGTAACGCGTCCAATTCTGTTTCATTTCACGGCTGAACCGGGATATTTGCAATCGGCTGCTGATGCCTTGTTTGCGATGATTATTTCTGGCGATATAAAGATAAATATCAATCAAAGGTTTAGTCTGGCTGATGCGGCAAAAGCCCATGATCAACTGGAAGCCCGCCTGACTACGGGATCAACTGTTCTTATTCCATAGGCAAGGCCTCACACCTTAGTACAGAACATCAGGGCTTTGAGTTTCAAAGTTCAATTGAGCTTAATTGTTATCATGGAACAGGCAGGAGTATTCTTGCTGCTAGAATATCCCCTGTTTTTTGTGTATAATGAATTTTTGCGCATGAGGTAATGTTGAGAACTCTAGCCTCTCCCGGGTGTTTTGTTTAATGGATCAACCACCAATTTTTGATAGTTTTATTGATGGCCCTGCGAAAGAGCTGCTTCGGTTAATTAACAATCATGCACTTGTCTATATTCTGTCTGATGACCTAATATTAAAATACTCCAACCAAAAACTTGCTGATATTTCGGGCTATACAATTGATGAGTTAGAGGGCATGTCGATTTTGAAACTGCGCTCTCAATATCATGCTGATTCTTTTTATGAAGAAATGTGGTCGACTCTTCACCAGGGAGGCACTTGGACGGGGGAAATATGCTGTATGGGGCGATCTGGTGCTTATTATTGGGAAGAGCTATCTCTTTGCCCGTTAGAGCTTAAAGGAGACTCAAACAAATATTATCTGGCAGTCAGTGCTGATATTTCATTGTTAAAAAGCCGTGAAAAAACGATGGAGGCTTACAATGAAATGTTGATCAACATTACCAAAGGCGTTCTCCTGAAAGAAAATTTTGATCACCTGATTGATAATGTCGAAGCCATTTTTCCGCATATGAACTGTGCGATAATGATGTCCGAGAATGAACATTATCTCCGCAGTTTTGCCGGCCCCAGTATTCCAGTTGAATATGCAAATGCTGTTGATGGAATTGAAATTGGCGAACATGTAGGATCCTGTGGCGCAGCAGCTAAAACCCAGAAACTTGTTGTCGTGGAAGATCTATACGACCATCCAAACTGGGCTCCTTATCTGGATGTTATCAAGAAGACAGATTATCATGCCTGTTGGTCGCATCCAATTGTAAGTTCGGCAGGAAGGACCTATGGAACCTTTGCAATTTATTATAAAACAACGCGTGGTCCGACAGAAATAGAACTTAATTTGATTCAGTCTCTGGCTTATAGCTGTCGTGGTGCCATAGAAAGTCATAATGCCCGTTATGAATTGATAGAACAGCGGAATCGAGCCGAGACAGCTAATCATGCCAAGAGCCAGTTTCTGGCGAACATGAGCCACGAATTGAGGACACCTCTGAACGCGGTGCTTGGCTTTTCGGAAATATTGGAAAAAGAACTGTTCGGGCCGCTTGGGAACAATAAATACAAAACCTATGCCGGAGATATTCAAACCTCGGCAAATTTCCTGTTGGATATTATTGGTGATATTCTGGACATATCGCTTATCGAAGCGGGAAAGATTTCACCGGAACCCGAAAATTTGCCTGTTAAAAAGTTGATGAGTTGTTGCATGCAACTGGTCAAGAACAGAGCAAATGACAAAGGCGTGGATTATGAAATTATTGAACCCGATGATGATTATTATATCTATGCGGATAAACAGCATGTGAAGCAAATCATCGCAAATTTGCTGATCAACGCAATCAAGTTCACGCCATCCAAAGGGAAAGTCATTCTTACTGCCGAAATCAATAAACCCGAATACATTGACTTTGTCATCAGGGATAACGGGATCGGAATTGCCAAAGAAAATCTGGAACGGGTTATGGAACCATTTAGCCAGGTTGCCGACAGTATGACCCGTGCACATGAAGGTGTTGGTCTGGGGTTAAGCCTTGCTAAAAAGCTTGTTGTCGCGCAGGGGGGAGAGTTCAGACTTGAAAGTGTGTATGGTGAGGGAACATCTGTTTTTGTTAGTCTTCCTCTTCAATATTAAAACGATTTAAAATGTATATTCAATGAAGCTTCGTGCAAAGATCCAGACTTTGTTGTCAGACCACCAAGTTGATTGTTTGACAGCAATAATGCTGTTTTATACATCAGATTAGAAAATCTTTTATAACTGTATTAGATAAACTGGGCTTGAAGAATTGTCTTTGGCCTAATAAAGCTATTGTATAAAAAATATTTTCAGAACCAAATTTCAAAACCCGCATTTGTAATCAGGGAAGGCAAAGGCATGGCAATCGGCGAAGTAATCTGGACATACTTTCAAGGTGAATGGCACGAAGGTAATTTACCGGTTATGGGGGCCGCAGATCATGGTACCTGGCTTGGCTCTCTTGTGTTTGACGGCGCACGATCTTTCGAAGGCGTTGTCCCGGATCTGGATCTTCATTCTGCGCGCGTGAATGCATCTGCCGAGGTTATGGGCCTGAAACCAACCATGACGACACAGCAACTAATTGACCTGACAATGGAAGGGTTGAAGAAATTTGCTGATGATGCCGCTGTTTACATCCGCCCGATGTATTGGTCAAAAGAAGGTGGTGCAGGTACGGTTGTCCCCGATGAGAACTCTACCGAGTTCTGTCTCTGTCTGGAACAGTTTCCCATGGCACCAACCAGCTATACACAAACACTTTGTCGAACGAAATTTGTCCGTCCTATGGTTTCAATGGCACCAGTAAACGCCAAGGCGGCTTGTCTTTACCCAAACAATGGCCGAATGATCCGCGAAGCGCAGGCACGAGGGTATAATAACGCTCTCGTAGCCGATGCGCTGGGGAATGTTGCTGAAACCGGCACCTCAAATGTGTTTATGGTCAAAGACAATGTAATCTATACACCCGTTCCAAATGGCACTTTCCTGAATGGCATTACCCGCCAACGTGTTATTGGTCTTCTTCGTGAAGCCGGACGTGAGGTTGTAGAGACAACACTTAGCTTTGAAGATTTTGAAGGTGCCGATGAAGTCTTCATGAGTGGAAATATCTCTAAAATCACGCCTGTTGTTAAGTTCGAAGATGTGGAATACCCCATTGGTTCCGTGAGTAAACTGGCCCGAGAACTTTACTGGGCATGGGCAAAGAGCTAATCGTTACAGGTAGGTATTTTGTTTAAACAGCCTGATGTATCAAACGCATCTGGCTGTTTCTTTGTATTGCCTGTTCAGTTTTTGTTAGCCTGCACGTGCAATGACAATCATTTCTTTATGATCATTCCTGAATAAAGATCGATCCCAATCACCGTATAGCTGTTCGACTTTTAATCCTGCTTCTTCTAAATGGTCTGAAAGTTCTTGCTGACTGAGGAACCTTATGTACGCTTCGGTTTTCGTCGTGTCGGATTGGTATTCGTTGGTATTGGACAATAAATCGACCTGCGAAGGATATATTTCTCGGTAAAGAGTAAAGTATTGAACAATGGCTCCTTTACCTTGTGATGTCACACTGCCAACGTCATGCCATACTGCAATTTCTTTATCCGTTGAATATTGAGGGTTGCCGCGGAGCATAAAAGTTTCAGTTGTTAATTCAGGCGTCCAGTTTAACCATGCTTTAGCAGCCGCATTACGAGTATCAAAAGCAATCCTGCCATCAGGACTTAAGTGGGTTTTCATGTTAGAAAGTACTGTTTGTATATCCTGATCCGATAGGAAAACCTGAAAAGCGTGACCACTCAATACAATGAGGTCATAGCGCTTATCTGATGTAAAGGTCGCGGCATCAGACTTAATCCAGGTGACTTTGTTTCCTGATGAACGTTGCAATGCGATGTCCAGCATATTCTGGGCCGGATCCACCCCGGTTATATCATGCCCTTGTCTTGCAAAAGCTGTGGTTAGTAAACCTGTGCCACAACCAACATCAAGGATTTTCTGGGGAACAGAATAACCCAGAACCAAAGAGAGAAAAAAATCACAGTCAGGCCCCCACGGGTTTTGCTTGTCATAAAGACGCGTGAGGACAGGATCATGATAGTGATCGAAAGCAATTGTATCTGATACTGTCATGTTTCGGATATATTACCAGATAATGGTTTTGGTTGGGAAAGGCGGTGGGTGCCAAGCTATTCTAGCTGTTAGTATATGTGCCATGATCGACAGGTATTTTCTATCAAACTGGCCTGGTATGGTAAACTTTTGAATTATTAATTTATGCTGATGCTGTTTGGGGTTGATCGAGAGAAGCAAGATAACACTGTTCAATTATTTCTTTCAGCTGTTCTTCTTTAAAAGGTTTCGTCAGGACATCGTTCATTCCTGCTTGACGGAAAACTTCGTGCCGATCGGTAAAGGCTTCGGCTGTCAGGCCAATGATCGGAACGTTGGCCCCTTTATCTGTAGCCCTGATTTGTTCTGTGGCGGCTATGCCGTTCATGACTGGCATGTGGACGTCCATAAGGATAAGATCAACGTCGTGCTGTGCAAAAAGATCAACGGCTTCCTGACCATTTTCTGCACGAATGATATCGTGTCCAAACTTTGTGACAAAAGCCTTGGCGATCATTGCATTTACCGGGTTATCTTCGGCTAACAGAATGGAAAGCTTTCCGATATTCGCCTGTTTCGGGCGTTTAAGGCGATTCAAATAGGTATCAATTTCGTCTTTGGTAGGCAACGTAATGGGAAGCTCAATCCAGAATGATGTGCCTGTACCCAATTTACTGGTTACTCTGATGTTTCCGTTCAATAAAGAGATCAGGCTTTTTGTAATGCTTAGGCCCAAGCCTGTTCCGCCAAACTTCCGTGTGATCGTATTATCCGCTTGGGTGAAAGCATCAAAAATACTATCCAGTCTATCTTCAGCAATACCAACACCGGTGTCTTCGACAAGGATGCTTAGCTCGGTGGTATCGTTTACATTGGTTAGAGAAATTAACAGTCTTATCTGTCCTTCTTTTGTGAATTTAAAGGCATTACTCAACAAGTTGTTCAGTATTTGTCGTAACCGGGTCTGGTCACTATAGATCAGTTTGTGATCTTGCAGATCAATATCAGTGGTAAATTTTAACCCCTTTTCATCCGCAAGGGTGCTGAAAGTTGCATCGAGCGGTGTCAGCATTTTTTCAATATCAAAAATTCTGTTTTCAAGTTCGAGGGCACCACTTTCAATCTTGCTCATATCCAGCACGTCATTAATGATTTCCAGCAAGGTTTGGCTGGATGAAATCAATGTTGAAATCTTGAGTTCCTGATCCGCATTCAGAGGAGTGTTTTTCAAGAGTTGAGCCATTCCTATCATGCCGTTCAGGGGAGTTCGGATTTCATGACTCATGGTTGCCAGAAAATCGGATTTTGCGGAGTTAGCTGTTTCTGCTGTATCTCTGGCTTTTTCCAGTGCCTTTGTTCGCTGTTTGATTTTTGCTTCCAGATTACGGTTCAGTTCTTCTACTTCTAGTTTGGATCGTTCCAATCTTTCTTCAGCAAGTTTTAAATCTGTTATATCTTGGACAAGCCCTGTTACCTGAAGAACTTTACCTGATGAATCGCAGTTGAGGTTATTATGGCTGGTTACGTAATGAACTTCGCCACTTCGGTGGACGACGCGATAGCTAAGCGAAAATTTAGTTCCTTTTTCCAGATTTTCACGTTGAATCTTTTCAACGCGTTCCCTGTCATCCGGATGCACACAGGCGATAAATGTGTCGTAACCAGGTGAAACGTCATTGGGAAGACCGTAAACATTGGCGAGGTTTTCTGACCATTCTTCGTATCCTGTTGTCAAATCCCAAAACCAATGCCCCATCTGGGCAACACGCTGGGCGCGTAATAAATTATCATTATTCTTGTCAAGACGTTCAGATAATTCCCGACGTGTTATTATTTCTTTATGCAGCGAAGCCAGGCTTTCCTGAATTTTGTCCAGCATGGTATTGAAGCTATAGCCAAGCTGCCCGATTTCATCATTGCCAGTGTCTTGAAGCCTTATATCAAGGTTGCCTGATTTTATTTCGGTACTGACATCTGCAAGGTGAAGGATTGGGTCGATTAGTCTGCTTTGAAGATGAAAAAAACTAATGATGACAAAGATAATTGTCGTGAGAACAAGAATAGCTGCAACAATAGTAAGATGATGGATCCTGTATTCGATCATCGCAACTTCACGTGCCGTGCGTCGATCAATTTCGATGCCAAAGTTATTTATAGGGCTCATGATCTTGGCCTTGGCATTGTGATAGGCATCACTAAACAAGATATCTGCGGCAAGCTGCGAGTCTGGAGCAGCTTTCCTCGTCAAGTTTCCATGTGTATCTGTGAAGAGGCCATTCAGTGCTGCAAAAGCCTTACGTTCCAAGGACACAAGATCATCAGAATTTGATTTGGCTTCCTCTAGAAAAGAGAGTTCTTTTTCGCTGACACCAACGGCTTTGATCCGTGACAATAAGGAAGCAGCGGGTTCCGGTGCATCGTCATTGAGTTGCCCGGAAATAACGAAATCCCAATAAACGCTATTGTAATTTTGAGGTCTGGGTTTTTTTCCGTCCCGAATATCAAGAATGTCGTTGAAATATTGCTCAAATTTTTGTTGTCCGGTAATAGCATAGCTTCTGGCCATGCGTGTTAAATCATTTGATGATTGCCGCAGTTGGTCAGCAAGTTTCAAAGCCTCTACACGTTGTAATTCTTTGCGAGTTAATTCCGTCGAGCTGTCATACACCAACCCAAGCGTCAATGTTGTCGCACCCAGCAGCACCATTAAGAGGGTAAAAATTGTAATAACCCGGACACGGATAGACATATAGAAATACCTGTTCCCCAGTCTTTATCCTAATAGTGTGTTCTTAAAACGGAGTTAATAGAATAATGAAAACCAAGCATAATCTTCAGTGCCGACTTCGATAGATAATGAACGTCTTCTCTGACAGGACGTTGTTCACCTGCTTAGTGGCAAGTTGTTCCCCAGAGTAGATGATATAGCAACTCATCAGGTAGTGATAATACATTCCTTCCTTTTGTATTAATTGATAAATTATAGTGTCCATCCTAATTGAACTATATCTGGGAATGAATTTTGGTGTAACAGTGATGGGGTCTAAAGATGAAAAATTATTACACTTGGGATAAGTATTACACTTGGGATAAGTATTACACTTGGGCTTGAATGTTCTCGTCATATAAAAATTAAGAGTTGTTTAGCTTGTTTTACCTAGAATTTATTCACGACTAGTTGTCTGGACAGGATGTGTTATATTGTGATTTCTCTGAGAAAACGGAGAAATCACAATGTCAGATGCTGACAGAGGTGAGTAGGTTTAGAGTATGTCAGTAGAAATCAAGGGACCTGATCAAGTGGGGCTATCCCAAACATGCCAGGAAGACAGGGTGGAAGCAGCTATTCTGGTTCTTTCTGATGATTGTATGTCCCTTCTTGATGCGAATAGTCGCGCGATGGAAATGATTGGCTACTCGCGCGATGAATTGCTTGCTTTATCTCCTGATGAGTTGATTGACCTCTCGCCCGGTTCAATCCAGACCGGGAATTTGTGGGCTCTTGTCAAAGATGAAGTTACCTTGCGCCATGCAAATGGACAGTCGATTTTCTGTCGTGTTTCGTCTGGCAGCCTTGACGTCGGTGGAATTACCCAGCTGATGTTTTTCCTGACACCGATATCTCATGAACAAAAAATGCTGAAAGTCGGTGCCCTGTTACGTCTGGCAGTTGAACACATGCCCGATGCGATGATCATTTATGATGTTGATGATCGGCTGATGTATTTTAACAAGGCGTATCGCAAAGTTTTTTCATATATGCCACCTCTTGAAGAGCTTGTGGGTAAACATTATCTGGATATCATTCGTATAACGATGAAAGCACCGGGCGTTATCAAGGATCCTCTCTGTTACTCTGATCCGGAAGCGTATTTACAAAAACGCCTGGATCGATTGCACAATCCACATTATGGTCCCTTTGAACAAGATACCGGGGTTGGATGGCATGTGGTCAATGAAATGCGTATTCCCGGGGTTGGCTTTGTCAATCTACGTCGGGATATCACTGTAGAAAAAAAATTCCGGGACGAGATGTCACTGGCCAACAAACGACTGGCCAAAGCCGCCAAAGCAATGGAACAATCCCATGCCGATGCATTAAAAGCACAGGTTCTGGCAGAGCAGGCTAATCGAAGTAAAAGCGAGTTTCTCGCCATGATGAGTCATGAATTACGAACGCCTTTGAATGCGATCATCGGTTTTTCGTCAATGATGACAGAAAATTTTTTCGGGGACATTGGTAACGATAAATACGAAGAATATCCCTTTTTAATACACGAAAGTGGTCAGCATCTATTAGCGATTATTAATGATATTCTCGATCTGGCAAAGGTCGAGGCCGGTAAAATGGAACTGGATCGTGAACCCCTGGATGTGCCAGACCTTCTGAAGGAAAGCGCACGTTTGATGAAAGGCTTGGCCGCTACCCGTGGCGTCACAATAGGTATCGAAGTTAATGATAAAAACGCATTTTTGAATGCTGATTCAAGAATGACCAAGCAAATGATCGTTAATCTTCTTTCCAATGCCTGTAAATACACACCCGAGGGAGGAGAGGTCACGCTCTTTTTTACCCGTGACAAGCATAACCGAAAGGTGATTGGTGTCCGGGACACAGGTATCGGTATGAACAAGGCAGATCTTGGGCTTGCACTTATTCCTTTTCAGCAAGTGGGTGATGTTTCGACAAATACGGATAATGGAACAGGGCTTGGTCTGCCACTGGTTAAATCATTTGTTGAGCTCCACGGTGGCCAGCTCGAAATTGAAAGTGAACCGGGGCAGGGGACCTGTGCCTGCTTATGTTTCCCGTGCCCTGAATAGGGATGAATGAATTTGAGGAAAAAGTTATAAACTAAAGGTGTAAAACAATCAGGTGGTATGATGAAACTCAGTCATAAGAAAGATAAAATCTACGATGAGTCTTTTCTTGACGTTTGTCATGCAAATATTCTGGCTTTTTATGAGTTCTATTGTTCCAAGAAGCAAGGACGATCTATGCCTTCACGTTCGGATTTTGATCCCCTTGAAATGAGGGAATTCCTGCCAAGCATAACATTGGTAGATGTGAAGTCCGAGACAAATGATTTTATTTATCGATTGGTCGGTACCAAAGAAGTTGAAATCAGGGGGAAAGATCCGACAGGGAAAAGTATTCGTGATGAATTTTATGGCGTTATTGCTGAAGAGGTCGAAGAAAATTATCGGTATGTGAGCAAATATAGGACCTTTCTTTATGATCATACCAATGACGCCGATAAATCAAATAAAATCCTCCATGACGAAACCCTGTTTGTACCGCTTTCAAACGATGATAATATTGTTAATATGATTATGTTGTTTTCTGTCCAGACGTTCGCCGAACATACTTAATCACCAAATCTCTGAATTAACGGCCTTTATTTTTACCCATTGTCCTAATTCTCCAGGCTTTTACCAAACACTAATAATTGAACGTAATAATGATTTACGTCACAAATGCTTGTCTGCGATTTGGAAGAGAGCTTTATGTTCGAATTGAAGTACCCGCGTAATAAAATTTATGACGAGAGTTTTCTTGATAAATGTGATCCCAAAATAACAATATTTTACAAGGAATATTGCGTACGCAAGCAGGGGCGAAGAATGCCAGGTCGCAAGGATTTTGACCCGCTGGATATGAAGGATTTTCTGTCTGGTATAACCCTTGTCGAGAAAAATCGGGAAACGGGCGAGCTTTTCTATCGCTTGGCGGGAACAGAAGCTGTGGAGCTTCGCAAGAAGGACCCTACCGGCAAGCCAGTGAAAGATCATTTCCACGGAGATAGTTGGGAAGAGGTTGAAGAAAATTATCGCTATGTCTGTGAATGTAAATCATTCATTTACGATCATACGGTTGATGAAGACAAGGTTGGGAAGTTTTTTCACGAAGAAATCCTGTTTCTACCGCTTTCGGATGATGATGATTTTGTAAACATCATTATGCTTTATTCCGTAAAACGTCTGAACAGTTCAGAATAGTCCACTAAATATCAAATGCCTCCCTTATCTAAAACGTTCAGTATCAGAAACTGCTAACCTTAAAAGCATCAAAAAGCTTTTGAGGTATAAAAAAAGACCCCAAAGATTGCTCTTTGAGGTCTTTTCATCGAGAAAGCTACAAGCGTTAAAAATTATGGGAGGGTAGTTCCTAACGCGAGCCTTCCATGAACACGGTCAGCTAAATCTGTTAGATTTTAGAAACGATACCAGCGATATCGCAACGTGCCAGACCGATGTCTTCAAGAGTCGCATCGCTGCAGTTTTCAAGAGCGATAAGTGTTTCTCTGCGAAGCTTGTAATTTTCAATGGCTTCAATTGCTGAAACAAAAAGATTACCAAGTACAAAACCAACACGCTCTGCATAGGTAGCAGTTGGGTTTACAGGAAGTGTTTCTGTGAATGTTACTGTAGCCATTGTTTTAACTCCTAAACAGTAGATATAAAGTTTAGACGCTTCGCGAAAGTTCGTATTCGTCCGATGACCAAAGATATAATCTCACTGATTTATTTTTACGAGTGGCAATCCTACAACTCGGATATGCAGAAAGTGCATGTCATAAAACCGACATTTTCTGCGGGACAGAGAGGGGGTATGTTTCAGATGAGGTTAGCGAGAAGACTCTTCAATTCTTTGAATTTTGGATTGTAGGGGGTTCTGAAACCTGTAGTTTTTGTCGCGTCGTTGTCATAGGGAAATCAGATCATAGCCAACACAAGATTACAGATTTTGCCGCAAAGCTGTTCTGCTGTGACATATTTTTGTGCGGATGTATTTGCACCTCAGAAAAAACAATCTCTCTAAAGGCCTTCTAATTGTTTTACTTGAGAATCATTTTATGAATGCATTTCTTCAATATAGCTCAATACGGCTTCCTCGCCGTGATGCCCGATGATTTTATGGGCTTCTGCTTTAATCTCTTTACTGGCGTTGGCAACGGCAATGGGTGTATGGGCGTTACGGAGCATATCCAGATCATTTGAACTGTCACCAAAGGCGGTAATTTCTTCTATGTTGAAACTGTGACGTTCTTTGATGTGACCCAGAAGTGATTTAACCGCGAAGCCTTTGTTTGCTTCGGGGGCGGAGACAATTATTTCCCAGCCGCCGATATAGTGGTTTGGATACAGAGTAATCAGAAGATGGGGCAGTTTTTCTTCGATCAAGCTTTTGATGGTAAAAATTTCTTCCTTGCTTCCCAGATATACAAAACAGAGTACATCATCCAGTAAGGGCGATGCCTGTATTTTGTAGTTTTGCGAGGTATCAGATGTTGCATTATTGAGAAGATCCAGAGGCAGTTCGCTCAGACGTGGGTCATGACGAATAACTTTTTCATCGTGGAACCATTGCATGCCCTTGTTTTTCAACTCTGGAAAATACAGAGGGTTATTGTCGCCCCTGAGACCGGAAACATACGGTATCAAATCAAGTTCCTGAAAACAGTCAAAGGCGCGAATTGCATTGTTCAGGCCCAAACCTTTATGATCCAGAACATGGTTAGTATTCAAGTCTCTTATAATGGCACCGTTTAATTCGATAATGGGAAGTTGGAGATTAACATTTTCCATAAGATGTTTTATCGAAGGTGCCGCCCGGGCTGTTGCTATTGTAAAGTGCACACCCTGTTCAATCAGTCTGTTGAGACGTTGAACCGAACTCTTGGGTAAATCCCCGATAGTGTCCAGTAAAGTGAAATCCAAATCGGATATATAGAGTTTCAAGATGTGTCCTTGGTCTGGAGCGCGGGGTTGTAGTTACTTAATGGCTAGATGTGATGATCTAGAGTATTTAGATTGATGAGGAAAGCAAAGTTATGGTTTAGACACTTGTGTGAGTTATCTTGAGTATGAATTATCTCATGCGTACAATTTTATTCCGGCTTTGCATTATAGTTGTCTGCTGTTCTTGAAAAAGAGAAACCAATCGCCAAGTGACACATGAACAACCAAGTAAGCCTGAAATTATAAACCAGGGGCATTGCTTGGCCGAAATGATTTGTAACCACTCACTGGGTTACATTACCCAACGAAGAGAGATCAGGTAAGGAATTTCTATGAGTAATCCTGCGAACACCCCCGAGAATTATCCGGCGGATTATACACCCCCGAAAATATGGAAATGGGATAGTGAAAATGGTGGTGAATGGGCCAGTATTAATCGCCCTGTTGCTGGTCCGACACATGACAAGGCCTTGCCTGTTGGTGACAACCCGTTACAGCTCTATTCTCTGGCGACACCAAATGGCATTAAAGTTACTATTATGTTGGAAGAGCTTTTGAGCCAAGGCCATAAAGGGGCTGAATATGATGCTTACTTGATCAAAATTGGTGACGGAGATCAGTTTTCTAGCGGGTTTGTTGATATTAATCCGAACTCTAAAATTCCGGCTTTGTTAGATAATTCTACTGAAACACCAACCAAGGTTTTTGAATCAGGCTCTATTTTACTGTACCTCGCAGAAAAATTTGACGCATTTATACCAAAAGATCCAATGAAGCGTACAGAGTGTCTGTCATGGCTTTTTTGGCAGATGGGCAGTGCACCCTATCTAGGTGGTGGATTTGGTCACTTCTATGCCTATGCACCGTTCAAGATGGAATACTGCATTGATCGGTTTACGATGGAAGTAAAGCGTCAACTTGATGTACTGGATCGACACTTGAACAATAATAGGTATATGTGTGGGAATGAATACACCATTGCTGATATCGCGATCTGGGCGTGGTATGGATCTGTGGTTTTGAACAGAAGTTATGATGCTGCGGAATTTCTTGATGCCGAGAGCTATACAAACGTGATGCGCTGGGCGAAAGAAATTGATAAGCGTGAAGCAGTGCAACGTGGCAGGATGGTCAACCGTACCTGGGGTGATCTGGACACCCAGCTTCACGAACGTCATCATGCAAGTGATTTTGAGTTGAAGACACAGGATAAAGTGGCTGCTGAGTAAGTCGCTTTGATACCCAAGCTACCTTACTTTACAGAACAGTAATGCACCCATGAGAACCTTTCGGGTTTGAGGATGTTTCCTTTAGCCTGAAAGGTTTTTATGATGTTTGGAGAGGCAAAACGATCTCCATGACTTCCATATTCGGTGCGGGGAATTGCATCGTTTCTGATTAAACATGGTCACTCAACAAGATTCTAATCAAACTCTAATCAAAAAGAGCGTCAATTTCATCCTGAGAGATTGCTTCTTCAATTTCTATTGCTGGACCATCCATGGCGACTTCTTCACTTGGTTCTTCTTGCGCTGAGATTTCCATGCCAATGGTTTGGATTGCTGTTTCGCCGTAAATTTCCGCCATTGATGTAACTCTGTCTTCGACAAATTGCATTGATCGCAAAATTTTGGTGACACGTTGTCCGGTAATATCCTGAAAGCTGCAGGCTTCAAGATTACTGGTGGCATGAGATACAATCTCATCACAGAGCTTGTTACGTTCTTCCTCACTGTTGTCCTCGCGTAGCTTTTCAACAACGTCCAGAATTTCTTCGGAAGATTTTAGAATTCCGTTTGACGCTTCTTCAGTGTTTTTAACAAGGGCGTCAAGTTGAACAGACATGTTTTCAAAGTCAGTTCGATCCCCTTTTTTGCGCATTGCATCGGCAAGTTCCTGTCGCAAACGTTCTACGTAGAGGACTAGTTTATCAAGTTCTTTGTGAAGGCGTTCGTCTGTAGCGGCTAGTGCCATGTTTAAATTCGTCCCAAAGTCGGTACACCGAAGTTTATATAAAGGGGAAAGGCGTTTATCTTCTCAAACTCAATGTTACATAATAAATAACTATATAAATTGATTTTAAGAATATTTTCCTTTTTGTTTTTGTGACGCAAACGCCACTCTAAAACCCCTCATTCGATAAAAAGTTTAGCCCCCGGCAATTAACGCAGTGTTAAAGTGAAGTGATTTAACAGATATTTTCCTGTAAATATTTTGCGCTACCTATCATCTCAATCAAAACATCCGTGATTTATTCATTATTAGATGGATATGTTCCTGATTGATGTTATGTCGGACTGGGACCTACGGCACGCTTGTATAGGTGCCAGGTTGCATGCCCCAGAAGTGGTAGGGTAACAAATAACCCCAATAAACCGGCGAGAATGGAAAAAACTGTCAGTGCTGCGATGGTGATACACCACAGAATCATGGTTTTTGGATTGTTTTTGACCAATCGGACAGAGGTCACCATGGCGGTTACAAAATCAATATCACGATGATACAACATAGGGAAGGAAATGACTGAAAAAGAAAAAACAATCAGGGCGATAATGGCGCCAATCGTATGCCCAACAAGCAGGAACAACAATCCTTTTTCTGTTGTAAAGATGAGATCAACAAGTTCTGCCATGCTAAAGAGCTTGAAGCCAAAAAAGCTGAGGGTGATGAAGGCGGCTATATCAAGCCATATGAAAAGTGAAAACCCGGTCACAAGGGCCATCCAGCCTAGATCCCTGTTAAACATTGATCTGACAACACCGAAAGTGCGCCCCCAGCTAAGAGGTTTATTTTCTTCCAGTTGATGACTGATGAAATAAAATCCACTGGCGATAAAGGGAGCAATCAAAGCAAAACCAATGGCAAGAGGATAGACAAGGTACGGTAGTTCAAGTTCGAGCAGGAGAATGATCAATGTCCAACCACCGACAGCATAGATACCTCCAAAAAACAAACCATATCTAATTGCATTTAAAAAATCGGACATTCCGGCCTTTAAAATCTCGGGGATAATAGCTGGTGAAAGGCTATAGATATCTGGCCAGTTCGGGTTTCTTTTTTTTATCAGGGAATTATCCCTGATTGTCTGATTCCTGGTGTTGTTATTTGTAATAGATGCATTTGGGTCATTGATCATGTTTGGGTTCCCTGCAAGGAAATGTCACCTCCTTTAGCTTTGGGTGCTCTTTTAATAACAGAGTAGGTTATTTGTTTCGGAATTTATACCATTAATTATTTTTCTGGTGATGAATCATGAATGATTTCGACTTTTAAAACCCTTATAACTATTTGATGGATTTATCAAAAAGCGAAGATCAATCTATGGATACCGTTACTCCCCGAATTTTGGCTGTTCGGGACAACACCAGAAACTATTTTAAATTAGCACCCTTGACCTTGGCTAAAGGATTTTCAATAATCCTGCTGCTTAAATGCAATAATGACCACGCGAGAATGGTCGCCAATAAAACGTCAGGACATTTAAAACATAAGGTTTGATTGTTAGGACATGGTAATGTGACAAAGAGTACGCATTATTCTCTCCATTGGATGATTAGACTGGAAAGTGAAGAGAATGACCTGTTCAAGAACACCAGACCATGGAAATTGGTCTCAAAAATCCAGAAGCTTCCCCCTTCGTAATTATCGTTTTCAACCATCAGAATTACTGATTCTGGAACTGTTACGCTATTATTGTCAATCCTATGCTAATCCAGACTCTCTGGCTTGGGAAAAAGCCTTTGTGTGGGGGGAAAAGGAACTGGGTCCATATGATGGAGCGTGGGTCGTTAATGCAACGGCTGCTTTTATTCGGACGATACGAAACGAGCGCAAGACATCGTTTGAATTTATTGTGCCCTGCTGTGAAATCTGCCGTCAGGAAATTTGTGTGACCGAGTTGAATGCTTTGTGGTTGGTACAGGCGGCAAGGGCAGAAAATGTCCTTGCGATGGAAACTGCCGGGCGGTTAACTCTTGATCGTGCGGGTTATTGGTCCGGTTTGGAAGACCTATTGGAAAAATCAAGGCATTTAGGGACTGTGTTGAACGAAGTTTTTCCTGAAGAACGTATTTCCCGCCAAAATCTGACAGATCGAGCCCGACTTATAGGTAGTCAATTTCCGAGGGGGCAACGACCTCGTGATCAGCTTCATTGAGGCCAGGTTGTATATCTAAAAAAGCCATAAGAGACGACAAAGCAGACAGAAATTTGTAACTCTTTCTTGATGACATGCCAATCATCAGGGGGTAACCCTGGTTTTTATACGGTCCAGTTTTATGTAGGCATGATTGTTTCGTAGAAAAAGGTGACTTTCAGACAAAATCTTTATGAGTCCAGCTTATTGTTCCACCAGGCAATTGTTTCTTCTGCAGTTTGTTGGAGTGTTGGTAAATAATTTTCTGCGGCCGAGATATCTTTGGAATGTTTTTCCAGTGTTCGCGCATTTTCTGCCAAACGAGGAGCAAACATAGAGCTTGCTGACCCTTTGATTGTATGAGCTGCAAGGTAAATTAACTCACTATTGCTTGCAGACAAACCTTCTTTAATTTTGTCTATTTGAGTATGAATCGTATCAGGGGCCATCCCGATTAGTTCGGCGATAACATCATCGCCAATCTGTGATTTCATAAGGTCATATTCATCATCGGAACCGATTGGCAGGCCTGTTTCATCGGGAGTACTGGTCATATTCGGCAAAACCTCTTCTGTGAATTCTTGTTCCAAAACCACTTCTTCTGTGCGAGCCGTTGGCTGTGGAGCCAGGGACGGGAATGATTGAGGCGGAATGGCTTCTCTTTGCTGGTTTATTATTTCTATATGTTTAAGAATAGTGCCCTTTAGCTGTTGTTCAGTAAAGGGTTTTGACAATACGTCATTCATACCGCTTTCAATAAAATGGGCGTGGCGTTCTTTAAATGCCTCTGCTGTCAGGCCGATAATTGGAATATCTGGTTGTGTATTGCCTGCTCGTATTCTGGATGTCGCTTCTATTCCATCCATCAGTGGCATATGTATGTCCATGAAAATTAAATCAAAACTACCTTGCTTAAGCGCTTCAACTGCTTGTTCTCCATTTATCACGATTGTTGGTACATGGCCAAATTTTTCGAGAAAGGCTTTGGCAATGGTTGCGTTGACCATGTTGTCTTCTGCCACCAATACTTTTAAAGGGGGGCAATCGACATCTGTTAGTGGTTTTTTCTGATTTTCAACGAGCCTGATTTCCTCTTCCGAGGGTATGGTGACTGGTAAGACAAATCGAAATTGACTGCCTAAATTAAGTTTACTTGAAACGGATATTTTGCCGCCGAGCATCTCGACTAAACTTTTGACTATAGAGAGACCTAGTCCTGTGCCGCCGAATTTGCGGGTAATTGTATTGTCTTCCTGTGTGAAAGATTGAAAGATTGAATCAAGCCGATCTTCTGCAATACCTGTACCTGTATCTTTGACCGTTATTAGGAAAAAATCCTGGCTTAAAGCCTCTGTATCATGTTGATGAGATGATGAATTATTGCTGTCGGGAAGATTTAATTCGAGGCACCGGGGATCGTTTGGAGAAAGTTTCTCGACAGCAAGAATGATGCCGCCGCTGATGGTGAACTTTATGGCATTGCTAAGCAAGTTGGTCAGGATTTGCCTTAGTCGTGTGCTATCACTTCTGATGTATTGGGTTGCGACGGTTTGAGGTTCTATTTTCAGGTAGAGACCATTATCTTCAGCCATTGCGATCAAGGGAGCAACTGTTGCTTGCAGCATTTCAGATAGATCGAATGTGGTGTATTCCAGATCGACATTTCCTGTTTCGATCTTGCTCATATCAAGAATGTCGTTGATTATTTCCAGCAGGCTCTGGCCAGAGGTAATAATTGTATCAAGCTTGGTTATTTGGTCGCTATCAAGATCAGAGCCACGTAAAAGTTGTGCCATGCCAATGACACCATTAAGCGGTGTGCGTATTTCATGACTCATCGTTGATAAAAAGTTGGATTTGGCTTCTGTTGCCTGCCGGGCTGCTTTTGAAGTGTATTCCAGTTCCTGAGCTTGCTCCAGCAAACGCTTATTAACCTTGAAGAGAACCGATTGATGCGCTTTCAGGTCGGTGATTTCTGTTCTTACGGCGACGATACCACCGGCTTTACTCTCCAGTTCACTTATCTGGATCCAGCGGCCGTTGGGTAGTTGCCGTTCTTTATCTCCGCGAGGGGAAAGACCGTCCCGGTTCCATTTGGCTCCCTTGTCAATCTCAGGTGCTTTGTCGCCTACTTTATCCCAATAGGCGTCGAGTATTTCCTGGCGATCCATTCCGGGCTGGAGCATATGGGCGACTTCCGGGTAAAGCTCACGGTGACAGGCATTACAAAACACAAACTTTCCTTGCTCATCATAGAGAATAAATCCGACGCTGATATCGTCTAAAGCAGAAAGCACTTTCTCGGAAATTTTTATGGCTTCGTCTTGAGAAGCAGGCAGGAATGGATGTGGCTTGAATGTAAAGAGAATTGAACCATCATGCAGGGCGTGGCGTTTGCTTGTAATTCGCAATTTCCCAAGCGCAGTCAAACTTAAATCAGTGATCTTGCCCTTTTCATAGTCCTTTAGTTTCTTCTGCCACACAGCCAATTGCTCTTGGCTTAGGTGCTTTCCGTTAGCAGAAAGCAAGCCATCGATAATTGCAGAGATAGGAATACCGGGCTCTATTTGGGTATTGGGCAGAAGCAACGTTTTTTGTAGGTCTGGACTAAAATCTATTAACAAGCCGCTTTTGTTGACAATGGCAAAGCACTCAGGGACGGATACTCCTTGCTTTTGCTTAGAGGGAGTAGGGTCACCTATTTTATGTTCTGGCTCCAATGGCTTCGTCATATGATCTGAGCAGCATTACACAGTACAGAAATACTTTGGTGATTAGTGTCTTGGTTTCTGTATTAAACCTATACAGTATAACATTGATATAACTTCTATAAGAAATGCTTAATTTAAATACAACTAATGCGATGGCATCCTGATCATGACGTAATACAAAGACCTTGATTCTTATACTGTCGATAAATACAGACGCGATAGAAACTCGATTATCATTTCAGAAAGTTTTATCCATCTCCTGCTTATTCCGTTTGAGATGCTGCTAATTCGTAGGAACAGAAGGTTTTGTATAGCTATCAATAATAGCATCGATGGTTCCTTCGTTGCGAAGGTCTTGTATCGCTTTGTCAAAATTCGGCAATATGGATATATACTTTGAATTTTTATTGATACACAGATGGATATTGATGGTATCGACAACCACAGATGTTTTTTCTATGTGCTTTGTATATTGATGGTCCCGTGCGAAAAAGTCGAAGTTGACGGTGTCTCTAACGATGATGTCAGCGCGTTTGTTCGCGAGTAGTTTGTATGTCTGTTCCAATGTGTCTGTCCAAACAACCCTGGCATCTGGAAGTTTACTTTTGATCCATCCATTGCCTCTGTAATCGACCAAAACAAATTTCATTAGATCCTGTGCCGATTTAATGTTCAGGATTGCATCGCGTTGCGGGTGATTTACATAGGTATAAATTATGATGTCGCCGGAGAAAACAGGCTCTGTGCTGCAGGTTGTATATTCAAGTCGTTCAGGAATAGGGATGGTGACAAAAGCGTCTGAGAGGCCTTTTTTGACCTTCACTTGCGCGCGGGACCAGGGGTATCCATCGTACCGGGTTTCTATATTCAGTTTGTTTCTGAGAATTTTATTGAGCACATCAATAATGACGCCTTTCATCTGTCCGTTTTCGGTCCAGATCATGGGAGCGTAATTTTCGGGAAAGGCTAGCTTTAAGGGGGCGGCAGCAGCCACAAAAGGAGAGAACAGCAAAAAGAAGACTAAGGGCAAGAGCTTCAAATAATACACTCCATTGCTTTTCAAACAGCTCTTTCTCAATACCCAAGTGTACTCTTTTTGGTTTAATTTGTATTGAGAAATTTTATTTTCTGGTCAAGGTTTGAGAATTTATTCAGGGATACTTTGTAATTTGAACATGGCGCGGAGGATATTTTCGTTAGAGCGAATTCCCATGTGAGCGAACCATTTTTCAAAGAGTTTCAGTGATTTGTCACTTCGATACAATCCAGCCAGATAGCGATCGACAAGGAGTTTGAAATCCAGTGATTGGCGTGCGAACATCAAGGCATAGGGATCGTAGGTGTAAAAACGATTAACCAGCTTGAGATCATTCGGGGCATCAGCTGCGTCAAGCAAACCGATTAAAATGATACGATCGGCTATATAGGCATCAATCTCTCTGTTTTCCAGCGCTTCGATACCTGCTTTTGGGTGTTTGTAAGTGACTAACTCTATATCAAGATTGTCACGCTCTATACGCTTTGTAATCGCATCAGCGGTGAGAGTGCCATAGATAAGACCGGCTTTCTTGCCTTTAAGGCTTTTGAGGCTTCTGATCCGACTGTCATCCTTGACCAGCATTTCGGCACCTGTGACGTAGGTTAAAAGACTAAATCCAACTTTTTCCTGACGCTTGAATGTCCAGGATGTGGTGCCGCAAACAATATCCACCTTGCCCTCTTGTACATAGTCAAAGCGGTTATCGGCCGTTACCTCGAGCATTTTTAATTCCAGGTCGGGTTTATCAAGATCCTGTTTCAGTTTCTCGTAAATACCTTTACAGAGATCAATTGAATAACCCTCCACATCGCCTGTTGCTGTCACACTTGAAAAGGGGTGCTTTTCAGTTCGGTATCCAATGACAAAGCTGTTTGTTTCTTCAATTCGTTCCAGCGTATTGTCTTTTGCCTCAGCTTGAGAAGGTAACGAGAGCCTAAAGATCAGTAAAAGAGCAGTTATGATTGTGATTTTAGAAGAAGGCTTTTTCATCTGGGATTCTCTGGCAAGAGGTGAAGGTGATAAATCTCTAGATCTGCTTAAAAGGCATCATGAAACTGAGTGTTTACACTCACAAATGCAGCTTGTTCTTCCATATTGATTTCATAACTGGGTTTGAAGCTGTGGTGCTGTTCTTCGGAAATGACCCGTTGATAGAGATTATCGAGTACATACTGATCGCCTGATTCGGTTTCGACAACCGCAACGGCGTGACCAACAGGTCCATATCGCCCATAAAAAGTTCCAGCAACCATCCAGAGATCGCGTTGATCGTAGCCCAACAGAGCAGCAGACGTCAGGTAAACATGTGCGTAATCATCACAATCCCCGTACCCGCGAGCGATGGTTTCACCGGGGGTTGACCAATAGTCTTTGCGCTCTGTTTTATATCTGACATTCCGGCCAGCCAAAGCATAAAGCGATTTGAGTTCTTTTACCGGGTCACTGGATTTTTGAGCCATCAGGCTTTGATACCAGTTCCGGACACGTTTTGATTTGTTTTTATCGTAGGAATGAAATTCGCGTAACCAGCGGTGATGGAATTGAGCCTGTTGCGTTTTATTCAAAAAACTTTTGGGGGCTTTGGATATAGTGACGTATTTGGCGCGGACATCCTCCGCTGCTGTCGCAAAAACAAGCATGGCTAATGACGCAAGAGCATAGCTCTTTTTTATGTTTGTTGCCGAGAATATCACTGATTTCCCTAGTGTTTACGTAAGATTACTGGTCTTTGCGTAAGATTGAAGATAGCAATTTTTACTAAACAAGGGAAGGTTCTCCTGTGTTATGCATGACCCTTTGGGCAACCTTACTCTTTTGAGGAGAAAAAGGCCCGCCGTGGTTATTTTTGGGCGGGCCTGTGAGCGTCGTGGAACAGAATAGGAGTGAGCGATCAATTTGCCATGTTCCACAACACACGTAAGAGGGCAATTTGGGCCATAAGGATATAAGCCATCAGCATAAAGAGCATTATGTAGCGATGTGCATTGGACTCTCCGCGAGATTTCAATGCGCGAACTCTTTGCGTTGACGTTGACAGGTGTTTCGATATTTCCCGAATTTTGCGCTTTTCGTTAATTTGCCAGAACTGCAGGAAAATTTCTGATGCGACTGCAAACACGGTAAGTATAAGAGAGCAGGCAATTAGATAATTAATGAATTTGGCATCATAGGCATTGGCTTTTGCCAGAAAGTAAATGGCAACAAACGCAAGGCTGAGATAGGCAAGAGCTTGCCATTGTTGGCGTTTGGCAAAGAGAAGATTTTCACCCGCTTCCCGATAGATCATCAGGAACTCGGCATGACTCAAATCATCGAGTGAACTCTCTATATGTTCGAACTCATCTTCTTCGTCTCGCATTGATACCTCGTTATAAATAAGCCGCCGGGGCTAAAGGGCGGAACGATCCAGATCGGGCAAAGCTTCGTGTATGTAAGGTGCCATATAAACAGCCTACACCAGAAAGTGGCCGGCTCATTTTACAGACATTGAAGCCATTTAATCCCAATAGGTGCGAAAAACATGATTCTTTTTCGACTATAGGGACATGATTGCATCAAAGAGTTAACAAGTTCTTTATTGATCCACTTTACTGTTTTTATCCAAAGGTTTAGCTAATGAAAGGCTCTGATCGTTTTCATTCTGTTTTATGTCATATTGCTAAAGAGGCGATAGGGAGGAAAACTGGCGCAGTTCTTGTAAGGATATTCTGGAGAGGGTATATTTATATAAGGGTAAAGGAGCATGCCATGACAGGAATATTTCCATCTGCTTTGATGTTAGCCGGGATTATTGTTCTGGGCGGCTGTGCCCAAAATGCTTTTCAAAAAGAAGAGGTTGTCGTGGTTTCGAAGCCAACACCAACAACCTATTGCTATCGTTCACTCGCCAATGTGGATTGTTATGAAGAGCCTGTACCGGAAGATGAACGAACGCTTCTTGTGCCAGTAGAATAGGGATCATCAGTTCAAGAAGTGCTATTGTTGCCGGGATCATTTTACCCCCTTTGGTTCCTGCTTTCCTGTTTCTAGCCCTCTGCCAGTCGTAAGGGCGAAGTTTTTTGTTCTGCATCTGTCGTGTTTTAATTTTCGGATAAGTGCAAGCAGACTGCCATAGAAAACCAACTATCCAAATTTACATGAATGGACAGTTCTTGGCCTGATTTTGCCGCAGGCTGCCTTGTTTATCATCTAAATTATCCAGAACATCGGAATTCATTGATCACACGTGACCCAAGGTTTCTGCGAAATCTGAGGGTTTGTATCTGGTCTGGTTACATTTTTTAATCATCTATATAATTTTATAGTTGATTAAAGGAGTTATAATAAATAATATCATCTAATAAATTAGATAGATGGGTGTTGAAACGCTCTGCAGGGGGACATCGTGAAGAGATTGCAACTGGATTTGCATCGGCTTGAGAAAGTTTTGGCTTTGCTGGATTCAGCCGTTGAAGGAGAGGCACTTGCCGCTTTGGGACGTGCTAAACATATGCTCGCTGGTGCAGATATTAGCTTTAGAGAGCTAAAGGTGGGGATCTCCAGTTCTCAAGGTTCAGTTCAAGAACCTGCACAAGAGGTTGGTACAACCCAGGTGCAAAGGCTGGAACAGGAACTTGAATCTTTGCGGTGGTCCCTTGCGCGGCATGAGCTGCAAATCGCAGCATTGCGTCAGTCAGTGGAAGAAAAATCCGCGATAATCCAGAGTGAGCAGGCAAAACGCCATGCTCAGGAAGGGGAGCTGGTGGGGTTGCGAAAAGCTCATGCCGTGCAGATGGAAGAAGCTTTGAACCAAAGAGAGGAGGTCGAGAAATTGACCCGGCAGTTGGTTCAGTATCAGGCTTTTGAGAAAGAAACGGGTGTTGGGCCAAAAGCAGTTTTGCGTCAAAGAATGAATAAGGCCGCGGGTGTGAAACCTAGCCAGAAGGTTACTGAGAAACTTACTCCTGTAAGCGCTGGTCGTCGAAAAAAAGATGCTCAGGACATAGAGGCGGAAATGGTAGGTGTGTCCTCGGAAAATGAACGCCTGGATAAATTAGAACAGGCAGCTTTTAATCTTGTCGGGGGAGAGGATAGATCCATCGGAAAGGAATATCGCTGGGCACGTCTGGAAGATAGGCATCAGGTTATGGCGACTGTTGTGGAAGCGGGAAACGATGAAAAAAAACCTTCGGATACTGTTAAGGCAATCCATACTTCAAAGCAAAAAAGTACCGAATTGGATGCACCGACGTTAAATGCGCTTGAACGGGCAATGGGCCTTCGGGCTGAAGCTTAAGTCAAACGCATAGATTAAAATTATGGCTTCTAAAGAAAAAAATGGCGACACAACGTCAAAAAAAATAAGCGATAAAAAAAGAGAAACCTTGGTAAAATCAAAAGAACAGTTTTCTTCTCTTCAGGAAAGTTTGCGCCAAAGCGTTGCCCAGATGGAGCAATGGGGGAACTGGGCGCAAGATCTGATGGAGAGCCGTGATAGTGAGATTGCAGCCCTGCAGGCACGCGTTGATGCATTGGAAACACGTTTGCTGCGGGAGGCAGGTGAAGAACCCAAGCTGACAAATGCGCAAAAACGCGAAGCCATTACAGCATATCTAACCGACCCCGAGCGCACGAACTGGTCAGATCGGGAAATTGCACGACAGGTTGGCACATCCCCCCAAACCGTTGCAAACTGGCGACAGCGTTTGTCGGTTACTTCCCGGCGCGGGCAGGATCGTACAGTTATCCGTGGTGGAAAAGTTTTCAAAATGCGGACAGACAACATTGGGCAAAATAAAGGGTAAGAATTATTACCTTTTATTGCGTTATACTTCTTGTGGAACGAGCATCATTATTAAACAGGTTGGTCAATCATCGGCTTGAGATGTTAAGTGTATTTCTTGTCTAGTCCCGCGATCTTTCTTTGTTATAGGCCGAAACGACCAAGGCTTTTCTAATGTGTTCAGAAATACTCTATAACGAATACATACTGGTTTTGTAGGAGAGGCGATCATGTGTCTCGCCGGAACCCTTCCGTTACTTTTCTGTGAGGTAGGTACGTGCCGAAAACGAGGGATTATTATGAAACTAAAAAACACATCAAGAGCGTTGTCAAAGATGATTTCTCAGGAACTTTGCGCCCTGACACTTATTGCTGGCGCGATGATTTTTTATGCTGGTATTGCATCAGCGCAAGTCGCTTGTGGTGAAGCGCAGGATCATTGGGTTACTGTTAATGTGCCAGGTACTGATCCGGTTCAAACCGTGGAAATCAACAGAATGCATATTTTCTGTGGTGAAGTGAAGAAGAAAAAAGCCAAAGGCTTTCACTCGCGCCCAAACGGAGACAACCCGAAGACTGTTGATACCTCTACCGCTAGACTTACCCAGTATAGGATTCTGGTCGGTGGGGTCGAGGTTCCCACCGGCCTTTATAACCTGACTGGTTTTGACATCACCGATAACGGCGTTACGGCTGTTAAGGCAATTTCGACGATGTTTCCGGACCATTGCAGTTATGATGATGTTCTGACGGCGATCGCCAATGCATCACATGGCGATCTTTCCGGTCCTACCTGTCGAACAATACAGGGCGCAGATTTTCGTGTTAAGGTTTATTACCTGCGCGATGGACGCATTAATACGGCATTTCCAATTGTGCCTTAATTTATAAGGTTTGGTCTAACATTGATCAAACTTGAAGAAGGTGGGGAGCGCTTGCCCTTCTTTTTGTAAATTCATCGCGATCTTAGGGAAGCACTTAAATAAATTAGCGCGTATAGAATTAGGTGAAAGCTCTTCATTTATCTGGATTTTTTTTACTATTCATCTGAATTGCAATATAAAAAAGTCCTATTCCAATGAGCCAAGGTAATGCTGATAAGGAGTAAAACTCTGGATCTAGCAGGCTTTTCCATTTAACACCACATTCAGTGGCGGCAGTTACGTAAGCACAGCTCATTCCTGACAAAAGCAACCAGATCATTATTGGGCCAATTAAAAGTATTCCGGACATTATAAACAGTAATATTCGTATCATTGTAGCTCTGGATCCTTTTTCAAATGATAGTAAGAGCGTTGTTTTTGCATGAGAAAATGAATACTCACTTTGTCATCATTGGTTGCGTTGTATGGGCATGATTTAAAGGTCAGGCGTCTATTTGTGTTATTATCTCCTGTCGTTTTAAAAATTCTGTTGGTGTTTGACCCGTATATTTTCGAAAAGCTTTGTTAAAGGACACTCGATTGTTAAAGCCGGACTCATAAGCCAGTCTGGTCAGATTGGTTTTTCCTCTTTTTGCAAGATAACCAGCTGCGTGCTGGGCGCGGTATTCATTGATATAATCGTAAAAATTTTTATGCCGATGCTGATTTATTATTTGAGACATATGATGTGTTCCCAACGCCATTGAATCTGCTAACTGAGTGAGTGTTAGATCGTTGGTGAGGTATGTTTTTTGCTCAATCATCATTTTATCAAGCTGATCAGCCAACTCAGCACCCAGCTGCTTGTCTATCGGAGAACCAATGTATTTTGTTGTGATTGGATTTTTGACGGGGTGATTTTTTGCACTGCTTCCTGTTAGGATTTCTGGCTGACGCAAAGAAAAATAACCAATGGCAAAAACCATAAGAGCTTCAAGCAACAAAACGATATCGTAGATAAGTGTTAGTTTGAAATCACCGAAAACAATTAAGAAATTCATCGTCATATCAAATAGCAGGATACTGGAAAACGAAGTCAGGATGACGATTAGCCAAGTTAAATTAATTTTCTCTAGGGTTGAGAACTGATCTTTTGTTTCAATTTGATATTCTCGTAGAATTTTAAATGAATGAAACAGGTAAAGACCAAGCTGTGGATAAATAAAGATGACGACAGCTTTGTAGAAAAAATCTAATAGTTCTATGCCCAATTCGGTTGATTGATAGAAATGCAGCGGGATTTGCAGTAAACCGATGAATAGCGCGGGAAACGTGTGCGCTATTGATTTCCATTGGAGTGTTCGTTTCTTGATGAGTAAGCCAGTATAAAGATAAAGTAATGGTGCCCATAGCAAGGGTGTTGCCCATAGATGGTAATCTATAATGTGGAACATAAGTGGGCCTTGGATTTTTAAAATATAGACGTTCCACATTGTGATTGTGAGCAATCCAACAAGGCCGGCCAGCAGGAAGTTCGCCTGACGGTTAGAGTATCCATTAAATGCAAGTAGCAAAACGAGTGCAGCACCATGAATAGCTGCGCCAAGAAATACTGAATCTATGGTTATCATATCTGCGTTGTGGCTCCGTAGGTATTAAACATGCACATTTTAAAGATAACCAAATAACTCATCCAATTATTAATCTATATCTAGCGTATCGTACTCTACTCACTTTTCCCCTTTAGGATAACCAAGGGGCACATCCAGTTGTAAATCTATATCCAGATTACAGCATTTAACATCTATGTGCTCTTTAAAAGTCTAGTGCCTTACCTGTTGGGGGCTAATCAAAGAGGGGATGTATACGGCATGGCGTTGAATCTTACGAAGGTACTTTTTGCGCCTTCACTTATTGTTGCGATAAGTAGTTCGATTGCGAAAGCAGACATGGCAAGTGGCGATGAAATTCGTAATTTGATTAGTGGTAACACACTACAAGGTGCAGGAGTATCAGGTATTTATTCTGAGTATTATGATCCAAACGGAACATTACGCGGAGATGGATATTCTGGGAAATGGAAAATTGAAGGCGACAAGGGCTGTATGGACTATGGCAGTGGCTTTCAATGTTGGAGCGGGTTGATCAACAATAACGCCAGCATCTGGTACCTCAATGGTAAACCAACTGCGGTTGGTTTTATGTCTTCTGGAAATCCTAATCGCTATTAATTTCTGATTTTGAATGGATTAGAACACGGCAATTTTCTGTCCGGCAGATCCTGTAAATCGGACCCTGCAAATTTATTGGAAATTACGGTGTACAAGTTCGTGATTTATCTCAGCACTTTGTATCTCAACATATCTGGTTTTTTACATCTATAAGGTTATTATAAATGAACTATTTCAAGCCTGCCTTACTATCGCTTCTGGTAACGTTGCCGATTGATGCATATGCTCAATCGGCAAAGGAAGTTGAAGATTTTTTCAATCCCAAGGTTGCAGAATATAATCAAATACTGGAACAAAACCTCGAAGGATATAAAATTGATTGGCAGATCGACAGCACGTCATTTGTTGAATTTTCCGGCCATAAAAAAATATCTGTCTCTGTTGGTAAAAATGTTCTGGATGCCGTCGCTGGGTATGCGATTGGCCGTGATGGCCTAATTAATTTCTATAAGGAAAACCTGCAAAAAGTCGTTTTCGTTAGGAAACCGATTGAAGAAGCCGAAATCGAATATAGGGCTGCAGAGAAAGCTTTATACCTTACGAGTGATTATGATGATGTTATCAACCAAAAACCTATTTGGGATTACATCTATGAGAACGTATGTGCTGGTGGTGTGTGTGTTTACGAGTTCTTCTATCTTGAAACCATTGCTAAACATAGAGAAGGGTTTAACAAGGAATTATCTGATAAGCACGGGACAACTATTGCGTGGGAAATTGATCACGTTTCTTTCCGTGCTCATGCTCCACATCATCTCCTTCCTGCTTTTGGTACGGCTATGCGTGAAGTTCTTTATGCATTTACGCGCCACGCTGATGATGATCAATGGAAAGTTATTTCCAGCCGTATCCAAAAGGTTTCTTTTATTCAAAAAGAAAATGTTGATCCGACTTTCTCAGTCGCTGAAGGTAACTTGATTTTGACGAGTGATTTCCGCAGAAAACACCCAGGGCAAGGTGAGATTTGGGAATATCTTTTGAAAAATGTTGTTAATGGTGATGCTAAGTAGTGAGTATTGTTTTAAAAAGTACTGGGTTCAATAAAAGCTGGACGAAGTAAGTGACCGACAAAAAGCGCATTGAAGAGTTTTTACGTACAGACGTACAGTTTGATCTGCAGTGGGCTGATGCTTTGATTTCGAAGGCAAAAACGGCGTTAAAAGATGCTGAATATCAATGGGAAGGCTCTGCAAATGCTAATTTGATTTGTATTGACAGAGCTGGAGTTCGATTGGAACCACTGCATGAGCAATACGCAAGCGACTTGCTCTTATCCCATGATAGTTTCATCCTGACGTTGGAGAATTGGAAAAAGAAAATCGAAGCTGATAGGGCACTGTCCTGAAGCGATACAGTTAAGCTGTTGGGCAATCTCAGCATTACTGTAGTTTTGCTCGGTTGATTTAAAATAACTCAAGGTCTTCGTTACGATAACAGTCAGGGGCGAATGTGCTTTGCCCCTGACTGTATATGATTCCAGATTATGTGCTGAGCTTGTCAGCTAAGTGGTCAAGTTGCCAGAAGATACTGTCGAATTACTTCTGAATGGCCAATAATGATGATCTTCTATTGGCTGGTTAAAAGTCGCGGATATTGTCAGAACAAACCTAATTTGGTTCAATTGCCTAATTTGGTTCAATTGCCTAATTTGGTTCAATTGTCAGTATGCCGGTTTTAATATTCAGGAACCTGTGGGGTAGGCGAATTGTGCTTGACCGTTCCCAAATGACCAGTTTTCGCGCTTTGTTTCGATCAGGTTTATGATAATGTCGTCTCTTGGTACTCCGGCGTCATTGCTAAGATTCTCTACGATTGCTTCATAAAGTGTTTTTTTCTGCTCGAGCTTTCTACCCTCGGCACATGTGATTTGAATTATCACCAGATCGGTTGAATGAGTGATCCCCAGGAAGGTGTCAGGGCCAATCAATTCGGTGCCAGCCTGAAGCGGGGTCACAACCTGAAAATAGTCTTCGGTTGGAATGCCAAAAGCATCGACCAAAGCACGATGTATTCCTTGGCTAAGAGCTGCGGGATAAAGCGTGTCGTTACCTGAAGGATGATAGATGCGGACGAATGGCATGGTGTTCTCCTTGGTGTCTGGTATTTTATAAAAGGTTGGAAATTGGATGACGGTGGTTATGTTCTGTGATGCTGTTATTGGTAATATCTAAGCTTTTGAGCTAGAGATTAACTCGATCTGGTAGCCATCGGAATCTGAAATGAAGGCGATGACGTCTCGCTGGCCATTGGTGGTGGTATAGGCCATCGGCCCAGGGCGTCGAATAATTTTGATATCCATACCTGACAGGCGCTCATAAGCTGCATTAATATCGGACACTGCGACTGCGATATGCCCAAAGCCTGAACCATGTGTGTATTCAGCCTTGTCGTAGTTATATGTCAATTCAATGGTGGGTCCTTGAGGATCCTCGCTGTATCCGAGAAACGACAGAGTGAACTGCCCTTCAGGATAATCTTCTCGGCGTATTTCAACCATACCCAGTGCATCCTGATAAAAGGCAAGAGATCTTTCAAGATTACTGACGCGGATCATGGTGTGAAGAATACGCGACGGCAGAATTTCTATATTTTTGTCTGAGAAGTCTGAGTTCGCTTGCATCTCTTTTCCTTTAAATTAGTTGTTTGGCGGAGCACTAATAGCTCCGCCAAACGCAGATTACTGAGAGTACATGGACGGAACCCATGAATTACCCTGCTGAGATCGCTTCGCCGATTTCGGCATTTTTAAGGGCCTTGCCTGATATATTCCAAGTGCCGTCGACTGCGTGAACGCCGTTCGACCAGATACGGTCTTTGGACAGTGTGCCGCCAGAAAGGTCGTGGAGGATTTGTGTCGCTTCACCAAAAAATGCGCTTTGAACGGCATGATCTGCCAACGCAAAAGACGGAGTCTTGGTTTCGATCCACGCCCCTTCGACAGGTTTGCCGCCTGCAAAGGAACACCCCTTTTCCACGATGACAATATGAGCGGTTACATTTGGTGTCATTACCGTGTTTCCACTCAATCCGTGGTGCTTGAGGAATGATTCTGTGATTTTCGAGATGGCAAGGGTTTCTTGTCCAGAGGAAAGGACATCTTTTGTGAGGGTAAGTGTGATTGGCATAATGTGTTCTCCATTTTGCTTGCAAAGTGCAATACGTAAATTGCTAGCATTACGTATTGCGTTTCGCAAGTTATTTTTTTATGATGCAAAAATGAAATCTGAAACAAAGATACGCAGCTCTGGTTGCCCTGTCGCTTTTGGCCTTGATACCTTTGGGGATCGTTGGAGTTTACTGGTCATCCGCGAAATCATGTTACGTGGTAAACGGACTTACAGTGAATTCCTGCAGGCCGAAGAAGGCATTGCGACCAATATCCTTATTGATCGGCTCAAGCATCTTGAGAGCAATGGAATTGTCGAGAAAAAAAGAGACCCGGAAAATCGCCGCAGCTTTGTCTATAACCTTACCCGTAAGGGATATGATCTTGCCCCGATATTAATCGAATTAATTATCTGGAGTGGCAAACATGATGACCGGGCAAACGCAAAGCGGGATGTGTTGGAAGAAATTCAGCGTGACCGTACCGCTTTTGAAATGAAAATACGTGGTGGTTAATCTATGTCTATCCTGTAATTGCTTTTCTATCATCAGCAATTGGTATAGCTGGGCGTATGATTGGTTTCAGCCTTGAAATGTTTTCATTCAGTTTTCGGTTAACCATACATTTGCCGAGTGCTCGGCCTTCTTGATTTGTTCGCTGGTCAGGTCAGTCGCGATTTCCTTCATTCTGTGGGCGATGGTTTCATGGCCGTTGATATCGGCAAGCTGAAACCATTTGTAGGCTTCGACATTTGATTGCGGTACACCTTTCCCGGAAAGGTACGTATCGCCAATGGCGACCATTGCATGTGTGTAGCGTTGTTTGGCTGCTTTAAAAAACCAGTTCAGGGCTTTATCAGGATTTATGGGGGTGCCACGCCCTTGACTGTGCATGACACCCAGATTGTACTGTGCTTGAGCGACACCTTGTCGTGCTGCGAGAAGATACCAGCGAATGGCTTCACGATGATCAAAAGCTGTGTCTTTCTCGCGGTCTAATAATATACCAAGGCGCAATTGTCCGGTCAGATCTCCTTGGCTTGCTGCGCGTTGATACCAATAGATGGCCTGATCAATATCGTCATCCGGGTCATCAATACCATCGTGAAAAAAAGTCCCAAGGTTGCGCTGTGCCTCGACCATGCCACCCTCTGCTGCGCGTTTGAGCCACCTGAGGGAAGCGTTCATATCTTTATCGATCCCGGACCCGCCTTCGTAAAGAACACTAAGGTAATATTGGGCTTTTGCATTCCCTTGATTTCCGGCGCTACTTAAAAGTTTTATGGCTTTGTCATAATCTCCGGCACGGTAAGCGGCAATGCCATTTTCGTAATCGCCTGCATCTGAGATTTGAGGAGTGATAAGCAAAAGTGTGCATAGCATGAAGGCATTAAAGGAGAGGCGGAGATTGAATTGTCGGTTCATCTGTTTTGCTTGCTTCATCTTAATGCCGGGTGTGGTAATGAAGGAGGTTGTTGCTCAGCGTAACTCTATCAATGATTTTCAACAAGATCCTGCCACTTTTATGAGATCTATCTGCTTTAAGACTTCTCTGGGTTAATCAGAGGGATGGATAGTCGGGTATTCTGTTTTGGATTGACTTGTTGCTATTGACATTGTTTGAATATGAGAATATTTCTCGTATATGGGATGTATGGATGAAAGTAATCAAGACAAGCGTCTTGCTGAACGTTTAAGGGCTTTACGTGGCGAGCGAGGATGGTCATTGGATCAACTTGCAGTGCACAGCGATGTGAGCCGGGCAACTCTTTCCCGTATGGAGAAGGGAGAGGTTAGTCCGACCGCGACTGTATTGGGGCGTTTATGCGCTGCCTATGGCATGACGATGTCACGCTTGATGGCCATGGTGGAAGAGAATTATTCTCCGCTGATATGCCGGGATGACCAGGTCGTCTGGAACGATAAAAAAACAGGTTTTGAACGCCGATCTGTTTCACCACCCTCTGAAAGTTTGAACTGTGAAGTTCTTGAATGTCGATTAGATCCCGGCGCTGAAATTTCCTATTCCGGCTTTTCAAAGAACAATTGGCCTAAAGGTGGTTTGGAGCATCATTTGATCATGAGAGAAGGGGCGCTTGAGATAACCATTGAAACGCATACCTATCAGTTACAGCCCGGTGACTGTCTTCGTTATAAGTTGCAAGGAGTCAATTGTTTTAGGGCTGACAAGCATTCAGGCGCTTCATATACGTTGGTTATCCTGTGATATGGTTTTTCAAAAGTACTTTAACGAGAATTATACTCGGAATTTTCCATACAATAGTTGGGTGAGCTTTGGCCGATGAATGACGGAATTGATATCAGGTGCCTTGATATAGAAGAGTTTGACCAAAATGTAGAAGCTTTGGCTTCATTACTACATGCCTGTGTTTTGGATGGCGCCAGTGTCGGGTTTGTTGTTCCCTTTTCTTTAGAAGAAAGTTTGGATTTCTGGCGCGGGAAAGTCCGTCCCTTGATTGTAAATGGGGAAGTCGTTCTTATGGTTTGTATGCTTGATGAACAGATTGTCGGTACTGTTCAATTGTGTTTGGCAACTATGCCTAATCAAATTCATAGGGCTGATGTCTCAAAATTGTTGGTATCACCGCTTTTCCGTAAACGAGGTATTGCAAAGGCCCTGATGTTTGAATTGGAAAGGCAAGCAGGAAAATACCAAAGAAACTTGATTACGCTGGATACAAGAACAGGCGACAAGGCTGAACCGCTTTATCATAAATTAGGCTATGAAAAGGCAGGTGTTATTCCAAATTTTTGCCAAGACACACACGATCCTGATTGTCTGGATTCAACAACCTATATGTATAAGATTTTGTGATCTACTCTTTTATTGAGACTTAAAGCTTACAGACAGGGGACAAGGAACTGTTGATTACATTGAGAAAGCTTTTAGAATCAGCCTTGGACTTCTGATAATAAAAGACAAAAATCTTTTTGTTTTAAATTAATATGTTAACAGTGATTCTTTGTTGTTAAGAATGATTCGCATTGTATTGTCATAATTACGTCTTATATTCCCTGTAGATATACTGGCGCTGGCAGTAGGTTGATGGTCGTATGAGAGATAGTTCGCAACTATTCTTCTTCAAAAATCTGGCGCAAGCCAGCAGTCAATATCCAGTGGTCGATATATAGAGTTGATGGTTGTAATCACCTTGCCAAATTGGGGGATTAAATGAGTAAGCGTAAAGCACCGAGAATTTTAACTGTTGTGCGCAAAGAGCCGCTGACACCACATATGTTGCGTGTAACATTTGGAGGGATTGGCTTGCATGGTTTTCCTGCAGATCAGGAAGGCGCACATGTAAAGGTCTTGATCCCGCAAGGTGACATTGATCCCTTCGAGTTTGTTGCGCAGCTAGAAGCAGGGCAGCGCCCTGTAATGCGGACCTATACGGTGCGTCACCACCGCGTTGATGAAAATGAGCTGGATATTGATTTTGTTATCCATGGCGACGGTGGTCCGGCGAGTAACTGGGCACAAGCTGCCTTGCCGGGGGATTATATTGGTTTGTTTGGGCCTGGTTCCAAAAAGATGACTTATCTGGATGCAGACTGGTTTTTACTGGCGGCGGATATGACGGCAATTCCTGCCGCAGCTGCTGCGTTGGAAGAGCTTCCTAAAGATGCTGTCGGAACTGCGGTTTTCGAAGTGACATCAGATGATGATCGTCAGGAAATTGACGCACCAGCTGGTATCGATATTCATTGGCTAATCCACGATAACCCGGATCAGAGAAGTTATAAGCAGTGCGATTTTATCAAGGGAATGCGCTGGCGCCCGGGCTACCCCAGTGTCTTTGTTGCCGGTGAGGCCGGTGTTGTTAAAGAGCTCCGAAATCACCTTTATCAGGAACGTGGAATCCCAAAGGAAGATACCTATGTGTCTGCCTACTGGAAAATAGGCCTGGAAGAAGATGCACACCAAATTCAAAAGCGTATGGCTGCAGCATGACGCTTTTTTGGAGACTGAATTATGAAAGCCTGGGATTTATTTGTCCCAGGCTTTTTTCATGAAACCTAGTTCAAAAAACCCGCTGGATCTGGAGCTTGTATAAAGCATAAAAAATGACCCTTGCTGAATTTGTCCCCCTAACAAAGTCAACAAGAGTCAAGGAGCCAGCAATAAGATTGCCAGCCGGGTAAGGCTAATTCAGGGTGTGCCGACGAAATAAATGACGGCGACGTGCTGAAATAGTTTGATCGGAAAGCGATCAAGATGAAAATGCAAGCAAAGCCAGAAATATAAAAGGCAGAGTGAAATCAAGTTAAGTATATAACTTAGTACGACCCCCGAACTGACATCGCGTGGTGCAAAAGGAACGCTTTGCCTGTTCGGGGGAAGTTGCTTGCATGAGTATATAAACCTATTTTGCCAGAAAGGTGTGAGTGAAAAGACCGTGAAAAACAATTCACGATCAAAAAATCAACTGTTATATTGGCTGATATTATATGCCAGTCAGGTTTTGATTTCTTAAGGCGGTTAGAGGCCTAGGAGACAGAAAGATACGAAAATCAAGTTCGTTAGAGGAACGAGTTGGTTCATTAATGAGCAGGGTTATGAATAAACCGCAATGATTTCTAAAAACTCAGAAACATTTCTTGAAAGAAAGGTGTGCGCAGAACCTGTGCAACAGGAACTTGTCGCAAATATTTTCTTTATCAGAGAGTAAAAAAAGCAAATCCCGGTTTCTGAATTAGATGATGCGCAGTGCGAGCGCTTCGGAAACCGGGACAAGTTGCTTGCGTAAGAGTATTGAACACGTTTTCAGAGAATATGTGGAGTGAAAAAAGCGTGAAAAATTCACTGCACTTATAGAGGGTATGCAGTTTTGGATACCATGTTGACCTGATTACATAATTTACGATGAAGAGTACCAATTACGATGAAGAGTACCAATTATATTGTATTCATATTGGCCAAAACAACAATCTTGTGTGAAGTCATTATCTGTAAGATGCTTGAACTCGATATTTTTTGAAGTATGAGTTTTTAAGAAATCCATGTTCTATGTCATGTACATGATTCCATATCCAGATATGTGGTTTTTGACAAAGTATGACCCGGGCTTCCAAAATGTTTGCGCTCTTTTTTGACCTGTAACACTACTTTTGACCTGTAACACTACTTTTGAAATGAGGCAGTTGTTTTTTTCCGGTTTTGAGTTGATCCTTGCGAGATGGCTGCCGCAAATGTTTCAGCAAATATTCTCGGACAAAATACAGGGCCCGTATCCTGTCCCCGATTGTGATGTGTTATAAGCGATAGATATCAATTTCTACACAAAGGGTAGATATTTAATATGAAGTCTGCTGACATAATGTTGTCAGTAGAGAGCATGTATGATCTGTTTTTATCATTGTGAAGTAATCACCTGTGAGCCGGAGAGACAATCGCAAGTGTTGCTTCTGTTTGAACCTGGAGGGGATAAAAATGTCAGATAATGGGAATGATCAGGCTATGACAGGTGGATGCCTGTGCGGATCTGTTAAATTTACGGCGACTGGTGTTGGTGGTGATCATGGGGTGTGCCATTGCGGGACGTGCCGGAAATGGTCAGGTGGGCCAACCATGGCAATCCATGTCGAAAGCATGGAGTTTGAAAACGAGGACAATGTGAAATCGTATGTTTCGTCTGACTGGGCTGAACGTGGTTTCTGTCAAAACTGTGGAACACATCTTTTCTATCGTCTTCGTGATGGCAGCATGACAGTTGTATGGGCGGGGGCCTTTGATAAAAATGACGGCTTTTCACTGGCCAATGAAATCTATATTGACAGTAAACCCGACGGATACAATTTTGCCGGTGACCACCCCCGGATGACCGAGCATGAGTTTCTGAAATCCCTTGGTATGGCGGAGTAGGGATTAGCGTTTCCCCCAGTTGGAACTTTCCCCAGTTGGAACTTTCCCCAGTTCGAACTTTCCCCAGTTGGAACTTTCCCCAGTTCGAACTTTCAGGGAGGGGGAATAAGTTCATCCTCTGGCTGCTGACCAAGTTTCAGGCTCAAAAACAAGAACTGGGTTTATGGAGTGTTCAGGATTCAAAAGGTGGATAAATCTGAATCATTTGATATTTTCACTGATTAAACCCCTGTTCAAAAAAACAGGGAGCATTATCAAAATGAGAGGGGCAATGTCCCGCTCATTCTCCTTCTATACAAATCTCGAAAAAATCGTCTTCTGTAATATCTTCTTTCTTCTTCGGTTTGATTCCAGGCGGCGCAGAAATTCCTTTTGGCTTTGCCCTTGCCCTGCCTGTCTTCACGCTTAACGGAAGCTGTTTTTTGAAAATACCTTCTATACGCTGTCGCAAGAGCAGGGGTGAAACAGGCTTCACCAGATAGTCATTGGCCCCGGCGACAATGGCTTTTTTGACATACTCCTGTTCAGAGTGCGCCGTGAGCATAATGACGGGGGTCTCTGCTATTTCCGGTTCGTCTGATGAACGAATTTTTTCAAGCAATTCAATTCCCGACATAGGCTCCATCGTCCAGTCAATAAAAATCAGATCAGTCGGCTTGGCCTGAAGTAATTTATACCCCTCAGCGCCGTCACTTGCGAGGCGGATGTCTTTTACATCCAGTGACACAAGAATTGATTTTATGATTTTTTGTATAAAAGACTCGTCATCTACGATGCAGCATTCAAGGTTTTTGAAGTTCAATCTATGTTTCACACTTGATCCTTGGTGTAGGTTGAATTTATTGTTTTTGTAGCTCTTAATGGTAGAGTAGCTTTCTTAGGTTATCACTTTGTTAATAATTTGGATGTGGCCATAAAATTTTTGAGAAACTGTTGTTCGATAAAGTAATCTGGCGATGATAAATATTAGAGAAGCAATCACCGGGGATATAAATAAAATAGCTGAAATTCATGAATTCTGTTGGCAAGAGGTTTACAGCTTTATGCCAGAAAGCATTCTGAAAAACAGAGATGCAGATTTCAGAAAAAAGCAATGGTTGTATTGGTTTGAGAAAACTCCGCTTGATGAAAAGCTTTACGTTGTGACTGTTGATCAAACCATTGTTGGTTTTTGTTGTTGTAAACCATGCGAAGACCCTGATGCTCCTGATGGGGCTGGTGAAATGCACGCTGCTTATGTGATGCCTGAATATCGGGGAGGTATTGTCGGTCCTGTGATGATCGTCAACATGGGGGAATTTTTACTGCAACGAGGCTACAGATCTTTTGTTTTATGGGCGTTCAGGCAAAACAGAGTAAGAATGTGGTATGGACAAATTGGTTTTAAATCGTTTGTTCAGCGGAATAGATCAATTGCTGGACAGGGCATTCCGGAAATTGGATATGTCTGCCATGATACAAACACGTTAATTTCAAAATTACGAAAACAGATAGCCGTTCGGCAGAGGAGTTAACTGACTAGGGACGTGACAAATTCAGTACTGATTAACTTCTGATATTTTGTTCTAAAACAATAATTTGTAACGGAAACTACCAGCTTTTGAAGTCATAGATAACGGCGCATAAGCTTACTCTTTTCCAACAGCTTTCCGTTCTTTTGTGCGCACAGCGGAACGATGGACGGTGTAGAAGGTTGAGGCAACGATGATGCTGGCACCCAGAAGGGTCCAGAGGGTCGGTATCTCAGTAAAAAAGAGGATGCCGATGCCGGTGGCAAAAAGCAAACGCACGTATTCTACCTGTGCCACTGTAACCGCCTCTGCAACGCGATAGGCCTGAATATAAAACCATTGCATGGCAGACAGGAGAGACGCGATGAGGATAATGATCAGTACCTCGTTCAAGGTTGGGGTTGTCCAGTACCACCAGGCCGGGCCAGCCATGAATAGCGTCACAAGCAGAGATTGGTAAACCATGATCGTCGATGGTTTGTCTATCTGGGAAACCTTGCGCAGGATAATCATAATCGCAGCAACAAAGAAGGCAGAAATCACGGCCAGGATAGCATAGATATTAAATTCTCCGGTATCTGGGCGGATGATTACCAGTACACCGATAAAGCCGATAATTGTGACTGACCAACGACGGATACCAACAATTTCGCGAAGGAAAACTATCGCGAGTAGTGTGGTGAAAAGAGTACGGACAAAGCCAATGGCGGTGACCTCTGCCAAGGGCATATAGACGACAGCTGTAAAGCCTGCACTCATGGCGATAAAGGAAAAAGCACCGCGAACAAGATAAAGTTTCCAGACACTGGTTTTAAAGGCAGAAGGGCCTGACTTAATGATAATCGGGGCGACCATCAAAAGGGCAAAGAGCTGGCGGATAAACAGGATTTCAAAAACGGGAACTCGTTGCCCGACAACCTTGATTAACGCGCCCATAATTGAACCGCTCAAGGTGGCGAGAAGAACAAGAATGGCCCCGCGTATATTGCCGGGAATTCTATTCCAGCGCCCTGAAAATTCGGGCAGCAAATCTTCTAACCAGTATGTTGATATGCGTTCGGGCACGAACTGCATGTGACAAAAATCCTCTGTATCCAATCGCTTCCCAAAAGATATATGGGGAAGATGGAAGTGCTAAACCTGTTAACGCAGGTCAAAGTTGATATGACGTCCTGTTAAGGTGAGCCGCACAGAGCGGTATCAGATCTTTGCTTTATTTAGCAAAGGCTGGCCTCGGAAGATAATCAAGAGAAAACCAGTACAGGCGTATGAACAAGATGATCTGTTATATTTTGCAAACAGACAAAAGCTCTGCAATGAAACAGAGCCTTAACTTGCATTAGCCTGCGCCTCTTTTAACAAGGATGCAACGGAGATTTGTAAAAAAGAAAAACGGGCGACTGATAGCCGCCCGTTTGTAAGTGTTGTTATTTGTTCTACTCTCTATTCTGCGACGCTTTTACCTGCATCGCCAGAGAATTTCATGATCTCTCCGCTTTTGGGGCGGGCCATATAGCTGCTCAACTCGCGCTTTACAATTGGCATCAGGAAGTAAAGGCCAGTAATGTTTACCACGGCCATGGCAAAGATTGCGGCACCCGAGGCACCAGTTGCTGTGACGATTGTGCCGCCTTCGACGATGTCGTTCCCTGTTTCTGGGTTGATCGTCAATTGACCTGTGATGATGATCATCAGTGCAGTCATTGTACAGATTACAACGGTATCAATGAAAGGTTCCAGCAAGGAAACCACTCCCTCTGTTACGGGTGAATGGCAGAGTGGGCGATAACTTTGCTGCTTATTAGTGTTTTCTTTCGAGTGTTTTCCGGGATCAATTGAAATTCATACTTCGGTGTTAAGCGAAGCATTTCCGTAATGATATAATTTATAGTGTGCTTCTTTGAATTAGCTATATAGAAGCGAAGGCTGAATTATCGTGATAAATGAAAAGCAACCAGTCCTCTTTATTGAACTGGGATTTCTCTCTCTCCTCGCGCTGCTGTGGGGATCGTCCTATCTTTTTGCCAAGGTTGCTGTGACAGAGATCCCACCGCTGACTCTGGTTGCGGTTAGAGTAAGTGGGGCTGCAGTTTTTTTATTACTGGTGCTGGCAGTCAAAAAAGAACAGCTGCCCCGGGATGGGAAAAGCTGGGGTATGTTGCTTGTGCAATCCTTTTTAAGTTCCATTGCTGCATGGACAATATTGGCTTGGGGGCAACAGTACGTAGATAGTGCCTTGGCCAGCGTGCTGAATTCAACATCGCCAATTTTTGTTTTTTTTATTACATTGCTTTTCACGCGTCATGAGAAGGTAACAGGCTTAAAGCTTTTTGGGGCAACTCTTGGTCTTCTAGGGGTAGTTTTCATTGTTGGTGTGGATGCTTTTAATGGTTTGGGACAGGAAGTTCTTGGGCAAATCTGTGCAGTAGGGGGCGCTTTTCTCTATGGTTGTGCCGCGATCTACGGCAAACGCTTTACACATCTCAGCTCACCCGTGATTGCCACTGGCACCATGCTATGGGCCAGCGTTGTGCTGGTGCCCGTCAGTCTGGCGGTTGATCAACCCTGGAGGCTAACGCCATCCTCTGAGGCGCTTGGTTCCGTGATAATTTTATCGATTTTTTGCACCGGTGTTGCGCTGTTGATCTATTTTCGTTTGATTAAAACACTGGGCTCGTTAGGCGTTGCCAGCCAGGCATACTTGCGCGCAGGTGTCGGGGTTATGTTGGGGGTGGTTTTTCTGGGCGAAGAAATTTCGTTTGTTGTTGGTATTGGTATTTTGGCTGCCGTGGTTGGTGTTGCAGCGATTAATATGCCCACCAAAAATATGTCGGGGAAAGCCGCGGGGCAGCAAAAAGCTCTCTAAGTCCTGGGGGCTTGGAAGGCATCACGTATTGCCTGGGCCATGCCCACTTTGGTGCTACATTCGTGTTGCATCCGTTGCCGGAGAACAATGTTTGTGCCCTGAAGCCTTGGGAAACCTTCTTCGGGGGTAAGTTCCCGGCAATCGGGGGGGATTTGGCTTTGTGCCAGAATGCCCACTGCAATCCCCGATGATACGGCGGCTTGCAGGCCAAATGTGCTGCTGCTGATATAGGTAATTTTATAATCTTTTTTCTGTTGTTCCAGACAGGCAAGTGCCCAGTCACGCCACCAACATTCGCAGTCATAGACGGCAACAGGCATCGGGACGCATTCATGTTGGCGATAGGTATCTGATGTAATCCAGACCACAGGATTGTTGAGGAGAATTTCGCCGCCAATTTTTGTGGCTTCTTCATGAAGCACAACCAGATCAAGTTCACCTTTTTCCAAACCTGTATTGAGAGCCGCAGATTGTGCACAACGCACGGTCACTTCTGCTTGTGGGTGGGTTTTGGCAAAGCGAGATAGAACAGAGGGAAGAAAAGTGCCGCCATATTCTTCCGGTATGCCAATTCGGACGGTTCCGTTCAGTGGATCTGATTGCAGTGATGCTGCCGCCTGATCCAACAAAGACAGAATGCGTTTTGCATCCTTTACCAGTTGTTGGCCAGAAGAGGTTAGTGTTACACCACGAGGGCCTCGTTCGAATAATTTCCCATCAACAATTTCTTCCAGCTTTTTCATCTGAATACTGACAGCAGACTGTGTTCTGCCAACAATTTCTGACGCCCGGGTGAAGTTTTTTGTTTCTGCTATCGCGACAAAAGTACGGAGAAGATCGCTTTCCAGATTGGGATTCATAGGTCTGTCCTGAAAAGAATAGTTATAAATTATTCGAATGTCAGTCATTTTAACTATTAATTTCAGGAATGTCTAGTGTGAGCCTATATTCAGAAGTAACAGAGATAAGGAGTTGGTGAGATGACACATAAAACTGGAAATACACTAGATCCTGAATTTACCTCTTCTCCCTGTACTTTGCCCAATAATTTTTGGGGCACATGGATGTTGAATATCCAGTCCTGGTTTTTTGCGCGGCAACAGAAAAATGCCCGAAAGCGAGAGATACATGCACTATTGGCTTATGAAGATAAATGGTTGGAGGAAGTTGGTCTATCCCGTGCTCAACTGGTTGGTGAGCTTGGATATGATCCTCATGAACTTCCAAGTATTGCTGGCGTTGCGGAATATCGATTTATGCATCTATCAACAGGGCATGACCAAGGTGCCACGCATATAAATAAGTACATCAAGCGACGTCCGTGACCTGTTGAGAGAGGGAGCACACTATGTCTGATAGATTGACGTGTCAACGACGGGCAGCTAATTTGCTCGTCATTATGATGATCGCATTCTGTATCCTGTTATTATTACTGTCATTCCGTAATTTGAATGAAAAGCATCAGGCCAATGCAACTTCCTTGTCACCTGTTGCCGATGGCGTGGGCTCTCATAATGGTGGCCCTGCTGCGCCTGTCGTATCTAAAGTATTTGTTAGGTGAATCTTGCAACATTGTTACTGGCATTGGGGACAGGATGATGTTTATGCAAAAGGAGGAATGAGCTGTGGTATAATGTTGATCATTTCATTCCTCTGAATTTAATCAAAGGAATGCTTTCCATCACAACGGCAAAAGCTTCGAGAGATTTCAAATGGGCGAGCTTGCCGTCTTTATGCTTCAACATGGTTATTCTATTTTGACTGCTATGTTTGGGCGGATAGCAGAGTGAATATGTGTCAATTTTGTTCAGCTCGTTGCCAAATAAATTCATAACGAGCTATGCTACTAAAACAACCTATCAATTCATAATTTTATTTTATAAGGTTGATGGCGGTCCTGTAACTCTTTAGTCGTTAACCCCAGCGTGAGTGTAATCTCCACAACAGATTTTCTCTGTGTTTAGTGAGTTGTTTTTATACTGATGTCTTGATGGGTACTATGGAGTTCATAAATAAAATCTATTAATATGTTTCTCTTCAGCTCATATCAATAAATCATCAGATACCTGTTCAAGTATCCAGCAGGAAAAATAAAGACCCAAAATAAGACAAAAACAGGGAACAGTTTTATGCCCATGATTTCGAAAAAGCCGCTTTTGTCCTTTGCGGTTTCCTTGCCTCTCTATACTTCTGTCATTCTTGGCAACATGGCTATGGCTCAGGAAGCTGTCCAGCCAGAGGCAACCCATGCGGTTGTTGAAAAACAGGCAGTGAAATCCAAAAAATTTATGGTGGCATCTGCCAATCCAATCGCGACCCAGGCAGGTTATGAGGTACTGGAACGTGGTGGAACTGCTGCGGACGCGGCTGTTGCAGTGCAGTTGATGCTTAACCTTGTCGAACCGCAAAGCTCTGGTATCGGCGGTGGGGCCTTTATGGTTTATTGGGATGCCAAAAATAAGAACCTGACGACCTTTGACGGACGTGAAAAAGCACCAATGGCAGCTACGCCAGACTATTGGTTGGGAACTGACGGACAGCCTGTTGGCTGGTTTGATGCGGTCGTTGGTGGTCGGTCCGTTGGTGTGCCGGGAACCCTTAAACTGATTGAAACCGTGCATCAGCGTTATGGTAATCAGGATTGGGCTGAGTTGATTGAACCGACCCGTGCCTTGGCACAGGGCGGGTTTCAGGTTTCTCATCGCATGGCCAATTCCATTGCCAAAGCTGTTGGCAAGCGCAAGCTCGAAGCCATGCCCCTTACACGGGCTTACTTTTTTGACAAGAATGGCGAGCCGTTAAAGCAAGGAACACTACTACGTAACCCTGAATTTGCCGCTGCACTTGCAATGATTCAAAAAGAAGGTTCCAAGGTTTTCTACGAAGGTCAAATTGCCCAAGACATTGTGAAGGCTGTGAAGACCGAGGAAAATGGCGGTATTCTGACACTGGACGATATGAAGGCCTATAAGGTTGTTGAACGGAAAGCAGCCTGTGCCCCATATCGTGGTTATGAAGTGTGTGGAATGGGACCTCCTTCATCTGGTGCCTTGACTGTCGGGCAAATTTTATCCGTTCTGTCCAACTATGACCTTCCAGCCATGGGGCCGGGTGCAGAGAGTACCCATCTTTATCTGGAAGCCGCCAAACTGGCTTATGCTGATCGCGGGCTTTATATGGCTGACAGTGACTTTGTGAAGATGCCAGAAGGTTTATTGGATCAGAACTACTTGAAAGAACGTGCAGGATTGATTGATCCCGCAAAAACCATGGGTAAGGCAGAGGCGGGCACACCACCGTGGAAGAAAGCTAGCATTTATGCGCCAGATACACAGCTCGAACGTCCGGGGACCAGTCACTTTTCTATTGTGGACGCCGAAGGCAACGTCATTTCCATGACCACAACCATTGAAACCGGTTTTGGGTCTCGGGTTATGAGCAACGGCTTTCTCTTGAATAACGAGTTGACTGATTTCTCTCGGGCGCCTGAAAAGGATGGCAAGCCGATTGCCAACCGTGTCGAAGGAGGTAAACGCCCAAGATCATCCATGGCCCCGACGATTGTTCTGAAAGATGGTAAGCCTGTCCTGGCAATCGGATCTCCTGGTGGATCGCGGATTATCAACTACGTGGCCCAATCCATCATCGGTATTCTGGACTTTGGTATGGACCCGCAGGTTGCGATCAGCCAACCACACGTGGTCAATCGTAATGGTGCGACAGATGTGGAAGAAGGAACAGATGCTGTCGCCATGATCCCCGCACTTGAAGCTAAGGGCCACGAGATCAATGTGCGTGACCTGAATTCCGGCCTTCATGCAATCCAGATCCTTGATGGCGAACTCGTTGGTGGTGCAGACACCCGCCGCGAAGGAACCGTTCTGGGGGACTGATCGACACTGACTGGTAAATCGAATTGGCTTTGTGATTGCTTGTTGTTGATGACTTGCGGTTACAAAGCCAATTCTGTTCATGATCTGTTTTTAGGGAGAGGGGATTATAGGTGCGTCACTTTTGTCAGCTGTTTCTCTACTCAAAATAGAGTACTCGTAGTACGATTGCTTAAATCGCACATGTTAAATGTACTTGGGGGAATTCATGGATATCTTTTCACTGGTCCCGGCGTTAGCGGGCGGTATATTAATTGGTATTGCTGTGATTACGTTGATGCTATTCAACGGACGGATTGCCGGAATCAGTGGTATTGTAGGTGGTCTTTTTCCTTTCAAATCGAATGATACCAGGTGGCGGATAGCTTTTCTTGTCGGACTGGTCCTTGCGCCTTTTTTATATCGTATTTTTATCGGTCAAATCCCCGAGATTACTTTCGATGCATCACTACCACTTCTTGTCCTTGGTGGTGTATTGGTTGGCGTGGGAACTCAATTGGGAAGCGGCTGTACAAGCGGGCATGGTGTGTGTGGCATATCCCGCCTGTCCCTTCGTTCTATTGTCGCTACATTGATTTTTATGGCCACGGCGGCGGTAACAGTTTTCCTGATCCGCCATGTTTTAGGGGTGTGATTTATGTTTGGAGAAAATATAAAACTAAGCTTTGTCGCCTTAATCGCAGGGTTGATTTTTGGCCTGGGATTGATTGTGTCCGAAATGGTGAACCCGGCAAAGATACTGGCTTTTCTGGATGTGGCCGGGGATTGGGATCCAAGTCTGGCATTTGTCATGGGCGGTGCCCTTGTAACAACTGGTATTGGTTATAAGCTGATATTTTCTCGAAACCGTCCGGTTTTATCGTCTGATTTCCTGTTGCCTGTGAAAAAGGAAATCGATGGTAAATTAGTCATGGGCGCTATTTTGTTTGGGATTGGATGGGGCATAACAGGCCTTTGCCCGGGGCCAGCACTTACTGCCTTTACAATCGGGTCAACTGAAATTTATGTGTTCTTGTTTGCGATGATTTCGGGTATCTTTGGCTTTAAGGCTATTAAGCGGTTTATTGTTCAGAGTTGATGTTGATGTAAACAGTGGTCTAGATTTTACAAAGAGATATGTCTTGCGGATTGTATTGTTACCGGGATTAGACGGTACAGGGAACTTGTTCGCTCCCTTCTTGGAGCAATTGAATATTGATGATGTTCAAGTAATTTCTTTACCGGATACAGGAAGCCAAGATTATGAAACTTTGACAAGTTATGTTGAAAGGCTTCTACCGAATAAACCGTTTGTTTTGGTTGCCGAATCTTTTTCAGGACCGATTGCAGCCTTACTTAGTCTAAGAGAGATGGAAAACTTGAAAGGAATAGTTTTTGTTGCAACATTCCTATCAAACCCCAATCCTCTGTTGCTTTCTGTTGCAAAGTATTTGCCGCTTAAATTTATGGCCAATATGCCATTTTCTTCAGCTATTTTACGAACATTTCTTCTTGGAAAAAATGCTGATGATAATCTGTTAAGTTTGTTTCGTGCTACATTGGAAGAAATGTCACCTACTATACTCAGAGCAAGGTTGAAATCTTTGGCAACGGTTAAGTTGAGTATTTCAAACGATGATTTACCAACGTCTTATATTCTACCGTTGTGTGATTGTTTGGTTTGTAAGTCAAAGGTTCGTGAATTTGAAGGTTCATTTGCGAAAATTGAAATGATTATCTTTGAAGGCCCCCATTTTATTTTGCAATCAAAGTGTAATGACGTTAAGCGTTATATTGCTAATTTTATTGAAAATATCCAAGTGGCTTAGGTTTGGTAGTGTTACCAAGAGGGCGTAATGAAAGCCGGATCTCTGTTAAAGAGATCCGGCTTTAGTTTTTAATTGTTAAGCAGATGGTTTCCATGGGGATTGTCGATTACCATCTTCCAGCTGCCATCTGCTTGTTGGCGCACGACAGCTACTGACAATCCTGTTTCGGCGATTTCCTGCCCATCGGGCGTTTGTCCCTTCATGGACCAAGGGGCGATATGGAGCGCAATGTCGCCAGCAACAATGACTTCGTGCCCGCTGTAAGAAAATTTGGGGTTCAGGGATTTGAACTCGGCAAAGATCTGTTGGGAAACTGCCTTGTCTGTAACGGCTGTGCCGGGTTCGAACATAATGGCGGCATTTTCTTCGTAGGTGGACATAACTGTTTCCAGATTTCCCTGTTCAAAGTTCGATGTCATTTTCTGGATAAGAGAGAGGACGTTCTGTTCTTGTGTGGTTGACATAGAGCTTGATCCTTTAGGTTGGTTTTGTGATGCCGCGTAAAGCGGGGAAGAAAGCCCGCAGATAATAAGCAGGGTTGTTATGACTGTTTTTGGAAAGAGGGCATGCCGACAGGCAGCCGAAAGAAAAGGCTTTTCAACATGGGAAACTCCTGAATTTAAGGCTGTGAAGTTGTGTTAAGTGCTAATGAGGCAGGCTGGTGCTCTGTTTTTCCGGCGTGAGAACAGACACGAGCTTCTTGGCAAAATCCTGCGGGCTGGAAAATGCTGGCGTTGCCCGTTGTAGCTTGATGGCCTGAAGCTCTTTTTCCAGGCCCTGTATGTCTTCGATAACGGTGTTATAATCTGGTGCGCTCTGCAAAGCGAAGGCAGGGGAGATGCCTGAACCTTTTTCAGGAATACGCCCGATTTTTCTGGCTGCAGGCAGTCGTCTTGGGCAGCTACATTTTGCTTTGCTATTCGCAATCCCGCAATTGCTTGAGGTGAATGCGACCACTTCACTACGAGCACGGGAAAGACGTTTTCGGTAGTTTGCCGGACTGAGATCCAGTACCTCGGCAGCTTCGGAGTGAGGAAGGTCAAGAATATCACCCAGAACGTAGGCAAGACGGTGTTTAAGATCGAGACAAAGCAGCATGGCCATTGTACAGGAAATACGCAATTCGTTGAGCCATACCCTGTTTTCCGCTGAGGCGGTAGTATCAGATGATGCAACAGATGGTGAGGCGTTTGGATCAAATCCGCTTTCAAGATCTTGTTTGAAGAGGTCAAAGTTCAACCCCGGGTCTTTGTCTCGGACTTTTTTCGCCGTGAACAGGTAGTTTGCGGCAACCCGATAGACCCATGTTCTGAAAGTGCTTTTCCCTTCAAAGGTTGAAAGCCTGGTGATTACAAGGATTAATATTTCTTGTGTGGCTTCCTGGGCATCATCAGGGTTCACAAGTATGCGCATCGCCAGATGGTGGATCTGATCCTGTACATTTTGTACCAGTTTTTCCAAGGCGACTTGATCGCCAGTCTGTGCCGCAGTTACCAAATGTTCCAAAGTTTTTTGCATCTCGCCAATGTCTCTTTATTCGTTGTTCTATTTAGTTAGACAGCAAATGAAACCAATGTGTGACAGATTAATTTTCTTTCTTTGTAATAAAAGTGGGAAATATCGGTCAAGCTATTGCTTTTATATGAATATTTTAAGTGTTGATTTTTTAGGACGATCGTCCTAATATAAATTAAGACGATCGTCCTAATTTTGAAGTTGATATTCTGAAATGAAGAAACAAAAAACGCGAGAACATATTGTTGAAGCTGCGGATCAGCTATTTTACCAGCAAGGGTATGAGAACACATCCTTTACGGATATATCCGATGCCGTGCAGATTTCGCGTGGTAATTTTTACTATCACTTCAAGACAAAGGACGACATTCTCGAGGCCGTGATCAGCGCACGAATGGATAAAACCCGCAAGATGCTGTCTCAGTGGGAATTGGATGGTTCGCACCCGGAAAATCGCATCAGGTGTTTCGTCCGAATTCTAATTACCAATCGGGATGAAATTTTGAATTATGGGTGCCCCGTTGGAACTCTGACAACAGAACTGGCAAAGCTGAAACATGCTTCGCGGGACGAAGCTAATGCCCTGTTCACTCTTTTTCGTGATTGGCTAAAAGAACAATTTATTTTGCTTGGGCGTTCAAAAGACGCGGATGATCTGGCAATGCATCTACTGGCCAGATCGCAAGGTGTTGCGACTTTGGCAAGTGCTTTTCATGATGCAAAATTTATCGATCAGGAAGTTGCGCAGATGTGCGACTGGCTCAATACCTATGTGATTGAAAAGTAACAGATGGAGAAGAAGCGGAATAGGAACAGGCACGACCCGAGAAAAAGATTTAAGACCAGAAACACTTACCAGAAACACTTACCAGAAACACTTACCAGAAACACTTACCAGAAACACTTAAAAGAGACATGTTATTAAAGGACGAACAGATGTTTATTGTACTGCTGAAATTTTCTGAAAACAAAGCAAATGCTGGCCAGTTCATGGATCGGCACAAGGCATGGATCAAACAAGGATTTGATGCGGGTGTTTTCCTTATGGTTGGCAGTTTGAAACCGGGAGCAGGCGGTATGGTTCTCGCTCATAATAGCTCCTTGGAAGAGCTGGAGAGACGAGTACAGGAAGATCCTTTTGTGGCAGAAAATGTTGTTAGCGCAGAAATTCTGGATGTCGATCCGGCTAAAGCTGATGACAGATTAAGTTTTCTTTTAAGCTAAAGGGATCAGGAAATGAGTGAAACGACTGTTGGGCCAGATGGAAAACATCGCTGTCGGTGGAGTGATTCTGCCCCGGAATTTATTGATTATCACGACAGCGAGTGGGGATTTCCGGTCGGTGATGATTATCGATTGTTTGAGAAGCTCTGTCTGGAAGGTTTTCAGTCCGGTTTAAGCTGGCGTACTATTCTGGCAAAGCGCGAGAATTTTCGCGTAGCGTTTCACAATTTCGATTTCAACAAAGTGGCGCTTTTTACTGATGAAGATCGAGATCGTTTGTTACAAGATTCTGGGATTATTCGCCATCGGGGCAAGATCGAAGCGGTGATCAATAACGCAAAGCGTGCACAGGAAATGGTTAAGAGAGAAGGGTCGTTATCTGCCTTTATCTGGCGCTATGAACCTAAAGAGGCCGAACTGTCTGCACCGCAAACAGCCTCGACATCCCCGGCATCAATTGCTCTGTCTAAAGACTTGAAAAAGCTGGGGTGGAAATTTGTCGGCCCAACCACGATGTTTGCCCTGATGCAGGCAATGGGATTGATTAATGATCATGTGGAAGGGTGTATTATGCGTGACAAGGTGAGGGAGGCTCGGGATCGCTTCAAACGCCCTTAAAATGAATTCGATCAACAGGTTCGAGCCTTATCTTATAATGTTCTGTTTAGCGCCGCTATAACCATGCTCTTTGCGGCATTTCCGGCTGCTTCAATGTAATTGTGGTCCCGATGAATAAGCATTGTAGAAAAAGCCCCATCCATTAGCAAAATGATGTGACGAGCTAATTCGTTGGGATGGGTAATATTATTTTTTAAAAATTGCTCTGCAAGCCACGCTTCGAATTTTTTCTTATGGGTTGCGCCAACTTTCATGGCAGGATGACCTGGCATGTTGGCGAGTTCGGCTGCTGTCCGTAAAAAGCCACATCCTTTCCATTTTGGATGTTGAGAATTCTTGGCGAGATTTATAAAAATTGCTGCAATTTTATCGGACAAATCACCATCAGCTTTTTCAAACCATTCAGCGAATATTTTTAGATTTGGTTGATCGCGAGATTCTAAATACCCGGCCACCAATTCATCTTTGCTTTTGAAATGATAATAAAGAGTTCTTTTTGTAATGCCTGCTTTCTCGGCTATCGCATCAACGCTAACAGCGCGGATGCCTTCGCCATAGAATAAAGAGTTTGCTGCGTTTAAAATGCGGTCTTTAGTCGATGGAATACTTTGTTTCATAATTATGTATACTAACCAGTGAGTGTACATAATTATTTGAGATCACTAACCTTATGTCAACAACAATAAAATGAAAGGTTAGTCGTTATGATCAATAGTGTTTTATATGAACTGAAAGGTAACGTAGCTCTTTTAACTCTTAATCGGCCAGAGAAACTCAATGCGCTGAATTATGCGATGATTGACCGATTAATGGAATTGTTGGGCGACATTGAGGATAATGATCAGATACGGGTTGTAATCATTACGGGGGCAGGAGATAGAGCTTTTTCGGCGGGTGGAGACATTCACGAATTCTCAAAATCAATCAAGCAGGGAGCTGAAGTTGCCGTCAAAGAGTTTGTCAGGCGAGGACAGGGAATGACCAAGCGTATTGAAGCATATAGAAAACCGGTCATCGTCGCTGTAAATGGTATTGCGTTTGGCGGAGGGTGCGAGATTACGGAAGCCGCGCATATTGCAATTGCCAGTAATCAAAGTGTTTTTGCCAAACCAGAAATAAACATAGGCATTCCGCCGACTTTTGGTGGGACGCAGCGTTTGCCAAGGTTAGCGGGGCGCAAGCGTGCACTTGAACTCCTTCTTTCGGGAGATAGCTTTAGCGCAGAGCATGCTTATCGGATTGGGTTGGTTAATGAAATTGTATCTCATAACGATTTATTAGCATCAGCATATAGTATGGCTGATCGTATTACTCGACATTCGCCGCTCGCGGTTTCTCGAATCATCACAGCTGTTACTCGTGGTATCAACTCCACTATTACAGAAGGTTTGCAGATAGAAAGCGAACAATTTGCACGAATGGCAGTCACGGAAGATGTTCATGAAGGGTTAAATGCCTGGATTGAGCGACGTGTTCCTGAATACCGTGGTTGCTAAAAAGTATAATATTCAAGTTTGGTATGATTATGTTTTTAAAGGAAAGTTTTGCCTGTGAATAAACAGGATATTACTGCTCTGCTGAATTTCTTGCGTGCAAGCGAGCCGCTGAAATCGACCTTGCGAAGTGGTTATACGGCTTCAGGGCGGCGGGAAAGTACTGCGGAACACACATGGCGTCTTAGTTTGATGGCACTGTTACTGGAGGATGAGTATCCGGAAATGGATTTACTCAAGCTTTTGAAAATCTGCATTGTTCATGATTTGGGAGAGGTTATTAACGGTGATATTCCGGCGATCAATCAATCCGAGAGCCATGATAAAAATTTTCAAGAACGGTATGATTTAGATGGACTGACATCGGTTTTGCCAGATGGTTTGAAAACAAAAATAATGTCCTTGTGGGATGAATATGATCAGGGAAGCTCTAAAGAGGCGCAATTGGCAAAAGCATTGGATAAGCTAGAGACCATTTTGCAGCATACACAGGGGAAAAACCCTAAGAATTTTGATTATGAATTTAATTTGACTTATGGCAAAAAGCAGACAGATTTTGATGGGAATACCCGTGCTATTCGTAATCTGATTGATCAGGATACAGAGTTATTATTGTGTAAAGATAAAAATTAAGTGTTGCCCATGGGGGTCATGGTGAGTTGCTGTAATGCTGGATCAGTCTCTGGATGTTTTGTTGTCTGTATTGTCCGACATTGTTCCAGATTTCATCCGCGAGGTGAGGGTCGGTATTGTAGAATTTATGGCTGATCATCATGTACCAGTCATAACGGGCAAAGGGGTGTTTTACCTCTGCCAGTTTACCTTCTAGTCCAAGCTTTTTGATAAGATTGTTCCCGATAGTGCTTTCCACAATATAGGCATCCAGACGCCCGGCGGCGACATGTTGTAAACCCTTTGTCGGCAAGTGACGTGTGTTTGCCATAATGCTATGTTCTTCTTTGAGTTTTTTGACAATGACATAATCAGTTGATGCACCAATGGAATGTCTCATGTTACTGAAATTTTCTCCGTCCCAATCAAAATCACTACCTTTCTTTTTGAAAAGACTATAGGTCACTCGACGAAGTCGCCTGTCGGGATCCGGTTTGTTGCTAATACTGACTCTAACGGGCAAATAAGGATAGCGACCAATGAATTCGCGTTCCTTTAGATGTATAGAGGCAAAAATGCCGTCAATTTTATTCTGTTCCAGAAGTTTGAGACATCGTTTCCATGGACGACGTATGAACTCGGCTGAAAACCCGGCTTTTTTCAGAGAGGCATCAATAATTTCGACGAGAATGCCGGGCTTTTTTTCAGGAAATGTGTCCTGCTCTCCTATAAAATAAGGGGGGTAGCTCTGATTCTCGGTACAGAGAACAAAGGAGGGATTCTCTGCCCAGGCTGTTGCTTTGGATAGGCTGATGAGAAAACTTGTTATGATCACCAGTTTGGCACCATACGCCGAAACGGATGCCAAAGATATTTTGTGATTCAATTCAGCCCCCTTTCTGCCCCCGCTTAAAGGTACCGGGTCTGCCCCCGCTTAAAGGTACCGGGTAGATGCTATCAGATAAGTGACTAAAAAACTATAGGTGAAGGGCAAGAAATCCACAGAAGTAAGCCGGTTTTGATTACTTTGATTGTTATAATTAAAGTCGTTTCTTCGTCGCAAAATTCCTGGGTAGTAATATGATTACACGTATTTTTAGGGTGCAAATCAAACCGGAACTTCGGGAAGAGTTTGAGACACTCTATCGAGTGAAGTCGATAGATGCGGTGCAAAATGCCGAGGGTTTTATATCAGTAACGATTGGGAAGCCGACAGTCTGGGCACCTGATGAGTATGTGATGGTTTCGACCAGGACAAACGAGACTGCTTTGAAGAAGTTTGCCGGGGAAAAATGGAGCGAAGCTCATATTCCATCAGGAATGGAAAAGTTCGTTATTGATTGCTGGGTACATCATTATGAATCTTTTGATTGATGGAGGTTTTAAAGGCTTCTTTGCGTGAATTTTTTGCTAGTGTTTGTAAAAAATAGAGAGCCAGTGAATAGTACTGGCTCTCTATAACCCGATACATCAAACATAACTAGTCGAACGGTTTTGTCGGGGATAAGGCATGTGATCACAAATTAAAGTGGTGTGACATCAACATAGACCTGATAGTCCTGAATAAGACCGGATTTCATTTTCAGTATCGTTGCAAAAGGCAGAGAAAGCTCACTTTGATCCAGCCGTTTATAGTGTACTTCGCCTTTGCATATAATATCTTCGTTCTGTGCCCATATGCCGTCAATTCTATGGGTCATGCTGTCAATAATTTGAAAGAAATTTTCGTTGGCTTCCAATACGGCACTTTTACCGGTAACCGCATCAAAGTTTCCAAGCTGAAAACGAAGATCATCAGCAAGGAAAGCTCCAAGCCTGGATGTGCTTTTTTCATCCACTGCCGCATATAGTTTTGTTATCAAACTCTCGGCATTTTCCTGAATATTTTCAGGGAGTAATAAAGGTGTTTTACAGGCAAGATTTGTCATTGTTATCTCTTGTTATCGGTTTTGCTGGTTTTATGATTGGTTGGGTTATGGCCATTATGGCGTGTCATAGAGGTTCCGTTCCGCGGGATCATCGCTGAAATACTGGATGAATTCGAACTGGAAGCCCTCGGGGTCAACAAAATAAACCGTTTTGCGAAAGGGGTGATCGGCGCCCTGAATGTCGATCTCAAATCCCTTGGCCTGAAGGCGATTTACGATGCCATCTACGTCATCAACCTCGAACCCCAGATGGGCGAGGCCGGGTTTATGTCCGGCAAGTTCACGATTTTTACCTTCGCCATTATCATTCAGAGTGATGTATGTCGTGTCATTCCCCACATGTAGCCAGCGACGTGGTTTTCCTTTCCACTTCATTTCGCCTTGCCCGCGGATAACCCATTGGGGAAAGGCCGTTTGAATAAAATCCAGGGTTGCCGCTAAATCAGTGACAACCAGATTGGCGTGTTCGAAACGTACCATGGAACTCTCCTTTCAATTCTAGAGCTCTATAAATTCGTCTTTTTTGCTTTGGCCAGTTGCAAGAAAAGACAATTGTTATTGTGTCTGAATTATAGATAAGGTGTTTCCTGTGGTGATATAATAGGTGTATATAGAAACATATTGGTGAGAAAAAGTTGACAAAATTTGTTGCTGTCTGGAGACATCTATGGAGAGCATGAATGCAATCCCGATATTCATTGCTGTTGTTGAAGAGGGGAGTTTTGCAGGAGCTGCGCGCCGTATCGGCGTAACTAAATCAGCGGTTAGCAAGCGCATTTCTCAATTGGAAGCCCACTTGGGGGTACAGCTTTTACATCGTTCGACGCGCAAACTAAGTTTAAGTGAGGCAGGAGAACAGTATTTCGCCCATGCAATTCAGTCGCTGGCAGCTGCGCAAGATGCTGAAGATGCTGTTGCCCAACTTCAGAGAGCACCACAGGGCAGATTGCGTATTAATACACCGATGTCTTTTGGTCGTTTGCATGTTGCGCCCCTTATTCCCGAATTCCTCTCGACCTATCCGGCAGTTGGCATTGATATGGTGATGGATGATCGGGTGGTTGATATGGTGGAAGGCGGTTTTGATCTTGCGATACGTGTACGCACGCTGGAAGACAGTGCATTAATTGCGAGAAAGCTTGCTCCTTGTCGTAATCTGCTGTGTGCATCGCCGCGCTATCTTGAGAAGCACGGTATTCTGCTGAAATTAGAAGATTTACGGGATCATAATTGCCTGCAGTACGCCTATGCCAGTACAACTCACATTTGGCAGTTTATCCAGAATGATGGCGAAACGGTTAGCCTCGAAACAAAAGGCAACTATCAGGTCAATAATTCAGAAGCTCTTCGTGAAGCTCTTGTCGCCGGGGTTGGTATAGGGCGCTTGCCCACCTTTATTGCAGCAGAAGAAATAACAGCAGGGCGTCTGGAAGCTTTGCTACCCCAATATCAATTACCGAGTCAGACAATACATGCCGTTTTTCCTGAACGTCGCCATCTTCCAGCGAAAGTCAGGGTTTTTGTTGATTTTCTGGTCGATAAACTTGGCGGGGATCATCCCTATTGGGAAGATGTTTCAGGCCTCTAAGGCTTGCAGATAACGGTTTACAGAATACTTGACGGCTTGTTTCCCGTCTGTATCGATTGTCCTGCCCTCAAAAGCCCCGTGTACTGTCTCAAAATCATAAGGCTCAATTGAGTGGCCAATGTTTGTGACCTTCCTGGCGGACAAGGGAATATAGTTCGGATAGCTGTACATAAAGCTGACGTGTTTCTGATCGGCGACGACCTGTATGATATCGCCTGTAAATAGGTAACCTTTCGCTTCTCGCCAGTGGAGTACCGTACCGCCTGCAAAGTGACCACCACATTTAACCAAGGTAATGTCTGGATTGATGGAAAGAGAATTTCCCGTCCAGTGATGAATTGCAGGATGTGACTTTTGCACCCACTGGGCATCATTCTGATTAAGGTAGATCGGGATTTTATCAAAAATGTCGCTCCAGTTTCCCATCGCGGTGTAGTAATGGGGATGGGAAATCGCGATAGCTGTGAGTTCGCCCCTGCTGTTAATCCAGTCAATTGTGGGCTGGTCAAGTATTGAGAGACAATCCCAGAGAACATTTCCATAAGACGTCTCAATAAAAAAAGCACGTTGTCCAATCGCGGCACGTGGTTCAATGATCAAGCTGTGTAATTTTTCACTATGTCTCTCACGCCTTATATGGTGATGGGCTTTCAAATCTGATGATGTCACCCATTTCTGACCTGTCTCGGGCACATATTGGCGCTCATCTTCGCAGATCGGACAGTGTGACGGGGGAAGGCCAGTATCCGGTTTTTGTTCCGGGTATTGTGTGCCACAGGTTGCACAGAGGTATTCTGTCATATCTGGAAGAGCCTTATTGAGTGTTGAGCATTTTATATGAAAACGGGGGGCATGTTTTTCAAGAAATTCCATACTTGGAGTTCGAACATTATCAGTTTGTGCCGTGATTTCATTTTTTTAGCCCAGAGTTTTTAGCTCAGAGTTTTTAGCCCAGAGATATCAAAAGAAATACATCAGGCAAACGTGTCTCTGAACGACACCGGACAAGCCTTGCTTTGGTAATAATATCCTGCTTTCGCCAAAATGCATATTTTCTACAATCTTGCTTGCAATTGTTAGTGAAAGCTTGCTCTATGATGGGATACTTTCGAAAATGGAATAGGTCAATGACTCCACAGAATAGTCATCCTTCTGGGCGTGCCGGACATTCTGCGAGTTCTGGAAATACAGAGGTTACAGCAGCAGAGAACTTCAAGGGTGCTGCCTTTATGGTTTTAAGTCAGGCAACGTTTGTGTTTAACGATGCATTGATGAAACTTGCTTCTGCTGATCTTTCCCTTTTCCAGACGATTTTTTTACGCGGTCTTTTTACCACTTTCTTTCTGGGATTGATTGCCTGGAGAACCGCTGCATTATTCCGTCCACTTTCTGTATCGGATCGAAAAATACTGGTACTTCGGGTTATTGGCGAAGTTGGCGCAACACTCTGTTACCTGACCGCACTTTTTAATATGCCCATAGCCAATTCCACGGCAATTTTACAGGCTTTGCCGCTGGCAGTTACCCTTAGTGCAGCACTTTTTCTGGGGGAAGCAGTTGGTTGGCGGCGTTATTCTGCGATCGCGACAGGTTTCATTGGTGTGATGATTATTGTGCGCCCGGGGGCAGAAGGGTTCAATGCCTATTCTTTCTGGGCTTTGGCGGCTGTGGTTTTCATTGTGTTACGAGATCTTGTTACGAAGAAGATCTCAAAGGATGTCCCTTCTATCTATGTTGCGTTACTGACGTCAATTTCTTTGACACTGACTGCTGCGATCCTGTTGCCGACGACGGGCTGGCAACCCGTTCAAGTCGTATCTTTGGGGTATTTGACGGGGGCAGGCTGTTTCCTGATGATCGGCTATCTCAGTGTGATTGCAGCGATGCGTATAGGGGAAACGTCTTTTGTATCACCCTTCCGCTATACAATCCTGCTTTGGGCGATTTTGCTCGGCGTAGTGGTTTTTGGCGAGTTACCTGATTTCTGGACGATTGTTGGCAGCATCATTCTGGTTATTACGGGGGGCTATACCTTCTATCGCGAGAACAAGCTAAAGAAGAGGGCCGAAGCTCAAAAATCTGTGCAGAAAACCTCGAAGGGGCAGAAAACCTCGAAAGGACAGAAAGCAGAGAACAGTAAGCAGGTTAATTCTTCTGAGGGAAACGATGATCAGGGGATTTGGCCAGAAAAGGCAAAAGATCTGGAGAAAGCAGAAGAACTAATCAATCGATAGAGAATGTAAGTTGAGGACCACGTCATGAGTGGATCTGTATTATGAGAGAGCCAGATAACAACACGGTACCTGTGAAAAGCCTTTCGGGCGATGCTACTGATCATGCCGAAAATGAACATAATGCGGGGAATGAACAGGGCGCAAGTGGTAACCTGCGTGGGGCTTTGCTGATGTCGCTCGGGATGGCTGCCTTTATTGGAAATGTTACATTGATGAAGCTGGTCTCTTTTGATCTGACACTGTTTCAGGCCATTTTCCTTCGAGGATGTTGTGCGGCTGTTGTTCTGGGTGCTGTTTCTTATTATCGCAAAGAGCTATTTGTTACCATAACCGGGGCAGATGCCAGGGTTTTGACAATCCGGGTTATTGGTGAGGTTGGGGCATCTCTTTGTTATTTCATGGCGTTATTTAATATGCCAGTTGCTAATGTCACGGCAATACTTCAGGCTTTGCCACTGGTTGTGACATTGGGGGCAGCTGTTTTTCTGGGGGAAACCGTTGGTTGGCGGCGTTATGGTGGTATCGCGCTGGGCTTCGTCGGGGTTCTGATAATTGTTCAACCGGGAACGGATGGATTCAGCGTCTATTCTTTATGGGCGCTTGCCTCTATGTTATCCGTTGCCTTGCGCGACCTTGCAACCCGAAAGATATCATCGAACTTGCCATCTCTTTTTGTCGCCTTTGTGACTATGGTTGTCGTCACACTGGTTTGTGCCGTGTTATTGCCGACGATGGAATGGAAAGAGGTCAAAGGCGATACCATCGGGCTTCTATTGGGGGCAGCAGTTTTCATTATGCTGGTCCATATAACCCTGATCCGGGCGATGCGCGTGGGCGAGGTCGCTTTTGTAACGCCCTTTCGCTATACGGTTATGGTTTGGGCACTTGTGGTCGGATATTTTGTTTTTAATGAAATCCCGGATACAACGACCATCATCGGCTGTAGCCTGCTGATTGTTGCCGGCCTCTACTCCTTCTGGCGTGAACGCAAGATTAAACGGGGGTAATCCGGGAACTTAACAGCGGTGGCCGATGAGCAACTTAAAAATCTTCGGTGTGGCAAACTTTGTCGGCAAGGATGGTAAGCCAGGAAATCACCTCGCGGCTTTCCGGTGACAGCCTGGATGCTTCCAGTTGTTCATCGCTTGCATGTATTTTCAGGTCACTCCATTTTTGGCAAAAATCACTGAGATCTCTTGGTTTGAGAGAGGCCTGATCTGGTACTAATTGTGGGGTCGGTTTGTTACTGCCGGTCACAGATTTTTCCTATCCTTTTGGCTTCAAGTCTTTGCTGTATATATGCTTTTTGTTTCTACTCGTTGTGTTCTCAAGAGCAAAGGCTATGTTGATTTCCAAGCAAGCTTATATCCGCCAATCTAAAATTTAATTTCTTATGTAATTCATTATGAAGCAGTTGCGAGTTCAGGTAGCGTCCAAAAAGCGTGAAAAAAACGTAAAAGGTTTTTTAACTTTCTCTACAAGTGGTAATCTCTGTGAACTTAAAAGGGTAATTTAGGGGCATTGTTCTAATGTTTCTAATCTGGGGAACTGGGGTCTGGGTACAAAATGCAAAATAACCCGGCAGAAAAAATACTTAAACTTCGACTTTACGGTACCTTCAGCGCGGAATGGTCTGATGGTACCAAGCTCAATGTGCGTAGTACAAAGCTACGGGCCATGATTGCCCTTCTGGCAATGGCACCTGACATGACCCGGACACGTTCGTGGCTGCAGGATAAGCTTTGGTCTTTATCGGGCGCGGAACTTGGTCGGGCAAGCCTGCGCCGAGGATTAAGCGACTTGAAGCGCGCAATTGGTCCTGACTTTGAAGCGCTGTTTGATGTGTCACATGATAACATTGCTCTTAATGATGATGTTGTTGAACTAGTGGGCACACCAACCGAAGGTGAGTTTCTTGAAGGTATCGAGATTGCCGAAGGTGGTTTTACCTCGTGGGTAGATGAACAGAGGAATAATCGTCCGCAATTAATATCTTCATTAGAGTTTTTTAACCCTTCTGACAAAGCGGGTATCTTGCCTGCTGTCGCTGTTCTTCCTTTTTTGCAGAGCTTCAAACGAGACGGAGAGAATGTTCTGGGCGATATGCTGGCCGAGGAAGTCTCGCGCGCGCTGTCCAGATCGCAACTGATTGATGTTATCTCTCACTTATCCTGTCGCAATCTCAATATGCGTCTTCTGAGTTTGGCGGATGTACGGCGCGCACTAAATGTCGAATACGTAATTCACGGTAGCTACCATCAGGATGGAGAGTGTTTTCATCTGGACGCTGATTTCCTGGATACAGACAGCGGGCGTATTATCTGGTCACGTCAGTTCTCTGCACGAATGTCAGACTTTCTCAATGGCGGGCAGGAAATCGTCGCTGATATTTCTCGCCAGATTGGACAATCCATTCTCTCCACCTCTATTGAACTGGCGACAAGTAAACCCCTGCCAGAAGTGGCGAGTCATGCATTACTGGTTTCGGGGGTGGCATTAATGCACAGGTTGAAGCTGGCGAGCTTTGCCAAGGCCAGACCATTAATTGAAGAGATTATTCGTAAATCTCCCAATCATGCATCGCTCTATGCCTGGCTGGGGAAATGGTATGTGCTTTCTATACATCAGGGCTGGAGTAATGACTTCAGCAAGGACAGCCAACTGGCAATAGATTGTACAGCTCGGGCGTTGGATTTAGATCCTGATTGTTCATTTTCTTTGGCTGTTGATGGTCTTGTGCATAATACACTTTTTAAAGAATTTAAGATAGCATTTCAGCGATACGATCGTGCAGTTGAACTTAATCCCAACGATGCGCTATCTTGGTTGTTAAAGGGAACTTTACACGCTTTTATTGATGAAGGTAAGCTTGCGGCTTCGTATACTGAGCGGGCAAGAAGTTTATCCCCTCTTGATCCTCATAAGTACTATTTTGAATCACTTTCTGCTACAGCCTTGTTAGCTGATAAACAGTATGAAAAGGCTTATCAATTAGCAGAAAGTTCACTGCAAGCTAATCGTCGTCATTTTTCAACTATGAGAGCAAAGATTGTTGCATTGCAAGGTTTGGGGCGTACTAAAGATGCTGCCTCTACTGCAAAAGAGCTGATGTCATGTGAACCCAATTTTACTGTTTCTAAGTGGCTCTCACAGCACCCCGCAGGAAGTTATCCCTTGGGGCAAGAATGTGCTGCAGCACTACGTGAAGCTGGCGTACCGGAAAACTAGCCATGTCCATAAATTGAGCCAAATTTTTTTACTGCTTCAGGGCTAATTCTTATTTAAAGAGTAGGAACAAATAATGTCTATCAACTCTACCCAAACGGGTCTCACAGGATTAACGGGTCTCACAGGATTAACAGGCCTCACAGGATTAACAGGAAGTGCTGTAGGAGTTGGGGCTATTCTGTCTTCATCGGATGCTGTAAGATCACCATGGAATTTACCTGAACCGGGGGAAGAACCACCTCATATTCCATCTAATGAAACTGTAAACTTGAGTAACTGGACACCACAAGTTCGTGAAGTCACCATTTTAACTGACTTGCTCTCGCGTTTGTCTTTTAAAGATGATGGTAATGAAGGGGCTATTTCTATCTGGTTTCAGCATGATCACCCTCATGGAGGGTTAGATCACGCACCGCATCCTTCCTATTCAAAGTTGGCTAAGTTATCGCGCCCAAATGAAGAAGTGTTTCGTTCACAATTAGAGTATGTACGGAATTATGCGGATCAACGATCAGAACGTGCTGCGGAAATTTTGGCACAGGTTGGCTATCCGACAGAATTCTTTACTTCAATTGTTCCTTTAAGTGCAACAAAGCATAGCTATACACTTCAGTTGATCCACCTTGTCCAACAACTTGCATCGCATGTGGTCCTCAGAACTAAGCATAGTTTGGCTTGTCGTCGCCCTGATATTTACTCGGCACAGATACAGCCAATTATTCCAACCCCGGGCCATGGAACACTACCAAGCGGTCATGCGACAGAGGCTTTCACGGTTGCAACTGTCTTTGGGGCGTTGCTGGATGATACGATTATGTCGTTTCAGCAAAGCCCTTCGATTAAAGCACTACTGCTTTCCGTGGCAGAACGCATTGCGGTGAACCGTACTGTTGCCGGGGTCCATTTCCCGGCAGATAGTACAGCCGGGGCGGCGTTGGGGACGACGCTTGGCAACTATCTGTTACAGCTTGCCAGCGGGAAAAGCGGCGATATTGATGCAGTTGAATTTATTGGCAACAACGCCACGGGTGATTTTGATAAATCGGTTATCGCATTGGGTGATTCAGGTTGTGATCCTGTTGTGAAATGGGGCACGTCAGAGGTTCATGGTGAGCCGGATAATCTATTCCGGTGGCTGTGGCTCAAGGCCAAAAGCGAGTGGGAGGAAGCCCCTGCTGCAGGAGGCGGCAATGGCTGATTCCTATCACTGGCAGGATGACGGCATCAAAGCCGTTGATCCCTATGAAGACTGGCTGTTGGATACCGGCGCGGGCTATGGCTTTCCTTTTGGGCCGCCAAATGAAGCACATTGTTATACCGGAACCGAAGCGTCGGATAACTTTGTGGCTGGTGATGAAAACCCGGATGCTATTTATCCCGTGCTTTATCGACCAGGTGGTGAACAGCCAAGCTTTCGCCCCTTTGTATTGCGGGAAAGTTCTGTAAGCCGGGGAATCTCCTCTGGCGATGCCTTTCCGCATTCAAATGCCGGAACCTCGGGGATCAAACGCCGGATTGGCGTTCCCTTACGTGCGGCAAGTGTAAACCAAAGCTATGTATCCGAGGCTTTGGTAACGTCACCTTGTATATCTTCGTCTGCAAAGGTTGTGGTGGGTGTTATTGATGATGGCATCGCCATTGCCAATCGTCATTTCCAGTCAGAAGCTGGCAGCACCCGGATTGATTTTGCCTGGGTGCAGGATGGTGATACCCAGTCTGGTTCAGGCGCTGGCTCTGTGTCGTGTTCTGGGACTGGTTCCAATGTTGCATTTGGCCGTGAATATACCAAGGCTGATATTGATGGTGCTCTTGCTGAACACACTGATGCACTGGGGGCAACAGATGAAGCTGCTCTTTATCGGGCGTTGGGGTTGGTTGATAGCCGCAAGGTGATGCCCAATTCACTGGATGGGAAAGCAGCACACGGCACACATGTGCTCGATCTGGCTGCCGGGGGTGATTACGAAAGCACATCATCAGATGTTTTGGAAGAAGACCGCATCATAGCGGTACAGGTGCCCGCCGCTGTTACCTGGGACACATCGGGTATGGGGCTGGACAGTTTTATTCTGGCCGGGGTGCACTATATCCTTGATCGTGCTGATCGTGTTGCGCCGAACCTGCCCGTGGTGATTAATTTCAGCTACGGGATTTTTGGCGGTCCGCATGATGGTACGTCGCTGTTGGAAAAGGCGATTGATGAGATTGTGACAGCCCGAAATGACAGGGTTGCCCCCACATCAGTAGTTTTGCCATCCGGGAACCATCATCTACAGCGATCCCATGCTGTCATCGCAGATGCAGACTTTAACGTTGATGGTGCAAGTGAGAGTTCTGGGGCTGCTGATTGTTCCTGCGATCTTCCCTGGCGCGTGCAACCGAATGATCGCACGTCCAGTTATCTTGAAATCTGGATGCCTGAATCAGATTACGAAGACGGAGACATTGAGGTCGAGGTTATTCCTCCAAATACAGATAATATTCCGGCACAAAGATTATCTGGTGTGGTCAATAGCGCGGTTGTGCTTAATCGCGGTACGAGAGCGGTCGCGCGTCTGTCTTATGACAGGCATGTGCCTTTATCAAAAGGCGATGAACGTGGTCGTTTTATGCTGGTTCTCGCGCCAACAGAAATTCGCACAGATACTGCCGAACACCTTAATCCCTTGAAATCTGCGCCGAATGGTTTGTGGACAGTGCGGATTATCAAAAGGCCTGGCAAAAAAATATCAGAACCTGTTCATGCCCGCATCCAGCGCGATGCATCGCCTTTTGGTTATCCGGCACTAGGCCGACAATCCTATTTCGATGATATGGCTTATCAGCTTTATGATCATGAAGGGAAGTTGCAGGTGGAAGATAATCATTCCATTGTAAAGCGGGCCGGATCATCCAATGGTTTGGCAACGGGTACAGTTCCGATTGTTGTGGCAAGTCATGTCGAGGCCACGGGACGTGCTACGGTTTATAGTGGCTATCAAACAACTGATTCAGGTTTGCCTGAACACGCGAAAACACCTTTCGTTTCTGCGGAAAGTGATCGTAGTAATGTCTTCAGGGGCGTGCCAGCATCGGGCGTCAATTCCGGTGTTTCAGTCACGTTGGACGGAACCTCTGTTGCCGCGCCAACCATAACGCGTGTCGTTGCAAATGCCTATAAAGCCGGTGTGGCAACAAGCCCGCTTGATGAGCTACAGGCCCAGGCCATTGCCATCGAAGCAACCAGACAGGCCAAGGAATACTTTGCGCCACTTGATGCAAATCGACAGGGCATCGGACGTTTCCCGAAAGATGAGATTTATGGAAGCTAATTGCTCAAACGCAATTGAAGGAACAAGGGCTGACGACTTCGTCAGTCCTTTTTCATGTTTATTAAGGTTCCTAAGGGAGAAAGGTGGAGCCCATCACTAAGGGGGATATGATGGGCCCCGTTAAGCAGGACCAGAATAATGCGAGCCCATACTTAAATAGATAATTCAGTTTTAAGTATCCTCTTTGGGGGAAGAGGAAAAGCAAAATTATTAGTCATTTTCGACATATAAGCCGAAAAAATGAAATATCAAGCCGGAAGTAACACATCTGCCTTGCTACGTTTTGCCACAAGGACAAGAACAAGGGCAGCTGCCCCGCAAAAAAACAACGCAATGACCATGTGTATCACGGTTCCATCATAGAGACGTCCGGCAGACACAGATACTGCCACAGCAACAAGACTTGAGATCGAGGCAATAACCGATGCGCCCAGTCCCGCCATCTTGCCAAGGGATTGCATGGCCATGGCATTGATGTTGCCAAAGAGAATACCAACCCATAGAAAAATGAAAAATCCATTGATCATAAAGACAGAAAAAGGGGGAATTCCGTCATAGGGTAGTGCGAAGAAGAACAGTGTTGCTGTAAAAAAGATCAAGGCACTCAGCGCAACAACCACCATTCTGTGCATACCAAACCGCATCACCAGTTGTGAATTTATCAAAGAGGAGAGGGCAACGGCAGAGGCCAAGACAGCAAAATAAAGCGGGAAGTTATCTACAACGCCATAGAGATCTTCGAAGATAGACTGGGATGTACTGACATATACCAGCAGAGCCCCAAAAATCATGCCGCCAGAAACGGAATAGCACATAACCTTGCCATGTTTCAGGATGCGTCCGGTGGATTGTAGAAGCTTGATTGGTGAAAACGGTATCCGGTTTTCCTTTAGCAGGGTTTCAGGTTGGCGGGCCATCAACCAGATCCCTGTTGAGAGCGAGAGCATCAAGAAAGAAAAGAAGATATAGCGCCATTCAGCAATGGCAAGAACCAGTTGACCAAAAGCAGGCGCAATCATTGGGATCATGATAAAAATGACCATAATGAAAGACATGATCCTGGCCATGGCTTCGCCTTCGTACTGGTCGCGGATCAAAGCACGGGTCGCTATTTTGGGACCGGACGCACCAATCCCCTGAATTATACGTCCCAGAATTAAAACCTCGAATGTAGAGGCCGTCATGGCGACAAGGGTTCCGCAAACATAGATCCCGACACCTAGCAATATTGCGCCTTTGCGGCCAATGGCATCAGAGACGGGGCCGATAAATAGCTCGCCAAAAACCATTCCGAAAATAAAGAGAGAGATAATCAGCTGGCTATCAAGTGGATCGGATATGGCCAAGTCTGCACTGATTTGCGGCAAGGCAGGCAGCATGGCATCAATGCTCAGGGCTGTAATGGATGTGAGTAAGGCAAAGAGAATGACGAATTCTGGTAGTTTTAAAGGACTTTTATTCATAACGGGTTCTATCTTTGTCGTTTCAGACCTGGAGCAGCAAAACTAATTCGTTCTGTTATCAGGTCCGAGCCGGGCTAGTGCCTCAAGGCTCGTTGTACAGCAGGGCGGTTTTCCATACGTTTGAAATGCGCATTGACGCGGGGGAAGGTGGTGATATCAACACCGTCACCTTCCAGCCAACGCGCGATGGTATAGAGATAGGCATCACAAATACCGTACTGTTCGCCCAGCACCCATGGCTGACCGAGATAGGTTTCTTCAATTAATGTAAAAAGAGCGGACATGGTTTCCGGCACTTTGGCACGCATGTCGTCTAGTGAGCTTTGCTCATTTGCCCATCGTGCACCGCGTAGTTTATGGGCATGTGCAACGTGGACTGTTGAGCAGAGAAAGCTGTTAAACGATTGCATTTGTGCCAGTGCAAAGTCGTTTCCAAGGGGAGCAAGTTTGGTATCAGGGAAACGTTTGGCGAGATAATAAAGAATTGCAGGTGTTTCAGTTAATATGCCGCTCTGTGTTGTTTTTCCTTCAACAACAAGTGCAGGGACGCGTCCCTTGGGATTAAGTCGCAGAAAATCTGCTTTATGTTGTTCACCATCCGCAAAGGAAACATTCGTGACTTCAAACTCTGCACCGATTTCTTCCAGTACCGATGCAAGAGGCCAAAGAACAGGCTCCTGTAGCATGAAATAGTGTCAACATTGTAACTCTCCATTTTATCACTCTGTTTTGCAGGGTGTCTTTATATTGTGCCTTGATTACGTTGCGATAATCTAATGGCAGTAAAATAGTGTGAAACTGGTCAGCCGAACAGAGTTAACCAGTCTTAAGCCCTTGGAAAATCTGGAGAACAGATACAAAGGTGGCTCAAAATAATCATCCGCTGCCAATAGCTATCCGTTGTAGGGCTTGATGGGTTCTTAACAGATTGAACACAACAAGATCCGGAAATTTTCCAAGAAAAGATATTTCTCAGAAACAAGGGCGGAAGGTTTATGTGTTATAGATCATGGCCGGGTACTCTATCCGATACGGTCTTGTTCAATGCCTTGAAGACACTGTTAAAACCTTGAGGTTCGAATATTCAATATCCAGTCGCTTGTCTGATGGATCATCAAGAGTGTTTTGAGATCTAGCAGTTACATCTTCGTGAAATGTGAAAATATAAAGCCATCCCTTTTGACAGAGGTCAAGAATGAATCTGAAGCCTTATGATTGTGTGTGGATAGAAATTACATCTTTGTGTTGAGTTTCAGCGCATGGGATATAAGGGACAGGGTACGTAAGGAGTAGGCACATGCGGGAAAATAAAGAAAAGTTCGAAAAAATCACTGTATGCTTCTATCAAAGACCTATAGGATTCATTCATCAGATGGCTGGGGGCAGATGACAGGGGATAGGCACCTGACAAGGAATAGGGTGAAGGTTTGGTGAAAATACGAAATGCCAGAAATCGCCAGTTTTATGATTATTGGCGAGGATTGGAACGAAAAGAAAATTCTGTGCTTCCTAATCGAAGCTCGTTTCGTCCGGAAGATATACCTTCGTTATTGCCCAATATAATTGTTTATGAATTGATCTCGCGAGAGAACATTCAAATCCGCTTACAGGGAACGGCAATTGATGAACGCTTTGGACAGAATTTAACGGGCAGGAACTATCTGGACTATGTTGCGGATGAACGCAGGAGTACAGCATCAGATGCCTTTTGGTTAATGGCTTTGCAGCCGTGTGGTGTTGTCGTTGTGCTGGAACATACTTTGTCAAGCGGGCGTCTCACTGCGGTCGAAGCTGTAGGTTTTCCCTTTAATAATGATGCACCTACCCTCGACGGTAGCAAGCCAAACCCACTTATTATCTATCAAAGTAATGAGATAGATAATATCGATTTTCAGAAAGATCGGGATGAGGAGCGTTTAAAACTTATTCGTGTGGTCGAACGCAATATGATCGATATTGGCAGAGGGGAACCTGTGTTCGTTGATTAACCTGTTTTGTGATAAGATAGGATGTTCGTCAGATTTTCTTTTAAAATCAACTATCTATTGGTTAAATTGCCTGTGGCTTTCAGTCTGTAGTTTTTGATGCGATTTTAGGGGGAACAGAAATGGATATCGTTCTATGGCTGGACTTCATTGGGGTTACTATATTGGCAGTAACGGGCGTTTTGGCGTCGTCGCGTAAGTAACTGGATTTTTAATCTTTCTTACTTGCGGTCACAGACATTGGTAGGCACCTGACAAGGAATAGAGTGAGGGTTTGGTGAAAATAAGAAATGCCAGAAATCGCCAGTTTTATGATTATTGGCAAAGTTTAGAAAAGGCCGAAGGCACCGTGATGCCAAAGCGAAGCTCTTTTCGTCCGGGTGATATCCCTTCATTACTGCCTAATATCAGTATTTATGAACTGATATCCCGTGAAAATATTAAAATTCGTTTGCAGGGCACTGCGATTAATGAACGCTTGGGCCATAATATGACTGGGCTAAATTATCTGGATTATGTTGAAGATGATCGCAAAACAAATGCGTCTAAAGCCTTTTGGTTAATGGCAGAGCAGCCCTGTGGAATTCATGCGGTTCTGGTACATGCCTTGTCGAGTGGACGTAATATAACAGTCGAAGCTATCGGTTTTCCCCTGCACAATGATATTTTACCACTTGATGGCAGCACGCCTAACCCGATTATTATCTATCAAAGTAATGAAATCGACAACCAGAATCCGTTGAGTTATCAGATCGATGAACGTCTAAAACTTATTCTGGTGGTTGAACGGAATATTATTGATATTGGCAAGGGGGCTCCTGTTTTTGTCGATTGATCCCTTGCATTGGCACTGAGTTTTTATTCTGTACGTTTCCCGGCCATTCAATGGCGATTACGCAAAGCGAACATCAAGAAAATTATCTGCATAGTTAACCGTAGTCGTTAATTATTCTGCTACCTTCAAGCGTTATATGTTACTTGGATCAATGTGGTTTGTTGTCATAGGTGGCGCAGAAAACAAGGGGAAACAGGTGGATATCGTTCTATGGCTGGATTACGCCGGGGTTGCTGTCTTTGCCGCGACAGGTGCATTGGCAGCGTCGCGTAAACAGCTGGACTTCATTGCTTTTCTTTTTCTGGCGGCGGCTACAGGCATTGGTGGTGGCACATTGCGGGATACGATCCTGGGACAAACACCGGTTTTCTGGGTAGAGGAGCATGTTTATCTTTTGATCTGCGCGGGAACTGGTGCGGTTGTCTTTTTCACGGCTCACCGATTTGAATCTCGTTATAAGGTCTTGTTATGGCTGGATGCGATCGGTATGGCGGTCTTTTCAGTCAAGGGCGCTGAAATCGGCTTTCTGGCAACGGGGTCATCTTCTGTTGCCATTGTCACAGGTATCTTGACTGCAACCTTCGGCGGTGTTTTGCGTGATATTCTTTCCGGGGAGCAATCTGTTCTGATGCGACGGGAAATCTATGTGACGGCAGCACTTTTCGGTGCGGTGGCCTGGGTGCTTTCTTATCATGCGGGACTTGGAAATGTAATTGGTTCCGTTCTGGGCTTTCTTGTTGCTTTTAGTATTCGTGGTGGCGCGCTTTATTATGGCTGGAACTTGCCAACCTATAAAAGCAAACCGGGCCGAACCATGGAAGAGATCGAGAAGCTATAGATTATCAGTGCGTTAGGTGGCTCGGAGTGAATGAGCTTCTTTTTGTTGAAGAGGAGATTTGCATATGAGTAATGCTTTTTGGGCCGGTCTCTTTCTTGTGGGATTGGCGCTTTATCTGTTGATTGATGCAATCCGGTCACTCAAGATGTTTGAAGCCTGTGGTCATTGGCCGAAAACGACTGGTGTCATGACAAAAAGCCTTGTATCGCGTCCTAAATCTACCAGTAGCCAGCATGTTTTTTATGCCGGGTATGATTATAATGTTGGGGGGAGGAGCTACAGTGGATCAAGAGTTGCCTACTATACAGTGTCAGACGAAGCAGAAGCCAAAGGGCTTGGCAATAGCCATGCTGTTGGACAGACCGTTGATGTGTTTTATGATCCAGCAAACCCTGGGGAAGCAACCTTGATTAATCAACCTAAAGCTGACGGGAAAAAGTACGGTGAGGTTATTCTCGGTTGCCTTGCTTTGGCTGTGGGGATCGGTGTAATTGTTTTTTCATTTAGGTGATTCAGATATATCGTATGAAAAACAGCGTTCTGAAATCTTCATACAACACGTGCTTTACGCGCTTATAACCACCGGGATCATAGAACCGACAAGCAGTAGTGCCATGATCCGGTTGAAAATGATAATCCGCTTGCCCTGAACGAGCGTGCGGCGAAGGACAGTACCGGATACCGCCCAAACCGAAATACTGGGTAAATTAACGATGGCAAAGAAAAAAATCAGCAGGATTAAGCTGTTGAGATAGTTTTCAGGTGTGGTGTAACTGACGGTAATAATCAGTGATACAGCCCAGGCTTTGGGATTCAGCAGTTGTAAAAGAGCGGCCTGTACAAAGCTTATGGGCTTATCAAAGCCATTTGCATTCTCTGAACTGTTGGTATCATTTCCAATTGATTTACTTGTTGCAATTTTCCAGGCAAGCCAAAGAACATAAGCAAGACAGCAATACTTGAGACCACTGTATAATAACGGAAATGATTTCAGGATCTGCCCAAAGCCAAGCCCTATCGCAAATACCATACTCAAAAATCCAAGACTGATACCCAGAATTAAAGGGACTGAGCGAACAAAACCAAAATTAACCCCTGAAGTTAAAAGCAAAAAGTTGCCGGGACCCGGAGAAATGGATGTGACAAAAGCAAAGCCAAAAATGGCAAGTATGGTCTCTAGCGGCATTCCCGATGTCCCTGTTTATTGAGTGTGTGTATGACAGTGTTTGCTGTCTCAGCTTGACAGTTCAAAGAGGGAAGGTCACTTTTGGGGGGTCTCTGATTTCTATTCAATCGTCTCATTTATGGGTGCTATGAATAATATGCCTGCAAAGGATATAAATTCTGATCTGTTGAGCGAGGTTTTCTCGACGCTTCGGCTTCGCAGTCAGCTTTATTTTAAAACTGATTTCAAAGGCCCTTACGCAATTGAGCTGCCACATGAACAGCGTCGGATCCGCTTTCATTTGGTTTTACAGGGCCAGTGCTGGCTGACGCCCAATGGGATGGAATCGCATCTGCTGAACGAAGGTGATCTGGTTATTGTGCCGGATGGGGTTTCACAGATTGTTTCTCATAGCAACAACCTTGATTATCCAAGTCCTGTTACTTTGTCTGTTGCCCTGGAGCAGGGATGCTTTGATGGGGGCGTTTTGTCTTATGGTGAAGGAGAAGGCAGGTGTCGACTTCTTTGTGGCTTTTGTCAATTTGACGAAGATATCGATCACCCCATTTTAATTAACCTTCCCCCTTTGTTGATTCTGAACCAGGAAGCTCTTGGTCCAGAGCCTTGGACATCAAGTGCATTAAAGTTATTAAAACTTGAAGCCGAATTTGCTGGGCAAGGAGCGAGGGGGATTCTGGCACGTCTTCTTGAAATCATCCTTATTCAGCTGGTTCGTCGATTGTCATTAGATCTGGATTACAAACAAAAAGGTTTTATTGCTGCTCTTTCAGATATCCAATTGTCCAAGGCGTTAAATGTGATTCATCAAACTCCTCAGAAAGCCTGGACGGTAAATTCTCTTGCTCAAATCGCAGGAATGTCTCGGGCACGTTTTTCGGATTATTTTACCCGGTTGGTTGGCTTGCCGCCGATAGAGTATCTTACGCTTTGGCGGTTAATGCGAGCCAGGCTTTTGCTCTCCAGTACAGACTATTCAATCGACAGAGTTGCCGAGCTTTGTGGCTATGCATCAACACCGTCATTTTCCAGTCGTTTTAAACGGCAATTTGGTCAAGGGCCGGGGACCTATCGTCGTAGGGTAAGAGATTATGATTACACATAATAATTAATCAACAATCCCACGCAACAGGTAGCCAACGCCATAGGAAACCAAAGCGGCCAGTCCGCCAATCAAAAGTGTTTCTGTGCCCGAACGCCACCATGGAGCCAGTGACCAGCGGCTTTTGATCATGCCAATGATGAAAAAAGCAAGGGCTGTCATACCGCAGGCGAGAGTAAAAGCGTTTTGAAGGGAAAAGATAAAGGGCAGCAAGGGAATTGCGCCTGCGATAAAGAATGCCCCAAATGTTGATAGTGCAGATTTCAAGGGAACCCGTGATGTTGGGGATATGCCATATTCCTCTGTAATCATGGTGTTGATCCAAAGCTCTTCATTTGATGTTATGGCGTCCGCTGCTTCTTCCAGGGTCGGCCCGCTTAATCCCTTCGCTGATAGAATTTGTCGGATTTCTTCACGTTCGCCCTCTGGAACCTGTTTTATGTGTTTGCGCTCGATGGCCCACAGGCGTTCTGTATCATCCAGTTCGGATTTGGTTGCACTGTAATTTCCTGCGGCCATGGAAAAACCATCGGCAAGTAAGTTGGCAACCCCAAGGATCAGAATGACACGGACTGACAGCTGTGCACCTATCACACCGGATACAACCGCAAAGGTCGTGACGGCGCCATCAATGCTGCCGTAAACCCAATCCTGCAGATAACTTGCTTTGTGGCCCTTGGCAAAACGTTCTCGAATGGCTTTGGCTGAATGATCATGTTCCAGTGTCATATCAGTTTCCGTTCATCTGAATTTGTCATATTCGTGTTCAGTATAAATTAGAAACATTTTCTTTCCCTTGATTTACAACATATACCGGACATCAGAATAAATTGTCCTTATTGACAATTTATTTTTTACACCATATTTATTGTCATAATTGATAATTTATTTTGGTTTGTTGAAATGCCTAGACCGAGTATAAAACATGAAAGAAGAGAAGACATTCTGAAGGCTTATGAGCGCTGTATCGCGCTTTATGGTCTGGAAGGGGCGACACAAAAACGTATTGCTGAAGAGGCGGGGATTGCTCGTCCCCTTTTACGTCACCATGTGGGGAATAACGAAGAACTCTTGCGAGAGGTTGTGAAGCGATACACTGATCGATGTCGCACGAGTATGCAGGAACTTGCGGCCTATCCCTTTTCTGGTGAGGACGAGTTATTGGCCCTTCTGTTTTTGGATAATTCAGATATGACCTCACCAACTGACACAATGATAGCAACGAACCTGATTGTTATAGCGCAAACCCACGACTATACAAAAGAGCTTATGACATCGTGGTTTGATGATGTTCAGCTTAGTTTTGAGAAGGTTTTATCGGCTCTTTATCAAAATGCAAAGAAAGACATGATTTCAATTATCGCATCAGGCCTGATCGGCATCTACTTTAACCACGATGCGCTTTTCCCTATAAAAAAGAATGATAAAGATTTTCAACAAAGATCTTATCAGGCGGCAAAGCAGTTGCTGCTATCTCTTCAAACACAGGGGGAGGTTTGAGATGGATTTCTGGACGCACTTGCTTGATGAATGGACGCTCTATGAATGGCAAAGTTTGGCTGATGATTGGGTGTTTGTTTTTGCTATGGCCTTTTTTCTTTTTGAAATTATCAGGCTTGTGATCAAGAAAGAAATGACCTGGGCTACAGCGGGGGACTGTTTTGCGAACTTCGTAACTCTGGTTGCTCACGTCGGGCTTGTTGCTGTATTTGCGGGCGTATATCTGGCTGCTTTTTATCTCATTTATCCGACCTATAGCTTGACATTGATGCCGAGTAATTATTGGACAGTTGCTTTGTGCATTATCTTGGCGGACTTGGCGTATTACTTTGAACACAGGGTCGCTCACCGTATGGGACTAGGCTGGGCGACACATACCGTTCATCATAGCTCTCCCTATTTCAATATCTCTGTTGCTTATCGACATGGGCCTCTGGATGCAATTTTTGGATTGCCGTTTTATATACCACTGGTTTTCATTGGCTTTGATCCCTTTTTGGTTCTGTTATCTGCATCGCTTGTGCAGCTATACCAGACACTGTTGCATACCGACACGATCGGAAAGCTGCCCAGGTTTTACGAGGCAGTTATGAATACACCCTCTCACCACCGGGTACATCATGGTTCCAACCCGCAATACATTGACAAGAATTATGCAGGGATTTTTATCATTTGGGATAAAATGTTTGGCACTTTTGCAGAGGAAGAAGAAACAGTTATCTATGGCGTATCTCCCCCTATTAAATCAGTAAACCCGATTGTGGTCTTTTTTCATGGATTTACAGGGTTAACCCGAAAAATCTGGCACGCCAAAGGATTGAGTAACAAGCTAGCCTATTTGATTCAACCGCCGGGGTGGCATCCAAAAAATGATCAATAGATTTAACTTTTAGTCTAATCTTCTCAAAGATCACTTGTCTCCTGATAAGGTAGGGATTTGATAGCTTTGAAAATATTTGTATGGAAATCTGTATCTCTATGGATAGGAAGGATACAGATTTTTATTCATGCATATTGTTGCTTTTACTTTCCGTTTAAAACCATGTCTTTGATCTTTTGGGCCTTTTCAAAATGATCAAGCTTGTGCGCCTGTATCCACCATGTAGCTGCTTCCATCAATAGCTCTGGATCGTCGTTCTTATTCGCAAAAAAAGCGTAGAAAGACAGGCCAACTGTCTCACCCTTTTTCTCTATCTTGAGGTCACAGACCTCAATAATTTTGTCTCTTAGAGATTGTCGCATCGCAGGAATTTTCCTTGTCAGGAATAGAAGTGATATTGTTTATCCTGCTTCTGGTGTCTTTGGCAAAATTATTTCACTACAAGATGGGCGTTTCTTTTCTCTTTTTTTGGTATTTCCTCATAAACCCCAGCATCAATGTCGTGCATAGAATGTAATGTAATCAAAAATTTTGTTAACACTTTATTAACTATTTCATTTGTGTTTTGATATACCTGTTTTGAGTTTTAGGGTTTAACCTTATTGGGGCTATTCCTTCATCCCAAAACGCTGCTTGCGAACGAAATAGAAAGGCGCAAAGGCGTTGATTGAATTCAGGCATTCTAAAAATCAGGCCTTTTATGACTATTGGTGCAATCTACCACGGACAGGAATTTTACCGGATAAAAGCAGTTTCAGGCCGGAAGAAATTCCAAGTTTGTTGCCTACCATGCTGGTTTACGAACTGATATCATCTGATCTTATCAGGATAAGGCTCATCGGATCGGCTGTAGAGGAACGTTTTGGGGGTAATCGAACGGGTAGTAACTACCTGGATGCTGTCGAAGAGCATCGCAAGCCAAGTGCGTCGGCTGCTTTATGGTCGCAGGTTGAAAAACCCTGCGGGATGCATGTGCTTTTGGAACAGGAGCTGATGTCCGGGCGGATTGCCTGTATCGAGGCTGTTGGGCTACCCATTTCAAACGTTGAAGACGGCCATCCACTTATCCTGTTTCAGAATAACGAAATCAGTTGGGATCGGGACGATGCTTTTTTCGAAAGTTCGCATCAGTTTGACGATAAAGAGGACCGTTTATTAAAGTGTATCCGGGTTTCCGAACGGACCTTTTTTGATCTCGGGGCAGGGATTTCTGATTTCAAAGATTGATTCGTGATAGTTGTTCGGCATGAGGTCGAACTTTCTTTATTTACAGCAATTTTGTGTTAAATTTTCCAGCAATCAAAGATTTAAAAACGATTTTTCATCACATTCGTTTGCTTTATTTTCGATTATTTTTGAAATAATAGTAAAATCAGTAAGATAGTTCTTGATTTAAGTCATCGGACACGGGCATGATCTTGCTTGTGATTTTCAGTTCCGGTTTTGGTGACCTCCTTATTTATTTCTACAAGGTATTCGAGCCATAGTGCAACTCCTGTTCTGGAAGTTACATTGCTTGCGTGAATGTTAAAAAAAGGCTGTGGCTCTTTATGGATTTTAAACATCCGAAATCTGCAGAGTTTTACAGGTATTGGCTCGATTTGCCCCGTGATGGTTATGCGCCGTCGCGAGACAGTTTTCGCCCGGAAGAAGTACCGTCATTACTCCCCAATTTTATGATCTACGAGATGATCTCGGACGATTATATAAAAATCCGCCTTCTTGGATCAAGCTTAAGTGAAAAGTTTGGCGACACCGGTAAGGGGGGGAATTATCTGGATCTGGTTGGTAAAGAGCGCCGAATACAGGCTTCGCAAGCTCTCTGGACTGTTGTAAACAAGCCTTGTGGTATTGTTGGTGTCGTCGAACAGGTTATGCAGAGTGGTTTGAGTATTTGTCTGGAAACGGTTGGTTTACCCCTGTTGAATAGTGATGGGGGAAATCCGATGATCCTCTTTCAAAAAAATGAGCTTGATTGTGAAAAGCGTCTTCCTGATGCCAACACTGAAAACCTGAATTACCTTAAAATATTTAAACGACAGTTCATTGATATTGGCGCTGGGCTGGATGGGGTTGAAGATCTCATTTACCCATCCCTGGCCGACGCTTGAGCGTGCTGGTTTCAAACGAAGCTAAATTAGATAGTAACTCGCCCTCTGTGATTGCTTTATTTTTGAGGTAATTAACCCAGTTGTTTTGGGATAATCGCGCGGGCTATTTCTGTCAAATGTCGCAGGTCCGACCCGCAGCATCCACCAAAGATATTGAGCCACGGCATTCTGGAATAGATTTCCTGATATTGCTGCCCTAATTCGTCGGGGTTTCCGGCATCAAGTGCCTCACAATTATCAAGCTCTGCATGACTCATTCTTGACGCATTACAGCGGATGCCTTTTATCCTTTTTGCCCAGCTGTGATCGCCTAGCTGGTTATCTGATAAATCCCCAGATGATAAATTTGGGGGGAAATGTTCAGGGTGCGCACAGTTGATCATAAAATAAATCGCCTGAGAATTGGTTTCCCGGTCAACTTGATCAATCGCGTCAGCAAGCGACTGACCGGTCGGGAGCAAACCATCTGTTTCAACCGTGAAAGAAACTGCGATAGGCAATTTCGCTTTGTGTGCTGCACGTACGGCGCCAATGGCCTCTTCTGATTGTGTAAAGGTCATGGCTGTTATCATGTCCACAGGTGTAGCAGCCAACCAGCTTACCTGTTGTGCATGATAATCTTCGGCCTCTTTTGTCGATATCTGGTAATCCGGGGCATAGGCATCTCCGCGGGGACCTAAAGAGGCATTGAGGACAATGGCTTGTTGTGTGTTGTTATCCCATTTTTCTCTAAGGGCGGCTATGAAGGCAACGGAAGCATGGTTAGCGGCTTCTATATCGTCCAGACCTTCCCCAAGATCATCAGCCCAATGGGGGTGAGCTTTCCAGGTTTGTCCATCGAGAATAAAGCCGGTATTCATCTGTTGTGCGAGAGCAAGAAATCCTTGGTAATAGTTCGTAAGCGCACCGCGTCCCTTTTCATCCGGTAGCAGAGTATGGGCGGCAAAGGCTTTGATGGGAATGTTTTGATTAAAGATCAAGTCGGTCTCTAAGCCGCCATCACTCAGAAACAAGCCACCTTTTAGTTGGGGTAAATCTTCTCTGTACCGCGATTTCATTCTCGTATTGGTGTTTGCCAACATTGTTTACCCCGAACTTCTGGAAAGTCTCTATTTCAAGATCACTGAATTTAACAAACACTACCTACGAAGATGTTTCAAGATAAAGCAAAGAGAACTTTCATGATTGTTGGTCATGTGCAGAGGTTGAGGGGAGAACGAAACCAACTCACATTGTTGTAAGGCCGAAACAGACAAGGCTTGAACCAAAGCCAAAAAAGATAATGGCTATAAGCTTGTTGATGAAAGTTATGGTCGAAGGTTGACGGATCAGGCGAGACAGTTTGACAGCAGTATAGGCAAAGGCGCTGAGAGAGAGAAAAGATAACCCCATGAAGGTTGCTGTCATAAGCAGCAGCTGTGGTGTGGCGGCGGCCTGTGTATTTAAAAAGAGCGGGAAGAGGGCAAGCAGGAAAATAATCATCTTGGGATTTGTCAAACCAACAAGCAGGGATTGCCGGAAAAGATAGGGGGCAGATCTCTGAACTTGCAAGGAAGCCGCAAAGGAACAGACGCTGCTATTGGTGTCGGCGCCAGCATCGTCATTGGTGTTTTTGGCATCCTTGTTATCTACGCAAAGATGATCAAGTGAGATCATGCCCCTTTGCCAGTTCTGGTAGGCAAGCCAGAGTAGATAGCTGCCGCCCAGAACACGCAGAACTGAAAATATTCCTGGTTCTGTTGTTATAATTGCGCCTAAACCAAGTGTAACAGCGAGACCAACGCACCCAATCGCCACAACATTGCCTAGGGTTGAATAGATCGTTTTTCTCATCCCCAATGACAGGCCGTTTCTGATTGCAAGAACGATTGCTGGACCAGGGGCGAGAATATTTGCACTCGCGGCAAAAACAAAGGTGACCCAGATTTCAAAGGTCATTGGGGGCTCCTGATAAACTTTTTTGCTGACATCAATTGGTAATCGGTCCAGTTGTCTGTGGTGGTTTGGTCTTCTGGCGTCATTCTTTTGGGGATAACCATTTAACTGTGGCGGGTTATCTGGCTGAGAATGAACAGGGGAAAGTTAATCGCAAAAATAAAATCAAAAAAAATAGTTTGTTTTTATAAATAAATAAAAAATAATGATATGAATTTTGATTGAACGGAATCTGCAAGATGGACCTGTCTGCATTACGTACATTTAAACTGGTGATGGATCTGGGCAGTGTGACAGCTGCGGCAGAAAGTTTGAATACGGTACAGCCCAATGTCACAGCCCGCATTCGCAAGCTTGAGAGTGAACTCGGCGTTTCACTTTTCTTGCGGGCGCATCGTCGTTTGGTGCCTACGCATGAAGCAGAGAAGCTGTTGGAATATGCCAATGCCATGCTGACCCTGGAACGTGCCGCGAAGGGAGCGGTGAACCCGGGTGATGTCGGCCATATACGAATGGGGTTTGTGGATACGCAGGCATCTCATCTGTTGCCACGTTTTATAACGGAATACCGGCGCTTTCATCCTGATGCAGAAATTTCCGTGGATACCGGGGTTTCCGGCTCTCTTAATAATGCCGTGAATGATTGTCGTCTGGATGCCGCGGTCGTGGTTGATCGTCGAAAACGCAGTACAGATCAGGATAGCTTAATAACGCATATGCTTTTTACCGAACCATTGGTTTATATTGCACCAAAAGGTTTAACCAGGCTGGAGCAAGCACTGGAACTGCCGATCATGGTTTTGATTCAGGAAGGCTGTGGCTATCGTAATTTTGCAATTGACTGGTATCGAGCACAAAATCTGACCGCGCCCAAGATGATGGAGATCTCTACACTGGATGGTATTCTTGCCTGTATCAAGGCTGGCCTCTGCGCGTCTGTTTTGCCACGGTCCATTGTTGAGAGTTTCGAGCTGGAAAACAGAGCGGCGGTCTTTCCGTTAGAAGGGGGCAATGCAGAGATCAATATTGCGTTGGTTCACCGGCCAGAGTTCAAGGGAGATCATCGGATAAACCTTCTGCTTGAAATGTTCCGTCGTGAAGCCATTGCCGCAGAATAATTTAGGCTAATAGCTTCAGCTATAATGCTTCTGGGGCTACCAGATTTAAAAAATCCTGTGTAAAAAGTTCTATGATTTCTCGTTGGGCGGGGGACCGTCTTGTTGCGAGATGAAAGTCTGACGTCCAGCATAGATCTTTATGGTGCAGAGCTTTTAGATTTCCCCGATCTACCCACTCTTTTGCGTAGTGATCGGGTAACGCTCCGAGGAATTTTCCACTCAGAATAAGGCTGGCCTGTGCTTCCATATTTGAAACCAGCGCGGTTTGCCCTTTGCCTTTCAAAAGCTCCAGACCGGAATGAGTATTGTAACTGCGCAGACAGAGTTGATGGTCTTCTATTATCTGAGGGGTGATTTTATCGGAAGAGACGTTGAAAAGAGGGTGCGATGCACCGCAATAGAGGGAGTGGTGCTCTGACGACAGATATTGATAGCTTAGACCTTCGATCTTTTGCGTAAAAGGCCCTATGGCAAGGTGCAGTGTGCCGTTGATAAGTTCAAGTTCCAGCTCATTGGGGGAGGCAACGTGAAGCTGAAACTGGATGTCATTTTCTCTATCGAAAAAATGCTTTATAGCCGCACTGATCGGAAGGGCTGGGTTTGTGTGGTGCGCATCAACCACGCCAATTCGTAATGATCCTTTTAAGGCATCTCGTAATCCAAGGAGGTCATTTTCAAAATCTTCAAACTGGATCAGCATCTTTCGGGACATCTCGTAAGTCTGTTGCCCTCGATCGGTTAAGTGAAATCCACTGCGTCCCCGTTCACACAGACGATAGCCCAGAATAATTTCCAGATCGCGAATATGATTACTAATGGCTGGCTGACTTATGCCTAAATCATACTGTGCGCCGGAAAACCCGCGATGCTCTACAACCTTGCAAAAAGTACGGAGAAGCTTTTCTGAAAAGAGGCTCATACTGTTACCCTGTTAACCAGATACACCCATTAATGATGTATTTTATAATGCATTAGAAAAAGAAATATAAAGATAATTAAAATCATATTTTATTATGTAATTAAATCAGGCTCAATTTGTTGAGCAGATTTATCAAGAAATGGAGTAAATAATGGCAGATCATGGTTATGAAGCCGGGCGATTGGATTTGCCTTTTGTTGGAATTTCAACTTTTGGCAAACGGAACTATGTCGCTGATTGGGACAAGATTGACGCGGATGTTGCTGTTTTGGGCGCGCCTTTTGATTTTGGCACACAGTGGCGGGCTGGCGCACGGTTTGGTCCCAGGGCTGTGAGGGAAGCTTCAACTCTTTTTTCTTTTGGCCATGCGGGTGCTTATGACCATGAAGATGAAGCAACTTACCTTGGTTCTGATGTGCGTATCGTGGATATCGGTGATGCGGATATTATTCATACACAAACAGAAAAAAGCCATGCCAATATAGAGCTGGGCGTCCGTAAAATTCTCTCTGCGGGGGCGTTGCCTGTCGTCATTGGCGGTGACCATTCCATTAATATTCCCTGTATAAATGCCTTCGCGGATGATGCTGCGGGAAAAGGTTCTATTCATGTTGTGCAAATTGATGCGCATTTGGACTTTGTTGATGAACGTCACGGGGTGACAGCGGGTCACGGTAATCCCATGCGGCGGGCAATTGAAAAAGATTACGTATCTGGCATGACGCAACTGGGTATCCGTAATGTGTCTTCTACAGCTAAAGAAGGCTATGATGATGCACGTACACGAGGATCTGATATTCTTTCTGTTCGTCAGGTCCGTAAATTGGGACCAGAAGGTGTTCTTGACCGAATCCCGAAAAACACGCGTTATTATGTCACCATTGATATTGATGCGTTTTGTCCCTCTATCGCGCCGGGTACAGGAACCCCCAGTCACGGTGGCTTTGCCTATTACGATGTGTTGGAAATTCTACAGGGCCTTGCAAAGCAGGGAAATGTTGTCGGGATTGATCTGGTTGAGGTTGCCCCCGCTTATGACCCTACTGAAAGTACACAGATACTGGCGGCGCAACTGTTGATGAATTTCATTGGATTTATTTTTTATGAGAAATATAAGTAAAATCAATGCTCTATTGTTCACCTTTGTTTTTTTAGATTATGATTGACGATGCGTGTTGTTATCAATAATCCAATTGGTCTCTAAAATAGACCATATGGTTTTGAAGTTTCTCTGTTAATTTTTGTTCGCAAATTCTATCTTATTCAGGTTCATTCTTATGCATGCCAAAATTTCATCCACTCAAGCTCTTGCTGGTAGCAACATACTTGTGACCGAGCGATTAACATTGCGCCCTTTTTCTTCAAAAGACGGGGATATTCTGTTTCAGCTTTATGGCAATGCTCAGGTTATGGCGATCCGCAAAATTGGCACGCAAACCCCACAGGGAAGTGATAAGCAACTCGGGATTATAACCGATCATTGGTTGCGTCGCGGCTTTGGTCTCTGGGCCGTTTTTGATCGTGAACAAAATGTGTTTATGGGCGAATGTGGATTGCGGGAAGAAAATGAAACAGATGAGATCGTCGAACTTTCGTATGGTTTGTTACCAGAGTTCTGGGGGGGCGGCTTGGCAACAGAGGCTGTGATGGCAGTGCTGGCATTTGGCAAAGAAACACTGGGTATGAAAAAAATCCATGCTTATGCACAAAAGAAAAATGCTGTGTCTTTACACATTCTCTCCAAGTTTGGCTTTCAGCACGAATACGATTTTGACGAGGATGGTGAGATGATCACCCGCACGATTCTAGAGGTGAATTAATCTATTAAAGAGAAGATGCAGGTTGTTATCGTTTCTTTGATCCTGGATGCCGGGTTGATGATTTAGGCTGTTTGAAGAGAAAGTTTATTGACTGGATCTGAGAAATGGCCTTTAGCTTACGATAGTTGAATTGTCCTGATTTTCCTGTACCCAAAAGCTGGAAATCCGATGCCTCTACCAGATGTAACGCAGACTTATCGCGATCCACACCGTTATCCCAAAGGGATCTCTTTCCTTGACGATCAATATGTTCCTATGGATCAGGCGAAAGTATCCGTATTGGATTATGGCTTCCTGCATTCTGATGCCACCTATGATGTTGTTCATGTCTGGCAGGGTGCTTTTTTCAGACTGGATTTACATTTGGATCGTTTTTTCGCCGGTTTGGAAAAACTTCACATGGCTATTCCCTATAACCGGGATGAGGTCATTGAAATTCTACAAAACTGTGTGGCTTTATCGGGGCATCGGGATGCTTATGTCGAGCTGATTTGTACGCGTGGGAACTCACCCGATTTTAGTCGTGATCCCCGCGATGCCATAAATCGCTTTATGGCTTTTGCTATTCCCTTTGGATCTGTTGCTAACAAGGCACAGATGAAACGGGGATTGCACCTTGCAATCAGTGACAGGGTTCGCATTCCGTCAAGTTCCGTTGACCCCTCGATAAAGAACTATCATTGGCTGGATCTGGTTCAAGGGCTTTATGATGCTTATGAAAAAGGGGCAGAGACGACACTGTTGCTCAACGATCACGGTAACATTGCGGAAGGTCCCGGTTTTAATGTTTTTGCTGTCAAAGATGGCCTCGTCGCAACACCGGATAGTGGCGTGTTAGCAGGTATCACGCGGCAGACAGTTTTTGATCTCTGTGCAGAGCTGGGTATTGCTTGTGAAGCAACTCAAATATCGCGGGATGAGTTGGTTGCTGCTGATGAAATTTTTATTTCATCCACCGCTGGCGGCGTTATGCCTGTAACACGGTTGAATCATTCTGTTGTAGGTGATGGCCTGCTTGGCCCAATATACAGGCAAGTTCATCAGCTTTATTGGGATAAACACAACGATCCTGTCTGGGCATTACCTATAAACTACAGCTGAATAATAGATCTGGTTGGTTGATGTTTTTTTTCGGCTCTTAGAATCTGCCTTGAAAAAAGCCCCCGGCCTGCTTGTGTGTGTGATGGGCCGGGGGCCAATTTCTGGAGTATAGACAGTACTTTGACTACGCCAACATTGCCAAAATACGGTCACCTCCAGAAACTCGGCATGTCTGTCCTCTTTAACCGGCTTCGGTCTTTAAACTTCGCCTGCGTATTCGCCGCGGCCCGGATAGTCATTTGCAATGACAAAATCCAAAGCACCGATCATTTCTTTGAAGACAGGCCGGACAAAAGGCATTGTCTGGACAGATGCATAATAAAGTGTCTGTCCCGGCGTGACGAGAAAGACGCCTGGCTCGGAAAAGAGAGCAGGTTCTTCGATGCCAATGGATGTTTTGCCGCGAGATGTTGAGATATAGAGGCCCCATTCCTTGGCCACAGACAGAGGCAAGTCATAGGCAAAACGCAAATTTTTGGCGTCGATTTTTGCCGCCATTTCTTCTGTACGATCTTTCCCGTCAGAGCTGATGGCAATGGTTTTTACACCGCGTTCTGCGAATTCAGGTGTCAGGCGCTCTAGCTCTTTTAGGTAATTTGCACAGATTGGGCAGTGGAGGCCGCGATAGAAAGTCACCAGTGTATAGCGCTCGGCACCATCACTGCTGAGATCAAACCTTCCATCATTGAGTGTTGGCAGTGAGAGCTTCGGGGTTTTCTGACGAGGCATCAGCATTACAGGGGGGACCTTTCTGAGGGTATTGGGTCTCGTAAATCATTTGGCTGGACTTCAGCGCTTGATTTTTATTATAGTGAACCTTTAGGTACTTTTTGTGCAAAAAAATTGATCCATAGTACAAAATGTGAAGGAGTTATTTTGGGAAAGCCTTTTAAAAAAGCTGATCGATTGTCAGCCCTTATTCAGCGATTTCATATTCATGCCCGTGTACAGAATATCGGGCGTGATTTGTTAACAACAGAATTTGAAAGGCAAAGTTTTCACGAACGACAAAATCTCCAAGAAACCGGGTCTTTAGAGACTGGAAGCCAGCCCGTTAGTCCTGTGGATATATCTGGCTATGATAATGTCCTGAGACTGAGGCCCGAAAGTGATACTGGCGTTATAAATGCTGAACTTCCTGTTGGAGAGGCCAACTTCTTTGTTGTACAGCGTGGTCAGGTTTTATCATCAGTTCCTGAATTTGATGGCCTGAAGCCAGATATTCCATTGCTGGTGTTTTATCCGCGTGGCGTGCCTGATGATTTCAAGGTTATTTCATTTCATACATTCGATCACAGCGGTTTAAGCGATGATCAAGGGGCAAATGGTTTTGTGTGTGCTGTTGTTGATACTGGCGGTGATGCAAACCCCATTGCCTTGGCTCTGCCTGATCTGGTGATTGTACGACTTGATCAATCTGCACCGTTGCGGGCTGTTACCGATATTCTTTTGGAAGAAGCAATTGCCCCGCGTTGCGGTGGGCGTGCCGTTATTGATCGTCTTTGTGAAATTGTTGTGATCCGTCTGTTACGACATTTGATCGAAGCAGGACAGACAGAGGTCGGGTTGTTGGCGGGTTTGGCCGATCCCAATATCTCGTTGGCGATTATCGCAATGCATGACAATCCTGATCGTAACTTTAACCTCGAAAATCTTGCTGAAATTTCGGCTATGTCCAGAACCCATTTTGCCAATTCCTTTCGCAAGCTTGTGGGTGTGACACCCGGGCAATATCTTTCGAACTGGCGTCTGACACTTGCGCGAACCGAGCTGGCCAAGGGTGTTCCCTTGAAGGCTATTGCAGGACGGGTCGGGTTTTCCAGTTCAGCAGCCTTGTCGCGGGCATTTACCCGCCGCTATGGTGTTAGCCCCAAGCAGGAAATGTTGCGGGGATAAAATCTATTCCCGCTGTTCGGCATACACTGCTTCGATGTTATGGCCATCAAGATCAAGAACAAAGGCTGCGTAATAACCATCTTCATATTCTGGCCGCAAGCCGGGTTTGCCATTACAGGTCGCTCCATTTTCAAGAGCGATGCGATAGAACTCATCAACACTTTTTTTATCGCTCGCGTTAAAGGAAATATGTACAGCGTGGGATAAAGGGGCATCTTCGTCAGCTTGACGTATTTCAAACATGTCATGGACACTGGTGCCGTAACCGATAACGATGTCGGGAATATCAAGAACCTGGTCATAGCCAAGCGCAGACATGATCGGGTCATAAAAATTTTTACTGGCTTCAAGATCTTTTACTTTTATCTGTACATGATTGAAAATCATTATTTTTCTCTGTGAAAGCAGGGGGGCTTGAAAGTTTCTATGTATGTTGAGCGATGGGGTATGTTGGGTTATGGGAAATTACGACAATTCTCTTCGAGCTTTTGAAAAAAATGCGCCATGTGAACGCCATCAACAAGCGCATGATGGGCCGTAAGGTTAACTGCAACATCCCAGTTTTCTTGATCTGATGGTGCCCCATCGGATTGTGTTATTCGAGGAACAAATTTTCCCCAAGCTAAACGGGGAACGCAGTCATCTGGACCTTTTAGGGGGTGCTGCATGTCGGTAAAATCGAGCCAGGGAAGGCAAGACATGAAAATCCAGTAATCAGTGCCGATGGTTTTATCGTCCAGTTCTTTTTGTTCTTTTCCCGCTGTAATTACACTTTGGCAATTTTTGTTAAATGCTTGCCAATCAGCGCTATAGGGGATTTCGCAAAAGGCAAAGCGATCATCTTCAATTGGCACAGTGATCGAAGAATGAACTTTATTGTGTTCTATGATGGAAAGCTGCCCGTCCGTGTTGCGAAAGCGGGTCCGTAGTTCTGGTACGGCATTGAATGCCTGCATGATGCAAAAAAGCATGGCAGTAAAGGGTGAAACATCTCGACTTTGTTTTGCCTTCATTATCTCCGTGACATCAACACGTGTTGTGATGCTGAAATGGGGAGAGCCAAAATCTTTGAACATGGCATACTGGCTCTGCCGAGGCCATGTTGCGAGATCGATTACCCGTTCGTCTTGCTCTGAAAAGAGTGCTGTTTGCGGCATTCTGATAGGATCGTTTTTCGAGAATGAATTGCTATTGGTTTGATCATGAGAAGAATAGCAAGTCAGAGGTCGGGCGCAATGATCATTTGTGATGAAAGCTGAATGTTTTCGCGATCAATTATTACGTGATCGGTAAGGTATATGGGATTTGTGGGTTTTGCTGTTCTTACGATTTACCCCGGGCATAAAAAAAGAAGATGTTGAGATAACATCCTCTTTATCACTTGGGTATTTAGCCAACCTTCATGTTCAACCTGATCAGATAATATGAATTTTGTTTCCCTTCGGATGAAAACTAAATTCAGTGGGGTCAGTATTATCTGGCTTCTAAGAACAGAAACTTTGGCTTAATGACTTAAGCGTGTTTCACCTTGTGATAGCTCATGCGACCCAGGAAATCTTTGACGGATTTAAAGAGTGGCTTGAACATAGCAGTCAACAGACGACCCGCAGCTTCAGAGCGCAGGCGATGTGCCTCGCGAATATGAAAGTCGATGTCAGCAGCTGTAAAATCAAAATCTTTGGCAGTTACGACGGGTTTCATCGAATTAGTCCTCTTGGTAGTACTCATAAAAGAGTGGTTGCCCTTGATGACTAATATGCGCCTTTTTCACCAAATGATAATATGCAAAAAAGTATAATGATTGTTTCTTATTTTTTGATAATGATAAGGAGATTCTGTTCAGGGATCAATGTTATTTTGCTCCCAGAGTGTGGCCTTTTGTTCGGCCTCTTTTATTTCTTTGATTGTCATATGAGGTACTATTAATGAGATAAATAACAGAGCTTTCCGCGCTCCATTTCTTTGTGAAATTTTGTACCATACATATGCATTAAGGTAGCTTTTCGTTGTTCCCCATCCTTCCTCATGCATTTTCCCAAGGCTAAGTTGAGCTGGATAATAATTCTGATTTGCTGCTTTTTTGTACCATTTTAGAGATTTACGATAATTTTTTTCTATTCCTTGTCCAGAAAAATACATATAACCAAGGTTGTATTGAGATAACGTATCTTGCTGTTGTGCAGCTTTTTTATACCATTTAAAAGCTTCAGAATAACTTTGATTCGTTCCCATTCCTTTTTGAAACATAAATCCTAAATTATGTTGTGATGGCGCAAAGTCATTGGTTGCCGCAAGGTTATACCACTTAAAAGCCTCAAAATAGTTCTGCTTAACACCTAAGCCTTTTTGGTAAATAACACCGAGATTATGTTGAGCTTCTGCTTGGCCCTTGTTAGCAGCTTTAGTGTACCATTGATAAGCTTTGGCATAGCTTTGTTCTGTACCCAACCCTTTTTCATACATTTCACCCATTTTTTGTTCTGATAATGCAAGGCCCTGCTCGGCAGCTGTTTTAAACCAGTTAAAGGCTTTGGTGTAATTTTGCTCGGTACCATAACCGTGTTCGTAATAAATTCCCAAATTTAACTGGGCTTTTTCATGTCCTTGATTTGCAGCTTTTTTATACCATAACAGCGCTTGAGGATAGCTATGCTCTACGCCTTGTCCTTTTTCGTATAGGACGCCTAGGATAAATTGCCCTCTAGGATCGTCCTTTTTTGCAATTTCACTAGCCATTTCAAATGTTTTAGTGAAGTTACCGTTGTTATAGGACAAGAGAATATCTTGGTATGTGTCAGCTATTGTTTGAGTTGAGAATAGCGTTGAAAAGAGGATTGCTTTGATAAAGGTTTTCATAATTAAATTTCTTTAAATGCTTAATTTGAAAGCTATTCAGGAAAATGTATCTATGAAATTGCCATCAGGCAAACCTAATTCAATGACTTGTGAACGTCTGGCCTCTATAACCAACGTTTCACGGCTTCTTCTTTTTGCGTGCCAGATTGGGGGCCTTCGTTTTCTGTGAATGACTGGAAGGTGATAAAAACCATTTCGAGTTCATTTTCCATCTTTTGAAGAGGACAGATAATTCGCGCATAGCCAAAAGAGCGTCCATCCTTGCGGGTGCAGGTCATTATCCCGAACAATGGTTGTCTCTGCTCCAGTGCCCGTGTCACCTCTTTGCAGGCGTTAATTCTACTTTGATCATCCAGAAAAGCGTCATATGTTTTTCCTGTGCCACTGACGGACAGGTCCATAAATTCTTCGGCAACGATACCGACCAGACGTACGCGCGGGTTTTTATTCTCGCGGTCATTTTCGACCAGCATTTCATAACCTAGTGCAAATTTAATATCGGCGGGATTAATATCTTGTCGGGTTGGAAGATGGTTCAGCTTTTCACAAAGCCCTGAATACCAATACCAGGTTTTCAGCAGGCGGGGATATTCTTTGAGTTCTGACAAATCCGATTGTGCGGAAATGAACATGTAGTGTCACCAAAATGTAATTATCACAAGCAGATGTCAGGATATGACATAAATCCTAAACAGAATATGACCAAGCGGCTAATTATTTGGTAATTAGTCGGGTGTTCTTTGAATTAATTAAATTAAAGCCAGCGTTTCATGGACTCTTCTTTTTGGGCGCCTGCTTCTCTGTTGTCATTCTCCTTAAACTCTTCAAGGACAGCAAAAGTCATTTCAGGTTCGTTCTCAAGAGTGTAAAGTGGATATATTATCCTCGCGAAACTAAAGGTTTGTCCATTTGTTCGTGCGTACTTTGCAATGCCAAAAAGAGGCTGTCCCTGGTCAAGTGCAGTTATAAGGTAATTACAGGCTTTTATACGGCTTTCGTCTGACAGGAAGGTATCGTAGGTCATGCCGGTTGCACTGTGCGGGAGGCCCGTAAATTCCTCGGTAACCGTTCCGATTAATCTTACTCTGGGATTCATGTGCTCGCGATCATTTTCGATCAGCATTTCGTAGCCCAGTGCGAACTTGATATCAACCGGGTTAATATCCTGCCGGGATGGTAAGCGCCCCAATTTTTCGCAAAGCCCTGAATACCAATACCAACTTTTCAGCAGGCGGGGATATTCTTCAAGTACTGACAAATCCGATTGTGCGGAAATGAACATATAATGTCACCACCGTGGATAATTATCACAAGCTGATATCAGAATATGTCATAAGTTCTAAACATAATATGATTATTCTAAATATAATATGATTTGGCGGCTGTTTATTTAATAATGAATTACGTGTTTATCGATTTAATTAAAGCCAGCGCTTCATGGCTTTTTCTTTTTTTGCGCCTGTTTCTCGGTCTTCGTCTTCGGTAAAGGCTTGAAAGATGATGAAAACCATTTCCGGTTCATTGTTGTGCGCGTGAAGAGGACAAATTAATCTTGCATAGCCAAAGGTTCGACCGTCTTTACGGGCGTATGTTGTCGTCCCGAACAGAGGTTTTCCTTCGTCCAGAGCTTCTGTGAGTTTTCCACAGGCGGTAACTCTGCTCTCGTCGGTGAGGAAGGTATCATAGGTTTTCCCTGTCGCACTGACGGAAAGGCCCATGAATTCTTCCGCAACGATGCCGATCAGACGTACGCGCGGGTTTTGAGACTGGCGATCATTTTCGACCAGCATTTCGTAGCCCAGCGCGAATTTGATATCCAGCGGGTTAATATCTTGTCGAGAGGGAAGGCGTCCCAGTTTTTCACAAAGATTAGAGTACCAATACCAGCTTTCCAGAAGGCGGGGGTATTCTTTGAGTTTTGACAAATCCGATTGCGCGGAAATGAACATATCATGTCACGAACGTGTGTAATTTTCACAAGCAGATATCAGAATATGTCATAAATTCTAAACATAATATGACCAAGCTGCTATTTAGTGATTTTTCTGCCCGATTAAATTGTAATGTCCCGATCAAAATGTCCCGATCAAAATGTAATGTATTGATACAAAACATAATTTATGCGGAGTTATGATAGGCAGCAGCCTGGTTTTTATATGTCAGGATCTTTGTTCTTTCCGGTCTTTATCGCAGTTCTGATTATCCTTTGGCGATATCGCGGATGATACTGACGAAGCGATCAATTTCCTGATGATCGTTGTAATAGTGTACTGATGACCGGATAAGAACCGGTAGGTTGTTTTTGGTCGCATCCAGCAGTGTACTGGATGGTGATGATGTGCTGACATTTACGCCTTGCTCTAGGATCTTTTGAACCGCATCTGTAGAATCCCGACTTGTAATAGAAAAGGTAACTATTCCGCATTGAGTCGGGCCAAGGGTATGCAATTTTACGCCGTCAATTGCCCGCAAGTTACCCCGCAGATAGTTTGCCAGTTCATCTATTCTGGCCTGAATGTTGTCCAATCCGATTTCAAGGGCATAGTCGATGCAGGCCCCCATACCCAGTTTGGCTGCATAGTTGTTTTCCCAGTTTTCGAAACGGCGTGCATCAGACCTTAATACATATTCATTTTCGCTAACCCATGTGGCGGAAAGCAGATCAATCATTGGGGGATGCAGGTGCTCAATGACAGAAGACCTCACATAAACAAAACCGACACCACGGGGACCACGGAGAAACTTACGGGCCGTGGCCGAGAGAACATCGCACTGGATTTTTTCAACATCCAGCGGCATTTGCCCTGCTGACTGGCAGGCATCAACCACATAAAGAATATTATGTTTACGGGCAATTTTGCCGATTTCTTCGACCGGGTTTACCAGGCCGGAATTTGTCGGAACATGGGTGACAGAGATAACGCGGACGCGGTCATCAATCATCTCTTTCAGTGTTTCAAGGGAAACGATACCATTCTCGTCGCTGGGAATAACTTCGACAGATACATTTTTTTCTTTGGCGATCTGAAGATAGGCCACGTAGTTTGAGGCATATTCCGCTTCGACGGTCAGGATGCGGTCGCCAGCCTGAAAGGGAATGGCATAAAAGGTCATGGCCCAGCCCACGGTTGCGTTTTCGACAACGGCAACTTCATCTCTGTGACAATTTATCAAGCGAGCGACAGAATCATATACGGCCTCAATCTCGCGGTGCATTTTGTTGGCGGCCTCATATCCCCCGATAGCAGCTTCGAGTTCCAGATGAGTAATCTGGCTTTGTAAAACAGATTGCGGCATCAAAGAAGAACCACAGTTATTCAGGTGAACACAGCTTTTTTTGCCCGGTGTATCTGTAAAAACTCTTTCGATATCGATTTTAGTTTCTGAGGACATATTATCGGTTCTCTCTGAAAGGGGTGTATTGGCAGTTACCTCGAGAATATGAAATTAAGTTATTTTCTCAAACGATTTAAAATCAGGTTCGCTTTACAAAAAATCAAGTTAAGCATTTAATCAGCTCTTCTGAATGAACTAGCTGAAAGCTATGAGGTTGTTATGAAATTACCACCTTTGACTGCCATAAGGCATTTTACTGCGGCTGCTTCTCATCTCAGTTTCAGGGAAGCAGCCCGCGAGCTTTGTGTCACCGAAGGCGCCATCAGTCGGCAAATCAAACTGTTGGAAGAATATTTTGGCTGTGCTTTATTCTTGCGAGTGCATCGTGGCGTCCAGTTAAGTGATGAAGGTCGCAAGCTTTATGATGTGACGGATCAGGCGCTATTCCAGATTGCTCAGGTTACGGATGAGATTCTGGGAGGGGTCTCAAATTTTACCCTTTCGGTAACAACGTCCTTTGCCATTCGCTGGTTGATGCCACGGCTATCCGGATTTGAGGCTCTGCATCCTAGCATACCGATCAACCTGCAAACGGTAACCTATCCGAGAACAGCACAAAGTCGTCGGTTTGATGCATCGATTGTTTATCAACTTGGTGATCCGGCAGACAAAACAAGCCCAGTGCCTGATAATAGTGAACTGATCATGATTGAGTGGCTGTTACCTGTCTGTGCGCCGGGGTATTTGTCGGGATATCAGGAAGAAGCACTTGTAAAGAATTGTAAAACAAATCGAGAGAACGGCAAGCACACGCTGTTGCTGCAGGATCTGAAAGATCATCGTGTGATTTTTAATGAACCAACCGGACGGGATTGGCGCAGTTGGGCCATTAAATCAGGTGATGTTGAACTTGCGTTGGATCGGGCCCTTAAGTTTGAGCATGATGATACAGCCATTCAGGTTGCTGTTGCCGGACATGGTATTGCACTGGCTAATCTGGCGTATATTTCGAACGAATTGAAACTGGGTAGTCTGGTACCTGCTGTGGCGTGTCAGGTTTTGCCAATAGGTGCGCATTACCTTGTGACGGAGAAGGGAAAGGCGGGACTATCGCATGTTGAAACCTTTCGGGATTGGCTGATGACAACTGCGGAGAGTTTCAAGGCCGAACTTGCGACCCTATCGTTACCAAAACAATAGTTGGTTGTCTTTCTGATGGGATAATCTTCGGACAGATTTTACCCAAAGATGTTGGCCCCAAGACGTTGGCCGGAACTATTTGTATCTTACAATTTCACAGTTATCCATCAAACGTCCCACCAGCCCTTGAAAGAATAATCCATGTCCAACGATAGCTAGCGGGCGGGTTGCAAAGGGGGGCGTTGCTGTGGTTTCCAGATGTGTGACAAAATCCTGAATACGCCTGTTGAAAATATCTTCGGGTTCATGAGGGACACCGTGTTCATTTTCAGGGCCTTTGTGCCACCAGTGATCATCAAGATGTTCGAAGCTCAGACCGGGAAAGTCTCGGGATAGATTATCGGGATGGCGACCAACATCACAGCTATTGCAGACCATTTCCCTGTGCCCGGCCTCTATGGTTATTGGTACATCATCCTTGAAAATACGTAACGCGGTTTGCACGGCACGGGTCAGGGGAGAGCAAATAACGTGTTGAATGTTGAGATCACTGATCATCTCTCGAGCTCGATCAGCTTGTGATTGACCCAAAGAGGTTAAGGGGGCGTCGTAAATGAGAGGGTCAATGCCGTCGCGGGCTATTGCATTGAATTCTGACTGGCCGTGTCGAATGAGGTAAATGGGCATTGATTTCTCATCTGTTGGGCAAAAGAAAACGTCTGGTTTTACAAAGCTTAGAGAGTATTTTTCTTGTTTGCTATATGTAGTTCAGGAATTTTTTTGGGGGGGAGCATTATCAGCCTGTCTTTTGGTGGTTATTAGATCGAAAGTTATGCCATGCGTTGTATTTTTATCTTTTTTTTCAACACTGAATGCTATTATATGAAATTTATTATCAAACTGCTTGTGTGTGACAGTGTGGAGTTTGAACAATTATTGACCTTTATCATCCTCGTAGCCAAGCTTTGATGGACTACTGGCAGAGTATGCCACGCGAAGGTGTTTTACCTTTGCGGAGTAGTTTTTTTCCAGAGAAAATACCCCAACTCCTGCCACATCTCATAATCTATGAAATAGTATCCAAGGATTTCATTCGATTTCGTTTGGCAGGTACGGCGGTAAGAGAACGCATGGGGTTTGACCCAACGGGACAGAACTATCTGGACTTTGTTGCCGAAGAACGTAAAGCCAAAGCTAGTCAATCTTTCTTTGCTGTTGTCGAACAGCCGTGCGGAATGCGGGTGATCTCAAATCACGGGATGTCTTCTGGACGTAAAATGTTTCTGGAAGTGTTTATGTTGCCAGTAGAGAATGACATGAGCGAAAACCCGATCATTCTATGCCAAAGCAACGAGATTAAATCAGATACGGAAGATCATTTGCCTGATGAAGCCAAGCTCGAAAATGTAACGGTCACCCGCCGTGATTTTATCGATATTGGCGCCGGGGTTTCTGACTTCAAAGATTAACCTCAAATCTAAACTTTTGGCTTTGTATTTTCTTCCGAGATCAGCGTTGTCCAGCCTTCTTGATCCAGTTCTTTAATCTCCTTGAAGGGCCAGACCAATTGGGCGGGGAAACTTGCGGGCATTTCTTCGGTTATACCAATTTTGGCTGGGGGGCGACGATCCGGATTGATCCATGTGCCAAAAATCATATCCCATACCATCAGGTTCTCGCCGTAGTTCCGGTTGCCTTCGACGATTTTTTTACTGTGATGCCAACGGTGAAGGCCGGGTGTGTTGAAGATCGTGGAAAGCAATCCAAAACGCATATCCACGTTACAGTGTGTCAGCATACCGATATAGGCGGTTATGGCCGATAGCCAGGTGATTGCTTCCAGCGGTGCGCCGAGAGCGAGGGGGATGCTGATGCCCAATACAATAGAGAGAAGGGAGTCAATAAAATGAAAACGTCCGGTGTTGACGATCCAAAGTCTTGTGACGGAATGATGGATGGCGTGGAATTTCCATAGCGGTTTCCATTCATGGGAAATTCTGTGTGCCCAATAAAGACCAAATTCAGCGGCAACCAGCGTCATAATCACCTGAATGGCAAGTGGCCAGTCCCGTGGCCAGATACCATAACCTTCACCCTGCATCGGGGTAATATAGGCGGTAATACCGATGACGCCGCTAAAGGTTACCAGGCCCTGGACAAGTCCTTTACTGGTGAGAGTGTGGGCGATATTGGCAAAGGTTTGTCCATCGTTTTCCAGCCATGTTTTCTCGAACGGTATTTTGCGTTCCAGTAAAAAGAGCGCAATTGCCAGTGCCAAGTAAGTCAGGTTAAAGACGATTACAGGGCGATCAATGGCAAAGCCATAGGCTGTGGTACAGATACAAAGGATAAGAAGCACGGGCCATGCTGTTCTTGCGAGTATTTTTCTTCCCAAGCCTTCGTTGGTTTCTGTATTTTCTATGGTCATCTGTCCCCACCACCTAATCTTAATGACTTAATCTGGATGTTTGTCACGCTTATATATCTCAAGTGACTTAAATCCACAATTATCGTGATGGTACTCTAAAACAGGATTCAATTTAAACTGATTTTCTATTGTATGTTGTTTCTTTCCATGTCGTTGCGACAAAGGAGTTTGGGAATTTTGTTCCTTGATTAAACTATTGGGCAATAAACTCTTGAACAGGGCTGTTACAGAAAAGACTCGGCGTATTTATGTTCTCGTGAACGGGTCAAAATATTAAGCGCAATGATACTGTAAATGCAGGGTGTAAAAATCACGTCATTTCTATGCTAATTACGACGTGAAACAAGGCCAGAACAGAAAATTTTTTTGTAAAAAGAAGCATGGGGAAATATGGCAATTTGGCCATAAACTTTACTTGCGACATTCATTTATCTTAAACGCGACAAAACCCTTATCAATAGGGGCTTTAAAGGGGTGTCCCATGTTTAAAATGCATAGCCAGAATGAGTAAATTTCAATTGTCGATTTGATTAACTGAGCGTACCTAGGAATCAGTAAAAACAACTTGGCTGTCGGGATTTGCGGAACCGGGCCCTTGATTAGGATTAAGACTATGGCACATGTGTCAGTAAATGTTGCACAACCCGTTTCCTTCTTCAAAGAAGGCTTTGTTGCTGTTGTTAAAACCGCTGTTTCAGACGCGATTGCTGCTTATAAAGTAAAACGTCAGGAACGCCGCGTCGCCAAGATCCTGAACAATCTGGATCCACGCCTCGTACGTGACATCATTCCCCAGTAAAAATATCTTAAAGAATATCGTTAGAATACCGTAGATTGCCGCCTTCCGGTTGTTACGAGAACGATAAGAGCTAAGATCTCCAAAGATTATAGCAAAAAAGAAAAAACCTCGGTCCATTTTGCCGAGGTTTTTTCTTTTTGATTTGGGTTTTCGCTACTCAAAAATCGTCGCGTCTTCCTGCCAGCTTTTTAAATTGCTTTGATAAATGACAAAGTAGGCAAACCAAGAACTGACACCGCTCACAATAAACCAGATGCAATGCCATATCAGGCCAGCAGAACCAATGTAGGTTTCAAAAGTACTGTAGTGACCAATCAGATACCCGATAAAGTAATATATATAATTCTCTTCCGGTTGACTTTGTAGCCAATCATTATTTGCCGAAAGAAAGAAGGGGAAGTAATTGAAAGCTATGTCATAGAGCCATGCAAACGGAAGGAATAGTAAACACGCCAAAAGCCCCCCCCTTAAAGGCTTTTATAGGGTTATACTCAGGCAGTGTTATAAATTTGGGTAGGATATACATACCAATTATTAGAAAGAGTGGGATGAAATAAAGGCCAATGGTTAGGTGGTGCAAATAACTTGAACCAGGGATAAATCTGCCGATGAAGGCCTGATCGCAAAAAGTTGCAACTGGTATAAATAGAAATAAGCTTAGTAGGACACGATCCCATTTTGAGAACGCAATATTTTTCATCCACATAGGGATTACTGTTGTGCCTAACAAAATAGCGACAGCGAATTGAATAAAAAACTCAATGCCGAAGTGATTTATTTCAAAGGTTATATTTTCATAATAGTGTTTTATTTCAATAATTTGTCCAAGATGAAAGCGAACTTCGAATTGAAATATTTCAATATGGATTCCTATCAATACTGTAAAGGCAACAAAAAACAGACGTTGTTTGAAGTTCAGACTATTTGTCATATTGGAAATGTGTTCTCTCGATAAATTTGAACATGCTTTTATACGTAATACTTGTTAGGAATTTCCCGGTTTTTGCCCTGAACAGATCAGGAATTCACTGGGTGTCTCAAAACCGTCGCTGGTCTCGAATTGGCGCATGGCTTCAGTGACGTCTTGCCATATCCTTTCCTGCGTTTCTCTATCTAGGCCTGTCAGCATTCTTTGCAAGGAAACAGCAATATCTCGTCGCCATTGCACAAAGTCTTCTGTTGTTTTAAATCGCAGAGGGGCCTCGATTACTTCCTGTTCGATATTTACAAATCCAGCCTGCGAAAAAAGGTCCGCAAAGACATCTGGAGTTCCCAAGGCAAAGGGACCGGGCTGGTGCGTTTTTTGGCCGGGCGACATATCTGAGGGAGTGTGCAGGTTCAGTTGATCCCGAATGACTTGCGGGGGTATTGTAAAGAACGGGCTTTTATCTGCTGTGGTAAAGACAACGGCGGCAAAAGACCCTGAAGGTTTCAGGACGCGATGTATTTCTTGCAAACCTCTGAGAGGATCGGGCAGGAACATCATACCCAAACGTGATATAGCAGCATCAAAGCTGTTATCTTTCAGGGCAAGGTTTTCTGCGTCCATTACTTCTGCGGTTATGTTTTCTATTCCCTGTTTCTGCACAACATTGCGTGCAAGTTTGACAAAAGCAGGTGAAATGTCCGTGGCAAGAACAGAGCCTGTTTTTCCAACACGTTCTGCAGCCATAATCGACTGGCTTCCGTCCCCTGCGGCAATATCCAGTACGTGATAACCAGTCTTTATATCTGCCTGATCCAGCATGATATCGGTGGCGACGCTCAGGAAATCATTAACCGCGGGTATCCATCTGTGCCAGGCAGAGGCTGCATGTTCCCAGTCCTCTATTTCAGTCTGCTTGAAAGTTGCACCGGCGTCGTTATTTGCATGTGTCATGTGGAGGTGTATCTAAGTAGAGTAAGGGATATCAGAAGAATCAAAAATAGCGATAACGAAGCGATTAGCTATCATCCTTTTTGCCAAAAGCATAGCCAAGCGCCCCGGCAATAATGGTTGCGGCTTCGCCTTCCAAGGCACTGTTGAGTGCCAGAATGGCCACAATGGGCAGGGCAATGCTTAACACTGTATAGCGGATAAACTGCCAACCAATCCCACGGGTTTCACCATCTTTTCCACCCTTGCGATTGAGATGCCCGAGCCAGAGAACCATAGGAATGGAGAGGGCCAAAATAATTGTCGTCCCGGTTATAAGAAGTTCGTTCATTCTACCCACCTTGGCATTTCCTAAGGGTTTGCAATTTATGTAGTAGGTTATAAATTACATCTGTTGATTGTATGGCGAGCAGATTGCTGGGGTCTATAGTAAAAAGAATAATTATGTTTAGATCATTCCTTATCTACATTTATGCATTGTTTGGCTTTATCCTCTGGCCCGAGGTGGGGCTAGCGCAGAGTTTTGATGCACAATCGAAACATTGCAATAATCCGGAGGCATCTTCTGCTTTGCGGATAGAGGCTTGTGGTTGGCTTATCCATTCCGGGGATTTACCAGACAAAGGTTATGGGATTGTCTATCGCTTGCGGGCTTTGGCTTATATTGATGATGGGGATCGTGAGGCGGCTGTTGCGGATTTGACGCAGGCTATTGCCTATGATCCCAAGCGGGTGTCTAACTATCTCGACAGGGCATCGGCCTATCGTGATCTCGAGAATTATGATCTGGCTTTGGAAGATTATAATTCAGCAATTTTCAGGAATCCGCGTAATGCCGATGCTTACTATTATCGGGCCGGGATTTTTTCTGATCGAGATCAACTGGATATGGCAATTATGGATTATAGGGCTGCGGTTCGACTTAACCCCGATGATTCCTATGCATTGAATTCACTGGCATGGCTTCTTGCGATCAATCCGGATCGAACTGCACGAAAAGGCAAAGAGGCCATTGGCTTTGCAAAAAGAGCTGTGGAGCTTGATCCGGGTGATTATGAAATCTGGGATACTCTGGCCGCATCCTATGTGGAAGACGGGCAACCGGAAAAAGCACTTAAAGCCTATCTGAAAGCTCAGGACTTGGGTGGGCAGGAACGCATCGAGAGTGATCAAAGCTGGCTTAGCGAAAATGGATACTATTCCGGCCCTGTTGACGGCATTACAAACGAGGCAACCACAGCGGCCCTAAAAGCCTGTATCGCATCAGGCTGTCAGATGTATAGCGAGTATTATTAAAATCCGGGCAGCCAGTTTTTATAACTTCGACCTCATTTAGCATTTATATTTTTGTCATTTCTGCAGGTGCCTTGATATGAAACGAGTGTGAGACGCTTTAGGAACGGCAAAGGCGTGAGAGTATGTCTATGGTTGCTCGACCCGTCCGGCGGCTCTGACCTGAAGCCACTGTTCGTTTGTACCACAAAACAAGAAGCCATCGAGCAAGCCAAAACAGGCCAGGCGCGCGTCATCAATGTTAAACCCTGAACGGTTGATACACATTTGCAGCCATAGTCCATCGACAAGTGCGGCGAGGGCAAGGGCGACAAGGTTGGCGTCCACTTCGTCCTGATTTCCTTCTATAAGGGCAACGTCGCGAATAACTTTTACAAGTTGGTTATGATAGCCAGAACAGAGTGATTTGGCGCTGGATTGCATTTGCGGATCGAGCCGGAGTTCACTCCAGAAAGCGAGCATCACAGATAGATGGGTTTCATCCTGCATCGTGCCGTTAAAACAGGTGTTTACAAAAACTTTCAACTTTTGCCGGGGATCGTATGGTGGCGAGGTCTGTTCTTGTGAATGGGCATCCAATGCCAATTTCAATTCCGAACTGAATTTTTCTATTAACTGTGCGTAAGCTTGAAGGATCAAGTCACTTTTGCCCGTAAAATAGTGCCTGAGAAGGCCGGGAGAAACATCAGCTTCTTTACAGATCTGTCGCACGCTTGTTGCGGCATAACCTTGTTCTGCAATACAGGTGACCGTTGCATCTATTAGTCTCTGCCGACGAAAATCAGCTTCCAATCTGCGGAATTTTGGTGCCGGGTTTTGCATGAAGAACCTTATCTAGCCAAAGGTGGAATATAAAATTTTCTATGTGTACCGCAGTTTCTTTATACCATAACGGCATCTGATGTTGCCCTTACTCTTCAAAAAATGAACCTGTTTTATTTGCCAGATTTATTTGAATGCGGGATTGGATGCCGATCAACATGGTACAGTTTTGCATGATTACAAATAATTATACAAGTGTAAAATAAGCCTTGATCATCTTCTATCCATGCCGTACCGTTTTGTCTCGCTATTGTGTCCGACAGCCAATCAGAGCTGCAAACACTGCTCAGGGAGGAGCACGCTATGAAAATTTCACCAAATCGCATGATGAGAGCCGGGGTAGCTTTTGGTCTTGCCATGGCTGGTTTTATATCCACATCTGGTTTTACACAGGCAGGTGAGGTGTTGGACAAGGTCATGGCAGAGGGCAAAATGACCGTCGCGACGAACTCTGAATACCCACCTGCATCCTATCTGAATGCCGAAGGGGTTTTTGAAGGCTATGATGTCGATGTGGCGAAAGAACTGGCCAAACGCATGGGGGTAGAGGCCGAGTTTATCAATCCGGCCTGGGAAGCGATCACTTCCGGTAAGTGGGGCGGCCGTTGGGATGTGGCTATCGGGTCGATGACGCCAACGCCAGAGCGGGCAAAGGTTCTTGATTTTCCTGCTGTTTATTATTTCACCCCTTCAGCCTTTTACGTACATAAAGATTCATCTGCCAAGTCTCTGTCTGACTTGAATGACAAACGCATCGGCACCAGCGGTGGTTCTACCTATGAGGCTTATTTGACCCATAGCCTGAAACTGGACCCGACCTATTCACCGCCGGTTACCTTTTCTGTGACACCGGGTGAAATCAGAACTTATGAAAGTGATACCAACGCGATGGATGACCTGCGTATCGGCGATGGAAAGCGCCTTGATGCAGGAATTTCTTCGGTGCCGAATATTCTTGAGGCAATCAAGGCAAACTACCCGATCCGCCTTTTGGGTGATCCCGTGTTCTACGAGCCTCTTGCTGTTGCCCTTTCCAAAGGTGACCCGGAAATGACAGCCAAAACCGGCGAAATCATCGAAGAAATGCGTGCTGATGGTACATTGGTCGAACTGTCGGTCAAATGGTTCGGCGAAGATCTGGTCACGACGACGAAGAAGTAGGTCGCAAAAAGTCCGTAATAGAATCAGATTAATCGTCGACCTCGATTGTCTTGGTCGGCAAATCCGGAACCCAAGAGGTTTGATTTAAACGGGCGAAAGAACAGACAAACTGATTTCATGGGTGCTTGTGGCGGCGCAGGTTACGTGCGGTGTCATGGGGCATGAAATGATGAAGAGAAGCGTTGGTATGATTAACACATTGGTATCTATTCTGGAATATTCGACTGTGCGTCGATGCCTTCTATTCCTGTTTTTTCTTGCGACGCTTCTGCTTTTTGATCTGACCTACCAAGTTGCTATCGCAGTTGCTGCGGGGCTGACAGTCAACGTCATCCTCGTGGCTCTTCTGCCCTTTAGAACACAAGTGCTGATTTTCTTTGGGGAGCTTTTGGGGCTGTTTCTGGCTTTTTTCTATTCCTTTGATTTGTCATTCAGCTTTATAACGGCGCGTTTGCCGCTTCTGGTCCTGACCGGTTTGGGCTATACGTTTCTGATTACCTCTATCTCTATTGTTTGTGCTTCTATTTTGGCCATGATTGGAGCATTAGCGCGATTGTCCAAAAATGGTCCAGCCTATTCCCTGGCAACGTTTTATGTGTCCTTTTTCAGGGGAACTCCGTTACTGCTACAGGTTTATTTGATTTATCTGGGCTTGCCGCAAATGGGCATTACGCTTGATGCAATTCCTTCTGGTGTGATCGCTCTGTCTTTGTGTTATGGGGCCTATATGACTGAAATATTCAGATCGGGCATCCAGTCAGTTGGGGAGGGGCAGGCCGAAGCAGCAACCGCACTGGGACTGAAGAAGTGGCAGGTTATGTATAAAGTGGTTCTTCCGCAGGCGATCCGAATTATTGTACCGCCCACAGGGAACAACTTTATATCCATGCTCAAAGATAGCTCGCTTGTCTCTGCCATGGGGGTGATGGAGCTAATGTATCTGGCACGCACCTTGGGGCGTTCAGAATTCAAGCACTTTGAAATGTTGATTACAGCTGCCCTGATCTATTGGTTTGTCAGTTTTCTGTTCGAACTGGTTCAGGCGCGCATTGAAAAGTATTACGCCCGGTACAGTCATGGCTAATGAAGACTTATTCTGTTTGAGGATATTGTTGGATGCTTTTTAAAACGCTCAATTGGAATTTCCCACTGAATTGAGATCAGTAAGAAGCGATAATATCGCTTAACCATCAAAGGCGACGTAGGCAATGGTTTCAGAGATCTCTCCGTCGCGTTCCATGGGGATGATCACGGCATTGAATGTTTGATGTTCTTTGTCCAGCCAGTGGATGCTGGTGTTCAGATAAATCGGTTTCAGATCGGTAATAACATCTTTATGGGCCGTCCAGAAAATCGTCTCGGTCTCTTTGAATTCGCCACGAAGAATGTATTTCCCTGTCAGGTCTATGCCGTAAACGGTGGATAGCTTTGAGCCCCAGAAACTATAGAGGAAGTCTTTTTGATCTTCATGCCAGCGATTGAGGATAAGCGTTGGCCAGTAACTGACAAAGGGACGGCTTTGGATCAGGGGCAGGGTCATTTTACCGTCACCTCTTGCTTCATCACACAGTTCAAGGAACTTTTTGATGGCGGGATGATTAACACTCTCTTCCAGATCCCGTCGTATTTTCGCCACGTTAAATCTTATCCGATACTCTTAGTAAATGTTATATTCGTAACGTTATTATTTGATATATCATATTACTTTGCCATGAAATTAGTGAATAAAACATTTTAGGGCCACAGTCATTTGATGACCTCGGAGTCTTTTTAAGAATATTTTCTTTATCTGCGTGAATTCATCGTGAATAGAAAAAAATTGTAATTTGAGTATATAAATAAAGGTAATTTTTCGATTACATTTTTGTATGTTGTTTAAGTAATTGTTTGTACAGAACAAACAATTCATGGATCTGAAGCGCATCGGGTTATCAGTATGCAGATGTAATTTTTTCACAACTTCAATTAAATGTGAAAAGGATAATTTGCTCGCTTTACGGGTTCAAGGGTGCTAACTGGCGTGATAACATAGAGACTTGCATGCGGAAATGGGGGGTAAACAAACGATAGGTACTCGTTATGTTATACCTTGGGCGTGCGGTGTTCTTGTTTCGGATATTTTTTGCTCTTGCTGTTGTTTTAACAGTTGGGTCTCTGTGGCCGTTAAATAGAGTATTTGCGGATACATCGCTTTCAAAAGTAACAACAGTCGAAGTTTATAACTATCACAAGACTCCCCCTTTTGTTATCGGACCAGAGCAAGGCTTGAGTTACGATCTTGTTATGTACCTGAACCGTAAAGGGGCAGGACGCTATCATTTTGTGCTGACGCACTTACCCAAAAAACGCCTTGAACGAGAACTCGAATTGGGGCGTAAAGTTATTGTTCCCTGGGCTTCTGCCGAAGCGTTTCAGGGAACGTATGCATATCGTTATCGCTGGACCAGTTCTTTGATGAACGATGGGAACGTGTTTGTCTCGGCACGTAATAATCCGATTGAGATTGATGATCCTTCCAGTTTGAATGACAAGTTGGTTGCTGGACTTCTGGGCTATCGATACAGAGGAGTGGATGAAGGTGTACGTCGGGGAACCGTCAAGCGTACGAATGTACCGGATGAGCGTGCTTTGCTCCGGCTGGTTTCTCATCATCGTGTCGATGTCGGGATTGTGTCGCAGTCTTCTGCCAGATATCTGATCAAGGAAACAGGCCTGGAGGATCAGATCCATCTGGGTGAAAAGAAACAAAGCATCTATGCCCGCCAGATACTGATCAATGGCTATATGCCAAAGCTCAAAGAATTCTTGAATGAGGTTGTGATTGCGATGAAAAGAGATCCTGAATGGATCGCCATAATGGAGAAATATCATTTGGTGCCTTCTTTGGTGCCTTCTTTGGTGGATGAGCAGCAAAAAAGCTTATTTCCGGACATGAGTGAGGAAGTGATGAAAGGCGACGAGACAGCTGAAGGCGAAATAGAGACGATAATGAGGCAATGCTCTCGTATTTGAGAACTAGAATATTTGCATGATCTTTTAATAAGAAGAGGCATTTTGATTAACTGCTTCTTAAAACTACTCCCCTAAACATAAGCGCTTGATTAAATGATGTTGTAAAAGGCAAGATCATTGCAGTTGCTTGCGGAATGTAATGTGCCTGAAGGGATAACGGAATTTCTTTGGGAGAAGAGGGGCGTAGAGAATGGTTTGGGGGAAGAAGTCGGGTGCAAGAGGTTTAACAGGTATATTGACCGGGTTAATCCTGACTGTTGCGTCACCAGTGCAATCAGAAGAGACTTGCGGGGAGCTCAAAGTCGGATGGATTGACTGGCCCCCCTATCAGATGGTTGGCAAAAGCGGTAATGATAGTGATCCTGTTGGTATTGACATTCGTGCCGCTGAAAAATATCTCGGCGCTTTGGGCTGTGATTTGAAGTATGTTTCAAAACCCTGGGCGCGTTTGCTAAAGGCATTGGAAGAGGGACGCCTGGATGTTCTTTTGGGAATGTCCAATACGGAAAAACGTCGAAAATATGCTCATTTTAGTGCCCCTTACCGGAATGAAACCGTTTGGCTCTTTATGCTTGCCAATCAACACAACTTTGATGATTTTACGGGATTGAAGGATATAATCGGTTCATCCTTCCGGCTGGGGGTGTCTCGCAATGCTTACTATGGCGAAGAATACTTGAAGCTGATGGAAAACCCCAAGTTTAAAGACCGGGTTTTTCAGGCGATTGGCGGTGAAAATTTTCAGATGTTGGTCAGTGATCGTGTCGATGGATTTCTGGTCGATATGGAAACAGGCAAAGCGCGGATTAAGGCTGATGGTCTGGAAGGTGTTGTTGTTCCCCACAAAAAAGTCAAGGTGGAATTGGGACCGATACATATCATGCTGGGTAAAAACAGCCTGTCACCAGGTTTGTTAAAGAAGCTGAATACAATCATTCGACAGGATATGATTCTGCCGCAAAGTTAGCGCACACCTCGTAAATTTCAGAACCTTTTAATCTTTCTGGTGTATCCTCTGTACAGAACAAAAACACAGAACAAAAAGGGATAAAGAAATCAGATGAAAAAGTATGAACTGATTCTCGAACACAGTCGCGAGGATCTTAATGAAAAAGTCACTTTTTTACTCAATGAGGGGTGGGATGTTTGCGGTAATCTGATTATCAATAAAGATGATGAAGGTTTCCCCTATTTTTACCAACCGATGATCAAGCGAGATTGAACGATATACGGGAGGTGCTTTGATGATACCAATAATTTTTCGGTGACGGAGAATTTTAAATCAAGTGTTCTCTTTTTTACTTCTCCTGTGATTAGAAACTCATTCTTGACACACGTTCTCTGGCATCAAATGCTTCGCCCATAAATCGTGTGATAATTGTTTCTACTGGTTCTATGGCGTTGGCAAAGCAGGCACTTTGGCCATAATCCAGTAACCCCTGATTTGTAATGCCGGATGCATAGGCTTCTTTCGAGAGTTTCCCGCTGAGCAAGGGGGCGTAATCTTCGTAATTTTCCTTGCCTTCATTCTCAAGGGTCAGGACGGCCTGTGCCGTTTGGTTGTTCAGAACACGGTGGTGGTTCTTAAACTTGCTTTGCACTATGATGCTGTCCAAGCCGTTCCCTTCGACGATACGTTTTTTATAATCTCTATGAGCCTGAAGCTCGTTGGAAACCAGCATACGGGTTCCCATAAGAACGCCGTCGCACCCCATGGCAAGGGCCGCTGTTAGCTGGCACCCATGCCCAATACCACCACCTAGGATGACGGGGACAGAAAGTTTACGCGGTCCGTCGGCAGCCTGGACCATTGAACCGACCATCATGTATCCGGGGTGTCCACCACACTCGGCCCCGACCAGGCTGATGGCATCGACGCCTGCGCGTTCAGCGGAAAGGGCAAACCGGACAGCAGGGACTTTGTGAATGACTTTGATGCCCGCTTCTTTCAGCATCGGAATGATAGGACCGGGGTTGCCACCGGCAGTTTCTACAACAGAGATTTGTTCATCTCGCACGACATCCAACAGTTTTTCCAGCCGATCATTGACGTCTTGTCGGGGAGAGATATAGAGGTTTACGCCAAAGGATTTGCCGCCTGACAACTCACGGCATTTCTGGATCTCATCTTCAAGTTGTTTCGGATCGGGAAAAGTCAGCGCAGAGATAAATCCCATGGCCCCAGCATTTACAACAGCGGCAACATAGTTTGCATCTGCCAAATGCATCAAACCGCCACAGAGAACGGGATGCTTTATACCAAGTAATTCGGTAAGGCGGGTTTTGATGTTAATTTTTGAGGTCATTTCTATCGCTTTTGCATCTGGCCTTAAATCTTGTCAAATGTACGGTAGAGATAGAAACGTAACTGTGCAAAAAAGATTTCCTTCTGCACAGTTTTCGTAGTGGGCGAATAGTTAGTTCAATCTTTTGCCGGTATTTATATCGAACAGATGCAGATTGTTTTCCGAAAATTCGAGGTAAACAGTATCTCTCGGTCTTATGTCGGGGCGATCACTGGTATAGAAGCATATTTTTTGCTTGCCAAAGCTTAGATACACAATGGTTGCCAGTCCTGTAGGTTCAACAACATCAACTGTGACCTTTATGTTGTGGTCTTGCCCCTTTTCCTGTGACAGAGTCAGGTGTTCCGGCCTGATACCACATTCCACAGTACCCTGTTGTATGGAACTGATTTTCGGAATGGCAATTTTGCATTCGTCATTGATATCTATGGTGCCGTTTGATTCGTTCTGTTTGTATTCTGCCGTGAAGAAGTTCATTGCAGGCGAACCAATGAACCCTGCAACAAATTTGCTTTCAGGTCTGTCGTATATATCCAGCGGAGCGCCAGCTTGTTCTATGTTCCCTTTGTTCATCACGACAATACGATCAGCCATGGTCATGGCTTCGATCTGGTCGTGGGTAACATAGATTGAGGTGGTTTTTATATCTTGGTGAAGGCTTTTTATTTCCGAACGCATCTGGACCCGTAGCTTTGCATCCAGATTAGACAGCGGTTCGTCAAACAAAAATACATCCGGGCGACGGACGATCGCCCGACCCATGGCGACCCGTTGCCTTTGCCCTCCGGATAATGCTTTGGGCAGACGTTCAAGGAGCTGGTCCAGACCAAGCATTGTTGAAGCGTTGTTGATTGCCGTAGTAATTTTATCTGCTGTAACCTTCCTGAGCTTCAGACTAAAGCCCATATTGGAGCGGACACTTAAATGCGGATAGAGTGCGTATGATTGAAAGACCATGGCAATATTGCGATCTTTTGGGGCCAGGTCTGTAACGGTCCTTTCCCCGATTTGAATGTTGCCACTTGTGATTTCTTCCAAACCGGCAATCATCCGTAGCAAGGTTGATTTGCCACAGCCTGACGGTCCGACCAAGGCAATGAATTCGCCGCTGTTAATTGTCAGATCAATACCGGACAAGACAGACAGTTTGCCATAGGATTTGCTAAAGTTATTTAACGTAACTGCCGACATTATCGGAACTCCTGTTAACTGTTTAACCTTTGACTGCGCCGGCAGTCATGCCTGTGACCAGGTATTTTTGAATGAGAGCAAAGAAAATACAGGCCGGGATGAGGGCCAGAAAACCAGCGGCCATCATCTGTCCCCAGTCTACAGAGAACTTTGATATGAAGTTGAGCAATCCGACAGGGAAGGTAACCTGGCTTTCACTGTTGATGAGCATCAGGGCAAAGAGCAGCTCACTCCACGCTGCGGTAAAGATAAAGCCGAGGGTTGCCATCATGCCTGGCAGGGTCAGGGGAAGAACTATTCTGACCAGTGCCTGGAAACGGGTACAGCCGTCTATCATGGCGGCATCCTCAAGGTCCTTGGGAACTGCATCAAAAAATGACTGCATCAGAAATGTCGCAAAAGGCGTATTAAAGGCGGTGTAAACGACAATCAGGCCAGTCAGGCTGTCAGTCAGCCCCAAGGGTTGCATCAGACGATAAATCGGGGCAATGACCATCACTAACGGAAACATCTGGGTGAGCAAAAGCAAAAAGGCGATAATGGCTTTGCCTTTGAATTTGAAACGGGAAAAGGCATAGCCCGCAGCGGACGCAACAAGAGTTGTGCACAAAGCCGTTCCCAATGAAACCGTGATGCTGTTCAGGAAATAAGTTGGAAAGGAAGTGTCTTGTAAAACAATCAGGTAATTTTCAATAGTGACTGTTGATGGCCACAGGGATGTTCCCTCGGTATAGAGTAGTTTTGTTGGAGAAATTGAAACCCTGAACAGCCAGAAAAGCGGGAAGAGCGCAAACAGGACGTAGAGTGACAGAGCCATATAACGCCCGGTTGACCAAATTTTTCTGTTGATGATGTATGCAGTCATGTATCCGGTTCCTAATTGCCTGAATTTGCCAGAAGCTTTTTCCGCATACCGAACAGAAGTATGGCATAGATGATGAGAAGCATGAGTAATACTGTCGCGACGGCCGATGCATAACCAAAATCAAGTTTCTTGTATGCCGTCGAGAAAATATAAGAGGCAATTGTCTGACTGGAGTTGGCTGGTCCGCCATTGGTCATAACGACAATCAGATCGGCAAAGTTGGCAATCCATACTGTTCTGAGCAGAAGGGTAATCGCAATGATGGGGGCAAGAAGAGGCAGAGTAATGCGAGTGAACTGTTGCCATAGTGTTGCGCCATCGATGACGGCGGCTTCGTAAAGATCTTTGGGTATGGACTGAAGCCCGGCCATAAGCGTGATGGCAAAGAAAGGGATACCAAACCAGACATTGGCAACAATTGGCCCAATGATTGCCAGCTCAGGGTCGGCAAGAATGTTGTAAGGTTCATTCAGAATACCCAGTGCGGCCAGCCAATGGGGAATCGGGCTGATAACAGGATTGAAAAGCCATGCCCAATTCAAGCCGGAAAGGAAAGTCGGCACCGCCCAGGGGAGAAGAACAAGCGCCTGAATCAGCTTGCGCCCATAGAAAGCCTGATTAAGCAAAAGAGCAAGACCCAGACCAAAAATGAACTGTAATCCCAGCGACCCGAAGGTCCAGACAAGGGTGTTTTTCAAAGCCAGCCAGAAAACCCGGTCCTTTTCCATGGCAATGAAATGTTTCATGCCAACCCATCCTCGATCAAAAGGATTGAGAAGCTCGATATTCTGGTAGGCATAGGAAAGGCCGACTACAAGGGGCAGAATCATGACCATGGCCAGAAGTATCAGAGCCGGGCTAAGATAGAAATATGGCTCTGCCAGGCGGCGGAAAGACAATTTTTTATCAGGAGATGGTGGCGTCAGGCCCGATGAGATCACCGGGCCTGATGAAGAACTGGAGACAGACATTATTTCTTGTTTTCCAGCCATTCGGTCTGTGCATCAGTCAGATATTCGCTCCATTCAGCTGCGACATCATCAACAGAACGTGTGCCAAGCAACAGCTCCTGACCACCTTCAATCAGTTTGACATCGGCAAAATAACCAAACTGTTTCAGATGATGCGGGAAGACCAGTGGTTCATATTCAGGCTTGTTCAGTTCTTCAAACCATCCGGAAAACTGTTCGCCAGAAAAATGTTGATCCTTTTCTGCGCCCTTGTGAACGGGAATAACGCCAACAAACTGTGCCCAGTCAACGTTGCTTTCCGGTTTGGTCAGATGAGAAATCAGTTTCCATGACTCGTCCTTGTGTTCGGAACTGGAGAACATGGACCAACCGGCAAAACCAATGACCGGATAGGACTTGCCGCTGGGGCCAACAGGCATTGGAATAACACCAAATTCTTCCGGTGACATTTTGTCTGCGATGGCAATAAGGGCATCCGGATCCTGATCAAGCATCGCACAGGTGTTGGAATAGAAACCTGCGACAATTTCATTGAAGCCCCAGTTCACACTGTCTTTTGGGGCCCACCCGTTTTTATAGATATCAACAAGTAGTGAAAGACCTTTTTTAGAACCTTCACTGTCAATTGTGCTTTTGCCATTACTGTCAAAGAAATCCGCAGACCCGTTCATAATGGAAGAGAACATCAACCATCCACCGTGTCCGCCTTTGCTTCCACGTAAACAATAGCCATATTTGCCATCAAGCTCGGAAACTTTTCGGGCTGCGTCCTTGAATTCTTCAATTGTGTGTGGTGTTTGTTCTATACCAGCCTGTTTGAAAAGCGTTTTGTTATAGAACATGGCACGCAGGTAAAAACCATAGGGTATTTGGTAGAGATCACCACCTACAAGGCGTCCCATATCCTGTGCCTTGTCTGACAGTGTTGCGGCGTGATCCCAGCCTTTGTAATATCCTTCGAGGTTTTCAAGTTGATTGGCATTGCCGTATACGCCCAGCCATTTGTCTGGCATTTCAACCACATCGGGTGCCTGGCCGGAACTGACCATTGTTGCCAGTTTTTCAAAGGCCTGTCCCCATGGAAGTGATGTGATTTCAACTTTGGTATCCGGGTTAGCCGCTTCAAATGCAGCAACCTGTTTCTTGAGAAGTTCGGTCCTTTTGGGACTTGTAATTACTTCGACAAGGTTCAAAGTTGTTTCTGCATATGCTGAACCTGATAATACGGTAGCGCCCAGTACCATTGCATTTATTATCTTTTTCATATTAGACTCCCTGTTGTTGAGACGAAAACGGAAGGTTCTAGATTGTCCGCTCGTCTGCCAATCTGAGAGCAGAGCGAAGATCTGCTTTCAGGTCGTGAACATCCTCAAGACCTATATTCAAACGAACCATGGTCTCGGGGATACCGAAATCTCGCATTGATGTGTGTGCACCCGCCTGTTCAAGAGATGCTTTTGCGGGGATGACAAGACTCTCATACCCTCCCCAGCTTACACCCAGATGAAACAGTTTCAGGTTATCGACAAAGCGAGGAATATTTATCTGTGGATCAAGATCAATAGAGAACAGGCCTGATGATGCTTTGAGGCTGTTGCTTTGTTCATAATTTGCCGTTAGCACTTTTCGTACTGCGGGATGTGTTTTCAGATCATCAATCAATATTTGTGCGCTTTGAGCATGCCTTGCCATGCGAATGGCAAGGGTACGCATGCCTCGCAGGAGCAACCATGCTTCAAATGGGCCAAGCTTACCGCCCATATAAGGCACGACAACATTTCGAATGTGATCAACAATCTCTTTTTTAGCGACCAATATGCCGGCAACCGTATCGCTGTGGCCCGAGATATATTTTGATGCTGAATGAACAACAATATCAATGCCGTGGGTTAATGGTGTCTGATTAATCGGGGTGGCGTAGGAATTATCAATGATTGTCGTGACACCATGAGCTTTGGCCAGTTTGGCGATTGCGGCCAAATCCTGGATCTCAAAGGTCATCGTTGTTGGGCTTTCCAGATACAAAACCTTTACATCAGGTAATTTGGCTTCTATTTCGGCAAGATCTGTGCCGTCAACATAATCTGTATGAACTCCGTAACGGGGCATAAATCCCTGAAACAATCGATAGGCGTCGGGGTAAACATGGCGCACGCACAAAATACGGTCGCCTGACTCTACATGGGCAAGTACAGCTGCAGAAATTGCTGCCATCCCACTGGCAAAAGCTAAAGCCTCGTCCCCCTTTTCCAGCAGAGCCATTTTCTCTTCAAAGGCCCTGACTGTCGGGTTTGATATACGAGAATAGATATTGCTATCGCTTTCGCCCTTGAAGCGAGTGACCATCTCATCGTAGCTTTTGAACGTAAAAAGGCTGCTCTGGACGATGGGGGGAGCCATTGCGTTTTCTGCCCATGCGGGATCATGTGCCAGCAGGGTGTCGGGCATAAGATCAGCAGGTTTTTCCGGTAAAGAATTCTTTGGCAGAGAGTTTTGAGGCAGAGAGTTTTGACAGATTTCATCATTCATTTCAAAAACTCTCTGACTTCATTTTCGGTAATTTCAATTATGTTTTTGATTATTTGGCGCGCTGCATTGGGATCTTTGGCTTCAAGTGCAAGAAGTAAATCGTAATGAAGCGGGAAAGATGTATCCCCTATATGTTCATTCCCAAGCGGTTTCCGTGTATAAACTACCCGCATTGCTTCTTGAAGCTGGTTAACTATCTGATTAAAAAGCGGATTGCCACTGGCCCGCATTATTGCACTGTGAAATTCTACATCTTCATCATGAGAGGGGCCGTATTTTTCATGTGCACTCTTTAGCGTTCGCCAGCACTCGCGGATTTCATCCATTTGCTCTTCTGAACGATTGATTGCTGCGAGGGCAATAGCTTCGCATTCAAGAACCTTACGTACTTCAATGGTTCTGATCAGACTCTCTGCCTCAACTTTTAGAGCAATCGGAACATGGGGCGAGGCGGGTTCAATAGGGGTGATCAAATATGTACCACTTCCTTGGCGCCTTTCAACCATACCAAGAGCTTCCCATCGCGTGAGCGCTTCGCGTATGGTTGAACGACCTACACTTAGTTGTTCTGTTAAGGTTCGTTCCGGCGGTAATTTGTCCCCCGGCTTTATTTGTTGGTCTGCGATTAACTGTGCCAGTTCATCTAACACCCGGGCATCACTGGTCCGTGATAGATTAGAACCTGTTTGTTCACTGGATGTAATGCTAAGAGGCAAAGTGAGCTCCATTCAAATTGGTCTGACCATTTCGTGTATAATGGTCAGACCAATTTGAATTGTCAAGTTTTCCTAATAATTCCGAAACATGAAACTCAAAACATCACCTGATCGTTGGTTGAATGGCAGCTTACCGGGCAAAAGATGCTTTGCAATAGAGCGTTACAAGCATAGGGAGCATACATACTGCTATCGCAAGTCCATATCGTCGATTTACATCAAAAAAATCTTGTCAGTGTTTCGTCAGGCTTCGTCTTTATCCTGAGTTTATATATTCGATTTTTAACATATAGCGCTTTATCTGCGCGCATGTGTTGTTTTGTATAAATCAAAAGAGGCGGAACTTTTTGAATGTCTGTTAAAGACGCTCAATGCAAGATCTACAAGGGAACTAAAATGACAGAAGGCCAGGCTCGTAATAACAACGAAGCTCAAGTTAATTCTAATTTACAAGTTAATTCTAATTTAAATGAATTTGATGATGTGAATCCGATCGGAGAGACGCAAAGCTCCGCCTTGGTTGGGCAAATTGTTACATTAATTGAAATTGTGGCACCGCGCGCGGGCGAAACGATTAATGTTTCCCTGAGTAAAGGTCAGACAGCAAAGCTTGACTTTGATGCGGGGTCCGCAATTCCGGTACTGGAAGGCAATGATTTTGTTCTTGCCTTTGATAGTAATGGTGACGGTAGTGCCGACAGTCGTATCGTTTTTTTAAACCTTGTTGAACAGGCTCGGGACAACGATGCGCCTGTTTTTGTTATTGGTGACCTTGAGTTTTCAGCTGGCCTCGTGATTGGTCAGGCACAGACCCTTGCCGAAGGTGAAACACTGGAAACGGCCGCTGGTGCAGAAGCTGGACCAGCTGGCGGTGGCGGCAGCGTTTATAATGATGATTTTGGGGATACTCTTCTTGGTGGTTTTACTGTTCAGGGCGGGCTGGGCGAGTCCCTTGCTTCGCTTGTGGCTGTTCTTGTTGCCACAGCAGAAGACGAGGCTTTTAGTGCTGCACCATCTGCGTCATTAAATGAAGCCCCTGTTCTGACTGACCTTTCAGATGTTGTTTCGGAAATCCGGATCAATACAACAACAGAGGGTATACAGCTATATCCTTCGGTTGCGAGTCTTTCAGATGGCGGCTGGGTTGTGACATGGGTAAGTAGGGGAGAGGACAGTTCTGGTTTTGGTGTTTATGGTCAGGTCTATAATGTGGATGGAACGCCACAGAGCACAGAGTTTCAGATCAACACGACGACAAAAGGCTTTCAGTTCAGCCCTTCGGTTACAGGTCTTTCAGATGGCGGCTGGGTTGCGACATGGCAGAGCAATATTGAGGATGGTTCTGATGTTTATGGTCAGCTCTATAATGCTGACGGTACACCACAGGGTACAGAGTTTCAGATTAATACTTACGCCGCAAATAATCAGATCAATCCTTCGGTTACAGGTCTTGCAGACGGTGGCTGGGTTGTGACATGGGTGAGCTTTGGCCAGGATGGTGATCGTAGCGGCATTCATGGTCAGGTCTATAATGTGGATGGATCACCACAGGGCACAGAGTTTCAGATCAACACGACGACAAAAGGCTTTCAGTTCAGCCCTTCGGTTACAGGTCTTGCAGATGGTGGCTGGGTTGTGGCCTGGACGAGCTTTGGTCAGGATGGTTCTGGTTCTGATGTTTATGGTCAGGCTTATAATGCGGACGGCACACCACAGGGCGCAGAGTTTCAGATCAATACTTACGCTGAAAACGACCAGCGCGATCCTTCGGTTACAGGCCTTTCGGATGGTGGCTGGGTAGTCACATGGGAGAGCTTTGGCCAGGAAGGTGACCGTAGTGGTATTTCTGGTCAGGCCTATCATGCTGACGGCACACCACAAGGCACAGAGTTTCATGCCAATACGTACACTGAAGACTTTCAGTTCAACTCTTCGGTTACGGATATTTCAGGTGGTGGTTGGGTTGTGACATGGCAGAGTTTTGGTCAGGATGGTGATCTGTTTGGCATTTATGGCCAAGTTTATAACGCAGACGGCACACCACAGGGTACAGAATTTTTGGTCAATACCCACACTGAAAATTCTCAATACGCTCCTTCAGTAACGGGTTTATCCGATGGTGGCTGGGTTGTGACGTGGGCGAGTAATGGTCAGGACGGTGATCGAAGTGGTATTTACAGCACAACCTTCAATGCCGACGGGTCTGTACGATCCTATTATGATCCGGGAACGGTTTTGCAATCTTATTCTTACACAGAAGGAGATCCTGCGCTTGTCATTTTTTCGGATCTGGCTGTATCTGATGGGAATGATACGAATCTTACATCCGCGAGCGTTAGTATTTCCGACTTTGTCGCGGGAGATGTTCTTGGGGTGGCTGCGGGTTATATCTTGCCGTCTGGTATTGCGATGTCCTATGACCAGACAACAGGTGTCTTAAACCTGACAGGGACAGCCAGCCTTGCCGATTACGAAGCGGCGCTTGAGCATGTTGTTTATAGCAGTACCTCTGAAAATCCGGATGTAAACGGTTTGAACTCGACGCGCACCATCGTGGCCAATGTCAATGATGGTGTGGATAATAGTAATGTTGTCAGCACCACTTTCGCCATTATTGGCATAAACTCGGCCCCTGTTCTGGTCGATCGTTCTGATTTTGTTCAGGAAGTCCAGGTTAATACTCACACTGAAGGTTTGCCGTCAGTTCCCTCAGTAACGGTTTTATCTGATGGTGGCTGGGTTGTGACATGGCATAGCTATGGTCAGGATGGTGATGGTTTTGGTATTTTTGGTCAGGCCTATCATGCTGACGGCACACCACAAGGCACAGAGTTTCAGATCAACACGACGACAAAAGGCTTTCAGTTCAGCCCTTCGGTTACAGGTCTGTCCGATGGTGGCTGGGTTGTGACATGGCATAGCTATGGTCAGGATGGTTTTGATTCTGATGTTTATGGTCAGGCCTATAATGCTGATGGGACACCACAGGGTGCAGAGTTCCTGATCAATACTGAGACAGAAAATAACCAGCGCGCTTCGTCAGTAACGGGTTTATCGGATGGTGGCTGGGTTGTGACATGGGAGAGTTATGGTCAGGATGGATCGGATTACGGTGTTTATGGTCAGGCTTATAATGCTGATGGGACACCACAGGGCGCAGAGTTTCAGATTAATACTTACACCGAAAGCACTCAGGTAGGCCCTTCAGTAGCGTGTTTATCGGATGGTGGTTGGGTTGTGACATGGAATAGTTATGGTCAGGAAGGCCGCGGCGTTCACGGTTATGATAACGGTATCTACGGTCAGGCCTATAATGCTGATGGGACACCACAGGGCGCAGAGTTTCATGTTAATACTTACACTGAAAAAACTCAGTCAGTTCCCTCAGTAACGGGTTTATCGGATGGTGGCTGGGTTGTGACATGGCATAGCTATGGTCAGAGTGGTCAGTTTAATTATACTGATATTTATGGTCAGGCCTATAATGCTGATGGGACACCACAGGGTACAGAGTTTCAGATTAATACTTACACCGAATTAGATCAGTTCAACCCTTCGATTACAGGTCTTTCGGATGGTGGTTGGGTTGTGACATGGCATAGCAATGGTCAGGATGGTTCTGGCCGGGGTGTTTATGGCCAGGCCTATCATGCGGACGGGGCACCACAGGGTACTGAATTTCTGGTTAATACTACCACTAGAGATAACCAGCACAATTCTTCAGTAACGGGTTTACCCGATGGTGGCTGGATTGTGACATGGGTGAGTAATTATCAGGACGGTCACCGTCGTGGTATTTACAGCACAATCTTCAATGCTGACGGGTCTGTAAGATCTGATTCGGAGTTTTATGCTTATACCGAAGGTGGTCCTGCATTGGTTGTGTTTAATGACCTGACTGTATCCGATGTGGATGATGTTAACCTTACATCCGCGAGTGTTAGTATTTCCGACTTTGTCGCGGGAGATGTTCTTGGATTGACTGCAGGGTATATCTTGCCGTCTGGTATAGCGATGTCCTATGACCAGACAACAGGTGTCTTAAGCCTGACAGGGACAGCCAGCCTTGCCGATTATGAAGCGGCACTTGAACATGTTGCCTATAGCAGTACCTCTGAAAATCCGGATGGAAACGGTTTGAACTCGACGCGCACAATTGTGGCGAATATCAACGATGGGGAGGATAGCAGTAATGTTGTCAGTACCACTTTTGCCATTATTAGTATAAACTCGGCCCCTGTTCTGGTCGATCGTTCTGATTTTGTTCAGGAAGTCCAGGTTAATACTCACACTGAAAATACTCAGTCAGTTCCCTCAGTAACGGGTTTATCTGATGGCGGCTGGGTTGTCATTTGGATGAGCGATGGTCAGGACGGCGATAATACCGGCATTTATGGTCAGGCTTATAATGCCGACGGGACCGTGCAAGGCGCAGAGTTTCAGGTTAATACTCACACTGAAAATATTCAGTTCAGCCCTTCGGTAACGGGTTTATCCAATGGTGGCTGGGTAGCGACATGGACAAGCTTGGGGCAGAACGAATCTCTCGATATTTTTGGCCAAGCCTATAATGCTGACGGGTCACCACAGGGCGCTGAATTTCTGGTTAATACTTTCACTAGAGCTGATCAGGCCATTCCTTCAGTAACGGGTTTATCCAATGGTGGCTGGGTTGTGACATGGACGAGCTATTTTCAGGAAAGCTTTAATCATAGCGGTATTTTTGGCCAAGCCTATAATGCTGATGGGACACCACAGGGCGCAGAGTTTCATGTTAATACTTACACTAATAATGATCAGCGCGATCCCTCGGTAACGGGTTTATCTGATGGTGGCTGGGTTGTCACATGGCGGAGTGATGATCAGGATGGCGATGGTTCTGGTATTTTTGGCCAAGCCTATAATGCTGACGGGACACCACAAGGTGCAGAGTTCCAGGTCAATACTGAGACTGAAAATGATCAGTCACGTCCGTCAGTAACTGGTTTATCTGATGGTGGCTGGGTTGTCACATGGCAGAGCTATCTTCAGGATGGTGATTTGTATGGCGTTTATGGTCAAGCTTATCATGCGGACGGCACACCGCAGGGTACAGAGTTTCAGATTAATACTTACACCGAAAGCACTCAGTTAGGCCCTTCGGTTACAGGTCTTTCAGATGGTGGTTGGGTTGTGACATGGACGAACATTCTTCAGAACGGTTTTGGTGGTAGTGTTTACGGTCAGGTCTATAATGCCGATGGGACACCACAGGGTGCAGAGTTCCAGATCAATACTGAGACAGAAAATAACCAGCGCGCTCCGTCAGTAGCTGTTTTATCTGATGGTGGTTGGGTTGTGACATGGGAGAGTTATGGTCAGGATGGATCGGATTACGGTGTTTACAGCACAACCTTCAATGCTGACGGATCTGTAAGGTCCTACTATGACCCAAGACCGGATTTGCGTACTTACACCGAAGGCGATCCTGCATTGGTTGTGTTTAATGATTTGGTTGTATCTGATGGGAATGATGCGAACCTTACATCTGCAAGCGTTAGCATTTCCGACTTTGTCGCCGGGGATATTCTTGGATTGGCTGCGGATTATACCCCGCCGTCTGGCATTGTGATGTCCTACGACCAGACAACAGGTGTCTTAAACCTGACAGGGGCAGCCAGCCTAGCCGATTATGAGGCGACCCTAGAACATGTTGTCTATAGCAGCAACTCACAAACCCCTGATTTAAACGGCTTGAACTCGACGCGCACCATCGTGGCCAATGTCAATGATAGTGTGGATAACAGTAATGTTGTTAGCACCACTTTGACTATTGTTGGTACAAATTTAGGCGGCAGAGTTACAGGCTCTTTCATGGATGAAAGCCTGAACGGAACAATACAGGATGATTTGATCGAAGGCGGTGGCGGAGTGGATGTGCTCAAAGGTGACCTGGGGGCAGATGTCTTTGTCTTTGCAGCAGGGGAAGGCGGTGATGATACCATTTCTGACTATTCTCTTGCTCAGGGAGATGTCTTGCATATTGCCAATCTGCTTGCCGGAGAAGAGGCTGGCGATCTCGAAAATTACCTAAGCTTTGAAGAAGTCGATGGAAACACTGTTATTTCGATTGATATCAATGGTGATGGATCAGGTACAGACCAAAGCATTACCCTGACAGGTGTTGATCTGACCAAGGGTGGTTCTCTTGGTACTGATCATGAGGTAATTAATGACTTGCTTAACCAGAATGCACTCATTGTTGATCAGTAGTTTTAAAACCTGGTGACAGTTATCTGTGTTCGAACGAAACCCCGGATCGCAAGGTCCGGGGGTTCGTTTGTATAGACTGTATTTCCCGTAACCCGTTTTACCCACCCGCCAGTCTCGGTATCAAAAAAACTTCGCTGCCTTCGGGGATGGGTTGGAACCTGTCGTCGCGGTCAATAGTGCCGTTGATGGCGACGGCGATGCCTTTTTCCTGTTCGGGCTTTAGGCCAGAGTACTGTTTTTCTACTCCCTTTTTATGATCTTTAGCTCATATTTATAATTTATGATTTACAAATCATATTTTTATTTTATGATTTATAGATCATAAACTTTAAAAGGTTTGATAGTGAAACAGCTGGCACGAACACCCAAAGATATAGGTTACACCATTCGCGAGGCACGTAAAGAGCAGAAACTGACCCAAAAGGAACTCGCTGCCATAAGTGGTGTGTGGCAGGAAACAATTTCAAAAGTAGAAAATGGTGTCGGTAGTACGAAGTTGGAAACACTTTTTGACTTACTTGCGGCATTGGACCATGAAGTTTTGATCCAAACGCGTAGCAAAGGCGTGGCAACTGATATTGAGGACTGGTTCTAAGTGGGGCGTCGCCGAAGTTACAAGCCTTTGAGTGTTTTTATGAACAGACGTCTTGTTGGGACGCTTGTGCGTGAAAGCACGGGTGCTATTCATTTTACTTACGACAAATCATGGCTGGATTGGGAAGGTGCCATCGCGGTTTCCCTTTCTTTACCCTTACGGGCGGATCGTTATATTGGTGCGCCTGTTATCGCTGTTTTTGAAAACCTGTTGCCGGATAATGATAGCATCCGCCGACGTGTTGCGGAACGTGTCGGCGCGCAGGGGACAGATGCCTATAGCATGCTGTCAAAAATCGGACGAGATTGCATTGGTGCTTTGCAGTTCTTGCCCGAAGGTGAGGAGCCAACAGAGACAGAAAATCTGACTGGCGAAACAGTGAATGAAACACAGATTGAAGAGATCTTAAAAGATCTTGATGTTGCGCCGCTTGGCATTCGTAACGACCATGATTTCAGAATTTCAGTGGCAGGGGCGCAGGACAAAACAGCACTGTTCTATCATGAGGGGCAATGGGTGAGGCCCTCGGGAACAACGCCGACGACGCATATCATCAAGCCGCAGATCGGCAGGTTGTCGAACGGTATGGATTTATCCAATAGCGTTGAAAATGAATATATTTGCCTGAAATTACTCGCGGCTTTTGGTTTGCGCACAGCGTCTGTTGAAATGGCAACTTTTGGGGGGCGAAAGGCGTTGGTTGTTGAACGGTTTGATCGTCACTGGACAAAAGATGGTCGCCTTATCCGTTTGCCACAGGAAGACATGTGTCAGGTACTTTCGGTTCCGCCAACGGGAAAATATCAACGTGAAGGTGGACCAGGGATTATTGAAATCATGAAGAGCTTGCGCGGTAGTGACGAACCAATGCAAGACAGACTGGATTTTTTCAAAGCCAATGTTTTGTTCTGGTTGATGGGGGCAACCGATGGTCATGCAAAGAATTTTAGCATCTCCTTGATGCCCGAGGGACGATTCCGTTTAACGCCTTTTTATGACGTTCTTACAGTCCAGCCAACCTTTGATCAAAAGCAGATTCCAAAAAAGGAATTTAGGTTAGCGATGAGCTTTGGCAAGTCCAATCACTATAGGGTTGAGGATATTTGCGCTCGTCATATCTATGAAACCGCCGCTGCTTCGGGCCTGTCCAAAGAGCTGGTGCAAAAGATTTTTCAGGAAATTCGCGAAACTGCAGAGGAGGCAATTGAAAATACTATAAAAGTGCTTCCGAGTGATTTTCCGGCAGCTTTGATAGATTCAATCTCTGAGACCCTAAAGCAAAGATTGCAGGAGCTTTTGTGACGATTTTGCCTGCCACACTCGCGCATCTTCTAACCACCCGCTAGTCTAGGTATTAGAAACACTTCGCTGTCTTCGGGGATGGGTTGGAACCAGTCGTCGCGGTAGATGGTGCCGTTGATGGCGACGGCGATGCCTTTTTCCAGTTCGGGTTTTAGTTCAGGGCACTGCTTTTCCAGACCACCCAGCAACTGGCGGATATTCTTTGCTTCTATTTCAAGCGTAGAAATGCCGCCAGCGGCCTGTTGGATTGTTCCGGAAAGAGTGACCTGAACCATAATTCTCTCTTACTTAACGAGGGCCAATTGGCCCTATTCAGCAGCCACTTTTGCGTCGTCGATTGCTTTCAGTACACGTGGTGGTGACATCGGCAGTTCTGTCATGCGCACACCAGCGGCGGCAGAAACACCATTGGCAATGGCGGCCAGCGGCGGCACGATCCCGGTTTCACCAACACCGCGCACACCGTAGGGATGACCGGGGTTGGGGACTTCAACAATCACTGTATCGATCATGGGCAGATCAGATGCCACAGGCATACGGTAATCGAGGAAGCCCGCGTTTTGCAGCTTGCCATCATCGCCATAGATGTATTCTTCGTTGAGCGCCCAGCCAATACCCTGTGCGGCACCACCCTGGAACTGGCCCTCGACATAGTCCGGATGGATGGCTTTGCCCGCATCCTGAACCACCGTATAGCGAATGATATCCACTTTGCCTGTTTCGGGGTCAACTTCTGTATCCACAATGTGAGTACCAAAGCTGACCCCGGCACCATCAGCATTGTATTCGTGATGCCCGGCAATGGGACCGCCAGTCTTGGCTGCGGTAGCTGCTATCTCGGCAAGGGAAAGTGGTTCGAAATCACCAGCATTGGGGCCGGATGGTTTGGCGTAGCCATCTTCCCATGTGACGGCTTCGGCGGGGATATCCCACATCAGGGCGGCACGTTTGCACATTTCAGTAATGGCTTGCTGTGATGCCTTGATCACTGCCATACCACTAGAAAAGGTTACGCGGCTGCCTTCGGTCGTGTCGTTAAAGCCCAACGCGGAGGTATCGGCGACAATGGCACGTACCTTATCGTAAGGAATGCCAAGTTCTTCAGCGGCCATGATGCACATGGAAGCACGTGAACCACCAATATCCGGCGTCCCCACCGCGATCGTAACTGTGCCATCGGCATTGATATTCAGGTTGGAACAGGTCTCGCCACCAAAGTTGAACCAGAAGCCACTGGCTATGCCCCGCCCCTGATTAGGACCAAGCGGTGCGCTGTAGTGCGGATGAGTTTTAGCTGCTTCGAGTGTTTCGACAAGACCACAAGATCCGAACTTTGGCCCGTAAGAGCTTCTAGCACCTTCCTTGGCAGCGTTCTTTAGGCGCAGATCAATGGGGTCCATGCCGATCCGGGCGGCCAGTTCATCGACCACACTTTCGACTGCATAGACCGACATTGGGGCACCAGGGGCACGGTACGCTGCCCCTTTCGGGCGGTTGGTGACCACGTCGTAGGCTTCTGTCTTGACGTTATCCAGGGCATAACAGGCAAAGGCAGACATGGCCCCGAAATCAGCCGGGGCACCGGCAAAGGCACCGCCCTGATAACGGAATTCACCGTATCCAGCGGTAATGCGGCCATCTTTGGTGACGCCGATTTTAACGTTCATGCTGGAACTTGCTGTCGGACCGGAAGCTTTGAACACTTCGTCCCGTGTCATGGCGATTTTTACGGGGCGTCCGGCTTTGCGGGAAAGGGCGAGGGCAACGGGTTCAATAAAGACCGTTGTTTTGCCACCAAAGCCCCCACCGATTTCAGAGGCCGTGACCCGCAAACGGGACACATCAATACCCAGTAGCGAGGCACAGACCTGACGGACGTGGAAGTGGCCCTGGGTACAGCACCAAAGTTCGCTCATGCCATCTGCACCAACGTTGGCAACACAGGCGTGAGGTTCGATATAGCCCTGATGGGTTGCGGCGGTTTTAAAGCAGCGTTCGATAATTTCATCAGCCTGATCAAAGCCAGCGTCAATATCGCCGTGACCAAATTCACTTCGCGCTACAATGTTGGATGGCTTTGTGGGTGTCGGGCTGACACCTTTGGTGATGATACTGTCATGAAGCACGGGGGCATCCGGTGACATGGCTTCGTCCACGTCTGTAACGTGGGGTAGAATGTCATAGTCAACTTTGATGAGTTTGAGTGCCTTGCGAGCAACGGCACGGCTGGTTGCGGCAACGGCAGCAACGGCATGGCCTTCGTAGAGAGCTTTTTCACGCGCCATGATGTTGTAGAGTACATCGGCATGGTCATCGTTTGGTTCGAAGTCATCACGGGTGACAACGGCCTTCACACCGGACAGTGCTTCGGCAGCAGAGCTGTCGATGTTTTTAATAACAGCATGCGGGTAAGGACTACGAAGGATCAGACCAATGAGCTGACCGGGCATGACCATGTCGGCACCAAAGCGTGCTTTCCCCGTTACCTTGTCCATACCGTCAGGACGGGCAGGGCGAGAGCCAACAACCTTGAACGAACTCGCTTTTTCCGCATCATACTTTGATGTCGGACTCTCGATTTCTTTTTTTACGGGTGCGTTATCTGCATCAGGATTACGAGCCATATCAATTCCCTCTCATTTCTGCGGCGGCGTCCATGACCGCGCGAATGATCTTGTCATAGCCTGTGCAGCGACACAGGTTTCCGGCGAGCCAGTAGCGAACTTCGGTCTCGGTCGGGTTGGGGTTCTTTTCCAAAAGGGCCTTTGCAGCAACAACAAAACCCGGTGTGCAAACACCACATTGCAAGGCGGCGTTGTCGAGAATTTTTTGCTGTACGGGGTGTAGTTCTGTACCCTTGGCGATACCTTCGATGGTGCCAATTTCGTGGCCCTGTGCTTCTGCGCCGAGCATGAGGCAGGAACAGGTCAAGCGACCATCAACTGTGACAGAACAAGCGCCGCAATCGCCAGAGGCACAACCTTCTTTGGAACCTGTCATGCCGAGCTTGTCGCGGAGCACATCGAGAAGGGTTTCTTCTACGTCACAGACATATTCAACAGCATCGCCATTGATCGTGGTGGAAACATGAATACCGGACATTGTTATTTTTCTCCCCCGTTAGAAGCTCTTGCGTTGGCTCTTTCAAGAGCAATCTTTGCGGCGCGGGTTGCCAGTACACCAGCAACCTTGGTGCGGAATTCAATAGTACCGCGCTTGTCATTGATCGGCTTGCAAGCAGCTGAAGTGGCTGCGGCCATTTTTTCCAGCGCCGCAGCGTCAACTTTAGAGCCGATCAGGGCTTTGGCAGCGTCTTCAACCAGCAGAACCTTGATAGCAACAGCACCGAGGCCAACACGGGCGTGAGTGCAGACGCCATTATCATCAAGTTCCAGACTGACGCCTACACCAACAACTGCGATGTCCATTTCTGTGCGTGGAATAAAACGCAGATAGGCATCACCCGCGCGTTTCGGACGAGCTGGCAAGAAAACACTTTCGACCAGTTCCCCTTTCGCGAGGGTGGATTTACCCGGTGCAACGGGGATATCAATAACAGGAACGTCGCGACGTCCATTGGGGCTGACAACGGTTGCAATGGCATTGGCGGCAACCATGCCGGGGACACTATCCGCAGCGGGTCCACAGTTACACAGATTACCGATCATGGTTGCACGGCCCTGAACCTGTGTCGATCCGATCAGGTCTGCACCTTCCATAACACCGGGCCAAAGGGCACACAGACCTTCGTGTTCGTTCATTTCTGCCGAGGAGACGGCTGCACCAATACGATAGCCGCCATTTTCTTCGACAATAGATGTCATGGTCGGGATGTTTTTGACATCGACAATCAAATCAGGCTCTACCATGCCTGAGCGCATTTGTACCAAAAGATCTGTACCACCGGCCAAGACGCGGGCCAGACCTTCTTCACCTGCCAACAGGGCAGAGGCGGCTTCTACGGTTTGAGGGGATTCATAACGCATGTGTATTTAGATCCATCTGTATCATCTCTGGTATTGTCATCTTTGGATTGACGTATTTTTTTATTCTTATTTGTTTCTAGGTGGTCGTGTCACAGTTTGCAAAGGAAACGCGCACTGTGAAGACTGTGTTGTTCTTTATTTTTTACATTTTTTTCGCGAGGATGCGCTTTTTTTTCTTTAATATCAAGGAATTTTGTATATTTTAATTAACTTTAAAAGTGAAGATGTTCAATAAAAACACCGATTTTGACGAACTTAGCTGTTTGTTATCCAGAGTCAAGCTCCTGCACCCTTGGTGGAAACTGTAACAGGCTTATGATTACGGGAAGTATCTTAAGGTATTTAGAAGGGATATCGGAAACGTTTTTTCATACTTCATGACAGTACTTTTTTTATCCTGATCGTGAGAGGTATCTTTTTCTGGATACCCTAAATGGGGGATGGCGTTGCCGTTAATAGGTTTCATTATTCGCCCGGAAATAACCTTGATTACTTTGCAGTAACGATTTGGGTTATCATTAGGATGCTAAAGAGAATATTATGAAAAAAATCATGATTTTTGCCGTTCTTTGTGTTGGCGGTGTTATTGGATACTTTGCAATGAACGCGATGTTCAGTGCGGGTGAAATTGAAAAAGCGCAGCAAGAGGCTGCTGCACAAATAAATAAAAACTTGCCGATGCAAGTTGATGAACTGACAACTTTGGAAGAGGTATCCAGCGAGGGATCTGCGTTGGTATACAACTATAAAGTTGATGTTAAAAAAGATGAAACAGATCTGGATGTCTTTACGACAGAGGTCAAAAAGAACCTGATGGCGACTATGTGCGGCAAGGAACCTTTCAGCAAGCTTTATAGCGCAGGTGCTTCCTATGTTTATCATTATGCAGATACTGCGGGTGACGCGTTGACGGAAATCACCATTGATGCGGATACTTGCAAATCCTGATTATTCTGGCAAATCCTGATTATTTTGTTTGAAAGGCTCATCCGAAAGTTGGCCAAAAAATATAACAAGAAACCGAGTTGCAGGAATTTTATTCTCTTTTCATAAGGTTTAATGACCAGATAAGTGAAGGGGGGAAGGCGGAACTATCATCAGCTGAAGTATTGTCGGCTGTGGGGGCAGTTCCGCCTTGTTTTTTTACGGCGCAAAAGTATTTAGAAATTCTACTTAGCTGTTTTTGTTTTTATATATCTTTTCAAAGTTACAAGGAAAGCTTGCCAGGTAAGCAGAAAAAGACATTTTAACTGATCATTCAGCCATCAGGTGATATTTTGTCTCTGGAACAGGTTCGTATACAGGATTGCGTCAGGGATTCTGTTTAGTGTTTTGTCGGATGACATAGTTCAGGATAGTTAAGTGTTTGATTCTATATTAAATATTTTAAATGAAATTACTGCTGCCATAGCAAGTCTTTTTCTGGGAGTCTTACAGTATCCATTTTCGCCGGAACAGCGCATCTTCTGGCTTTATTTACTGTCATCTATATTCCTTGCATATCTTGTTTACCGTCAAAATCGAAGAAATGAAGATCAAGATCAAGATACACCTTATACAAAATCCTTTTTCAATTTCCTGTTTCCAAGAGATGTATGGGAGAACCCGTCTGCATGGTTGGACATAAGATACTTTTTCTTTCACCAGACTGTGCGACTATTAATTTATGGCGTGCTCCTGACGGAAGTCATGACTTTTATGTTCAACCTGTTTACTGGCGGAGCAGGGGTCATACCTGAAAGTATGGCTTTTCCCGAGACTGATTTAGCGCATACTTTGTTTGTAACACTTTACATGCTGTTGCTTATTGCTTTTGTTGATTTTGTATCTTTTGGCATACACTATCTTCAGCACAAAGTTCCTTTTTTGTGGGAATTTCACAAGGTACACCATAGTCTTGAAGTGATGCACCCTATTTCAAATTACCGGGAACATCCGGTCGACAATCTTTTCTATATGACTGGCACCGGGACTGCGTATGGGCTTTTTCTCGGGGTCGTATATCTTTTGTTCGGGTATTTGCCAACAATGCCGCAAATCCTTGGTGTTCCTCTAGTGGCATTCGCTTTTAACATGCTGGGGTATAATCTTCGTCATTCTCATATCTGGTTGCGCTGGCCAGGTAATTGGGCCAAGGCTTTTGCTTCACCGGCCCATCACCATATTCATCACAGCTGTCACCCGGATCATATTGATAAGAATTTTGCGTTCATTTTTCCGGTTTGGGATGTTCTTTTCAAAACGTATCATTTACCAGAAACAAATAAAGACGTGCATTTTGGTATCTCCAAAACCTATGTCAGTGAATACAAAAGTATCCTTGCCCTTTATTTCCTCCCTTTCATCAAGGTGACAAACCTCCACAAAAAGATAGCTGGAAATTCAAAGAAAACTTTACCATAGCTAGGTGAAATGAATGATGATTCCTGTTTTCCGCTAGAGGAATGACGAGGCTTTTCTCTCAAAAGAAAGCTGTTAAGCCCAGGTAATCAAGCTCTTAGGCCTTCATTCATAAAGGCAACGATAGGGGACAGTCATAGGTTTTTTATTTTGTTCTCTTTTCAATTGATCTGCTTCACGTCGATTCCTGATCTTGGGATCTGAAAAACTCCTGATAGTGCGAAGGATTCTGGTGCACATTGTGCCGGACTGTAAGAAGTATTTCTACTTTGCGTCGCAAAATGACATGCACAGGTTCGTGAAAAATTGATAACGCTTCTACGGATTACCTGATAGTATTATGGGGGATATCTTTTGATACTTGCCCTGTCCACTTGTGCCGGGCAGGTTTGTGAGAGGTGGAGTTGTATGACAGAAGGTGCGTTAAAATATTTACGCTCTGGTTGTTTGAGCCTGATTCTTGCTCGGGCAGTTTTGTTTGCTTTCCTTTCTTATCTGGTAGTTAACATATCTTTGTCAAACACGACATCGGCTACAGAAAACAAGATTCCAAACAAGGTTTCAAATAAAACCCCAGAGGAAATTCCAGAGAAAATTCCAGAGAAAATCAAGGTCACGGTTGGTGAGTGGCCGCCTTTCCTGACACAGGAACTGGAAGGAAACGGTGTTATCGGTGAAATGATTGTGGATATCTTTGCCTCACAGGGGATACACGCTGATCTTGCCTTTTTACCCTGGGGCAGAGGTTATCACGAAGCTTCATCAGGCGGGTTTCAGGCTATGGGGATCTGGATGCATAAACAAGAGCGAGAAAAGGATTTTCTGTATAGCGATCCAATCCTCAAGGAACAGTTTGTCTTTTTCCATCGCAAGGATCTGGATTTTGATTGGGATGAAATGACGGATCTTAAAGAGTACCGCCTTGGGGGCGGTATTAAGTACAGCTATGGTCCTGAATTGGATGCTGCTGTATCCGGCGGAACCCTGTTCATGGATCGCGGGCCAAGTGATGAAGTGAATTTTCATAAGCTATTGACGGATCGCATACAGATATATCCACAAGAAAAATCAGTCGGTTACTTCGCTCTTATGAACCATTTTTCTGCCGAAGATCAAGATCAGATAACACATCATCCCAAGCCAATTCTCAACAATCTGAGCTACGTTCTTTTTCCAAAAGTGCTGGAAGGCAGTGCTGATCTTATGGATCGCTTTAACAAAGGCCTGAAAGAATTTCGGGAAAGCGGTGCCTATGATCGCTATATGAAACGCCTTACTGATGACGAGATGTCTTGAATTTTACCTGTTTATTCTAATATTTTTATAGGCCGGGTCTGTTTTGTCCAGCATGGCATTTAAAATGCCAAAGCGGGTAAAGGAAGCATCACTGAAATCTTCCCGGTTAACAGGCGGCTTTTTCGATCTTATCACTCATGATGTTCAAATCCCGTCTGGCAGAGTAAACGAGGACCAGCGGTTTTTGATAGAAGAGGGTTGTTCACCTATTCATAATATCTTTTGCGTGAAGGGCTTGCGACAGGCACACTGTGGGCAGTTGTAGTTTTTACTATTCAAGATTTTTCATGACCACTTTGTTTGAATTTTTCCTGAAAATCGGGGCGCGGGATTTTTGGTCTTTTTATTGTGATCTGAAAGCCGCGGGGCATATCAGACATGTTGCCGTTTCCTATTATCTCTTGCGCTATTTGTTCTATAGCCTGTTGGCTGTTGTGATTGCCCTTGTTATTTTATGGGTCATGGGGGCCGTTATCTTTAATCCTGCAGACGGGATTTCTTTTAATCCAGATTTGACAATTCCTGTGTTTTTCGGGGCTTTGATCGCGCTTTATATCTGGTGGACCCTGATCGAAATGATTGGAAACATGGCCCATGTCTATAGCCGTGGACAGGTGGCAAAGGCCGAGGTTATGGGTACAAAATCCCGCATGGGGCGTGGTTTTTATGTGTTGTTGCGCTTTGAGCATCAGGGGAAAGTAATAGAGGCAAGCTTTGCCAAGCAAATTGGTCAAAAGAGTTATTGGGAAGCTTTTCCCCATGATCATCTGGACGTTATCCATGCCAAAGATAAACCCGAATTGGTTATGCCCTATAACGCAGACAGTTTTGAAAAGCGCTGTCTGGATCGCACGCATGACGTGCCTCCAGAATAAGAAAGCTTGAATAAGTCATAAGTAACCCTGAATAAGTTACGATGAGGCAAGTAACTGTGAGACAAGATATCTGTCAGCTTTGATATGACAGAACGACAGACCAAGATACTAATGTAAAAGCAATAAATCAGAAATTAGATGAGTTCATCACGAAAAAAGTGTCCCTTTTTACAAGAACAAGGGTAAGATACCACCCAGATGGTGCAAACAACAGATAGCCATGTGGGGGCGAATATTTCTGTAACTGATTTCTGGCAATCAGAGCCTGTGGGGGGGGGGAGGTGCTGAAGGGCAGATTGGGATATTCGGAAATTGGGTTGTTGTCGTGTTTGTAATGAAGTGTGCAAATCAGGCCGGAGTTGAGGTTGCCAGAAGAAAAAGTCAGAGTTTTAAAAGAGGGGCTGCCGTCATTACATGATATGGAAACAGATGATCTGGTTGATTATCTGCTTCAGGCACGGCAAAGCTTTGTAACCAGTCTTAATAAAAAAGATCCCCCCCTGGACGAGCGATCCCTTTTGATCGAGACAGCCAATTTTGATGAAGCTGTTCGTCGTATTCTTTCCGAGAAGTCTTCATCGTCATCTGTTGATAGAAAAAGTCTGGCAGAGGAGCCTGTGCGAGAAGAAGGTAAAATCATAGACGCCAGAGATGCTTTGCCTGATGGTACTTTGTCTGGCGAAGATGGCGTGCAGGTCGATGAAGTCGCCGAAGTTTCTCTGGATCAGTATTTGTCAGACAAGGAAGATGAGGATGAAGATGTCTTCTTACTTGAAGAGAAACCTCTTTTTGCAGAACAGCCTTTGTTAGAGAAGTTGACTAGGGCACGTTCAACGCAAGCCAGGGACAGAGGCTCAAATACAGATCAAGTTGAAAGTACTGATATCGGCATGGAACAGGGGGAAATTGATCTGGATGATTTTTCCTCTCCGGAACGTAAGGTCAATTGGCAAAAGACGCGCGAAGACCATATCACTGACAGAGAACTGGGAGATCGAGATCCATCACCTTATGTCTGGGACAGTGATATCGATGAAAGATCACGCGGCGGTTTCCTGGGCTTCGTCAGTGGCCTTATTGTTTTGATTGTGTATATTATTCTGCCTGGCTTGGCTGTGGTTTCTCCTTTGTTAACGCCAGCAATGGCGTGGGATGAATGGATCAATATAGGCATCCTGTCCGGTATTGTATTGCTGGCTGTTTTTGTTGTTTCTATCTTTAGTCGATATCGTTTCCGCTATGCACTTTATGGGGGCATTGCCTTTGCCTTGCTGAGTTATGGGGCACATCATATCCCACAGGTTCGTGATTTCGTGGAGAATGAAAAAATAGCCTTGCCTATTGTGGCGGATTACCTGATCGAAGGGTATTTTCTGTTGGCGGAAGAAAGTCAGCTTCCGCTTAAAACCGGGGCTGTTCAGCTACAGCCAAATGAGTTGAATTACGGCCGGCTTCAGCGCGTCAACCTTTTTGTGAAGGAGGTCGATGCATGGCTGGAAAATTGAAAATCCCAGTGACAAAAACCGTAAGGAACTTCGTAAAAAACGCTTTTATTTCAGTGGTCATGGCGAGCATTTTATATGCTGCTGGACAAGGCGATATTACAGCTTATGCCGATATTACAGGGCGTGGTGAAGGCAAGCATCAATTCCTGTCTTTTAACAAGAGCCGGCTGAGTGAGCCCATTAAGAGCGAATTAACAGGTCAACAAAATAAAGTCTTTTTGCCCGGTATTGATTATAATTTTCGCTGGCAGATCGAGAACGGGGGTGCCCAAGCGACTGTTCAGGGGCAGATCATATGGCACATCCATTCAAATACCTATGTGCCGTTGCCGCCAGTTCCGGGCGGGCGGGCGCGATTGAGTGAACTTTCCGAAGAAAGCTGGTCGCAACTGGCACTTTATGATGTGAAGTTAAAGCTGATCCTTCGCGAGAAGGGGGATAAATCAAATCAACGCTATGGCATTGTACTGGATCTTGGTATCCCCAACAAGCCGGGTGAAAAAAACTGGAGTATTACAGTCCCGGCGCGGGTTAGCTGGGACAAGCTATTGACCTTTTATGAAGGACCTGGCTTGAATAATGACAGCTATCTGTCTTCTGAGGAAGCCCGTGCCATTATTGGTCAAGCGGGGGAAGAAAAAGAGCTTGTGGTCGAGAGTTCCTGGCTTGTATCTGCGCGGATGAGTACCGTTGCTTACTTTGACGATCTTTTACAAAAGCGTGTGGATTGGCGGGCAGAGTTGATGGTGCGAACTATTCGGGCGCAACTGGATTCTCTGGAACGTATAACGGGGTTGCCCGGAGAAAAAATTCGTCAGGCACTGGCCGTGACGCGGGTTGATATCAACCGCAATATCACGGCAGTTCCCGAAGATGTTCAGAGACTTTATGACAAGTTGAACAAGGGCGTGCCGGATCGCTATATCAGCCCGGTGAGACGGGCTTATTATCATGCTGAACGTGCACGTATTTATGAAGACGCTTTGATCAAGTTGGAAGCACTTAAGCCGGGTCAGCTAATTGATGATTACTCTACATGGTTTGATGCGAAGGTGCAGGCAATTGGACTGCAATAAAGCGCAAAAAAACAGGTTAACCTAATTTGAACTGATTTGTTTCAAGAGCTATCAATCCTCAAGAGAATGATTTTCCCAGGTTTATGGTGATTTAGAACTTGAAAGTTGCCCGGATTTTTCTTGCTGTTCCATCGCGCTCGAATTGGTCCAGCGCATTTTGTAAATCATGGATGATTTTGGGATCGGTATCTGTATTGCAGGCAAGCCATAAACCGATTTCGCGGACGGCAAAAACTTCCTCTATATCCAATATTTTTTGTTGTTTGATAATTTGATGGCCCGAAATCCGTCCTGTTGCCCAAAGATCTATCCGGCCGCTTTGTAATTTCCGGGCATTTGTTTCGTCTTCAATATGAATCAAATCAAGGTATGGATGTTGTTGTTTTTGTAGATACTGTGTAAATGCCCAACCATCAATGCTTCCAACGCGATAATGATGTGTATCCTTTTTGGATAATATTTGGATGTTTCTATTTTTTAGGGCAAAGAAAGACCAGGCATCATTTGCGAGTGGTCCAACCCAATGGAAAAGTTTTTCGCGTTCTGTCGTTCGCCATGCTGAATAGATACAGGTAGAAGGTTGCTTCAAAGCAATCTGATAAGCGCGTTTCCATGGCAGTAGCTCAATTTGCAGCTCTATGCTGTTATTTTCTGCAGCGAGACGCAATAATTCAGTTGCTAACCCGGTGATAACACCCTCATTGCTGATCATATTCAGTGGAGGATATTCTTCAGTAACAAGATGAAGGTACATTTTAGGTGAAGATTTATTTGCCTGTAAATTATCCTCGTGCGCTATAGCCGAAGGTATAAAGACGAAATTTGTAATAAGGCTGCGCAAGAATAAAGAGCGCAATATTATCCTGCCAAGCTGTATCATGACCGGATTATATAAAAATCTTTCTTAATTTTATCTTATGAAAAATAAGAAGCAAACTTGGATTTAAAGGCATTATAAAAAATTATCATTTTCTTGGATTGTGTGTATCATGATCGAGCTGCGAGCCAATTGTTTCCGCATATGATGTGATGAAGCTTTCGAAACCTTTTCTGTGTGGCGTTGAGTTTGTTTTTTTTAAGTGGGACGGCAATAAGTTCTTTTTCTGTTGCAGTAATTCCAGCGCTCGTGCTTTTTCTTTGTTTGAGTTTTTCACATAGGTTCGGATTTGCTTGCAAAGGGCTATATCAGTGCAAATTTCGTAGGCACCTTCATGTTTGTTATCATAGCCAAAAAGATCGACTTCTCCCAACAAAAGCACATTGTCTTCCAGCCCCACGCTCACACGGGCATCAAACTCGGCGGCGACCCGTTTTCCGCATCGATAGGGATAGGTAAGTTCAAGCTTTGCTGAAGGGATCGTGGTATATGAAGATGAAGAATGAATTGAAGAAACATTCACTATGGAAGATTGCGCCACTATTTTCATCCTTCTGATCATTAACGGGTAACAATTCTATCCGCAGAATCAAGAGGCATACAAAGTATCAGGGGAATTAGGTAAATTTGTATCCGGGTGATAATGATTATAAGCGAGTTTGATTATTTTTCTTTCCAGTAGCTATGATCTACATTGTTTTTACTGGTGAAACGGTAAAGCAGGAAAGTGATAACGCATCCAAAAGAGCCTGATGTTAAAAGTCCAATGGCGCAATAGATAACGAGCGAATAGGTTTTATCTGTTGGGAAAGTTGCTTGGGCCGCATATTGAGAACCAATATAGATGCCATTTTTTGCCAACAGGATTTGTAATAAATTCATATTTTCCAGGGGAAAATAAACATTACCGATCTTGGGAACACCAAGAAGTAGTATTGAGATAATAATACCGAGAGAAAAACTAAGAACAGCCCCGTGAAAAGCATGCTGTATGTTATACGATCTGGACAAAAAATAAGAAGGTAAAATGAAGAAACCAGTGATGGCAAACACGCAACAAACAATGGCATTCCTGGATGAAACAAGTTCATAAAGGCAAACGTATTGTCCTGACCAAATATAGGATAAAGCCCTTGAAAAAGTTTCGAAAATTATAAAGCCGGTTATTCCGGAACACAACGCAAGTAGTGCTCTTAGTTTAGGCGTAGCATGATATTGCATGTGATTATTACGTTTGGTCTGGTGGCGTTGCTGCTACCTTAGCGTGATGTTTCTTTATAAATGTTAAATTATTCCTTGCATTTAAGATTAATTATTTATGGTTGTGTATGATATTTTTTTCAATCAAACACATCCGGTTCTATTTCGGGGGCGATCTTTGTTCTATGTTTTACAAGTAAATGCGAGAGAACAAGTGCGGCGGGCGCACCGATCAGGCTGTATGGGACAGCAAAGGTAGCGGCAAAGCCCATAAAGGCAAGAGAGCGTTGAGCACGTTCCATAAGGCCGACAAGATCGTAATTCACGGTATCCGGAAACTCGAGATTGTTATCATAAAAAATATCAATGAGCAGTGCTGTGATGAGGGCCGAGACGAGTGTGGTCAGTGCTCCGGCCCCAAGTGCGCGTTTAATTCCAAATTCAGTCGGGTTCATAATAAAGGCGGGAATGAAAAACCCGCCACACAGTCCCCCTGCAAAAACGGCGGTCAGGAAATTGGTTTCTGTTATAATGATTGTTAATGACAAGGTCGCAACGATGCCAAAATAGAGGCTGCTACAAATCCGTTCAGATAAAGTGAATTTAGGTTTCATGTGTAATGCTTTTCTAATGATTTTAAATGTGCGCTGGCCTTCAAAACCTTACTTTGGAGTGACCGTTTCCTGTCTTTGCGATAAGTTTTGTTTATGATCTGGTATTGGGAGTACCCACAAAGCTATAAGCGTAAAAAGGCCGCCGAGAGGCGAAATGATGGCGGATGAAATCAAAATACCGGAAAGATGGAAAAGCACTTTTGAAAGGTCAGAAGGTTCTGGACCAAGGAAATTTAATTCCGCGTATCCACCTGTGAACATAAAAACGGTGTTAGCACAGAACATTGCCAGAGCAAAACATAGCATTCCCCCGATAAAAGCTCTGCGTTTGGCGCCTTGAAGGTCATTTAGAAAGCGCGGGAGAGCAAAGTATCCAACAGGAAAGGCTATCAGAAAGGCGGTGAGTTGCTTAAAGCTTAAGAGTTCCTGAAATGAGAGTCGAGGATAGAGACTATCGGCACCCAATCCCATCACCAAAAGGAGAAAAAGATAACTCACAAGGCCCCAATAAAGGCCGATCATCAGGCGAAATGCTTTGTAATTCATGTGTGGCTTTTCTGATCGTCAGAGCAACAAGAGGTTCTTTTTGTTAAGGGGCAAAGCTGGTGAATTGTTTAACTGTATATATTTGTTATGAACAAACATCCCTCATTTGAGGAATGTGATTGTAAATTTATTACAAGTGATAGACACTATTAAACGTTATGATTGTCGTCTAGCAGAAATTGCCTCCTTCATAATGGTGGCTTCATGAATACTGCTTCTATCTTAATACAGTATGGCATACCATACCAAGCGGTCATATCACTAGCGTGGCAATTATAGGAGCAGCCCCATGGGAGTAAATAGAGGGTTTTGATTGTGACTTGCCAAAAACTTGTGAGCTCCTGTTATTTGTCGGGATCAGTCAAACACGTCTGGTTTTATTTCCGGGGCTAGCTTTTTTCGACGCTTGGTTACCATGTGAGAAAAGAGAGATGCAGCAGCTACACCAATCACACTGAAGGGTATGGAAAGTATAGAGCCTGAAAGTATGAGAAGCAGTATAACTTTCACGTACTGTAACAGGATTTTGCCCGGGTCGTTGTTATACCAGACTTTACTATTCTCAGCGAGGATTCCCATAGCTATAGCAATGAGGATTGCCGAACAGAAAGTGGTTAAAGCCCCGGTCGCTAGTGCACGATTTATCGAAAATTCGTTTGGGTTCAAAATCGCGGCGGGAACAAAAAAACCAGCACAGCAGCCCCGAAGAAAAAGGATGCAAGAACACTGATGGGAGTATTCATCAGGAGATCAAAGCTGGCGAGGGCTGTAGATAATGATATTAGGGCGATGATGCCAAACCAAAAACTGCTACATATACGCTCTGCTAGGGTGAGTTTGGCGTGCATGAAGTACATCCTCTTATTTACATAGTTTCAGAAGGTTTTTCTTGATCTAAAAGATGTTTCTTTCAGGTGGCGTAAGTGGATTTTGTGGCTCATAGTTATTTTTACATTCTTTCTTTTTTTGGTTGTGTCTTCGTTGATCGTTTTTCCTCTGGCCACTACATCCGGCGGCCGTACCAGACGACGCGGCCGATGATATTTACCTCTTCAATGGTGCGTTGATATTCGTTGTGGTTGGCATTATCTGAACTGATACGCAGTAGGGGCGGGTCGGAATTGGGGATGAGTTCCAGCCTTTTGACCACAACGCCGAAACCATCCCAGAGGGCGAAGATACCCGGTGGGGTGGGGCGTTGGTCGTTGGTATCAATCATCACGCGATCACCAGAGACCAGTGTCGGGGTCATGGAATCCCCCTGAACTTCGATAATACGTGCGGCTACGGGGCTGACGTTCAGTTCTGAACGCAGGTAATCCGTGGGCAGGAACCAGTTGCCTTTGACATCATCAGCAATGGCAACACCGCCCTGTCCATCGTCGCTATAGGATACTCCGGCTTCACCACCGCCGCCCATACCTCCGCGCACGGCAATTTCTGCAACAGCTTCACAGCCGGAAGCCGGAGCAAGAGGGCGAGCAGGGGCAGGAGATGGCGTTCTTGCAGGTTTGCTTGCTGAAACATCCTCGTCAAAGCCACCTGAACTCTCCGAAACACCAGAGTTATAGGCATCAAGAGACTGACGGGCTGTCCGATTGGTGCCGAGCAGCTCTTTCGGGTCACAGGACATGGCGATGGAAAGACGAACCATCCAGACATCGGTTAAACGTCGATCCCCTTTTTCCAGCTTCATTACCTGTGCCTTGGTTGTTCCGGCCTTGTCAGCAACTTGTTGCAGAGTCATACCCTTTTCAGTGCGTATTTCCTTAATTCTGTTTTCCATAACATTGCCTGATGATTTTATCCTGTTGGTACCGAACGTATTTTACCTTACTGGTACTTTTATATGGATTTTATTTAGCCCTGAGTTTTGCAGTTCTTGTTGATTAACTCTTCTTCGGTTGTCAATTCATAAGTATCCAGAGTAAATAAAAATAAGTTTACAAATTGGATACATTTCTGCTTGACTATGGTTTCCATAATGGATACATATGCTTCATCAAGTCAAGCAGAAATTGAATTTTTTGATGCATTATCTTTTTGCATCCAGGGTAGGTTGTCGAATGTTCATATTTTGTGTTTATCAAGTGGTTGCTCTCTGACTTTTTAACTTACTTGAACCTCGTTAAAAATGTTGCCGCACAGGTTTCCATAAAGGAAACTTATACCGTGTTTGGAACAAAAAGTGAACAAAAATAGAATATAGAATAAAATTCAACTTATGATGGTCGCAATGCGGCCTGATCCTAAACAAAAATTTTTCTGATGATTTGATGTGATCCAGATCAGTCACCTAGGATTTAAAAGAGGGGGTTTATGACCAAAAGAAATGATTGGCAAATTTATTACCGCCAAAAAATCAGCGAGATGGGCAATCTGATTCACTTGCCGAAAGTATTACCTCCGCGTTTTGAAAACCTCACCGGAAATACCAGTAACAGAGGAAAAGGTTGTAAAATGAAAGATCATAATCTGTCACAGAAGGCCGAGGAAAAAAGGCCTGTTATTTCCGGTTCTGCATCAAAGATCTCTTCCTCTGGAATTGGTGATTCAAAAAAATGATTTCCTCTGAAGAGGAGTAAATCAGGCAATTTGATCAGCAAGATATCTTTATGCGTATAAGCAAATTTTTGAATAAGACCCCGTGCAAAATTTTAATTGTAAGGAATAGATAATCTTATGAAATATACACCCGCCGAAAACCTTCAGCCGGATTTGTCTATCGGATTTTCATTAATAGAAAAGAGGGGAGCAGAGAAACAAACTGACAAGAACAATAAATCAGATATAAAAATCCAGTTAACGCCAACACCCTATGCGGTCTTTAAAGCCCTCGCTGATGCACCCGGTCAGGAACTCTCATATGGAGATTTGAAAACCAACAGCGGTATGGCACAGGTGAACTCCTTTCCAAAGCATATACAGGAACTGGTGGCAAAGGGTGTGATCCAGTGCCTTGGCCCACATCGTGATCGCTATGTGATCTTGCGCATTGATCCCGCGCGTGTTGAAAGGGTCAAACGTTATGCCCGCAAGACCAGCCAGCATTCCCGTCCCGATAGCCAAAGCACTGCTAAGGAACGGAAATGCCTGTCTTGTCAAAAGACTTTCAAAAGCGAATGGATCGGCATGCGGATCTGCGGTGATTGTAAATTGACCCCGGCCTGGCAGGATCCTGATAATCCCTACACCCCCGAAGGTGACACAGATGGTTCTGGTCTGTCCGATCTGACAACGGGGCTCTATTGATGGCGACAGGCAAACTTCCTTGGTTCAAGTTTTTTCCGACGGACTGGCGCGCGGATGTGGGCTTGAAGCTCTGTTCGCTTGCCGCGCGGGGGTTGTGGCTCGAGATGATTTGTATCATGCACGAGGCCGGGGGATATTTAGAAATCAATGGCAGCATCGTCACGACGTCTGCCCTTGCGTCTTTGTCTGGATCGACGCCTCAGGAAATCACCGCTTTATTAGGTGAGTTGGAAGAGGCCGGCGTTTTCAGCCGGGATCGCAAAGGTCGATTGTATTCGCGACGAATGTTGCGTGATTTGAAGAAATCCTCTTTGGCCCGAAGTAATGGGCGTAAAGGAGGGAACCCGTCACTTGTGTCTGCAAAAACTCTGAATGGTGAAACTAAAGCGCCAAGCCTTTCACCCAAAAGGAAAAAACAGACACGGGTTAAGCGAGATCAGGGCGAGGAACATAAGGTGCCAGATAAGACAGGCGATAAACCCCAGAGTCCAAAAGCCAGAGACCAGACTCTCCCCTTAACTCCCAAGGGAGTTAAGTCCCCTCATGATCCTGATGTGATCAAAGGCAAAGCCGTGGCAGAGCTGAAGTCGAAAGCAACAGAACCAACTGATGCGCGTTCTCAAGCCAATAGGCAACAGGCTAATCGGCGGGGCAGTCGCCTTGATACAGACTGGGTGCCTGATCAACGGGATCAGGATTTTGCCCGCACCCGTGGAATAGAGGAAGAAGATATTGCCACAGAGGCCCTTAAATTCCGAAACTACTGGACCAGTCTTGGCGGGCGCAGAGCCTGCAAAATCGACTGGCATCGTACCTGGCAAAACTGGATCTTGCGTATCCAAACCGGAAACAGACCAGAAAAAGCCAAATCAAGTAACAATACCTTTGGCAACAACCCGTCTGGCTGCAAATCGACTGGTGGAAACTATTCGTCGGGGGCAGCGGGTTGCGGACAACGATCAGGCGGTCTTAACCTCGGTGAAATCGGTGTTCGGGTCCTCGGTCGGGCTGAAATACAGGACAATATTTCCCAGGGGCGGCGGCAGTCTGGACAGGTTGGAGGAAGTGATTTTTCCCCAGTCTATGACGAAGACGCAACAGATTGAAGTCATGCGTATCCTGTCCTTGTCTCTGTCGCCTTTGCCTCGGGTAGAGATCATGCGCGAATTGTTGAAGCTGAAGGTCAAAACCAACAGCAGGAATATGGATGCGGCTTCACTGGAATTACAGCTAGAGGTATATGCGGATGAGTTAACCCGATTTCCCGCAGACTGTGTGTTACAGGCCTTGCATGATGCAGGGCAGCAAAAATGGTGGCCGGACTGGGGGACACTTGAATCACTGCTGACACCGCTACAGAATCTGCGACAGCGTTTGTTAAGGGACTTGAAAGCCCGGGATAACCTGATCCCCCGGCGATGTGATAAGGAAAGGCTAAACAGTGAGGGACCAGAAGCATTGGAGGTCTTTTTAAAGGACTTGAAACAACCTCGTGAAGGCGAGGTCAAGGCTGAATAATCAATAACAAGACCAGGTAATCCCAAGAGAATAATCAGAGAGAACAGTCTCTGATAAGGCAAAACGAAAGCAACAGTCAAAGGGACGATTTTGGATATGGGAAAGTCTATGGAAACGGCAAAATCAGAACGATCTACGGCGCATAACACCATTGAAGATAATACTATTGAAGAAAGTAAAGCTCATCCTGAACAGGATCAAAATAATCGGATACAGTCTGATACGACTACGACTGGGGAACGCTATAGGGGGGAAGCCCCAAGTTTGCTTGAACAGTTGTATGATCGTGATGTCCTTGGGCCAAAAGACAGTCGTGATCGCCGTGCAGAAAGACGTCGGGACAATGGTTTCTGGCTTATGGAACTTTATGAGTTCCTCTACCATTCAGAAGGCGTGGCCCGCTATGAACCCTTTTCAGGTGGGGCCAGGGGCTATGGCGCAGAAATGAGTGATGAAGAAGCGGAGTTGCGTGCTCTGTACCACCGATATCTGCGTGGCTTGCCCGCTGTGGTTACCCAATCACTTCGTTTCCTGTGCAAAGACCAACAGATGCCACGGGTTCAAACTGTCCCTCTCGCCGAGTGTCTGGACCAATTGGACCAATGGCGTGCTAAAGAGCGTATTCAAAGGTGGGAGCGGAGCGAAAGACAGGGGAAATAATAAGAGTTCTTGTGTCTTTGTCCTAGATTAACGGGTAACAGGGATTAACGGGTAACAGGGATTAACGGGCAACAGGTTCCGGCGGCAGAAGCCGATAGGCAAAGAAGTTATGGTGTCAGTATCCCGTTCGCAGTGGTTTATGCCAGAAGCTATCGTTTCTGAAAACAGCAACTAACCGCGACGATGGCACGGCACAGGGATTGATAAAGCTCGGGGGTCAGGCGGTCATAGTCTGCCTGATCTTCGGGGATGGAAAAAACAACATCATTCCATGATCCCATACCGCCAAAAACCCAGCCACTATAAACAGCTGCCAGCAAGCGATGAGCTTCTTTGGGATAGGCTGCATAATAGGGGGGTCTCAATGTCGGGGACAGGGCTGTACCGGTTTTCCCTTCCAAAGCATCAATCGCCTTGTCAAAAACGGCCGGCCAGTTGTCATAACCCAATCGGCTGGCCAGCTTTGAAATTTTTTGTAATGTTTTGCCCAGTCGGGCGGTTTCCTGCGTAAGGTCTATGACTGGGCGGGGTGTTTCCTGATCGATTTTTTGGATGCACTTGTATCGAACTTGCCAGATATTTTGTTGTTTTATTCTGTCTTCTTGCGGTGTCCAATCTGCCTGCCAATGTTCGGTGAACCCCGGCCCGGTGGTGATGAGAAACCAAGACTTTGTCGCGCCGGCAAAAGCGACATTCATATGCTCTGGCTGGGTGTACTGATTTGCCTTTCTTTCGGTCAGTTTCTGAGATTGCCAAGCCAGCCACGCAGCTGAAACTTTCCGCTGGCTCAGGTCTTCGAGCCAGTCTGAAAGTCTGTTAAAGTAGATCTGTTCTTTGACGTTCCCATCACTTTGCTTTGAAATATCAGCAAAGATCAGATCTTCGGTATATCGAAGCCTTTTGGCCTGTACTGACGGCAACCCAAGAGATTCTGATCCGGCCACAGCTAAAGCCATAGCATTGGCGGCAGACGACAATAACAAAAGCTGATCAATTTCTCCCTGCATAGATGACTGTGCCTCTTTCTTGTTGGTTGGGAGTGAGAGCGTTTTTTTTATCTTCTTGTATACAGAAACAGTATTGAGACAGAAAAGAAGACGGGGAAACAAGAAAATAATTTATCTGTATCCCTGGTTGCAAAAATGACAGCTGTCACATTATTATTCGTGATCTGTGGGGGAAGTCCAATATCTTATTTTATATATATTTTACCTGTTTAGTTCTTCTCCTGTTCCTGTTGATCCTTTGTATCCGCAAGGTTGTTTGCATTCTGGTGGATATCTGAAACGGTACATATATAAAAAGGGCCAAAATGAAACGTTTTTTTATTATTGTCGGCGGGCTTGCTCTTCTTGCTGCTGGGCTTGGTCCAGCCCTTCATACCTATTGGTCCCACTATTGGGGACCGGATATAGACGAGGCTGCGCTGGCATATGATATTGGCGATTATGAAACCGCGATGGATAATTATTTGCCATTTGCCGAAGGCGGAACAGAGAAAAACAACCTTATTGCCATGTTCAATGTCGCCCTGATGTATGAAAAGGGACAGGGCGTGACACAGAATTATGATGACGCAGAAATGTGGTTTACCCGTGCTGCTGAACTGGGCAATGTCGAAAGCCAAAACAAACTTGGCCATGCCTATGAATACGGCGACTGGGGGACAGAGGATTTTGATCGGGCGCTGTTGTTTTATGGCATGGCTGCGGATCAGGGGGATGTTTTTGCACAGGGCAGTCTGGCCCGGATGTATTTGAATAACCCAAAGGGCGATACTTTGCCCAAAGCGGTTAAATGGCTGCAAAAGGCTGTCGATGGTCGCGATGCATTTAGCGAAGCTGCTCTTGCCTACCTTTACGAAACAGGGAACGGTGTGCCCCTTAACCCGGAAAGAGCTTTTAACCTTTACCGACGCGCTGCGAAACAGAGTGTCCCTTTCGCCCAGAACAAACTTGCCAATATCTATCATGCTGGGGTTCTGGTGCCACAGGATTATAAACTTGCCCACAGGTATTTTACTTTTGCCGCCGAGCAACAGGATATCGATGCCCAGATAAACCTTGCGGAAATGTATGCCCGGGGCGAAGGAATGCCCCGGGATCTTGTGAAAGCCTATATGTGGTTATCTGTTGCCAGTGCCTTACAAAATGCATCAGGACAAAATGCATCAGGGCCAAATCACTCGGAAAAGAAGCAATATGCGAAAGCCCTCTTGGCGAACGTCATGCAGGGAATGGCGTCTGATCAGATCGAAAAGGGAGATGCCCTTGTCGAAAAGTGCCTGAAGAAAACTCTGATGCGATGTTGATTTGATTTAGAGTTCCCGTTTGCTGTATGGCCCTTTTTTATCCTCACGGTTTGATTTTCATTGGGGCCTTACCGGTAAGTTTGTTCTCCTGTTACTTTTATTTTATTCCATAGGTTTCTCATGATCCGGTTTTTACTTTTACCTCTGTTTGTTGCATTGATCGGGCTTGGTGTTTTTGTGTTGTTTACGCAAAACCCGGATGGTTTCGAAGCCTTTGAACAGGGGTCAGGGCACCGCCCGCGAAGCCCTGACCCCTGTTGCTGAAGAGGGATATGACGAGGCTCAGTATATTCTGGGACAAATCTATGAACAGGGACTGGGGGTGCCCAAAGACCCGGATATGGCCCGCGAGTGGTATCGGCTTGCGGCTGATCAGGGGCATGAAGATGCTTTGCGCAAGCTGTCAGCAATCATTAATCAGGAACTTGGGCAAAATTCTGGCGAAAGCCCTACTGGTCGCCGGGCAATGCCATCTGAAAGTGCTGAAACCGAAAAGACGCAACCTGTTGAGAAAAACGACGTACAAGATGCGGGCAAAAATTCTGGCAAGGAAGACGGACAAAGTACTTGGGAGATGCTGGTATCCCTGTTTGATAAAACGAACAGAGAGGGTGAAGAAACTACCGATACTTTGACGTCCCGTAAAAAAATAGACGAACCAACAGATGGAACCGTAACCCAGACCCCAGAGGCTAACACAACGCTTGAAATGGTTGGATCTGTGATGGATGGAAGGCAGGCCTTTAAAAATCAGCTTTATGAAACAGCCCTTAAAATTCTTCTGCCTCACGCGATCAAGGGAAATGCCGAAGCTCAGTATCTGGTTGGGGAAATCTATCGCAAAGCCCTGGACGTCGAAGGGGATGAGAAAAAGGGATTGGCGTGGATTAGAAAAGCAGCCGAACAAGGCCATGCCGAGGCACAGTATTTGCTCGGGTTTATTATCGAAAACAGCTTTGGTGTTGAGTATGAAAACAACAAAAGCATCTACTGGTATCGAAAAGCAGCTGATCAAGGACACCCGAAAGCGAGATCTCGACTAACCTTTTCTTTATTAGGAGCAACATTTTTCGACGGTTATGCCTTCTTTACCGATGAGGTCAGAGGACACAAGGTATTTGAGGCTGAGAAATTTTTGCGAATAACTGAAATGGAGGAAAACTTCAACAATGCTGATCATCTGGCACAATTAGGTGATAGCGATGCTTTGGTTGAACTTGGTTATGCCTATTTGAAAGGGGAGGATAGGACACAAGATATTGCGTTGGCGTTGGAATACCTTGAAAAAGGTGCCCGGGATAATGACGATAAGGCTATTGAAATGCATCGTTTGGGGGAGCTTTACAGTAGAGGGAAGTCTGTACCACTGGATTTTGACAAGGCTGTTTTCTGGTACAAAAAGGCTTTTGATCTTGGCGTTGATTATGCCGGTCACGATCTTGGGGAATTATATCTTAACAGAACAGATATTCCCAATTATCAGGATGAAGCTTTCAAATGGTTTGAGAAGTCTGCCAGCGCGGGATTTGATCGTGCTCAATTCAAACTTGCCGAGCATTATTATCAGGATGATGAGAGCAGGGATCTTCAGGCTGCTTTTAAATGGGCCTATTTCGCCGCAGAGCAAGAAAATGCTGATGCGCAATATTTAGTGGCGAAACTTTATGAAGAAGGTGAGGGGACTTCGAAAGATATTGCGCAGGCTGTTAGATGGTTTCGCCATGCAGTGAATAACGAAAGTAATTTGGCGAAGGTTGCTTTGTCCCAGATAACCGTTAAGTTTCCTGATCTGATTATGGATCCAATGGCACCTGAGACTTTGGAGCCGAAAGACTATTACAGGGAATATTATAGAGGGGTCGATGCTTATGAAAAATATCATCGTGCGACAGCCAAGGATATATGGTTTCGCTTGGCATCAAAAGGCTATGTTCCTGCACAATTTCAGCTAAAAGAAAAATATCAAAACTGGGCTTATGATGAAGATTACGATCAAGTCGAATTATGGCTTAAAGAGGCTGCAGAGAGCGGCTACGCCCCGGCTCAGGAACAATATGCAAGTGATTTGGCTGTCTATTCATTTGAGGATGAAGGATTACAACAGATATATCACTGGTATAAGCGCGCTGCAGATCAGGGGTTAAACCGCTCTGTTGCCGAGGTTATTTCAGCCCATGTTTATGGAAAGGGTGTTCCCAAAAATAATAAAAAAGCTCAGGATCTGACAATCCATTATGCGGAACAGGGATCTGAATATGCGCAGTTCCAGTTGGGCCATTGGTATGAAAACGGCTTTCTGGTGGAAAAAGATCTGGATCAGGCCCGGAACTGGTACCAGAAATCTGCGGACCAGGGCTATTGGCTTGCCATAGAAGCAATGGAACGGTTACAGGGCGCGCAATCGCAATCATCTGATACAACATCAGCTCAGCCCCCTGTTGAAACAATAGAACCCTTTGAGCTGACAGAGAAGGCCGCAAAATCTCTTCCCCAAGAAGTCTCTGAAAAAAGAGAAGCCCCTGAAAAAAGAGAAGCCCCTGAAAAAAGAGACGCAGGGAAACAGAGAGAATCTTCTCAACAAGCAAAGGCCGAGAGTGATGCCGATAACGAGGCGAGTTATCGACTTATGTGGCTTTCATTTCGCATGGAGGACTATGAACTTGCGCTATCAACCGGTTTACCCCTTGCCAAAGCAGGTGATCTTGAGGCCCAAATCCTGATATCGCAAATCTATGCCCAAAAAAGCCCACCTGATCATGAGGAAGCATTCAAGTGGGCGTCCCGCGCAGCTGAATCTGGGGATGGGCACGCTTTGACTTTATTGGCGTCGCACTATCTTGCCGCGAAGGGCGTCGCACGGGATTTTGAAAAAGCCTATGAACTGCACAAGTCTGCGGCCGCACAGAAAAATCCCCGAGCGCATCTGGGGTTAGCCATGCAATATTATCACGGTCTAGGGGTATCCCAAGATTACAAAGTGGCAGCAAAGTATTATGAAAAGGCTGCTGAGTTGGGGGAAACGGAAGCGTACATTTCATTAGCGGAAATGCACGAGAATGGTGATTTGGGTGCAAAGGATTTGTCTCGTGCCCGGCATTTTTATGAATTGGGTGCAAAGGCGGGAGATAAAGAAGCAGAAGCAAAGCTGGAAGAGTTGAAGGCAGTCTTATCCAGCCTTCCCAAACCCAAGAGAAAACCAGATAGCATTCCGGCGCGTCCGGTTCCAGAACAGCTTGCCAAACCAGAACCGCAGATAGAGAAACAGGGCAATGGCTCTTCGTCCTCTCTGGCCTCGTCCATGAAAAAATACATCGAACTCTATACTGCGGGTGACTATAGCCAAGCACTGGAGATGCTACATCCATTGGTCGAACAGAATGATCCTCATGCTTTATATCTTGTGGCTGATATGTATATCAAAGGGTTGGGGGTCGAGCAGGACAGTAAACAGGCATTCCTTCTTTTGGAACATTCCGCGAAGTCAGGTTACGACAGAGCACAGGCTCAACTTGCCTTTCTTTACTTGACAGGGAAAGGGACCAGAAAAGATCTTGAAAAGGCGCATGGTTGGGCACTGAAATCTGCTGCTCAGGGGGATGCCATGGGGCAACAGGCCATGGGGCTTGTTCTTGAAGCAAAAGAACAGGATAAAGCAGGCATGAAAAAGGCTGTAAAATGGTTCAGGCTTTCGGCTGAACAGGGAAGGATTGAGGCTCAATCGCTGTTGGGCCTTGGGCTTATATCTCTTGAGCCTGAGGATGAGGAAGGGTGGATGTGGTCACATGTCGCAGCCCTTCAAGGGGACAAGTCTGCAAAGTTAATTATCGATAAAGCGAAAAAATATTTTTCTGAAAGTTTTTTTGCTCATATGGATGAGAAAGCTCGTAAGTGTATCAATCAGAATTACCAGAATTGTCAGTGATAGATACTTTGGGTTTTTTTATATCTTTGTTTGAGGACAAGCAGACAATGAAACATGCCAAAAAGAATTTTGAGATGCAGATCACTATATCGTGGGTGACTATTATTCTTTGGGCTGTGCCCAGGTTTTGTCCAGGTTTTTGACAGGGGTATCTGCGCGTATCTCGATGGAGAATATACCGTCGCACTCAAGCAGTTTTCTTCTTCTTCTCCTCCTTCTTCGGGGAGGCAATATTGCCGTTGGATACCCGGATGAAGAGGGTGATGAAGATGCCTTGGTTTGCAAGGATAAACTTGCGAAACAACTAACAGCAGAACGATTGCTAAAGGGTAACAAGAGAGCGAGTGAGTGCCGCGCGCGTAGTTTTAAAGGGTGCTGATTTTTGAAAAATGTTACTGACGTATTGTTCCCGAGGTGGTTAGGCGGGCACCTTTTTTACCAACAAAGATAGCAAGAAGCTTGGCAGTTTTTGTAGCGCTCAGGTTTTCCGTAAGTGTGTGGATGACCCCCGGTGGTTCTATCCAGCTATCCCCGGCAGTGTAGTCGATCGCTTCTTCATCGCCCAGTTGGCTACGAACATTTCCCTCTAGCACATAGACAAAAACAAAGGTTTCATGACTGTGCGCCGGGGATTTGTTCCCCGGCACCAACTCGACAGTTATTGCGGTGAGTTCATGTCCGGGAATATTCCCGATCGCTTCTTGCAAAAGCATCGTACGTTGATTTTTTGCAAGGCCACTTTGGGGCGAAACTTCATGTGCGTATGCCGCGCCGTAATGGGGCGCAGAAATAACAAGTGAAACAATAAGTGAAACAATAAGTCGTGATATAGCGGGTGTTGGATATTTGGTCGTCTTCAGCATTCTTATTTCCCTTGTTATGCCCCTGTTATGCCCCTGTTATGCCCCTGTTATAACCATGCCACGAAGTGCCATGAAGTGTTTTGGCGCGAAAGCGATTACTGCATCTGTATCGCAATTGCGATGCGGTTCCAGGCGTTGATCGTTGTGATGGCCATGATGATTTGGGCGATCTGTTCTTCGGTGAAGTGTTCCTCAACCCCGTTGTAAACCCGGTCACTTACTCCATTTTCGAAAATCAGGGTGACTTCTTCTGTAAGTGCGAAAACGGCGCGTTCTTTTTCTGAAAAAAGTGGCGACTCTTTCCAGGCGGAAAGGGCAAACAGGCGCTCTGCTTTTTCACCATTTTCCAATGCGCTTTTGGTATGCATCTGGATGCAATAGGCGCAGCCATTGATTTGGGATGCACGGGTTTTGATTAGTTCTGTCAGATTTTTGTCGAGACCTGTCGCACCCAGATACTTTTCAAGCCCGAACATGGCTTCATAGGCACCGGGTTGCGCTTTTTGAATGTTCACTCTCGTCATGATAATCTTCTCTTTATTTAAATTAGTTCAAGGCTTTAATCTTCTATAGCCAACGGTGTTTTGCGGATTTAAACTTTATATCCGTCCGAAAATACCTGGACGTTATAGGTCACTTTATTGATGTTTAAAATGTTGTTTTAGCTATTTAATAATTGCTAAATTAGCATGAATTGATCCATAAATACCCTATGTTTAAATTAGATGATCTGAAGATCTTTATTGCAGCGGCAGAAACAGGTAGTTTTGTCGGTGCTGCACAGCATCTGAATATTGCGCCATCAGTTGTCAGCCGCAGTATTAAAAATCTTGAAATTCAATTGAATACTACCCTGTTTAATCGCACGACCCGAAAGATTACCTTGACGGGTGAGGGGCAGTGGCTGTTGGATCATGCGGCAAAAACTCTGGATACTCTGACCGAAATCCGCACACATTTCGATGATCCAAATATTGAATTACAGGGGAGTTTGACGATTGATGCGCCGACACCTTTTACCCTGCATATGCTTGCGCCTATTTTGTCGGGATTTACCGATCAGTATCCCAAAATCAAGCTATCGATCGAGAACAACGAAAACATAACTGATCTGATAGAAAAGAAGGTTGATGTTGCCATTCGCCTCGGAGAGTTAAAAAGCTCTGGCCTGAAGGCAAAAAAAATTGGCTCCATCCAACGAGCTTTTTACGCATCACCCGGCTATCTTGAGCAACAGGGAACTCCCGTTGATGTGGAAGATTTACCAAGGCACAACTGTCTGGGGTTTTCGCAACAAACGCCATCACTCAATTGCTGGCCAATCCTGACGGAAAAGGGAGAGTGGTTTGAAATTACACCGCAACTGAGCGCCAATAGCGGTGAAACCCTCAAACAACTGGCGGTGTACGGTCACGGTATCCTGTGTCTGTCAGATTTTACCGTTCGAAAAGAACTGGAAAGCGGTGAGCTTGTACCCATTCTCAGGGACAAGGTTGTTCCGCACACGATCCCTGTATCTGCAGTTTATTACTCTGAACACAAAGTGGTCAGGCATATTCGTGTTTTTCTTGATTTTTTGGCCGAAAATGTAGCGTTTTAGGGATGCTTCTAAAAAAGTAGCTGTTAATCTCTGGCATATTTTTTTGACCATCAGAATCCGTTGGTATGTTAAACAGGTACCGGGTTTTGTTAATGTCATTTAATATTGGAATTATTATGAAACAATTTCTTTTTCCCGCCTTTTTCCTTTGCAGTTTTCTTTTGGGAAGCATGGTTCAAGCTGCTGATCTGGGCAAAGGCAAGGCTGCCCTTGTAAAAGGTGATTATGCCACAGCTCTGACAGAACTAAGGTCACTTGCTGAACAAGGGGATAGTACGGCGCAATATTATCTTGGCATTATGTATAAGGAGGGACAGGGCGTTGCTGTTGACGACACGTTATCTCACCAGTGGCTGACAAAATCTGCTGAGAATGGAGACGCACAAGCCCAGATGATGCTGGGTATGATGTATCACTTTGGCTCTGGCGTTGAAGAAAATATGGCCACTGCCCGCAAATGGTATCAACTCGCCGCCGATCAGGGATTGGAAGAAGCCCAGACTGTTCTGGCGATTATTGCCGAGTGAATTTAACATTATTATATCGTTTTTATGTGAGAATTTTGATGATTTTTAAAACACTTTTCTTTGTTTTAGTTGCTTATCTAACTGTTATATCTGCTTCTTTTTCCCAGAACTATCAAGTAGGTGTCAGGTTCGCCGAGCAAGGTGATTATAAAGCGGCATTGAGTGAGTGGTTACCGTTGGCTAAACAGGGACACCGCGAGGCTCAATATAAAGTAGGGCAAGCTTATCGACGTGGGTATGGTGTTTCTCAAGATCAGAAAAAAGCCATGGAATGGTTTAACCTTTCTGCCAATCAAGGTTTTGCGCCAGCTCAAAATGATCTTGGTGTTATATATATAACAGGGGAAAAGGTGAGCAAAAATAACAAGCGCGCTTTTGATTTTTTTAAAAAAGCAGCTCACCAAGGAAATGCGGATGCTGAATTTAATCTTGGCTTGATTTATGAGAATGGAGATGGTGTTCCGATTGATCACAAACTGTCGTATCAGTGGACTAAACGTGCTGCTGAGAAAAACGTCGCTTTGGCTCAATCCAACCTAGGTGTGAAATATGCGTTGGGGGCAGGCGTTCAAGCTAACCAAGAATCAGCTTTGAAATGGTATCTGAAAGCAGCTGAACAAGGGATTACAGATGCGCAGGTCAATTTAGGAGGAATGTATGCGAATGGGATGGTCGGATCGCAGGATTATCTGAAGGCTTATATGTGGTGGATGATTGCGGCTGATAAGGACAACAGGTATGGGCGTAAATACTCAACCCAAATGAAGCAGGACTTATCTAAAGATCAGATTAAAAAAGCTGATGATTTAATAAAGCACTGTATTACAAATAGTTATAAGGACTGTTGAGAAACGGATTAGAGTTTCCTAATAGATTATTTTTCTGTATTTCTTTGAACTTGTTCTCTGCCGGAGAGCTTTAAAGCTTCCTCGAGAATGAATGCCATAGTGGTATCTGGGATTATTTATGAATAGAGATCATTGATTCTCTTTCGGCTAATGAAAAGATAATGCTTAAAGTTATAATTATTGCTGTTCTCATTACATATTTAAAAGCAGTTTGAAACACTGATAGGTTGGTTTTCAGTATGTTACATCATTTTCGACGCAAGTTATCTTGGCCAAAACGACGAGCAAGGCTTGTCTATTACAGCTCTGCATTTTTCTTCGTGTTTGGTATTACATCTGCTTGGGCTATGAGCGAAGAAGAGTTTGGGAAGTTATTGTTACCGGGCAAAATTACGGTAACTAATCCGTTCCTTGATAGTTGTGACAGTAAACGTGAATGTGGACGTGTTTTTAAATTACTTCATGCGGGAATTGATTATAGGGCTAGAATACCTACCGAAGTAAGGTCACCAGTATCGGGGACGATCGTTAAGTTGAGATCTGGAAATAAGGAATATGAGCCCCTGAAAGATCAAGCTGGATCAATCACTGTAGAGGTGGCAGGCAAAGAAAAACCGATGTATTTCTTTTTTGTACATATGAGCAAGAGCTTCGTGAAAGTTGGAGACAAAATTAAAGCGGGGTGCATCATCGGTTTGACTGGCAAAAAGGGAACTATTTTTCCTCATCTGCATGTGGAATATAAAGAAATGCGTGGCAGAAAAAATATACGGCCAACTCCTTCATTAAAAACAATCGCAGATATAAAAAATCGGGGAAATATCTCACCAGTTGAGGCTGTTAAAAATAAGCCATTGCCGATTGCTAGCGATCAAAAATGTGGATGAGATAACAAACAGTGTTGTGAGTGATGGGTGTTCATTAAGCCTATGTATAGTGAATGTCGGAGAGTACCAGAACTGGCCTTGTAAATATATCTGCTTATTGTTTGTCCGTGATAAAAGAATGAAGGCAAATCTTTAAATAACAAAGGAATGCCTTCATTTTTTTTTATGAGCATTTTACGTTGTTCGCTCTATTACTTTATTTATCTTTTTTTCCGGTCCAATAAAAAAGTGGATCGATTTTTTCAATTCCCCATTCTCCTTCAAATTGGTCAAGTGAGTCATTGAATTTAACTTTCATAATACCTGCGCCATAGCTGTCTTGCCATTCACAGGATAGCTGACCGTATTTATTAGGGTGGCAGTTTATCAAATTTCCCTGCTCGATTTTTCCGGCATCGTCGAATTGATAAGATCCAATGACTTTATTTTCAGTGGTTTTTGTCAGGGTCGTGGTGACAGAGCTTGTCATATCGTTATTGAGTAAGCTCCCCTGATAAACCCCGGAAATACTCTGATGCCAGTTTTCGGGAAAGATCTTGGTTAAACCTGCTTTGTAGTTGTCTATGGCAATTTTAAGTTCATCTTTGGAGAGTGATCTAACATTTTGATTACCAATGAAGTGTATTGTGCATTTTTGGTGTATACTGTTGCTGCTACGACCAAGCTCACATCGCCGTTTTGCATCCTCAATTGCGGTATCAATACTAGAATGTCCCCAGGCCCATCCATAGGTGTAGGCTCCTCCTGAACCAATGGCCCCAACCATAGATTTATGCTTGTTATAGGTTAGGTATTTTTGTTGATCGTGATACATCGCAGGTGGAACGGGTTGAGTCGTTTGACAGGCAACAGTAAACAGCAGACTACCGAGAACGGCAATTTTTGATAGCTTCATAAAAAAACAGTCCTATACGAAGTTCTATATTAAAAAAGCTAATCAAGTAATGTTTAATTGCGAGCAGATTAGCTGTGATTTATAGAGAAAAATTATTGAAGGCGAGATGCTATTTATAGAAAAAATAGTTGCATGGTGCAATCTTTTGTTGAATTTCTTTGACGTTACCAAGTTTTACCGCTTTGTTATGTATAGGTATATTTCTATTTTAATTAAAAGATGATTTTGGTGTTTCACTGCCGTACCACCTCATAGCCCAGGCGTTCCAGATACCATTGCAGGGACTGGTCACCGCCGAGGTGTCCGGCGCCGACGGCGATGAAGGCGGTGCCGGATCCGCGCATGATGTCTTCTATCTTTTCGGCCCAGTTTGCGTTGCGGTCATCCAGTAAGGCGGCTTTGATGCGATCCTGTCCGTCGAAAGAAGCATTCATCAGAGCGGCAAGCTCTTCGATCTGGCCGGTTTTCCAATAGACGAACAGTTGGTCGAGCATATCGGTATCTTCGACCAGCTGTACCATTGAGCTGTTGAACATGGCGAGGTCTTCTTCGGGGGTCATGTTGCCGAAAATACGCAGTTGCTGTTCCAGTGTTTCCAGATATCCCAGTTCTTTGCCGGCAGCTTTTGCATCTTCCCAGAGAGCTTTATCCACGCCTGCTTCCGGGTTCAGGCCCTCTGCCTGCATTTGAATTCCGGCAAGCGTTACAGCGGTAAACCAAGGGCGCAGGTTCGCGAAATTCTGCATGGCTTCTTCGGGAATGCCCAATGAATTCAAAGCGCGGACAAAATTTCCCCGATCTGCAGGCGTAAGCTGGTCATAAAAGGGGATGCCAGATTTGTTGAATGCATACTTCTGGAGCAGAGGAACCATTGTTTCGGGTGTTGCATCGGCAACGGGTGCTTCCATGTAATAGCTGTCAGCACTGGCAAAGGCTTGTTTTATTTTCTCTGTACGCCATTGCAGATTTGGGTCGAGGGCGTGCACAGTGCCGAATATCCAGACTTCGCTGTCTTCGTCGCTTAACTTCCATAATGCAGGGTTGATCTGGTCGTCGGCAAGGACACTCTGTAGGCCAAACCCGAGGCCGGTGATAAATCCTGTAATGAGGAAGGTGGTGCGAAAAAAGCTTGTCGCAGTTTTTTTTGCTATCTGGAAAGTACCCATAAAAACGTCCTGCATCTGCAAAGGTCTCGAGATTTTCCGGAAGATTTTCCGGAAAATTTGCTGGGAGAAAATAATAGCCTGTATTTGTTGTCATAAAGTGTTTTTTGTCAAAAAAATATTTGTTGGTAAAATAATTTTCATCATTTGAAGCAACTTGCTCACTGAAGAATATGACGCTTTTATTTGGCAATAATGGGGCAAAAAATAATCAGGATGATGTCGGGCGTTTCATGTATAAGTGGGGGCTGTAATCTTCTTTTTTCATTTATTTACTGGAAGTTAGCTTTGAAAGGTTCTACCTGTTAAAATAGGGTAATGGGAAAATTAAGGTAAGAGAGAGGTCAGGCACAATGTCCAGCTTGTTATTGGAAAAACTCGTCACCGAAGTACGTCGGTATCAAAACAAGGACTTCCTGCATGCTGCGATGGCGGTCTGTGCCATTACGGCCTATTCCGATGGTGAGGTTTCAATCGAAGAACGCTATTCCATCGACTATGCCATTGATAATATCGAAGCCTTGCAAACCTTTGATCCCGTCAGGGCAATCGAAATTCTGGATGACTATATCTACTTGCTCAAAAGCGGTGCAGAAGGGGCCAAGGCCGAGCTTTATAAGAAAATAAAGGTTTTCGAAGGGAAATATAAGAGATCCCGAACACTGTTACGTGTTGCGCACTTGATTATCTGTGCTGATCGTGAAGTGGATCCTCGTGAACAGAAAGAGTTTGCCATGCTGTGTAATCTTATGGGGTTGGAAGCAAACAAACTTTGGCGGCAGATAGAAAACCAGAAAGCGCTTTAGCTTAACGGGCATCATGACAAAGCAAAATTCTACGCTGGCGTACTATGAGAAAAATGCAGAAAGTTATGCCGCCAGAGATTTCAGCGGTACTTTTGAGGAGTACCGTGATCTTTTTGTCGCAAGCGTTAAAGAGAGCCGTTTTAAAAAGCAAACCTGTCAAGGGCAAGAAGCTGAAAGTTCTGTATCCCCAAAGCCTAAAGTTTTGGAACTGGGATCTGGCAGTGGGCGGGATGCACAAAATTTTCTGACTCATGATTTTGATGTTACCCCTGTTGATGGTTCTGCAGTACTTGCCAGAATTGCAAAGGAGAGAACGGGGCTAGACGTTCTGGTGATGGATTTTGCCGACCTTGATTTTGAAGCCGAGTTTGATGGTGTCTGGGCAGCGGCTTCATTGCTTCATGTCCCGTCTGAAAAGTTGCCGGGCGTTCTGAAATCTGTAAAACGAAGCCTGCGAGAGAATGGTGTTTTGGTCGCGAGTTTTAAAGAGAATGACAATGACTGGCATGATGATCTTGGGCGATATTTCTGTGCCATGACAGAAAGCCATCTGGCTGACTTAATCTCGAACAGTGGCTTTGAGCTTTCGGCCATAGAAAAGAAAGAAGGCAAAGGCAGTGATGGAAAACCGACTGTCTGGTTATGGGTGGTTGCTCAAAAACAAACTCTGGCATTCCGTTAGGGGCACAGGCTACAAATCAGACGCTTGATTGGCTGTGTTTAACCTTTTGGTGATCGTCTTATCAATTGATCGGAAAGTAATTCTGCCGGGTAGATTGGAATGGTGATGCGAAAGGTAGCGCCTTTGTCTTGGTTGCTTATAACGTGAATTTTCCCGCCCTGATGTTCTATTAAGTCTTTGCAAAGGTGAAGGCCAAGTCCGGTTCCGATTTCGCCATCTGTGCCCGTGGTTGTTATATTTTCATCCAGTCTGAAAAGTCGAGATGCCTGATCAAGTGAAATACCAACACCGGTATCTGTAACTTCAAGTTCAACAAAATCATCATTGCAACGGGTCTCAACCGTAACTGATCCACCTTCGGGCGTGAACTTGATCGCATTATTCATGAGGTTGCGGATAATGGTATCAATCATATTAAAATCGGCAAGAACGATGTATTCTGTTAACTTGCAATGGAGTGTTATCTTCTTTTTGTCAGCAGCCGGGGTAAAAAGAATTCTGTTGATCTTGATGGCTTCATTCAAATCAACAGGACCGGGTTCGTATTTCATCCGCCCCATTTGCAACAACGACCATTCCAACAGGTTTTCCAGCAGTTTGAAGACCTGTTCAGCCGACTGATGAACCAAAGTACCGTACTCTTTGGTTTTTTCTGGGGTTAATTTGTCGCTCTGATCAGAAAGCAGGCTTGAAAACCCAAGTAACGAGTTAAAGGGACCTTTGAGATCATGGGCAATGATTGAGAAAAATTTGTCTTTCTGTTCATTTAATCGGGCCAACTTGTCATGCGCTTCGGACAGGTTTTCTGCCAACAATACCAAGTCTGAGGCCTGTGCCTCCATACGCACTTCGTTTTCTCTGAATTCATTCACCTTCGCTTGCAGATGTTCCTGACTTATCCGCAAGGCTTCTTCGGCGGCTTTTCGTTCTGTAATTTCGGTTTGGATGTGAATATGACCGCCTCTGGACGATTTACTTATCTTGTAAGAATAGCTCCGGCCACTGGCATGGACAGTTTCGCCTTCTGTATGCATATTTTCCCGGCGTTCTTTTAAACGCATGGCTAACCAGGTTTCTGGATCTGATTTTGCAAGGGGATGATCTATCTGTCCGGCTCGGAGGCTCCTTTGCAAAAGCTCCGTCATTGTACAGCCGATGATCTTGTCTTGTGATGGCGCGTTGGGATAGGCCTGATGATAGCGTTTGTTGGTAAAGACGACACGTTCTTCGTGATCATAGAGAATGACGCTGTCGGTAAAGTTTTCCAGAGCCTCTTGTAACACTGTGGCTTCGCGTTCTCGATTGTGTATTTCCGTGATATCTGTGAAGGTCACTGTACGGCCAAGGTCGCTATTCTGACATTCCATTACTTCCAGAACGCGTCCGCTGTTTGTAATGCGTATTTTTTTTACCTCTTCACGCTCGATCAGAACTTCCTGATACCTTTTCTCAGCCAACCTGTTCGGGTCTCCATCGCCATAAAAACCGTTTTGAGCGAGATGAAGAAGAAGATCAAACAGGGATATTCCAGGCTTAAAGGTTCCTTCGGGAATATCAAACAGTGTATGAAATTTATTGTTACAGATAAGCATCCGGTCATCAGGATCCCACACGACAAATCCGTGGTTTAATGAGTTCAGGGACCGTTCCAGCAGATGAGATTTTGCTTTTAATTCCTGGGTACGTTTTTGTACGCGCTGCTCAAGTTCTTTCTTTGATTTTTGTATATCCTGTTCTGCTTTTATCTGTTTTCGTTTTGTTTCTGCGCGGGCGAGAAGTTTTTTAATCAGAATTGGTGTGAATTGAAGGTAGTTTTGATCATCATCGCGTATAAGATAATCAGTTACCTCTAATGAAATTGCTTCCAGTGCGAGATGTTCCGATCCCGTTTGCGCCATAAGCAAGAGAGGACATTCTGGATGTTTTGCCAGAAGAGTTTGAGCTAGGTTAGCTCCGGATATATTGGGTAGGTGACAATCAATCAGGACGATGTCAAAACTGAATTGGTCAACTTTATTAAGGATTTCTTTCCCGGAAGAACCAATGGTAATCTTGCAAGGGCCAAGTATCCGTTGAGCGACGTCGGAATTTTCAAGGTAATCTTTAAAGGTATCACACTTGGTTACGCTCTCTTCAGCGTAGAGGATATTTATTACTTCCTGAACGAGTTTGTGACTTGTCATGCCTTAAGTAAACACATTGGTTACTACGGTCCTTTGAAGCCCGTTTTTCCTATTATCCGGGAATAAAATTAGTACTAAGTTTCTGTTTTTTGAACGATTAGCAATATTCGTAAATATACGCATTGCAATATTGTGCAAATTATTGCATTGTTTTGCGTAATATCAAATATCTATTTCCCTACCTGATAAGGCATAATTTTGATGCTCACACTTGATTTAAATAGCCCTGACACCCGGCAAGCATTGTTACTTGAAAGGCTTGAAACCGGAAAACCCCTCGTTGCGCGCGAGATCGCTGATGCTTTGCAGGTTTCACTTGATACCATTCGCAGAGATCTTATCACGTTGGAAAAACAGGGTGCTCTCAAGCGGGTCAAAGGCGGTGCTATCCGGATTGATAAAAAGCTGTCGCCGATGGTTGAGCGTCTCAAGGAAATGCCAGACTGGCTAACCAAGGCCAAAGGTATTTTCACGGAACTTCTTGTGAATTCCCCAAGTATGTTTCTGGATGGTGGCACTGCCGTTCTTTTTTTTGCGCGTCAAATTCCAGTTGGTTACAGGGGACAGATCATGACACCGTCACCGTTGGTTGCGACAGCTTTGCTGGAAAAACAGATAGATGTTGTTTTGATAGGGGGAACATTGCGCCCTTTGGGGGGAATTGCCACAGGGGCAGAGGCTGTACGAAGCCTGTCAAAGTCATTGGCAGATGTTGCTGTGTTGGGAACCTGTGGACTAGACCCTGATTTTGGTTTGTCAGCGGATGATGTCGAGGAAGCGGCGGTTAAGCAGATCATGTCTGAGAATGCGAACCGTGTTGTGGTTTTGGCCTCGGCAGACAAGCTCAATAGTAGATCGGCGCATCAGGTTGTTCCTTGTGATGACATTGATGTCCTGATTTCGTCGGGTTCTAAAGAGATGACATCAGTTTATAACGCTTTTGAAATAGAGGTACACAATGTCTAGGGAAAGCGTAAAAACTGTCGGAAAACAACCTCAGGATCAACCTCTGGGGCAGCCTCTGGAAAGCCAGTCCGAGGGGCAGTTTCAGGGATTACGATCTCCCCGGCTGGCTGTCACGGCAATGTTTATCCTCAACGGTGCGCTTTATGGTGCATGGGCGGCACGTATTCCGTCACTCCAACAGGGTTTTGACCTTTCTCCCGGTGATCTTGGGTTGTTTCTTTTGTTATTGGCAGGTGGGGCGATTGCGGCTTTTCCGCTTTCTGGTGCGTTGTCGGATCGTTTTGGTCCAGCCCGGGTGACACTGGTCTGCGCCCTGATTTACTGCCCGGCGCTGGTGATGATCGGCTATAGCTCGAGCCTGGTGATGCTGGCACTTTCGATCTTTATCTTTGGCGCGGGGCATGGCGCCATGGACGTGGCCATGAACGGTTGGGCCGCCGAGGTGGAACGCGGGTATGGTCGTTCTATTATGTCCAGCTTCCATGCCCTGTTTTCTGTGGGCGCGGGCATTGGTGCCGGCTTTGGGGCTATCGCTGCCTGGGAAGAGATAAGCTATAGCCTGCAATTCTCTGTCTTTGCTTTGATGCTGTCCCCCTTGATCTGGTTTTCTTCTTTACCGCAAATTTTTAAATCTCAAAGGGATCAGGTGATATTACAAAAAAATAACCCGGCACAAAAGGATAAGGAAGAACAGGAACCAGAGACAAAGAAATCCAAAGGACCACGACTTGCTCTTCCAAGAGGAGCACTGTTGGTGGTTGCTTTGGTGGCTTTTTCCTGTGCTGTGGGTGAGGGCGCAATGGCGGATTGGTCCGCGGTCTTCCTCACCTCTGTAATTCTTGTCGGCGAGGGGCAGGCCGCGTTGGGCTATACAGTCTTCTCTATTACTATGGTTGCCATGCGCTTTGCCGGGGATCGTCTGATTATCCGGTTTGGCCCGGTAAATATCCTGCGGTTTTGTGGCATGGCTGCCCTGATCGGTAGTTCAATCACCGCGACATCAACCAGTTTATTTATGACCTATCTGGGGCTTGCTCTGATGGGGATGGGCTATTCCATCGTTTTTCCTTTGGTCTTTTCCCGTGCCGCCAACAGCAAGCAACTCAGCCCCGGCGTGGCCATCGCCTCGGTCGCCACCTTCAGTTATGGTGGTTTGCTGCTTGGCCCACCCCTGATTGGCTTTATTGCCGAAATCTCTTCCCTGCGCTTTGCCTTTGGTCTTTTTGTCCTGCTTGCCCTTGTTGTCGTCATTGGATCAGTGGCCTTCAAGCAAAATGAAGAGGTTAAAGAAGCAAGTTAAATCGCGTGGGAAATTAATATAAATATTTGATAATTAATAGAGAGTAATAAAAGGACGCTTTATTCACTTTTTATTCACAACACATCAAACGCAAACTATGGTTTACTTGTTTTCGATGGATTTGGGAGGCCATCGACTTAGCAAGAGGTATCTGAATAGAGATAGGTTTCTGACAAGAAGTGTAAAGCGTCAGTTTGTAACTTGTTTATTCTCTCTCTTTGTTTGCTATTCCGTAGTTGGTCGTTCGGCAAAACGGTGAAGCTGTTCTTTTCCGGTTTATCTCAGGCCGGGTTTGAATAAATCACATAACCAACTATCGGGTTAGAGAAGTATCTCGCACCTTTGATTGAATTGTGTTTTCGACAGAGTTTTCGTTTGCAGTATATTTGGCGAAGACAGGGTGCTTGAATTGCATTTCGACAAGACTTTGTAAATGAGGATTGTGCACTCATTTCGATATCCGGTTTTATTGGTATCCGAGTATGGATATTAAAGAAAAAACAGGATGACATCAGGTTAAAGACTTGCCAGATTTGTATGAACTTAACTGACATCAAAGGCATCTCGGTAGGTATGACCCGGTGGGTAAGAGATGCGCCAGACTAGATCCAGACCAGATTTGGAATTGTATATCTGGCAGTTGAAATCTGGAGAAAATAACACACTCAGCATTCAGATTTGTACCACCCCCGATGCAGTCATCAGGAAGCCGGAACAGGACGCTTCCTAGATTATTCCAAATATGGTGATTCCAAATAGGATGATCCAGAATTACGGTGATTCCAAACATATGGTGAACCAAAGATATGGTGATCCAGAGTTACCGAGATTGGAAGCTGCTTCGAGGTGTCGTTGATTTCAGGTCCTCCTTTTTAAATTGAAGAATTTGGAAGGAGTTTACAATGACTGTAAAAACAAAAGAGAGTTCCAATAAAACAAAAACTTCTGGAAAGTCGAAACTGGACACAGACGATTTTACCGATGAAGTAGTTCTTATTCAGGACGAGGAACATCCTGATTATCTGCCCGGTATCTATAGTGATCCCGCTGATTTCCCGGCCGATTTTACCGAAGGAGATTTCACCGAAGGAGATTTTGATGATCTCGAAGCCTTTGATGATGAGGGTGATGATGGGGATCTGGATGCTTTCACCCCTGTGCCGGGTGGTCCTATCCCGGGCGTTCCCGGAATTCCGGGCATTCCAGGTCGAATACCGGGACGCATTCCGGGTCGGATCCCTGGCCGTATTCCGGGACCAAGTATCCCCCTTAATTTCTGTTCGGCTTTGAGTGGCACCTATAGCTATTCAACCCCGTTCAGGCCTATTCCCCGCCCGTTCCCGATACCGCGTCGTCCCTTGCCGCTACCAACGCCTTCGGTACCGGCACGGCCCGCACGCCCGGTAGGCCCTTTTATTCCGCTGTCTCTGATCAGCATCAAGGTGCGCGTGGATGTGGATCGTTTCTTTCCACAGAATCGCATTTCTATTGAGGTCAATCGGCGGTTCCCTTTCTCAAGGGCACATGCCATTGCAGAGGTCACATCAGACCGCTGTCTGGGGTGGAACCGCCGCCGGGTCGAGGCAAACATCACCTATCGTGATGGTCTCAACAGCTTGATCCCGGGAAACAGGGTGATTTTTGAAGCATCCAGAGGTCGCGGGTTTAGCTATGGGTCTTACAAGTTAACGCTGATTGGACCCGGCAGAACGCGTCGTGTCTATCGCCTCAACTTTGAAAGTCAGCATTTTGACGATGTGGAATTCGAGGTTGATCGTGTATCCAATGCGAATGCGCCAACAACCACCTATGACATTGGGTCCCACCCCAACCGTCCGGCGAACCTGCCTGCGGAAAATATCTCGATGGATACGGTCTATCGCCGTGCGGGCTTTGATGTTTCCATGTCGCCGAACAGATCGGTGATCCCCACAAGCAGGGCCGGGACCAATGGTACGTGGAGTGATGCAGAAATGCACAATGCCATGGTGACCTATTGGTCGCGCTTTGGAAATCGGCCAAGCTGGGCCATGTGGGTGCTTTTTGCCCGGCGACATGATCGCGGGCGCGGCCTTGGGGGTATCATGTTTGATGATATCGGACCAAACCACCGACAGGGCACGGCGATCTTCACCGACAGCTTTATTCAGGATGTTCCGGCGGGTGACCCCAATCCGGCAGCATGGCGTCGGCGCATGGTTTTCTGGACAGCGATCCATGAAATGGGTCATGCCTTTAACCTGGCACATTCTTGGCAGAAATCGCTTAGTTACAATGGCGGCGACCCGTGGATACCACTGACCAACAATAACGAAGCCCGTACCTTTATGAGCTACCCTTTCCGGGTGTCTGGTGGTGAAAGTGCTTTCTTCTCTAACTTCCGTTTCCGTTTTATGGATGAAGAGCTGGTGTATATGCGCCATGCCCCCCGCCGTTTTGTGCAGATGGGTAATGAAGACTGGTTCTCTAACCATAATCTGGAACAGGACAGCAGCCTGCAGAGCGGTAACTTTGATCTGGAAATCAGGCCGAACAAGTCTGACAACAGCTATCAGTTCCTTGAACCTGTATCCCTTGAACTCAAGCTCAAGAATGTATCGGATCAGGCTGTAGAGATCGAAGAGGACTTGTTGGAAGACGGGCGTCACATTACGCTCTTTGTTCAACGCAGTGAAGGGAAAACCCGCAAGTGGCGGTCACTTTCCACCCATTGCCATCATGAGCACACGACCGACCTGAAACCGGGACAGGCCATTTACGGATCGCACATGGTGAGTGCATCGACCGATGGCTGGACCATTGATGAACCCGGCTTCTATAACATTCAGGCCGTGATTGATGTGAATGATGAAATCATCAGTTCCAACGTGCTTCGGGTTTATGTGAACCCGCCATCCTCTGCGGAAGAAAGCAAACTGGCACCGGATTACTTCACGGAAGATGTTGCCCGGACCATTTCCTTCGCGGGTGCGCCGTCACTGGATGGTGCCAATGATGTGCTGCGCGATGTTGCGGCCCGTTGTGCGAAGAACCCTGCGGCCCGTCACGCCAATCTGGCCCTGAGCGCCCCGATGCTTCGGGACTTTAAGGTCTTGAGCGGTACCGACGACAAGGCAGAGCTGGAAATCAAGTCCATCAACGCCAAAATCGATCAGGGCGCAAAGGCACAAACCGCTGCCTTGATTGATGACCCCGATAGCGCCGCAGATACCCTGGGCCATATCCGCTATTTCGGTATGCTGAACCAACTTGCCACCGCACTGGAAGACAAGGGCGATGACAAAGGCGCGATCAACGTCCTGAAATCAGCCGTCAGCACCATGAAAAAACGTCAGGTTCTCGACAGCGTGATCAAAGAAACCGAAAAGAAACTAAAATAGGTCCTATTAGGACTGTTTTACTGGAACTGTTTTATAACGGTTTAGGGAACCCGGTTTGATCGGGTGTATATAAAAGAGGCCTTGTTTATCTCGTACAGAGAATGACAGGGCCTTTTTTCTGTGGGGATTATTTCGACAAGCTGTTTGGGGCATAGCCGAAGTTCAAATGACGAAAAGAATTGAAACTAAAGCACCATTTTTGTTCAGCATTCACGGCATAGAGACACAGAGGGATTTGCATGAAATCCCAGAGAACAGAAGGAAATAAAGAGATATCCAATCGGTAATCGTATTCTAAAATATGATCCCCAGCGATGAATACAGAACCTTTTAGATCATTTTCTGTGATCATCCGCGTCGTAAATTCATGACTTTCTTCTGGCTTATATGGAATTTGAACAAGGCAATGTGATGAGTTTGGCACCTTTTCCCAATCTATACACTCTACTTTCCAGGGAAAATCTTTGTAAATGAACGTTTCGTCATCAATGGCAGAGGGATTTTTAACAACCTCAATTTCACCTGATTTGAGATACTCTTCATACTTTTTGTGTAGCTCTTGTTCTTGGTGCTCCCTTTGAAAGGTCATTGTCATCTTCTGTGAAGCAATTGGTTGTGGCTTATTTATCTGGCACGTAACCAAAGTTAAGGTGGCGAAACATATTGTAGGTAAAACACCATTTTTTATCAGCACTCACAGCATAGAGACAAAGTGGTATCGGCATGAAATCCCAAAGGACAGATGGTAGCAGTGAAATATCCATCCGATAGTCATTCTGCATTAAAAGATCACCATAAAGTACAACAGGTCCGGACAGGTTATATTTTTGGATCATCTGTTCTGTAAATTTGCGACTTTCTTCCGATCTGTAATCTATTTGTACCTGATAATATTCTGAATTAGGAACGGCCTGCCAGTGGATGAATGGACCCTTTTTAGGGAATTTTTTAAAAATGAAATTGTACTCATCAATAGGGTCATTGTTATCTTCGATAACTTCAATAGCGCCCGAGCGGATATAACTTTCTAAGGTTTTCTGAAGCTCTTTGTCTTCTGCAACAGGTTGATCAGACATATTAAATAACCTTGGTCTTCGTTTTTTGGGATAACGATATGCTGAACAGGTTTTTCAGCAAACATTGTTTGTATAAGCTATATCTATCAGGATAATAATACTAATATTTATGTGTAGTAATTCTTCGACAAGAGTACTTTACACAGGCTATAAGAATCATATGGGGAAATGTTGAAGCTTTTGTTCTCTAACAATTGTATTGGATTATAGTTTAATGAAGACCATTGAAATTTGTGCTGGCGCTGGGGGACAGGCGTTAGGCCTGCATAATGCTGGAGCAGAACACATTGCCTTGGTTGAAAATGATGCTGATGCTTGTGCTACGTTAAGATTAAATAATACAAAAAATCGTCTTGATTGGGGGAAGATATATGAGAAAGACCTCAAAGTATTTGTAGAACAAAATGCGGACAAATATGTTGGTGAGATTGATTTAATTGCTGGTGGTGTTCCATGCCCACCTTTTAGCAAGGCAGGTTTCAAGTTAGGCCCAGAAGATGAACGGGATTTATTTCCTGTTGCGATAGAGTTGATTGAAAAAATTCAACCAAAAGCTGTTATGCTTGAGAATGTTGATGGGCTGCTTGGTTCAGAGTTCCAAGAATATCGTGAGAACTTGAAAAATAAACTAAAATGCCTCGGCTATTCAGCAGAGTGGAAGAGTATTCAAGCCAGTGATTTTGGTGTATCACAAAAAAGATCTAGAGCAATTTTAGTAAGCTTTAAAACACCTTATCGTCGCCACTTTTTATGGCCTAAGCCTAATTTTCAAGGTACAAAAACCATAGGTGAACTTTTATTTGATTTAATCGCTTCCAAAGGATGGAGACATGCTGGTGATTGGAAACAGAAAGCTAATGGTATTGCTCCGACTATTGTAGGTGGATCTAAAAAACATGGCGGCCCAGATCTAGGTCCAACACGCGCAAAAAGAGAATGGCAATCTTTATATGTGAATGGGCACCGATTAGCCAATGAAGATGAGATTCCTGATCAGAATTTCAAGAATTACAAGCTAAGAAATGGTACAATAAGAGAGGGCTTTGATTATATGCCTATGCTAACAGTCCGAATGGTTGCACGAATTCAAGGTTTTCCAGATTTTTGGAGCTTTAGTGGTGGGAAAACAGCTGCTTATAGACAGGTTGGAAATGCATTCCCATCACCTGTTGCCGAAGCGATCGGAAAACAGATTAGTAAAGCTATCGTTATGGGTGATCAAAATTTATCAGTAAAATTTCAGGCTGCTGAATAGATGAGCTTGTTTAACGAAGAACGAACTAAATTTCATAAACAGTTATTGACAGATTCTACCCTATGTTTAACTAAGTCAAATGGTGACGCGCAAGTAAAGTGGGGTGTTGATTATATTGCTAGTGTTGCAGATACTGGCCAGGCAGCAAGCGTAAAAATTTCAAACCTCCTTGTTGATAAAATTAGTAAGCAAGCAGGGGTTCAAGTAATAAAAGTACCGAAGAAACCTCAAGGGCAACGACTAGGTAACCAGTTTGAAATAGCATGTCGTTCCTTTATTGATTATACTTTTTCGAAATTAGGCCACTTACGGCCCGGTCAATGGACAATCCAGAAAATTGACAAACGGACCGGAAATCTTCTCGGTGAGTTTGAACAGTATTCACATCTTGCTGAGTTAGAAACACTCATGGAAGGTAGCCGCGAACTCCGAACTTTTTTAGGAGAAGGTTATACGATAGCACCTGATATTGTAATTCTTCGCTCTCCAGTATCGGATGAAGATATAAATACATCAGGTACAATCGTTGACGATCATGTGGCCTTGAGATCGATGCTTCGTAAAAGAAATCATAGGGATAGAATACATCCTATTCTACATGCCAGCATTTCATGTAAATTCACGATGCGATCTGATCGAGCACAAAATACAAGAACAGAAGCGCTCAATCTTATTAGGAGTAGAAAAGGTCGTTCCCCTCATATTGTAGCCGTTACTGCTGAACCAACAGCTTCACGTATTGCCTCGTTAGCTTTGGGAACAGGCGATATTGATTGCGTTTATCATTTTGCCTTAAATGAATTACGGGCAACATATGTTGATCTGAATCGTGAAGATGCTTTGGATATGCTGGATGCTATGATAGAAGGTAAGAGGCTTAAAGATATCAGCGATTTACCATTAGATTTAGCAGTGTAAATTTGTTGATCCCCAAAAAAAGCTGATCCAGTTTTCGCGTCTTTCTCACAGGTAAAATGGAGGGGGATCAATGATCCCTGTTTTTTAGTTGTGCTTCGCGCAGGGCAATAAACAAACCGCTGCCGCAGATGACGATAATGCCTGTCCAGGTCAACAGGTCGGGGAAATCACCAAAGATAAAATAACCGATCAGCGTGCCGGATATAATCTCTACATAGCCGAGAGGGGCGAGAATAGAGGCGGGTGCCAAAGCACAGGCCTTTGTCAGCAGGAAGTGACCCAAGCCGGAACAAAGGCCCAGAATAACCATCCAGAACCAGCTATCAACCGTGGGCGCTGACCAGTAAAAGGGCGCAACGGCGGACATAACAACGGCGCCGACGATGCCGGTATAGAACAGGGTCACCAACGCGGGTGTTTGCCGGGCGAGAGAGCGGGTCAAGACAATATAGGCACCGTGCAAAATGCCCGCTGCGATGGCAAGTAGGGCGGGGATGGAAATACTGTCTGCCTCGGGTCTGAGAATAAGCAGGACGCCGAGAAAACCGACCACAACAGCCCCATAGCGGCGGGGGCCAACTTTTTCCTTGAGGATCAGGCCGGACATAATGGTGATTGCCAGTGGATAGACAAACAGCAAGGCCAGCGCATCGGCAATAGGCATATAGGCGAGGGACCAGAAAAACAGGAAGTTGGAGGCAATGATCAGTAGCCCGCGCAATCCCTGTTTGGCGGGGGATCTGGGGCGGAGGACTTCCCGTCGATAGCGAAAGAGAATAAAGGGCAGCAACAGGACAGTCATAAAGACATAACGTGCCCAGACAATCTGTGAGGTGGAATGACTGTCGCTGAGGTATTTGGCAATCCCATCCATCCCAGGGACAACGATCATTGCCAAAGCCATCAGGGTTACGCCCAGAAGGATACGGGTGGGTGCGGCAGTAGAGCCGTTTTCTGCTGATGTATTGTCTTTGGCCTGAGCCTTCGGGGCCTGAGTATTTGTAGCCTGAGTATTTGTCATTCAAAAGATACCAGAAATATTGGCAACCAGACTTCTGGTCATCTGAAAGGATGATAGGTCAAATTACTGCGATAGACTAGGTATTACGTCAACAGCCAAATGATTAAACACACCTCCGATTACACATGCAGGATTATATTTAATCCTTCGTCTTTTTTGGGGGGTAGAAAATAGCCGGTAATCACCTCAAACTCTTCGTCGCTGGGGGCAAATTCGTGAGACCCGGATGCGTTGCGCGCGTGGAGCCGTTCTTTGCACAAATCATTGCTGACATCCAGATAGTGCAGTTTGTTTTTCACCTTGGCGCGGGTGGCAATGCCCAGCATCCATGCCCGAATATCTGGTGTGTTCGCAGGGAAGTCCAGTACGACCGATAACCCAGCCTGTAGCAATTGTTGCAGGTGATCTTCCATAATGCTGCGCAGACGGCCCGAACAGCGAACATAGTCGGGAATGGTATTGATTTCTTCGGGATAGAGCCGGGACAGCCAAGTATCTTCGTTGATCAGAATAACCTTGGGATCTTCTGATAATTTTCGCGCCAGTGTCGATTTACCCGCGGCGATTTTCCCACATACCAGATGAAGCGTTGGTTTGATATCTGTCATTTGACTGGTTATTCCGTTGCTGTCCGAGTTTGTTTATATGAGATCAGTTTAGTGAACTCGGTTTTTGCTGTGTCTCTAAGCCAATTAATATATTCGGCGTAATGCTTTAAAAAGTCTAACTCATTAAATTGCTGAATCGAAGAAGATTTTGTGTATAAGCCAACTTCTTCTATATCAATTTTTAAGCTGTATGACCCGTCTGATACATCAGTAAAAAAATCTAGAAGCTGTGGCAAAGAGATTTCTTCACGTTCATATCTTAAAAGATAAAATCCGGCCAATAGTTCGTCGTGTTCGATGGTTTGTAATCTGGATTTAAAATAATGATTTGGCGATTCATATTGCAGATTTTTTTGTGATGAAGCATTTTCCGTATGAAGGGTTGAGATCAGATTTTGAGGCGTGCTGGGGAGTGCTATTTCGTACATCCAATTCTCAAAATCATCGCTTGTTAATATTAATTTTGCGACCCACAAAGAATAATCTGCCGGTTTAAAATATTCACTTTCGATTGCAGCAATGAGAGTGGGCAATATGTTTTGCATTTTATGATGGCGTTTGATTTGAAAGTTGAAAAGAAATAGGTGAGTTAAAATAGAAGATGTACAGTTTAAAGAAAACCGATACTTAATTAGCTTTAGAATTTGATAACTGAAAGCTTGCATACGGGGTGATGGATGTAATGTTAAGTCAAATTTGTTTTCTTGGTTAGATGATTTTATTGTTAATTATTTTGAATGTTTTTGCTTGCAACATTGAAGGCATTAAAAGGAGAGAAGTTAGAGTGATTGCAGGTTATTCCAGAACTCGGTGTGTTTTTTTTACAGCAATGCTGATATTTGTTTGCTTTATTGTCTGGGGGCAGAACAACTCTTCTGCGCGTGAAATTCATTTAACCGATGAAACCCAACAAATTAGCCAAAACCAACAATCTCAAAAAGAGCCGTTGATCTGGTATATCTGGAATCATCCGCCAGAATTTATTAATGCCGGTCCATGGAAGGGAAAGGGCTATGCTGACAAGTTTCTGGGCTTCTTTGTTCGGCACTTACCTGAATATGAGCACAGCATCCGTCCGGTAAATATTCCACGCTGGAGCCGGGAGGTTTTAAAACCCAACCGTTGTTCCGCGCATCTGTGGGGTGGGTTTTTCCCCGACAAACTTTTGCTGTCAAAACCCTATAGCTTTACACCGCCACATGTCGCTATTTTTCACAAGCGTCATCAAGATCGTATTGGTCCCAAGGGAACGGTTGTTTCCCTGGAAGTTCTGTTGAAGCAACCAGATCTGAAATTGATGATCATGAATGTGGATTTTAATCAAGCCGCCAGACAAAGCCGTTACCCCGTCCTTTATCCTTATTTGCTTCCCTATGTTGGACAGGAAAACCTGATCGAGCAGTACAGTACGAAAAATACCTTGGATCTGGACCTTCTGGCGCGGGGACGTGCAGACTATACACTGGCTTATCCCAGTACGATCAGAACACAGATGCGTATTAATGATCTACCCGATGAATATATTTCCTATCCGCTTAAAGAACATAACATCTATAAAAACGTCTATGTGGCTTGTCTCAATGATGATTTTGGCCAAGAGGTTATCAGAAAAATCAATGCCCTGTTGACCGAAAAAACCTTGCTCGAGTTCCTGTCTTACCACGAAGAATGGAATGACGGTGATCCGGATTTTCGCAAGAATACCATCGATTATTTTATCAAGAAAATGCCATTGGATAATGTGATTGAGTGAAGCGTCTTTTGCAGAAACTCAAAGTCCTAGTATCTTTCGTGCCTCATCAGGTGTGGCGAGGGTCCCACCCAGATTATCAATAATATCTGCTGCTTTTTCGACGAGCTGCGCATTGTCACGGCATAGTTCGCCTTTGCGGATCTGCAGGTTATCTTCCATACCGACCCGCACATGTCCCCCCAACAAGAAGGACTGGGCAAGGATCGGAAATTCGTGGCGGCCAATGCCAAAGGCGGCCCAGATGGTGTTTTCGGGAATTTGGGATGCCAGATACATCAAGCTTTGCGGCGTGGGCAAGATGCCATAACGAACCCCCATCACAATCTGCATCATTGTTGGGGCTTTTAGAATACCCCTGTCCAGAAAATCCAACGCCATGTTGAGGTCGCCGACATCAAAAAGCTCGATCTCTGGCTTGGTTCCTGCGGCATAGATACGATCAGCCATTATTTCCACATTACGTGGCGTGTTGATCACCACGGCTTCCCCCGACCACATGGTGTTGAAATCAAGGGTACAGATTTCGGGTTTCAGTTTCTCGACATGGGCCACACGTAATTCGGGACTGCATAGAGTGCTGCCGAGTGCCGCAATCTTGGGATCGTGGCCAGAGGGAATAAAACGTCCCCCTTCTCCTGTGGTCAGGTTAAGGATTACATCCTGATTTTTCTGACGGATCAGACCAACCATTTCTTCGTAGAGATTAAGATCCATAGATCCCTTACCTGTCTCTGGATCACGCACGTGTAAATGCACGATAGCAGCTCCGGCCTTTGCGGCGTTCAGCGCAGCCTCTGCAATTTGCTTTGGTGTAATGGGTAAACCCGGATGTTGCTCCGGTTTGGTCAGGTTTCCGGTAAGGGCACAGGTAAGAATGGTTTTCTTTTTGGGGTTCGGCATAGCGCGGACTTTTTTGGTTTTGGATCTGTTCTTATTGTCGTCCTGTTTACTCTGGCCCAAGCGATAAGGGAAAACAAGCCGTTATCAGGCACGGACATAAACTGGTTTAAAGCTTATATCATCTTAGAGATAGGATGAATGATAGTAGAGATACCCGTTGTCGAGGATAAAGGTTGTTCTATCAGGAAGGTTATCCGGGTTGTTGTATATGCGTAAACTTCTGGATTTACAGGCGGGTTTTTTACCAATATCAAGTTTTTTGTCGGTTAACGTATTTATACGTTCTTGGAACCGTTTGTCGGTTTTATTAATAGGTAGAAAACCACGTTCTGCACAGGATTGGATGATCTTGTGGGACTCTTCTGAGGAAAGCTTTAGCAGAATGCTGGTGTGTCCTCCAAATATACCGTTGTTATTTTCTGATAACAGAACTTCATATTTGGAAAATTGCAAATCAGGATAGCTGGATTGAATAACGTATCCCGGTTCGCTCTCTATGTAATCAATGAAATATACAGCACCCAAGAGAAATCCCAGGAATCCAGAGAATGCAACGATAATGAGGATGGATTTCTTTATAAAACGTTTGGGTGTTTTTATCATGACAGTTATAACGATCAGGAAGATGGAAGATAAAAACAAGGTGAAAAGAAAAATTATGAGCACATTAAAACCCGGGCTGTAATTGACGATTAAAGAGGAACTGTTTTTGTCTGGAGTATCTTCTTATCCCTACAGAAAGGCATAATTAAGATCTGTTGGGTAATTATTCAACAAGTCTCAGTTTGTGTATTTTTTTATGCGAGATAGTTGCTGTCTTTTGTTGTCATTGACTTCTGATACTAGACTCAGGACTCATCGTTTAAGATAGAATTATGATGGGGTTAAGAGGAAATACTTAATTATCGGGTTCTGAGGCTGGTTTCCGAGCAAAAACGGTTGATACCAGTGCCAACGTTAGCGATTTCTGTTTCCAGAGCATAGCATTAAACTCAACTATAGGGTGTTTTGAGAGCTTGAACTCACTCTTTTTCTAAGAACTATACAATATAAATTTCGTGCGATTGATGTACCATAGTTTTTGTTGGGCAGGAAAATCTAAGCATAAACTTCATAATAATAAATGCTTAGTTGATTTTTACTTTTGCAAATTTTTTTCTTCTTGACTGAAAAAATATCTTCCTCCTAAACTTGTATATACATATTTATCAGGGGAATGTAGCTATGATCATTACAAAAAAGATGGTGGCCGCCCTGGCTATCACAGGTTCTTTAATTTTTGCTCCAGCACTTGCAGACACCGTCAAAATTGGAATGAATGTGCCGCTAACCGGATTTGCTGCTGCAGATGGCAAGTCTGCTCTCTTGGGGGCCGAGTTGGCTATGGAGCAGGCCAATGCCGAAGGTGGTATTAACGGTTCGAAGATTGAACTGGTTCGTTATGATGATCAGGCTTCTCCAAAACAGTCCGTGCCAATTGCCAACAAGCTGATTGGTCAGGACGAAGTAAATATAGCGATCTCGGGAAGTTATTCCGGCGCTACCCGTGCTGCTGCAGGTGTTTTTCAATCCGAAGGCGTGCCTTATATTTCTGCTTTTGCGGTTCATCCGGATATTACCAAGTCAGGAGATTACGTTTTCCGCACTTCTTTTGTGGGTGAAGTACAGGGCCGTGCTGGTGCGAAGTTAATCGGCGACACACTGGGTAAAAAGAAAGTAGTTGTTATCACTCTCAAGAACGACTTTGGCCAGTCACTGGCAGCTGGATTTAAATCCAAAGCTGCAGACTTTGGAATTGATATTCTCAACGAATATGAATACTCGATCAAAGATCGTCAGTTTGGACCGATTGTTACCAAGGTAAAATCTGATGACCCGGATGCAATCTATGCTTCTGGCTATTTCTTCACAGCTGGCCCTCTTGTTTCTCAGCTTCGTGCCGCAGGCATTGAGGTTCCCGTTATTGGTCAGGAAGGCTACGATTCTGAAAAATTCATTGAGATTGCTGGCCCGTCATCCGAAGGTATTTTGATCACAACTTCGCTTGATCGGGATTCTTCTGTTGCTGTGACAAAAGATTTTATCACGGCTTTCGAAGCCAAAGCGGGCTACAAAGCGGACATGGTTGCCGCGTCTGGCCACACCGCGATTAAGGTTGCGGTCGAGGCTATGCGCAAGGCTGGTACCACAGACCGCCAAGCGATCCGTGATGCAATTGCAGCGACCAGCCTGGTGACATCGACAGGAGAAATTTCCTTTAACGGCCTTGGTGAAGTTAAAAAAGATGTCCAGGTTCAGGTTGTTAAAGACGGTGCATGGCATCACTATACAGTAATCAACGATAAGGAACTGTTGGCTCCACCTGTGGAGTAACTCTGCAGCCTGATTCTCAACACTTGCCACCTTATCTGGAAATTATTGATGTTATATGTGGAACTGTTGGCGCAAGGTTTGGTGCAAGGTAGCATCTATGCACTTGTCGCTGTTGGTCTGACCCTGGTCTATGGCCTGCTTCGAATTTTGCATGTTGCCCATGCGGGCCTCTTCACACTTGGCGGTTATATTGGTGTCCTTGTTACCAATGCTACAGGATCTTTGTTCCTCGCATTAATCGTTTCCATGATGGTGGTGGGGGTGTTGGGAATGGCTATTTACCGCCTTTGTTATCAGCCTATTTTGGATAAGCCGCCGTATGTTGCGTTGATTGCCTCTATTGGGTTGTTCATTGCGATGGAAGAAATCTACCGCATTGTTTTTGGTCCCTATGGGATTTCCTATCAGAACCCCCCATTGCAGAGTTCGGTGGAAATTTTGGGGTTATCTCTTCGCATGGGGGAAGTTGCGGTTGGGGGTGGCACCCTTGTTCTAATCGGTGCGTTGGCATTGTTCTCGACCAAGACTCGTTTTGGAACAGTTTGGCGGGCAACCGTTACCGACCCGGATATGGCAGAATCCTTTGGGGTGGATATCATCAAGGTTCGCTATCTGAACTTCTTTATTGGCTCAGCCTTGGCAGCTGTCGCTGGTGTGATGGTGGCCCTTCTGAACAATCTCGTTGAACCCACTATGGGCAGTGTCCCAAGTTATAAGGCCTTGGCCATCATTGTCCTTGGTGGTTTGGGTGATGTTCGGGGGACACTGCTAGCTGCCTTGGCGCTAGGGGTAATTGAAGCCTTTGGCACGATATATCTTGGTAACTATCTGGACCGTGATGCCATAGCTTTTGCGTTCCTCATTCTGGTATTGATGGTTCGGCCTCAAGGCCTGTTCGGGAGGGCATAATCATGTTGGGATTAAGCGGTTACGAAATTAGTTTGATCACTTCCATGGGCATTGCTGTAATCTTTGCCCTGAGCTTGAACTTGATTACAGGGTTTTGCGGACAAATCTCTCTGGGGCATGCTGCATTTTATGGTATTGGTGCTTACAGTTCGGCAATGTTGACCAAGGCGGGAATGCCCCTTGCCATGGGAATGATTGGTGCTGTTGTTTTGGCTGGTGCTATCGGTATTGTTGTTGGTTTCGCTTCCTTGCGGGTACGCCATGATTTCCTTGCCATTACCACAATGGGGGTCGGGTTCCTTTTTCTTGGTGTTATGCGGCAATGGGATTTTGTCGGTGGGGAGATGGGGGTTTCAGGAATCCCTGGATCGGGCCTTGGCAAACCCGGCTTTATGATTCTGGTCCTTGGGCTTGTGGTCGTAACTGTATTGTTTAGCTTGCACCTGAAACGGTCCTGGATGGGTTTTTCCTTTGATGCCATTGCTGATGATGAGGATACGGCCCGAGTAATTGGTCTGGATGTATCCCGTTATAAGCTTGCGGCATTTGCCATGGGGACGGCTCTGGCAGGGCTGGCCGGGGCGCTCTATGCTCACAATGTACGCTTTATTGATCCCGAGAGCTTTGGCTTTGTTGAATCAATTACAGTCCTCGCTATGGTGGTTATCGGGGGAATAGGTTCGGTTTTTGGGGTGATTTTCGCAGCTGCTGTTTTGAGTGTTCTGCCGCTTTGGATCCAGTTCATTGATGAATACAAATTGCTTCTCTATGGCGGACTTCTTTTTGCGATGATGCGCTTTAGCCCTGGTGGTCTTGCGGGTATTGCGCAGAAACTAAGCTCCCGGAAAGCTGTCAAAGTTCCGGGAGGAGGATCGGCATGAGTAAGCTTCTAGAGGTAAGTAATCTACGCGTTCAATTCGGGGGTGTCGTCGCCATAGATGATGTTTCTTTCAGTCTTGCAGCAGGTGAAATCTTAGGGTTTATTGGCCCAAACGGCGCGGGTAAAACCACGATGATGCGCGCTGTAACGGGCGTTGTGACACCAACAACAGGTTCTATCCGGTTAAAGGGGGAAGAGCTTATTGGGCATACCATTCATCAACGGGTCCGTAGAGGCCTGGGCTTTTCACAACAGTTGGTGAAACCCTTCCGGAATATGACAGTGCTGGAAAATGTTGCCTTGGCAGCCGGGGCTCATCATACCGCATCTCCGGTCTCTGCCCTGTTTCGTATCAGACGCGAAGACCAGAAGGACCGAGCAAAAGATCTGCTGGAACAGGTCGGGATTTCTGATGCGGCTGAGGCCGATCCGTCAAATCTTCCCCTTGGTTATTTGAAACGTCTGGAGGTCGCACGTGCGCTGGCCTTGGATCCGGAACTTTTGATCCTGGACGAACCGCTTGCAGGACTGAACCATGCCGAAGCCCATACCCTTGCAGATATGGTGCTGGATCTGAACAAGGCCGGGCAATCTATCATTCTAATCGAACATAATTTGGGGGAAGTCATGCGGATCTGCTCCCGCCTTGTTGTACAGGACAACGGACATAAAATTGCTGATGGTGATCCTGAAACGGTGATGAGCGATGCGAAGGTACGTACAGCCTATCTGGGAGAGGTAGTTGATGATGCTGCAGCTTAAGAATGCAAACTGTGGTTACGGGGCTTTTCAAGCTGTTCACGACCTGTCTCTCACTATGGAACAAGGCAAAATATTTGCCTTGCTCGGGCCAAACGGGGCCGGGAAATCCAGTACGATCATGTCTATTGCGGGCCATGTGCAACTCTTCTCAGGCTCTATTATCTTCGATGGTGATGATATCTCACATCTGCCTGCACGCGAACGTGTGAAGAGGGGTATTGCCGTCGCACCCGAGGGGCGCCGTCTTTTCCCCGATTTGACGATTGAAGAAAATCTAACCGTCGGTGGATACTGTCAGTCAAGTGAAAAGGAAGCACGGAACCGGGATATGGTTTTTGCGCTCTTCCCACGTTTGACTGAACGCCTAAAACAACCGGCAGGAACACTGTCCGGCGGAGAGCAGCAAATGCTAGCCATTGGGCGTGCTATGATGACCGAGCCCCGGTTCTTGATGATTGATGAGGTGTCTCTTGGTCTTATGCCGAAGATGGTAGATGTCTGCTATAACGCTATCGAGCATTTGAAATCACAGGGAGTAACCATTTTACTTGTTGAACAGAATACCAGACGTGCGCTGGAAGTGGCCGATCAGGTTTGTGTTCTGGAATCTGGTAATGCTGTCTGGCAAGGCGCTGCTGAAGATGCCCGGAAAGATCCCGCTTTGATTGAGGCCTTCTTGGGGATGGCAAAAGATAGTGCTGCCTAGAGATTTCATCCTCTTGGAAATTCGACTTTGATGAAAGGCGCTGAAGCAACTTTGGAGCCAGAATTCGAGATGTTGGGCTGGGTTGTATTGTGATATGTTGATGCTGATTGAAATTTCCCCGGTTTAGCTAAATTGTTCATCTGTCCAATTCTTAATTTTCATACGGGCTTGATTTGATATCAAACGATCTATATCAAGTTTAGTTTATGTCTTTGTTGTTTATGTTTGCCTGGCTATGAGCAGGGTGCACAGGATAAGTTTGTTCAATTAGAGGATTATTGCTTTGCCTATCGTTATAACAGCGAGTGAAGTTCATCCCTTTTTGCCGTCGCTTGGGGATCCCACGGCGATCGCAGAGGAAAAAGCCCTTCATCAGGACATTCGTCCGCTGGAAATTGCGATCCTGAACCTGATGGCAGACAAGCAGACAACAGAACTGCAACTGGCGCGTTGGTTGGGGCATACCCCGTTGCAGATCAGGTTGACCTTTATCGCAACAGATAGCTATATGGCCAGTGTGCAAGCTGGGTATCAATCCAAATCCACGCCGAGCGAGCATATCAGTAAATATTACAATTCCTGGAGTGATGTGAAACATCGCAAGTTTGATGGTCTATTGGTCACGGGCGTCAATCTGCTGGATGCGGATGTGACGAGCGAGGGGATCTGGGGCGAAATTCGGGAAATCTTTAACTGGTCAAAAACCAATGTCTTGTCGTCCATGTATATTTGCTGGGCTGGTTTTGCCGCGATGCGCTATTTCCATGATATCAAGTGTCACAACGGCAAGACAAAGACGCTGGGTGTTTTTGAACACGGGATAGAGGCGGATAGTGCCGATCTTCTGTTTGGCTTGCCGGACCGTTTTCCGATCCCTGTGGGACGTTGGCAACGCCTGAGCCGGGGCAAGGTTGAGGGGCATGAAGCACTGGAACTTGTTTCCTGCACGGACGAAGGGGATACCTTTATTGTCGCGGAAAACAAAGCCTTCAAGAAGGGGTGTAAAACCTATCCTCGCCGGATCTATATGTTCAATCATCCTGAATATGATACAGATACCATGAAGAAGGAATATCTACGCGATCGCGATGCCTATCCTGACCTGCCGATCCCGCCGAACTACTTCCCGGATGATGATATCGAAAAGGCCCCGGTTAATACCTGGCGCTACACTGCGGCAATCTATGCCAACTGGATCAAGTCTCTTTATGAGGCGACACCATACGATATCAATGATATCCCAGAGGCGTGTGAGTAGGTTTTTCTTAATAATAGAGCGTAATACTCTTGATTCTGTTTGCGCAAACTTGCGTTAATTCCCTGTGCCTCTGTTTCGTTTGATGAGGGTCTTGCGTTAATGTGCGCGTGATGTTTTTTGCGCGCTTGTATTCTTTTATTTGCTAGGCTTGACATTTGATTGTCTATACATCATAACCGCGCAGTCTTTTGGGCTGTATTTATTATTTGTTTATCATGAATGGCGTGCGTTCCCCCCAAAGAATTGCCTGTCTTGGAACAGGCCCGGAGTTGGACCTAAATCTTGCGCGATATTGGTTGTTAAAGGTCCAGAGAAAAGCCGAATGATGGCTTGCTGAACCTTACAGACTTATATGGCCTGAGGGAACTTGGCAGCACCAAGATGCTTAATGTGGAATACAGAACTGTCGCCGTAGGCCTGGCGCACAAATATTGGCTTGCAAAATGTCAGGGCGAGATGATCCCGGGCCGCGAGGATATAAGCCCTGCGGAGATGGTGGCATTCTTGCCAAATATTCTGTTGCTGGATGTACAGAAAGAACCGCTTGATTTTCGCTTCAGGCTTGTGGGAACACATATAGTACCCTTGCTTGCCCGTGACTATACGGGTGAGTGGATGAGTTCGATTGACATTCTGAAGGCCCCGGGAACTGTCTGGGGAAATTGTCGTAAAGCTGTTGAAAGCGCTCAACCTGTGTATGCTTTTACTCCTTACGTCGGTCCCAAAAAAGATATTCTGGATGTTGAGGATCTCATTCTTCCGTTGGCGTCTGATGGTCAGAGTGTTGATATGCTGATGGTTATTCTGGCAGCGATTCAGAAAACGGTTAGCCTTGATGATGGGGGCCGTGAGGAGCAGGCACACGAACAAAAAACACAGGCTTCGTGATTTGTTGTTAAGTCCTTCTATCATTTGTTTTATTTGATGCGGGCCTGTCACGTCGGCTATTTTTTATCTTCTACTAAATATGTTTCAGATCGATGTTGGTAAGTACTTGACTGGAATCCCTTCTAGCGTTATCTATATAGTCTGTGTAACTAACTATTTTTTGCTTATGTCTCTAACCAATTCACTTGATCAATTCCATCGGTATTTGACCTGTCTGTGGACTGATATTTCTGACCGTCCCAATGCGCTAACCTGTAGTGAATATGGTTATTTACGTGCAATTGAACGTTTGGATGGGGATAAGTTGGCGCAGGGGGAAGGCTGTCGTCGCTCTGATGGGCATGGTCATCATTTGCAAGACATCGTTGAACTTTTGAAGATCAAGAAGGCCTCGGCCAGTGTTGCTGTTACAAAGCTTGAAAAGCGTGGCCTGATTGAAAGGTTTCAGTGTCAGCATGATGCGCGGGCACAGCATATAGTTTTGACTGAAAAAGCGCGGAAATATCTGCGCGAAGAAGAAGCTATCTATAAAACTTCTGCCAAAGACATTGCGAAGGTTCTTACAGTTGATGAATTGAAGGCTTTCGAGGCCTCTCTGGCGAAAATTAACAAGGCACTTTAGCCAAAAGACTAAAGCTTCCCGAATAGTTGCAGAGGAAAGTGATGAGAGCGGAGGAGTAGTTTAAAATATATAGTTAGTCTGTCTAACATATTAAGAAGGAGAAAGGATATGATGAAAGATAAAGAAGTTCATGGGCATGGTTTGACAGAAAAGTGGCGTGATGAAATGGCACTTCACTATATTAAAAAGTACGGTGAACATCCTGTTAATCGACTGACGGCAGAGCTGGCACAGCTTGAGCGTAATGATTATGTCCTGGATATCGGCTGTGGCAGTGGTTCTGCCCTGAGGGCCGCGGGTGAAATTGTAACCACCGGGGAGCTTATTGGCGTTGATCCGTCACCTGTTATGGTGCGGGTATCGCAAGAAGAGAGCCTGTGCCACCCGGCTTTCCCACGTATGCGCTTTTTACTGGGCGGGGCCGAGGCCATTCCTTTGTCTTGTGATCAGGTGACCGTTGTCTGGGCAATTAATTCGCTGCATCACTGGCAGGATATTCCCTTGGGTCTCAGTGAAGTGAAAAGAGTACTGAAATCTGACGGGCGCTTTATTGTTGTTGAAGAGGTCTTTGAGGATCGTATCGGCATGATAGCAGAAGATGTTTTGCTCTATTTGGCCAAAGCCGGATTTGAATGTCTCAATTATTCTGAAACAATTGTCGATGACGCCAGAATGAATATTTTCGTTTTTCAAAGTTTAAAATGATAACGTGTTTTGCTGTTTCAAGCGGGCGAAATTCCTCCGGTCGCTACAGCTTGTCATATTGTACTCCTGCTATCGGTTGATAAACCTGAAGGGTTAGAGGGTCGATGAGAAGACATAACGATACAAGGTTATTGTTCGCTGGATTCAAGAAAGATCAAGAATATCATGCAACATCTTGATAATAGCGTACAGCATGCATCCGTCTGTGAAATAACTATTATCGCGAATGTTTTCCAGGGTAATGAGTATAATTCGGATAATCATTTGATTTTCATGTAATTTTAGTACGCATACGATGGTCTGTTTCTTCTCTAAAAGCTTTTGTGGGAAAATGCGTGTATTCTTCTTGAGGATGGTTTTGATAGTCACTCTTAAATAGAATCGAGGTATTTTACGGTGAAATGCCGTAAAATAATGTTTTTATAGGTTTTTTTTAAAACCATATTTTTATTTTAGAGGGCTAAAACTTGAGATTTATTCCAATATTTAATCTATGTTGTTGATTTTTAAGTTGTATATACCAGGCTTTCTTAAAGGCTTGAGTTAGGGTCTTATGTAATATTCTTAATGATGTTCATTGAATGTTTATTATGTTAATACCTCTTTAACTAATTCAACGTAATTTTTCTACATTCGCTCCCCACGTAGTCAGGGGTGGCTCCATAACAAAGGTTTGTGCAGCATTGCAAGGATGCTGGCTTAATCTCAAACCGGATCAGATTTGTGACCTAGATATTTTGTGACTCTGGTATAGTGTGTTACAGGGCTATAACATATTGGTATTAAAGGCATAGTTCGATCTTCTGTTGTATGGAGTGGGGTGCGTTGGAAGCTAGACTTGGTCGTCCAGAGCTTTTTTGAACGTGTGGCGTGTAGGGTGGTTGCGTCAAAGTGGTCTTGTGTGTTTGGCCTGAACTGTCGTTCAAAGCGTGTGGTAGCTCGTTAGTGTGGTGTTCGACAACTTGTGTTCTTGTCTGGTTTCAAACTGTCAAAGGCACTTCCTTTTGGGGGGATCTAGCCAACGTGAAAACCATATAGAACAGGACGTCAGATCCTGGTCAGAATGACTAACCCGCAGTTTTTATAACTGTGATGTAAGTAAGATCAGAACGATATGCGATAAGTAAGTGTGGGGATCGCGCTCTGATTTTGCAGCGTAGTGGTATACGTCGCTTATGCGGGTGTCGGGGTAAGGAAGGATCGTTAAGGTGACACAGGTAGCAGTCACGGCTTGAGGAACGTTAATCCGGGGGGATAAGCGTTCTGCCTTTGCTTCTTTTTAGGGGGTCTTTTGCCGGGCTTTATGGCTTTCTTTTATTTCAAAGACAATCATAAAGCCCAGCAAATAAACGCAGCAAATAAACGCAGCAAATAAACGCAGCAAATAAACAGCCCAAGAAATAAATCATTAAGCTCACTGGCAAATGAATATACATGCGTAGCTGGTTTCAATGATTTCTGGCTTGATCAATCAAATGCAGATGCCACAACATGGTCGCAGCAATAATGTTGATTAAATGTTGACACGTTTTCTCCAGCTGAAAAATATCGCCATATTATACGGGAAGTAAAACAATAATATCTATTGATATTATGAGGGTACCAATTTCGTTTGTAGCCTCAAAGGTACGTTAAGGCTTTGTGGTTGAGAATTGGCGGAGAATATTTTGTTGCGCTTTCTTACTGTCAATCCCTTATAAGATGGTACCCGGAATAACAAAAGAACCTGTCATGCCTGTGAGAATGCCATTGATGACGACGATTAAGGGGTCGAACCTGATTTGTTGCTTTCGTTGAAAAATATTGACTGATATATATATATCAGGCCTCCCTGACACTATTCAGGAAGTCAGAAATTTCCTGTTCCATGTCCTGTGCCTGATCATTCATATTTGTTGCCAGTCCCTGCACTTCGTTCGCGGATTGTCCCGTTTCACTGGATGAAGCACTAACATGGGTTATATTGTTGGTGACTTCTTCTGTACCTACTGCCGCCTGTTGCGCGTTTCTGGCAATCTCGGACGTCGCGGCACCTTGCTCTTCTACTGCGGCGGCAATGGCCGATGATACCTCGGACATGTTTGTAATTAGCTCTGATACAGAAAGATTTGACTGCACAGCTTCTTCAGTTGTCTGTTGGATGTCCGTAATCTTGCTGGAAATCTCTTCAGTTGCTTTAGCTGTCTGGTTTGCCAGATTTTTGACTTCACTGGCAACAACGGCAAAACCTTTCCCTGCTTCGCCAGCACGGGCCGCTTCAATTGTTGCGTTCAAAGCCAACAGGTTGGTTTGTTCGGCAATGTCCTGAATAAGATTGATAACAGCGCCAATATCATCTGCAGATTGTGAAAGGCCTTTTAAGGTTTCTGATGATTTCAATGATGCATCCACCGCCTTTTGAGCAGAGACTGAGCCGCTTGTTACCTGACCAGATATTTCGGAAATAGAACTGGAAAGCTCTTCGGCGGCACTTGCCATGGTTTGCACGTTACTGGATGCCTGTTCCGCTGCGGCGGAAACAGAAGCAGATTGTTCGCTGGTTTTTTGTGCGGTACCGGCCATAGAGGTTGCTGCATCGCCCAGCGTAGATGCCATGGACGAGAAATTTCCAAGCTGACTGCTAACTTTTCCTTCAAAGCTGTGGATGAGACGATCAATCAGCGTTGCGCGATCTGCATTGGCTTGCTGTTGGACTTTTTCTTCTCGCTGAAGACGAGCTGTGGTTTGTGCCTGTTCTTTGAAAACCACAACAGCGCGGGACATGTCACCGACTTCGCCTGCAAGCTCTGCCCCTTCGATCTGAACCTGATGGTTGCCATCGGCCAAGGTGGCCATGGTAGAGGTTAAACTGACAATAGGTTTGACAATGCTACGGACAATAAGGGTCACGATATAAGCTGTAACAAGAACCATCACAATTAGTATGGATAATAAGGTGATCAAAGCTGTCTCATCAGAAGATCGTAATTCTGATGCCTGGGTTTTCAGGTCGTTTGAGAAATTGTCTTCTACCTTTTTCAAAAGATCGATTTTTTTGGTTATTGTTTCAAACCAATAGTCACCTTCAATGCCTTTTGTATCGTTATTTGTGATGCTATCGATCGCAATTTTGCGAAGCCGTTGGACTTCGGCAACAGAAGGATCTTTCATGACTGAAGTATAGAAATCCAATTGATCCTGTGTGGCAAACTGGCTTGCAGTACTTAAAAATGCTTGTTGCGCGGAAATGAGCTGTACAAATCTGCGATAAACTGTCGAGTTGAACTTGCCAGCAGAAAATCCGCCAGCCCCCATTGCACGTTCTATACCAGCACGCTCTTTGGATTGTAGAAAGGCGGTATAAGCAGTGATCGTTCTTGTGATTTCTGCATCTTCGCCCAGAACTGCCATTAGCTCTATAATTGAAAGAAGATCCTGAATTGTAGAAGAATAGTATTTAGCCAATTCTGGAACTGTAGCTTTCTGGTCAGATATTTTTTGGCGCATATTAGATAAGTTACCCAGAGATGCTTTTGCTTTTTTTATGCGCTCTTCCAGGATGTTTCCATAATCTTCCAAATCAAAGTTTTCTATACTGGTATACAGAGTTTTTTGCTTTTGATCAGCGGCTTCTCGAATGTCTTTGATTTCAGTACTGAATTTTTTTCCTTTACTGGCTGTAAAACCAGCAGAAGAACCCCGTTCTTTTTGTAGTTCATGTACCAGAGCTGAAACCTCTGGCGCCAAATATGAGAGTTTCTCTATTGATTCAGCATCTTTAAGATTCTGAAAAGAATTTACTAAAAAAAGAGAGGATAAAGCTAAAAAACCGACAATCGGCAATAATAAGCTGAGTAAAACTCTTGTTGATATCTTGCGGTTATATAGAAAGCTTTTCATTTTGTAATCCTGTGAAAAAAAGACAGCTATCCCAGTCGCTATCTCTAGTGTTGACATTCTTAGGTTGCATTGACTTATGTCAGTTCACTTATTTTCAGGAAATAAAGAAAGCAAAGTACGAGAAGTATCGCACTTTGCTTGCGCCAAGGTCGGTGTTTTTTTAGGGAAGAAAAAAAGTCATCGGGGCTTTAACAATTTGTTTATAGCTACTTTGTGTAATACCTCGATACAGGAAGGCGCATATAATAACCCCGTATTACGAATAGTTTCCGTTTCAAAAGGTGTATGATTGATGGAGAATTATCACTCTTCCATTCGAGAAAAATCCATGGTCCAATTACTTTCCCAGGTTAAACCACCGTCAGGTGAAAAGGCCTGTTCCCAGCGGGGGGTGGCCGTGGCGATACGTGTCCATTGAAAGCGAACCTTGATGGGAATGCCGTTCAGGATATTGTCGGCGAAGAAGGTTCCCTTACCCCCTTCAAACCATCCCTTTACCGGAACATCCAGACTGTGTGGGGTACGATTGTCCAACCACCAGATTGCCCAGTTATCACTCTCGGGATCTTAAGTACGCAGGGAAATCGCCCGGTAAGGGCCGTCTGGCAGATTGAGAAGATTATCATCCATATTTCCTTGCCCACCCAGAATGGGCTGCGCCCGCATTTGCCCTGAAAATTCCTGCCAGTCTGTACAGTTGCACAGGCGTTCTTTTAATCGCCTGTGGCCCACGTTCCACTTCCCGTGGAGAAAACCAAAAGCCGCGGACTGTGGTTGTTTCATGTTTAGTTCCTCATAATTTTATATCCAGATACAGGCACATACCTGTCAGGTTTTAGAACCACAGGAACTTGTTGATGAGATAAAAGGTACAGTGCTGAAAATGGCCCGTTTCTACGCGTGATTTTTCCCGGCGCTATGTTGTGTTTTAGGATGAAAATGTGATTGGGGTAGAATATTAATAGGGCGGTGATGTCATGACTCAGACGATGACAGTTTTGATCTTGCGGGAGGGAACTTGTCTGCGATGACGCCAGCATGAAGAGAGACAGAGTAAGACCTGTTCTTTACTTCTTTACGCAGTGCCTTTTAGAGTTCTTCATCATAAAATGTGCGTTGCATGAATTACTACAGGACTTCGCCGAGATAGGGGAAGGCGCACCAGGAGAGGAGGATAAAGAGAGTTAGATTTGCAGTCAGGATCAAGCGGTGTGATTTCTTGATATGGCCAGCAAGAACCATTGTCAAGGCTATTAGAAATCCAACAATGTTTTCTATGGCAATAAACTGTGCATACTCATAGCTCTGATATTGTACGCCAAGATCCCACGCGTTCAGAAAATAGAAAAAATTCAGGAATGCAAATGCCAAAATCAGGAATATAACCACCTTGGAGAAGTGTCTGGAATTGGAAAATATCTTTAAAACCAGTATATAGAGCAGGGGTGTGATAAAGGGAAAGATGTACTTTCCCCCCATAACGGCAACGAAAAAAAGAGGCATTGGGTAGGGTGTCAGGATGTTTGGTATTCCAAACAATCTCATGGATAGAGAGACGAAAAACAGAAGCCCTGCTCCGCCAAAAAACCAACCTTTTCCTGTCATCCTGATTGTTCCACTTGATGGTATATGCAGAATAATCAGCTTAAAGTGGTGCTGCAAAAAATCAAGCCGGATTATCACCCACTCTCAATAATGCCCTTCTGGTCTTTGGTTTTTGAATAAAGAAGTCGATAATGATCATCCGTCTTGCCAGAGAAACAGATTATGTCGCTGCTGTTGAACTCTATGCAGAGTTTGGTGGGGGCGTTCCCGGAATCTCCGGTGAAGAGGGGCTGGCTCAGTGGCGGGCTTTGCTGGCGCATCCTGGTACGTCGGTTGTTATCGCTGCGGACGAGGGCAAAGATGCAACAGCGGGGGAGCAGGGAAAAGGTCAAAGCTTCCTCCCGATATGTGCAATTGTAACGCTACATATTCTGCTCAACATGACCTATCTCGGGTGGCCTTATGCCTTGATTGGAAATGTCATTACATCACAGCGATATCGCGGACAAGGGCTGGGCAGACAGGTTGTGGAACGCACCATTAATATGGCATGGGAAGCCAATGCCTATAAGATCATGCTCTTGACGGGCAAGGGACGTAAAGACGGTGGCGCGAAGGGTTTTTATGAGAGTCTGGGCTTTTCTGACGAAGACAAGTATGGAATGACTTTACGAAAGCTTCCTGCCAGAAAATAGTGTATTAAATAATATTCTGATCCTGAGATACATTCTTTCACTTCTTAGTCTGTTCGTTCTGTCTGTCCTGCCCTTTTGACTTTTCCCGTGCCCGTTTTTTGCTTTTTTAGTTGGAGTTCGCTTTATGCCCTTTAATGCACGTGAGTTACAGGCCGTTGTTTTTGATATGGACGGGCTGTTGATTGATTCCGAGGCGATTTATTTGCGTGCCTCAATTGATGCCGCGAAGGAGCTGGGCTTTGAACTCAATGAAGAGCTATATAAATCAGTGGTTGGTCTCACCATGCAGGCGGGTGAAGATATTATCCGTAAAGGGATGGGGGCTGATTTTCCCTTTGATGATTTCAATCGCAAAATGCATGCGTTGCTGGAAATAGAATTTTCGCGTCATGTGCCGTTGAAAACAGGCGTAGAGGAGCTTCTGGCACACTTGGCAGAACGGAATTTGCCAGTGGCAGTTGCGACCTCAACAAGCAGACATCGTGCAGAAAGTCATCTGACCCATGCCGGGGTGATGCCTTACTTTTCAACAATCGTGACCTCTGGTGATGTGTCTCGTGGGAAACCTGATCCGGAACCTTATTTATTAGCGACAAAACGTTTGGGCGTCTCACCACAAAGCTGTCTTGCGTTGGAAGACTCTCATAACGGTGTAAGATCAGCACATGGGGCTGGCTTGCAAACCATCATGGTGCCCGACATGTTGGCCCCAACTGATGAAATCTCTGAACTCTGCATTGCGGTAATGGAAAACCTGCATAAAGTACGGGAACAGTTTTTGGTTTAGAACTTGTTTTTTTTGATGGGTTGATATTATAAATATCAACCTTTGGAAGAAAAAGAGTGTTCGCAATGACTGCAATCCCTTCGACTATTCCCGTAAAAATTCCAGTTTTTGATACACTTTTGGAAGCTTTTGATCTTTGGGGGCGTAGCTTTTTGTACTTCGCGCCACTGGCTGCTGTCTTTGTAGCGGTGATTTCGCTTTCTTCCATAGAGGAAGTTCCTGATTTTATCACCGGGATTACAAACAGCGAAACGCGCCTCCTTTATATAGCTCACACGGTTTTGTCCCTATTGGTTAGCTATGCCCTTTATTGGTTGGTATCCTGGCGCTGTTATCAGCGTCTGCGGAATTCTGACAGTAAAGAGGCTGGCGCATGGTTCCCCAAAGAATTCTTACGTTTTAATTTGGCTCTTCTTATATTGTTGATTATTACAGAGATCGTTTACCCGGCTGTTGAAGTGTATATCTATGATGTCTGGGTAGATGTTTTCTTAAAGGTTGATAGTTCCGGCACGATTTTGCGTGAATATCCTGTTGTTTTGGATATCGCTATAGGGGCACCAAGCTATATATTCAGTATTTTGTTCTTTATTTTGATACCACTGATGGTGATAGAGAAAACAGTTTTTTTCAAGGCCTTGAAACGTACTTTGGAACTTAGCAGAGGTAATTATTTTGCTATTTTGGGACTGTTTCTTCTCAACATGATTGTCGCTTCAATCTTTGGTGCCGTGATTTGGGCTTTCTTCACTTTTTTGATCGAATTTCCTGCCCTTTTTAATTTGCTGAATGACACCTCGACATTGTTTGTTCAAAGTACGGTCATTTTTATGCAATGGGGCTTGATGCTGGTGTTTACGGTTACTCTTTGGACAGCGACCTATGCGCGACTTTTGGTGATGAAAGAAGTTGATCTGACACAGGATTAATATTTCCTGATCAAAAAATAATCTCAATATTTGCGATTTGTCCAATAACTGAAGCAAGCGCTGCAGTGCGCTATTAATGTTGTATTGGTGTTCCCTGTATAACATCTCAAACGGCGTAAATAAGACAGGTTCACCTAAAAAAACATCATTCTTGTCGGTGATAAGAGAGACGGCATTCAAAAAATATGCTCTTTTAAAACCAACAGGTTATGAGGTGATGAGATGTTCCAACGTCGAATTTCCGAATGGCTTCGCCATGCCCCGACGCCGGGGACAAAAGGCTTTGCCGTTCTGTCTGGTATTGAATCAATTTCCCGCGGTATTCTGATCTCTGTTTTCCCTCTTGTGATGTATCGGGCATTTCAGGATACGCTGGTTGTTTCCGAGATATATTTCTTTGTCGGGATTATCTCGCTTGTCTGTGGGTTACTGGTACCTTGGTTAACCCTGTTTATTCCCCGTCGCTGGATGTATTCGTTGGGGGCCGTCCTTTTTATTGTCAGCTCCTTTCTGGCGATAGAGGGTTCTGCCATTTCAATCGCGCTGGCTCTTTTTTCCTATACTGTTGCGGTGGTAATCCTCTTTGTTTGTTTTAACGCCTATGTTCTGGATTACGTTGCCAAGGTTGAGCTGAAACGATCTGAAACCCTGAGATTGTTCTACAGCGCATTGGCTTGGTCGGCAGGACCAGCGGGTGGTGTGTGGTTGCTACAATGGTGGACACCTGCGCCATTTCTGGTTTCTGCCTTGGGTGCGGTTGTCTTGCTTGTCGTGTTTTGGTGGATGCGCCTCGGGGATGGTAAACTCATTACAAAGGCACGGGCGCCCACGCCTAATCCGGTGGCCTTTATTCAACGCTTCTTTGTGCAACCAAGACTGATTGCTGGTTGGTTGTTTGCGGTTATAAAGTCCTGTAGCTGGTGGGTTTATATCGTTTATCTGCCGATCTACGCGGTAGAAGCCGGACTGGATGAACGTATTGGCGGGATTGCCTTGTCAATTTCCAACAGCTTGTTGTTCCTGACACCCTTTATGTTGATGTGGATTGAACGGAGTTCTGTTCGCCATGCAATACGTGTTGGTTTTCTAATTGGGGGCGGCGTTTTTGTTGCGGCGACTTTCAGTGCGTCTCTACCATGGGTAACAGTCGGGCTTCTTTTGCTTGGAACCCTGTTTCTCATTTTGTTGGATATCTGTGCTGGATTACCTTTTCTTATGGCAGTCAGACCATCAGAACGTACTGAAATGTCTGCGGTTTATTCTACCTTTCGTGATATATCCGGCATTATCAGTCCGGGGGTTGCGTGGCTGGTCTTGCTTGTTGCGCCGATCTCGGCGCTCTTTGCCACCGCGGGGGTTGGTATGTTTGCCGCCTGGGTTGTTGCGGGAAAGCTCCACCCCAGACTGGGTGTTCAAAAGCAAAGAAAAGAGATTGGCGTTGACGAAGGCACTTCAGCCAGGATTTTCGTTAAAGAAGTATAGACACTTTGGTTGCGACTATCCTGCATAAAAAAAAACCCACTAAACGTGTATCAGTTTAGCGGGGCTAATAAGTGCCAGAGCTTTAACACCAATAATGATTAAAGAAGCAGGGTGGCACTTCGGGAGTAACGGGCGGGGCATACTTATGAAAACAGTTTCTTAAACTGCCCGATGCATTGACGAAATCCTTCTTCAAAATTGTTATTTCCGGGATGATAAACACTCTCGAATGAAATGACGCCATCGTAGTTGTCGTTGCGAAGTGCATTTGCCATAGGCTGGAAAAGGTGAGCTAATTGGCCTTCACCCATCTTGCGAACTTCCAGCGTGGCGCGCGGAGTATCAACCTGGACATCCTTAATGTGAATATGTCCAAGATAGCCGTCTTTTATTTCATTGTATCCTTCGGGAAATGCGTTTTCATGGCACCAACAGTTATTTGCAGGATCCCAGAGCACTTGTAATACATCCTTGGCATTGAGATCATCAATCAGTCTGCGCGCGGTGTAGTTGGAATTGACCATTGTACCGTTACCGGTTTCAACAACCAGTCTCAGGCCTTCTGATCTGGCCAGATCAACAGCAGGCGCTATTAGGGGGAGCATTGCATCCCAGGCGCCTTTTGCAACATTCCATTTTTCAGCGCCATTGTGCCCCCAGAGAATTTGTTCTTTTTTTGATGACATAATACGTACTAAAGGAGATCCAACGATATGTGCCATCTCCATTACGCGTTTTAGTGCATCCATGTGTTTTGTATGAAGATCATCACCTGGTTTGTTCATACCGGTCATGCCGGCAAAGACATGCCTGCTCAGGCATGAAACGGGTTTTCCCCTGTCACGCAGTAGTGCATCGATTTCTGTGATCTCCTGTTTGTTATGATCACCGACTTCGGTGTCACCAACAAACTGAAGCTCGGCATATTCAAGGTCAAATTCATCCATAACATCAACGGTGTGAGCCAGATTGCGGCTTATACCGTCACAAATAACGCCTAGTTTCATATTTAATACTCCTGATTAACGGTGTAGTTCTGCACCAATGATGTCTTCGAGGATACGTGTGCAGACCCAGTTATCTCCGTCCGGATATTTGCTTTTGCCTGCGTGAAAGATTTGCATGGCGGTTGAGGCCATATGTAACGGCACGCCCATTTCTTCGGCCATGGCAAGGGTGATGGTTAGATCCTTATGCATTGTGCCAATACCGGATCCGGTGCCTTCAAATCGTCGGTCGATAATGTTCTCAAGAGCAGTATTGGCAACACCACATCCCGCGCCTGACGTAGAAAATACATTGAATAAAACATCGCCTTTGACACCAGCTTTTGCGGCAAGTGCCGCTGCTTCGAATGTGGCGCCGAAAATTGAGCCGATTAAGGATTGCAAACAGGACTTTACAACCTGCCCGTCACCAGCATTTTCGCCGACCCGATGAATGGTTTTGGATACGGCTTGCATGGCGGGGGCATATTGATCCAGAACGGGACTATCTCCGGCAGCCATCATTGTCAGAGTACCGTTTTGTGCCCCGGGAAATCCGCCAGATACTGGGCTATCAATAAGGTGAATGCCAGAATCTTTCATTGCGACACCGATTTCCCGTGCTTCAGATGGTTTAATGGTCGCTGTCAGAATGACGGCACCGCCGTCGGCCATGTGATGAACCAGGCCACCTTCCCCCAGGATGACGTCTTTGGCCTGGTCACCATTCATCACCATCACATAGACTGCACTTGCATTCTGAGCGATTTCGGCGACTGTTCTGGCGGGGTGACCGCCTATGGTTTCGAAAGCTTTCATGCGGCCTTGGGACAGGTCCAGGCCCGATGTCTTGAAACCGCTTTTTATCAGGTTTTTTGCAAGACCGCTTCCCATGTCTCCTAACCCGATTACACCTGCGTTGTGCATTTTTACCTCCTGTGTGGATACTGTTTTGGTCAGGGTACATTCACCTGCGTGGCTGCATGTCACCTGTGGGGCCGGGGTTTGCGCCGGGCAGTCCAGAAGACACCCCAATGCCCAATAATTGAAAACGAAAATCAGTTTTGCTGTTGATAAGGTCGTGCCAGACTTGAAAGCCTTAATCGCTTATGAATGCCAGGCTATAGAATCTTAATGTTATTTGTGGTTGTTCAATTCGTTTGTATTTAGTTGTGAGCAAGTATTTCGCCCAAGAAAGCTTTGGTGCGTTCATGTTTGGGGTTAGAGAAGAATTCATCCGGTGCAGATTCTTCCAGTATTTGTCCATCGGCCATAAAGAGCACTCTGTTTGCGACTTTTCGGGCAAACCCCATTTCGTGGGTAACACAAATCATTGTCATACCGTCTTCGGCTAATCCGATCATTGTATCCAGAACTTCTTTTACCATTTCCGGATCGAGTGCTGACGTCGGCTCGTCAAATAACATGACCTTGGGCTCCATACACAAAGCGCGGGCAATAGCGACACGCTGTTGCTGTCCACCTGAAAGTTGAGCGGGGTATTTATCCGCCTGTTCCAGAATGTGTACGCGATCCAGATACCTTCGTGCGATAACTTCTGCCTCTTCCCTTTGCAACCTTTTGACACGCCGTAAAGCAAGTGAACAATTGTCGATTATTTTCAGGTGAGGGAACAGATTAAAGCTTTGAAATACCATGCCGACTTCGCGACGGACGGAATCAATTGATTTTGCATCATGTTTCATTTCCTTGCCTGCAACGGTAATCGTGCCGTCTTTAATCGCTTCCAGATGATTGATACACCGTATCAGTGTGGATTTCCCGGAGCCGGATGGTCCGCACAGAACAATTCGTTCGCCTTTGCTGACTTTCAAACTGACATCTTTCAAGGCATGGAAGCCGCCAAACCATTTGTTTATGTTTTTTAGCTCAATGAGGGTTTCGTTTTCAGAGACAGACATTGAGGCCGTGTTTGCCGAGGTCGTTTTTTGCATTGTGGCGGCTTCCTGTTCGGTATTTTTATTAGTTTACGGTAAAAGATACGCCTTCGACCGGTGCTTCAAACGTTGGTTGTTCCAGACCAAACCATTTTTGATACAGCGTTTCCATGGTTCCATCTTTTTTGAGGCCTTCAAGGAAGGAGTTGACTGTGGCATTGATTTTGGCATCTTCCAAAATGGTACCAACACCCTTGTAGTTTGTAGCAAGTACAAGCTTCTTTTCAAACTTCCCTGGCGCACGTTCTTCTATTCTGCCCATGGCAAACTGGTTTCCGCCGATAGCATCGACCTGACCAGAGAGCAGGGCCTGAATGGTGGCGGAATCATCATCAAAGCTTAACATGTTTGCCTTGTCTGCAACTTTCGGCAGGACGTTTTCTTGTGTACTGCCTTTGGGAACACCAACGGTCAGACTATTCAAATCCTGAAAATCAGAGACAGCTGTCTCAATTGGTGCAATAACAGGCATGCTGTCTTCTGCATAGGGAATGCTGTACTGTAGTGATTCTGCGCGTTTTGCACTAATTCCCAATGTTGCAAACAACGCATCAACCTTACCGGTTTGAAGGGCCGCAATTCGATTTTGATTGGTTACAATGACCAATTCCAGATCGACACCTAGGTGCTTGGCAAAGAGTTTGGACAAATCTGCATCATACCCGTCGTTTTTACCCGTAGAATCAAGAAACCCAAAGGGCGGATTGTCACCTTGAATTCCAATGACGACCTTGCCTCGTTCTTTTATATTATCCAGTGTGTCAGCTGTTGAAACCTTGGTATTGATAAGGCCAAGAATTGACATAGCTGTTATCATGCCTGCGATTGTTTTTGTTACAATGCGGGCCATGGGATATTTTTGAGTGTGACTTGATTTCATTTTATTATCCTCCTTGTTTCCAGTTGATTTTCACAGCTTGAGCTGCCTTTTACTGCTCGATTTTTGTCAAACAGAATATTGCTTTATGCTTGTTGAACCGGGCTTTTATTCCTGCCTCTTTTTATGTCTGTCTTCTTTCTGTTGGCGCGTATTATGGTTATGCATGATTTTGTGACATCCTGCGCTCCATTCGTGTTCCCCAGATGGACATTGGCCAACAGATTACGAAGTAAATTATGCCAACTATTCCAAAGACCAGAAGGGGTTGAAAAATAAGGTTTGAAACGATTTGACCTGCACGTGCGAGTTCAATAAATCCCACGATGGCGGCAAGTGATGTGCCTTTGGTTAACTGCACGGCAAAACCTATGGTCGCGGGTAACGAAATTTTCAGGGCTTGTGGAAGTATGATGTCGCGCATTCGAGATACATAGCCAAGGGAAAGGGCATTTGATGCTTCTGTTTGCCCTCGTGGCAAAGACTGAATAGTGCCCCGCCATATATCACCCAGGAAGGCACTTGCATGTGCTGTGTAGGCAAAAGAAACCGCAATCCATGCGTCCACGTTGAATTGAAGCAGGGCCAAGCCATAATATATAATGAACAGCTGCATTAATAACGGTGTACCTTGGAACAGGGCAATATAGGCCGCCGCTAACCGTTGAATGACAGAGCTGGAACTGACACGTGCCAGTGCGATCAGCAGGCCAATGACACCCCCGCCAATAAAGCTGATTATTGTAAGCAACACGGTCCATTTCAAACCCTGAAGAAGGAAGAATATTTCTGGTAGGCCAAATGCGTCCATTTTATTCACACACTAGTTTGGGTAATTGAAATGACGACGGCCGATTGATGAAAGCGCTGTCATGATCAACCATGAAATTAAGAGATAAAGACCGGTAATGGTGAAATAGACTTCAAAGCTTCTGAACGTTTCGGACTCAATTCTTTGTGCAAAATGAGTTAGCTCACTTGCAGAAATTGAAGAGCATACCGAAGAAGTCAGGGTTAAAAGAATGAATTGAGATGAAAGCGCCGGGTAGATTGCTCTCAGGGCCGGTATTAAAACAATGTCACGGAAAATTTGTGTAGAAGACAATCCCAGGGCGGCCCCGGCTTCTATCTGTCCCCGGGGAATTGATTCAACGCCGCCCCTGATAATTTCAATTGAATAAGCGCCCCCATTTATGGAAAGGGCGATGATCGCAGTAATTGTCGGGTTCAGACGTACACCAAGAAGCGGAAGAGCGAAAAACAGAAAGAAAAGCTGAATTAGGAACGGAGTATTCCGGATTAGTTCAACAAAAGCAATAACAGGAGCTTGCAACAATGGGGTCCTGGTACGATGCATGGCAACGCCGATTACACCAATTACCAATGAGCATACTATTCCGGCGATCGACAGGGCCAGTGTTAATGCAACGCCGTGCAAAAGCTCGTCCCACCTTTCTATCACAATGCCAAAATCTAATTGATTCAAGCGGCTTCCCTCCAAGATTTATCGTCATGCGCTTGGGCCTATGACGTCTTTTTGTAATTACTATTTGTATGGTGTTCGTCTCTTTATGTTTGGATACGGTTTTTGCTTTTTGATGTATCTGATTTATCTTATAGTGACATTTGTGTTTTTCAAATCAATCAGATTGTATAAATTGATGTGATTTGATGTTATTTGTAGTGCTAGATTGTTTTTGAAAAAATGTGATTTTTATTTAAATTATATTTTTTATATCAATTGTTTAATTGTATTTTAGGTAATGATTTTTGTTAACAATGCAGTTTAGTGTAGTATGGGTTATATTTTTTGATGTTACTTTCTGATGTGATATGATTGTTTACGTGTTTATGATTCTGATCAAGGCTATTTGTATTAAATGATTAAGATCAATCGTGCTGCTAAAATTTCTGAAATTGCCCGGGTTGCAGGTGTGAGTACTGCGACGGTTGACCGTGTTTTAAATAATCGAAAGCATGTAGGCAGCGCAACCAAACAACGTGTTTTACAGGCAAAGCTGGCGATTGAAACAGAAGGCGATGAAGTTGTTCGGTCCCGCCCCTGGAGGTTGAAAGTTTTACTGCCGGACAGTGCCGGGCCTTCAACAGAATACCTCGCATCGTGTTTTCAGGATGTCGGAGCACAGGGAAACGCGACAATTGAATGTATTTTTACCAAAAAAATGGAACCCAAAATATTGGCCCGTAAGTTACTGGCATGTATTGGGCAAGGAATTGATGCTGTTGCCTTCCAGCCTCTTGATGATCCACATGTTCGGGATGCGGTACATGAACTGGCTTCTTATAAAATACCAACTTTGGCGCTTTTGTCAGGATTAACAAATGCACCTTTGGTCGGGTTTGTTGGTATTGATAATCGTGCGGCTGGTCGCACAGCAGCTTTTTTCATGGGACGTATGTTAAAAGCTGCCGGAAAAATCGCAATAATTTCCGGTGGACAGCTTTATCATAGTCATGAAGATCGGGAGATCGGATTTCGAACAGTACTAAGACGGGATTTTCCGGAAATTGATGTCATCGGTGCTTATTCTGGTCATGATGATATCGACGGGAATTATCAGGAATTGATCAATGTCATCAAAAAAACGCCAAAGCTGACAGGGGTATATAACGTCGGGGGTGGGAACGAAGGTATTATCAGGGCGTTAAAAGAAGTTGGTGTTGCTGATGAAATAATGCTTGTCGGGCACAACCTGACGCCTAAAACTCATCGATATTTGCTGGAAGGGTCTATGGATATTGTTATTCACCAAAACATGCGTACAGCAGCATTTAGTACTGTCAATAATCTTATTGCTTATTTAAAGGGTAAAACGATACAGCCTAACTTTTTGCCTGTTGAGATTGTCACCCGTGAAAATCTGCAAGGTACGGCCTGGTTTGATCGTCCCCAACCTGTACGCTAGATACTGTTTTCATTATAATTTCGATAAATATCCAGCAGTGCCCCTGTTCTTCTTTTAGATGAACAGGGGCACTTTTTAGATGAACAGGGTTATTACCGGAGGTTATAAACATGCTGGTGTTGTGCTTTCACATTATGCCAGCTGCATGTTTTTTTCCGGTTTATGCAATCCGACGACGGTTAAAACGGCGAGACCGTTTGCCCAATAGTAAATGGCATCGATGCCGCTAAAACTCAGAATAAACGGGATCAGGGTAAAGAGGGCACCGACTGCAAAATCAACGGCCAAGTGCAGTTTGTAGGGCAGAACTCTGATGATACCCAGATGGTGATCCGTGAGGACCGTCAGTATAAAGGCGGCGACACCTGTAACAACGGAAAGCCACATAGCAACCGGATGAGAACTGCCCAGATTAAGAACAAAGGGCAGGGCGATAAGGCTGATTGCGACGGGGTAATCAAGGTAGGCATGAATATTCTTGGTGACGAAACGCGGTATCATTTTAAGCATCCTTTACATTGAAGTCCGTTTGTTAAGTCGAACTGTTTTTGAGAAGCCTTTTCCCTTGTGAGGAGAGGCGTTTTAAAACTCATAAAATCAATGTAAGGGGATTTTTCGAACGATGAAGTTCAGATAGTTCGGCAAACATGTCTGATCGTTCAAACTAGTGGGCTGTTCTATATTCAGCCGGGGATGCGCCCACTTCTTTTTTGAAAACACGGGAAAAAGCTGATTCCGAGGCATAGCCAATCAGGGCGGCAACCTCGGCAACATTCATTTTTTGTTCCGCAAGCCCCTGCCTTGCAATTTGCATGCGCCATGATGTCAGGTACTGAATGGGGGTAACACCCATTTTTTTTGCAAAATGCTGGGCAAAGGAAGTACGCGACAATCCGGCTTCACGGGCGAGATTTTCTACTGACCAGCTTTCAGCCGGTGCTTTGTGAAAAGCGTTTAATGCACGCGAGATATGAGGGTCGGCAAAGGCGGCAAGCCCTGTGATGTCTGATCCCTGATTCTCTATAAAGGTTCTGATTGCCTGGGCAAAGATAACCTCGGACATTTTAAGGGCGATGAGATCACCGCCAAATTTGGCACTTCCGGTTTCATCCCCAATCATGCGCAGGGTTGCTTCCATCCACTTCCCGGCTGTTTCACCATAGTTGGGGATATGGATATAGTCAGGTAACTGATCGAAGATCATGTGCCTTGCATTTTTGGCGAAGGAAAAATGACCACAGATCAATTGGGTTTCTTTTTCCAGATCACCACCGCCATACACCAAAACACCGTCCCCCTTATAGCCGGATTCTTCAAGAACGCGATCCAGTGGCAGGATTTCGTGAAGTGACGTGTTTTCACAAAAGAGACTATGGCTGGCGCCGTGAGGGATGATCACCAGATCGCCCTGTGCGAGGACAAGGTTTTCACCCGTCTTGTTGATCATAACCTTACAGGTTCCCCGGTGCGCAAAGTGAAAACGGGCGGCATTTTCAAAAGGGGGAACTTCGAGGCCCCAGGTTGAGGTAAAAGAGGTACGAAAGTACAAAGTGCCTTTCACGGAAAGACGTGTGAGAATATCACTCAGTGCATCCAGCATGTTCGAACCTTTCAATCACTTGCCACTTTGATCTTCAAGAACGCCATCCGCATAGATGGTTGGCTCTGTTACCTAACTATGTGCAGGCTTTGAGGTAACGTCCAGTGGTTTGAACGATCTGCCATATATTGTGAACTCCCGGGCATTCACAGTTCGGTCTGTTCAGTCTTTCCTGTTTTCGTAGCGTTTTAATCAAACCTCTTGAGAATGAATGGAAAGAAAATGAAGAAACTGATCTCTGTTGTTCGGAAACTGGGTGGTGAAACAATGAAAGTACTGACCTTTGGGATAGTCTCTCTCGGGGTTATTTTCGCAGTACCTGCAGTCGCGGAAAATCCCGCTGATTTGAATGATCTGGAAATTGCACACGTTGCCTACAGTGCAGATAACATTGACATCAAATATGCACATCTGGCGCTGGCTTTATCTGATAATCCTGATGTTCGGCAGTTTGCCAAGACCATGATCCGGGATCATGAAGCAGTAAACAAAGCTGCTCTTGAGCTTCTGGATAAACTGGGCGCGCAAGCACAGGATAATTTCCTGAGCCAGACATTGAATAAAAACTCTGAGAAAATCATCACTGATCTGGCAGCCTTGCGCGGCGTAGAATTTGATCGGGCCTATGCCGCGAATGAACTGGCTTATCACAAGGCTGTCAATGAACTGGTTGAGCACAGCTTTATCCCGAATATCGAAAATGAAGAAGTAAAAGCGTTGTTCAAACAAGGACTTGAAATCTTCAAAGCTCATGAGGGACACGCGGAAATGATGGTGAAGAAACTGAAGTAAGATCCCCCGCAAAAAATTATACTGAAAAATCCTGTAATGACCCGTAATGAAAGGTGCTGTAATGCCTAATGACACAAATAATAAAGGATCAGGGCGACGGTCTTTTTTAGCAGGTACAATGAACTTGGCTGGTGCAACGGGGATTCTCGTTGCATCAACTCGGCTTTCTGCTGGGATATTGGCGGGGGGAAGCACTTTGGCTGGGCTGTCCGGTTTGGCCAAGGCAGCCGATGACAGCCGGGAACATACAGTGGAAATTCGTAATCTTGCTTTTGTACCTGACGTGATTGAGGTTTGTCCGGGGGATAAGATCCGGTGGATTAATCTTGATATTAGTCCGCATACCGCAACGGCACTCGATGGGCGCTGGGATACCGAAGAACTTACGTTAAATCAGCGCCGGACGTTGATTGCTACCAAGGGCATGGCCGGAGAATATTACTGCCTTTTCCATCCCCATATGCGAGGTGAAATTCGTTTAAGAGAAAAGAAGAAAACCTGAGCCGCCAGTTATTGTGATTAACGGCTCAGGTTTGGTGATAGATATTTGGTAGAAGTTTCGCTTATTCCGCCACGACCTTGCGATAAAGGTGCCATGTGGAATGCCCAAGTACCGGCATTACCACACACAATCCAACAAAAAACGGAATAGACCCGACAAGCATGGATCCTGCAACAATGGCCCCCCAAACGGCAACGGGGACGGGGTTGGTCATAACAACCTTGACGGAAGTCTGTACTGCCAATGCTGCGCTGATATCTTTGTCCAGCAGCATGGGGAAAGAAACAACGCTGATGGAAAGCACGACAACGGCAAAGACAAAGCCAACACTACAACCGATGAGGATAAGGTTCCACCCCGCGGGTGTTGTCAAAACCTGACTGATAAAGGCACCAATTGAGGTGATTTCAGTTGTGCCGAAAAATGTTTTGTAAAGCATGAGCGCGGTAACCAGCCAGATCAGAAAAATAACGGTGAGCAAGATGCCCAGTGCGCTGATTGATCCAATCGCTGGCGAATGACAGATGTTAAAGACGTGACGCCATGCCAGACTCATTCCTTTTTCCCGGCGACGGCTGAGTTCGTACATTCCCAAGGCCGCGATAGGGCCTAACAGAGCAAAGCCTGTTACAATCGGAAAGACGAGGGGAACAATATCATACCCAGCTGTCATGCGAGCGGCCAAAAGACCAATGATGGGGTAAATGATCACCAAGAGCAGAATATGACTTGGCTTCTGTTTGAAATCGCTTAGCCCTCTGGCGATAACATCCATAAGATCTTCAACAGTGATTTTATTGATTGTCGGAATGCTTTTCACGGCTGTCCTGTCCAGATCAACAACAGGATCGTATTGAGTTGCTGCTTTCGGCATTAGCTTTTCTCCTGAACCAGTGGGTTCGCGAACAGCATAAACAACTTGATACAACTTCATCGTCGGACGACAGGCAAACGCCAATCAAAAGGGCAGGAATAAACAATCTGCCATTCCGCAAAGGCGGTTATTATGCCGCCCAACAGGGCCGCTATCCGCTTATCTGAAAGCTATAATACACAAAAAACGCAATTCCGTCATCTTGTGCAGGATCATATCATATCAAAGTCCGGTGAACGGTCGTGAAAATTGCTTGATGGCAATCAGTATTTTGGAATTATCCTGTCGCAAAATTTAATGATCGAACTAAGATAAAACCTACAACTTTGATTTTTTTGGGTTTGGGCTATTTCAAGAGGAATTGAACCATGAAAGTGTTATTCTACGGTCTTTTTATGGACGAGGATTTGTTGATAGCAAAAGGCCTTGTGCCAAGCTCGTCACAAAAGGCATGGGTTAATAACTTTGTCCTCAAAATCGGAGAACGCGCCTCACTCGTCAAAGAACCTGGCGCCCGATCTTTCGGTGTTGTCATGACACTGAAGCAAACACAGGTAACCGAACTTTATGATGAAAAGAGCGTAAAGGCGTATCAACCTGAAAAGCTGATTGTAGAATATGAAGATGGTACGCGGGAAGAAGTCACTTGCTATAACCTGCCTGCCAACCTGATCCGTGGTACCAATCGTATTTACGCACAACAGTTATTGAAGCTAACGACTAGACTGGGCTTTCCTGATGATTTTTTGGCACATGTCAGATCTTTTGTTTGATTTGTTTGTATCATTTTAAAATCATCATGCTATCTATATTTGTTCATTTTTTATAACGGATTATAGTGTTTGTTCTGCACAAAGGCGTGGGGGCGTGAAAATGCGATTTGTACTTGTCGGTTTGTTGATTTTATTGACTGCAGGGTGTGTTGCATCCAAACCACAAAAGAAACCATCATCAGATACGTCAAATTCTGATCTGGACTGTAGTCTTGAACGTCCTTTGTCCTGTTTTACACTTGGCAATAAATACAGGGATGGAAAAGATCTCGATAGAGATTATTTGAAAGCAGTTCAGGCATATAAGCTTTCATGTGATGTTGGCTTTAATCCCGGATGCCATAGCCTTGGTGAAATGTACTATAAGGGTAATGGAATTAAGCAGAATTATGCCACAGCTGCGAAATACCTAAACCAAGCATGCCATGCTAACTATATGTGGAGTTGTTTACGATTGGCCAGCCTTTATGACAAAGGCTATGGTGTTGAGAAAAATGTTGATAGGGCAACCGAATTATATAATGGGGCTTGCGATAAAGGTTTTTCAGAAGGCTGTTTAACCCTAGGGAGCCGTTATTATGATGGTTATTATACTCAGCAAGGAATAGAGCAGGATTATGAGCAGGCTTATTTGCATTACAAAATAGCCTGTGAACAGGGAAATGGGAAAGGTTGTAATAATCTGGGTAGTCTTTATTCCTTGGGAAAAGGTGTTGAGCGGGATAAGGGCAAGAGCCAAGATTATTTTCATATAGCTTGTGGTTTGGGCTATAAACCGTCGTGCTCAAAAGAGAATGACGTGCCCCATAAAAAAACGACCTCCATCCCGTTTTATATGAAACAATACGCGAGAATTGATTACCAGGAAAAAGCCAAAAACCTAGAGATTTTTTGCAAGGGTGGAGATGCCCAAGCTTGTGCCGATCTGGGGGCGCTTTACTACGACGGTCTTGGTGTTAAAGTCAATAATATAAAAGGCCGTCGGTTGTTTGAACAAGCATGTGATGCGGGTAATGCCAAAGGGTGCAATGGGTTAGGTGTTTCGTATAGGACAGGCCGAGGCACAAAAAAGGATACTCAAAAAGCAATACCCCTCTATAAACAAGCATGTGACAAAAATCATTTACAAGGCTGTGTTAATCTTGGTGACCTTTACCTGTCAGGAATAAAGGGAAGTAGATACTACTCTGATGCAAGATTGTTGTATAAAAAAGCCTGTGATGGTGGTTTTGGGTACGGTTGTTTTGCACTCGAATATGTATATGGCAAAGGTAAAACCGTTCAAAAACATAATACTTTAGCTCTGGAGTACCGTAAAAAAGCAATTGCGCTTTTTGAGGCTTCTTGTGAGCAGGGAGATGTGGTTTCTTGTACGCAATTAGCGAAAGTGTATCGCTCTGGTTACAGCGAAAGAATCAAGAGTAAAACTGCTCTGGACCATTATGAGTTCTCTTGTAAACGTTCTTACGGGTACGCCTGTAATGAAGCTGCCGATATGTATCGTTTAACTGATGCAATAAAAAGGGATATGAATAAAGCAACTTATTTCTATACTCAGGCTTGTAACCTAGGTTATTCAGAGGGGTGCTATAATCTAGGATATTTAAAGCGGGCAGGTATAGGAATTGATCAAAATTATTCGGAAGCTTTGATCTTTTATGAAAAGGGGTGTTTAGGAGAAAACAGAGTATCTTGCTACGACCTTGTCCGTATGTATGAACAGGGTGAAGGTACAGAAAAAAATACCATCAAAGCAAAAGAGTTTTATACGAAAGCTTGTGATCTTGGTCATGGGTACGCGTGTAATAAATCTAGAGGTCTCTAGCCATTTCAGTGAAATAGAATGCTAATAACAAGGCCAACTGAAAACCACGATCTGGATCTGATCTGTGAACATCGTCAAAAGATGTTTCAAGCGAGTGGAAAGCCTCGCGAACAAGAACTTGCGGCGATGGATATGCCCTTTCGCGATTGGTTGAGGCCACGTCTGGAAGATCGTAGTTATTTTGGCTTTATTGTTGAAAGCGAAGGCGCGGCCATTGGCGGTATTGGCTTGATGGTTATTGACTGGCCTCCGCACCCTTCGCATCCACTAGATGATCGCCGGGGCTATGTGCTTAATATGTTCGTAGAACCCGATTATCGCGGTCGCGGCATTGCAACTGATTTAATGAATGCAGCAGATACTGAATTCAAACGCAAAGGCATTCGCTATGCTATCCTTCATGCAACCAGCAAAGGGCGTCCTCTCTATGAACATCTTGGATGGGCTGGGACGATCGAGATGGCAAAGCAGTATTGAAGCATTATTATAATTTTTTTCTATAAACAGAACCTATATTTATCTCTATTATCAACAAATATATAAAGCTTTAAATTATCGTCTAAATCACTAATTGCTGCTTTCCAGTAAAAAATTTCAGAGGAAGACGATGACTTACGAAGGATACACAACATTCAACGTTTCACTGGCTCAGGCTGTCGCGACGATTACTTTCGATTATCCGCCCGTTAATATTCAGGGCATTCCCATGCTCGATGATTTAAATCGGCTTGCTGAGAAATTGGAAAAGGACCGCAGTGTTAAGGTTGTTGTTTTCCAATCGGCCCACCCGGAGATTTTTGTGGCACATGCCGATACGAATTTCCTGAAGGATATGTCGACTGAGGCTGTTTCCCGCGATCAAGTGGAATGCCTTTATCTGCAAGATGTTTTGCAACGGATCAGCATGCTACCTCAGGCAACGATTGCTAAAGTCGAAGGTTTTGCCAGAGGTGGCGGGCACGAGTTCATGTTGGCATGTGACATGCGCTTTGCCGCAAAGGGCAAGGCAAAGTTCATGCAGATGGAAGTTGGCATGGGGATCTTGCCTTGTGGCGGTGGTGCTTCGCGGATGGCGAGACAGGTTGGTTTGGGGCGAGCACTGGAAATAATTTTAAGTGCGCGTGACTTTGATGCGGAGCAGGCCGAAGCCTATGGTACAATTAACAAGGCATTGGATGCAGATGCAATTGGCCCCTATGTAGAGGAGTTGGCAATTCGCATTGCACAATTCCCGGCTGAATCTATAGAAGCGTGCAAACGCACTGTTTATGCCTCTGTGGATTTACCCATTGAAGATGCTCTTAAGGAAGAAGCCTACTGGCTTTATCAATCCATGAGCAAAACCCCGGCACAAAAACGTTTCCAGTATGCTGATGATAATAGTGCCCAGAATGAAATGGATAATCAGCGTAACTGGGACCAGTTAGTCCTGGACATTCAGGGTGTGAAATAATCATGCAAGAAAACAAACAGATTATCCGGGCGTTTCTGAGGCGCTTTTCTGTTGGCGATGTATATGGTGTTCTTGAATTACTTGATGAAGATGTTGTCTGGCGCGTTATGGGGAGGGAAGGAGAACTCCCTGTTTCGGGTGAAATGGATAAGGACGGTATTGCCAATTTGATGGAAACAGTTGCTACCGTATTCCCGAATGGTATGGAACTTACTGCTACAGGTTGGACTGTTGAAGGGGACCGGGTCGCTGTAGAGGTTGAATCATATGGTCAGAAGGACAATGGCACAATCTACAATAATCTGTATCATTTTTTGTTTGGTTTTGCTGATGGCCAAATTGTTGCGATCCGCGAGTATATGGACACGCTTCATGTCAAAACAGTTTTCATTGATGATTGAATTGTATGGTGGGCAACGGGTGAAAAGCCGATGAGTGATAACGATAGAACAGTATGTGGAAGAAAAGTTCTGATTACGGGTGCGACCGATGGAGTTGGTCGTATCACAGCAGAAAAAATGGCTATCCGAGGTGCAACTGTATTGGTGCATGGACGTTCCGCAACCAAAATTGCGGCAGCAGTTGAAGAACTTAAACAAAAAACAGGCAATGATCAGGTTTTTGGATATAAAGCTGATCTTGGATCTTTGGCTGAAGTTCGCGACTTGGCGGAACAAATAACCTCGGAACATCCTGCGTTGGATGTATTGATTAATAATGCAGGCTTGGGACCGGGCAGTTCCGAAGATCAGTTAAAGCGTCTGGTAAGTCAGGATGGTTACGAGTTGCGTTTGCAGGTTAATTATCTGGCGACTGTTTTGTTATCACAACTTTTGTTGCCTGCCCTGGAAAAGGCGCACGGGCGTATTATTAATATTGCTTCGGCCGCGCAATCACCGGTGCAGTTTGATGACATTATGCTGGAACAGGGATTTACTGCGTCAAAAGCTTATGCCCAGAGTAAGCTGGCCGTTGTTATATTCAGTTTGTTTTATGCTGAACAGGTCCGTGATCGGAATGTTACTGTAAATGCCCTTGATCCCGGATCATTTTTGAACACCCGTATGGTGAAAGAGGCGTATGGTTCTTCTGCTGTAAGTCCGGAAACCGGGGCCCGTGCACATGTGTTCCTGGCTTGTGCATCTGAGCTAGATGCTGTGACAGGGCAATACTTTGATCAAATGAAACCGGGAAAGGCGCATGAACAGGCGTATAATGAAGAGGATCAAGAACATTTGTGGCAGGTAACGAACCAGCTACTTTCCGGTATTTGATAGTGGCTTTTGTCAATATACGGATACTTGAATGATCAATATTGAAACTATGGGGGTGTTCCTTGCTGGTCCCAATAAGGAACCTCACCGTAATGTTTGACAAAAAAGTCAATAAAGGCACGTACTTTAGGCGCCAGTAATCTGGAACTGGGATAAACCGCCCAGATAGCCGTGTCGGATATCAGAGGGTAATCTGCGAGTATAGGAACCAGTTTGCCTGCGTTAAGATGATCATAGATGCTCCAGGTTGCATTCAGCGTAATACCGAGACCAGCTGCGCAGGCATCTCGGACAGCCTGTCCGTCATCAGTGCTAAATCGACCCTTGGCTTTTATTATCTTGACGCCTGCAGGTGTCTCAAATGTCCAATTTTCCAGCCCGACAAAAGTTATGCAATGATGGTTTTCTAAATCTTCAGGTGACTGAGGTATACCGTGTTCAGCCAAATATTCCGGGGACGCACAGAGAATTCGGTTGTCTTTAGCCAGTTTGCGAGCAATCAAAGAAGAATCTTTCAGATGAGCATTACGAATAGCGACATCAAATCCACCTTCGATAAAGTCGATCATTGTATCTGTTAACCGCAGATCAATGGATAGATGCGGATATTGTAACAGGAATTCTTTCAAAGCCGGAACAACATGCATGCGTCCAAAAGAAGACGGAGCAGCAACCCGTAATGTACCTCTCGGAGATCCATCCCCGGCACCGACGGATGCACGTGCTGCCTCAACACTTGCAAGAACTTCTATGGCATGAGGAAGAAAAGATTCACCATCTTCAGTTAATGATACTTTTCTGGTGGTTCTGTGTACCAGTCGAGTTCCGAGTATCTGCTCCAGTTTATTTATGTGCGTTCCAGCCACAGTTGGCGACAGACCAAATTCACGCCCTGCCAAGCTGATGTTGTTGAGAACAGCTAATCGTACAAATAATTTCAGATGCTCTATGTTCATTATGATTATAAGGAAAAAGTTAAAACTTATTTCATAATAGCATAAATTATCAATTCAATGATATATAATTAAATTAAGTATCAGTGGTCCAATTGATTAAATTGAAAAGGTGCTGGTGCTATGAAACAACTTCCCTTTATACATGCACAAATGGAATATTCCCGTACGGCAGGCGAAAATCCCTATGTTGATTATTCCAACACAATGGTTGGCCCTGTTCCTTACAATCTTGTCGCGGAGCATTACAAGGTTCAGGTTAATAATGCCCGTTTGTCGGATAGTATTCCAACATTGGATGACAATGGGTTTGAGCTGGTAAAAACTGGCCTGGACTTTGATCAGTTTGAATCATCTGAAAAGGTCAAGGGGCAGTTCTATTCTGCTGTCGAAAGTTTTTTGGGACGTCATTTGCCCGGGGTCAAGGCGGTCATTGCGTTTGACCATAATTTACGTAGTCGAGCTGTGGATGATCATACCGTTAACAAGCGAAATCCTGTCCCAACAGTTCATGCTGATTATTCTCAATTGGCCGGCCCTCAGAGGAAGAAAGAAATTCTTGGCACGGATGAGAATGAATCAGATCGCTTTGCCTTTATAAACTATTGGCAACCAATACGACATATTGTTGAAGAAAGCCCTTTGGCTATGTGTGATACCAGGACGGTAGATCAACAGGATTTTATAAGGACAAAATTAAAGTATCCCCATCGAGAGGGAGAAGTGTATACGGTGAAACATAGCTCAAAACACATATGGTATTACTATCCGGGTATGGCGCCGGACGAAGCGCTGTTATTAAAGTGTTATGATTCCGAAACCGATGGCCGGTCCCGTTTTCTGGCTCATTCAGCGATTGATGATCCAACCAGTCCAGCCACTGCCAGAGCCAGAGAGAGTATAGAGGTTCGGACGTTGGTTTTATTCGACCGAAGTATGTCGTAGAGCGGGCAATTTTCAATTTGTGTAGCCAGTATTTATTTACAGGATAAACGTGCTTACTCTTTTATCCATTCGGCTTGTCCTTCGTCGTTGATGCGTACGTTCAGTTCATAGATAACGCCGGGATCACCATAGTGGTCAAAAACGAAGGTGAAGCATTTTGCACAGCCCGTTGGTTGAGGCTCTTTCAGGCGCAAGTTATGGCCATCCTGAACATAAATCTCAGCTGTTTCAGCAAAGGAAAAGGCAGTTGCCTGCAACGCGATTTTTTCAGCCGGGGATACTTCTACTGTTCTTGCCGCCGGTGCTGTACCTGGCTGTGCCTCGTCCACAGTCACTTGATCTTTTTCTTGAAGGTACAAACCTGCCCCGATCATGATGGTGAGGATACAAACAAGGGCAATTAAGATCGTTTTGCTATTTTTCATCAACTCATTCCCAAAAGAAAAATTCTAACGCAACTCTTGGCGGATCAGTGTGATAAAATCGCGAACACGTTGTGGCGGTTTGGTGTCAAATTGATGCAAGGCATAGATCGGGGCGTCACCAAGGGGTGATATTCTGATTAGAGGATTCTTTTCTTGTTCTGGTGTTACGGCGATGTCGGGTAATCTGGCAATCCCGAGGCCGCTTTGGGTGAGCTTGAGGATATCGGGCAGGCTGTTACAGCGTGCGCGAGGCAGGACCTTGAAAGAAACGCCCTTGGATAAGTTATAGGTTACGGGATTTCCCTGCCATTCATTGGCAACATGGTCCCACGTTTCCAAATCGTTCAGATCGTCAGGAATACCACCTTGGGCTTTGATGTAATCCGGGTGCGCGTAGAGGCTTTCACTTAATGTACCGACCTTGGTCACACGGGCTGTCTGTCCGGCCAGTTTGCCGACGCGAATGGCGAGATCAATATGCTCTTCGATCAGTTTGACTGAGGCATCTTCGGCCACCAGTCGTACGGACATTCGGGGATAACGATCCAGATAGAGCTTAATTGCCGGAGTAATAACAGTGGCGCAGAGTGCGTGAGGTGCGGTAATGGAAAGAGTACCTTGTGGGTCGTTCTTGTCCTCCCAAATACTTTCCAAAGCATCGTTGTAGGCATCTTTTATGGCAAGGCAGCTGTCATAGAAGCGTGCACCTGCATCCGTTAAGGTCAAGGATCTGGTACTGCGCTGGAGCAGGCGGATATTCATGTCTGCCTCCAAACGGGAAATGGTTTGGCTGATCGCGGATTTGCTGCGGCCTAGACGGGTGGATGCTGTGGTGAAAGAGCGCGTTTCGACGACCTCTATAAAGGTCAGCATGTCATGAATATTGGGTTTCACTGTTTAATTTTCCTAAACTATGAAATCATCTAATTCTATCTTATCGTCTTTATCTTCTCATGCAATAAAGATCCTGAGACGAACCAAATGGTTCAAGAATATTTGGATCAATTGAGGAGATAGCAAAATGACTACAGATCTAAAAGCGGCAGTTATCAAAGCGAGTGGAAAGTGGAAGGCAGCTTTTAATTCAGGTGATGCCGCCGGATGTGCCGCCTGTTACGAAGCGGGTGCAGTTATGGTTGCCAAGCCCTTTGGAACCTTTACCGGGCATACAGAAATTCAGTCTTTCTGGCAGAACCTGATCAATGATGGTTTCACAGATGTTGACTATCTTGACCCGAAAATCACGGTTCTGGATGAAACATCAGCCCTTTTGACCAGCGGCTGGAAGATGAACAAGGCGCAAGGGGTTATCACGCGCGAACTCTGGGTACTTCAGGACGACGGCACGATGGCGTTGCGTGAAGATCGCTTCGAAGCACGGGAGTAAAATAAACCGGGATAAAGTTCAGGAAAATGAGTTTTTGAGATAAGCTATAAAATAAACTTGGGGTAAGGCCTTCATGAAATGTACAATGCTATGAAACGCATAACGGGAACATATTTTCGGGTACCTGATTTTACGGGCCTTGCCGCGTTTTATGCTGATCTTCTGGGGATGAAGATCATTGAAGAAAAACCAGATTGCATTGCTTTCAGCTTTGATAAATCCCAGAACAGTCTGGTGTTCCAGAAAGCTGATGTTACTGATTATTGTGCAGGACCAAACGACTTTTACTGGAAAGTTGGTATCACGTTGCAAAACCTTGATGAGGCCGTCAACTACTTGCAAAAGAACGGGCAGTCGATCAATGATCCCTATCAGTTCAGAGATATCGGCTATATGACCAAGATTACTGATCCCAAGGGGTTTAGCATCGAATTGTTGCAACAGGGATTTGAAGGTAATGAACGAGTACTTGATCATAACTCTCTTGCATCAGGCCATGTCATTGCTGATCAGGCGACCTTGGCGCATATAACATTGCGCGTTAGCGATCTCGTTACAGCGCGCCATTATTTCGAAGGCGAACTGGGAATGCGACTGATGTCGATCCAATCCGTTAACGACAGAGGCTTTTGCCTTTATTTCTATAGCTGGAATGGTGAAGCATTACCCGATCCTGACTTGACCGCTGTTGCCAATCGTGAATGGCTCTGGCAACGTCCCTATAGCCTGATTGAGTTGCAGCATTGGGAAGGCCTCGCCACGCAGCTTTCTAAAACACCCGTCAATCAAGCTGGTTTTGACGGCTTTTCTTTTGGGGATGAGGCGACCTGCGTTGCGAACAGGGTTTCCTTGCCGGAGATCTTAGAAATTTTTATGATCTCCTGAATTATCTAAACGAGCTGTTATAGAAAGATAGGCTGGGGATGATCTGTTTCGCGAATTTTAACAGGCGCAGTTATAACCACGGTTCTGTCCCTTAGTTATTGATTTTTGTTTTATTTTTGCCTGATAATTACACAACTGCTGAAACATGGCTTATCTGCGTTGGCCACGCCCTAAAAGCCAAATAAAAAACAGACCGCCGATCAGGCCGGTTATAATGCCGATGGGCATATCTTCGGGGGCCATGATAGTGCGTGCGATGACATCAGCCCAGATCAGGAAGATAGCGCCAACCAGTGCAGATCCGGGTAAAACATAGCGATAGTTACCCCCCACAAATCGTCTGAGAATATGCGGCACCATCAGTCCGACAAAGCCGATCATACCGGAAAAAGCAACCATCACACCGGTGACAAGTGCCCCGATAACAAAGATCGTCAGGCGAAAACGGGCAACGGGAATACCCAGTGTTGAAGCGGTTTCATCGCCGACTGTCATGGCGTTGAGTTCTGTGGATTTCAGCCAGAAGTATAGGCCGCCGATGATGAGAATTATCAGGGGATAGAGTAGCTGTGACCATTGAGCGAGACCAAGACCACCCAGCATCCAGAAGACAACAGTATGTGTCGAGCGAGGGTCGCCGATAAAAATCAAAATGTTGGCCCCGGCCATGACCACAAAGGAAACGGCAACGCCGGCAAGGATCAAGCGATCTGCTGAGGTGGCAGATGTCATGCGTGAAACCAGTAAAACCAGCGCCGAAGCCCCGAGAGCACCAACAAAGGCAAAAAGAGGGACGGTGATCAGTCCGAGGAAAACCCCGGTGTGTAATAACGCCAGAATGGCTCCGAAAGCCGCACCGGAAGAAATCCCTAAAAGGTGCGGGTCTGCTAGTGGATTTCGGGTGACAGCTTGTAGGGTCGCCCCGACCAAAGCCAATCCAGCCCCGACCAATCCGGCCAGAATAATCCGGGGAAAACGAATATCCCAGACGATTGCTTCGCGCCCGGCAGACCAACTTTGTTCAAGTATGCCGGGGCTAAGTTTATTAATCAGAATTGACCAAACGGTTTGCTGGGGGACAGGAATTGGCCCCACTGATACAGCAAAGGAGATCGAAAAGATAAGACAGCAAAGTCCTGAAACCATGAGAAAGGCAAACTTTCTGTCATTCAGAAACACCTTCCATAGCGGCTGTGTTATCCAGTTTGGCCTTTTCCCTGCTTGTGGTGTGATGCTGCTCATCTTTGTCGATCTCACTTCAATGCTTACTCGTCTCTACGAACCGTAAAAGGCTGTTGCCAATTTCTTCACGGCTTCGATATTACGAGGTCCGGGAGTTGCCTCGACATATTCCAGAACAACAAATCGATCGTTTTTAACCGCATCAATATTGGCAAAAGCAGGGTTGTTTTTCATATAGGCGATTTTTTGTTCGGCTGTGACATTGCCATAGTTCACAATCACAACAACTTCGGGGTTGCGATCTACAACGGCCTCCCAGCCAACAGTTGCCCAGCTTTTATCAAAATCATCCATAATGTTGGTTCCGCCTGCCGCTTCGATTATTGCTGTTGGCATGGCATATCGTCCGGCAGTAAAAGGCTTGTCTTCACCACTGTCATAGACAAAGACACGTAGCGGGTTTGTTGGCTTTTTGAGGCCTTTTTCAAAATTACTTAATTCATCTTTGTAAGTAGAAACAAGTGCTTGAGCTTTTTCTTTAACACCAAAAATAGCGCCGAGATTTAGCAGGTCATTGTACATATCCTGCATGGTTACTTTGTTCTTCTTTCCAATATGAATACAGGATTCAGTCAACTCATAAACCTTGATGCCAAAGGGCTTAAGGGTTTCGGGTGTAACTTCCCCACCAACTTTCATGCCATAGTTCCATCCGGCGAAATAGAAGTCAGCATCAGATCCGATCAATACTTCTTTTGTCGGATATTTTTCTGATAGTTCCGGTAACTCAGCAACACCATCGCGCATTTTTTCATCTAGTGTTTTCCAGCCAGAAATACCTGTGTAACCGACCATGCTATTACGAAGACCCAGAACCAGCATCATTTCCGTTAGATTAACGTCATTGGAAACTGCGGCTTTCGGGGGAGTGTCAAAAGTAACCTGACGATTACAGCTTTGGACTGTTACGGGATCAGCTGCGGCCTGTAAGGGAGACAGAAGAGCGGCAGCCGTTAGCGTTACTGACAAAATGCCGCTAGATAAAAAGCTTGAAAGAGGCCCAGAAACAGAACCAGAAGCGGAACCAGAAAAGGCGCCAAAAAAGGAGAGAGGGGTTTTGTGCATTTTATTTTCCGTTAGAAACTGAAGTTTAAGGTTCGAGATGAAAAGTGAAATGTGATTGATTACTTGGCATTAAGCGTTCGATACGGCTGGTTATGCCAAATGCGCGATCAACAAGGTGTTCCGTGAGAACTTGATCAGAAGGACCAAAAGCCAGACAGCGTCCATTGGCCAAAACAAGCACATCGTCTGTATATTGACCGACCAGATTGAGGTCATGCAGGCTGGTGATAATCGTCATATCCAGTTTGCGTAATAGCGAGAGAACTTCGAGTTGATGGCGAATATCAAGATGGTTTGTCGGTTCGTCCAAAATTAGAATGTGGGGTTCCTGGGCAAGAGCACGAGCCACCATAACGCGTTGTCGTTCACCCCCAGACAGCGTACCAAAGGATCGCTTGGCGAAGCCTTGCAGGTTCAAGGTTGCGAGGGCTGTATCAATGATGACTTGATCCCGCGAACCGATTTGTGAAAACCCCCGTCGGTGAGGGGTTCGGCCAAGGGCAACGATTTCCCCGACAGTGAGAGCAAAGTCAGTTGGTTGTTCCTGCAGCACGGCGGCGATTTTTTGTGCTGCAGTACGTGGAGATAGTTCCCAAAGATCCTTATCGTTTATCCACACTTGCCCGCTACGGGGACGATGAAAACGATAGAGCAGTCGTAACAAGGTCGATTTTCCGGCACCATTGGGGCCGACAATACCCAGTATACGACCGGGGTTTGCACGAAAACTGATGTCGGATAAAAGATCAGGTTGCCCCTTGGGACCCCACGAGAGATCTGTTGCCTGAAGTGACGCACGTTTCATGTTTGGATCTTGGTTTCATTGATAAATAAGTGTTATGTTATAACGTAACTATTCCTACTTACTCGTTATAATCGAATAGCGCAATATCAAAGAAGCCTTGTTTCTGTTCCAAAATTTGCTGTGCGATAGTTAGATGTCCGCGAAACCAAGGGCTTGAACCCTTAGATTCCATGTCTGAAAGTCTTGTATAGAGCTTGACGAATGTATCGCGGTAGATAGGCGACAATATATCGAATATGTTTGTCGTGTTTTTCATAGCACCCTCCGTGCCAGAGCAGAGAGAGCGGAATAGGGATATCAGGTCGCGGCTGTTTTGCCGGATAGCGATCTTTATCACCCTTTCCGAGGCACCCCGCCCGGTTAGCGTTTACAACAAAGATGGCAGGTCTCCTGACTTGCGGGTCGCAGCAACTTCTGAACCTTCCCGAACCTGATTAAGGTTCAGTGGTTAATTTCAGAGTGGCTCGCCGCTTACAGTTGCGGGGGCAGTCACGGAATTGGCACCTGATGGTTACACCGCACCGTGTTCCCTTTTCATCCCGGACTCAGCTTTGATATCCAGAAACCATCGCTGCGGATGCTGTCAAAGTTCAAAGGGATAATCAAGATGAAAAATGACGGCATGATTTAATTTATAATAAAGCAGCACTTAATGCATTTATATCAAATGCTTTTTTTTACTTTAGATTAACAAAATAAAATCATTATCAATTTTTAAGTGTATTGTTGAGCTTTTCTGAAATTGAACTGTTATGTCTGAAAATAAATTAATAGGTGAGAGCCCCATAAAGCATAGATGGGCATATCTTCTTGCTGCACTTTTAATATCTATCGCTTTATTGGTTTTTCAGCGTGATATCAATGATGTGCTGGTAGAACGAGGTTGTCTCAAGGGAGATGGAGAAGACTGTAATTCATTAGGTTTGCAATACTTTAACGGTCAGCGTGTTGCACAAAATGATCAGGAAGCATTTGAATATTTTATTCTAGCGTGTGAAGCCGGATACACGGAAAGTTGCGATTATGTAGGTTGGATGTATGTCAATGGCAGAATAGAGACTTTTGAGAAGGCAAGAATTGTTTCTCTTTTTGAAAGTTTGTGTGAAGCGGGAAAAGAAAAAGGTTGTTACCACAAGAAATCATTTACCAAGGTGATTGCAGAAAAGAGTGGTAGCCATAATAAAAATCAGACGGCGGAATTTTATGAAAAAAGCTGTAGTCAAGGGAACGCGAAAAGCTGCAACTCTTTAGGCCATAATTACAAGTATGGGAATTTTTTACCTCAAGATGATGAAAAGGCCGTTTTACTTTTCAAACAGGCTTGTAACGGAAACTATGCAAAAGGCTGTAGCAATGTTGGCTTTATGTATGAAAAAGGCCGTGGTGTTGCTCGGAATTTTTCCGCAGCAGTGAAATTCTATAATCAAGGGTGTGAAAGTGGAAATGCTTGGGGATGTTCTCGCCTGGGTTTTCTTTATGAAACAGGAAATGGCGTCGTTCAGGATTATTCGGTAGCAATTGGGCTATATAATCAAGGGTGCGAAGGTGGAAATGCTTGGGGATGTTCTCGTCTGGGTTTTCTTTATAAAAATGGTCGCGGCGTTGAACAGGATTATAAAGTAGCCGAGAACTTCTTTAGAAAGGGGTGTGATGGTAACAACGCCTGGGGTTGTTCTCAATTAGGGTACATGTATGAAAGAGGGCACGGCGTGGATCAGGATTATTTAACAGCCGTTAACCTCTTGTCCCAAGGGTGTGAAGGTGAAAACGCTTGGGGGTGCTCCCGCCTGGGTCTTCTTTATGAAAGGGGGCGCGGCGTTGAGCAGGATTATAGAGTAGCTGTGAAGTTCTTTAGAAAAGGGTGTGATGGTAGCAACGCCTGGAGCTGTTCTCAATTGGGGTACATGTATGAAAGAGGGCACGGCGTGGATCAGGATTATTTAACAGCCGTTAACCTCTTGTCCCAAGGGTGTGAAGGTGAAAACGCTTGGGGGTGCTCCCGTCTTGGATTTTTTTATGAAAAGGGTCGTGGCGTTAATCAGGATTATTCAACAGCAATGCGACTATATAATTATGGATGTGACGGTGGAAATGCCTGGGGGTGCTCTCTATTAGGGAGTATGTATGAAAAAGGTAATGTCATTGACCAAAATTATTCAACAGCTGCGAATTTTTTCAAAAAGGCATGCTTCGGTGGAAATGCATGGAGCTGTGCAAAGCTTGGTATTATGTATGAAAAAGGTCGCGGCGTTGAAGTGAATTATAAACGTGCAAGAGAGCTTTATAATCGGGCATGTGACGATGACGACACGTTAGGGTGTCTCTATCTCGCTAAAAGCTATGTGTTGGGCCAAGGGTGATCTAAGTTCTCAGTTACATTTCATTATTTCCTTTTCACTTACATTGTTCATGTGCGCTACTTTTCTCTCAGTAAATCGGGAATAAAGTTACTTTTGGTTGCATTCTTTTACTGAAAACGATCTATTTAAAGGATGGCGGTAAAAGGGGTTGATCAAAATCAGGGGGCCTAAAACGTGGCTGGGATTTGGTGGCGCAACTGTGTCGAGGTTGTCGGGGACGCATTCTTGGGAAGACAGGCGTTTTACAAGCTTGGTTTTCGTCAGACGTTTTATGCCTTTTTAGCAACTCTACCCCTTGTTCTTGTTTCACTTGCCCCAACGGCTTTTGCCATCGATCTTACACCAGAAGAAAAAAACTGGATTGAAGAGCATCCGGTGGTCCGTATTGGCATTGATGGTGACTACGCACCCTATAGTTTTCAAAAAACGGGGGGAAGTTATCGTGGCATAGCCCCGGATTTTATGCGTCATATCGAAAGTGAGACGGGGTTGAAGTTCGAGATCATCCCGGATCTGACCTGGCCGGAAATTATTGGTGGCGCTAAAGAAAAGACCATAGATGTTATCGCAACGGCGGTGAAAACCCCAAAGCGTGACGAGTTTCTGAATTTTTCACAAATCTATATCAATACGCCGTTGGTTATTATGTCTCAGGTCGGGCGGCGGAATATTCAACACCCAACCGATATTATCGGTAAGCGTGTTGCCTTGGTTAAAGACTATACCTCGACGCAACGAGTGTTGGCTGATTATCCTGATATTGTTCCGGTTTATGTCGATACCCGGCTACAGGGGCTTCAGGCTGTGGCGATTGATGATGCCGATGCTTACGTTGGTGTGTTGGGTGTCAGCATCTATGTGGCGCAGGAATATGGTCTGGTTAATCTGCGGGTGGCCAGTAAGTACGATCTGCGTAATAACGGACAGCGTTTTGCTGTGCGCAAGGACTGGCCGGAACTTGTCGGGATTATTGACAAAGCTCTTACAGAAATGCCTTTGCGTAAAAAGAACAGGATTACATCAAACTGGATACCCATCCTTGACGATATTATTGATCGCTACAATCAAACGCCGCCCTTTATTTTAAACGAAGAGGAGAGAGCGTGGTTACAGAATAACCCTGAAATCAAGATTGGTATAATGAATGCCTGGCCGCCGATGGATTATCTGGATGATAGCGGGCAGGCAAAGGGTATTGGTGTTGATCTTGCGTATCTTTTTAATAAACGCCTGAACGGCGCCATCAAACTGGTACCCGATGATTGGGGAATACTGCTGGGGCAACTGGAACGCGGTGAAATCGATGCCTTGATGGATATTACGCCCTCAGCGAGTAGAAGAGAGCGGCTTTTATTTACAACACCTTATTTGAATGTGCCGCATGTCATCTTTGCCCGTAAAGACAGTGCTTATTATAAAAGCCTCGATGATCTAAAGGGCAGGGTCGTCGCTTTGGAAGATGATTTTTTCCTGGCAAACGAACTGAGAAAAAGCCATCCTTCGATTGTTATGAAAACCTATCCAACGACAAGTGATGCTTTGGATGCGGTGACAAAAAAACAGGCGGATGCCTATGTGGGTAACCGTGCTGCGGCGATGTACGTTATCCGCAATGAACTCATCGATAATCTAGCCCAGCATGGAAAGCTGGACGAGACATCTTCAATAAATGCGATTGCTGTTCGAAAAGATAATGCTGTTTTACAGGCGATCCTGCAAAAAGCACTGGATAGTATTTCGCTTTCAGAACAACGCGTGATCTTGAAAGACTGGGTGGAAGATCCGCAACGCAAGTTGTTATTGAGTAGCGAAGAACGCAGCTGGCTCAAGGAACATCCGGTGATCAGGGTCGCAGCAGATCTGGAATTCCCACCTGTTGAATACGTGGATGAAAACGGTGTTTTTAAAGGCGTTGCGATTGACTATTTAAATGAGCTGTCCGAACGTCTGGGCGTTACCTTTGAAATTAGTAAACAGTTTAACTGGGCGACTGGTGTAGAGATGGTGAAAAGTCGCGAGCTTGATATGTTCTCTGCTGCGGCACCGACGATCTCTCGCAAGGAATACAGTTCTTTTACCGATCCGTATTTGCAATTGCCACTCGTCATCTTTGCCTTGGATAATGTTCCCTACATTGACGGTATTGCGGGTCTTAAGAATAAAAGGGTCGCAATTGTTGAAAACTATGCGGTTACAGAAAATATTCGTGCCGGTAATTGGGGATTGGAACTGGTAGAGGTCAAAACAGTTGCCGAGGGCATCGATCTTTTGAATGCAGAAGAGGTTGATGCCTATATTGGCAGCATTCTGGTAACGGGGCAGACTCTACGCGAAAAAGGCTTGTTGAATATTCGGGTAACAGGGCAAACGCCTTTTAAAAATGAAATCAGTATGGGGGTGCGTAGCGATTGGCCCGAGTTTGCTTTCATTATGAAAAAAGCTCTTCAATCCATTCCGGATGAAAAGCATCGTGAAATCAGAAACAAATGGATCGGATTGCAGATAGAGCCTGAACCGGATTACACGATCTTTTGGCAGATTGCGGCGGGAAGTTTGGGTATTTTGATCTTGTTCTTTGGCTGGAATACCTATCTGCAACGCCGCATGGATGCCCAAAGCAAAACACTGCGGGAAAATAACACCCAACTAATTCACGAAGTCAAAGAGCGCCGAAAAGCCGAAGAGAGTGCTAATCGAGCCAATCGGACAAAGGATACCTTTCTAACCAATCTTTCGCATGAATTCAGGACACCCTTGAATGCCATTATTGGTTACACAGAATTTATGCTGATGGACAAAAAGAAAAAGGTGAATGAAGATAAATCTGCGGAGTATCTAGATCATATTCAATCGGCGGGACAACATATGCTGGGGCTTGTTGACGATCTGATGGATCTTTCAGTTATTGATCTGGGCGAGATGTCCCTAAACGAAGAGGTATCGTCTACTGGTGAAGTGATTCAAATTGTTAAAGGCCTTATCGAAGGAAAGATCAGTAGCCCGAAAAAGATGATTCACTGGAATGTTTCTGATGGGTTGCCCTCCGTTAAAGTTGACATTCGTCATGTGAAGCAAATATTGATTAATCTGGTCGAGAATGCGATCAAGTTTACGCCAGATGGCGGGGAAATCACCATTGCTGACTATATGACCAAGGCCGGAGAAATTGTTCTTTCGGTCAAAGACACGGGCATCGGTATTCCCGAAGATGAAATCGATGACATCCTCGAAGTATTCCATCGTGGGCAAGATCCCCTGATACGATCCTCAGAGGGAACAGGTCTGGGCCTGACGCTTTGCGTGCGCATGGCAGAACTTCACGACGGTGAAATCAAGGTGGAAAGCAAACGAGGAAAAGGCACAACAGTAAGCTTTATTATCCCTGCCAGTCGTGTCGTTCAGAACTGAAACTTTAAGTCATCACCTTGGATTGAATCCAAGTACAGCTTGGCAAAATTTAAAACGCGAGATCCCTGTGTTTGTTTAATGTACGCTAGCTTTATCGTGGTAAGCGCTTGCGCAAAGCGTCGATAACTTTGGTTTCTGCTGAGGCCGAATATCCGTCGTCCATTGCCCCCTGAAAAGCATCGAGCGTGGCGGAGCCTATCTGTGGGTTCAGGCCAAGCTTATGGGCGTACTTCAAACCATAGTCCGTGTCTTTTAGACGCCATTTGGTAGAGAATAGAACATCTTTCTCGTGTTGTCCTTCGACCATCAGCGGGGCATTGCGTGCGACTTGTGGACTGCCGCATCCGCCCATACCGAGTGACTTTGCAACAAGTTCAAGATCCAGCCCGGCGCGTTCGGCGGCTATCAACCCTTCTGCTGCAGCAGCGATCTGTATCGATCCCATTAGATTGACGATCAGCTTATAGGCTGTGCCAGAACCAACGGGGCCGAAATAAAGCTGGTTTGATGAAATGACTTCCAGATAAGGGCTAGCTTTTTCAATAGTACTTTGTTCTCCCCCGAGAAAGAGGGTGAGTTGCCCATTTGCGGCTGCATCGGGTAATCCGGTAACTGGACAGTCCAGATAATCCAGCCCTGATGTTTTTGCCGCGATGAATAGTTCCTCGATCCAGTCATGGGACAAAGTTGAACATTCTATAGCTAATGTGCCGGGCTTGAGGTTGGCACTCAATACGCCTTCTGGTCCCATCCATATAGCTTTTGAGGCAATATCATCCCCGACCATGACAAAGATCGCATCGGCATCTTGTGCGGCCATCGCCGGAGAGGTTGCCAATGTGGCTCCGCGATTTACCAATGGCATCGCACGTTCATGCGTTCGGTTGTATACATGCACATTATGCCCCGCATCAATAAGCTGTCCAGCCATACCTGTGCCCATCAGGCCAGTTCCTAAAAATGCAATGCGTGCCATGTTGTTATACCTTGGATTACCGTAGAGAATTGTCAGGGGAGTAAGCATCCTCGGACGAGAATTTTATTCTATCTACCAAAGTGTTAGGCGCAAGGGTTCTTTATGGAACAGTTACCAAATACGTTAAATTCTATACTGTTCCCTGACATCATTGATGCATCTTTGGCGTGAAGTCGTAGGAACCTCGTGTGGGGCAAAGTCGGCTTCTGACTTGTCCAGAAAACCAACGGCAGTTTGCAGTCGTGATATGCTAAGAGGGGATATATTCTCTGGACTGTGATGTTGTTTCATATAATCGATAAAGCGCACGAGAAGCTGTTTTTCAAAAATACCTTGTGGCAAATTTTCTCGTGTACAGACCCCAAAGACCCCCTTGAGAAAATGGTCCCATGTCTCGTTAAAATGTTCAGGTGTCAAATAGTCAGGCAAAGTTGGATGTTCTTCTAACAGATCCTTGCCCAGCTCATTTTCAAAGAAGCTTTGCTCTGCGTCCTGATAAGCCTTTTTAAAATATTCTTTGGCTTTGTCTTCTGTATCCAGATTTTCAGTTTTTAATATGTTGAGCCACTTTGGGTAGGTTTTGGAATAAAAACGGCAGGTTTCCGAAAGTGCAGCTTGGCTGACAAAAGAAACAGCGTCGAAGTTTGCGGCAATCACATAAGATGGCCGTGGTGCTATTCTCTGCGATGTAAAAAGCCTAAGTTGACCTTGAGAAATCAGGGATTGTTTTAGAAGAGAAGCTTCTTCATAGAAGTTTTCATAAAGATAGTTGAGTAACATTGCACATGTCCAAATAAACTAAAAAAGTAATCTCTGTTCTATCACTTATATTTTATGAAATGCTTCGCTAGTAAACGAAGTATGAATTTTAAAGTGATCAAATTTTTAACAGGCGATAGCAATTAATATCAGTATTCAGTTTCTGCCATTTTTGATGATGATTCTAGATCGCATCACTTGACCGGATGGACTATTTTGGGCACTACTTTCTCTTGAATAACTCTTTCTTACGTCAACATAACCTCTATTCGCGTCATTTCCCGTTGTGCCCGACATCTTATTTTCATGAGGCAGTGAGCACTTTATCTATCAGGAAATGAAAATCTGCGACCAGTGAACAAAGACGAGTAAACAAAGGCTGAAAAAATGAAACTGAACCGGCGCGAAGCGCTTGCATTGATGGGCGGCACTCTGGCTGCTTCCACTTTGGCAACACCTGCTTTTTCCAAGAACCGTAAAATTACCGTTGGTGCGCTTCGGTTTACCAGTCATTCGGCAAGCTTTATCGCGTTGGAGCGAGGTTACTTTCAGGAAATGGGTCTGGATGTTGAACTGAAATTCTTTCAGGCGGCAACGCCTATGGCCGTTGCCATCGCATCGGGGGACGTTGATTTTGGGGTGACAGCCATTTCTGGCGGATTGATTTCGCTGGCTGATAAAGGGGCCATCAAGGTGATCGGTGGGGTTCTGTCAGAAGAACAGGGCATTGATGGGCAGAAAATACTGGTGTCTGATGCAGCCTTCAAATCTGGGGTAACATCACCGGACAAGCTGGATGGCAAGACATTTGGCATGACCACAGCTGGATCATCCTTCCATTACATGGGATCCCAAGTTGCCGCGAAGGAAGGTGTGGGCCTGAAGTTCAAGCCACTCCAGAAGGTTGGGGCCATTATCGGTGCACTGAAAACCGGACAAATTGATGCCTGGTCTATCGTTCCGCACATTGCCAAACCTCTGGCCGGGTCAGGCGCAGTTCATATCATTGGTGATGTGTCGGATTATCTGCCGAATTATCAGGTAACGACTGCCTTTACCTCTGCGAAGAATGCGGCAGAAGAACCGGAAATGACAAGAAACTTTATTTCGGCCTACAGCAAAGGTATTGCCGATTATAACGTCGCGATGGTTGATGGCTCGTTAGGCGATGCGGGGCGTGAAGAAATGGTCGATCTGATCCATCAGTATGTCTATGCCGACAAGCCACGGGAAAAGGCGGCTAAATCCATTATTAACGGATCTATGCGACTGAACCCGGGTGTGGCGATGAATGTGGGATCAATTGAAAAACAGTTGAACTGGTTTAAATCGGAAAAGCTGGTGAACGGTACGATCGGTCTGGATCAGCTTATTGATACGAGTTACGTCAAAACTCTTTGAGGGTGTTATCTAACTTGCCAGTAGACGGTCTATTGGCAGCCGATCTATTGTCAGACAGCCTGCTGGCACGGAATTTTAAGCGGCGGAGTTTATGCTTCGCTGTTTCCATATGATTATAACAAGTTGGCGTTATGGATATTAAGCTTTCTGGCATTCATCATAACTATGGCGACAGAGAAGTGCTGCGCGATATAAATCTGGATATTGCTTCGGGGCAGATTGTTTGTATCGTCGGGCCGTCTGGTTGTGGGAAATCAACGCTGTTGCGGTTGCTTGGTGGGTTGGAACGGCCCACTTTGGGTGACATTCTTCAGGTCGGTGATGTTTCTGAAGGGTGCCTCAATCCGCTGACTTATGTATTTCAGGACTTTGCCCTGTTGCCGTGGCGTACTGTGGCGGGAAACATTTCTCTGGTTTTGGAAGATCACGGGATTAGTCAGGCGGAAAGCCTTGGGATTATCAACGATGTTCTTGCCCGTTGTAAGCTCAGCGATTTTGCGGATGTTTTCCCCAAACAGATTTCTGGCGGTATGAAACAGCGGGTTGCCATTGCCCGCGCTTTGGCGGTGAACCCTGCTGTGATGTTGATGGACGAGCCTCTTTCGGCGCTGGACAGTCAAACCCGCGAACTTTTGATGGACGATATTGTCTCGCTCTGGACCCACAAACCCTTTACCGCTGTCTATGTAACGCACAATTTGGCCGAGGCCGTACGTTTGGGGCACAGGATTATTGTACTTTCTCGCCGTCCGGGGGAAATACGTGAAATTGTGACCATTGATAAACCTTTGTCTGAGCGCAAGCACGCCGACCCTGATCTGGAACGACAACAAAATAACTTGTGGCAGATGATGCGCGATGAGGCCGTGGCCGCAGATGCGGAGTTGATCAATGCCTGAGACGTCAAAACCCGAGAGTTTGAAACCTTGGAATTCAACGTCCGGCGAGTCAAAGCAAGCATCTGGCTCCAGTTTGGCAAGTAAACAACAACCTGTTCCCTTTCGGGGTGGCGGATTTGCACCGGTATCTCGCCCGTGGATGGGTTTTGTGGTGTTTTTTGTTCTTATTGCCTTTCTTGAAGCCGGAACCCGCATAGGGTTTATTTCGGCTCTGACGATCCCCAAACCATCGGATGTCTTAAATACCTTCTTCGAGCTTTATAGTTCAGGATTGCTGTGGATGCATCTGGTTCCCAGTTTGATGCGCTTTGTCATCGGGGCGGCGATAGGGACCTTGTTGGGTGTAAGCTTGGGAATTGCCATTGGCCTCTTTTCTTATGTCCGGGCAGGGCTGGTTCCTTTGATCGCAGCTCTCTTCCCGGTGCCAAAGATTGCGTTGTTGCCGCTATTTGTGATCTGGTTTGGCATTGACGAAGCATCCAAATACGCCCTCATTGCCTTTGGAACCTTCACGCCGATGGTTGTTGCCACCTATGGGGCCGTGGACAACGTGGATCGCGGCCTGATCCGCATGGGGCAGAGCTTTAACCTCGCGTGGTTTTCCATTGTGCGTAAAATCGTCTTGCCGGGGGCCATGGCAGGCATTCTCTCTGGCCTGCGGATTGCGCTTGCCATCGCCATTATCCTGTTGGTTGCCGCCGAAATGCTGGGCGCAGAATATGGTATCGGTGCCTATATCCTTCAGGCCGGATCACTCTATGATCTCGAACGCCTTTTCACAGGCGTTGCCATTCTTTCGATCCTTGGTGTGCTTGTGAATTCAGCTATTGGCTTGATTGAAAAGCGAGTGTTGCGTTGGCGGGTGTGAGTTAAAAATAGAAGCTCAGAGCCAATATTTGCTTATTGAAGTTAATTTACTTAGCTTAAGTTATTGTATTTATAATTCTCCTTTTAAGGCAATGGTCTTATGTCATTATTCAAGTTTATACTTTTTTTGATTCCTGTATTGGCTTTATTTATTAATACTCCGTCTTATTCAAATAAATATGAAGATCCAACGGTAACTAGATTAAAAGAAAAATGTGAGCAGGGGGATGCCTTTAGTTGTTATCAACTGGGCGAATTATATATTCCTGGGAACAAGGTTTTACCTGATGTTCGTAGGGCCTTAGAATATTTTAATTTGGCTTGTGAAGGTGGTTATAAAGAAGCTTGCGAAAAATCTATCAGCGTTAAACGGAAGTGGGATAACGATAAAAAGCGAGTCACGCTGTATACCGAATCTTGCAAAAATGGCAACGCAGAAAACTGTTTTCATCTTGGTAGTATGTACAACAAAGGCGAAGCCTTAAATCGTAATGAATATCTTGCTTTTGCTAATTTTAAAAAAGCATGTGACGGTGGTTTTATTAACGGGTGTGCAGCTGCTGCTTTCTTTTATTCTATTGGGCGTGGTGTCGATCAAGACAGGAAAAAGGCTGTTGATCTTTTAAATTCTTCTTGTGAAGCAGGTGGCGGGGACAGTTGTTTGTATTTGGGGTTTCTTCATGAAAAGGGGATGGAGGTTGGGAAAAAACGTGACAAAAAGATCATTGAGACACACCAAATTTGTGACCTAATAGAAAGTGATGGTTGTAAGTATTTATCATTTATGTACATCCAAGGCCTAGGGGTTGAAAAAAATTATGCTAATTCGGTTGCTTATTACAAGAAGGGATGTGCTTTAGAAAATAGACGCAGCTGTTCTTCTTTGAAAAGGCTTAATTCACTTGGTGAGGATAAGTTCGATACGAAGATTTCGATCGCAAATATGAACGAAGCAGGTAAAAAACGGGAAGCTTTGAAATACATACAAAATTATGAAACCCAGTGTAAAAATGGCGATGCAATAAAATGTACATATCTCGGAACCAAACATATTTTGGGGAATGTTGTCGCGCGTGACGAAGAAAAAACTACCCGTTATTTTCAACTAGCTTGTGACCAAAATGAACCTATCGGTTGTTATAATTTGGCGGGTTTTTTGAATCGTTTCAATAGATCTGACAGCGAAGTAGAGAAAATTGCAACTCTTTATGATAAAGCATGCGATGAGAATATTTATCAGGCATGTGATAAAATTGGCGAGATGTATATGAGAGGAAAGGGTGTTGAGAAGAGCTATGCCCTTGCCGAAGATGCTTATAGGAAATCTTGTTTTTCTGGTGAAAATGCTTATGGTTGTATTCAGTTGTCGAACCTCTATAGAAACAAAAAAAATAAAACTGATGATAGATCAGTGGATTACGAAGCGGTTTCAATTTCTGGCATCAAAAAAGATTGTAGAAAAAATATTTATGCTGCCTGCTTATATCTTGGTGAAGCTTTTAAACAGGGGATGAGGGTAACAAAAGATTACAGAGCCTCATTCATTGCTTTTAAATTGGCTTGTGATGGTAGGTTGTCAAAAGGTTGTGATGGCTTAAGTTTTTTATACCTTTACGCTCACATAAAACCTGAAAAAAAATTGGCTCAACAACAAGAACGTTTTTGTCGTAGTGGCATGGTTGAGGCTTGTGTTTACATGGGGAATGCAAGTAGCCGGGGGTTAGGTGTTGAGAAAAATATAACAAAGGCAATTTCTTATTATAAAGAGAGTTGTTTGTTTGGAAGTGATGTTGCTTGTCGGAGTTATGAGAAGCTTACCAATTAGATAAGCGGAGTAAGTTTAGAAAGATTAGTTTTTATTTATCCGACGCATCAATAAATTTCATTGGTCATGAACATCTGATCACATCAAAATACAGTTCATCTTTTTTCTGACGAGGATGTTTCTGGGCATGATTGATGTGTCTGTTTTACCGTTGTTTTTGACGGCGATTTTCTTTGTAGTTATCGCACCGGGGCCTGATCTGGTTTTGATCACTGCTTATTCATCTACTCGTGGATTTCGCTTTGGTTTGATGGTTTCGTTGGGGATTTTTATCGCGGGTGTTATCCAGACATTGCTGGTTGCTTTTGGCCTTGGTCAGCTTATGCAGGCAATGCCAAGTGTTGCATTTGGCGTGAAGATTGTCGGTGCCTGTTATTTGGGGTGGTTGGGCTATAAACGTTTGCTGTGCTGGTATCGGAAGGACGGATTATCTTTTGATCGGCCTGATGATACCTCTTTGAGCAAATATGATCTTGTTTGCAAAGGGCTTTTAAGTAACTTGCTAAACTCAAAAGCCTTGCTCTCCTTTTCTCTTTTCCTGCCTCAATTCACGACGGGAACAGGTAGTTTAACGGCACAAATTCTAATCCTTGGCCTTCTTTTTTCCGGTTTTGCATTTTTAATGAACTGCGGATTTTCTCTCTTCTTTAGCCAAATCGGACAGGTCCTTGGCAACCGATTGAAATCAACGAGGAACCTCGGAAGACACATTGACGGCCTGCTTGGTGTTATCTTTGTCGGCTTGGCAACGCGGCTTGCCTTGAGCAGATAGCTACACCAGATCCCAGATTGAAAAGCCCTGTTCCATTGTATGATTTTGTTGGCACAGGGTGTCTGGCTGAAGCTCTGTTACCTCTGGCGGGTGATAGCTGAGGATGTCGTAAACTTCGTGATGCGTGATCAACAGGTAGTGGGTTGGGGCACGTTTTTCAAAACGGTTGTAGCTTTCTTTGTCCAGCCATTTGAAAAATTTAGAATTTTCTACCGTAAAAAGCCCATAGCCAGTTGAGGCCACAAGCGATGGATCCATGGTTGCGAGCATCCGCAGGCGATAGCTTTCTGTGGATTGGCGATAACTTATGGTTTTGGGAAAGCAGATGCAAAATCGGGCTTTCTGTTCTGTTTGCGGGGTGTCTTTTCCCTTAGTGTTGTCCTGAACCAACAGGGTGAGTTTTTTGTTGTTTTCGATCAGGCCGAGCGTGGTGATTTTCCGGGGCAGGGCCGGTGTGGTTTCATAAAGACTATAGATTTCACGTTTTTTCTTTAGGACCTTGTTCTTAAAGGCAATGCTGTTTTTGCGCGGGGAGAGTTTCTTGGCACTTGATGTCAGAAAATTAAGAACCCCAGAGCCTGCTTTCCCATAGTTATCAGGTACAGATTGGCTGGTCAGACGTTTGAGGAGCAGGCGAAAGTGGAACATTTCCAGTTCCATTCGGCCACTTTCCTTGGGGTCAAAGATGTCAAAAATACCGACCTTGCGGCGGATGGCATCCAGCTTGATGTCATAGAGATTGAAATGGTGTTCACGAAACCGGGGGCCACGCCCGGAAATCATTTCATCGATTTCTGTTTCCAAAATCCGTTTTGTCTCTGGATTGCATTCATCCAGTAAAAAGCGTTCTGCCAGATTTGGTTTCATTCGCGGGACATTCTTCTTGTCAGATCAATGCTTACGTTATTTGTGCAAACATTCGGTATCTATTCACGGCTTATATCACTTTGGACAATAGCCCCGCATTATTACAGAATTGTTTTGGTTGGTTAAAAATCTGACCCGAGTGTCGTTTTTAATTCTGGTTATCAAGTTTTACAACCTTCTCAGGGGCTAAAACCAATAAGAGTTTTCTGTAGAGTTCAAAAAGGTCTGAATAGGGAATAGTGTATTGATGGCTTGGGGTAATTGTATAGGGGGATTTCTGTTTCGATAATTCAAACAGTTGAATCAGCATGCCGCCGTCGACCAGAATGCGGTCTGGTTTTTCGCCGTTAAACCAGTTTTTAAAACGCCCCCAAAATGTTTTGTCCCTATCAATGATTTCACGCATTGCCTCGAGCTTTTTTTCGGTCACGATGATCAGGTTCTCTGGGCTATAGGTTGCGGTAGCAAGAAATTCTGTAACCCCATGCGTAATTGCATCTCTGAAACCAGAGTTTTCGTGGGGATCATTATATTTTTTAATATTCATCTTCGAATATCCTGTTCTCAGGATGTTGGCGAAATTATTTGCGATGCTTGGTTATAGAGCGCTCTTAGCACGACATGATCAACTTCATAAAGCTTCTGTCGGTCAATAGTGATGGCCGGTATTTCCTCAACAGTATCGTAAAGTTGCAGGATCACGGTACCATCCAGTGTAATGATACGAGGGTTATCGCCAGCCATTTTGTTGTAGATACGCCCGAATCAGGTATTTTCTCTATCCCGAATTTGGTCAATCTGCTTTAGTTGATTGGACAAATGGATCAGTAAGTTTTCCGGGCTGTATTCTTGGGCGCGAATGGCTTGGGTATAACTGCGGGCAACTTTCATACTTAATGGTTCTTCCAAAGGCGGTTTCCCAAAGAGGAAAAGCCAGCTTTTGGGCGCAGCGTTTTGCCAATAATCCCGCCAATAGTTAAACAGAAATGTTTCCTGTTTCTTTGCTTTTTTCATTTGGTTTTCGCTTATCTGTTTTGTGTCTTGAAGGTTTACGTTTATTAAAGTCTTGCGGACCAATACTTTAAGAAAGGTAACACTACCATAGCCTGTAGTAGTCACAAAAGAGTGATCGTAGGACAGAAGAAACGTTAATCATAGATCCCTATATTAAATGCCTCGCATCAGTGTGTCGCCAACCACACTGAATTTACGTCCTGTGAACGTAATGCCTCATCAACACGATGGGTGCTTTATGTCCAACGGGATATAGAAAGTTTTGTGCTCTTGGCAATCTTGATTTGTCAAAGGCGTACAGAACATGAATAGAAGACATAAGGCCGAATAATGAGTAAGGCGGAACAGGCACCTGCCACAAAAATTCGTAAAATAATGAACGGCTTTCTGGCTCTCAGCCGAAGCAAGCTTTCAACAAGAATTGCCATTACTGTTTTTATGAGCATTCTGGTCGTTGAAGCCGTTATTCTGGTTCCTTCCTATAATAATTTTAAGCGTGATCTTCTTGCCCGCTTGGCTGATACAGGGCAAACGGCGGTGATTACCGGCTTTCAGAATCATGTGCGTTCCATTTTGGGAACTGGCGGTGCTGAACAGGAAAATCCCCTGATTACTGGTGAGAAAATTTCCCGAATTACGAGCTTCAAAGGCGGTAGCCTTTATGATGAGGGCGGTGAGAAAATTGGCTCGTTTGGTGAGGTGCCGGAATTAACCCTGACAGACTATAGGCAAAATCAGGAAAAGGCGCGTCTGAATAGTGATGAAACCCGTTATGATACTGTATGGTTGCCACAAGAAACCGGATTGCCCTTTGTTGTCATAAGTCGTCTGGATGCTAGCTGGATAGCAGCAGAACTCACGGCGTTTACGTGGCGTATTGTTGGGCTGGTTCTTCTTATTTCCGTTTCTATTTCTGTTGTGGCGCTTGTGTTTCTCGGGCGTATGGTTCTCAACCCGCTTTTGGAGTTACGGGGGCATCTGGTCAGAGCACAAGAAGATCCGGGGAATACTGATCGTGTTGCCATGTCAGGATCCCTTATTAAAAACGAGTTTGGGGAAATGGTAACAGCCCTGAATGTTCTGTTATCCCGGGTTTCTGATTTGCGCGTGGCAGAGCGGGCGATGAATGAACAGCGCTTTACCGATTTTGCCAACTCTGCGTCGGACTGGTTTTGGGAAACGGATCAGGATCTGAATATTACGATGGTATCTGATGGTTTTCCCGATATTCCGGGGGGTTCGACCAAAGACATGGTTGGGAAAAACTGGAATGCCTTGAAACACGACCGTATCCGCGTAGAAAACCTTGATAGCTATCTGGATGTTATGGCTCAAGAGGGATGTTTTCGGGATATGGAATTTAGCTATATCTGCAAGGAAGATCGTCAGCACTATCAATCTCTCTCTGCAAATCCATACTATAACAATGACGGTAGCTTTGCCGGCTATCGTGGAACGGGGCGTGATATATCAATAAGTTATATTGCTGAAAAGAAATTGCGTGAAGCAAAGATGCAGGCTGAAAAAGCTCAGATTGTTGCCGAAGAAGCCAACAAGGCTAAGTCACAATTCCTGACCAATATGAGCCATGAACTCAGAACCCCGTTGAATGCAATCAATGGCTTTTCCGAGGTAATTATTCAAACGGCTCAGCAAAAGGATGATGACAAACATTATGCTGATTTTGCTCAGGATATTTATCAATCCGGAAATCGACTTTTGGAAATCCTGAACGATATTCTCGACCTTTCGCGTATAGAAGCCGATGTGATGGAGCTCAGTGAAGATACTTTTGATGCGAAATCCCTGATCACCTTTTGTAACAAGGAAATGACAAGTACGTTTCAGAATGAAATAAGAGAGAAAGATATAACGTTTGTCTCAGCAAATTTGCAGGACGATATTTATTTAAATGCTGATGCTAAAAAGCTGAAACAGGTTTTACATAACTTGTTATCCAATGCGGTAAAGTTCAACAAAGAAGGTGGCGAAGTCCATTTTAGTATCCGCGAAGAAGAAACGGGTGATATCTGCTTTGAAATCAGGGATACGGGAATAGGTATTGCTGAAAAAGATATGCCCGCTGTGTTAAGGCCTTTTCAGCAAGCCAATGGACAGATCTCCAGACAGCATGAAGGAACCGGACTTGGCCTTGCAATCTCTGCCGCCCTTGTTGAGTTGCACGACGGAAACTTCAGGATTGAAAGCCAAGAAGGTATGGGAACAAGTGTACAATTTAACCTGCCGATAACCCGCCGGATCAAAATCGAAGACGGCCAGATGGTTGCATACGCCTAGATCAGGCCACTATACCCCGTAACACAATCAGACAGATTATACCCGCGAGCACACTGAGCATAAGTGAGTACCGCAGGGCGATGATGCCTGCGATGACAATGGAGAGGGCTTCGGCAGGGCCGTTGGTAACCAGTGATGGCGCAACCAACGCGGCCAAGACGGCGGTTGGTACAGCCTCTAGTGCAGCTTCAAGGCGGTGATGTGTTGTGCCAAAACGCGAAAGGATCAGGTGACCTCCTGTTCTCGTCGCATAGGTGGCAAGGGCACAGGCAAGGATTAACAGAACCGTATTATCATGCATTTGCTGCTTCCTCGTCCATTTTGTGTTTAACAGGTTTGCTTAACGTTGCCGCAGTTATTAATCCGGCGATGCCACCAAGGGTAATATGCCAAGGGCTTCCGATCATGAACCAGGCGATCAGAGCGACACCTGCGCTAATGGCAAGAACGGGGATGAAGTTCGGGCGCTTGTGAAAGCCTGCGACAAGGCCGGTGAAATAAAGGGGCAAGATGAAATCCAGACCATAGGTAGCAGGAGAATTAATCAGAGAACCAAACAAGGCTCCGACACAATTGGCCGCGATCCATGTGGAATAAATCATTGCTGCATAGGTAAAATAATAAGCTGGCCTAAGACCTGATTTGGCAGCACGTGCTTCTGAGGACGCAAACTGGGGATCAACCAGAAGAAAGAAAGCCAATGCTTTTTGAAGAGGGGAAAAAGCCCCCATTGTGCGTCCGATTGATGCTGAGTAGAGCACATGCCGAAAGTTAACCGCAAAGACGGCGAGAACAATGGACCAGACAGGAACATTCTGGCCCATCAGATCAACCATGACGTATTGACTGGCCGCGGCATAGATTGACAGCGATGTCAGTATGGTTTCCCAAAAGCTCAGTCCGCTTTCAATGGCGACAGCACCAAAAACTGCGGCAAAGGGGACAATGGCAAACAGAATGGGCGAGGCATCTTTTATGCCGGCCTTTATGTCCGATGCCATAACCGTTTTGGGGCTGTTGTCCCCCAAAGGATCACGTGCGGGCGAAGGGGTGCCCTTTGGATGGTTACGTGCAGAGAGCCCGCCAACAGGGTGCTGTTCTGTATATGTCTGGTCGTTCATAGGGCGATCTCCTGACAAAAATCATTGTGTTCACTTTCTTGAAGCAGGCCCGAAAGCTATCGATGACAAGCAATCTGAAAAGTATGATTTTTGTTCGTTACATAAGTCTCTTGTTTTGTATAATGAACGAACAATGATTGTTCGTCAAATAGAACATTCGTTTTTTATACAAAACGAAATAGAGAGCTGAATTGAGGATATGACCCCGGTTTCTTTGATCGCGCAGGCGATACAACGAGAGCGCACCCGCGCGAAGATGAGTTTATCTGCTTTGGCTGCCCAAGCGGGTGTTGCCAAATCAACCCTCTCTCAACTAGAGGGGGGGCAGGGTAATCCCAGTCTTGAAACTCTGTGGGCTATCGCTTCTGCATTGAATATTCCGTTGAGCTTTTTGTTTGAGACACCGAAAGCAGATTTCAGAATTATCAGGGCCGACGAAGAAGATCAGTTATCGTCTGATTTGTCTGAACTTTCTTCGACATTATTGGCGGATTGTCCGACATCTTGCCGACGGGATATCTATCGCGTTTATCTCAAAAGTGGCTCTGTGAGAGAGGCTGAGGCCCATACACAAAACACAATTGAGCATGCTTTTGTCTGTCGCGGACAGGTCCGCCTTGGCCCTGTTGACAATTTGCAAGAATTAACTGAGGGCGATTATTTTCGCTATCCAGCGGATGTAAAGCACTCCTACGAAGCACTATCAGACAAAGCGATGCTTATCCTGATAATGGAAAACCCGGGGTGATCGCGTTATGAAGATCGGCTACGCGCGGGTATCGGGTGAGGGGCAGAATCTGGATCAGCAGATTGCGGCGTTGCAGGACGAGGGCTGTGAAAAGGTTTTCTCTGAAATTCTGGCGTCCAATCGGGTTGTTTGCCCTGCCTTGGAAGAAGCTTTGGCTGAGTTGGAGGCTGGCGATAGTCTGGTGGTTTGGCGATTGGACAGACTTGGTCGGCGCACCGTTGATCTGATTACTTTTCTACAGGATTTGCAGTCTCGCGAGATCTATTTTCAATCGCTGTGCGAGGGGTTGAATTCCGGGACACCTCTGGGAAAGATGTTCCATGGCTTTATCGCGGCACTCGCAGATAATGAACGGGATTTGTCCATAGAACGCACCCTCAAGGGTATGGGTAATGCCAAGTCTGGTAAGGCCAATTCCCAAAAAACAAAAGACCAAACAGAAAAAGCGCGAAAAGTTGCGAATAAAGCTCCCCAATCAATCAAAGAAGATAAAGGAAATAAATCAAAGTTGGTGTCCAGACAGGATATTGAAGCAGCAATAGTTCTGTTGTCGCCACCAGATGACGTTGGCGCAAAGCCAACACTATCAGCGGTGGCAGAGGCTTTAAATATTAGTAAAGCTACATTATCAAACCGTCTTAAGGAGCTTGAACTGGGTAAAGCCTGTTCCAATTGAGCTTTTAGACTTTAACTTGACTGATGATCCGTTCAGGGTAGGCAAGAAGCGTTTAATGGCGTTGCAATTCTGAAATCAGATGCTGCATTTCGCCTTCGGAAAGTTCGAATTCCGGGCCTTCTTCCATTGCTGTAAGTTGCATTAGCTTGCAATCGAGATAGCGGGAAAGCTCCCTGCGATGATTGTGATGAATTTTGCTGGCAAGTCGTGCTATTTTGCGTGCACGATATCCATGCGCCATTTCTTTCCCCAAAGCATCACCCAGATTTTTTGCACTGTAGGCCATGAATTGAACTCCTTTAAGCCCAAACTCCTTTAAAAGTGAGATTAAACACTGGCAACACAACAACCAATAAAACCGTCCGGAAAACTGTACCGGAGGAGGTTCTGGATATCTTCCGATGTCACCATGGTGACAGATGTCATATTTCGAGCCTTATCGAATAGGGTACCCGAAGTGCCTGTGAAGTACCAGAATATACCAAAATAAACATAAACAGAGGTGTTTTCAAAGATATTTAGCTCTAGGAAAACATCCTGTTCGTCTGATCTGCTATGGCGTGGTTTCACCAATTGATAAAAGCCCTGATCGTGAGTGTTGTCTGTGGAACGTTAACAAAAATCCTAAAGGTTTTTTTGCTTCTGTCCCCATTATTTCTCAGAATTATTCAGCGCCGGGAAACATGTATCTGTTTCTGGGTTAGTTGCTCTTTTGGTTGACAGGTCGGTTGCTCGATCAATCATTCGGATGATTACCTGATTTGTTATCAGAGTTGTCTTAATTAGGCTTTACCGTTTGTTTGCCTGCTGTTGTCTTTGCTCTTTTGTATGGTTTTTGTGAATTGCTGCGGCGATTTTTATTGCCGGGCTTGCTGTTACGGGTATTCCGGTTTGGCCTTCCGCCAGTCTTTCCGTTTTTCGCACTGTCAGTTGGGGCCGGGGCCATGCCTTCTTCGTGGTAAGGATGCCTTTCAAAGACCGGAACGCTTTGGCGAATGTTCTTTTCAATATCTTTCAGATAGGTGCGTTCTTCATGATCGCAGAAGGAATAGGAAATACCTGTGGCACCTGCGCGGGCTGTCCGACCAATACGGTGAACATAGCTGTCCGGCTCGTTCGGAAGTTCGAAATTAATGACGTGGGTGACACTGTCGATATCAATACCCCGTGCAGCAACATCAGTGGCAACAAGTGCACGAACAGCACCATCGCGGAAATCATTAAGGGCGCGTTGACGGGCATTCTGTGATTTGTTTCCGTGAATAGCTGCAGAAGGAATACCCTGTTTTTCAAGAAATGTGGTAACGCGGTTCGCACCGTGTTTCGTTCTGGTGAAAATCAGAACACGCTTGATCTCGGTATCTTTGAGAACATGCGCCAAGAGGTCGCGCTTACGGCTTTTGGGAACCATCATGACATATTGTCTCACTTTTTCCGCTGTTGTGGCAGCAGGGGCAACCTCAACACGAACCGGTTTGATCAAAATGGAATTGGCAAGGGTAGTGACAGACTTTGGCATGGTGGCCGATAGCAGAACCGTTTGCCGCTTTTTAGGCAGTTCTTTGATGATTTTCCTGATGTCGTGGATGAAGCCCATGTCGAGCATCCGGTCAGCTTCGTCAAGTACCAGAAATTCAACTTCGTTTAGCTTGATGTGGCCCTGCGACATAAGATCAAGCAAGCGACCAGGCGTTGCAATCAGGATATCAACACCGGGGATAATTGCCTTGATTTGCGGTTTTTCTGATGCGCCGCCAAAGACGATCGTGCTGCGCAGATGCAGATATTTGGAATAGTCACAAATGTTATCAGAAATCTGGATTACAAGTTCGCGAGTGGGGGCCAGGATCAGGGACCTTGCTGTTCTGGCTTTGCGCTTGCCTTCATCTTTGAGCAAGCATTGTATCAAAGGCAATGAAAAGGCCGCGGTTTTTCCGGTTCCGGTCTGGGCAACGCCAATCAGATCTTTTCCCTCCAGAATTGTGGGAATAACCCGTGACTGGATCGGCGTCGTTTGTTCGTAACCACTTTCCTTGATTGCACGGAGAATGGGGGCACTAAGGCCAAGATCGGAAAAGCTGTTCATTATTGCCTAATTTCAAATCAAAAAAGAGTTCGGTTTCACTATAGCTGAATAGTTCCCCTGTTAATCAGCGATACTATTAGGCAGCCATGTGATGGCTGTATTCAAGATGAGTGATTGAGGTTCCTAAATATCGCGCGCAAGCTTTTATGATATCTGTTTTCAGGACATAAAAACAAGCGGCACAGATAAAGGAAAAGATGAAAAGCTGATCGGTAGAATGAGTGCTTGTATGGAGGTGTTCTTATACTTTTAAAGAAGACTTCTATAGTTAATATGTTTAAAATCAATATCTTAATTTGTATTGATGATTACCTGATGAAAGTTTCTCTTGTGGTGATGTGATCAAAAGTGTATCCCTTTGGGTAGAGCCATAGGGATACACTCTCACGTTATTGTTATCATATAAGTGATGATCTCGAAGGTTCGTTTATGAATGCTTTGTTGAATTATATTAGGAAATTTTTATGACTTATATCACGATGGGCGAACGTATCGAGGCAGCACGTAAGAGTAAGGGGTTGAGCGCATCCCAGCTTGCGCGCCGTGTCGGTGTTAAAGTCTCGACCATGAATAATTGGGAAAGTGATCGTTCAGAGCCTCGTGCCAACAAACTTGTCGCGTTGGCCGGTGTCTTGAGCGTGAATATGATTTGGTTGCTGGAAGGATCCGAAGACAATACCAGCCTGCCACCGAATGTTGAAGTTATTGAAACTGCTGATCTACAGAGCAAGATTACTCGTCTGCAGTCCATGCACGAACGTATGGTGCAGCTTCTTTTTGAAATTTCCAGCGAAGTAAACCGTGTCCAGCGTGGCATCAAAGATGATCAGGCCGAGCAGGACGCTGCCCAGCTGTAATCTTGAGTTTTTTGAATTCAGCCTGTCGCCTGAGTTAAATTATTATCAGAGTTAAATTTATAAAAGTGGATTGGTTTGTTTCAAAGGGTTTCTTAGGTGTTTGATTAAAAATGCTTTCTGATTTTCTGGATAAAACGATCCACTTTTTCCTTGCTCAGGCTTTCGCTATCGTAAAGGGAAAGCATCTGAAAACGACATTTGGGTGCACAGGTGCCACGGATTGCGGTTTTAAGGACACGTCGAACCGGTTGACGCAAAATCAACAGATCAACCCATCTGGGGGAACCAAGCGTTGTAACGACTTTCATCTCGACCAGATTGTCGAGCCTGGGCAAAATAGCTTTGTTGTCATCGGCGTGATCATAGGCATGCCCCGGCGCCCACACCCGGTCGAACCAGCCCTTTAGTATAGCAGGGAAACTAAACCACCAGGTCGGAAAGATCAGAACAAGGCTTTGTGTTTCTTTGAGTTGCCGGATGTCTTTTTCCATAGCACTGCTGTCAAAGCTTTCTGTAAAATAGCTCTGCCGTTCGGCATCGGTGAGTGCAGGCGCAAAGTTCTCTGCATAGAGATCCTTTACCGTGATTTCATAGCCCTTAGTCTTTAAATGCGCGATTGTCTCCTTCGCAAGATGTTTGCATAAACTGTCTTCCAGCGGATGCGCAATAACAACGAGACATTTCACGGTATTTTCCTTGCGTAATAAGTTATTTTGATTTGGTATCTATGAAACACAATAAAACTTTGAGCAATGAATTTAAACATGTCGATATTCTCGATCTCTTTATCAGATGGCGCAGTAGTTCATTATGATGAACCCTGTGTGTTGGGCACTATCAAGATAGATGATTTTTCGGAGAGTATTTATGCACCACTAGCATATTGGAATGTCAATGATTATCGAAAGCAGTGGAGAGAAGCATGCCAAGATCTATTAAGTGGCTGCGAAAAGACGGCTTTGATTACGTCTATGAAAGATTCTGACAATGCAAATTTTCTTGTGACATGGCCTATGTATCGGGCGGAAAACAAGGTTTATATTCAAAATCAGATATTGTTTCTTGATGAAGTATCGTTTGATGAAAATAATATTTCGAACAGCATTTCAGAGCGAGAAGCCGAGGCTGAAGACGGTGAGCCAATTTCTGAATGGTCAGTCTCTGTTGAAGCCATAGAGAGTTTTGTCGGGTAATTAGGAAGAAGAATAAGCTTGAGCCTAATATTGGAACTTAAAGGTTTAGAGAAAAATTAATGTCAGCAGAGATAGTTGGGTACAGTTTTGATGATGTGCCATCGGATGGTTTTTTCTACCACGAGACGAAAAAAATAGTGGAAATTTATTTCGAAGATAATGGTAATCAGGTTGTCGCAGAGTGGGATACTAGGCAATATCCTTGTAAACTTGTCATTGAAAAATGGACAGATGCATTGGGACGGCTGGACGGTGTTCAGAAAAGTATGTTTCATGCGCTTTCTTACCATATAGGGGCCGTTGGACTGCTTTTGCATGCCGAGTACAAAAACGACAGATTAGAATTACATATAAACACTACCGATGATAGATACGTTACTTGGGTATTCATTTCACCTGAAATACGTGTTGAATTATTGGATTAATTTTCTCTCTTGATTGTACCTATTTAGCTACCTTTTTTAGGATTAAAGGCCTTTGTTGATACGCTTAGCGCTATGTGATTTAGAAGTAATAATGGCGACTGATGGTCCCTATCACTGGATTAAACCAGAAGAAATTTCCGGTATAGATGAGAAAGAAGTATTCTCAAAAAATAAAACAAAATGGTTTAAGGCATGGGATGGATGTGTCGAAGATGATTTCGCCGACACTGTGCTAGCAGATTATTATAATGACTGTGTGAGTCTGCGGACAATAAAGCTTGATAAAGGACAGTGTATTCCTCGTGAACTTGATATCACTGGGATAGATTTTATTAAGGTTGCCATATATTTAATTTGCAATCTTGGCTCGAACTATGCGGCGTGCGTATTTACGAGTAATAAAAAACTTGTTGATGAAGAAAGTGCGCAGCCGTGCTTGGCATTGATGGTTGATGCGTTTGAAAAGTCAGAACCTTTTGTGAAAGATATTTTGAGAGACTTTATTCTTGAAGTGTTTAAATATGGTCCTCTTTGGTCTGCTGTTGGTTCAAAAGGGGGCTTTTATCAAGTTCTTAATCTTGAACAAAATCTGTTTTTAGAAAGAATTTTCAAAGAGGGATATATAACTCTTAGTAATGTTGATGGCCGACTTTTTGCTGATGGTCGTCGCCTAATTTAAAAGCATATTAAAAACTCTCCTGGATAAACAAAACAGGCCCATCAGTCATAGCTCCTTATGGGCCTGTTTTATCAAAACTCTTCTAATCCGCGGCAAAGCAGTAGAACAGGCCAGAACCACCGGTTTTTGTCAGATCACTTTGGCTGCAACCGCGACTGTCATGGGCGGCGTTCCAGGATGTGTTGCCGCCGCCGTGTCGGTCGTGGTGGCCGACGGTGGCGGCACCTTCGCTGGAGCTGGTCCAGTTGCTACATGTGTGATCATTTTTATCCCTTGGGAAATAGGCAGTGCCGTCTGACATGGCCCCGGTGAGGATATCGTGCTGGTTTGGTTTGTCGCCGCGTCCGTTAACACGATTGCCATTTTCATCGACAGCGGTACGCATGACGATGTTGGGGTTCAGGTGGAGTTGGTCGACGTCGCTGGCAATGAGAACACCATTGGCATTATACCAAGGACCGAGGCCAATCCGATCCCGTGGGGAGACACCGCGTTTGCCTTCTTCCTGTGTGCCGAGATAGGCCCGCCATGTTCGCCCCTTTGACCCCGCAGCTTCGGCAAGCTTGGCACAGTGGGCATCCGCGCCTTCCAGTCCACCAAGATTACCGCCTTGGCCGGAACCAACAGATGTCACGAAAAAGCCCATAGGGTGATCTTCGGCTGCCATTGCCTGTGGTATCACCATCAGAAAAAGCGTTCCGGCGACGGCAAAGGTTTTTGATATTGTCATGATATGAATATCTCCGTTTATATGTTTAAACGATGAGGCTCAAAACGTTGGCGTAAAAATTGAAATAGGCGTGTCATTTTCTTGGTATTGAGTATGGCCGGTAAATCAGACACGAGGCCAGTCACGGGATATGATTTGCCTTCACTTTTATGAGAGCAGGTCCAAATGAGGATAACCCGGAAAAAAACTCATAACGAAAAGCCCTCATAATACATCTACCATATATCGCAGGGGAGGCAGAAGGTATGAGGGCGTTTTGTTTTCGGCCGGATGCCGTAAAGCGTTAAACGTTCGTCACGATGCTTTCAATCGAATCAAGGATTGTCTCTACTTCTTCTGCGGTGTTGTAATGGGCGATGCCAATACGCAAGATACCTTCGTCCATTGGGATGCCCAGACTTTCAACAACACCAATGGCGTAGTTATGGCCACTCCAGACGAAGATATTTTCTTCACTTAAAGCCTTTGCCAGAGGATCTGGTTTTACTTTGTTGTGGCGGATAGACACGGTGGGTACACGCGACTTCATCTGGTTATGTGCTGTAGGGCCAAAGATTTCCACACCATCAATTTTTTGCAAACCTTCGATCAACTGACTGGTCAGGTTTTCTTCGTATTCTATTGCGGCGTTAAAGGCCGTGGTCATTTGCGCACGGCGGGACCCGGTCTGGCCCAGTTCGCCGCCCAGCCACGCGTAATAATCTATGGCGGCGGTCAGGCCAGCTAATAGTTCTATGGCCGGAGTGCCTGTTTCATACTTGGTAGCCAATGTTTCCGGTACGCAACGGCATTTATAGGCGTGCATTTTCTCAAGCAGAGATCGTTTGCCCCAGAGAACCCCGATATGAGGACCAAAGAATTTATAGGGTGAACAGATCAGGAAGTCACAGCCCAGATCCTTGACGTCAATCTGGTGATGCGGGGCCAGTTGAACCGCATCAACATAAACCAGCACATCTGATTTATGAGCTTCAGCAATAATCGATTTAACGTCGTTGATGGCCCCGGTCAGATTGCTGGCGTAGTTCAGGGCCAACAGTTTTGTTTTGTCGGTGATCAGGCTTTTGATATGTTCCGGCTCAATTTTCCAGCTCGCCTTGTCGAAATCGGCCCACTTGATCACCAGATCCAGATCTTGCGCAATCTCTAACCATGCGGCAACGTTGCCTTCGTGATCCATGCGGGTAACGATGATTTCATCCCCCGGTTTGAAGTCACGACAGATACTCCGCGACATGTGCATGGTTAGCGTTGTCATGGTTGCGCCGATAATGATTTCGCCGGGATCATCGGTTCCCATGAAATCGGCCATGGCGAGATGGCAATCATCAACGACCTTTTCTGCGGCAATCGATGTTGGAAAGTATCCGCCAAGATTGGCATTGGCGTTAAGAAAACAGTCCGAGACAGCTTCAATCACGCACGATGTTACCTGTGTTCCGGCGGGATTATCCAGATAAATTCGTCTTTGTTCCGTGCCGTTTATGCGATCTGTCAGGGACAGGGAAGGGAATTGCGCGCGGACGCTTTGAATCGGGAAGGCCATATTCTAATCCTCGAAAAACTACTTTGTTCTGCAAGAATTGTTGTCAGGACTATGGGGGACAGACAATCATCCCAAAGGATGAGTTTGAACTTTTTGATGCGAGAAAACGGTCAGCTTTTTATTAGCTGTCTGAGAAACAAACGCAAAAAGCTCTGCTTGTGATGAAATGCCGAGCTTGTGATAGAGGTTCTTGCGGTGTGTTTTTACTGTTGGTAGGGCGATGCCAAGATGAAGACCAATTGCTTCTGATCTATGGCCAGAGAGGATCAAATCCATAATGCTCTTTTCACGTGGGGTTAAGGAATCAAGCGCTGGTAAGGGGGGATGATGATGGGGAATCTGGTACAAGCCAAAGATTTCGCAGTGTTTTTTGATGGCACTGACGATAACAGGTACCAGTTCTTGTGCCTGTTCAAGCAAGGGAGCATTTTTATCCGTGTGATCGATCTTTTGTGACAGGGAAATTTCGATGACATCATCACCGGGCAGGGGAACAGCCAGCATCAATTCCTGCATACCCATGGGCCAGCCATCTGTGACATAGCCGATTTCTTCCATTTGATCGGGGCGCATCTTGTAATCAGCAGATGCTTGGTTTTTTTCTGAATAAGAGCTTGATGAGGTTTTTCGGGACAGGGCCTCCATCGTATGCAGGCCGGGTTTCAGGCCTTCACGACAGGCGTAGTAAAAGGGGTTGATCTGCCAGGTGCTTTGCAGGAAATTTTGCAAACCCTCCCGGTACCCTAGCGGGCTTAAACCGTCATAGAGAACCTGTGGGCGCCGTTCTTTTTCATATTGAAAGATCACGCAGAATTCGTGGGAAATCACGTGTTTTAACTGTTCTGCGATCCAGGGAAAAAAGTCGCTATTGCCGATGTTGTTAATTAGGCCGCTGATCCAAAGAGAGGTATTGAAATGGGCATAGTCATGGTTACTTTTAAAGCCTGTTGATTGTACGATTTCACTTGTCATCCAAAACCTCCCTGACCTGTAATCTGATTTGAGTGTTGTTGAATTATGGGGCTTTGTTTGCCAAGAAGTATATCAAGATCTGCATAGCTGTCTAATTAGGTGGGGTTAATTTTATACAATATCATGTGTTGTTAGAATAAATGATATTGTTAAAAAGGGGGAAAGTTGCGTGAGGTCTGGTTTCCGACGATACTACAAGGCAAGAGTTCTTGATGCCTAATTGAACAACTGAAAGTTTGCCATGTCTGATATTTCCTTTGACAGCAAGAAGATGACGCCTGCGGGGAAGATGAGGGTGGCGGGCCTTGGCTTGCAGTTTCCCGGTGAAACGGGGCAGCACAATTCTATTACAGATGTCAGCGGAGTTAGTGTTGGCTATGCAACCCTGATCGAAGGGCAAGGGGCCTTACAGGTTGGCAAAGGTCCTGTAAGGACAGGTGTTACGGCTATTTTACCCCGCCCAAAATCAGAGATATGTACGCCCGTTTTTGCGGGATGTTTTTCCTTTAACGGAAATGGTGAGCTGACGTCTTCTCATTACCTGGAAGAGGTTGGTTTGCTAACCTTGCCGATTACCATAACCAACACCCACGCCTGTGGTTTGACCCGAGATGCGACCCTGCGCTGGGCCAGTCAGGTTTACCCTGTTGAGTTTCTGGATAGTTTTGGCTTGCCTGTCGCTGCTGAAACCTATGACGGTTTTTTAAATGATATCAACGGCTTTCATGTCACCAATGAACATGTGTTCGAGGCAATCGAAACCGCAATATCCGGCCCGATTGAAGAAGGGAGTGTCGGTGGCGGGACGGGTATGAAGAGCTTTGGTTTCAAAGCTGGGTCAGGTACAGCTTCGCGTCGGGTGAACTATGCCGGGCAGGATTACACTGTTGGCACCTTTGTACAATCCAACTTTGGAAACCGGGATGATTTGACTGTTCTGGGGCATTCCATTGGCAAAGAGTTGTCTGAACCCAGAATGATTGAAAAGACTGCTAATCCTGAACTGAGTTCTATTATCGGTATTGTAGCGACAGATGCACCGTTGCTTCCCCATCAACTCAAGCGTTTGGCGCGTCGCGCCGCTTTGGGAATGGGAAAAACCGGCGGGATCGGGGCGCATGGGTCAGGTGATATCTTTCTTGCCTTTTCAACCGCTAATGGCGATGCCTTGGCAGAGACAAAATCAGCCATTCAAAACGCCGCCTTTATTCCAGACGATGATCTGGATTTTCTGTTCGAAGCTGTTATCCGCTCGACTGAAGAAGCGATAATTAACTCAATGGTCGCCAATGAAGACATGGAGGGACGAGATGGAAATTTTGTTCCGGCACTGCCGCATTCTGTGTTGAGGAAATTGGTCAAAGATTAAGAATAATTAGCCGTTTTGCTCTTCAGGAAGTTCTTGCAGCATTTTTCTGGCGAGTTTAGCCCATTCATCAAGTAAAGCTTTTGCCATGATTACTTTGCCCATATTTTCTGGTGAGGGAGAAGGGATATCCTGGGCAACAAGCCCTTCGACAATGGCGCGTACCTGAAGCGGGCTTATCTGAACCCGAAAGTGGTCAGTATTTTGACAGTCAATATCCTGATCGGATTTATCCAGTGGTGTGCCATGCACAATATTACGGATAGTCAATGCCAGTTCAGGGTTGTGTTTACGCAAAAGTTCAAAGGTGAACATCAGGCTTCCACGGCTGAAAACATCGGGGGCATTGTTTGAATAGAGGGTGGTGTTGTCTGGCGAAGCAGTCGAAGAAAATTTTAATGACATTTGTTTATTTTCCTCGCTATCCAGTCTAAATTGTTATGTTCTTAATCTCTATCTTCTCTTTTCAGTTATAAGCATAGTCAGAAAGTGTTAAAGAGAACTCAATTCTTGTTTTAAGAAGTCTTAAAATCAGTTTAAAAATTTTATGTGTAGTACCAATATCGACCAACACAGGCCAACATGAGGAAAACAATCATGGTGCTTCTGAAAATATTTACAGGCCTTTTAGCAGGTGTTTGCCTTGTCGTGTTGGTGGGGATGGCTTTTATTGGACGTGATCGTGGTCTTGAAGTTGCCTTTGGTTCAATTGAAGAAAAACAAATTGATTTTGCAATTCTGGAACTGGCTGCGACACCAAACCAGTTCCTGCTCTGCCCTAAAGATTTTTGCCAGGCATCAGCCCATCAAGAAAGTCCGGTTTATAAGACGCCCGTCGATGAACTAAGGGCTGAGTGGCTGGCTTTTATCAAAAAACGGCCGCGTATAGAGGCGTCTCTGGAATTGGGAACTGTGGAGGGGGAAAATCTGCAATACGATTTTATTCAAAGAACGGAATGGATGCGATATCCCGATAGCATTACGATCCGCTTTATTCCGCTTGGCCCAACCACCTCGACCCTGGCAATTTATAGCCGTTCCCACTATGGGAAAAGCGATTTTGGAGTGAATGAACAGCGGATCACAAACTGGCTTTCCCAGATGTCAGATTGATTTTCGATCTATTTGGAACGAGGAGAGATTCATCATTGGCTGTTAAGTCTATTTTAAAGTCTTTCTGAAATACTGAAACTTCTAAACGAGGGTGTGCTCCTTGGTGATTTGCTCGCAAGATTACGAGGCCTTATGAGAACCGCGGTTTTACATATGCGGCTCAGACCACAAAGGCTTGGGATTGGCAAAATAATAAGGAAGACCACGATGATATTTTTAAAACCATTAATTTCTCTACTGTTGAATTTAAACCCGATTTTTGTGGGCACAAAAACAGAGTTCCCTTGTGCTATTCCTGTGAAAGCGCGCCGTAGGGAAAAAAATAAATTGGGTCAAAGAAGAAAATAAATTAATCACAAGTTTTCTTGAATGGGCCCAGTTTGATCAGGAATCAGGGTAGTTGATCTTGCTGTTTTTCATTTCTATTTGGTCATCTATAAAAGAAATAACATTCGCAGGATTCTATTCTGAAATCGGTGTTCCATCGGGTTTGAAAAAGGTATTTGGTCTGTTTTTACCTCTGATCTTATCAATAAACAAGCGGACAAAAATTTTAATGATCAGGCTGAATGGAAATTTGTTTGCAGATTTTTCTGCTGTCGGCATTGTCTTTGTTTTATCGTCTGGCTTTCTTGCGCCCTTTTCCATAATTGAATAGCGCACAGGTCCCAGAATTTTGTCTCTGTCATTACCACAAGCCATAAAGTTATGTGCGATGCCGATAAAGGGAATTTGCGGGCCGACCATGTTTCCTGCTGGTGTTTGGCGACAATTGGTATACCAGCGATAGATACCTTTTTCTGATAACTTCAAATAGCGAAGTTGATCCATACCTTTGGTAATTTCCACTTGGGAAGGCGTGATCTGAAAAATATCGGTTCCGCCATGAGCGTTGAGCATGTCATCTGCCCGACCAATTTTTTTGGCAAAGTTTTGACAATCCTCGCAATAACAGATCACACGCCGCCCTGTTGCCGGAGAGATATTATGCGCTTTTCCTTTGACTTTGCCGCAAGAACATTCAAGCGCGATATCAGCCATTGTCTTGCCTTTGGAATGTGATTTCAATTATCGGATGATAGTACCAGCTTATTAAGTAGAAACAATAATCTTTCAAGATAACAAAGCTATCAACTTCCCAAAAAAATCCCCGGCTAAGGGAGGCCGGGGAAGTTAGCAAGTTGACACAAACTGTACTTGCTCAGGGTAGGGAGGTTTTATGCCGTGAAAATATATAAGGAACGCAAGTTCCGAAAACTTTGTCGTTGGAACGCAATAAATGATAAGGAATTAAAGGAAGAATTATTGTTGGAAAGTTTTGAAAAAACGGGAAGCAAAAACGAAGCCTGAATGGGCCAAAGCTGGTAGAGATGGCATTTTGATCTTTGAGGTTATTATACCCGATATGATCAGTCATCTTGTTGTCCCCCCCTAGTGGTTTCGTTAAACACTCAGGTAACGCACTCACGTCAACAACTTTCCATATACTATAACCTGAAAATACTTCTTTTGAGAAGAAGAATTTCACATAACTGTAATAGTGGTTGTGTATCAAAGGCTTTAAAGGGGCTATATTTAGGGTGTGGCGGGCGCTCAGCATAGCATCTCGCGATTGTGGATTTTCGTGGGGAATGACCTTCTAAAAGGCTGAAATATTGTGATTCAGATTTTAGTTGGGTCGCAATATCAAGAATCTATTTGATGGTTAGTTCGTGTCTTCTGATTTGAAATTGATCTTTACATAGATTTAGAAATAACCTTGCAAGGCGAGAAAGGCTTTGGGGGCCTTGATGGACAGCAAAAAGTGTTATTTCAGGGAAACGCCAAGAAGGTAATAATTTGACAAGATCTCCTGCGTCAATTTTTTCCGAACACAAGATTGAGGGTGCTTCGGCAATGCCCATCCCAAGTTTTGCCGCTTCGAGAACACCCATATAATCGTTTATTGAAAAGTTGGGCGAGAAAGAGTGTTCATAGGTGTTTTGGTTGTTTTTTAATCGCCAGGTTAGCTCTGGTTTATTATGAAACCCAAAACCGATGAGAGAATGTTTTTTCAGATCACTTGGTTGTTTTATCGAGGACTTAGTGGCCAGATAGCTTGGCGCAGCAACCAGAATATGGCGATACTTTAGTAGTGAAACGACAATATGATTGTCATTATCAGGTGGTGCCACCCGAAAAGATAAATCAAGATTGTCATCATTAAAGTTTAATAGCCTTTCTGAAATGGAAACATTTACTTGTGCCTGTTTGTACTGGTTTTGAAATATTTTAATGACCGGAAGGAATAATGGTTCGGCAAGGTTAGGAGGAACAGATATATGAAGTTGGCCCTGTTCAGTTGATCTATGTTGGCGAAGCGTTTGATTCGCAAAATTGAATAATGCAAAACCTTCTTGGCAGTGCCGATAATAAATTTTACCGATATCTGTTAATTCAACCGAGCGCGTCGTTCGCGTAAGTAACTTTGTCTCAAGAGATTTCTCAAGCTCTGTGATTTTCCGGCTAAGTGTGGAAAGTGGAAGTGAAAGTTCTTTGGCCGCTTTGGTAAAGCTTTTGGCTTGAACGACGTGTACGAAAATTGCCATCGCATTGTAGTGCATTAAATTATACCATATGTGGAATATATCTTTCAAATATACAGCTTTATTCCAAAATATAAAACTTGATAATAATCATTGTGAGATGAAAAAAAACACTTGATCAATGAGGATGTTTTTCCATGAACAATAACAATCATATTAATTATATTGAATTCCCTTTACGGGATGTATCCGGAACGAAACTTTTTTATGAAACTTGCTTTGGCTGGGCGTTTCAGAACTGGGGACCAGACTATATCAGCTTTTCCGGTGCTGGTGTTGAAGGTGGTTTCAACGGGGAAAGCAAGCGACCTGTTACAGATCCGGGTGTGTTGGTCGTCCTCTATAGCGATGACCTGAATAAGGTCCTTGCCAAGGTCAAAGAGGCAGGCGGAGTTATAAAACAGGAAATATATGAGTTCCCGGGCGGAAAGCGCTTTCATTTTGAAGATCCAAATGGCAATGAACTTGCGATCTGGTCGGACAGGTAAGGTTGGTTGTTTTTTAGATTTATCCTATTCCTGCGGCCTGGATTATACTTGGCCTGCAGGGAGTACTGATATCTATAAGAGGATACAATGAATGTTTTTGGACACAAGTATATGAATTTAATGTGAATTTGCATGGAGAGGAACCTTTGTTCGTATCTGTAGATATCTAAACTCTTTTCATTTATGATACACCTAATAATTGTGCTTGTGGGGGGGGGGGATGAGTGTATCAGAACATAAATTTGCACGAGATATTTTGAATGTTGAAACTCCTTGGCAAACCAGAGACACGGTTTTAGCATTAGGGTTCAATGGTTTGTTTTTTCAACGCTGGTATCCAGATGTCATGGATAACTGGGAAGGTTATCTTGCTGAAGGATTTCATGAACTCTATTACGCTTCGCAAGTTTACCGTTCATGCCCAGTTGCCAGAGCCATTCATCAGAAAGATAGTCATGTTTCTAAGGTACACCGTTTTTGCCCCGTTGCTAAAGTAGCCGGTCAATGGAACCGCAGTTATACCTTTGCTGAAGCGCGAGATGGGATGTCAACCAATCGCAATGAAGCTGAGATTGCAGATAATTTATGGAAGCTCTTTGGTATGGAAGACGGGGTTGTGCTCTTTTCAGGGCGCAACAATCTTAAATCAGCAATGATTTTAACAACGGATCGCTCTGTGGAGGAGTTGTATCAAAAATATTCCGGTGTTTTGGCTTTGGCGGCCGATAAACTGGATCGCCAACTTTGCCCTGGCCATACATTGTTGCGGCAATTGAGTCGGGAAAATATTAAACTATCTCCTATTCAGCAGAAAATTTTGAAACTGCAGATTAATCAACCTGAACTCTCCAATGCGGCAATGGCCGAAAAGCTTGGCATTTCTGTGAATACATTATTTTCGCACCACAAAAAAATCGCCAAGAAAGAAGGCGTTACCACCTTTACTGGCGCAATTGTTAAACAGCTTAGTAAAAACGATTAATGTTGATCTACCATGCTTATAAAATTTCAGGAAAGGTTAATCCAATCGGGAATTTGAATTATCCGTGTCGATTAGCGTGTATTCTTTGTCATCTTGGTTCTGAATAATAGAATCTTCTAGTTCATTAATTGCTTTGAGTGCTTTTGAAAGATAACTCTCTTTGCTGGTCGGAACGCGTTTTGTTGTGTTTATAAATGTAGCAATTGTGACGCCAAGGACATTGGCGATGTCTTGTAAAAGAGGGGGAGGAATTTCGGTCTCACCGGCTTCACATCGTTGTATATAGTAAACCTTTACACCAACTTTGTGTGCGAGATCTGATATGGATATGTTCTTTAACAGTCGCGTGTAGCGAATATTAACACCGATAGTGACATTGTTTGTGTGGATATTATTTATAATCGGCACGTAAAATCCCAACGGTCATCTGTCAACCTCCAGTGACTATCTATCAGTCAGAGTGATCAGTGGTAAAACGAATTGATGAAGCCGAAGGTTGAGCCGACGGATTGTTATCATGAGGCTTTCACATAACAATGCATGGTTGAGTATATTTTTCATTTATAAGATAAACAACTTAAAATTTCAGTTACCAGGAACTGGGAGTTTGTTTTTCTTGCATTGGATGTCAATGAAACAGGGTTTGTGAAATATATGTGGACATATGTTCTTAATATAGACTAAACGTCTAAGTATGGAAAACTTTGATAACTATAAATCGATGGCAGACGGAGTTGCGGCCTTAATGCATTCCCATGCTGAAGTCGTCATACATGATTTACAACGCCAAGAGATTGTTTATCTGGCGAACAACTATTCCAACCGGGAAATCGGGTCACCGTCCCATATGGACGAGGTAGAGTTTGCCGATGGTGATCGCGTGCTTGGCCCTTATCGCAAGGTGAACTGGGATGGCAAGATCCTGAAATCCATCAGTGTGGTCATGCGGAATAATATCGGTCAGGCAGAAGCCATGATCTGTATAAACCTGGATATGTCAGATATGAACCGGATGTATCAGGTTCTGGGCATGATGCTGGCGGCACCGGAAGAAGGACATGAACCAGAAGAAAATAGCGGAGAAAAAAGCGATAAGATTGCGGAAATCTTTCGTGATGACTGGCATGAGCGGATCAATGTTTTTATTCAGGAATGGTTGCAGGGAAAGGGATTGAGCCTGCAGGTGCTTGGACGAAGCGAAAAGCGTAATCTGGTTATCGCTTTGGAAGCCAAAGGAGCTTTTCAGGGTCAGGGATCAGCTAACTATGTGGCCCGTTGTCTGGGGCTTGGTCGTGCGACGGTTTACAAATATTTAAAAGAGCAAAGGGGATCGGCATGATCATAAATGATCGTAATCTGGTCGAGGAAATTGTTGTGGCTAATCAGCGGATTAAAGCTGTGGATGGCGGTGTGCGGGAAACACCACTGGATGAAGCGCCGTCCTTTAGCGATCAAACAGGGGCGACCTTTTTGCTCAAGGGCGAGCATTTACAGCGTACCGGTTCCTTCAAAATGCGCGGGGCGATGAACAAGGTTTTAACCCTGTCTCAAGAACAACGTGAAAAGGGGATAACAACGGCATCGACAGGAAATCACGGAATGGCAACTGCCCAGGCTGCCAGTGTCGGAAATGTCGAGGCCACTATTTATTTACCTGATACAGTTTCGCCTTTAAAGCATGGGAACATTACTCGAATGGGGGCGAAAACCGTTTTGGTTGAAGGGACCTGTGTGGATAGTGAGCGTACGGCGCGAGCTGCTGCGACAGAACAGGGCATTACCTATGTTTCTGCCTATGCAGACCTTGATGTCATTGCCGGGCAGGGCACAATCGGTCTGGAGCTTACTGCACAGTGCCCTGATATTGCTGCTGTTTATATCTGTGTTGGCGGTGGCGGGCTTATTTCCGGTGTGGGAAGTTACCTCAAATCGTGTTTGCCAGATGTGGATATCATCGGGTGCTGGGCTGAAAATGCGGCATCAATGCACTACTGTCTGGAAAAGGGCGAAATCTATGACGCGTGGGAGGCAGATACCCTTGCTGACGGATCCGCAGGTGGCGTTGAAGAGGGAACCATTACCTTCCCCATCTGTCAGAAAGTCATTGATCGCCATGTTTTGGTGAGCGAGGACGAAATCGCACAGGCCATGCGCGATGTTGCGGCCAATGAACGGTTTATTATTGAGGGTTCCGCAGGTGTTGCGGTGGCTGCGGCCCTTAAAACCGGGCGAGATTATCAGGGGAAGAAGATCGCGGTGGTGATATGCGGGCGTAATATCGGTTATGAGACATTTTGCGATGTGATCAGCACAACCGAGGAAGAGAAGGCGAATGCGTAATTTCTCACTGGAAACCTTCTTTTCTGACTGGGAGTTCAAAGCCAGATATCACATGACGGCATCTGATATTCAGAGCATGACCATCAATGAGCTTTTGGCGATGGCAAGCGAAAAAGATCGTGCGACGTTTTATGACTTGCCGCTGGGCTATACAGAAACCTTTGGGCATCCGTTGTTACGACAAGAAATTGCCAATAGTTATAAGGGGCTGGTGTCGGAAGATATCCTGTGTTTTGCGGGCGCTGAGGAGGGTGTATACGTGGCTATGCGGGTTCTGTTGAAACCTGGGGATCATGCCATTGTTGTGGTACCTAACTATCAGGCGGCGGAAACAATTCCCCTTGATATCTGCGAAGTGACAGGTGTTCCTCTTGATCCGGATGATAACTGGTCGCTGGATATGGATGCTCTGGAAAGCGCAATCCGACCCAATACAAAACTGATTTCCATCAACTTTCCCAATAACCCTACAGGCGCAATCTTAAAACGGAACTCTTTTGGTCGTCTGATTGAACTTTGCCGTGCCCACAACATTTACCTGTTCAGTGATGAAGTGTATCGAGGCATTGAACGAGATGAAGTTTTGCGCTTGCCACAGGCCGCAGATGTTTATGAAAAGGCGCTGTCGTTGAATGTGATGTCAAAGGCCTATGGCCTGCCGGGATTGCGTATTGGCTGGATTGCCTGTCAGGACCGGGATCTTTTGAAAAGGATGGAATGTTACAAGCATTACCTGTCCATTTGTAATTCCGGGCCGAGCGAGTGGTTGTCCATCATCGCTCTGCGAGCGCGCGAACAAATACTCGCTAACAATCGCAAACTGGTGAAAGAGAATGCGGGCAAGTTGACGGCATTTTTTGCTGAGTTTCCGGATCTGTTTGAGTGGCAAGTGCCCGATGGGGGCTGTGTTGGCTTTCCGGTTTATAAAGGCAAGGGAACGACGGATGATTTTTGTGAAGACCTGATCAATAAATCCGGCGTGTTGCTGTTGCCCCCGCGGATTTATAAATCTGATCTATTACCTGTCACCTGGAATCGCTTTCGGATTGGCTTTGGCCGCAAAAACATCGATGAGGGGCTTGCTGCTTTCCGTGCTTATCTCAAGAGTAACACATGAACACATGAACACATTACCGATCATAACACTGGATGAAATTAGAGCTTGTTTGAGTGACGATGATATCCTCTCAGCGGTAAAAGAAGCTCTTATTTCTCATGGGCGCGGGGACGTGAATTCGCCGCCACCGGGTATTCTACAGCTTGATAATCCGGCAGTGGGTGAATGCCATATCAAGTATGGCCATCAAAGAGGAGCCGATACTTTTGTGGTAAAGGTCGCGAGTGGTTTTCGGGATAACGGCAAGCTTGGTCTATCCCCCAATAGCGGCATGATGCTGGTTCTTAGTGCGCAAACGGGTGCGCCCGTCTGTGTGCTTGATGATAAAGGCTGGCTCACGGATATTCGCACCGCAGCGGCAGGTGCTTTGGCGGCACAGGCCGGAGCCCCGGATAAAGTCAATGCAGTGGGGATTATTGGCACAGGGGAACAGGCGCGGTTACAGGCACACTGGACCTGTCGTTTGTTGGGTTTGAAATCTATTGTGGTTTATGGCCGCAATCCCGAACAGGTAACGAAATACGTCAAGGACATGACAGCACAGGGCTATGACGTCAACACAGCGCCAGAAGTAAGAGATCTTCTGTGCCAATGCAATCTGGTCATTACAACAACCCCGTCACCAAAGGCTTTGGTTTTAAAAGACGAGGTGCACCCGGGCACTCATATCGTTGCCATGGGAACAGACAATCCGGGTAAACAGGAAGTGGATGCGGCGTTGTTCGAGCAGGCTGCGGTCATTATGGTCGATGACCTTGCCCAATGTGTCCATCACGGCGATCTGGGGCATGCGGTGCGTAACGGTTTAGTCTCGCAAGATCGGGCGATTTCGTTGGGGCTTGTCGTGGCCGGGGAGAAACCGGGGCGCTTGAATGCTGATGATATAACGATCGCCGACCTGACGGGCATCGCCGCACAGGATATCGCGGTGGCATCATTGGTTTGGGAGCGGAAGAGGGCTTGTTAAGCCCGGATTTAAGTTGCAAGTATATTAAACACTTGAAAACTTGTTGTTTAGGTTGCATGCTCTCCGAATAATTCTACCTTTCCCAGTCTTTTATGGCTATCTCACGGGCGAAGGGCTTATGTTGTAAGGTAGTGCTACAATTCTATTCTGTTGCGCTTCTTGAGACAGTTATGACACTTCTAAATGCCAAAGATCTGGGCATTACCCTTGGTATGCCGCTTTTCACAAACCTGAACTTTTCTATTAACAAAGGTGATCATATTGGTCTGGTCGCTGCCAATGGGCGTGGAAAATCGACCCTGCTGAGTTGTCTTGCCGGGGGGATGGAGCCGACCGAAGGTGATATCACCCGTGCACGGGGGCTTAAGGTTGGCTACGTGGAACAAAATGTTCCGGGCGACCTTATGGAACAAAGCCTCTATGATGCGGTGCTATCGGCTTTGCCCGCAGAGCAGGCGGAATACGAAAGCTGGCGCGTTGACGTTGTGCTGGATGATCTTGCGGTTCCGATAGAGCTACACAGTCGTTTGGTCTGTGAGCTGTCTGGTGGTTGGCAACGTGTCATGTTGCTTGCCCGTGTGTGGGTGGGTGAACCTGATCTGTTGTTAATGGATGAGCCAACCAACCATCTTGATCTCTCGCGTATTGGATTTCTTCAGAACTGGTTGGGGACTGTGGCGCGGGATACGCCGATATTTGTTGCCAGCCATGATCGTGCGTTTCTGGATGCCGTGACCAATCGAACGCTTTTCCTGCGGGAAGATCAGTCGCAAAGCTTTGCTCTGTCCTATAGTCAGGCGCGGGCGGCTTTGGATGAAAGTGATGCAACAAAAGAGCGTCAGTTTGAAAATGATGCTCGCAAGGCACAACAGCTTCGTCGCCAGGCCGCCAAGCTGAAAAATATTGGGATCAATTCGGGCAGTGATCTGCTTGTGACCAAAACCAAACAGCTCAAAGAACGTGCGGACAAAATCGAGCAGCAATCCCAGGCGGCTTATAAGGACAAGTCAGCGGGGGCAATCAAACTTGTTAATTCAGATACCCATGCCAAGGCTTTGATCACACTGGAAGAAGGAGGGGTGACAGCCCCCGATGGGAAAGTGTTGTTCAAGATACCGCCGCTTTGGATCAAGCGAGGTGATCGTATTGTCCTGCTCGGGCGTAACGGAACCGGGAAAACCCAGTTGATCCGTATGGTGCAACAGGCGGTTATGGGGGAACACTCGACGATCAAATCCACCCCAAGCGTTATCATGGGCTATTCCGATCAGGCCTTGTCTCAACTGGATGATCGGGCGACGCCAACAGAAGTCATCACGGAACGCTTTGATGTCGGTGATCAGCGCGCCATTGCGTTGCTGGCCGGGGCGGGCATTAATCTGGATATGCAAAGCAAGCCCATCGGTGCGCTGTCCGGCGGGCAAAAATCCCGTCTGGCGATGCTGGATCTAAGACTGCGTAATCCAAATTTTTATCTGTTGGATGAGCCAACAAACCATTTGGATATTGAGGGGCAGGAAGCTTTGGAAGAAGAGTTGCAGGCCCATAATGCCAGCTGTCTTCTGGTAAGCCATGACAGAGCCTTTGTGAGAAATACCGGCACCAGATACTGGTTAATTGAAAACAAGCGCTTGAAAGAAGTTGAAGATCCGGAAGATTTTTTTGCTGCTTCGTTGGGGGAGCTGCTTTCGGCGTGACGTCGTATAGTTAGGTCGTTAGGGGAAATCAGCGAGTGTTTATGAAGGGGCATTCACTGATCTACTATTTTGTTTCAATAGTTTTGATAAAGAGAATTACGCATATGTGGAAAAATATTTGTGCGCTATTATTGGCTTTTGTTCTGTTTGCCTGTGAAGAACAGGCCGATCTTTCAAACAGTCAAGCCTATGCCAAAGATGGCGTTAGTTTTACGATGCCCGGAAACTGGAAGGTCACGGATGATACGGCAGAAGAAGGGTTTCGCTATATCAGTATCGAATCATCGGGGGATGCCGTTGTCGGCGTTTCGGTATTTTATAATAGCGTCAGGATCGAGCTTGAAGACTATGTTGATTTGATCATTGAAAACTTTAATGCCGAGTTGCCTGTGGGATCACGAAACAGGGGGGAAGTTTTTGAATTTACCCCGGATAATAGAGAGAACATTATCAAGGCCATTCGCAATCAGTTTGCAATAACACTGGCCAGTGTTGAAGTACCTCATACATCAGATTTTTATGAAATGATGGCAAATTCAGACTCTGTTGTTATTTTCACCCAGGTATCCGATGAGGATAAAGATCTGGTTCAACAGGGATTTGACCAGCTTATCAATAGCCTGGAAGTGGAATAGGGGCACTGGGAAAAGGTGGAGGCTATCTAACTTTTGTTACGCTTCTGTTGTTTGATCATAAAGCGTTCCAGGCGGCGCTTTGAGACTTCAATACGATGGTCTTCACGCTCTAAATCGCGAATGGCCTGTTGCACGTAGGCAAGATGGTCTTGTGAGGCCCGGCGGGCTTCGTCGGGTTTTCCTGCAATTACGGCGTCGTAAATGGCATGATGTTGAGCAAGCAAGCGATCTCGTGATCCCTGATGGGTGTAAAGTTGTTTTCGGCTCAGGAAGACACCCTTTTTAAGAACTTCTACCAGTGAACGGATGACGTGAAGGAGCACAACGTTGTGTGCGGCTTCGGCAATGTTCATGTGAAAGTCTGCGTCGATGCTGGCTTCCAGCTCCAAGTCACCTTTTTCATGGGCGGCATCCATGTCGGTTATACAGGCGGTTAGTATTTTCCGATCAGCTTCTGTTGCGCGTTGGGCGGCATAGTAGGCGGCATTGCCTTCGGAAATGGCGCGAAATTCCATAAAGTCATTTACGGTATCGGGATGGTTTTGAAAGATTGCCGTTAAAGGATTGGTAAGGGAGGGACCCAGGAAATTTTTGACCAGCGTCCCACCGCCTTGATGAGTTTCCAACAAACCCTGAGCTTCCAGTTTTTGCAAGGCTTCTCGCAAAGAGGGACGGGAAACGTCAAGTTGTTGAGCAAGGTCACGTTCTGCTGGCAGGTATTCACCCGGCGGCAAAATTCCATCCAGAATATAATTTTCCAGCTGCTTTGCGACTGTATCTGATAGTTTTTCAGAACGAATTTTCTTAAGCGCCATCTTACTCGAATGATTATTGTTGAGGTAATGGTAATAATTTTTTACCACTTTACATTATTGGTAAAATTATTTATCCAATATGTCAATATTTCATCTATTCGTGAAGAATATCTCAAAATAAGGAAAGCGTGTCATGGCACAGGTTCTGGAAATTGCCGATCTGAAAAAGCTGGCCCAACGTCGTGTGCCAAAGATGTTTTTCGACTATGCAGATTCCGGGTCCTGGACCGAGGGAACCTATCGTGCCAACGAGAGTGATTTTCAGAAAATCAAGTTCCGCCAACGGGTTGCGGTGGATATGACGAACAGAACCCTCGCCAGTCAGATGGTGGGGCAAGATGTTTCCATGCCTGTTGCGATTGCCCCGACTGGCTTGACGGGGATGCAACGTGCAGATGGCGAAATTCTGGCCGCTCAGGCCTGTGAAGAGGCAGGTGTGCCCTTTACCCTGTCCACCATGTCAGTCTGTTCCATTGAGGTCGTTGCCGAGAAAACAAGCAAACCGTTTTGGTTCCAGCTTTATGTCATGCGGGACAAGGATTTTGCCGGACGCCTGATTGATCGCGCGAAGGCTGCGGGCTGTTCTGCACTGGTTCTGACCCTTGATCTACAAATTCTGGGACAACGCCACAAAGACCTGCGCAATGGCCTTTCCACACCGCCCAAGTTTACACCCCATCATATCTGGCAGATGGTAACACGACCGGGCTGGTGTCTTGGGATGTTGGGCACAAAAAACCGTACCTTTGGCAATATCATTGGTCATGCACAGGGGATCGAAGATCTCAGCTCTCTGTCGTCCTGGACCGCTGAACAGTTTGACCCCAAGCTGTCATGGGATGATGTGGCGTGGATCAAGGAACGTTGGGGGGGAAAATTGATCCTGAAAGGCATTCTTGATCCTGAAGATGCCAGAATGTCCCTGAAAACCGGCGCCGATGCGATCATCGTTTCGAACCATGGTGGCCGTCAATTGGACGGGGCGATTTCGTCTATCGAAGCCTTGCCGGAAATCGTCAAGGCCGTCGGCGATAAGATCGAAGTCCATATGGATGGCGGTATTCGATCCGGGCAAGACGTACTGAAAGCTGTTGCCCTCGGCGCAAAGGGGACCTATATCGGGCGGCCTTTCCTTTATGGTCTTGGGGCGATGGGCAAGAAAGGCGTGACCAAATCATTGGAAATTATCCGCAATGAAATGGACATCACCATGGCCCTGTGCGGCAAGCGTGATATCAAGGATGTAGATCGCTCCATTTTGAGACAGCAGTAATATATTTTCAGTTTCCACATATTGGTTTAAATCCTCTGACTTCAGCCGGATAAAGATATAATTTTGTGCCACAGGTGCTTATTAAGGTGAACCCTTTGGCTTTAGGCGAAGGAGGTTCAGTTCTAAATGGCTGTGATGCAATTTGTTCATTTTTGCGGAGTTTATTCAGTAATTTTGATTGAATTTAAGTGATGTATATTTCGATTAAATAGATATCCATGGGTTTTAGTGATTTTTTTTTATTACATTCTTGTTGGTCATAAACGTCAGGGAAATCAGGTGCCAGACTTATTTTTCATGATCTAAAAAGATGAATTCGCTGTGGCAAAAAACGGTTCCATCTTGTTTTGTTTTACTGCTCTTCATAATTGCATTTTGAGCAACAGAGAAGAATATTTGTCGTTCGTTTGCTAAACTGTTTTGTATTTGCGTAATAAATTTTTATTTTTTAATTATTTGAAAAATAAGCGCAAATATTAATTTTATGAAAGAAGTAAATTGATATGAATACTAATTCTAAAAATTCCCCGGTAAAAATTGCTCTTCATGGGAGTAATATTCAAGGAACAAATGTTCAAAAGGGTGTTAAGATAATTATTCAGGAACCTGGTGGAAATCGTTTAATTGAAGACCGTGATATTTCCGATCAAGGACACCTTCCTGCTGACCAGCGTGATAAAGATGGTCGTGCAAATGGTCAAATATTTTTTACAGCAATGACAGGTAATGATGGCAGAATTTCTTTTGAGGTTAACAATCCACAGGCTTCTGATTTCAAGATGTCTTTTAATCCTGCTGCAGATAATTCTTCAGATGGGAATTATGACCTGGAACTTTTGCCTGCCGAACATAATGGAGATTACGATTTTCTTCCTGTCGTCAGTATTGTGAAAAATGAGATTTTCATTATTCGTGTAAACATGTCTGAAGATCAGGTTGATCATTATAAAGTTGTTACAAATAATAATTTATAAAGTTGTTACAAATAATAATTTAGGCGCACATATTGGTAGCCTGGTCAGTCAGCAAGAAAGTGAAAATGTTGCGCGAGAATTATTGGATGGGACTGCATCGTCCGAAACGGTTGATCGAGTTTTGGATGCTGTAGAAGATGCACGAAATAATAATAGATCTGCAGCAGCTGGCGCGCTTGCTGATTTTGTAAAACTGGGTGTGCCGATCCTTCAGGGCGTTCCGGGGGCAACAAGTAGCGGTAATGATCCTGAAAAGGCACAAAAGGATCTCAATAACTTACTTCAATACATCAAAAAAGAAGGCAAAACGCTTCAAGGTTTGCTCAAGGATTTTCTGAATAAAAAGGTCAATGCCCTAAACACTGGGGTAACAGCAGACAATCTAAAAAACACTCTTGAGATTGAATTGCCAAAGCGAACACAACTACAGTCAGTTGATGTGATCGAAACCAATATTACAGAAGCCCTTTCAGGGTGGTATGCAAAGGTCAATAACACTCTTCAGTTGAGTGAAAAGGCCCTTATCGACAGTGCTGAAACCAAGCAATTTGAGGATACATAAAAACTTGTTACTCAAGTCCTTGACGGATTTAGTGGATATGGTGGTGCAGCCAAAAACATTTTTAAAACAATTAGAGGTGCGAGTATCTTTCGAAAAGCTTTCCGGTCTCATAAAGCCTTTCAACAGACAAAGAAAATTAACAAAAATATTCTCAATGATACCAAAACAATTGGTGAGATTGATGATGCTATTGAGAGGGCACAATTTTCTCTGGATCGCCTGAGAGTTCAAAGTACTCGTCATTCTGGTGTACCAGCAGGACGATATCAGGATAATATCAAGCGATTACAGGAGGAAAGAGAAAAACTTGCTGATTTGATATCAGAAGTCCAGATTGCACACAATACAGGGAAGAATCAACGAAATAAAGCTAACCGTAAAGCTCTGGGTGAGGCGATTGACCGGTTTAATGGTTTTATTGGAACCGCAACAAGTGGTGTTAACTTGAAGCGTTTTGAAATTAAACCAGGTTCCAAAGCTGTTACAAGCATAGACGGTGTTGATACAAGTTTCTTTGATGATGGGTATGTGCCAGAGTCACTTGCTTCTACATCTGGGTATAAGGCTTATTTCAGTACGGCAGAGAGGCTATTTAAACATCAGATTGTTAATAGTCAACCGAATGATTACGCCTATCCGGCAGAAAATAATTTTGACCACCAACACACTGTATATGGTGAGATTCAAAACGGGAAAACTGATTTTTACAGTATGCCGGAACCTGATGAACATAAGAAAAATGTTTCTAAAAATGCTGCTGAAACTAAAAGATTGAATCAGATTGCACGGGATGAAGAAGTTACGGTCCGGTACTTTACTGTAAATGAAAGATTTTCCCGAGGTGATTTGTTTAAAGTGGCCTTTACGGCCAGAATTGTTGCTGTAAATAACTGGGCTTTCACTGATCCTAAGGAAGTATCAGAGACTGTGATTGGGAACAATGTAACTGTTTTTGATGATTATTCTTCTGATGATAAACTTGTTGAAGGTTCTTCTGGTTTAGCTGGTGGTGAACTTGTTAGCATTAGTAATACTGTTAACCCTCGTTTGAACAGGGCACTAGTTGAATATTTCCGGATTATTCCCGGTGCCTATGAAAAATCACCGTTCTTTGGTTGATTTTAAGATTGCCGACTAAAAATTGGTAACAATTATATGTGGGCGCGGATGCTAAAGCCTCTTTTTTTTACAGTACTTTATTCATTCGCGCCTCTCAAGAGGCTAAGAGTGTGAAACAGAGTACAGCCTTGTGCTTGATCTTAATTCAAATTTCTCCTGAATAATTCGTTTCACTGTAATTTCACACCATCATTATGAAAAGTGAGTAACTTTATAATGAAAAACATATTTCTAATTCTTGTTTTTATGATCGTCTTGTTACTGTCAGCCTGCACAGGTTCAATTCCGGGAGTTTCAAAACAGGGGCATTCTGGTGTAGCAGACTGGAACATCAAATTCGATGATAATGGTCAAATAGAAAGCGCCCGAATTATCGACGGTAAAGAAAAAGCCAATGTTGCTTTTGATGTTGATTTGAACACGGGCATTGCAAGTTATTCGGCAAAAGAAGTGAAAGCCTTCGAAGGCCAAAAAGCTAGAGCAATTCTTGAGGCCGAGATTTCTGAAGATGTCACTGATGCATTCCCCGGAATAATTAATACAGTAATTGCGGCTTTAGAAGGTGGACTATGATTTATTTTGTTACATACTCTACCATTGATCCAAGCTTGACATGGATATCGACCAAAAATGTATGGGTATTAAATGAACCTATTTCAGTTTCATTTGTTGGTAAGGATAACGAGCGCCGTGAATTTGTTATATCTGCAGGTTTTGAAACGGACCTTGCTTCTATCCCCAGGCTATTTCAGGTGCTTATCCCTCAAATTGGTGGACAGAACTTGCCCGCTATTGCTCATGACTGGTGTTATCGTGATGCATCTATGAAATGGTTGAATAAATCTGCGGCTGATTTGTTGTTCCGAATTGGTATGGAGCAAGCCGGGGTTAGTCGGTTACGACGGACACTGATTTATTGGGCAGTTAAATGGTTTGGTTTTTCAAGCTATCAGCCAAAACACACTAAGTGATAAAGTACAATAATTGGTTTTATTACAGAGGTTTTGTTCCAGTTTCATAATTGAACAGAACCTCTTTTATATTGTGGTTATAAAATATTTCCTTACACATCTCTGGCGTTAGCAGGTTTGTCCTATGGCCCATCAACCAGATCAGTAAGAATGTGGTTGCCGTTGTCATCAAACTTGAAGACGCCATAACGGGCATTTTGATATCGGTCTGCATGCCCTTCCTGAAAGAAAAATGAGTTCGGCACAATTCTGACCCTGCTATAGGTTCTGTGATAGTAGAGGCGCTTCTCGTTATCTGTCAGCGGGGTTTCGTCATCAAACCTGACAAAGCTTGCAATCTGTTGCGGGTTGATACTGATCACCATATAGCCACTTTTGACATTCGGTGATGTCACGTTTGCGGCATCATTCTCTATTGCATAACGCAGGCGCATATAATCGCCCTGGATAAGGGAGCGCGGGTCAACCGGGGCCAATTCCAACAGAACAGTTTCGCCGTTTTGGATGATCTCTTCCTTTTGGTAGATACTATAATTCAGGACAAGCAGAACAAGAACTGTCAGGCCAATCATGATTTTCAGGCGCATGTTGTCTCTCCTTTTGCTGTATCTCCAGCCCTTACATCTTCGTCCGGAATCTGTGGTCTTGTTCTATCCCACCCCCTGAATTTCAGATAGAATTTTCCAGCAACCATGACGCCACCGCTGGCGACCAGAACAATTGACTTCTCGAGCAGGGTAATGTCGAGATTGTAATAATAAAGCCAAAGAAAAATGGGCAAGAGAAGGAAGCCGAGTAAGGTGAAGAGCCTGTCGTGGCGAGCGTAACCAAAAACCATCAGGCCAAGCGACAAGAGAATACCCGGGGCAGAGAGGATTGCCAGAAAGATGCTACCGATGATCCCGACTATAACAGGTTCGCGTTTTATGTACTCTTTCCCGCCAGCAGCCCAGATAATTAACAGTACCAAGCTGGTGGCAAACATGATGTTACTGATGAAGGGAGAGATAAAGAGTGGGCTGTCCAGATAATCAAATTCGTTATGAGATGATAAAAAGAGGACCGAGATTGCCAGGCTAACGATTAATGCTTGTGATAGCGGCTGAAAAAGAGCCGGAACTTTGGGATAGATGAGTAGAAAACCGGCAGATACAAGTTGGAGCAATAGGAAAAGGTTAAAGGCGATGTCAATTGGTAGTCCGAGTTCATCTTCCCAAAGGATATTCAAGAGGAGAACGATAAGTACGCCGCAAGAAGACATAAACCGTTCAACATGCAAACGGTAAAATGGATAGGTCAGGGCGGTTATCAGGAAGGAAGACAGGGCAATAGCAAGCAGGCTTTCACCGAACCATTCTACTGTTGCGAAAATAAAAAGGAATTTACCTGTTCCCATCAAGGCAAAGGAAATTTGTAGGAAAAAGTTTTTACCCATCGTGCTATCATCAGCAGTGAGAGTATAAAGTCCGATCGCGCTTGCGATAAAGATAATACTGGTGACCAATGCACCTGCTGCATTGTTGAAATTGATAATCTCAATAAGGATCAAAAATCCGATAAAGCATATGCAGGCGATAAAGGCCCCGATACCAGATAAAATCTTGAGATAGATAGGAATATCCGGTGCCTGGTCTTGGTCCAGAATGAAACTGTTTACATCGTCACGGTCGGGGATCAGGCTCTTGTCTGCTAAGTGTTCAACAAGCTCTGCCGCGGTCATCCGGTTTGGGGATTGTGATGTATCCTGTTGAGGCATTGTATCCGGATCAGACATTTGTGGCCCCCGTATTTTCTTTTGGTTTCGTGTTTTCCCGTGCTTTATTTTCTTCTTGCAGAGTGCGGGTAAGGTTCCGGAGATACATGGTAAAGCCGGTTATAATGGCGATCGTGACAATACCCATGAGCAAGAGACCGAGTTCATCTTCGTCCCTGAGGGCTTCGTAGAGAATTTTCATGGCAAGTGTTTCAACGATGACTAATGATGAAACGGTGATAGCTGCTAATGACCAGATATCTTTTACAATCTTGCGATAATAAAGATATAGGCTGATATGCCCAAGAGCCCCGATGAAAGAGCCAATGAACACGCCATCATAAGCCTGATCAATATCGACGATTAACAGGACAATAGGAATATTCAGAGCGATCAGGATTGGAACAAGAATAATCCAGCGCGTCCATTTGGGGGTCAGCCAATGGCAAGAAGGTTTTCGGGATAATATTTCGCGTGTACAAAGGGCTAGGCCGTTGATAAGTGCAAGAAGAGGCAAGATTAGAAGTGTCCAGTCCCGTCCTACAAATGATCGGGCAATGGCAACCTGATCCCACCAAAGGCCTAAAAAGACATTAAAGATCACGAGCCAGAGAACCCAATGGGCTGCAAAGTTGGACAAGATGGTCCAACCAAGTATCAACAGGGACCAGACCATGAAAAGTTGATAGGCATCGGCCCCTGTCTGATAAATTTGCCCAAAAACGGCCAGGAAAACCCCGACAAAAACACTGGCTGATATCAGTGAAAGCTGGCCGGAAAGACGGCTCAGGTTACAGACACAGGCACTGATAATACTGGCTATGATCGCAAACTGAATACCACCGAGTTTGTGAGCTGGTAACAGCTTGGCCCAGTTAAAGGCAAAGAAGTAAATCACGCCGGACAGGATCAAGCAGACACCAAACCCCAGAAGTAACCGTGCCGCCCAGATGCCCCACTGTGTATGAGGTATGAGTTGTTGCAGGGCCACATCCCTTGCATTTTTATTGATTTTTCCATGGCTGTAAAGACGATCGACCAAGGCTCGGTTTGCCGGAATTCGATCCAATGATCGCGGAGAGTTTTCAGTTTGATCTGTCGTACTCATTGCTTTCCAACATGATTATCTGACTGAGATCTGGATGCTTAGATCTTTATCATCTGTGGTTGTTTATGCGAGGTCAATTGGGATTTTGTATCATGTGTATCAGAATGAAATCATGATTTCTCATGTGTTTGTTGCTGTATCTGGTTCTTGATAGAACACGAATATTGTTGATGTGGTTAAGTTGCCTTGATGGTAAAGAGTTCTGTTTCTTCCTGTCGTCCTCTTAGCTGTACAGTGGACAGATGTTGGGCGATATAATCTTTAGGCAGAGTGATACGATTTAAAAGTTCTGAAGAAATGATCAGCGGACAATCAAGGGTTTTACATTGTTGTTCAATACGCGCTGCCGTGTTGATTGTGTCGCCAAAGTATGAAATCTCCTGTTTCTGATCCCCACAATGACCAATGACGACAGGACCACCATGAAGTCCGATACGAAAACTGGGAGTAAAACCAAATTTTTTCTCATATTTCGGGGCTTTGACATTTATGAGGCGGTTGATCGCAAAGCAGCATTGAATAACTCTTATATTTGCTGCGCCGGCACTTAGAGGCCAAGTAACGATAACCTGATCGCCAATATAGCGGTGAATTTCGCCGCCGTGTTCCAGAATAGGTTCCGTGATGTCAAAAAAGAATTCATTGATCATGTGTTGAACACCCAAATCACCAAGCCTTTCGGCCAGCGTGGTTGACCCAACAATATCCAGAAACATAAAGATTCTGTTTTCCTGAACGGGTTGTCTGTATTTTCCGAGCAAGATGTTAACCAGGGCGCGTGCGCCGATAATCCGTATGACCTGTGTTGTTGTTTGCAGAACGATAACGAGTATACCGACAATTATGAGAATTCTGATGTAATGTGCCTCAGTAAAAAATTCCAGATTAAACCTGCCTTCAAAGGTATAACCGCCAAGGATCGCCGTGAGCATAACAATGCAGACAACAACAAGAGATTTAATGGAAATTGCAGACAGAATGGACATCTTCCTTAAGAAGACGCCGTATTGGCTGGGCACAAAAAATACCTCGAAAGCCCATAGCAGGCAGCTACCGAAAAGCCAGGTTGACCCACCCCGGATGAAAGTTATGGCAAAGCTGTTCTTGGGTGGCTCATGGAGCGTGTAATGATCGTGTGTTTCTACAAAACCAACAAGAACCGACAGAAAAACGAGGGTGAGAAATAAGCGTATCCTGGATGCAGTTAAATGAGACAAACGTATTTCCCCTGATAGAAATTATTTGAGACAGAAAGCATTCGATCTTAATTGAGATTATCTGGATTGTAGCATCATAGCATGCTCTATCGTCACCAGAATGTAAGTAGTTAAAATATTCAAGGCCTGAGTCTTATTTGACGAACTTAGCCTACAAGAGAATAGCTGCTTAATATTGACGTGTGTTTATTTGATTGTCAGGAACATCGGGGCACACAAAAGTGCTCCTGTGGCGCAGTTGGCCAAACGGGGAAACGCAATTATTTTTTCTGTTGATGAGTGGGTAAAGAGACCCGCTGGGAGTCTGTATATCATCGCAATGAAGTGCAGACAGAAACCTTTCAATTCGAAGTTTCTCGCGAGATTTTTGATTTCTGTGGGACGATTTTTGACCCCGTGGGATGACGATGAGCACAAGACAGCGATTGTTGTCGCCTGCTCAAGGGTTTAGAGCCAAGCGATATATGGTATATAAATAGCCTTTGTCAGATATAAGTACAGTGCCATGCCTATAAAACAAAAAAGGATCTGTTTGTCGCTATTATTTCTTTGAACAACTACGGTCTTAAGCCGATCATCCCAAGACGTACATTTGTCCATGGTCAAGTCCAGATATCCGTAAATTTGTGTGATGAGTGATATTACGGGAATGCCAAACGCAAAGCCCTTCACGAGTACATGAAATTCTCTACTTATGGCTTCTTTGAAATTTAGAGAGGTATGATCCTTGGTTAATATCTTTATGCCAAATATAAATTTACCTGGGGTTGTTGCAAAGATTCTAAAACAGAAAATGTTGAAAAGAGCGGTTATGCTTAGAAGGAGTGTCTGTAGCAAAAGTAACAGACCCCAGAACTCTGCGAGGGTCAGTTGAGCGGTTACACTATATAGCTGACTTGGGGTTAGGTGAGAGAAAACAGGGAAAAGTACCAAATTTGCATAGATTGAGATATCAATCCAGCGGGCAAAATACCTTCTCCAGGGATGAGGGGCGAAATCGTTCCAAACATTGTCTGTGTTGGCATCGCTGATGTCTTTTGATGCTGTTACAGATGGGATCGTCTGGTTAAACTCTTCTTCGTTTAATTCTTCCCCGCTTGTCTGTTCCTCATTTATTTGTTCCCAAGTGAAATCACTTCTGAGAATTTTGAGTTCTTTATAGAAAAGCCATGTATCGCTGTCTTGGAGGCGCACAAAGCTATAGCCAGCAATAACATTTGCCTTGAAAAGTTTGTAAAGTTCCAGCTTTGTTACAGGGCCGAATTCCTGATTATCTACCCAGTAGTACCATGATTCCATAAGTTACCTGATTTTGAGAGAAGGGTGACGACGTTTGATATTTATGCTGGATCAGCTTCCATGGCCAGATAGTCAGCTTCGCTATGTCAAAAGTAATGGTTTGTCATTCATCTTCGCGGGTGAGAAAGAGAACCCCGCAGCTTCCTTCTAGGTTGCTCAGAGAAGGCAGTGACTTTTTGTCTGCATAGGCTGTCAGGGTATCAGATTTTGCAAGGTCAAAACGGGCGGTCCAGATACGGGCAATCATGTTTTTAATATCCACACACTCTGTGTTGACGGAAATTGACCGCGTAACCCGTTTGGAACAGGTTCCGAGCCAAGAAGCTTTATAGAATAATGGGCGCTATAGTAGGTTTGAACCATATCCTGATCAACGGAAAAAGGTGGTCCATTGGTCAGGCTTTGATCATAGCTATAGGTTAATAATAGATGTGGTGCCTTATTGGTAATTGTTATCAGATGCTTTGTGTATTTCTGCCGCATGTCTTCTGGCAGGGCGACAAGAGCTGCTCTGTCGTATATCGCATCAACTTGTCCAAGAATTGATCTTGTCAGGTCGAAAAAATTACCGACAAGGATGTCAATGTTTTTTGCATGATAATGTTTTAACTCACCCAATTGTGTTACTTCGGGCTCCAGACTTAAACTGTCGAAAAGCTGGGTGATTGCAAGACCGCTTAATTCTACACCAACGACCTGATGTCCTTTGGATAATAGCCACTGAATATCAAGTGTTTTGCCACACAATGGAACAAAAATGCGGCTGTTGTCTTTTAGATCAAGTTCGTGAAAATGGTTAATCAATCTTGGGTTGGGTTTTGGTTCATGAAACCCGATTTGATTGGTTTGCCATCTGTTATGCCAAAAATCTTCTTCCATTGTATCTACCGACCAGTTGTTGAGTACAGGCAATTTTTAATGCTTCAAGTCAACTTGAGGTCAAGTGAAAACTGAATTGATTGTTTAAATAATCAGTTGTCTCGGCTGGTAAAGTCGAAAGCGATTAAAATATTTTATAGGGTTTTTATATTTGAAGGGAATGATTGTCTGTAGTGTTACCTAATTGAGTGCGGACACTTTCACGCATATTAAAATACTGGCTTCAGAATTGTTTCCATACTTCTTTTGCAATTGTGTCTATTTTATCTGGTGCGCAATAGAGCGATAGTATGAGAGGCGTTTCCCATTTCTCGTCTCCAACCGAAGTCAACGTGCCGTTTTCTAATTCAGCTTTAATTGCAGAATAGGGCATCCAGGCGATACCCCCTCCGGTTATCAAGCGGCGTTTTAATGCTTCTACTAAGCCATCCATATATCGTATATCCAGATGGGTTGATTTATTACCTATAATGTGTTCGACAACTTCTCCTAAAAAAGAGCTGCTTTCGTATGCTAGATATGGAATGTTTTTTTTATGGTGACCAGGTAAGGCCCATTGATTTTCTAAAGATGTATCTTTTCTGGCAACTGGCATCAACTGATCAATAAGGATATCTTTTCTGGCAAAGTTTGTTTCATCTAATACCGGATTTACTTCAGCATGCCGATAACAAAGCAGAAATTCGCATGCTGCTTCATCAAGAAGCTGACAGCATGTACTTAGACTGTCTGAGATAACTCGGATACGAAGATCCCGAATGGATTGCTCCAATTCTTCGATACGAGGAGCCAGATAGTGCACAGAGATTGTATGCAGAACAGCAAAGCGTACAAACTTACTGTTCCCTTGATCTTGATCCCGAATGGATTGTCTCGCTTCACTAAGACGGGCTATTGCTTCTTTTGCGACAGGTAAAAATTGTTCCCCGGCATATGAGAGACGAATAGGAAAGTTTGCACGATCAACTAAAGGCACGCCAATCCAGCTTTCCAGGGATTTTATACGTCTGCTGAATGCTGATTGGGTTATATTTCTTTCATCTGCTGCGCGAGTAAAGTTAAGTGTGCGCCCCAGACAAACAAAATCTCTTAACCAATTTATGTCCATTTTGTACCTTCCCAGTATTCAAAATAATTGAAATCATTGAGTTATGCAATAATGGAATAATTCAATGAAATCTTTGAATTGGAGATTTTTCAGGACATCGTTTTATGATTTGTAGGATTTCTTAATTACTTCAACATGAAAATAGAACGGTAGTATTGTAATGCATCTTGCTCGTTTTCCCCGGATTAAACTTGGTCATTTTCCTACGCCACTTGAAAAACTCGAAAATCTGACGCGGGCACTAGGTGGACCCAATATTTACATCAAGAGAGATGATTGTACTGGTTTGGCGACTGGTGGCAATAAAACGCGCAAGCTGGAATTTCTTGTTGCTGATGCAGTTGCTAAAGGTGCAGATACACTAGTGACACAGGGTGCGACACAATCTAACCATGTTCGACAAACTGCAGCAGCAGCAAGAGTTGTTGGAATGGAATGCCATGCCCTTTTGGAACGTCGTGTTGAAAATATGGGTGATGGCTATGAAGCTGCGGGTAATGTCCTGTTAGACGATATTCTTAAGTGTGAATATGATTTTCGCCCTAATGGCGTTGATATGAATGCAGAGGCTCAGGCATTAGCTGAAAGTTTACGCGAGAAGGGGAAAAAACCGTATTTTATACCTGGTGGTGGCTCAAATACAATTGGTGCACTGGGGTATGCGAACGCGATTGAAGAGCTGATTTATCAAGCTGATAGCACTAATTTAAAAATCGACAAGATTGTCCATGCAACAGGCAGTGCAGGGACGCAAGCCGGAATTCTGGCCGGTCTTCACGCAATGAGTGCGCCTATTGATGTCATCGGTATTTCTGTGCGTGCAAAACGCGATGCCCAGATTGCCAACGTCCACAAACTGGCCGCCGCTACAGCAGAACTTATTGGCGTCAAAACAGAACTGAAAACTGATATGGTCGAGGCTTATGACGATTATGTTGGATCAGGCTACGGTCAGCCAACAGATAGCATGGTTGAAGCAATTTCGTTGGTTGCACAAGAAGAGGGGATTTTTCTGGACCCTGTTTATTCCGGTAAAGGTATGGCTGGTTTGATTGGCTTGATACGTCAGGGTGTTTTGAAAAAAGGCGAAAATGTTGTCTTTATTCATACTGGTGGTTCAGCATCCCTGTTTGCCTATCAACACTTGTTTTCAGGTCAAAAAGCAGCTTAGGCGCGAGGGCGAAACCGTGCTTGATGTCAAAAGTAAAACAGATGACAACCTGCTTGTCCATTTAAGGGCAGGTAGCGGTGATCCGCTGGTTTTTGTTCATGGCTATCTTGGTGGTGCAAAAGCTTGGGAGGATCAGGTTCAGGCCTTTAGGCAGGATTTTGATGTTATTGCACCCGAGCTTCCGGGGTATGGAGCAAGCTATGCAAAAGAAGCAAGTTCCAGTATTGATGGATATGCAAACCAGATATTAAAATTTCTTACCAAAATTGATGTGCAAAAGTTCCATTTGGTTGGTCATTCAATGGGAGGAATGATTGCCCAGCACATAACGAAGATGGCTCCGGACAGAGTGGATCATTTGATTTGCTATGGTACCGGCCCTTTGGGAATGATGCCCAATCGATTTGAAACGCTGGACCAATCTCGCAAACGATTACGAAATGACGGAGTAAAGGCCACTGCGGAACGTATCGCGTCGACATGGTTCATAAATGGAGAGCATGCACTGCGTTATAAGGAATGTGCATTGCTGAACGATAATGTCACTACTGAAACGGCTTTGGCTGGGCTGAAGGCAATGGAAACATGGGATGGTCGTGATGCAATGTCATCTATTGACCAAAAAACCCTGGTTCTATGGGGTGACCGAGATCAATCTTATGATTGGGCACAGCCTGAATCACTTTGGACAGGGATAAGAAAGAGTAGTTTGGCAGTTATGCCTGATTGCGGGCATAACGCGCACATGGAGAATCCCGAACTTTTTAATTCTATTCTAAGGAAGTTTTTACCGGAGAGAAAATGAAAGTCGAGGTGCTGGGTTGCCTCATAGAATCAACTATAAATGATCAAAGGATTCCGGTGCTTGAGATCATAACGAACTGTGGAGTATGAAATGAAACACAAAATTCTAGGAGCTGCGTTTGCTGCAACGTTACTTGCGTCTTCATCAATAGCATCAGCTAGCGAGAAGGTGAAAATTGGGGCGCCGGCATGGACTGGTGCCCAGGCAATTGCACATTTGATTGCTGAAGTTGTCGAGACTAGGATTGGCGGTGAGGCCGAACTGGTGCCCGGTAATAATGCGAGCATCTTTCAGGCGATGGATCAAGGTAAAGGTGATATTGATGTCCATCCAGATGTTTGGTTGCCTAACCAGGAAAGCTTTACAAAGAAGTATGTAGATGGTGCAGGCACTGTTGCCTTGTCCCAAAAACCATATGAAGGCCGGCAGAGTTTTTGTGTTTCCAAAGAGTTTTCGGAAAAAAATAATGTAACATCAATTTTTGATTTGGCCCGCCCGGAAATAGCTTCTTTGATGGATAGTGATGGGAATGGCAAGGGTGAAATCTGGATTGGTGCTCCTGGCTGGGCTTCTGCTAACGTGAATGAAGTAAAGGTTCGCGATTATGGCTTAATGCCCTTTATGGAACCAATTCGTGCAGATCAAGCGGTTATGACGGCAACTGTTGGTGATAGTGTCCGTAAGGGCATTGGGTATGCGTTTTATTGTTATGCACCTCATGCAATCTGGTACCAGTTTGATATTGTTCCATTATCAGAGCCAGAATATGATCCTGCCAAGTACATTGCTATTCAGCCGTCTGATGATCCTGACTGGTTTAACAAGTCCAAAGTAATGACTGCTGATGCTCTCAAAAAAGTGCAAATTGCCTATTCTAAATCTTTGATTGAACGTTCTCCTGCGATTGCTGAATTGTTGCAGAACATGCAGCTTGATGCTGAGATGGTATCCGAATTTGCTTATCAGATTGAAGGCGGTGACGATCCTGCAGACGTCGTCAAAACCTGGGTTGCTGAAAACTCCGAGCGTGTTGATAGCTGGTTGGGTCTGTAATCCCTTTGGTTGACGTATATAGTGTCATGTTGGTGGGCAACATGACACTATAATAAATTGATGGGGGATGCGGTGCCACAATCAAATGCAATCGAAATTTCTGGCGTATGGAAAATTTTTGGAGCGCGGGAAAAAGAAGCTCTGGCTGATGTTGAGGCCAATAATATCAGTAAAAAACAAGTTTTGGAGAAGTATAACTGTGTCGTTGGTGTTGCTAATGCCACAATGGATATACGCCCCGGCGAAATTTTTTGTATCATGGGATTGTCCGGATCGGGAAAATCCACGTTAGTACGTCATATAAATCGGCTCTTGGAACCAACAGCGGGCTCTATCAATGTGAATGGTCAGAATATTATGGCCATGGATTCAGACACTTTGCGACAATATCGAAATGAACATATCGCAATGGTGTTTCAGAATTTTGCTCTTATGCCGCACCGATCTGTTCTTGATAATGTGGCTCTGCCCTTGGAAATAAGGGGCGTAAATAAGAACCAGCGTATGGAAACGGCAATGAAAGCCATCGACATGGTGGACTTGACGCCGTGGGGGAATAAATTTGCCCATGAACTTTCCGGGGGTATGCAACAGCGTGTTGGGTTAGCGCGTGCACTTGCGGCAGATCCTGAAATTCTGTTGATGGATGAACCTTTTTCTGCACTTGACCCTCTTATCAGGCGTCAGTTGCAAGACGAGTTCATGAAACTGGCAGCCCAGATGAACAAAACAACAGTATTCATCACGCATGATCTGGATGAAGCTGTTCGTATCGGTGATCGTATCGCAATTATGCGTGATGGCATGGTTATTCAGATCGGAACGCCAGAGGATATTGTTATGAATCCTGTGGATGATTATGTTTCGGACTTTGTGGCGGGTATTTCAAGATTGAAAGTCGTGCGGGCGCACGCAGTTATGCAATCGCTTTCTGATTATGAAGGTAAAAATGGAAGCCTTAGCGAAAATGCACAAGAATTTTCTGAAGGTGCTGATCTTGGCGTCTTGATCGAAGCTGCTATTGAGACGGAAAAACCTGCTGCAATTGTTGATCAGGCAGGAAAACGAATTGGAGTTGTTACACGCGCAGATTTGCTACGTACAGTGATTGAAGGAACGGAAACGTCATGACCAGTAATAATGAAACGCTGCTATCCGAATTCGTTGTAACAAACACAAAATATTATAAAGAAAATTTCGAAAAAATTGGTGCCAAATCAGGGTTCTCTTGGACCTTTAACTTGATGGCTGCTCTATTGGGGCCAATCTGGTTTGGCATGAGGGGTTTATGGAGTTGGGCACTTACTTTCATCATCGTAGAAACCTTTGCGTTGATTCAACTTGGGCGTGGTTTGTTCGGGGATCTTGGTGCTGAGGCTAATAGCCGAATTGCGCAGATAGAGGGAACGCTGAATTTTCGCCGTCAACAGTTGGAAGCTGCAATTAAAAAACAAGCTGATAATGTTGATGTTTTTCAACGAAATATTGATTCACTGGAAAAGGCTATCAGTGATATTCAGGCGGAAGCAGCATTAGCCGAAGCAAGTGCAATCTGGATTGCGCTTTTAGGGTTAGTTGTGTTGGTTTTGATTAAAGTTGCCCAAGGTGTGATTGCTAATTCAGCCCTTGAGCGCCGTTTTTCTGACTGGTTATCTGACAGTACAATTGCATCTGGGTTAAATCCTTTTCGGACATGTATTAGTATTGTTTTTGTTAGTGTGGTTTTTTCTATTAGTGTTATCCACTATAGTTTTCCCGAGATTACGGGGTGGTTTTCAAAATTCCCGACAGATCCACAAATTAGACTTGATGCAATTAGTAAAGTCGAACAGTTTTTTGATTTTATTATCCTGTCCGGGCAATGGTTCTTTGATATTATCACGTTCGGTATCCGTGCCGTTCTGGATGGATTGGAAGTATTGTTTGTTGATACGCCCTGGATTGTGATTGCGAGTTTCATTCTTTTGCTCACATGGCTTTCTGCAGGATCCAGTGCTGCTATTTATGTTGCAGGATTCCTAGCCTACATGGGATTCCTCGGTTTTTGGGAAAAAGCAATGACCACCTTGGCGTTGCTGGGTACTGCGGCTTGTATTTCTATTGTAATTGGTATTCCAATTGGATTGTTCTGTGCTCGTCGACCCAGAGTTTATGCTGTGATCCGGCCTGTAATGGATTTCATGCAAACAATGCCTGCTTTTGTTTTCATGATTCCAGTGATTGCATTCTTTGGAACAGGTAAACCAGCGGCTGTTGTTACCACAATGATTTTTGGGGGCACACCGGTTGTTCGATTGACAGTGTTGGGACTGCGAGGCGTTCCAGAGACTATTCGCGAAGCTGCTATCGCCTATGGAGCAACGAAATGGTATTTGCTGACCAAAGTTGATTTGCCATTGGCTGCACCTTCTATCCTTGCCGGAGTAAACCAGACAATTATGTTAAGTCTGGCAATGGTTGTGGTTGCATCGCTGATCGGTGCAAAAGGGCTCGGAGAAGATGTGCTTGAAGCACTTCAATATGCATCTGTTGGACAGGGTATTTTGGCTGGTTTTGCTATTCTTTTCTGTGCGATGATCCTTGATCGTGTCGTCCAGGGCAAGCGTGAATAATCTTTCGTTAAGGTGGCGCTATATCAAACACTGGTATCGAGTATGGTGTTGCGAAAGATTATAGAAACGCCCCGAATAACCTTGCTCCCTGTCTTCAAGGTTAATTCGGGGCGTTATCAATACTAACTTGTGGTCAGGCCAGTTTGAACCAAAAGTCCAGATCTACGCTTTCCGGATCGAAGATATCCAGAAGTTCGAGACAGGTGTCATCCTGGACATAGCCGTTACAAATTCTTCGTGCCATGCCGAGGTTATCGACAAAGGCGATTTCTGAATATGTCGTGTCATCAATCTTGCCCATGAAGTGGGCGCGCGGTTCGGTAAACTTGTTCAAATACTTTTGCTCTATCCGATCGGATATTTCCAGCATTGTTGCCTCATCAAACTGCTCTTGGTCATCAAACTGTTCTGGTGATTTCGGGCTAAAGGTACCAAACTCAATACAGGAAAAATCTGTCGGGACGGTCACACTTTCCTTGAGGATGGCATTGGCGGTCAGGCGAATGCTATCTGGCTTTAGTAACGCCATGAACTCTTGGGAACTCCTGGCATTGGGATGATTTTCACACATCGTCATAAAAGATTGATGGTCACTTGCCATAATGGCATCAGCAAAATGGCCTTTGTCATTCCCGAGAAAACAATGCATGGCGATGCCTTCCTGGGTGGATAGAAAATCTTGCCGCCAGTTAAGTGCTGCTTCGATAATATCAGCGGTTTCGACGCCATCACGTTTTTCATAGCGGGCGAAGCCCATTGTTTTGAGGGGGCCAGGGTCCTTTTGAAACATGCCTGTTCTTCCATTTCTATCAATATCAGTTTTATACATTAGAGGCTTAATTGCCTGATTTGATTGTTGCCATGTGCTCATCCAGATTTAGGTGCTTCCAGAGATCTGGTTCTGGAATTAGTCACATGGGCTTGTGAAGAGAGTTATACTGGATACCCCTGACAATTTATGTCAGGGTAGTTTCTCTAGCTTGGAAAAATGATGCGCGTTCAAAGACTCTTCTCCATCCTCGACCGTTTGCGGGCAAGGCGACAGCCTGTCTCGGCGGAAAGTCTTGCCGAAGAACTCGGCGTTTCGTTGCGGACGATCTATCGCGACATGGTGACGTTGCAGTCTATGGGTGCACCTGTGCGCGGCGAAGGAGGCATTGGCTATCAGATAGAAAAGGGATATTTTCTGCCCCCTCTGCATTTTGATGCGGATGAGCTGGAGGCTATTATTATCGGGATGCGTTTGGTGGCAGCACGCGGGGACAAGCCGCTGGCAGATGCTGCAACACGGGCATCTGCGAAAATATCTGCTGTGCTGCCGGAAGACATGGGAGACAGCTATTATGATGCGCCTTTGCTGGCCTATTCAGTTCAACCAAAATCCGAGGAAGAAACAATTGATTTTCTCAGTCCGGTAAGAACAGCAGTGCGTGATCGGGCGTTGCTAGAGATCCATTATCTGGACTTAAAAGGCCAGTCGAGTGAACGTATTATTCGCCCCCTTGGCCTTACAGCCTTTGACAAGGTATGGCTGTTGACGTCGTGGTGTGAAAAAAGTGATGATTTCCGATCTTTTCGTATCGACCGTTTGCAAAGTGTCCAGCGAACTGGGGAGAAATTTCGCAGAGAAGCGGGGAAGGAATTCCGTGATTACCTCAAGAGGTTATGATTTATCCTGTTAGAAAGAACGAATTGCCTCATTGTCTTTTTCCGTTGGATAGAACTGTTTCTTTTCAGGCATGTCATAGAATAGTGTTCCATCAATTCCTTGAACATCCTTCTTACTGACCCTGTTTTTCCATAACAAATTCGATAAATCCAATGCCACAGTTTCACTTAGGCGCTGAAAAAGATCATCATTGAATTCAATGTCTTGGTTATTCGGAAAAATCAAATTGAAGCTTTCATCATCAATAGAAAAGATATCATAGGTACAATTTTGTGCTGGCTCGATTATTTGAATATTTTTCATAATCTCGTTTGGAGTGTGGGTGGAAAGTCAAAATTTTGTGTAAATATTATCATTGCTAAAGTCCTTTTATCTAATACTATTTTCAAGGAATTACCTTTAGAAACGAAAGAAACAGGGATGAAATATTTACACACCATGGTACGGGTCTCTGACCTTGATGCTTCGATGGATTTCTATTGCAACAAACTGGGCCTTGTCGAAACCCGACGTTTTGATAATCCGGAAGGGCGTTTTACCATTGTTATGCTGGCTGCACCGGGGCAACCGGAAGCGGAGCTGGAATTGACCTATAATTATGACCCTGAAGAACTCTCCGGGGATCGTAATTTTGGCCATCTGGCCTATGCTGTCGATAATATCTATGAATTCTGTCAAAAGCTTATGGATCAGGGCGTGACAATCAATCGCCCCCCACGCGACGGACGTATGGCTTTTATCAAATCCCCTGATGGAATTTCTGTTGAACTTTTGCATGCAGATGGATCTCTACCTGTTCAGGAGCCCTGGGCATCTATGGAAAATATCGGAAGCTGGTAAATAAAAGCCACCCTTATTAAAATTGAACGGCCTGATTTTTCAAAAGCGTATCCTTCTTTTATAACCTGGATAAGAGACTTGTTACGTATGGAGGGGTGGCATTGATAGCAAGAATTTGCAGTTCAGGACTGTTTCTGGGCTTGAGATGCTTGACTTCTTTTCTCTTTCGGTTCTTTGCTTTGGTATGATCATTTAAGAGAGAAAGAGTGAAGATATGTTTGATATCGCGATTAATTTGAATTTGTGGCTGGCTTTTGTTGTGGCTACTGCTGTCCTGGCAATTATTCCAGGGCCAATTGTTACCCTGGTTATTGCAAATAGTCTAAGCCAGGGAACACGTGCAGGTATTGCAAATGTTATGGGAACTGTTTTAGGGAATGTGGTTTTGTTCCTGATCGGTGGTTTGGGGATGGCGTGGGTTTTGACGGCATTATCAAACTGGTTTGATGTTCTCAGGCTCGCAGGGGCGATATATCTTGTTTATCTCGGTGTTAAGTCCTGGCGCAGCAAGGGGCAGGGATTGGAAGATCAAGAAATAACAAAACCGGGTAAGTCATTGTTTCTACAGGGTGTAGTTGTTGCAATTACAAATCCGAAAACCATTATATTTTACGCCGCTTTTTTTCCTCAGTTCATGGATCCGACCCTGTCAGCGCCGGGCCAGCTTTTTGTTTTGAGTGTCACCTTCCTCGTTGTTGCCGCTGTTTTGGATATGACCTATGCCTTTCTGGCGGGCAGGTTGCGTCCTTATCTTCTGGGGGCACGACGCGCAGCCATCAGAAATAAAATTACGGGCCTTTTACTAATTGTCACCGGAGTTGCCCTGGCTTTTACCCGGAAAAGCTGAAGCTACACTTTTAACGTACGATGATTTTTCTTAAGATGATTATTTTGAAGTCGTACGGATGTTATTGATTTATCACATAGATCCTTTGGGCACCCATATTGGCAATAATGCTTAACGCTATACCCAGTACAAGAACGATTACACCGAAGTATGCCAAGACACTGAATGCAGAAAGCTGCATAATGCTGCCACCAAATCCATAAAGAAAATTTGTCGCCCTGAAGTTTTTGATGATCAAAAAGAAGCCAATACAGGCTCCAACAATCATAAGAACAATGCCATTCAAGACATCACCGTTTTCTGCTATTGAATTTAAACGCCACTCATTGCCAATAAATACTAAAACAACAGCAATACCAACAATTACAAATGATAGTTTTGTGAAAAACTGGTACTCGAATTTTTCAGCACAATGTTTGTTAAAAGCCCAAAATGCCCATAAAATTCCTACAAAGATTATCAAGCCACCAAGTATCTGCAATACGAGCATTTTGAAGCCTCTTGATTAAATGTGGGTCTCTTTTTATTTGAGAGATATTTGTTTGTGTTAATTTTTGGTTGTAAATGTAATTTTTTGCACAGGCAATATGTTTTATACAGAAATAAAGTTTGGCGATATTATTCTGCTAGATTTTTTTTGGGGTATATCATCAAAAAGGGCTTCTTTTATTGAAGCCTCCACACCCAAAATACGTAATACACAGGCCTGAGGATTAATTTGCTCAGGCTTTTGTTTCAAAGAGGAATAAATTCAACCTTTAGGATACTTCTATAACTGACCAGTAATGATGGCAGGTAGGTGTGTGAAAAGGACGAATGTCTTACTTCACAACATCCCGAACAAGATATTCAGAGTTTGCAGCCCATGCTTTTTGATAGTCAAAGTATGAGTCCATAATTGTCTGCATGGAAGTATCACCAGCATCTGCAAGTTCTTTTGCTTTTTTACGTGCCCAGTTACGACCAGCTTCGCGCATTTCCTCAACAACGGTATTGTCGAGGGTAATCATTTCAACGTTGGTTTTCTTGTACTCTGCCATAGCTTTTATGTCAGAGTTACCGAAATGGGCATAGCTTTCATAGGTCGTCAGTTTTGCCGCAGCCTCAATTTGGGCTTTGAGGTCATCGGAAAGAGCATCCCATGTTTCCGCTTTAACAAAGACTTCCCAGAGGAAAGAGGGCTGATGCACGCCAGGCATAATGATATAGGGGGCAACTTCGTGGAAACCTTCGCTCAGGTTCGCACCAGGAGTTGACCATTCAATCGCATCAACACCTTTCCTTTGTAGCAGTGTGTAAATTTCACCGCCCGGTACAACGGTTGGTACACCGCCGTAAATTTCTTCTACCACAACGGCCCATGCGCCGGATGTTCGGTACTTGAGGCCTTTGAGATCAGCTGTTGTTCTGATTTCCTTGTTAGAGTGTGCCATAAACTCGGATGTGCCGATGCCCACGACAATGGAATGAAGGCCCATTTTTTCACGACGCAAGTCCTGTAGCATCTTTTCGCCACCACCGTTATACACCCAGTGCAGGGTTGCTTCGCCTGACATACCGCCGGGGAAGCTGGCAAAAATGGCGTTTGTAGGATCCTGATTGACAAGATATGAAGGGGTGGAGTGTCCTGCATCAACCAAGCCATCCTGAACGGCTTCGTATACTTTAAAGGCTGGAACAATAACACCGGCGCCAAATGGCTGTACTTCCAGTTTTCCACCAGTTGTGACTTCTATATTTGCGGCAAAACGTTCCATGAAGTTTTTATAGAAAAAAGATCCTTCGGAAATAGCGGCTGGCATACGCCATGTGATTTCAGCTGCATTTGCTATTGTTCCTGTACAGATGGAACCCGCAATAAGAGCCGGGGCGATAAGTTTTTTAAACATGAAGTTCTCCACTATCCCATACCCTTATTCCGGGTACATACCCCTTCTTCCGGGGTTTGATGGGGTCGTACACCTGACTACCAGTATGGAACCATTGCCAAAAGCAGTGTGGCACGACCTACTTGATATGTTAAGCAGTTGTTTGTTTTTGAATTAACGAGCCCGGTTTAAAGCCAGTATGGTTTCGGGCCCTCAAAGCTAACTTTGTTATGTCCAATCGTTTGGTAACACTAGCATAGCAATTGCTGTGTATAATATTTAATATTAGGTGTGCGAATTTCCTATGTGTATAACATTGGGAACAGAGGAAGATATTGATATGCTTGGGTCAATGACATCTGCGAATTTTTATATCTAAAACTAATAATTGAGCGTCATGGACAACAGTGTTTTGGAAGTTTGGCAGTCAGTTGCTGGGCAAAATGATCAAGCTTATATAATTCCTGATGGTTGTTGCGACTTGATTTTCAAATCCCGACCCGGACAAGAACCAGTATGGTTTGTGTCTGACCTTGCTGAAACCAGCCAAATTGTGTCTGTGGAAAAAGGGGACCATTTCACGGGCTATCGATTGCGAGCCGGATCTGAGGTTCAGATTGATACCTTGGTTAATGCTGTACATGGCCGTTTTCCTGATCAGGAGACCTTGGATCTCATCAATCACTATACCACTTGTGATGATAATATTGACGAAGCTCTACAGTGTTTGGCTTCTAATGTCGTTACAGTACAGGATGCGGCCTTGACACTTGGGATAAGTGCAAGGACTTTACAGCGACATATTGTTCACAAGACAGGAAAATCCCCGGTTTTTTGGCATCGGCTGGCCCGGGTTCGCAAAGCCGGGCGTGATATACAACAGGCGAATTCCCTTGCCGAATTTGCCTTTGAGTACGGCTTTTCCGACCAAGCTCATATGACCCGGGAATTCAAACAGTGGTTTTCATTAAGTCCTCGTGCTTTTCAAAAGATTTCATTGAAGGAAGGCATCTTTCAAGTTGGGTATGAGTAAGAGGTATTAGCGATAATTAACAGTTCGTCTAAGATAATTTTTGATTTCACATCAGAGGGAACGACGTCTTGTGACTATTCATCAGTTCACATCTTCTGCGTTGGTTTATCACAAAGGAAATTTTTTAGTTCTTTGGCATGAGAAGCTGAAGATGTGGCTATACCCTGGTGGTCATGTCGAAAGCGATGAAGATCCGGTAGAAGCTCTTTTGCGTGAAGTCAGGGAAGAAGTTGGCATTCAAATTACAATCCTGCCTTTCTTTTCTATAAATGCAAAACTTAAAGAATGTCTTGTTGAAACTGAAGTTGTTGATCTTGTTCAACCAATATTGACATTGAAACAGCCTGTTCAGGATAAAAGAGATGGTGCACATTATCATATTGATCAAATATATTTATGCAGGCCTGTACATCCCTTTTCTATTGAAGAAGGGAATAAAGTCAAATGGGTTTCTGTCGAAGAATGTCGCGAGTTGTTAACACCAACGGAACTTCCAGAAATATTTGAGTTTGCGTCTGAGTTGATGACAAGAAATAGTTGTTAAGCTGTTATAGATTACTGATATTTAGCATGAATTGTTATTTTTCTGTTCTGCGAGAGCAGTAGATAACCCTATCCAAAACGCAAAAGTTATTAACAGCAGATATTGTGAAAATTTATTAGTGATACCCATTATGTTCGAGGTGACAGCGATATGTCTGTGCACCTCGTTTAACCTTTTCCCATTAAACCCCGTATTTTGAATGGTACTTTAAGGGATAAGTATTGATAGTTGCTAAATTTTTATCGGGGTGCAGATTTCAACGAGAAATCCATTAAGGTCACTAACATAGGCGGTTGTCTGTCCCCAAGGCATTTCTGCCGGCTCCTGAACAGGTTGGGCACCCGATTTTAGTGCGTGGTCGAATGCTTTTGGAACATTGTCGGTCGTGAAAGCTATCTCAAAACTTGGGTGATTTTTTTGTGGTGATGACGGCTTTTTACCCAATTCTTCCATAAGGGAAAGGGATGAGAATGATAATGTGGTCTGCCCCGTCTCAAGTTCGCCGTAGTCGCCACTTTCGTGAAGCATTTTCTGTTCGAAACCAAAAGCCTTTTGGTAAAAATCCAATGTTGCGGGAACGTCCTGAACATAAAGAATGGTATAGGCGAGCTGCACCTGTTTCTCCTTTGATCTGATTTTTCAATGATAGTAAATTCAGGTTAAAGGAGTATTTTCTTCTGGTCTTGAATATTTCGGACAGGATTTCTCTTCAGGGGTTTGGCAATGCTGTCATAGCAATGTCGATGAAGCTGTTGAGTTCTTTCTTATCAGCATTCGTTCTGCCTAAAACCCCGAGTGCAAGCGACTGAGCAGAGAAAAACTCTCCGAGTGCTTTGGCATCTGTATTTTGCGGGAGTTCGCCATTTTTTTGTGCCTGTTCGAACCTTGTAACAAAAATATCCCGGCGTTTTTGGTCGTACTCTTTGGTTATGGTCTCTAATTCGGGGTGTTGGGAAGATTCTTCGACAAGGCTGTTGACGACGAAGCAGCCACTTGGACAGTCTTTATCGAGCATGGATTTAGCAACTGATTCCAGAAAACGCCGTACGACAACGGATAGAACATCATCCGAGTTTTTCAAATCATCAAGTAAAGGCATGCCCAGATTATTGTAATATCGCGCCAAAGACTTTTTGTAGAGAGATTCTTTGTCGCCAAAACAGGCATATAGCCCCGGTTTTGCCATGCCGGTTGCGCAGACCAGGTCACTCATTGATGTGCCTTCAAAGCCCTTGCTCCAAAAGACTTTCATCGCTGTATCCAGAACTTCTTCCGGATCTGTTTTACGTGGTCTGCCGCGTCCCATTTTAACTCTAATCAAGTATACATACCGAGTAGTATTCTATCAGTCGGCGATATTTCTTCAAGCATCAAGTTCATAGCCTGATATTTGCCGCAGAGTCGTAGCAAGGGGACTATGTGATTTACAAGATTAATTAATACCAAATGGTATTTTAATTTGACATGCGGCTATTGTTTCTTATTTTAGTACTTATTGGTATTTAATTTATGCCTGAAACACAAATATCGCTTTCAAGGAAAAATAATGAGCAGAATTAAAGATAAAGTCGCGCTTGTAACCGGAGCAAATCGTGGAATTGGGTATGCTTTTGTTGAAGAATTGATTGCGGCCAGAGCCTCTAAAGTTTACGCCACAGCGCGTGACACAGATAGATTGACAGGCTTGTTAAAGGGAAAGGAAGGCAAAGTTATTCCTGTTGAACTTGATGTAAATCAACCAGATACAATCAAAACCATTGCGAATGAGTTCAAAGATGTTTCTTTGCTGATTAACAACGCAGGGATTGCCCGTTTTACCAGTTTCATGACGGCATCATCGCTGGATGATGCGCGGGATGAAATGGAAACAAATTATTTTGCGCCTTTGAATATGATCCGCGCCTTTGCCCCAGTTTTAAAGGAAAATAGGGGTGGAACGATTGTAAATATTTCCTCTGTGGCGGGCTATTTGAACTTTCCGGTTCTGGGGTCTTATTCCGCTTCAAAGGCTGCGGTTCATTCCCTGACCCAAGGGGTGCGTGCTGAACTCGCTGCACAAGGTACGCATGTGGTAGGTGTTTACCCTGGCCCGATTGATACTGACATGGCCGCGGGTGTTCCGCTGGACAAAACGGCCCCGAACATTGTGGCAAAGGTGGTCCTGAAGGCGGTTGAAAAGGAGATCGAGGATGTTTACCCCGACCCGATGTCGGTTGATTTTCATGCTGACTTCCTGAGCGATCCAAAGGCGTTGGAAAAACAGGTCGGTGAGATGTTGCCGGAATAATGATTCTCGGCGAGAAACTCTATTGGGTGGTTTATAAAGAATGGCCTCGAACTTTTGGCCCGAAAATCTTGGAGGGGTGAATTGACTGGAAGTGTTCACCTCTCGATGTTTCCATCTCGTCAGGGGTCTTTCGGATGATATTTGTTCGTTAGCTCTTTAATGATGTTTTAATTGACGTGAGTTCCTTCAAAAAGCCCAAATGAACAGCCAAAGAATTGGTAAATAAAATCTCTATAGCTCCTGAGAGAATAGAGAGTAAAATGAGTGTATATTTATTCTCTTTTCCGTCGATTGATCTTATCCCAGTCATTCAAGGCTGTCGGGATCATCAGGTTCATAAGTTCAAAGGAATTATGACAGGCGCGATGCAGGTTTGCCTGGAAATCTTCACTGGCACTGTCAGAGGATGAGTCAGACAAAGCCCGGATGACAACAAAGGGGAGGCCGTTGAGACGACATGTCTGCCCAAAGGCTGCGCCCTCCATTTCTGTTGCAAGTGCCGCGAACTCGCGTTGGAGCCAACGGAGTTTGTCGCGATCCTGAACAAAAGTATCTCCGGATGCAATCGTACCAAGCATAAGATTTGGTGCTTCTTCTACACCCTCAAAAGCATTGTCAAAAGCGGCCGTGGCCTTGCCGACAAGATCAGGGTCGCATTCAATCAGACGTTCACGCCCGGGTGTTTCCCCGTGACGACGCCCGAAAGCGGTGAGATCCATATCGTATTCCACTACGTGACTGGCAATGATAATGTCGCCTGCTTGCATATTGGGGAGCAAGCCACCGGCCACGCCACTGAAAACCAGCTTGTGTGGCTTGAAAAGATCAATCATCATTTGCGTACAGATCGTGGCATTGACCTTGCCAATACCGGATTGAGCGAGTGCGATATCTGTTCCTTTATAATTCCCAGTGTTGACAGTAATTCCGGCATGGGTACTTTCATGAACATCATTGAGTTGCCTCAATAAGAGCTGTACCTCTTCATTCATTGCGCCAATAACGCCTAACATGGTGATCTCCTTGCACGGATGATTTGCTATGTGAGTTTAGATTATCAGACTGAAGGAATAGTAAAGCAGGAAGAGAGCGGGAGTTTTCCAGACGACAGGTATTATACTTTTTATGTCAGGGGTATTTATTCTTGAACGAGAAAACTCTTGGGGAAGGTTTATGAATCGACCTGTTTGTTTATAGAGTTTTCACCATTAGTTGTCGTTATTGTCCAAGGTTTTTTTCTCAAATGGAGAGTAGAATGAATGCCCAAGTTCACAGTTTGTATTTCTCTGTTTCTTATGCTTATTCAAATGAGCACTTTTTGAGGAAGTTTAGATATGTCGCCGACACAAAAAGAAAAATACCAGACTTTTAAAAAGCTTCACGAAGGGCCGGGCGCTTTTGTTATCCCGAACCCGTGGAATGCCGGGACAGCAAAAATTCTGACATCTTTGGGTTTTGAGGCACTGGCTACAACGTCAGCCGGAATTGCTTTTTCTTTGGGGCGCAAGGACGGGCTTGCGGCCCTGACACGCGAAGAGACACTTGCGAATTGCCGTGAGATTGTCGAGGCAAGTGATCTGCCTGTTTCTGCAGATCTGGAGGATGGCTTTGGGGCAGCGCCAGATAATTGCGTGGAAACTATTCGGGGCGCAATTGAGGCTGGGCTTGTTGGTGGCTCTATAGAAGATGCCACGGGTGACCCTGAAAACCCAATTTATGATTTTGAGTTGGCTGTTGAACGTATTCATGCGGCAAGTGAAGCTTGTCAAGGACAACCATTCTTGTTGACTGCGCGCAGTGAGAATTTTATTCGCGGACGCCTGGATTTGGATGATACTATTCGCCGATTACAAGCCTTTGAACGGGCTGGAGCAGATGTTCTCTATGCCCCCGGATTACCAGATTTGAACGCAATTAAAACCGTTTGTGAAGCCGTTTCAAAGCCTGTGAACGTTGTTATGGGGCTGGTCGGCGTTACTTTTAGTGTGGATGAGCTATCGAGTGCCGGTGTGAAAAGGGTGTCTGTTGGCGGATCTATGGCCCGCGCCGCTTTGGGAGGGCTTATGGAGGCTGCAACCGAGATTAAAGAGCGCGGCACTTTCACCTATGGGGATCGCGCATTGTCAAACAAGGTTGCGAATGATTTGATGTCCTAGGCTTTATTTTACCGGGGTTTTATTTTTGCCAGGATTTTATCTCTGATTACCTGTTTTTTGGCTGTAGATTACGGCCATCATGATTACAATACCACCGATAATAGCCTGTAAGGTCGGGAGTTCGGAAAGGATCAGCCATGCCAATAAGGGCGCAATTGGTGTTTCCAGAGAACTAAGCAGGGCGGCTCGCCCTGATGCGATTAACTTGGCGCCCTCAGTTAATGAAATTGCCGCCACCGAGAAGAGCAAACCAAAAAGAGCGAGTGGTATGATTGCAGATAGATCAACGTCCAGAGGAGCTCCCATATAGAAACAGACTGGCACGAGGAAAAGCGAGGATAAAGCCGTTGGTCCAGCCGAGGGGGTGTGGGGATAGCGACGGTAAATTACCATGATCAAAGCAAGAGAAAAGGTCATGGCAAGCGCGAGCAGATCACCTTCAAGATTTAAACTACCAATTGAGCCACTCACGACAATCAATACCCCTGAAATAGCACCGAAACATCCCAAGGCAACGGGCTTGGTTATTTTTTCTTTCAGCCAGGTCCATGCAATGATTGCTGCAAGCAAAGGGGCGGCTGCATAGATCAGGGAAACATTTGCAACAGATGTCAGTTTAAAAGCCGAGAGGAAAGCCGCGGTTCCGAGTGCACCAATTATCGCAACCGAGATCCCACTTACACCCATCCTTAGAAAACTATGTGAGAAGTTTCTTTTATATGAAATCCAGATAAAGAGAAAAAGAGCTGCAAAAATACCACGCCAAGCAATTATTGACCAAGTTTCCGCATGAATGCTCTTGGTAAAAATTCCTGCCATGCTGAAGAGGATCGCTGACAAAATTACAAGAAAGATCCCTCTTTTATTGAGGAGAGTGTTTTCCTGAACGCTTTGTTGAAAATTCCTTTCTTTTTTCTTGGCTTCAATAGTTTTTCCACTATTTGGATATGCCGGGTTCCTGGATGCTGAAACTCCGACTTCTGATGTGTTCTGTTTTGTCATTAGTAGGTGTTTTTCTGCGCGATGGTTTTAGATGTAAACACTATATCACTTGCATTGTCGATATGTTTTGGATAAAACCGAAATATGGATGCGGAACCCTCTATGGCCTCTATCGGGGCGCTTATCGGGTCGCCGGCGCGGGCGGCGATGTTGGCTCTTCTTTTTGATGGACGAGCTCTGACGGCGACAGAATTATCGCAAGCTGCGGGCGTTTCTGCTGCGACGGCAAGTGAACATCTGGGGAAACTTGTTTCAGGCGGACTGCTTCTTTGCGAAAAACACGGACGGCACCGATACTATAAATTGGCTGGTGATGAAGTTGCCGAAGCTCTTGAACCTTTGATACATCTCGTTCGTCACAAGCCCGCACCAGTTCGGCAAGTATCATCAGAACAGAAACTGATAAGATGCGCTCGGCTATGTTACGACCATATGGCTGGCGCTCTGGGTGTTTCAATCACAACAGCAATGGTGGATCAAGGATACCTGCGTTTACGGGATCGTCATTATGATGTGACATCAAGGGGTGAAATGTTTTTCTTTGAATTAGGCATTGATCTGGAAGTTTTACGAAAAACTCGGCGTCAGTTTGCGCCCCAATGTCTGGATTGGAGTGAGCGAAAACCTCATGTAGCCGGGGCATTGGGGGCTGCAATAACAGATTTGGCTTTTAGCTTGAAGTGGATAGAGCGCACAAAACATCGTCGTATTATCAAATTGACTGATCTTGGCCGTGAACAGCTTGAAGAAAAACTGGGAATCAAGCCATGAATGCAGTGTCTTTGTCTTCAGATCTGGATGTGGCAAATCCAGACGTCGTTGTCATTGGTGCAGGAATAGCCGGAGTGACAGCTGCTAGAACATTGATGCAAAAAGGTGTGTCGGTGCTTGTTCTCGAAGCGCGGGATCGTATTGGGGGCAGGGCCTATACCGAATGCGAGACTTTTGGCGTTCCCTATGATCATGGCTGCGCATGGCTACATTCTGCAGATAAAAACCCTCTATCATCTTTGGTAAGAGATAAGGCGGAGTTTGATGTATTTGATTTTGGAAAAAGGGAACCGATTTATTTTGTACATAGATCTCGAGGGGGAAATCGGGGTGGGCGCCGGGCCACGGAACAAGAAGTCATTGAGATTGAGAAGGCCGAAGACGCACTCTATGATGATTTATGGGGGTATGATGCCGTAAAGAACGGTGATATCTCTATCTATAATTTGCGGCCACCAAGGGATCGTTGGGATGAACTTGCTCAATTGCGAAAAGGGCCATTAGAGGCGGGGGTTGATTCCGGTTGTTTGTCGGTCATTGATTATCAAACACAGTATGAAACTGGAACCGAATGGATGGTTCCTCAGGGGCTGGCATCCGGAATTTTCAAAGCTCTTGGCCCTGTGCCTGTAAAGTTGGGAACAGTTGTTGAGAAAGTTGACTGGCAGGGGCAGGATATCAAGCTTCAGTCCAATCAGGGGACGATGACCTGTCGTGTTGTTCTCGTGACAGTTCCCACCGGAGTGATAGCCGATGAAGCCTTGACGTTTTTGCCTGCATTACCACAGGAAAAGATGGCTGCCTTCCATGAACTGCCAATGGGATTATTGGATAAAATAACCCTTCAGTTTGATATTGGCTTCAAATCACTTGTACCTGATGCCAATACAAATGAAGCCTATCTGCAAGCCTCTAAAGGTATAAGGCAGACAGATAGCTGGCACAGCCATCTATTATGTCCTTTTGGTGAACCGATGAGTACAATGTTTGTTGGTGGTGATCTTGCCCGTGATCTGACCACTGGAAATGATGAAGCGGCACAGGATTTTGCCTTGTCATCACTTGCGTCAGTCTTGGGAGAGGATGTAAGAAAGTTTTTCCGAAAAGGTCACAAAACAAAATGGCTTGCTGATCCCTTTGCAAGAGGAGGTTATGCTTACTCAAATATTGGTAAAAACCATCTTCGGGAAGTTGCGCGTCAGCCTGTAGCTGATCGTTTGTTTTTTGCTGGGGAGGCATTACATGGAAAGTGGGCAAGTATGGCACCTGGTGCGTACGAGACTGGGAGACAGGCAGCGAATGAGATTATCAACTCAATAGTATGATTTTTACCTGGAAAGTATTTTTGGTTGAAAATTATAGATTTTTAATACTTAAAATTGTATATCAATAGAAACAGATCAAGCTTATTGAAAGTCAGATAAAAAATGTCTTGGTTCGAAGAAGGTATTCATCCCGAGATCCGTCAATCAATCCGTCGGGATCAGGTTCTGTTTGAAGGCAAGACAGACTTTCAGCATGTTGAGATTTTCGCAAACGATCTGTTAGGCCGTGTTCTTGTTCTGGACGATGCTGTTCAGATTACTGAGCACGATGAAGAAATCTATAGCGAAAGCATCGCCCATGTGCCACTGCTCTCGCATCCTGATCCAAAGTCAGTCTTAATTATCGGGGCTGGTGACGGTACCGTGTTGAGAGAGGTTCTTAAGCATCAAACAGTTCAACAGGTGACAATGGTGGAACTTGATGGCGCTTTAATTCAGGTGTGTCGAGAGCATCTATCAACACTTCTCGACGATGCATATGATGATCCCCGTTTGAAGTTAGTTATTGGAGATGGCGCTGGATACCTTGTATCTGGGGGGCAAAGTTATGATGTTATAATTATTGATTCTACAGATCCTGATGAGAATTCGACTAGCCTCTTTACCGGTAGTTTCTATCAAAATTGCAAGGCTCGATTAGCAAAGGGGGGCATTATAGTTGCGCAGGCGGGATGCCCGTCTTACCAGCCTTCAATTCTGAATCATATGAAAAACCGGATGCTGTCTCTCTTTCACTATGGCGGGTTCTATCATGCAGCAATACCAACTTATGTTGGCGGGCTTCATGCTTTTTCTTGGGCAAGTGACTGGGTTGATCTGGCGCAAATGACTGAACAGTCAGATCCCGGATTCAGGAAAGCTGAATTTACCACGCGTTATTACAGTGACCGTAATCACAAGGCAGCTTTTTATCTGGAGCCTGCTCAAAAGTAATATCTCAGACATAATACCTTGATGATGCTTTGGGTTCTTTTATGGTTCTCAGGATGCCTAAGCTTTCCGTCAAAAAACACTCTCACCGTACCCTCTTATGGTTGGCGGGGCGAGGTTGCTATTGTGATCCTGCCTGACTTTCATTTTTCGCGATCCAGTCCTGGGCTTCTTTTTCGGCTTGTGTTATCTCTTCCGGGGTCATTTCCTTGGCAATGTCATTCCGCATTTGCTTGGCAAAGAGTTGTAGTTTCTTTGCGCCTTCAATTTTCCGCAGGGTAATCACGTTTAACCATTTGTGTGCCTTGACCAGTTCGTTGGTAATCAAGAAATAAATACGACCAACCTGAACCTGTGAGAGAAGATGCCCCTGATCTGCAGCCTTTTCGTACCAACTGGCTGCTGTGGTAACATCCTGTTCTGTGCCCAGACCTTTACTGTACATTTGTCCCAAGGCGTATTGAGCTTCCTGGTCGCCTTGTTCTGCAAGGGGAAGATATAAGTTGAATGCGGTATTATAATCGCGTTGCTTCACCGCTGTTTTGGCATCTTCCAGGTTATCAGCAAATACCGGAAACGCTAAAGTCAGTAGCATAGCCAACGACATTATAAAACGTATGGATAAGCTGCTCACGATTATTCTCTCCGTTACCATATAAAAAATTGCGTTTAATTTGGGCACCTAATTTGGTTAGGTTCTTCTGTTGATCATGCCTTTATCCTGTGTCGAGATCAAATACTCTTTTAAAGGTCGTTTTAAACAAGGATTTATGGATTTTAAAGTTAACTGAGTCATGGGAAAATTGGCAGCTAGCGTACTGAATTTTTTAATGGAACAAGTTCATGTTTTGATTGACAAAATTATTGTTAAACAATAATTATTTGTGAGATTGAATGAATTTGGAATGTTTGGTGTGTTGATGTCTTTAACTCGGTTTTTGCCTTCTTTTTCTCGCCTGTTGGGAATATTGTTTATTGTGATTAATATCGGTCTTTGGATCAGCCCTGAGCTTGCGGAATTTCCAGCGCGAGCTTATTCCGGCATGGTTGAGACAGAATTCAATCTTGCTATGAATAATCGTTTGTTTGGCGGGCTTATTTCTACCGCTCATTTAATAGTTCTGGCGATTGGTTTGACGGCCGTGGGGGGTATATTCAAGCAAATTAATACAGGGCAATGGCACTTGCCCTCATTTAGCCAGTCTCTTAGGTATTTCGGGGTATCACTTGTTGTCTTTACGCTGCTTATTCCTGTGGTTCAGGCATTGATGAGCCTGGCGTTGACCTATAATAACCCTGTTGGACAACGCGTGATTACACTGGACCTTGACGCATCTACAGCGCCGATTGCCTTTGTTTTGTTGTTGGTTGGCATCCTCTTGTCTCTGATGGCATCGGTTATGATACATGCGGCTAAAATTGCTGAAGAATATGAAAAGATAGTTTAATTAGATGGATGATAAATCTGAAACTCTCAAAATTCCTGAAACCGGGCTAGAGCCGCAAAAAGAAATTATTGTGACGCTGGATGTTATGCTGGCTAAACGAAAAATGCGCTCAAACGAACTGGCAACCAAAGTCGGTATTACCGTGCAAAATCTTTCGCTTTTAAAATCGGGTAAAGTCAAGGGAATAAGGTTTAATACCTTGCAAAAGATATGCGAAGTTCTCAATTGTAAACCCGGCGATATTCTGGATTATGGCTAGTTGGTAGCCACTGGTGCTGTGCCATGCTTTGAAGGCTTGATTATCAAGGGTGGGGGGTGCTTAATTGTGTGATCTTGAGAAAATTCTCGCCATAGATGATTTTTTTCTGGTATGTTACAACGCTATATTGGATCTCGTGCTTTTGAATAAAGATACATTTATTTAAAAAGAGTGAGGATGGTAAATATGCGCACAGGTTATCTCTTTTCACGGAACGCATTACCAAAATTGTCAGAAAAATTTTATCTGAAATTTCTGCCTTGCTTGTTTTTATCTGTTGGCTTGATTGTTACCTATTCCACGTCTTTTTCAAAATTGGCATTTGCCCAAACGGTCGTATCTCCGAAAAGCGATAAAATCATTCACATCAGTGTGGGATTTTCTGTCCCTCCCTATGTTTTGACAAGTAATAACCGGGGGGCGGAGCTGGATATTGTCAGGGAGGCTATGGCACTTGAGGGATATACAATTATCCCGTTTTATGTATCAAACAAACGCCGTAATACAGAGTTTCTTGATGGTGTGACCGATGGTGCTATCACGGTTTCCTCGCAAGAAGAACTGGATGGATTTTATTCAAAAACCTATATTACTTATCAAAATGTCGCGATTTCGTTGGCTAAAAAGAAGTTGGATATTAATCGCCTGGACGACTTGAAAGGTATGCGTGTAGTTGCCTTTCAGACGGCTTCGAAAGTTCTGGGAAGCAATTTCGCACACATGATCCAAACCTTTGAGTTTATCAGGAGGTTGCCAAACAGCGCGAACAAATCACCAGACTTTATGCCGGGGATGTTGATCTGGTTATTGGTGATAAGAATATCCTGGCCTGGTTTGTTAAAAATGCCCGCTTTCGTGACGGACTTGATACGACACAACCTATTGCCATTCACCAGGTATTTTTACCAGGGCATAAATATGCGGTGTTTAGAAAGCACGAATTAACTCTGGCTTTTGATCGGGGAGTTGATGCACTAAAAGAAAGTGGTCGCTACGATGAAATTCTCGCAGAGTACGGTTTTAATAAGACGCAGAGCGATGATCCTAGTTGAATAATAAATTTTCAGAGCTATGAAAGTCTGACCATGGTGACTTTTTCTACTCTTGTATCTTGATAGTAGTTTTTAAGGTCCGTGGTTTATTCGAGAAATTAATTCTTTGTCAGCCAGTGTTTTTCTCAATTCAGTGATTATATTCATCGGTGGCTATTTACGATTTGTCACTGATTTGAAAGGGCCGTGACAGATGCTTGTTGCTTTATTATAACAGCAGGTGAACCCGATCTTTTTACTGATAAAATGATGACTGTTTGAACATGATCAAAATTTTTGGCCATTTGGCACCTGACACAGATGCAACTTGCTCAGCCCTGATATGGGCTTGGTATCTAAAGGAAATCAAAGGGCAAAAGGCGGAAGCTTTTGTTCTGGAAACACCAAATACAGAAGCACAGTTTGTTGTCAAACGCTGGGGGTTTGAGGTTCCGGCTCTCCTTGGGGATCTGGAAGTTGGGCAGGATGTTGTGATTGTTGATACCAATAATCCGGCTGAACTGCCAGCGAATGTCAATGACGCCAATATTATTGAGATCATTGATCATCATTTGCTGGTTGGTGGTATTAAGACAAAACAGCCTATTAATATTACCATCAAGCCTGTCGCATCCACTGCGACTATTATGATTGGAATGATCGGGGCTGATATTGCCAAAGCGCCAGAGGGAATTAAGGGCTTGATGCTATCATGCATTCTGTCTGATACACTTGAATTCAGAAGCCCAACGACGACAGATGTAGATCGTAAACTGGCAGCAGAACTTGCGAGTGATTTGGGACTTGATATTCCGACCTATGCCGGAGAAATGTTTGCGGCGAAATCTGATGTTTCTCATTTTTCCGATGCCGAGTTGCTTCGTCTCGATAGCAAGAAGTATGAGATTGGTGATACAAAGTTCCGCGTTTCTGTTTTGGAAACAACCAGCCCGGAAACAATTTTTACCCGCAAAGACAGTCTTATGGCATCAATGGGAACTGTTGCTGCCGAAGATGGTATTGATCAGGTTCTTCTTTTTGTCGTGAATATCCTGAAAGAAGAAGCAACTTTGCTGGTTGCCAATGATCTGGTGAAACAGGTTGCCGAAAAATCTTTTGGTGTCAGCGTTTCTGGCGACAGTGTGGTGTTACCGGGCATTGTATCTCGTAAAAAGCAGATTATCCCAAATCTGGCTGTTTAAGTATCCTGATTCGATGGGCTGATGTAAAAGGGTGTCGTTTGGACACCCTTTTTGTTTGTGATATCAAAGCGTAACCTTGGGGTGCAAGGTTGAGTTGGTTACCAGAAGTCCCGGCGGCAATTGCCCCGAAAAGAGTGCCAATGTTTGCATTTAAAAGAATACTGTTCAGGTTAACTGCGCCAAAGGACAGGGCGCAGCTGATTACAACCCAAATAAAATCCCTAAGCGATGTCTGATAAGCAAAACAAAGCCCCAGAAAGAGGGCGGTGATATAAAGCCAGATCTCATCACCGGTATTATGAGAACCGGTTGCGCCATTTTCCGAAGACCATAGAAGGTCAACTGTGGCAATGCCAAGCCAGGCGCCTGTGAACTGTTTGATCAGATAGACCAGTCCCCCATCAATCGAACTGAACCAGCGATCACATGGTTCTCTACAATCTCTATGATACTCTTCGTATCACTGGCTTTTTATTTGATGACGCGGGTACTACAGCCAGAAAAGAAGAAAAGAAAATGTCCTTGTTTTATGCGTTTAAATATTGCCAGGAGTAAGATTGGATAAGTTAATCGATTTCAAAAATTCCGGTGGGATGCTCGTCAATGCTTTTGGTGTTTTTACGTGCCCAATATTTCTTTACCCCTTCAGGTCCCATTTCTTCGTAGAAGGGAAGTAATTCTTCTTCTGCTCGACTTTTGATAAGGGACATTTCTGGTACACCGGTTCCGCAAGATGTTTGAACAAGGTCGATTGTCATGTCGAATATCTGTCGACTACCTGCGGCTTTGGGGAAATTAGAAAGGGCTTCATCCCACCCGTCATCCCGAGGGTGCAGAACACTGGCCTGACCATATACGCGTAGAATCAGGGCTTTGCCTTCGAAGGCACAAAACATGAGAGTCATACGGTTAACATCAAGTAAATGGGCCGCTGTTTCATTCCCGCTACCACTGACGTTTAGCCAAATAATACGGTTTGGACTTACGATACGTAAACTGTCCAGGCCTTTTGGTGAAAGGTTAACCCGACTGTCCTTTCCCGCTGTGGCGACAAAGAAAAGAGGTTGCTGTTGGATAAAAGTGCAATGCTTATCAGATAGTTTATCGAATTTTGCCATTTGTACTCTCTGTAATCTACTTAACCGATGTTGACTATTTAATTAAGAATGAGAACATACTGTTGTGGGAAAGCAAGAGATAGTTTTGCGTCTTTCAGCGCGGTTTAAGTTCCGGTTGATGCGGATATGTCGTTGATAGATGCCAGCCTGATTGAAATACACGGGAATAATTTTCAGCAATATCGCTGCATATACCTCATTTAGGGGATGCGGAGAGGTGAATGAAGTGAAACAAATGTGTCCGTTATATCGACTTGGCACGAAATAATCGAAAAGTACGTTATGCCGAATAGTGATTCCGTTGGTAAAGTTAGGGTGCAAAAAGGAATGGGCATGACACTTAATATGGTCGTAAAAGGTGCCTTTTGGGTCAGTGGTTTGGTTTGCTTGCTTGTCATTGTTGTTGTTTTCCAGATCAATAATTTGGAAAAGACAGCTGAAGTATTTATTACTTCTTTGCAGAGTAAGGAAACAAAATTGGCGTATAATCTTCTGTCTAGTGATCTACAGAATGAACTTCCATATGATCGTTTTAAATCTCATATGGATAATTTTTCTTTTGAGAATGTTGAGGAAGTTAACTGGGCTGATCGCTACAGGGAAAATGAAGTCGGTTTCGTTTCAGGGCAATTGATTAATGAACAAACTCAAAGCACTCACTTTGATTTTATTTTAGGCCAAGATGAGGATGATTGGAAAATTTACGTCTTGAACTTGTCTGGGTTGGATGTAAATAATCAAACAACTGAAATTGAGAAACAAAAGGAACTGGAAAGCCGCGTTCCGTTCGATTTACATATTTTTCTGTCCGCTGTTCGCAGTAACAATTTAACATTTTTTTATAACAGTTTTGCGCAAGCGTTTCAGAGGCAATACACCGAAGTTGAATTTGCCAATCTATACGGTCCATTTGGGGACTATGCAGACGAAATTTCCGGTTTGTTAGAGACACAAATTTCTATTGCAGAATACAAACTGGAACAGGATGGATTGGTTCGTATCGTAAAAGGTTATTATTTTAACCAATCTCATAAATTTTCATTTACAATAAAGTATTTTCAAGAAGATAAAGTTTTTAAAATTATTGGCTTGAATACATCACTGGATGCATTGAAATAGTGCGTTTGTAATGGAGTAATGAGGTTGTTTGCGATATATAATCTTTGTACATCAAAGACCTGATCCACTTAATTGATTTGGGCCGATATACTTCAAACGAGGCGGCGTCGCCTGTTTGAAGTATATCGGCAGGTTGGTAATGCGTATAACAGAAGAACATCTAAAATTCATATCTGAAACTTATGATACTGTTTTGGACCATGAAACATGGACAAGCCAACTTGGTAAACTTGCAACAATGGCCGGTGTGGGGGCGGTTAATATTCTGCGTGTGGATCCGGCGAACAGTGTGTTGCAAATTACTCAGCGCAGTTATTCGCTGAATAAAGATGCCCACAAAGAATTTTCCAAAGATTTTGCCGCGGACGAGGCAAAAGTCCTGGGGGGAATTGGAAAGTTTGCTCCCCATGCCTTGATTGCGGAGCAGGATCTATGTCAGAGCATAGAAGATTATTCAAATTCGCGCGCACCTGCCTCTGCATGGAAAGCTGATGTCTTTGGTCTGGGGAACAGATACTTTGCTAACCTCGGTAAGCGTGATGGATATAATGACCTGGTTACTTTTTACAGTGATCAGGGAAGTAAAGTTGACCCTGTATTTATCCAGGAGCTGGTCAAGATTTTTGCGCCACACTTGGTGAGAGCTTTGCGGCTGGCAGAGCCTTTGTCTCAGCTTGAAAGCTCTGTAAAAAGTTCCTTGAATGCATTGAATCGCCTTTCTGTGGGTGCTGTTCTTGTTACAAAAAAGGGGCAGATACTTTTTACCAATGATGAAGCCGAGCGTATTTTATCATTAGAAGATGGTATAAAAAGAGATCGTCAGCAATGTCTGTGCATCCAAAATGCTGGTATTCAGTCTGTTTTCCTGTCGTTGCTGGCCGGTTGTGAGGAAACGATTGCTGCCAATGGTATTGCTTCGGGAGGAGCCATTTTTATCGAACGGCATTCAGGTGGAGACGCTTTTATTCTTGAGGTTTCGCCAGCCTGTGGTCAAACGAAGGATTTGTCCCATTCCGAAGGAACACTCCTGTTTTTGACTGACCCTGCCTGTCGGCGTGGCATTTCCTGTAACAATTTGGAAGGCCTCTATGGTTTGACCAAGGCAGAAATTGAAATTTCATCTCTTTTGGCAGAGGGGTATAACACTGAGGAAATTTCAGAAATTCGCAAAGTTTCGATTGCGACGACCCGAACCCAGATAAAATCAATTTTCCTTAAAACAGGGACGCAAAAACGATCAGATCTAATGCGATTGATTTTAAGAGTGAGTGTGCCAAAAGCTCTTTGAGTTAACGTGGTTGATTGAACATAAAGTTATAGAAGAAGCAGGGAAATTACATGTGGGAACAAAAGGGAAGTGGCAAAGCTGATTTACTTTTTACGGATGCTACTGCTTTTCTTGCATTTTATTTTTCTGAACAAAAAATCACCTATTCATCCCGAGAAGATCCAATTGCTACTACTCTCTATTTTAAGTTTGCCGGGTTATCAGAACAGCGGAATGACAAGATTCTGTTCATAAGGCGCGAAGAAGAGTCTGATTGGAAGAGGTTTGTTGATATTTTTCCTGTTTATAAGCAGAATGAACCTGAAATTCGTAAAGCTTATAGCCGTTTTGCTCTGAAGTGATACCCAGAGATCAGATCTAATATCAATAGATTCTTGGTCATCTCATGATTTAAGGGCATTCTATGTAAGGGTGCAGTTCCTGAAAATGATTTTCAAGTTGTTCCGGAACAAGCTGGCTGGTTTGCGGGAAGAATATCAAACCTGTTGCCCTTTCTATTGCGGACACATCCACCAAAAATGGACAGTAATTTTCAGCTTTTTCAGATCCCGGGGGGAAGATAAAGGCGCTTACAAAGGTGTGAGCGTTTGAATTGATTGAAATTATTTTCCACAAACTGGCATGGAGGTCGGCTTGATTTTCATTAGTAAGTTTTTTTTGTTGCAAGGTTTTGTTTGTATAATCACGAAGAGGCCCGGTAAGAACAAAGGTATGGGCAATCCCGGGTTCCTCAGCCAACCTTTCTTCCATAGTCAGAAGTTTTTCCCAGGCTGGTGATTTGTTTCCCCAAAAAAAGTCGGGCGTGGCGGTAATTGTATCATCCAGAATTGAGAGAGAAGGATCATGGTTCTCTTCGCGTCTTGCATCCCGCTCACTTAGAATTGTGGTGGTAACGTAATAAGCCAGCCAATGTCCCGGTTGACCATCATTCTTCCTTCCCAAGGTAAAAAGCTGATGAGGATAGGTATCAACTTTGTGCTCATCTTTTGTTATTGGGCAGCCGTAGTTGCAATGTAATGGAAAGGGGGGCGTCAGAATAGAGCTTGCGTCGCTTGTCATGATGGTAATCCCCATGAAGATCAGGCCCGTGAGTAGCAAACCTATGGCGGTATGGTGAAGGAAAAAAAAGCCGCTGGTTTTCATTAATTTTTGAAACAGCATCGATTTTCTTTTCCTTCTGCCATGGTTTTGTTTGCAAGCCAGTTATCAAATATCGGGTTTGTCATCCAATAGAGCTTGGGGAATGGCACAGGTTTTGGCGGCCATTTCTCCGACCAAAGGCTTGATTTCAAGCCTGACATTCTTGGCCTGACCATTTTCACACTGAACATAGCCATTCATCTCACCCATACCCGGTGTCGATTTGTGATCTTTACGCCAGAAGGGCTTTGTTACCAGAACTTCTTCATTTGCTTTGCCCGTGCATATTTCATTCAATTTGGGAACGTGGAAATAGTCTGATTTCTGTTTACCGGTCAGCCCCTGATTATGGGCAAACCATCCACAGCTGTGCCTATCGGAATAATGGTTGAGCGCGTGGCATGATTTTTTGCCCCAAAGAAAGGCAAACTGCATCTTTTCCGGGTAGCTTTGATCGTCAGCTGTCACTTCGCAGATATCATCTTTTTGAACCTGCTTTTTTTCAATGGCTTTTGGGGTTAGTCCATACCATGAATTCGCTTTCTTCAGGTGAACAGGTAATTCCTGCAAGACTGCTGGAATAGCACAGGTTTTACTTTGTCCCTCGGCTTCCAGTGTGATGTTCCGGGCGACGTGCTGGTCGCAATGCAAGGTGGCTTTCATTCCATTCCGGTCAAGCATGACGTGGTCGCCTGATTTTAGTTTGGAACAGGTAAATCGCATCTTTGGGGCTGTTAGCAATGTATCCCCTGATAATACTTTACGTTTCGGGCCACGGCATTCATTTAGCTGAGCACCGGCATGGGGATTTTCAGCGCCTGTAAACCAACTGGTGATAGAAGCATTGTATTTTTTCGTTCCCTCGACAAGAACCAATTCACCTTTGGCTGTATCAATCCGGCAACTGCTATTCCTGTTAATGCCATCTTCGAGTATTTCTGTATTTGAAAAACCACACCAGCCGTCTTCTGCATGGCTTGGAGTTGCCATGCCTGAAGTGATACTAATTGATGCAATAAGAATTAATGGAGTTAAGAGAGTAACTTCTGGAGAATGTTTATCCGTATATGAGGTTACTGCTGCAATTTTTTTTCTCACGGCGACCCGTTTCCTATGTTGTTTATATATTTGTAAAAAGGGATTGCTACAATAAAACAGCCGTAGCTCTTACCTGATTAATGGTCAAATTCTTCATCATGACTATCGTCTGAGGCAATTTACCGAAGAGGTGGTCACACGTCATACCTCATATGAGGGAAAAGGATTTGTTTCAGCTGTTTGCTGGTCGATGGCATGAATGTTTCCAGAATGTAACTGACGGTCAGGAGTGAGAAATGGGGGCATTACATGGAGCCATGCTATGAATTCAATGCTGTTATGTTAGATAAATAAAGATAAAATTAGTCATAAATTATTTATATTTATGTTTATTTATCAATGTTCTATGGGGTTTTGTTTTGTCGAAAATAACACTTTCAAAAACCAGTTTCCATTTTTTACCTATTTGAGGTTTTTTGCTACCTCAAATGCGGTATGACGCCTTTGTTGCCCTTGTCTATTGTCGCCAACAAGAAGATTGAGCGATGAAGATGCCAAGGAAGACACTGGGAAAATATCTTCTTGCTCAAATGCTTTGTTCACTTGTCGATTTCCGTCTGCATGACTGCGTTCGGGACAGGTTGCTTGTATTCGTGAATTCATGTTTGTGTGAGGAAAATTGATGTCAATGAAAAGCGGGCAAATTGCCGAAACAAAAGCCGCAGAAACAAATGCAAAAATTATCTCTGGCTCAGAGGGACAGGATTACCTTATTGGACAGGGTGACGTTGTTGAAATCAATTTTTTTGGGCAAGCGAGCCAGACAATTGAGCATAGACTGGCGTTGGGGCAGCAAGCTGTTTTAAATGTGGATATGTCTGGTTCAACTCTTGCCCTTGAGGATGGAAACCTTGTTTTATCCATCAATAATAGTGAGAGTGAAACAGACGTGGAACCGAGCCGGATTGTTTTTCTTGATCTCGTTAATCAGGCGAATTCTGAAAATGCGCCAGTATTGATTATCAATGGTGTTGAAGTGTCATCGAATCAGTTGATCGCACAAGTTCTAGCATTTGAAAATGGTACTAATAACATTGAAACTGCGGCGGGGCCTGATAATGGTCTGAACATCCAAAGCGGCGGTGGTAGTCAGTATCTGGATGATACAGGGGAACTGCTTGGCATGCTGGAAACACAGGGTGCTTTACAGAGTGATAGTGAAGGATCTTCACAACAAACTGCGGAAGGAAATGGTCGTAACAGTAACTCTGATGCTTTGGTTCAGGCACTCTCTGAAAACAACAATACGGCCCCGGTAATTCTTAAGACAGGCTGGGATGAAGATGATTTTCCCCTGGAAATCACAGATGGTGCCGATGGTGAAAACAATTACACGCACTCGACCTTCGGAGGGGCTATCTTTATCGACCCGGATTTAGGAGATGTCCATACCGTAACTCTTACCCCCGATAGCAGTAACTATGTTGGGATCGTTAGACAGGTTATAGTGGAACTTGAACCGGGTTTGAAGGCTGTTGAGTGGTTGTTTGAAGTAGCAGATGCCGACCTTGATTTTCTTGCCGAAGGACAAACAATTTCACAACGTTATACTGTAGTCATTGATGATGGAAATGGCGGTGTTGTGACTGAACAAGTTGCCATTAACCTGACGGGAAGTAATGATGGGCCAATAATTACATCCGCGACCGATCAGGGCGAAGTGATTGAAGTCGATGAAGGACAAGATGACGAGATTCTTGGCAGTGAAGGGCAGATTGTCTTTGAAGATGTGGATCTGATTGACACACATTCTGTCCGCTTTGAGGTTAATGATGAAAGGTACCTTGGCGAGTTTCGTCCTGTTCTTGACCATGAAAATAAAACGATAAACTGGTCTTTTACGGTCGCTGGTTCTGCGGTTGAACACTTGGCAGCGGGTGAAAGTCTTACACAGGTTTATGACGTTACAATTGATGACGGGCATGGCGGTACGGCGCAACAGGACGTGATGGTCACTATTCACGGAACGAATGACGCACCGATCATTACGTCCGAGGCATCAGAAGGAACGGTTACAGAAATACGTGATGGCGCACTTGGTGAAAATGAAACCGAGCACCGTGAAATAGGTGCAATCTCATTTTCCGATGCAGATATCAGTGATACGCACCGTATTTCATTTACAGCGGGTGGGGATGATTATCTTGGGCGCTTTTCGCCCGTTTTAAATCAGTCTGATGGCACAATTCTCTGGACTTTCTCGGTTGAAGATTCTGTCCTAAATCATCTGGCGCGTGGCGAGAATCTGACCCAGATCTATCGTGTTACCATTGATGACGGGAATGGTGGCAGTGTCACCGAAGAGGTTGTTATTACCATTGAAGGAACAAACGACCAGCCTGTTATTAGTTCTGCAGTTACCAGTGGTTCTATTGATGAAATCGCCGATAACCAACAAGGGGAAAACAATACCGAGTTGAGCGCAGAAGGCAGCATTCATTTTACTGATAATGACCAATCCGACGAGCATTATGTGACTTATGTCTCCGGTCAGGGGAGTGAGAATTATCTCGGACGGTTTACGCCAGTAATGGATCAAGACAATAAGGTGGTGAACTGGGCCTTCACTGTTGACGATGCGGATCTGGATCATCTGTCTGAAGGTGATGTCCTGACACAGACCTACGAGGTTGCCATCAGGGACGGAAATGGAGCGCCATTAACGCAGGAAGTTGTCATTACCATTACTGGCAGTAATGATGCGCCGGAGATTGTTGATCGCACAAGTTTACGGGATCATATCAGGGTAAATAGTGAAACCGAATTCAACCATGTTATGCATCACCCATCCGTTAGCCATTTACCAGATGGCGGATGGGTATCTGTTTGGATGTATTACAAACCTGTAGATGAAAACTCTGAACGTTTATCGCATGTAAAGGGGCGGGCCTTTAATGCTGACGGTAGCCCACGAGGCGACGATTTTGATGTCTTCCCGCCGCAGGAGAATTATTCGAGGCATGAGCCAGATGTAACCAGTCTGGCAAATGGTGGATGGTTTGTAAGTTGGAATGTCAAAAATGGTCCGGGCTTACCTAATAATCTCTATGGGCGATTGTATGATGCTGATGGAAGCGCACGTGAGATTATGAAAATTAGTGATCTGGACTATGGAAGTGAAAGCTCGTCAACAGTAACAGCCTTAAATGATGGTGGCTGGGTTGTAAGTTGGCACAGCACTGAAGCTGGCGCATATGTTAAGGCACGTATCTTTAATTCTGATGGTACAGCACGTGGTGATGAGTTTCAGGTGAGTGATAGGAATGTCGTGAGTATTTTTCTAGATACAGAAATGACATCACTCGCAAATGGAAACTGGGTCGTGACATGGCACGAGCTGAGTGATCCAACTGATGTAACTTCGACGAACATTTTTATGCGCGCCTATGATGCTGCGGGTAATCCGCTGACTGAGGCGACGCTGGTAAACAGCCATCTGGAAGGCACTCAGAGAAAGCCATCGGTGGTAGGGTTAGAAGACGGCAGCTGGATTGTTGTTTGGCACGGTGGTGATGATCAGGATGGTTCAGGGAACGGAATTTTTGGACAGGCTTATAACCCGGATGGTACAGCGCGTGGCTCAGAGTTTCTTGTTAATAGCGAGACAGCCGGTGATCAGGAGCAGGTGACAGTTACATCCCTTGCGGATGGAGGTTGGGTTGCTGTTTGGGCAAGTGACATTGGAGAGCCGGGGCGTTTCTTTATCAAAAGTCAGGTGTTTGATGCCAATGGATCACGACAAGGAGATGAAATAACGGTCGAGCATATGTTCGGTCCTGTTGATGAGAACATCGCTTCTGTTGCCGGATTGGAAGATGGTGGCTGGGTTGTTACTCTACGCAGGAGTTCACAAATTTATACTAAAACCTATAATGCAGATGGTTCTTTGCGGTCCTATGAGGCTACTGAAGACGGTCTGACATACTTCGCCTTTAACGAAGGTGGCGATCCGGTTGCGCTTTTCAGTGATCTTGAGCTCACCGATGCAGACACTGCTGATCAAATTGAAACAGCAACTGTTGCTATAACCGACTTTGTTGTTGGTGATGTGCTTGATCTTGGTGGCTATAGCCTGCCTGCAGGTATGAATATGAGCTATGATAGTTCTAATGGTGTTTTGACGCTGACGGGTGCCGCCAGCCCATCAGAATATAAAGCTGCTCTTGAGCATGTAAACTATCACAGCACATCTGATAATCCCGATGTCAGTGGTTTGCAATCAAGCCGTACTATCGAAGTAACAGTAAGCGATGGAATTGAAGATAGCGATGTGATCTCTACCACTGTTTCTGTTATCGGTAACTCGCCGGGGCTGGATATTATTGGAAACTCCGAAGATGACGTTTTAACGGGCACAGAAGCTAATGATTTGATTGCTGGTGGACATGGTGAAGATACTCTGAACGGTGGTGCAGGGGCGGATGTCTTTATCTTCCGAAACGGTGAAACGGGTAATGATATCATCACTGATTTTTCAATTGATCAGGGCGATATCCTTCATCTGGGAGAATTGTTGTCTGCCGAGACCAGAGACAGCCTTGATCAGTATTTACACTTTACGCAATCGGGTGCTGGTACGCGCATTGAAATAGATGTGAATGGCGATGGCAGTGGCACGGATAAGGAAATCTTGCTCCAAGGTGTTGATCTGACACAGGGAGGAAGCTTGTCTGATACTCAGATTATCAATAATCTCCTTGAGCAGCAGGCTTTGATTACCGATCAGTAATGACAGGATTGTTGCCTGTTAATATGTTGCAAAACAGATAGTATTTTCAAACAAAGGGGAAATAATTGGTCTTTCAATGTTTCCCCTTTGGCCGTGTGTAAATAAAAGAAAAGAAGTTCTTATGGTTCACAGATGGTATTTAAGTCTTGTTACCCTGTTTGGGGGCTGTGTGTTTTATGGGCTGCTTCATATCCCGGAATATTTATCAGAACGAGAGCTTATTCGGAATATGGGGGGAACACCCCAGCGAGATTTTATTGATTACTTTTCAGTATGGGATTTCTGGATGATCCCATTACTATTCGTTTCTGGAAGCTTGATACTGCCTTTATACTTAAAGCCATCTCCTTCTGGTATAAGGGCTTTTAACGCAGGTGTTTTGACTTTTGGTACGAGTTATTTACTGATGTTTGTTATGAATAAAATCAGAGGATTTTTTATCTATCCTTTTCCTTTTGATGAAAAGGATTTCCTCGTTTCATACCTGATCGGCGGTAGCGGATATATACTGATCTTTGCTTGTTTGGGCGGGGGGTTAATTATGTTGCTTTCTTTTTTAAAAAGAGTTTAAATACCTTCTCTTGGGGAAAGATATCAGATGCATCATTATAGAAGTTTCCGTATTTGTTTGTTTTAATTGAACAGGTAGCTGTAGAGGCCATTTTATAGATAAAATTATTTTCTATACCTTCTTTGGGGTATGCGCCTTTTGGTGGTGTGATCTTAGTATCCTTTCCAACATTTCAGGCATCTCGCTATAGAAGCAGGTTCTAACAAAACAGGATGTTGTTGCTTTGGTTTCATGCAATCACGTCCGGTAAGTTTTTACTTAATCAAAAGCGTTTTGCTGTGTTTTTGTAACAGATAAGAAAGTTTGCATAGTATGCTTTATGCCATTAGTTTGATAATTTTAGGTGCTCTTGCAGCCTATCCGGTTGTGGTTAGAAAACAGCCCGCAGCACAGCAAATATTAGATCGGATTGTCCCATTTCAGGGCTTTATCGGTGTTATTTTTGGTATTTGGGGGATCTGGGGAACTATTCAGGCACTTTTGAATATAGGCTTGCTGACATCTTTCCCGATCTGGTGGATCACTTGGATGGCTGTTTCTGTCATCACAGCAATCCTTGGTTTCCTTTTGGGGTTTGGCTTGATCAACAAATATGTCACGGGATCAAATCCAGAGTTACAGTCCAAGGCAAATGCACTGCGTGACAAGCTCGTCGGGCACCAGATTAATCTGGGGTTTGCCGCGATAGCACTTGGTATCTGGGGCTTTGTTGCAAGCACATTATTTCTCTAGTTTTTAGTTCTGATTTGTTCATCATTTTGAAGTGCAGTTCTTTGAAAATCGTAGAGAACAGCATAGTGAAATGAAGGCAGAGTAAGACGTAAATCTAAGATTAGAAAGCTAGAATATAGAGCCGTCAACAGACGGCGAATATTAATTGATTTAAATAACTCAACTTATTTAGACAGGAATTGAGTAATGAAGAAATTTATCACTGTACTATCAACTGTTGCTTTTCTTGGTATGACATCAAGTTACGCTTATGCGGGTTGTTCTACGGACGAACTCACAGAGAAAACGCAAAAGGTTTCATCTCTTATGGAGCAACTTGCCTCCAAGATCGGCAATGGTGTTGATCCAGATGAATTTACTGCTGAATCTGGAAAGTTGAATGAAGCCGGTGCTGCTTTGAGTAATGGCGATACAGACAAAGCCTGTACTTTGTATGATGAATTTATTGTCTGGGCTGAAAAGCAATAAAGCCAGTTCCGGATTAGCTTGTTTTGCTGGGGGGGAGAGAGAAATCTCCCCCTTTTTGTTAACTGTAGTTGGCCAGTACTACCTTCAAAATGGGTAACCCACTTTTTTATAAGAAATGTGCTGTTACCAATTCACTTTGGTGAAAAGGCAACAGCGTCAGATCGAATTGAAGTTTGTAAATGCTATGATTGTTGATGAGATGAAAAGGTGTGATTTTCTTCACCATTTTTAAAGTCATTAGCCTATATGATTTAGAGAGTGTGTTCTGAGTTTTCTCGAGGGGGCAAGAGTAAAAATCGGAGAAAAGCTTATTGGCAGAAGAAAGTGCGGAGACTTACGAAAGTCAGTCTGGTGACAAAAAGAAATATAAAAACTTACGATCACAGATCAAAACTGTCTTCAGGACGGGGTATCTACGCGGGATATTTATTGTATCTCTTTTAATCGCTGTTACCTTTCCTTTGGCGGATTATTTCATTGTTTTGCCGCTCTTTTCCAATTTTGTTATCCAGCACACGGAAGAAGAAGCCGTGCGCGTTGCGAACCATCTGGCAGAAGACCTCATAATACAGAATGATGCAGATCTTTCGGCCGTTTCCCTAACAAAAGATATGCAAGATGATGCACTATCTTTCGCGCTTGGTTTAGGACTTATCAAGTTCAAGCTGTTCGCACCCGATGGTACAACTGTTTTTTCCACTGATCAGAAGGATATCGGGGGCGTAAATAAGCATGATTATTTTCATGATATCGTTGCTAAAGGGCAGGTCTATACCAAACTGGTTCGTAAAAATAAGCTTAGTTTAGATCGTGAAGTTGTTCCTCAAGATGTTGTGGAGACGTACGTTCCCCTGATGCGAAGTAACGATCAAAAGCATTTTCGGGGTGCCTTTGAAGTTTATTATGATGTTACGGATCGAATGGCGGAAATTGATCGGCTTATCTTGCTCTCGACGTTTGTTTTGGGAAGCGTCGCCCTGGGCTTGTTGATAATTGTCTTTCTGACATTACGTTCTGCGGTAATGGTCAGTATCCAACGCGATATTTCTGCGCGTACTTTGCAAGATGTAAACAGAAACCTGGAAACTCGTGTCGCTGAACGAACCAAGGAACTCATCCTTGAAAAAGATCGCGCGGAAATGGCCAGCCGGGCCAAGTCTGAATTTTTAGCCAATATGAGCCATGAATTACGAACCCCTCTTAATTCGATTATTGGATTTTCTGAAACGCTTGAACATGAGGTTTTTGGTTCGCTGGGTAGTCAGAAGAATACAGAGTACGTGGTCGATATACAGAAATCAGGCAAGTTTTTGCTGCAACTGATTAATGATATTCTTGATATTTCCCGGATCGAGGCCGGAGAGCTGGAGCTTGATGAAGAAGTTATTCTGGTTGAGCAGACAATTGAAACTGTTCTTTTCCTTGTCAAAGATCGTGCTGAATCAGGTAAGATAAAGATCGTTACCGAAAATAAAACAACTGATTTGTACGCATCATTGGACAGTCGGCAGTTCAAGCAGATTTTACTGAATCTTCTAACCAATGCTATTAAGTTTACGGATCCTGGTGGAAAGGTTTTTGTTCGCCTGGAATGTGATCCCAAAGGCTTTATTATTTGTGTTGAAGATACCGGAATTGGCATTTCAAAAGAATATATTGATCGTGTTCAAGAGGCTTTTGGACAGGTCGCGGGCAGCATGACACGTAATCATGATGGTACAGGACTGGGTTTACCCATTGTAAAGGCGCTGGTTGCTAATCATGGTGGGGAATTCAAACTGGAAAGTGAGCCGGGGCGAGGGACCATCGCAACAGTGATTTTCCCTGCGCAAAGAATTGCTGAAAAGCCAGTTACTTCATGATCAATTGCTGTACGATGTTAAAATAAACAGTTCGTTCATAAACGAAGCATTGTTTCAAAAATCTATGACATACTCTTATTTTTATTGTTTGTAGATACTTCTGTTTATAGAAGCTGTAGTATCTGAAAGGGAGTATTATGGACGGCATTTCAATGTATTTAACGGGTATTCTTCTTGCTTATTCAGCCTTTCTTATTTCCATCGCCAGCCCTGGCCCTAACATATTGGCCGTTATTGGCACATCCATGAAAGCTGGTCGTAAATCTGGTATGGCGTTGGCACTTGGTGTTTCCGTAGGGTCTTTTTGCTGGGCGACATTGACTGTGTTAGGTTTATCAGCACTGTTATCTACCTATGCAATTGCTTTGAGTATTATCAAGATTGGTGGCGGGCTTTATTTACTGTGGCTTGCTTATAAATCGTTTAAAGCTGCACGTCAGAAATCTGATCTCGCGGTTAGGGTTTTAGATGGAGAAGAGCGTAGCTATTTTTTGCGTGGTTTGATTATTCAAATGACAAATCCGAAAGCTGCCCTTGCCTGGATAGCCATTATCTCTATTGGTTTAACGGAAGGAGCACCAGTTTGGGTTGGCTTGACAATCGTTATTGGTACATCTCTGTTATCTGCGATTATTCATTTACTCTATGCTATCTGGTTTTCAACACCCGTGATGGTACGTCTTTATGGAAAGGCACGCCGCACCATCCAGTTTGCGTTAGGAAGTTTTTTTGCCTTTGCCGGTATTAAACTTCTGAGTTCAAGGCTTTGATATTTGAACAGTTTTTTTTAGTTTAGCACGAAAACTTGCCATCCTCTTTCGTGTACAAGAAAGAGAGTGAGAAGATCTCAAGATCACTAAAGATATAGATGTATTCTCACTCAGAAAGAATCATTTTGCAGAAATTGACGTTAGATATTTCATTGCTTCATCTGTTGTATAAAGGTGATCTTTACTTGAGCGGCATAGAAATCCCCTTAAAACGCCATTTTCATTTCCTTCGCCTGACAAACGACCTGTTCTTTCAAGGTCTCTGTCAAACCACAGGCATTCTGCAGAATTTTCAGGCACGAGGAAAGAAAAGCATGTATGGTTTGTACAGGGTATTTCAACAATATCATCAAGTTTGATTTTCTCGAAAATCTCCCATTTTTTTACATCTTCTTTTTGTATTTCTGGTCTGTCTGCCCAATAGCGAAATCCTCTGAGGGGTTGATAAAAAATACTACTGAAGCGTGCTTGGGTTTTTGAAGCCCAAGTGGTGATGTAATAATGGCTTCTGTTATTGCTGGATGTATGTTTTTCACAAGATTGTAGTGATTTGTCTTCTATAAATTGTTCACTTATTTGAACTGGACACTCTGCCGGGGAAAGTTCTTTTGCATAGGAAAGAGATGTATTGCCAATTATACCAGCAGTAAGAAGGATTACGGTTAACAATGAGGTATGTTGCTGAGTTTTAGTCATGATTGTTCCGTTAATGAAATCGACCTTGTTACGGGACGTTTTTTGTATTGCTTATGACTATCCATAATGAATGAAAGGAGTACAATCAAGAGTATTGTTTTTTCGTGCGTTACATAGATTTTGTTGTGCCTAATTTGAACTCGCTTTGGCAGAAATCAATAAAGTTTAAGAGAATATCCGGGATGGTGATCGCTAGCTTATGGGCAATTACTATTTGGGTTGGCTGGATGTTTCCTTCTATATTTACGGGCACGACCAGATGACCATCATAGGTTTGGGGAGAGTGTGGACGCATTGTGAGAATTGAAAATCCCAAACCATGACCGACAGCACTACGTACTGATTCCAATGAGGTCGAGCGAAAAGCAATTTGGGGGTTAATTTTATGTGTTGCAAAAATAGTATAGAAGTATTCCCGGCTACCTGGAGCATCGAACAGTACGTATGGTTCGTCAGCAAGGTCTTGCAACCTCAATGACCTGTGCCCGGCAAGCGAATGATTTTCAGGCAAGAGAATATAGGGGGTAGGGGTGTCCAAAACTTGCCATGACAACTCAGAGGGATCCAAATCAAGGTTGTAAAGAATGGCTAGATCGAGTTGTTCATCTAATAATTTGTGAACAAGCTGCTCTTGCAAATGTTCTTCGGCATCAATCAGAATTTTTGGCATTAATTTTACATAATTCCTGGCCAGTCTTGCCATATGGAACGGAGCTATGGACTGAAAACACCCAAGTCTGATCGTGCCTTGTAAATCAGAGGCAATATTTTTGGTGCTTTTGTCGATGGTCTGAACATGTTTGAGGAGGTCATGAACTTCCAGAAGGAAGCTCCGTCCCGCGATGGTCAGGGACATACCTTTTGCATGATGCCTGTCGAAAAGCCGGAGTCCTGTGATATCTTCTAGCTTGTCAATGGCCTGTGCGATTGCTGGCTGAGAAATATTCAAGACTCGTGCTGCCTGTGCTATACCGCCTTGTTCGGCAACAACTGCGAAGTAATGACACTGTTTGATTGTATATTTAACCATATTTTTCTTTCTTTATTTTAAAATAATACAATGTTTTTCAGATTAATAAAGCGAGATAGGCTGCAGAAATAACGTAACATGAGGGAACCAGATGATGAGCTTGACAAGCATTGTTGATTTAAAAAAGCACCCGATATCAGATACGGATTTCATGCAATCTTGCCAGACCAAACTTGATCAGAACGGGGCTCTGGTTCTCGAAGGATTTTTATTGCCAGAAGTTGTTGCATTGATAAAAGCAGAAGGTGAAAAATATGAGGGACAGGCCTATTTCTGTGCGCAAAAACATACTGTTTACCTTAGTCCTCAAGACCCTGAATTTAGTAATAGCCACCCCAGAAATCGTCTGGTGGCTTCCTCTAAGGGGTGTATTACTGATGATCAAATCCCCCAAAATTCACCTTTGCAGACGCTTTATCATGACACTGATTTTAAGAAGTTTTTGTGTACTGTTTTAAAGGAAGAAGCCTTACATCAATACGCTGATCCATTATCGTCGATTAACTTGCATTATACGCGAACAGGCCAGGAACTGGGGTGGCATTTTGACAATTCATCTTTTGCAACGACCTTGATGATACAAGAACCCGAAGCTGGTGGTGCTTTTGAATATGTAAGTGATTTCCGCGACGCTGATCGCGGCGAGATGAACTTTGAAGATGTTGGAAAAGTACTCGATGGTGAAACCCCTGTTAACCGGCTTTCAATGAGTGCTGGTGCTCTTATTCTTTTTCGAGGTCGCAATGCTATTCATCGGGTTGCCCCGGTTGAAGGAGGAAGAACCCGCATGCTGGTCGTACTTGCTTATAATTCGAAACCGGGAATTGCTCTTTCAGAAGCGGCGCGTATGACTTTTTATGGACGTCTTGATTGAAATAATCAGATATCTTTGACCATTCAAATCCATTATTTCGATTAAGCTATTCTGAATAGATGACCATATGAACGAATGTCAGTATAAGTATGGCATATAAATTGCTTGATTAGTTGTACGTGTTTTCTATTCATATAAATGGATAAGGGCAATGCTGCTAAGCAGGACAAACGCCGTGATCGAGGCAAACCGTAGGGTTAATTTGGTCGAAGAGCAATTGAAGCTAACAAAAGTTCAGGCTGCAAGAGATTACAATCTGGCAAAAACTGCCTACTCGTCAAATGAGAACGCGGCAAAAAATGTTACTTCTTCCTATAGAGATATCACAACTGGTAAAAAAGATCCGGTTGTTGAAATGACCGGGGCTGTTACGCTGGCTGGTGCACAGACTTCTCAAACGCTTTTTTATGCTCAACAGATTGCGTCTAATGTGCCGAATGCAGATGTTAGCAAATACTTGACCCCGTTAGAAGGTGATCAAAGTGAACATGACAAGTCTGTTGCGGCATTCAAGGATATTATTGGGCAAACGCCGGGTGAGCGTATGCGTGCTCAAGTATTAAGATCTCTTGGCCTGACCGAAGATGATCTTAAAAACATGTCACCAGAAGATCGTAAAAAGATAGAAGAGAAAATAGCCAAGCTCATTGACGAGAATGTTAAAAATTCGGTGTCAGAAAACTTTACACCTGCAAGTGAAACTGATCTTGAAAATGGCGATAAAAATCAATTGCAGGCAAATTTGAATCTCGGTAACGAACAAGGTGACAAAACGCTTGCAGGAGAGGAAAAGCAAAATCTTTCAGTTGATGAACAACGGAGAGATGGTATACGTAAAACGATTTTACAGAATATAATTTAGGCAGCTGTTTTCTTCAAGGCTTGATCTTTTTCTTGAGATCAAGAAATACTTTCTATAGTTGAAATATGACTTTCCGTATATCTTGTATTTGCGTATATTGTCCTAAGTTCTTTCTGTTTCGTACAGTTTCAATGGGGTTTTAGGGTGGGGCAATACGCTGATTTTGATAGCTTGGCAACTCCGGTCAGAGCTATATATGAATATTGGGAAGCATTACCTAAACTTCAGGGATTGCCCTTGAAATCTTCGTTAGATCCAGTCGATATGCCTTTGGAATACCTGCCTTATGTTTTCTTGGTCCAACTGGAATATAATCCTTTTGCTGCTTTGATCCGCCTGCAGGGCACCTATATAAACCATTCTCTTGGTGAGTACTTCACAAATCAGTACATTGATGAAAGTACATTCGGCGAAAGTGCAACAACTATTCTGGCCGGTTATGAAGAAGCGGCGATCAAGCGCGTTGGCTACGTATCTCATGAAGAAGTTCATGCAATATCAGGGCAAACGATGGTCATCGAGGCTATTCACCTTCCCATGGTAGATGAAACGGGGCAGGTTAATTATTTTCTGGGTGCTTTATCGCGGGTTTCCGGTTCCACAAATCACGATCATGAATTCAGAGGACGTCGCTGGGATGTCAAAGCGGTAAACAAGATCGCCTGATCTTTCCTTGTTACTTAATTACCGATTTGCTGGCTTCAGACAGAATACTGTTGTTGCGAAGTAAACTCCTGTGATTTCTTCTTTCTTTAGATGCATATCCCGAGTTTTGTTCATTTAGTTTCTTATGGTTGAATTATAATTTATGGGTTATCATATATTTAAGAATATTGCGACACATTGAAGGTTTAACAAAGCGACTACGGATATTGATCGTGGAACCGCCCACTGATTTGACCACTGATCTGGATAGCCTGACAGCACCAGTAAAAGGGGTGTATGACTATTGGCAATCGCTACCACGGTGTAGGGGGCTGCCTCTTAAGTCAGCGCTGGCCCCTATGGAAATTCCACGAGAGTTTTTACCTCATGTTTTTCTGATGGAGCTCGAATACGATCCTTTTGCGGCTCTGGTGCGTTTGCAAGGTACCTATATTAACTATTCTCTCGGGCAGCATTTTACCGATAAGTATGTTGATGAAAGCACTTTTGGGGAAAATGCGGCAGATATTCTTGCCAGCTATGAAGAGGCAGCAATAAAACGTGTTGCCTACGTTTCTCAGGAAGAAATTCTTTCGACACCACAACAGACAATGCTTATTGAGGCAATACATCTGCCAATGGTTGATCAGGAAGGAGAGGTCAAGTTTATTTTCGGAGCTTTATCGCGTCTTTCAGGTTCAGATAATCCTGATCAGGAATTCAGGGGGCGTCAGTGGGACGTTAAAATGAGAAGTCAGGTTGTTTGAATGTTTTGTTATCTGACTCTCATAAATGATGTTTTTATCGGTTTGGAGTTTTGGTGAAAAAATTGGCAAACACAGTTAGAGAAGAGTGAATTCCAAAGCTCTGGTTAAATCTTATATGGAATTCGTTTAGCAATTTTCCCATAGGAAATAATGTCTTGATGGCAAAGGCTATATTCCATCAAAAATTTCCAGACAAGACAGCTGGCTCGTCTGGAAATTTTACCCTTGGCGACAAAAAACTAGATAGTCGGAAGCTCTGGACGGCACGCAATCGTGTCACGGATAATTTTTTCTGTTTTTTCGCGCTGTGCACCAGTTAATGGCATACGCGGCATACGACAACGATCATTAGAGCCAATTTCAATCTGTTCTGCCAGTTTGATGTTCTGAACGAGATAAGTAGAGACATCAAGGTCAAGTAGGGGACGGAACCAGCGATAAATTTCAAGTGCTTCCTGGTTACGTCCAGCTTGCATCAGACGATAGATCGCAACAGTTTCTTTCGGGAAAGCAACTACGAGGCCGGCAACCCAGCCGATGGCACCAACGCTCAGGGCTTCGTACCCAAGGTTGTCAACGCCTGTGAATATATCAAAACGATCCCCAAATTTGTTGATGATTTCAGTAGTACGGCGAATGTCATCAGAACTTTCTTTGATTGCGACAAAACGTTTTTCGTCTGCAATTTCTTCCATGATTTCTGGTGTTACATCAACACGGTAAGCAACACGATTGGAATAAATCATGATGGGAAGATCGCTTGCTTCGGCAACTTTACGCATACTAGCAACTGTTTCACGCGGATCTGTGTGATAGATCGGGCTGGGTACAAGCATAATGCCGTCTGCACCAGCTTCTTGGGAAGCTTGTGCCATTGCACAGGCATCACGTGTTGCCGCTTCATTGATTGTCATTATTACTGGTTTGTCACCAGTGGATTCTTTTGCCGTTTTTAGAACAGCAAGTTTCTCTTCTTTGGAAAGCATAGAGCCTTCACCAAGAGAACCTGCGACGATCAGACCATCACAACCTGCATCCATTTGATAATCAAAGCAGCGTTTCATTTCTGCATGGTCAAGATTATCATTCTGATCAAACTTGGTCGTGACGGCCGGGATAACGCCTTTCCACATGATTTTATTCCTGTAATGATTTCAAAGGCTTGTAAGATGGTAGTCCGTTTTATCCGAAAGAACAGCGATTCCTGTTTAACATTAGCTGGAAACTTTCAGGTATTAACTTACCGCTTGTTAAAGTACTGAAAAATTATATAACCTAAATTGTATACAATATTCAATATAAATTTTTATATTATTCTCTTGCCCGTAATAAATCTGGCAATTAGCCCAAGTGAGAGAAGTACTTAAAAGGTTATGGAGAGAGGCGCTGGAAACAGTATCCTGTGTATAAAGCCTAGTAGCGATTACGGCTATGCCCTAATAAATACAAACAGAGTAGGTTGAAAACTCTGTTTGTTAACGGGCGATACAAGATCTTGTGATTAGACAACAGGGGTGATATCTAAGCCTGATCATTTAGGGGTGACTGATGCTAGACGGGCCACTCTGTACAAGAATTATGTTGTAGGGAATCATCGAGATGGGCGATAAAAATCAGGACTTTCAGCAGGCGCTAAAAAACAGACTTACTGATGCCACATACCCTGAGCTTCCGAAGCATTACCAAGGCAAAGTTCGGGATGCGTATGATCTTCCTGATGGGCGTCGTATTATGATTGCGACAGACCGGCAGTCCGCGTTTGACCGTATTCTGGCTGCTGTGCCCCACAAAGGACAGGTTTTGAACCAGACGGCCCGCTTTTGGTTTGAGAAAACAGAGGATATTTGCCCGAACCACGTGATCAGCTTTCCAGATCCCAATGTTGTTATTGGGCGTAACCTTGAAATGTTGCCGATTGAAATGGTGGTTCGCGATTATATGACGGGATCGACCGAGACATCAATTTGGCCAATGTATCAACGAGGGGAACGCAAGCTTTACGGTCACGATTTCCCGGAAGGCCTTAAAAAGAACCAGAAACTTCCCGAGACTATTATCACACCCACAACAAAGGCTGCTCAGGGTGATCATGATGCGCCGATTACTGCGGCTCAAATTGTTGATCAAGGCGTTCTATCCAAAGATGTTTGGGAAGAACTTGCGCGATTGTCTCTGGCTCTTTTTGCACGTGGGCGTGAAGTTGCTGCGAAAAACGGGCTTGTTCTGGTTGATACAAAGTATGAGTTTGGCGTTGACCATGAAGGCCGCATTACTTTAGCTGATGAAATCCATACTCCGGATTCAAGTCGTTACTGGATTGCCGAAAGTTATCAAGAACGAATGGATAAGGGGCTTGAGCCTGAAAGTTTGGACAAGGAATTTCTGCGCTTGTGGGTTAGCCAGCGTTGTGACCCTTATAAAGAGGATATTCCCGATATACCAGATGAGACCCTGGAAATCTTCAGCGAAAAATATATCAACCTTTTTGAACGCGTGACAGGAGAAATCTTTAAGCGCGAAAGCTTTTATCAACCGTTGAGGGATCGCATTCGTGATAATCTGGCCAAGATTTTACCTGAATATTTTTAAGGTATAGACACTATTTCCGGTGAAGGGGGCTTGTCATGCCCGAGCATTCATATTGCTATATTTGGGAATTTATCGTCAAAGAAGGCGCGAATAACCATTTTGAGGATTTCTACGGTGCCGAAGGTGACTGGGTACAGCTATTCATGATGGGAGCCGGCTACATCAGAACAGAGTTGGTTCAGGATCAATCTGATCCTCAACGCTATCTGACTGTTGATTATTGGAATACTGAGGAAGATTTTCACGAATTCAAGAAAATCTTTGCTCAGGAATACAGTGCGCTTGATCAAGAGTGCGAAGGCCTGATACTTAAAGAGAGAAAGATTGGTGAGTTTACCAATCTAAAGGCTGACTTTCATTAGTTACAAATATCTGTTTCATGTTTCAGGCAGGTAATTCCATGAGCATTTCCCTTAAAGTCCGGTTGCAATGAGTTGGAATATTTTGCCCGGTGGTAAAGAATGTAAATAAGAAATAACGAAAATTTAGTTTTCTGAGTTTAAAATCTGACATAAGTTTTTCACGTAATTGTTTTTTGACCATCGTGTAAACTGGATGAATTGTTCTTGCATAGAGAGGATTAAAAGGAGAATTCGGTTATGATTAAGTCCGTAGTGGAGATTGTGGCAAAAGCCAAGGCCGAAGTGCCAACAATCAGTCCCGCCGGGTTAATGGAAGTATTGGGGCAAAGCAACGTGGTTGTTATTGATGTCAGGGATGCCCAGGAGCTGGAAGCAACAGGCGTTGTTCCCGGGGCAATTAATATTTCCCGTGGTATGTTGGAATTTAAGGCAGACCCCACAACGCCGATGCACCAAAAAGAATTGGCGCGCGAAAAAATGATTGTCCTCTATTGTGCGTCTGGTGGACGTTCAGCGCTCAGCGGAAAAGTGTTGATAGATATGGGGTATGAGAACGTTCGTAATCTTGGCGGGATTAAAGACTGGGTTGAGGCTGGCGGGGAAGTTGAACCAGCCGAATAAAACTATTTAGAAGATCTATTCAAAAAAAACAGGCTAAATTTGTATTTAGAATTTAGCCTGTTTCTCCTTTTCTTTATTTTATTTATGAGGCTCTTAGTCCTTGAATGAAATTATCAACTTCAGTTCTGAGTGTTTCGGACTGTTTTGACAGTTCACCAGCTGCCTCTAGTACTTCGTTTGAGGAAGCGCCAGTCTGTTCTGCGGCTTGTTGTACACTTGTTATATTGGACGAAACTTGTTGAGTACCTACAGCTGCTTCCTGGACATTTCTAGATATTTCCTGTGTCGCACTTGTTTGTTGGTCAATGGCCGCAGAAATTGACGTTGAGTTTGTACTGATATTTTTGATAATATCGGTAATTCCCTCAATTGATCGAACAGTGCCATCAGTTGCGCTTTGCATTTGAGTAACTTGTGCAGAAATGTCTTCTGTTGCTTTTGCAGTTTGATTTGCAAGAGATTTAACCTCACTGGCAACAACCGCAAAACCTTTTCCTGCTTCACCAGCTCTTGCCGCTTCGATTGTGGCATTTAAGGCAAGTAAGTTTGTCTGCTCTGCGATATCAGAAATCAAACTGACAACTTGCCCAATTTTTTGTGCGGCATCAGAAAGGCCTTTTACATCTTCGTTAGCCGCATCAGCGTCTTTAACTGCTTTCAGGGCAATTGTTGTTGATTCTTCTATTTGGCGATTGATTTCTCCAATAGAGGCCGAAAGTTCTTCAGTTGCTGCAGCAACAGTTTGTACATTGGAAGAGGCGTCTTCTGAAGCAGAACGAACGGTGTTCGATTGTGTGTTGGTTTCTTCGGCTGTTGAAGACATTGATTGAGCTGTGTGTTGCAACTCTGTTGCTGCAGAAGATACTGTGCCGATAATGGCCCCCACGCTGCTTTCAAACTTATCGGCCATTTCTTCGGTACGGCGTTTATTTTCTTCTTCCAGACGCTGTTCTTGCTCTTGCTTTTCTGCTTCCATTTTTTTCACCGCAATTGCGTTATCTTTAAAGATCTGAACAGCCTGAGCCATATCACCTACTTCGTCTTTCTGGCCAATGGCCGGAATCTCCGTATCAAGATCACCATCTGCAAGATTATTCATTGCAGAAGTCATTTTGATAACGGGGCCAGAGATCATACGCCCTGTGAAGAACGAAAGAATTATGCCAACAATAATCGCACTCACAGAAATAACCACGGTAATCATTACAGTGTCTTCCATGGACTTTACAGCACGTGGACCAAGTTCATCCTGGAGTGCTTTGTTTTGCAGCTTCAGATCCTCTGTCTCTTTGGCAAGTGCTGGGCCTATTACATCAAGAGTACCTGTGATAACAGCATTTCTGCCGCTTATGATTTGTATGGTATCTTTAAAAGTGGCGAGATATTGACTTGCAAGATCTTTTACTTCTTGGGCGAGCTTCCTGCGTGTTGGGTTCTGAAGCTCTTGAAGCATTCTATCAGCTGTAGTATTAAAGCTTGTCAATTCTGTAATAGAACGCTCTGCACTGGCATCTGTATTATCAACGAGATACCGGGTTGCATAAAGTCTGGCTAATAATAAATGTCTTAATGTTATTCCCGCCATATAACTGGCTGAAGCATCCCCGTCTTTATAAGCACTTTCCATGATACGTGTCAGGCTTTTTTCAGAAAGTGGCCCAATGGTATTCATTGTGTCCACGTTCTTATTTCGTTTGTTCACAAATTCTCTTACTTCCTGAAAAGAGCTTTGATAAGTAAGCATGTCTTTTTCAGCTTGCTCCATTAGCTTGATAGCTTCTGGACGATTGAACAAGCCACCTGACTTTTCTATGAGATCAACAGTTGTTTGAATGCGTTGTGAAACCTTCTCGGCGGAAGAATCTTTGTTTGTCTTTATGTAATCCTTGGCAAACAATCGTGCTGTAAGAAGATTTGCCTGAATACGCCCCATTTGGTTGGTTTGCAAGGCATATGAACGATATTCGGAAAAGTTTTTCTCGGCCTGAGAAGTGCCATAATAAGAAATGAAACCAACAACAGCGAGAAGAAATAAGGTAAGAACTGAACCCAAACCTATTTTCATTCCAACTTTCATGTTTGTAAAGATGTTGTTGCCAGTTGATGTTTCTTGCACAGGATTGATGATATTCGCTTCTGTACCTTGATTTACGTTTTGATCACTCATTCTGTCGCTGGTCATTTTTTATACCTTATTCTATCTCTGGTATTAATTTGCATACAATAGTATGACATAATTGTTAATGAATATTTAAAATAAAGGCAGATTTAGAATAGGTATAAATACTTATACATTTCATATCTGAGTATTTAAGTAAGGTAATAAGTATTGACCTATCAGGATTGATTAAATGATTCTGTAATTATAAATATTTTCTATGATTGGTATTTGTTTACCCTATGGTTGTTGGTTGATGTCTATATCTGTCTGAAATTTGAATCAGATTGTTACGAACTGGGGGGGCACAATTGATCCATGATCTAATTGAGAATGAGATATCGCATGTAAAGAAAGTTCACTGCCTTTTCTCAAATCGTGCCATGTTAAGCTCTCTAATTTAGAGGGCACGGATCACAAAAGGCGGATTGATCAAGGTACTGAATTGGGGGTGCACCCTAATATGAGTGACTATAGATGGCTATATAGCAGGATCGAGGGTAAGTTAAAGTAGTTGTTAAAAAAATGTCGGTTAGAAAATTCAGTTCGGAGGATCTGAACTTTAAAAAGTGATGTCTCTATTTTATTGTCAGTAGTTTGAAACCTGCAAAACCAAAGATCAAAGCGGCTGTACCTTCTATCCAACGTCTGAATGATTGATAGAGCGAGGTCATTTTTTTGTCGAGAAAGCCAGCGCATAGCTGACAAAGACAAGAACGCCTATCAGAGTACATTCTCCGACAATGATAAATGATAAACTGGTGGGGGCATCCGGTTTGATGCCAACGGCGATAATTGATAACCAGGCAAAAATGGATTTAGGGTTTGTCAGGTGAATACCAAGACCAAGCAGGAAGTATTGGACACCACTGTTGTTTTTACCCATTTGCATAGCTTTTGGTGTTTGTGACCCTAATGCGGATTTAAGCGATTTACAGGCGAGCCATAACAAGTACAAACCACCAACGATACGAAGTGCCGTCATCAACCATGCAAAGTTGGATAATAAGTTAGAAAGGCCAATTGCAGCCAGGATCCCCCAGGTTAATGAGCCCATGATAACACCGGAAGCCAAGAGCAAACCAGGTTTACGGCCTTCGCTCATGGATGTTGACATAATGGCCAGATTTGCAGGGCCGGGACTAATCGTTGCGACAAGATAAGCCAAATATGAAACGATGATTGTCGAGAGATAAGGAAGGATATCCTGAAAGCCAGACATTTGTTCGGCCCTATTTTGTTGCGTTGATATTTTGTTGGATGATATTTGTTTGGTTGGTTACAGAGGGGTTAGGTGGAGCATTCTTTTGCCCAAAGCGTTTTGCCCCCGCGACACAAAGAACAACGCCCAAGGTTATGACCATCATTGTCATGCTTATGGTTTCTCCAAGAAGTAGAACCGCCAGAATAAGGCTGAAAAAAGGTTGCAACAGTTGGAGCTGCCCAACAGAGGCAATGCCGCCTTCAACTAGTCCTCGATACCAGAAGATAAAACCAATCAGCATGCTAAAGAGAGAGACATAAGCCAAACCAACCCAGGCAGATGTAGTGATGTCGTTAAAGCTGGCAGGCATAGTATAGAAAGTAATGGGGATCATCACCGGGAGTGAGAAAACCAGAGCCCAAGAGATAACTTGCCATCCACCAAGTCTGCGCGAGAGCTTTGCCCCTTCGGCATAGCCCAGCCCGCAGAGCACAATTGCGGCGAACATCAGAAAGTCCCATAGGTTGAATGAACCTGCGCTTTCAATAAGGGCATATCCGGCAACCAATGCTGATCCCAGCAAGGAAAACAGCCAGAAAATTGCCTGTGGTTTTTCATTCCCGCGAAGGACGCCAAATAGTGCTGTGGCAAGTGGGAGCAAGCCAATAAAAACTGTCGAATGCGCAGCTGTGACATGCTGTAAGGCATAGGCGGTGAGTAAGGGAAAACCGATAACAACGCCAAGAGCTACGATTAACAGAGAGTGCAGATCTTTTGTTTGCGGGCGCTTTTCCTTGAACAACAAAAGAAGGGCGAGGCCGAGTAGCCCGGCAATGCTCCCCCGGGCCAATGTCAGAAAGATAGGATCAAAAGAACCAACGGCAACACGTGTTGCAGGCAGGGAAGCACTGAAAATAGTCATACCGATAAAGCCGTATATCCAGCCTTTGTTTGTATTCTTCATAAAACCGAGCTTTCTATCATCTGCGGCCCTATAATGAATTGAAGGGCCAAAGGGAATTTAGAGGGCAAAGCTATTACCCGAACCTCGGTATCTATGTAGGTTGATTAAAGAAACTCTTCCAGATACAGTTAGGTACAGTTTGATCAAACTGTACTGGTTACAAAACAGGTACAGATATGGTGTTACCAAAAGCAACGACACTGGTAGAGCAGGCGATGGATGTGATAAGGCAACGGATCACAGGGCGTACGCTTGCCCCCCGGGCCAAGTTACCTTCTATCCGACGATTTGCTGATGATATGCAGGTTTCCAAATCAACCGTTGTTGAGGCTTATGATCGTCTTTCGGCCGATGGAACGATTGTCTCGCGCCCGGGGTCCGGGTTTTATGTTGCGGGACAGTTGGCTCCTTTGTCTCTGGCAGAGATTGGTCCAAAACTGGACCGTGAAGTTGATCCTTTGTGGGTATCGCGTCAGTCGCTTGAGGCCGGGGATGATTTCCTGAAGCCGGGCTGTGGCTGGATGCCACCATCATGGATGCCAGAGGCATCTATTCGTAAGGCCCTTCGGTCATTGTCTCGGGCAAATGATACAATTTTGACTGAATATGGATCTCCTCTAGGGCTGTCAGAATTACGTCAGTTCCTTGCCAGACGGGCCGGGAGCTATGGCATTGATGCCAGTCCGGGTCAAATCGTCCTTACTGGATCTGGTACTCAGGCTATTGACCAGCTGTGCCGTTTTTTGCTGGAGCCAGGACATTGTGTGATTGTTGATGATCCCTGTTATTTTAATTTTCACGCGCTTTTAAGGGCGCATCGGGCAAAGGTTATTTCTGTTCCCTTTACTCCGAACGGGCCTGATGTCGGGGCATTTGAACGAGCTTTAATTGAGCATAAGCCTAAGCTATATATTACCAACTCGGGTTTGCATAATCCAACAGGGGCAACTTTGTCACCTGTTGTCGCGCACCGGGTTTTAAAACTTGCCGAGCAACACAATCTGACAATTATTGAAGATGATATCTTTGCGGATCTGGAACATGAACATGCGCCGCGCTATGCGGCCTTTGACGGGTTAGAGCGGGTTGTTCATATCGGCAGTTTTTCCAAAACTCTATCTGCTTCTGTGCGTTGCGGGTATATTATTGCGCGTCCGGACTGGATTGATGGTTTGGTGGATTTACGCATTGCCACGTCATTTGGAGCAGGGCATTTTTCTGCCGAGCTTGTATTGTCTGTTCTGAAAGATGGCAGTTATCGTAAACATCTGGATACTTTGAAAACAAAGCTGGCTGATACAATGGGTACAACGGCTGCCCGACTGACCAAATTAGGGATCAAACCCTGGATTGAACCTCGTGGAGGCATGTTTCTCTGGTGCGAATTGCCAGACGGAATGAATGCTGCTGATTTGGCGCAGCGTGCCTTGGCCCGTGATATTATTCTGGCGCCGGGTAGCGTTTTCAGTATCACGCAGTCCGCTGATAACTATATCCGCTTTAATGCCGCTCAATCACAAAACCCCAGAATATTTGAAGTGCTTGAAGAATTATTGAGATAAGGGGATACCTTTGTAGGGGCCGTTATCTAGATGCTTTTTTCCATTGTGATATCTGTGGCTTGGTAGCCGAGTGAGGCGTAGAGGGCGTGTGCTGTTTTGTTGAAAGCAAAGATATGCAGTCCAATTTTATTGATAGCAAGTTTTTTCACCTCTGCTTCTAATGACAGCATGGTTGCTTTTCCTAAACCTTTGCCACGTTCTGCCAGATTGATTTCAATATCATAAATGAAAGCCGTCTTTTTACCGTAGTGTTCCTTGACGGCGAACCAAAGAGCACCAACGGGCTGTTCCGAAACATTCAATATGGTGAAGATATAGTTATCCGGTGTATTTAACCCTTCAGGCAAACTGATTTCATATGATTCTTCTGCGAGCTTCAAGGCATTCTCTGGACTATAACCTGATTTTGCTTTGTCGTCGGCATATGCTTTTATGCCGTTATCGCGCCAAGCCGGATATTCAGCCTCAGTCATAGGAATCAGTAAAGCTGTACGGCCAATTTGAATGCTCACGTTCTTTGTTCCTTTATAAAGAAGGGTACTCTTTAATATATTATTTTTATAATGAGTGGTTATTATAGGTTGTGATTTTATTGTGAACGAAAGGTGCTGATATGAAAAGGAGCCACAATAAAAATTGTAGCTCCTGAATAATTAATCCAAAAAGGATGACAGATTATTTGCCTTTAAATTATTAATCTTTTTTCGGGGCTTTTTTTCGTTTCAAAGCTGAGGTGCCCGTCTTATCAGCAGTTGGTTTTCCGCCTTTTCCTTTGAATGACTTAGTGCTTGATTTTGGACCTTTGGCGTTATCGCGGAAAGGCTTCTTACCAAATGGTTTCTTATCACTCTTGCTGCGTTTGTTGCCAGAACCTTCGTTTCGCCCGTTTTCAGAACTATCGTCAAACCAGGGTTTTTTCCCTTTATTGTCCCGTGGTTCCTGGAACTTGCCATCTGCCCCAAACTTGGCTTTGAACTTGCCTTTTGCCTTTGGATTATGATCTTTCTTTGTGTGATCCCGATCTTTGAAGTCTTTTCCTTCGGCAGCGCGACGGCTGTATTCTTTACTGCGATCACTTCGATTGAAGTTATCCCGAAACGGTTTTTGCTTATGCTTCTTTTTCCCGTCTTTTGGGCTACCTTTTCTGCCTTCGCTTCTGTTTATTGTCCTTGGCTTGCGGTGGTATCCGGGGCCGTCCTCATCAAGCGTATCTTCGGGAAGATCCGGGATGCCTTCGAGGCGTTTAACAGTAATGGTTTTTTCAATCCGGTTGCTGCCCCCAATAGTCTCAAAGAACTTTTCAGCACCTTTAGGGGTAAGTTCTACATGGGTTTCCGCCATGTGAATACGGATCGCACCGATTTCCTTTTTAGTGATGCAACCCGCGCGACATACCATAGGTAATAGCCATTTGGGATCGGCTGTGTGTTTACGCCCGACTGTCATGGAAATCCAGACACCGTCTTCGAAATCTACCCGCTCTTTACGCGTTCCGGGGGCATTGTTGCGCCTGCCGCCATTACCGTATTCATATCCTTTATCACGGTCACGCCCTCTATTATCTCTGCCACTTCGATCTCTTTCTCCTGTTGGTCTTTCTGGGCGGTCAATTAATTCTTCTGGTGCTGGACGTCCGGCACTTTGAGTACGGATCAACGCGGCGGCAATCTGTTCTGCACCGTGTTTTTCGATAAGCTCTTTGATGAAAGCCTGTTCTTCTTCTTTTACAGGCTCAATCAGCGTTGGGTTGGCAAGGAAGCGTTCGCGATCACGTTGCAATATTTCTTCTACAGACGGGGGCTTGGCCCATGTTGCGTCAACCCTAGCGCTTTCCAACAAACGTTCGGTACGCTTGCGCCAGTTATAGGGAACAACAAGGGCGGAAACACCCTTGCGTCCTGCACGACCTGTTCTACCTGATCTGTGCAACAACGGTTCGCGGCTTTTGGGAATGTCAGCATGGACCACCAGCTCGAGATCGGGTAAGTCGATACCACGTGCGGCGACATCTGTGGCAATACAGATTTGCGCCCGACCATCGCGCAGCGCCTGAATAGCATGGCTTCGCAGGTTCTGGCTTAACTCACCAGACAGAGCCACGACTGAAAAACCGCGATTGGAAAAGCGACTGGTCATATGGTTCACTGTTGCGCGGGTCGCACAGAAAACAATCGCGTTCTTCGGTTCGTAGTAACGCACCAGATTGATAATCGCATTTTCCTTGTCGTTGGGGGCAACGGTCAGGGCGCGGTATTCAATGTCACTGTGCTGTTTTTCTTCAGCTTTAGTTGTAATCCGTACCGCGTCGCGCTGATAACGCTTGGCAAGCATGGCAATGCTGCGGGGAACTGTGGCCGAGAACATCAGGGTACGACGTTCTTTCGGTGTGGTATCCAGCATGTATTCCAGATCGTCCCGGAAACCGAGATCAAGCATCTCATCTGCCTCGTCCAGAACAACGGCCCGTAGTGCACCGATGTTAAGCGAACCCCGTTCGATATGGTCGCGAAGGCGTCCGGGCGTACCAACAACAATATGCGCACCGCGTTCCAGCGCCCGTCGTTCGTTACGCATGTCCATACCGCCAACGCAGGTTGCTGTTCTGGCACCTGTATCGCCGTAGAGCCACTCAAGCTCGCGCATGACCTGCAGGGCAAGTTCACGGGTCGGGGTAATGATAAGCGCAAAGGGGGCATCAGCACGTTTGAAATGATCTTGCTCTTCCAATAGCGTTGGAGCCAGCGCTATACCAAAAGCAACCGTTTTACCTGATCCTGTTTGTGCAGAAACCAACGCATCCGCATTTGCGAGTTCCGGATCCAGAACAGCTTTTTGAACCGGGGTCAGGGCTGCATAGCCTTTTTTCGCCAGTGCCTTTGCCAAAGGCGCGGCAACACCTTCAAAGGGATCAGCTTCGATTGCCTCGTCAGTGGTATCTGTACTTTGGGGTGTGTCCAACTGTTCCTGTTCTGTTATTTCTGTAACTTCTTCTTCTGTGATTTCAGGCGTGTGTTCTTCAGAACTGGGGTCTGTTGTGTCGTTAACAGGCTTATCCGAGTTGGACATCTTTTATCTCTCTGATCATAAACAGTAATATCCCACATGGATATTCTGGCTGCACGGCAAAGCCTATCAAGTTGATAGTCAAACAAACAGGTGCGGCAGGTGTAACGTGAGCAGGGGCCACAATTTCTTTTGTCTGGCGGGCCCGGTACAAATACTTCAAAACAATACTTTAAAGCTGGCGTCCTTGTACGTTGTGTAACACGGAATGTAAAGCAAACTGGTATTAAACAGTTGGCCTGAACAATTTATCCATTTTGTTGAATGACGCTTCTGTCATTTTCAGAGTGAATTGTCTGGAAAAATTGAGTACTCTTGTGGGAAACAGTCATAAAATGCATCAACTAAAAATTAATCACACCAAAACAGGGGGAAAGGCAGTGGAAGCATCATGCCATTGCAAGTCAGTTCGTCTGACCATCAAGGAAAAACCGGAATTTCTTTTAAGTTGTAACTGTTCTATCTGTCATCGATACGGGTCTTTATGGACCTATTCAACACCGGATCAAATCAAGGTTGAATGCACTGGTAACGGAACCAAAGCTTATAAACATGGCGATGAAACAATTGCCTTTCACCACTGCGAAAACTGTGGTTGCGTTACTCACTGGATCGGTACAGATAAATACCCCGAACCTCGAATGGCCGTCAATGCGCGCCTGTTTGGCCGCAGTGATATCGAAGGTATTAAAATCCGAAAATTCGACGGTGCCGATACCTGGAGCTTTATTGATGAGTAACTTCGTTACTGTGTAATAAGAAAATCAAATTTATTTATGTCCCACAAAAAGTAGCGTGTACGATTTCTTCTGGCTTGGGAGGTTGTTCGTAGCGGGCATTATCGGGTTGTTCGTTGAAAGGGGCTGACAGGATGCTATGGAGCCGTTCAAAGGGCCCATAGTCACCTGCAACAGCTGCCTGGATCATGGCTTCGACCTGATGGTTTCGGGGGATAAAGATCGGGTTTGATGTACGCATGGTCTCTAGCCGTTCTTCGGGTGGGGCTTTTTCCTGATTTTGTCGGCTTTGCCATTGCGGGAGCCAGTTGTTGAAGGCCTCTGGATCTTTGAATAGCTTTTGCAGTTTTTGTTTATAGTTTTGTTCTTGGGTGCCTTGATCTTGTCCCAAGTTTGATCGGGCGAAGCCCGTGAGGTGGCGGAAGAAGAGGGTGAAATCAACTTCGTTATCTGACAAGAGTTTCAGGGTATCGCCAATAAAATCCGGATCACCAGGTTGCAAGGTTATGAGGCCGAGTTTTTTACCAAATCCTTCGAAGTAATAGTTACTGAAAATATCCTGAAATTCATCAATTGTTTCCTGACCGATGCCAACGGCGATTTGGGCCTCTTCGTGTAGAATTGGCAGTAGGGACTGGGCAAACTGAGAAAGGTTCCATTGTGCGATACCGGGTTGTTTGGCCCAGGCATAACGACCTGCGTGGTCAATTGAGCTAAAAACAGTGCCGGGGTGGTACGTATCCATAAAGGCGCAGGGGCCAAAGTCGATGGTCTCGCCCGCCACTGACATATTGTCGGTATTCATGACGCCGTGGATAAAGCCAACCTGCATCCATTTGGCAATCAGTCTGGCCTGTCTGTCCATCACCATTTCAATCAGCGTGCGATAGGGGGGGTGAGCCTGTTTGGCTTCGGGGTAGTGACGGTCTATGACGTAATTTGCCAGTGTGCGCAGCGCATCCTTGTCTCCACGGGAATAGTGATATTGAAAGGTGCCGACCCGGATGTGGCTTTGGGCAACGCGGGTGATAATGGCGCCGGGCAAGGGACCTTCTTCGCGGAGGACCTTGTTGCCTGTTTCAACTGCGGCCAGAGCGCGTGTTGTCGGGATGTCCAAAGCTGCCATGGCCTCACTGATGATATATTCTCGCAGGACGGGACCAAGCCACGCCCGACCATCTCCACCACGGGAATAGGGGGTGCGCCCTGATCCCTTGAGATGAATATCCCGGCGGACACCGTCAATACCGACGGTTTCGCCTAATAAAATGGCACGTCCGTCCCCGAGACGTGGGGACCATCCCCCAAATTGATGGCCGGCATAAACCATTGCCAACGGGGATGCGCCGTCTGGCACATTATTCCCGGCGAGCATCTGAACACCGTCTTCGGTTTTTAAACTGTCAGGGTCAATCCCCATGAGTGTTGCCAGATCTTCATTCACCTTGATGAGTCGGGGGGCCGTTACAGGGACGGGATCTTGCCGTGTGTAAAACTGATCGGGCAGTTGGGCAAAGCTGTTATCGAAGGGAATTTTTAAGCGCGCGGTCATTGGGGTCAGTTTTGTTAGGTGAATTAATATCCTCAATAGTTAGGGATTATCTTGTTCGTGGACAATGAAAAAGCACTATTACTGGTTCTGAGTTTAATAGAAAATAAAAATACCTATCTTAGATTAGATTAGATGATTAGCTTTGGTCGGATCGTTAAAAGTAAGATATATCGAACCATGATGGCTTAACAATCTGTAGATCTTCAGTTGGGGAAATCAAGGATGTCAAAAGGCAAACACCATACCCCTGATCTGACATCAGATTTAGATCAGACTTTTAATCAGGCACAAAGCGCAGGGTTAAAGCTTGCGATTGCCGGGCGAACAATTTCACTCCTGATCCTTGGTGCCTGGCTTGTTTTGTCGCGTTTGGCCTTGCCAAGTGTTTCTTTAAGGTTTGGTATCCTGGTTCTGCTTCTTATCGCTCTGGGGCTTATTCATTATCGTATTATTGGAACGCGGTGGGACAGATTTTGGGTTAAGTATCTCTTTGTAACCATTGATGTTGTTATACTTTCCGGATTAATTGCCACTCAACCGCTGTATCAAACAGCGGATCTCCCCCAAGTGATGATTTTTCGCAGTCCGTTGCTTACCTATTATTTTATTATTGTTGCCGTTGTGGCTTTTAGTTTTTCGCCACGGCTTGTTTTGTGGGCCGGAGGTATTGGTGCGGCTGGGTGGCTTGGCGCTTATGCCTGGGTCGTGCGACAGGACGGAGGCGTACTTGACTGGGGTGATATTCCTTCTAACCCAACTGCTCAGGATGCTATAAGCGTTGTGCTAAATCCTTCGTTTGGCGGCACAGGAAGTCGCATACAAGAAGCGATCATACTTGTTGTTGTGTCGGTTTTGATCGCGATTGTGATGAAGAGAGCGCAAAATACCCTAAGAGATAAGTTGACAGCAGAACGTGATCGACAGTCAATTACGGGCATTTTCGGTCGATTTGTGCCGGAAACGATTGTCAAAGCGATGATTAATGATCAAGGGTTGCTTGCCCCACTGGAGAGAGAGGCAACCATTCTCTTTGCTGATGTTGTGGGCTTTACAAATCTGACTGAGCGTTTGGGACCAGTAAAGATAGTTGATGTGCTCAACAGTTACTTTGACGAAATGACGGGTATTATTATGGAAAACGGTGGCATTGTCGCAACTTTTCATGGTGATGCTATTCTTGCGATTTTTAACGTTCCGCTAGAAGACCCTGATCATGCGGAACATGCCTTAAAGGCAGCGCAAGCAATGTTGTTATGTGTAGAGGAAGATCGCTTTGCCGAGGAGAAGTTATCCATTCGTATCGGCATTAATACCGGATCAGTTGTTGCGGGGAATGTCGGTGGCGGTGGTCGCCAGAGCTATACCGTTTACGGTGATGCCGTAAACCTTGCCGCACGTTTGGAAGCTCTGGCAAAGGAAAAGGGGCAGTCCCTGTTAATCTCCGGCCATACCCATAAAAAGTTACCTCAAAAAAGACTTCACCTGCTGGGGGAAACAACTGTTAGAGGGCAAAGTCAGCCTGTTGAATTTTATGGGTTGAAGTAAAAGGACCTCGTCTCTGAATAAGAATTTTCTTGACATGATACCAAAAGGTATTATTTTTAATGATACCAAAAGGTATTATGTTGAGGTGTGACGATGCATATACAGGAAACATTCAAGGCACTTGCTGATCCGACACGGCGTGAGATTTTGATGCATCTCAGTCGGCAGGAAATGACCATCGGTGAAGTGACTGAAAGGTTTGAAATTACCCGTGCTGCGGTAAAGAAACATTTGAACATTCTGGAAGAGGGACAGTTGATTTCAGTTCATGCTCAGGGGCGTGAACGCATTAATCGGCTTGAGGCGCAAGGATTATCGGTGGTTTCTGACTGGATTGGATATTTCGATCAATTCTGGGATCAGCGTCTGGGAGCTTTGAAAACAGTTGTGGAAGATGCTGAAAAGGCAAAGCGAAATTCAATTAAGGGAAAGGTGTAGATCATGACGACATCAACAATCACGAAAACCGTTTTCTTTAACGCAACCCGGGAAACCGTATGGTCTTTCCTGACTGAACGGGACAAGATTGGTCTTTGGTTTCATCCCCCCAAAGAAGACCTGGCTGAGGGGGAAGATTATGAGTTGATTTTAACCAGAGACAATGGTGAAAAGGCAAAGGTTTGTTGGGGTAGTGTTCTGGAAATGCACCGTCCTGAAAAAATGGTTTGGTCTTTTACGGTAAACCCGTTGAACGGTTCATTAACGACAGTTACCTGGATGTTGGAAGAGGTTCTTTGTGGAACAAGATTAACCCTGAAACACGAAGGTGTGGAGGCCGCAGCCGGTGAAACCGCAATGGACTTGATTTTGTCGCTGGATGCAGGTTGGGATGAACACTTTCAATCTCTTCGAAAAGCTTTGTCCTAAATGCCTTTACCTTATTTTTTGCAAGCTGGTGTTTTATAGCTTGTTTTATCGGTCACGATAAAAAGGCTCTCATTTTTCTGCGAGTTAATCCTGAAAACTGAGAGCCACTACATCCAGATATCAGGGCATATGTTATGCGGCGCTGACAGATTTTTCGTGGACAACGCGTTTAAGAGTTTTTAACAGGTCGTCCATGTTCAGCGGCTTTGTGCAGGTGGCATTCATCCCACCAGCGATATATTCTTTGAGATTACTGGTTTCAATATCTGCCGTTAAAGCAATGATTGGTATCGATGATTTCACTGCGTCTTGAAGGGTGCGGATTTTTTGAGTTGCCTCTACACCATCCATGCCGGGCATGTGTATGTCCATCAGTATGACATCGTAATCATTGGCTTTGACTTTTTCGATGGCTTGAAAACCATCATCTGCGGTATCTACAGATTGACCACTTTTTTCCAACAATGCTTTGGCCATGATCTGATTAACTTTGATATCTTCAACCAGAAGAAGTTTCAGGTTTGTCAGGTCGTGTTCAGGAACATCTTCTTCCCGGCGATAGGGAGCTTTTGTCTTGTCGAGGCTAACTTCAAACCAGAAAGTACTGCCTTTACCTTCCTCGCTCTCAATTCCGATTTGACCATTCATTGCCAGAACAAGCTGTTTATTGATCGCCAACCCCAAACCTGTGCCACCGTAGTTGCGTGTTGTTGAAACGTCTGCCTGAGAGAAAGCGTTAAAGAGTGAAGCTTGCTTCGACTTGGGAATACCTATGCCTTCATCAGAAACTTCAAAGCGTAAGTTCTGAGTGAATTCATCGTCTGTTTTTTGGGTAAGGCTTAATGTAATCTTGCCATCTGTAGTAAATTTTACGGCGTTAGAGAGAAAGTTCATAAGGATCTGGCGGAGCCTGACGCTATCGCCCAGAACCCATTTGTGAATAGTATCAGGAAAGACAACGTCCAGAGCGTTGTTTTTCTCTCTTGCTGCCAAAAGCATCATACTGCTGGTTTCTTCGATAAGCTCTGACAAACTCATTGCATTTTTTTCAAGAACGAGTTCTCCGGCTTCGATTTTTGAAAAATCCAGTATATCGCCAATAAGGTCCATTAAATGATTACCAGAGCTTGAGATCGTTTTTATATAGTCCTGAGTCTTCTGTGGAAGGGTTTGAATGTCTCTGTCACTTAATGCGAGGTCAGCATAGCCAAGGATCGAATTTAAAGGGGAACGTAATTCGTGGCTCATATGAGCCAAAAACATCGACTTGGCTTTGTTGGCAATCTGTACTTCTTCGATTTTGTTCTTAATGGCTTCGGACATGCCCTCCATATCGCGAGCCAAATCGCCTAATTCATCATTGGATGTAATATTTATGTTTTCTACAGGTTCTTGTCTGGATATACGCGCAGCAGCATTTTGCAAACTTGTTATGGGCTGGATTAACAAGCGGCGGGTTGTCAATGTTAAGAGGCCCCCCATCAGTATTACCGCAAGAAGAGAAATACCAATCGTAACAGATTGGATACTTGAGACCTGTTCGGATACTTCTGCTTCGGGACGAGAGACAAAAATAACCCAGTTCCAGTTTGTTTTATCAAAAGTAGCAGATGCATATAGATTGGTTTTGTTGCCTTTTGTTTTAAAGGTATCGAAGCTTTTTTCCTGTAGAGATTGAACTAAAGCTCCCCATTCTTCTAGCGTTTCCAGATTGTTTTTGTCGCTAGAGTAAATTGGTTTGCCTTCACGGGAAATAACATAGAACCATCGATTTGTTGTCGCGCTAAGTTCATTCAGCTCCTGAAAGGCTTCTTCTTGATAAGACTGGACAAATGCCGGGATATCAGCCAATCCTGTCTGGTCAAGAAGTTCATAACGAGATTCAATTATATGATGGACTGCTTCGTTTAGCAGTAACCTCATATTTTCTTCTTCGCTTTTATAAAGTGCATTTTTTGAATGGCTAAAAGACCAAAAACCGAGCGAACCAATACAAAGCAAAATAATTGGCAACATCGTCAGGAAGTATTTTTGATATAGCTTCATTGTCAGGTTCTAACGATAAATGTTCTTGCCAGCGAGTTTTAGAAGAGATGAAGGTATAACCGTTCCCACTTTTGTTGCAGTTGTTATATTAACGCTTACGATATAGGTATCGGGCTGTGTAATGGGAATGTTCCCGGGACTCTCGCCTTTAAATATTTGATCAACAAGTTTTGCCGCAGCGGTACCGTTTATTTTTTCACCAGATACGATGCTGATCATTGCACCATATTTACTCGCAAGGGCATTATTACCAAAGATAATAGGAATACCTGTTTCCTGCAGAGCCTTTAGAAAAACAGGATTGCTGCCGGAAGGGCCTGCTGCCAGCCAGAGATAATCAAACTCATGACGTCTCTCTTTTAACAGACGCATAGCGCTTTCCTGCATTTTCTGTTTCCCGTCAGCTCCTGGATGGTATTTAAAATTTAAATTGATAAAATCAAACTCGGAACTGTTTTTGCCAAGCTGCAGCAATTGAGCTGTTGCGCCAATCGCAGAGGGGTAAGTTGAATTTATTATCCCAATTCTTGCTTTTTTGTTTTGTGTTGCCCGTTTCATCGCCTGTTTGACAACTTCAATTTTTGTTGCAGGTGGAATAACATGTGTTCTTCCTGTTATATTCGTACCACTTTTTCCGCCAAGAGTTGTCACAAAACCTTCCTGTACCGGATCTGCAACTAATACAAAAACTTGGGGTATGTCTGTATCTTTCAAAAGGAGGCGTGATGCTCTTGAAGCGAGTGTTGCAATTGTCATTACCAAATTTGGGCGGAAAGCATTTAATTCATTAGCCAGTATATTTCCAGCTTTGTCCTCACTGCCTTCTGCATTGAGAATGACATATTGGATATTATCACCTTCGACATAACCTAGCTCGTTCATTTTTTTTAGATACCAGTTTGTCGTACTCTGAATTAAAGGAATGGTCATGGTTTCAACAATGACTATCCGTTTTACTGGAGCGGCAGATGCTTTGTCGATTACATTGAGACCAAAGATGCAGGCTAAAAACATATAGATCGGAACTACCGGCTTAATAAATTTACAGGTATTGCGAATAACAAGAGCTGATAGAGACAAGAGAAGAGCCTTCAATATTTTGATTAAAATGCGACCATCTCATTTTGTATCTGGATCTATTAATAATGAACTAATTCCCGAGGAAATTAGTCAGGTTTTTAAATAAACACAGATAAATCAGAGTGTTCGCATTTTGATGCAACCATCTACTATGGAAGATTTTATCCGTTTTATGTTTCATATACCTTTATGCCACCAACCCAACGTTGTGCTGGTGATAAATCTGCAAGACTTATCTTTCCAGAGAAGACATGCTGGCCAAGGGTCGTGATATTAATTTTGCGCTCTGGCCAGGGCTTTCGGGGAGAGGTTTGTTCGTACTCAATGACATTTGTTTTAGCGAGATTTACAAGTTCATGCCAATACATTAGATCGCCCAGATAAGGCAGAGGTTCATATTCCTGCATAAGTACTGCAAAAAGGTCTTTCCCCTTTAAGGGACCCTTGTCATTAAGTATTCGGAGTGTCAAGTGTTGTGTCAGACCAAGGCCACCGTTATCGGAAGGGAGTTCTTTCAGGTGTCGTGCAAGTGCCTGAGCGATGAAGGGAAGTTCAGGTACCCCTTCGTGGATAATATTTTTGAGATCATCCGGCGTTTTCTGCTGTATGGCTTTCCATATCTTTTTGCCCAAGGAAAGCTGCTGATCCGTTATGGAAGAACGTCGGTTTTCCCACAACCATATCAACATTTCCGGAGCAAGTTGCCCCAGGCCAATAAAGTCCGAAACACCCGGGACACGATCTATGCAAATGATTTCAAGCTTTGGATGGGAAACGAGAGAAGAGAGATGATTAAGTAAAAAGGCAAGAATAAGCTGATCATAGCTATCGTGCTCGAACCATAAAACGACTTGATCATAATCCGAGAGGTTATACAGCTTTTCATAAGAAATTTTTTGATTTGCTGTAACTTCGTTCAGTGGCAAGCCATAAGCTGTAGAAATGAAATCTGCTCTGATTTTCAAAAATTCTTCTTTATTTACCTCTGGAACAGGACCTTGGCAAAAAGGGTCACTAAATTCGTGAAAATCGCCTTTGAATCCAGCAACTTTCAAGCCATGCCTGATGTCTGATCCACAACGGACATGAAGAGTGTTGGCATTATCCAGTTCTGGAATGCGGCCTGATTTTATTTGGTTTTGCCTTATTTTTAACTGGTCACAATGCATTTTCAGTTTAGACCAGGATGAAAAATCGTTTTGACGGGCGATACACAGTTGGCAATCGGCGAGTGTTATATCGTCTGATTTTATTGTTTTTTTAGTGTATTGGGGATGAAAGCGTAATAATTTTTCACGTGCATCATGATCTTGATTTCTGAAAGCTTTTAAAAGCTCTTTTGCGCGCTTTTTCTGCTGCTCGTAATCAAGAGCACCATGGAACATTGTTCTAGGGGAAGCCGGAAATGCCAGATCTGTTTCTGGTGTAGTGCTCATACGATTATCCTCTGAATAAGAACCTGTGTCCGCCAGTCAGGTTAGGAAATCGTTTATATAAGTCATAAACTTAATTTGGGCGCAGCCCTTTCCGCGAACATGGAGGCTTAATTAAAGCCTAGAAATTTATGCCATGAAGAAAAGGTGGCGTCAATATTTGACCAACTGATATGGGCCTAGGGGGCGTGAGGTGCAGCCCCGTCAAAATGATCTGCCAGATATGCAGTGATCTCTTTAGGAGTGGTCAGGTTTTCTCTGCCGTTGATTATAAGTACGGGAAGTCATCAATTTTTCTTTCCGAGATATTCAATCACTTTAGATCGGAGCTTTTCCTGAAGGTATTCCCACGCATATGATGTACCCATCTGGATCTCGGAGATAGAGTTCATCCATGCCATACCACTGCTGGGAAGGGCCTTTGACGATAATATCTCGCGTTGCTCTTGACTTCCCTGTTTGCAAGTCTTGGATGGACACAGGTTAAAACTGTTCAGTATCCCGAGCTTACGGATTCCGGGCACCTACCAGGTTTTTTCCGTTAACAGCAAATGCCATATTTTGTTGCAGCGTATTCATTCTTAATATCAGTCTTCTGAATCTATGCTGCCTTATTAACATCCTATAAAGAGCAATGAGATAAGATGGCTTCTTATGAGGACGTTTCAGGTGATTGTTATAATTAAGGCAAGGCGTTATTAATGTCACTTCAAGGGTCAGGTGCTTTCAAAGATATTTTATCTGCAAAATCATTCTTAATCAGTTTTTGTTGCTTGATTGCTGTTACAGCCAAGCCTGTGCTTTCTCAGGAGGCATCTAATACCATTAAGCAGAAGACGAGTAATGAGTTGGTTTTCGGTATGTCAACTGCTCTGTCCGGCCCCGCTGCCGAGCTTGGAAAAAACATGCGCCTTGGGGTACAGATCCGGCTGGAGCGGGAAAATGAAGCCGGAGGGATTGACGGTCACAAGATCAGATTGATTGTCTGGGATGATGGATATGAACCAGAGCGCACAATTCCGAACATGCGAGATCTTATTAATCTGGAGGAAGTTTTAGCCATTATTGGCAATGTGGGAACGCCAACTGCTATATCAGCTATTCCGATTGTAAACGAAGAAAAAACACTCTTTTTTGCCCCTTATACAGGGGCCGGTGTCTTAAGAAAAAATCCCCCTGACCGATATGTCATAAATTATCGTGCAAGCTATGCTGAAGAAACATCAACCATGGTGGATGCCCTGATTAGGAACGGCGATTTGAAACCGGAAGAAATTGCCTTTTTTACACAAAGAGACAGCTATGGAGATGCCGGGTATATAGGAGGCATCAATGCTTTGAAAAAGTATGGCTTAAAATCAGAAACAGATATTGTTCATAGTCGATACGAGAGAAACACGCTGGTTGTCGAGAGTGCGTTGGCAGATATTTTGTTAGCAGACCCTCTACCAAAAGCAATTATTATCGTCGGGGCTTATGCTCCGTCAGCCAAGTTTATGAAACTGGCTCGTAATGCAGGAGTGGATGCTCTTTTTCTTAATGTGTCTTTTGTGGGGAGTGCACCTCTGGCCAAAGAGCTTGGCAATAATATGAAAAGGGTAATTGTGACACAGGTCGTTCCGTATCCTGAAGATCTGTCCGTACCAATTGTTCGTTCCTATCACGATGACATGAAGCTCTATGGCGGTGGTCAAGAAGTCTCTTTTGGTAGTTTGGAAGGGTACATCGCCATGGAGATATTAATCAAGGCCATGCACAATATTGAAGGCCAGCCCAACCGTGAAAACATTATAGATGCGATTGAAAATCTTGGGGAGTTTGAAATTGGTATAGGACGAAAACTGTATTATGACCGGGAAAGCCATCAGGCAAGTCACAAGGTTTGGTCAACTACTTTAAGACAAGGTAAATTTGTTCCCTTTGATTGGACAAATATACCGTCATTATTGGTTCCCTAGGGCGAATTGATGACCGAAGATAGTCATGTAAAAAGAATAAAACGAATGTTGTGGGCACTCATTGGCCTGAGCATTGTTATCCCGCTTGTGGCCAATCTTCTTCTAGGATGGGGTGTTGCTAGTCAACAAAAACAAAAAGGTTTATTGATAGAGCGGGAAAGAATTTTCAATGAAGATGTTTCGAACATCAATGAAAAAATCAGAACCGGTATATTTGAAATTGAACGTTTACTGGAAGCTTCCGAGCGGACGAAGCCTGTTAAAGGTATCAAAGCTATAAGAGAGTTAGAAGTCGCCATTAACAACCTGCCTGTAAGCGAGAATGCGCAACTTCAAGCGCTTAGGAATTCGCTCGAAGATCAATCAAAACAATTGTTGAGTGTTCTTTTTAAAGCAGCGGACTGGCGTGGCCGGAATGACCGGGTATTCGAAGACATCAGTCGGGATGTGACACTTAATGATGTGCGAGGACGGCTGACAAAGATTCAAGTGCTTATTAATGCGGTTATTGGGAAACTGCGATTGGATATGGTGCTTTCATTGAAAGAATATGAAAGGCGTAAAAAGAATAGATCCTCGAAGCAGGCTATTGATAAAATTATCAGTGAACACAAAAATCTGTTAAGTCGAAATGTAGGAAACCTTTTAACTGAATTGGCGGATTTGCAGCGACTGGTTGAGGTTCTTTCCGGAGAGAAAGATTATGACCGTTTATCAGATATAAAGGATAACCGTCTGAAGCCGAGTTTGGAGAGGCTTGAAAGAGCAATTCGTTCCATTAATCTCGGCGCGAATGTGAATAATAATCTAGATAATGAGTTATTGCAGTTAAAAGCAAAGCTCTTGGGTCGGACGTATATTAATGAGAGCAGATCAAAGAGAGATGTTGGTGCCAACCTTTATTCCGTTATGGAGGAATATTTAGGCTTACAGGTTCGTAATAAAGAGTTGCAGGCTGAGCTGGATCATATTCTTGTTACGCTGGATCAGGATTGGGCTTCTTTTGTTAATATAACGCGTGTTTTACATGAGCTTTCGGTTGTGAAATCTGATGAAAAACTGTCCAATACGTGGATTACAGTTTCCCTGATCAGTTTTTGGGGGGGCTTGATTTTCCTCGTTGTGATCTGGTTGATATTCAAAGCAGTTTCAAAACAGGTTGATACGCTGGGGCTTCTTCGGCGTCAGGCAGAAGCAGCCAATCAGTCCAAAGATAACTTTCTGGCATCGATGAGTCATGAATTGCGAACCCCTTTGAACGCTATAATCGGGTTTTCTGAAGTCATGAAAATGCAGGCATTTGGTCCCTTGGGAAATGACAAATACCTTGAATATTGTCAAGACATTACGCGATCCGGGACCCATCTGCTGGATATTATTAATGATATTTTGGATGTTTCTGCAATTGAAGCTGATTCATTTAAAGTAAATGAAGAGGAATTCATTTTCGAAACAGCTTTGAATGAAGCTGTGCTGATGGTCAAACTTCAGGCAGAAGAAGAGAACGTTAAACTGTCTAATGAAGCCAAACATCAACGACTGGTTCTTTTTGCCGATGAGAGACTGGTCAAGCAAATTATTATGAATTTGCTGGTCAATGCTGTGAAATTCACCCCCAGAGGCGGCACGATTTGTATCTGTGATAGTTTTGAGGAAAATGGCGACTATCACCTTGTTATAATCGATACAGGTATTGGTATGGATGAGGAGGGGGTTGAAACTGCGTTAACCCCATTTGGTATGGTCAGAAGCGCCTATGATGACAATACAAAAGGCACTGGTCTGGGATTACCTTTGGCTAAAAAGATGATGGAAATTCATAATGGAACTATCGAAATAAAATCAGAGCTGGGTCACGGCACAGAAGTAACGTTGATCTTTCCGTCAGAACGTGTTCGCGGTTAAATCTTCCTGTGTGTGATAAGATGAGCAAGTCGTTATTGGGGCGTCGACTGGGGTGTCGCTCCATAGCCTTGGCCAATGAGGATAACTCGTTCCGAGGCAGTAGATAAGCCCTGTCGAAGATTATTCCTAGAAGCGATTTCTTTGTCTCCTGAGGAGATGGCGTCTGGATCTTCCATTGGAAGAATGATGACTGTTGCCGGGCATAATCGGGTTTGGCACTTATTGACAGGAAGGACATAGGCGAGGCTGATTATATCCAGTTCTCCAAAAGGAAAATCGTGATTTTTCCCTGCAAATTCAATGGTTATTCGTCCGTTGTCCATATAGGATTTTTCATCACTGATTTTAGGAATGTTATCTCGAGTAATATCCTTTATGAAGCCAATATCACCTGTAACGAGATCTTTATCACGGTCATTCTGTTGTAAAATGACTTTATCGCCAACTTTATACCGGGTTCCAAATTTATGCAGATCTAAGCCCGGTTGATGAGTGTTTAGTACGTTTTGGAGTTGAATGGTCAGGTTTTGTGGTCCGAGCATGCCTGCGGCCATACTTATAACCTGAATGTCTTTTACAGGATTGTATTTAAAGCTTTTGGGTAAACGGTTTTTTATAACTTCGACCAGTTTTCGCTGTGTATCTTGCTCATTCTCAGCAGTAATAAAATAGAAACTGCCAGGGTTTTGTGTATCAGATGTGTAACTGATGCTTCCGCCGATGCTTAGTTTTAGCGTGTTCTGGGCAAGTTTGTTGTCTTGGTGTTTCGCAGATAGTTGATCAAGAAAAAGTTTATTGTGATTAATCGTTTCAAGTAGCTTGTCTAGTATCCCACCAGTGCCCGGAAAAAAGTTATCCGGGGAAGCTGTGGATACATGATGTTTGACAAGAACCAGACTTGCATTCTCAGACAAAGCGTCCAGCAGAGCGAGTAGTGATGATCGGTCCAATAGATCTGCACGATCAATAATCAGAAGCTGGCAATCCAATGGTTTTCGAGTATTTCGCTTGTAACTTCTATTCCTGGTATTGTATTCAAGCAATCTGGTCACTGAAATTGCATCAACATCCAGCTCAAAACTTGTTGTTTTTACCTGAGCAGATGAGGGGACTGCGACTACTGTGGATATGTTTTTTGCTGTGACGATTTTGACAAAGGCTTTTATAACGTCCGTTTTACCTGTTTCATGAAGACCTTCAAGGACTGTGAACCTGGTTTTCAGCAGTTTTGAAACAGCACTTTTTTGTCTTTCCGACAACTCAATGTTATCGCGATTAATCACCCAATCAATTGCTTTTTGAGTGTCAATTTCACCCCAAGGAACAATGCCTTCGGATAGTGCATTAAGACGCTTTTTAATTTTTGTATTGTCTAACCAATCCTGTTTTAGGATCAGGAATTCTTGCGCGGTACCAGTGATATCTTTTCCTCTGTAGAGGTGTATATTTTTGGCTTCTATTTCTATAGCCAAAGCTTGTTCAAGGATGTTGGCTGGTATCTCCAGACGCTTATTCAGGAGGGTTAAAAGATTGTTCTTTTCGCGCGCGTCTGTTGCTTGAACCAATGCATAATATAATGCTGCCCCAGCCCGTTCAAGGCAATGGGCTTCCAACCCCAGACTATGTGCGATGCTATCAGGAACATCAAAGGGAATACCCTTTATATTGCGGACAATACAATAGGGATTGTTTTTCAACTTCGGGATTGTGTCTTGTCCCAAGGTCTCAAAAAGACGGTAGGATCGAGCAGGGTCAACATTATGATTGTGCAAGAAGTTTGCAATTTTGGATAATGTTTTTCTTTCCTCAGACCATTCTTCCAGAAGTTTCACCTTTCCCTTTGGCAGGGATGTTTCGGTTTTAAGTTTTTCCGGGGTTGCTACGATCATTTTCAACGCATCTGGGCCAAAGCTTTCAACCAGTTGCTTTGCGGCTTTAGCTCCCAGCCCTTTGATCATGCCATCTGATAGTTGCGTCTCAAGATTTGCGAGAACTTTTTCCGGACTTGGTTCTTTGCCGCCAAGGTGTTCATCGAGAAATTCACGGCAGATATTGAAATCAGATGTATAGCCTTTTGGGAGCTTTACTCCCTTGTTTTGGGCAACGGACTTTGCCGTTTCTTTCATTTTGTCGGTCGGCTTACCCTTAGCTGCATTTTTGGGCATTGCCACACCGGTGTTGATTTTGGGTGCAGTTGCAGCATTGGTTTTGATAATGCCGATAAGGCGTTTTGTGTCATTACCAATATCATCCCAGACCTGTCTGGCTGTCTGCTTACCTTCGAGAACGTCATCAAGGTTCATTTCCCACATAGCGGTAACGCCGGGATCAACCAACTCAGGCGCTGCAGTTTTCAGCGTTTTATAAAGGGTCAGGCCTGCTTGCGTCGGGATGATGTGTTTTCCACTCTGGGCAAGGAAATTTTGTAGCTTTAAACCAGTAATCACCGCTGCACGTGTGGCCGGTGTGCCGATGCCTTTGGCTTCTTTCAGGCGCTCTTTCAGATCCTTGTTTTCAACAAACCGCCAGGCATTCTGCATGGCGTCAATCAGGGTTCCTTCGTTGTAGCGTGGCGGTGCTTTGGTTTTCTTGGTGTCGGTTGTCACGGGGGAGAGAACAGCAATATCGCCATCCTGAATAGGAGGAAGCTCGCCAGCATGATCTTCTTTCTTTTCCATGACATCGGTATAGACGGCTTTCCATCCCTGTTCTTTGGGGATATTACCCGTCACCTTGAAATCCAGTATGGTTTCTTTTGTTATTTCTTTATCTGGCCCTGTTTCTTCATCCGGTAAGGTGACGGGAACTTCCATTGAAACACTGGTTGATTCATAGACATAATCAGGCATTAAAATCGCAAGATATGAGCTGGCGACCAGATCGAACATTCGTTGTTCGTCCTCTGTCAGCCGGCCATAGATGCTCTCGACGCGATCCATAGTATTTTTATTGGGGACAATCGCGTGGTGAGAAACACCCTTTAAGCCAGCATCAGAAAAATGACCTGACTTTCCCTTGCGAACTTCCGGCGATGACAGATCAATGCCTTGGTATTGTGGAAGCTTGGTCAGCCCCTGAATAATCTCACCAATGTCGTCTATTTGATTTTCCGCCAAATAACGGGACTCTGCACGGGGATAGGTCTGAATTTTCTTGCCTTCCCCATCGTAGAGTTCCTGAGCAATGTTGAGTGTTTTGTCGGCACTCCATCCCCAGCGGCGGGCGCATATCTTTTGCAACTCTGGCAGATCAAGAAGACGCGGAGGTTTTGTTTTTTTGATCTTTTTTTCTGTTTTAAGCGGTCCTTCGTATCCTTCGACAGCAATGCGCAGTTTTTCTGCCTTTTCCGGATCAAGAATGCGTTCTTTCGGGGCATGACGAAGGTCCAGTTCGCCAGTTTCTGCCTTGGCTGTTGCGACAAGGTGGAAATAATCCTGAGGAGTAAAATCCAGAATTTCCAGCTCTCGCATACAAACGATTGCCATGGTTGGTGTCTTGACGCGTCCAATACCGATAGCACCGTATTGTCCGGGGTGTTTCAGGGCAACGGTCGCTGCACGGGTTAGAGACAGATTATAAACCTGATCGGCCTGTTGGCGTACAACAGCGGCTTGCCCTAAGTTGTGATATTTATCATTGGGTTCCAGGTTTTCAAACGCCTGTCGCAGTGTTTTTTCATCCTGCGCAGTGAACATGGCGCGCTGCACTTGCCCGGCGAATTTATAGTGCCGTAAAATCTCTTCGCCAATAAGCTGTCCTTCGCGATCACAGTCGGTCGCGATGATGACCCTTTCGGCTGTTTTAAGTGCCTTGGCTATGGCTTCCAGTTTACTTCTTGCAGAAGGTGATGCATCTGGCGCTGGGCAGGTTGGGTAAAAATCATCGGGCTTGAGCAAGTCAAATGACCAGCGCCCCCAACTGCTTTCAATTTGCTGTGGTTCTTGCAGGCTTAACAGGTGTCCTTCTGCTGGAAGGATTTGCCCGTATTTACTGCCGATTGCCGCCTGAACATCGCGCTTTTGCGAAGTTTTTTCTGTAATAATAATGGTGGACAATCTGAAACCCTTTACCGTCACTCAATTCTATTATGCTTTTTAACGTAAAGAAGGGGGGAGGATAAAGGCTCTCTTTTGAAAAAAGTTTGCGTGTTGAGGATAGGATTGAGGTTTCCCTACAAAGTTTCTGATGAATTGTTTCGCTTGCCCGTCGGTTATAAAATAGGGGCAGGGAAGTGTGCGTAATTCCAGCTTTGGATACGCAAATAGCTCTTCCCCATTTCTGTTTTATATCTGGTGGGAGGAAAAATGAGTGATCCGGATTTAAAGCAGCAGTTGACGGAGCGGCAAAAAAGGTTTGTTGAAGAATACCTTATTGACTTCAATGCAACGCAAGCTGCCATTCGGGCGGGTTATAGTCCTAACTCGGTTAAGCAGAGTGCCAGCCGAACACTGAAAAATCCCCTGATGCAAGAGGCTATTGAGCAAGCCAAGGCCGCGCGATCTCAGAGGCTGCAGATTGATGCTGACTACGTTCTGAAGGGCGCGGTTGAGCTGTTTGAACGTTGTATGCAGCGCAGCCCGGCTGCTGATGCAGATGGTGAATACAAATTTCAGCATACGGGGGCTGGGAAAGCGCTAGAGATTATCGGACGACATGTGTCGGTTCAGGCTTTTAAGGAAAAGGTTGAAATGTCGATCGAAAATGAACTTATTGACCGCCTCATGCGTGGTCGTAAGCGCCTGAATGACAAATCAGAAAATTGAATGGATTTCATTTAGTTTTCTGATTTCTGATCACTATTTTTCCATCTGATTTTGAGGTGTCTGATGACCCACCGGGTTGATCTGGATCTTGCCGAGGACTGTGCGCAGTTCTATGCGGATCCGCTGGGGTTTGTGCTGTGGGCCTTTGATTGGGGGCAGGGCGAGTTGGTTGATTTTGAAGGTCCGCGCGATTGGCAGTTGGCTTATCTGAAAGATCTGGGTGCACAGATCAGAGAGCGCGGGTTTGATGGGCTTCATCCCGTTGCCCCCATGGATATGGCAACGGCATCCGGCCACGGTATTGGCAAGTCGGCAATGTCAGCGTGGCTTATCCTCTTTATCATGTCAACGCGACCCTTTGCCAAGGGAGTGGTGACATCGAATACCAGCGATCAGCTACGCACGAAAACCTGGGCCGAGCTGGGGAAGTGGCACAAGCGTTGTCTGACGGGGCATTGGTTTAGCTATAGCACCAGCAAAGGGAATATGGCGCTGGTCCATAAACGCCACCCTGAAAGCTGGCGGTGTGATGCGCAGACCTGTCGCGAGGAAAATTCCGAGAGTTTTGCCGGACTGCATGCCGCAAATTCGACGCCCTTTTATCTTTTTGATGAAGCCAGTGCTGTGCCTGATAAAATCTGGGAAGTTTCTGATGGTGGTTTGACCGATGGCGAACCTATGCGTTTTGTCTTTGGCAACCCAACACGAAATTCCGGGCGTTTTTTTGAGTGTTTTAACCGTTTGCGCCATCGCTGGAAAACGAGACAAATTGACAGCCGTTCAGTCAGGGGAACCAACCAGAAGCTGATGCAGCAATGGGTGGAGGATTACGGCGAAGACAGCGATTTTGTTCGCGTCCGTGTCCGGGGGGTGTTTCCTCGGGCAGGATCGACGCAGTTTATCAGTGGTAAAATTGTGGAAGAGGCAAAAGGCCGCCAACTTTCGGCGCAACCTCAGGATGCTATCGTGATAGGTGTGGATGTAGCCCGTTTTGGCGATGATCAATCCGTGATTTTGATACGACAGGGCCGCAAGGTTTTAGAAATAATCAAGTACCGCGTGGATACCATGGCATTGGTCGGTCATGTGGTTGAGATGATCCGCAAATGGAAGCCTGACGGTGTGCTGGTTGACGGCGTGGGTGTTGGTGGTGGCGTTGTGGATCGCCTGAAGCAATTGGGCCACGACTGTATTGACGTAAACGCAGGGGCCAGAGCACAGGACCAGAAGACTTACATGAACAAACGCGCAGAGATGTGGGGTAAGATGCGCGATTGGCTCAAGGGTGGTGATATCCCCGCTGATGATCAGGAGCTTGAAACAGACCTTACCGCCATTGAGTACGGCTTTGATGCCAAGAACAGGCTCCAGCTTGAGCGTAAGGAGGATATGAAGAAGCGCGGGCTGCACTCTCCAGATGTGGCGGATGCACTGGCGTTGACCTTTGCCGAGGATGTCGTGAAGTGGTCAGAGGATGACTATGGCGATATGGAGGTCGCTATCTCGGACTATGAGCCGGGGGGGTAGGGCTAATCGAACGCCTCAACCTGTTGTTGTGTGAGGGTGTCGGGTTGTTTCTTTAGTTTGAAGTAGATCCAAAAGAGGTCGAAGGTGAGGTAGAGAGGAGGCAACCATGCACATAATATATAACTTAGTACCATTATGTTTATGTGTAATTCATTATTCATAATTCTATTAAGTTCAGATTGAGGGTTGTTTATGATTGCCAATGGTAGCTTTACGTACATGTGCTGCATAACCATATCATCCATGGTAAAAAAAATAATACTTGAGCCTGTCAAAAAATACACCCCAACCACACTCATAGCCAAAGCACTCCACCGCTTCTCCAAATACCACCGATGCCCACCGAAGATACCAGTGAACAGCCAGAGTAAGTACGCTATGGGGAGGGATTTATTGGGCATTAAGCGCTTTCAAAGGGAGTGAATTTAATATCATACCCATGAGGATTATCCCTTGGAGGCTCATTTGGATCTGTTTCCCACGTTTCCAGTTTACCTTTGATCTGGAAACCTATTTGTGAACTAACATAAGTAAATAGATCAGCTGCTTGCTCCATGTCTTCTGCCCAGATCTTCATAGCCATGAAAGCATCACCCTTGGGGCATTCAAAACCTTCTGAAAGTTCTTCAACTACTCCTTCTGAAATTATTGAATAATGCTGATAAGGTGTTTTGAGTTTGCCATATCTGAGCTTTAATTTCCAATCAGTTTCAATCTGTTCCATTACAATTCAGCTAAATATTTGAAATTAAATTTTCCCCGCACAAAGAAGGAAGAGGGCGAGGGTTAGTCTTTGGTATATACGCCATTTAATTGCATCAACCAAGATCAATGAACAGGAGAGGGTGACCGCCAAGGGGATCGCCAAGCTTGGTGAGTTGTTCGAGAAAGAAGAGGTGAGTAGTGTGCCGCCGCCTTCGTTGGGTGGAAGTACTCACCTATCAACCTAACACTAAGGCCCTTCGGTGCCTTTTTTAGTTACAGGGATATGCGTCAGAAAGAGCAAGAGTTATTGCGTAGCTAGCTTGCTCTCTTTTGCTAGCTTGGTTACGGCCTATATATTCTAAAACTATGTCTTTAAATTGATAAATAGAGAATTCTACAGGTAGGCAATAGTTTAATATCTTTGATATTTTTTCATCATTGTACTCATTGTTTTGAACATACACGGTTATTGCTCCGCTCCACGTACCAGAATTAAATCCAGTAAAATACCCTAAACAAAAAGATTCATAATCTTTCTGGGAGCAAGTATTGTATAGATCTTCGCCACTAGAGAAATCCGCTTTTGCTTGAACTAAGGTGGACCCAATAATGAAGATAGCTGTAATGATGTGTTTCATTCTTAATTAGGGTGTGGACTCAATTGATCCATAATTTCATTGAAAAGAGGTATAGCATATTTAAAAAGTTTGCTCCCTTTTTCTCAAATCGTGTTGCCAGCCGCCTCATATCTTTCATTTTACAGAAGAACCGTTCAACAATATTTCTCATAGCATAGAGATTTTTATCATGGGGAACGGGATTTTTGGCATTTCGTTTTGAGGGGATAACCGCCAAAGCACCTTCATCAGCGATATCCTGTCTGATTTTACCACTGCTGTAGGCTTTGTCGGCAACAATAGCCAGAGGCGGTACCTCCCAGTCCAGAAATTCAGGCATTAATTTACTATCGTGAACATGACCACCACTAATGGCAAGACGGACCGGGCGGCCTTTCTGATCTACAGCCACGTGAACTTTGCTTGTGCGACCTCCGCGTGAGCGGCCAATACCTTCCGCCAGTTCCCCTTTTTTGACCCGGCCGCTGCGCGGTGAGCCTTTACAATGGAGCCATCTATAAAAATCAAAGCGTCTTCACATTCTGTTGCCAGCGCATCAAAGATACCTTTCCAGATACCACGCTCACCCCAACGAACATAACGATTGTAAACCGTTGTGTGAGGGCCATAACGTTCCGGAAGATCACGCCAGGGTGCACCTGTGCGCAAGATATAGAAGATACCATTCAGAATAACACGGTCATCACGACGGGCTGGCCCGCGACCTTTCTTCGGTAGTAAAGGCTCAATAACCTGCCACTCTTCATCACTTAAATCAAATCGGGCCATGTAAAACTCCCTAAAACGAGAGCTATGAATCACAAAAAGTTATATTCTGCAAGACATTAAAATGGGTTCACACCCTAGTACCTTATAAATTGCAGGGGAAAGCTTCACGAAGAGACTGGATGACTGCTATTCCAGCAAACCTTTTTAAATATTTAGGGTTTCTTTCAATATATTGTCTGTATATTTTTATAGCAGTTTTGTTATCTAAGTTGGTAGGAATGCATAGGCGGGTTATTTCTGGCAACTTTTCCTTGTCATATGTTTTTAAGCCATTGTTGTGCATATATGCCTCAGTACGCCCCATGGAAAATCCGTCATAAATCCCCATGATGTAAGTGGTGCACAATTCCTTTTGTTCCCCAGTTGAGCAGGCTGAGTAGAGAGCGTCATTGGTGATCAGTCCATCTGCATGGCTGTTAAACATCCACAATGAAATGGTCAGACCTAGTAAATACCTCATTCCATTCCCCATTGTATTCTAACTCAATATCTCTTATCATTCTCGTGGGCTAGTTCGCCCAAAGGCTCTGCGGTTGCAGGGCCTTTTTTTGTTATGTGTTTGGGTCTTCGAACCAGCAGAAGCCAGTAGTTCCATTTGATGAATAACATCGACGGGTTAAGCCAGTTGTTTGCTCGATAGGTTGTTTGTGGCAGTTTGCAACAACCTTACCACAGACTGTGGCTTCTTTTGCTGTAGAGAGGTGTTTGGTATCTGCGGTGCAGACGTCACTAGAAAAGGTAGGTGAGGTGCAGTTGTAGTTGTTTCTGATATCAGAAACAACGTTTGCATCACCAAGAGCATCAAGTGAACCAGTTACTAGACCAGGTCCGAAGCTATTTAGATGAAATGAATTACAGGCAGACAAGCTTATAATTAAACAGCCGATCACACAAATTCGAACAAGCATAATAACCCCCGTTATCTGCTCTTATATTGAGAGTGGGTAGGGGGAGAGTCAACTATAAGGAGTTTTAGATATGGCAGAATCAAGAGGTCGTCCCGGATCGCACGGTCCCGGAGGGCGGAATTCCAATAATAACGGTAACGGGAACCAAGGGCCTGATTTTGGAGGCGGAGGCGATAACGATTATGGCAATTCGAAACCGAGTGTCGGGCGGCATAATGTTAAAGGCTATTCTCACCAATCCTTTGGCCCACAAGGTCTTGATTTCTTTGGGGGCGCAAATGGTTACGACAAGCTGACAGAAGAGCAGCGAAGAAGGGTTGCCAGGTTCAGAAGTCCATTTGCAGCATTTATGCATCGCTTTGGCTCTTTCCTTGTTCCAGGGGTTGATTCACATTTAAGCATTGACCCTCAAACAGGTGAGCTTGCTTCTGTCGATGAGTTTGATGCTATCGGAATGACAACCGGTATTATGGGAACCGGTGGGAAAAATCCGGTAGGAACGTTTTTCAATCGTGGATATCAGATAGCGAACAGACTTGGGTATGGCGCCCCAACGTATAATTCTACCCGTCCTCACAGTAGCTTCAACAATGGTTCGCAAGGTCGCCCCGGCGTGGGAAGCGGTCACGGATTTTCAGGTGGAGGCAATCCGGGTGGTCGACCAGAAAATAACAGCCGATCATCACTAAGCAGATCATTTAACAAAAGCAACTCTGTTTATGATCAGGCACAACATATTCTCTATCCGCAGGAAGAGGAAAATACATCCTTTGGGGTTGGTGTGAGCCAAGGAAAGTCGAAGGTCAGGAGAGCGCGGAACTTGTCCACCCTGAATGTGAGAAGACCGAGGTTTGGACGGGGGTGATTGTTATCAAAGGTGGCCGAATCCTGAAATTAAAAAACCAAGTATTGCGACAATGGACAACAAGCAGAGGCCACCTAAGATTATGTATAAGATAAAAGTTACTATCTTTGATTCTTTATGTGTTTTTTGATCCAGCACATTAAATCCCCTGATGTATGTTTAGAATAATATTATTTATTAACAGAGAGCTAAACAAGCTGTTTGCATTTCATAACGAATGCAGTTGTCATTTTCCATGTATTATTCCATAGGCCTCATGTTTTCACACATGGGGCTTTTTTATGAGAAAAATATGCAATTAGCAGAGACGATTGTTAATAGAAAGAGCGCGTTACAGCAAGAATGCCAGAAGTATGACAAGTTGGGAAAAGTTAACTCGCAGATTCAGTTGCCTGTTCGAGGGTGTTTTGCTTTTTAATGGCGAAATAAATCCAGAAAAGATCGAACTTTAGGTAGATTACCTGCAGAAAGAAAGCGTAATTTACGACAGTCTCAATGACTTTATAGGTGTTGGCTGTTTCGGGATCTGGAATTAGGTTGAGATCATCAATGTCATATTCGATCATAAGACCGGTTATGTATGCCAGGGTTGCCAGATAAATGCAGAAAAAGAGCAGGTGAATAGCCGCACCCCACCTTTTTCTCAAATACCAGCGGTGTCCGCCGAAGATACCTGTGAAGATCCAGAGTAAATATGCGGCGAATAATGATTTTTTAGCCATGAAACCCTTGCGTTTCTTTAATGGTTAAATATCCATAACTGTCGATAATCAGTTACAATAAGCTCTACGAAGCGTTATATTTTTTACAGGATTTAGGAGCAGTTCACATGCCTCATATAGAGTATGAGGTTTGGGGGATATGAACCTTTTTGATCTTGTTGCCGACTGACAGTATAAATCTGTACGTAATTTATTGTCGGAGGACAAAATGGGTTGGGTTCTTTTTCTTGTCGGTCTGGTGGGAATCACGTTCGGGATGTGGGGGATGTATACGGATGCTGGCCGGGTTCGGTTTGATGAAATGGATGGCCTTTACCCGATGTTCAGTGCCTTGGCTGGCGGAATCTTGGTTATCATTTCCATTTTTGTGATTTATTATCGCAGCCGTTGAATACACTCTGCTAAAACTTGTCAAAACTCTTTAAAATTTATCGAAACCCCGGGCGAGAAAAAACAGGCAAGGAAGCGCGGTATAGACGGTGATAAGCAAAAGCCAGAATTGGGTGAGTTGATAATAAAAGCCGGGTTGGTTGATAAAGAGGAAATAGGAAATCCCGCCAGCATAGGCTATGGTAATAACTATACTTATTGTTGGGGATATTCGCTCACTTACCCAGACGGACAGACATAGGTGTGGAAAGAGGATAAGCAAAAAAAGATCTAATAATCTTTGTTTGAAAATCATTGGGATAGCCCGCGAATTGGTAAACTTTTTATCTTCATCTGAGTGGTTATCTATCATTATCAAATTTAACTTTTTTTGAGTATTTTTCCTCTCGGTATTCAGGAGGATTTTTCATTGCTTGTGTAGCCCAATTTGTATCTCTCTTTAGGTTTTCAGTTAGAGGTATCGTTAATAATTATATGTGCTGATGAATAGTGATTGGGCGCAAATCTTAAGTCAAGATATGATGGCGGGGTCATCTTTTAAGAAAATGATTGTAAAATTACCTAATTTGATTAGGGTTGTTACGACTGATTGATTGTACCGAACGCCGCAAACCTCCTAGAGGGGCGCGGCGTTTTGGTGTGTATCAAGAGTTATCCGCCAAGATTTTGTTGGTGTTTGAATTACAGAACATTCGACAGATTGAATTTTTCAGAGAATATCGCGATATTCTTCGTAAAGTCCCAGAGGCTCAAACATGCATTGCATTGGATCGTGTTCTGATATGGGACGAAAGCGGTGGCTTTTGGTTTGTAGCGCTTTTTGATCTTGTGCTTGCAGGGGAATGCCCTGTGCCATCTTGTTGAATACTTTGTGCTGATCCGGGGTCATGAGGTTATTCCATGCGTCTTTGTTGCTACAGGCACATATTTGGGATTGTTCTTCCGGTGTTAAATTTACAAGCCTGTCGACGGCTTTTTTCATAAAACGTTTTTGTTTTTGGGTGATCTGAGGGTGATCAATAAACTGATTAAGTTCTTCGACAATACCATTCTTCATCTGGTTGGTCGTGATCTGTTTCATACATCCCAGATAACCAATAGACATACCTGGTTCATCAAACAGGCCGTTTACTTGCTCTAGCTCTTTTAGAATTTCCGGGGGATATTTAGTAAATTCGCCACTTCTCATTTGGCGTTCGAGTTCTTTGACATCAACTGATTGCGCGTATGAGATATTGCTTATTGTCGAACTTAATATGAAAAATATCAAAGCAAGGAAGCGCATGAGTTAATCCTGTCAGATGAAAGTATACTTACATTATGAACAAGTGGTTTGTATTTGGACAAGATTGGGGCGGTAGAATAGTACGTATTTTGAATTTGATTAATGATAGAAAACAAAAGACCCGATTTAATTGTGAGTTATGTTAGAGTGTTGATGCTTCGAGTTCAAATAATTTTCAATAATATTTTAAAGGTAGGGAAAGAGGGCAGCCGTCGGAAAAGACAACATATTTTTATGATACTTTTTGTTCTTATGATTTTGGCATTAATATTTTTATGGGAAAATGCGTCTTCTCATAAAAAAGCTCCACTGATGTGGGGCTTTTTTGTGTTGGGCAGGAGTTGTTGAGGCTGAAAAGGAGATTAGGATGCCGGGGTATAGTTCGCCAAGTGGTCACGGAAGCGATATTGGAGATCGTAGAAGTAATAGTCCTGGCCGTGGCCCGGGGGGAAACCCTGGGGGAGGTCGGGACAAGAAAGATTGGAGTAAAAGAAATGCTGATGCAAGGGCAAGAGCTAAAGCTCAAAAAGCTGCCAAGCCAAAGGAAGTTGTCAAAGAAAAGAAAGGAGGATGGAAACCTACTCCAAATATCGAGGAGATGGAGTTTTATGATCCTACCTTAGATTGGCAACAAAATGTGGATCGTTATAATCAAAGTCAGGGTATAGGGAAGTATGGAGGAAACTCAAATTCCAAACTTGGTTTTCATGAGATGCGTAATAGATCTCAACTCAAAACACCTGCTGCGAAACAAGCCTATTCGCAAAGAATTGCAGAAATAAACCATCCTGTTCAATCTGCATTACGAGGTTTTTTATCTCAGTTTGTTCCAGGAGTAGTCGCATCAAAACTTACATACGACGCTCAAGGGAATCTTGCAGATTATACTGAATTTGACCCTATTGATATGGCGACAGATTTACTTGCTGTCGGTAGTAATCCGGGAATAGGAAAAGCGCCTCAAATGGCTTATGGTGCCTTGAGACAAGTAGGGTATGGGGCAAAGCCTTATGCATCTATCCGATCACTGTCAGATGGAATGGCGCAGGCTGCTCAAAGTAGCCGGCAGCAAATGTCTCAGCGGAATTCATCGAATACAACTAGTAGATCTGTATATGATAGGGCTGCTCAACAATTATACCTAAACATCCAGAATGAAGATGATTTACCCAACTTAGGCATTGGCGTTTCTCAAGGAAAACCAAAAGTACGCAGGGCACCAAAACTCTCAAAGCTAAAAGCCAGACGTGCAAATTTTGGAAGGGTTAGATAAATGGGATTGGCTAGTTTTTCATCTTATAAACGCGAACCTGAAAAAGATAGAGATGCCGGGTTTTTAGGTAATAGTCTCTCATCTAATCGGGAAAACCAAAATACCTCGCGGTCCTCTGGTAGTTCTATCGGAAGTTTTCAAGCTCTTGGCGGCTATAGTGGTTGGCGTTCTCCTGAACAGATTTTATATCCAAGCGTGAACAATCCAAAACCTTTGTTGTCGCCCTACACCAGCTTGAACCCGTCACCTGTTCGGCGTGTTCGTGGTTTGGCGACATTGAGTTTGTATCGTCCTGAGTACAACAAAATTATGTAAGAATTTTCTTCGTTATACTTTGTTTGAGCATGGAGATAACGGTATATTCGTTCTTGGATAAATAGGTCCTCTGAAAGACATTATCTATTTGCAACTTGATCGCTTTGTAGAGATTAAAAATCATGACTGAGAAGTCTTGAACCCCTTGCATTTAATGCGGGGGGTTTTGTTTTTTGGGGATCCGATATAATGAACTGGAGATCTTATGGAGCTTGCTGAAAAGGTAATTAATCGTCAGGCCGCATTGGCAAATGAACGATCCAAGTTTGACAAGATCTGGATGGAAACGGCTGAACGTCTTGACCCCTTTGGATCAATTCTGGAGGGCAGACGTGGTGATATGTCAAAGATGTTCAGTTCCCGCCCTCTGCAGGATCTGGCACGTTTTTCTGCGGCAATCGAGAGTTTGCTTATTCCCCGGGGATCAATTTGGCACGGTCTGGAACCTGTTGATGATGATCTGCGAGAGAGCGATGAAATTCAGGCGTGGGCAGAACAGCGCACCAAAAAGCTCTTTTCCGTTCGATATATGGCAAGATCTGGCTTCGTTTCAAATACGCAGCGAATGTTTCGGTCTTTGGGGTGTTATGGCAATCAGGTGCTGATGACTGAAGAAGTTCTGTCCAGAGGCCCCGGGGGCGAGGATTTGCCACCTATTCGATATCGTATGATTCCGATTATTGAGTGCTTTCTGGCGACTACGGCCTGGGGGCAGATTGATACCTTTTACCGGGTTTATAAACTTACATTACGGCAAATCATTGATGAATTCGGTCTGGAGGCTTTACCAGAGTTTTTGACTTCCCGATTGGACAAGCCTGATTTACTGGAAGAAAAGTTTGAAATTATCCATGCCATAGACACGACCCTGAGTGGGGATACGCAAACTTTACTTCCCTGGCCGTCTGTTCATGTTCTTAAAGGACATCATCATGTCTTGAGACAGTCCGGCTATTATGAATTCCCCATTCACGCGTCATCATTTGTAGAGAGTGATGGCGAAGCCTATGGATGGGGACCGGGCATGATGGCCTTGCCGGATATCAAACAGCTCAATGTGATGAACAAAACCACGATTGCGGCGGCTGAACAGGCGGTATCACCTGCTTTTGCAACGGTTCAGAAACTCAAACGCAGATTGAACCTGAGCGCCAATGCGATCAATCCGGATCTGGTCACCGATGATGGGCGTTTAAAAATTCAACCCATCGTGACGGGGGCACGACCAGATATCGGGGAGCAGCTAATCGCCAAGAAACAGATGGATATCAGTGCGAATTTTTACGGTGATCTGTGGCAAATTCTTGTGAACAAGCCTGATATGACAGCCTATGAAGCAGCTTTGCGGGCACAGGAAAAGAACGAGTTGATTGGCCCGCCCTTTGCCAAGCAGGAAGAAATGCTGGCGTCTATGGTAATGCGTGAAAATGCAATCCTTGAACGTCAGGCGGAAGATGGCATTATTGATCTGCCGCCGCGGCCTGATGGACTGGAGGGGAAAAGCCTGACCCTGAAATTTACCAGCCCTATGGCGAAACTACGTCGTGCGGCGGAAGATGTAGGTATTCAACGTACGCTGGAAACCGCGGCACAACAAGCACAGTTCGACCCGACAATTATGGATAATTTTGACCACGACCGGATTATTCGTGCCCGTGCGGATATCAATGGGATGCCCGCGGATTTGATGCGTCCTGTGGAAGAGGTTCAGGCAAGCCGACAAGCAAAAATCCAAGCCGAGCAACAGCAGTTAATGGCGGCGCAGCAGGCACAGGATGTCGATACTGCGGGGAAAGCCTTGCCAATTATGGAAGCACTTGGTGCTGCTGGCCTTGGTTTCGAAGGGGAGATTGATCCCAATCAAACACCGAAAGGCGATGTTTAAACCATGCTTAAAGGGTGGCCTTTTCCCCTCAAAAAACAACATGAGCTCGTCGAGGCTTACAGCCGGCTTTTTGCATCATCTGATGGTCAGATTGTTTTGGCAGATATTCTTGATCAGGCGCAGGCTTTTGAAGCAACGCCCCCTGATGGACCATCAATATTCAATGACGGTAAACGCGCTGTCGCGTTCGATATTCTTCGGAAAGCTTCTGTTAGTTCTGACTTAAGAGCAGAGTTGGCAAAGGCGGCTTACTTAAAACAAGAGGAAGATACGCAATATGAGTGATGATCACGGTTTAAGCGGTTCAGCCGTTTCAGGCTCTGGCTTCTCTGGCCCTACGTTTTCAGGTCATGAGTTTTCGGGACCTGAAAGTCCCGGTTATTCGCAACCTTCCCCATATCAACCCGCATCGCAAGATAGCGGGTTTTTTCATGCCGAAAATTCTGGTGGGGGTGAAGGTTTGAATAGGCCATCAGCGGTGGATGCCGAAGCTTCGTCTAATGATGATTGGCAAGAGGGCAAAACTCAGCCCGCCGATCAGGCGACGGAGAGGGATGGGTATCTTAAGTTACCATCAGATGGCGCAAGTGAAGATGAAATTGATGCCTTTTATGCGGCGCTGGGTGTTCCCGAAACGCCGGATGGCTATGAGTTGCAGGTTCCGGAAGAACTCGGTTCTCAGCATAGCGAGGAAGACTGGAAAGCTTATACCGGAGCCATCAGCGAACTTTCACACGCGCTGGGACTTTCGCCAGAACAGGCGCAGGCGCTGGCCGATATGGATTTACAAGCCAAAACACAATCCATGGAGAACCTGGAACGTGAACAGGAACAATATTTAACGCAACAAATTGAGGAAACCACAGAAACGCTTCGCGAAGAGTGGGGATCTAAAATGGATGTGAATGTCAGAACCGCCAATCGTGCCTTGAAGGCATTGGGTGGTTCTGAACTTGAGGGGGTGTTGTCTGAAGCCGGGGTTCTAAACGACCCCGTTGTCATTCGCGCCTTTCATAAAGCTGGCCTCTCCCTGGTAGAGGACAGCAGCCCCGGCGGTGCCGGTGCAACCAGACGCAACAAATCTGCTGCGGAAATTCTCTACCCATCATCTACTAAGGAAGGCTGATTATGGCAACACTTGGAAATACCTTTGTCGATCTTATCGATATCTACAAACAAACTGATCCGAATGGTTCTACGGCAACCATTATCGAGCTTCTCAAACAGCAAAATCCTATTCTGGATGATGCGATTGCAATGGAGTGTAATAAAGGATCGGAACATCTACATACCATTCGTACCGGTTTACCGTCTGTTTCCTGGGGCGCGTTGTATCAGGGAATCACACAGTCAAAAGCCAAACAACAGCAGGTCACGGATACAACGGGCTATCTGGAAGCACTGGCAACCATTGATGAACGTGTTCTGAATCTGTCCAAAAATGAAGCTGGTGTTCGCCTTAACGAAGCCATGGCGTTCATGGAATCAATGAATCAGGAAGCGGCTTCGGGTCTGTTCTATCATGATACAGCTTCAACCCCGGAAAAGTTCAAAGGGCTTTCTGCACGATTTAATGCCATTGGTGGCGGGGGTGCCGGTGAACAGGTCATTGATGCAGGTGGAACCGGATCGGATAACACATCTATCTGGTTTGTAACCTGGGGTGATCGCCATTGTCATCTGCTTTATCCGCAAGGTACTAAAGCTGGCCTGCAACGAGATGATATGGGCCGCCAACGTGTTTTGGATGAAAACAACAATCCATATTATGTGAAGGAAGAAAAGTTCACATGGCATCTTGGGCTGGCCGTGAAAGACTGGCGCTATGTATCTCGTGTTGCAAATATTGATGTATCCCAAATGCAGGCGGGTAATGTGAAGCTCTATGATTTCATGCGTAAAGCTTATTACAAGCTGCAAAGTCGTATTCGTCGCGGTGATGCGGCAGGTGGTCGTCAGGTTATCTATTGTAATCGTGATGTGCTTGAAGCTCTGGATGCATTGGCCACCAATGCCGGGGCCGGGGATAATTTTGTACGCTTGAAAGACAGTGAGCTGGAAGGGCAGGAAGTTCTGACCTATCGCGGTATTCCAATTCGTGAAACCGATGCGTTGCTCAATACCGAAGCACGCGTTCTGTCTGCTTAATCCCTATAAAATTCAGGACCGAATTTAGAGAGAGATTTAATATGATTCATAGTAAACAACTCACCTTATCTGATCAGCAGGCAATTACCAGCACTGCTGCGTCAACCAATATTCTTGATTTGGGTACAACCGGGACTGTTATCGGTGCCTCTGCGGCGCTGCCAAGTAACCCCGGTGATGGGACTGCGGTGCCGTTGAATGTGCAGGTGACAGAGGGTTTTAACAACCTGACATCACTTAAAATCGCGATTGAAGTGGACAGCACGACAAGCTTCTCTTCCCCACGCGAAGTACTGTCTCAGTCTATTGTGCAGGCTGATCTTGTTGCAGGCAGACAGACGTCTTTCCACATTTTGCCAAAAGGTCTGGATGAACGTTATATGCGTCTGCGCTATACGGTGACGGGTTCTAACCCGACCAATGGCAAGATTTCTGCGGCAATTGTCGCCGGAGTGCAGAGTTAATGGCGTTGCGGGCAAAAGCCGCGAAAGGAACGACAGCCAAGAGATCGCGTGGTTCTGCCAAAGCAGTGTCTGTGACAAGTCCTGCTACTGTATCAAAAGCAGACGAGTTGAAGGTACGCGCGATTGCTTTGGGGTATTACGGCGCCCAGCTCCGGGAAGAGGGGGATACTTTTGAGCTAAGAGACCCTGAACATTTTTCATCCAGTTGGATGGAAAAGATCTGATGTCATCAAGGATTGAGTTCCTTTGATGTTTGAGAAAGCGGGAGATCAGAAAACTGGTCTCCCGCTTTTGTATTATCCCATAACTACAGGTCAGGAAAACAGATGAGCAGCAAAGTTGAAATCTGTCGGGATGCTTTGCAGATCCTGGGTGATAAATCCATTGTTTCCTTGGATGAAAACAGCAAGGAAGCGCGTCAATGCAAGATCGCCTATCCCAGAGCAGTCGAAACCGTTTTGCGTGCCTATCCCTGGTCGTGCGCTATTCGTCGGGTGAAACTGGCTGCATCCGCTGAGGCATCAGCCTTTGGTGAATGGAAACGATATCGACGCCCGGTTGATGATATTCAGGTTTTGCCTATCACCACAACAGGGGAAGCCAATGGCCTGCCCGTGACATATCAACTGGAAGGGCGATACATCCTGTGTCATCAGTCCGCACCGCTTTATTACCGCTATATCAGTAGTGAAGTGGAACCGTCTGACATGCCACCGGACTTGCGTCGTGTTGTGGCGGCTCAACTGGCTGTGAGGCTGGCAGAGGTTTTAACCGGGTCACAAACCAAACTGAATATGGCCCTTGGCCTCTATCGGAATGATCTGGCACTGGCCAAGTCCAATGACATGATGGAAGACGGTGTGAGTGATATGGTGTCTTCGTCCTGGGTGGAGGCGCGAAACTGATGCCACCAAGAACCCTTCAGGCCAGCTTTATTCGCGGGGAAATCACCCCCCGATTACATGGACGCGAAGATACGCAGCTCTACCAGACAGGCTTGGCCCTGTGTGAGAACTGGATTGTGTTACCCCATGGTGGCATGACGCGCCGTCCGGGGACACGGTTTGTGGCAAAGGCGAAACACGCCGATAAACAGTGCCGTCTTATTTCGTTCGAATACTCAACAGAAGACGCCTATATTCTGGAAATCGGTGATCTTTACATGCGGTTTTACCGTGATTTCGGACAAATCGAAAAAGACGATGCTCCTTATGAGATAACCACACCTTACAAGGAAGAAGAGTTGTTTGATCTGGTCTTTACCCAGACGGAAAACAGCCTGTGGATTGTGCACAAGGATCACCCGCCCAAAGAATTAAAACGCAACGATCATGCCGACTGGTCTCTGGCGGATATTACCTTTACGTCAAAGCCGGCAGAATGGAAGGCCGGGAACTATCCCAGACGCTGTTCCTTTTATCAGCAGCGATCTATCTTTGCTTCGCCACCTGATCAACCGCAAACCATCTGGACGTCGAAAACATCCAACGAGAAAAATTTCACTTTAGGCACCAATGCCGACGATGCCTTCAAGGCCACGATCAAGGCGGGGCAGGTCAACCACATTCAATGGATGGTCGAGGGACGTGCCCTAATGATGGGCACATCCGGGGCAACAAGAACATTGAGCGGATCGTCTGCCAATGAAGCCCTGACCGTGACTTCGGTGATCAATCGCCGTCATACGACCGAAGGATCAGCCGCTATTCCACCGATCCAGAAGGGGGAAGTGGCTCTCTTTTTAAGTCGGAACAGAAAACGGTTGCACGAGTTTGTCTTTTCGTTTGAGCGCGACAGCTTTATTGCGCCTGACCAGACCTTTTTATCCCAGCATATTACGGGTACCGGGATCAAGGATATGGATATGGTCAACGACCCTGATTCCATTATCTGGATGGTGCGGGATGATGGACAACTGGTTGGCGTTACCTATGAAAAATCACAGGAAGTTGTCGCCTTTCATCGCCATAAACTGGGCGGATCAACCGATGACCATGATTGGGGGGAAGTTGAGACCGTTGCTGTAACCTATGAAGCCAAACGGGAAGTTCTGTGGCTGTCGGTGAAGCGCAAAGTCAACGGCGAGGTCGTGCGTCATATCGAGTTTATGGAAGCCGGGTTTGACGATGGTCTGGATAAAAAAGATGCCTTCTTTGTGGATTGTGGCGGAACCTATGAAGGGGATGCCGCAAACACCATTAACGGTTTCGATCATCTGGTGGGCGAAGAGGTGGATATCCTGCACGACGGCAAGGTATCGCCGCGATCAATCGTGACAAGTGATGGGAAGGTATCGCTAAAGAATAACCGTACAGGTTTGAAGATTACGGCCGGCTTGCCTTACCAATCGGTCGTACAGCCCTTGTCCCCGATCGTCGCGCTGCAAAATGGGACTGGTAGAGGCAAGAAAAAACGGGTTGTTTCCATGGGTGTGGATGTCATGAACACGGGAACAATCGAAGCTGGTGATACGCTGGCAGATACCCAAACGCATATCTTTCGCGATGGTTCGACACCCTTTGGGCAGTCCCCGGATCTCTATACGGGGTATCTGGAAATTGATCCGGAAAACGGCTTTAGCGACAAGGCACAAATTTTTATCCGCGCAAGACAACCACTCCCGGCAACAATCAGGTCACTGATCACAGAAGTACAGTCAGAGGGGTAGTTCCTTCTCACGTTTTGCTTTTATCGGGGCGTTATTATTGAGGCATAAAATGGAAAACCTTCGTATTATAAAAGACTTTACTGGTTCATCGCAGAAACGCTCCCAAAAAGCGCCTGAAACAGTTGATGAACTTCTAAGACGTATTGATCAACTGACTGAAGGTGCAACAACTAATTTCTATAAGGCATATTCCGAGATTGCTTTAGTTCTTGATGAAAAACCTGAAATATTGGGGATAGATCGAAATTCTGATGCCTATGAAAAAACGAAAACATGGTTTGAACGGGCTGTAGAAATTAATAGTAATGATCCTCGAAGTTCAGCAAATAAATTCATACGCGCAGTTTCTAAGTATGGATTGCTTTATTCAGGAAAGTCACTTGTCAATAAAGATGGTAAAGATCGCCTTGCTGATACAACCAATATCATTGGAAGTAATGTTATTGGTTATATCCTTGATCAAAAGACAGTACCAAACATCAGCGAAATTATTAATGCAGAAATTGATGGCGCCTTAAAGCAGGGAGGACAAGATTTGGCCGGTTGGGGAGGTGCGTTTTATTTTTGGGACCATAAGCTAAAATCAGGCGAAACAATTGGCGAAACAATAAAGAAAAATCCCGAACAGCTAGAAAAATTTTTGGCAATTAATGCGGCTGCGACCCGTTACACAATGGGATCTGAGTGGGATGAAGACGATTATGGAGAGTTTTTTGAGGGGATTTGGTTCGGCATGAATGCACCGGTTCCTAGTAGTATTCAAGATGAAATCACTTGGAGAGTAATAACAAAGGACTATATCGGCAATCCTGACAGAGTTGGTGAATGGACTTATAATGAGAAGAGGAGCCAATGGGGAAAACCTGCGGGATTGAGAGAGTCTAGAGCCGTAAAGTTAACACCTACCTCACAAGAAGTTACAGAACTTAGCTTAAGAAGGCAGGCTCGTCTTAAACATCAAAACATCGATTTTGATAATATAGATGTGCTTGGAAATCGCGATAATTCAGACAACGTTGCTCCTGTTAATAGGAAGGAAAATTTACTGGACCAATTCTTCCCTGATAATGTTTTGCCTGGACATGATGATTTTGAGTTTTGGTCTGGGAAAAAGAGTAATTTACATCAGAGAGAACAAGAAAGCATAAATCAGTTCGATAGCGCCAAAGAAAAAGAAAGTTTAGGGCTTTTAAATGGTCTGCCTAGGAACTCTTTGATGTCTTCTCAATTAAGTAAGCCATCAAAGTTTATTCAATGACATTTATTTTGGTCTTTGAAAATAAGATAGCTGCTCAGGGATACGGGAGTTATTGCTAAAACGCCACTACCTACCGAAAAAAGACAAAACAGGAAATAAGTATAATCTTCCAAGTGTCGTGCTGTCGCGATGTCATGGTTTTCTTCTACTGTTTCCAAAAGAACAGGCGGGTACAGTTCAGATAGTGCGTCATAGCAAAAAATAATCGTAAGTATGAACCACATGACAGATGTAAATAATGTTGTATATCTGAGGGAATATATAAAGTTAGGTGGTAAATCTAACTTGTTTTTCAAAGTCTTGAAATAGCTATCCAGCTTTTGTCTTTTTATCAGGTAAAAAGGAATTGTGATCGTCAAAAGTAGGGCGATTATGAGGATAGAGATCAATACTGTTGATAAAAATATTCCCCAATATTTTCTGTATATATAAATATCGGGGGGCGTGTCCCAGCTATAGTACATTGTGAAATCAGATGGTTTTGCAAACACTAGGGATATGCACAGGAGTACACAGAAGATGGTTGCAGAGACGCAGGCGAGTGTACTGTACGCCAAGCAACGTTTTTTGAATTCAGCTTCGATTTTATCGATTAGAGAATGCATAGAAAACAGCACCTGTTTACTTAATACACGTAATGGTAGCTGGTTTGAGGCCTTTGAACAATTAAATAAAGTGATGTCGACTAAGTGGCGGTGATGTTGCGTCGTTTGGAGAGTTTCAAACATGTTATGAATATATTGCTGATGCTGATCAAGTTTTGACAAGAAATCTAAAATAAAGGGTAAAGCGATGGGGTTTTTAAAAAAACTGTTTAAAGGTGTTAAAAAAGTTTTGAAGGGTGCGGCCCCTGCTATTGGTGCGCTGGCAGGGATTGGCGGTTTGTCGTCGACGGCTGGTTTACTCGGGGCGGGTGGGGCACTTTTTAACGGCTTTTCCGAACGCAAACGCGCAAAAAAACAGGCTAAAATGGCAAGGCGGTTTGCTGCGCAGGAGGCCGCGATCAGTCGACGCAATACACAACGTTTGGCGGGGCAACAGCGTGCCAATTTTGCAGCTGCGGGTTTGAAAATTGAAGGTAGTCCGGCTCTGTTGATTGAAGAGACAGAAAAGTTGGGGGCGCAGGAAGTTGATAATATTCTCTACGCCGGAAATCAGCAGGCCAAAGCTCATAAGCGTGCCGGAAACAACGCCATGATCGGTGGTTTTCTGAATGCGGGACCAAGCTTCTTATAGATAATGATATAGGAGATAGAGATCTAATCCCGTTATATCTTATGGTTGAATAAAGTGGTGCTTTCTGAGTTAATTGGCTATCTGGGTTTGATAAAAAAATGAGATAGTAAAATGTTTCTTACCGCTATTCAGTCACGTTTTAAGGAAATAGAATTCAAGCGGGTATTGAAAGCTTTCGTTATTTCTATACTGGTTCTTTTTTTTCTGACCTTTGCGTATGAATTTATTGATAAACTTTATTATGACTTCACTTTGATAGATGAAGCGAACCCGCAAAAGGTAACTCTACTTCTGGACAGAGCTCTGGAGTTGATCATAAAGTTTTCGCTTTATTTAACTCTCTATCAAATCCCGTCAAATTTGCCTGTTCTCCTAGGGGGATTGGTCCTGAACTTTTTTAAAGTGAAGCGGATCATTTGGACATATCTGCTATTTGTTATCTGCTTCATTTCATATGATGTTTATAACCTTTTCAATTTTATGTATCCGCGTGAAGGTACATCAACCTTTGGGTATAGCACGAGGGATTGCGTGGCTATTGTTGATTATGTTCGAACAGCTTGCGGGTACGAAATCTGGGCAAAAGGTTTTTTTGTGGATTTAGCTGAGGGTTTGATTGGCGCAGCTGTTTATCTAAGATGCTATCAAAGAGGAAGCAAAGAGAATGTCGGACAAGTGGCAATTAAATGAGGATGGCACGGCAACTTTTTTCACGGATGAATATGGCCCTGTCACAATTGATCAAGATAACTTTTTTGATACGTTTGGTGACGATATCATTGATGTTAAAAAGAGCCATGAGGATTATCACGAATACGGCTTTTTACATGACCTTGGTATTTCAACTAAAGATATTGATCATGAAGTTGTATCCGCAGCTTTGGCAACCTTTGCAACTCCGTTAGGACCCAAGTATGGAAGTTTTGCTGGGCCAGGGTTCGTAAAGCATTCCTCGGCTCATTCCGGTGTTGTGACAAATTATACAACAAACTTGCACCTTCTTGATCCAGGGTTGGTACAACGGTCTATCGTCGTGAAAGATGGAAATTACCATATTCGTACTGTGGGTATAGGCACAGGTAATCTGAGAGAGAAAAATTTAAAATACGCAGAGGATGTTTGGGGATTTGCGGATAAAAGAATAAAGAATTGGATTGAAACTTTCCAAGAAAGTGACAGTTTACGAATGGTTCCGACACACAAAAAAATAATTGGCGATGAAATAGAAAAATCAGTACTTCAAGACCGCCTATCCGGTGTTCTCGGCTCTGATGAGGCTGTGTCTGAGAAAAGCATTGATCGTAAGAATTCATTATATTCTCATACTCTTTTAAAAGATCCAGAGGATGCCATTGATACAGATGAAACCTTGTCAGAGCGTATGCGACCAGGTTCTATGAAATCTCAAATAGATAATTTCGATACTGGTATAGAAAACAATGTGGCCGGGTTCTTGAGTAACTTTTCAAACAACGGACTGTTACGGGCACAGTGAATGCCAATGATTTAATATCTCTGTAAGCATCGCTCCCCCTATCTCTTTAGTTTTTTCTTTGGATCCAAGCAGAATTGCTGGATCTATTTTTTTTGCCCAAATTTCAGTGGGTTCAAGCTTAGAAGGTTATCGAAAATGCCAAATATCCCTGATAGTCGAGCCCCAGCTACAGTTCGATTTGAATTACCAGATGAAAACATTGGTGCTGTTACGAAAGGCCTTTCCAGGCTTGCAAAAGCTGTTCATGAAAAAGATAAAAAGAAGAAAGAGGAAGAAAAAGCACGCAAACAAGAACCTGCTACTGCCGATGTTGATCCTGCTGAGAGCCCACAAGACGAAAGTGTCATCGAAGGAGTGAAATCTGATCTGAGGGACGCATCGGAATACATGCAGGAAAAATTGCGTGATATTGATCTGTACGAAGAAATGTCAGAATTTGCGTCTGGTCTTTATCAGGGGATCAAGGAGCAGCTTGGCTTTACAGACAGTTCGCCATCAAAAATTGATGAAGAAATCAATTCGGCCTATGCGAATATAAAAACTGACCTGATGACACGGCAGAATTTCAAAGGTGAAGATGAGGCCGCCGCCTTTAGTCAGCGGTTTGACGAAAAGGCTCGTTTTGATCAGCAGTCTCTAAGGGCTTTTAAACAGGAAATCATCAAAGAGAAAATTCATACGACCGTAGATCGCCATATTGAAAAGTATGGTTCCGGTGTTGTTGGTAATCCTGATACCCTGACGGATGCCATTATCGTTATTGATAGTAATATCAATGATCTTGCACCGGGCATAGGGCGTGAGGCTGCGGTTGAAAAAAGCAGAGAAGCACGTAGAAGTTTGTTATCCTTTGCGCTACAGGGACACGCGAAACAAGGGAACTATGACGCATTACAATCCTTGTTGGACGGCGTTGACCCGGCAACAGGAGCAGCGATTAATATTGATGAGTACGTGAACCGCGAAGATAAGGGGTATTTTCAATCCATTGCCTCAAAAGGAATTGTTCGCAATGAGGCCACAAGACTTCTGGATGATATTTATTCTGCGGGGCTTTCCGAAGAAGATTTGCTTAGAACGCTGGAATATTATCCTGATCAGTTAGTGGGCGAAGAGGCGGCTCTTCTCTGGCGAAATGAACGACGCCTTCAAGCTAAAGAACAAAGAGAGAGAGTAAAAGGGCAGCGTTATTTTGCGTGGAATTTCCTTGTCGAAAACAAAGGAAATATCGATATTAATGATCTTTCGCTGGATTTAAGTCAATCAGATCGAAATCAGATCGCAGAATATGCTGATCAGATAATCGCCGGGGATAACGATTTTTCTCCTGATGTTAAGTTCAGACGTGAGCAAGGTTCACGTGCCTTATACGAACTTAAAGCGTTGCAAGTCGCTGATCCTGAAGCTTTTCCAAATTATGATTTATCTCATTACTTTAAGGATTTATCACCAAAGCAAATCAACGAAGTTATAGCTATGCAGCAAAGTGAGCCGGATCCTCGTTTAGCTGCCAATTTTAAATTGCGTGAACGCTTGGCGCAAAGAGCTTGGGAAAGCATTACTGGAAGTGATGGACAAGGAGAGCTTGATCGCCATGCTTTTGTCGATTTCCGAATTCGCCTTGATGAACGGATTGACGAATATAACGGCACGCAAAAAGAACCTGCTGGACCTTTTGAAATAGAGCAAATCGTCAATGACATGGTCGCCAATGGTGAGGTGGTTCAGCCTGTGCAAGGGAATGAGGTTATTCGCGGCGAAGAGGAGCGTGATGTACTTGTCGGTGATGGGGACCCTGTTTTTGCCGAGGATGTGATTAAGGGCACTCATGAATGGTACGAATTCTTAGCAGATCTTAGATCTTCTAACCCTGATGAGTTTTCTAAATTACCGATAAAAGATCAAAAGGCATCAACAGCTTATTGGATGCATAATAGGGGAGGGACGACTGGTACTTCTGTTACTGCAATTGCACAGACGAAAGAGCATCGTCAACAATCATTAATTGCTGGTAATAACGTTTTATATCAAGAAGATGTTCTTTCTTGGGAGAAAGACGTTACAGAGGAGTTAATTCGTAATACTGGTATCGATAAAGGTTTGGCCACTGATATTGCTACTGTAATTTCATTTACTCCTGTTGGTTCAGCTTTGGATATCGGAGAAGGGCTTTTAAATGCGTCAGTTGCTTTTGAACAAGGCGATATTGAAAAAGGATTAGGTTATCTGGGTGAGGCAGGAATGTCTGCTTTGAAAATAAATAAATTGAAAAAATTGTTTGTTAAAAGCGGTGTAAAAGCTCAACGCATAATTTCAGACGCATTACCTGATTTAGCGGCGAGAAAGATGTTTAAAGCTTTATCAAAACAAGGTCTATCTTCTGGGGTTGTGAAGGATAGTATTTTCAGAGCATTCAGAAACGGCTTTAATCCGGGAGAGGCTCTTGCCTATGGTGTGTTTTCTGCCAACGCTAAGAAGGTAATAGATTCCGCATTTCAAGCATTTAAGGGTGAGATTCTTTCAGAGAATAAACAAAGAATAATTAGAGAAAAAATAGAATCTGTTCTTTATCGTGAAGGTAGTAAATTTTTAAAAGATGTTTCTGAGAAAGCCAAAAGTAAAGCTGTTAAAACACTAATAGATGAATGGTTTGAAAATTCAAAGTTACAGTAATGTTATAACGCGAGATGAATTGTTCGTCTCCGATCCGCCATCTATAATCGTTCTTGGATAAACAGGTCTCAACCTCTGCTATTTAGTGGAGGTTTTTTATTGGGAAAATCTGACATGACTATTTCTGCGACACCGCGGAGGGCCTCTTACACCGGGGATGGCTCTACGGTAACTTTTGCTGTGCCCTTTAAGTTCCTTGCCGATAGCCACTTGAAGGTTGTGGTGACAACCCCAGGCGGAGCTGAAAGCTTTGTAACGCCTTCGCAAATAAGTGGAGCGGGGGCCGAAAGTGGAGGCTCTATTACGCTTACTAATGCTCCTGCTACGGGGGATACTATCACCGTTCTCGGGGCGACACCGCTGGAGCAACAAACCGATCTCGCGGTATCAGATGGTATGCCCGCCGATGTTATTGAGACTGCTGTTGATCTTCTTACCATTCAGAATCAGGAACAGGACGTACAGATTGGTCGGGCGATTAAATTACCCATTGCCTATTCCGGTGACGAGCTGCAGTTCCCGGCTCCGGTGCCCAATGAGGTGCCGTACTACGATGAAAACGGTAAGTTGGTGATGTCATCAGTTGGTTTTAGCACCTTGATGTCGACGGTTCAGGATTTGATTAATCTGGCGAATGAAAGTGGTCAGGCACACACTCATGATTTTTCGGTTTTAACGGGGACAGATCAGGTTCTTTTGGCCAGTTTATCCCGAATTCTGGGCGTGAGTTATCCGACCACGGTCAATTCCTATGGCAATACGACAGATAATCCCGTGATTGATCTGACGAAGACTTTTCTGACCTCAATGACGAATAATGGGAACGGGGTGATTACGGCAGATAAAGCCAATAATAACTCGGTTGATGTCTGGGTAACAAATAATCAAAGCGCGGGAACACTGGATATTTCCAGCTTTGATTATGTAAAGGGATCTTTCGGTGTGGGTGATGGTGTTATCACCATCATGCATATGTCTACGGTAAATGGTGTCGCCCGAGTAGCGCTAGAGGTGCTGGAATGAGAGCACTTTATTCAGGTACTGATACTAGCTGGGTCAATGATCTTGAGGCTTCGCTAGCGTTGTGCGCCGGGAAAAAACTGACCTACACACCGTCTGTTACAGGAAACCGCCGTCAGTTTACTGTCATGATGAACGTGCGACGTCACAAATTCGGTGTATTACAGAATATTTTAAGTGCTGGATCTTCGTGGTATCTCTCGTTTGCCGCCACTGATAGATTGTCATTGTATACATCTGCGGCGAATGGTGGGGATTTCTCTCCTAAAAGAGTCTTTAGAGACACTGAATGGTTCTTTCTAGGTATTGCTTACGACACAGTAGCTCGAACAGTTAAGATGGTTATCAACGATCAAGAAGTTGATGAGTGGCATACCAGTACATTGCCGAATGCAAACTACCAATCCAACATGAACCTTGCCGGGGCCATGATGGAATTAGGTGCATTTAACGGTGCGTCGGGGGATGCTGAAGTAACCGTCTCTGATTTCGTGCTACTTGATGGCGAAGTTTTGACACCACAGGAAATGATCAACTATCGGACACAGAATGTACCGTTCGGTAACAACGTTATTACGACGACCAAAAAGTTCACAACCGAGGGTCAACAAGAGCGGTTTTTAGGATTGCATCGCACCGATCCGGCAAGTGGAACAACCAAGATTGAGGATGAAGGACAGCAAATTTCCCGTGTTACTTCTTCATGGGACAGTATCGCTTCAGACATTCTTCCTAATACAGGTAAGTTTCAGTTTGAGGTATCATTAGCTTCAGACGTGACAAACTTGATTGCTGGAATATCGGATGCAAGAGGGGATTACCCAAGAGCGAATGTTAATACGTTTTCTCAAGGTTTGTTTACGGGTGCGGCTTTCAACGCCGTGGGGTTATCTACTCTCGCTTACAATAACGCTCAGGTTAATTATGATCCAACAGAATGGGGGAGTACAAACCCTCACGATGTATTTTCTATGTACTTTGATATGGATTCAAGAACAGCAATTTTAGCGGTCAATGGTGTTGAAATTGTCGCCCCACACCCATTAGATTCAACTGCCGAGAACTTGCGTATATTTATCGATATGCACAGCCTGACTGATCCTGCGTCAGTCAACTTTGGTCAGACCGATTACAAATACCCTAAAGCTGGTTATGGTCCGCTTAAAGAACCCGCCAAGTCTGACCTCAAGCGGTGTAAGTTGTTAAACGGTGGGACACTCTACACAATCCCATTAAAAGAACGTCAACTAAGTTCTGCAAGCGCTGCTTCGGGGTGGCATCAAGCTTACAGCAATTTTACGATGTCCACGGGTAAAATCTATATAGAGCATACGGACAACACTTCGGATACCAACAGTCTTGGCTGGGGAATTTGTTCTGATCTTAATCGCCTACAGACACTAGCAAGTGATACTGTTATGGGAGCTGTAGCAGATAAGGCTGTAGGGCTGTATGTCGATGCTGCGGATCACTACCACAATACTCTCGCTAGCACCTCAATCTCTGGCGTGGCGGGAACATCTGGAAAATTCAATGGTGTACATCGGAATGGCGAAACCACAAAAATGGCTTTTGATTTCGATGCTAACAAATATTGGGTCGGGTCCGATGATGAATGGGAGAATGGAGATCCTGCCACTGGTGCGGGGGGATATAGTCTTCCTGCGGAGAGAGACTGGTGGCTATATGTAAGTTCATTCTCCTACGGCGGCGGCCTGTTTAACTTCGGGGATAGCCCTTGGGATCAAACCCCGCCAACAGGCTTTAAAGGCCCTGCTGAGTTTGACTTTGATAGTTTGCGTAAATCTGGTGATGTAACAAACTATGAATACGGCCCGAACGGTACACAGCTATTATTTGAAGATGGGGGTAATCTTGGTAAATCCACGGCGGGTAACCTTGTGTCATGGACAACACCAGGCATCACATCAGATGGTCAGCTAACGGATACGCCGGGTGATCCTTATGCAATACTAAGCACTATAATGAACGGTGCCTCTGGCATTAGCCACGGCGGTACGCGATTGTCTGCCTCTGGTGTAACCAGACATGCACAAAGTTCTATGCCGATGTCATCAGGAAAATGGTATTGGGAAGTCACAATTTCAGGTGGGGCAAATCCCAACAAAGGGGCCGTCGGTATTGTTCCCGCTGGTGCACTGTTATCTGGTGCTTGGTACATTAATGAGAATACGTATGGATATTACGGTTATAACGGGACTGTTTATTCAAGCAATGTTCAAGGATCTACAGGTCTTACTTACACCATAGGGGATGTAATAGGTGTCGCACTTAATCTTGATACAAATGAAATTGAGTTCTTTAAAAATAGTGTATCCCGTGGAAAATTCCCTGTTAATACTGGAATAGATTATGTCGCAGCAGTTGGGCAAGTTAGCTCTGCTTCAGGCTCGAACATCTGGAATGTCAATTTCGGTCAGAAACCTTTTACGCATTCTGTTCCGGCTGGCTTTAAAGAACTCAAAAGTTCCAATCGGGAAGCACCTAAGTATCACGGGCGGGACAAGTTTGATGTGGTTCTTAGGTCAGCTAACAATAATGAAACCAAGGTTTATCCCGCTGTGAAGCCTGCCGTTGTCTGGACAAAATCCCGCAACGGTTCTTACAGCCATTCTCTTTATGATGTTGTCCGTGGTGCCGGAAAGTATCTCAGGCCCGATACAACGGCTGCTGAGGGAGATTATATCGAAACCCTCAAGTTGTTTGAGGAAGACGGCTATACATTAGGCACTTCAAACGAGAGTAATCGAGCAGGTAATAATTATGTTGATTGGATTTTTAGTCTAGATGGTACGGAAAACACTAATAATGATGGTTCGGTATCTTCACAAGTGATTACTGATAGCTCTGGCTATATGTCTATTGCTACGGCAACAACCCTTGCAGCTGGTGATACTTTAGGGATTGGCATTCAAGATCACGAATTGACTATTTTAAAAGAGCGAAATCAGGCCGGGTTGGATTGGGGTGTTTGGTGTCAGCACATCAGCGACCAGAGCGGTTCGACACAAAAATGGCTCGTTCTAAATTCAACGATTGGTGCAACAGGCCCTGACGGTGTTGTTTTTGGTAAGATGGATAATGGCAAGGTTACTGCGGGGACGTGGGCCGGGGCTATAGGCGATCTTATCACTTACAACTTTAAATCCGTACCAGGTCTTAGCAAGGTATTCAGCTACAAGGCTAATGGATCTTCCAAAGGGCCATTTATTGACCTCGGCTTTAAGGCCCGTTGGGTGATGATTAAAGAGTTTTCAAGTTCAGGCTCGTGGAATCTCTTCGATAGTGAGCGCAACCCAGAGAACTCTTTAGATGATGTTTTGTACGCTAACAATTCATCCGCTGAGGCTTCTTATGGTGCTGGTGATGGCGTTGATTTTACTGCTAACGGGATCACCATCCGAGAAACATCATCCGATTTAAATGCCAGTGCCCAAACCTATATCGGCCTCGCGATTGCAGATGTTGCAGGCGGGGGTGATCTTCCAGCAATTTTGGGGAATTAATCATGAAATATGTCATTGAAAAAAATGGTTCGGCTGTTTCTCAAGTAAGTGCCTGGACGCCTGCTTTTGCAAAGAAATGCAAGTTGTCAGGGAACGCTTCTGCACCAGCCCTGCCTCATACCGTCAAGGGTATTGGTATTCTACGGGCTGTGCGAGTCGAGCGGGTAGCCGTTACCGGATTTCAAATGGCCAACGATAATCCCGGTGTCGTTGTCGGGGATGAGTGGCTAATTACCCAAAGCGTTCAGGACAGGCCGCTTGAGCAGGTTAAAGTCACACTTGTGAACAAGGTCAAGCTGGTCCGGGATCGCATTGTTTCTGGCGGGGTTATCTGGTCGCCGGATGGTGGCAATACAACCTATGAAGTGCAAAGCGACAAAGACAGCCGCTTTGAAATGGCGGGGGCTGTGCAGATACTTGAACACACGGGCGCTACGGAACAGGGGTGGCGGATGCTTGATAACTCAATGGTTGTTCTGTCCTTGAGCCAGCTAAAGGATATGGGCGTAGCTATTCGCAATCATGTCAATGCCTGTTTTGTGCGGCAGGCAGAACTGGAAGCGATTATTGCTGGAGCTGCTACGGTTGATGATTTGCACGCGATTGATCTTGAAGCGGGCTGGCCTACGGAACTGGCGGATCAAGCGGAGGCACTATGATTGATCATCTTATGAGGGGAGAGAATATGGACAAGCTTATAGGGGTGACTGCCGTATCTACCCCTTTATGGCTTCATTATTTTAACACAGGTGTCGCCGTCTGTATTGGTATCGGTGGTCTTGCTTTGTTGGTCTTTCGTATTGCGAAGGCCAGACAGGAATATCTGGAAGTCAAGCGTAGGAATAAAGATGCCCCTTAACTGGTCAGATTACTCCAACTTCTCGGCCTCAGAATTTATTTGTAAGTGTGGCTGTGGTCGTGCCGATATGAACCCAGAATTTATGGTAAAGCTGCAAGAGCTTCGAGACAGGATAGGCCCTCTGGTAATCACAAGTGGGTTTCGTTGCAAGAACCATCCTGTCGAGAAGGGTAAAAAAAGACCCGGCGCACATTCTGCTGGACTTGCTGCGGATATCATTCCGCTTAAAGCAAGGCGTTACGAATTACTCACCACCATTAGCGACATGCGTTTTAAAGGCATTGGGGTTGCTAAGTCTTTCATTCACATAGACGAGGGCCATCCTTACGCATATCGCCCTGCGTCATGGAGTTATTAACCATGAAAAACATACTGATGACAGTCGCTCTTGTAGCGGCTTTTTTTATGTCTGCCTGTACGACACCGGGTGGCAATCGTCTGAGTGCTGAACAGCAAGTACAGATTACCTGTGAAGGCATCATTTCAACAGTGCGCGTACTTGCTGGCTATCGTGCAGCAGGCGAACTGTCAGAGGAAACGGTGAAGACTGTATCTGATCTGATGCCATCCACTGTGAAGCTTTGTTCCGGCGAGGTGACGGATTACCAGACAGCCCTGACCACTTTACAGGAAACAGCTTTTGTCCTTCTGACTGTCAAGAAAGGTGTTGAATCATGAACCCGGCAACAATTGCAACAGTGAATGCGCTTATCGAGATCGGTGTGTTTGCGTTTAAATCAATCAGAGCCGTCCAGAATGGTGACAAAACACCAGAGCAAATCCGAGCCGAGTGGCCTGCTATAGCCGCAAAGTTAGAGGATGCTTGGACAGCTTGGGAAGCGGCGGGAAAATCTAATGGCTGACGGGTACGAGTTCACGCCTGAATATGATCTGGCCCAGATAAAAGCATCTCGTCCAAGTGGCGGGGTGTTGGTCTGGGTGTCGCCCGAAGATCCAGATAATCCTTTTACGGCTGCGTGTGCTCATAAAATCACCGGACCAAGGGGCATGGACGTTATTGTTCCGGGTGGTTTTAACTATGACGGTGCAAGCGTTCCTCGTTCGCTTTGGTGGTTTATTCCTAGAGCCGATGCTCGTTTTTTTCGGGCCGCGACCCTACATGATCTGCTTTACGCCAGCCGTGAAGGTTCCCGCGCTGTTGCCGATGCGATCCTGCGGATAGTGGCAGAACAAGACCGGATGCCGTGGCTCAAGCGGTGGGCAGCCTATATTGCTGTTAGGCTTGGTGGCCGGGCTGCTTGGCTGGATGATGATTAGGAAGAGGAATACTTCTTGGCAGGAATACCTTATATTTATACAAGATTTTTTGGGCTTGATACCAGAAGCTTTCAATGCCGTTGGTATGATTGCGTCTGTTTGCAAACAATGCCAGGGGAAGTATCCGAGGGCTTTGTTGCACGTTCAAAGACACCTGATGCACCTTTAAGTAATTGATCGCGCCATTGTTTGATTTGATTAGGATGGACATCAAAGTGCTGACCGAGTTCACTTAAGCTTTGCTCTCCTCTAACCGCAGCTAAGGCCACCTTGGATTTGAAAGCAGAGGTATGATTGCGTCGGGGACGTCGTGACATTGTAGGATCTCCTGTAATCGGCAAAACATTGCGATATACAGACCGAAAATCCACTTATATAAACTGTCTAAATTTATCGAGCTACTTCTGTGAGTATTTCATAATTGGTGCTGGCATTATATGCGAAGCGGTAAATTGATCGCTGACAAATCCATTGAACCTTTCGACAACAAGATTTTTATTTAAACCCGATAGGCGAAAATCAAAAAACTTATACCTGTTCCTGATGTTTTTAGGGTTAGAATCGGAGTGTAGATTCTCACTGATTTTTCTACCAGAAATACAAAAAGCTACGAGTAAAATGAGAACGTGTGTGTCAGATTTGTGCCGGTAAAAGCGCATGTTCCTGCGATGTTCTGCATAAATCTATTTTTTATTTTTTTTATCCTTTACAGATATATCGGAAAACCTTAGTAATTCCGGCGTTCACAGATTGTGGAGAGTTGGCCGAGTGGCTGAAGGCGCTCCCCTGCTAAGGGAGTATACGTTAATCGCGTATCGAGGGTTCGAATCCCTCACTCTCCGCCACTGTTTGGCAGATGAAGCGCTTTGCTTTTATGATGTTCTTTAAATTTATTTCCGATGTAATTCTTTATGGCAACCTAAGCTGACAGAGAATTTCCCCCTATAAGACTTTGAAATAAAATATTTAATCAGCAAATTTATAGTTTGTCGATTATGAATTATCGTGTGAATGGTTTTCTATAGCTTCACTCAAGGCATTCGGCCCAATATTGAAGACTCTTTCTATAAGACCTACTTCTCCTATGATCCCGGCTGGATCTGAAAGGCCTTGGCTTCCCCCTTCTTTAAGGTTCTCATGACTTCAAAGCCCTTGATTGTCGTATAAGCTGTTTTACTAGATTTAAATCCAAGCGTAGGCTTTATCAAACGCTTCAGCTTACCATGGTCGGCTTCGATGACATTGTTCAGGTATTTAATCTGCCTATGCTCTGTCTCTTCTGGAAGCTTGCCTTCTTTCATGAGCAGAGGGATTGCAGCTTCGTAACAGCCAGCTTTGTCTGTATTGATAACACGTGGCTTTTCCCAATCTTTGAGCCTGGACAGGGCTTTACCGAGAAATCTCTTGGCGGCTTTGGTGTTGCGTGTAGGAGAGAGATAAAAGTCAATTGTATCTCCGTCTTTGGTCACAGCTCTATAGAGATACATCCATTTACCATGGACCTTAATATAGATTTCATCCACTTTCTAACTGCTTGACGAACCCAGACGACGCTAATGCCAACGTAACTGTTTTTTTTATTTCTTGTGCATAGTATTGTACCCAATGATAGAGCGTTGGGTGATTAACCTTAACACCACGCTCTATCATCATTTCTTCAAGATCTCTATAACTGATGCTGTATTTACAATACCAACGGACACACTGAAGGATCACTGTACCATTGAAATGACGCCATTTGAAATCAAACATCAAAAAATCCCGCTTAGATAATAACTACCTAATTAAGAATAGCCTTGACCCAATTTTTTGTAACAGAACTCCCGGGGATTGAATTGCACAATGACTGCTTGCTCCGTCACCACCCCGGGAAGTAAGTCGCGAAAAAGTTTGGGAGCTGAGTTGAGAACAGCCGTGTTAGAACAGACTTAATTGTAATGACAGCGTTAATTTGTGCGGGGCTTCCGTCTTTTGGGGAATAGCCGATCACGCGCTGCGTTTCAGAAATATCCCAACGCATACCCGGGTTGTCCGACATCAAATTCAGGGCCACAAAAGACACGTCCTCCGCATTGATCGCGGCCTTAACACCACCGATAAAATCCCGATCACTGAGCCACATTTCCTGGCCCCAACGACCCATCGCCATGTGTGGGCCTGGCTGATTGTCGTGGGTCCATTGCGTCCAGCCGATGCGCAGACAGATAACAGACAGCCCATGATGCTCGGCGAAATACGCCCCGGTGCGTTCGCAGAACAGCTTTGACATACCGTAAGCGTTCACCGGTCCCGGAGGTGTCGTGCTGTTGAGCACGTCTTGCGTGAAACGCTTGTCACCGTGCACCCAATTGGAACTGGCAAGAATCACGCGGCCAATACCCATCGCCGCCGCATGGTGATAAAGCGTGAGCGTTGCATCCATGTTGTGTTTGATCGCCGAGGGCCATGTGGCGGCGGGTTCTCTGTCGCCGGCCAGATGCACGATCACGTCAACGCCCTCCAGTAAGTTCAACCAGCTGCTGCTGTCACCGGACAAATCGGCTGTGTGAATGTTGGGGTGATCGACCGTTCGAATGTCGATACCGGAAACCGTATAGCCGGGATCGCTTTCGAGCGTGTCAAACAGCTTGCGGCCAAGATGCCCGCCCGCGCCTGTGATCAGGACATGCATGACAAAAGTTCCTTACTTTTTGATTGGGTACCTGGTATGTTTGGGTTCTCGTCATCCGCCCAGACGCGAAACGCTTGCTGAAAGCTCATTGTTTCCCCAGATCCCAAGTTGCGCGCAGGGGAGTGCCATTCAGCTTCGCAATAGGCGTAGTCACCAGAGTTGAAGATTTCGAACGGATACTGATGGGCAAATCGGTGATCCTGTTCAGGCGGTGACACCGAACAACTTATCCAAGGGCCGGCTTCACTGCATCGGATCAGCGAATTACCGTTTGGATTTGGCAGCCCGACCTTGAACTCCTGCAGCCGCGCGCAATCCGTGACAACGCAGGTTTGGCCTGAGGTGACGATGCCATCTGGATCACCGAAAACGGTGTGAAATTCCGGCTTGCCCGTTACGACGCCAATCATTGAGGGTGTATCAAGCATCATGACAGACCAAATCCCAGTCGGGCGTGGGCGCGCTGCATGATTGGTAACGTTGTGCTTAATGGTCCAACTGTTGTGAGATGTCAGGGTGATCCGGCGGGTCACTGACAAATGAGAGATTGGGCATATGGTACTGGCCATTTCGACCTGTGAGTTACTCTTTGAAGTGATGTGATAAGGCCCGCTGTCCAACGCGAGAAATGGGGCGCCGTTTGCCCAGGATGTGTCCGGTGCAATCCACGTCTTTTCCCCACCCCAAAGCGGAAAGCCAAATTGTGGAGAACGTGTAGGTAGGTCTGAGGGCAGAGTGTCTTCTAACGGCAGTTCGTCGAGGTCGGGGTTCTGGAAGAGGAGTGAGCTTCCTTGGAAGCTCACATCCCACAATCGCCCCCCGATACCAGGTAGAAGGGTTAGTCGCAGATCGCACTGCTCAAGGTGATGAAAGCGCCATCTGAACGACATTTGAAACCTTTCCGGTGGTTGTCCGACGCGCGCAAGCGCGCCGGGGTATTCATTTAGGTGTGTTTAAACTGCGCGACATTGTCTGCGGTGATTGGCATCACCCCAGTTTCCACACGTTCTGGCAGCGGGTTGATCCCTGCGGCTTTCCAATCGGGCAAAACCTTCAGCGCATCGGTGTTCTGCCAATGCATCATGTGGAAGGCAAGGAAGATTTCCAGATAGGATTTCTGCGCTACTGCGCCGTGGATCGTACCGTCCTCGATGTAGGGCAGCATGTCGTCATTGCGATCCATGGCGACAATCTTGATATCCTTGCGCCCCGCTTCGTTGACCGCAATCGCAGCGCCTTTGCCACTGTCGCCATCGGTCCCGCCAATGCCAACGATGTCCGGGTTCGCCTGAATGGCCTGCAGATAAGCTGTCGGCGCATAAGAAGGGTCAGCCTTGTCATTCACAACATCGACCACTTCGATGTCGGGGTACTTTTCGGCGAAGATCTGTTTGTAGCCCTCGACCCGCTCCAATGTAGAAGGAGCAGGGAAAGTGCCGAGGATGACTTTGCCCTTGCCGCCAATCGCCTGGGCCAGCATTTCCCCACCCACGCGTCCCGCCTGTACACCGTTAATGCCAAGGAAGGTAGACCGAGGGCTTTCAGGGATATCTCCAATACAGCAGGTTACCGGAATACCGGCTTCAACCGCGCGCTCGACGCCGGGGGCGAGGGTTGCCGGGTCACCGGGGAAGATGAGGATGCCAGCAGGGCGGCGCGCGATAAGCTCGTCAAGTTGACGCGCCTGTGCAGCCGTGTCAAAATCCAGAGGGCCGGTGAAAGTCGCCTTGATCCCCATCAATTCTTCAAGGTCTTTCATTGCATTGCGATAATCTACCCAGAATGGAACCTGTGTGACGATCGACAGGAAAACATATTCCTTGCCTGCCGCCCGTGCCATCGCTTCTTTGGACAGCATGGGTAGACCAAATGCGGCCGCCAATCCAGCGGTGGTCCCTGTTGTCAGAAATTTACGCCGATTTACTTTTACGTCAGTCATAGTGATCTCCCTGTCTTGGATCATTGATTGAAATTGAATTTTGGTTGGGCGGTTTTAACCCCGCTTGCTTCGAATTAGCATGTCTAGCGCAACCGCTGTGACGAGCACTCCGCCGATGACAATCATCTGCCAGTAGATAGACACGGCCAGCATGGTCATGGAGTTGTTGATCAGTGCGACGAATACGACGCCGAGAAATGCGCCCAGGATCGTGCCTTCACCGCCGCGCAAGGATGCGCCACCGATGACTGCCGCCGCCAGAACCTGAAGTTCGATACCATTGCCCGCCGTCGGGGTCCCGCTCATCAGGCGAGAGGCGAGCAGTACGCCGGCCAATGCGGCCAGAACACCGGCCAAAGCGTAAAGGATGATGCGCACGCGCGTGACATGAATGCCTGATAGCATCGCCGCCTTTTCGTTGGCGCCTATGAAATAGACTTGCCGGAAAAAACGCGTGTGACGTACAGACAGGTCAAAAAGGATGACGAGAAGTACAGTAAACAGGACGATAACGGGCAATCCTCCGATGTCAGCTTTGCCGATCCAGGCAAAGGAGGCAGGCAAGCTGGATACGGAGAACCCTTCGGTCAGGACAAGAGCGATGCCGCGTGCGATTGACATTGTGCCAAGTGTTGCAATCAGCGGATTGATCCCGAGGCCGGTCACCAACACACCGTTCACCACGCCGACAACTCCGCCCAGAACTAGGCCACATATCACAGCGAGTGGTATCGGCATTCCTGTCAGAAGCAACATGGCTACTACAGTCGAAGAAAGAGCCATCACTGATCCGACCGAAAGGTCAAAGCCGCCCGATGCAAGCAGGATCGCCATGCCGATCACGATAATTGCGGTGGGCGCCATGCCCACTGCGACGGCCCGGAAGTTTGAGAAGCTGAGGAAGTATGGGTTGACGTTGGACATCACGATGATGATTACGGCGATCAGAACGATCAGCGTCAGCTCGCGTATGTCGACAAAGGCCTGAAGGACACGGCGTAGAAGAGGCCGTTTTGTAGGCAAATTGGTTTGAGCGGTCATGGTCACGGCGTGACTCCTGATTGATTGGGTTGCGGTGACACTGCGGGCGGATTTGAATTCCCCGCAGCCAACTGAAGGAGCGTATCCTCGGTCGCTTCTGCTGCCGCCACGTCACCCATGAGCCGTCCTTCGTGGACAACAAGAATGCGTGTTGAGAGTGAGACGAGCTCCAGAAAATCGGATGACACAACGAGGATGGCCATGCCTTCTGCTGAGCAGCGCAAAAGTTCAGTGTGAATCTGGAATTTGGCTCCGACATCGACGCCCTTGGTGGGGTCCTCGATGATCAGAAGTCCCGGCGAACGTTTAAGCCATTTGGCCAACATGATTTTTTGCTGGTTCCCTCCAGAAAGATCTCCGACGAACTCAGAGATCCCGCTGGTTTTTACGCTGAATGCGTCGATGGCCGCGTGACAGGCAGCCTTGATAGACCCAGCGCGCATGATACCTACGGATGTGTGCTCATCAAGGCTGGCTGCAATTAGATTGTCGCTGAGTGTTTGTTCCAGAAAAAGGCCTTCGGTCTTGCGTTCTTCCGGGACAAAGCCAACACCGGCTCGCATCGCTTGCCGCAAGGATTTAAACCTGACGGGCTTGCCATGGAGCGCGATCTCGCCGGTTGCGCCGTGCATCAGTCCGGCGATGGAGCGAACGATTTCGCTGCAGCGAGCACCCATCAACCCCGCCATACCGACGATTTCTCCTGCATTTATTGAGAATGAGATGTCATCAAAATCGCCGTGATGTGTAAGGTTGTTGACTCGTAAGACTTCGTCGCCGTTGACCTGAGCCGAACGATTTACATCGCCTAGATGTGCGCCACCAATCATCTCGGCAATGACTTGTTCCTGTGAAGTTTGCGACACAGGCAGGGTGCTGATTTGCCTCCCGTCCCGTAGAACGGTGATACGATCCGAGATCCGGAAAATTTCGGCCATGTGGTGACTGACATAGACAATGCCAATCCCTTTTTCGGTCAGGGAACGAAGCACTTCAAACAGAGCGTCCACTTCATCGGGCGCCAATGCTGAAGTTGGCTCATCTAATAATAAGACGCGCGAATTCAAAGACAATGCCTTGGCGATTTCAACAATTTGACGAGAGCTGATTGGCAGGTTTTCCACCGGCAGCGAGACATCAATGTCCAGCCCGAATTCTGACAGCAACGCCTCGGCACGGCGACGCAGTTCAGGCCAGTCTACCACACCCATTTTTGTGGGAGCACGACCGGCATAAATATTTTCTGCTACCGACAGCGCCCCTGCGAGACTGAGCTCCTGAAAGACGCACCCAACACCAAGGGACTGAGCGTGCGAAGGGCTTTCGATTCTTTGTTCGCTGCCGTCGCAAAGAATTCTTCCAGCTGTCGGCTGGTGTAACCCGTAGAGCAGGCCGAGGCAGGTAGACTTCCCTGCGCCGTTTTCACCGCAAAGCGCGTGCACCTCCCCGGGTCTCAGTTCAAAATCGACCCCGTTCAATACAGTGTTAGATCCGAAGCTTTTGCCAACCCTGTCCAGTTGGATCAGAGGCCGTGTCTCCGATTCGCCCTGTTCCAAATTCTGCGCCATGCATTACTCCTCCTACCTCTTTCAATTGACATCTGATATCTCAGATGTCAATTGAAAATAATAAAATGCTGTAAGTGTACGACAAGAAAGGGGGCGCGCCGCTTTGGCACGTCCCGATCACAACGCCTCATTTGGTAACCGCTCCTTCGAGGGCTATGGAGGCGTTTTTGTAGGCTTGGCGTGTGCGATCAATATGTTTGGCGAGGAGGAATTTTATGTTCTCCATATCGCCTTCCAGAACAGTGGAGACTATCTTTTTATGCTCATCAAATGAGAGTTCGGTATGTTGTGGAAGTTTGGCCAAGTGGGTTCGCAGAGCCGCAATTTTCCCTACATATCGCGTATAGCTGGCAGAAAGATAGTCGTTGCCCGCATGTTTGAAAATTAACTGATGAAACGCGGTGTCGAGTGAAAGATAGCCCTTTTCATTGCCTCGCCCGCGTTCGCGTTCCATGTCTTTTACAACCCGTCGCATTTCTCGGGCCAATCGATTCGGATTGCGCACCAGAGCAAGTTCAAATGCGGCGGTTTCAATGGCTTGCCTGAAGTCGCATATCTGGGCCACTTCCGGTTCGGACAGAGAAAAAACGCGTGCACCTTTTTGAGGTTCGATGCTGACCAACCCTTCGTCACGCAATTGAGCCAGCGCCTCGCGAACTGGCGATTTCGATACGTCCAGTTCTTCAGAGATTTTCCGTTCAGACAAAACCTGCCCCATTTTCAGCGAGCCATCGATTATACTGTTTCGCAAATGTTCCAGGGCCAGCTCACGTAGTGATTTAGGTCTTTCAAGCGCCATCCAGAGATATCTCCCAAAAAAAAGTGTTGCAAGGAGCAAGATATCTGATACACCAGATAAAGCAACCTGAAATATCAGATATCAGATGTTGACATGGAGGAAATGAAATGCACGCTGAATTGGTGTTTGACAGCAAGAATCAGCACGGAGAGGGGATCTTTTGGAACCCTGCCGATAGTCTGGTTTGGTGGACTGATATCGAGGGCTGTGCGCTTTGGTCCTTTAATCCGGCAACATCAAAAGCCGCGTCACACAAGATGCCGGAGCGCGTATGTTGCTTTGCTCCTCGAGCCTCTGGTGGGCTGATTGTTGCATTTGCTGATCGAGTCGTTTTGTTCGATTCGACCATGAACAAAGAAACACTCGTGGCGAAATTCGAACCGCATAATCCGGAGACACGATTGAACGACGGTCGGACGGATCGGCAGGGGCGGCTGATTGTCGGGGGTATGAACGAAGTATCCGGTACAGCTGATTCGTCGGTCATCTGTGTCGACACGGATCTGAGCGTGCGCACAATCATCGAGGCCGTATCTTGCGCCAACTCGACTTGCTTTACACCAGATGGCGCCACGATGTTCTTTGCAGACACTCCGGATCGAGAAATCGTCGCGTTTGATTATGATATCGCCAGCGGCTCCGTTTCGAACCGGCGACCACATGTTAATTTCAAGAACGAGCCGGGCTTGCCTGATGGGTCCTGCGTCGATGCCGAAGGCGGTGTCTGGAACGCTGAATGGGAAGGCCACCGTGTGGTTCGCGTAGCACCGGACGGCGTAATTGATCGCGTGATTGAGGTGCCAGTCTGGAAACCTACTTGCTGTGCCTTTGGCGGACCCGATCTCGACACGCTTTTCATCACGACCTCACGGTTGATGAGTGACGAAGCAGAATTACAAAAAGAACCGGAATCCGGCGGACTCTTCGCTGTGAAGCCCGGCGTCCAAGGCGTGATCGACACGCCATTCAACGGATAACCAACGATTTTTTGGAGGAGAAAACAATGTTGAAAACGCTTATGACCACAACGCTTGCTGCGGGGTTTGCTACGATAGCATCGGTCGCAATGGCAGAAAACTATCCGAAACCTGTACCGCTTCAGGATGGGGCGCAGGCACCGATTGCTGCGATTGCGCCCAAGAACGATACGTTCCGGATTGCGTACATGCCGCCCGCAACTGAGTTCAATTACTACATTGCCATCGGTGAGGGTATCAATGCCGTTGCGGCAGAGGCCGGTGTCGAAGTCTTCATGCTTGCTCCTCAGTCCGGTGCCGACATCAACGGCCAAATGGGCATGATTCAGGACGTTCTGACCCAAGATGTCGACGCAATCATCTTTGGTACGCATGACGAATTCGCAGCTGCGCCACTGCTGAAGCAGGCTGTGGACAAAGGCATGGCTGTGATGATGATCAACTCGGACATTCCAAACTTCCCAACACCTATTCACGGTGTGGTTGGATACTCACAGCGGAAGGGCACGCACAACATCGCGGACTGGGCTATTGAAAACTACGGTGATGAGCCACTGAAAGTTGGTATTATCGAAGGTCAGCCAGGCTATCACTCAACGGAGCGCGTTGGTGGTTTCTTGGATGGTATCGAAGGTAACGAAAACTTCGATGTTGTTGTGTCGATCGACGGTAAATGGAACGTCGAAGGTGGCAACACCGCGGGTATGGACATACTTCAGTCACACCCTGATCTGGATCTGATTTTTGCAGCGAACGACTATATGGTCATCGGTGCATCATTCGCCGCAAAGGCGCTGGGTCGCTCGGACATCGTGCTACTGGGCAACGACGGTGACACCTCTGGTCTTGAAGAAATCGCCGCCGGTAACATCACGGCGACCGTCAATACTTCTCCATTCTTGATGGGCAAGGCGGCCATGCATGCAACCCTTGACGCTCTGAACGGGTCCTATCCCGGAGGCTGGATCGAAACGCCAACGTCAATCGAAGACAAAGACGGTGCGATCGCTGTGTTGCAAGAGCCTGAAAAGCTCTTCCCGCAACCGTCCAAAGAGTACTAAGACCCCCCCCCCTGCTTTCCGGCGGCGCCTTTCGGGGTGCTGACGGGGGCACTTCGACTGATCTGCGAGGACTTACCGATGACACCCGAAACGCCCCTTTGGGAGTTTGTCGATATCACTAAGGCCTATCCTGGTGTTCTGGCAAACGACAAAGTCAACATCCGGCTGATGCCAGGATCGATCCACGGACTGCTGGGAGAAAACGGCTGCGGCAAGTCCACAATGATCAAGACTTTGTCCGGCGTCCAGCAACCCGATAGTGGGCAGATCCTTCATAACGGCGAACCAGTAACGATCAGCGATCCCCAGGTGGCACGCGATCTGGGTGTTGCAACTGTATTTCAGGAATTCTCCATCGTTCCGACCCTGTCGGTTGGCGAAAATATTTTTCTTGGCAACATGCCCCGATCCCGTCTTGGGGTAATAGACTGGGCCAAGGTTCACAAAGAAGCGGCACGGGTTTTGGCCGAGATGGATGTCGATGTTTCGCCCGAAATTATCACCGGAACGCTGTCGGTTGGCGAACAGCAATTGGTCGAGATCGCAAAGGCCATCGCAATGGATGCTCGTATGATCATCCTTGATGAGCCGACGGCTGCTCTTGGCGAGGATGAGATCGAACGCCTGCACCAGCTTTTGCGTAGCATGCGTGAGCGCGGCACCGCGATTCTTTACGTGTCACATCGGTTGGATGAGGTTGAACGGATCGTTGATGAAGTGACCATCCTACGCGGTGGTTGCGTTGTGCGGGCGAGCGGCGAGACAAAGATCAATGTCTCCGAGATTGTCAGCGCAATGGTTGGGGAAGACATCGGCGAACATTACCCCAAGGAACATAACGCAAGAGACGAAGTTGTGCTTGAAGCTTGCGAACTCGTAACGATCTCTGGTGTCAAAGATATTTCGTTTTCATTGCACCGAGGGGAAGTGTTGGGTTTAGGAGGCGTGTTAGGCAGCGGTCGCACGGAGATCGCCCGAGCCTTGTTCGGGACGGATCACCTGACCAGTGGGCTGATTAAATTGAACGGCAATCCGGTTCACTTGCGCAGAGAAATCGATGCCATCCGAGCAGGGATTGCCCTGGTTCCCGAAAACCGCAAATTTGATGGTTTGTTCTTTAATTTTCGCGCAAGCGGGAATGTCACTGCCGCTTCCCTTGGTGGGTTGGCCCGGTTTGGCGTTCTTAATTTGAAGGCCGAAGAAAAGGCTACCCACAACCTGATCCGCGACCTTGAAATCTCGACCCAAGCCGAGGAAAAGACGGTAAACTTTCTGTCTGGCGGCAACCAGCAGAAGATCGTGATCGCACGATGGCTGTTTTCGGATTCAGACATATTGATCCTTGATGAACCCACGCAAGGGATCGATATCGGCGCGAAGATTGCGGTCTACAAGCTGATCAACAAACTGACCCGCGCCGGTAAGTCCATCATCTTGATCAGTTCGGACCACGATGAGTTGTTGGCCATGAGCGATAGGATTGCAGTTGTCCATCACGGCACGATCGCACGCACAGTCAAGGCATCTGACCTTACTCATGACGACCTTGTTCGTGCATCCGCCGATATCCCCCATTCCAAGCCTAAGGAGGCGTTCGCATGAAGCGGATCTTTGACACTCAGCTGATCGGGCCATTCGCGGCCATGGTGATCGTCGCCCTGATCGTGGCGCTTACGACAGAACGGTTTCTGAACCCCGGCAACCTGTCGAACCTGTCCTTGCAAGTGAGCATTGTGGCATTGATTGCGATCGGGTCTACCATCGTGATTTTCGCCGCTGGCATTGATCTGAGCTCTGGGTCGATGGTGGCTTTGTTGACGATGATCCTGGCGCAAATGCTAAAATTTATTGGCATTCCACTGGTTTTGGCTTTGCCTCTTATACTGTTCGCCGGTGGTTTGCTCGGGCTCTTCATTGGATTGATAACCGCTTATGGGCGTATCCCGTCGTTCATCACCACGCTCGCGGCCTTGATCGCGTTTCGGGGGTTGGCACTTACATTCAACAATGGTTCACCTATCTTTTCGCTTGACCCGGCGTTGGAACCCATTTTCTACGGAAAATTGCTCGGCATTCCGTTACCATTTTTCTACCTGGTGTTCTTCTATGCTCTTGCCGCGTTCACGATGAACTTCACCAAACTGGGCCGTGAGATTTACGCCGTTGGTGGAAACCCCGCAGCTGCTGTTCTAACAGGCATCAATGTTCGCAAAGTTCAGGCAACGACATTTGTCATCGCTGGTTTCATGACGGCGGTCGGCGCAATCCTCATGTCGGCGCGCCTGAATTCTGGTTCGCCTAATTATGGCCAGACGCTTGAACTTCAGGCCATTGCTGCCGCCGTGGTTGGCGGGGCGAGCCTCGCAGGTGGGCGCGGCAACATCCTCGCCACTCTGATGGGTGCGATGACCATTGTGATTGTTCAAAACGGACTGAACCTGAACGCAGCGCCGTCCTCGGTTCAGAACATCGTATTAGGTCTGATCATTCTGCTGGCTGTTGGCATCGACATGTGGCGTGCCGAAATCTCGACCCTGCTGGGTCGCATGTTCGGCCGCTCATCAAAAAAGCAATTGTCAAACGTAAAGAAGGAGGCCTGAGATGGATCTGGGGCTAAAAGATAAACTTGTCCTTGTGACAGGTTCGGGCTCTGGCATCGGTAAAGCCACTGCCAAGGTATACCTCGAAGAAAATGCTCGGGTTATCGTACATGGCTTAACCGAGGCGGAGGTCTCTGCCTGTGTCGACGATCTGTCGGTTTTGGGTAAAGTTGAAGGCATTGCGGCCGATCTGACCAAAGCCGCTGATGCAGAAGCGCTGGCGAACTTTGCGCAAGCACGTGGCACAGTCGATGTGTTGGTCAACAATGTCGGCATTTTTTCGGTCAAGCCGTTCGAGGAACTGACCGACGACGATTGGATGCGTTACTTCAATATCAACGTTTTGTCGGCTGTGCGGATGAGCCGGATCTTGCTTCCAACTATGCTGAAGCGAGGTGAGGGGGCCATCATTAACATGGCCAGCGAAGCCGCGGTTAAACCACTGCCTCAGATGGTACATTACTCTGTCACCAAAACTGCCATGTTAGGTCTGACCCGTGGCATGGCAGAACTGACAAAAGGCACGAAAGTTCGGATCAACTCAATCCTGCCCGGCCCAACCTGGACCGAAGGGGTTGAAGCCTATTTTGACGGGTTAGCCGATCAAAAGGGCGAACCGCTCGACACGATTGTCGACAACTACTTCAAAGCAGACGAGCCAACATCGCTGATTCAAAGGTTCGTGCAACCCGACGAAGTCGCCCGAATGATCGTAACGATTTCGGCAAGCACAGCTTCAAACGGCGCGGCGCACCGGATCGAAGGCGGCATCGTTCGCAACATTCTTTAACAACAAGAAAGAGGAGCCCGTCATGGCCGCCCTTACATTCTCTCATATCGGCATCACTGTACCAGACCTGGAAAAGGCCGTGGAATTTTACTCCAAGGCATTTGGTCTCTACGTGCTGATGGAGCCGACCGAAATCCTGCATGACGAAAGCGCCATCGGTCAGATGTGCGACGACGTTTTTGGCGAAGGCTGGGGCAAGTTCCGCATAGCCCACTTGTCGATGGGTGATGGCGTCGGAATCGAGCTGTTCGAATTTCCAAAGACCATCGATGAAGAGCGTCCGTTCGAATATTGGCGCCGCGGTTTGTTCCATTTCTGCGTTCAGGATGAAGACTTGGAAGGTCGCGTCAAGGTTATTGAAGAACTGGGCGGGCGTCAGCGCATGAGCCAAGTGCGCAAGTACTATCCCGGCGAGAAGCCATATCGCATGGTCTATATGGAAGACCCGTTCGGCAACATCTTTGAGCTCTACAGCCATTCTTACGAGCTTACATACTCGGCGGGTGCCTATGACTGATCGCACCAACGTCACTCCCCGAACGGACAAGCCCAAGGTCGTGATCACTGATTACGACTTTGGAGACGTCAAAGTTGAGACGGAAACTCTTGAAGCTGCTGGTGCCGAAGTGATCGCGCTGCAGGCAAAGCGCCAGGAAGACCTGTTCGACGTTGCACCCCACTGTGCTGCAATGATCAATCAATATGCCCGGATTGGGAAAGAAACGATCACGCGGATGCAGAAATGCGAGGTCATCGCGCGCTACGGTGTGGGTGTGGATATCGTGGATATCGGCGCAGCGACGGACAAAGGTATCTTGGTCACCAATGTGCAAAACTATTGCACGGAAGAGGTCGCAGATCACGCAATTGCCCTTTGGCTTACGTTGGCCCGCAAGCTGCCTGAATACGACAGGGCCACGCATGCCGGTGTCTGGCAGTGGCAAAGCGGCCAGCCCGTTTACCGGTTGCGCGGTCGTACGATGGGTGTCGTCTCGCTGGGCAAGATCGGACAAGCTATTGTGGCGCGAGCGCAAGCCTTCGGGGTTACTGTCATCGCGTATGATCCATTTCTTCCGGCAAAGATCGCCGCGAAGATTGGCGTCGAATTGGTGAGTAAGCAGGATTTGCTCATGCGGTCCGACTACATCCTGATGCAGGCGCCGATGACGCCAGACACGCATCATTTTCTGTCGGACGCCGAGTTCGCAGCCATGAAGCCGGGCGCGATCCTTGTGAACACTGGGCGCGGGCCGACCGTCGATAACAAGGCGTTGTTCCGGGCGCTGACCGAGGGCCACCTCGCCGCAGCTGGGCTCGACGACCCCGAAGAAGAGCCCGCCAAGCGCGCTAATTGGACGCCGGATGACAACCCGCTTTTCACTTTGCCCAACGTCCTCGTGTCCCCCCATGCTGCCTACTACTCTGAGGAGTCCATTCGCGCCGCACGGGTCACAGCAGCCACGCAGGTGGCCAAGGTCCTGACAGGGCAAAAACCAGACTACACCGTCAACGCCGAAGCGTTGGCTGTATCAACCGCATAACAGGAGATAAAAATGCCAGACGTGAGCACGGACCTGAGGGTCTTTAACGATTTTGAACGCAACCCGGACCTGCTGAAGAAATTCGATAAGGTTCTGGAGGTCTATTCTGCCGCCGCCATCTTCGCCGATGTTCAATACCGTACGGGCGTAATGGACAGCGCCATCAAGCCCGCTTTCCGAGCGAAAGTAACAGGTCAGGCCGTGACCGTTCAGCTGTCTAAAGGCGATCTGGTTGATCCATTAAAAGCGCTTGAAATGGCGCAGTCCGGCGATGTGATCGTTGTGGACGCGGGCGGGGATCAGCAAACGTCGGTCTGCGGCGGTCTGATGGGTGGATTGGCCCAGAATCGCGGCATTCGCGGCATGATCGTTGATGGCACCGGTCGCGATACGGATGAATTGGAAGATATCAACTGGCCGATCTGGACACGGGCAATTACGCCGCGTGGCACGCACACGATGTTCTCTGAACGCAAAGAAGAGCTTTCGATCAACGTGCCAATCGCCTGCGGGGGTGTCGTTGTGAACCCGGGTGATTTCATCGTTGCCGATCTGATGGGCGTCGTCGTGATTCCTCAGGAAATTGCGGAAGAAACTGTGCGCCTTGCTCAGGAACAGGCGGATCGTGAAGAGAAAACCCGCGAATGGGTTGCACAGGGTAAAACGGTTGAGGATCTACTGAATGAATTCGGTCGCATCTGAGCCTGCCCTGATTGGCGTTGATTGGGGTACTTCGTCGCTTCGTGCTTTTCTTATCAGCACGGAAGGCGACGTAATTGACGGCGTTTCGTCTTCGGAAGGCATCATGAAGGCTGATAGCCAGACTTTTGAGGCGGTCCTTGACCGTCTCATCAGCCCATGGGCTGTCAGCACAGACCTTCCGATCCTCGCGTCGGGGATGATCACCAGTCGGAATGGCTGGGTGGAAACGCCCTATGCCGAGATGCCGTTGGGTGCTGGTGATCTGGCGCGTGCTTTGGTCCCGCATGAATCGATGAACAATTTGCAAATCCACTTCGTGACGGGGGCCTCGACTGAGCACGCCGGAGGGCCGGACGTCATGCGGGGTGAGGAAACTCAGATTATCGGTGCGTCTTCGCTTGGTTTGAGCGAAGGCACATTCGTGATGCCGGGAACGCACAGCAAATGGGTTCAGGTTACGGACGGACAGATCCTGGATTTCTCAACCTACATGACAGGCGAGATATTCGCCGCGTTGAAAGGGCATACCATTCTAGGCACCTTCATGAAAAACGATGCTTTCAACGAAGAAGCGTTCGTGATGGGGGTCAAAGCAGGGCTTAAGGGCGGATCAAACCTATTGCACAGCCTCTTTTATGTCAGGACACTTCCTCTGATGGGGAAAATTCCAAAGGTTGCCACGGCTGACTACATGTCCGGCTTGCTTATCGCCACCGAAGTTGCGGCTGCGACTGACGGTGCTGAAGATTTTGGTACAATAACAATTGTAGGACGAAACGACTTGTCAGACCGATACGAAATTGCACTCAAAACTGCCGGCTATGAAAGCAGACATGCGCCTGATGACATCGTTGCAAAGGGTCATTTCCTTATTGCCCGGGCTGCGGGGTTGGTCGGATGACAAATCTCGCCACTGCTCTCTCTCAGAACGCGCTGATAGCGATTCTGAGGGGGTTGGAGACGAAAAACGCGCTGTCCGTTGCGGACACGCTTGTTGAGGCTGGTTTTCGGATCATTGAGGTTCCTCTGAACTCTCCTGAACCGCTTTCTTCGATCGAAGTGATCGCGCAACACCATGGGCAGGCGGCGATTGTCGGCGCAGGCACTGTTTTGACAGTAGAGCAGGTCGACGCTGTCGCAGATGCAGGCGGGCGTATCATCGTGTCACCGAATATGAACCCTGATGTCGGACGCGCCGCTGCTGCGCGCGGGTTGTATTGGTGTCCGGGCGTCATGACCCCATCCGAGGCATTTACCGCTTTGGATCTTGGTGCATCCGTGCTCAAGTTCTTTCCAGCTGAACTAATGTCGCCAGCAGCCATCGCCGCCATGCGGGCCGTTTTACCCAAAGATGCTGTGGTGGTTGCGGTAGGTGGGATCACGCCAGAAACCATGGCCCCGTATCACGCTGTGGGTGTGGACGGGTATGGTCTTGGATCAGCACTGTTCAAACCGAGCTATGCATTGGATGATATCGGTAGGCGCGCGCGCGCCTTCACCAGCGCATTGGAGGAATTAGATTGAAACAGGTCCTTGTCACAGGCGGTACACGGAGTATTGGTGAAGGGATAGCGAGGTCGGCCGAAGCTGGATGGTCCCGCCATCACCGCATCCGTGTCCCAAACCGAACTGGACAGTTTCGAGCCTCAAGATGGAATCACCGTCCGGCGTCTTGATGTCATCGATCAGACTGAGGTTTTTGATGACCTGACGCGTCTCGATGCATTGGTGAATTGTGGAGGCATTCTTTTGCGGGGTTTGGGCAATGATTCGGAATTTTCGAATAATCGCTCGCGAATATATCCATTCAAAGATTTATTTCCGGCCAAGCGAGTAAGCTCATTGCGTTCTGCTTCTGATAACCTCAAAGAAATCGGTGAGGGGCGCTTTGGTTTACTTTTTTTGCCAGGTACAGATACGCTTGATTGAAATGCAGACTTGATTGATTTGGATGAATTGTTTTTTAAGGAGCTTTTCATGGCCGGGGTTCCTCAATTTTATCGTCTATTTCATTATCCAAACTGTTAGGATTTGTTTGTTATAATTGAGTATTCCAGTCTTCTAAGATTTCAAACAACGTGTTCGAACTTAGTAAGTCCGTGTCCGCCACTGTTTGGCAGATGAAGCGCTTTGCTTTTATGATGTTCTTTAAATTTATTTCCGATATAATTCTTTATGGCAACCTAAGCTGACAGAGAATTTTCCCTATAAGACTTTGAAATAAAATATTTAATCAGTAAATTTATAGTTTGTCGATTATGAATTGTCGTGTGAATGGTTTTCTTGTTTATAGTTTCCGTTATATTTTTTGCTTGCAGGCTACAGAGTGGTCGGAATTTTTTTTCAATTCAGGTTGATTGAGGCATGTAGAAAGCCTAAATAGGATGATAGCAAAAAACTTGGGAATAAATTTATTTATGTTATCTGCTTTGATCCTTTCAATTTTCCGTGCCCTTACTTTCACGCCTGAGCCTGCACGGGCTGTCGTTCCTGTGCATATTAAGCGCCGCAGTCAACAATCGAAACAAAGAAGTTTTCGTGATTGTTAATTGATGATTTCTCGGTTGAATGGCCGAATTTCTATCGATTATGAGATCATAATTTTATGATACAGCAGACTTTTCTGGGATCTCTATGAAAGCTTTAGGGTTTCTGAAACAGGTACAAAAGTTTTGGTCTTCAGAACATGAGAGCCTTCGCTGGTGGCATCTGCTTTTTACATTTAAACGGGCAGAAAATTCTCTTGCAAACCACTCGTATGGCCTTGCTCGGTTAATACCGTTTTTACTTCTTGTCGCATTGGTAACTTTATTTGCGGGGTTAACGATTCCTATTCTTAGGGTTGAAAAGTTTTTTCTTTTTGAAGACCTTATCTCAATCTCTGGTGCTATTTCTCAGCTTGTGCAAAGTGGTGAGTATCTTATTGCTGTTATCATTTTATTGTTTTCGGTAATTTTCCCTACGATTAAAATTCTGGTTGCTGATTATATCTGGCGAGCACGTTCTGTCGGTCATAAATCGGTTAAAAGAGCTGTGAAGCTAATTGACCTGTTGGGAAAGTGGAGCATGCTTGATGTTTTTATCGTTGGTATGATTGTTATTTCTGCAAAGTCTTCTGGTATGGCAAGTGCGACCTCGCAACCGGGAATGTACTATTTCGGTGCATCTGTAATATCTTCTATGATTGCAGTCGTTCTTCTTAAGCGTGCTATTGATAAAATAACGTCAAGCCTCGTTAGTTAGAGCATATTTCATACTGGTTTACTTTCGAAATTTCTTCCAGAATCTTCCGTCAATTGCTGATAGTCCAATGGCGATAAATCCCATGCCGATAAAATGAGAAGTATCCAGTTTTTCATCTAAAAATAATGCGCCAAGTAAAATTGCCGAAACAGGCACGAGTAAAGTCACGAGCAACAGGTTTGTTGCGCCAGCTCTTTCCAGGATTTTGAAATAGAGAATATAAGCTACTGCTGTTGAGAGAAGGGCGAGTGCGATTAGAGATAGCCATGTTTCATTGGATATTGTTGGTAAAAGTGGAACGCCTTCTATCACATAAGTGATGGGGATGAGGAGCAATGTTGCACCAGTGACTTGTCCGGCGGCTGTAACGATGGGGTTTATTGCCATTGCTTTGAACCTGCGGCCAAATACGCCTGCAAATGCATAGGTTAGTGTCGCCCCTAAAATAGCGAGTTGGGCGAGAAAGTTTTGATTATCATCTGGCAAACCAAACATGAGAATCACGCCGAAGAAGCCGATAATAACACCTAATATTTTTAAAACATTCGCTTTTTCATCTGGTAAAAACAATGTAGCAACAATAACTCCGAATAGGGGCGTGGTTGCGTTTAAGATAGATGCGAGACCAGAGGGGATGTATATTTGCCCCCATACGATAAGGGTAAAGGGGATTACATTATTCAAAAGCCCCATAACCAGAAGCGCATTCCATGCCTTTACTGTTGTTGGCAACGGCATTTTAAAGGCAAAGATAACTACCCATAAAGCTATTGCTGCAAGCCCGACACGGATAGTAACGATCGTAAAGGGAGGCAATTCAGATACTGCAATGCCAACAAAGAAAAAAGATCCACCCCAAAGTATTGATAGAATGATTAACATGATCCATTCACTGACCCCCATAGAGGTCTTGATCGATGTATTCATTTAAATTTCCTTTTGTCTTTATGTTGGTTCAATAATGATTTAGAGGAATGTATAGGTACAAACTATTCGTTTCTTGCTTTTGTGTTTTTAAGTATGATTATCGATGATGGGTCTTAGAAACGTGTTTCTTGTCTGGTTTTTATTACAGGATAAAAGATTGATCTTTAGCCAAAACTTTTTTGATGTCATAACGTCAGGATTGGTGAAGGTACTGCCTGTAAAAATCTTGAATATCGTATTACTCACCTGCTTTACACTGTGGCCTGATTTTACTTATTCTAAGCCCCGGTTCATAATTTATTATAACAGTGATGCGTCAGCTTTGATTGATGTTGCTCAGGCTGATTATACTCATGTTATTCTATCTTTTCTTGGGGCTGATATTCGTCAAGATAATACAATTGTTCTTATGACGCCCCCCAAAATGGCTGATCAGTGGGGTGCGGTTAAAGCACTCAAAGCTAGGGGCATTAAGGTACTGATTTCTTTTGGTGGCGGTTTGGCCAAAGCAAACGATTATCAGAAGTTTATCGGGCGTGAAAATGAATTGGCCGTGGAAATCGCTGGCTTTATTCGTTCAAAAAAACTTGATGGTGTGGATCTGGATTTTGAAGCCAGTGACATGCTTCACAAAGTGCGTAAAACTGGTGTTGCCGATGGTAAAGGTTTTTTGATTAATCTGACAAAAGCCCTGAGGCGAGAATTACCGAGCCCAGCATTTTCAATTAGTCATGCACCACAATCTCCCTATTTAAATCCTGAATGGCATGGAGGGCCATACCTGGATATTTTAAAGACATCTGGAGATGCAATCGATTGGATTACCGTACAATATTATAACAATCCGGGGCAGGATGGTCCTGTGAAAACTAAGGTGGTTGGATTAAAGGGGGATGCCTACAGCACTTCATACCGGGGGCTTGTGGCTAAGGATGGGGCGCTGGCTTGGCCAAGTGAGAAAATTATCATTGGCAAGCCTGTGTATAAGGCTGATGCTTTTAGTGGTCACATCTCACCAGAAGATATTATTAAATTGATTATTCATCCCCTGAGTACCGAATATGGTGACGTCTTCGGAGGTATTGCTGGCTGGCAATTCTCGACACATACAGAAGATCATCGCGATTGGAATAGTGAAATTGGTCAAGCTCTGTTCAGGTGAATTATAGTATCGCTTAAGAGTGTTTAGTAACTATTTCAGCTGCTTAATATTGTATGTAAGGGATGGTAGATTATATTAAAGCTACTCTGGTTTGATATCAATAAATCAACTTGATGCTGAAGCTGTCATTTATTTTTAACAGTCTATTGGATTTATGTAATGCCCTATGTGAATATAAAAGTTACTGATGAAGGTGTGACCAAAGGGCAAAAAACTCAACTGATTAAAGGTGTTACAGATCTTTTATAGGATGTATTGGGTAAGGACCCGAATACGACATATGTTGTTATTGATAAAATTGCACTTGAAAATTGGGGTGCTGGCGGTTTGCAAACCGATGAGTATCGAAAACTTCATTCCTCCTAGTTTGTATGATTTATAGAAGCCGCTTGGTCTTTACCGTGAGGCGGCTTCTTTTTTACGGCTTAATTCAACTAAAAAGATCCGCATAATTCTGTCTCAAGATGTTTTTCTGAACTTTTCCCATTGTATTTCTGGGTAGTTCATCAATAAAAAAAATTGCTTTTGGCTGTTTAAAGCGAGCGAGTTGGCTTTTTAAATGACTAAGAATGTAATCGTCGTCTAAATCGCGTGTGTTATCGTTGATAATAACGGCAACAACAGCTTCACCGAAATCCGGGTGCTGAACACCTATAATGGCAGATTCCTTAACGCCATCAATGGTATCAATGATTTGTTCTATCTCTTTGGGATAGATGTTGTATCCGCCGCTGATGATCAAATCCTTGGCGCGTCCAACAATGGCAACACGGCTGTCTTCAGAAATAGTTGCGATATCCCCTGTTATGAAATAACCATCTTTCGTGAATTCTTCTGCGGTTTTTCCAGGCATTTTCCAATAGCCTTTAAAAACGTTTGGTCCTTTGATTTCCAGAACACCGGTAACTTTATCTGGTTTGCTTTTTGAAAGCCTTGCTTCAACCCCAGGAAGTGGATAGCCAACTGTGCCGGCGATGCGGTCACCATCGTGCGGGGTGTTCAGAGGGTTAGATGTGATCATGCCAGCCTCTGTCATGCCGTATCGCTCTAGAATAGCCATACCTGTACGGTTTGAAAATTGCGCAAAAGTATCTTCCAAAAGCGGGGCTGATCCCGAGATGAATAGTCTCATGTTCCGACAGGTATCTTGACCAAAATCAGAGTGATCCAGCAAGCGAGTGTAAAAAGTTGGAACCCCCATCATGATTGTACTCTTTGGGAGGAGATTGATTATTTCCTCAACATTAAACTTGGGTAAAAACCACATCCCTGACCCGTTCATCAGAACGCAGTGGATCGCCACAAAAAGACCGTGGACATGAAAGATGGGCAGAGCATGTAAGAGGATGTCATCTTGAGTCCAGCCCCAATACTTGTGTAAAACCTCTGCATTACTAGCAAGATTGTTATGGGTGAGCATCGCACCTTTGGAGCGCCCGGTTGTCCCTGATGTGTAGAGGATCGCGGCAATATCATCGGCAGAAACATCTTTTATTTCATTGTGGGGCAAAGCTTGCTCGAACCGATCCATCAAAGTGCCTGTTCCCTGATTACTCAGGGTTAGAAGATGAGGAACAGAATTCTGTTGTGCCACTGTTTCAAGTTTTTTGTATTTTTCAAGGGTGCAAATCATTATATGCGGTTGTGCATCCCCCAGAAAATAATCCAGTTCCTCGGCAGTATAAGCAGTGTTTAATGGCAGATAGATCGCACCAATCCGTAAACACGCCAAATAGAGAACAACAGCTTCCTTTGTTTTATCCACTTGAACCGCAACTCGATCACCAGCCTCAAGGTCTAGGGATAATAGCGTTCCGGCCATTTGCGCTGTCTGTTGGTCCAATTCTTTGTAACTTAGGTTTTCCCCGTCGGGTGATTTAATAAAATCGGATGACATATCATTGGGGAAGCGTGACTGGAACAGGGCATAAAGATTTCTGGACATAATAGCTCGGTGAAGAAAGTATGTTTGAGTTTGGCTGTCTTTATCAGAGTGTTAAATTAAGCTGATTGATCAATCAGATCCATGGGCAGGCTGGCAAGAAAGTCGTTAAAAGAACCTCGTTGAACGGTAACGTGTGTTCCCAAAAGTTGTTCCGCTAGCTCTTTGTTCCCGCTTGTTATAGCCTCGGTGATTTCAGCATGTTCCTGAAAAGAGTTATTGAGGCGGTTACTCTGACGTAGTTGTAGACGGCGATAGGGTGTCAGGCGGTTACGCAGATTTTTGGTTTGATCGCTCAGGAATTCATTATGGCTTCCTTTGTATATTGCTTCATGAAAAGCAACATTGGCCCAGTAATAGCCATCGTAGTCCTTGTTTTTGACAAGGGGTTCAGCTGCGAGGTGGAGATCTTCGAGCTTCTCGCGTTCATCATCGGTCATGCGATCTGCGGCCAGCTTTCCACAAGTACCTTCCAACTCTGCCATCACTTCAAACATATCGACGAGTTCTCTAAGGCTCATTTTTTTGACAAAAGCACCGCGTCTTGGACGAATTTCGACCAATTGCATCATACTGAGTTGTTGGAGGGCTTCACGAACGGGTGTTCTTGAAACGCCAAAACGTTCTGTTAGGGCAACTTCGTCCAAACGTGTGCCAGGTACAATTTCACCAAGGACAATTTCATGCTCAAGCTGTCTTCTCAAGTCATTTGACGACATGTTCGCCACGCCTAGAACTCCTGATACATTTGTTGTTTTTTGCTTCGCGACTTTGAGGAGAGCTTATCGCTCAAAGAACGGGAACATGAAAGCTATAATACAGATTATTTTGTATATTTAAATACAATTATTGTACACAAGAATTATTGACTTGTATTTTATAACTGGCTTATTGTGTTCGAAATCAAATTTAAAATTCTATAAAAAGCAACGGGTCATCTTTTCTGGATTTGGGGAAATTGACCTAAAACAGGGAGACTAACCAATGAAAATGTCTAAAAAGGCACTGGGACTGGCGCTGGGCAGTTTTGTGCTGATGGGTGGGTTATTTGCTGAAACAGTCATGGCAAAAAGCCTGAAAGCTTCGCATCAGTGGCCGGGTGGTAAAGGGGATGTTCGTGACGAGATGGTTCAAATTATCGCGCGCGAAGTCAATGCTGCGAATGTTGGTTTGGATATAAAGGTTTATCCGGGAAAAGCACTTTTCAAACCGAAAGAACAGTGGGGGGCGATGGTCAAGGGACAGCTTGATATTTCTGCTTTTCCCCTTGCGTATGCTGCTGGACGCCACCCTGAATTTAATGCGACAAATATGCCAGGATTGGTCAAAAATCATGACCATGCGACACGCTTGAATAAATCCGCTTTCATGGATGATATCAAGAAAATCATTGATGATGCGGGTGTTGTTGTTCTTGCGGATGCCTGGCTTGCAGGTGGATTTGCGTCAAAGAAACAGTGTATTCTGGGTCCTGATACAATGAAGGGACAAGTTACCCGCGCGGCAGGTAAATCTTTCGAACAAATGCTGGTCGGGGCAGGGGCCTCTATTGCGTCTATGCCAAGTTCGGAAATTTATTCCGCCATGCAAACCGGTGTGTTGGATGCGGCCAATACCAGTTCCGGAAGCTTCGTTTCTTATCGTATCTATGAACAGGTCAAATGCCTGACCGCACCGGGTGATAACGCACTATGGTTTATGTATGAACCGCTTCTTATGTCAAAGAAAAGCTGGAACAAACTCAATAAAGAACAGCAAGATGCCTTGATGGCGGCGGGTAAAAAATCTGAAGATTTCTTCATCGATGCTGCCAAAGGTTTGGATACCAAGCTGGTCGAGGCTTATGAGGGGGCGGGCGTTGAAGTTGTTACCATGAGTGACGAAGATGCTGCTGCGTGGCTCGAAATCGCCAAGAAGACATCTTACAAAGCGTTTGCAGAGAAAGTGAAGGGCGGAGAAGTGCTGATCAACAAGGCTCTCGCTGTCGAGTAAGAAGGACATTAATGCCTCACAGAATGTCTGTGGGGCATTTCTCTTACATTTAATTTATTCTTTTCGTTTGGTCAGTTCAGTATGAATTTTTTTATTGATCTCGTGCGCCAACTTTCCCGTGTGTGTGGTGTATTTGCTTCGGTTCTTATTGCTTCGGCGATCGTTGTTGTCTGCCAAATGGTTGTCCTGCGTTACTTTTTACAAGAATCTACGGTATGGCAAACAGACTATGTCACCTATGCACTGGTGGCGGCAACATTGATCGGCAGTCCTTATGTTCTGTTGATTAAAGGGCACGTGAATGTCGATTTGCTTCCGCATTACTTAAGCTTGCCAGCCCGAAAAGTTCTCGCATTTGTTGCGAGTGCATGCGGTTTGATTTTTACAATACTACTAACCTGGAAGGGCTATGAGCTCTTTGCCGAAGCATTGGAAGGTGGTTGGGTAACAGATACAATTTGGGAGCTTCCTTTGTGGATACCCTACTTGTCGCTTCCTCTCGGTGTAGGTTTGTTATCCCTGCAGTATGTCGCAGATATTATGGCGTTGTTGGGCGGGCGAGATATGCCCTTTGTGATGGACAGTCACAGTTCATTTGAGGGGGAATAACAATGGATCCGCTTTATATTGGCCTGTTGGTGGCCATCGTAACCATCGTCGTTCTTTCTTCCGGAATTCCTGTTGCCTTTGGTCTCGGGTTGATCGCAGTTGTTTTTCTCTTTGCTTTTGAAGGCTTCGACTCTCTGGATGTGGTTGCTGAAACCTTTTTTTCTGGTTTGGCTGAGTTTGCGTTGGTTTCAATCCCTATGTTTATCGTTATGGGGGCGGCGGTTGCTTCTTCGCCGGCGGGCAAGGACTTATATGCGGCGCTTGATCGTTGGCTCAATCGCGTGCCGGGTGGTCTGATTATCTCAAATATTGGTGCCTGTTCGATCTTTGCCGCTTTGAGTGGTTCTTCGCCTGCGACCTGTGCTGCCATCGGGAAGATGGGTATCCCTGAAATGCGCAAACGTGGTTACCCGGATGGATTGGCCACAGGCTCTATTGCGGCAGGTGGCACTCTGGGCATCCTTATCCCGCCATCTATAACAATGATTGTCTATGGCATTGCGACAGAAACATCCATTGGCCGTCTGTTTCTGGCTGGATTATTACCGGGATTACTCTTAACTGTCCTATTTATGTGCTGGTCGCTCTACACGGCATGGCGCAATGGCTATAGTTTTAAGGCACAGATTGGGGGGTATAGCTGGCGCGAAAAGTTCGAAGTTTTGCCGCGTGTTTTTCCTTTTCTCGTGATCATTGTCGGGGTGCTTTATGTCCTCTACGGCGGTGTTGCAACCCCGTCTGAGGCAGCGGGTGTTGGTGCCCTTTTCTGTCTGGTGCTGGTTGTTGTGATCTATGGCATGTGGCAACCAAGAAAGATTTGGGCGATCCTGTCTGATTCCATGAAAGAGTCTGTAATGATCCTGATGATTATCGGGGCATCAGCACTTTTCAGCTATACGCTTTCATCGCTGTTTGTGACCCAATCTGTGGCTGAATACATTGCCGGTCTTGATATTGGAAAATGGCAGTTACTGATCATTATCAATCTGTTCCTGCTGGTTGCAGGGTTTTTCTTGCCACCTGTTGCTGTTATTTTGATGACTGCGCCAATTCTTCTGCCGATTATTATTCAGGCCGGATTTGACCCTTATTGGTTTGCGGTGGTCTTTACCATTAACATGGAAATTGGCCTTATCACACCGCCTGTAGGGCTTAATCTTTATGTGATCAATGGTATTGTTCCGGATGTATCTCTCCCCACCATCTTGAAAGGCGCTCTTCCCTTTATGCTCTGTATGGTTTTGGCCATCGCCATTCTTTGTGTCTTCCCCGAGATTGCAACATGGTTACCCAATTATCTGATGGGTGGAGTATAACAGCGTAAATCGCGCTTTAATGAGACGGTGATAAAAATCGGCTGATTGGCACGGGTCAGCCGATTTTTTATTTTTTGCGAGTTAAAAATGTTCACGATTAATCCGATTTCTATTTTATTGATTATTTTGTATCTGCTGCGTCCAAAGGTCTCAAGTCAGTTTCGGGGCTTTAAAGTTGACTTCGTTCAGATTATTTATAAACATATATATAAAATGAATGTTAAAAAGGAAGCGAGATGACTTTTCTACGGTGGCTTGAAATTGCCTTTCTTTTCCCCGGGGATATTGTGGTCCAGAAACTGGGCGTGAGTGTTGAAGAAGATGGCGGGATCTTGCGATCCTTTATCAACATGTGCGTCTGGGGTGTTGTGACCGGCACAATAGTTTTTTATGCGTTATAGGTTTAGGGGTGCTTTATCGACCCGAAATTGTTGCTCTACCGACATTTTTATCCGGTGATCAAACGCATCAGGTTTTCGATAGGGCCGCGTGTGAAGAATTTGGAATATATCCAAATATAAAGAGCAGTCGCGACGACAAAAATTCCAGAGGCAATAAGTGCATCATCTGTGGTTCCAGATGTATTTTGTCCGTCAAGAAGTCCTAGTGCTTCCAACGTGCCCATGCCGAGGAGTATGTGGGCAACATACAGGGTTAATGTCTGGCGACCAATTTGTCGACAAAGTTTAAAGACAGATCCTTTCGAAAAGAAAGAGTTCATCCAAAGACTGACAGCCAACACCATACAGGCGCTTCCCATGCCTGCGATCATATAGTAGGGCATGGGCGGGATTGGTTCTGTCGTGGCAATATCGAGTAAATCCTGTTCAGCACCAGCAAGCAAAGCCAGCGTGAAAAGAGATAATCCTTCGACAGTAATTAGTGCGATGAGGCCGAAAACAAAAAGCTGTAGCTGAATCTGACCTTTATCAAGAGGCAGTCGGCTTAGAAGAATGCCGAAAAGAAAGAATGCCAGCCAGGGAACAACAGGGTGCCAACCATTGAAAAAGAGGTTGCAAATAAAGCCCTCAAAGGTCCAGAAATTCTGATAGCTATAGGTTTTCCAGTCCCAGCCCACATCGTAATCAAGGGTTAACAGCATGATGACAAAGCCAATGAGCAGGGTGATGATAGAAAAAATCAATCCCCCGGAACTCATACGAATAAAAAAGACACCGAAAAAGAAATACAGGGCGTAATAATGCAAAATATCTGCATCAAAGATCAGGCTATTTAAAAGGCCAAGAACAAGAAGAAACAGGGCGCGTTTGCTGGTCAACCAGATTAATTTGCCATTAAACTCGTGGTCATCGTTGGTCTTGTTCGCGGCAAGTCCCAGACCAATGCCTGCCAGAACAACAAAAGTCGCAGCCGCACGCCCTTCCAGAGTGCCAACAAACGTTGTTGCCAGAAAAGACCCTTGTCCTTCTGCGCCCATCGCGACCGTGAAGTTGACCAGAACCATGCCTATAAAGGCAATAAAACGAGCGAAATCTAGCCCATCCAGACGCGCAAACGTTGGCATAAATCTTTCCTGTGTAATGACCTATAACGAATGTCTAAATGTTGATCTGCTTCATAGAAAAACTATAGACATTAGACAGGTGTTGATATGCGAACCTTGCTGACAATAAGCTGACAGGTATGGGTCAGATCAGGAAATTGGCGAGAATTTCGTTGTTGGTAATGTCTTGAAACTGGATACCGTTGTCGTGGAATTTTTCCATCAGGGTGTCGAAGTTCTTCGGGTTTTTGGTTTCGATACCGATCAGGATGGAGCCGAAGTTTCGGGCGGATTTTTTCAGGTATTCAAAGCGCGCGATATCGTCATCTTCGCCGAGCAGGAATAGGAAGTCTTTCAAGGCACCGGGACGCTGGGGCATGCGCAGGACATAGTATTTTTTGAGGCCAGCGTATTTCAGGGCGCGCTCTTTTACTTCTGGCAGGCGTTCAAAGTCAAAGTTCCCGCCAGAGGTAACACAGACAACATTTTTGCCCCGGATACTTTCGGGATCAAGGGATTGCAAAATATCAATGGTTAGGGCGCCTGCGGGTTCCAGCACAACGCCTTCTATATTGAGCATGGTGATCATAGTGGCGCATAGGCGATCTTCGGGGGCGAGGAGCACGCGACCCGCGGCAAAATCCTTGAGTGCTTCAAAGTTGTGTTCCCCGATCAGGGCAACGGCAGCGCCATCAACAAAGTTATCAATGCTGTCCAGTTTGATGCGTTCGCCTGCGGCAAGGCTTTCTTTTAGGCTTGGTGCGCCTTCGGGTTCAACAAACCAGAAATCAGTGTCGGGGGATGTTTCTTTAAGGTATTGGGTCACGCCCGCCGCCAAACCCCCGCCGCCTGTTGGCATGATCAGGGTATCAAGAGGTTCACCGCCCAGCTGTTCCATAATCTCCATCCCGATGGTTGCCTGTCCCTCTATGATATCTGGGTGATCAAAGGGCGGTACCATAAAGGCACTTTCTTCATCGGCGAACCTGTGGGCGGCTTCGTAAGCTTCGTCAAAGATATCCCCAATCAGTTTCACATCAATGTAAGGACCGCCAAAGGCACGGGTCTTGTGAATTTTTTGCTGCGGCGTTGTGGTCGGCATAAAGACCGTGCCGCGCTTTTTAAAATGATTACAGGTATAGGCAAAACCCTGCGCATGGTTTCCGGCAGAAGCGCATACAAACTGTTGATTTTCTAACCGTTGTCTTTCTTCTGGACCATGACCATTCTCAAGCGCCTTACTGAAAAAGTTAAAGGCACCACGGATTTTATAACTGCGGACCGGGGTCAGGTCTTCACGTTTCAGATAAACATTGCAGTCGTATTTATCCGACAGAAAACGGTTGTGCTGTAACGGCGTTTCCGAAAAAACAGTGGAAATATTCTGCCGCGCTTTCTGAACGGAATCTTTGAATGCAGTCATTATCTTTTAACCCTTGAAGAACAACAGCTATTTCTATTAGTCGCAAAACTTAGCTTTTACTCAAGGCATGAAGAGAGAAGTGTAGGTAAACCTACACGAACGATGAAAAACGATGAGAAAGAATTAAGTTTAACAACTATATACGCGCTCTTCGGGTTTTTGTATAGGAGATATGCGAATAGCTCTCATGCATAAGCGGCAATTCGGTGAACGCGTTGCTTATTTACCAGTTATTGTTCTCAATCATCAGAGTGTTTTAGCGCTAAGCAAGAAAGAGGAATTATTTCTAGGTTTTAAATGCTATGCCAATGGTTGTATTTTTAGTTGTTTTTATAATGTCTGATCTATTATTGGAACTTCTGTAACAGACCCAAAGCAACCCTCATCATTCAGATGGCGGAACGACAACTATGCGGATAAAATGAGCTTTCTCTGATGGACATCAATGGCCGCAAATGGCTCTGGTTGTTGAATGCTCTTTAGACCATTCTTTATGTTGGTTTGACGAGAAAAAAGTGAATTGTTATTCCTCTGGCATTGATCCAGGCCGAAGATATGCAAACATGTGCGGCACATAATCGGCTTTACCAAGCTCAATCCCTTGTCCTCGCAAGATGGCGTAGGCAGTGTTTAAATGGAAATAAAACTGGGCTAACGCCCAATCCCGTGCATATTGCTCACCTGTCATATCGAAGATCATACCGGTTGGAAGTTCAAGCGTGATTGACCGTTTGACACCAGTATCGAGTGCGTCTGATTCAAGGTTGTTCAAAAATAAGAGAGTTTCACTGATCCGGGTTTCGGCATCCGAGAGTGAGCCTGGACTTTTACCAGCATTTCGGCCCTCAAGTGCTACTTGCTCTAGCGCTTCTGGTATAGGTTCTCCCTTAAGTCTAAATGTTGCCTCTTGTGCTTGAAAGCAGGCAAAGGAAATTTGCGATGATAAGGGATACATATCTGGTGCAAGACGTGCAGACAGTAGCATCTCCGCTTCTGCTTCGGGCAATTGTTTCTGTGCTTTATTCAGCCAACCGGATAACCCCTTCAACATTTGAGTATAAGTCGGGATAAGAAGTTTCGTTAGCGACATGGCATTTTCCTAAAGTTTGACGGTTTTGCACAAGCGCGCATAAGTCATGTGATCATAAGTTATTTTGAAGTAAATCTACCATGATCTCTGCTTGTTACAATCATTTCATGAAATTCACAACTTCCTTTTCCCCATCCAGATTAAGCTGCGCCTCAACGGGGGCTGTTGTGCTGATTACCTTGCCGCGTCGTATGACAAACAGTCGGGCGGGGCGCAGGCGGATGGCTTCGATGGGATCTTTTGCTTGTAAGATCACCAGATCAGCGAAGTTACCTTTGGCAATGCCATAATCCGGCAGGTGCATAACTTTGGCAGAATTTTCGGTGACGGCTTTGAACATGGCTTTGGTTTCGCTAACGCCCGTCATTTGACCGACATGAGTTGCCATATGGGCGACGTCGAGCATGTCGTGGCTGCCAAAGCTGTACCAGGGGTCCATCACACAGTCGTGGCCAAGAGCGACGTTAATGCCCATGGCGGTCATTTCCTTGACCCGTGTCATGCCACGTCGCTTGGGATAGCTATCGTGGCGACCTTGCAGCGTGATGTTGATCAGCGGGTTAGGGATCGCTGTGATCTCAGCTTCCTTGATCAGAGGCAGGAGCTTGCTGACATAGTAATTATCCATGGAATGCATGGATGTCAGGTGAGATCCGGCCACACGTCCCTGTAAGCCCAGACGCACGGTTTCACTGGCAAGGGTTTCGATGTGGCGGGAATACGGATCATCACTTTCATCGCAGTGGATATCAACCAGCAAGCCACGGTCCGCCGCAATTTCACACAGCGCTTTTACGGAACGGGCGCCATCGTCCATGGTGCGCTCGAAATGGGGAATGCCGCCAACAACATCAACGCCCATATCCAGGGCACGGTTCAGGTTTTCTGCCGCTTTTTCATAACGGAAATAGCCGTCTTGTGGAAAGGCAACCAGCTGAATATCAATCCAGGGGGCGAGTTCTTTTTTGGCTTCCAACAGGGCGCCAACAGCCAGCAGACGGTCGTCGCTGGTGTCCACATGGCTGCGTATCGCCAAGGTGCCACGGGCAATAGACCATCGGGCGAGGGCGTGAACGCGTTGCTTGATCGCCTCGTGGGTCAGGTGTGGTTTCAGCTCCCCCCAAAGCTGAATACCTTCCAGCAGTGTCCCGCTTTCGTTCAGTCTGGGCTGTCCGAGGCTGAGGGTGGAATCAAGGTGGAAATGCGGATCGATAAAGGGCGCGGTGACCAGATGTCCCCCGGCGTCAATGACCTCTGTCTGCCCCTCGACTATGCCGTCCGTAATATTCGGCCTGATCTCGACAATACGGTCATCTTGTACCGCGATATCAACCCTGTGATTTGTATCTTTGCTATCAGCAAGCCGGGCATTTTTGATGATGAGATCAAGCATGAAAATATCCGTTAGTTAAGTGCGTATGCCAAGTCTTTTGGTCGCGGTTTGGTACCGAAATCCTGTACGTGCGTATCAAGTCCGTTCCCCTCTGCGGAAAGGAACCAGTAATGCTTTGGGGTAACTGGCTTTTCTCGCCATAATAACCATGGCAACGATGCTGAGAATATAGGGCATCATAAGGAAGAATTGATAGGGAATTAATGCACCAGCCGTTTGCTGTGCACGTACCTGTAGGGCATCAAGCCCGGCAAACAGTAATGCGCCTAACAGGGCCTTCCCCGGCTTCCACGACGCAAAGATAACCAGTGCAATACAAATCCAGCCGCGACCATTAATCATGCCAAAGAAAAAGGCATCAAAGGCCGACATGGTAATAAAGGCCCCGCCCACCGCCATAAAGGCACTGCCGACCATTACCGCGCCTGTCCGGATCGTCAGAACATTAATGCCCTGCGCTTCAACTGCCATGGGGTTTTCCCCCGACATGCGCACAGCAAGGCCAAGTGGTGTTTTGTAGAGTACGTACCAGACAATGGGCACAAGGATTAGCGCGAGATAGGTTAGCGGCGTCTGGCTAAAGAGTGCTTCACCAATGAGCGGAATTTCTGACAGAAAAGGAACTTCATAAACCTGAAAGGGTTCAATTTTCGGGGGTGTGGTCGCATCTGGCAATAACATACGATAGACGTAGTAACTTAAGGACGAAGCAAACAGCGTGATGCCGATCCCGGTGACATGTTGGGAAAGTCCCAGATAAACGGTGAATATACTGTGTAGCAGACCGAACATCAGGCCTAAAAAGGCTGCGAACATAACGCCTGTCCAAAGATCCCCACCCATATAGACCCACATCCAGCCAGACATGGCCCCCATGGTCATAATGCCTTCGATCCCAAGGTTTAGAACACCTGCTCTTTCGCAAATTAGCTCGCCGAGTGTGCCAAGGATGAGCGGGCTTACGATGCGAATTGTCGCCGCCCAGAAGCCAGCAGAAACGAGTATTTCAAGAATATCCATCATGACTTTATCTGAACCTCACGCGGTAGCGGGTTAGCATGACACTTACGAGTATGGAAAGGACGGAAAGACCAACCAGAACATCTGCGATATAGGTCGGTATGTTAATCGCACGGCTCATGGAATCTGCACCGACATAAATCATGGAAATGAATAGTGCCGAGAGAATGACGGCCAAGGGATTGAGCTGTGCCAACATGGCAACGGCGATGCCCGTGTAGCCAAAGCCGGGTGAAATATCGAGGGTAAGATATCCTTTTAGCCCGGCAACTTCACTGACCCCGGCAATGCCCGCAAGTCCGCCACTGATCAGGGCGGTGCGGATGACGGTGGTGTTGACGTTGATACCTGCAAATTTAGCGGCAGAGGCATTAAGTCCAACAGCTCTGATTTCATAGCCCCATACGGTAAAGCGCATCATGGCCCAGCAAAGGACAGATCCGATAAGGGCAAAGATAAAACCAAAGTGTAGTCGGCTTTTGTCAACAAGACTTGGGAATAGCCCTTCATCTATAATCGGTTCAGCCTGTGGCCAGCCCATAGACATGGGATCTTTCAAGGGGCCTTCCAGAAAATATCCGACAAATAACAGGATCACAAAGTTGAGCAACAGGGTTGTAACAACTTCGTCAACCTTCAGGTGGGTTTTGAGCATGACAGGAACGGCAAGGGCGGCTCCCCCAGCCAAGGCCCCGACCAACATCAGAAAGGGGATCATCAACAACGGGGGCAGGGTGATCAGGCCAGTACCAAAAAACGTCGCAGCCAAGGCGCCGCAATAAAGCTGTCCTTCGGCCCCGATATTATAGAATTTGGCGCGAAAGGCTATTGTTGCCGCCAGTCCTGTAAAGATAAGGGGTATAGAACGCGTCAATGTTTCAGTCAGGGCAAAGCTGGAACCAACGGCACCTTTGACCAAGAGGACATAAGCTTCGAGCACCGGGGCGCCGACCCACAGGATCAGGACAGATCCGAGCAAGAGAGAGACAAAGACGGCTGCAACAGGGGCAAAGGCAATGCGCCAGGGGGCAACGTGTTCCCGGGGTTCAATTTGCATACGACTGTTCCTCGTTGCCAGAATTCGTCTTGGATGAATGATTTACATTCTCGGATTGTTGTCCGGCCATCATCAAGCCAACTTCGGCTGTGGTCAGAGTTTTGGCATCGTAACTTGGTGTTAGGTTGCCGTGATACATAACGGCGATCCGATCACAAAGGGCAAAGAGTTCGTCCAGATCTTCGGAGATCAGGAGGACGGCTGCTCCACGTTTTCGGGCTGCAAGAAGTTGTTCATGGACATAGGCAATGGCCCCTTCATCCAGACCGCGCACAGGTTGATTGGCAAGAATGAAATCCGGTTTTGGGGAAAGGGCGCGGGCGAGAATGAGTTTTTGCATGTTCCCGCCGGAAAGCAGCTTGGTTTCTGCTTCGGGGCCTTCGCATCTGATATCAAAAGCGTCGATCAGTTTGTTGGCCCGTTCCAGACAGGCTTTTCGGTCTATTAAAACACCTGCTTTGGACACGGGTGTATGTCGCAAGTCTTCACTGATAAGGTTTTCCCACAGCATCATCTCGCCGACAACGCCTGAACTATGGCGGTCTTCGGGAATACGCCCGACACCCCGGTGCACGATATCGGCTGGCGAGGCGCTGGTCACTTCTTTGCCGAGGAGTGTAAAGCTACCTGCATCAGGTTTTTCCAAACCGGAAAGAAGATCAGCGAGTGTTGACTGTCCATTTCCGGCAACGCCGGCGATGCCAACGATTTCGTGTTGATGAACGGTAAGATTGATCTGATTGAGTTTTGGAATACCACTGGTGTCTTTGCTTTTATCCTCAATGCTTACATTATCAAGCACGACAATTGGCTTTCCAATTGCCATCTGTTCCAGAACCGGGCGTTCAACAGTGCGGCCGACCATCATCTCAGCCAATAGTTTTCTATCAGCTTTTTCTGTTTCAATACTGCCAACAATCTTTCCACGGCGTAACACCTCTACGCGTGTGCTGATGGCAAGTATTTCGTGGAGCTTGTGAGAGATGAAAATAATAGAAAAGCCTTCTTTGGTCAGGCTTTTTAAAGTCTTGAACAGGCTGTCAGCTTCCTGTGGTGTCAACACTGCTGTGGGTTCATCCAGTATCAGAACTCGGGCATCTCGATAGAGTGCTTTCAGGATTTCAACACGTTGTCTTTCGCCGACGGATAGATCAGCGACACGAGCATCCGGGTTAATTTTCAAGCCATAGTCTTTGGACATCTGCGCAAGCTTTGCTTTGGCGGGCGCACGTTTTTGTCCCAAAGACCACAGGCTTTCAGTTCCCAGCATGATGTTTTCAAGGACAGTCAGGTTCTCGGCGAGAGTAAAATGCTGGTGAACCATACCGATACCGGCATTGATAGCTGCGTCCGTCTGTCCGGCGGGCAGTTTTTGTCCGTCAACCTCAATGTATCCCCGATCAGCCGTATAGTGACCATAAAGGATATTCATCAGGGTTGTTTTCCCGGCGCCATTCTCGCCGAGCAAGGCAATGACTTCGCCTTTATCGAGCGAAAAGGAAATATTGTCATTGGCGGTAAGGGAGCCAAAGCGTTTGGTAATGTTATGAAAGGCAAGCAAAGCCATGTTATGCCCCAAGAATGCAAGAACAGAGTTGTCTTGAAATAACCAGAGGGAGGAGAAGTCGGATGACGTATGATTGATTACTTAAATAGAACTTAAGTATCAATAATAATTACATCTTTATCTATTCACTTGAACGCGCTTTTACAAAGATATTCGGTAATACCTCCTCCAAAAAAATCCCCGATCCCCCCAAATGGTTTGAGGAAAGAACAAGATCGGGGATGGAAGGCGGCTAATAGGTCGATTTGGGCTCGTTGTCATTGATCTCAACAACAAACTTGCCCGAGAGGATATCTGCTTTTACTTGTACGACCTTAGCCTTGGCATCTGCTGGTATCTTATCGTCGAACTCATAATAAGGGGCGAGGGAAGCTCCCCCCTTTTGCATCATGGTCCATTCTTTATAATCAGCAGCAGAATAGGTACCTGCTTTTACCTGGCTAATGGCGTGTCCGATTGCTGATTCCATATGCCAAAGGGCAGAAGTAACAACAACATCCTTACCATTTTCTTCCTTGTTCATATCGTTCACGTTACCAAAGGCCAGAATACCTTTGTCACGTGCTGCATCCACAACACCTGCGCGCTCTGCATAGAGAACATCAACACCTGCTTCTATCTGGGCAAAAGCGGCTTCTTTTGCTTTTGGCGGGTCGTACCATGATCCGATGAAGTTGACTTTGAACTGTGCGTCCGGATTTACGGATCGTGCGCCGGCCATAAAGGCGTGGAACAGGCGGTTTACTTCACCAATGGGATAGCCACCCACCATGCCGATTTTGCCTGATTTGCTCATGCTTCCGGCCAGAATACCCATGAGATAACAAGGTTCATGAATGTAGTTGTCAAAGACAGAAAAATTGTCGCCATGCGGTTTAAAGGGATCACCCATCAAATAGGCAACATCTTTATAATCGTCTGCGACCTTGCGGGCTTCGCGGCTGATGCCAAAGGCTTCCCCAACAATCAGGTCAACTTTGCTTTCTGAATATTCTCTCAGCACGCGAACATAGTCGGTATTGGCAACTTTTTCGGAAAAGACATATTCGATTTCGCCAGCTTCCTGTGCGGCGACCAACGCTTCGTGCAGACGTGCATCCCATTTTTGCTGAATAGGTTGTGTATAAATACCCGCAACCTTGATGGTTTTTGCAAAGGCGCCTGTTGTGCCAAGCGTAGCACTGGCCAAACCTGCGGCAGCAAGCGCAAGAACAGTTCTTCTGGATAAACCTGTCATGATGAAATCCCTCCCTGGATAGATGTAAAACAGCTCTGAAAGCGCCCAAATACAAGATCGGTATTTCACCGTTAGTCGTTCTTTATTTGCTTTCGGGAACAGCTGTTCCTGTTATTCGACTTGTACAGAGCTCTTTACTTCTACAGTCAGGGCAGGTTGTCCTGCCTCTTTTCAACTGTGCTAGGAATGCTAAGTTTTTTTTATCACTTGGTCAAATAAAACAATGGAAAATCTTGATGTACTTTGAACTCTGTACTTCAGATAAGTACGGTTTACTTATAGTTCTGTTGTTAATGTGTCAATCATATCAAAGTTTTACTGTTAAGGTTTGCCGAAAACAGATGGCTGGTTTGCAGGGAAAGATAAACTGGAATACTTGACCTAAGCGCTCAAGTAGTTAAAAGAGGGCAACAGATTTTTGCTGACCATTTATCGTGGATGAAACAGATCATGCTATAGTGATCTGGCGGAGTGGTCAGGCGGCAACGACCGCAATGAATTGTCAGAGAGAAATTAACGTAGGCCAGAATGATGCCAGAAGCCAACCCTGCAGCCAGCCCCAAAACCGGACCAGACACCGGAAATGCGCCCTGTAACTTGGCTAAGAGTGCGATGAATAACGCGCCCGGTAAAGGAGGGAGTTCCGCTAAGGTTACGAAGAAGGAAGCTGGCAGTGATGCCAAGAATATTTTTTCCTATCGTAAATACTGGGCACAGCGTTTTGGCATTGCGCCGTTCCTGCCTATGTCTCGTGAAGAAATGGACCTGCTGGGCTGGGACAGTTGTGACGTCATTATTGTCACGGGTGATGCCTATGTAGATCATCCCAGTTTCGGCATGGCGATTATGGGGCGATTACTCGAGGCTCAGGGCTTTCGCGTCGGGATCATTGCGCAGCCTGAATGGTCTAATGCAGACGCTTTTAAGGCGCTGGGCAAACCAAATCTCTATTACGGTGTAACTGGCGGTAATATGGACTCAATGATCAACCGTTATACGGCTGATCGTCGGGTTCGTCACAATGACAGTTACACACCGAATGATGAGGGTGGCAAACGCCCGGACCGTTCTGTTATTGTTTATTCTCAACGCTGCCGGGAAGCCTACAAGGATGTACCGATTGTCATCGGCGGTATCGAGGCATCCCTGCGTCGTACAGCTCACTATGACTATTGGTCTGACAAAGTTCGCCGTTCCGTTCTTATTGATAGCAAGGCGGACATTCTGCTTTATGGAAATGCAGAGCGAGCGATTGTTGATCTGACACACCGTGTTGCCGCAGGGGAAGCCCCAAAGGATATTGATGACATCCGCGGCACCGTGATTGTACGCAAGGAAATCCCTGACGGCTGGACCGTTGCCGATATGACGGACATTGAGGATGACAATGATCTTCATCATATTCCAGATCGTGCTGAAGCCCGTAAAAAGCTGAGAGCTGCCGATAAAGATAAAACCGCTGTGCGCCTGCCGTCTTATGAAGAGGTCATTGCGGACAAGGCACTTTACGCGCAGGCATCGCGAGTTGTGCATCTGGAAAGTAACGCAGGTAATGCTCGTGTTATGGTTCAAAAGCATGGGGATCGCGATATCTGGATTAACCAGCCGCCGATCCCGCTGACCACGCCGGAAATGGATGGTGTGTTCGACCTGACCTATGCCCGTGCGCCGCATCCGGTTTATGGCGATGCCAAGCTGGCGGCTTGGGATATGATCCGTTTTTCCGTCAATATCATGCGCGGATGTTTTGGCGGCTGTTCTTTCTGCTCCATTACCGAGCACGAAGGCCGGGTTATTCAAAGTCGTTCGGAAGAATCAATTCTGAAAGAAATAGAAGATATTCGCGACAAGGTTGATGGCTTTACCGGACAAATTACCGATATGGGCGGTCCGACTGCTAATATGTATCGCATGGCCTGTAAGGATGACAAAATTCAAAAGGTTTGTCGTCGTCTGTCCTGTGTCTATCCTGATATTTGTAAGAACCTTGATACCAGCCACGAAAGCTTGATCCAGCTGTATCGCAAGGCACGGGATATCAAGGGCATTAAAAAGATTTCTATCCAGTCCGGTCTTCGATATGACATCGCGGTCAAAAGCCCGACCTATATCAAGGAGCTGGTGACCCATCACGTTGGTGGCTATTTGAAGATTGCGCCAGAACATACCGAAGAACGTGCGTTGTCCAAGATGATGAAGCCGGGCATTGGGACCTATGATCGCTTCAAATCCATGTTCGATGTGGCGGCGAAAAAGGCGGGTAAAGAGCTATACCTCATCCCTTATTTCATTGCAGCACACCCCGGTTGTGAAGATGAAGACATGATGAACCTCGCAATTTGGCTCAAGCAAAATGGCTTCCGGGCAGATCAGGTTCAGAACTTTATTCCATCCCCGATGGCACTTTCCACGGCCATGTACCACAGCGAGCGCAACCCGCTACGCCCGATCCGTCGTCATAGCGGTGAAGTTGTGCAAACAGCAAAAGGCATGAAGCAGCGTCGCTTGCACAAGGCTTTCTTGCGCTATCACGATCCTGAAAATTGGCCAATTTTGCGTGAAGCACTCAGAAATCTGGGTCGTGCCGATCTTATTGGTCCGGGGAAAAAACATCTGGTGCCTGCGCATCAGCCTATTGGGACAGGCGATAACAAACCGGGTGCCAGAGGTTACGCGAAAAAGAAAGACGGCAGTAAAGGTGGGAAACCTTTCTTTACAACCCACGCGGGACAGGGACGTCGTCGTGCCCATGACAAGGTACCTGCAGCTTCCGGGAATTCAGACGGACCAGCCCGCGGTGCCACAGCACATGGCAAAGCGAAACCCACGGGTAAACCTGCCCGTGGCAAACCAACTCGGAGCAAGCCAACGGGGCAAAGACGACGAACACGTACCTAGATCTGGTTAGAAAATCGAAAAGCCTGAAATGTGGGAAGTAATGTTTCAGGCTTCTTTTGTTTAGGCTAGGTCGCGATACTTTGCTTCGACCAGATAGACGATCTCGGAATGGACACCGTTGATTTCAACGAAATGAGCATCGCCTGTACGCTGGTTTTGCTCTACGCGGTGCCAGAATTCTTGATAGTGGTCTCTGATTTCGGTTTGAAAGACCCCAATAATCTTATAATCGAAACCTTTGTTGTGGGCGTAGTTTGCGGCCTTGTTGATCGATGACAGACTGGTTTGTAGAAAGAATATACGCCCATCTTGTTTGAGATGTTGGGTGCTGAAATCAAAAAGATCCTGGATCATATCTATGCCATAGATTCCACCGCTGAAAAACTCTTTCCCTGATGCTTTTACGGTTGGCAGAGAGGCGGGGTTAGAGATGATGAAGTCGTATTTTTCATCAATAATATCGTCACTAATCAGGTGAGGCTGAAAATTAGAACAATCGTTTAGGTCTATGTTTTCTTTGCATAAACCTATTGCGTCGAGATCAATGTCAAACCCGGTTACAGATTGTGCCCCGCGTTTTGCGGCATAGATACCAAGCACCCCGGTGCCACAGCCAAAATCGCAAATTATTTGTTGCGTGAAATCCAGGTTTTCAAGATAGAGAAGAAGAAATTCAGAATAGCGAGTGACACGAATTTTCTCGGTTTCGAGAATGTTGAGTTCCTGTAATCCCGCGCTGAATTTCTTCATATAAAATCACCGTTGCTGTTGACCCGCTTTATTTTCTCTTTAGTTTTAGGTGTTCTCATCAATCTATTATAACATATGGGGATGAATTCAGCTTTATCACCCCCAATCAACTATAGTTGTTTAGCTTAATAGAGTTGCTGTTTCAGCGTTTCTTGAACAGCCTGATCAAATGAGTCCGTCTTGCCTTGTTCTTTCGCTTTTTCGGCTACGTAGGCATCATGCTTTTTAATCAGTTTACTCATGCTTCTTTCAAGCTGCTCACGCCTTTCAAGCTTGGCATCGATGTAGGCCTGTTTCTCGCCATCGGATTTACCCTGTAATTCCTTTGGCAGATCGCTGTCCTTGATTTTATCGAGTGATACAGCACCATTTTTAATATCAGCAACCAAATCACCACCGCCTGTGATCACCTCTTTGACCGAAGAACGCTTGGAATAAAATTTGGAATTTTCTACCTGTACAGAGCTTGGGGCTGCTTCTTTTAGCTCCATTTTATCCTGCACGGCGGATTGTTCTTCTTCTGATCCATAGGCAATAACGGTTTCATCAATACGCTTTTGCAGGATAATAATATCGCCATCAAAAGGTGTTTCGATAATCTTGATCTGGCCGCCATCCTGTGGAATAGGGATATAGCGTCCGTTACCGAGTTGAGCTATTTCTTTCCAGATTTTCTTGGTTTCCCGATCTCCGCCAGCCTGTACAGCGTTGACGATAATCCCTTCTTTTCTGGCTTTCTTTATCACGTCAGGGTATTTGGGCGCGTTTTCATAATCCATATGCGGCGGGGCATCCCCCACGAGGAAAACAATGCGTTGGGTATCTTCGCCTTCTGTCCAATCCAGTTGACGAACGGACGCATCCAGTGCCTCATTCACAGCTTCGGGCGTGTCACCACCACCATTGGCCTGAAAGTGGACCAGATTACCGTACAGGCCCTGTATATCTGGGCTCATATCATAGGACTTGATAACGTAATCATCACCGATGTCGCGATAACCGATCAGTGCCATTTCGATGTTGGCATCGGGGTGAATGTCCACGATGGTATTGGCGATAGACCAGATCTTGCGCTTGGCCCCATCAATCAAATCGGCCATAGACCCGGTGGTATCCAGAACAAAAGCAACCTCTATCCGTGGTTGACCGTTTTGATTGTCAGCAAAGGCTGTTGAGGCCAATAGGGGAGACGAAAATCCATAAAGTGCTGTTGATGTCAAAAGTCCTGTCAGTAATCCGCGTACTGATTTTTTCATCAGATTGCTCCTATCTCTTTCATGAAAATAGTCTGCTTGTTTTTTTGGAGGGCTTAAGCATCACTTGCCAATATGGTGTGAAAAAGTGACTATCGTGGCAAAGGTGGCAGTGCTGGCACAGTCTTGCCCTATTCATTAACGGAAGGCTTTTCTCTAAGCTCTGACGTGTTTCAAAACAGTATGTTGTTTTTTGCGCTCAACGTGATGAAAAACATAGTTAAATTATATGTCTTCCTCAGTTGGAAGAGAGAACGTAACAGGAAGTAAAATGCGTGTTTGTGGTATCGAACTTAAAAGTAATGAAGCTATTTTAGTTGTTTTAGAAGCGGCAGAAGACGGCCCAGTTTATATTGCCCTTCCCACGCGCAAGATCACTCTGGGCGATAGTGATAAAGCCGCTGATGTTACCGATTTTCAACGCAAAATCACAGCCTTCTTTAAAGAGAACGATGTCACGAAAGTCGCCATTAAAAAGCGCGCCAAAAAAGGAAAGTTTGCAGGCGGCCCCGATACCTTCAAAATGGAGGCTTTAATACAAGTTATCCCCGATCTGGAAGTGCAGCTAGTTACACCACAAGCCTTAGCCGCCATGGAGAAAAAACAGGATATTATCTATCCGAACAGTCTAATGAAATATCAAGAAGTGGCGTATTTGGCTGGTGTCTGGTTGTTCAAGTGATTGTAAGGTTTGATTGTAATTTACGTAAACTATTGAGATGAATTGTATTAATAGACTTCTGGACTAATCCTTATCTCTCATCATTTGATAAGGGAAGTTATTGGAATGGATTATACTGGAATTTTATACGGTAATGACAAGGAACAAGCAGAACAGAAAAGAGAACAGCTAGACGACAAGATGTTCAGAATGTTCGTCGATGGTCATGCTGGTAAAGGGAATAAGCTGACTTATGAACAGGCGAAGTGGTGGTGGCGTAATGCGGGTGGAAAACCACTTGTTGTTGATGGCAGAGAATTAAAAGTATGGAAGGTTGGAGACGAGCACGAGATAGCAGCCCCTACATCTCTTGATGATCCTTGGTCTTTAGACGACCTAAAAGTTCATGGTCATGTGTCTACCAATCCGAAGAATGGTCGAATTTGGGATGGGAAATATGATTTTAAACCTAGGGAGATGAGCGTTCCTGAGGATGCCGGTATAGTGGATAAAATTAGGGTTGGGTCTAGAAATTTTTTAAATGAACGTGCGATTGATGAACACGGAAAGGGAACACCTTTTTGGATCAGGTATCGCTACGAGGATAAAGATTTTGAGTAAGATTAAAAAATATCTTATGTATTTGGGTGTTATTCTTGGTTGGGGAATACTTTTTCTCATTTTTCAGGTATTTAAATCAGACAAAGAATATTATTATCACAATTTTACCCGGCCGGATAATTATACCATTCGTAGAGATGGTGACGTTATTATTCCGGCGACAGTCGTCGACCACGATATTATGCCTGGATATTACGTTGGCTTACAACTCCCAGCGGAATATTTGGAGTGTGATGGAGGACGTAACGGATATAAAATTCGTATTCGTAATGAGGAAAACTATTTCATTCTGTCCACAGAGACAGGAGAAGCCCTCTTTTACAAATCCCGGGAAGAATTTGAAAGAAAACTTAAAAGATTGGGTCTCTATAACAATTTAGAACTGGATTATACAGCTTTTAAGACCAGTTGGAAATATCTGTCCAATGGCTATCACAGAGTTGATTGGGACGATTGTGAGTTGACTGACAGCCGTCCCAATGGATGAAGATGAATATTTTACCCCTTATAAACCCGTTCTCCCGCCACATAGGTAGCTGAGATTGCACGATCATCGCCGAGGATCATGAGAGAGAAGAGGACGTCTTCGAGGTTTTCTGAAACTTCCTGACGGCTTTCCAGCACTGGCGTAGCTTTGGGGTCTAATACAACTATATCAGCGTACTTTCCGGTGTCCAGATTACCAATGTTTTTATCTTGCTTGAGTTGCTTGGCATTGCCAAGGGTGGCCAGATAGAAGGCATCGTGGGCGGTTATTTTCCGGCCCTTGAGCATGGCGACTTTATAGGCCTCACCCAAGGTTTGCAGCATGGAATAGCTTGTACCACCGCCGACATCTGTGGCTACGCCAACACCTACGGGGCGTCCGGGTTTGGACAGGTGGTCGATGTCAAACAGGCCGGATCCCAGAAAGTTGTTTGATGTCGGGCAATGCACCACGGTGGAGCCACTTTCGGCTAGGCGCTGGCATTCCCGTTCTGACAGATGAATGCCGTGGGCAAAGAACGAATTTTCGCCCAACAGGTTAAAGTGATCGTAAACGTCAGTATAGTCTTTGGACCAAGGGAATTGTTTTTGCACCGTGGCAATCTCGCCGGGACTTTCTGACAGGTGAGTTTGCATCAAACAATCTGGATTATCTTTATAGAGATCACCAGTTACCTGTAATTGAGCATCAGTTGAGGTAACGGCAAAACGTGGTGTGATCGCGTATTTCAATCGTCCCTTGTTATCCCACTTGTTGATCAGATCCTGTGAGTCCCTTGCCGCGGTTTCTGGTGTATCCAGAACAGCATCGGGCGCAAGCCTGTCCATCATGGTCTTGCCCGTAATCATGGACATCCCGCGCTTTTCTGCGGCGGCAAATAAGGTGTCGGCACAGGTCTTGTGCACCGAACAGAAGGCGAGGGCAGAGGTCGTGCCATTGGCAAAAAGACGATCAAGGAAAAACTCTGCAGCCTTGGCGGCATATTCTTCAGAACTGTAGCGACTCTCTTCTGGGAAGGTAAAGCGATTGAGCCAGTCCAGAAGATCTTTACCGGGTGCCGCAAGAATACGGTATTGTGGAAAGTGAATATGCGGGTCAATAAAGCCGGCCATAATGATTTTATCGTCGTAATCATCGCATGGCAGATCTTTAAACTCATCGGGTAACCGGGCAAAGGCACCTTGCCAGAGAATACGCCCGCTTTTGCTGATAACAACGGTGCCCTTGGCCTCGTATCGGACCGAGTTTTCATTTCCCTTGATACGTGGGTTATCGGTAAAGTTAATGGTCGCACCGCGGAGTAATTTGGCAGCTGTTTGATCTTTGTTTGTCATCATATGACCTTGGCGTTATCAGCCGGAGATCCGGCAGTTGATCTTCATTGCGATAATAGACCGCTCAGCTTAAGAAAGCGTGGACACTTTTAGCCATGATTTATGCAGGGCGAAATAGATGCCAAACCTTTTCCAACAAGCAAGTCTATAGATCCAAGATTATTGACCTTTACGGGTTTACCCGTCTGGCAATTGGTCTTGGGACCGTAACTTTATTTTTTTGTAATTCTGTTCGGATGTCTGAATGAAAAGGCTACCCATTTTTGGATTTATCTTTCTGACGATCCTGCTTTTTCTTTTAAAAGCTTGTTTTTTGACCCGGGCACCAGCCCTTAATTTTTTAAAAGGCTGGTGTTAATCCCGGATTTTCTTCAAGGCATCAAATTATATGGTGCCTCTGTCAATTTGGTTTATTGCGGCAGTTGATCGTCAACACCTTTGACGTACCAGTTCATGCCAAGTAGCTCACCAACAGCAACAGTTTCACCTTCTTTAGCGGCAACTGAACCGTCCTGTTTGGTGATTGGGCCTTGGAATGGGTGCAGTTCACCGGATGTAATTTTTGCTTCGGTTTCCTGTGCAGCTTTTTTCACATCTTCAGGAAGGTTGGTGTAATCTGCCATCACAACCATCTTCTCATTCAGACCGCCCCATGTATCTTCGGATTTCCATGTGCCATCCAGTGCAGCCTGTGTACGGCTGACGTAGTAAGACGCCCAGTCATCAATGATGGATGTTAGCTGTGCTTTTGGTGCAAAGGCAATCATGTCAGATGCTTGACCAAAGCCGTGTACACCCTGTTCTTGAGCAATTTGAAGTGGTGCTGTTGAATCTGTGTGCTGTGTGATGATGTCAGCGCCCTGACCGATCAGAACCTTGGCAGCATCGGCTTCTTTACCCGGGTCAAACCATGAGTTCACCCAAACGACCTTCAGTTTGAAATCAGGGTTAACAGATTGTGCACCCAGCATAAAGGCATTGATACCACGAACAACTTCCGGAATTGGGAAAGACGCAATATAACCTGCGACACCTGATTTGGATTGTTTTGCAGCAATTTGCCCAATGATGTAACGACCTTCATAGAAACGTGAAGAATAGGTCGAAACGTTGTCGGAACGCTTGTAGCCAGTTGCATGTTCAAATTTTACATCCGGGAAGCGTTTGGCAACTTTCAGAGTTGGTTCCATGAAACCAAAGGAAGTTGTGAAAATCAGTTTAGAGCCTTTACGGGCGAGACGTTCAATTGCACGCTCTGCATCCGGGCCTTCGGCTACCTTTTCGACATAGGTCGTTTCAACCTTGTCACCAAGCTGCTCTTCGATGGCTTTACGGCCCTGATCGTGCTGGTAGCTCCAACCGTGGTCACCGACGGGGCCAACGTATACAAAACCGACTTTCAGTTTATCTGCAGCAGATGCCGGAACTATCGCTAGGGATAGTGCGATCGCGGCGGCAAATCCCAAGATTTTCTTCATTTGGGTTATCCTTCCCTGATTAGCGAATTCCCTTAGGGTCAAGAGAACTCCTCGCGGCCGTTTCATTCTTTTGACGTCGGCGCTGGCCGATCTATGCGATGACGTCCGTTTAATTCTGTTCTCTCCGATTGGCTTTTGTGATGTAAAGCCACAGGTGTTTACCAACCAGAGAATTCTATATTATCGATCTGGAACAAAGGTTTGACCGATACATGCTGGTGTATTTACACGAGTTAGTGTTTTGTTGCCAGAAATAATGACCAAGGCAATGATGGTTACGACGTAAGGCAACGATGACAGGAACTGTGATGGTATACCGAAGCCAAGCGCCTGTACATAGAGACCCATGATCCAGACTGCACCAAAGAGGTAGGCGCCAATTGCCAGGCGTTTGGGCAACCAGGTCGAGAAAACCACCAAAGCTAACGCAACCCAGCCACGCCCGGCTGTCATGTTCTCAATCCACTGTGGTGTATAGGCTAGCGAGAGATAAGCCCCGGCAAGGCCGGAACAGGCCCCACCAAACATAATACAGGCATAACGGACGGCGATCACATTGTATCCCAGCGCATGGGCTGAATTATGATTGTCCCCGACAGAGCGAATGATCAAGCCTAATCTGGTTTTAAACAAAACGTAGGTTGTTCCAAAAATCAGAGCGACAGAGGTATAGACCAGAATGTCTTGTCCAAAGAGGATTGGCCCGATGAAGGGGATTGTACTCAGGAAGGGAATGGAGAGTTGTTGCAGCTTGACACCGGGAAGACCGACAAAAGATTCTCCGATAAGCCCTGATAACCCTAATCCTAGAAGAGTAAGAGCCAGTCCGGTTGCGACCTGATTAGTGGCCAGTGTTTGTGTTAGAATGGCAAAGAAGAAGGCGAGGGCGACGCCCCCCAGAACACCGGCTAGAATACCGATATAGGGATTACCCGTCGTATAGGCTGCGGCAAAGCCACAAACAGCGCCCATAACCATCATACCCTCGACACCCAGATTGAGAACGCCGGACCTTTCGGTAACCAATTCCCCAATTGCTGCCAGCAACAAAGGGGTTGAAGCGGTGATAATTGTCAAGATGACAGCTTGTGTTGCATCCATTGGTCTTACTCCGCCGCTACTGATTGTTGTTTGGTCGAGGTTAGCATTTTAATCCGATAGAGGATCAGCGTATCACAGGCCAAAATAAAGAAGAGCAAAATGCCTTGGAAAACCTGTGCTGTTTTATCGGATACCCCCAGATCAATCTGTGCGGCTTCTCCGCCGATATAGGTAATAGCAAGCATAATGCCGGCAAAGAGAACACCGATGGGATTTAATCGGCCAAGAAAAGCGACAATGATCGCTGTGAAACCATAGCCGGGGGAAATGGTTGGTTGTAACTGTCCGCTAGGGCCGGCCACTTCGCCAATTCCGGCAATTCCTGCCAAACCGCCGGAAAGTAATAAGCAGAACCAGACGATTTTCTTTCGGGAAAAGCCGGCAAAACGACCTGCTCGTGGAGAATTCCCGATAACCAGTATCTCAAAACCCTTTAGTGTTCTGCTCATGAGAACTGTCAGGATGATAACAACGATAACCGCGAGGATGATCCCTATATGAACCCGTCCATCTCCAAGAGTTGGCAGTAACTGCCAGCCTTCAAAGGCGATCGACTGTGGAAAGTTAAAGCCTTTTGGATCTTTCCAGGGACCGCGAACAACCCAGTCCAAGAAGAGTTGGGCGATATAGACCAGCATTAACGAGGTCAGAATTTCGTTTGCATTAAATCGGTTTTTTAAAAAAGCAGGGATTGCAGCATAGAGCGCGCCCCCAAAAGCCCCAAGTGTGATCATGGCAACAAGTGTAAGCGGCGATTGCCAGGATGTGAAAACGATAGGGACAATTGATCCAACAATCGCACCGATGGTTAATTGGCCTTCTGCGCCGATATTCCATACGTTCGCCATGTAGCAGACGGAAAGCCCGGCACCGATCAAGATGAGGGGGGCAGCCTTAACGAAAACCTCTTCCAGTGACCACATTGATGTCAAAGGCTCTATAAAATAAACATAGAGAGCTTCGAAGGGGTTGAGGCCTTGAACCGCAAAAATAATGGCACCAGTGAGAACAGTCAGAGCAATAGCCAATAGCGGTGACATAAGAGTCATGAATTCCGAGTGTTCTGAACGTTTTTCCAACACGAGTTTCATGCGCTTACCTTCTCATTTGCCCCAGTTTTGTCTTGGGTTTTCTTTTCATGAGCTCCAGCCATCAGCAAGCCGATCTTTTCCAGCGTAAGATCGCCAGCGGGGAAAGCTTCTGAAAGTTGCCCGCGCGAGATGACTGCAATTCGATCTGCGATTTCAAAAATTTCGTCCAAATCCTGGGATATGACCAAGACTGCTGATCCCGCCAAGGCAAGATCTATCATTGCTTGCCTGATCAAGGCTGCAGCTCCGGCATCGACGCCCCATGTAGGCTGGTTGATAACAAGAACCTTGGGTTTTCGATCCAACTCTCGGCCCACAACAAATTTTTGCAAATTACCACCAGAAAGGGATCTAGCTTCCGGGTCTGGTTTGCCTTTGCGGACGTCATAATCACGGGTGATCCGTTCGTTAATCGCAATAGCATTCTCGCGGTCGATAAAGCCGGATTTTGAAAGACCTGCGTCATCGGAATGGCGGGTCAGGACGATATTTTCCGAAAGGGAAAGTCCTGGGACGGCACCGTGGCCTAATCGTTCTTCTGGAACGAAGCCTGCTCCATTACGTCGACGTTCTGTTATCGTATCCAAACCACTATCACGTCCGTCGACTTGAATGTTTCTTGCTGTGTCTGCGGTACGTTCTCCTGAAATCGCATCAAACAGCTCTGATTGTCCGTTACCTGCAACACCGGCAATGGCAACAACTTCACCTGCTTTGACATCCAGATTGATATCTACAAGGGAAACGCCAAAGGGACCGTCAGCTGCTTGGGATAGTTTGTTGAGTTTCAGCAGTATTTCACCGGGGTTGTGCTCTCTGTTGGCGTTGATTGCGTGAACATCTGCACCAACCATCAATCTGGCAAGACTGGCGGCAGTTTCTTCCTGTGGATCAACCTGTCCGACAACTTTGCCCATGCGCAGGATCGTTGCATCGTGGCAAAGTCGTTTAACTTCATCCAGACGGTGAGAGATGTATAGAACGGCGCAACCTTCCTTCGCCAATCGTTCCAGTGTCAGGAACAGTTGATCCGCTTCCTGAGGTGTCAAAACTGCGGTTGGCTCATCCATGATCAACAGGCGCGGTTCCTGTAAAAGGCAGCGGACAATTTCAATACGCTGCCGTTCGCCGACAGATAGATCGGCAACTAGCGCTGTGGGTTCCAGCGGAAGGCCGTATTCTTTTGAAACATCTGATATCTTTTGGGAAAGGTTTTTGATGTCTGTATCTTTTGGCAGGGCGAGGGCGATGTTTTCAACAACGCTTAAAGCTTCAAACAGAGAGAAGTGCTGAAACACCATGCCGACACCCAAATTTCGGGCTGCAGCGGGGTTGGCAATGGATACTTCTTTCCCCAGCCAGTGCAGAGAACCTTTGGTGGGTTGCAAGGATCCGTAGATAATTTTGACAAGGGTTGATTTCCCGGCCCCGTTTTCCCCAAGAAGGGCGTGAATTTCACCCGGTGCAAGTTTGAGCGTAACATCATCGTTCGCGGCCAAATCCCCGAACATCTTGGTGATTCCGCGCGCTTCTAACAGATATTCTGCCGACGCTGCCGTGCCGCCTTTTGTGGATACATGATCCCCCAATTGCTGGCCCTCCCAATAAGCCTGTTTTCCCAGATCAGTAAATTTTTCAGTAAGTTTTTAACTCTCCGGTTTTTAACTTACTAGTTTTAATTCATTTTTTTGTCTTATTGGACAAATTTTGCGGTTTTTTCAACTCTATTCAAGTCTGTCATATTATTGGAATCCAAAACTGCTTCTCGTTTGGATATTTCTTCATCTTTTATGAGTAGTTCTGCTGTTACTGATGCGGCGATTGCCGCTGGATGTTTGGACTTTATGCCGTCAATCCCAATAGGACAGATAAGTTTGTTGATATTCCTGTTTTCCATGCCAAATGATTTCAAACGGCTTTTAAAACGCGCTTTTTTTGTGCTTGATCCAATAACGCCGACATAGGCGAAGCGTTCGGCTGCAAGGGCGGCATTGACCAAGTCAAGATCAAGTGAATGGCTGTGGGTCATGATCACAATAAAGGCGCCGTTTGGTGCCAAAACCAAGGTTTCCACTGGTGTTGGTGTATAAACTTTCTCGACATTACCGGCTGTAATCGGTGGCAAGGCATTATGGCGGGAATCAATCCAGACAAGATCAAAGGGCAGTGCTGCCATATTGAGCATCAATGCACGCCCAATGTGCCCCGCACCATAGAGATAAACCTGACGTTTCTTTTCGCCGAAGTTTTCCAGAATATCTCCATTGGTATCAAAGTTTAGCTCTTGGTGTATCTCATCGGTAACTTCACGGATAACGCGGTCGTCTGTATAGTAACCTCGTGTAGAAAAGGGGCCTGTTTCTTCCTGTACCGCTAATTCTCGTACATGCTCTAGCTGTTCTTTCGCAAAGACTTCGATAAGCAATTTGACCGCACCGCCACAGCACTGACCGAGTTCTGGGCCGAGTGCATGTTGGCTGAAGTTCAGTAATGGTTTTTGATGATGCATAAGCTTTTGTGCATCAGCCTGCGCACGCCATTCGAGGGTGCCTCCGCCAATCGTTCCGTGAAAGCCACCATCGGGACGGATAACCATGCGTGTTCCGGCTTCTCGCGGGGCAGAGCCCAAGACTTCTGTCATGGTCACCATAGCGCAACAACCCGTGTCTTCCAGATTTTTTGCAATGAGTGACCAGACTTTCATTATTTTTCTCCAGCCTTTACGTCTCGTTTCTTTATATCTCTGACAGCGCGAAGAATATTCTCTGGTGTGGCTGGTGTATTGATCTGTGGTACTTGGCCGGGAGAGAGCGAGGCTATGGCATTGGTTATAGCCGAGAAAACTGCCGTAGCCAGCATTATCGGTGGTTCGCCTACGGCTTTTGATCTATAGATAGTATCTTCTCTGTTTCCACTTGAATTCCAGAGTTTTATACGAAAATCTTCAGGTACATCGGAAGCTGTCGGAATTTTATAGGTAGAGGGGGCATGGGTCCGAAGGCGTCCCTGATCATCATAGACCAGTTCTTCTGTGGTCAACCAGCCCATGCCCTGAACAAAACCACCTTCTATCTGTCCGATGTCTATGGCGGGGTTCAAGGACTTTCCCACGTCGTGCAGGATATCAACGCGATCCACTTTCATCTCGCCTGTCAGGGTATCAATGGTAACTTCCGCGCAACAGGCACCATAGGCAAAATAGAGGAATGGACGACCATCTTTGGTGTCTCGATCCCAGGTAATATGCGGTGTTGCATAGTAACCTGTTGAAGAAAGTGAGACACGTTCGAGAAAAGCCTGTTGCGTCAGTTCAGAAAAGGCAACTTCCTGGTCGCCGATTTTTACCTTGTTATGGGCAAAGTTGATGGCTGTTTTATCAACCTGATAAAGCTTGCTTGCGAGTTCTATCAGTCGATTTTTAATGGTTTCAGCGGCCTGTTTCGCTGCCATACCGTTCATATCAGAACCTGATGAGGCCGCTGTGGGGGCTGTATTGGGAACTTTATCGGTTTTTGTTGCAGTTATGCGAACATGCTCCAGATCAATACCAAATTCTTCGGCAACAACCTGTGCAACTTTGGTGTAAAGACCTTGCCCCATTTCGGTGCCGCCGTGATTAACCTGTACAGATCCATCAGTATAAACGTGGACAAGGGCGCCGGCCTGATTTAGGTGCTTAAGGGTAAAGGATATTCCGAATTTTACGGGATTAAGCGCGAGGCCTTTTTTGAGGAAGGGGCTTTTTTTGTTAAAGGTGGCTATTTCTTTGCGGCGGTTACGATAATCACTGGTACTTTCTAGTTCAGAAACAAGCTCGTCGAGGATGTTGTCCTGAACTTTCATACCGAATGGCGTAATATTGCGATCTTCATCGCCATAGAAATTGGTTTTTCGCACATCAAGTGGGTCGATATCCAACTTAATGGCGATGGTGTCCATCATACGTTCTGAAAAGACCATACCCTGCGGGCCACCAAAACCGCGAAAGGCAGTATTGGAAACAGTATTGGTCATTACACGGCGGGATAGGATGCGTACTTGCGGGTAGTAGTAAGAATTATCCGCATGGAACATGGTGCGATCATTCACACCAAGAGAAAGATCGGCGGAACAGCCACAGCGTGAATTGAACTCAACGTTGACGGCAGTTAGCTTTCCCTGATCATCGTATCCGGCTTGCCAATGACAGGCCTGATCATGACGTTTACCTGTCATTATCATATCATCATCGCGATCCAGACGCATTTTTGCCGGGCGTCCTGTGGCATGCGCTGCCAAGGCTGATAATGCAGCCCATTGCGCGGCCTGTGATTCCTTACCACCAAAGGCACCACCCATGCGGCGACATTCACAAACAATCGCGGCATCCTGAACGCCAAGCATTTTTGCGATGGTATGTTGAATTTCTGTAGGATGCTGGGTTGATGAATGAACCAGCATCTCACCATCATCCCCGGGAATGGCCATAGCGATTTGACCTTCCAGATAAAAGTGTTCCTGTCCGCCAATATGGAAACGATCTGCAATCTGGTTGGGAGATGACTTGATTATTTCATCCGGAGAACCTCTTAAAAATTCGTAGGGTGGCAAGACAGAGGCATCTTTTTCAAGACCATCTTCCACCGTTACCATAGGTGCCGTTTCTTCAATTTCGATCTTGGCCAATCTTGCGGCTTTTCTGGCCTCTAGATGGCTTTTCGCTGCGACGACAAAGATAACCTGTCCGTGAAAGAGAATGTGCCCATCTGCAAGGATCATATCATCGCCCATTGCGGGGCTACAGTCGTTAATCCCGGGAATATCTTTGGCGGTGAGAACGGTGACAACACCGAGGGCAGATTTTACGGCGCTCAAATCAAGGCTTCTAATTTTTCCGCAAGAGGCCTGCGCGTAGCCGGGGGCAAGATGGAGTGTCCCCTGTGGTTCGCGAATGTCATCGATATAGAGCGCGGTGCCTTTGATATGGCGTTCAGCACTATCGTGTTTATTGTCTTTACCGACTGTGGCTGTCGGCGTGTTTGCTGAAGGTGACTTGTGAAGCATTTTATTACACAGCCTCCCTTACATCACTGGCTCTGGCACCGATAACTCTGGTTTGCTTGCCTTGCTGATCAACTTTTCCGTTTGAAATTTCATGGAGTACTTTAATCAACAGACCTTTAGCAGCTTCCATTCGGTAATCGGCAGAGGCACGCATGTCAGAGAGAGGGTTAAAATCCTGTTCAAGGGCTTGTACAGCTTTTCCCCATGTCTCGGGGGCATTCAGGGCAATGTTGATCAGTGATTTTTCTGACTTCTCTGCCCGTTTGGGGATGCCCGCCATCCCCCCATAGGTAATGCGGGCTTGTGTAACTTTGCCGTTAACAATGGTCAGTCTGAACGCCGCCAACAGGGCTGAGATATCCTGATCAAAGCGTTTGCTGATTTTATAACTACGGAAAACTTCATTTTTAGCCAATTTTGGTATTCGGATCTTGCTGACAAATTCACCTTCTTTTCGATCTTGTTTTCCATAGTCGATGAAGAAGTTTTCCAGATCTATTTCTCTGGATTGTGTTCCTTTTTGCAATGTCAGCTTGGCGTCCAGTGCGATAAGCAGTGGTGGGCTATCCCCAATAGGTGATCCATTTGCAATGTTGCCGCCAATTGTGCCTGATGCGCGAACTTGCGTTGATCCAATCCTGCGGATGATTTCGGCAACATCTGGATCAATAGTGGCCAGTGTGTCCTTTGCATCAGCGTAGGTTACGCTAGCACCAATGGTAATCTCATCGTTGCTATGGGTAATTTTTTGAAGTTCTGTAACGCGCCCGATATGAATGATCTTGGGGAGGTCCCTTAGCTGTTTGGTGATCCAGAGACCAACATCTGTCGCGCCAGCTACGATCACAGCATCGGGATGTTTCTCGTAAAGTGCAGCTAAAGTTTCGTTGGATGCCGGGGCGGCGAAAAATGCTGTTTCATTCCCAATAAACAGATCTTCTTTGTCATCCAATTCATTGAGTTTGTCTGTTCTTACCGGGGCGTCTTCGTGAAAGCGATTCTGGGCTTTTCCGGTGCAGCTTTCCATTGCGGCATCAATAATTGGACGATAGCCCGTGCAGCGGCAGAGATTTCCCGCGAGTTGATCGTTAATTGTGTTTCTGTCTGCTTTTATTTCCGCGTGGTAAAGTGTAAAGAGTGACATCACAATGCCCGGTGTACAGAACCCGCATTGAGATCCGTGATGTCGCAACATTGCATCCTGAACCGGGTGGAGTTCCTGAGAATCTTTAGTTTGGGATCCTTTAGAGAGATCATCAATGGTGATGATTTCTTTGCCGTCCATCATGCCCAGTAATTGAATACAGCTATTGACGGTTTGGTATTCCAATTTACCGTCTTTCAGTGAACCGATTGCAACGCTACAGGCACCGCAATCTCCTTCACCGCAGCCTTCTTTGGTGCCACAGGACCCCTCTCTCAATCGCAAATAATCAAGTAAGGTTTCATTGGGATCGACATTGTTTAGTTCGACCAGTTCTCCGTCGCGAAGGAATTTAACACTTTGCCGCATTACCGTTAGCTCCCGCGATAGGTTGAATAGCCAAAAGGCGAAATAAGTAGGGGCACATGATAATGGGCATCTGGGTCAGCTATTCCGAAACGAATTGGAATTATATCAAGAAATAAAGGGTCGGGGAGGGGATCGTCTTGTGATTTCAGATAATCGCCGGCCATAAATCTCAGTTCGTATTGGCCAGTCGAAAATTCTGTGTCTTCTAGCAGAGGGCTGTTTGCGCGACCATCGTCGTTGGTTTGAACTCTTTTCACAAAATTGAAGCTTTCACCGTCGTGCTTCCAAAGCTCAATGGTCAAATCTTTGGCTGGTGTACCACGTGCGGTATCCAGTACATGCGTCGTCAGTCGCCCCATGCGACTTTACTCCCCTGAATGATATACAAAGTAATGGTATACTAAGTATCTTATCTGACTTTATGTGAATATCGCGTTTAGCCCCGGTAACGATGTTAGGCGGTAACAATGCTAACCGATAATGCTAGTGCTTTTTATTATTGCAAGCCAGTATGACAGTATTTTTGTGATCTAAAAAGAATAATGTTTAGATATCTGAGGTCTAAAAAAAGCATCATTTGATCGAGTGTTGTTTTAAATAATCAACAGCAAACTTTTCAAACATCTGAGTTGCGGGGGATGGTGCTCTGCTCGATTGTCTGATTAGCATCAGACGATCCATCGGCAGGTTTGTATCTGTGAGGGGCAGGAATGTAAGGGCGCCGGACCTCAGGTGATGTTCAATTCCCACACGAGTTTGAAAGGCGATGCACCGACCCTCCTGTGCCATGGCGGCCATAACTCTTAGCGAGTTTGCTTCCAGAATTGGCTTTCTTTGTTTGTGACTAGGGGTACTGATACCCTCCATTGCAGTATCAAGTGCAAGGCGCAGGCTGAGACCTTGAGCAGGATAGGCGTAAGGGTGTTCAAGACAATCGGCGAGGCTCACCTGTTTTTGTTTACTTAAGGGGTGGTCCGAAGATGCGATGGCCCCCACTTCAATACTTCTTTCGAAACCGATTTCCAGGCCATCAAGGGCGGAAGGGTTATATGTAAAGCCTAAATCTGCTTCGCGAGAATGCACCATTTCTGTCACAGCATCGGCGACAGTAACGGTCAGAAAGGTTTCAATGGATGGATAATGTTCTGAAAAGTCAGCCAGTATTTTCGGCAGAAGGTTCACGGAAACAGATTCAGCCGTCGCAATTCTGACGCGCCCCCGTTGCAGCCCGCGGAGTTCGTCAATAACGCCAAGTGCGTCTTCATAATCCCGCAATGATACTCTTGTTTGATTTAGCAGAACCTGTCCGGCTTCGGTCAGAACCATCGCGCGCCCGGTTCTTTCAAAAAGTGGCATGCCTAGTGCTTCTTCCAGCATCAGAATTTGTCTGTTCACGGCTGACGAGGCTATGTTCAATTCCCGTGCTGCTGCACGGATTGAGCCAGCTTCGGCAGTAGCTGCAAAATAGCGAAAGGCCGTAGAGACAAAAGCATTATCTATGCGCATGGAATGATCCGGCAGTTTTTATTATGAGATTTCATTCTTTGTCGGTTCTTATTGTGATCATCTTACCTTAGGCTATAAGAAAAGATGATCTTTTCAAACTGATTGTCTGGAATTACGCATTATTTATGTCAGTTACACATCTCGTATATTTATATAAGGTCTTACTTTTTGAGGAGAAGAATAGTTGAAAATTGAGCGTGCTCATACATTGTATTCTCCTGCCTTGCGTTACTTTGTGGCTGTTGCAGAATATGGATCTATTCGTGAAGCGGCCCGTCAGCTAAACATCGCCTCGTCAGCCGTGAACAGGCAAATTCTTAGCCTTGAAGAGGAGTTTGGGGTTCAGGTTTTTGAGCGTGTCGGTCGGGGCTTGCGTATTTCAGAAGCCGGAGAGCTATTGCTTGAGCATGCGCGAACTGTTTTGTCTGATTTTGAAGCTGTCAGTGAACAGCTGGATGATTTAAGGGGCGTCAAGCAGGGCATTGTTCGGGTTGCATCAGTTGAATCTGTCGCAGATGCTGTGTTACCGGATTTGACACAGAGCTTTCACGAAAGCTATCCCGGTATCACGCTGGAAGTTACGATAACGAGTTCAGAAAAAGTAAGCCGCATGGTTTCCTCGGCGGCGACACATATCGGTTTTACCTTTAACCCGCCAGACCATGATACCTTGCGTGAAATGGTGAGTTGGGAACTAAAGGTCGGGGCGGTTGTCGCACCTGGTCACCCTTTGGCCAAAAAGAATAAGTGTAAGTTTCAAGACTGTTTGAAATATCCTTTGGCTTTGCCTGCGGGAAACCTCTCTTTAGCCCGAATTATTGATGTGCCACTGAGTAAACTAAAATCAAAGCCTAAGTCATATATCAAAGCGAATTCCCTTCGTTTTATGCGGTCTATGGCGCGAAAATCCGATTATGTAACTTTTCAAACGGTACTTGGAATTGAGGCCGAGAGAAGGTCGGGATTACTGGCCCATATCGAACTTACGGATAAGGATATTCCCTGTGATCGGCTTGTTGTTTTAACCAACTCAACGCGCCAGCTTTCCCTGGCCCCCTCTATATTTGTCAAACACGCAGAGAAAGCGTTACGCGACTACATTTCATTTAATTGATCACTTTATAGCATCAGTGCGATCTAAAAAGACTTCTTTTGCGTTCACCTAGACTGCGACATACTGCCTCACATAATAATGAAAAAACTCTTCAGGGTGAGGCATATGGGATTTTTAACAACGCACGTACTGGATACAGCATCTGGTGTCGCTGCATCGGGATTGCGGATAGAGCTTTTCCGAGTTGGCGAAACTGTCCCATTGAAGGATGTAATTACAAACGAAGATGGACGTGTTGATGGTCCTATACTTGGGGAAAACGAATTTTCCAAAGGTAATTATGAACTTCACTTTCATGCTGGCGATTATCTGAAAAGTAGAGATCTTGTTCTTCCTGATCCGGCTTTCCTTGATGTGATTGTCATTCGTTTCGGCATTGCTGAAGCAGACCAGCATTATCACGTTCCCCTGTTGTTATCGCCATATGGCTATTCAACCTATCGCGGGAGCTAGCTTTAGAGCTGACTTAGTCGATAGTCTTTGGGATGATCGCTTTGACTTCTTTGAATTTTAAAGTGTTACGTCTCTGCAAAAGCCGGGATAAAAAAATAATATCCGGTTGGTTTAACCAACAGGGGGAAACCTGAAATGACTGAAGTAACCCATTCAAAAGATAATGAAGGAACCATTGATGCGGGAACTTTGAAAGACCCGGATTATTGTCCTCCTTTAAAGGAAGCTGTGCCATTAGGCTTGCAACATGTACTGGCAATGTTTGCTGGTAATGTCACTGTGCCGATTATTATCGCCGGAGTAGCCGGATTATCCGGTGGCGATAAAATATTCCTCATCCAAACGGCAATGTTTATTGCAGGGATTGCGACACTTATGCAAACCATCGGTATTGGTCCGATCGGTGCGCGTTTACCTATTGTACAGGGTACAAGTTTTGCCTTCATTCCTATTATGATCCCTATTGTGAAAACGGCAGGGCTCGGAGCACTTTTTGCATCAGCTGCAATCGGCGGTGTTTTCCATTTTGTCCTGGGGACTTTTATTGGTCGTATTCGCGGGATTTTACCGCCACTGGTAACAGGAATTGTGGTTCTTTCTATTGGTTTGGCCCTGATCCCTGTTGGTATTAAATATGCTGCGGGTGGTGCGGGGAAGGTTCCTGACTTTGGGGCATGGCATCATATTTTTCTTGCTGTTACCGTTATTATTGTAACTCTTGGCGTGAAATTCATGACCAAAGGATTTCTTTCGGCTTCGGCAGTTCTTATTGGCTTGGTTGTTGGGTATCTCATTGCGATTCCTATGGGGATGGTTGATTTTGGTCGCGTTGGTTCTGCGGACTGGTTTGCTGTTCCTTCTCTGTTGCAGTACGGCTTTGAAATAAATACTGCGGCGGTCATGGGAATGCTTTTGATTTCTGTGGTCAGTGCCATTGAAACCGTCGGTGACATTTCCGGAATTACAACAGGTGGCGCTGGCCGGGAAGCGACAGATAAAGAGCTCGCTGGCGGAACGATAGCTGATGGTCTGGGAACAGTTGTCGGTGCTCTTTTCGGGGCAATGCCTAATACATCCTATAGTCAAAACGTCGGGCTGGTTGCTTTAACAGGCGTGATGAGCCGACATGTGGTAACATGCGGTGCAATCTTTCTGATTGTCGCAGGTCTGTTTCCAAAAATTGGTGCGGTGATTTCCGTTATGCCCAATGCTGTGCTGGGCGGTGCATCAATTATTATGTTTGGCATGATTGCCGGGGCGGGGCTCAAGTTGTTGTCCATGACGGCTTTAACGCGTCGTGATATGGTGATTATTGCGGTTTCTTTGGGGATTGGCCTAGGACTCAAATCTGTACCAGAGGCTGTGGCCGCAATGCCTGCAACAGCCAAGATACTCTTAACGTCCGGTTTGGTTCCTGCGGCATTTCTGGCAATTGTCCTGAACCTGATTATTCCAAAAGACGCTTCGGACCAAGCATAAGAGCACTGGACGAATAGAACCATATGAAAACTCTGTTGATAAAAAACGCGCGTGTTCTTGTGACGATGGACGAGAACCGCAGAGAGCTAAAGGATGGTGCTCTCTACGCCGTGGATGGTGTTATCAAGGCTGTGGGGTCTGCTGATGAACTTCCCCGCCAAGCTGACACTGTTCTTGATCTGAGGGATCATATCGTTCTTCCCGGACTTGTGAACACGCACCATCATCTTTATCAATCCCTGACCAGAACATTTGCCCAGGATGAACCACTTTTTCCGTGGTTACAGTCGCTTTATCCTGTTTGGTCTCACTTGACACCGGATGCAATCAAGGTTTCGGCTCAGGTGGGCATTGCGGAACTTTTATTATCTGGCTGTACGACCACTAGCGATCATCTCTACCTTTTCCCCAACGGTAGTCGTCTTGATGATTCAATTGAAGGGGCAATGGAAATGGGCATCCGTTTCCATGCCACGCGGGGATCAATGTCTGTTGGCGAAAGCGATGGAGGATTACCGCCTGATAGTCTTGTGGAAAATGAGACGGCAATTTTAAAAGACAGCCAACGTCTTATTGAAACCTATCACGATGCGTCCGAAGGATCGCGGCTTCGCATTTCTTTAGCGCCTTGTTCGCCGTTTTCTGTCTCGCAGGATTTGATGCGGGAAACAGCTATCCTTGCCCGTTCAATGGGGGTGGGACTGCACACACACTTGGCTGAAAATGTCGAAGATATTGCGTTCAGTAAGGAAAGATTTGGTCTGACGCCCGGTGAATACGCACAGGAACTGGGGTGGATTGGCGATGATGTCTGGCACGCGCATTGCGTTCAGTTGAACCCGGACGAGATTTCTCTTTTTGCCCGAAGTGGAACTGGTGTTGCCCATTGCCCTTGCTCAAACATGCGTTTGGGGTCTGGTATTGCACCTGTTCGTGAAATGTATGACGCAGGAGTAAAAGTTGGCCTAGGTGTCGATGGATCAGCATCAAACGATAGTGGACATCTTTTGGCAGAAGCAAGACAGGCGATGCTCTTGCAGCGTGTTAAACACGGTGCGCGCGGGATGAAAATTCGCGAAGCAATTGAAGTCGCGACTGTTGGCGGCGCACGTGTTCTAAACCGTAATGACGTTGGCATTCTGGCACCGGGCTATCAAGCTGATTTTGCAGCTTTCAAATTAGACCCGCTTTATCATTCCGGTGCTGAGCTAGACCCTGTCGCTGGTTTGATGCTCTGCACCCCTGCGAATGCAAACTATACCGCGGTCGGTGGCGAGTTATTAGTCAAGGAGGGCAAAATCACCCGACTTGATATGCAGCCTCTTTTACAAAAACACAGACACATTGCTGTGGATCTCGCCAACAAAGCGTAATAGATCCCACAGAAAATAAGAAATGAAAGCGCGGTATAGCGCGTGAAATACGTCAGGAAGGATGAACTCTAATGGAATCATTTGCAGCAGATTGGCTGAACCTGCTTTTTCGCTGGGCTCACTTGATTGCAGGTGTTGGCTGGATCGGAACATCCTTTTATTTCATAGGATTGGACCTGTCCCTTCGTAAACGTGAAGGCTTGGACAAGGATGTTTATGGATCTGCGTGGCAGGTGCATGGTGGCGGTTTTTATAACGTTGAAAAATATCTCGTCGCACCGAAAAAACTGCCTGATGATCTGGTTTGGTTTAAATGGGAAGCTTACCTGACATGGGTGACAGGCTTTGCTCTTTTGGTTGTGCAATACTATTACAACGCCAGTTCCTATCTGATTGACCCTAGTGTAATGGCACTGGAACCATGGCAGGCAATCTCTATTTCGGTTGCCAGCTTGATTGGAGGGTGGCTGATCTATGATGGAATTTGCCGTTCTCCCCTCGGGAAAAACACAAGCGTTCTGGCTGTTTGTCTCTTTATCCTGATTATGGCGGCGAGCATTCTCTTTAGCCATGTTTTCTCTGGTCGGGGGGCGTTGATCCATGTGGGTGCCTTTGTTGGCACGATTATGGCGGTGAATGTATTCGGGATTATTATTCCCAATCAAAAGAAGGTTGCCGCCACCCTCATGCGCGGGGAAGAACCCGAAGCCCGTTTTGGCATTATGGGCAAACAGCGATCTGTGCATAATAACTACCTGACCTTGCCAGTGCTTCTGATGATGGTCAGTAACCACTATCCAATGCTGACAGGTCATCCGCACAGCTGGTTACTGGTTGCCCTGATCCTGATTATTGGCGGGGCTGTTCGTCATTTGCTGAACCGTCACGAAGCCGGGGATACTTTCAAACAGTTAGCCTGGACCTTTCCGGTCGCGGGTGTGGGGGTAATCGTTGCCATGATCATGACAGCCCCCGTTGAACGTGATTATGGATCTGATCGGGTGGCTGATACAGTGGTCATGGACATCATTCAAACCCATTGCACAACCTGCCATGCAACCAAGCCTAGCGTAGATTGGGTGGAAGAAGCGCCACAGGGAGTAAAGCTTGAAAACATTGCGGATATCAAGCGTTACCTCGATCGTATCAAGGCGCAATCTGTTGATAGCGATGCCATGCCGCTTGGGAATGAAACGGGCATGACAGAGGAAGAACGAACAACACTGGGGGCTTGGATTGCCCAAAATAGAGAGTGAAAGCTGAATAACAAAATGTATGAGAACGTTAAATGACAGTTAGCTATTCACTGGACACTGTAAACGCAATGTCAGACCGGGACTTCGTTAAAGCCTTTGGCGATATTGCCGAGCATTCTCCCTGGGTTGCGGAGGGGGCGGGAAGCCACCGTCCTTTCCAAAGCCGGGAAGAAATGATCACCTGCTTTGCAGAAGTTATGCAAGCGGCTAATGACGAAACACAACTGGCCTTAATTCGTGCGCACCCGGATCTGGCTGGAAAGGCTGCTTTATCGGGGGAATTGACGGAAGATTCCAAAAACGAACAGGCAGGTGTTGGGCTTGACCAGTTGAGCGAGGATGAGTTTGGACGTTTTACTGATTTAAACAAATGCTATCTGGATCGATTTGGTTTTCCCTTTATTTTTGCGGTCAAGGGGGCAACGAAGTTTATGATACTGGATGCCTTTGTTGAGCGTCTGGAAAATGACCAGGCCAAAGAGTTTGAAACAGCTCTGCAACAGATTGCGCGTATTATACGCTTTCGGCTAGAGGACAGAGTAGGATGAGCAGTTCTGATTATTCCCCTAACGATTTAAAAGGCTATCCCAGAGACCTTGTTGGCTATGGTAATACCAGACCGACCGTTGTCTGGCCGGGGAAAGCCCGTGTGGCCGTACAGTTTGTTCTTAACTACGAAGAGGGCGGGGAGAACTGTGTGTTGCATGGTGATCCCGTATCGGAAACTTTTTTATCCGAAATCATCGGGGCCGCTGCCTTTGAAGGCGCACGGCACATGTCCATGGAATCAATCTATGAATATGGATCTCGTGCCGGCGTCTGGCGCATTCTAAAGTTGTTTAAAGAACGGAATATTCCGATCACGCTCTTTGCTGTTGCCATGGCGATGGAACGCCACCCAGCGGTAATTGAAGCCGCGATGAAAGACGGGCATGAAATCTGTAGCCATGGCTATCGCTGGTTCAACTATCACGGTATGTCGCGCGAAGAAGAGCGCGAACATATGCAAAAGGCGATTGAGATTCAAAAGCGCATTACGGGGGAGCGTCCGTTGGGCTGGTACACGGGCCGAACATCTGAACATACGCGCGAGCTGGTCGCGGAAGAGGGCAGCTTTATCTATGACGCCGATGATTATTCTGACGATTTGCCGTTCTGGTCGAGAATTATTGATAAACCGCATCTGGTAGTTCCCTATACGCTCGACAGTAATGATATGCGTTTTGCCTCTGCACAGGGCTTTAATACCGGTGATCACTTCTTCGCTTACCTGAAAGATGCGTTTGATACGCTTTACGAAGAAGGTGCAGAAGAACCCAAAATGATGTCGATTGGATTGCATTGCCGTTTGATTGGTCGTCCTGGGCGTTTTGCCGGGCTGAAGAAATTTGTCGATTACATTCAATCACACGATCACGTCTGGTGTGCGCGCCGTATTGATATCGCCAATCACTGGATTAAAAATCATCCCGTTACGGGATCTTGATATTGTTGCCACACAAGGGATTAACCTTGATGGGATTTAAAGGCTGGAAATAAATGAGTAATTCTGAACTGGAAAAATACGCTGCTAAATATGTGAACCTTGCCTCGCCAAAATTTGGCACACAGGTGGTCTCGGCAACTGATGAATTCTTTGCTGCCAAGGAACGTATGATCGCCGATAGTGATGCGATTTTTATCGAAGATAAATTTGATGATCATGGTAAGTGGATGGATGGATGGGAAACCCGCCGCCGCCGGGGTGGTGGGCATGATCATTGTTTGATCCGGTTAGGGGCCAGAGGAACCATCCGCGGGGTTGATATTGATACCTCTCACTTTACGGGAAATTACCCGCCTGCAGCATCAATAGAAGCCTGTGTTTCGGTTGATGAGCCTGACGAAAACACTGAATGGGTCGAAATCGTTCCGGCAACATCGTTGGGGGCCTCTGCCCATCACTTTGTAAAGGTCGAGGACGAAACACCCTATAACTGGTTGCGTTTGCATATCTATCCCGATGGCGGTGTGGCTCGGTTACGTGTTTATGGTGAACCTTTTTGTGATTGGGATGGTCGTGATGCCACAGGCGTTCATGAGCTCTCTGCTCTGATCAATGGTGGTCGTGTTGTGGGCTATAACGACGCGCATTATGGCAATGTCTGGTCGTTATTGACGGCTGGACGCGGTGTTGACATGGGCGATGGTTGGGAAACCCGCCGCCGCCGTGAACCCGGTCATGACTGGATCGTTGTTGCTTTGGGCCATGCGGGAACAGTTGATAAAATTGAAGTAGATACCGCGCATTTCAAAGGGAATTTCCCTGATAGCTGTTCTATCTGTGCTGCACACGTGAGTGAAGGAACAGATGAGTCCATCATCACCCAATCCATGTTCTGGGACGAACTCTTACCGCAACAGAAACTACAGGCAGATAATATTCATATCTTTGATAGTGAACACTTCAGTTCTTCAAAGCCAATTACACATGTACGCCTGAATATTTTCCCGGATGGGGGCATTTCCCGATTACGTATTTTCGGCAGGTTGGCTAAATAGCAGCGTGGATAATCCAATGACGTCAAAGCCCCTCGAAATTCGCCCTGAACCCTTGACCAAAGAGGTCTTTGCCCCCTTTGGTCAAGTAATCGAAGTGGATTATGACAAGAGCTACCTGATTAATGAGGGGACGACCCGTCGTTTTCATGATCTGGCACAGGCTGATGTTAAAGATGGGGAGGGCGAGGCTATTCTCTCCATCTTTCGCGGAACGCCTAGACCCTTGCCGATAGCTATTTCCATGATGGAACGTCATCCTCTGGGGTCACAAGCCTTTGTGCCCATGCAGTCCGCATTATGGTTGATCGTGGTGTGTGAGGGCGAGGTGCCAACGCCTGCGGGTTGTCGTGCCTTTATTGCTTCCGGAAGTCAGGGTGTTCAATACGCGAAAAATGTCTGGCATCATCCCTTGTTGGTTCTGGAACCGGCACAGGATTTCCTGATTGTGGATCGCAAAGGTCCGGCGGATGAGGGCGCTGCCAATCTGGAAGAACACTGGTTCGAGGGAACAGGAGCTATTCTGAGAATTCCTTAATCGCCTCTTTGTAAAGTTACCATATGATGGGCCTAGTAGAATTAGTTGCTCACCATTTTAAATCATTAGACTGGAATAGATAACAATGACTGATCGCATTAAGGTCGGCGCGCTGCAAATTGATAAAACGCTACATAACTTTGTGAATAACGAAGCCCTGCCCGGAACAGGTGTTGCCCCTGATGATTTCTGGGCGGGTATGAATGACTTGTTACAAGATCTGATGCCGGAAAATGCAAAGCTGCTTGCACGACGGACAGAGTTGCAAAGCCAGTTGAATGACTGGCACCGAACGCACCCCGGCCCGATTACTGATCATGCTGCCTATAAATCTTTTCTGGAGGAAATCGGTTATCTTGTGCCAGAAGGCGCAGACTTTGCAATTGAAACGACCAATGTGGATGAGGAAATAACCTCTGTCGCCGGGCCACAGCTTGTGGTGCCTGTCATGAATGCGCGTTATGCACTCAATGCAGCCAATGCCCGTTGGGGCAGTCTGTACGATGCGCTCTATGGCACCGATGCAATTCCGGAAACAGACGGCGCAGAAAAGCAGACTGCGTTTAACCCGGTTCGTGGGCAAAAGGTCATTGACTGGGCCAGGAATTTTCTGGATCAGGCCGCGCCGCTGAACGGTGGCTCTCATAAAGATGTTGTTTGTTATCAGGTTGACGCTGGAAAGCTGGTGGCGACACTGGAAAATGGTCAGCGTGCCAGCCTTTCCGAGGCGGCTGAATACAGAGGTTATCGAGGTGATCTCAATACCGCCTTTGGTCTTTTGATCCGTCACAATGGATTGCATCTGGAAATTTCCGTTGATCGTAATCATCCCATTGGCAAGACCGATTCGGCGGGTGTTGCCGATGTTATTGTCGAGGCTGCGCTTTCGACCATAATGGATTGCGAAGATTCCGTCGCTGCGGTTGATGCAGAGGAAAAGGTCGCTGTCTATCGTAACTGGCTTGGCCTGATGCGCGGTGATCTATCCACCGATCTGAAAAAGGGCGGTAAGACCATCACCCGTCGATTAAAGTCTGATCGGGTTTATCAGACGAACACGGGCGAAAGTCTCACCTTGCAGGGGAGGAGCCTGATGCTGGTGCGTAATGTCGGTCATCTCATGACCAATCCGGCTATTCTGGTTGGGGATGACGCCCGCGAAGTCCCCGAAGGCCTGATGGATGCCATGATCACAGCGGTTATTGCCAAGCACGATCTACAGAAATCTTCTGATCCTGATGAAGCTTCATTACGCAACAGCCGGACAGGCTCTGTCTATATCGTGAAACCTAAAATGCACGGGCCTGACGAAGTGGCTTTTGCTGACAAGATCTTCACCAAGGTTGAAAACCTCTTGGGGCTGAAACGCCATACTCTTAAAATCGGTATTATGGATGAAGAACGCCGGACCACGCTGAATTTAAAAGAAGCAATCCGCGCCGCCAAACACCGGGTTTTCTTTATCAATACGGGCTTCCTTGATCGCACAGGCGATGAAATTCACACAGCCATGGAAGCTGGCCCCATGATCCGCAAGGGCGATATGAAAAACGCCGCGTGGATCAAGGCCTATGAAGACTGGAACGTGGATATCGGCCTTGCCTGTGGCCTCAGTGGTAAAGCACAGATTGGCAAGGGTATGTGGGCCATGCCGGATCTGATGGCGAACATGCTGGATCAAAAATCCGGCCATCCCCAAGCGGGCGCAAACACGGCTTGGGTGCCGTCGCCCACGGCGGCAACGCTCCACGCAACCCACTATCACGCCATCAATGTCTTTGATCGCCAAAAGGAGCTGGCACAAAGAAAACGTGCCTCCCTCAACGACTTGATCTCGGTCCCCGTTGCCAAAGACACCAATTGGTCACCTGATGAGGTACAACACGAACTGGATAACAACGCCCAAGGTATCCTCGGTTATGTTGTCCGTTGGGTCGATCACGGTGTGGGTTGTTCCAAAGTCCCCGATATCAATAACATCGGCCTGATGGAAGATCGCGCAACCCTGCGCATTTCCTCTCAACACATAGCCAACTGGCTCCATCACGGCATCTGCACCGAAGCCCAAGTCATGGAAACCATGAAACGCATGGCAACCGTCGTCGACGGACAGAATGCAGATGACCCAACCTACAAGCCAATGGCCGATGATTTTGACACCTCACTCGCCTTTCAGGCCGCTTGTGATCTGGTGTTAAAAGGCGCTATGCAACCGTCGGGGTACACGGAACCGATTTTGCATGCGAAGAGATTGGAGTTGAAAGTAAAGGTTTGATTTACGGTATGTATGGATTGGGGACACTCATTTAACAAAATTGTTATAAGAATATTTGCACTTTTATCTATGCATTATTTTTTGATTCTAAATGGAAATCTATGTGGAAAACTTTTTGGCCTGTTTCTTCAACGATGCAATTCGCAGATTTTAGTTCTGAAGTTGGTGTGGTGTGTTCAAATTGTTCAATAAATTCCTTAAGGACGGCTACTGCTAATTTATTCGTAGGCTTTGTTCCTGGAACCTTTATGCGCAGAGTGTTTGTCTCGTCAAAACCATACTCTGGAATTTGATGTTTGAATTCAACTTTCATCGTCATAATTGCTCCTACATTTATAGCATTTTCATAGTGTTTTTTTATAAAATCATTGTTGAACATGAGGGAGGCGGCTTTTTGGGATATTGCCATTAAGATGTCTAGAGTGAAAAAGCATAGAGTTTTGGCTTTGTCTTGTTTATCAGCTTGCCAATTATCTTTACGTTTTATATTGCCATGAAAGTAAAAACCCCGCATATCGACTAGATGCTCTATTATAGTTTTTACGCTTGGTGATTCTACTAACAATTTTAAAGTTTTATCATCGTTTGTTGATGTTTTTCTATGTGGGCTATAAGGGTTTTGGAGTGCTGATTTAACAGCTTCAGTAAAATTTTTGTCCTCTGTTAATTGTTCTTTTAATTGTTTGGATTTGAATTTTCCATTTCCATATAGAGTTTCGATTAGTAAAAACGAATAACGAAAAGAATCAATGTATCTTTTTTCAAATGCTGTTGAACGAGCAATTTGAAGAAAAGTTGCTTCTAACTGTGGAGAATCCCCTCTTTCGGCGGCCATGATTGCGCGTGTGAAGAGGTCAAATGGAATTATTGTTGGAAAGTTATTTTCGTTTTTTTTGTATGAAGTAATTTTTAACTGTGCTGCTTCTTCCTTGTTTTCTGGCTCATATTGGCTTTCTACTTCATCAATTAAAATATTAACATCAAAATAACATTGGAGGAAGTAGAAAGCTTTTCTTAGTTGCATGAGCACAATATTTTTCAATGCGTCACTCGCATTTATAGAGCATTTTGCAATACTATCGGCATTCATACTTATTGTTGGTGCTAACTCTATTGACTGCTTATGGAAAGTTGTTTTGAACGCAATAATTTTACTATCTTTTGATATAAGTTCTAAGTCACCGCCTAAAATTTTTATTGGCCAATGATCTTGAATTTGGATTGGTTTTTGAAGGTTAATAATATATGTGACGCGCATAAACTAGACAGCTCCTCTTAGCCCCGTGCTTATAGGTTGATTGAGGTAGTGAAAGAAATTCAAGATACTATCTAGCTATAGTTTATCAGCATTTTTGAGTTGAAAAATGATTATTAAATAGAGATATGAGATATTGAAGCATATACAATCCTAAACATACTTCCTAACCGCTCGACCACTCACCCTTGTGAACAGTTCATAGGCGGAAGTTCCGGCCATGGCGGCGGCGTTTTCGACGGGGCTGTGATTGCCGAATATTTCGACCATGGAGCCGATTGCGCGGGCTTCTTTGGGGACTGTTGTCAGGTCGATGGTGATCATGTCCATGGAAACGCGACCAAGGATCGGGGCTTTGTAGCCGTTGATGGTGACTTGATGTCCTTCTTTGCTATCGGGTTTGAACAAGGCGCGCATGACACCGTCTGCGTAGCCGCAAAGGATCACACCGATGGTACTGTTTCTATCCAGCTCTGTTGCGCCGTAGCCCACGGCTTCGCCTGCTTTTAATTCTTTAACCTGTGCCAATGGTGCGGCAAAGGTTGCCACGGGTTTTAGGCGCGATCCCCGATTTTCATAATAGTGCGGGTCATGCCCGTAGAGACCGATACCCGGACGGACGAGGTCAAAATGATACTCTGCGCCAAGGAAGATCCCGGCGGTATTCGCAAGGCTGGCTGGCGTGTTCGGGAACGCAGCGCGAACGTGTTTGAAGGATTCCAGTTGTTGCTGGTTATGATTGGACTGCTGTTCATCTGCACTGGAAAGGTGGCTCATGACCAGCTTGAGATCCAGCTTGTTGAGCCGTGATCTGTTCTCAAGAAGTTGTTCGAGATCCTGCGTTGATAGTCCTAGGCGATTGATCCCGGTTTCAAAATGTAGCGCGGCAGGGGCTGCCTTGTCATTTTCTGCAATCCATAGGTCAATGCCCTCGAGATCATAAAGGCAGGGGATAAGGTGATATTCTCTCAATAACGCGGTATCAAGGCTGAGATAGGGGGACAGTACATATATTACCGCCTTGGGGAACAGCGCGCGTAGCTTTACACCTTCACCGACCAGCGCAACGAAGAAAGTTTTGCACCCTTCTGCCCAAAGGGCCTCGGCTATGCGCTCGTACCCCATGCCATAGGAATTGGCCTTGAGTACCCCGGCACAGCTGCTGCCACTCTGATCTACTGTATCACGAAGAGTTTTGAAGTTTGACACCACAGCGCCGAGATCAACAGTTAACCGTGGGCTGGTGCCTGAAAACGTGACATTGTTTGGGGGGCGGGACTGGTTCTGGGATTGGGGGTGGGTCATGTTGCTCTTTGCGCCCAGAGGAAAAGTGAATTGGGAAGATTATAGGGACTGCCGTCTTTAAGAGCAGCCCCTATATTCATTAGTATATCAAACTTAACTGGCGAGGGCCTGCTCGATATAGAGCTGACGCAACCGCTTGGTCAGTGCACCCGGTTTGCCATCGCCAATTTTCTCGCTATCGAGGGAAACAACGGGTGTTACAAAGGTGGTGGCAGAGGTCACAAAAGCTTCTGCAGCATTGCGTACTTCATCCAGTGTAAAGGGGCGCTCTTCCACTTCCATATCGGCTTCGTTGGCAAGGGAAAGGACGGCGCGACGGGTAATGCCGTGCAGGATTTCATTACCCAAATGACGGGTAATGATTTTGCCTTCCTTGCTGATGATATAGGCGTTGTTTGAACTGCCTTCGGTCACAAAACCATCTTCGTACATCCACGCATCATCCGCACCTGCAACCACGGCGGCCTGTTTGGCAAGGGCAGGGGCCAAGAGGCCAACGGTTTTGATATCGCGACGCTGCCAGCGAATATCTGGAACCGAGATCACGGCAAGGCCGCGTTCCGCAGAAGGGCTGTTCAACAGATTTTTTTCCTGTGTAAACATCACCAGTGACGGGGTGGCATCTTTTGGGAAGGAAAATTCACGATCTGCGGCACCACGGGTGATTTGCAGATATAAACCGCCTTCTTTCAGATCGTTTTGTTTGATCAGCTCGTTTTGAATGGTCACGATTTCATCCATGGAAACCGGGCTGGTCATCTGTAGCTCATCCAATGAACGCTGTAGACGGACAAGGTGCGCTTCGTTGTCGATTAAACGCCCTTCCAAGACGGTTGAAACTTCATAAACGCCATCTGCAAATAGAAATCCACGATCAAAAACCGAAATCTTGGCATCTTCTTCGGGCAGGAAAGACCCGTTTACATAAACTGTTCTGCTCATATCTTTTGTTCCTAAACCTTTTAAAGCAACCCTATAGGGTCTTATCCCCAGAGTTCTTTTTCAGGCGGGGCAATTTCGACACCAGTGAAAACAAGACCGGGTTCACAATCTTCTGACAACAACAACGGCGCGTCCAGATCAACAACCTTGCTACCTTGAGCCACAACCATTGCCGGTGCCATAGCAAGGGAAGACCCCAGCATACAACCGGTCATGATTTCAAAACCGAGTTTTTCAGCTTCCTGTTTCATGGCAAGAGCTTCGGTCAGGCCACCGGTTTTATCCAGCTTGATGTTGATCATGTCGTACTTGCCAACAAGCTTGGGTAAAGAGGCTCGGTCGTGACAGGACTCATCGGCGCAAATTGTGATCGGACGATCCAGCTCCTTGAGCAGATCATCATCGCCTGCCGGGAAAGGTTGTTCAATCATTTCAACGCCTAGTTCGGCCAGTGCAGGTACGATTGCTTCGTACACCTCTTTGGTCCAGGCTTCGTTGGCATCTACCACGATACGCGCCGTCGGATGACCTTTGCGCACAGCGGCAACACGGGCCAAATCACCTTCGCCGCCCAGCTTGAGCTTTAGAAGGGGCTTGTCCTGATTGTCACGAGCATCCTGTTCCATTGTCTCCGGATCGGAAAGGGACAGCGTATAAACCGTTGTTGCGGGTTCCATAGGAATACCAGCAATTTCCCAAGCCCGTTTGCCAGTCTTCTTGGCTTCCAGATCCCAAAGGGCCGCATCAACGGCAAAGCGCCCGGCACCTGCGGGCATAGTTGATTGTAGTTCTGCCCGTGTCATGCCCGCTTCGAGAGCTGGCAGGATTTCATTGATCTGGGCTGTTACAGATTCCACAGACTCACCATAGCGAGGGTAGGGAACGCATTCGCCCTGTGCCTTGATGCCGTCTTCTTCGATATAAACGTTGAGAACGACAGCTTCGGTCTTGGACCCGCGGGATATGGTAAAAGACCCGCGGATTGGCCAAGGCGTTGAAGAGATGGTTACCTTGCGGTTCATGACAGGTTATCCACGATGGCGGCAACACCAGTACGCACAGGATCAACAGTCGGCAGGCCGAATTCTTCTTCTGTTTTTGCTAAATAGGCTTTGGCTTCTTCTTCGCTCAATTTTGATGTGTTGACTGCGATACCAACAAATTTTGCATCTTTGTTGGTCAGTTTTGCGGCGGCAAGGTTTGCTTCCATACATTCCTTGATCGATGGCAGGCTAAAGTCAGGAAGACCGCGCATGTGTGTACGTGTGGGTTCGTGGCAAAGGACCAGTGCATCAGGCTGTGATCCATGGATCAGACCAAGTGTTACGCCAGCAAAAGAGGCATGGAACAAAGAACCCTGACCTTCGATGATATCCCAGTGATCATCATCATTGGCTGGTGCGTGTGTTTCTACAGAACCGGAAATAAAGTCAGCCGCCACGGCATCTACAGAAACACCGTCCCCGGTAATCAGGATACCGGTTTGGCCTGTGGCCCGGAAATCAGCCTTAACACCACGTGCGCGCAATTCTTTTTCAATGGCAAGTGTGGAATACATTTTACCGCAAGAGCAATCTGTTCCCACGGCAAGCAGGCGCTTTCCTGAACGTTTTGTTCCTGTTGCAACCGGGTAACTGCGGGATGGATGACGCACATCGTGAATTTCACGGCCCAGACGTTTTGCGGCTTCTGCCAGTTCGGGAACATCTGCAAGTTTGTTGTGAAGACCTGCTGCCAAATCAAGGCCCGCTTCCATCGCTTCTATCAGGGCCTGTACCCAGGTTGCATCAATAACGCCGCCGCGATTGGCAACACCGACAACCATGCTTTTGGCACCCTTGGCAACAGCTTCGGCGGGTGTCATGTCGGTTAGTCCCAGATCTGCATTACAGCCATCAAGACGAAGCTGACCAACACAGTTTTCCGGACGCCAGTCTTTGACGCCTTGGGCGACCTTGGCGGCAAGGGGATCAGCGGCATTGCCGAGAAAGAGAAGATAAGGTGTTTTAATGCTCATACTTGTTACTCCCTCAATGCACCATTTTTGATGCAAAGTTTTGTTCTTGTGCCCTTTGTGACGGTCTGTTGCGACTGTCCTGGACGGCTACTGGAAGCTACTCTTGTGTGATTATCCCGGATATCCCCAAGCGCCTGGCCCGGAGACCCCCAAGCCCTTGGATAGTCATCCCTCATTTGGATCAAGAATCCTAACCACGAGCGAGAATTCATTCCGAGAACTCATTCAAAGACAGAATAGACTTCTTTTTCGAACCTTCAACCAATGTCTTACTGAACCCCGGAAATTCAGGCTGGAAATTCGGGCCAGAAATTCGGGCCAGAAATTCGGGTGTGATATTTGGGTGATCACTGCTATGACAGTTTGTATTACTGGTATCGGTCAATTTTGAGAATATTATGACAAAATTGATCTCGAAATTGTTCCTAAAATTTAGTATATGTGATTTTAATTTTTGAATTTTATTTCTATATATCACGTAAAATCAGGAAAATATTCGATGGATAAGATTGATGTGAAAATTCTTACAGCTATTCAAAAAGATTGCAGGATACCAATCGCAGCCTTGGCTGATGAAGTTGGTTTATCTCCTTCTGCCTGTCATCGTCGTGTGAAAATTTTGGAAGCCGATGGCCAGATTGCTGGCTATGTGGCTCGGTTGGATCCCAAAGCTTTGGGCTATTCAATTGAAATTTTCATGGAGATAACCCTGACCTCGCAAAGTGAAGAGGCCTTTGAAAAATTTGAGACAGCTGTGAAGGCCACACCAGAAATCTCGGAATGTTATTTTATGGCAGGGCAGGCTGATTATTTGATGCGAATTGTTGCAAAGAATGTTGCCGACTATGAACGTATTCATAGATCGGCATTATCTCGTTTGCCGGGGGTGGCACATATGCAATCGAACTTTACCCTGCGCACGGTTCGTCCATGGCGTGGGTATCCGGTTGGTGATGATCTATAGAAAGCTCATCATTATTTGTTGCTGCACGTAATACCAACTGGCGATAACCATCAAACAAAGAAATTACAATGAACTGCTGTTAACCATAAAATAACGTAATAAAATACCGAACTCTATATAGTTTTCTGATTTTAAATTGCTCATTTCAAAGTCGCGAAATAATAAAAAATTTATCAAATGATAAAAAAAATTGACTATCGCCGTTATTTCAACTTAGAATTATACCAAACAGGGATAGATACCACCCCACAAGAGGGCGGATCTAACGTCAAAAGTATAATAATTACATATACGTCAGGGAGATTATGGATGAGCACCAACGCCGGTAGTCGGCCCGATATCCAGTCTAGCCGTCTTGAAGATGAAGACTACAGCAAGAATTTTAGCGATATCCATCCGCCGCTTAGTCAGCACGAGGCCTTTGTCGAGGCAGATCGCTGTTATTTCTGTTATGACGCGCCATGTACCGTTGCCTGTCCGACCTCTATAGATATTCCGATGTTTATTCGTCAAATTGCAGCAGACAATCCAAAAGGGTCTGCGAAGACGATTTTTGAACAGAATATCCTTGGCGGTATGTGTGCCCGGGTCTGTCCGACAGAAACACTTTGTGAGCAAGCCTGTGTTCGTGAAGAGGCCGAGGGGAAACCTGTTAAAATTGGTTTGCTTCAACGCTTCGCGACAGATCATCTTCTTGATGACGGAGATAAAGTTTTCAAGCGGGCAGCACTTACGGGCAAGCGTGTTGCTGTTGTTGGTGCCGGTCCGGCGGGACTTTCCTGTGCTCACCGTCTGGCGATGCATGGACATGACGTGGTTGTTTACGATGCGCGTGAAAAGGCTGGCGGACTGAATGAATACGGGATTGCTGCCTATAAATCTGTTGATAACTTCGCGCAAAAGGAAGTTGAATTTTTGCTCTCTATTGGCGGTATTACGATTGAAAATGATAACCGTTTGGGTGAGATGATTTCACTTGCTGACCTGCGACAGAACTTCGATGCTGTCTTTTTGGGAATGGGGCTTGCAGGCATTAATGCATTACGCGCTGAGGGTGAAGAGCTTGACGGTGTTGTTGATGCCGTTTCCTACATTGCCGATCTACGTCAGGCAAAAGATCTGTCAAAAATTTCTGTTGGTCGAAAAGTGGTTGTTATCGGCGGTGGTATGACCGCAATTGACGTGGCCGTTCAAACCAAGTTGTTGGGCGCAGAGGAAGTAACAATCCTTTACCGCCGCGGCAAGGAACAGATGAATGCCAGTGAATACGAGCAGGAACTGGCTCAGACCAATGGTGTTACGATCCGACACTGGATCAAGCCGAATAAATTGATCGGCGAAGGTGGCAAGGTTGTTGCCATTGAATGTGAGTATACGGAAAACAAGAATGGTTCTTTGTCTGGCACAGGCGAAACACTGACGTTGGATGCCGATATGGTGTTCAAGGCAATTGGTCAGAACTTTGTTGCTGCACCCTTGAACGGATCTGCGGAAGCAATTGAACTCGATAGTGGTCGTATAAAAGTGGATGAAAATCGCCGAACAAGCCTGGGTAATGTCTGGGCTGGAGGGGATTGTATCGCCGATGGTGAAGATCTCACTGTCGCAGCAGTAGAAGACGGAAAGGTTGCTGCCGAAGCAATCAATGACGTGCTGAGTGCTTAGCATACACAGTCGCTCGTTACTGTTTATCCCTTTGGGAATATCAACGGTTTTACAGAATATTCCCGCTCTTACGATACTCCTTATTTAAGGAACAAGATTATGGCTGATATTAGTTGCAATTTCCTCGGTATTAAATCTCCTAACCCTTATTGGTTGGCGTCTGCACCGCCTACTGATAAAGAATATAACGTTGTGCGTGCCTTTGAAGCTGGTTGGGGCGGCGTAGTCTGGAAGACACTGGGGGAAAATCCTCACGTTGTGAATGTAAATGGTCCTCGTTACGGGGCAATCCACGGCCCGGATCGCCGTTTGCTGGGGCTTAATAATATTGAGCTGATTACAGACCGATCGCTTGAAATCAATCTGGAAGAAATCACACGGGTTAAAAAGAACTGGCCGGACCGTGCCTTGATCGTTTCTCTGATGGTTCCTTGCGAAGAACAAAACTGGATTGATATTCTCAAGCGCGTTGAAGACACGGGCTGTGATGGAGTTGAACTTAATTTCGGATGTCCACATGGTATGTCCGAACGTGGTATGGGGGCGGCTGTTGGTCAGGTTCCTGAATATGTCGAGATGGTAACCCGTTGGTGTAAAGCCCATACCGACATGCCTGTTATTGTTAAGTTGACACCAAATATTTCTGATGTCCGTCAGTCTGCGCGGGCAGCGCATCGTGGTGGCGCAGATGCTGTTTCCCTGATCAACACCATTAATTCCATTGTATCGGTTGATCTGGATATGATGGCACCTAATCCGACGGTTGATGGCAAGGGAACACACGGTGGCTATTGTGGCCCGGCTGTGAAGCCTATTGCGCTGAATATGGTTGCCGAAATTGCCCGTGATCCGGAAACTCATGGTTTGCCAATTTCCGGTATCGGGGGAATTACAACCTGGAAAGATGCAGCCGAGTTTATGGCTCTGGGGTCCGGTTCTGTTCAGGTTTGTACCGCGGCAATGACCTATGGTTTTAAAATCATCGAAGAATTGAATGCTGGACTATCTAATTGGATGGACGAACAAGGATATGACAAGCTGGATGATTTTGTTGGTCGTGCCGTACCGAATGTAACCGATTGGCAGTATTTGAACCTGAACTATATAGCCAAAGCCAAAATTGATCAGGATGCCTGTATCAAGTGTGGCCGTTGCCATATTGCCTGCGAAGATACATCTCATCAGGCAATTACCTCAATGGTTGATGGGGTGCGTAAGTTCGAAGTGATTGATGAAGAGTGTGTCGGGTGTAATCTCTGTGTCAGTGTTTGCCCTGTAGAAAACTGTATCACCATGGAACAGATGACCGAAGGCAGTGATCCGCGGACGAACAAGCCAATCGATCACGATTATGCAAACTGGACAACGCATCCAAACAATCCTTCAGCGGCGAAGGCCGCAGAATAGAGCTGGTAATTATAGATCTGGTAATTTTTATCTGACGCGCTATCTTTTCGCGGGCTTGGCTTCTGCGGGCTTGGAGTGAATTATCAAGCCATTAAAGGAAGATAGCGTGTCAAACAGATCTAATCCAGAAGCTTCAACATTCTCGCAAAGTTCTGGTGTTGAAGTGAAAGACGAACGAGCAGCGCATGGAGCTATGCTGCTGTTCATCTTTTTTGTCAGCACCTCTTTTCCTGTTGGTTCGGCTATAACGCATGCCCTTGATCCAAGCGCATTGACATTCCTGCGTTTTGTGATCGCCTCTGGTGCTTTTGGTATGTTGTTATTTGTTAAAAAACAATGGCAGTGGCCGGGACCACTTTTACTTCTCAAATATTTTTGGCTCGGTTTTTTGCTGGTTGTGTTTTTTATCACCATGTTCGAAGGCCTGCGCTGGGGCAGCCCGGTTAACCTGGGGGCTGTTTTTACCCTTATTCCAATGATGACAGCTATTATCGCTTTCTTTTTGCTGGGGCAAAGAACGTCAATTCGTTTGTGGGTCGGGCTAATTATCGCGGCTCTTGGGGCAATCTGGATTGTTTTTGGCGGCAGTATTGAAAATGTGCTCAACTTCTCCCTTGGCAAGGGGGAGCTGATTTTCCTGATCGGGTGTTTTAGCTACAGTGCCTATTCGCCCTTTGTCCGTAAATATCATGGCGGCGAAAATTTATTGGTTCTGACGTTCTGGACGCTTATTGCCGGGATGATTTTACTCGGTGTTTATGGTTTTGAGGGCATTCAGTCAGGTCCCTGGTTAGAGCTTGATTGGTTCATCTATGCAGCGATTTTTTACTTGGCATTATGCAACACTGCCTTGTCTTTTTATTTGTTGAAGTTCGCCAGTTTTCGACTGCCCGCTGCCAAGGTCATGGCTTATACTTTTTTGACCCCGGCCATTGTTCTCGTCATTCAAAGTGTCGTTTATGGAGTTATGCCAGATATTAAGCTGATAATTGGTGTGATTATTATAGCGTCGGCGATGATATTTTTACAGCGCAGTACTGATCGGTCTCCGAAACTAAGGGGCTGATAGGCTGCTTATTTAGCGAGAAGAGCAACGTTCTGAACGGACTTATCTCGGTTTTATACCTTCGAAAAAGACGGTGCTGATTGTATTGCCAGCCTTCTCGAAATAATCAGGTTGGTCAACTTCATCGCCCAATATCGCTCGCATCTGTATTTTAAAATCGGCATAGTGCTGTGTTGTTGCCCAAATCATGAAAATAAGATGGTAGGGATCAACTTTGGCTAACTTTCCGGATTTGACCCAATGGTGAATAACTGCTGCTTTTTCATCGACCAGATCCTTGAGTGATCCCTTCAAGACGTGTTCGATCATAGGGGCACCATGAAGGATTTCGTTGGCAAAAAGTCGTGATGCGGTTGGGTCGTTTTGAGACATTTGCAGTTTGAGACTCGTGTACTTGCCAATTTCCTTGATGGGGTCGCCGTCTGGATTAAGCTCTGTTAACGGGGTGAGCCATTCATCCAGTGTTCGTTCCAAAACGGAAATATAGATGTCTTCTTTACGACGGAAATAATAGAGAAGGTTGGGTTTCGACATTTCTGCTTTTTGAGCAATTTGATCGATGGTTGTGCCTCGAAAACCAAAGGTGGCAAAGATATCCAGCGCAGCTTCCAGGATTTTGGCTTCATTCTTTGCCTGTATACGGGTACGCTTTTTTGTTTGGCCGGCTCTTGGGTTCATAACCACTTACTTCTTCTCATAAATATTAAACTATCGGGCTCCGATACCCTTGAGGATGATCTCTATAGCATTGTCTTTTGCCGTTTGATACTGCTTGTCACTCAAAGGTGTTCCTCCATTCAGGGTTTCGATCTGGTGATTAAAATCGGCATAGTGCTGTGTTGTTGCCCAGATCATGTAAAGCAAATAATAGGGATCAACCGGGTTGATGCGGCCTTGATCTATCCAGCGTTGAATGACGGATACTCTTGATTCCGTCCAGTCCTTGAGCGTGGTTTCCAGATAGTCCTGTATAACTGGTGCGCGGCGGATAATTTCATTTGCCCAGACTTTTGATCCCATTGGGTTTTCACGGGATATATCCATTTTCTTTTCGATATACCGGGTCAGAGCCTCGACGGGATCGTCACAATCGTCAAATGAATCCGCTGCCTGAAGCCAGATGTTAAAAATATTATCAACAACCTGACGATAGAGAGCTTGTTTTGTCGGAAAATAATAATGCAGACTGGCCTTGGGGATTTTAGCCCGTTCGGCAATCATGCTTGTGGTCGCCCCCCGAAAACCATACTCGGCAAAAACACTTTCTGCAGCTTTAAGAATTATCTTTTCTTTTTCTTGCCGAATTCTTGCTTTGGAGTTTGATTTTATTGCTCTTTCCACTTTTGTCATTTTGTTTCCTGTCGTGTTGCCCAAGCGGGATCCGACATGTGTTTTTAGTGTTGACCAAATGGTCAGGATTTAGTAGCGTTAATTTGACCAAATGGTCAGGAAAATAAGGAAAATACACTTAAATATTGACCATAAAGTAAAGAATTATAAAGGCAGGTTAAACAACTGCCAAAATAAAAACAAGGCCGGGGACATAAGACACCGGTAGTACAGGGAGTATAGGTACATGCATAAAATGGGTGGCAACGACTGAGATAAAAGACTTTATTCTGAAGGCGCTTTTAGAAAGCTATTTTCAAATTCAAGCAACAGGAACATATTGGATTAATAATCTTAAAAAGATTTATTCCTCTTGCTTAAACTGCTCACCTTTTTATGACGCGATAACAGGTTCTTGTTATTGACGTAAAACATTATCTTTCCTTCACCCCCGTTGTCCTGCGGCCTCTCGTTATAGGTTTCTTTCTGGCGTGTGCCTTTGGCTCATGCTGAAAGCAGCAAGTTCAAATTTACAGGCGTCACAGACGTTTATGTGACTTAATGGGTGGTGAAAATGGAACGGATAAGTAATGCAGTCGCAGGCGAAAGACGCCTTTCTTCAAGTACGCGAAGCTCGCAGATCTTTAATCCCGCAACGGGTGAGCAAATTGCAGAGCTGCCACTTTCGACAGTTGATGAAGTAAATCAGGCAGTTGCTTCTGCCAAAGCTGTTGCAAAAGAATGGGGGGCTACGCCGCCACTTAAGCGTGCACGTTATATGTTCCGTTTCAAGGAACTGCTGGATGCGCATGCTGATGATATTGCACGTGAGATTAGCCGTGAACATGGCAAAACGCATGATGATGCCTTGGGCGAAGTAGCCCGTGGTATAGAGGTTGTCGAGTTTGCCTGTGGTATTCCCCAGCTTTTAAAAGGCGAATTTAGTCGGAATGTTGGCCCACAAGTTGATAGTTATTCGGATCGACAGCCTCTTGGTGTTGTTGCCGGCATTACGCCTTTTAACTTTCCCGCGATGGTTCCACTTTGGATGTACCCAATTGCGATTGCAGCCGGCAACACTTTTGTTCTTAAGCCGTCCGAGCGTGATCCGTCAGCTCCCATGCTGGTATGGGATCTCTTTAAAAAAGCAGGTTTCCCTGATGGTGTCCTGAACGTTGTTCATGGGGATAAAGAGGCCGTAGATACCCTTTTGGATCATTCGGATGTAAAGGCTATTTCTTTTGTGGGGTCAACACCTATTGCGGAATATGTCTATTCCCGTGGAACAGCAAAGGGCAAACGTGTTCAGGCACTGGGTGGTGCGAAAAACCACATGATTATTATGCCGGACGCTGATATGGACAAAGCTGCTGATGCCTTGATGGGGGCTGGTTATGGTTCTGCTGGTGAACGTTGTATGGCGATCTCTGTTGCGGTGCCTGTTGGCGAAGAAACAGCGGATAAGCTGGTTGAAATCCTCAAGCCACGCGTCGAAAGTATGCGGATCGGGCCGAGTACTGATGCAGATGCAGATATGGGACCGGTTATTACCAAGGCACACCAGGAAAAGGTGCTGGGATATATCGATAAGGGCGTTGCCCAGGGGGCAGATCTGGTTGTTGATGGCCGTAACTTCAAACTGCAGGGTTATGAGGATGGTTATTTTGTCGGGGGGACGCTTTTTGATCGCGTAACCGATGATATGACGATCTATAAAGAAGAAATCTTTGGCCCTGTTCTGTCTGTTTTGCGCGCCAAGGATTACGATCATGCTGTTGATCTAATCAACAAGCACGAGTACGGAAACGGAACTGCAATATTCACACGTGATGGTGATGCCGCTCGATCATTTGCGGATGATATTGAAGTTGGTATGGTCGGTGTAAATGTACCGATCCCGGTTCCGGTTGCTTATCATTCTTTTGGCGGGTGGAAGCGATCTCTCTTTGGTGATCATTCTATCTATGGTTCAGAAGGTGTGCGTTTCTACACAAGGCTTAAAACCGTAACGACACGTTGGCCTGCGGGCATCAAGGAAGGGGCGGTCTTTACCTTCCCGAACATGGATTAGAATAAGGGCATCGGGATAGGTCAGCTGGCTGATCCCGATGCCTTTTTTAATAGAACGTAAAAGAACAAAAAAGTATTTTCAGGGAGCTTATCATGAGCAAACCAGCCGATAATATGCATATTAATTCCCCAAGGTTATGGGATTCATTAATGGAAATGGCAAAAATTGGTCCGGGGGTTCGGGGAGGAAATAATCGCCAAACCCTGACCGATGAAGATGCCGAAGGACGTCACCTGTTTAGACGGTGGTGTGAAGAAGCGGGCATGACCGTTGGTATTGATAGCATGGGAAATATGTTTGCCCGCCACGAAGGAACAGATCCTAGTCTGTTGCCTGTTATGGTGGGATCTCATCTTGATACACAACCGACTGGTGGAAAATATGATGGCGTGCTTGGTGTTCTCGCAGGATTAGAAATTGTTCGTAGCCTGAATGATATGGATATCAAGACCAAACGTGCGATTGAGGTTGTGAACTGGACCAACGAAGAAGGCACTCGTTTTGCCCCTGCAATGTTGGCATCAGGTGTATTTGCCGGTGTTCATACACAAGACTGGGCCTATGACCGAGAGGATGCGGAAGGTTTAAAATTTGGCGACGAACTTAAACGTATCGACTTTGTCGGGGATGAACCTGTGGGGCAGAGAAAACTTCATGCAATGTTTGAGCTTCATATCGAGCAGGGGCCAATCCTTGAAGACGAGAATGTCGATATTGGCGTTGTGACCCATGGTCAGGGCTTGAACTGGTTACAGGTGACGTTAACAGGCAAAGAGAGTCATACTGGCTCAACACCTATGCCCAAACGGGTAAATGCAGGGTTGGGCGCGGCACGGATTACTGAATTGGTGAATGATATTGCCTTGCGATATGCTCCGCATGCTGTGGGGGCGATTGGCCATATGGATGTCTATCCTAATTCCCGTAATATTATTCCGGGAAAAGCCGTCTTCACCATTGATTTCCGTCATCCGAACAAGGATGTGATCACCGCTATGGAACAGGCTCTGCGATTTGAAGGGCGCGAGATTGTCGAAGAAATCGGCCTGACAATGGAAATTGAACAAGCGGGGGCTTTTGATCCCGTTACCTTTGACGAAGGCTGTGTCTCTGCTGTGCGAAATGCTGCTGTGCGTCTGGGGTATTCCCATCGTGATATCGTCTCTGGTGCAGGGCATGATGCCTGTTGGATTAATCGCGTTGCGCCAACTGCGATGGTTATGTGTCCATGCGTTGATGGACTCAGTCATAATGAAGACGAAGAAATTTCCCCGGAATGGGCAGGTGCAGGGGCTGATGTTCTGTTTCATGCCGTTGTTGAAACCGCTGAGATCGTAGAATAAGGAAAGGGTAGAATCATGAGTACAGTTATCAAAGGCGGTACTGTTGTTACCGCAGATTTATCTTACGAAGCAGATGTTTTGGTCGAAGGTGGTAAAATAGCTGAGATCGGGCAAAATCTTTCCGGAAATGAAACTTTGGATGCCACTGGTTGTTACATTATGCCGGGTGGAATTGATCCCCATGTGCATCTTGAAATGCCTTTTATGGGAACGCACTCTGCCGATAATTTCGAGAGTGGGACACGGGCTGGTTTAGCTGGCGGGACAACCATGGTTGTTGACTTCTGTCTCCCTGCGCCGGGCCAATCTCTTATGGAAGCGTTGGCTATCTGGCAGCAGAAATCAGGCTCTGCCTGTGCCGACTATTCCTATCATATGGCGGTAACCTGGTGGGACGAAAAAGTCTTTAATGAAATGGAAGAAGTCGTTGGTCGCGGGATTAATACCTTCAAGCATTTCATGGCCTACAAAGGTGCCTTGATGGTTGATGATGATGAGATGTTTGCATCGTTTCAGCGTTGTTCAGCACTAGGGGCGATGCCTCTGGTTCATGCAGAAAACGGTGATGTGGTTGCGACTTTGCAACAAAAATTACTAGCCGAAGGGAATAATGGCCCCGAAGCCCATTCCTATTCCAGACCGCCAGAGGTCGAAGGCGAAGCTGCTAACCGTGCGATTATGATTGCCGATATGGCCGGTGTACCACTTTACATTGTGCATACATCCTGTGAGCAGGCCCATGAAGCCATTCGCCGTGCGCGCCAAAAGGGAATGCGTGTTTTTGGTGAACCACTTATTCAGCATCTGACACTGGATGATAGCGAATATGCGCACCCGGATTGGGATCATTCTGCGCAACGGGTAATGTCTCCGCCTTTCCGGAACAAGCAACATCAAGATAGTCTCTGGGCTGGTTTACAATCCGGATCTCTTCAGGTTGTGGCGACAGATCACTGTGCTTTTACAGCGGAACAAAAACGCTTTGGAATTGGTGACTTTACCAAAATTCCAAATGGTACAGGAGGGCTGGAAGATCGGATGCCGATGCTGTGGACACACGGTGTGAAAACAGGGCGTCTGACTATGAATGAGTTTGTTGCTGTGACATCAACAAACATAGCTAAAATTCTGAACATGTATCCCAAAAAGGGCGCTGTTATGGTTGGTGCCGATGCGGATTTGGTGGTTTGGGATCCAAATCGTTCTAAAACCATTACGGCAAAGAACCAGCAATCTGTTATCGAATACAATGTCTTCGAAGGTAAAGAAGTTACCGGATTGCCGCGTTTTACACTGACGCGGGGTAAGGTGTCTGTTGAAGAAAGCACTGTTAAGGCTGAACCTGGTCATGGTGAATTCGTTGCGAGAGATTCATACCCGGCCGTAAATAAAGCACTTTCCAAGTGGAAAGAAATTACAGCACCGCGTAAAGTGGAACGCAAAGCTGAGAATATGCCTGCTGGTGTATAGATATGCCCGTTAGTTTCTAGCGGTGGGAACAAGCTGGATTGATTCAGTGATAAAATAAAGAGTGGCGTAAGCTAACTTTACGCCACTCTAAAACAAGAACGATAACTGTTACCAAAAACAGAGTTCTATACACAGGGAGTAATGCCATGCTGCAATCTACAGCCATAAATACAAATGGGAATGCAACTGGCGCCGCCGAGGGTACCAAACAGGGAACGACCGGACAGGCAGAAAAGATGGATACAAACGGGATGAGTCCAGAGACAGGGACTATAAGTCAAGAACAGAGTGCGAATTCGGTGATTAATATCAAAGGATTGTCGCTCACTTTTGAGACGAATGACGGACCAGTTCATGCGTTGTCTGATATTGATCTCACTATTAATCAGGGGGATTTTGTTTCTTTTATCGGACCTTCTGGGTGCGGTAAAACCACTTTACTCCGGGCGGTTGCGGATCTGGAACAACCTACTGGCGGTGAACTCTGGGTCAATGGCGTTAGCGCACAACAGGCTCGGCTTAATCGGGACTACGGATATGTTTTTCAGGCTCCAGCGCTTTATCCGTGGCGAACGATTGCAGGTAATATATCCTTACCACTGGAAGTTATGGGAATTTCCAAGTCCGAACGACAGGAACGAATTGCCCGCAATATGGAACTGGTAAATCTTTCGGGGTTTGATAAAAAATATCCCTGGCAGCTTTCAGGGGGGATGCAACAGCGGGCTTCTATCGCCCGTGCGCTCTCTTTTGATCCGGAACTGTTATTGATGGACGAGCCTTTTGGTGCCTTGGATGAAATTGTCCGTGATCATTTGAATGAACAGCTTTTACGCTTGTGGGATAAAACCGACAAGACGGTTCTCTTTGTCACACACTCTATTCCAGAAGCCGTTTTCCTGTCGTCTAAAATTGTGGTTATGTCCCCACGACCGGGGCGTATTTATGATGTGATTGACTGCAATCTTCCACGTGATCGCGGATTGGATATTCGGGAGACGCCGGAATTTTTGGAAATTGCCCACCGGGTACGCGAAGGACTGAAGGAAGGGCATAGTTATGACGACTGATGCTCTGATTTCTCCCGGTGTTGCCGGGGGGCAGGGGCTGTGGTCTCGGCTTATGTCTGGGAAAACGGGCCCTGTCTTGGTGATTGTGATGGCAATTATTGCCATTTGGTATTTCTCTGCTGTTATGCTGAACAGCCCTTTTCAAAAGGAAATTTACAAACGCAATAATGTTGAATGGACAACAAGCCAATTAATCAGCGATACGCTGGCACAAGAACGTCCTGTCCTGCCTGCACCGGATCAGGTTGTCGTTGAATTATACAAGACAACAATCCTGAAGAAAGTAACGTCAAAAAGATCGCTTGTTTATCACAGCTGGATAACACTCTCGACAACACTGCTTGGTTTTGTCATCGGGACGGTTTTGGGAATTCTATTGGCTGTAGGGATTGTTCATAATCGCAGTTTGGACAAAAGCCTGATGCCGTGGATTATCTCATCCCAGACAATTCCTATTTTGGCAATTGCCCCGATGATTATTGTTGTTTTGAACGCAATTGGTATTCAGGGCATTTTGCCTAAAGCCTTTATTGCCACCTATCTTAGTTTCTTTCCCATCACTGTGGGGATTGTAAAGGGGCTACGTTCTCCGGAAGTTATTCACCTTGATCTTATGCGGACCTACAATGCGTCCAACTGGGACCTTTTCTGGAAATTACGCTGGCCATCTTCCGTACCTTACCTCTTTACCGGAATGAAGGTTGCCATAGCGACTAGCCTTGTCGGTGCTATCGTTGGTGAGCTCCCTACAGGTGCTGTCGAAGGTTTAGGAGCTCGGTTATTAGCAGGTTCTTATTACGGACAAACCATTCAGATCTGGTCTGCTTTAATCGCGGCTGCCTTACTGGCTGCAGGATTGGTTTCTTTGGTCGGTATTTCCAATAAAATTGTCCTGAAGAAAATGGGGATGGCGCAATGATTAGTTTTCGACAATCACTCGCTATTTTAAGCGGTGTGCTTTCTATTCTGGCCCTGTTTTTTCCATTGGGTGAGCTAAATGGTGAAGCTGCCTCTTTGTGGAGTGATAGTGGACTCACAGCTTTTGCAATTGTTTCCATGTTAGCTTCTATGGCCGTACTTCTTAATCGGCTAAGAGGATTAATTGCAGATCTGGTAATGATAGTTTTGCCTCACGTTGGGGCGTGGATGCTTCTTGCCCGCCTTGATGTTGTTGATCAAAATTTGACATCAGGTTTCTGGTGTTTGGTGGTGTCTTCTTGGCTTATGGCTTGGTTGTTGGTTGATCAGTTGTCTGCGAAAAGGACGAAAACACCGACCGCAAAACGCTTCTACAGCATTGTTGTGCCTGTATTGTTTGGCGTTTGGTTGCTGTTGCTTTGGGAGCTTGTGGTTCGCGGGTTACAAATACCAACGGTCCTGTTGCCTCCGCCGAGTATGATCGGCGCGCGTTTTATGGCCTCGACAGATATCTTGTGGGCAGATTTCCAGCAAACCTTTTTGAAAGCTGTTTTGATCGGGTATTTTCTTGGCTGTGGTAGTGCCTTCATCATTGCCATTTTGATTGATCGAAGTCCTTTCTTACAACGTGGGTTGTTACCAATTGGAAACTTGGTCAGTGCTTTACCGATTATCGGGGTCGCGCCAATTATGGTGATGTGGTTTGGTTTTGACTGGCAGTCTAAGGCGGCGGTCGTCATTATCATGACTTTCTTTCCTATGCTGGTAAACACGGTGGCTGGTCTGTCTATTACGTCGTCCATCGAAAAGGATATGATGAAAACCTATGCTGCGAGCTATTGGCAAAGTTTGATAAAACTTCGTTTACCATCGGCATTACCATTTATTTTCAACGCTTTGAAAATTAATTCTACCCTTGCCATGATTGGTGCCATTGTTGCCGAGTTCTTCGGTACGCCAATTGTGGGTATGGGATTTCGTATTTCAACCGAAGTAGGCCGTATGAACGTCGATATGGTCTGGGCTGAGATTGCAGTAGCCGCTCTTGCCGGCACTGCTTTTTATGGAATCATGGTCGTTATCGAACGGGCATGTACATTTTGGCATCCGTCCTTTCGAAGCAGTCGTTAATCCGTCGGGTTATTCTGTTTTGCTGAGATGGAACCACAACAGGGAGATAATAATGAAGAAACTGTTATTGGGTGCTGTTGCTGCTGTAACTTTTGGAGCTTTTGGCGCCGCCGGAGTTACACAAGCTGCGGATACCGTAAATCTGCAACTGAAGTGGGTAACACAGGCACAGTTCGCGGGCTACTATGTTGCCAAGGAAAAAGGCTTCTATGACGATGCTGATCTTGATGTGAACATTAAACCCGGTGGTCCTGATATTGCACCACCACAGGTTATTGCTGGCGGTGGCGCAGATGTTATTGTTGACTGGATGCCGTCTGCTTTGGCTTCCCGTGAAAAAGGTGTCGCACTGGTAAACATTGCACAACCCTTTAAAACATCAGGCATGATGCTGACCTGTCGTAAAGAAACAGGTATAACATCCCCGGATGATTTCAAAGGAAAAACGCTGGGCGTATGGTTCTTCGGAAACGAATATCCTTTCCTTAGCTGGATGTCGAAACTGCAAATACCGACCAGTGGTGGGGCAGAAGGTGTTTCCGTTTTAAAGCAGGGTTTTAACGTTGATCCAATTCTTCAAAAACAGGCCGATTGTGTTTCGACAATGACCTACAATGAATATTGGCAGATTATTGATGCGGGCATTCCCGCTGACGAACTTGTTGTTTTCAAATATGAAGAACAAGGTGTCGCAACATTGGAAGATGGTCTTTATGTTCTCGAAGACAATCTGAAAGATGCTGCCTTTGTTGATAAGATGGCACGTTTTGTTTCAGCCAGTATGAAAGGTTGGGATTATGCGCGTGAACATCCGGAAGAAGCTGCGGAAATCGTGCTGGAAAATGATGCAACGGGTGCACAGACAGAAAAACATCAGGTTCGTATGATGGGTGAAATTAACAAGCTCACAGCGGGTTCTGATGGTAAGCTGGATCCTGCGGATTATAAGCGTACAGTCAGTACTCTTCTTGGTGGTGGTTCTGATCCTGTGATCACGAAAAAGCCGGAAGGGGCTTGGACCCATGCTGTGGTTGATGCTATCAAATAATTGTATGGTATGCACAATTACTAATTGAAAGAATCTCCGGGTGTTATGTTGATGGCACTCGGATTTTTTTATACCAAAAGATGAACGATGTAATCTTTTTTGATGATCTGTATTATAATATCAATGACTTATTATTAATGGGAAAACGATCACGTAAAGTATAGTATTTAAATAAAATTTTATATAACTTTACTCTTTATTCAATTAACAGGTTGTTCATAAAAATTAAGTGATAATATAAGGGATTTTCTGTGTTTGGCATCTGATCATAGCGCAATGAAAAGTTGTTCTTAAAACGCGATTACAATGATCTCGCCATTAATAGGAGCATGATATGGCTGATCGTGATCAACAAGATATTGCATCAACAAAAACATCAAAAATTGATGATGATGTATTGCTTGATAATGTTGGTGAAGATGAGAAATTAAAACAACCAGAGGGTGAGGCATTTAGCTTAACTGTTTCTGGTGATAATGATCAATCTTTAGCTGCAAACCTACATTATGGACATTCGGAACAAGGAACTGATTTCAGCTCAAAAGAAGATACTACAGCCGAAATTGTTCAGAGTGAGGAAAGCAATCTACAGACGGATAGCGTGTCAGTGACAACAAGGGAAGGGACTGATAGTGCTGAAATAGAGGGGCAGACATTTGTCAGGGGTACAGAATTAGAAAGTAGCGCTTTGAACCAGACAGAGCTGTCTTCAAATTTATCTAAAGGAGTTGATGGTTTAGCGAATGAACTTGGTTCATTTAAACTAAATGCCTCTGAAATAGGATTAAGTGATGACTCAATGATTAAGTCTCATGAGATTCTTGATACACAAAGAGAAAACACTCCAGAACCCCCCATTTCTCAGGAAACGTTTAATCTTCAATCTGCTGTTGATAAAGTTCCAACAGATATAGCCTTGTCTGGTAACTCAGTATCGGAGAGTGCAGGCATTGGCACTGTTGTTGGGACGCTTTCAGCCACAGATGCGGACAGTAGTTCCTTTAGCTACAGTATTGTCTCTGATCCTGACAGCAAGTTCACTATTGATGGCAATGAGCTCAAGCTTGCCGCAGGTGTTGATGCCGAGAGTGCGACATCACATTCCGTCACCGTTGAAGTGACAGATGGAGCAGGCAACAGTTATCAGGAGACTTTCTCTATTGGTGTTTCCGATGTGGATGATACCGCTGCGACGGATATAGCATTGAATTCGACTTCAGTATCGGAGAGTGCAGGCATTGGCACTGTTGTTGGGACGCTTTCAGCCACAGATGCAGACAGCAGTTCCTTTAGCTACAGTATTGTCTCAGACCCTGACAGCAAGTTCACTATTGATGGTAACGAGTTGAAACTTGCCGCAGGTGTTGATGCCGAGAGTGCGACATCACATTCCGTCACCGTTGAAGTAACAGACGGAGCAGGCAACAGTTATCAGGAGACTTTCTCCATTGGCGTTTCCGATGTGGATGATACCGCTGCGACGGATATAGCATTGAATTCGACTTCAGTATCGGAGAGTGCAGGCATTGGCACTGTTGTTGGCACACTCTCAGCCACAGATGCAGACAGTAGTTCCTTTAGCTACAGTATTGTCTCAGATCCTGATAGCAAGTTCACCATAGATGGCAATGAGCTCAAGCTTGCCGCAGGTGTTGATGCCGAGAGTGCGACATCACATTCGGTGACCGTCGAAGTAACAGACGGAGCAGGCAACAGTTATCAGGAGACTTTCTCTATTGGTGTTTCCGATGTGGATGATACCGCTGCGACGGATATAGCATTGAGTTCGACTTCAGTATCGGAGAGTGCAGGCATTGGCACTGTTGTTGGGACGCTTTCAGCCACAGATGCGGACAGTAGTTCCTTTAGCTACAGTATTGTCTCTGATCCCGATAGCAAGTTCACTATAGATGGCAATGAGCTCAAGCTTGCCGCAGGTGTTGATGCCGAGAGTGCGACATCACATTCCGTCACCGTTGAAGTAACAGACGGAGCAGGCAACAGTTATCAGGAGACTTTCTCCATTGGTGTTTCCGATGTGGATGATACCGCTGCAACAGATATAGCATTGAGTTCGACTTCAGTATCGGAGAGTGCAGGCATTGGCACTGTTGTTGGGACGCTTTCAGCTACAGATGCGGACAGTAGTTCCTTTAGCTACAGTATTGTCTCAGATCCCGATAGCAAGTTCACTATTGATGGCAATGAGCTCAAGCTTGCCGCAGGTGTTGATTACGAACAGACTAATTCTCACAGTGTGACTGTTGAGGTGACCGATGGAGCAGGCAACAGCTATCAGGAGACCTTCTCCATCGGTGTTTCTGATGTGAATGATACCGCTACTACTGATATTAACGATCCTGGTGATATGTCAGGGGCCACTTTAATCGGAACTTCAGGTGATGATGTTTTAAGTGGGACGGTTCATAAGGATGAAATCTGGGGGATAGATGAGAATGATGTTATCACTGGCAGTAGTCAGGCTGATACGGTTGTCGGTGGTGAAGGAAATGATGTGCTGTCAGGTGGAAATTCCGGCGATATCTTGTATGGTGGGGCTGGTCAGGATGTTATGGATGGAGATACCGGCGCCGATACGCTTTACGGGGGATCTGGAAGCGACAATATGGCCGGCGGCCAAGGCACAGATACTTTATATGGAACAGGGCAATGATCTTTTTGTTTTTGATGGGTCTAACGAAACAGGAGATGCCGATTGGGTCGATGGGGGGCAAGGTACAGATACCATTGATCTGACGAACGCGCTAGATGGCTGGACAGTCGTCTTGGATAATGGAGACAGTTTTTCTAGCGCTGATGCCTATGATCCATCATTATTGACGGATGATTCTGGGACAATAACAACAGGGAATGGCGCAACGATATCATTTGAGAGTGTTGAAAGTTTTACATGGTAATTTTGATTGATAGATGGATTTTAATGACGACCATTTTAATGGGGAACAGGATATTTTGAAAAATTCCAACTGGTTAAATAGGTATCAAATTACCAGTGCGATGCCTCATTTGGAATTCCCAAAACTTGGTACACCCACGAAT